>JADJCU010000001.1 GCA_016703065.1 bacterium
GTAATGGTGCGGCGCCAACCCGCTGGAACTGACTTGATGAAGAAGCTCGCGGAGAAGATCCACAAGGTGCGATGGTCTTCCTGAAAGCGGAGTATAAGATCCTGTCCGTGTTTATCGTACTGGTATCGGCGCTGCTCTATTTCTTTCATCCGAATCCTGAGACGGCCTACGCGTTTATCGTCGGGGCAGGCTGCTCGATGCTGGCCGGGTACATCGGAATGAATGCAGCCACAATTGCCAACGTGCGCACGACCTGGGCGGCCAAAGAGAAGGGGGCAAGGGCCGCGCTCCTTATGGCTTTCTCCGGCGGAGCGGTGATGGGGCTTGCGGTGGCTTCGCTGGGC
The DNA here is from genome assembly GCA_016703065.1 of bacterium. Taxonomy (GTDB): domain Bacteria; phylum Electryoneota; class RPQS01; order RPQS01; family RPQS01; genus JABWCQ01. The sequence goes on from JADJCU010000001.1 coordinate 345, forward strand.
TTGATTGGCTTAGGAGGACTGTTCTACGTTTTTGCGACTGACCCAAACGTACAAGTCCAAGATGCTCTGGTTGGAATGTCCATGGGTGCATCCTCAATTGCGCTGTTCGCACGTGTAGGCGGGGGCATTTTCACCAAGGCGGCAGATGTTGGCGCTGACCTCGTGGGGAAGATGGAGTTCAACCTGAATGAGGACGATCCGCGTAATCCGGCGGTGATTGCCGATAACGTTGGCGACAACGTGGGTGATACTGCCGGAATGGGCGCTGATTTGTTCGAGAGTTATGTCGGTTCGATTGTCGCGGCGATTGCGATAGCGGGCACGGGCGCCGCCTACGCTGCGCAGAAGTTGGCGTACATGAGTTATCCGATGTATCTCGCTGTGGCGGGATTGGTCGCATCCATCATCGGAATTTTGCCGTTCGTTTCTTTCAAAAGGCAATCCCGCCCGTGCTTCTTGCCGGAACGATGATTGCCGGGGCTGCTGTTTTTGATCTTTGGTTTCTTTGTGACGGACGAACTTGGTTTGCATCTCGGAGTCTATTGGGCGATGCTCTCAGGCTCCGTCGTCGGCGCATTGATTGGCCGCATTACAGAGTATTATACTTCGGGTGGACCTGTTTACAAAATTGCCAAGGCCTCCACGACAGGAGCCGCGACGACGATTATTACGGGAGTTGCAGTTGGTCTCGAGTCCGTTGCAATTCCGATCATTTTGATTGGCGGCGCGATTTGGGTGAGTCATCATTTCGCGGATCTCTACGGGATTGCGATTGCCGGAATGGGTATGCTTGCAACGGTGGGAATCGTGATGGCCGTGGATGCATACGGGCCGATTGCAGATAATGCGGGTGGAATCTCAGAGCAAGCGGGGCTTGGCCCCGAAGTTCGCAAAATTACCGATAAGCTCGACAGTCTCGGCAACACGACAGCAGCAATTGGTAAAGGCTTCGCGATTGGATCTGCCGCGCTGGCGGCACTTGCGTTGTTCTCTGCCTACACGACCGCGGTTGGGATTGACTCAATCAATCTTGTTGATGCAAATGTCGTCATCGGGTTGCTGTTGGGTGGCATGATGGCCTTCTGGATCGGCGCTCTGACGATGACAGCAGTAGGTCGCGCCGCAGGGCTATGGTAAGCGAAGTGCGCCGCCAATTCACGGAAATCCGAGGGCTTTTGGAAGGCAAAGCGGAACCGGATATCGAGCGTTGCGTGGCGATCTCTACGCGAGGCGCATTGCGCGAAATGATTCTGCCGGGGCTGTCTGCAGTGATTGCCCCGATCTTGATCGGTTTCACACTTGGGCCGCAAGCATTGGGCGGTTTCTTAGCGGGTGCGACATTGGCGGGGGTGCTGCTGGCGCTGTTCATGGCCAATGCAGGTGGCGCATGGGACAATGCGAAGAAGTACATCGAATCCGGCGAGTACGGTGGCAAAGGATCAGATGCGCATAAGGCCGCAGTCGTCGGCGACACTGTTGGCGATCCATTCAAAGACACGACCGGTCCCTCAATGAACATCTTGATCAAACTGATGGCAATTGTTGCTCTGGTGCTCGCGCCAATGCTGAAGTAGTCTAATTCAGCAGGAAAATTGAAACGGGCGACCAAGTTGGTCGCCCGTTTTCTTATTGCGGTTTGCGCGCGAAGAGTCGCGCACCCAAGAATACTCCGAACAAGAGCAGAACGATGATTGGCCCGGGCGACAGATCGTAGTTGACCGCAGTCGCCGCGCCGATCAAGGATGTTGCTCCAGCCAGAATAATTGACCAGACAACAACGGATGATGCGCGATTGCTGAACAGACCGGCGGTTGCAGAGGGGATAACCAGTAATGCACCTACCAACAGGACTCCTGCGATTTTCATGGCAAGCGCAATCGTGATAGCAAGAATTGCAAGGCTTCCCAAATGCATCAGCTTCACAGGTAATCCTGCTACTTGCGCACCTTCGGGATCAAAAAGAAACAGCAGTATCTGCTTCCAGTAGACACCGAGCAATGTAATCACGGTTACTGCGAGGGCGGCAAGGAAATAGATATCACCCACGTGCACCTGAGTAAGCAGGCCGACCAGAAACTCTTCTAAGTGTCCGCCGCCACAATCGTCATCATGCATCTGATCATGCACACTCGAAAGCAGGAGGCCGAATGCAACCGCAGCAGAGAGCATAATCCCAATCGCACTATCGGACGAAATATCGTCACGCTTAGGCAGCAAACCGACACCGAGGCTAAAGAGCAGAGCAGTAAGCAATGCAATCGGAAACACGGGCCAATGAAAATACAGAGCAAGCCCGACACCTGCGATCATCCCGTGCGAAGCGCCGTGGCCCATGAAGGCGAGTCTACGATGCACGACCAGAAACGATTGCGCCCCGCAGGAAATGCCGAGCAGCAAGGCGACAATTAAGATGGGGAAGTTATCAGTGCTCATGTTTGCCTACCACCATATGCGGGAGCGAATGATCATGAAACACGAGCTTTGCCGGACACCCATAAGTTTTCTCGACGTCCTCACTCGACAAATTCTCCGGGCTATCATGAAAATGCAGTCCTACATTCAAACACGCGAGCCGGTCACAAATCGGGGAAATTGCTCCGACATCGTGCGACACAAGAATCACCGTAAGCGTGCGTTCCTTGCGCCAATCTGCCAGCCACTCATTTAACTGGTCTTGTCCGTGCGCATCAACCCGACCGTGGGTTCATCAAGCAACAGCAATTCAGGTTCATGCACAGCGCGCGTGCAATTAAGACGCGCTGCTTCTGTCCGCCGGAAGGTGTCCACCAAATGCGTTCGGCTTGCCCAAGCATTCCGACTCGTTCAAGCGCGCACGATGCGTCTTTTGAGTTGCTCTGTTTAGAAAGACTCGGCAACCCACGCGCAAGCAATCCCATTGCAACGACTTGCTCAGCGGAGACGGGAAAGCGCGTGGTAAACTCGCGCTGTTGTGGCACGTGCCCAACTTTGCAGCGCCAATTCACACCCGTAACCGGGTCTTCACCAAACACGCGAACAGTACCTGAAGCGGGCTGCTCGAGACCAAGTAGCAATTTCAACAGCGTGGATTTGCCGCCTCCGTTCGGTCCGATCAACCCGACAAACACACCCGCTTCAATCTCCAGTGAAACGTGTTCAAGCGCGGAGTGGAGCCATAACGAAAGGTGACGTCGGAAAGCGAAATGATATGATTCATAGTATTAATCTCGCGAAGGCTCCGCAATTGCGGGGGTTCGCGGTTCAAGAACGACGACAAGAATACACAGGACGATTAATGCCGCGCCAAGCAGCGTCCAGCCAATTGGAACTTCACCAAATATGAACCAGCCGAGCAGTGTTGCGCCGACGGGTTCACCGAGAATCGCGGCTGAAACGACAAAAGCTGGAAGATGTCCAACTGAGAAATTCAAAAGCGTGGGGCCGATCAGCGTCGGAATCAGTGCAAGCATAAATAGCGCTGTCCAGCTCTCGGTGCTGAAACCCGTCAGTGAATTGCCTGTAACGAACGCAAGCAATAGGAGGAACAGCGATCCGCTGACGTGCAAGACCAGCATGAAGGGGACCAGCGGAGTGGTTTGCCGAAACTTGCGCGCGAACAGGACAAAGATTGCCGCGAGCACCGAAGCCGCAAGTGCCAAAGATTCCCGGTCAGCGCCGCGTCACTGCTGCCGCCTCCAAAAGTAATCGCACCCATCCCCACAACTGCACCGATAATCGCCAACAGACTCCGGAGACTTACGCGCTCCTTCAAAAAGATGTAACCCAAGAACGCCGTGAAGATCGGTTGTGTACACGTCAGAAACGTAGAAGCCGCGATCAAAGTATAACTTAGGCTGGTGATGAAGCAGATCTGATGCGTGGCGATGATTACGGTCACTCCGGCAATTTGAGCGACCTTTTTGAGACCCATTGCGCGCAATCCCTGCCTGACTGAGGGAGCAAACAGGGCAAACAGGAAGATTATTGCACAAAACCCGCCTCGCCAGAAAGCTGCCGCCATGGGTGGGACGTCAGCGGAGCGCACGAAAATCGCCGCAGTCGAGACGGCCAAAATGGCAGGAAGGAGGGCAGCCTTGGCCCGGGCGATATATTTCATGCAGGAGGGGGCAAATTGGACCTGTCACAGGGCTTGCACGCTCTGAATTTGGCAGGTTCCAGCCCGTAAGTTTAGAAAATATACAAAAGCAGCGCGAGATTCACAATCCATCTCGTCGCTCGGGGTGGGCTACTTGTGCTTGCAAGAGGTTGTATTTTTTGATATTTTGAGGATTATGACGATGAAGCTCAGCGCAATTCTCGTGTGGGCGCTCTTGTGCCTAAGTTCGGTCGGGTTTAGCCAGAACCTGCTGGTGCGGGGAAGTGTTCCCTTAACCCCGCGCGAAGATGTTGCAATCGTGGGTACGCAGGCTTTTGCGGTCGGAGCAAATTCGTTCACGATCGTTTCGTTCACGAACCCGGCTTCGCCCAGTGTGGTACGGACAGTGTCGCCCGGCGTGGGGACCCTTTCAGCCGTAGCGGTGCGTGGAGACTTTGCCTATTGCGCTGGTCAAAGCAACGGCGTGGTGGTAATTGACATTGACAATGCTGCGTCGCCATCGTGGGTGCGCAATGTGCAGGCAGCCGCACCGATCAGAGATGTCGCGGTAGGCGATACATTTCTGGCTGCGGCCACGGGTTTGAACGTGACGTTATACGGTTTGAGCGATCCCGATCAACCGCATCTCCTGGCTGCCTTCGGACGCGCAGCAAATCGCGTGGTGATTGAAGCACCGAGCCACAAGATTCACTGTGCAGGCACGACAGGCGCGTTTGTTCTGACGTGGAGCGTGAATCAGGGCAATGTTACATTGAGTGAGGATGACGAATACGGTTCAACGGAATACACCAACGTTTCTCTCGCTTACGAGTATGTGAATTTCGCACAAGGGTTGCAGTTCACCGCACTTCATCCCAATAACTATTCGCTCGCCGGACAATACGGCGCTGCCGGACAGATTCGCGGGCTTGCATCGGGATCAGACTTTTCATTAATTGGATTGGCAACGGGCGGGGTCGAGTACCTTGTCCAGACCGGTAACGCTCCGCAGTTCTCGAGCTCGGTGCAAGCGACCGGCGGAGTCAACGCGCTTGCCGTGTCACAGGATGATCATTGGGTTTTGGCTGCGACGACTGCCGGAGTGACGGTAATTGAGAATTCACCGCTGGACGCAGACGACCCGCTGCCAGTGCCACATGAATTCTCCCTCAGTGCGTATCCGAATCCGTTTAACGGCAGCACGACCGTAACGCTTGTCGGAACTCTGCGGGAAGCGGCAGAGCTAACGGTATATGATGTAATCGGACGCGAAGTGCTTAAAGGCGCGCTTAAGTCTTCAACTCAGTTGGACTTTTCGAAGCTGAGCGCGGGAAGCTATCTGGTCAAGGTAAGCTCACCTGAAGCCGGATCGCGCCCTTGCGCGTGATCTATTTGCCTTAGTTTATCGGCGGGCAACGGCTCGTAGATTTGATTCACTTCTCTTCACGGAATTGTCAACCGCGCAATTCACACGCACCACAGGCGCTCGCTTGCGGGTAATTCACATTCCAATTCTTCCCTGCCATGCACTTCCTCCAACTATTGGTCGAGGCGTTGCTCTACTATCTGGCTTGTTCATTGTTGTCCAAGCGAGAAGAGGCGCCGGGTTTTCTGCGCGTCATGTTTGTCGTGCTCGCATTGGCTTTCGTGTCAGGCGGAGTCAACGCGATCCTGCCGAATTTCTGGGTTTCGAGGCGCGATTATCGCAGTGATTAATTTCTTCATTCTCTGGCTCGGCCTGGGCATCGGACTGATTCGCACGATTCTCGCGCTGATCGCGGTCATGCTCTTGCGTTCGCTCTTGCAATACTATTTCGGACCGACGGGCCAGGGTCCGCTTTGTTCACCTAAGAAATGATACGAATTCTCACACTTCTGCTGTTTTTGGAAACTGCGTTCGGCGCCAAACTCACCCAGCGCAGTTTTCTTGTTTCGTTTCCCGACATTGCTTACGATGAAAAGCAGGTTGTGTTTGCGAATAGCGAATGGGCTGCGATCTATTCGAGTCAGGCCGGAGCGATGTTCACTGTCCCACGCGATTCCATGCAAGGGCTAACCCTGGCCATGACCGGGCGCGAATGCAGAGAGTTCGTTGGCAACGCTACATTCTCTTGCAGCCCAATTCGCGGGAACACTCTGGTAAAGCAGGATGTCTTCGGTAACGAAGACAAAGTACTTCCATTGCCAAGCGCACGCGCTCTAACAGCACTGTCTGACGCTTGGCACATGATGAGTCTGACGGCAGGAGATGTCCAAGAGGAAATCGGACCGCTCTATGCACAAGGCGAGCGTATCTGGTTTGGGTTGATCGCGTATCACGGCAGCGGTCAGGATCCGATTGCCGGGTTGGGCTGGTATGATACGCGGCTTGACCAATTTGGGCGCGTATACAGTGATGCGTTGGCGGATGTCGCACCGAAATGGTTGGGTGCGCGACAGGACACGGTGTGGATGCTCTGTAAACCAATTGACGGCAAACAGACTAGCAAGCTGATCGGCTATTCAATTTATGACGCAACAATCGCGCTGCTCGATCCGCGGGCCGCAGGTGTACCCGGTGATACAATTCTGAACACCGCGATCTGGCGCGACGCAATGCTGATCACAACTGAACAAGCCGTAAGTGTTTGGCCACAAGGCAACAAACCGTGGGTCTGGCAAACGGATGCCTACGCGTCGCGGGATTCCGCTTGGCTGCAATTCGTGACCTTTGATTTGGAAAACGGAATCGTCACTCCCGATGGCGATTTCTTCCCGTTAATCCCGAACCAGCCGGCACAGGCGTTTGCCGTCATTGGCAACTGGATCGAACTCTTGACGCCGCGCGGAATTGAAGCAACCATGTATCGCACGCGATGGGACGACCGCCAGGACGTCTTGACGAAGTTTGATTGGGGCTGCGGAAACAATGTTTGCCCGGCGCGTGTAAAAATTGTCGTCAAGGGTGAAGATAAAGAGATGGACCTGCTCGATACACCGCTTGTGTATATCGAAGGAAATTCCTCACGGGTGCGCGTCGGCATGCAAGCCGGTTGGATTCCGCTCGATCAGGTCGTCCCTGTCCTCATGAAGAAATAGAACAACTTTAGGATATGCACTTGCTCAAATCTCATCTCGTAATGTTTGTCCTATTGGCGCTGTCGCTCGTAGCCTTCGCTCAACCGGCAGTTACTATCGAGGACCTCTTCATCGGAGCGGAAACCGCCCTTGCGCTGGCCAAGACCGACGGGACAAGTCTCTTGTCACCACGCCGTGTGACCAAGGCCGAGAATCTTTGCATGAAGCGCGTAAACAAATAGAGCAGCCGGGCAACGAGCAACTGGTGAGATTGAATCTGGAAAGCGCGTTGGAATCGCTTGAGACGGCGACGGCAAGCACTGCTCAGGTAAGAGAGCGCTTGAAAACCGTGCTCGAAGCGCGCGCTGCAGCTGTTGAGGTGGGCGCCGATAAGAGCAATCTTCCGGCGTGGCAGCAAGCCGAACGTGGACTGACGGAAATGGCGGGGTCAATTGAGAGCGGTCGGGACGCTGAAGTGGACGGTTTACGCGAACTGATGGCGCAGCAATTCTGGACAGCACGCCGCGACGCGCTGCGCGACAAATTGCTTTCTGTTGCCAAGAGTGAGATTCTTGCGGCCGAGAGTGCGGGCTGCGATCAACAATTTCCGACTCTGATGGCGCGTGCACGGCAAGCGATGTCCCGCGCAGAAACACAACTTGCACAAGAAAGCCTTGAAGAAAGTCGCAAGGCCGCAGACGAAGCAGCCTTTCATGCTCGCCACGCCTCGGGGCAGATGAAATATATCGCTGCGACAAGGCAAGAGCGCTCGCCCGATGAAGCCTTGTTGTTGCCGTATGACGATCTGCTGGAACTAATGGCTGCAGCGTGGGGCGATTCAATCGAATTTGGACAGGGCGGCGCGGCAGCGGGTGAGAACTTCAAGAGGATATATCAACGCGGCCTTGCGCAAGACGTCGCGGAACGCGATTCAATTGAGCGCGCGGCTAAAATTGCCCACACGAGTATGGAACAAACACTGAGCGAGATGCAAACCCGTTTCGCAGACGTGCAGAATCAGATTATTGAACATGAACAGAGAGTATTAGATATTCAGGCGGAGCGCGACATCGCAGTGAGTCGCTTGCGCAAAAATGAATTGACCGCTCAGCGGGTGCAGCTTGCGCAGACTGCCTTTGATCCGGGCGATGCCGTGGTTTACCAAACGATGGAGGGCCATGTCGTTATTCATCTCTACGGTCTAAAATTCAGCAGCGGTCAAGCAACATTAGGGAAGGATCAGCGCTCTATCCTAACGAAGGCCGCTGAAGCCATCGCGGTCTTCCCGGATATCAAGGTCGTAGTCGAAGGTCATACGGACGACGAAGGTTCCGAGGATTCAAACCTCGAATTGTCAGAACAACGCGCCGCTGCCGTCGGCGAAGCCCTGAGCAAGGAACTGCCCGAGTCAACCGCTCTGACGACTGTCGGCAAAGGTGAAAGCAGCCCGATTGCTTCCAACAAGAGCGCTCGCGGCAAAGCCTTGAATCGCCGGATAGATTTGGTGCTCCTCCCCTAAGCCGCAAAGGCACGACAAGCATGCGCAGACTTATTGTATTATTGATGATCTTATTTGCGACCCAGGTTGTCGCCGAGGGCCGCGATCCGTTGCTCTGAATTACGGACAAGGAATTCTTGAGACCTCCTCCACTGCTGGGACATATATGGGAGCGTTAGGTTCCCATTGGAATCCTGCGGGTTGGGCTACGATGTCAAAGGGTGAAGCGGTCTTCACGTGGAACGATCGCAGCATCGCGGCCAAGCGCCTGGACAATTGGGGAGTTTTGCTGGGCGGCCATGGCTTTGGAGCGTCCATGCGGCGGACTTTGGTTCCGGATGGAACCGAATCGTCGCGCGTGGATGACTATCAAGTTGCAATGGCTGGTGGCGGACGTTCGGACTATTGGGGCGTTTCGTATGGCTGGGCAAAAGGCCCGAGCGCAAGTGAATTGCGCCAGCAATATTTGACTATTGGAAATCTGACGCGACCCATAAAGTATGTTTCATTGGGCAGCACAGCGACTTTTGGTCTGCGCAACGGTCGCACGCAAGGACAGATGGATCTCGGCTTGCGTCCGTTTAACGGCTCACACCGCATAACATTTTTCGGTGACGTCGCCGCGAACGACAAGGATAATTTCACGACGCTGCAATGGGGCGCTGGGATTGAAGTGATGCCGCTTGACGGTATCCGAATTGCCGGCAAAGTTTCGAAAGTTTTGCCGAATGATCCTGCACCGTGGTTTACGCTTGGTTTGGCTTCTCGCTCACGCGACAGGTGTTCGTCGCGCCGCACTATGACAACGACTCTGAACGACTCTATACAAATTACGCTCTGCGCGTCGGTGAAGTTGAACCGAGTTTCCCCGCCTCGAAGTACATTGACCGTGAAAAACAGGTCGTTGCTGTGGGCATGCGCGGTCAGTTGACCTATCAAAAGTCGCGTTGGTTTGATCCGGGGAGGCAAAGCCTGTTTGAAACGCTTGAGTGGATTGAAACCGCTAAGAATGATCTTGCGATTGGCGGAATCGTCCTCAATATGTCCGGGTTTAATTCTTCAACCGAGCTTGCCTGGGAATTGACTGAGAAGCTCAAAGATTTACGCAGAACGGGCAAGAAGGTTTACATGTATGTGGATCGCCCGGGTATGACTCAAATGTATATCATGTCGCAAGCGGATTACGTGTGGATGGATCCGGTCGGTGACATCAACATATTCGGGTGGGTGATGGGCCGGACGTACTATAAAGGGATGTTTGAAAAGCTTGGGTTAGGTGTTGAAGAGTGGCGCTATTTCGAATACAAGTCAGCCTTCGAATCGCTGGCGCGGACGAATATGTCCGAGAAAGATCGTGAACAGCGACAGGCACTCTTGGATGAATTCAATGCAGCGTGGCTAAAGGGTATTAGTGAAGGTCTTGGTGTTAATTCCGATTCGGTCATGCTTGCGGTGGATTCGCTGGGAATGGTTTCTGCTCACGAAGCCTATCTCTTTGGCTTGGTAGACTCGTTGGGCCGCTGGGACGATGCTCCGGAATTGATCGAAGTTTGGAATGGACAGCGCCCTGAAATCATAGAGCGCCAGGAAATGGTCGAGAGTGAATTTGTTGACCCGCGCTGGGGTGAATATCCAAAGATCGCGTTGGTATATGCATTGGGAGAATGTGCCTTGGACACCGGGATTCGTGGACGTTACACCTCGAAGTTGTTGCGGCGACTCGCCAAGAACAAAAATATTGAGGCGGTCGTTTTACGTGTGGATTCACCGGGTGGTGATGGCCTTGCATCGGATTGGGTCGCCGAGCAGATGCGCGTGGTTTCAGATGAAAAACCAATGATCGTTTCGCAGGGTCGTCTTGCCGCATCCGGAGGATATTGGATCAGCTCGCCAGCCGATCGTATATTTACGTCTCCGTTTACGATTACAGGATCAATCGGCGTGATTGCCGGTTGGATATGGAACGACGGTTTGACAGACAAGACGGGATTGACATTTGACAAAGTTATGGTCGGAAAGCATGCGGATTTGGGTTCGGGCGTGATTCTCCCACTGATCGGTGCGGAAATCCCTGATCGTCCGTAGACGATAAGAGGAGCGTGCGAGTCGAGAAACTCATTCGCCGCAACTATGATGACTTCGTCGGGAATGTTGCTGAAGACCGCTATATGCTGCGAGAAGATGTTGGAAGCGATTGCGCAGGGCAGGGTGTGGGCTGGTCAGGCTGCGATAGATCGCAAACTCGTGGATGAAATTGGCGGGATGGAGCAGGCGATAGCTTACGCGAAATCGAGTGCCGGAATCCCTGTACACGAGAAAGTCGAGATTATTGAATATCCGCGAGCAGAGTGGATCAATTGGGATAGGTTGTTTGCACCTGCGTCGCCGTTAGGGATGGTCGGCTTCCGCTTAGGGCTGTTGTCACATCCCGACGCACAGGCGGCTGAAGAGACTCCGTACGGTTTACAGGTAATGCAAGCGTATATCCAGTATCCGGGGCGTCCTTTGTTCATGTTGCCACCGGAAAATGAACTTAATGAAGAGTAAATTTTGAGGACTGCTAAAATGAAGAAGTTCTTATTACTTGCACTGGTGACACTTTTGGCAACATCCGCGTATGCCGGGCCGCGCTTGGGAATCAGGAGGGATCAATTTGGGAAACATCAACGAAGACATCCCGAATCAGAGCATAAACTTTGATACCGAAACACGCACTGGATTGATCGCCGGAATTTGGGGCGAAATTCCCCTAATCGTCTTGGATGGCTTTGCCGTCCGCGCAGACATTCTCTATACGCAAAAAGGTGCGGAATACGACATCTTCAATGAGCGTGTCGTTGTAAAAGCAGACGAACTGACTCTGACTCCATTTCTCGTCTACTACTTCCCGACCGGCGCTGCCAGACCGTTTATCGAAGCAGGTCCCGAGTTGGGGCTGAATGTCTCGGACGGCAAAAGACGACGAATCGTTCAATTCAACGGCAATTGGAAGGATACGAACTTCCCGCTGAATCTCGGCGGCGGTATAGATTTCAAATTCGGTGGAACCTCGTTGATGTTAGAAGCGCGTTACAATTATGGTATGGTGAATATGGGGAGCTGGGATAGTAACGCGTTGGGCGGGAAGAAGCAAAAACGTACGGTATTCAATTGCTTGCGGGAATAACGCTGTTCCAACTGCCGTAAAGTTTCAAGTAGGTAAGAAACTTTTCGGCTCATCTTAACCGCAAGCGGCAGCCAAAGAGCTGCCGCTTCGATTCCGAGACTCGATTAAATAGCCCAAAGTTTATCATATTTGATTAGATGGCTTGCATCTTGAGCCAACTTGTGTCATATTGTCACACAACGTCCTACGTGTCAATGAGATAAAATGGAGTGAAGAAGATGAAAAAACTGAGTTTAGTTGTGTTATTCCTATGCTGTGTGGTTGTAGCACAAGCGCAAATCGAATCTGGCGGTACTCCCGTCGGCCTTTCGAGTGCTGCCTCCAACTTGCCATTGGCACCGGTCGTGTCCATGCCGCAAGTGGATAATCAAGCCTACTTGACGGAAGACGAAGGTCTGCCCAAGCACGAGCAAAATCGTTTCGCGGTGCAATTGCCCGTGAATTTGAATCTCAGTAATAGTGGTACTTGGACAAATCTGCCCAGCGGCGGACGCATCTGGCGGCTCAGGATTGCATCGGCAAATGCCTATTCGTTGGCGCTGTTGTTTGACGATTGGTATCTGCCCAAAGGCACGGAGCTGTTTGTCTACAATGATAACGGAGACGACGTGCTTGGTGCTCTGACCTCTTTCAACAATTGGGTGGACGGTAGCAACGTGATCCGCCATATCAAGGGTGATGCTCTCACGCTTGAATTGTTTGAACCTGCCACAGTTGGCAGCCAAACCGTGCTGTCAATTTACACCGTGTGTCACGCTTACAAGAATGTATTCGGCTATACACGGCGCGATGCTCTGGACAATTTTGGTGATTCAGGCGCGTGCAACAACAACATTCTCTGTCCCGAGGCCGCAGCATGGCAAGACGAGAAGCAGGGCGCCTGCATGATAACCTCTGGTGGCGCGAGAATCTGTTCAGGCTCGATGATTCGGGCGAACGTGGTCAATTGGCCAGCGTATTTCTTGACAGCAAACCATTGCGGCTTCAGCGGCTCGTGGGTATTTGTGTTTAACTATCAAAGCCCGCAGTGCTCCCCGAATGCTGACGGTTCTACGGCGCAAACCGTGGCAAACGCGACGCTGCGTTCCAACAACGCTGATTCGGATTTTGAGTTATTAGAGTTGTCTGCGCACCCGCCCGTGAGCTACAATGCCTATTACAACGGTTGGAATCGCAACGACGTTCCCTCGACGAGTTCAGTGTGTATCCACCATCCGCGTGGCGACGTGAAGAAGTGGACGATTGACAACAACGCTCCGACGACTACAAGCTACGGCGGCAACGTTTCCCCAGGAGACGGCACGCACTGGCGCATATCCAATTGGGAAGACGGCACCACCGAACCGGGTTCCTCAGGGTCGCCGTTGTTCGACCAGAACAGCCGCATCACTGGCCAGCTTCACGGAGGCACAGCTTCTTGTGCCAACAACATTGATGATTACTACGGAAGGTTCAATGTGTCCTGGACTGGTGGCGGGACAAACAGCACTCGGTTATCCAATTGGCTCGACCCGAACAACAGCGGTGTCACGACTTTGGACGGAAGTTATGTTGTAACCGTCGCAAACGACAACTGCCCAGGTGACTATGTGACTCTGCCCTTCAACGGTTCAGGCAACACCAGTGCGGCGACGGCCAGCGGCAGCGGCTGCGCGTATCCGACTACTCCGGACGTTTGGTATCATTTCATCTCCTCCGCGACGTGCAGTTCGCAAGTAACTGTAAGCCTCTGTGGATCGAGTTATGATACGTTCTTGGAAATCCGTCAAGGCGGGAGTTGCCCGGAGACAATCCGGTGGATTGTACCGACGATGATTGTGGAGCTTTTGGATTGCAAAGCCAATCTGTGTTCACGACGGTACCGAATAGCTACTACTACGTGCGCGTTTTTGGTTACAATGGTCAGGTCGGTGCCTACACCATTGACATAACCGAGACGCCGCTCGATCTACTTCCATCCAACGACAATTGTACGACCGCTCTCGAGATCAGCACTCTGCCCTACACGGACAGCGGATCAACTTGTACTGCGGCCAGCGACTATTCTTATTGCGCGGCCGGTGGATCCAACGACGTGGTGTACCTACTCAATTTAGATGAATGCCAGAACGTAACTGTTAGCACGTGTGGTGGGCAAACGAATTACGATACCCACTTGGCCGTGCGCACAGACGGCGCGTGTCCCGGGACGACAGAGATCGGGTGCAATGACGATTTCTGTGGATTAAGGAGTTCAATTTCTTTTGACGCGACGGCTGGCGTCACCTATTACATCATTTTGGCCGGTTTCTTAGGCGACAATGGGCGGTACACCCTGTTGGCCGGTTTCTTAGGCGACAATGGGCGGTACACCCTGGATGTCACGAGCAACGGGCATGTAGGTTCACCTGCGAATGACAATTGTGCGGGGGCTCTTGCAGTAAACGCTTTGCCGTACAATCACTCTGGCAACACGACCTGTTCGCTCGCAGACTACTCGTATGCTGGATGCGGATTTGAAGATTCACGTGACGTTGTGTACCGACTTAATCTCTCCGCGTGCCAGACCGTTCAGGTCAGCACATGCACAGCCAATTCTTCTTACGACACGCGGATTCAAGTCATGGCGGGCGGCGCTTGTCCTGGCAATACACTGGTCGCTTGCAATGACGACGCCTGCGGATTTCAGAGCCAGTTGACATTTGGCGCCTTGGCAAACACCGATTACTTTATCTTGGTTCGCGGATTCTGGTCCGGAGCTTACGGTCCATACGATCTGGCCATCACGTCTGTCGGTGGCTACGTTTCACCTAATGACGTGTGCCCGGGTGCAGCGATCAATGCGATTCCGTATGTGGGCTACGGCAACACAGCTTGCTCTAATGACGACTACGCAAACGGCGATTGCTATTTCGCAGAGAGTTCACCTGAAGACGTCTATACGCTGACATTGGGTGCCACGGAAGGCGTTGTCGTCACGTTGTGCGGCTCTGGCTACGACACCGGTTTGAAGGTTCGCACAGGCGGTGCTTGTCCGGGCACGAGTATGGTCGTGTGTGACGACGATGCACCTGCGGCGGCAGTCCCTCACCGTGCAATAGCAATGTTGAGTTCACTGCGCAAGCATTCCAGACGTACTACATTCAAGTGAGCGGTTATCAAAGTGACGCAGGTCCCTATTCAATTCGCGTCGAACCGCGTTCGATTAATCGAGTTGACTCTCTGGTCATTCGCTCCACTGGTACCACGGTCGAATTGAATTGGGAAAACGTCGGCGTCCAGTATTACTACATCTACCGTTCGCTGAGCGGTGACCAGGCGTCGCTGTATACAACTCCCTGGGGCTTTGCTGCTACAAATAGTTGGAGCGAATCGCAACCAATCGCCACACAGCTATACTACGCTGTATCGCCGATTCCGGAGTATGCTGTTCCCGCGCTGCTGGCCGCTGGGCTAGGCACACGGCCGATGGCAGAAGTCTACGCAGAAGCAATGGCGCAATTGAAAACAGAGGCCCCCGCATGCGAAGCAATTGACTTCTATCCCGGAACGGCCAGCGATTGTGTCGAGCTTGCACCGACAGACAAGCAAGCAGCCAAGCAAGATGCTGGCGTCCACTTGTTTGGACCGGGAATCTCGATTGAGAATCAGGTCGCAGGCAAGAACTATTCTGCGCAATAAATAGAAATCGCGGAAACAAATGAAGCGGGCTCAGGATATCCTGAGCCCGCTTCTCATTCTTCTGTCGTTGTGCTGCGGCTCGACGGCGAACCCGTCAGCCGCGTGCCCTTCCCGGCTTGAGTTCTATACGAATACCCTCCCAGGTTTTGGGTTCCGACACATTTCCATGTCGCTTCGACCAATTTTAGACTCGTATCGCAACGAACCTGAACTCCCGACCTCGGCAACGGTGTTTCTACCGCATTACACGCTGTTTATCAAACATGCGTGTTAAGTAAATTCGCCGACTCAAGAACAGGCGATCCTAAGATCATTCGCGACCGAGAACCCGCAAGGCAAGTAAGAGCTTGAGAGCTTACTCCTCTTTTGGTTGCACGGACGTTTGTTCAAGCAAGCAAAGCTTTCATGAACTCAAGCAAGCTCTGAGAATGCTGATAGCCGATCAGAGTCCGCGTGAATCATGAAAAAGGTGGCCAACTCAATCTTCGGTCAGGTACCTTTTCGGGAGTCATAATTTGACTCCTTCCCAGTACCACTACAGTATCGTCACGAAACGGTCGAAAGTCAAGTGACTTTCTCACGCAGACAAAGAACAATAAAGTCTCTTTTGTCCATTATGCGTCTTCCCTCGCCTTCTGGGATTATCGCCTTTCCAAGCCATTGTTATTGCAAAAAGGGAGGCCGTAGCAGGGCAAATTATTGGGCGTAGCCTTATAATTTCCGTAATCCTACAATTCTTGTCAGGTTATAAAGCCAAACATACTCGATACTTTTCAATGATAGCGGACTGCACGTATTGTCTGTAACTTAGGCACATATAGTTTGCAACTCGTAACGGTGGTTGCTACATTGCTATCGTATTGTAATTGCATACGGGATATGCAAAGCCGTTTTTGTAATGGTCTGAAGTAGACCATTACAGTCTGATTAAAGGAGAACGCATGAGCATCGTGGAGACAAACTCCGCGAACGGACTGTTCAAGCTTGTCGTCCACGAAACGTGGTGCAAGGGATGTCGCATTTGCGTTGACTTGTGCCCGACAAAGACCCTTTCCATGGTCGAGTCGCCGGATCGTTGGGAAGGCGTCATCGTGAAAGTCACGGACATGGAAGCTTGCAACGGCTGTGGAATCTGTGAAGCTGAATGTCCTGACTTCGCGATCACGGTATTTGCAGAGAAGGCGAAGACCGGAGGTGCGGCATGACGAATCGCGAACGAGTTTTTTGGGCTGGGAATGAAACAATCGCGGAAGCCGCCTTGCGCGCCGGTTGTAATTTCTACGCGGGTTATCCAATCACTCCGTCTTCCGAGATCGCGTCATTGCTTTCGCTGCGCCTGCCGCAGTTGGGCGGCGTTTTTCTGCAAATGGAAGACGAGATCGCAGCGATGGGCGCAGTGGTTGGCGCTTCCTGGGGTGCAAAATCACTGACTGCCACATCCGGGCCGGGCTTTTCGCTTAAGCAAGAGAATATCGGCTATGCAATCATGTCGGAAACGCCCTGTGTGATTATTGACGTGCAGCGCGGCGGTCCTTCCACCGGTGCTCCGACGGCTCCCGCCCAAGCGGACATCATGCAAGCGCGTTGGGGCACGCACGGTGATCACTCGATGATCGCACTGACTCCATGCTATCCTGTCGAAGTTTATCGCGAGACTGTCCGCGCGTTTCATCTATCAGAAAAATTCCGCACCCCGGTGATGGTTTTGATTGATGAAATCATCGCGCACACGACCGAGAGTTTTGATATTCCTAAAGACAATGAACTTGATCCAGTGCATCCGCGAAAATGGTATCAGGATCAGTTTGGCGAGAATAGTTTCCGTCCGTTCTATGATTTTTTCCAGGGCAAGCATATTCATATCACCGGACTCTCACACACGGAGGCTGGTTTTGCGACTACGGCGCCTTCCACGATTCAACGCGGCATCGAGCATCTGGTCAACAAGATTGAGTTAAAGCAGAGCGAAATTGAGCGCAATGACTGTTATCTGCTCGACGACGTTGATATAGCGATCATCACGTTCGGGTCGCCGGGGCGCGCTTCAAAGGCCGCTATTGACACGGCACGTGCCGAAGGCATCAAAGTTGGTCTGCTCCGTATCATTACCTTCTGGCCTTTCCCGACCACGACAATCCGGACACTTGTGGACAATGTGAAAGCCGTAATCGTTCCGGAAATGAACATGGGCATGCTGCGCGGTGAAGTGGAACGTGCCGCGATGCGCCGCGATGTAAAATTACACGGCGTAAATTGCGTCGGCGGTGCGCCGATTGAACCCCAACAGATCTTAGACAAGATTCGCGAGGTGCATCGTGGCCTTTAACTATGCAACCTGGCTCCGTCAAGATATGATGCCGCATATCTGGTGCCCGGGCTGCGGAATCGGCATCGTTTTGAAATCCGCGATCCGCGCCATGGAAGCAATGGGTTGGGATCAGGATACCACAGGGTTTGTTTCGGGGATTGGCTGCACATCACGCGCGCCGGGCTACGTGAACATGAACACGCTACACACGACGCACGGCAGAGCATTGACCTTTGCAACTGGCCTGAAGATGGCCGCACCCGATAAGAACGTCGTGGTGATGGCAGGTGACGGTGACTCTGCGGCGATTGGCGGCAATCATTTGATTCATAGCTGCCGCCGCAATATCAATATCACGATGATCATCGTGAACAACGAAATTTACGGTATGACGGGCGGTCAATTCTCGCCGACTACACCGGGCGGCGCGCGCAGCGACGGCGCCGTATGGAAACATTGATCCGGGTTTTGATCTTTGCAACTTGTGCATCGCAGCCGGAGCAACATATGTTGCACGCGGGCACGTAGCCAACGGGATTTTCCTCGAGCGCTTGATTAAAGGCGGTATGCAGCACAAAGGATTTGCAGTGATTGAGGCCATGTCTAATTGCCACACGCAATTTGGGCGCCGCAATAAGCATCCCGATCCGGCGGAATTGATTGCTCACATCGCATCCAGCGCCGTGACTCTGAATCAATGGAACAAACTGGAACCGGAAGAGAAGATCGGCAAGTATCGCAACGGTGGTTTACACAAAGATACGAGCAAGCCGGAATACAGCGAAGAGTATCACAAGCTTCAGACTCACGCGCAAGAGCGCATGCGGGACGCGGCACGCAAGATCGCAGAAGCAGAGGCTGTTCGCGCGAAGGAAGAAGCTGCGAGCGGAGGAGGTCGAATTGAGGACTGAAATTCGATTCGCGGGAGTCGGCAGCCAAGGTAACATTCTCGCCGGCGAGTGGGTTGCGCAGGCTGCACATAACATGGGTTTGAACGCGCTGCAAAGCCCGACCTATACGGCGCAAGTGCGCGGCGGTCCGACCAGTGTGGACGTCTTGATTGACAAGGACCCGATTGGCTACCCGCGATTGACGAGTATTGATTTCTTTTTGTGTTTGGCGCAAGGCGCATGGAATTTGTTTGGCACTCAGCTCAAGACTGAATCAGTCGTTGTGATTGATCCGAATCTGGTGACGAAAGTTACACCCGGTCCGCAGAAAATCTACTTGATCCCGATCATTCAAGCGACAAAGCAAGCTGTCGAAAAACCGGTTTACACAAGCGCAGTTTCGTTGGGAATTTTCTGTCGGTTGATGTCCACGATTCCGCAAGAACAGATGATTCGCACGATTGAACAACACGCGCCATCTGGAACTGTTGAAAAGAACTTAATCGCATTTCGTGCCGGATGGGACATTGTCAGCTCGGTGACTCCAGTCCCGCGGGATGAACTAGCTATGGCGAGCGTCTAATTTGAATTCTGGTTATCTCATACACTCCCATCGGAAACTCTCCGATCTCATCCACGAATACTGGGTAGAAGCCCGCGCATCGCCCAGAAGCACCGCGCCGGGCAATTCGTTATCCTTAGATTACACGAGCACGGCGAGCGCATTCCGCTTACAGTCGTTGAGACGAATCCTGTTAATGGTCAGATTCGTTTGATTGTGCAAGTGGCAGGCAAGACGACTGAAGAGTTCGCAAATTACACGACAGGCGACTTCATTCTGGATATCGTCGGGCCGTTAGGCTTGAAAACGGACATTGAAGAATGGGGCAACCTCGTCGTCATTGGCGGTGGTGTCGGTTCTGCTCCGCTGTTACCGATTGCCAAAGCTGCCAAGGCCGCAGGCAACAAAGTCCACGCGATTCTTGGCGCACGCTCTCAAGAACTACTCATTCTGACAGAAGAATTCCAGAACGTCTGCGACGAAGTGCGGATCTGTACCGACGACGGATCGTTCGGTCAAAAAGGCTTCGTGACGAACGTTCTGGATGACTGGTGCAAATCGGGCGTCGAATTCAAATTTGGCATTGCCGTGGGGCCGGTGCCGATGATGCGAGCTGCGGAAGAGACTATGAAACGTTGGAATATCCCCGGCCTTGCTTCGCTGAATCCGATAATGGTGGACGGCACCGGAAGTGTGGCGCTTGTCGCGTCACGGTAAATAATGAAACGCGCTTCGCGTGCGTTGAAGGCCGGAGTTTGATATCCACGGCGTGGATTTTAATGAACTCTTGCAGCGCAACCGTTCCTATACGCATGAAGAACATGAAGCGGTTGAACATGCACACGCTTGTCAATTGACCAAAGCAATCCAAAATGTCAGAGCAGAAGCGAAATCTTAAGGCGCACCCGCCGCGCGTTCCGATGCCGGAGCGTGATCCCGCCGAACGCATCTTAGGCTTCGACGAAGTTCCGCTTGGTTATACCGAAGAACAGGCACGCGCTGAAGCGGATCGCTGTCTGGATTGCAAGAATCCCAAGTGTGTCACGGGTTGTCCGGTTAATATCAACATCCCGAAATTCCTGCGCGAGGTGCGCGAAGGCAGATATCAGGACGCAGCGAATACCTTGCGCGAGACGAACTCACTCCCAGCCGTGTGGCCGCGTGTGTCCTGCAAGAAGAGCAATGCGAGTCGCTGTGTATTGAAGGCATTCGCCACGATCCCGTTGCAGTCGGTAACTTAGAGAAGTTTGTCGCCGATTGGGAGCGCATGCATCACAAAGTCACGACACGCGAGTCCTTTGAGCCTTCTGGGTACAAGATCGCGATTGCCGGTTCCGGCCCGCGGGTTTGACGGTCGCAGGCGACTTGTCCAAGCTTGGCCACGATGTAACAATCTTTGAAGCGCTGCATCGCCCTGCCGGTGTATTGTCCTACGGTATTCCCGAGTTTCGTCTGCCACGCGCGATCGTGAAGTCAGAAATAGAGTACATCGAACGACTCGGTGTGAAATTTGTTTACAATGTCGTCGTCGGTGTGACCGTAACCCTGAATGAGTTGTTTGACGAAGGTTTCAACGCAATTTTCATAGGCACTGGCGCAGGTTTGCCCAAGATGCTTGGCGTGCCCGGCGAGAACCTGATCGGCGTGTTTAGCTCCAACGAGTTCCTGACTCGTATCAATTTGTTGGGCGCAGATCGCTTCCCGGAATATGATACGCCTGTACTGCATGCCAAGCACACAGTCGTCGTCGGGCAACACAGCTATGGACTCGGCGCGCGTCGCAAAACGTTTGAATAGGTCGCGCGTCTCTCCCTGGTCTATCGTCGTTCAGTGGATGAACTACCTGCTCGTAAAGAAGAAGTGCATCACGCCGAAGCAGAAGGAATCGAATTCAATCTGCTCTGCAATCCAATTGAAGTGTTGGGCGATGCTGAACATCGCGTGCGGGGATTCGCTGCGTACGCATGGAGTTGGGCGAGCCCGACGCCTCAGGTCAGCGCAAACCGGTGCCTGTGAAAGATAGTGAATTCGAATTGGAATGCGACGCAGTAATTGTCGCGGTAGGTAACGCTCCGAATCCAATTCTTACAAAAGCCACGCCGGATATTGAACTCACAAAGTGGGGCACAATCAAGGCGGATGCTGAGACTGGCGCGACAAGCAAGCCCGGCGTTTACGCCGGTGGTGATATTGTCAGCGGCGCAGCGACGGTGATTTTAGCAATGGGCGCAGGACGCAAAGCAGCGGCAGCGATTCATGATTACCTGCAGAACCTGCCCGCCAAACATGGAACGAAGGCAAGTTGATGGAAGAACTATACAATATAATGCCGCTCTCGATTGCAATCGGCACTTTGGCATTCGGTGCCATGCTCGTGCTCTTGCCATATCTTGTTGCTCCGCGCAGCAAAGGCCAATTTCGCGGCGCGACATACGAGAGCGGTCAGCCGATCATCGGCGAAGCCTGGGTTCAGGTGCGTGCGCATTACTACATCTATGCGCTCGTGTTCATGGCGTTCGACGTGGAAACAGCCTTCATTGTTCCCTGCGTTGCGGTATTGCGCGGTTGGGATAGTTGGTTTGCCGGTCATTGAAGTCGCCGTGTTCCTGATCATCTTGAGTCTATCATTGGTTTATGCCTTGAAAAAGAAAGTGCTGGAGTGGCAATAGACATGGATGAACAACTTCCCATCTTAAATCCAGACGGGCAGTATCCGGATTCAGTGAATTCGGAAACCGTTCCGCCGATCGTACGCTTTCTACCGCTCCAAAAGGCACTCGACTTAGCTCGCGCCAATTCGCTCTGGCCGCTGACATTCGGGATCGCGTGCTGCGCGATTGAAATGATGGCTGCTTCAGCAAGTCGTTATGACACGGATCGCTTTGGCGCCGGTGTGTTTCGTAACTCACCTCGTCAGGCGGATTTGATGATTGTAGCAGGCACCGTAAATCTGAAAATGGCGCCAATCATTAAGCGTTTGTATGATCAAATGCCGTCACCCAAATGGGTGATCGCTCTCGGCTCGTGCGCAATTTGCGGCGGACCGTTCGAGCAGGAAGACAATTACGCAGTTGTACAGGGTGTTGAGAAGATTGTCCCTGTAGATATTTTTGTACCGGGCTGTCCGCCTCGACCGGAAGCACTGATTCATGCAATCTTGGAATTGCAGGAACGCATCAAAGCAGGAACTACGCATGCCCTCGAACCTGGGGCGGTCGCTCCCGTCACGGAGCAACCCGTAGAGTTCGTTGACTTAATTGAACGCCTGAAAAAGCAGGCGCAACGGAAGTCAGCGCAATAGATTACAATAAGCACGGTGTTCATGTGGATGCCGTGGTTTCACCGCAGACGCTACACGCCGCAGCGAAAGTATTAAAAGCAGAGCACTTCGCGTTGGATGCCGGAATCGGTGTAGATCGGCAGCCGGAGCTTGAAGTGCTATATTTGTTTAAGCAATTCAGCGACGGCGCGCGTGTCAGGCTGCGGATTCGCACCGATCGTGAACTGGCAACGCTGCCCACACTCGCTACGACATATGCTGGAGCGGAGTGGTACGAGCGCGAAATCATTGACATGTTCGGAATCACGTTCACCGATCATCCGCATCCGCGTCCGCTGCTATTGCCGCACTACACGAGTTTTCATCCGCTTCGCAAAGATTTTCATGGCGCGCCGATTGTAATTCCGGACGATACGATTGGGATACCCGAGATTGACATACAGGAAGCGCTCAAGCAAGGCCATGTTGCGGGCAGCCGCAGTGATTTCTTCCTGAACATGGGGCCACAGCATCCGTCTACACACGGTGTGCTGCGCATCTTATTGCACGTGGAAGGCGAGACTGTGCTCGGCGGACGTTGCCATCTGGGCTATAGCCATCGTGGTACAGAGAAGCTCGCGGAAAAGAAACAGTACGTGCAATTCCTTCCGTATACGGACCGCATGGACTATTTGTCGCCGCTTAACTACAACTGGGGTTACGCGAAGATTTTGGAACGCGCGACGGGAATTGAGCCTACGCCCCGTGCCGAAGTGATTCGCGTCATTATGGCTGAGCTTGCCCGCGTAGCGAGTCACCTTGTATGGTTGGGCACGTACTTGCTCGATTTGGGTGCGATTACGCCGTTCCTCTATACGTTTGAAGACCGCGAACAGATACTGACCATTTTCGAACGCGCAACCGGACAACGCATGACCACCTCATACATTGTCGCTGGCGGCGTGCGCAACGATCTCTACGGCACGTTTGTGACGGAAGTCTCCGACTTGCTCAAAAAACTCTACAAACGTTTGCCCGAGTATGAAGACCTTGTCATGGGGAATGAGATTTTCTGATGCGCACGGACGGAGTTGGCGTGATTACCCGCGAACAGGCCATTGAATTTGGCGTTGGCGGACCTGTTCTGCGCGCTTCCGGCATAGAATATGACGTGCGGCGCGCAGAACCGTATTGCGCGCGCTCTATCAGGAACTCGATTGGAAAGTCGCGGTAGATTCGCGCGGTGATTGTTGGGCCGTTCACGCGTGCGCATGACCGAACTGGAACAGAGTTTGAATATTGTGGATCAGGCCTTGACCAAATTGGAAGATGGACCTGTTCGCTCGAAAGTGCCTCGCATTTTCAAGGTCGCCGAAGGTGAATATTATTCGCTAACCGAAGGACCGCGCGGAGCAATTGGTTGGTATCTAATCGCGGACGGTTCAACGAATCCCTATCGTCTTAAAGTCCGCGTCCCGTCGTTTGCAAATCTCCAGGTGATCGAGCAAATCATTCCCGGCTATCGTGTGGCGGATGTGGTTTCGATTCTCGGCAGCCTGGACGTCGTAATTCCGGAGATAGACCGGTGACAATATTTGAAATTCTCTTACGTATCGTATTGGCCTTTGGAATCGTGGTGACGTTTGTCGCTCTAAACGCGCTATTCTTGGTGTGGCTCGAGCGCAAAGTGTCCGCCGTGATTCAGAATCGCCTGGGACCGATGGAAGTCGGACCGCTTGGGCTATTCCAAACTTTGGCCGACGCCTTGAAGCTGTTGGGCAAGGAAATGATCACGCCGACCTCGGTGGATCGTTTCGTATTTCTACTTGCACCGATCATCACTTTCTTGCCAGCGCCGCTGCTGGTGTCTGCGATCCCGATCGCTCAAGGTATCGGTGTTAGTGATCTAAACGTCGGCGCATTGTATCTGATGGCTGTTTCCAATATCGCGTTCATCGGAATTTTGATGGCGGGCTGGTCATCGAACAATAAATATTCGTTACTCGGTGCGATTCGTGCCGTCGCGCAAAACGTCAGTTACGAAATTCCGATGCTCTTGGCGGTATTGACGATTGTCTTGATGGCCGGTTCGTTAAAGCTTAGTGAGATTGTAAAAGCGCAGGAGACTATTCCCTTTATTGTCCTGCAGCCCGTCGCGTTTCTCATTTACTTCATTTGCAGTATTGCCGAGTCGAATCGCACGCCCTTTGACCTTCCCGAGGCGGAATCGGAACTCGTCGCAGGTTACCACACTGAATTTACGGGGATGCGCTTCGCACTGTTCTTCCTTGCGGAGTATACGCAGGTCTTTGTACTCTCGGCGATTATTACAACGTTCTTCCTCGGCGGCTGGAACGGGCCGCTGTTACATCCTATCGTGTGGTTCTTCCTCAAGACTTATCTTGTAATCTTCGTAGTGATGTGGCTGCGGTGGACTTACCCACGTTTGCGTTCGGATCAGCTTATGAACTTTAATTGGCGGGTGCTCTTGCCGCTCGCAATTCTGAACTTGCTTGTCTCAACGGTTGTCTATCGGGGAGGTTGGTGATGAGCAAACGAGGTTTCTGGGGCGGTTTCTGGAGCCTGATTGTCGGACTGGGTGTCACATTGCGAGCTTCATTCCGCAAGAATGTGACGATTCAATATCCGCATGTGCTCGTGCCCGTGTCGCCAATCTATCGCGGCCCGGTGCGCTTGATTTCGGAAGAGGTCGGCGGGGATCACAAGTGTATCGGCTGTCTGGCCTGCCAGCGCATCTGTCCGACACATGCGATTCCGATTCTGACCACCAAGAAGAATGAAGAGAATAAAAATGTTCCCGTGGATTTCGTGATTGACGACGCTCTTTGCTGCTTCTGCAGCTTGTGTGTGGAAGTCTGTCCGACTGTTGCTCTTGAGCATTCGCGGATCGGCGATTTGGCTGTCGAATATCAAGCACTCCTGCGCCGCGAAATTATGCACGACGGAACGATTACATCCGATAACTTCCCGACCAGCACGGGCAAATCGGGAGGCAAATCATGAACGAATTCCTGTTCATTATTGGAGCATTAATAACGCTGGGCGGCGGTATTCTGGCGGTCATCGCGCGCAACTTGTTTCATGCCGCGTTGGGACTTGCCGCAGCGCTCGCTGGCATCGCCTGCCTGTTTGTGCCGATCGGCGGAGAGCTTATCGCAGTCGTACAAGTCTTGGTCTATCTTGGTGCGGTTGCTGTGTCAATCGTGTTTATCCTGATGCTCTCTCCGCCGTTCTACTTGAAGCGCGCGCACCGCAACGCGCTAAAACTGTCCGGAGCGGTGGGTGTCACACTGATTGTCGCTGTCCCGCTCTTTGCTGCTGTCTTGTCGGTCAAGTCACATGGCGGATCCAGCGACTTCGTCCCCACAATTGACCAGCTTGGCCGGGCGCTTTTGACCGAGTTCGTGTTTCCCTTCGAAATTATTTCCGTACTGTTGACCGTCGCGATTATCGGTGCAATTGTCATTGCGCGTGATCTGCCCGAAGATGATCACATCATGTCGGCGGCGGAAGTTGCAGAAAAAGAGGTGAAGGCATGACCTCGCTGACCTCTTATCTCGTCCTGTCGGTAATTCTGTTTCTCTGTGGTGTATTCGGTCTCATGGAGCGCCGCAATCTGGTTGGCATATTAATTTCAATTGAGCTAATGCTCAATGCCGCGAGCATAAATTTCATGGCCTTTAATCACTTTCTGTTTCCCGGCACCGTCACGGGCCAGATCATGACGCTGTTTGTGATTGGTCTGGCTGCCGCTGAAGCGACGCTGTTCTTGGCCATCGTGTTCGCCGTTTACCGTCATTACCGCTCAGTCAATGTTGAGCGTGTAGATCATCTGCGTGGTTAAGAATGCTTAGTCAAGCAACGCAAATACAACTTGGTATTGCCACCGTCCTGGCGCCGATCACGTCGTTCGCGCTGATCGCGGCCGTGGCAATGCGGCGGCCGACGCTTGCGAAAATCATTTCGCTCTCGGCGGCCACGATCAGTCTGATTGGAGCAAGTATCCTGCTCTGGGGAGTGAGCGACCCTGATTTCACGCTTGAGGCGACGTGGGCCTGGCTCTTACAGGACCCCGTCGGTTTTTCGATTGGAATTCTGCTCGATCCCCTTTCGCTCGTGATGCTATGGGTTGTCGCGGTTATCGCCTGGCTCGTGCAGTGGTATTCGCTCTCCTATATGGAAGAAGATGAACGGCAAAGCAAGTTCTTCGCCTTCATTTCGCTCTTCTGTTTCGCGATGATGGGCTTCACGATCGCACCGAATCTTTTGCAATCGTTTATGTGCTGGGAGCTGGTCGGTTTAGGATCCTATCTGTTGATTGGATTCTGGAACCATCTACCCTCCGCAGCGACGGCTGCCCGCAAAGCCTTCGTCGTGACTCGCTTAGGCGATTTGGGATTCTTCATCGCACTCTTGCTTTCATGGACGGGTCTCGGAGTCCTTGACTTTGGTGCGATGTCCGAATCTGGCATGGCGGCAACATGGAAAGCATCGCTCGCCGGAGCAGATTATGGCGTCTGGATCTCAATCGGATTATTCTCGCGGTAATCGGCAAGAGCGCGCAGTTCCCGCTCTATGGCTGGTTGCCGGACGCGATGGAAGGTCCGACGCCCGTCAGCGCGTTGATCCATGCTGCAACAATGGTTGCCGCCGGTGTTTACCTGCTTGCGCGCATGGGCTTCCTGCTCGTCTTGGGAAGCGAGAGCACGATTGCAGTCTGGCACGGACTTGCGGCCTTGGCAATGCTGACCGCCCTGATGAGCGGCGCCGTCGCAATTGTTCAAAGCGATATCAAACGCGTGTTCGCCTATTCGACCATCAGTCAGCTCGGGTATATGGTCGTAGGTATCGGTTCCGGCGCAGTCGCGGCGGGCATGATGCACCTGTTCACGCATGCGTTTTTCAAAGCCTTGTTGTTCTTGACTGCTGGCGCGTTCATTCACGCAGCGCATTCGAACTCGATTACCGATATCGCCCGAGCGGGCGGCGCGAAACTCAAACTGCCGATGATTGCACTAACTGTGGGATCATTGGCATTGATGGGCTTCTTCCCGTTTGCCGGTTTCTATAGTAAAGATGCAATTCTCGAGCATCTGTTCGTGGAAGGCGATTGGATTCTGTTTAGCGCTGCGCTGCTTGGTGTGATTATCACGGCCTATTACTCAGCGCGTGTGATCTTCTTGATGCTAAAAGTGCCGGAAGATAAGCACGAGCACGGCCATCATCTCCATTTAGGAAGCTGGATGAAGCTACCGCTCACGGTGCTCGCGATTGCCTCGCTCGTGGCAGGCAACATCTGGCTCTGGCGTTCGCATAACTGGTTCCACATCCCTGAAGCGGAGCACGGTTCTGCGGCGCTGATTACGGCGATTGTCTCCACACCTGTGCAGCGGCCGGCGCGTATTACTCGGCACGGGTGTTCTATTGGAGATCATCGGCTGATCCGCTTGCAACAATGACCGGGCTTGCAAAATTGTTGCGCGAGAAGTGGTATCTGGATGAAAGCTACAGCATCCTTGTTCATAAAGTCTATTTGCCGTTCACGGCCATGCTGCAGCGTTTCGAAATCGCGATTATCAAGGGTGGTTTAGACGGTATCGGCAAGGTCAGCATGGGCACTGCCCGCACGCTGGCGCGCGCCATGACCGGTGAGGTGCAGCAATACGTCGGCGTATCGTTCGTCGTGGTTGCTGCTGTCGTACTAATTTTAATGAATCGGTAACTGAACAATGGAATTCCCGATTCTCTCTATAATTCTGCTTTGTCCGGTCATCGGCGTATTACTCATGTTTGCCGTCCCCGACGGTCAGGCAAAACTGATTCGCGGTATCGCACTGGCATCGTCACTTGTCGCAGCGTTCTTCTCGGCATGGATGTTCTTCGCATACAACCGGCGGACGCAAGCTTCCAATTTGTCGAACAATACGCTTGGCTCCCGGATTGAATTCAACCTATCACGTCGGCGTAGACGGAGTAGGAGCGACACTGGTGTTGCTGAACGCAATCGTCATGCTCACGGGTGTGATTACCTCATTCAGCATCGACTTCCGCGTCAAAGAGTATTTCATACTCTTCCTGCTTTTGGTCGCCGGTGTGTTCGGCAGTTTCATCTGCATTGACTTCCTGCTGTTTTCATCTTCTTTGAAGTTGCCGTGTTGCCGATGTATTTGTTGATCGGTATCTGGGGCTCGACGAACAAAGAGTATGCGGCGCTGAAACTCACGATTATGCTCTTGGCAGGCAGCGGACTTGTGTTCGTCGGTCTGATCATGACCTATTTTACGAGTACCGCAGGCAGCTTTGATTTCATTGCCCCTCCGCGACGCCGGATTCTCGCCTGAGTTTCAGGACATCGCGTATCCGCTGATGTTCTTAGGCTTCGGCACGCTGGCGGCGGTGTTCCCGCTGCACAACTGGTCGCCCGACGGCCACGTCGCTGCACCGACCGCTGTTTCCATGCTGCACGCCGGTGTATTGATGAAGCTCGGTGCGTATGGCGTCTTGCGATATGGTATCGAACTCTTTCCGCATGGCGCACAGACATGGGCACCTGTGGCAGGGTTGCTGGCCGCAGCAGGCGTTGTATATGGCGCACTGGTCGCAGTGCAGCAGACCGACTTAAAATACATGATCGGTTACTCGTCTGTGTCACACATGGGTCTCGTGATGTTTGGCCTCGCCGCAGGAACGCCAATGGCGATTAACGGCGCGGTCTATCAGATGTTCTCGCACGGCATCATGACGGCGCTGTTCTTCTCGGCAGTCGGGTTCTTCTACGAGCAAACGCACTCGCGCAATATCAATGAATACGGAGGACTCGCGCGAAAAGCACCGTGGGTGGCAACCTGTTTCATTATGGCGGGACTTGCGGGCATCGGATTACCTGGTTTAGCGGGATTCCCGGCAGAGCTGATGATTTTCATCGGAGGCTTCGAACGCTTCCCGATCTTAACCTTGATCGCTGTGCCAAGTCTTGTGCTGGGTGCCTTCTATATGTTGCGTGTCTTGCAAAAGTCTTCTTTGGCCCAGAAGGCAGGAAAGACACCGCACGTTCACGACGTCGGAGTATTCTCAGGCTCGGCGCGTGTATTGTTGGCCGGTTTGATCGTACTCTTTGGTATGGCTCCTCGCCTGTTATCTGACGTGATTGCACCGTACGCGAAGGAGCTTTTGAAATGATGATGCAACTTCTTCCCGAATTCACGGCGCTCGGCGCGTTACTCCTGCTCTTCCTCCTGACGCTGAGCAACGCCTTGAGCGTGCGTAATGCGCGCATCGCAACGTTGGTATGCGCAGGACTCGTTTGTGTGGCTGCTTGGGTCGCATTACCTGAGCAGGGCATGCTGTTCTCGGATAGCTACCGTCTCGATTCCTATTCGCAGTTCTTCAAACTCCTGATGGCCATTGGTCTGCTTTTGAATGCCTTTCTGGGCTGGCCGCTGCGTTCCATTCCATCCGGAGCAAAAGACCGAATACTACTTCCTGTTCTTTGCGGCGGGTCTGGGCATGATGCTCCTTACCAGTGCATTCAATTTCCTTGTCCTGTACGTTGCGATGGAATTGCTCTCGTACTCACTCTACACGTTGGTCGGCATGCGTCGTCAGCGTACCGAGTCTATCGAGAGTTCAGTCAAGTACCTCATTATCGGAGCGGCAGCGAGCGCCATCGGACTCTTTGGCGTCTCTTACATTTACGGCGCGACAGGCAGCTTGAATTTTGGCGCGATGACCGCTGGGCTGGCGAATACGACGGCACATACTGCATTGTTGTTGCCGGGCCTCGTGCTGGTCTTAAGTTCGTTCCTCTTCAAGCTCGCGGCGTTCCCGTTCCACGCTTGGGCACCTGACGCCTACGAAGGCGCAGCTTCGCCTGTCGCAATGTTTCTGGCCTCAGTTTCCAAGCTTGCAGGTATTGCAGTTCTGTTCAGGCTGGTTTATCTTGTGAAACCATACTTGCCCGAGTTTGAAATTGTTGTAGGACTACTGGCGCTTGCGACCATGACCTTCGGCAACTTAGTTGCGTTCAGGCAAACCTCAGTCAAGCGCCTCTTTGCCTATTCAAGTATCGCCCAGGCGGGCTACCTGATGCTCGGCATGATCGGCTTTGGCGAGAGCGCTCCGGAAGCAGTTGTGTTCTATTCGGTGATCTATCTGTTGATGAACCTCGTTGTCTTCTCCGTTGTGTTGGAACTCGAACGTATGGGTGAAGATCCGTCATTGACAAATTTTCAGGGACTCTACAAGCGCAATGCGCTAATGGCGCTTGCATTGTTGGTCGCATTGTTCTCTCTTGCCGGTGTACCGCCGCTGGCGGGTTTCTTCGGCAAGTGGTTGCTCTTCAGCAGCGCTGCGCAAGGGGACATATCTGGTTTGTCGCTCTTGCGATTTTGAACAGTGTCCTGTCGCTCTATTACTATCTGTTCCTTGTCAAGGCAGCCTACTTCGGTGAGGCCCCCTGAGGGGCAACCAGTAACGGCCAAAGGCGGCCCACGATTTGCAATTTTCGTGATCACATTGGCCATTGCCGGACTGGGAATCTATCCCCGTATTTTGACGGAGTATATCGGCAGTTTGAATCTGCCGGCTGCTCTGATGCCATAACGTTTCGATTTAAGTTAGCACTCACATACCCCAAACAGAAGGAAGCCGATCATGGCACTCCAAATCGACGAAACCTGCATCAACTGTGGAGCTTGCGAGCCCGTTTGCCCCGTGAAAGCCATCACCGAAGGGCCGGAAATCTTCATCATCGACGCCAATCTTTGTGTTGAATGCGTCGGCCATCACGATGAGCCGCAATGCGTTAAAGTGTGCCCGGTAGATTGCATTGCCAAAGCCAGTTAATCCGAACTGAAACCAGTCGCCGTCAACGCTTGGCGGTGCAGTGAATCGAGTTAGTTTCAATGAGTAAGAACTATGCGACGGTGGATGGCAACGAGGCTGCGGCCTTAGTTGCCCATCGTCTATCCGAAGTCTGCGCGATCTATCCGATCACGCCCTCGTCCAGCATGGGCGAGTTGGCGGATGAATGGTCGGCGCGCGGCAAGAAGAATATCTGGGGCACAGTCCCGACGGTGATCGAAATGCAGAGCGAGGGCGGCGCGGCCGGTGCCGTGCACGGCGCTTTGCAAACAGGCGCATTGACCACGACGTTCACCGCGTCGCAGGGTTTGCTCCTGATGATCCCGAATATGTACAAGATCGCGGGCGAATTGACGAGCACCGTATTCCATGTAACCGCGCGCACCATTGCCACGCATGCACTGTCAATCTTTGGCGATCACAGTGATGTGATGGCCGTGCGTTCAACGGGCTGGGCAATGCTCGCGTCATCAGGCGTGCAGGAAGCTCACGATCAAGCTTTGATCGCGACGGCGGCGACGCTTGAGAGTCGCTTGCCGTTTGTGCATTTCTTTGACGGTTTCAGAACCAGTCATGAAGTGCAAAAATTCTTGCTGTTGGAAGATGACGATCTCCGTGCGTTGATCAACGACGAACTCGTGTTCGCGCATCGCGCGCGCGCGCTGTCACCGAATCATCCGGTGATTCGCGGCACGGCGCAGAATCCTGACGTGTTCTTTCAGGCGCGTGAAGCGTCTTCTCCGTATTACGAAGCCTGCCCTGACATCGTGCAAAAGGTGATGGATCGCTTCGCGGTCCGCACCGGACGTGCTTACAAATTGTTTGAATACCACGGCGCGCCCGACGCGGATCGTGTGGTGGTGATCATGGGCTCCGGCGCGGACGCCGTAGACGAAACCGTTGAGCATTTGAACTCCAAGGGCGAAAAAGTCGGTATGCTGAAGGTTCGGCTCTATCGCCCGTTCTCCATGGAGCATTTTGTCAATGCGCTCCCGAAGACTGTCAAGGCGATTTCTGTCCTTGATCGCACCAAAGAGCCCGGCTCAACAGGTGAACCGCTCTTCATGGACGTGGTCTGCGCATTGAACGAACGACAGGCTATTGATTCCAGTACCGTCAGACCGAAGGTTGTCGGAGGTCGTTATGGTCTTTCGTCAAAGGAATTCACCCCGCGATGATTAAGAGCGTATTCGACGATCTGAAGAGCGCAACTCCGAAGAACCACTTCACGGTCGGCATCGACGACGACGTGAGCGGTTCAAGCCTGAAGTACGATGCCGAATTCTCCGTTGAAGGCGATGACGTCTTCCGCGCGCGATTCTATGGGCTCGGTGCGGATGGCACGGTTGGCGCGAACAAGAATTCGATTAAGATCATCGGCGACGAGACTGATCTCTTCGCGCAAGGCTACTTTGTTTACGACTCGAAAAAATCCGGCGCGATTACCGTTTCGCATCTGAGATTCGGTCCCAAGCCGATCCGTTCGAGCTATCTTGGTCAAGCAACCGAATTTCATCGCATGTCATCAGCCGGGTTTCCTCGACAAGTATGACATGCTGAGCGACGCGAAGCCGGGCGCGACGTTCCTCTTGAACACCGCGATTGCACCGGATAAAATTTGGGCCACATTGCCGGGCGAAGTGCAAGACGACATTCTGAAGAAACAACTCAAGTTCTATTGCATCGATGCCTACCGCGTCGCCGCTGAAGCGGGCATGGGTGGTCTGATCAATACAATCATGCAGACCTGTTTCTTTGCGATCTCTGGCGTGTTGCCGCGTGACGAAGCCATTGCCGCAATCAAGAAGACAATCCGCAAGACCTACGAAAAGAAGGGTGAGAAGATTGTCGAAATGAACTTTGCCGCGGTGGACATGACGCTTGCGAATCTGAAGGAAGTTCCGGTCCCCGGAAGCGCATCTGCAACTCGCAAACGCCCGCCGACGGTGTCTTCCGAAGCTCCCGACTTTGTCAAGAATGTGCTCGCGAGAATCATCGAAGGTCACGGCGACGATCTGCCTGTTTCGGCATTCCCGCCGGATGGTACGTTCCCGCTGACGACTTCCGTTTGGGAAAAGCGCGCGATCGCACAGGAGATTCCGATTTGGGATACCGATTGGTGTATCCAGTGTAACAAGTGCGTGATGGTTTGCCCGCACGCCGCGATTCGCTCGAACGTAGTCGCAGGTGATTCGGTCAATGGCAACAGACCGGCCGGTTTCAAGACGATGACATACGGCGGAACGGATCTACCGGGTGAGAATCTACTCTATACGCTGCAAGTTGCACCCGAAGATTGCACTGGCTGCGGATTGTGCGTGGACGTTTGTCCCGCGAAGAACAAGCGCGAGCCAAAACTCAAAGCAATCAATCTCCTCCCGCTTGTCGAGCATCGCGAAGTCGAACGCACGAACTGGGATTACTTCCTGAAGCTGCCGCAAATGCCGCGTGAAGAGATTCGCTCGAACACTGTCAAGGGTGCGCAGCTACTCGAACCGTTGTTTGAATTCTCCGGCGCCTGTTCCGGTTGCGGCGAAACACCGTATATCAAACTGCTGACTCAATTGTTTGGCGACAGATTGTTGATCGCCAATGCGACGGGCTGCTCCTCGATCTACGGCGCAAATCTTCCGACTACGCCATACTCCGTGAATGCACACGGTCGTGGTCCCGCATGGGCCAATTCGCTGTTTGAAGACAACGCCGAATTCGGTTTAGGTTTCCGTGTCTCCTTGGACAAGCAAACGGAATACGCCTCGCGAGTTGCTGCTGAAGATGCGCAACGACGTAGGCGTCAACCTTGCAGATGAAATTCTGACGGCAGCGCAAACGACCGAACGTGAGATCGTTGAGCAGCGTAAGCGCGTTGATACCTGTTAGGTAAACTTCGCTCAGTGAAGACGCTTGATGCCCGTCAACTCGAAACAATCGCCGATAAACTTGTAAAGCATACGGTCTGGATCGTCGGCGGCGACGGCTGGGCTTATGATATCGGTTACGGCGGATTGGATCACGTGCTCTCGATGGGCCGCAATGTCAATGTACTCGTGCTTGACACGGGAGTGTATTCCAATACCGGTGGTCAGTGCTCTAAAGCCACGCCGCTTGGTGCCGTCGCAAAATTCGCGTTTGGCGGCAAGCCAATGCCGAAAAAGATCTCGCGATGATGGCGATGAACTACCAGAACATCTATGTCGCGCAGGTCGCGTTCGGGTCGAATGACTTGCAGACGTTGCGTGCGATTCAAGAGGCCGAAGCCTACGACGGCCCGTCACTCGTGATCGCCTATTCGCACTGCATCGCACACGGGATTGATATGGGACAGGCGTTGGGACAGCATAAAAAGATCGTAGACAGCGCGGCGTGGCAGCTCTTCCGCTATGACCCGCGTCGAATCGAAGTCGGAGAGCGTCCGCTACAATTGGATTCCAAGCCGCCTAAGATCAGGGTGCGCGATTGGGCATATACGGAAACGCGCTTCAAAATGTTGACGCGCAGTAATCCTGCTGAAGCCGAACAATTGATGCAGCACGCCGAAGCCGATGTAAAGCGGCGCTTAGAGCTTTATCAGCAACTGGCCGGGATTGAAACGGAACCGCACAAAACCACGGAGGGAGGTGCCAAGTGAATATGAAGACGAAATACCTGGGACTCACGCTGAAGCATCCCGTGGTGTCTTCTGCGTCGCCGCTTGCGCAAAACATAGACGGTGTGCGCAGATTGGAAGACGCTGGCGCTGCAGCTATCGTGTTACCTTCGCTCTTCGAAGAACAGATTGAGCACGAGAGTCTGCATCTCCACAGGACGTTACAGCAGGGCACAGAGAGCTTTGCCGAAGCGACAAGCTACCTCCCGGAACCCGAGCGGTTTATCGTCGGCCCGGAAGAATACTTGAACCTCATTGCACAGGCCAAGTCCATGTGTCATGTTCCAATTATTGCGAGCTTGAATGGCAAGTCACCCGGTTCGTGGGCCGAATACGCAAAGCAGATGGAGCAAGCGGGTGCGGACGCACTCGAACTGAACATCTACTATCTGGCGACGGACATCAACATGACCAGTGCGCAGGTGGAAGACAACTACATCAATATCCTGCGCGCCGTCAAATCGGAAGTCAAGATTCCCGTATCACTGAAGCTCGGCCCGTATTTCTCGGCGTTTGCCGCGATGGCCAAGCGTTGTGACGATGCGGGCGCGAATGGATTGGTATTGTTTAATCGCTTCTACCAACCCGATCTGGATATTGAGGAACTTGAAGTCCGTCCGCACGTTGAACTCTCAACGTCGCTCGAGATTCGTCTGCCGCTGCGTTGGTTGGCAATCTTGCATGGCAATTTGAAATGCAATATGGCCGCGACTTCCGGTGTGCATACCCATGAAGATGCGATCAAGCTCTTGATGGCTGGTGCGGACGTCGTGATGATGTGTTCAGCGCTTTATCAGTGGGGCGTGCGGCGCTTGGGCCGTCTGGCTGAAGAAATTGAAGACTGGATGGGCGAACACGGCTACGAATCGCTTGATGTTTTGCGTGGTTCGATGAGCCAGCGTTCGGTTGCCGATCCTTCTGCCTTCGAGCGCGCCAATTACATGAAGAGTCTGCAAAGCTTCAAGTCCTTGGCATAGCCAAGAGGTTACAGCCTGAGATTGAAAAGGGCCGGAAACCGGCCCTTTTTGTTAAGTCAATATAAAACAGTGATTCAACCTAAATTCATCTCCTCCAGCATTCCGCAGCCCGCTTGACAGGTAAAGAGGAAATAACTATTTTTCGGGTTCTAAACCAGTAAGGAGACGGCCATTCCCCGCGGAAAGGACAACCAGTAGTTACGCCGGAAAAACCGGCTACGAAGAGCAAGGGGCCTGAAGCCCCACGTTTTTCGGTACCTTTCACTCGCAAGAACTACATGATCTTGGGGGTAGGTGTCCTAATGCTGATTGTTGGCTACTTTTTCATGAGTCAGCCGCCGCATGACGGGTTTATGAGTTTGTCGCTTTCGCCGTTGATCTTGACGGCAGCCTATTGTATCGTGATTCCGTGGGGAATTTTGGCTCGGGATAAGACTCCGACAGAAAGCCCAGTAGCCAGGGGCGATTAGCTCAGCTGGTTAGAGCGCCTGCTTTACATGCAGGATGTCGGCGGTTCGAATCCGTCATCGCCCACGCAGCTTGTTCGACATATTTTCTTTTAGCCGGGGTCGTAGTTCAGTTGGTTAGAACGCTGGCCTGTCACGCCGGAGGTCGCGGGTTCGAGTCCCGTCGGCCCCGCTAAAAAACAAGGGTTTACCAGAAATGGTAAACCCTTTTGATTTGCTGTGGTCACAATATGGTCACACTTGGTCACAGATCCGTGTCAAAATCGAGGCGGTTGACAGCGGTTCGAACGTGCTCTTGATTCAAGGCGAGGTAGTGCTTTTCTGTGACTTTCACCGATGAGTGTCCCAGCAGCCGACTTACGGTATAGATATCGACACCCTTTTTCGATAAGGTGGCAAGCGAAGGTCGCTCGCAAGCTGTGCAAGTGGATGTCCGCTGGCAAGCCGATTTGGCGTGCCCATCTTCGGAACTTCTGGGAAACACTGTCTGGCTTGTAGTCAGGGAAGAGTAGTCCTAATTGTTCACCAGGCCACTTAATGAAGAGCTCTGCCAAGGAATCCGAGATAGGAACAGTTCGACGGTTTGGAGTGTACCCCATTTTCTGGACAGTCAGGAGTGTAGCGATAGATGGGTTTTGGCGGGTTGTTGGGGTTGATTTTGTTTGATTTCGAAGGCTACTGGGGAGAGATAGCCGAGGCTTGAGTGCAGTCGTTTCCGGTTATAGACATCGTCAATGAACCGGGGCAGCCTCGCGGCAGCCCCTTCGTAGGTGCGGTAGTCGGACAGATAGACTTCTTCCTTTTTCAGGGTGGCCATGAAGCTTTCGGCCTGGGCGTTGTCGTAGGGGTTGGCTTTACGGCTCATGCTGATCCGGAACCCGTGCTGCTTCAGCAGGCCAGTGTAAGCATGACAGGCGTACTGCACGCCCTGGTCCGAGTGATGAATGACCCCCTGCTTGCGGTTGCCGAGTGGCGATGGCCATTTCGAGCGCAGAGGTGACAGCGATGCGTCGGGGGTGCGTGACAGATGCCAACCGATGGCACGACGTGAAAACGCGTCGAGGATCACCGCGAGATAGGCGTTTCCTTTGCGCAGTCGGATGTGGGTGATGTCGGCGATCCAGACCTGATTGAGTGCCGGTAGGATGTTGCCCGCATACAGGTTGGGATAGCGTTCAAAGGGATGCTTGCTGTTCGTCGTCACGACAAAGCGCTTCTTTACTTTGCAGAGCAGTTTCTGTTCCTGCATCAGGCGGTAAACGCGTTTGCGATTAACCACGAAGCCTTCGTGCTGAAGCTGTGCCGTCATGCGACGCACCCCGTAGCGGGAGAACTCACGTGCCAGCTGTTCCAGACGCGTGATGATCTTCTGATCTTCCTGCTGCTTCGCTTCTGAACGCTGTTGCCGATAGTAGTAAGTGCTGCGCGGCAGTGCGATCACTTGGCAGGCTTTCTGGACGGCGAGCGCGTGCCGCTCGTCGCGGACGAGCTGCTTGCGCTGGGGGACGGGGAGCTTTGCAACGCCAAGGCTTTTTAAGAGATGGATCTGCTGTGTCTGCTCCTGAATGATCTCGGCTTTGATCCGCTGATCCTGCAGAAGCTCGGCCACCGAAGGGCCGCCGGTCGCCTCTCCCCGGGCGACCGGTGGAGAGCCTTTCTCCACAACGGAATCAGATGTGGGCTAAGATCATACTTCCGAGCCACCGCAGCCTGGCTCTCACCCTGCTCTACTTCCTGAACTACCCGAAGCTAAACTCCGGACTGAATACTCTGCGCGGACGCGCCATGCTGGACTCCTTTTCTGACCACCCCCCAATCTACGAAATCAACACCCTAACTGTCCAGCCCGAGGGGTACAGTCCAAACCAATCCTGTACGAAGCCAGCAATACAGGTTGTATGCCCACTACAATGCCGATATCTGCACCAACTTTCATTGTAGCCTACTATGGAGATTGAAGGTATAGGCAGTAACGCATGAGAGTTCAACGAGGGAATGAAGGAGTGAGTAGCACTGAGTTGTTCCCAGGCAGCATCCCCAGTCAAATACGTAAGAACGACTGAAGCGTTAGCAATTCCGCCCCGGTGTGGAGTAGCAATTGTTACGATACGCGAAATGTCCCCATTGTTGTACGGTACGGAGACGTCGTTTAGGTTCTTAGCCATTCCGCTCGCATAACTCCTGGCAACCAGCCCGCCCATGCTGTGTGAGACAATCGGCACTGATGTCGCGCCTGATAAGGACTTTACGAAGCCAATCGCTTCCTTCAACAATCCTGCCGATACCATAATGTCTCCGCTATTGGGGTACTCTACTCTAAAGGGCTGAAATTGGGGATCGTCAGAGAACAACGGAGTGAACCAATTCCAATTGTACATGTTTGCAGTTACACCATGTAGTAGGATAACTGGGATTTCACCTGGCTGAGGAACGCCTACGATTCGTCCAAAAGTGATTTCAATGGTCTCAATGGGAAGCATGGTCAGGGCTGTGTTGTTCTGCCTAACTGGCCACACTTGTATGACGTAGTTAGCTGCCACTTGGAAATCATCCCACGCGCTAGTAGGAATTGTCAATTGAGTCTCTGTAGAGGTCGTCCTCATAAAGTAGTATACTGCTTCAGGGATAAATCCATTTGAAAGATCCCAGGCCCAATTTGTTCCAGGCAAAACTTCAGGAACGTCAGTGCTGGTTGTCCTATCGTACACGAAGCGAATTTCGTATCTTGATAGGTCAGGATGGACGTATGAAGACCAGAATAATGAGTAATATCGAGTATTAAGAACGAAATCTCCATCTTGGATGAGTTGCGCTTCTGAACACCCTTCATCCGCAGTTGACCAGGAACTGTTGCACTGAGAGCCATTTGCACGGATACGATACTGGTAGCAACCGGGGTCGACCAGGTCTATGTGCGACATCGTATTCGCTCCGAGTGTCATGACAGTAACGCCATCTCTGAATCGAGTAACCGGATTCTCCTGTGACATCATTCCAAGTGAGCGTAACTTGACCGTTCCCGTCCGTAGCAGTGAAGTTTGGTGGCGTGGCAGGGGTTGAGAACAAGCAACCTTGATCGACTGTTGACCAACTGCTATTTCCGCATAAACTGAGAGCACGTACTCGATAATTGTAGCAACCTGGTGAAGGAATATCCTGCCAAGAAGTTACATTTGCACTCATTGTTTGAATGGTAACGTTGTTTCTCTGAATTTCATATCCTGACTCGTCTGCCACGTTCGTCCATGTGAGCTGAACGTAGTCGCAGCGGTTGTCACTGGCTGAGATTGTCGGCATGGCAGGTGGAGTGCACGTGTATACAATTGTAAGCTCTGGACGTAGGGAAGGAACCGAATGTTCCGCCGATCCGGCCGCAACTGTTCCATTTGGTGCCCCATCAGGATTCTTGCGAAGCATAAGACCGGCGTTAAAGAAACTCCCATCAGCCCATCCGACGACGAGTGGTGTTATGTTGAAAGCGATGGATGCGGGTGTGATAGTGTGACAATCGTACGGAGTGGCACTATAAAAGGCAGGGCGCGAATTCCACGTTGTCGAATTCGTGAATGCGTCCCCTAACCGATAAACACACATCGATGGATTGAGAAGTGTACCAGCATCATGCAATGTCAATATTGCAGATGTAATCGTTGCTGGATCGATGCCCGAGACATTGAAGTGCAAATACGAATAAAGAGTCCCGCCGTTCCAGTAGCCCGCCACTAATGACTGTGCTGTGCCATAGGCCGTGGTTGGCGCGTCGCTGTTGACATAGGTGTCAACGTTTGGCGTTAATGTAACGCTTTCGGCAAATGACATGTTCGTGCAAGACAGAATCATGATCAATACGATTGCGTACACATTAAGTGAGACATTGTAGTTGGGTTGCATGTTCGATGACCTATTGAGGCAAAATGGGAGGGAATTTGTAGCGTGGGAAGCCAAGAGGCATCATTGCGCGGTAGTCTGGAATGACCGGACAACTTAGGCCCATATTCAATTTAGTTTATGGCGTGGCATTTTGCAACGGACCTGCTGCACATGAATGAATGCCTTTACATTATTCTGATTAGAAGGAACTGGTGGTTAGAATCTGACTGCATATGTCCAGACAAGTGTTCGATACTCGTGTTGGAGGCGTCCTTATGGGAGTCGTTTCTTGTTTGTTGGCCGCCCTGTTGCTTTTGGTCGAACCGCATTAGCTATTTGACCTTGCGTAAATCCCCGATCCCCACGACTGTTAACTCGCTTAAATTGGATATGCCCATCTCTGCACCAACGACGAAGCGTGGACACGGTGATCCCAAAGAGTGCGGCAGCTTCGGCCATTGTGAGCAATCGTTCGTGGTCAGTCATGGACTACACCAATTCCAGCGCCTGAATCTGAATCTGCAGTGTTCTGCGAGCAATCCCCAGTGCGCGTGCGGCGCAGGTTTTGTTGCCGTCATGTTTAGCCAAAGCTGCAGCCAGGAACCGTTTCTGAAAATGACTATTGGCCGCGCGCCAATCAAGGGGATATTCAGCCTTGGGGAGCGTAACCTTGTGACGTCTGCTGGGTTTTGGACAAGGGTCTTGTGCTTGGACAGGTTTCTTCATAAGTGCGCTCGAAAGGAGCTATTGATGACGAGAGGATAGACGGTCGTCAATGAACTGGCGCAAGGCAGCGCTCGGGATTCTAATATCTCCGCGAGTGCTTATACGGACGTAGGGAATACTGCCTTGTTTGGCCCAACGGCGCAGGGTTGAACTTGAAACGCCAAGGAGACTTGCGGCTTCACGCAGGGTAAAAAGGGAGTCAAGAGTGAGCATTGTTGTGGACAAGTGGAGACGTCTGGAGAGGATTTGATACGATCGAACAGGTGGGCTAAGAACAAATAGAATGCCAGCGCAAATACAATGATTTACGCTGGCACATTCGGGAAAATCCGAGAATTGGGATTCCTTAGTCGGGCGGAGACTCCCCAAGTCCAAGCTCGCGAAGCTTGGTATATAATGTTTTGGGATCGATGTCGGCAGTCTGCGCTGCTTTGGACCGACTGCCACCAGTAGCCATCAGAAGCCGGTCATACCACCCCCGCTCCCATTGGGCTTTGGCGACTCGGTAAGATTGGGGTTCGCTGACCGGCTGTTCGCATTGGAGTAATATGTCTGCTGGAGTCATAGTCTCGCCACTCGAGTACGCCGTTATCCGTATCGCGAGAGATTGGATACTTCTGACATTGTCGCTACAAGTCAGAGACAAAAGTGTCGCCCGTGCTTCGGGAGTAATTTGAAGCGGTCGGCGGT
This sequence comes from bacterium, assembly GCA_016703065.1. Taxonomy (GTDB): domain Bacteria; phylum Electryoneota; class RPQS01; order RPQS01; family RPQS01; genus JABWCQ01. Next base: position 42,079 of record JADJCU010000001.1, read on the forward strand.
TAAATTTCTTAGCCGCTAAAGCCAATTCATGCTCCATTATTAAGAGTAAGTCCTCCGGCCGTTCGCGCAGTGGCGGAATTACAAATGTGAATGTCTGCAATCGCGCTAACAGGTCACTTCGGAACTGGTTTGCTTTCACCATTGATGCAAGATCTCTATTTGTTGCAGCAATAATTCGGACGTCGACTTTCGTGTCACCGTTTTGTCCGAGCCTGCGGACTGTGCCTTCTTGCAAGACTCTTAGCAGGTTGCTTTGTGTTGCTGACGACATATCTCCAATTTCGTCCAGCAATAGCGTACCTCCGTCCGCCGCATGAAAAAGGCCGTCTTTTCTCGCGTACGCGGTGGCATGCGCCCCTTGTTCATAACCAAACAGTTCGCTTTCCACTAATGTCGGTGGCATTCCCGCGCAATTCAGTTTTATGTATGGAGCACCGGCTCTTTTGCTTTGTGACTGAAGATAGTCTGCGACCATCTCTTTTCCAGTGCCGGACTCCCCTATCAGCAGGACCTTCTCATCTGTCTGGGCAATTCTGTCGATTTTCGCGAGCAAATCCTGCATTGCCTTGCTCTCGGCGACCATGTACTTATCACCGCGTAATTCCTGCGAAGCGCCGCTTGCACACGTTCCAGTTTGCGCTTCTCAACGGCGTTACGTATTGGAAGTAATAATTGCTCTCTGTCCACCGTCTTCTCGATAAAGTCGTATGCGCCCAGCCGAATTGCTCGCACTGCTTTCTCATAAGTTGCACTCGAGGTTCCGATAACCACAGGTATCCCCGGGTGCTCGCGCAGAATCCAGGGCAGTAAATCCATGCCGTCACCATCGGGCAGTTGGAGGTCCAAGAGAATCGCGTCAGGATGCGCGGTAGCGAGCTTTGCCCGTGCACTTTCACAATCAGGTGCCTGCCATACGACATAACCCTCTAAATCAAATGCATTTGCAAGTTCCTCTCGCAACGGGCGGTCGTCTTCTACGATCAGGATGATGTCTTTGCGGGCGATGATTCACCTCCGTTATCTGGAATCGTAACCGTAATTGTTGTGCCGAGACCCTGTTTACTAGCAATAGTAAGCTGACCATTATGCGTTTCGGCAATCCACTTCGCACTTAGCAGCCCCAAGCCTTGTCCGCCGGACTTCTTGCTTCCTTTACCGGCCAAGATATCTGCAATTTCTTGTTCAGACATTCCCTTTCCACCGTCCTTCACTTGGATTTTCACGCCTTGAATCCCGTGGTTAGAACGCTCTGCTGACACACAAACAACTTCTCCTTCCGGTGAAACATCCATGGCGTTACCGATCAGATTCTCAAGCAGAGATTCAATTAATCGGTAGTCAAATTGCGCAATGAGTGAAGAGCCATTCTTCTAGTGAACGACATTGGACTGCTCGAGCAAGTTCATGCGGTCGACCGTACTATCAATCAAGGAAATCAAATCATGATCTTGTAATGTTGGTTTCGTTGCACGGCTTACAACCTGGATTTGGCGAGCCGTCTGCAACATGCGATTCAGCTCGCCACGAACCCGGCCAATGAATGGTTCAATGTTCACTTCTGGGTGTTGGCGTTTGATCCTGACCTCAAGATTGTCAAGCGCGCGCTGCACAACTGCGATCGGTTTCTTGGTGTCATGCGCTTGAAACGATGCCACCTGTGCCCATCCTTCGAGAACGAGCTTTTCGCGGCGCGCTTTTATGTAAGCTCGTCGTGTTCTAATTGACCAAACAATTAACCAGATGAGACCAACACCCCCTAAAATATAGCCGCCTGATGCAAGAGCGAGGTGAAGCTCATAATACTGATTCCTCTCCAAGTCATAGCCTGAATAGTCGCGGTCAGAAATCATCCAGATTCTTGCCAGCTCCCTGCCCTTGATTCGTTGAGCGGCCTTAACTACTCCCGGCACCTTCTCAGAGATCAGATATTTTCCGTTCAGATTATATACTTCAAGATGCCCATCCGGAGTCGTGACTGGAATTTCTACGATTCCGTCGCCGTCTATATCCCACTCTGTTTGGAAATTTGCGCCTGTATTTGTTGACCACAGGCTGTCCAAATCTTCGTTAAACACTTGCAAGGGAGATAAATACGTATTTACAATCAGCTTCACCTGACCGTCGGGCGAGGATAATCCCGTTAAATAGGCACGTCTCTCCGGATGATAGACTCTACGTTCTTTCACAATTTGTCCAGACGCAGCATCAAGCTTGCAGAGTGTTGTTGGCAGCTTATCCGGACTGTAAGAGGATACAAGTTCGTACGCGGAAGAATTCTGGCCGGAGGCTTGACACTCGCAACGGTCACCGCTGTAAACGTGACGGGGTATTCACGCCGCCACAATTCATTTCCGTGTATGTCAAAACCGAGAATGTATGCTATCGAGTCCGCTGTCGTCGTGCAGCGAGCACCGGTTGCAGGTGCCCCTGCCGCCCACAATATCACAGGACTGTCAGGATTCGACTTGTCTAAAGCCACTCCGTCCGGCGGAGCCGCCATCCAATGGCGCCATAGCTCTTTACCGGTTGCCGCGTCTATCATGAGCAAGCCGCGGGGCATGTGTGACCATCCTGAGAACACGCGGTACAGAAGCCCTGGTTCTCCCTTATCCCCTGCGCCAGTGACGAGATACATCGGCATCATCCAGGTATCCCAAAAGTCATTTCCGCGCCACTCGAAGTCCGATTCAAGTAAGACGACATCTTCTCCGATGCGGTCAAAATTTGGCCAGTCATACAGCCGGGCTCCCAACTTTGCCTTATCTTTGTAAGTTACACAGAGTTCGTACGCCGCATCAGTATCAGCTTGGCACTCGAAGACGGCAAATATCGGTGACTCAAAGTTCTTCACTGAAAGCACGTTGCTACGATCATCTTCAATGTTCAAGTGTCCAAGGTAAGGACGCATGCCGGCAGGATCTTCATTCTCCCACCTTGCGAATAGATCCCAATCCAGACTTGGTTGCCTCCATACAGTCATCGTCGGGTAGTATTGGAAGGAAAGGGCTCGGTTCGAACCAACGTGACATAGTGGTTTTTGCGGCCACCAATCGGCTGCGTGTGTGTCACTGGCTGCCACGAGCAGAATCATGAGCGCGGCGATTGCCACCGCTGCATTGCCTGTTTGTTTTCTTGAGGAACGGGAAGTGGCTGCGGTCATTTGCGAGGCAACAAGATTAGTGTTCTGTTGAGATCTGGATAGTGAAGGCCATCGAGTACCGTGTGTTCAAACTTCGGTTGGGCACTCGCTTTCGAGGATTGGCAGTTGCATTAAGGTATTAAACTACATCACATCACATCAAAAGCAACGATACCTCCCAGACCACCCGGCGTTGTTGGACTTCAAGGCCTTTCGGCCGTTTCGGTGCTGTCATCTACTGATATCGTCCAGATGGACCGCTGGGGATGTCAAGCGGGGGATTAAACCGGGGTATCTTCCCGTGATATTAGTTGTCCCGATGCGGTTTCTTGTGGGTAAATCCAGATAAGACAAATGTTAACAAATTAATTTTGTATAAGTTAGCCAGTTGAGTGGTTTTACCTTCTCATCTATTTTATTATTGAATATGCTTGAAATCGATAATATAAGTTGGACGAATGGTTGTTTACTACCGATGGCAGTAACAGTGATTCCTTTTGGCTTGACTTATTATCATAAAGGCATTACTTTTGATAACATAATCATGACAGACTAGCCATATTATCGACATAAAGAAATGACCCTTTTTCCCGCGAACAGGGCTGGCCAGCTGGTTAATCAACTGACCGGCTACCGGGCATTCATACCAAGACCCCTCCCACCTGATCCCCCCCTGGATTTGGATAACGAGCTGCTCGCCATGCTTTCGAGCGCTGACTATGCTCTTGGTAAGTTAGACGGTTCGACAGAAGCATTGCCAAATCCAGAGCTGTTTGTCTACATGTATGTACGCAAAGAAGCGGTACTCTCAAGTCAGATAGAAGGCACGCAAGCATCGTTAGTAGACATCCTAGAGTTTGAATCGCAAGCGATTGACTCGAAAAATCCACACGATGTTGCGGAAGTGGTGAACTACATCGCAGCGCTCAACCATGGATTGGAGTTGCTGAAAGACATTCCCGTTTCCTTACGTCTGATCAAGGGGATTCATGCAAAACTACTTGCCTCAGGGCGAGGATCAGAAAAGAACCCGGGAGAATTTCGAACATCTCAAAACTGGATTGGGCCACCGGGATCAACCCTTGCAAATGCGAACTTCGTTCCGCCACCTCCAGAGGAAGTAATGCCAGCGATGGGGCAACTGGAATTGTTCCTGCACGACCCTGCGTCGATGCCACTCCTAATAAAGGTTGCACTCGTTCACGCCCAATTCGAAACAATCCACCCGTTCCTGGACGGTAATGGCCGAGTCGGGCGACTGCTGGTTGCCTTCTTATTGCAGGAGAAAGGAATGCTGAGAAAGCCCCTACTGTATCTATCGCATTACTTCAAGATAAACCGCATCGAATACTATGATCGACTGCAGGCGGTAAGAACTAAAGGCGATTGGGAAGGATGGTTGAAGTTCTTTGTTCGCGGCGTCGAAGAAGTTGCCAACGATGCGTCTTCAGTCGCCAGTCGTATCATAACCATCCGCGCGCAACACACCTTGCTTGTTCGCGAGGAAAATGGGTCAACGTACTGGAACCGGTATCAAACTTCTTGAGCAGCTATTCTTCAGACCGATCGTGAACGTAAGAATTGTGGAGCAGATGACCGACCTTTCGTACGCAAATGCCAACTCTGATTGCCGAATTCGAATCTCTCGGTTTGCTAAGGAAACCACCGGTCACAAACGGAATCGGCGCTACGCTTACGAATCCTATCTGTCGCTTGATCGGCGGCGAATGATCTTGAAGCTATGTCATAGGACTGCTTCCTTGCGAAAGCTTCAAACTTGAGATATGAAGGCTCCGAACGCGACTAAAGCAACCAAGACTCTTTGCGCACTACTGGCATTGCTGTCTGTTGGCGCAATGCTCTCGCCTTGCGATGCGCAGCACTTTTGGTCGCTCGCGTCACCCGATCCGCGTTGGAATTGGGAAGACGCGGACTCGGCGATTCGCTCGGCCCGAACCGATCTGGACACCACTCGCAGGCAGCCCGACGATGATTCGCGGGCGGCCGCTTATGCATCTGTTAGACTGTCAGAGCTACTTCAGTTCAAATGTGACACGTGCCGGGTTGAATGCATTGAAACGGCAAATCGGGCATATCAAATCGCCGTCCGCGACTCGGGGCATTGCGATTCGTTACTCATTATTGCAGCATTTACTTGGGATGCTGCACGTGAACGATACAACCCTTGGGCCGACCGATATACGGAGATTCGCAGCGCGTTGGACACGTGCTTTGCTTGTGAATGGTGCGACTCGCTCAGAATGGCGCGGATACTGCAGCGCGTCACCAGCTCGCACTTTCACGGTGGGCAATATGAAATTGGACGAGCGTACTTGCGGCGTGCACTGGGCATTTTCGAACGCAATGACAAGCCTGACAGCTTGAATGTCCTGGCGTGCGTCTGGGCCTTACGATCTGCAACGGAAAGAGCAGAGTCGCAATTGCTGCTTGAACGAGCGGAAAACTTGGGCAATCATGCCGCGAAGTTTGGCGCGAACGTATACCCTCCCCGGAGTGATCTCGAGAACTAAAGGCGAGCAATATCTGCGCATCGGCGATCTTGTCAAGGCTCTGCCGCTTCTGAATCAATCTGTCGAACTTGCAGATAGGGAATTTCCATGCACATCTTGCCAAGTCGCCCGCTCCCACACGTCTATAGCGCATTGCCTTGTCGAACTGGGTTGCGCTGATGAAGCTATTGGCCATTTCAACGAGGCCATCAAGATATGGAGAGTATGCGGCGAAGCCGTTCCGCCCTACTTCTTGGTCAGCACGATGACAGACCTGGGCGAATTATACTTGGAAGAAGGACAGCTGTCAAGTGCCGAAGAGAGTCTGACTGAGGCTCTGCGGATTGCAAGGGAACAATCATTGGCAGAGTGGCAGGATGTTTACGCTCGACTTCTGGCGGCATTGTCCCGGACGTATCACGTGACCGGCCGCCTGGAACTGGCTACGGACTATGCTTGGGCCGCACTTGAACTGGCAAGTACCGTTCATTCACCAACGGATGGTTCCGTGGCAACCTTTCAAGAAGACCTCGCCGCCTTGTTGTTTGAGCAAGAACAAACAGAGGCCGCTATGGCGCTGCAATCCACAGCTTTGGACCTGTGTGAACGGGCATACGGGCCCTACCACCCTGCGACAACAGAAGGACTCGAGCGGCTGGCTTGGATGCAGTCTCGTCACGAAGTTGAGGCCGATACCTTTTTGCATTCGTGGCGGGATTCGCAGTCGCAGGCACTCCGGTCGATTGAGGCTGCATATCGATCACGGTTCGACTGGCTGCGTTCGGCGGCCGAAACGCTTCCTGAATTTGAACTTGTGCAAAGCGCGGACGCTTTTAGGCGAACAGCCGGGCAATACTTGGATATTGTTGTCACATCTAATGACACTACGAACGTGAATCGTGCGGCAACGCTTTTCTTTGATGGCAAATCCCTATTGTGGAGCGCATTGGCAGATCGATACAGACAGCAAAGTACTGACGTCAATTCTGCCGCCGATACACTCAGCACAATTGCGCCGCGAGATTCAAACTTGCATAGTCCTTGCCAGCAGAGAGCCGTCTGACTCACTGAAGCAGAGGTTGGAGTACCTATGGCACAGACGTGTGCATTGGGAACGCGAATATGACGCAGAACAACGAGAACTAAGTCTGAAAGATGACTTCGCATCGACCACAATAGCGAATGTCCAGGCCGCTTTGCCTGATTCAGCGATCGCGGTTGATATTGTGCGGTACGAAAGGCCGGTGACATGGGCCCAGTGGCAAACATGCTATGCCCTCTTGTGTACGAGCCGCGAAGCAGCAAGATTGGTGAATCTGGGTCTTTCAGGCCCAATTGATTCACTGGTGCATGAACTAGCGAGCCAGTGCAATTCCCCTTCTGACTTGGACGAAGCGAGTTTTCAAGTCACGTCAGTAGAATTGTATCAAAGACTGTTCGGTGAAGTTGTTGGTCAAATTGGCGCTGCACAGAAGCTATTCATCAGCGCCGACGGACCACTGCACAATTTGTCATTCGGAACACTTGTTGACCAGAATCATGACTATCTAATTGATCACTTGGCTGTCCACTATTTGAACACCTCGCGCGATTTGGTATTTGCTCGTGAAAACGACCACGAACCCGGGAACGGCTGGTTAATTGTCGCTGATCCGATTTTGACGCAGAGGTGTGGCAGGCCACCGACAGTCTCGCATTTGCGACGAATCAAGTCAATCTCCGCGCTGCATTGGCACCAGCATTTTCCGCTAACTGGAGCCGCCTTCCTGGCGCGGCCAACGAAATCACAACGGCTTTGATAATGGCCGACACCTGCCGAACTGAAGTCTTGACCGCAGAAGCTGCCAGTCAAAACAACGTCGTTCGCTCTCTTCCGGGCAAGCGGATACTATACTTTGCCACGCATGGATACTGTTTTCTTGACCCTGCCAGAGACTTGCAACTCTCGGATGATAAGTTGTATCTTAAGGAATTCCTGGAACGTGATCCGATGATTTCCAGCGGGCTGGTTCTTGCAGGCGCCAATCTTGCAAACGTTCAGTCGAGCGGCGACGCCTATCTTACTGCCGCAGATGTCGCCGGCATGAACTTACAAGGTGTTGAAATTGGCTTCTTGTCCGCGTGTGAAACCGGCGTTGGACGAATTGTACCGGGCGAAGGCGTCTATGCTCTCCGCAGGGCATTTGAACTCGCAGGTGTCAATGCAACGGTAAGCGCGTTGTGGCGAATCGACGATAAATCTACTTCGATGTTGTTTAGCCGCCTTAAGAGCTATGTTCACTTACCGATTGGAGAAGCACTTAGCCTCGCTATGCGGGACGAAATTCAGACTCGACGTTCTGCCGGTTTGTCCACACATCCGTTCTTTTGGGGCGGATTTGTCGCGGGCGGACAATGGCGAACGAACATAGCTCAATAGGCCAGCATTGTCCGCTCAACCTGATCATATTGAACACCTCTTTCTACAAGCACGTTCCGGTGATGAACGGGCTCTGGAAGCGTACTGCGAGTTGGCGCGGCGCGGTTTGCTGTTGATTGCTCGACGGGAATTGCCGAACCACTCGCCGGCGGTAGTTGAAGATATTGTGCACGATACTCTCGAAGCGTTCGTCCATAAGCGCGATACAATTACCGGCTCGTCCGCAGCCTATCTGCGCGGAATCTTGTACAACAAAATCAATCTGGAACTTCGTCGGAATTATAACGGTGCCGATAGTGTTACTGTCGATGATTTTTCGCACCGCGTTTACCCAAACAGGGATGTTGAAGCTGCCATTGAGAGCAGGGATCACATTGAGCAGTGCCTCCGCGCGATATCTCGTTTGGAAGAGCCTGACAGGACACTCTTACTGGAGAGCTTGAAGGGAACAACCTTGGATGGAATTTGGAAGTGGTATCAGACTTACAGTCCGTCTTCGAAATATGAGGCGTTCAAAAAGCGCTTGTATCGCGCTCGGCGGCGCTTGTGGGACTTGCTGGAGAATGAACAATGATTCTGCACGACCCAACTCCGAATTGTACTGACGAGTCCGCCGGAGCAGCCTTGCTGCACTACGCGCTGGGCACTCTGTCGCATGAGAAGATGCAGTTTGAAGAGCATCTGATTGAATGCGCCGGCTGTCAGCATGAACTGGACAAGCATAGGACCACTCTCGCCGCAATGTCGTCCAATCGTCCGGAATTGTTAGATAATCTCCGCAAGCGTTCGGATCGTGTGCGAGTTGCTCGTAAGCAGATGTACGTTTTGTCGACAGCGGCATTGGCGGTGGCAGCTTGTGTCATCGCACTATTGGTTTGGCCGAAGAAGCAGGATAACGTCGTTGTGGTCCCTACCGCTGGTGATTCGTCATTGGTCGACAAGGATACTGTGAGTGTTGAAAGTGAACTGACCAACGATTCACTCATGGTTCCGCCGCACACTCCCCCAAGCATAGCTCACTTGGCCGTGTTTGCGCCGCTTGCATATTCGCCTATTAACGTGCGCGCGGCCGAAACGGACGCCCGCTCTATTTTCCGTGAGGGAATGGAACGTTACCAAGTGGGACAGTTCGCAGAGGCGCTAATAGAGTTGAAACGCGCACATGAGGCGGATACGACAGATACCGAAATTGGACTCTTCACTGGCGTGACGGCCGGCATTACCGGCAAGATTGATCTGGCTCGAAGCGTACTTGCCCAAGCACTGCGCCAGAATCCGCGGCCGGCGCGAGTTGCGCAGTTAAAGTGGTACTTGGCGCAGGTCGCCATTGCGCGGGATGACCGAAAAGCCGCAATGACCTTACTAGACGATCTGGCCGCGGGTGAGTCAGCGTATCGCACTGACGCGAAAGATATGGCAAGCAAGTTAGCCAGAGAGTAGTTTGACCGGACTTCATTTCAAGGCCTCCCAATCGGGAGGCTTTTTTGTTCCGGGAAGAGGCAATCGCTATTAGCGGAAGGTTAGTGGGAAGGTTCCTTCGCGCCGGCCAAACTCTAAGGCAACTGTATTCACATACTTATGATTTGGTGAATGTTGTGAAAAATCTCGAAAATCTGAGAATCCAAATGTCCCGCCGTGCGGTTTCATGCAACTACTTCTATATACGGTACAACAACCCACCCGGCAAAGACAATGGAAAAGACGATTCAGGCCATTCGATCCCTCGACCCCTTTTGCCGCGATTATGTGATCGGTTGCCTTGACGGTGAGCCGCTTGATGAAATCTTCGCCCGGTTAGCGGCCAGTTACCCCGGCCTGGTTCGCACCGAATTTGACCGCAAAGTCAGCGAGTGCCGCAAGACCTTACTCGAGAAACTCACCAACAACCCAGACAGCCTGCCATGAACGCCCACCCAAAGCGGGGACGACCGCGCACAATTGTGCGCGTCAAGGCCCGCAACTATCCCCTCGATTTCCGCGCCGCACGAAGAGAATTTGTCACGCAATACGTTCAAACCGTCCTCGATGACTTTGGCGGCAACGTCTCCGCCACGGCCCGTGCATTAGGTTTGTCGAGGAGGAGCGTGCAGATTTTGCTGGCGGAACGGGAGCATCGTGCCACCCTCGCACATGGCTCACGCAACATTAGGAGTTAGCATGCGACATTTATTGCCCGTAGCCCTACTAGTTTCCCTCGCTGTACTTGCGGCAAGTTGTTCTGAAGACAATGACCAGGCTCCCTGCCCAACCTATCAAGGTCCACCGTTGACCATCGGGCAGGCGGGATACAACAACGGCGTTCTTTATGCGCCGGGGGCCGAGTTGCTTATCAGCGGTAACTTCTACCAAGAGTCACTTGAAATTGCGGCCAGCGAACTAGTATCAGTCTTCATCGGAGACAGCGCCTACTTCTTCTATACAGGGGTTCGGGACTCCACCGTATTCCTGACTCCTGAATCCTCGTCGCAAGCAATGGTGTTAGCGTGGTTTTCTTGGAGCGGCGTAGACCTGCTTAGAGCAAACGACCAAGCGAGTGCCAAACATCTCGATGCAGACTGGACATTGGCAACTGGTATTGAAGTTTCTACCAGTTCTTCATCGAATACGCTAACGAATTCTCTGACCCGATGGGCGGCAGTCAAGACAGCGGACAACGTCTACTACCTTCAGCCTGATGCACTCGCTTCTCCGCGAGAATTGCTTCGGGATCTTTGGCTACGAATTGTCGAATATACAACTGATTGGGGCGCCCATCCAGAGACGGTTGTCCTGGACAATAACGTCACTGCTGAAACTTTTGGTAGCAGTTTTCGCATTTGGCTACTTCCGCCTGAATTCTATGATGGAGCGAGTCTTGAGGAAGCACGTACGCACGACGCTGACATCATGAATAAACTTGATGCAAAGGAAGTTATCGAGCTTATTGTGCATACGATCGAAAACGTAATCGGTGTTAGTATAGAATCCATCCAACAGCCAGGACTTGATTGTGCAGGTGAACTAGTAACATCTCTTGCAAGGGTGTTTGGTACAACGAACGGTGAATTCTGGCTGACCAATATCAGAGATGATCAACAACACGAAGGGTTCAAAGCGTGGATTAATAATACCTGCGCCATAATGCTCAATGACTGTGTTGCCGGCGCAATTGGGGCTCAAATTGCTCCGGACAAAATCACTAAGCTTGTATTGAGGGTCCTTTCGCCCTTCAAGGGTTTCGACTTCGCTATGCAAGGTCTAAACCTAGTACTGGGATCATACGATGCGGCAACAAGTAAGTTCTACGCCCCTTTAGAACCACCATCAGAAGGAACTTGGGTGAACCTTGGTCCTATTCCGTGCGGAGGAATAATGAATGCAATAGACGAGATGGACGGGGTTAGCGACACTTGTGTGTTCTTGATCAACAATTATGGGTTTTGCCGATACTGCAATGGGCGATGGGATTCGTTTGAACTCGAATCTGGAACTAGCTATGTTGACTTCGTATCGTTCGACCGAGCCTGGATGACAATTGAGAATAGCTTGGTGATTTGGACTCCAGAATACATGGATCTGCAGTGCACTGGAATGGACACGATGAGTCCGTTATCAAGCCTAGACGGCTTTTGGGCATCCGGCAGGAATCCAGCTCGAGTTTATTTCTGGAACGGTACCACCTGGGAGACTCGCAGTAGTCGGATCGACACGGACCCTCCAAGTGCCCTACCTCCGGTGGTCAAGCTTGCATCCAACAATTCTGGTGGAACTTATGTTCTCGCAGGAGGAAACAATGGGGGGCTGTTCAATTGGACGGGTATCGGGTGGGTGAGATCAGATTCGACAATTCGCCCCGGGGGCTCCGGAGTGTCGCTGTTCGCCGCTTTAAATGATGGTACCGTCGGCATGAACGGAGTATTCTGGAACGACACGTACATTGATTCGAGAAGCTTGCTTTTGTGGCGAGGCTCCGGGAGCAATGTTCTTTCTACTGGTGATTTGTGCGTCGGCCCCCATAGCTTATCGTCAGCAAACAATGTGGTAATCAACTGCCCGACGGAGTACGCCACACATCATTGGAATGGAAGCAGTTGGCGGGTTGAACCTTACAATATCGGTGCTATAATGTACGGCCTGTCGGCGATTTCTCCTTCGGATGCTTGGGCTGTTGCCTTCTTGCCTGGCTCTGTTTTGCTAAGATACCGTCCCGAATAGCCTTTGAAGGACGCGGGCGTACCGTGCCGAAGTACAATAGTCATGCGTCAACTAACCAATCACAGACACCTTATGCTTCCTTGGACAACACTTGTTTTAGTACTACTTGGTGGCATCGTAACTCACACCAATGCTGGTATTGACGGCGGGCTAGATGGCAAGGCGCTTGGAGCCGTTGGCCGATTCTACCTCATTGTTGATTTCGGCGGCGCGAATATCGGGGTCACCAGTTTGGAAATTGAAAATGCTATTCTTCAGCGTTTGCGGGCAAACGGAATCGAAGTTGCAGACAAATCAGACCCCGACGCTGTTGAGTTCTTGTATCTGAACTTCTCCTACATTCCAACTGGGCTTACATCTGCGGCATTTAGCTTCCAACTGTCCATGGTTCAATTAGTAAGAACCGCCAAAGAACCTTCGACTATCTGCTTTGCCAAGACATGGGAAACAAATGGTGGTAGACTTGGCTGGGCAGACACCATTCAAAAGCTCCAAGAAGAGACTTTTCGGTTCATTTTTGTTGCAACGGATGACTTCGTTGCTGACTATAAACTTGCCTTGCGCAAATGAGTTTGCTTTTGCCGCTATCCAGGACCTCTGAGCAAATTGTCTCAGAAAACAAAGGTTAATCAAAGAAAGGAATGAACGTGACTGCTCTTACACTTGCGCTCAGAGGATTCTGTTTCCTCGCAGCGTTTGGTTTTCTTACAAGTTCGCTTGCTCTGGCCCAAAATGGCGATTTTGGACTTAAGGGAATAGGACTTCGCCTAGGCTATGTTGATCCAGAATCCGAGTACAAGGGCACATTTTTGTTTGGCGGAGTGGCCGACTTAGGAACTGTTGCCAAGAACCTACACGCGGATGCATCCATTACCTACTGGAAGAGTGAGTGGGACTATAGCTACTACTGGTTCGACTATGCAGACAGCTGGACGATTTCGCTTTCGGACATTGCAGTCCGCGGCGGCGTGAAGTACCACTTTCCACAAGAAGGCTGGGCACCATATGCCGGAGGTGGGTTGGGTATGCACTTCTATTCCGCGACATGGGACACGCCGTCAGGCGAAGTGAGCTGGTCCTACTCGGGCGCCGACGGCACTAGATTCGGCTTATATCTGTGTGGGGGAGCACAGTTTGATCTCTCGGAGAAGATTGCGGGCTCCGGCGAACTGCTTCTCGATTTTTCCGAGGTAGGACAGACAGCATTCCAAGCCAATGTGATTTACAAACTCTAGTTAGAGCTGAGGATCTGTTGTTGCTTCTGGCTTGACAAACTCGATGTGGCAATATGAAGATGTTGACAATCCAATATTAGGAGTGACTATGAAGACGGTTGCTGTTGTTGTTCTGTTGGTACTTGCCGCTTGGCAGGGTGTTTACGCTGCATCGCCCGTGAGCATCAATTATCAGGGATTCCTCACGGACTCGACCGGAAGTCCAGTGACATCGAATGTAGATATGACCGTTACAATCTATGACGACTCTGTCGGTGGGGCATTATTGTGGACCGACGTAGTTACGGCTGTGACAGTGAGCAACGGTTTATTTAGCCTGGTTCTTGAGAATGTAGCCGATACTGTTTTCTCTGGCGCGAATCGTTGGTTAGGAGTTGCTGTCAATAGTGATTCGGAAATGCTTCCGCGCCAGAAGATGCTTGCTGTGCCATATGCCCTTCGAATCGCAACCGTGGACGGCGCGACCGGCGGCATAATCAACGGCGACCTCCAAACAACAGGAAAAGCGAAGTTCGGCCAGAGCAACGCGAACCCGGGATATCTGTCTTTCGTTGCTGGCGAGAACAACTTGACCTCGGGAGCGAACTCTGTGGTCCCAGGGGGGAACACAAACGTCGCAAGTGGCACGGCTAGCGTTGTATCGGGTGGGAATCTAAACTACGCAAGTGGTTCGTACTCGGCGATTGGTGGCGGGCAAGATAACTACGCAGACGGTAATGCAGCAGTGATATCAGGCGGCTACAGAAATACAGCAAACGGACTTAGCGCTTCGGTCGGGGGTGGGGAAAACAACACTGCGAGTTCACTCGCGACCGTGGCGGGTGGATTGTACAACGCAGCATCAGGCTCCTGGTCATCTATAGGAGGCGGCAACACCTGCGTGGCGTCCGGAGACTATTCTGTTGTGTCGGGTGGGGCGAATAACACTGCAAGTGGAGAGATCGCAACTGTTGGAGGCGGTAATGGCAATCAAGCTACGGAAGCGAAAGCCACAGTGGCGGGCGGCGAGAATTGTCAAGCGACGAACCTAGGCGCTACCGTTGGAGGAGGCACTTCGAACATGGCTACGGGACCATTTGCTGTTGTCGGAGGAGGTGCAAATTGCCTTGCATCCGGGGAAACTTCAGTGGTCGCTGGAGGCGTTGGAAATCAGGCAACTGAAGCGCGGGCAACGGTGGCGGGTGGCGACAATTGCCGAGCTTCAAACATTTATTCAACTGTTGGTGGTGGATTTGACAACGTTGCATCGGGTGCCTATGCGTTTGTCGGCGGCGGCGCGCATGGCAACGCATCGGGCGAGACGTCTTTTGTTGGAGGAGGTCTCAACAATGCTGCTAGCGGCCATCGTGCAACCACCTGCGGCGGTGAGAGCGATACGGCAAGCGGTTCTTGGTCAATAGTCGGCGGCGGCCAGAGAAATAATGCATCCGGGTCAAACTCAGTCATAGGCGGAGGTACTGACAATGCCGCGTCTTCATCTCATGCAGTTATCGCCGGTGGAGGGTCGAATCTGGCCACCGGCGAGTATTCAGCGATTGCCGGAGGTCAGCAGAATGCTGCACACCAGGCCGCGATTTCCGGTGGCTTCAACAACGTAGCGGGGGATACTTGTGCCGTCGTTTCAGGCGGAAGCTCAAACTGGGCATGGCAAGACTACTCGACGATTGCCGGAGGCCAAAACAACACTTGTAACGGAAAGTGGTCCGCCGTTTTGGGCGGTCGAAGCAATGTCGCAAACGAGAGATATAGCATCGCTGCCGGCCGACGAGCGCGAGCGAATCATATTGGAGCGATTGTGTTTGCGGACTCGACGGAT
Source organism: bacterium (assembly GCA_016703065.1). GTDB lineage: Bacteria > Electryoneota > RPQS01 > RPQS01 > RPQS01 > JABWCQ01. Next base: position 57,392 of record JADJCU010000001.1, read on the forward strand.
ACCGATTTCTCGTCATCGGCGATGAATCAATTCAACGTCCGCGCCAGTGGCGGCGTGAGGATCTATACCAACTCGGGACTTACCGCCGGTGTCACACTTGCTTCTGGGTCAGGTGCATGGATTTCGGTTTCAGATTCTACCCGCAAAAGGAATATCCGAAACGCAGACGCCCAAGGGATTCTGAGCAAATTTTGCGATATGCCGATCAAGTCATGGGAGTACAAGTCCGAGGAATCTGGAATTCAGCATCTTGGGCCTATGGCGCAGGATTTTTGGAATGCGTTTCACCTTGGTAGCGACTCACTGGGCATCGCAACGATTGATGCCGACGGCGTATTATTTGTGGCCACGAAGGCGTTGATCGATAGAAACGAGGAATTGGAAGCGCGTGTCAAGATACTGGAGGACATCATTCTCCAATATGGTGAGTTGATGAAGACGGACCGGGAGTTGAAGAACTAATATGACTTACGCTTTAGTTCTTGTCTTCTTCCCCGCGCTTCTGTGGGGACAACCACAGAGGAGAATTTCGTTCTCACGAAGTCGGTCATTGATGCTGGCGGCGGACATTCGAGTTCCACAAACTACAATCTCGTCTCTGCATTCGGGCAGCCAACGCCGGTCGGAGTGCAGTCGAGCGCTAATTTCAATTTGTACGCGGGATTTCTCTCGCCCGTGTTGCAGGTGTCGCCACTCTCTCCGATACAGCGTTTGGTCATCAAGGAAGCGACACCGGATGCACGGCTCTATTGGGAAACGCGGGCTGGCGCCGGGACCTATTCGATTTACCGCGCGGCAACGGTTGAATTCACACCGGGGCCAGGCAACTTTGTCGCGACCGTGACGGACACATTTTACACGGATGTGGGTGTCCTGGCTGGCCCAACGACACAGCAGTATTACGTCGTCATTGTGAACAGTCCGTAGGTTGACAGGCGAGTCGTGCGCAACCTAACTCGATTTGCGACGTAACTGTCTTCAGTTACTCATAAACTCTTGTAAAACAAATCCCGCCAACTCACTCTAATCAATTGGTTCGGGGGTTCAAGTCCCTGTGGGTGCACAAGCTAAAGCCCTGCTAAAACATTGTTTTGCAGGGCTTTTTCATTTGTCTGATCTGTTCATATGTTCATTCGTAAGTCCAGATTCTAACAACCAGTGACAAGTAAAGCGCCACTAAAATCGTTCAGGCCTCTAAACTGCCGAAAAGCCTTACATCGAAAAAAAGGCGGGAGCATGTCTGCCTCCCGTTTAGTCATTCAACTTGTCAACTGTATTCGCAAGATGGTCGCGGCTCAGGTAGCTGTAGAACATGGTTACCGAGATGTCGCGGTGTCCCAGGAATTCTTGAAAAGACCGGAGGTCAGCGCCTGCTGCAAACACAGCTCGTGCTCGTCTTCATAGGCTCTTGTGCATCGCGCCGCGGCACGCACATTATGCCCTGTCACGTTGTACCGCACGATGCGCCGTTTGGACCGACGGAAAAGATCATGTCGCAATATCTTGCCGCTTACAGGCAGCTGTCAGTCGAGACCATTCGCATGGGCGAGTACGTGCAGTATACGTACACCGTGAGGCTGCGGGATGAATCAGAACTCCACGCCTTCATTTTACACCTTTCGACGATAGAGGAATGGAGCGAGTGAGCATGCTTTCCGATGAGGAGGAGCCTGAAGCGTGAACCAGATCGCGGCTAATGCCGCTGACTTTGGATCAGGAATACCTGAGTTGTCCCTGTGCAGAAAAGTGCCTTGGCCAGATAAGCCCGCACGCCTCAAGCTGGCGACAGGCAGACGCAACTGCCATTCTTATTAGAAGCCTCCGATCCGATGGCGCACATCCTGCGCAAGCGCCCAGAAGACCTCGGCCTATATTGCTATTCTACTGGCTTTAGTTCGTTTGGCATCGTTTCCATTTCGACTCATCACGATTGACAAACCGTTGATCGTTAGCTATCTTCCATGAGTGCCTGAGGGGCATGTGTTTATGCGGTTAGAATACGGCAGAAAAGAGGAAAAACATGAGAGTACTAAAGAGTTTGTTAGTCTGTCTCGCGTTGGTCGTCTGCGTGGTCGCCGTTATTGGACAATACGTGTCCATTCCAAATGGCAAACCGCCCGTTGTCGCAAACCAGGATCATGTTGTCATGGCTCCCAGCGGCACGGTATCGGAAAAGGTCAGAGCAGACACGGATCCGTTTGCTCAGCAGGATCCTGTTGTTACTCAAACGATCGAAGAGCAGCGCGCGCTGCTGGCGCTGTATGATGAGTTCCGTGCCGCCAAACTGAGCGGAGAGCCCATTAGCACTGAACTTGCTGACCGGCTTGCTCGGTTGCGTACCACTCGGCCCCGCTCCGGCCCTCTTGACCAGGGTGGTGAAGATTGCGCAAATGCTACTGGCATAGCTGTTGTGCCGTACACCGATTTCGGCACAACTGTTGGGTACCTGGATGACCTGCCCGAGTGCGACGGGGAGGGAACAGGCCCGGACGTCACCTATGTCTTTGCACCAGCAACGACTGCGGACTTCCACATCAGCCTGTGTGGTTCGTCGTTTGACACAAAACTCGCCGTATACGAAACGGCCTGCACCGGCATCCCCATTGCGTGCAACGATGACGGAGCTTGTTGGCCCGGTTCTGATATTCCGCGAATAACTCTCAATGCCGGCACTACGTACTATTTCGTTATCGACGGCTGGAATAGTTCGTTTGGTGACTATGCGTTCTTTTTCGAAGAGTTGCCACCAGTGCCGCAAGGCGATGACTGCGCCGACCCCGTTGTAATCACGGCACTCCCCTACAATATCGAGAATGTGTCATCGTGCGTTTACGGCAACGATTTCTTCGGCACGACCTGTTTGTGCCAGAATGACGAAGGGCCGGATGTTATCTTCTCATTCACGCTGACCACGACCACTTCGGTTGAGGTAATTCTCACGGCACACTATAACACTCCTCCGCAGGAGACCTGGGTAATGCCTGGTATTCTGCTTAGCAATCACTGCCCTCCGGATTGGGACTGCATTGCATACCAGGACCCATGGACGGTTGTTGACTACATTCCGTTGGTGCTGCCTTGTGCATCGTTGTCACCAGGTACGTACTGGATAATGGTGGACAATGGCACCTGGTTCCACCCTTGCTTCACGTTTGATCTACAGGTTCGCGAATGCGGTCCGTGTGATATCGTGAGTCAGCCCGGAGACGTGGCTGAAGTCGCCGAGCCGTTCCCGCTTCCCGGCACGTATTCGATCAATGATCCAAACGGCGGATGCGACAACGACGACCCGTATGCTCCGCAGTACCAGACTGTGACGTCAGGTCAGTCCGTATTCGGCCGCACGTTTGCCTACACGGATTCGATCACAAGCGCGACGCTCGTCGATCACGACTGGTATCGGTTCGTCGTTACGACACCGGTGAATCTGACTTGCACCTACACGGGCGAAACCTCGCTTTTGGCAGCATTTTACGAACCGCCGTGCCCGTCAATAGCCCGGCAATACGGCATCCAAACCACTCCATGCGGCACGAGATCCTTACTACATCATGCCTTGGACCCGGCGAATATTTTGTCCGCATTTCGCGCGGGGTACCATTACTGGACCGGACGCTGTTCCCTGATTACCGTGCAACTTTCACGACTACGCCATGCGAACTCCCTGACGGCAGATGCTGCTATTCAGGCACCTGTGCAATGCTGACCGAGCCGGAGTGCGATGGTCTCTTCGGGTATTGGGACGCCACATTGAATTGCGCTGATCCGTGTCCTATCTATCCTCCGAATGACCATTGTGAGAACGCCGGACCACCGGCGCCGCTGCCCGCAACGTTCACTGGAGATAACCGAAACGCGACGAATGACTGTTACCAGGAAGGTGATCCGCAAGTCTGGCACGTCTTCACCTCCACCGAACTTTCAGATATTCAGATTGACTACTGCGGCACGCTTGACTTCCACAGCTTCAACCCGAACATCTATACTGGTTGCCCGTGCGACGAACGCTTTCAACTCGTAGCCGTCGATTGGGGATTCTGCGCCCCGATCACTGCTATGACCGGTCTCTGGAGAGATGTGCCGCCGGGTACGTATTACATTTCGGTCGTGATGTACAACCCGAATAGTATCGGTGAATACACGATTCACGTCAATGCGGTCTCAAATCTGCCTCCGGCGAATGACGAGTGCGTGAATGCTGAACCGATCATGCTTGAGCCGGAAGGCGTCGTCTCGCTTAGCGGTACAACCATGAATGCCGCGACAAGCTGCATTGATGCGTGTGACGAAGGTGGTTTTACCTACAATTCCTCGGGTGGAGATGTCTTCTATTCTCTCAACTTGACGGAGTGCAGAAAGATTGCCATGGCACTCGGCACGAGCGACATGCATTTGGCCGTGTATCAAGGCGCCGAGAACTGCTGTGTGACTCCGGCGTTCCTCTGCAATGATGATGACGAGAATTTCGCACCGCTTCCGGAGTGGGACCTTGGCTGGCAGCATCCCGGCGGTTCACAGTCCTATATCGCGGCCGGTCTTGAACCCGGGCTGTATATCATCCGGGTCGGCAAATACGGCGGACAAGTCGGCGCCTATGTCCTGACAGTCTACGACAATGGCCCGTGTCATTGCCTGCCGCCGGATCCGCCGACTGATCTGACCACTATCGTCAATGACGGCGGTGGTATTGAACTCCGCTGGTCCACGGATGCCGCCTCCGCAGCACGCGGGACCTATCGCATCTGGTCAAATATTCAACTCGTCCCGTTTGATGATCCCAGTTGGACGATTGTCGCGGATCATGTGGTACCTATGGTTGAAGATGACCATCTGTACTACACTGCTCCAGTCACTGGCTCGAACACCGTCTTCTTCGTTGTCACAGGCGTGTGTGAAGATAACCCGCTTGTTGATCGTTAGCCGTTAGCCAGACCGCGGGAGCATTTGAGTTGTCCCCGGTACTGACATTTACAACTGGATGGCGGCCAAAGCGAGGACCTTTGGCCGCCATCCGCCCTCTTGGGAATCCGTAGCATGACCCTGCGAGATATTGCCCGGTTTGCGTTGCTCGTGACTTGGTCGCTCGTCTCTGCCGTCACATTTGCACAGCCTGATTCACTATGGTCTGTTCGCGTTTCTGCGGCGGGCAATCCTCTTTTCTATTGTGCTATAGAGCATTCCAGCGGCGACTTCATTTGCGTCGGCGAAACGAATCCGGGATTGCAGAACTCGAACCTACTCATTTCGCGTATCGGGACCACAGGCTCGGTTGTATGGACTAATATACTTGGCGGGACCGGCTCAGACATTGGATTCTCGTGTCTCGAACTTTCCGGGGGCGACATTGTCGTGGCTGGCTGCAAATCAACTGACAGCCTTTTACTCCTCGGCATGAGTATCTCGGGCGACAGCCTATGGAGTCGCATGTTCGCGAACGGAGGACAAAGCTGCGGCTATGATGCCATCCAATTGAACGACGGCTCAATCGCCGTTGTCGGCAAAGCTCGAAGCGCGGACGGCGCCAACACTGACCTACTGCTACTCCGATTCAATCCTGCTACAGATTCCGTGTCGACGTTGCTCTTCGGTGGCGACGATACCGATTACGGCTACCGGATTGCGGAGATGTCTGACGGTACATTGCAGATTGCGGGATCCACTCGGAGTTTCGGCGCTCAGGACTACGACGCATGGCTATTAGTCACAGATCCGACCGGTATGCCGGTGACAAGCCAGCGCTTCGGCGGCACGGGTGCGGACTACTTTTATGATATAGACGGCTCGGATACTATTGTCTACCTTTCCGGAAAACTATCGCTTCCGAACAGTCAGAGTAGAGGCTATGTAGTCAAAGCCAACATCGCGGGTGACACTCTGTGGACAAGAACGCTTTCGCATGGCGGAGTGGAAGACCAGTTTCGCGCTCTGCTGCCCATCGCGTCGGGAAATGTCCTATGTGCAGGCTGGGAGGGAATCAGTTGGAACGCCCTTCACTGCTGGCTTCTCTCTTTGGACGCGAATGGCACGGCTGAATGGGAATGGTCGCATGGCTCGGCGGGCAGTGTATTCAATGACTTTCTTCCTGTAAGCACGGGCGGCTACTTGGCCGTTGGGCAGACCAATGTCGCAAACAACCGTCGGGCTTACGCGGTGCGGCTCTACTTGTCGCGCGTCCGCGGCGTCGTTTACGATGGTGCCAGCGGAGAGCCGATCCGCGCTGCACAAGTACAATTGCTCGGTGTGCAGAACGCAGTCTATACGAACGCACTGGGCGGGTACTCACTGCTCGCGCCGGAAGGTGATCAGGCAATTGCTGTCTCCGAACCATGCCACACACCGGACACCTTTGCAGTAGAAATTCAGCCTGATCAATTGACGGAATTCGACATAGTCTTGCAACAACCTGCGATCGAATACTCCAGTTCATCGCTTAATATCATGATAACAGGTGCGGAGCCAATCGCGCTGCCCCTGACTATTCGCAATACAGGAGCCGGCACACTGAATGTCGAGCTGGTGACCATTGCTCTGACTCCTCCGACGCCTTGGCTGGCGGTTGCTCCGGATGAAGCAATCGTCTTGAGTGGTGATTCGCTCCTTGTTAGCGTTATGATTACACCGAATCCGGGTGACCTTGAAGCTCCGTATTTCAGCGGAGATCTGTACCTGTTTTCCAATTCGTGCCCGGCGGATACAGTGATCATACCGGTTCTTGGATTAATCCTGGGCGCGGCTGATGGCATGGCTACAATTCCATCGGAAGTCGCACTGCGGGTCTATCCGAATCCTTTCAATAGCTCGACTACTCATGAGTTCTCGCTCCTTGACCCCGAACGCGTGAGCTTAGAGTTGTTTGATATTACGGGTCGGTTAATCACAACGTTTGCAAATGACCGCTTCGCTCCGGGCCTGCACCGGGTAAGACTCGATGCAAATGAACTTCCGTCAGGTATCTACTTCTCCCGGCTAAACACACATGCAGTTTCCCGCATTCAACGCCTGATACTGATCAAATAGACTACAAAGATAGATTTGTCTAAGCAAGAAATGGCCCGTGGTTGATTCCACGGGCCATATTCCTCATGTGTTGTGCGGCAGGACAATTGGCGCGCAAACCTGTCAGTTGTCTATGGGATGTCGAAGCGGCCATTTCCGTTGCGATCAATCCACGTCGACCGATCCGGAATGCGACCGAAGTAACCTGGATGCCCCCCCGGTAACGGCGGCAAGAACATCCACGCTGGTTCGCCGAAGGGAATCTCTTCCAGTATGTTTGCCCAAGTGTACACGACTGGCAAGCGGAGGTCTGTCGAGCTGATGATTGTGAATAACTCGTATTCGTCGAAAGCGCTGTTTGGACCATCGTAACGCCCGTTTCGCGTCGGAAACCCGCGTGGACCATAGGGGTAGTATGCGCTGGGCAAATCGAGCCAGACTTCTCCCGGATCCCATTCGTGATTGTAGTCGCCGTACATGTCAGGTGTATCAATGAATGGCTCGCCGGTGTCATACCACGCGTCCGCAGACGACTCGTTGCGCGACACTGGTATACTGAACACGCCGTCGACATTGCGATCCGTCCACGTCGAAAACCCAGGCTGATACATCAGGTACGCAGGAGGGTCGACTCCCGGCTGATCCGTCAGCCAATCGAATGAGGCATGATCCGCATTCAGCAGGTCCTGCCATGTGTATACGACTGGCACTCGCGGATCGGGGTCAGGACCTTGATTTGAGGAGATTGTGAAGAGTTCGTACTCGTCAAACTCGCCGTTTGGGCCGTCATACGCGTAATTTAACTGGGGCACCCCGCGCGGCAACCCGTCCTCGCGGAATCCCGATGGAAGGTCAAACCACTGCTCGCCTGCGTCCCAATAGCCATTGGCATTCAGATCCAAAAATGGATCCCACGGATCATAGACGCCGACGTTGTTGACGCCAAACTCATTAGCTCGATCGACCCAAGGCTCTTCGGCATCGAAGACCCCGTTGTAACTCCCGCTGGAATCCATTTCGTCGACAAACGGCTCTCCTGTATCCTCCCATAGATCGCCATTCACGACGGAAACTGCGACCGTCGCATGAACCTCGTCATAGGAGTCATTGACGGTTACCATGATATCTGTGGTCGTTGTATCGTGCGGATCTGTAGCGGACTCGCTTGCCCTCAGGACCGCGCGATTCTCGGCCGGGTCCTGGGTGAGACTTCCGTGGTTGGTCGTCCAAAGGTATGCCAGCGTGTCCCCTTCTGCATCTGTCGCGTTGCAGACAAGCGTCGTCGTATCGCCACCGCATAGCACACTGCGGGTGGAAGTAACACTCGTAACGGTCGGTGCGGTGTTGACCACGGCCTCGGGCAATGCATCCTCTGAATCATCCTTGCATGCGACCATCGTGTAAAACAGCAGCGTGATCGGCAGGAGTGATTTCAGGAACGTCACACGTAAATACCACCAAGACTTCTTCATTGCTGTTGCCTCCCTTTGCCATGCTCGTATTGGGGCGTCGATAGACTTGCGGGGAACACATTGAGCCGGGTGCTGCGTTTTTCAAAGGGTCCCACACTACAATAGCACGATCCGCCTTTTCCCAATGACACTCAAGGAGGCCAGAGGAGTCGAGGCCGACAGGCTGGCTGAGACGTGCTGTTCCCGATACGAACCCGCAGGTGACCCGGGATGTCCGAGAATTCCCTTTGTCGAATGCAATTCAAAACAAGCAATTTCAAATTATTGCGTCCCGTGGCGCTCCGGGGCTCGTCGAAATGGCGGATGTCTAATGTCTTTCGCAGTTCCCGATGCCGCACCAAGATTTGACTTGCCGGCGAATCACGGAGGCACTACGGGGCGCGCCTCGCGACAGGTCCCGCCTTGACTTACCAACCGTTTCTTCGTATCCTAACGGCGTCCCCCCTACTTCGGTCTTCTTGCCCCGGATTCTCTCACCTATTTTTCCAGACTATGACCACTGCTGATTCACTTGCCGGCCGGACGCTGTACGGCTTCCGCATGCGCTACTGGATGCTCTGCGGTATCGAGATGTTCGAGCGCCTGGCCTATTTCACTGTGCGTAGCGTCGTCGCCGTTTACATCATGCAGGCCGACGACCCCGGCGGACTCCATCTCACCGCCGCAGACAAAGGTACCATCTTCGCTTGGTGGTTCGTTTTCCAATCCGTGCTGCCGATGTTCACGGGCGGCTACGCAGACCGCTACGGATACAAGAAGACAATCTTCTTCTCCGTCACGATGAACATCATCGGCTTCATCATGATGGCTTACCTTCGCACATTCTGGGGCTTCTTCGCCGGTGTCCTTGTGCTCGCCACGGGTACTGCCTTTTTCAAACCCGGCCTGCAAGGATCGCTCGCGCAGAATCTCGACAAGACCAATTCTTCAGTCGGTTGGGGCATATTCTATTGGATTGTTAATGTCGGCGCTTTCATCGCGCATCCGCTCGCCGGTGTACTGCAAGTCGGACTTGGCTGGAAAGCCGTGTTCCTCGGCTCGGCTGCATTTACAGCTTGTAACTACCTCATGCTCTTCACCTTCAAGGACTTTGACTCTAAAGCCGACAAGACCGAGGGGCCGCTTCATGTCTTCATGAGAACGCTCAAGAACATCCTTGAGCCAAGGCTCTTGGCCTGGCTTGGGATCATGTCCTGCTTCTGGCTGATGATGTATCAGCTCTGGGACCTGCACCCGAACTTCCTGACGGATTGGGTGGATAGTTCAAGTGTCGCTGGCTTCCTACCGGAGTTCATGTCCAAATCGACAGACCGAGGAATGCAGGTCCTGCAGCAGAATATGCTCGCGCTGAATTCCCTTTTGATTGTGATTTGCATGATACCAGTATCCTGGCTTGTGCGGAGGGCTGCGGACTCTCGAGGCCATGATCTTTGGAATGCTCATCGCAACCGGCGGCATTCTGGTTGCCGGTTTGACCAACAGCGGTTGGGTCTTCTTGTTCGGCGTGATCTTCTTCAGCGCGGGCGAAATGCTCACCGGTCCCAAAAAGAACGAGTACCTCGGTCTAATCGCGCCTGAGGGTAAGAAGGGCCTTTATCTCGGCTATGTGAATATCCCCGTCGGCATCGGTGGTTTCTTCGGGTCAAAACTCGCCGGTTACCTGTATGGCAACTTTGGGGAAAAGGCCGTGCTCGCACAGAAGTACATTCTCGAGCATACACAGATCGGAGCAGGCAAGTCGTGGGACAGAGACCCCGAGTCCCTGTCCACTCTGTTGGGCGTCCAGCGCACAGAAGCGTTCGCCAAGTTACAAGACCTGACCAGCACAACCGCACCGCAGGCAACTCAACTGCTGTGGGACACGTATTCCCCGCAGTATGCCGTTTGGTTCCCGTTTGCAGTAATTGGCGTGCTGGCCGTTATTGCACTCATTATTTTTTCCCAGCGCCAAGCGCTGGTCCGATATGAATGCTTAGTCACTCGCACCCTGCCATGATCAACCATACTGTCATTCTCATGCTCCTCTGCGGCGCCCTATTCGGAACGTCCGCACATGCACAATCCGCCGACGGCGCGCTGTCCGCCAAGAAGTCACAAGAGCTTCTGAAGAGCATCGCCGTTGACGCTCCGACGCGCGCAGCAATTAATGCCGTGTCGAACAACGACATCCGCGGCCTTGCACTGAATCGCGACATACTCGCGCGCACGGATGACGTCTTTTCGTTCAATCTTCCCACAAAGGGGATCACCAATCAGGAAAGTACCGGACGATGCTGGATGTTCGCCGGGCTGAACCTAATGCGGCAGGACGTGATCAAGAAGTGGGATATGGAAGAATTCGAGCTCTCCCAGAGCTATCTTGCCTTCTGGGACCTGTTCGAGAAGAGCAATGTTTTTCTCGAGTACATCATTGCGACTCGCGACCGCGACATCATGGATCGCGAGCTAAGCAAAATGCTCGAGCAACCAGTCGGCGACGGCGGTTATTGGGAATATATGGTCAGCCTCGTGCAGAAACACGGTGTCGTGCCCAAATCCGTGATGGGCGAAACCAACAGCAGCGCGAATACCGGTAGAATGCACGGGATCTTGAAGACCTTACTGCGCCGTCAGGCCATGACGCTGCGTACGCTTGGCGAAGTCGGCAAGACAGAATCAGAATTGCGCGCTGAAAAACCCGCCTTGCTGGCCGAAGTTATGCGTCTGCTCGTCCTGAACTATGGCGTGCCGCCGACCGAATTCGAATGGCGTACGACAGACAGCACAGGCAAAGTCAGTGAACCGCAAATCCTGACTCCCCGGGAATTCTATGACGAAGTGATTGGAGTGGATTTGTCTGAGTATGTGTCGCTCGGGAGTTACTCAAATCATCCCTTTGGAAAGAACTACGTGATCAGCGCGACGCGCCCGATGGCCGAAAAACAGGACGTGTCTTTTGTCAACGTGGAGATGGCCATGCTGAAACAGTGCGCGCTGGCCGCTCTCTTGGACAGCAACCGCGTTTGGTTCGGCTGCGACGTCGGCAAAGAGTCATACAGCAAGAAGGGTCTGCTGATGCGCGGTGTTTTGAACTACGAAGAGCTATTCGGCGTCGATCTCGACATGCCTAAGACCGCGCGGCTGAACTACCGGGACCAGACGACGAACCATGCGATGGTGTTCGTTGGCGTGGACATGCTCAATGAAAAGCCGCGCAAGTGGCGAGTCGAGAATAGCTGGGGAAAGGATCCCGGGGATGGCGGCTACTTCGTCATGTCCGATGATTGGTTTGACGAATACGTAATGAACGTAATCGTACCCCGGCGATATGTTCCTGCTGAAGTTTCCAAGCTGACGAGCGAAGCTCCCGTCGTGCTTCCGATTTGGGATCCGACATGGGAGAGTCTGAAAATGGAATAGGCCGTCAATAGTTGTTTTAGCCGATGACGTCTTACTTGCCCGGCAGCCGCTTGCCGATGATCCCCTAACTTGACAACCTGTTCTATGAGTAAATCCACTTCTGCCGAATCGGACAACCTCTCCATTCGCGAGAGCTTTAGAATTATGTTTCGCGCGTCGCGCGCGTATTGGCTGGTCAACTTAGTCAATTTCGGCGACGGCATCGCCTACTTTGGCATTCTAAATCTTCTCACGCTGTTCATTCATGACCAGCTCGGGTTGACGGATCAATTGACCGGTGTAGCCGTCTCGGTGTTCACCGGTGCTGTTACCCTGTTCATGTTCTTTGGCGGGTTCGTCTCGGATCGTCTCGGAGTGCGTAAGGCGCTGATGATCTCGCTGGCGTTCCTTCTCCTTGGCAGAGCTTTGCTCACTGCCAGTCCGCTCTTTGATGCGGTTGGAATCATGATGTGGTCCAGCCTCGCCTTGATGGCCTTGGGCACGGGTGTGTTGCAGCCAACATTGTACGCCGGCGCAAAAGAGTTCTCGGACCCGCGCACGTCCGCACTCAGTTACAGCTTGATCTATGCGGTTATGAACTTCGGCATTGTGATCGAGAGCTGGATGTCCCCGTTCATTCGCGAACGGGGCGGCATCGAGGCCGTGTTCTGGACGATGGCGGCGGTTAACTGCACTGTGCTGATCGCGATTCTTTTGTTGTTCACTAAGAAGGTGGAAGATCGCGACCGCGTTGTGGAAATTGAGAAGAACCATCATTCCAAGCAGTCTTTCGGAGAGCGCCTGAAGACGTTGCCTATTCTCGATGCGCGTTTCATGACCTTCATCTTCGTCCTGCTTCCGGTCCGCACGATGTTTGCTCACCAGTGGTTGACCATGCCGCACTACATCATGCGCTGCTTCCCCGAATCGGTCGGTTCGCGCTATGAGTGGTTTCAGGGGCTCAATCCACTGATTATCACGTTTGCAGTTCCCCTGGCCGCCGCGATGACCCGCAAAGTCAATGTGATTTCAATGATGATCGTCGGAACGATAGTTTCCGCAGCCTCGACATTCATCCTCTCCCCTTCTCCGACTGTCACGCTGCTGATTCTCTACATTCTGGTCTTCTCTCTCGGCGAGGCCATATGGTCAAGCCGCTTTTACGAATACATCGCGGATCTCGCGCCTGCGGGACAGGTCGGTGCCTACATGGGACTCGCCGGGATTCCGTGGTTCCTCGCAAAATTCACAACCGGTTTCTATTCCGGTTTCATGCTCGAAAAGTTCATCCCAGAGAGTGGCAGTCAGGACAGCGGTACATTGTGGACGATCTATGGCATCATCGCCTTGCTTTCGCCGCTCGGCCTGCTGTTGACTAAGAAGTGGATGGAAAATGCGCATCAGAAACAGGCGTGATTCTCAACCAGTATCTCGCGGATGAGCATCGCGGCAATTGCTGGTGGCGCCGGACTTAAGACAGAAATTGTAAGTTATGACCGCACCTGAATCTGATAGCCATTCTCGCACTATTCCCGGTCTTTTCTCTGCAACGCTTGCGGCGGGACCGAATATGGCGTTTCTTCAGTATAGGAGCGGTCAGATAGTCGAGCAAATTTCCTATCAAGACGCTGATCGCCGGATTGAAGCGTGCTCCCGGCGCATGCTCGATCAAGGATTCGCTCACGGCGATCGAGTGGCGATTCTATCAGAGAACAGTTGCGAGTGGGTCATCGCATATCTCGCGATTCTGCGAATTGGCTGTGTCGCCGTGCCGCTTGATTCTCTATTGCCGCTTAACGACGTTTTGAACATCCTCGAGCATTCGGAATCTCGGATGCTCTTCTGCTCTGACAAGTTCCTCGCACTAATTTCCGATCTTCCGCAGGAGAATCGACCCCGAATACCCCTCGCGCGTCTTGGATCGTATTCAGAAGTTGTCGCCTCAGGCGCACAACAACTTCATCCGCACCCAGTCCGGGGACTTGACCTCGCTGTAATCATCTATACTTCGGGGACCACCGGGTATGCCAAAGGTGTAGCGCTATCGCACGAGAACCTGGTTTCAAATGTCCTTGCCTGCCGCGAAGTCTGCGAAATCACGCGAGAAGATAACTTTCTTGTTCTGCTCCCGCTTCATCACACATTTGCCGCAACCGTTACCATGCTTTTGCCGATGGCGTGCGGCTCCCGCGCCACGCTTGCGACCAGCTATCGCTCGCGTGATCTTATTGACGACGTACAGATCAGCAGCGTGTCCGTGTTGGTCGGGGTGCCGCAGATTTTCGAGAACATGATGAATGGCATGCTGCGTGCACTCGAGTCCGCGGGTTTCCTGAAACGCGGACTTTTTTATTCATTGCGAGCCGTGTCACGTGCTGCCATGCCATTCGGACTCAAATTGGGGAGCCCACTCTTCCGTTCCCTGCGTAAGAAAACCGGACTCGACACGATCCGACTCATGGTCGCAGGGGGCGCTGCGCTTCCGGTCAAGGTAAATCGATTTTTTGAGAGTATTGGTTTCCTGCTGGTGCAAGGGTATGGGCTGACCGAAAGCAGCCCAGTCTTGTGTGTGAACCCGCTCCAGCGAAATAAACTCGGCTCGGTCGGTCCTGCGCTGAATGGAGTGACCCTCAGGATTCGCGAGCCCAATAGAGAAGGGATCGGCGAGGTTTGCGCCAAAGGGCCAAACATCATGCAAGTCTACTACAATAACCCTGACGCGACGCACCGCGCAATTCAGGATGGCTGGCTGTGCACCGGTGATGCTGGCTATCTCGATGAGGATGGCTACCTGCACTTGACGGGCCGCCTGAAGAACGTAATCGTTACGCCAGCGGGCAAGAATGTCTATCCGGAAGAGATTGAAGCCAAACTCGCGGCGGATCCTGCAATCGCTGAGGCCCTTGTACTGGGCGTTGATCGCAAAGATGGCAAGGGCGAGCGACTGTGCGCACTGCTGAAGCTCGACGATGAGTATCTAAAGGTTTATGTAGAACACAAATCAGCCGAGCAGATCGCGGCCGCGGCAATTCGGCAATACAACCACAGCTCACCTTCCTATCAGAACATTCGTGAATGGCGTGTGCTCGACGGTGAGTTTGAGAAGACCTCCACGCGCAAGATCAAACGATTCCTCTATCTCGATTTCTTCAAGTAGTTTAGTTCGAAATTGCTGGTGGAAGCTCGTGCCCTTGACAGACGGGCATTTCTTTACTATATTATTTGAACAAATGGGCAAATTGAGCTGCAAAATGATTGTTTTTATTTCACTCCCCAATTTTTTCTTGAACGACATCTCGGCAACCAAGTTGGCCGCAATCGTGCGGGATCGATCTGTCCTTGAACCGACCGCGGGGGCCGTTCGGCTGGGCGTGCAAGTCGGCATCAGCGCTACACTTGCTCGCCGCCGTTGCCCGGGCCTTGAACTTATTGAATTTCGCGCGAAAGACCACATCGGGCGCTTCGAGCAGGTGTGGAGTGTGTTCGCGAAGTATACCCCCATGCTTGAGACCGTGGATTTTCATCAGGCGTATCTCGATATCAGGAAAGATGCCACACGCTATGGCGGAGCTGACGAGCTGCTTTATGACTTGCGGCGCAATTTGAAAAGAGACACCGGACTTGCGCTGGAGTGGGGAGGCGGAGTGGATAAATGGATGGCGTGGATTGCCCGCGGGTACAATCAGTTCATCACTCCGCAAATGGAGTCGCTTGTGTTGTCCAAGCTTCCAATTGAGGTCATGACTCTCCCCGAACGCTTGAACGAACGCATGCACCACTTTGATCTGCATACAGTGGCGAACGTTATGAGCCTCCCCGCAGGCTTTTGGAATCTCATCTCGGCTTTGATCGTGACTTCGTTGTGCGCAGGCTTTCTCGCCATAAAGACCCGATACGCCCGAACTTTCCCTCCAAAGAGCGAGACGTGTTTTCCGACATCACAGAGCATGACGAGTATGCCGTTGAACGCGCCGTTGCATCTGTCGCCGCCGATCTTACAAAACAACTTGCGACCGATGCTATGTTTGCTACTCGCCTGCGAATTCGTTTCACTGGCAAACGAGGCGTGACCGAGCATTGCCTTGATCTGTCGCGCACTTCGCTGAGCGCCGCGCGAATTGAACGTCTAATTCTGGCAGCGCTTCCGATACAAACCGAACTGCGAAGAATTGGCGTAACGGCAAGTGGCCTCGTGCCTGCTATCGCTTTGCAGGAATCACTTTGGCGAGCATATGCCGACGTAGTTAAAGAAGAATCCCTTGATCGCGTGCAGTCAAGGCTTCAAAAAAGATTCGGCGTTCATTCGCTTGTGTCCGGCGCGACCGCTCTTAACACCGCTGCGCCGCGCTTTGCCCAGTTGATATATCAAACTCGCGGACTTACCCTGCCGTGATCATGGAGCCAATTCTTGTTATCTGCGATTCGGGGAAACCGCACGCGCTTAACTGGCGAGGTCAGACACATTCCGTAATCTGTGTGCTTGATCATTGGTGGGAAGCGGGCCGCTGGTGGGAAGCGGAATGCGCGAAGGAATTCTACCTCGTCCTGACTGCGCAGCGCCGGCTGCTCCTCTGCCGCAACCCGAACTCCGGAGATTGGCTTGCCAAAGCTGCATGATCGCGCCCGTCCCGCTATTTATCCGTAGCGAGTTCAGTTTCCTGAACGGTGCATCGCGCCTCGCCGAGCTGGTGAATGTCGCCGCGCGTCTCGGTTACGACACACTCGCACTAACAGACCGCGATAACCTGTGCGGTGTGCCGGAATTTCTCGGGTTATGCGCGGATCACGGCATTCGACCTATTCTCGGCGCTGAATTAACGCTCAATTCGGGAAAGGTCCTTGCCCTCGCCCGCTCGCGCAAGGGCTTTTCTTCGCTCTGTAAATTGCTTTCCTATTCACATTTGAACAACGAACGCCGCAAGCCGTCTTTGCCGGAGGAGATACTATTGGATCAGGCTGAGGATTTGATTTTGCTCGCTGGCGGTGATGAAGCTCCGTTTGCCCGGGCCTTGCAACAACGGCATAGCCCCAATGCGGCGCAGTGGATTTCGCGAATGCATAGACGCTTTGGCAGTGACTTTTATTTGCGCATCGAGCGAACTTTCGCTCCGCTGCAGATTGGATACAATGCCCACCTGCTTGAGCTCGCTGCTGAATTGTCCGTGCCGGTCGCCGCCGCTAACCCGGTTGCCTTCGCAAGACGAGAACAATTCAGAATCTTCGACCTGCTTTGCTGCATTCGCAATTTGATCACACTTGACGACCCGCATCTTGAACGCGCGCTTAATGATTGCCTATTCCTGCGTAGTCCGGACAGTATCGCGAAGCTCTTTTTTGACCTGCCCGACGTCGTCAATAATGCGAATGTCATCGCTGCGCGCTGCGAAGCGTACGAACTCAAGGACAAGCGATTCCGCCCGTGTTTTCCAGACTTGCCGGCGGAATACACTTTCGACTACCTAAAGACACTCGCATACTCGGGTGCTCAGCGAAAATATGGATCACTCAGCGAGCCGCTTCGCACTCGCATCGACTATGAGCTTAGCGTAATCGCGCAGCTTGGCTTTGCCGACTACTTTCTGATCATGCACGATCTGCTATGCTTTGCCCGGGAACTAAAGGTCCGCTACGCGGGCCGCGGTAGCTCGGCCGATTCGGTGGTCGCCTATTGCCTCGACATCACAAAAGTTGATGCATTCTCGCGCAACTTGCGTTTTGAACGCTTCATCAACCCCGAGCGCGCGGACTCTCTCCCCGATATCGATGTCGACTTTGACCGCCGCTATCGGGAAGAGATCGTAAACTACGTCGTCCGCAAGTACGGTCAGAAACACGTCGCAGGCGTCGCATCATTCAATCGCTACCGCGCGCGTGGCGCCTTACGTGATGTGGCAAAAGCTATCGGATTTCGAGTAGAAGACATTGATCGTCTGGCAAAACTCTCGCATTGGGCGCTCTCCGCAAAGCGAATAGCTGCGATGCTTGAAAGTAAACCCGAAATCCGCGCGCTAAACGTTGAGCGAAAGAAGTTTGAACTTCTCTTTGAATTGTGCGCAGGTGTTGATGATCTTCCAAGACACATCTCCGCGCACCCATGCGGTGTCATGATTACCGGCACTCCTGTTGAAGAGATTACCCCCCTGCTGCGCGCCGCCAACGGTTTGCTCATTTCCCATTATGATAAGGACGGCGTCGAAGACCTCGGACTTGTAAAGTTTGATTTGCTGTCGTTGCCGACGCTTGGCGCCGTGGAAGATGCCTCAGCAATGGTGCGTGCGCATGATACGACGTTTGACTATGACCGCATCCCGCTCGACGACGAGCCGACCTTTGAGCTTCTCCGCGAGGGCGAAACAGCTGGAGGGTTTCAAAACGAAAGCCCCGCTCAGCAGTCGCTTGCACCGAGGCTGAAAGCACGCACCATCGAGGACGTAATCGCTGCAGTCGCGCTCATCCGCCCTGGCCCCTTGAAGGGAGAAATGGTTGAGCCGTTCATTCGCCGACGAAACGGCGTCGAAGAAGTTAGCTCAATTCATCCTGTGATCGACAAAATCCTTGAACATACATACGGTGTTGTATTGTATCAAGAACAAGTAATCAGCATTGCCGTCGAGCTTGCGGGATTTTCTCCCGGCCAGGCAGATGTACTGCGCCGCACAATATCACACAATCGATCGTCTGAAAAGATGGAAGAGTTGGGCAGCATATTCATCAAACAAGCCATCGCTCGCGGCGTTGAACCGACTATCGCCGAGCGGGTGTTCACCTGGATTCAAGGCTACGCGGGCTACGGCTTCTGCGAAGCACACGCCGCTGCGTTCGGCGATACGAGCTATAAAACCGTCTACCTTCTGCGGCACCATCCCGCAGAGTTTTACGCGTCGCTGCTGAATCATCAACCGATGGGCTTCTATTCTGCCGCAACGCTGATTAATGAAGCGCGGCGTAAAGGAATTCTCGTGCATGGCCCGGACTGCAACGTGAGTAAACCGGAGTCCTTCGCGGACGCTCACTCAATTCGCCTGGGCCTTCTGCAGATTAGCGGCGTCAAGGAAGATACTGCGGCGCTCATTTGCCGAGACAGACCCTACACATCGTGGGGTGATTTCATCCGCAGAGTAAGACTTGATCGCGACACACTCGAGTATCTGGTACTCGCGGGTGCATTCGACAGGCTGCACGCTAATCGGAAAGAGTTGCTATTCAGCCTCGGCACAGTATTGCCGCCTGCGGCAGAGTCCGTAATGTCACTTGCACTCGACCTTGAACCGATCATCGCACCGCGTCCCGATTTCGATCTTTACACACGCACGGCACAGGAGTACCGCGTCATGGGCCTCTCCCCCGGACGGCACATCATGATCTTCTGGCGCAGCAAGCTAACAAAGTCAGGGATTCAAACATGCCGCGCCGTGAAACATAACCAGGACGCCGACGCTCTGCTCACTGCGGCAGGCGTCGTTATTCGTCCACACACACCGCCTACGAAATCCGGAAAGCGCGTGATATTCTTTACGCTTGAAGACGAGTCCGGATTGCTGAATGTCACTGTCTTCCCGGACGTTCAAGAGAAATTCGGTCATCTTATGCCCGGCCACTCGATGCTCGTGGTCACCGGGCGCAAAGACAAACGCGGCAGCAATGGACTGACAGCTGTGCATCTGGCGCCGATTCCGGAGCGCTGACATTTACCACACCACAATAGAAAGCCCTCGGTGAATTTCCGAGGGCTTTTTAGGTCTCAGACGTTAGTCCTTGCATTACTCGTCAGGAATGCACTCGACAACGTAGAACCGCTGCGCAACCGATGTGCTGTCCGTCCACTGCGTTGAGGTCGTCGTCGCGGCCATGCTCATTTCCTCGATCGGAGTGCCTGACGTGGTGGCGTACCAGACACGATACGTGCAAGGTATCGCAGCCGCAGGCCAACGCAGCACGATCGTGCCACTCCCTTCGGCAATCGTCACTCCTTCAATGTACGGGCCCGCTGAAGCCAAGCTTTCCAACTTCACGGCCACATCATTCTGCAAATTCTGAACACTTATCTCTGCAACGCCACTTCCTCCTATCGCAAGTGTGTCTGTTGCAAGCGGTTGGCCATTGTCCGTATCATACCAAGTCACCAGTGCATTTCCGCTTCGCATCGACGGTATCGACACTGCCCCCGAAACTGGCGAAGGCGCGCCGTTCTCGAGGACGTTCGCCCATGTGTGCAGCCGGTTCTTTATCCAAACGTGAGCGCGCGTTCCCAGACTGTCGCGCTGACCCCATGCACGGAGATTTGCATGATTTGTCGTCGCCGTTAGGTCCACATAGTTGTGCTCGTGCAACTGTGTGCCATTCATAAACTGCATGAACCCGGCAAATTGTCCGTGCAGTCCATTATTCAGAATATTTGAGTTATTCCAGATGAGAGCGCTTACGCCGCCGGAATTGATATGGCCCCAGACAAAATCGTGCAGCCAGATGCCGCTCGTGTCCTGAGCGAGCCGCGGATCCGGCGACTGGTCACCGGGCATATCAAGATCCGTCTCCGCGATGACAACGGGCTTGGTTCGCAACGCATCATGGCCAATCTGCATCGAGTACGCAAAGACAGCCGCCGCAGGGTCCTCCTTCAGCATGGTTCGATTGTAGTCAATGCCGTCAACGGCCACAGAGTCAATCCACCCGGTCGTCATCACATAAGCATGCACATCTCCATAGTCCGCAAGCGACGCGTTCCAATAGTCCGGCTGCCATCCCGCCCAAAATGAGGTCGTCACCATGCGAGGATAAGGGCCGGCTGAATCGATGAACGCTGCGAGATGATTTGTCAGGTCAGAATAGGAGTACGGCGCGCCTTCGTTCACCAGCTCCCATGAGTGCACCGATACCGCGTAACCCCACCTGGCGATCAGATGGCGCCAAAAATATTCCATCAGCCGCCTTGATTTTGATCCGCGCGCCGTTTCAAATTGCCCATCAAATGGGTTGACGAATCCGTGATCATCGAAAGTAGACAACAGGCGGTCGTCCTTCTCAGTGATCACGAGCTTAAAATACACTTCCGACGTGCAGGCAGCCTGAATGAGGTAATCGTAATCGAGCGGCCGATATGCATCAAGATAGTAGTGAGTATTTGCATTCGGTTTTGGAAGAATGTTCTCCGATAACGTCCCATCACCGCGCACCTCTTGTAACGTGACCTGATCCACGTAGGCGTTCCCACCAGTAACATCCTCCAACACTACGTAGAGGTTTGGAAGTTCGTACTGACTTGCTCCGGTAACAATTTCGCCCTGTAAGTAGCACCAGTTGTTGGAGCCTTTCAAGTACGACGTTACGACATGGCCAATACCTGCTTCTATGACCTGTTCGCCCAACCAACCTCCGGTCTTCAAAACAAGACCGCCCGTGCCTGTGAGATTTACCGTCTTTACGCGCGCGATCACGCGATACGTTTTGCCCGGCAGTACGTCGACAGCGCCGTGCCAGAATCCCCGAAAGATCGCTGGTGTGCGCATGCCCGATTCTGCCGGCGCGCCGAGCGCCCATGAAACATCACCATCGTCGAAATGCTCTTCAGTCGTCACGAGAGGAGGCGGCATATAGCCGTTGTCGCTCATTGGGTGATGCGTCGCAAATGTGCACCACGGATCGGAGTAGGGCGATTCCGAGCTCAACCACAATCGACTGAAGTTAATTCTGTTCTCCTTCCACCTTTGCAACTCCTCGTCCATTCCATCCGCATCCGTGAGAGGGAAGCCAAACCCCATCGGCAGATACAGCTCGCCGTTGTCAAACTCGAAATAGCGATCGTCATCATCCGACACGCGCAAGAAGCCGCGACTATCCGACGGCACTACCAACACCGACGGCGCCACAACAGATGTGCTCCCCACCGCGTCTCGCGCTTCAAGGACACAAGACCACAGACCGGTATTGCGGAAGGCCGCGCGCACACACCAAACGGATTCACCCGTTGGAATGTGACGGCCATTGTGCCGTACCGTGCGAGCCTTGGGATACGCAGGCCACCTAAGTGTTTGAATGCCATTGCTGAGTATGGCGTCAACGGTCACACCAGCACCGGCACGCAGATTCTGAGGCGGCGCGTCATCGAAAGGCAAAGTCGGAGCCGTCGCGACACTGCGGAGATTAAACTCGACCTCCCACAGCTCGTATTGACCTATGGTGCCTGTGGACGCAGCAACGTCGACAATTGCCGGTCCCGCGTAGCCAGTTGGCGCATAATAGATGTTGAGTGCGTCGCTTCGGTGGAGTCCGTGCGGCAATCGGACTTGCACGTCTATCCAATTGTCGCCGGGTTCCAAGTGAATGTCCTGCGTCGTGAACTCCGATTGCGCCGCAATCGCTCCGCTTTGTCCCGTCCGCCTGTTGTGCCAGCTTGCACTCTCGACGCTACTGTTCATGATGCCGCCAAGCGTTACGACAGAATCGGTGACGATAATGCTGTCAGCGTCTGTGGGAGTCTGAATCTGCACAAAAGGGAAACCGGCTTCTGAGACGGTAATAACTTGCTGCCACGTTGCGCTCGCACCTTGATCGTCCACAACTGTCAACGTATATGTGTAGCTGCCTGCGACATAGTAGGTGTGAATTGCCGTTTCGCCAAGATCGCTTGAGCCGTCGCCAAATTCATGTTGTACCAAACGCAAGACGCCGTCTGGGTCTGCGATATCTGTGGACACGTTGACAGACAGCGGTGCCGCGCCCTCCGCCGGTGTGGCGCTCACCGCATAGATTTCCGGCGGTTGATTCGCGCCGCCAAGCTGAACGAGCGAAACATCGTCAATATAGAATCTCGGCACCCAGCCTCCGCCGCCGAACATCGCGACGCGGATTCTAAGCTGCGGGTACTCGGGTGTGAACTCAAGGTATTCCTGAAACCAAGTGCCGACCGGACGGTTCTGCGGCGTCAGGAAGTCGCCAGAGTATTGTCCTGACCAGTCGAAGTGGATCGCCGAAATCGAGACGCCGCCCCAATCATTGCCCGCAAAACTTGAATCAAGATAGATCCAGCAGGACAACCGATAGGTTGAATCAGGCGAAATCGTCACGATTTGTTCGATGTAATCTGAGCCGGCATCGTAGTACGCGCTCGCCGTGCCGGAATGCGCCTGAACGCCGCCCAAGGTCACAGTACCACTCCACGACGACAAACCCGCTTCAAATCCAGGGTTGTCGAGGATGTTTTGCCCGTTCGCTGGAAGAACGCAGGCAATCGAAACAAGTATTATGAGAACCCTTCGTATCATGGCTCCGCAATCACTCTATAGAAGCGGCGCGGCCAAATAGCTGCTTCGTTTGCAAAAGTGATCGAGCTGCCCGAGGTGGTTGAGTGCTCGATATACCCCCCGTCAGCAGAATCAGCAACCATTATGACATAGGTCGCGCCACCCGTGGGTGTCCAGCGAAGTATGACGTCGGTGCCTGATGAAGCAATAGTAAGGTCGGTCACCCCCGGCACGCTGCGCACATCTCGCCATACGCTGTCACCGGTCGCTTCAACGGCCTGCACCAGCCCTTCGAGCCAGTAGCAGTCGCCACGTCCCCACGGCGAACTGCGGTAGTAGCCCGCAAGCGTCGCTTCATCTACGCCAATCGTCCATCGCTCAACAGGCACAACCATGCCAAACATTTCGGGCGTCAGGCCGCTCGATTCGTCGCCCGTCCAGCGGCAGAAGTACTGTGAACCGCTGAGCCACCACAAGTAGAAGCGATTTGTAGCCCAGTCGTCTCGCGCGGTACATTCGGCAAGATGACGGTCACGCATGTAGCGGCCGATC
Source organism: bacterium (assembly GCA_016703065.1). GTDB lineage: Bacteria > Electryoneota > RPQS01 > RPQS01 > RPQS01 > JABWCQ01. The sequence goes on from JADJCU010000001.1 coordinate 81,030, forward strand.
TCCGGACTCATATTCAGAAACATCCAACCGTGGTAGATCAAGCTGTCATTGCGCGGGTTGTAGGCCGGTCCATACGGAGCATCCCAGCCATTGTAGCCATTTTGCAGAAATGACTCGACGGCAGTGAAACTCAAGCCGTCAGTCAAGTCGGTCAGTAAATTCGTTCGCGCAGCATTCCGCGCAACGGTGTCGCCAAACTGCTCTGCGAGTCGAATCATGCCGACGTGTCCGCTCGCACTGCCATAGATGCGCCCTTCGTCTGCTTCAACATTATAGAACTCCTCAATCTCGGACCAGTACGGCGCAACCATGTCGTATTCATCAGCACGTTCGGCAAAGAGCCACAGACCGTAAATTGTATGCAACTTTGGCCGACAATTCCCCATCCAGTGATCGGCTAGCCAAATTGGCGATTGCGGATAATGCTCTCTGCGCGCGCCTTCGATGCGTGAAAGCGGATAGCCGCCCCACGGCGCATAGTCAGAGTTCGCAAGCTCCGCTGCAACATATGCCCGCACGGAATCCTGCTGTGATCCTGTCAAGTAAGGAAAGGCCCAGCCCAGCGTGGTGATGATCCGGCCCGGCTCCTGATATATGAAATAGGCTTCCCAAGGCAGATCTCCGTAGCGCACCGGAAGCGGCGCAAGATGTCCGGCGGCAAGCACCTGCGAAATCTCGTCCCGCAACAGAGCGACGAGCGGTGACTGCATATCTACGTTCGTGATCTGCGGGAATTGCCACGCGTAAATATCCACATCGACAGGCTGAGCGGTTGCGCGTCCTGTCAAACAAACATACGCTAGAACTATTGTTAGATGTATTTTCATGATCATGGTTGTTCCCTACGGCTGATGCTCTGCGCATACTATCCCAAACGACTCTGAAAAGTAGACATACGACCCGGATATTACAGGTGCCACGCGCCCCTCGTAAGGATGATGCGCCGTTTGAACTACATCGTATCCTCTATCCATAGCCGGAGTCGGCGACTCCGCGTACATGATGTCTGCATTGAATAGGCCGCCATCGTAATTCCGTATAGAGGTCTGCGCATAACGATACGTACTATTCGAAAGGTTGATTACCTGTGTGCCGCGGAAGTTCTGCCGCAGCCACAAATAGTCGCCCGCGACGCTCATTGCGTACAGGTTGTCCGTTTCCCACATCCATATCCCACTGAAGTGGCCGTTATCGATGCGAAGTCGGTTGCCATTCGCTTGATCGATCGCTGCAATGTCAACAGTGTAGTTTGTGCCGAATATCGGACCCGGCGTAGTGAGCGTGGCAAATCGCGTTTTGAAATAGGTCAATACTCGATTTGAGTTGTCCACCACTACCGGCCGCGGCGACATGCTGCTGCCGTCCACCGGACCCGCCGCGACAACGAACGGCTCCGTCATCGTCGTTGTGTTCAGCACGTGCAGGTGTTTCCAATCCTGCGAAACGTACTCCCATGCACCGCCATTGTCGTTCCCTGCGAGCCACAAGCGAATGTTGGCCTCCTCGGCCTGCAGCGTTGCGGATCCGGCCATAAGATCATCCATGACATACTCGCTGCCAATCGCTGGCACTGGCGCGGAATGCACATAGAGGAGATTGTTAAACACTACCGGGTGAAGTGTACGAAAACTCTGACCCCGTACTGTGGCCTGCCCGCGCTCTGTTCCGTCGGACTGATTCAGGGCGTGGCAGATCATGTCTTCGGTGCATACATAAAGTGACGATCCGTCCGCCGCCAGACCGCCTTGCACAGATGGTCCGAGCCGGTCGCTCTCCCAAAGGACTGCTCCCGTTGCGGCATCAATCGCATACGCGTACCCCGCATGATCCGCCGTATAGACTGTCGTTCCGACAACGCACGGCGCGCTTGTCGTTGTGCGGTGCATGGTGACCACCCATTGAGCAAGTCCGGTCATCTGATCAAAGGCACGCACTGTTCCGTCCAGACAGGCGAACACCACGCGGCCACTGACCGCCGCTGCCGTGCACATGGTCCCTCCAGGAAGGTCAGCCGTCCACAACGTGAGGCCCCCAAAAGCGTCAATTCCCCATGCTTGCCCCTCGATCGTGCCAACAAACACTCTATTGCTTACGACAATAGGTTGTACCTCATCGCTAAGCGTGAACGGCACGGAGGCGGGAAGGGGATAGGTGTAGCCCGGCCGAGTGTCCAAGTCATGCGGCCAGCCCGGTTCGCTGTCCTGATTCTGCAGCGTCAGTCCAGAGCCAAGCCACATCCACCTTGCCCGATAGGGAGGTGCAACAGAGTCAGAGGTCCGCCCAATCCGCGCGCCATCCCTCTGCAATTGGGGCCAATCGGCTGCTGTGGCCATGCCTGCGGCAACCAGTACTGCTACGTGCACCCAGATAATTTTCATATCATTCATAACACACTCCGCATTTGAATCGACCCTGATATGATACATTCCGCCCACGGAGAAGTCAATAGTTTCCGCATCTTTCAGAAATTTACCTCAGGTTGCGCGATTGCAACCTATGTCGGCTGCAAACGCAAAACCCGGACTCACCGTCCGGGTTTGCGCGTTTTCGCAGCGGATAATAATGCATCACCTATTTCAGCATCATCAGCTTGCGCGTCTGCGTGAAGTCACCTGCGTCAAGTCGCGCGAAGTAAATGCCGCTCGCCAGAACCAACCCATTGTCGCTCTTGCCATTCCAGCGCGCTACATGGTACCCTTCCGGTTGACGCCCCTGAACCAGTGTCACAACCTTCTGGCCGGTGATGTTGTAGATGGCAAGTGTTGCGTCACCTGAATGAGCAAGTGAAAATGGTATCATCGTCTCCGGATTAAACGGATTCGGGTAGTTCGCCGACAACTCATTCCGATGCACCACGCCCGGCGCAGGTTCCGGAGCATCCGACACAAAGTCCCCGACGCCTGTACGCACCATGAAATTGCCGACCAAACTTTGCCAGCCGGTTGCACCCTGGTGCCAATAGCTGCGCCCTTGCGAACTCGTGGCATCCTTTGCGACGCCCGGGTCCCACGGCCGATCAACCGTCCAATCGAGTGTCGTCCAGAAAACGTCGCCCGGCGCGGGCGGATTCTCGCCTGGAATATGAATCGTGAACATCTCTTCTGTAACCGGAGGCGTGATGAAGTACGGTCCGAACTCCTGCGCACCCGGAATCCCGCCCAGGTCGGAGGCGACTCCCACGCCGATCGGTGCAAGCGAGTTAACGGCGAATTGTATCGTGTACACAAAATCATGGGCGGCGGGCATATCGCAACGCACTGCGAAACGATTCTGATCGTACACGCCGGACACGATCATGTAATACTCCAGGCCATCATCATCGTAAACCAGATACTCGATGTCGGGCTCTTCGCCTGCATATGCACCAACCGCGGCGGACTGTGGACCTTCGTAGTCTACGCCCTCTTCCGTCACGAAACCGCTGATCGTGTAATCGTACCAACCGCCATATGTAACGGTGGGGTCTGTGTACGACTGCAAGGTTGGCGGAATAATATCAATCACCTCGCCATTCCGGTAGAGAAGCATGCCGGCAAGACTGTGCAACGGTAGCTCGTCTATTCCGGTGAAGGATCGATCCACTGGACCTGCAGGGCCATCCCATCACGCGAAACCTCTACATTTGACGGGGCGGCTGGCGGAACGTGCAGTGTCGCTTGCACTGACGAATTGCTGAAGTACTCTGGATTCGACACTATTGATGGAATATTCTGCGGCCACCATCCATCGAAGACCGGATTTCCCGCCTGTCTCTGGATCACGAAAAACCCGATGCCAGGGGTCTTGTCCGGACCGTAGAGCGCCATCTGATACAGCTCGTCAAATCCCATTGGGATCGCAACTTCGCCACTGAAATGCCCAGATGCGACCGAGAATGCAAGCTGCGGATTTGCAAATGTGAAGTATGGATCAGCGTTGTAAGGTGCGCCGGACAGCGAGCGATAGCGCAGCGTGGAGCCGGAAGAATAGTAGTATGCCCAGTAGTTGCCTTCGCTGCCTGACCGGTCGTAAGACCAGGTGTCCGAATCGTCGTCGTCAACGTAGATGCCGAAGCCTTCACCATCGTCAAGCGCCGTGTTCAGAAAGTCCTCGCACGCCAAGTAGAGCAGATCGTCTTCATCGTTGTACTTCATGTAAAGGTAGGCCGACTGTGGTGGATTCACACCATCGTAACCGAAGACATCCGAGATATCTATGCGCACGGCATCAGTCCATTCATTCGCCGAAATAACGCCGTCGAATGTCACCGGCGTCGTGTATTCAGGCACCACCGGATCATAAATCAAGTAACTGTCGTCAAGCGCGCCCGCCACCTCGTTTGAATAGTTGGATTCACCGTCGCTGTACACCGCTGTTACTGCGTAATAGTACGTGTATGCCGGCCAGATACCGATGCTATCCGCGTAGGTCGTCGCCGTACCGGCGATTGAACCGACAAGCGCATACGGCCCACCTGACAGAGGCGCGCGCCAAATATGAATCGAGTCAGGATCATCCAGACTCCGCGGTTGCCGGTCACGATCTTCACCTTCTGAGCCCCACATGTTCCCCGGTGCTGTCCACAGGGGACCTTCACCCGTCGGGGATCCGGCCAAATCGCCTGTGGCATCAAGTGCGTCGCGCCCGCGTGCTCGTTGCGCAAACGTCCCCAGCGGATTCCAACTCAATGCGATGCTGCTAATTTGTCCGCTTACTGCGACGAGGTTTTGCGGCGCGGTTTCCGTCTCACTCAAGTTGAAATTGATATTGCTTGTCAACCCGTCTTCGGTGATAACAACACCTGCCGCAGTTCCCCACGTGTAGCCCAGTTTGCGCGCAGTCAGAGTATACGTACCTGCCGGTATGTGGTCGATCTGATACGTGCCGCCGATTCCCGTACTTGCACTCAAATGCGTTCCGGCGGCTTCAACCGTGACGCCCGTGTAGTCCGTCGTACCGGCAAGGGTCACCGTTCCCGCCGCGCTCCCGCCTTCCAAGTCCAACGAGAAGCAAAACGCATAGCCGCCGTTCCCGAATGTCCGGTTGTGAACTGCCTTGCCACCGGCAATCAAATGCGTTCCATCCGCCGATATGTCCATGTCGTTCGGCGATCCCGGATGCGTGTACTGATAGAACGGCGTCGAATTGTATTTCTGAAAGACGCGGATGTCCGGCGCGGCATCATTCATGTAGCCCCACGAGCATGCAGCAATCGTCAATCCGTCATCTGAAATGTCGATATCTCCAACAAGATCGCCCATGCCTGCTGAGACCCACAACGGTATCCCGGCGCCGTTCGTTTCGAGAACAGCCACGTAGCCCTCGTATGAAGCGCCGTTAAACTGCATCGATCCACCGGCCACCGTTTGGCCGTCGTAGGAAACTCCAGTTGCTGTGCCCCAGTTCGAGGTCCCACCACTGAAGCGGTATTCCCAGAATTGGATGTACGTGTCATTTGCTTCATCCCACAGATAGCAGCGCAGCTTGCCGTCGTTGTTCCCTGCCGCCGCGAGCACGTGACCGTCACCCGAAATCGAGGCCGGATGTTCTGTATTGCGCGCGTCAACATCCCAAATCACATCGCCGGTGGCAGCATCGAGCAAAAACAGCCGGAAACGGCTGGTCGCGAGGATTCTGGTCCCGTCACCCGAGAAGCGCGCTCCAATCCAGTGATTGCCTGAAGTCATTACCGGCACTGCGATCTCCCACGTTGGCACACTTGACGCAAGCGGATATAACGCTAGGTAAAGGCTATCGCCGCCCGCGCTATACGGAGCGACAATCTCCTGTCCGTCACGTGACACTGCAATCGAGCTGAAGTAATAGTCATCTGGCAATGTCGCGGACCATACCAGCGCCGGCTGATCGCCCGGATAGACATACAGGGTATGACTCTGCGCCCAGACCACATACGATCCGTCAGGAGTAACCGCTACGGAACTTAAGCCGTCTTCGCCCGGCACTTCATATACGATTTGGCCATTTATGCCGTCCAGGACCTGCAGCCGAAAGTTGTTCAAGCTGATTCCAACCGCGGCAACAGAGCCGTCGTCAGAAATCGCCACATCGTCCATGAGGCCAGTTGCGTCACTGGTGTTCCAGAGTAGTTGGCCAATCGCGTCAATCGCCGGATTTGAAGGAGTCGTTCGCGGAAGGTGAGCAGCGGCGCCGGGAGCATCAAAGCCCGGAGTCACGGTCCGAACAAGGCGGCCAGTTTGGCCCAAATGCGCTTCCGTTTGCGTCGTAACCTGCACGATGCTCGCAAGACTGGACACTGCCAGAGAGAGCACGAGGATGGCTATGTACCGACCGTTAGCTTTGGTCATGGTCTGACTTCTCCGATTAAAACTGTGGACGCGGTCTGCACCAATTCGTTCTTGCATAGTACTAATAAACCGCGTATGATTCAATCGAATAGGCCGAAACGTGACTTTTTCACATGACCTCCAGAATCTTCCTTTCGATTGGCTAAATCTTTGTTTTGTTTAATAGTTGGCTGCGTGGATTTTGTCCGCCGGTTTCCCTATATTATGGGTTACCGATGACCTGAGTATCGCGGCAGGCCGGTTGAGAGATACACCTACACGGATACGCTCCGCAAGATCATAGCACAGGAAACCCGTTCATGCTCCCTCCGTTCAAGAACGAACCCTTCACTAACTTCACAGATCCTGCCAACCGCGCTGCTTTCGAGCAGGCGCTGGCTACCGTTGAGAGCCGCTTCGGCGAACGTATCCCGCTCATCGTCGGCGGCGAACGCATCTTCACCGACGATATGATCCAGTCCACTAACCCTGCCAATCCGGATCAGGTCCTCGCATATGTTTCCAAAGGCACCAAGGAGCTCGCGCTTAAGGCCGTTGAATCGGCGAACCAGAATTTCCAATGGTGGAAGAACTACGACCCTGATGCCCGGGCGCGTATTCTACTGCGCGCAGCGGCGATTCTACGCCGTCGCAAGCACGAGTTCAGTGCCACAATGGTCATGGAAATCGGCAAGAACTGGATGGAAGCCGACGGCGACACCGCAGAAGCGATCGACTTCCTTGAATTCTATGCTCGCGAGATGATGCGCCTGCATGAGCGGCAGCCCGTCACAGAGTTCCCCGGCGAGGAGAACAACCTCTATTACATCCCGCTCGGCGTCGGCGCGGTTATTCCGCCGTGGAACTTCCCCGGCGCAATCATGGCCGGAATGACCTCGGCCTCGCTTGTCACAGGCAATACGGTGATTCTGAAGCCTGCTTCGATTACTCCGGTCATCGCCTATCGCTTCATGGAAATCCTTGAAGAGGCCGGACTGCCAGCGGGAATAGTGAACTACCTTCCCGGCCCGGGTGGCGCCATCGGCGATACCATAGTTGATCACAAGCACACGCGCTTCATCGCCTTTACCGGCTCGATGGAAATCGGACAGCGCATCTTCCAGCGCGCGGCTGTTGTGCACGAAGGCCAACTGTGGCTCAAACGCACGATCCTCGAAATGGGAGGCAAAGATGCGATCTTCGTGGACGATGACGCGGACATCGAATTCGCGGCCGAGCAAATTGCCACTGCTGCATTCGGTTTCCAGGGCCAGAAGTGCAGCGCTTGCTCGCGCTTGATCGTTCACGAGCAAGTGTATGACAAACTGCTTGACATGGTCGTTTCCCGCACAAAGCAAATCAAGACCGGCCCGACGCGCGATCTTGCTAACTGGCACGGTCCCGTGAGCGAAGAGGGCGCCTACAACAAGATTCTCGAGTACATCGAGATCGGCAAGAGCGAGGGCCGATTGGTTGCAGGAGGCAATCGCGCCGGCTTCCCGGGTTGGTTCATTGAGCCGACCATTATCGCCGATGTCGCCCCGACGGCGCGCATCATGCAGGAAGAGATTTTTGGGCCGGTGCTGGCCGTCTGCAAAGTCAGATCTTTCGACGAAGGTTTGGCCGTGTTTAACAATACGCAGTTCGGCCTGACCGGTGGCTACTTTGGCAAGCGCCGCGACCATCTGGAGAAGGTCCGTGTGCATGCACATTGCGGCAACCTGTACCTGAATCGCAAGTGCACTGGCGCGCTTGTTGGTGTGCAGCCATTTGGCGGGTTCAATCAAAGCGGCAGGACAGCAAGGCCGGTGGCCGCGACTATCTGCAACTGTTCCTGCAAGGCAAAAGCGTAACCGAGCGGTACTAACGGAACATTCGTATCGCGCGTCACGCATAGCGGTCGTTTCAATTCTGCAAGCCGGCGGTGAGTCATTCGCTGCCGGCTTTGAATTGAGGGAACCGGTCATCGAGAGGCGCCCGGTTTTCCCCGATCCTGGCGTGCGATCAAGTAACACGCGAGTTTCGTCAAATCCGTCGCATCGTTTCTGAAAACCGTTGATGGGGTACGACCGTGCGAATCTCGGGCAACGCGGCGCGGGTCATTCGTATTGACCATTTGTGAAACATACTGTTGACAATTAGGCCGTCGGGATGTAAATTCAATCAACCTCTATGCGGCCGAGGGTTCACTCCCCTGTGACGATACGTAAATGACGAGCGAATTCTCGCAGTAACGCGGTAGGATTCGCTCGCTTTTTTTCGAGGCATCGTTTCAGATGAGGAGTCGATCATGAATTGGTCATTGTTCTGCGCACTTCTGGTCAGCGCGACTGCATGGGCTCTGCACAGCGGGAACCCGATACTCTCGACAACAGCTCTGTTTGCCAACAGTTCTTCAAACGTTTCAATGGCTCCGGCTGATTCGCTGAAGATGCGCTTGATTGATCTTCAGATGCAGATGAAGCTGATCGCTGAGCAGGGCGGCGATGCATCTACACTCAGAGCGGAGATTGAGCGGCTTTCACAACAGAACCGACCGGCTCAGACTCCGCTCGATGACGGAGCCGACAACTGCCCGGTGGTCGTGATCACCGGCGTGCCATTTCAGGATACAGGCACAACCATTGGAAAAACGGACGACCACACGCCAGCCTGCGGGGCCAGCAGCGCCCCGGATGTTGTCTATGACTATATGCCCGCCGTGTCAGGCGATGTCACGGTGTCACTATGCGGCAGCAGTTTCGACACGGTACTTGAGATAATGCAGGGACCTTGCCCCGGCTTCACTTGGGTTGCCTGCAACGACGACTTCACGCCCTGCGGTATTCAATCGCAGTTGGTGGTCTATATGGTTGCAGGTGAGCACTACACGATCTGGGTGGACGGCTATCAAACGAACGCAGGAGCTTATGCCATCACGATTGACGGCCCGCAGTTGCAGGGTGAAACGTGTGCCAATCCACTGCCGCTCTCTATTCCGGGCTCGGCCTATGGGAATAGCTGCAACTACTCTGATAACTACGAGTATCAATGCCCGTGGGGAAGCGCTGCCGATGATGTTGTATACTCGTTCTATGCCGCGCAAGACATGACAGTCAGTTTCTCACTCTGTCATTCAGCCTACGACACGAAGCTCTTCATCACGGAGAATAACTGCTCGTCCGTTCCAATTGCATGCAGTGACGATGCCCCTGATTGCCCGTGCGCCGCCGGACCCTACCGCTCCTATATCGAATGCCTGTCGTTGATCGCCGGAAACATCTACTACCTTTTCGTCGACGGATATAGCAGCCAATGCGGACCTTATCAGCTCGATGCGTTCACGTGTGCTCCTTGTGATATCGGGCTACAGCCCGCCGATATCGTGGAAGCAGCCGAAGATTGCAGCAACCCAAACCATCTTTACGACGATCCCGACGGTGGATGCAACAGTTCACCGCACCATTTCAGCTCAGTGCAAGATGGCCAGACGGTTTTCGGAAAGATGTTTACCTACGAAAGTCTCTACGGAACCGCACGCGACAGCGACTGGTTCCTTTTCACGTTAAGCGACCTCGATACCGTCGAGCTGACCTGCTTCGGCGCAGAGTGTCCCTTAACCATAGGCATCGTGGATACAAATCAATGTACGGAATTCATCTACGCGTTTGATTATTCCATGTGTTCAGAAACACAGCGTCTCGTGACACCGTGTCTCGACAGTGGAACATACGCTCTTGTGGTTACTATTCCCGATTTCGCTCCCGCGGTTCCGGTGCCGCGTGACTACCGTGTCGGAATTGCGTGGGGCTCCTGCTTTCCTGAAAATGACGACTGTGCAAATGCTGCTCTCTTGACTGTGAATTCACCTTCACCTTACTGCGCGAGCAATGTCGGGGCCACGACTGATTGTCTCGGTGGCTATCCGCCGCATGACCCTGAGGTGTGGTTCACTTTCGTGTTAACTGAATGCATGCACGTTGGACTCGAATTCTGCGGATCATACACCCCCGAGATTGATAATCTTGAGCTGTATTCTGCTTCCTGCTGCGGAAGCTGGAACAGTATTTTCAATTGGAATGTTAGCAACTGCGAGGATGGCTCGCCCACTTGGTACTACTTCTTGAATCCCGGTCAGTATTGGTTCCCCGTTCGTCTTAACCCTCCCCGTTCGTTCTGTGTTCGTGTTGCGGGCACAGCTGGACAACCGCTGAATGACCAGTGTGGGAACGCGCAATACATATCAGGAGTCGGAGGGTTCGTCAGCGGCTCAACGCTGTGTGCGACGGTGGATACTGCACCTGCTTGCGACTTTCCAATAACCGCTCCCGGAGTCTGGTATCGGATCCCCGGCAACGGGAATACGATTCGCGCGACCACTTGCCACTCAAGTACACGCTTTGACACGCGGCTCACTGTCTACACGTGCGACTGCAATAGCCTCACGTGCGTCGCCTCAAATGACGACTTCGGCTGCATCGACTTTGCAACGGCCTCCCAGGTGACTTGGTGTTCTGTCGCCGGAGAAGAGTATTTGATTCTGGTTCACGGGTTCAATAGCGCAAGCGGTTCCTATGTTCTGTTCTTTCAGGATGTCCCCGAAACCCCTTGTGAACAACCGGCCTGCTGTGCGGACTATGTGCTCTACGCCGACCCCGGATTCGGAAACGGTATTAATGGCACAACCGCCGGAGCAGCAGACGACTGCGACTACCAGACTGGCGAAGACGTCACGATTCGGGTACTGATTCCGGAACAGGGTTGGTGGAAGTTCTCGCTTTGCAACTCTGATACTCCGGTCTGGCTCTACTTGAGCGGCTCGTGCTGTGGCAGCGAATATACACTCGGCGGTGAATGGTGTCCGTCGCCGGAAACGCCGGCAGAAGTATGCGCCTTTTTGTCCGCAGATCAGATTTACGCGATTGTCGAAGGAGTAGACGGTGGCGGTGATTACGTCCTTTCCGTGAACCTTGCGTCCCCGCCGGCCGGACCAGAGAACTTGGTCGCGAGCGATAACTTGTGCACAGGCGTCCTCATCACTTGGGATGATACCATAGATGAATACGGCTACAATGTGCGGCGCGACGGGCAGGTAATCAACACGGCACCAGTCGATGACTTAAGTTTCTTCGATACCAGCGCGCCTGCGGGACCGCATTTGTACTCTGTCGAAGCCTTCAACTCATGTGGCCCGGGTGGTCTCTCCAATTCAGATTGGGGAACGCGGTTGGCCGAGCCATCAGACGTGACCGACTTAGTTGCGCAACTCTGGAATGCGGACGGCGACGCCGTGCCCAACGACATTCAACTGACGTGGACTGCGGACTCTGCGGCGAACGCCACGTACTCAGTGCATTCGAGTCTGACATCTGCTTCGTATCCGGGACCGAGTTGGATCACCAATGCAACAGACCTTATGCCCGTGTTCGGCGTCGGCGCGATGCATTTCGTACACGACGATGCAATAGTGTCGGGCGAGCAGCGCTTCTATGTCGTCACCTCGATGTGTCCGTGACCCTGCTCAGCGAACCCATTCGACTTAACGCAAGGCCAGCAATTTCATATAATTGCTGGCCCTGTTTTCATGGCATCGTTGAACCGTGGGGGTGGCTTTGAAAAGTCCGTAGGAATGGTATATTAACTTCCAAGTGTCCGTTTGCAACGGCCGAGTAGGCGAAACGCTCCTTCCATTTATCTCGCTATGAACCGATACTTCTCTAACCGAACGCTTGCGCTGGGGTTGTCCGCGGCAGCTCTCTTTTTCGCTGCGGTTAGGATACTCCTGTTTGTTCGATACCCGTTGCAGATTAATCACGACTGCGCCCTTCTGCTCCAGCAGGCCCAGCTCATGGTGGACGGCTGGACGCCTTATGTTGACTTCATCGAGATCAATCCGCCGCTGATTCTTTACATGAAAGCGCTGCCTATCTGGGTTGCGCGACTCTTGTCGATTAACGTAATCACGGCTTTCCACCTTTGCGTCCTGCTGCTCGCATTCTGGTCTACACTAAGTATTCGCGATTCGCTCAAAGTCCTGACGAGTGCCGAGCATTCTCTTGCTCCACTCGCGATCCCCGCAGCCTATCTGGCGTTTGTCACATTCTTTATTGGAATCGAGTTTGGCCAGCGGGAACACATTTTTGCGCTGCTGTTTCTTCCGTTTCTCTTCGCGCGTATGCTCAACTGGGAAGGCCGTGCGTTGACTGTTCGGCGCGGAATCGTCCTGGGAATCGCCGCCGCGCTCGGCGTATGCCTCAAACCGGCGTTCCTGGTGATTGCGGTATTACCGGAACTCTATTGGTTCATTGTCAAGCGCAACTATCGACCGCTGCTTGACCCGGCCTTCATTGCTTTTGCGCTCACCGGGCTCGCCTATGCCGCGCATTTCTTCCTCTTGCCTGCTGCGATGTATGCGGCCTACTTCGACCGCTGGATGCCGGAAATGCTCAGGCACTACAGAGCCTACGAGCGCGGATTCTCAGACATTGTGCTCCAGCGACATTTCATCGTCCCGTTATTCATAGCGATTGCCGGCTTCGGCGCATCATTCGCGCTCGACACGAACCCGGCGCGCCGGGTCCGCGCATTGGTCTATGCTGCGGTCGGGGCGGCGTTCGTCTATTATGTCCAGAGCAAAGGCTGGAAATACCATGCACTTCCCCTCACAACGATAGCCGCATTGATTGTCGCCGCGATTGCGTCGTGGGCAAACGACAGTGCGCAAGAGCGCGCCGGGCGGACCGTAGCGTCCAGCCAATTCGCACTGTTTGCACGCGTGGCGATGGCCGCCCTTCTCGTCTTCTTTGCTTTGAGTGGATATCGTATCTCCTCTAAACGCCATGCTCGATAAAAAGAGCACACCGGATAGACTATATTGCGCCATAGACAGTCTGACCGCTCCGGGCGACACCGTCCAGTTTATCACCACGAGCGTCCTGCCTGCCTATCCGCTGCTCGTTCAGCTTGACTTGAAACCGGCCTCTCGTTATTTGACTTGCTTCCCGATTGCCTTTTCTTACGACGGAGTTTCATTGGGCACAAATGAAACGTTCCCGTACAACTCTGTACGGGAACGATCTCCTGTGGAGGCCGACTTCCTGCGTGAACTATTTGAAGACCTGCGAACGCGCCGACCTAAGGTCATTGCTGTCGCAGATCGAATTCACACGCAGGCCTGCCCGGCGGACTTCTATATTCAGGACTACGTGACCCAACTCCCGGAGTTCGCCTACATTGCCGAAAACTACACGCAACTCGGCGAATTCAATTCCTATCAACTCTACGTCCGCAACTGAGCCTTTCCGCCGCCTATGCGACCGCAGTCGAGTGCTGCAGTGCCTTCCTCACAATCCTCGAGAAGTCCTTCAGTATGATCGGCTTCATGCCGAAGGCATTGAAGCCGTAATCGCCGAAATTCTTAGCAGTCACCGTATCACTGAAACCGGTAAGTAATATTGCAGGAATGTCCGGCCGGAGTTCGCGGCAGGCCGTCAAAAGCTCATCACCCGTCATCTGCGGCATGGTTTGATCGGTGATCAACAGATCGAATTTGCCCGGTTCGGCCTTCAAGTGCTCCAATGCGTCCAGCGGGCTCTCGCATATCGTCACAGAGTAGCCAAGATGTTCAAGAATCTGCTTGCCCATCAAGATATTCGGTCGCTCGTCATCGACGAATAGAACGTGTTCCGTGCCCGAGAGCGGAGGCGCGTCCACGACCTGTTCCGTCTGTTTTGCCTGATCCGAGCAGGGCAAATAGATTTGGAATGTCGTGCCGTTACCCGGTTCACTGTAGACTGAAATCCCGCCGCCGTGCGCTGTGACGATTCCGTGCACGACAGACAGACCCAAGCCAGTCCCTTCGCCCGCGTCCTTGGTCGTATAAAACGGCTCGAAGATGCGCTCCACCGTTGCCTTGTCCATGCCGTGGCCCGTGTCGGACACGGTCAATCGAGCATATCGCCCTTCCGCCAAATTGACGTGCAGGCAAGAGAATTTTGAATCTGCTTCAATCATCGACAACTTAACTTCCAACGTGCCGCCGCGCGCGCGCATGGCGTGAAAGGCGTTCGTCGCCAGATTAACAAGCACTTGATGAATCTGAGTCGGATCACACTCCACGAGGTCGCACTTGCCGTCGATATCCTCGACTATTGTCACGGTAGACGGAATTGCCGCGCGCATTAACTTCATCACTTCTTTGACGATGATCTGCAGGTGGAACGGCTGGCGCTCCTGATCGCCCTGGCGACTAAATGTGAGAATCTGCTTCACCAGGTCCTTGGCGCGCAACGCTGCCTGTATGATCATCTCAAGATGCCCGCGCAGGTTGCCGTGCAGGTCCTTTTCCATGCGCGCGATCTCGGCATAGCCAAGTATCGGGGTCAGGATGTTGTTGAAGTCGTGCGCCACCCCCCTGCGAGGGTGCCGATCGTCTCCAGCTTCTGAGACCTTCGCAACTGCACCTCAAGTTTCTCCCGCGCTTGCTCTGCTCGCTTCTTCTCCGTGATATCGCGCACGACCGATAGCGTGCCGACGATATTCCCATCCACATCAGGATACGGTCCCGCACTGATTTCAACCCAGAACACCGTTCCATCCTTCCGCATCAGCTGCGTCTCGTAGCGGTCCGCTATTCCCTCCAGCCTATCCAAGGTCTTCCTACCCAGCGCCTCTTGCACGTGCTCCGTGCCTAACGATGCCGCAGGCCGGCCAAAGAGATCGCCCGGCTCGAAGCCCGTCATCTCAGCCAGCGCGCGGTTCACGTAAGTGCATACATCCGTTCGGTCAGTGATGATTATGCCTTCCGTCAGAGCTTCATGTCCGCTCCGCGACAAGCAGTTCGAGCTGTTCCTGGTGCTCACGGTTTTCCTTGATCAGGCGCGCCCGCTCCAGTGCCTTGTTGATCGCCAACTCCAAAGCGCCCATATCCTGAATCGGCTTCAGAATGTAGTCCCATGCGCCGAGTCGAACGGCTTCGATCGCGTCGCCGAGAACTCCAGTTCCGGAGACGATAATGATCGGGATATCCTTCGTGCGCTTCCGGATTTCCGCCAGCACGGTTAACCCGTCCACTTCCGGCATTCTAAGATCGCATAGCACAAGGTCCGGCGACTGCTCGAGAAAGACCTGCACTCCAACCCGCCCATTCTCGGCTTCCATTACTTCAAATCCAGAATCTTCAAGATACACGCGGATCGAGCGGCGGACTGCTCGCTCGTCGTCTATTGTTAGAATCTTGATTACCGAGCTGTTCACATTAGCTGCTGACATTGTCGGACCTCTGATCCGTTCCTGTGGGGAATGTTGTAGTGTTGTTCGCGTTTGGTTCCGCTTCCGGATTCGCCCGGGCGGTCGTCGGTTCGTTATCCGTCAAAGGCAACCGTATCGTGAACCGAGTGCCTTTGCCTTCCCAGGAGTCTACTTCCAATTGCCCACGGTGATTGTCTGTAATGATGAAGTACGACACGGAGAGCCCAAGGCCAGTACCGGCTCCAACCTCTTTCGTCGTGAAGAATGGCTCAAATACTCGCCGACGTACGGAATCAGTCATACCGGGACCGTTGTCCTCAACTTCGATGATTGCCCACGAATTATCAGTGCGAGTTCGGCACGTGATCTTTGGATCGGTGGTTCCGTGTTCGCCCATCGCCTGCGCAGCATTCTTAAGCAGATTCAACAGAACTTGCTCGATCTTGGTCTCGATACATCGGACTTTATCCATAGAGTCGTCCAACTCAAGCTCCAGGCTGATGTGCCGGAAGTCATATCGCTTCTTCAAGTCATAATCACTGGCCGCCAATTCAATTGATCGTCGAATGAGATCGGCGATGTCCGTTGGCTGCATGCTCGATTCAGTTTTGCGGCTGAAGTTTAGCATATTGGTCACAATTGCGGCCGCTCGCTTGCCGGCGTCGCTGATGTCTTTCAAGAACTCGTTCAGCCCACGCGCCTCAAAATACTCGCAGACCGCCGCTAGGGTCGTCCCCGCGCGTCTTGCGGCCTCTTCATTCTGAGCCAAGTCCGGTGACACGCGCCGTTTCAAGTTCTGGGCGCTCCGTAAGATGATTCCAAGCGGATTGTTGATCTCGTGCGCCATGCCCGCCGCCAGCCCGCCAACGGACATCATCTTCTCCGTCTGTATCATCATCTCCTCCATCCGCACACGATCGGTGCAATCGTCAAGACGAATCACAACGCCGTCAATTCCGACCGTATATAACGGGTAGATCATCATGTCGTAGAAGCGGTCGCCTTCGAGCGTCGTCATCGATACCCGCTCACGCTCGTAGCGAGAATTGTAGTTGACCGCGTTGAGAATGAACGAGCGTCGGTCACTCAACACCGGGAAGACGTCGTGAACTTCGTTGCCGTTGGCAAACTCGCGGCGCACGCCCGTGGCCTTCTCGGCCTCGTGATTCCATTGTATGACCCGCAAATCACTATCTACGACGACGAGAATGGACGGCATCGCATCAATAATATTCAACAGGAAAGTCCGCATTTGTTCCGCGTCTCGCTCGGCGCGCTGACGCTCCGATAGCTCGATGCTCAGTTGATTCGCATGCGCTTCCAATTGGTCATGCGCTCGAAGCAGCTCCCCGTCGCGTGACTCAATTTCAGTGAGCATTTCGTTGAATCCCGTTACCAGCTCGCCAACCTCGTCGTTGCTGCATTGTGTTCCGCGGACGTTATAGTCCTGAGTATCCCGCACTTGCCGCGCAATCGCCGCCAGCGCGACGATCGGGCCTGAGACCAGCTTCTGCAGGCGAGAGGCCAGCGTTCCCGCTATCCCCAGCGCAAGCAGCGTGAACAGCGAACCAAACATCAGGTACTGACGCTGTCGCGAGTAGAGGTCATCCAAAGTACTTCGCAGCCGCACGGCTCCGATCACGCTTCCATCAAGCACGACGGGTTCCACGACGATGATATGGTCGCGCCCATACGCGACGTAGGAGGAATCCACGCGAATCCGGCTCATCGATTCCACGGGGCGAGACGCGTTTTCCCTCGAATATTCCGCGAACCTCCGGCCATTCTTGCGAAAGACCCAAGCATGGCTGACATTGTTCTCCGCCGCCAGCGAACCGAGCGTCTGCTGGGCGTCGCTCGCATCGTCAAAAGTCAAGGCCGCGCTGGAATGGTAACCGATCATCCGCGCGAGCGTCTGGAGATGCAGTATTCGGGAACGGTGCATCTCGTTGCGGTCAAAGATGATGAATGCGACATACGATAGGGCCAACGCGAAGGCCGTGACGATCATGATCACGGCGGTCAGCTTGTCGCGAATAGAGAGATTCCGGAATTTCTTGAGCAGAAGAGCCATTAAAGGTCGGCGTCCCTGACGATTTCGGCCAGCTTGAGAACGCGCGCGCTTAACCGCACCTGCGCCCGTTCGAGCGCATCAAGATTCACGCGCAGCCGGAGCTTCTTTTCGAATGTGAACAACGTCACCGCGAGCTTGGCCTCCTTAGCGACGGCCTCTTCTCCAATTGTCAGACAATTGTTGATCTCCGCTCTTCGCACAGCCTCTACTGGATTCTCACACGCTGCGCTGATGTACAGAATGTCGCACGAGTCAATGTTCCTGGCGGCGTCTGCGGTATAACAACTTAGGTACATCTCGCCGGAAGCATTTGTCGCACAGAGGGCATGAATGAAGTCAACCGTCAGATCTTTGCCCAGCGCGGCGATCACAAGACTGTCGCCCTTTGTTTCACCGCCGATTTGCTCGATGAAGCTCGCTAACTTCACGACAAAAACCGCCCGCACTTCGGCTTCGCTAACCTGGCCGAATGCGCCGGGAGGAGAAAACGCTGCCCACTGCAAGAGCGCTGCAATTCCTATCCTGTAGAGTGCTTTTACCAACGTGGTAAGCCCTGTTTTGGCTGCCGTTTCCGGTTTCTTACCGAGCTTAGCGGGTCAAATGCCCAAACGACCACGTTGCGCCGAGCAGGAACTGCGGCTCTATATCGCGTGATAATGCCATCAGCATGATATCAGATTGAAATTCTGTGTGCTTGCCGCCAAACATGTTCTGCGCCGCAGTGAATATCTCCAAGCCTTGGGAGACCGTCCACCCAACTCGCGCATCTCCAGCGATGTATGATGCCACCCCGCGATCCCGAAGGTGGTCAACATACCGCACGATGAAGTCGACATCAACGTTGTGCGGTAGTGACACGGAATTCTGCAGCCACGCTTGGTTCTCCGGATCCACAGTATCGGCATTCGGCGGTAACACACCGCTCAACAGGATGTTATCAACGGCGGCTCTCGTCTCGAGCCGGAGCACCGAGAAGCCACCCCGGAGTCGCCAGATGTCGATTGGTTTCCAATCTATGGAGACCTCGCCTCCATAGCCGTGGGAGTAGTTCGTGTTCTTGAAGTTCACGTACTGCGTGACATTTGGAATCGGCCCGGTCATGTCGACAACCGTTTGCCCGGTCTCAAACCCTCGAATGTCTTTGTAGTCGTTGTAATAACCGCTGATGTCGAGTGCAAGCTCGCGATGCGGTTGGACTCGATACCCCACTTCCGTTGCCGTGAGCTTCTCTGACACGATCTGACCTTGCGAGACGCCCAAGACTTGAATTGGAAGAGGAGTGGGATTGTACACACTCATCGGCGGTATCGCCGCGAGACGAAAAACGCCGCTATACTCCATCCGCGACGGCGTGCGTACAGCCTTGGCCGCCGAGCACCAGACTTTGTGGCCGCGTGCTGGCACATACATCACTCGGGCATTCGGCTGGACTTCCCAATCCGTACTGAAGTTCCGTTCAAATTTTGAACCTAACGTCAGACTGAGCTTAGCAGGAAGAATTGCGATTTCATCCTGCGCAAAGGCGCTGTAAAGCCAAGACACCATCGATGGGACCGGCGTCGAAACGCCCAAACCATCTGTCAGAACATCTGAGGAATTACGGTATTCCATTCCCGCTACAACTTCATGCCGAGAGTTTGGTGACCAAATATGCTGCATCCCAACATCCACCGTGAAGCGCTTCTCAGCAATGCCCGGGTGATTGTGCTCCAGATAATCGGCGTAACTCATAAGTGAGAGTGTGGACTTTGAACTGACCGCATAGTTCAGTTTCGCGGTAAAATCGCCTCCGTCCGAACGCAGCTCGCTATCGCTCAAACCGGAATACGGCGGTGTCAGCGTGATGTAATTGAGTGAATACTGACCTCGGTTCGTGAAGAGTCCACCGGTGAACGTTGCATCCACCTTTCTTGATATGCGGCTGTCTACGCGAAATCCGCCCCGCGTGCTGGACCAATAGTCCGGAAGGTCTGGACCGGTGTTCCCTGCCTCCATGTGGCGATCGAATCCCTTCACGTAGAATCGATATTGCGAGTTGCTTCCCAATTGCCCGCCGTAGCGCGCAACCAGACCGAAGTTCTCACTACTCGCAACTTGCGAACAGGCAAGTCCACCCTGTGTGCTCTCGGCAGACTTCGTGATGATGTTGATGACGCCGTTTACCGCGTTGGCGCCCCACATTGTCGCTCCAGGTCCGCGTATCACCTCTATTCGCTCAATATCTTCCAGCATCATGTCCTGTGCGTCCCAGAATACTCCGCTGAACAGCGGCGAATAGACGCTCCGTCCGTCAACCATGACCAGGAGTTTTGATGACATTTGGCTATTGAACCCGCGTGCCGAGATCGCCCATGTGTTCAAATCGACTTGAGCAACCTCCACACCCGGTACAAGCCGGAGCACATCCGGTATGGTCGTGTATCCCGTGCGCCGAATGTCTTCAGAAGTTATGACGTAAACTGCCGCAGCTGCATCCGACATCGGTTCCAGTTTCTTCGAGACTGAGGAAACTTCAATGCTCATCAGCTCTTCAATAGACAGGTCACTAAGGTCGAACTGCTGCGCTTCCACTCTGCGCGCGCCATAGATTAGGACCGGCACAAAGAGCGTCAGTGCTGTCACAGCCTGAAAGATTGACCACCTCTTGCTATCCATGTGTAGCGCCTCAAACTTGCAAGTATTATTAAAACAATTAACTAACTGAACTTCCTCGCGTTGCGAATCAGCAACGCCAAATCTCAACGATTACACGCCTGTCAGCCCCGCAAATAGCGCACCGATCCCGCCAGAACTCGTCCCGCATGCCTAACGTATGTCGTGGATTATGGCAAGTTTGAGCAATTGCGCCGAGAATGAGACGCCTTCCTGCCGCGACGACACAACATTAATCAGGAACCTCGGCTTGGACTTCTCTACCGTGAACCCCAGAGAAAGCCCGTCGTGAACCTGATCGGACAGGCTCCCAACGGTCAGGGTCTTTTGCGACACGGCGAAATCGCGAACTGTGATTGCATTCAAGTTGCTAACTGGCGTGAAGTACAAGATGTCCGCGTCGAGTACTGCCACGCTGTCCTGCCATGCACCTGCCGAATCAAACACAACGTATTCTATGTCGAACGGCAACCCGGAAACGGTACCTATGCCGCTTGCCACAACAGCAGATTCGAAATTCGCACGACATTGACGGGATGCCTGGACAGAGGGCTGATAAAGCACGCACAATGTCACACGCTCACCACAGCGCTCAGCCAGATTATGATCAAACGTCATGGCTTTCGCGATTAACGGAAACTGCACCGACTCTGGCACGAGCGGCTCGGCCGCGTGTGCCATCGCAGGCAGGATGCAGAACAGCATGAACTGAACAGATCGCATCACTTGCGAATTCCCGCTAAATCGTTACGCTAATAGTTAAACTTGTAGTCCGCCCCGGCTGTTGAATGGCCGGCATGTCCACTTCGGTGACGGGAGTCAAATTGTCATAACTCCCGGGCAGAGTATACGAAGTCTCGAAGACATTCCTGACGCTCAACGTTAGCGCTACTCCCTCCAGCACGTCGTCAGCGATGAGAGCGACATTGTGCAGCCAGAATGGCGCAGTCTTTGTACCCAATAGCGTTAATCGTGAGGACTCTAAGCGGGTGTCACACGCCGCGCGAAGCTTGCTTGCGAACGGCACCGACACCCCCGCCTTTCCAACATGATAAGGCGAGTGCGGCAAACGCTCATCGTCGTCCCCGCCGCGCGCATCCTGATAAGCATAACTCGCATAGGCCTGAACCCGCCCCGCCGACCGCAGCCGCACTTCCGCCTCAATGCCGTGCGAGTATGCGTTGCTTAGATTCTGATATTGATGGTATCCGGAGCCCTCATCAATCCCGGTTATGATCATGTCTTCATACTGAAAGCGATACCCCGACAATGAGGCGTAGAGCCCTTCTGTCAACCGTTTCAGGAGAGTCAGTTCTGCTATTCGAGCTAATTCAGGATCGAGTTCGGGATTCGCGACCGCCTCTTCCGGGAATTCGTACAGTCGCTCGTACACGCTTGGAGCGCGATAGGCCTCGCCGTACATAAGCTTTACCGTCGTCCCCGCCGTTCCGCCCCAAACCAGCGCGCCGCGCGGCGTCAGCATTCCTGTATCACCGGTCGGCATCGAGTAACGAAGCCCAACCGTGGCCACCATATTGCCCGGCAGCCGCTGCTCGTCGTGGACGAAGTAACCTGCATCCGTGAATGGTTCGCTGAATTCGTACGTCTCCGGCGACTGATCGTACCACCCGTAGTTCTTTGCCTCGACGTGCCGAACCAGCTCCATGCCCGCAATCAGTTGGTTTGTCGAATGGAGTTTCGTGCTACCGCGCAATTCCGCAGATACTTTCCGATCGACCGCCGAATCAAAATTCAGAAGGTCCGGTTCGCTATAAGGGAAGACTGCATGATAGTCAAACTGCTGAAATCCGAGCCGCCCATAGATCAATACGTTCCGTTGAATGCTTCGCTCCGTGATCAGGTCAATTCCCCAGTTCGTCGCACGCTGCTTGCTGTCCCGATGGTCGAACACTGTGCCGTATTGAGCGGTCGGATAGCCGTTCTGCGATGACCCGACGTAAAGATGTGCCTTCAGTCCCTTGTACTTCAACTGACCACGGGCCACATACGTCCGCTTCCAATTCAGGTTGCGCACCTCCACGTCTTCGTAGCCCGCTTGCCCATATTCATGAAATGTGAAGGAATGACCGTCCGTGCGCATCGCGGAACCATAGAGTGTGAAGGATAGTGAGCCGGCAGTGCGTCGCAGTCTCGCGTGGCTCGCCGCGAAGCCGTGGTCACCGCCGGACACGCTTGCAGTTGTCTCCTCCGGACCGTCCGGAGATGACGTGATGACATTGACGATCGCGAGCATGGCTCCCGTTCCGTAAAGTGACGAACCTGGGCCGCGCAATATCTCGATGCGCTCTACGTCGCCTTGGATGTCGCCGATCATCGAGGCGTTTGGCCACGATTGTGCGAAGGCACTCTCCCGAAGCGGAATCCCGTTTAGGAGCAGCAGAATCCGGGGATTATACGGATCGCCAGCGTTCGTAAACCCGCGCGCCCCGACGTAATCATCAAACAAGTCCGTGCCAACGTCAATCCCGCACGCCGTCGCCAAAGCTTCGCTCAGTGTCTTCCAGTCGAAAACGTGAATGTCCTCGCGTGTGATGATGGTTACCGATGCCGGAGCTTCCTCGGAGGTTTGCTCGTGCTTTGCTGCGGATGTGATCGTGATGTTCAAGAGCGAATCAAGCGAGATGCTCTCCGCGTCGATTGGCGGAAGGCCGCTCGCCGCAACCATCAACGGCATCGCAATGACCGAGACTATCCGCAACAAGTCGCGAGTCATGGATCGGCGCAGGGCTTTGGGGAATTGGGCAACATGTATGGGGTGTCCATCTGCTATGACTTGTTCGCGTGGAAAAGCCAAGACCTATTCTGAATTGGGCTCATCTGGCGCAATTCCCGTTCCGGACTGGAAATCAGGTCCCGCCGTGGGTGTCTGCCGCCGCTATTGACCTACAGCGAGCATTTCAGGAGCTGCCGAGTTCATTGCCCGCCCACCAGCAACGTTGTGCGACGAGACAATAAATATCTGTTTTCTATCAACTTATGGCATGTTAAGTGTGAGACGTTCTGTGTTTCTCGCTTCGTCCGTCAAAGAACGCACTGACATAGAGTGGCAACACGGAAAATGAATCGCTATCTTCCGGAATCGGCAACAAGAGCCTGAGTCCTGTGGCCGCCTTCCGAAACACATCTTTGCCCCCTCCCCCTTTGAGGACTTCGAATGGCTGTTGAAACTGTTACACCTCCCCCACTGACACCGCAGGTCCACCAAGAACATTTTAGCGAGCTGACCGCGCGCGCGTTAATATCCGGACTCGTTGTCGGCTCGCTCATCGGCGCATCAAACGTCTGCATCGGTTTGAAAATCGGCTGGACATTTGGCGCGTCCATCACCGCTGCCGTTATCTCATTCGCGCTGTTCAAGGCCATGAGCGGAATCCTCAGTCGACCCTACGGCGCGCGCGAAAACCTCATCACGGCGACCGCCGGAAGCGCTGCAGGCACCATGGCCTCAGCCGGCGGCTTCGTTGCCTGTATTCCTGCCTTGGAGCTCTATGTGCGAGAGACGCAAGGCCCCGGACGCGATCTCACCTACGTGCAACTCGTGCTATGGGCGGTATCTATCGCGTTCCTTGGTGTCTTCTTTGCCGTCCCGCTGCGCAAGCAGATGATCGTCAAAGAGAAGCTTCGCTTTCCTTCGGGGACCGCTGCCGCCGAAACGATTAAGGCCATGTATTCCTCCGGCGCAGAAGCGATGAAGAAGGCCAAACTCCTGTTCTGGGCCGCGATCATTGCTGGCGTCGTCAAGATGCTCTTCAGTATCAAACCGCTCGCCCTGGGGCACTTCAGCGATTTCTCGCTCGATGACATCGGACTTGGGACGATTGGCATTCTTGGGGTGTCGCTGGCCTCACTGCGTATGGGAGTCAGTCTATCCCCGATGATGCTCGGCGCTGGTGTTCTGATAGGTTCGAAAGTAGGCTGGTCGCTCTTCCTCGGCGCGGTCCTCGCATGGGGAATTGGTGCGCCGATTCTAATGGATCAAGGGATTGTCACCGCCGCCAACCCGAATGGCGTGTATATCGCCGCGTTTCGGTGGCTATTGTGGCCTGGTGTGGCGCTGATGGTCGCCGCTGGCTTCTCCAGTCTCGCTTTGCAATACAAGACCATTGCCAACACCTTTGGCTCCTTCAAGAGGCTCGTGCAAGGACGAAAAGCGGAAACAGTGCAGTCCGATGAGGACGACGATGCGCCCGATCCCTTCCCGATTAAGTGGTGGGCAGTTGGAATGGTCTTCGCAACCGCACTGACGACCGTTTTCGCAAAGGCCTATTTCGGCATCCCGGTGTGGATGGGAATCCTCGCGGTCTTTCTGTCATTCCTGATCGCGAGCATCTCGGTGCGCGCTTCAGGTGAAACGGATATCAACCCGGTCGGCGCAATGGGCAAGATCACGCAAGTTGTGTATGCCGTCGTCGACCCCGGCAAGATTCCTACGAACTTAATGGCAGCTGGTATTACCGCTGCGGGCGCAAGTCAATCCGGCGACCTCATGCATGACCTCAAAGCAGGTTATTTGCTGAAAGTCTCTATTCGGCGACAGGTAATCGCCCAATTGATTGGCGTCATCGCTGGCGTGTTCACGGCCGCAGCCGTTTACCGACTCCTTACTGCCGCATACACGATCCCCGGTGACGACTTCACCGGCCCCGCTGTGATGGCCTGGCACGCGATGGCCAAACTTCTCGCCGACGGGGTTGATTCTCTGCCCGCGCATGCGATGACCGCCGCCGCCGTCGGCGCGATTATCGGTTTCATCATGCCCTTCGTCGCCAAGATCAAGGGCGTTGGCAAATGGCTGCCGTCGCCGATCGCGCTTGGTATCGCCTTTATGGTCACTCCTTATTCGTCGTTATCGATGTGGCTCGGTGCCGTGATCACTGCGTACTACACCAAGAAGAACCCCCAGGCGGTCGAGAGCTACGGTGCGTCCTTGGCCTCCGGATTAATCGCCGGGGAAGGCCTCATGATGGTCGTCGTGGCGATCCTGCTGATTCTTGGAGTCACCTGGATTAGCTAACCTGTTTGGGCAATTGCCCGAGAACAAAGCCGGCGACTCGCAAGAGTCGCCGGCTTCATTTTGGGCTGTCGTGTCCCTTACTTCTTGGGCGGGGTCAAGTTGCTCAATGACTGCACGATGTTCAGTGCCTCGCGTTGTGTGGAGTCCAAGACAAGCGCCTGTTGTGCCGCCGCGATGGCCGCATCGTAGTCGCCGATTTCGCGAGATGCAAATGCGGCCTGCACCCATGCGAGAGTATCGCCAACACAAAGGGCAGCCGCTTCACGAGCGTACGTCAAAGCAAGCTCCGCCTCACCCAATGACAAGTGCGCGTCCGCCGCTGCCCCAAGCTTCTCTGCTTTTGCACAGCCGCTCAATTTCCCTTGTGCCAGTTCCGCCAGAGCTTCAAGCCGAGCAGCATTCAATGTGATAAACGGCAAGTCCGGACGGAAGCGCGCCGCCGTTTGCCACAGCCGCGCAGCCCGTGAGTAGTCGCCAAGCTTCTCATAGAGCGTGCCCGCGTCCACATAAGCGTGCACCTCTTCGGGATTCGTTTCCGTCGACTTAACATAAAGCTCGGCCGCGCGCATCAGGTTCACCGAGTCCGTAGCGCCGTCCGCGTCCGTCTCATTCCACAGGGCAAGGGCCTCGTCGCACGTCGGAGGATGACCGCTCGGTTCCTCTGGCGATTCCGCCATCGTCTCAGGCACAAACAACCTGCTGTTCAACCAATTCTTGCGCGCTGCTGGGTCTGCCGCCAACCAGTTGAATTCATCGCGCTTCGCTGCCGCCGCCTGATCCCCCGGCGAGAGCGCCGCCAATCTGCCATACGCCTTAGCTGCCTCAAACACAAACTCGTGTCGTTCGCACAAGTTCGCATATGCAAAGAGAATCTCGCGGTTCGTCGAATCAACTGCGAGCGCGCGGCGAATCAACTGCACCGACTTCAATAACTGCGCGTCCTGATAGTAATCCGCGGCCAGCGCCATGATCAGTTCAACCGAGTCCGGCGCGGCATCCAGCTTGCGCAGCACCCGAGCTCTGTTCAGAAGATACGGTGTCGAAGCCAACACTCCCTTGCTGGGCGCCGCATTCGACACCGCTAAGAGTTCCTGCATTGCCATATCTTCTGCGCCTGCTTCAAGTTCGGCGCGCGCCAAGTTCATTCGGGCAAACGCATGATCAGGTTTCGCGCTCAACGCAGTTCGAAACTCGCGTGTCGCTGCGGCATAGTCGCCGCTATTCATGTGAAACACGCCGAGCGTATTCCGTACGGTTAAGTCATCGGGCACCCTCTTCAGGTAGTCCTCGAAGTGCCGAATCTTCTCCGGGCAGCAGTTCAAATGGTGCGCGACGTTCGCATCATGTAACCCCGCATCCAACGCAACGACTGCCGATTCCGCAAATTTGGATTGATCTCCCGTGATGTATCCTACCTCAAGCCGCCGCGCGATATCTTCCAGCGCCTCCATGGTGGCGGCAAACGAATCCGGAACGGCCGCGCCCGGCGTCATGTAATCGCGAATTGACTCCTGATAACGCACTAAGTCGAGACAGTTGTCGTTTCCATTCCGATCTTGCGTGATGATGAACTGGGCATAGGGCAGGTCATCCGTGCTGACCTTGCCAAACCCCTCGAGCATTCTTCCGACGCCGTCTTCACCCAGCGTGAAGAAGCTCAGGAATTTTTCCGGCGTGTCAATTCCGAATTCCGAAAGATCAGCTTTCTCAAAGAGCGGACCAAGTTTCGCGCTCAAGTCCGCGTAGTCGATGTTCAGGCGCTCCGGCGTGCCGAGCATCAGGAATTGCGACGAGCCGTGAATCACCCACACGCTCATGTGAGGAAACACGCTGCGAAATGTGTTCAGAATCACTTTTATTGCATCTGCGGGCAACGGAATCAGCGCCCATTGACAAAATACGCCGCCCGGTTTCAGCCTGTCCTTGACAAGCTCGTAAAACTCTTGCGAATAGAGCGTCCACGAGTCGAACATCTTGGGGTTCGTCGCGTCCGAGATAATCAGCGAGTATTGCCTTGGGCTCAGCAGCAGTGCGTTGCGTCCGTCATTCACGACCTGATGAAAATTCGGCTGATTGATCACGTCGAGATTTTCCCGTGTATACGCTTCAGCGATGCCGCGTATGTCAGGATTCAGATCGACAACGTCCAGTGACGACACGTTCGAGCAGGTCGCACCCGCAGACATCCCCGCTCCAAACGCAATCATCAAGGCATCGCTCTCGCCATCATGCACTACCGTCGGCAACAGACCCAACAGTTTGAAGAGCTGCACGTGCCAGAGCCGAGACGACGCCTCGTTCACCGCATTCAGGTGGAAGTCTTTGTAGCCGAGCTTGTTAAAATCGTACACGAGCACGTTGGCGACCTTGCCTTCTTTGTAGTGCACAATCTCGGCGTTCGGGTGTGCCGCTTGAAACAGCCCGCGAAATAGATCGCGCGGCGTGGAGAAAGCAAGTATCGCTACGACCAGAGTGACCGCTCCGGCCCGCATCACACGCGGCGAACCTGACGTGTAAGCAAGCATCGGCAGCAGACCCGCAAACAGATTCAGTGACGCGACGATCAGCACCCCGTAGAGCAGACCTACGGACGGCAGGAGGATGAAACCCGCGGCAAACGCGCCGAGAATCGCACCAACCGTATTCACAGCATAAACGTTGCCTACACTCGTTCCCTCTTTACTTACCCCCTTGCGGCAAATCTGAATCGCCAACGGCACGGCGATTCCCATCATTACCGTCGGCGCAAGCATGATTGCAGCCGTCTTGACCAGTGTCAACGCTTCGTCAAAATTATTAAAAAGCGCGTCATGAAAAGCGCTGAAGACAAACGGCGTCGCATAGGCCATCGCGCCGATGCCCAACTGCAGCCAGGCAAACAGCTGCAGCGGCTTGCGCGAACGCGAGAGAAACCTTGCATAGACGAGGCTTCCCACGGCAATCCCGATTAGAAATGTCGCAAGAATCGCCGTGAATGAGTAAATATTGTTATGCAGGAACAGATTCAGCATCCGCGTCCAGAACACTTCGTAGGCCAACGCGCAGAAACCTGAGATACCGATCCCAAGCAGAACCATCTTGATCGCGAAGGGTGACACTGGATTGCCCGCAGGAACAAACTCGCCGGCCGGTTCGTCGTCATGGCGCGCACCACTCTCGATCTCGGTCCGGTTTCGACCAAGCGCGTAAGCCACTGCGGCGACACCGAGGTTAATTGCCACCGCAATCCAGGTCGTCCGCTCCATCCCTAAGACTCGCAGCAGGAAATAGCCGCACGCAAAGGTACCAAGCACCGCTCCAACCGTGTTCAGTCCATAGAGGAATCCGGTCTCGCCGCCGATCTTTTCCTCAATGCGCGTGAACCGCTTGATCAGCACAGGCAGCGTCCCGCCCATCAGGAATGTCGGCACTCCAATGATCAGGAAGCACACCAGATAGCGCGCCAGATTCAGACCGACCATATTACTGCCGACACTGCTGTTCAGCCAAGTGTACAGCGGCGTCGCAGCGCCAAGTACAAGCGGAAACAACAGCGCGAAGATGCCAATCCCCGCTTCTAACGCCGCATAGACGCGAAGCAGCGGCCGCGGCTCACGATCAATGTACTTGCCAAGCACAAAGCTCCCGGCAGCGAGCCCACCCATGAACGCACTGAGAACAGTACTCGTGGCCAGCATCGTGTTGCCAAACACGAGCACCAGCATGCGCGTCCACACGATTTGATAGATCAGACCGGACACTCCGGACAAGAGGAAGAGTGAATAGACCAAGTAGCGGTAGCTGCGCGGTTCTGACACGATCGGACCTTATTAGACAGGATTTTACACTCACGAATTCAATTAAATATAACGCTTTGGACCTTGGTTTGCAAGCTATTAGTGAAAACAATCACTTACTCGGTTGGCTGCGAGCAGTACGGATCCACCTTGCAGCGCGATTCGTGCCGCCGATTTGTTTTTCCGCGAATAACCCATTACATTCTTGTTTACATTCCGCCGCGAGCTTTGCCCACTGAACCCCGGCAAACTATGTATTTCCGTCATCACACCCTTATGCTGTTGTGCGTCGCCGCACTTTGTGCCAAACCGGCGGACGCAAGTGATGCGCACCGCGCCGACCTGAGGAATGCGTTGCACGCCCACTACTCCGCGCCCGCAGATTCCATGAAGCGGAAGGCCGCCTGCTTCCTGCTTGACAACATGGATGGTCATTCCTACATCACTTTCGACCTCAAAGACTCCAACGATACCGTTGTACCCTTCGAGGTCCTGAGTTTCCCGTCTTACGATTCTCTGGAGATCGGCTTCCGTGCGCTTGAAGACAAATTCGGCACCTTGGACTTCAAGAAGCGGCAGACGACCCACGATGACTCGGTTATTACGCCCGACTTCCTGTTTCAACACATCGATCAGGCATTCATGGCCTGGACAACGCGTCCGTTCGCCGCGCATCTGTCGTTCGACAGCTTCTGCCAGTACGTCTTGCCCTACCGCGGCAGCAACGAGCCGCTCGAACTCTGGCGGCCCTTCTTCTACGAGCGCTACGACTCGCTCTTCCGCGCTATGAAGAATCCTGCCGATCCGATTGAGGCTGCAGTGCTGATCAACAAAGACCTGATCTCATGGTTCCATTTCGACCCGCGATTCTACTATCATCCGACCGATCAGGGGTTATCGGACATGCGAGCGACGACGCTTGGCCGCTGCGAAGATATGACCAATCTTACAATCTATGCCATGCGCGCCAACGGTCTCGCCGTCACAAGCGATTACACTCCGTACTGGGCTAACTCGGGGAACAACCACGCATGGAATTCAATCCTCACGGCTGACGGCAAAGTCATCCCCTTCATGGGCGCGGAAGCCGACCCCGGAAGCTATCAACTTGCCAATAAGCTCGCAAAGGTCTATCGCAAGACATATTCGATACAGAAAGGGAACCTCGCCTTCCAAGTTGATGACGTTGAAAAGATACCACCGTATCTCGCTTCCAAGAGCTACCTCGATGTCACAAGCGACTACACCTCTGTCCAGACTGTCACGCTGCCCATCGTCGCGCCCGACTCGACGCGCTTTGCCTATCTCTGCGTTTTCAACTCCGGCGAGTGGAAAGCTATTCAACGGTCGCACACGATCAATGGAAAAGCGACCTTCACCGACATGGGTGTCGACGTCGCCTATCTACCCGCCGCTTACATTGATAAGAAAATCGTTCCGGCGGGTGAAGCCTTCATTCTTGATATTGATGGTGAAATGCACTCGTTAGCTGGAGACACGGCGCGCACGCAATCGCTGACGCTGTCATCGACCACGAAAGTGAAACAGGTCGTCTCTACCGATGGCTTCGCAAAATCCGAGCTATCCCCCGGCACAACGTACGAACTGCACTATTGGTTGAACGGGTGGCAAAGCGCCGGCTCCGCCGTCGCCACCGAGCAGCCGCTCGTCTTCAGCAATGTCCCGGCCAATTGCTTCTATTGGCTTACGGCGCAGGATTCGGATCGGGAAGAACGCATCTTCACCTACGAAAACAACACACAACACTGGTGGTAAATTCTTCAATGTCCGGCGCCAACTGGTCCACCGAAATCCCCTTTGCAATTACCGTCTGCGACACGGACGGAATCATTCTCGAGATGAACCACAAGTCCCAGTCCACGTTCGCCGCAGACGGCGGCGCGGAATTGATCGGCACTAATGTGCTCGATTGCCACCCCGAACCGTCGCGTACCCAGTTGTGTGGCATGCTCGCTACGCAGGAGCGAAACGTCTACACTATCGAGAAGAACGGCGTCAAGAAACTCATCTATCAGACGCCGTGGTACGAAAATGGCGAGTATCGCGGATTCGTCGAACTTTCGCTCGAAATACCCCTTGATATGCCGCACTTCGTCCGCGCCCCCAAGTAATCTAATCCACTCACATCTCGATGGCTCCACAATACATTTTCGTCATGCAGGGCTTAGTAAAGCTCTATGGCGGTGAAAAAGTCCTGAATGATATCAACCTCGCCTTCTATCCAGGGGCGAAGATTGGTCTCGTGGGCGACAACGGTTCCGGCAAGTCCACAATCCTGCGCATCATGGCCGGATTGGATAAGGACTTTCAGGGCATGGCCGAACCGGCAAAAGGCGTGCGAGCTGTCCTCGTTGCGCAGGAACCGCAAATCGATCTGACCAGGACTGTGCGTGAGAATGTCGAAATGGCCTTCGCACCGACGCTGAACCTGATCAATAAGTACAACCAGCTTGCCGAAGATATGGCCACCATGGACGGAGATGCCATGGAGAAAGCCCTCGACAAGATGCAGAAACTGCAAGACGAGATTGACAAAGTCGATGGTTGGAATCTCGAACATCAAGTTGAAGTTGCCTCTGATGCGCTCTTCCTTCCTGATGGTGACCTGCTCTGTTCGCAAATCTCCGGCGGCGAGCGCCGCCGCGTTGCCCTGTGCAAGGCTCTGATTGAGAAACCCGATATTCTGCTGCTCGACGAACCCACTAACCACCTTGATGCCGAGACTGTGCTGTGGCTCGAAAAACAGCTCCGCGAGTTCGAAGGCACGGTCATCATCTCCACGCACGACCGATACTTCCTCGATAACATCACCAAGTGGATTTTGGAACTCGATCAAGGTCAGGGTATTCCGTGGGAAGGCAACTACTCCTCATGGCTCGATCAGAAGATTGCGTTGATGGAGCAGCCCGACAAGAAACCGTCGGCCAAGCTTACCGCGCTGAAGCGCGAACAGGCGTGGATTCGCCTCTCGCAGCGCGACCGTTTGGAGCTCAGTCATAAGCACATCGTTGAATACGAGAAACGCTCCAAAGACGTGTTCGAGGTCAACGATCAGAACATGATGATCCAAATCGCCCCCGGCCCGCATCTCGGCGATGTCGTCATGGAGTTAACTGACGTTTGCAAGGGCTTTGGCGGAAGCACGCTCATCAAAGACCTAAACCTGTTCATTCCTCCCGGCAGTATCACCGGCGTAATCGGCCCAAACGGCTCCGGAAAATCCACGCTTTTCCGTATGATCACCGGCGAACAGACACCCGAAAGCGGCACGATTCGTGTTGGCCCGTCGGTCGTCCTCGAATATGTGAGCCAGATGCGCGACGATATTGACGACAAGAAGACTGTCTTCGAGGAAATCACTGGCGGCACGGATGTCATTCTCATGGGTGGAAAGGAAATCTCCTCACGCGCCTATGTTTCCAAATTCAATTTTCGCGGCGGTGATCAACAGAAGTTTGTTGGAAATCTCTCCGGCGGTGAACGCAATCGCGTGCATCTGGCCAAGCTCCTGCGCAAAGGCGGCAACTTCCTGCTGCTCGACGAGCCCAGCAACGACCTTGACATTACGACGCTGCGAATGCTCGAAAACGCCCTGCTCGATTTCAACGGCTGTGTGATGGTCATCAGCCACGATCGTTTCTTCCTCGACCGCATTTGTACGCACATTCTCGCGTTTGAGGGCAACGGCGTTGCGCGTTGGTTTGAAGGGAATTTCGAGGCGTACGAACAGGCGCGCCGCGCCGAACTCGGCGCAAACTACGACCGCCCGCGCCGCTCGCTCTATCGCAAACTGACGGCGTAGCTCCCGGGACCTTGCTTTCTCCGAGTGTTTCGGCTATATTCTTCTGTTCGGCTGTGAATGCAGATGACTGGGTAAGTTCGCCGTTCGCCGGGGAGATTCTGATGCATTTGGCCCCTGTTTTCACACGTTTTACTCTCTATTGACTCTCCTATAGCCACTCCGTAGTGGCTATTTTTTTGCAGGAATCGGATTATTCACCCCTTGAGGTCTTTCATGAAGACATCGCTGCTGTGCTTCCTCCTGCTGCTACCACTGACGGTCCCGGGCGCAACGACCACGCATCTCCAGCCGCTCCCGGCCCAATTCGGTACTCCACTTGAAATCGTCTCAACAGGTCCCGAGCTGACCTCCCTGTCACTCCGTAACCCGGAGCTGGGCACCGAGTCCCTTGTGTTGGACGGCCAGACCTGCAAGGTCACAACTCTTGCCGGAGAGCCCTTTCGGCCCGACCAAGGCGCCCCCGCCGTTCCGCAGGTCACGCGGCTAATACGCATTCCTAACACTGGCGCAGTCGAGCTGCTGATCCGTGACGCGCAGTTCACAGTGTTAGAGGATTACAATCCCTATCCTTACGCCGATCCGGCCACCAGTGCGCTCCCCCTTGCATCCGCCTACAAGACTGGCGCGTGGTTTCCCGTGCAGCCCGTTGAGATCTCCGCACCGCTGATCTTCCGCGACATGCGAGTCGTCGCTGTGACCTTCTATCCCGTGCAAGTCAATGCGTTGACCCGCGAAGCCCGGCTCTATTCTGCCCTCGATGTGGATATTGTTGCGACCGGCGAGTTCGGTGCCAACGAACTTCTGAACCCCCGGCCCATGTCACCGCGCTACGCCCCAATTTACCGGGGCCTCATCAGCAATCTCGATGAGACTGAACTGGATATGACCGCACAACTGCCTGGCGGCTATCTGATACTGAGCCGCAACAACGTTGCCATGAATCAATGGGTGGATAGCATCGCCACATGGCGCAGACTATCTGGCTATGACGTCCAAGTTGAACGGCGCACCAATTGGTCGATCAGTCAAATGCGCACGTTCATCCGCGATACCTACAACAGCTCAGCGATTCCACTCGAATACGTAGCCTTGATGGGCGACCCGCAATCCATGTACGGTGTGCCTACTGATCCGCAAGCCTACGACCATTACTTCGCGCTTGCTAACGACGATGACCACCTTGAAGACCTCGCGGTCGGACGGTTTTCCTGTTCCACGACCAGCGAATACGCCACCGCCACGAGCAAATTACACCACTACGAACGCTCCCCGTGGCTCGAGGATTCGTTGTGGTTTCAGCGTGGATTGTTCATGGCCTCAACGTCCCTCCAACTGGCGTCCAATGAGACGTTCATTCGGTGGGCGGATCACCAGTTTCGCATGCGCACAGCGCTTGACAGCAATGTTCTGTTGACTCATACTGGTTCGTTGCCCCAAGACACGGTTGTACAACTGTTGAATCAAGGCCTC
Organism: bacterium; assembly: GCA_016703065.1. Lineage (GTDB taxonomy): Bacteria > Electryoneota > RPQS01 > RPQS01 > RPQS01 > JABWCQ01. The sequence goes on from JADJCU010000001.1 coordinate 115,372, forward strand.
GGTCTGTTCTTGTGGCGAGGCGCGTGGATCGGCGAGATTGACAACTCTCTCCCCACCCAAATGCAGACGACGCACCGCTTGTCCATTGCCGCCTTCTTTGCGTGTGCTACTGGGAACTTTGAATATAACACGGCCTTGGCGGAAGCATGGACATTGGCAGGAACAGCCGCCAACCCCAAGGGCGGTGTCGCCGCAATCGGAGTTGCCACAGCCGCAAGCCATGCGGCACCCAACCTCACTACGGCCGGCGGACTCGCCTATTCATTAGCTAATCTGCACGTCGAGCATCTTGGGACGGCACTGAACTCCGCCAAAGCCTGGCTCTACCGGACGTACGGTGTTTCGGACGTTGCGCTTAACCACTCCTCGTGGACCAATCTCATGGGCGATCCGGCGCTGTCGATGTGGACTGAAATCCCCGCTACAATCGCCGCCACGCATCTGCAATCGCTCCCCGTCGGGACAGGAGTCGTTGCGCTTTCCGTCTTGGATTCAGTAACAAACGCCCCCATCGCAGACGCAGTCGCCGTGCTATGGAAAGGCTCAATTGGAGAGCCTGAGTCTTACAGCCGCGCGCTCACGGATGACTCTGGCCGCGTCACGATGCCCGTCACCATGCATTCCGCGGGCGACCTTAGGCTGTGTGTGACAAAGCACAATCACAAACCGTATCTCTTCAATATTCCCTGTACCTCAGTCGCTCAACAATTTACCGTCGAGAGCGTTTTCATCGATGACAACAATGATGGCGGTACGCATGGCAACGGCGACGGTATCCTCAATCCCGGAGAGACGGTCGATTTGATCGTGCAGGCACATAACTTCAGCACAACGGAGATATCGGAAACGACGTCTGCTGCGCTTTCGTCTGAAAATCCGCGGGTCACTGTCGTCTCTCCGGTCGTAGAGGTCCCTCCGGCAGGTGTGGACAGCACGGTTCTGCTCTCGACGCCCTTTAGAGTTACACTGGGCTCCGATTTGCAGCATACGGAGGTTCTTGCGCTCGACTTCACATTTGAAGTGGATGGCCAGGACAGTCCGGACCGCGTGACCTTCACCGTCGCCGCACCCGACATTGACGTGGTAGAGCACGTTCTTTGGCCCGACTTCGCACCCGGTGTGACGTCAAACCTCGATTTGCGCATTCTGAATACCGGTGCTGTTGCGCTCGCTCCGGCGGATGTCGAATTGCAGTCGCTGACGCCCTTTGTGACGGTCACTCGCGCCGGAGCAGGACTCGGATCTATTCAGCCTGCCGACACCGCGTGGACCTCCGGCGATTTCGAACTACGTGCCGACACGAACGCGTTTCGCGGACAGCGCGCCGAGTTCCTGTTAATCCTCGAAGATGATTCCGGATTCCGCGACTCGGCCTGTTTCGAAATCTCCATCGGAGTAATCACCGAGCACGACCCCACTGGACCGGATGCGTACGGCTACTACGCCTATGATCAAACTGATTTGGAATACGATGAGCATGCAGAATTCTTATATCTCGACATTAGTGCCGGACTCGGTGACGACCTTGAACTCGATGATCCCGGCGAAGACCTCCCCGGCAACAACTATTCGGTCGCAATACCTTTGCCTTTTGAGTTCACCTACTACGGGGTTGGTTACGATACCATCACAGTCTGCGCAAACGGCTGGCTTGCCTTCGGAGATCAGGCGTGGAACGATTGCTTCCGGAACTATCCCCTGCCCGGTATCAACAGCGCGTCCAACATGGTTGCCGCCTATTGGGATGACCTCAAAACCAGCGGCGACGGCCAAGGTGTCTGGAGCTACGACGACTTTGCCAATGGCCGCCTCATCCTCCAATGGAAAGCCAGCGCCGGCGGATACTCCCATGATCAAGCCAATCTTGATTTTCAGATCGTGCTCTTTGACCCTGCCGCCAACCCATCACGTGATGGAAGCGGCAAAATCCTCTTCCTCTACAACGATGTCACCATGAACTTGGAAAGCGCCGACTGGATGGAAGTGTCCGGTAGCACAGTGGGCATTCAAGACGTCGGCAGTGTCGTCGGCTTGCAGTACGTATTCCGCACTGATTACGCTCCCGGCGCAACTGTGATTGAAGATAGCAGCACGATGCTCTTCACAACAGACGGCCCGCTCTCGCTCGACACAAACACCGTCGCAACTCCCCCGCCGGCGCTGCCGCGAACGACGGTGCTTCATCCCAACTACCCGAATCCATTCAACCCGACTACGACCATTCGCTTTGATCTTGCCCACTCAATCCACACGACGCTGACCATTTTCGACCTGACTGGCCGCACCGTTGCGCAACTCATTGACGGCCCGCTTACCGCCGGATCCCATAGCGTGGCGTTCGATGGGGCAAATCTTGCCTCTGGTGTCTACTTCTACCGGCTCAGGGCGGGCCGCATGCACGAGACTCGAAAGATGGTACTACTCAAGTAGGCGGCTTAAACACCCATTGCCGTGACGAGCCCGCGCACTTCTGTAGATCGCGCGACACCTTGAGAATCTCCCGCGGATTCCTTATCTTTTGGTTCCACAAACTGAACGGAACAACTATGCGTTACACTCTTTTCTTAACATTTATCTTCGCCTTTGCCCTGCACGCCTTCGCCGAGGTCAAGCGCGAATACAAAACGACCTCGACGATACGCCGAATGGGCACGAACGAATCCGTCGGCACGGATTACTACTCCGTCGACAAATACACCGGCGAATCCACCACTAAATGGTCCAGCGGCTTCATGAAGACCATGACCCGTGGCAAAGATGTCGAAAGCGCGAACATCACGCGGATCGACAGAGACTCCATCTATACCCTTGACCGCAACAAAAAAACTTACAGCGCCATGTCGTTTGCCGAGTTTCGCGAGATGCTCAAAAAGGGTATGGCCGATATGGAGAACGCGCAGCCCGAGGAAGACGAACCCGATTCCGTCGCGGCTGAAGACATGTACGAGTGGACCGTCGAAGACCTCTCTGTTGATGATGTGAAGGAGATTAACGGCTGGCCATGTAAGAATGCCCACATTGTCGCCACCGGTGTCAACAAGCATGATCCCAACGACAAGGTGATCATTACGCTCAATAATTGGAACAGTGAGGCCGTTCCCGGTGCCGCCGAAATCACGGAATACGCAAAGAAGTATCTCGCCGCACTCGGTCTTGATCAGCTTGCCATGACCGAAGGTCTCATGACGGTCGCCATGCTCTATGCCGACAAGTTGAATGAAGTGCTCGACAAGGCCAAAGATGCCAAAGGAGAGCCGGTGCAGAGCCTCTTGAAGATTGAGCACAACCGCTTGAAAGGCAAGAGCGTCGGCCAAATCGCCAAAGAAGGCGCCGCCGAGGAAATTGCGGCTAAGGTTCCCTTCGGCCTCGGAAAAAAGAAGAAGAAAGAAGAAGCCAAGCCTGAATACGTTCTGAAAACCGTCTTCAGCTCCGAGCGTCTGCTGCAAAGCGCGTCCACGGATACTGTTGATCCCGCCAATTTTGAAGTGCCTTCCGATTACAAACTGAAGAAATAATCTCCTGGCCTGCCATGCCGTCTGAACTCACTTCAATCGTCACACATGATGACTTCGACGGCGTCGCCGGTGCGGCGTTGCTCTCATGGGGCTTCGACATCTCCGATATTCGCTTCGCCGGTCCGATCACTATTGCCAAGGCTGAAATCCCCGTAACTCTGTCCGACATCGTCTGCGATCTCCCCTATCCGCTCGAGTGCGGCATGTGGTTTGATCACCACTCCGGCAATCTCGACGAAGTGAGGCTGCGCAACATCGACCCGGCCACCATACCGGGTCGGTTTGCGGAGGCCCCGTCGTGTGTGCGCGTCATCTTTGACTACTTCTCCGAGCAAGGCGAACTGCCCGCAGACTTCGCAACTCTCGCGGATGTCTCCGATCTCATCGACAGCTTCGCCTATCCGACTCTTGACGTGTGGCGCGCCGACACTCCTGCCAATCGCATCGACCGCGCCATCAAATGCTCGTCCCCATCCCGCTTTGAACACGCCGACTTCCTGCGTTCACTCGCTTTTGATCTGCGCGATCTTAGTCTGGATGAAATCGCCGACTCACCATTGATCCGCCAGCGCGCTCTTGCTTACGCCGAAACCGAGAAACGCATGCTCGAGCACATCCAAAATAACCGTATCCTTTTGCCCGAGGATACTGATCGTGAATTATATGTGGTCGATCTGACCTCCTTCATCCAACCTGTACGGATCGACAAGAAGTTGATTGGACTCGTAGACCCGCTCGCCAAAGGATACGTCGAACTGAAACCCGTCTTCCGCCAGGGCCGCAAGACCAACAGCATGGCGGTCGGACTGTCGCTCGCCTTGTCCATGCAGCAGGTGGAACACAAGAAAGACATGGGCGAAATCGTACGACTCTTGAATATCGGCGACGGGCATCGCGGTGCTGCGGCGGGGGTTTACGAAGCCCGTAGTGCGCTCGACTTCCAAAAGGCCCGGACAGACCTGCCGAAGAAGATTCTTGAACTCTGGAAGACCGTGTAGTTGCGTTTCAACAGCGTATAGTTTTCGCCACATCCCGCTAAAAGCAACGTCCAGGCGAGAGGCGTGACCGGCGGGTCACGCCTATTCTGTCTCTGACACGTATCTATTATTTTGTTTTATAACATTTTACAATGACGACACCCCGCAGTAAGTAAGTCCAGCTTTTTGAGCAGAACATGCCAAAGTAGTGCTTTTTCACTCCCTGTGAAGTATATTAGGACCAGATATGCCTAATATAGACAGCCGTGAGAAGCGCTATGACCACGGCTGACTGCCTTTTCCCGGGGTAGAAGACGGTGTCCTCTGGCCCACCAATCAACATGCGTGAGGAGAGAAAAAGTATGATCAGAAACAAATGGATGTGGACCGGACTATTGGTTTGCGCTTGTATCGTCGCGGCGATGGCCGTGCGCCCGCAGACCTCCAAACCTGGCGCGGCTGTTCAAGGACTCGAGGCGGTCTCAGTCGAAATGAGTAAATTCGACGCCGTCTCGACGCCCAATGGCTCAAGCGCTCCGCGTATCGTTGCCGGCAACTCCAGCCAGCACAAAGTCAGCTTCGGCGCGCCGCGCGCGTTGAATGCGGATGAACGCGCAAGTCTCGAGTCGTCCCGCCCGGCAGTTACCGAAGCGGACAAGCAGGCTGCACAGGCCGCTCGCCGCATTGAATCGCGCCCCCCGCATATTCCGAGCTTGGACCAAGGCTCCGACAACTGCACCGGAGTGCCCGATCTCGGCAGCGCCCTCGGCACTGCGGTAGCTACTGGTACGACGACTGGCTTCACCAACAACCTCGACACGACCGGCTGGAACGGAACCACTCCCACCTGCTGGCAAGGCACGGCCTTCCTGCCGTCGACCGTTGGTCCCGATGTCTATTACAAGTGGACCGCTCCCGCTACGGCGACCTTCACGTTCTCGCTGTGCAACGGGCAAGCTGGCGGCAATGCGTATGACACCGGAATCACCCTCTGGAACTTCACCTGCCCGACCGAACCGACCTATCCCGCCGATTTCATCTGCGGTAACGACGACGGCGGCATCTGTGAAGCAAACTTCGGCTCCGAATTGACCTGCTTGCCGCTCACCGCTGGCCAGCAGATTCTGATCGTCATCGACGGCTATGACACTGACAACGGCGCTTATGTCCTTGACATCATTCAGTGCCCCGACTGCTTGGCACCGGCGTGCCCGGGTGGTTGGACCGCCGAAAACGAGCCGGACTGCGGTCAAGATTACGTCGACAACACAAACGGCGCATTCAATGGCCCGGTTGGAACGTGTAACTTCACGAACATTACCTGCGGTGCGACCATTTGCGCTGAGTCGGGTACGTTCCTGGCTGGCATCGATGAAAACCGCGACACCGACTTCTACCGTCTCGTTCTGACTGACACCACGCGTGTCACGTGGAATGCGGTCGGCGAATTCGATCTCTCGAGCTTCTTGCTCGTTCCCGGTCCCACTGGCTTCGAGTGCGTTGCCGATAGCGTCGGCGTCCTCGGAGGTCCTTTCAACGTCGCCCCGTGCGAGACCCTTTCCGTGTCCGGCTGCCTGCCCCAGGGTGAGTACTGGATCTTTATCGGTCCGCGTAACTTCAACGGCGTTGCCTGCGGTGCCCGCTACAACTTCTGGGTTGAATGCGACACCTGCACGATCAGCGAGTGTATTGACCACTTTGTGACCGTGGATTGCGTTGGAGGCACGACCTTCAGCGGAACGACCGTTAATGCCGGCAACGATTGCTGGGTTTCGGGCACATCGCAGAACGATACGCTGAGCACCGACGAAATCTGGGAAGTCACGATTCCGGCCGACGGTCTCTATCAATTCTCGCTCTGCACGGGCGCGACCTCGTGGGATTCCTACATCTTCTTGACCACTGGCTGCTGCTCGGGTACCATCCTGAACGACTACACCAACGACGACGACGGTTGCGGTGTCGGCGGCGGTCTCTCCCAAACCGACTGCTTGAACCTCACTGCCGGCGTCTATTATCTAATCGTCGAAGGCTGGCAAGCCACCGATGCCGGTCCGTATACCGTCACCGTGGAATGCTGCGAGCCGTGTGTGGTTACGTGCGTCGATTCTGAAGCAGAAGTTGACTGCGCCGATGGTTTCAACGGCACGAACGATGGCTGCAATATGGTTGTGCCTTCATTCGAGAATCTGACCTGCGGCCAGACCGTTTGCGGCAGCACCGGTTACTATCTGCGTAACGATTCGTCGTTCCGTGATCTCGACTGGTACGTGATTTCGCTCGCTGACACTGAGAGAATAACAGTCACCTCGACCTGCGAAGTGTCCCACACGATTTTCATCATTGAAGACGGCTGCCCGACCGGCGCAATCTTCAATTCGCGTACTGCCGATCCGTGCAGTGTGAACACCATTAACGCGTGCCTGCCGCCGGCGTCGTACTACGTCGTCATCGGTGCCGCTTCTGGGCTGGTCACCGCTCCTTGCGGGTCCAATTATCAGATGACGGTCACGTGCGAACCGTGCGTCATTCCTGCTAACGTTGACTCCTGTCCGGGCAATTCGGTCTTCAGCCAAAACGTGGATCAGCCGACCGCTGTGTGGACTTTCGGTACTTCGGAGTCCGCAACCAATTTCCGTCGCTTCGAGAACTTCACCCTTGATCCGGGCGAAGTCATCGGCGGCTTCACGATCTGGGGCCTCTCGCTCGCGATGGCGACGAATACCCCCTGCGATGAAGACCCGATGTCGTTCGAAATCTCCTACTATTCTGACTCGCTGGGCGCTGGCCCCGACATCACCAATGGCTTCCTCTGCCGTGACACGGTGTCCATGAATCGCGTGGCCACTGGTGACCTCTACAGCGGTTTCCCGAGCTACATGTGGCAGTACGAGTACCCCGAAGGCGAGTGCTGCTCGCTTGCGACGGGTGTCATGCAGTGGGTGCAGATCAAGGGTCTCGTTGGAACGCCGACCAACTGCCGCTTCCTCTGGGGCAGCAGCGGTGGCTCTACCGGTGGCTTCTCGATTCTGTACAATGCTAACGTGCGCACGACGGCTGCGTTCAACCTTGCGATGTGCTTGCAGGAATGCCCGGTCCCATGCTTCCCGATTACCGACCTCTGCGTCGGCTTGGCTACGGGCGTAACGGGTCCTCAGCTGCACTTCACCGCGCCGCAGGCCGCGACCTACCGCATTTACGCCACCACGAATCCCGCCGCGGACGAGAATCCGGACAATGGCGCCGACCCGAACTACACGCAGGAAGCTGCTGTATTCTTCGGTGCTGGTGTCCAAGTCTGGACCGCACCGGTTGGTTTCGCGAACTACAAGAAGTACGTCGTCGTTGCCGACTGCAACTAAACGCACAACTTGATCGAAAAGAAACGGGGCGCTCCGCAAGGGGCGCCCCGTTTTGTCTGTCATATTGTGTTCGTTGCCGGACTTAGTTCGCTACCGGGATGTGCCGTCTAATTGCCGTCACGCGCGTGTAATCGCGTCAAAGCTGTGTTCACGCACAATCAACGCTCGACCCGCATCGGCAAGCCGCGCCCTCCGGGGGTCATCCTGCAATAACGCGACAATCGCCTCAACGTAGGCAGCCGCACTATCCCCGTCCTTCACCAACACACCCGTCTCTTCGCGCACGACCTCCGCCATGTCTCCCGCATCTCCGGTTACTGGAACCGCGCCTGCGGCCATCGCTTCCATCGTTGCGCAGGACAACCCTTCGGAAAGTGAGTTCAACAAATACACCTTTGCTCGGCAATCGTAACTCAGCACGTCATCCGTGTGCCCCACCAGTTTGAGCGCAGCACCGACCGGAGAGGCCGCCACGAGCGCCTGCACATCTGCGCGCAGATGACCATCGCCAATCCAAACAAATTTGGCATCAGGCCGCCGCGCCAACACACCTTCGAGGATCCTCACGGTCAACTCGGGCCGCTTGCGTTTCTGCAGATTGGAAATGACCAGCACGTCGATATCCCGCTCGCGCCCGTCGCTCTTGTACAACGCCGGATCCACTGCACTGTGAATATTCACGATCCGATCTTCCGCGACACCCATACTGCGCAAGAAATCCCGGGCTCGGCGGCCCGGCACAAATAACCGGTCGCAATACTCAAATGCGATCTTTCGCACCCGCCTTTCCAGCCATTGCGGATTACTCAGCCGACGCACCAGCCGATTGACCATCACGTCAGGGCGACGCGCAAAATCAAGATCAAGCTGTCCCGCGATCAGGTGCATGTCGAGCTTTTTTCCAAAGCAACGCGCTGGCCAATACGCCAACAACAAATGCGGCACGGCATTGTATACCATCACCCGCTCAATGCGCTTCCGTGAAATCTCCCGCCACAGCACCAACTCGCGCGAAATCAACCGCCCTGTTATCCGGTGCAGCCAGCGCGGCGGGACCACCCAGCGCACGCGTTCCATCGGCGGACCGGCACGATCCGATACAAAAGTAATTTCGAGGTCAGGCAGCGCTCGAAGTAGCGGCGGCAGCTTGGCCTGCAACAAGTTGTTGTTCAGCGTCGTTGTGATCAGCCAGTGCCGCACGGATTGACTCGCCGCTATTGATAGAACACTAAGACCCCACGCGCCTCAAGCTGCGGAATCCAATAGAACCGCGAACTGTCCGAGAGCGGATTGTCATAGACGTACACGCGATCGCCTGACTGCAAACCACTGTTCTCTTCCAAGGGCCGCAAGTCCTGAATGTCGTTGTTCGACAACACAACATATTCCAACATCTGCATCTGCGTGAGCGCCGTGATCGAACGAATCTGGTTGCCGCTGATTTCAAAGTCGTTCACCTGCTCAAGTCCGGAGAGATACGAGATGTCGACCAAATCGTTGTCGTGCAGATACAGCGTATACAGATTGGACATGTTTCGCAGCGGCTCCACGCTCGTGAGCTCGTTGTTCGTCAGTATTAGGATCTCCATGTCCGTCAACTGGCGAAGCGGCTCAACGTCGCGAATCCCACAGCCCTCCGCGCGCAGCGCCGACAACGAGCGCACCGATGACAAGGAACCAAGGTCGCCGATCCCGGTGAACGAAATGTCCAGCGATTTCAAGTTCGTCACTGCCAGGATCGGACTGAGATCATTTACAGGATTCGATTGAATGTCGAGCTCTCGCAGCTGCCGCAAATCCGACAAGAATGACAAACTTGTGAACGAATTACCGCCAATCCACAGCGTCCGCAGTTCCGGACATGAGCGAAGCGCCTCAACGTCATTGATTCCGTTGGAGGCACACGAGAGATGCCGCAATTGCGTGTGATTCACCAACGGTGACAGACTCGGCGCGTGATTCCCCGAGTACGAAAGGTACACAAGATTGGTCAGAGGCGAAAGCGCCTCGATACTATCTACCAGATTATAGTCGAGGATCAGAGTGTCAAGCTCATACAGCCCGGCCAGCGGCGCAATATCCGCCACCATATTGACGCGCAGGTTAAGATAATTCAGGGATCGCATGCTCTCCACGCCTGACAGGTCGCGGATCCCAAATTCCGCCGCAGGCAGGCGCCGCAACCCTTGCAGTTCGCTAAGCGTAATGTCTCCAGTCGGCCTAAGCAACGCCGCTCGCACTGCGTTTTCCAGCGCTGTGTCCGCAAATGCGACCACCTGAAGGTCCGCACTATTTTCAGCCTTATCGCGCTCGCAGCCAAGCACAGTCACCAAGAGCGCCGCCAATATCAAGGTCTTCGCAAACATAAGCTCCTCCTCGCGGCTTGATGGACTTAATGTACGACTCGACCAAACCAAAGTCAAAGCCCCCGGCGGGGAGCAACCGCCGGGGGCCTGTCCTTCAGGGAGATCGGGTTCCCCTACTTGAGAAGCATCATCTTCCGCATATCCGTAAACTGCGGCGTCTCAAGACGGTAGAAGTACATACCGCTTGGCAGGCCGGTCGCGTCAAAATCGACCGTGTAGTGGCCCGCACTCTGAGCGCCGTTTACCAGACTCGCCACTTCGCGGCCCAACAGGTTGAATACCTTCAGGCTGACGTTGGCGGCTTCCGCAAGATCATACGTGATCTGCGTCGTCGGGTTGAACGGGTTCGGGTAGTTCTGGTACAACGCGAACTTCGAGACCACCGCGTTCGACGGTTCGACTTCGCTCGCCACTTCTGCGACGACCATGCGATTGCCGTCCATGTCAATCGACATCAGGCGGTACGAGTACGTCTCGCCCACCGCAACGTCCGTGTCAAGGAACTGATAGCTGCGCGAACTCGACGTCGAACCCGCGCCTGTGATTAAACCGCTGATGCTGACCCAGCCGTCGCCTTCGTGACGCTGAAGATCGAAGCCTTCGTTATTCAACTCCGAGGCCGTGCGCCAGTTCAAGACCACGCGACCGTTCGATCCGTCGGCTGTGAATGACATCAACTCCACCGGCAGCTGTAAGTCAGCCACGATGTAATCTTCGGTCTCACCGAGATTGTCATCAACGTACGTCTGCGCCGTCGTGCAATCTACGAACGGCCCGTTGCCGCCCGGCATGTCGGGTCCCGCAGACAGTAGCCGGAAGCGCAAGTAACCGTCATAACGACCCTGTCCGAGCACGCCCGGGTCGGTGAAACAGACTGTGTAATTCGTTGTCGTGTTTGCGCTCGTCGGGAAGAAAGGCTGACCTTGAACCACGCACTCCGATGCCACAATCGTATCATCGCCTTCGGCGGGAACAAGCATGTCGTCAAAGTCGCAATCCGTGTTGCCATCTTTCCAGGCCCACAGAAAGAGCGGTGTGCCCGGAATGTATGCCGGCCCAGTCGAAATCGCGACCTCAACACACACCCGCGTGAACGGCAGCCACGAACCGTCGGACGTATTGTCCGAAGGAATGAACACGATGCCGTCGTCGCACAAGTCAACATTTACCTGGTCCGGAAACAGCTCGTGATCCACACACTCGCCAAGCCACGCAACCTGGTCCTCGGCCGCAAACACGGCATTGGCCGGGCCGCCACTCTCAGCTGTATACGTCGGATAGCACGGTTGCTCGTCGTCGCCAAGCGAAGGAAGATCACCCAAATCATAGCCTTCCGGTGAAGGCGGAATCTGACGACAGGTCATATAAACTTCCAGGCGCGATGACCACACTGTTGTAGCCCATGCGCATTGATCCGAAAGCGCGTCGATGTCGATTTGAACGTCAAGACGCCCGTCTGTCAATGCGTCGAGCGGGACGCCAAGCCGCGTCTGGTGATTCGCCAGGTTGGCCGGAGAGTACTGATCGTCGTTAAGAATGCCGAGCAGGTACTGGTCACCGGAAATTTCGTCTATCTGGCAGTAGGACGCCTCAGCAGCCGGACCTTCGTAGCAAATGTCCACGTCGTACGAACAGATTACCAGGTACGCGGAGTCAATCGTAAAGTCGCCGCAATCCATCGCCGTGTTATCAAAGAAGTGAGCCCACGAGAAATCCTGGTTATGCCAGTTGTAGAAACCGAAGCCTACCATACTTCCGTCCTCATTCGCGGAAGGCTCTTGACAGGGCGCGCCGTCCGTCTGGAACGGTCCGTCATAGTTTGGCTCGGACGATTCCTCGTTCACCGTTTCGACGTAGACGATTTGATCGCCCTCGTAGGTGAATCCGTCTTCATGCGGCGAAGCCGGGCAAGGGTCGGTGCAAGCCAAGACCTCAAGCTCGCCGTCGCCTGCGCCTTCAATCGTCAGATAGTACGTGCCCGCTTCAAGCTGCGCGCACAAGATATGCCCCCGGTTGACGACCAGTCCGCGCGGGAATAGCTGATCACCGTCGCAGCAGCCCGTGGTCAGATACAGATGCCCCGGACCGTCATACATACTTAGGTCGAACGAATATCCGCCCGCTTGCTGTACCAGCAACTGGAAAGTGACATCGTCCGTTACTTCGCGGCCGCAGCTACCCTCGCCATCGCCGGCATTGGCCAGAACGATGTCGTAGAAGTAGGCAGAAGTGCTCGCAAGCGATACCTCATAGGCCGCAGAACATTCATCAAGACTGCGGGGACTTCCACGATCGCCCGCCCATGCTGCCGACAGCGCGGTCAGCATGACAATTAACCACATACGATTCAAGATTTTCACATGCTCCTCCGATCCTCGAATATGTTACGATACCAAACTTGTTTCGTGCATTGCGTCGCCTCCTGCACTTGCTAAGGCAGTAGGCTTTCTTGCGATCATAAGTAGATGATTTTGTTACACAAAATCGCCTTGTTATGCTATCCTACAAGTGCTCCAGAATGTACTCTCGTCAGGCTCGAACCGCAATTATTTTTCATAGCTTACATCCTCCCAGATGGGTCGTTATCTGTTTGCTATATTCTTATTATTCTGAAACTTGTGTTAACTATAATAGCTATAATCCATACCTATTCCGCACCCTAAGTTCCGCTACAACGGTCCCACTGCCAATTCAAACACCGGTCGGCTTGACTCTTGCCCCGCTCTTCGCTAAATTGCGCTTTCCTCTAAGGCGTCTTAGCTCAGTTGGTAGAGCAACGGACTGAAAATCCGTGTGTCCCCAGTTCAAATCTGGGAGACGCCACCTCCAAAGGCCTGCCCATCTTCCGGGTGGGCCTTTCTCTTGCATTTTGCAAATGACCCTATTTGCTTGGAACCCCGCATCGCCACGGAGAATGGACGATGCGGGGTTCTCTGCGTTTTCACCTCGGATGACCGGATAAGGCAGGTCCCAACCTGCGTTACGTGCCTAATTTAGGGCGATGACACCCCTAAAGTCAATTCAAAACATGTTCTTAGAAAAATTCTGGGGGAGTAAGCTCGCCGTGCGCAGTAATTCCTGCCCCCGTCAACCACTTGTGTCGCTGTGTTGACATAAGCCAACACATAACACCCTAAAGCGCTACTCCGACAAGACCTAAACTTCAAGCGGCCAGCGTGCCTCCTCCGCAACTCTCATCCTCTCACCCAGATTTGCGCTGCAACCAATTGACCCGATAGCTGGTCTGACTGTACAAGGCAGGGTGACCGCACCAAGCCCCCCGATAACAGAGCTGAGGCGCTGACGCGGTCTGACGCGGGACCCATGATCGCTATTGCCTCGCAATAAGAAACCCCCGACTTTGACACCGGTCGGGGGTTTCGTTTTGTTATCTGGTATGGCTACCGTTGACTTACAACCGGAGTCTCCTTGACAAGAATCTGCGGCGGCGGTTCCGCGTGGAATAGCGCCCCGGGCGGTGCCGTGCGAATAAAACCTCCCGGTAAGACTTGGAACTGGACAATCTCAATGGACTGCTCGTGGCCAATGATCCGGTCATACGTCTCTACGCTGGCGCGATTCACGACGCGAATGTTGAGCGGTTGCTGCGGGATGTTGTTTCCGCAATCTGACCACCAATCAACCCATACCGAGTACTCCCCTACCGGGGCGGTCTGCCAGAAAATGTTTTCCGGCGTCCCGTTCTGATAGTTGCCGCATAGATTGTCGCGATCCAACTGTCCACCCGTGGCCGTTTCGCTGTGCCCGAAATAACACCGCTCTCCAGACGGTTCATACACCCATAAATCCAGATCGAGGTTATTCTCGTTGAACCACTGCAGCGTTACCTGCACTTCGCCGGTGCCAACCGGGATCGTAGCTTCCGGCACGCAGCCGCACGTACCGATCACCGGCTCCGGAGCGCCGCCTTCCGACGAGAACCCGCTCCATGCAGCGGCGCAGGTCATCGTGCCATCCCACAACCGGCCGGCTGGCTGGGCAATCGTCATCTGCCGCGCCTGCCGGCGAATATCCCCGTTATTGTCGCGGCGCTGCATACAAATCGTATACGTCCCTTGCGGCAAATACCAATACGCGGTTTCAGACAAACCAAACTGCCCTGAACCGCAAATCGAGTGTAGGCCATGTTCCGGCAGAAAGACTTGATCCGCAGATGGATAGTGGAGCAAGTAGGTCTCGACGCACAGTGTCACAAGCTCGTCACTCGCGCTCTCGACTTCAATACAGCCCCAACCCTCCGAATTCACTCCGGGTGTGATCGATGCCGCCGCGAACCAGATCGAAAGCTCATACGTTTGCGCGCTGACTGTGCCAAACTCCTCGTCAAACGTGCCTGCAAAATTCTCGAGCTGTCCGCTGGTTGGATTGATGCGATAGAGAAAGACCTCGCGATCGCTGATATCGGCCCCATCAAGCAGCGGCAAGGTGAGCTCAACCGGATAGGCGAACACGAACCCCCCCGGCGTAAAGCGGTAGTAGTTCGATACGCGCGTTTGGCCGGAAGGTGGAGCGGCGTTCGTTGAACTGTCTCGATCGACAGAGAAGACCATCGTTGCCGTTTGGCCGTTCTCGGCGAGCGGCACGGCTCCCAGCGGCACGCGAATCTGCGCGCCGTTCCGAGTGCGGATCACGCCCGACTCATTCGAGCGAATCGCTCCCGAGGCCGCGTCCGCATTCGAGATTTCTGCGCTCAGAGTCGTCTCAGATGACCGCCCCACATTGTCATAGCCAACGACGCGCAGTACGTAGTCTCCGTCGGGAACATCGCCGCTGTTCCACTGCCACGTGCTTGAAGGACTGCTCGCAGTCGGATTCGGATCCGTATACATCGCCGTCTCGTCGATGAAGTACACAATCCGATCCAGAGCATCACCTGACGCATCGTGCGCGAACACCTCAACCGTGATGAGGCCGCTCAATTCGCCGCCCGCGCCCGGGTTAAGAATCGTGATTGTCGGATTGCCGACCGTCGGCTCCGTTGGCTCTTCTTCGCATGCACCGATGACAATCAGCAACGGCAGCGTGCAAAATGCAAGAATGTTGTGCCGCATAACAGCTCCTTAGAGTTTAGCACTCCAAGTAGAGCAAAGAGCGTGCGCATTCCTAAAACAAAGCGGGGCGGCCTTTCGGCCGCCCCGCTGCAACTGCATCTGATCTGTTCGACTTACTGCTTGTCGAAGTTGATCTTGATCGACGCGCGAGTAAAGATCATGTCGTTGTAGCCCGACAGGAAGTTCGGACCATAACCGAAGAACGACGGGTGAATCGTCACGTCGCCCTGGAAACGGTTCCAACGCATCGTCGCGCCAACGTACATGTCGGTCACGCTTGACGAATACTCAGGCTTGCCCAGTTCAGATTCTTCGGTCACGCCGCGCCAATCGCGCTCGGCACCAAAGCGGCCCCAAAGCCACGGGAACAGCTCGGACTCACACCCGATGCGCCAGAAGATGTCTGACTGCGAATCGGTCGCTTCGTCGCCGCCGTCCGGCTTCATCGTCTGACCCATGCTGCGCAGACCCAGCTCGGAAATCACGAGCAGGTTTTCTTTCGGAGTCCAATTATTGCCCAAGCCCAAACGGAACATGGACGTGCTGTACTCGTGCGCCGCATCACCAATCTTGGCGTTGTCCGTGTGCATGCCGATCGCAAGGCTCGGGACAATCTTGTACGTTTCGCTGGCTTCGTGCCAGTAACGGCCCGCGAGCATGATGTCGCTCGCGCCATCGGCTTCGGCCAAAGTGTTGCCGCCGTGATCAACCGTATACGAACCCGAACGGAAGCCCAACGACAAGTCGAGCTTCTCTTCCATCGCCGTCAAACCAAGCAACAGGCCGATTTCGCTGTACGAATCGTCAATGTCGCCGCCGTCGGCATCCGTCGCATAGCTCTTGCCCGCGAAGTGCAGGCCAACGCCGATCAGCATGTCGCCCATCGGACGGCCATACGTCACGTTCAACTTGTTGTAGCCGCCTTCGATGTCATCAAGACCCGACAGCTCACTGGCCGCAAGCATACCGTAGTTGCGGTGGTTCAGATTGTCAACCGCCAATTGAAGGACGGAAGACTCGTCGCCGAAATCATAGTTCACATAGGCCTTGTGAATGCCGTATTCCGCCGTCTCGTACGCTTCGAGGCCGGCTTGCATACCGTAGTGCTTGACCAACTGCGGCCAAACCGTGGCGTTGTACGCGTCCCGTACAATGTAATTGGCATCCGCGCCACCGATACCGATAACACGAGTGATCGTGGCGTTCGAGGTCGCCGGCAGGATCACGACTGCCAGCAGAAGTGCGACAAACAGTGTTTTACGAAGAAACATGTACCTTATCTCCTTGGTTTCCCTTTGCGGAACTTGCGCAAATATAGAATAATCTAAGCCGAAAAGCAAGGCGTTTGGGACCGAGTCAAGCCCAAATACTGCCTGCAATCCCTTAGAGAGTCAATAGCTTATGAACCAAACTGACTTGCGATTTGTTTCACGAACTCCGCCTCTACTCCCCGCTCCGTAACCTGAAAATATCATGAAAATACTCAACTTATCAACTTATCCACACCCAGTTGTCAGACCTCAACAACGGCTGTTAGCTTTGTGTTACTCCTCCATTTCCTGAACACCGTTCAGGAGGCATGCCCCGCCACACCCTCCATATGCCTCGCCTCTCCCGCCGACCCCCCAGCCGAATCCTCACACCCGGCACATTCTTTGCGCACTTCGGACCCATAGATTACTATTTTCTGTAGTACTGAACCTATTCGCTTTCATGCAAAAGTGCCTGGTCGTAGACGATGACAGGGCGATGCTCGAACTGCTTGCCCAGTGTGTTAAGGAGTTAGGGTTTGAACCCATACAGGCCGAAGACGGCGACCAGGCGTGGACCGTCTTCAAGCACGATCACCCGGCGTTGGTCATTTCGGACATACATATGCCTAACCGCAACGGGCTGTTGCTCTTGAAAGACATCAAAGAGAGCGACGCCAACGTCCCCGTGATCCTGATTACCGGTTGGGTTCACTATAAGGCCGCTATCAACATGGCCCCGCCGAGACCCGAGGCCTATCTCGAAAAGCCGTTCTCGCTCGAACAGCTCCGCGACGCCATTTCAAGCGTTGCGCTGCGACAGTCCGCCTGACTAATATCGAGTAAGCCGCTCCTCGTGAGAGCGGCCTCGCCATACAAAAAGCCCGATGCAGAAATGCGCCGGGCTTTTGAGTTGTGACCGGAACGACAGGCCTACTTCAACAATAGCACCTTGCGCGTAGCCGTGACTCCGCTCAGGGCGTCAAGCCGAGCAAAGTAAATCCCTGTCGCCAAGTTCTCTGCGTCGAAACTCACAGAGTGCTCGCCCGCCTGCATCGAACCGCTTGCCAGCGTCGCCACCTCACGGCCCATGATGTCAAACAGCTTCAGGGTAACGGGACTCTGCTGCGGCAAATGAAAGCGGAACGTCGTCTGCGAGTTGAATGGATTCGGGTAGTTCTGCAGCAGCGTAAATTCGCGCGGCGCGCCAATTGGCTCTTCGCCTGCCGAAGCCGGAGGATCATCCGTTGTGAACCGAATCGCACGGCCGTCGCGCACCGGCGCGGCGCCCGCCGCATAGTGCAGCTGGAACTCATATTGCACACCCGTCGATCCGTCGCTATTCTCAATTCCGATTGCCGCTTCAACCCGACCCGTGTAATCTTCGAACATGATCTCGATGATGCTGTTGCCCAAGCTATCCGCATTTACCGCCGGATTGTAGATCTGAAGCTGAAACGTCGCCCGTCCGTCATTCCAATACTCCGGGACGTCATCCCACTGTATGATCACGCGCCCATTCCCCGTGTCCTCGTAGTACCACACGCCGCCGCCGTTTTCCGGACGGAAATCCTGAAAGAACGCCGCAATGTAGTTGTCCGGTGCGCCCGTCAGAGGTATCGGCCAACGGCTCCAGTTGTTTGTACACGGCGTGCCAACCTCAACATGGCCATTCGCGCTGATCATAATTTCGTTCTCCGCCACTCCATAAAACTGCATCGAGAACGGCAGGGTCTGCGACACACATCCGTCTGCGGTTAAGGGCAGCTCTGTACCAAGTCCGTCCGCAATCTCCACCCAATCATATACCGGACCGCCGAAGTCCAAATCATCATAGGCCATGTAGCCGTAGGCATCGGGACTCGTCGGACCAACCAACTCGGAGTATCCCAAGTCAACCCGCAGAGTATTGAATTCCGGAGTGAGAGTCTGTGATAGATAAGCTGTCTCGAACATCTCAATATTGTCGCCGGCCACGAACTCCTGTACGCCAACATACATCTCCTGAAAATCCGCTTCTCCGTTCGCGTCCGTGTAAATCGTGATGCCGCTGAGCGGATGGCGCACTTGCACGTCAGGAGTGCGAACACCGTTAGGATCAAAGACGGTGACCAGCAAGTTGGCGCCGGCGACCTGCGACATGGTCAATGATCCTTCGTCCACCTGGCCTGCGGCGATGTTAATCTGGCGATCCACCCGGCCATAGCCAAATTTCTCAAATGAACCAATATATTCTCCCGGCATCAGGAATAGCTGATAAGCCCCGTCCTCGTCCGTCCAAACCGGATGCGCGCCCGCCACAGTGATGCGCACGCTGTCCAGCGCCTGACCACCGGGATTCGCCGTCACGGTTCCCGCCACCGAACCCATGTCGTCCATACCGTTTCCAATCGCCGGCGGCATCCGCAGCTTGCCGAATCCCCAGGTCGTATCCGGACCAAAATCGCCCGCATCGAGTGCGCCGCCCACAAGTACCTGATAGACTTCTTCCGGTGTGATTCCCGGGAACGCCGAGTAGATCACAGCCAACGCTCCGCCCACGTGCGGTGTTGCGCCAGATGTCCCGCCAATCGAACTCGTGCCGCAGGTACCCGATACGCTCTGCACACTCGTCGGAGAACTAATATCCGGTTTCAGTAATCCGTGACTGCCGTTGGCCCAAGGGTAGTCTTCAAATTCCGCGGGATACGCGCTCGGAGTGCCGGCGGGACCACACCACGGCATGCGCGGCTGAACGCAGATATCCTGACGCGACCAGGCCGAAGGGCCGACTCCGCTCTGATTGTAGAAGCTGCCATCCGCATTATAACCCGCAACAGCAACGATCGAACTTACGCCGCCTTGTTGATCGTGTCCATCCGTCATTGCAGGAGGTGGACAATCTGACGGCGCTGCACACGACATCGGCCGCACATTCGACGTCCCCGCATTGCCGGTCGAATTTGAGTGAATGATTCCCGCCGCAAGCTCCATTTCCGAGATCCAGCGATGCCCGACGCGATTCGGACATTCGCGGATATCTGGACTGGTCGACGTGCATTCGCTCTGCTTGAAACTAAGACTCGCTGAAATGACGTTGACTCCCATCTCCACTGCGTACTGACTCGACTCGAAGACTGAGCCCTGAGTTATGTAGCTTCGAAGCACCAGGAGCTTCGCCTCCGGGGCCATGGCAACCGTATCGTCAACTGAAACACCAACATTGGAGCAGATCACCGACGCCGTGCGCGTGCCGTGGTATGAGGCTTCGGCGTTTGACACGTCATTGTTGTTGTCGTCAAAGTTCCAGCCGTAAAAGTCATCGGCGTACCCATTGCCGTCGTCATCAATACTGTTCGTCTCCCCAGCATCCAACACGCCGTTACCGTTCAAATCCTCGCCGGGATTGAACCAGATGCGCCCGTTGAACTTCGCGCACCCCGCGAAATTGACTCCCGAGTCCTTATGGCCGACAAGCACGCCCTGGCCGCGCGCGCCGTACTGGGCCCACACCGCAGGTGTTCCCGTCTCGATCACGCCCCAGCCGTTGTCCAGCGTATTCTCATAGGCCGGATCGTGCGAGATGTAAATCACCTCTGGATAATCTGACACAAGCCTGTCGATGACCTGCCGCTGCGCCTTCAGGCGAATCGAGTTGATAATCCACAAAGGCCGCAACAGCGTGACCTCGCCGCGCTTTTCCGCGTCTTGCAGGTCCGACATCACCTTGCCGCTCATCTGTGCAAACCGTTCTTTCAGAACTTCCACGACATACGCGCGGCGCTGGTCCATCGGCAGCGCCTTCGCCTCGGGATAGACCTCATCCATCGTCAGTCGGTGATCCAGATATACAATCACAGGGACGTCGTCTGTTGCCTTGGACGCTGCCAAAACATCCGGCAGCAGCGGTGAAAGCTCAGCCGCCCGGATGCTTGACCAGCCCGTCAGAGTGAGCAAGAGGAACAAAGTGATCTGTCGCATGGGTACCCCCAAGGGTGTGCTCGATTCGTGAAACAATGGATTCTGTATCGGGAGTTTTCTATATTCGGAGTATGCGAAATCTGTTGAAAGACCCGTGGCTGTGGCTGTTGCTTGCGTTGGCCATAGCCCTGCGCGTCTGGCACCTCGTCCACGCGCAGGTCAGCCCCACATTCCTGAATCCGGCGGTCGATCCGCTCTGGTACCATCAGGCCGCCGAACGCGTCGCGCACGGCTACTACGGACCGTGGCCGCTGTTTCGTGCGCCGCTCTATCCAGCGCTGCTCGGCTGGGTCTATCGCTTCGTCGAGAATGATCGGCTTTGGGCGCGCATACTGAACATCATCTGCCAGGCCGCTGCACTCGCGGTGATCTATCACACGGCCCGCACCCACTTCGGCAGGCTCGCGGCCGTCGTTACGGCACTGCTCTGCTGCGTCAACGGAATGCTGATCTTCTTCAGCGCGGAGATACTCTCGACAAGCCTTGAAGTCTTGATGGCCGCGCTCGCAATGTGGAGCACGCTCGCTCTCCGCAAATCGCCGTCGCGAAATCAAGCCGTTATCACCGGAATCGTCTGGGGCCTCGCTGCGATCACCCGCCCCAATTTCCTGCTCGTTGCGCCCGTCGCACTCGCGGTGGCGCTTTGGCCTGTCTGGCGGCAGACTGCGAGAATGACCGCGCTCACCGGTCTCGTCGCGCTCTTTGTACCAGTCATTCCTGTGACGCTCGCCAATCTGTTTATGGGCGGCGAACCTGTGCTCATTGCGACACAGGGCGGCGTAAACTTCTGGATCGGCAATAACCCCAACGCGGACGGGATTTCGTCCATCTTGCCCCAGTCCGATCGGTTCTGGACATTGGATAAGGCGACCGCGATTGCCGAACGGGACGCTGGGCGGAAAATGAAACCCGGCGCGCTTTCCGACTACTACTATGACAAGGGCCTGGACTATCTGCTCACAAATCCGGGACCTGCAGCATCTCTTATGTTACGAAAGACGGCTCTGTTTTTCAACCGTTTCGAGGGCTCGAACAACAAACACATAGCCTACTATGCGGCGCAAACCCCGGGCCTATCGTGGCTAATTGCGTTGAATCTTGCGCTTCTGTTGCCACTCGCGATCTTGGGCATTTGGGCCACACCGCGAACCGAGGCACGCGCCCTCTGGCTAATCAGTCTGACCTATGCTGCTACGGTCATCATGTTCTTCATCGCCAGCCGTTTTCGCATGCCGGTTGTGCCTTGGCTCTGTGTGCTCGCCGGGACAGGCATCGCCGGCTGGTCCGCCCTGACGCCAAAGATCAAGGCAACCTCCGCCGGTCTCGCCGCAGTTGTCCTGCTGTTCGCAGTGGTCAATCCCTACCATGCCCAAGAGGCGCCCTTGGGCGCCGCCCGCTATATGGACGGCAATGCCTACTTGGCGATGGGAAAGCTCGACTCCGCAGAAGTCTGTTTCACTGACGCAATGAACGATGCAGGTTCACGGGAGTTGGCACAGCTGAACCTCGGTGTCATCGTACAGAAGCATAAACGATACCGCGACGCGATGAACATCTATGGACGAATGTTGCGTGAATACCCGGAATCGCTCCCTGCGCTGAACAACTTTGGCGTCTCCGCCGAGCAGATGCACGATACGGCGCGCGCTTTGGATGCCTATCAGCGTGCATTTTACCTCGACAGCACGTATGCGGATTCCCGGGAGAATCTGGCGCGGCTTCTGATCGCTGTCGGACGCAGACATCTGCGCTGGCTTAGGCCATGGGACGCGCGGGAACCGCTCCTGCAGAGCATTGAGGTCCTGCCTAATCCCGAAAGCTACTACTTCCTTGCCCTGTCTCACTCATGGCAAGGCGAAAACGAAACCGCATCGAGCTACCTGAGCCGCGCACTCGATCTCAAGCCCGACTACGGACCCGCAATCAATTTGATGAAGATGATCCGCGCTGCCGGAGTTGACGAGCCAGTTCGAGTGCCGGTGCGAGAGTAGAGTCGACTTCAAGCGCTCGGCCTACCGCGCGCTCCGCTTCCGCGTATTTGCCAAGCCTGGCTAACAGCAGCGCGAGGTTCGAATGGGCCTCGGCGCGTCCGGGATTCAGAGACAGCGCCGCTTCTTGCATAAACAGCGCACGCTTGTTGTCGCCCGCCTCCATTGTGTGACCCGCCGCCTGCTCCAGAAGCGGTATCCAGTCCGTGGACGATCGGTTCATCACAAGTCTGTAGAGTCGCCACTGCTGCCGCCAGAGATTGCCGCAGTTGATCACCGTCATGCGATGCGGCCACACCGGCTTGTTCTCGGCGAAGGTTTTCACGAGTAGACTATCCGTCACGTCAAGGTGAAGCCAGACGCTGTCCCGCTGCATCAGGTAGAACTCGACCAACAGCGATTTTAACGCGCCCGAAGTCGAGGCCGTAAAAAACTCGTAGCGATCCCACGTCGAATGAAGGTCTATCGCCTGCCGCCGGGTCGTCATGACAAGCGGCGTCCCGGCGTGAGCGAGCAACCGGGACGTGTGCTGCGTTGTCTCGACATATCGACCGTAGACCAACGCCGCCGAGCTTAGCGTCTGGACGACGCAAATCATCAGGACGGCGGCGAAAGCTCGCGACGATGCGATATCTGCCTGCTTCAGCGCGATGACCAAAAGCGGCAATGCGAACATGAGCAGTCGCGCTCCCCAGTGGACACCGCTCGAAACCGGCATCAGCAATACTCCCAGAATCAACGCAGCGATGGCATAGGTCATCGCTCTTGTTTTGCGCGCCTCCGGCGACACGATCAGCAGCATAACCCACGGCAGCGCGAAGAATAGCGAGCCGCAGGTCACCAGCGCAAACACCGGCAAATCCGCTCCCCAGACCACGCGAACACACCATGCGGCGAAGAGCATTGCTCCGGCCCATCCCGCAGCCAGTGCCGCCTTTGACTCTCTGCGCCGATCGAGCGCCCAAACAGAAACGGCCAGCACTGACAACACAAGAATCGAGACGAGAGCGTTTGATCCAAGCGCGAACAGTGTATCATATACTGCGCGCGCCCGCGATGCAATGTATGCTCCGAACTCCGACCAGGCAGGAAGGTGATGATTCAGAGCGGACTGCCTGAAGAAGTCCGCAGGACCTGGAAGCGCAATCAGGATAGCTATGGAAACCGTATAGGCTGCCGCAAAGACCGCGAGTTCTCGATACCGCCGATCAAAGAGCAACGCTACTCCGGCTAACAGGACAAGAACACCGTGGTCGAGCCGAAACGCGGTACCGACCGCAAGGAGAACTGCTCCGGCCGCAATTCGGCTACTTGTTCTTCGCTCACCATCAAACACGAACAGCATCGACGGAAACGACAACATGAGGGCCAGTAGATGCTCCCACGGGACCAATCCATAGAATGTCAGCGGGAGTAGCAGGAAACCCCATGTGACGCCCCACGAAAACAACAACCACGCAGCAGCGATAGCGAGCACCGTTGAAACCGCAATGAGGCCTTTGTGCGAAAGGACCGTTTCGAGGCCAACCCAGGCTCGGACGTACGGCGAGAAGCCCGGTTTGGCCCCACCCTCAGCCGGTTCGGCAAACGGCGGCACAAGCACAGCATTAGCGTGTTGAAAGCCCAGTGCCGAACGCAACTCGCCGTAGGGAATCGGCGACTTCCAAACGCCGCTGCCCTCCTGAGCTGCAAGGCTCTTGATGGCATCATCGATCGTCCATGAACCGGCCGGCATCAGTATTGCCAAAGCAGCCAGTCCAATCGACCAGATTATCAGTGCGCCGCGCGCAGTTTGTAAACGCATAGTCTTCTCGCGAAAATGAGCCGCGGAATTTGCACCCGCGGCTCATTTCACTTACCTGTAGGTGTTGTTCTGCCTAATTGCGTTCGTTATTGAACTCAACGTCCAAATTCTGATTGAAGAACAGAAACTGATTTGCAATCAGCAAGGACATTGCAGGCCGCTCACCTAACAGCGGATGATCATACGTATTATTCTTCATGTAAGCCAGCGGGAACGTAAACAGGGACGAACGGAACCGCGGAACAGCCGTGATTCGCACCCGGAAGCCATTCGGTGTTTGCTCAACTTCCCGTTCACCTTCGTACTTGATGAAGTTCGTGCCGCAGGGCAAGTCGTGCTCTGACGAAAGCGGAATGTAGTTATAAGTGACTTCCAACAGGTCGCTTGTCGTCCATTCGCCCATCAGTTCGTCAGTCGATGCGAAAATGCGCCACTTCGGTTGCAGAGGATTAGTGGACACGTTGCGAACCAGGATGAAATCCGCTGTCGTATTGCGTGTCACGTTCCGGATCGTTGATGCGTCCAGCAGAGGCTGACCCTGTTCACGAGGAATCAGGACGACGAGAGTCGAATCGGACAGGCCCGAATCCACCGCGCAATCGTAAGCCTCTACCACGCTGGGGAACAACTCGCGGTTGCTCGTGCTCGAAACGTAGTTGTAGATCGTCGTCGAGAAGTCAAAACTCTCGGCATCCGCCCCGCGGCCAAACGCTTCGATCTCCGGCGGGAACCCCACGGAACTGCCCATGTAGCGCAAGCGGCCGGTCATGGCCGAATCTATCTCGAGATCCGGGAATTGCTGGTCACTCGCCACAGCGCCGGAAAAGTCCGCCCGTCCTGCCTGGGCAATACTATTCGCATCCTGCGCGCCGGTGTACGGAGTCTTGCTGCGGACTGAGTCAATATTGAAGTAGTCTCTCAGGAATACGCTGGCGTCACCCGCCGGGGGAATCTTCAATGACTCATTGAAGATGCGGCGTCCGGTGATCCAAAGACTGCCGCCGACGCTCAGATAATCGGCGAGCACCTGTGCATACAGAGTTGCACTGCTAACTCGGGCGGGATCGCTGTCGTCGTCAATGATCCACACTAAGTCGAATTGACTGATCAAGGCATACGGAATCGGCGCGCTGCTCCGGTTCGTGTACCAGAAAATGTCATCATACACGAAGGAAGCGATCGGCTCCGCGTCAGGTGGCTGGGCGTACGGCGCCAGCTCATTCGCGATTTCACAGGCTTCCCGAACCACTCCGCCTTGACCGTCTACCCCGCGATAAAATGCCATGAGCGTGTCCGGATGTATGCCGCCGCGATTATACTCAACCGCCGTGGGCGTATCGTTCTCAGCTACGATCATGATCCGCTGACTGAATGTCGGCTTTTCAACCGTAAAATGCGCTTTCGCGATCCCGTCGGCCGTTGTCAGACCGTCGTCGCGCACACGCACAAAGAACGTATAGTCACCTGACTCCAGCCCATACAATGCAATCTGTGTATCATCATTCCAGTTCGTCCACCCTTCGCGGTAGCCCACAACCCGGTTGCTGTCGTCATACACAGGAAACCCGACTGTATCATCCGGCAGCCGAACAAGGGCGTAACTGAACTCCAGCGGAATGAGGTAGCCGATTCTCGAATCGGGATCCTCGCCTGTCCAAAGCAACCGAAGACCCGGATACGTCGTCGAAATAGTGTCGCCGACAAGCTGTGTGTCCGCCAGAATGATCTCCGGATGATAGTCCGCGTCAGTGCTCAGTGCATATCGAATACCGGGAGTCAGCGGCGCCTGATTGTACCGGAAAAAGGTCCGGGCCTTATAGTCCGAACGAAGATTCGAGTTGTCCACCGCCCGGATCAAGAACACGTGCTCACGAAGCGCGCCGCCGGAATCCGCCAACAGAAATATCTGGTGAAACGCAAGCTCGGTGAACCTCCATAAGGAGTCCGGCAGATTTGCCATGTAGGCCGCATGTTCAGCCACGCCCGCATGATACGCCGCGATACCCGCCGCCGTTGAGTCATCGTAATACTCAAATCCAATGACGAATCCGTCCGCGTCATGGCCCGACCAGAATAGGTACGGCGCGAAACTGAACACCGAGCTGTCAACTGGAACGTTGACAAACCAGACTTCCGGGCCTTGCGGCGAAGTCTTGGGCTCGTCTGAGAACTTGTCACAACCCGCGAAAACCGCCAACGCGGCGGCCATCAGAAGAATTAGCTTTTGCATGTTTGACATCTTGCTCCCCACGGGTTAGAACAACCGCTTGCTGAAGCGGTAGCCCAAAGAGAAACGGTGAATGTTCTCAAGGAATGAGATCCCCGTGAACGCATAGTCCATGGTCAACCCGGCCTTTGGCAGATTCACGCCCGCGCCGATGGTCGCGCCGTTCCCGAAGAACGTGCCGTTCCGGCTGAACAAGGGATACTCGTAGTACGGATTGTCGTCCGATGCGTCTTCGCCGCGGTTCACCGTCTCACGATACTCTTCCCAGGACTTACGCGTCCAACCGTTCAACTTCTTGCCCGCGCGCAGGAAAATCGTATTCATGAATCCGTACTCCAACCCGAAGTTGTATACTTCAAGGTTGTCGTTCGGATGAGACCATGCCACTGAGGCGAGCAGCGAATGAGTACCCAAAGAGTCCGACCCGTTCCACCAGTCGCGGTCACTGCTGTTCAACACGTACATCGACCCGCCAAACGTGAAATTCATGGGCAACGGAAATGCTTCTTCGACGAACTTCATGTCCGGTCCGAAATTCGACGTCAGCATCGCGATGCGCACGCTCTTCCAGCCTGTGTCGTAGTACGTGCCCACGTCTGCCGCCCAGCCCGTCGCCGATTTGTCCGCGAGCATCTCACTGATAATCTTCAGCGTGCCGCCCACGGAAAACTTGTCGGTCAGCATTTGACTGTACGACAAACCTGCGGCGAAATCTCCCGCCGTAAACGTCCGGCCTGTGCCCTCCGGCTGCTCAGGAGTCGTCTCTTTCATCTCGTCCGTTGTCAGATAGCTTACTGACGCCGCCATCGTCCCGTTGAATTTCTCAACCGGCTGAGACACGCCAAGATAGCCGTACTGAACGCCGGCCGCGTAGTCGATCCAGCTCACAACAGCCTGCGGCTGCTCCAGCCGCGCAAGTGCTCCGGGATTATGCCAGATCGCGCTGCCGTCGTTTGCGACGGCAACGAAGGCTTCGCCCATGCCCACCGCCCGGCAAGAGGGGCTGATCTTTAAGAACTGTACGCCGGCGGTGCCAACCTTCGCCTGAGCCCACAACATCGTCGGGGCAACCAGCGCGGCCAGCAATAGTGCGAATAATCGCCAACGCTTCATGTGCACATCCTTCCGTCTATGTAGCACGATTCAGAAATTACGATTAACGGATTATGACGAACTTGCCCGTCGAAATCGAATGGTCCGACAGGTCTTCCACTGAAAACAGGTACAGGCCAGACACAACTTGCTGATTATTGCGCGAATTCAGGTCCCACTTCTCTGAATTCAAACTCGCCCACGAGCTGCGGTCGCCTTCCGTGTTGTGAGGTACTATCTGCACGAGGTCGCCTGCTGTCGTGAAGATACGAATCAGCGCCTTCTCGGGCAGATTCATGAACTCGAGCCGGCGATCCACCTGCGGGTAGAAATCGCGCGTGCCGTCGTTCTGATTCTCCCACGATTGGAAGCGATATTCCTGCGTGTAATCTTCGTACGCCCGATACGGATTCGGAACCACAAGCACCTCACGACCAGGATGCCCGGCCGGGGCAAGCAGAACTGCGTTCGCCGTCGCGCGTGTCGACAACGATGTGAGGCCCGACTTCGGATCACCGTAGTCAAAAGCTGTAATTGAGTAGTAACGCGGAGCAAGTGTATTCGCAGGAAGCGAGAATTCATACACGCCCTCAAAGCCCGGCTCATCCATTTCGATGTCGCCAAATCCGGTATTCAGACCCACTGGCAAAAGGGTACCCGGGACTCCACGGATCACGATCGTCTTCGGCATGCCCGTCGTGTCGGTCACCGGCGTTGTCATGAGCGAATCGCGGTCGTTCGAGAAATACGCGAAGTCGATCCGGTCAAATTGCGCCTTGAGTTCGAAGTACTGCTCCTGATTAATCACGGATGCGTGAATTCGATAACCCTCGAAGTCCTGAACACGGCTGAACGGGTCGCGATACGCCGGGTTTTCGGAAGAGCTCTTTGACCAGCGCAGGACCACCTCCTGCGTGCCCAGTTCATACCCCAGACCGCCCACGGCGCAACCGGACTTGACAATACCACCCGAGTGCTGTGCCGCGTTCTGCGTCTGCGGAAGACAATCCATCAACGCTGGAATCGGCGGAGGAGGAGGCCCCGTAAAATCCGGGATGCCGTCGCCCATATCCAAGATACCGTTTTGATACATCCAGCCCATATCCCACGGCCCAAGCTGCAGCGGATGGAAAGCATTGAATGCGTAAATCAGGTCTTTCGGAATGATCTCATCTTCGCGATCCGCGGGATAATCTGTGCGCGAATTCAGTGCCGCGTTCACAAGCAATGTGTCGAGCTTGCCATTGCGCTCTGAACCGTCCGCATCCGGGCCCTTGTACCAGCCAACATCGATGGTCCACTTGCCTGCGCCAAACTCAACCGCGCCATTAAAATAGATGACAGGAACACTATCGACGCCAATCGGAAGCACGCCGTACAGACCGTCGTTACCAACGTCTTCACCGTACCATCCGTCGCCCGTGTCCAAAAGGCCGTCGCCCTGCGTGCTGTCTTCGTCGAGCACATCGGGGTTGCCGTCCAGGCCCCAGTCAAAGATCGGCGTATCGTGCATACGATTGTCGTACACATCCTTCGCCCAGCGCGCGTTCTCCTTCAGATCGGCGAAGTCGTACTTAGCCGTGTCGAGGTTTGTCGGCGCTATCTGCGGATTATTTTGATCGTGGAAGAACTCACCGCCCACGTAGGCGATCGTCATGCGGAACTTCTCGGTCGGGTTCAAGCGATAGATATCGTTGCCCCCGCCGTCCGTGAAATCATAGAGTCCCAGCGGGCCCCACGAGATCAAATAGCGGGTGTCGTAACCGTCCGCGATATCGGGCGCACCTTCTTCATCAAGGTCCGTGTCCGACCAAGTTTGCGGCGTATAGCGGTCCGGCCGATAGCGCCACAGCTCAGAATCGACTAGGACGATGCCCGCGTCCAATTCGTCAATTGACGTCTGCCAAAGGTCGAACTCGCCGTTGCTCATCAGTTGATACTTCTGCGCGTCCCCCGCCGGATAGCCGTCTGTCTGAGTCCAACCCATGCCCAGGCTGTCGCGGTCCGCGTAGGCCTCCCAGGCCGGACCGTACGCGAGGTTTTCGTCGTCTCCGTTAGGATTATACCAGTTAAAAGACGTGAACAAGCGCGGATTCGGGGCGCGAATTACGCGCGTTCCCGTGACGTGAGGTATATAAAGGTCGCCGCCGAACGCGTCTACATTGTAGCCGTCACCGTCCGCAATCCACGCCACGTCAATCCGAATCGTCGTCGTGTCGTTGTTGGCGTCCACTTCATCAACAGATCGAACAAAACCGCAGACGTCATCCGTATGCTGATCATTGTCGCCCGCAACACCGCAGTCCGAGTCGACATACAGACCAACATAAACGTTCTTCAGGAAGTTGGATGCAATATTCTCAATTTCATAGTCGATGAGAATAAAATCCTCAGCGAAAGCCTGACTGAAGGAATATGAAATCTGCGTTATCTTGATTCCCAACGGGCGGTGCGGACCGTCCGTTGGATCGTTGCGAACCCAAGTCGTGCTGGTCAGCGTGTCCGTCATCACGGCGATGAAATCCTGATCGGAAACCGCAAACGAATCATAGACCTGCTCGCCAAAGCAATTCGCAAACCCGGGCCGGTTTGAACGTTCATGGATCAGATTTGCCGCGCCTTCACCGGCGTGGAATTCATTGATCGAGGGATTCTGCCAGCCGTCCGTGCCGACCGACACGCGAGTCGTGAAGAAGCCCTCTTCTTCAATCAACGCGCCGATCCACAAACTGCCTTGGAAGAGATACTGCTGGCCTGATCCACCCGGGAATTCGCATTGCGGCGCCCAATCCTGAGGCGGACACGGGTTCTGGAGAGTTCCGTCCTGCCCCGGTCCGTCGTTGCCGAAGTACCCGTAGTTCGTGATATTCCTCCACATCTTGCCCGCATCCTGGACCCGGTTGGTCTCCGCAGGATTCGCAATGTCCAGGCTCCGGGCGGGACCACGGTCACGCGACGCGTCATACCGGCCCAGTTTGGCATAGCCCGACGAAGCCAATAGTCCCGTCAAGAACACGGCCAACAAGATGGTTGAGAAGGATTTCCAGCGCATGTGCAAGAACCTCTATCGTAATAAACAGGCGTCGACTCGCTGTCTGACGCTATCTGTGTTGCTTCACTTGATTTATCGACCGCGCAATTGCGCGTCCGAACGGATTTGCTTAACGCCCTAAGGCCAGACCGCCGCGTCTAAGGCCGGCCCCTACGCCCGCAGCGGCGCCAGGTCCACCCCAAGCACCCATGTCATTCCGTGTGCCGTCAGGGTCGTTGTACTGCGAATCACTCATGCCTGCGTCTCGACACGGAGAACCCGACTGTAAGCGATACTCCGCATCGGCGAACAGCGGATTGCTGCTCAAATTGCCGTTGCCCTCGCCCAGACTTCCGGGCGTATAGTTCGCCGGTACCGCGTCACGAATCCCGCCATTCCACACGTTGTTCGCGACTACATTCGGAGTCGACGAGAACCAGGCATAGACACCCGTCCGGCCCGTGTTCGCCACGATGTTATTGAAGATCGCGGGATTGCTGTTCGCCGTCACGTGAAACCCGTAATAGCCGCAGTCGACCAACGTGTTGTTCACAATTCGGGGATTGCACAGCGAATCAAGCATCACCGCCGTGGTCGTGCACGCCTCAACAACTGTATTCATGATCTCTACGCCGGTATCCACGTGCTTAAGTGTGATTCCCCGACCCCGTGAGCCGCTGACCCGTGAATTGTAGATCTTTGCCGATGACGAATCGACCAGAATCCCCTGGGTTCCGACATTCGTAAACGTGCACGACTGTACGACGACCGCGTCATTCAGGTTCATCATGCCGGTAGTGACCGAAAGGCCGGACTCAAAGGCGTTACGGAACTCGACGTGCTCAAACCGCACTCCGGGCTTCTGGACAACAACGTCGCGATAGTCACGAATAATCATGTGCCGCAAAACCGACGGCGCGTCTCCGCGCTCCAGAAAGACGAATCCTGCCGCATCTTCGAAATTCGTCGCCTGACATGGACACATTTCGACCGGATTCTCGGCCGTGCCCTCGACCATCAGTTGACCGTACACTTCAAAATTGAACATGCCGGTCGTTTCAAGACGGGCGCCCGCCGGAATAACGACCGTGACACCGGGCGGAATAACAACGTCGCAGGAGACGCGATACGTCGCGGCTTCAAGATTGCCCTCCAACCGCCCGCGCAGCTCAAACTCCGACTTGGAATACGGAATCACGCCCATGTCGGCGGGCGAATTATCCGGATCGAAGTCTGAGTCGAGCGGGCCTGCGTCAACACAAGGAGAACATGACTCAAGGCGGTAATTGGCCTCCTTGGTCAACGTACCCAGCAAGTTGTTCAAGAACTGCGGCGATTGATCAATATTGAAGCGTGAGTCGCACGAATCCAGATTCGCGTTCACCGTCGCGAGGTCGCCAAAGACCTTGTGCGAACCGGAATCGCCGCTCAGCGTGTCGTTCGCCACGATAAAGGACGGCGCGCTATTGTCTGCAACACAATTGTACTTGATGACAAGTTCCTGGATCGCCGTCACAGTCAAATCAGCTCGTACGGCCGAAGCGTCGTTATCTGCAAGAACGTTGTACTCAATCACCGGACGCGCAGCGCCGCCAATGATGGCGACCGCGTTATTCTGATTCCTCGTGACGACACAGTGACGAATCGTTGGACTGCTGTTGTTGATTGCAAGCATGCCGCGATAGTTTTGCGCGTCTCGGCCCCGTTCACTTAGCGTGTCCGTATCGAAAAACGCGCCATACGTGAAGATGCAATAGCTTAACTCTGAACCTTCATTCGGATTGCGCAGCTTCAAACCGCGCCACTGGCCAAGCGTCGGATCCGAATTCGCACTTGTGAAGATGATCGGTGCGGTAGGGGTGCCGTGCGCCACGAGCTTGCCGACAACATCAATCCAGTTCAACCCTGCGACCATAATTTCGGCGCCCGGTTCAACCGTGACCGTGACCCCTTCAGGGATAACGTAGTCCTCCTTGACATACCACGGTCGACCGCCATTCGCGGCGATGGTCACATCTGACGTGGGACTATATAGCGTGTCGCCATCACGGTAGGGACTCACGTCCGGACGCGGGTGCGACACCGGATCTGAACAGCCCGCGGCCACAAGAATGGCGAACAGCGCGGAAAGCGTTATGCGACGTACAATTGCGAACATAATTTATCGTGCTCCCGGGAACGTTTCAGAGGTACTATCCGCGATTAGAATTCCAACTTCAGATGCAACAACACCTGCCGCGGCGGGAAGTAGTTGCGCGGATTGTGGTCTATGTCTTTGCCAAGATCGTCGTCAGATGCCTCGTTCTGGTTGTCCTCGTGGGAGGAATCGTAGGCGTTGCCGGTCTCAGTGTAGACTTCGCGGATATTCTTCCGGTTGAACAAATTGAATATTTCAAAACCGGTCACAAAATTCAAACCCTTGCGCAGGTTCCAATACTTGTCAAGTCGGAAGTCCGTCGTGGACGTGGCAGCCTGACGCGCCGAATTCGCCAATATCAAATTGGCCGGCTTGTTTTCCGTGTAAGTCGACGGCGTGTAGGGCAGTCCCGATCCGTAAGAGAATTCAACAGTGG
The DNA here is from genome assembly GCA_016703065.1 of bacterium. Taxonomy (GTDB): domain Bacteria; phylum Electryoneota; class RPQS01; order RPQS01; family RPQS01; genus JABWCQ01. The sequence goes on from JADJCU010000001.1 coordinate 148,589, forward strand.
ACAGCCAATCCGACGGCAGCCTGACGCCGAACAGATTCGGATGCTGATCCTTGCTCACGCGGAACGTCACAAATGCCGAGACGCGGTGGGTTTCGTCCCAATCCAGCGGATGCTCGTTGCGGTTTTCTGGAACACCATTCGTACGATCAAGCAGACCCTCAGCAGCAGCCGATTCCTTGCCGTACGCAAACGAGAAGTCGTAGTTGGCGGTCAGTGCCCACATACTTGAGAACTTCTTGTCGAGCGAAAACTCAAAACCGCGCGCACGAGCGTAACCAAGATTAAAGTAGCGATTCAACGTGATCGGCCCAATGCGCTCTTCAATTGTGCCGATTTGATTGTACACGTCGCGGTAGTAACCCGCCACGTCGACAACCCAGTTCTCAGCAAATTCAGTAGAGACGCCAACCTCATAAGAAACCGTTTTCTCATATTCGAGGTTCGGGTTGCCGATTTCCGTGTTCGGCGAAATGTTCGCTGTCGCGCTGCGGTAGAAGTACTGGAAAGACGGCGTCTGATAATAGTGGCCGTAATTGAAATACAACTTCGACGCTGCCGAAATAGGATGCGAAATGCCAAGCCGCGGCGCGATCACGTACCGCCCGCGCTCTGCAAGCAGCGCCCCCGGCTGACCTGCGTCCACTTGATTTTGGAATTGCTGAAGGAGCCCATCACCCTGAATGATGAAGTCGGAACGAAGTCCTGCACGTACGATCAGGCCCTCAAATTCCATCTTGTCCTGGAAGTAAACGGCGCCTTCCCACGGTTTGTGACTATAGAAGTCGCGCGTGCTGCCGATGCCATAATACGGAGACCCGACAGGCAGCGGGTAGTCCACGTTGTCGTACGGTTCGTCCGGAAATTGGATCGATTGCATTTCAAGCTCACGATATTTGACTTCGAAACCCGACTTCAATTCGTGGAACTTGTTTACCTGACTCGTGATATCAAACTTGCTTGAGTATTCCACCGATCTGCGGTCCTGCCAATAAGCCTGTTCGTCCCACTGGCCCGGATTCAGGAATTCATCCGCAAAGAGATCATATTGCCCGTTGCGATTGTAGTCGGAATAGACCTCGCCTTCATCGGCAAAGCCATTCGGTAAGTCGTACACTGGATGCGCGCCGTCAATTCCAGGATTGCGATTGATCCATGTCGACTTGCCATCAATGTAATTGAAATACTCCGGAAGGCCCGTCAGTGTGTCGATGTCAGAGTAGTCAGAGGCCATTCCGGTTCGCCGGCGGGCAGATACTCGAGAATGTTTGCCCACGTATAGATCACCGGCAACCGCGGATCCATGCCGAAGCCTACATCCGCCGGACGACAGAACAGTTCATATTCGTCGATTCGCTCATTCGGACCGTCGTAACGGCCGTTACGGGTCGGCAACAAACGAATTCCGCTTTCCGCACCGCTCGGGAGGTCGAGCCAGACTTCACCCTCGTCGTGCTCGCCGTTATAGTAGCCGGTACTGTCCGGCAAATCGATGAACGGCTCCCCGGTATCCCAGACGAAATCGCCGTCTAACAGACCCTCGCCGCGATCGTCGTCGTTCTCGAAATTCGTCTGCCGGTCAATCCGCCCGTTCCCTTGATCGACAAACGGCTCGCCTTCATCATAGACGCCATTGCCGTTACGGTCCGTAAAGATCTCCCCGCTGTCCCAACGGTCGTTGCCGCGATCGTCGTAGCCTTCTCCGTATCCGTCATACATGCCATCGCCGTCAGCGTCCTGGAAACGCTCGCCGTCCCATTGACCGTTCCCGTTCCAGTCCTGCTCGGCAAGCTGCGGCTCGGCATCGTCCCAACGCCCGTTGCCGTTCAGGTCGACATACGGATCCCACGAATCGTATACGCCTACGTTATTTGCACCCTGACCATTCGGGCGATCAACCCACGGCTCTGCAGCATCAAAGACGCCATTGCCGTTAAGATCAACCCAGTCCTCGCCGCGATCCCAGCGTCCATTCTCATTGACGTCGTCATAGCCTTCACCTTCGCCAACGTATTGGCCGTCCCCATTCACGTCACGATAGCCGTCAGGTATGCCATTGTTATTTACGTCCTGCACCGACGTGCCGCCCTGACCGCCCACAATCGCGTCTTCAACCTGAGTCTGGGCCGTGAACTCGTCGGGATTCTTGCCCCGCGGAGTCACACGAGTCTTTGTCGTAAAACGGCCCAGCGTGACCTCATAGAACGTGTTCTGAGTCACATTGTGCTGGTACTGCAAATTGTATGAGTCGCGAATATTCCGCGCATACGGACGATTCTCAGGAATGTATTTATACTGCCACCCATAGTTGCCGCCAATCGAAGCCTCGCCATCCGGGTAGATGTCCCAAAGCGAGTGGTCGCGCGTATAGGAGAAGTTGAACTTCCGCGCCGGATCCATACGGTAAGTCAGCTTCCAGAAGGTCGAATAGTCATTCGACTGTCGTTCTGGAATGTCGAAACCCAAATCCAAATAGTCGTTCGGATCGCGGCGGATCGCATACGGAGTGTAGGTATTTGAGAGCTTCGCCGTTCCCGACGTGAAGAAGGAAAACTTGTTCTCCTTCATGTTGAAGATCTCTTTGACGAACGGCACCGGACCACTGAACGCATAGTCGTACTGATCGGCGTCGAAGCTGTAGTTCTGGAACATGCGGTCGGTACGATACTCAATCGTACCGTTGTAGTCCTTCATGTTGCCTTCGGGCGTCGTCACGCGAATCAATGCGGACTGATAACCGCCCGTCGAGGCGTCGCCGCCCGTCAAAATCTCGATTTCTTCGACGTTCAGCGCGCTCGTGTTGATCAGGCGCTTCGAGCTGTTGTAAAGAGCGTCGCCTTTGGTTTGGCCGTCCACAACGTATTTCGCTTCCGTGTCGCGACCGCCGCGCACATGCAATCCGCCGTCCGGATCGACCTTGAAGCCCGGCTGCTTGGCAATGATGTTCGCCACCTGACCACCGCCGTAAACCTGCAGCTCCTGGCCGGTCATGCGGTTTTCCTTGCCCGACACATCCAGCTGCACGGTCTTCTTCTTCTGCGTGACAATCTCGACTTCGCCGATCTGAATCGCTTCATCCTGCAAGGTCGCGTTCACGTTCGATGTTAGGTCTGACGACACCTCGACGCCGCGGAACTCCTTGGCACCGTAACCGATACTCGAGATCCGAACGGTATAGGTGCCCGGATTGACACCCAAGATCACGTAGCTGCCGTCTACATTCAAGACGGTAACACCTTGACCGGTTTCAATGATCTGGACATTGGCGCCGAGGACACCATCGCCGTTCACGTCTAACACCGTGCCCGAAATCTTGCCCGGTCCGGCGTACACCAGTGAACTTAGCGCCAGTAAAGCAAAGACGTGTAAAATTGTGGTCAGACAACGCATCATGTTAAATCCTCATCGCTGGTTCACCGCTTGCCGCGGATCATGCAACTTTTGGGAGGTTTGTTTCGTCTATACAGATGGGGAACTCCGTGCCCGAACTTCCCGCTATTCCAAAAAGAGTCTGCTACTACCCGAACCTACTCAGGGCGCGAATCGCCCGTGCACCGGGTCCAGCGCTATCGCCGGCTACATGTTCTTGATAATCTCAGTCGCGAATTCTGATGTCTTCAGCTTTGTCGCACCGGCCATCTGACGTTCAAGGTCGTAGGTCACGCGCTTGTTTCCAATCGCCCCTTCAATGCCCTTTACAATCAGCTTTGCCACCGGATCCCAGCCCAGATATTCAAACATCATCACGCCCGACAGAATCACACTGCCCGGATTGATCACATCCTTGTCAGCATATTTCGGAGCCGTGCCATGCGTCGCCTCAAACACCGCGTACGCATCACTGATATTTCCGCCCGGCGCCAAACCCAAGCCGCCGACCTGCGCAGCACACGCATCACTCAAATAATCGCCGTTCAAATTCGGCGTCACGATGACTTCGTATTCGTCGGGCCGCAACAGCAACTGCTGGAACATCGCGTCGGCAATCCGGTCGTTCAACAACACCTTGCCTGCCGGCAGCTTCCCGTCAAACTTATCCCACAAGTCCTTCTCCGAAATCACCGTGTCTGCGAACTCGCGCGCGGCTAACTCATAGCCCCATTCGCGAAACGCCCCTTCGGTGAACTTCATGATGTTGCCCTTGTGGACAATCGTCACCATCTTCTTGCCGTGATCGATCGCGTATTGAAGCGCCTTGCGCACGATGCGCTCGCTGCCGTATTTCGAAATCGGCTTGATTCCAATACCCGAATCGTGGCGAATCGTCTTGCCCAGACCCTTGATGAACTCAATTACCCGCGCCGCTTCCGCCGAGCCGGATTTCCATTCGATACCCGAATAGACATCTTCCGTGTTTTCGCGGAAGATCACCACGTTCAGCTTCCCCGGCTCCTTCACCGGTGCGGGCACGCCTTCAAACCAACGCACGGGCCGCACACAGGCATACAGATCGAGCACCTGCCGAAGCGCTACATTCAAAGATCGAATGCCGCCGCCGACCGGAGTCGTCAACGGACCCTTAATCGCTACTATATGTTCCTTAATCGCCTTCAGCGTATCGTCCGGCAGCCAGACGTTCTCGCCGTAGACCGTGAGCGACTTCTCGCCCGCGTAAACTTCAAACCATACAACTTTCTTCTTGCCGCCGTAAGCCTTCTCAACCGCCGCATCAAACACACGCTGTGAGGCTTTCCAAATATCCCGGCCCGTGCCGTCGCCTTCAATAAACGGAATGATCGGGTGATCCGGAACGACCAAACGACCATCGGCAACCGTGATCTGCTCACCGGTTGCTGGGGGAGTTAGTTTGTCATACAATGTAGTATTTCCTCGTGACGAACGGGGCGCGAGGTCCGCGAGATTGCGTAAGCCAAGCCTAAGATGTACGTCTAATAGTGAAAGGTGGGGAAGGGCATCGCGACAACCCCGGGTGGCATCGCGACGTGAGAGGAACTGAATGAGTTCGATAGGCCGCCGGCATGACCCTTACCGAAGACCTATTAATTGAGGCAAACCAAATGATAAGCCGGCTTCCGAATAGTTGCGGATGCTGTAATCCGCGCTCGTAAGCCCCTTATGAATTCTCAATATACCTATCAGTCAAGGGAATGTCAACAGCAACTGCTTGCACTACCCATTCCACACCAGACACCGCAATCATCTATTTAGCAGGAGTTTGCAAAACCTGCCGCCAACAAAAAACACCGCTGCGAGGGCGGTGTTTTTCATTTCGGGAGCAGAGAGTGTGTGATTCACATACACCCACCGCCAAAACAAGAGCCAGAATCAGTCACCGAGAACGTGTTGCAAAGTCTGAGTGAGCCGTGCAGGGGCCGCAAGCAGGAGCGAAGGAAACCGTGCCATAGCCCTCGGTAACTGAGTCCGGGTCTTGTTTGTCGCCCGACGATATGTTGCCAAGAAGAGAAAGGAAGGGCCTCACGAGTCCCGAAGCGAAAGCCAAGGAGGATCGTGCGTCGTCACAAAGAAGCAGGGAGACTGGGAAGAAAACCGCGCGCATGACGAGGGTTCCCGTAAGGCCCCACTTCCTTACTCAAGATGGGGCGGATAAACTACCCCTTGGTGCCGCGCAGGGTAATTCTCCGGTCCAGATCATACCCGGCATGGGACCCGGGCGAACAGACTACGTCCATTCATGAGACCACTATGGCAACGCACGTGCCACCCCCTTTTCATAACTCTCGACCTTTATTTTCAATATCTTGCATAACGATGTCAGGCGCTGTCATCATGCATTCCTTGCGCACTTCCCAACTTTTGCGTGATCCGGTGAGGGCGCCGATTTCGGTCTCCCGCGAGATTCGTCGGCGGATTTGGGGGAATCAAACGCGGGCCTCTTCTGCGCAAGGTAGGGGCGGCAGGCGTGCCGCCCGCCTCAGACCAGCCCACGACCCCACTCCGCCGCGCGGTCGAAACCGAGTGGCTTGCAATGGTCTCGAATTTATGCGATCTTGATTCACTGTCGGAGCACCTTAGCCCGGAGGCCACGAAAATGAGCACGCGAATTCTATCTGTATTCAGTTTTCTGAAGCGGGTGGGATTCGCGTTTCGTTGTTGGGGGCAAACATTCTTGCGCAGGCTCAGCCGCCGGACACAGTGTGGACGCGAAGGTACGGCAGGGAGTATCACGACCTTGCGCACTCCGTGGCACAGACTCCGGACGGCGGGTTTATCCTTGCGGGTGAGACATGGAATGCCGAGGTCTTTGAAACGCGCAATGCTGATGCATATGTGGTTAAGGTAGATTCCCTCGGTAATGAAGAATGGAGCCATAGTTGGGGCTGGGAATACTCCGATTATATAAGTAGGATCATCGTTCTTGATGATGGCTACATTGCAGCAGGTGCCGTGGGAAGGTTTCCACCAGCGAATCCCGAACCCTCCTTAGGATGGTTGCTGAGATTAGATTCAGCGGGAGATACCCTGTGGACGAAACTCCTTGGAAATGAAACCGGTGGGACATGGTTTGAAGACATGGTTGCAGTCGAAGGCCGGAAACTATGTTGCAACGGGCAGATCAAGATATAGCGGCACGCCCGATTTATGGATGGTCAAATTCAATGACGCAGGGGATACCGTTTGGACGCGCTCATTTGGGGGCACTGGTTGGGATAAAGGCTGGGCTATCACTCCAGCCTTTGATGGCGGCTATGTTGCCTGTGGTTACACAGCTTCGTTTGGTGCAGGTTCCTACGACATGTGGATGATCAAAGTCTCACAGGACGGAGACAGTCTTTGGAGCCGCACATTCGGTTACGGTGGCCGTGAAGAGGCGCGCGCGATTGCGTTGGCTCCGGACGGCGGGTTCTTTTTGGGGGGATACAGTTCCAGCCTCAGCGAAACGTATGACGATGCCTGGATTGTACGGACGGATTCAATGGGGAATTACATGTGGGATATAGATTTGGCGGGAGAATTTCAATTAGTAGTTTTTGATCTCCTTGCGACAGATGACGGCGGGGTAATTGCTTGTGGCCATGACGACCCTGGAAGCGGAGGAACGGCAATGTTTATGGCGAAAGTGGATTCGAGCGGCGATAGTGTGTGGGCGGAACACTGGTTTCAGGAGCACGTGAGTCGCGCAAACGCATTCATAGCTTTGCCTGACGGCGGCTATGCGGCCGCAGGTTTGCCGGTTGGGTAAGCAACTCAACCTTTACCACCGGTGATATTTGGCTAGTTCGCTTGTCACCGGACATGAGCCCGGTGTCACCAATGGAGCCGCTCCTTCCAGTACGGTTCAATCTAACAGCCTATCCCAATCCCTTCAACGCGCAAGCTACCCTGAGCTTCACGCTGCCCCAAACAGGTCGGACAAGTCTGACGATCTTTGACGTCTTGGGCCGCGTGGTTCAAAGCTACCCGGCGGAAGTGCTGCAAGCCGGGCAGCATCAGATTCGACTTGATGCCGGAAACTTGGCCACCGGATCGTATTGGGTCAAACTAGCCACGGAAAACCACACTGCCGTGAACCGGCTCACCCTCGTGCGCTAAGCTTTGTTGCCATTGTCTCAAACAAAACGAGCGGCAGGTCCTTGACCTGCCGCTCGTCGCATTTTCGACGTGAAAACTCGCCGCACTATTTCAAGAGCAACATCTTCTTCGTTGCTGCGAAGTCTTTGCCAACCTTGACTGTATAGTAGTATAGACCCGATGACAGGTTTGAGCCGTCGAACAAAACCGAGTGCCGACCTGCAGCCATCGTGCCATTCACAAGCGTTGCAACACGCTGGCCCATGACATTACAGATCGTCAAAGTCACGAAGTCCTGTGACATTACGTCAAACACGAGCTTCGTGGTTGGGTTGAACGGGTTCGGATAGTTCTGGTGCAGGGCGAATTCCGTGATCACCCCGGCCTCCACCGATGGCGTCGCGCTTACAACCGTTCCCCACCCATCGCGCGAACCATCCAAATTGACAGTCTCCAGCGTATATACGTAGCTTGTGCCGTTCACCGCGCCGTTGTCCAGGAACTCATAGTTTGAACCTGCAGGACTGTTCACGGCTTCGACGTTGCCAACCTTCTCAAACGTCTCACAACCCGCGACCGTGCGCAACACGTCGTAGCCCGCCACATTGTTCTCCGAGTACGTCGTCCAATAAAGCACGACGCTGGCGTCAAGGGCCATTGCATTAAACGTGCCCTGCTCCGCCGACAGGATGCTCGTCAATAGGAAGTTCGCGCAACCGGCCGTTGCCACCATCTCCGCACACCACAAGTGCGATGCTGGGTTGTAAAGCCAGCCCGGAGGAAGGATCGTTACCACCGCCGGATAATCGTTCAGATGACAGCCATTTCCAACGCAGCCAGGCGAGAACTCGACAATCGGCATCTCGTCCTCTGACAGTGGCCCCAAGCACAGTGTTGCGAACCGAACGTCGCAAAATCCCCAGCAATCGTTGTAACTCTGTCCCGGCTGCAAGAAGTTACGTCCGCCTGGCGTACTGATTACTATTGAATCAGGTGGCGGCACCCCGCAGTTTCGTTGGCAGCTCCACGGAGCCATGTCTGTCTCCTGGTAGCCGTCGACGACGGTGATCACACGCGAAGTCCAGGTATTCTCCCAAAAATCTTCCACACGAACATAGTACTTCGACGGTTGCGGAGTATTGGTCGCTATCGTGAAATTCTCTTCAAAGAAGAACGTACCGGGCTCAAGTCCTACGCTCTCGCCGTTCAAGACAAAGGTATTGAAGTTCGCCTGCGCAAAGCCGCCACCCACGACTGGCATCGGGTCCGTCCAATCCGGTCCATTGTTATTCACATCCCAATAGATCCGACCCACAGTGCCGTCCGGGAGGGGCGTGCCCCCCGCGCACCACTCTGTCAGCGGCGTGGTGGTGTACATACCAACGTTGAATTGTGCCGTACAGATTGAAGCAACGGACAATGCCGCGAAAACAACAAGAATCTGATGCTTCATTTCGAAATCCTCCTTCGAAAAATCCTGCAGGGCAACGCCGAGGTCGCGCGGGTGATACGTGGGCCCTAAAATGTACGTAGCGTTTCATAGAGAGTCAACACGTCAATTCCAGATTCCTTTCGTTGATGACCCTTGCTCCAATGCGTTAAATGACAAGCATTGGGTATCGACAGCGGTGCGTCATGAACAAACAAACGCGGCGACCAATCGGCCGCCGCGTTCGCGCTAAACCCGCTTCACAAGCGCTATTTCAAGAGCACGAGCGGAACCACCCGGCTCCCCCCTGCTGCGCTCACCCGCGCGAAATACGTCCCTGAACTGCGACCTTCGGCGTTCCACTCAAAACGCACCGTGCCGGCATTTGCCGCGCGCGCCAGCGTCTCGATGGTGCGCCCCGTGTTATCGAATATCGCGAGCGTCACCTGACCGGCCTCAGATAGAGTGAACTCAATCGTCGTCGTCGGATTAAACGGATTCGGATAGGCCCGCAGTGTAAACTCCTCCGGAATCGCCGCGCCTTCATGCCACGACGCCGTCACCATCCGGTCACGCAGCTCCTCGCGCGCGCCGTTCACATCCACCACCGTCAGGTAGTACGAGTAGTCGACATGTCGTTCGACCATGCTATCCGCGAAGCGGTACGTCTGACCGCTGCTCGCACTGCCCGTCGCGGCAAGCTCGGCAACGCGCAAGAAGTCTCCATTGGTACCGCGATACAGCTCAAAGTGATCCACATCCGTCTCGCTCGCGGTCGTCCAACTTAACTCAATTCCCTGCTCCGTCGACACCGCGCCGAAACTCAACAGTTCCACCGGAAGAGGCCCTTCAAGGTCAATATCCGGCAACAGCTTCACGACGAGCATGTCAATCGTCTCTTCTGTTGGATTGGCCGTGTAACCGCAGAAGATGTAACCGCCCGCGTTTAGCTGGCGAATCTCATACGTTCCATCGCCCGACGCGTCCCCAACTTGCACCGTCCAATAGTGCTGGCCGATTTCATCGAACTTCCAGACCGTCGCCTCTTCACTCGACGAACCGCCATCCGATTTACCACACACGACCAAACCGTTATCATTGCACTCGTCGACATCGTAGGCCAAATCGAAGCCGCCCCAGTCGAGCAGCGTCGTCCAAAGCAGCGCACCGCTCGCGTCGATTTTGATCAAGAGCACATCCTGATCAAACGGCATGAGTGTCTGCTGATAACCCGAGATCGCAAACCCGCCGTCGCTCGTCTGCGTCACGCCATAGCCGACCTCGGTCTCCGCCGACAGGAATGCGCTTGACCAGAGCGAATCACCGTTCGCATCGAGTCGCAGAACCCAAACGTCCTTGTCACCAAACCCGAAGCTGCTCGTCTCCCCGACCACGAGATAGCCGCCGTCCGAGGTCTGCAAAACGGCATGAGCTACATCGTCACTCGCTCCGCCGTAGGTCTTGGACCACGTCAGCGCGCCGGCCGAAGTCACTTTGATAATGTGAAAATCGCGTCCGAGGCCCTGGTCGCGATAGCCCGCGAGCACGTAGCCGTTGTCACTTGTTGTTTGAAGGTCATTGGCGACTTCGTCATCGCCAGCGCCGTAGGTAAAACTGTTCAGCAGACTGCCGCCGCTGTCGAGCAGATTCAAGATGATATCGGCCGGTCCGCCGAACAGACTGCGCCAGCCGCCGACGGCGTAGCCGCTCCCTGCCGACAGCGAAATACCCGTGGCCTGATCATCTTCAAATGTCGACAGGTGAGTGCTCCACTCTACCGATCCGTTGGCAAAGAACTTCCGCACGTAGACATCGTAGTTGAAGTTCACGTCCGTGAACCCGGCGACGACGACCTCGCCGACCCCGACCTCCCGGATTCCTATCGCTTCGAAGTCCGACCCCAGCCCGCTCTGATGTTGCCAGTCAATTCCGGGGGCTTGAGCAAAGGCCGCACTGGACACACTTATCCACAACAAAACCAAATACCTCAGCCTCATGTTCGCACCACCTTTCGCGGGGATTCACCGATTGTCCATACTCCTGCACATATTCCATGCAATATAGACCCTCAGGCGAAACCTGCAATAGATTTAGCATATTTATTAGGTTGCCGTTTGGCAACCGGTGGGCGGTGGACATCAGGAGCTGAAGAGGGCGCGGGATTTCCTGCGCGGCGCCTTAGAGTGGTAATCCGTATTTCCGTTGTCGCGCTAACAATTGGCGGAACGGAAGAGGCTGATTTCAGGCGAGTCAGGCGAGTTAGGTTTTAGGCTGGTGACGGGGGGGCACGAGGGGGAAGGTGGGGAGACCGCCAGCGGGGTGTCGTCGCACGGAACGGGAAGGTACGATCGGGGATCGGGGCACCCGCAGCGGGTGCCGCCGGGGGAAGCCGCGTGCATCAACCTAGTTGAACTATGCATTTGACCATTCTTTTTCAAATGGTTTAATGCAAAATGTCCACTATTGAAATGCGATTTGTTTGCCACCAACTTCTCCTGAAATGATTTTGCAGTCGAATCAATCTTGATTCTGCCTGTGAGACCTTACCCCTCCCTCTACACCACAAAACTTGGCCGACCAAAAAACTTCGGTTCGCTGGTGGGCATGAGTTCGCCGGTGACGATGTCTTCTACAAGGCTGGCTTCGTCGAACCAGCTTTTGGGTGGGAGGTGGCCCCAGAAGGTGGCGCGGCGTTTGTCGTTGATGCTCCAGCGGACGGGCGGGACGTCCCAATCGGTCAGCAAATAGTCGCCGGTGTAGATTTCGATGCGGTTGTTGTCGTGGTCGCGCAGATAGAGAAAGAACGCGTTCGACAGGCCGTGTCGACCCGGGCCGCGCTCGATGTGATCCACCATGCCCATGCTCGCCAACACGTCGCAGGCATCTAAGATCGACAATCTGTCATAGGCCCAAAAGCCGACGTGATGCAAGCGCGGGCCGATGCCGTTCATCATCGCGATGTCGTGCACGTTGGGTTTACGGTGCAGCCACGTGGCCCACAGATCATCGGTTTCGACGCAGCGCCAACTGAAGCTCGGATTCGACGCCGAATATTCGCCGGGAACTTTGGGCGAGTCGTTGGCCGCCGTGTATTCGCTACAATGGAAGCCCAAGCGCTTGGTGTACCACTCGTAGGCGCGGCGCACGTCGTGGACCTGACAATTGAAGTGGTCAATGCGCTGAATCTTCGCGCCGCGATGCTCGTGGTACTTTTGCAAACTCCAGTCTCGGCGCTCGGCTTCAAAATAGAAGTGCAGCGGAATGCCGTGCGGGTCCTGCAGCGCGAGCGTGCGGCCCATCTTGTATTTCGCGCCCTTGTCAAGCCACTTGTGCGCGAGGCCGTCTTCGCCCGCAATCCACGCGAGGCCGTCGAGATCGCTCTCACGCTCGACCTTGAAGGCCAGATGCCCCAGCCCGGGCTGCGGCGACTTGCGCAAGACGAGCGAATAGGGATCACGCTCTTCGATGTTGCCCAGATAGAGCCGCTCGGAATCCTGACGAACTATCGAAAAACCCAGTGCGTCGACGTAAAATGTTTTGGCACGCTCGATGTCCGTCACGCGGAATTCGGCGTGCGCCGTGCGAAGAATGTTGGGAGTCATGGCAGAAGGTATGTAATTTGATGTATGAAATTTGAAAAGTCGGAAAGGCAGACCCCATTCCCTATCCTCGTGAACGGCGAAGGGGTCACACCGAGACTATGCGTACTTTTGCTTCAGCTCTTTGAAGCTGATGAGCCTCTGCTGCTGTTCGTCCCACACGCTCAGGAAGGCCGTCGCGAGACTCGAACGCAGCGTAACTTTGTAGACATCGCGAAACTCGGGGTTCTCGTTGTAGATCTTCTCGAGGCGGTAGTTGGGAATGCCGGGCGTCAGGTGGTGAATGTGGTGGTAGCCGATGTTGCCCGTGAACCACTGGATGACTTTGGGCAACTCATAGTACGAACTGCCCTGCATCGCGGCGCGCACAAAATTCCACTCCTGATCGTGTTTCCAATACGTGTGCTCGAACTGGTGCTGGATATAGAAGAGCCAGATGCCCGCACTTGACGAGATGTAGAGCACCGGCAGGAATATCTTCAAAAAGGGAATCACGCCGATCCACCACGAGAAGAAGGCGAACGTGGCGACGATTGCGATGTTTGTGAAATAGACGTTGCGTTGGTCGCGCTTGCTATACTGATCCGGATCGCTCACAAAGCGATTGATTTTCAGGAACAGCACAATCGGACCACCCAGGATGAAGGCGATAGGATTGCGATAGATGCGATACAGGAGCCGATCATGTTCCGAGAGCTTGAGATACTCGGTGACCGTCTTGACGTCGAGATCGCCATGCCCGCGATGGTCGAGGTTGCCGTTGGTCGAGTGGTGCATCGCGTGCTGACGCTTCCAATAGTAGTAGGGCACGACGGTGAAGAAGCTGCACAGGTATCCCAGACGGTCATTCCATTTGCGGCTGGGGAAGAATGCCATGTGGCCGCAATCGTGTTGGATAATGAAGAGCCTGATCGTGAACCCTGCGGCAAGAAACGACAGACCCAGGGTTAGCCAGTATGAATAGCTCAAGCTCAGGTACATCAAGTAGTAGCTGGCGAGCAACGAAATGAGCGTATTGAAGGTTTGCCAGAGCGACGCGCCGATCGAAGGAACCGTGTACGGTTCGAGAACTTTCAACAGGTCGGTATGGTTGTTGATTTCGCGCAGCGCAGGCTGATTGTTGTTATGCAGACTCTTGCGAATACGCGGGGTAACTGTGACTTCGGTGCTGATAGTGGTGTCCTGACTTAGGGTGAATGAAAACTGATTGGAGTATGGCTTAACTTTCCCAAGGGTCCCAAAAGAGCTGCGGGTCGTCGCCGAGATCTTCGCGCGCCGGGGCCGCGCGATTGAGTCCACCTGTTAAGTCGTGGTAGCGGCTCTTGAAATAGAGTAGCGGTTTGTGTGGTTCGATGCCCTGATGAAGACAGACGACGCGGCCGATCACCATGAGATGATCGCCGCCGGGCAGGCACTCGTGCACATCACAGCCCACCGCCGCGAGCACGCCTTCGATGCGCGGCCCGCCGTCCCATTCGACAAAGCGGAAGCTCGGGCTTTCGCCCTCGTCGCTGCGGCCCGCGAAGTGATTCGAGATCGCCATCTGCTCATCGCGCAGAATATTGATCGTAAACCGCGCCCCCGTGGTGGAAAGATACTCTGACATCTGCGCGCGTTTCGAGACACACGCGATGATCAGCATCGGATCGCGCGAAAGGGACGTGACGGCATTCGCCGTCATACCGTGCGGACCCGCTGCTCCTCGGGCCGTAATCACACAGACACCGGTGGCGAAGAGGCCAACGGTGTCAAAAAACGCGCGCGATTCAAGCGGTGAGTGAAAATCGGCCATGCGATCTTAGCGATTACCGGACTTCGTTGCGTCGGCCTCGGCTTCCGACTGCATACGCGACAGGAAGTGCCGCACCTTCTCCATCGCCTCCTTGCGCGGATGGTTCTTCACCAGAGCGCCGGCCATCCGCACGGGATCGCCGAAGAAGAAGAACTCATAGAGCGCTTGCCGCGTGCCGAACGCCGACACCGACGCATCCCACGCGAGACGGAAGAGCGGAATCCGTTCGTACGCATCCACTCGCGCGCCCTGATAGTATTGCTTAATCTCTTCTTTAAGAGGTCCATTCAGATCGGCGTGCGTGGGCATCGCGACCAGTCCGCTCGCGCCGAGCTGCTGAATAATCTGCACGAGCTTGGGATAGGTCTTGGGGAAAAGATTGCGCGCGGCATCCAGCGGATCCCAAGCCGGACGCATCACGCCGTACTCGTCAATATGGCAATCGGCCTCAGCGGCGCGCAGGAAGGCTTTCATCGTTTCGTGCGCGACCCAGAGGTCGGAAAGTTTTTCATGCACGTGCTGGAACTGCTCGATACCGATGGAATCGACAAGCAGCGACGCGAGACCGAGCAGGAACTCGCTCTTGGCGATGTTCTTGCAAATTACCTGATGCGACATGTGCACGACGGCGCCCGACGCGGCGTAGGCGCGATTGCAGACGTCGACGTTCTTATAGAGCAGCACCTTCTCCCACGGGACGAACACGTCTTCGAAGATGACGACCGCGTCCTGCTCTTCGAAGCGCGCTCCGAGCGGATGATCGTAGCCGTTCGGATTGTAGCTAACCGTTTCACGGCATTGGAATTTGAGGCCCGGCGTATTTGCCGGGATGCAGAAGCCGAAGGCATACGGCGCGTCTTCAGGATTGCTCGTCAAAAGCGTCGACGGGAAGACCATGATTTCGTCGGAAACGGGCGCGGTCGCCAACATGCGCGCACCCCGAATCACAAAACCGTCGGCGCGTTCTTCTTTGATACGCGCACCCATGTACGGGTCTTTTTGCGCCGCGACGGACACCGAGCGATTGGCCTGCGGATTGATCAGCGTATGTGTCATGCACAGGTCGCCGCGTGACAGCCTGCGATAGAGCGACTTCGCATTCTCACCGAAGCGCTGATCCTGCGCGGCCCGATAGCGCCAGCCGCCTGCGTAGGATGCCATGGCGCGATTCAGGTAGTCCGGCGAACGGCCCATCATGCCGCACGTGAACTCCGCGTTCTTGAGCATGCACTTCGACAGCAGCCGAATGTCTTCCGCCGTCTTCGGAATGTGATAACTCCGCGCAATCGGCTCGCCCGTTTCGTCGTCCTTGACCAGCATGAAGTCCGGATGCTGCCATTGCAAATCGTAGAGATCGGCGAGGCTCTGCGCGTGCCCCTTAAATTCAGGATGCGTCGTGAAGTCGCGGATGCGTTCGCCGCGATGGTAGATTTCGGGAGGGTTGTTCTTGAGCTGCTGAAGAAAATCCGCGCCTTTGCGAGCAGGCATGTGGTGTGCTCCGGGTATCGTGAATCAGCTTAGTTGCAATAGTGAGTCAGCGGACGGGGCCTCCGCCCCAGTATTTCCGCTGCAGAAACTTGTTGGTCGGGTAGGAGCCAATGATCGTCGGCTTTAGATTCGTGCGCGTGGTTGTGTGATAACGATAGGCCTCCGGGTTGTAGTCGTGCGGCCACGCCCAGTACGGAGCATAGCTGCCGGGTCTGCCATCGTTGTAGTAGCGCGAGCCACAGGTGGATCCGTAGGCGCCTTTGTACGTCACGGGGCCGTTGTAGTACGTGCCATAATTCGTGAAGTACGGTCCCGCGCGCAGTTGTTCTTCGCCGCCGCGCATGTAGAGCTGCTTTGCGTCGTCGGGGTTGGCCACTTTCTCGTAGTTCAATCCGACGACGAGGTCCGGCAGCGCGTCATAGTCTGTGTCGAGCGGCCAGATTGCCTTCACCCTCTTGTAGTAGACGGTGCTGCCCATCGTCTCAAAGCCGCGAAATCCGAACGGCTTCAGCGCCGATGTATCGGTGAACTGCGCGACGTAGACCTGTCCGACGACGTACTTGACGCCGTTAATCTCGATACCTTTGTATCGATCCGGCGGTCGCAAGAGCGCGCGCCGGGCATGAGCCGCGGAAGATATCGCGAGTAGAATCAAGAATAGAGCCGCCAGATGTACGATGTTGCGATGCATCTTGTGTCTCCTTTGGCTGGGGGTATATCTCAGCAAGTTATGCTTGACAATTTAGTCAACTGCGCAGTCTGGTCGCGGGCACGCCTCTACAATCATCCGCCGGGATATCGGGAATTGGGGGGCGTGGGATCAGGCATCTTCCAAGTTCTTCAGCAATTGCGGAACCTCTTCGCGGATGATGCGCCAAATGCGGGAAAGGTCAAGCTCAGAGTAGTCGTGCACAACTCTGTTTCTGAGCGAGACGATTTTGCCCCATTTGACATGCCGGTAGCGATCCAGAAACTCCTCAGAGAGGTTGTTAGCGGCTTCGCCGATTTTGCCGAATTGACGATAAACGATGTCTTGCACATCCTCGTCGCCTTCGAACTGTCGAAGCGTCATTCTGTTCGTCTTCGCCAGAATACGATTGCAAGCGTCACGAATATCGAGCACGAGGCTCGCGTCATCACGCTCCATAAATTGTATGCGATGAATTCAGAATTCGAGACGCGCGCAGTTGATTGCGGCTCTTGCGCACAGCGGAACGTTCCGCGATGTCGACTTTGCGGCACAGAAGCGCACCAAGCTCCTCTTCCATATCCATGACGTCAAATGTGCTCCACGGTGCATCCGGTAGAAAGGTCACCAACACGTCCACGTCGCTGCCGGGGCCGAAGTCATCGCGGAGGACGGAGCCATAGAGCGAGAACTCCGTGATCTTCCACTTCTGGCAGAAGGCCGCGATTTCGGGCATGGGAATGGGGATGCGGGGAGTGAGCACTTTGTTAAAGTTCGTTAGTGAGTTTCTCTATCGGGCTGCCTGTGTGTTCTGAAACTGCTTGTAAGATACCGCGCAATGTTCCGGTTTTAATCACTTGATGCTCGGGCATGGCGATTGTTCGTCCGGGCGGTCCCGAGTGCTTCATGATAATGTGACTTCCGGATTGCCTGTCGCGGACGAATCCCAGAGACTCCATCAGTTTGATGAGCTTCGCGGGCCGGACATCTGACGGAATACGCACCATCTTATGCTGACGCGCGAATCGAGTGCAACGGAATCACCTCTTCCTTCGTTGTCATCAACATAAGGCGCACGACTTTGGGGCGGGTTTCCGGATTGTCGAAATACAATTCAACGGCATCTTTCACCATCGCCTTCAAGTCTTCCCAGTCTTCACCCTGCGTGAAGATGTCCGCCCCCAACGCACGCGCCCAATAGCCGCCCTCTTCCGCTTCGCGGACTTCGAAGATTATTTCGGATGAATCATTGTTCATTTCATTTCCTCCGTGATCTTCCACTTCTGGCAGAAGACCGCGATTTCGGGCATGGGAATGGGAATGCGGGGAGTGGATGGCATGGTTATCAGTTGTCGTTTGCTCTTTCTATTGACAGGAAGAATCGTTTTGTTAGCCCGGTAATTTCCGACTTAACTGAAATGACAACAATCTCGCGATTTAGTTTTGGAAACAAGACTTAGAGCCCAGATGCCTTATCTCTGACGCGACAGATTCTTTTAGAATGTTTGGAACCGAGATTGTAGCTAACACGAGACTCAAGATCAGGTTCTTTCCTCACGGCGCTGGTAAGCGAGATAATGAACTTATCCAAACTACGATACAATTCTGCCTACTTGCCTCGGAGTGTCTTCTTTTCGTATGGTCCACTCATGTTCTATCCCCCCAACCTCGGGACGTGCGCGGGCTTTAGCGGCAGATGCACGCTTTTGGCTTCCATGAAGAATTCTTTGAAGGAGAGTTCGCCGCCTTCTCTGCCGATGCCGGACCATTTTGAGCCGCCGAAGGGCAGACGCAAGTCGCGGACGTTTTGCGCGTTGATCCAGACCATGCCGCATTCGAGCGAGGCGGCGACACGGTGCGCGCGCTCAATGTCGTTGGTCCAGACATAACCCGCGAGGCCGTACTTGATGTCGTTGGCTTGGCGAATCGCGTCGTGCTCATCCTTAAACTTCATCACGGTCAGCACCGGGCCGAAGACTTCTTCCTGCGCAATGCGCATATTGTTCGTCGCGTTGGTGATCAGCGTCGGCAAGAAGTAATTGCCCTTAGCGTAGTCCGCCGGACGATCACCGCCGACCAGGATCGTCGCGCCGTCTTCGCGCGCTACGTCCATGTAGTGACGAACGCGTGCCCAATGCTCGTGATGAATCAGCGGGCCGACTTCAGTGCTCATGTCGTTCGGATCGCCGACCTTGATGTTCTTCACGCGCTCGGCCAGACGCTTCACGAATTCGTCGTGGATGCTCTCCTGCAAGAACAATCTTGAGGCGGCGGTGCAGCGCTCGCCGTTCAGCGAATAGACTTGCCACAACGCGCCGTCAATCGCGCGCTCCATGTCCACATCCGCGAAGACTATGTTCGGAGACTTGCCGCCGAGTTCCATCGAATAGCGCTTCAGCGTATCGGCGCCGTTCTTGATGATGATCTGCCCGGTCGTGGTTTCGCCGGTGAAAGAAATCAGATTGACCATCGGATGCGCCACGAGCGGCGCACCGGCGGACTCTCCGTAGCCATGCACGCAGTTGAACACACCGGGCGGGAGATCGGCCTCTTGCATGATCTTGCACAACTGCGAGGCGGAGAGCGGCGACCACTCGGCGGGCTTCAGCACGACTGTGCAGCCGCTCGCGAGCGCGGGCGCGACTTTCCATGTTTCGAGCATGAAGGGCGTATTCCACGGCGTAATCAAGCCCGCGACGCCGACGGGACGATAGATGACGTAGTTCAGCCACTCGTCGTTGACGGTGTAGGCATCGCCGCGCAACGCCTCAAGCTGATCGGCGAAGAAGTAGAAGTTGTCGGCCGCGCGGGGGATCGCACCTTTGGTGATCTGCGCCCGGGGAATGCCCGTGTCTTCAATCTCCAACTCGGCGACCGTGTTCGCGTGTTTCAAAATCAGATCGCCGATCGTGCGGATCTTCTTCGCGCGGTCTTTGACTTTCATCTTTGACCACACGCCGCTATCGAAGGCGTTGCGCGCGGCGCGAGCGGCGTGATCAATATCGACGGGCTGGCCTGAAGCGCAATGGCCGATGACCGTGTTAGTCAGCGGCGTGAGAATCTCAAACGTCTCGCCGCTGTGCGACGGGACGAACGTGCTGTTTATGTAATGTTGGACGTTGTGCATTTAGTTGGTCAGAAGTCGGATACAAAGGGCTTTGCGCGCGGCATCAGTGCAGGGCGGCACGTCTGCCACCCCTACAGAGTCATTTCTTCAGAATCGGCGAGAGTGGCTGTGTTCCCTGCACGACCGTGTTCTCCAGCGCGCCGATGCCCTGGATTTCGAGGCGCATGACGTCGCCGGGATAGACGTGCGAGAGGCCTGCCGGAGTTCCCGTCCAAATCTGGTCGCCCTCCTCAAGTGTCATGATCATCGAGCAGTACTCGATCATCTCCTCGAGCGAATAGATCAAGTCCTTCGTGGTGCCGTGCTGACGCAGGTCGTTGTTTACGTAGGTTTTCAACTCGACTTCATGCGGCAACCCGAATTCGTCCGCAGTGACGATCCACGGACCGACGGGACCAAACGTATCCCAGCCCTTGCCGATGAGCGGCGGACGAAAGTATGGGCCGATGTGATCGCGAATGGTGACGTCATTGCCAATCGTGTAGCCCTGAACATAGTCCAAGGCATCTTTCGCTTTCACGTGGCGGCAGGTGCGGCCTATAATCGCCACGAGCTCCACTTCGTAGTGCATGTAGTCGCTCTTGGGCGGCATCAGCACGTTGGCCTTATGGCCGACCAGGGAGGTTTGCGGCTTCAAGAAGATTGCCGGAAGTTCGGGTTTGGCGAGATTCAGCTCCTTGGCATGATCGGCAAAGTTCAAGGCGATGCCAATTACCTTGCCGGGCCAATTCGGCGGCAGCCAGACAACGGAATCAGGTTGGTATTCGGTACCGTCTTTGGACTTGAGGACACCGTTTTCGACGGTGCCTTGATGGAGTTGGCCGTTCGCGGCCCAGCGGGCGAGTTTCAAAGGAAAAAGTGCGTGGTGAGAGGTACGAGATATGAAATCAGAAATAAGCCGAGGGCGGGCAGGATCGTGCTCTGGAGGGGATAAACACTTCACCCACCCGCCCCAGCACCAGCGTGGACGCTGGACCCGGTGCCGCTATCGCGCAGCGCCAGGGCGTCCAATTCGATTACAGAAGACCGTATTTTTGCATTACTGCGCGCAGACGCTCCTGATTGGTCGCGCTCATTTCGCACAGCGGCAATCGCACTTCAAACTGAATCTTGCCCATCCAGCTCAGTCCGGTTTTGATGGGCACGGGATTGATCTCGTAGAAGATCGCATCGTTTAACGGCAGCATGTGGTAATGCAGCTCGCGGGCCTCTTCCCACTTGCCCGTTTGCACGAGATTGTAGACATTCGCCGTTTCGCGCGGCAACAAGTTCGCGGTCGCACTGAGAAAGCCCGCGCCGCCAATTGCCAGAATCGGAAAACAGAGCAGCTCGATTCCTGAGTAGACCAGAAAGTCCCGGCCCATGCGATGCAGCAGGCGGTTGATGTGCTCGAAATCCTTGTTGGACTCCTTTACACCGACTACGTTCGGGCATTTCTCAACCACGCGTGCGACCGTTTCCGGTTCAATATTCACCGCCGTGCGGCCCGGGATGTTGTAGAGAATCACCGGAATGCCGACTTGGGACGCGATGCCCGTAAAATAGCGAAAGAGACCTTCTTGGGACGGTCGATTGTAATAAGGGGCGATCAAGAGCAGCGCATCCGCGCCGAGCCGTTCCGCGTTCTTCGAATAGAGTACACCTTCTGCGAAATTATTGCTGCCCGTTCCCGGCACGAACGGCACGCGGCCCGCGATGGCCTCCTTGGCCAATTGATGGATGCGCATGCGTTCATCCTGAGTCAACGAGCTCGGTTCGCCGGTCGTTCCCGTCACAGAAATCCCGTGCGCGCCATTCTCGATCTGCCAAGTGATCAGCTTCTGCAGCGCGGCGTCATCGACACGACCTTCGCGAAAGGGCGTGGGCACGGGGACAATCGATCCACGGAGTGGGGAGACCTTCATTGCGGGTGGGTTAAGTTCCAAGTAGGCGACGGGAGTGACAGAGTAGTCCAGAATACGCTTCCTACCCATAAATCTACAAACAAATCCCTATAATTGAAAGGCTTAGTGCTCAACGCACCCAATCACCTATTCTATGCCAATTTTAATCTAAATAGGTATTTGCTTCGTCTTTGCCGGGAGTCCTCGCGCTTAGTCCGGATTCGGGAGGCAGTCAATTGCGCGGTTGTATCCCTCGTGACACAAAACAGCACCGGGCAGCCTTTCGACTGCCCGGTCCGCAGAGTGCGTCATGCACCTTGAAATCTTTGGCCAGCTTATGCCGCCTGCGTCTGAAGCACCATCCGTTCCAGTTGGAATTGCAGCTTCAGTCGACGGACGAATTCGGTCATGCGAGTCGCAAATGTGGTCACAAGTTCGGGACATCCCGTGCCACCCGTAAGCGCGAACATTTCGAGTTGGAGCCGCTCGGCGGAAGCACAAAGGTCGCGGTGATCCATGACCGCGTCTCGAACAAGGTCCGCGAATTCCCCCGAATACGCTTCAACGTATTCTGTTCCTGCCAATTCAGCCGACAAGCGTTGTTGAACGGTGGGCATGAGCAGGTACTGATCCCGGATTTGCCACTTTCGAAGCGCAGTGCTGAATTCCGCGAATCGCTCGAGAATACTGGTCAACGCCTCACACCGGCAGGTGCGTGTTTCTGTGATACGAATAGACAGCCGCTCCAAGTCGCGAATGTACTTGCGGGAAATTTCGTGGTGTAGGTCTTCCATCTTGTCCAACAGATTCTTTACAACTGTCGCGTTACAGTCCCTGCCAGTTCCCACCGCCGGCAACTCAAAGTATAGTGCGGCATCCCGAACCTCTGCGTCCAAAATGCCGTTGTGCACTCTCAACAAGTCAAGCGCGAGCGCTCTCCCGTCACACGCCTCCGCGCTCTTGTGGTTGGAATCCCCGGACTTCCCTGCTGTTGACAGATACTCCATTGCCGTCTCCGCATTTGAAATCGTCTCATCGCCTGTGTCAGTAATATATATCCTCTGATAAATCTGAGCAAAATGACCCTTCACATTGTCCACAATCATGTACACGTAGAATATTGCACTCCTTGTGGTACCTTATCCACGACTTGTTCACAAATCGCAACACAAGTTCTTGCGAGAGGCATCGATTAGTGTGATAGATATCACAGATGCAATTGAACATAAACGATGAAATGAACAACAATGTGTAACAATTGCGACTGGTTCAACTGCTCAATAGTATCCTACATCACGCATCTTTTTCCATTGCGTTTCACTCTTTTCCCAATGTGTAGGCGTAAACCTCTGCGATGTTGGAGTTTGTCTACGGATTCTGAAGCTAAATGTTGTAATACTCCTACGTTCCAGTATTCGAGACGGCCGCAAGGTGTTTGATGCCATAAACAGAGCAGGCAGCTGTCAGCTGCCCGCTCGACTTGCGATCACCGTGTTCGGAGCCTTATGCGGCCAAGTCCGCGCAGACCTCCTTGGTCATCACATGTGTTGCGATCGTCAGCGAATAGTCATCCAGCCAAAACGCGTCCGGATTCCGGCCAAATACCAGCGATCTTCCTTCATCTTCCGGCTTGGCGGCGTTGTGATAGCGAAAGATGATCAGCTTCTCGGTCATCGCGACCGGTTCGATCTTCCCTGTCCCGTGTGACATGATAAATCGCACTCGTTTAGACAATCCTGACGTTTGGGCGCGAGTCGCTTCAACAAGCGCAAGCGTTTCCTCGATGGGCGTCACAAAGGGCTTGTTTCCCGCAGTCGGCCGGCATTGGAAAACGTAGTATCGGGCAACCCCGATCGCCGCCGGTCAGCAGCACGTTGGTGATTTCGCGGTGCTGCTCGATGTAAGCCAGTCCTGCTGATATGTCCTTCACTGCCTCATCGTTGTCACTCATGAACATCCGCTTGCGGAAGCAGTAGCGACAGTAGCCGGCGCATACATCATTGCAGATCAGCAGTGCGGTCGAAGGGTATTTGTGCTCCGGACCAGGTACACGAGTGTAACTTCTTTCGTCTGACGCATCTAAGCTCCCGGAACTCTCTTAGTTCGCGAATGTCGGGCATGATTAAACGTCTAATCGGATCGTCCGGGTCGTTCCAGTTGATCAGTTTCTGGTAATAGTCGTTGCTCCGAAAGACGAATTTCTCGGTCACGAGCTGGAGCTTCTCCCGTTCCAAGGTGCTGAGTTCGGCGACTTGCGAAAGCCAAGTGACATATCGGGGGTTCTTCATTGCGCATTCCTTTTTTCCATCATTCTTGCGCCTCCCCCCCTTCGCACACAAAGTGCCTGGCGCGTCTTGCGGCCTCCCGGCTCAAAATGGAGACTTAACGGCACTATGTCAACTTGACCAGAACCATTCGTATATTCTAACTTCATAAATATCAATGTTCATTTAATGAACGTGCGTTATGTTGCCCCCATAATGTAAATTTTGTGGCAGTTCGTTCATAGATTTGCCACAACATTCGAGAAAACGAAAGGGAGCACGATTGTGCTCCCTTGGGATTGTGGAAAATGCTGTGTGACTTAAGAAGCGGAGCGCCCGCCGCCGTGAACAAGCTGCGCGACCTTCGAAAAGGAACTCCCGGCCTGATCAAGCGCGGCCTTCAATCCGTCGACGATTAACGCGCCGTTGTGGACTCGAGTTGCGTTTGCGACGATCAACGATCCTGGAGCCTTCGACCGTCTGCGGCAACGCTTCATACTCTTTCCTGCCTTCATTCAGACGCTCCCACCCCTTCGACTGCAACTGCGAGTATTGGCGCGCTTGCGGAGAACTGAGCGGGTTGATCACCAGCAGGTTGTTCATCCGCAGGCGAATTGTGGCATTCCATTCTCTGATGCGCGAGCAAGCGGTACACCCGTCGCTCATAACTGGGTCATCTGTTGCGCAGCAAGGGCTTCTTGAGCGGATAGAACGGATCCTCGGAGGTGAACCTGCCCAACTGGCACACCCCGGTCACAAGAAACGGGCAGGACCACCGCCGGTCTTGCCCGTTTCTCCTACACTGTGTGCGGATGCGACACCTGCTTGCGCCCGCACGCTTCACGTGTACCTTGAGGTCCGCGGCACGGGCCTCACTATCGGCGTCGCGACGACGCCTCCTCCCTGCTCGGGGGATTACTTCATAAGAACCATCTTGCGAGTATCTGTCAAACCGCCGGCGTCAAGCTGATACATGTACACTCCGGAGGCCAGACGTCCGGCATCAAAATTCACGATCTGTGCTCCCGCATTCAACGGCGCGTGATCAAGCAGCGTCGCGACCTCTTCACCCAGCACATTGAAGACTTTCAACGTGACAACTGCAGCGCGCGCCAAATCGAATTGAATCGCGGTCGAGGGGTTGAATGGATTCGGGTAGTTCTGGTACAGCGTAAACTGCTCCGGAAGCGCAGGACGTTCCGGCGTGCTCACAGGCTGCGGGATGTCCGTCGAATCCACGTGGAATGCCGGATATTGATTGTTCCAGAGCGGCTCCTCGGGAATGTCGCTCACAAGTATACGCTGGTAGTGCACCGGGTTCAAAGTCGGCGAGCCGGTGGGATTGTCACCCACTGCGCCGCCGGCGTCGAGATCGAACACGTAGCTCAAGTGGCGATAGCGCTCACCATTGTAGGTGGTAACCGTTTCCGCAAGTGTGGCATCGCGCTCGTGAGCACTTTCACCGACCGGCACCAATTGACCCGTATTCGTGTTCGTCACATTGACCGCCATGGACCACGAGACGCCATTGTTCGTCGATTTTGCAATCCAAATGTCCTGCATCGGAATCCCGATGTTCGAGTAGTTCGCCGTGTCCGCCAGCACAAACGCGCAATAGAGATGACCGGTTTCAGTGTCAACAGAAAGATTCGGCCGCTGCAGCGCCCGCTGCCAATCACCCAGATCATCCGCCCAATTCGTGTCTAAATAGCTGTTCTCGAGCGCCATGATCGGCGACATGTAGCCGTAATCCGATCCCCAGTGCCAGATCTGCCCAGCGTAGCGGGAGATCGTGCCTTCCAACGCATAATAGTTCATCGTCATGAACGCGAAGTGAATGTTATCGTTCTCGTCGAGAACGACCGACATATCCGTGTACGCGCGAAACGTGTCCGCGTCGCAAATCAGTGTGTCTCCCGAGGCGCAGTCCACGTCTTCGTAGATGAAGTTCGTGATGTTCACCTCCTCGCTCCAGTTCAGGCCGCCGTCTTCGGAGACAATGTAGACGATGTCGTTGTTATACTGGGTGGGATCGGCAGTCAAGTCATCGCGGCTCTTGCTCCATGCGATGACCACGCGGTCCGAATGCCGCGAACAGGCGACATCCGGAGAAATCACCATGACGGTATCCAGTTCGCTGTACTGCAGGCCGCCGGTGACCGGCTCCCAGACGATGTTGATGCCGAAGCCCAATTCGTTGTACTGCGGAATGCCCCGCGAATAGTAGATGCGCTGCGGATCGCCGGCATTGCCGCTGAGCGGGTTTTCCGTCGACACCACGTGGAGTTTTCCGTTCGGGCTGCGCGCGATCTTCGGCCAGATGATTTCCAATTCGGCGCCGTTCTCAACCAGATATTCTGGCTCAACGGTGTTGAAGGCGCCTGCTCCGGCAATCAGGTCTATCGAAGCGGCGGCATGGGCTGTGGCTCCGGTGCTGATCTCTTCGTGGAAGGCCGGAAAGTAGAAACCATCGGGCTGCAGGGCACCGCAAACATAACCGCCGCGCGATACGACGTCGATTCTGCCATTTGTGATTGTGAACTGCTCAGTGGTTGGATCCCATACATTGTAGTATGTGTGGCGATCCGACGAATTGAAATTCTCGCCATTTGTCCATGACAGATGAACGAAACCTAATTCGTCCACTGACACCATTTTGCCTGCGGTCCCGTTATGCTGGTAATCGTAGTACGTTGTGCCGGCGACGTAGGCGGCCCCGACCAGATCATCCAGCACACCTTGGCGGGGACCGTGTGCGGTTGGATCGGGAATGTTCTGAAAGGTCGGCTGTTCGGTTCCGTCGATTGGTTTGATATTGCGCATCGGGACCGTCGCCGAGGGGGCCGCGTTAAGCACGTTCAGTGCGGCCAAGAATGAAAGAACGAGAGCAAACCGGATCATAAAGACCTCCTGCTTGTTTGCCCGGGGTAGACTGTGCCCCACCAAGACACGTAACGGAGTCCTGCAAAACTCGTGCTATGCGCAGTGAGTCTATTTTACTTAATTATTATTAGCTATTTAATTTTACTTCAGCATCAATTCATATGCGCATTTTCTGCGTTATTATATAGTCCTTCTTGCATAGGACTGTGCAATTAGTGACTTCAAGACAAAAAGAAGACGGCCTCCTGGGGAGAATGAAGGCCGTCTAAGGAGGTCGGTGTCGTGCCTGACGCCGACCAAAACTGTAACTCTACTTCGCTTTCGCTATGATACCGCCCACCGAACGCGGCGCGGTTCGATGCGCCGAGAGACTACTTCGCGGTCTTCGCCTTACATGTGCTCATGCCGCAAATCGGGTACAGTGGACACCATCCAACCAATGCGGTCAGCAAGGGAATCAACCCGACGGCGCCCCACCAACTCTTGGCGTAGACTCCCCAGCCGATCAAGGCTAACCCTATCACGATGCGGATGACCTTGTCCGCCCCGCCGACATTTGCTGTCATGACTACTCCTTCGTCTTGGTTTGCTGTTTACGAAAAGCGGCTGAGTAGAAACTACTCAGCCGCAACGGGAAAAACAGTGACCAACTCACATAACTACGGAGTTTCTCCGGCAAATGCCCGTAACATCCCTTCATTCAACATCTTGACCCTCCCCCGCCCCAATTCCAACGCGCCTGCCCGCTCGAATTCCTTCAAGAGCCGCGACACCACCTCGCGCGCCGTCCCCAGCTCATCTGCGATCTGCTCGTGAGTGATATGAATACTTCGCAGATACGTCCCCTCCCCCGTGAACTTCTCAAGCAGGAAATGGGCGATCCGATGGTCCATCTTGCCGAAAGTGATCTCTTCAATCAGCGACATCATGTCTGCGATCCGAACACTCATCATGTTGAACACGTAGTCCCGCACGACCAGATGCTCGTGCACCCACCGATGAAAAACCTCAGGCGCGATAATCACCGCTGAAACAGGGTGCTCAGGCTCCACCTCCGCCGTCGCAGGATAGCGGGTGCCCGTGAGCAGGCAGGACGCCGTCAAAATACAGCTCTCCGCGTTCCGCACGTGGTAGAGCGTGATTTCACGGCCGCCGTCGTGGCGCTTGTAAACGCGGATACTGCCCTCCCCGACAAACGCTATGCGGGTGCAGGCCTCGCCCTCGCGGTAGACCATCACTCCGCCGTCTAACTGCGCGTACTGCGAATGCAGCAAAATATCTTTCTGCAACAGCACGGGTGCGTTGCGATAGAAATCAAACTGCGACAAAATCTCATGTGCTTGCATGGAAGTCCAGATTAGACCTTGCGCCGCTTCTTCCACCAGCGAGACAGCCGCTCGCCCAACTCATATTCGCGGCCCTGATCGGTTGGCTCGTAAAACAAGGTCTGCCTATAGCGCGGAGGAAGATTCTCTGACTCAACAAAATGTCCCGGATGGTCGTGTGGGTATTGATAGTCCGCGCCAAAACCCTCCCGCTTCATCAGTCCCGTCACAGGATTCCGCAAATGAAAGGGAACCGGCTCAGGGCTCTGCTCCTGCCGTACGGCCTCGAGCGCCTTGTCAATCGCGACGTATGCCGCGTTCGATTTGGGCGAACTTGCAAGGTACGTCGTACATTGCGACAGAGTGATTCGTGCTTCCGGCATCCCGATCGCATGGACCGCCTGATAGCAAGACACCGCCAATACCAACCCGTTCGGATTCGCGTTGCCGATGTCTTCGCTCGCCAAAATGATCAAGCGCCGCGCGACGAACAGCGGATCTTCGCCGGCTTCAAGCATGCGCGCCAGATAATAGAGCGCGGCATCCGGATCACTGGCTCGCACGCTCTTGATGAAGGCGGAAATCGTGTTGTAATGCTGGTCGCCCGCTTTGTCATAGCGCGGCAGGCGCCGCAGCACCGCAGTTTCAATCAGCGCCCGGTCAATCGTGCGCCGATCTTCGTGAAGCTCGGCGATTTGCGCGGATAACTCGAGAGCGTTTTACAATGCGCGCGCGTCCCCGCCCGAAAGCGTCAGCAACGCGTCAATCGCATCGGGATCGACTTCTACCCGCGCCGCGCACAAAACCGCGTCAGCACACAGGGCGCGAGCAAGCAATATCTTCAGATGCTCCGCCGTCAGCGGATGCAGTCGCAGCACCCGAGCCCGCGACAGCAGCGGCGAAATGACTTCAAACGAAGGGTTCTCCGTCGTCGCACCAAGCAGCGTGACCGTGCCGTCTTCAACCGCATGAAGGAGCGCGTCCTGCTGCGACTTCGACCAGCGGTGGATTTCATCGACAAAGAGCAACGTCCGCTGAGTCGCCTTGCGACGCAACGCCGCCGCTTCAAGCTGTTTGCGCAGCTCGGGAACGCCGGTCGACACGGCGGAAATCGGCACAAACACATAGGCGAGCGTCGCGGCCAGAATCCGCGCCAGCGTCGTCTTTCCGGTCCCCGGATCGCCCCATAGAATCAGGCTGGGAATGCTACCCCCGGCAATCAGCCGGGTCAGTAACGCGCCGTCGCCAAGCAGATGCTCCTGACCAACGTAGCCCGCGAGGGGCGTGGGCCGCATTCGTTCAGCAAGCGGAGAGAGAGTCGAGTCGACCACCAGAGTGTAAGGGCTTGGAGGTCCGTTTCGGTACTCATTGACCGCCAATCGGCCAGTCGAGGACTCCCGACGCCTCCTCTTGGCAGGCGACAACTAATGAAGTTTGTGCCCGCTATGTGATTTTGTCTTGGAGAGTAAGTTACACAAACAAAACGCCGGATGCAATCCGGCGTTTTGTGCTATCGAAAACAATGGTGTAGTTTGTGGCGTAGGCCAGGCCCCCGCAAACCGTCGCCAAATATCTACTCATGCTGGACTTCGAGCTAACCCTCTCCGCGTTCGGCGTAGGCCTTCTTGATCATGGCGTCCAGATACTGCTCAGGATTTGCGAGCACCTCCGGCGAGATTTCGAGACTCTGCTTGCCGGCGAGCTTCAGACCGTATTCATAGTTCGTAAACATCTGCTGAAGTTTGTAGACCAACTGGACCGGTTCGCTGTCGAGATTCCCGCGAATCCAGCTCTGCGCGGCGGGCGGCAGCTCCAGTACGAGGCCGTGCCTCTCGAGGAAACCGCGCTGGAATGTATTGATCGCATCGGTGACGAGCAGGTCGGCGGCGGTCTGGTCGGGATGCAGAATCAGGTCGAGCGTGACCGTCAGACTGCGAATTGTCGAAGAGGGCAGCAGCTTCTCGAATTTGATTAAGGCGCGTTCGACCACCGAGGTCAGACCGCGGGCCCCGATTCCAAGCTGATGAGCACGGCGGGCGATCTCCCGCAGCGCGTCGTCGGTGAACGAGAGCTCGATTCCGTAGGCGGCAAAATCGCGGACCTTGCCCTGTACCACCGCCGAATAGGGATTGCGCAGGACGTCGTACAAAGCGGTCTCATTCAGGTCTGTTAACTGCGCGACGACCGGCAAGCGACCTACAAACTCAGACTCGAAACCGTATTGGATCAGATCAGTGGTCGTGACACGCTTCATCAGTTCGGAATCCACTGTCGGAATATCACCGGCGCGCTGGAAGCCCATGGTCCCTTTGGCAAGTCGGCGGCGGATCATGTCCGGCAGCCCGGCGAACGCACCGGATACGATGAACAGCATGTTACGGGTTGAGACCTTTTTGCGCACGGCCTTGCCGCGGCGCTGCGTCTCCATCACCGCTTCCATCTGGCTGGCCAGATCGTGCGGAGTCCGCAAATCCACATCGGTGTCTTCCATCAGCTTCAACAGAGCGCGCTGCACTCCCGACCGCGAGACATCCGGCCCCACCGTGTTGCCCGAGGCCGCGATCTTGTCGATCTCGTCGACATAGATAATCCCATATTCGGCCAACAACGTGTCGCCACCTGCCTCTCGAACAAGGTCGCGCACGAGGTCGTCCACATCGCCGCCGACATAGCCCGTCTCCGAGAACTTGGTAGCGTCGCCCTTGACAAACGGGACGCCGATCTTCTCAGCAATGAGCTTGACGATGTACGTCTTGCCCACGCCGGTCGGTCCGATCATCAGGATATTCGATTTGATCCGCCCCACGGTCGGCTCGATCGACGGATGCTCCGCCTCCCACTTGCGCCGGTGAAAGTGCGTACAAATTTTTGTGGCCAGAATCTCGATGGCATCGTCTTAATGCACCACATATTGCCGGAGGTAGGCTTCAAGCTCCGTTGGACGCAGCGTGAAGTCGATTGTTTCGACACTGCTGGGAGCGCGTGTCTCCGTGCCTTCGTGAGGAACATTCAGGTCATAGTCTGCCACAGCAACGTTCTCGCCGTAGCGCTCTTTCAGAAATTCACTTATCTCTTCCCGGATTTTGTCGGGATTGGGCGGAATCTTGGACATCGTACTTGGGGTTAACAGAAGGAGAGAGGAGTCTCCTCCCGCCGCAATTACCATTCTACCGGCCATCGGCACCCCTTGTTCCGGCAACTCCTGAAAATATAAGCATCCATCGGACGAGATGCGACTAATCTGTGAGCCAACAGAGGTTAGGCGTACGCTTGCACATCAGGACCCGCTTTTGTAGATTCTAAATCTATGCAAAAACAGCATCTGCACTGCTTCCTACTGATTGCAGCCGGTTCGCTCTGGAGCGGTTGCGGAGAGCCCAACCTGCCGGAGCTGAATCCGTATTTGCATAGAGAACAGGTGCTAAGTCTTCCCTTGCCGGATTCCACCGCGAGCACCGTCTATGTCGCCGGTTGGTCGATCGAGGCGGCCACCCCGCACCCCGGCACACCGGGCGACGTGGCCATTGCGACCCCGGCTGGCCGCACCCTCTCCCTTGGATGGACAGTCTCCGGTGAGACCTCCGCCCTTCCGTTCCGGCCCGAGACTCGTGAACTTCGCGGCGTAAAATTCGCCTGCCAGTCTACGCCTTTGGCCCTGTCTATTAATCTCGGTCGAGATGGCCGCACCCTGACCTGTGAACTGACCGGAAACAGCCAACGCCCGATTGAAGCGCAGATAGAGGTCACGGGTTCAGTCGGGCAGGTGCGAGGAATCGCCGCCTATGAGGAACGTTGGGACGTGAAGGGCGGCGCGGCGGAACTGAAGCTGCCGTGGGGCGGGAGTTGGACGTTTACCAGCAACGGCACTATTGAACCGTCGCGCGAACCGGGCCGAATCGCCGTCCGCTTCCGCTTCGACAACAATGAGTCGCGCCGCTTCACTCTGTCCATTGAACCGTTCGAGGTGTCCCGCGGTATCGACGTAACCACAAGCTCGAACGCTGCGAATCGCGCGCTGGCGCTCTTGATCAACGCGATTCCGCCCGTGATTGATGTCACGTCCATCAACGACGAGCGATTCGAATTCTGGGCGGATATGTCGGAAGCACAGTGGATCGCGCGTGCCGAACCGGTCAAGAGTTACTTCAAGTTTCTCGAAGTCCCGGAAGATCAAATTGTCGTTCTCGAAAACAGTGTCGCGGCGTTCCGGACAACTTACAAATGGGGCACGCTGCCGGATCGGGAGCTTACGGCGCACTCGGTTTTGCTCGACGAAGCGATCAACCGGCTGCATTCGGGCACGCAACTCATTTTGCTCGGAGCATCCGTCGAGACGCGTCTGCGCGACGCGGCCGTCTGGAATTTTGCCGAGCATTATCTGGCCGAAAACCGTCTCAAGGCTCGCGATTCCTACCGCACGAATGGACTTGAGGCCGTCAAGGAGTCGCAGAAGAAACTGCGTGAACTCGAACGACACTTCAAGCTCCTTCAGAAAACGCATCAAACCGGGTTTGATTCGCTCTTGCTCGAATCCAACGTCACCGGAGTGGACGGATATGTGTTTGAGGAACGGGCGGACAATGACCTCGAAGTTCTGCGCCCCGACACGGTAGAACTGCTCCGCATATGCTCGCGCGCAAAGACAGGCTGGTTCACTATGGCAAGCAAGGAGTGGCACGCGCCCGAGGATTTGCCGTGGGACCTTGTCCTCGCACTGGCGCGTTCGCAGTTCATCGATGCCTTGAAATTCCGCGTATCTCCCCATTGGCAGATCGCTCAGGCCGCGCTGCTTGCACCTGAAGCTCCCGGCCTCTTGCCCGGGAACATTGATCCAGAATCGCAGTTGCGGGCAGCAGCAGCCGAGCTCGAGACGGTCGTCGAGACCTATCTCGGGATTCGCGCCAATTGGGCGGAGAGCAAGATTGTCTTCGATGCCCGACTGCCGTCGGACTGGGGCCGCACAAAGGCGCGCGTCCCATTCGGCCCCGGGGAGCTTTACGTTGATTACGATTTCGCCAATAACAGCGCCTGGATCGCTGCCACAGGTCTGACCAGGAAGTTTGATTGTGTCGTTTACATGCCCACGCCGACCGGCGCAGTTTCAACCCAATTCACGCTCGAACCGGGCGACGCGGCCCATCAGTGCGCGCTGGTCCGTGACGGAAAAAACTCCGCCAACATCGATATCGAAAGCTCCAGCCTTCCCGAATGAGTGACACACACCTTGCCCTCGGTATCGATATCGGCGGCACTAATCTGAAGATCGGACTCGTCACCGAAGCGGGAGAGCTGATTGACAAAGAGACGACGCCAACACCGCGGCCGCGTGAACTTTCCGCCGTTGTCGCGACACTCGCCGACGCGGTACAAGCCCTCTGCAATAAGCACAATGTAATTCCGGAAGGCGTGGGAATAGGTGCGCCCGGCGTCGTCGACGAAACGCTCCAAACCGTGCTCTGGGCGCCGAATTTCCCGGATTGGATTGGCGCGCCGATCCGGCAGGCGATCTGCGACGCGCTGCAGTTGCCCGTCGTGATGGATAACGACGTGAACAACTTTGCAATCGGAGAACACCGCTGGGGGGCGGCCCGTGACTTCAAACACTTCGTCGCCGCGGCAATGGGCACGGGACTCGGAGGAGCCGTCTATATCAACGGTAAACTCTATCGCGGCGCGCGCGGAGCCGCAGGTGAGATGTGCTTCACGATTATTTCACCCGACGGACCGGATGTCCTGGGGAGAGCGGGAGTGCTGAGGCCTACGTCGGCCGCGCTGCGTTTGACAAACTCGTCGATGATCGTTTTAAGACCGGCGAGTTCCCCACTCCCGGCGCATTACCGAACTGGTCGCGCAGAATGAACCTCGCGCCCGGGAAATCCACGATATCCTCGCCCAGCGTCTTGCCGAAGCGGCCGCAAGCTGGCTGCACGTGTTGAATCCGGAGGCTATCGTGCTGGGTGGCGGCACAATCCATCAGGCGCACTACTTCTTCGAGCGCTTTGAAGTTCATCTGAAAACGCGCGCCCTGCCGCCGCATACTGAAACACTGCACATCCTGCCCGGCAAGCTCGGATACTATGCCGGCATGCTCGGCGCTGCCGCCCTTTGGTTTGAACAATCCTCGTGAGTGGAGGGAATTGCATGACCCGCATTCTGTTTGCCGTGCTGGCGCTGACATTCGCGGTCACTGGCTGCCGCAAGGAAGAAGACGACACGTACTCCGGGCCCGTGTGGATTCTGTTTGTCAACGTTTATGACGGCTCGCGGCCCGACCGTCTGCTGCAGCAATGCGCCCATGTGACGTGGAAGTATCAGGGCGACGAAGCTGAACATGATGTCGGCTGCCGGAACACCAACGGCTATGTCAAGGTCTGGGAGCCCATTTCGGAAGATGTGCGCATCATCTATCACGTAGACTGCGAAGGCTACCAGCCAACCGGCGATGCGATCGCGATCTTTTCCTACGCGCAGGTCGACACTGTCGAAGGCCGCGAAAATCCCGAAGTCACACAAACCGTCGAAATTACTCTATATCCCAACTAAGCCGCGTCGTACATCTGCACAATTAACCCATCGCCAAAGTGTCCAAGGTTTATCTCTGTCTCGAACTGCATAATCATCAGCCGATCGGCAACTTTGACCACGTCATTGCCGAAGCGTATGAAAAAAGCTATAAGCCGTTTCTGCAAACGCTGCTCGACTTCCCACATATCAAGTTGAGCTTGCACACGTCGGGCTGTCTGCTCGAATGGTGCGAGTCGCATCTCAAAGACTACTTGGACCTCGTTGGCAAGCTGCACGACCGCGGGCAGATTGAGCTGATCGGCGGAGCGTTCTATGAACCGGTGCTCGCCGCTATTCCGCGCGATGACGCACTGGAACACTTCGCGCGTATGCACGACTACCTGCGCCGCAGATTCGGTGCCGCACCACGCGGAGCATGGCTGCCGGAACGGGTTTGGGAGCCCGGATTTGCGGCGACGCTGGTCGATGCCGGAGTTGAATATATCTCAATGGACGACGACCTCTTTCTGGCGGCCGGACATCTGCCCGAAGAGCTGAACGGCTACTATATGACCGAGGCGCACAACGGGCCGCTGGCGATGTTCCCGAACCATCAGGCGCTGCGTTACGCGATTCCGTTCCGCGAGCCGGAAGCGACGTTTGACTATATCTTCGAGCAGGCGGATGGCAGGCCGAATTCACTTTTCCTGATGGGTGATGACGGTGAGAAATTCGGACTCTGGCCGCGCACGTACAAGCCGATCTATGAGGACGGCTGGCTCAAGAGCTTCTTCACCGCGCTAACCGACCACTCCAATGACGTCGAACTGCTGACAATGGCGGAGGCGCGCGATCGCATTCGCCCCAAGGGCCGAACCTATTTGCCGACCGGTTCCTATTTCGAGATGGGCGAGTGGACGCTGCCCACAGCCGCTCGAAAGAAGTTCGTGCACTTCGTTCATGAACTCAAAGAGCGGGATGATTGGCCGCAGGTCAGACCGTTTGTGCAAGGCGGCTTCTGGCGCGGATTTATGCGCAAGTATCCCGAAGCAAATCTGCTGCAGAAGAAAATGCTGAGGGTCTCGCGCAAGTTCTATTCACTCTCAACACGCAAGACCGACCCGTCCTATCAAACTCAGGTGCTGCGCGGACAGTGTAATTGCCCGTATTGGCACGGCGTGTTCGGCGGACTCTATCTCCCGCATCTTCGCCACGCCGTGTGGAAAGAGCTGATTCAGGCCGAGTTTACGCTCGACAACTTGCTGCACCGGGGCCGTAAATGGGTTGAAGTGCAGCCGACCGATCACGATATGGACGGGCGAATCGAGTATCTGATTGAGAACGCGTATATGAACGCGTATCTGACACCCCATGAAGGCGGCGCGCTATTCGAGTGGGACTATCGCCCGCGCGGTTACAACATTCTCAACTCCCTGACCCGCCGCGAAGAGCCCTATCACATCGACGTAGCGCGGGCGACCGTTGCCGATCCGAATGATGACTCCGCGGTCGAGTCGATTCATGATCTTGTGCTGAAGAAGGAGATCGGTCTCGAAACGCTTGTGACCGTCGACCGTTGGCCGCGCAGGTCACTGCTCGACCACTTCCACGGATTTGACGGTACGATTGACCAGTTCCGCGCCGGACTTTTAGCCGACTACGCCGATTTCCTTACCGGCGAATACGAGATGAGCGAGATGTTCACCGACGGCGTCACACTCACCCGCACCGGAAAGCTCGGCACACTGCCCGTACGCATTGCCAAGACGATTCGCGCGCAGTCCGGACAGGCCGTGCTCGATGTCGAGTATGCCCTCAGCAACCTCTCGACACAGGAGTTTCACGGTCCGTTCGGCATTGAGTGGAATTTCGCGTTGATGGCGCCGAACTCGGAACAGCACTATGTCTCACTGCCGGACGCCAACGTCTCCCGCAGACCGCTGCGCGAAGTAGCCGAACATCGTGATGTAGCGCGGGTGCTGCTTGCCGATGAGCATGAAGGCGTAGCGGCAAACATCGAATGCTCAGTCCCGGCGCGACTGTGGCGCGTGCCGATCGAAAGCGTGTCGCTTTCCGAAGGCGGATTCGAGCGTGTCTTTCAATCAGTCGCGCTGCTCTTCTCGTGGGAACTGCGCTTGCTGCCAGGAGAAGTCTGGCGTTGCAAATTCACTGCGGAACTGTCCGATAAGTAAGCCCTCGTGACTCTCGTCCTGCTTCTGCTGCTCCTGTGCGGCGGCCTTGTGCATGCGCAAGAGGCCGAGCCGGACACGACCGCCAAACGTGATGGCGTCGACTCGGTGATCACATACAGCGCCGACGCGATTGACTTCGATGTGCTCACACGCACCACAATCCTGGAAGGAAACGCGCGAATCGTCTACAAGGATATGGAGCTCACTGCGGGCCGCATCGAGCTCAATTGGGACGAACAGATCATGATCGCAAGAGCGCGCGCCGACTCGGTTTTTACCGACAGCACGCGCACCGAGCTTGATACCGTACTCTGGATCGACCCGCCGCACTTCAAGCAGGCCGCGGAGGAATTTACCGGTGAAGAGATCGCCTATAACCTGAAGTCGAAAATCGGACGCGTGAAAAGCGGCCGCACGGCCTACCAGGACGGCAGCTACTACGGACAACAGTTCAAACGTATTTCGGACGACGTTCTTACTGTGCGGCATGGCGAGTTCACAACCTGCGAACTCGACGCGCCGCACTTTCATTTTGGTGCGGACGTCTTGAAGATTCAGGTCGGGGAGCGGGTCGTGGCCCGTCCGGTCTATTTGTATTTTGACGATGTTCCCGTGCTCGCGCTGCCGTACGGTATCTTCCCCGTCCAGAAGGGCCGTACCTCCGGGTTCATCACGCCCGTCTTCGGCGAGTCCGCGTCGCAGGGACGATCGCTGCGCAACATTGGATACTACTGGGCCACGTCCGATTATATGGATGTGCTCGGCACCATTGACTATTTCGAGTCGTACGGTGTCTTGGGCCGCTCCAAATTCCGCTACGCGAAACGCTACGCGCTTAACGGCAACGCCGATTTTGATTTCGACACGCAGCGGCGCGGGGCGTCGCGCAATCGCCGCTGGAAGTTGAGCGCCGACCATCAGCAGACGATCAATCAGACCACGCGTCTTTCCGCGAGCGGCGGATATGTGTCAGATAAGAGCTACAACGCCGACGTCGGATCCATCAACGATCAGTTGAGTCAAACCGTGCGGTCCAATGCTACGCTGTCCAAGTCTTGGAACAACTCGCCATGGACTGCGAGCGTTAACGCCGGCTTTACGCAGAATATCAAACAGGAAACGTGGTCGGCTTCGCTCCCCGCGATTCGCTTCACGCACAAACAGGGTCAGCTGTTTCCGCCGGTGAAGGCGCCGAAAGGCATTCGCTTCGCAACGGCGCCGAAAGAGACCGACGAACCGTGGTACCGCGCCTTCACGTGGACCTACGCCGCCGCATACGCCAACGACTTCTCGCGGCCTCTCACGTTTCAAGAGATCGCTCTGCGGCCCGGCCCGGTGCGTATTGATGGTCGCCAGGATACGCCGCAAGTGATTCTCGGCGACGACAGCCTGGGTGTGATTCAGCGCGACGGTCTGGCACACAATGGCGCGGGTGGAGCGACCGCGAAGCTGCTGCGCTATCTCAATTTGAATCCGTCGCTCGATTGGAAGCACGTCTGGACGCGCCGGTATTGCACTACCAACCTGACGGTGAGCCGCTCGACCGGCAGGTTAAGGATGGCTTCTTCACACGCACGACATTCGATGTTGGCAGTTCCGCTTCGACGAAGCTTTACGGACTCGCGCGCAATCCGTTCGGCGTCGGCGCGCAGTTCCGGCACGTTATGACTCCCACCGTCAGCTTTCGCTATCGTCCCGATTTCGCCGACGAAAAATGGGGATACTTCGAAACTGCGCGACTTGCCGACGGACGCGAATACCAATACGACCGCTTTCGCTCCGCTGACCAAGGTTCCGTTGTTGGCGCAACCCCGACGGGACGGTCCGAAGCCATGAGCTTCTCGCTGGCCAATCTGTTTCAAATGAAATACGGCAGCGCTGAGGAAAAGACCGAGAAGAAATTCGATCTGCTCAAGGCGAATTTCTCCACGGCGGTTGATTTCAAGCGCGATTCGCTGCGCTGGAGTGATCTGACCGGGTCGTTCGGTACCTCGCTGCCCAGTTCGCTTTTCGGACCGATTGAGAGCATCGGTTTGGACTTCTCAACGGTGCATTCGTTCTATGAGCGCGAAGGCACACGCGCACAGAATCGCTTCTTCTGGGAGCGCGATGGCGGGGCATGGTATGCGCCACTCGATCTTCTGCGCGCGAGCGGTTCGGTTGATTTTTCGATTGGCGCCGAGACGGTCTCTGATCTACTGCGCTTCAGCAGCGGTCAGGAGCAGATCAAGTCCGGCGACTCAACACAAGCGCGCGGCACGCTGCTCCTTCCGGAGCCTCCTGGGACGATGAAGACCGAGATTGAAGATGATCTGCCGCCGCTTCCGCAAAGTCCCGAAGCCCAAGGACCCGAGACGTTCATCGATATGCCCGTTCGCATGTCGTTCAACTTGCGGCATTCGCGGGATTATGTCTCCGACTCGAAGATCACCACGCTGGGAACAACGGTGACCAGTCAGTTGACTCCGCTGTGGGGCTTTGATTTCAACTATTACTTTGATCTCGAACGGCGGATCGCGCAGAACGCAAGCGTCTCGATCACGCGCGACTTGCACTGCTGGGAAGCGCAGCTCAGCTGGTCCCCGGTGGGCTACAGTCCCGGGTATTACCTGCGCATCGGACTCAAGTCACCGCAGCTGCGCGATGTGAAAATTGAGCGCAATCAGGGCGGAAACATCCGCGGCTTCTAAATAGGACGAGCCCGCCTGCCGGCGCGCTCGTGTCTTTCTTCACAAAGCAAAAGCCCGTACCAATCCAGGTACGGGCTTCGTGCATTTCTAATGAATACCGGGACTATTCGTCATGGGATCCGCGACGCGGACGACGCTCACGAAAGCCGCCACCACCACCGCCGCCGCCTTCCGGACGCGGCTGTGCCTCGTTGACGCGCAATGTGCGACCGCCGAAGTTGACGCCGTTCATTGCGACAACCGCCGCATCCGCACCCGCGTCGTCCATTTCAACGAAGCCGAAGCCACGGGGCCGACCCGTCTCACGGTCCATAATCATGGCGACGTTCAATACCTCGCCGTGTGCGCTGAAGGCCTCGCGCACCGTCTCCTCCGTCGCACTGAACGGAAGATTACCGACATACAGCCTCTGGCCATAGCCCAACTCCTGCGTTCGCCCCGGTTCAACAAATTGTTTTGTAATTACTGCCCCAAACTATCTGAGGCAGAAGCCGGAAACACCTGCAAACCCAACCATCGAAACCCTGGGGGGCGAACCGAAGCGTTGCGACGAGGCCAGAACTGCTCCAAAGCTTCGCCCGTCTGATCACGAAACCACACGATTGACGGACTATGAGGAATATACACCGAAAACTATGGCGAGTCAAGAGAATTCAACAACGAACTTGAGGAAACTGACCGGATTAGCTGGGACGGGCAACAGCATTTCCTGCCGATCCATGCCATTGCGCACATTGGCCAGCACGGCGAGCGGCGTATCCATGGCGACTACCTCGTAAAACATCGAAGGCGAGAAGTTGACCACTCCGATGTGCGTGTAGGTTGTATCTGCCATCCAGCCGTGATAGTAGAACGGCTTGGACTGCACCCCGAGGGCTGGAGAGACTCTCCAATAAGTGTTAGTTTAGGGGAATTGGAGAAAGGAATGCAGGATGTCAGGTCAGAGACGCAGGTTTTCGGACGAGTTTAAGCTTCAGATCGTGCAGGGAAGTGCTGGCTGGAGCGAGTCAGGCTTTCCGTATCCGCAGACACTCCGGTGTCTGCGATCACGATTCTGTTGTGGCAGAAGGCTTACAAATCCGGTCGCCTGGAGGGAGAAGCGACCGGCGCGGCGCCGACCGCAGAGGTACGGGCGCTTGAACAGCAAGTGGCCGATTTGCAGCGGTTAGTCGGGAAGAAGGAAGAACAGATCGAGTTTCTAAAAAAAACCGCCCGGCTTCAGGAACAGCAGAACGCCGTCAAGCCGTCGCCTTCTTCCGGGGCACGCTCACGCGGAAAGAAGGATGTGCGCTGATGGATCTGCCCGCGAGCACATACTACTATTGTTCACGGACAGCGGAAGATCGCTTGACGCGACGACTTGATTTGCAGGACCGGATTGAAACGCTGGCGTTTCACAAGGCTGGCTATGGTTATCGGCGCATCACCGCCGAGCTGCGTCGGCAGGTGTGATGGTCAATCGCAAGCTCGTCTTGAAGATCATGAAAGAGTCGGATCTGCTGGTCAGGCCGCTGCGGCTTTACGATCACCACGGACAGCAGACATGCGTTGCCAGTCTATCCGAACCTCTATCAGAACCAGTGGCCCACTGCGCCTGATCGCATCTCGGTGGCGGACATCACCTACATCCATTTGCCGCTGGGCTTTGTCTATCTCGCTGTGATCCTTGATGCGTTTTCACGCAAGGTCGTGGGCTGGGCGCTGTCGAAAAGTCTCGAAGCTGATCTGGTCATCGAAGCCATGAACGTGGCCCTTGCCGAACGCAAGCCAGCACCGGGCTTGATCCATCACAGTGATCGCGGCGTGCAGTATGCCTGCCACGCGTACACCGATCTGCTCAAGCAGCACCGCGTCCAAATTAGCATGTCGCGCAAGGGCAATCCGTACGACAACGCGGTCGCCGAAAGCTTCTTCAAAACCCTCAAGAAAGAAGAAGTCTATCTGTCCGACTACCGCACCCCCGAAGAGGCACACCGCCAAATCCGACGGTTCATCAACCAGGTTTGTAACACAGAACGATTACACTCGGCCCTCGGCTACACCCCGCCCACCGAGTTCGAACTTCAATACAATCAAACCCAAAACGCCGCCTAAACTAAGTGGATACCGACTCCAATATTCGGGGTGCAGTCCACCCCCCTTGGTCCCCCCAAAAACGCTGACGATTTCGGTGGGAGAGCGGAAAGCCGCTTTCACATCTCGGCGAGCGGGGCAGGTTAAGAAACCTGCCGCCGCGAGCATTACATTGCAGGGGGCCGCAGGATGACAGGGCATCCGCCGCCGGATGCCGCCGGGCGAAAAACATAACAAAAAACCCCGCAACTTGCGAGGGCTTTGTCAACTGACTGAAAAGTCCCCACACATCGTGGGGACTTTTTCCGAGCACAAATTCAATGCGACTCGGGCTATTTCAGCAAAATCATCTTTTGAGTTTGCGAGAAATTCGCAGCGCTCAGAGTCGCAAAGTAGATACCGGATGCCAAGTTCACGCCGTCAAACGTCACCTCATGTTGACCTGCGGTGAACGTGCCGTCTTCGAGTATTGCGACTTCGCGGCCGTTGATGTCGGTAACACGCAAGGTCACATGACCTGCACGCGGGACATCAAAGGCAATCGTGGTCTGAGGATTAAATGGATTTGGGAAGTTCGGCTGTAACGTAAACCCAGTGGGGATCTCCGTCGGCTCCGAAGCCGCCAAAATCGTCGCGTCAAAGTGGATAATAACTCCAAAGCCTGTGACCAAAGAGGCGCCAACGGCCCAGGCATGTTGTTCACTAATTGCAGTAACGGAAGAGAACGCGAAGTTAGAGTCCAGTGTCTGCAAGGTCCAATTCGTGCCGCCATTAGCGGTACGCGCAATCGTACCGTTGGACGTCCCACTGCCAACGGCCCAGCCGACGGTCGCATTCAACATGTGAATTGCGGTAAGCGCGCTGGGAGCC
The DNA here is from genome assembly GCA_016703065.1 of bacterium. GTDB lineage: Bacteria > Electryoneota > RPQS01 > RPQS01 > RPQS01 > JABWCQ01. Next base: position 190,884 of record JADJCU010000001.1, read on the forward strand.
GTATATTGCGGGTTCCAGTCAATTCCGCCATTGGTCGTGTTGCGGATTCTAGCGGTACAGGCCCACCCATTTTGCGCGTCGACGAAAGAGATATCCGCAACGTCGAATGCGTCCACATCCTGCGGGGTCCATGTTGCTCCTCCGTTGGTCGTGTAGAGCAGGGAGCTGTTGCGCATGAGGATCCAGCCATTCTGACTATCCACGAATTCGACTCTGTCCAAAATTTGAGTTGTGCCGCTGACTTGCGGTTGCCAGTCAAGTCCGCCGTTCTGTGTGTACAAGATGGCGCCGTCATCGCCCACAACCCAACCGGTAGTCGTGTTGATGAAGTCCACAGCCCGGTATGCCGTAGACGAGCCTGTCTCAAGTGACAAGGTGTCCCAGGCATTGCCGCCGCTAGCGGTATAAATGATTGTTCGATACGAGCCCACGGCCCAACCATGCTGATCGTCAACGAAATCAACTCCGTATAGATCGGCGAAATTGCCAATTCCGGTGGTTTGTGACTCCCAATCTTGTCCCAAGTTGTCAGAATGCCAGACTGTTCCAGCCAATCTGCCGACGGCCCACACGTGAGAACCAACTGGGCAGACAATGTCGTACATCGGTGCCGATGTCGAATGCTGAACCTGCCAACTTTGGGCTTGAACTTCGAGTGCTGCTAGTAGCAACACGTAGTAAATCGCGGTCCTTGAGGTCATATCTTAATGCTCCTGTAGTGGACGAATCCCGTTGGTTTATCTTCACTTTAGTGAAATTTTGACATATTTTGCATATTATTGATTAATATCAATACATTTGGTAACGATGACAAGGGAAAACTGCATTGCGTAAACGTGGCGGCTCATCGATTGGCGCGCCGTCCGTAAGCCGACGTAGTGGCTTCACCCGGCGGCATCCGCTGCGAATGCCCCGATCCCCCGAAACCTCGCCTCTCTATCTATTGCCCAAATGTATAACATATTGATTATAATTGGTTGCTTATACTTGACAATCCGCAACTTATGTATTATATTAGCGTCAGCTAACCACACAAAACCGCCCCGGAGGAACCCGGCGGAAGAGGCCAACCACGCGGCCTGAACGGGCGGTCAAGTCTGATCAGCAAAGTACTTGTCGTGCTGGCACGCCCCTCCGAGTACCCAAGGGGAAACCGAGATCACTACCACAGACGACCGCTTAGATAACTCCTTTCTCAAAGCGCTTACGCGCCAGCGTCATCAGTGCAGGTTAACAACCTGCCCACTGCTACAGACGACCGCTTAGATACCTTGTCCCCTTTCTCCGTTCACGGGGAAGGGGTTAGGGGATGGGGTTCTGTTCATTCGCGGCGGCAGGTTTCTGAACCTGCCCGCTTGCCAAGACCTTATCACAGAAAAAAAAGGCAGGTTCACGCCTGCCACGATATCGTTCCCCGTGCAGAGTCTTTTTACTCTGCCGAAATCTTAGACCTCAGCACAGCGCACGGTGCCCCGTGTGGAAAGCAAAAGCGGCAGACAAAGGTCCGCCGCTTCGTTAAGGTCTGACCCCGCCCGTCATACATCCAAGAGATGACCTGACTTCCGGGCTTTGGTCTTGAGATAGTGGTGGTTGTGCGGATTCGAAGGCAGCTGGTGCGGCACACGCTCTGTGACTGTAATACCATTGGCTTCGAGTCCCGAGACCTTCTTCGGGTTGTTCGACAACAATCGCACACTCTCCACGCCCAGCGACTTTAACATCTCCGCCGCGACACGATAGTCACGCTCGTCATCGTCAAAGCCCAACGCGTGGTTGGCGTCGACCGTGTCGAGCCCCTGCTCCTGCAGGACGTAGGCCCGCAGCTTATTTGCCAGTCCGATTCCGCGCCCTTCCTGACGCAGATAGAGAATGATTCCGCACTCCTGCGCGCCAATAAATTGCTGTGCCGCTTCCAACTGATCACGGCAGTCGCAGCGATACGAGCCCATCACATCACCCGTCAAGCACTCCGAATGCATGCGCAACGGCACCGCCGCTCTGCCGCGCACCTCGCCGCGAACCATCGCAATATGCTCCTTGCCGTCAGGGGTGGGCGAAAAAGCCACAATGCGAAACTCCCCGAAGCGCGTAGGCAGATAGGCTTCGGCAACAATCTTCAAGGGATAATGTGAATGCGCGCCCGGCCACCGACGGACGGTGGATTGGGCGGCAAGGCAAGCGGCGAAGTTCTGGGCAGGGAGTGTCATGATGTCAGTCTTCCAGTCGAGAGGTTGTCTTCCAGCGTTTCAGCGCAAAAGAGTTGCACACCGGTCAAAAAAGTGATTATAATTTGACACAAATTATCAAATTATAAGCCATTGCAAAAATTCGGCTTGCACCGTCTCATTGCTTCAGGAGTTCAACTCCGGCTCCGGGCTCCAAGTTCCCACGGACTCCTCCCGCAAGGCGGCCCTGATTGGATCACCTTACTTCACGACCTTGAAACTGAACATGGGGGTGCCGAGGACTCCCATCAGGCGAATCCAGATCGGCAACAAGCCTTCCGTGGCGCGGGAATTCGTGATATCGCCCATGTCGATAATCTGCTCCCAGCCAAACTCGTGCTTGAGGAAATCCGTGACTTTCGTCTTGGCCTCGGCGTCATTGCCACAGACAAAAAGCGTGTGATCGCCGTTACCCAACGACTTCGGGGCGACCATCACATAGGCGTTCACCGTGTTCAATGCCTTGACTACCTTCACATTCGGGAAGTCACGCTGAACCTGCTCACCCAACGAATCTGTGTTGGTGACCGACAGAAATGGCGGAAAGCCCTTTGAGAAGTCGAGTGGATTTGAAATGTCAATCATGACCTTACCGTCGAGCGCCGGTCCCGCCGAGCGCAGTGCGGGCAGCGTCCCATGCCCGGTTGTTCCATTCAAAATCCACTCACCGTGCGCAGCCGCTTCGGCAAACGTGCCCACCTTGATCTGTAAGTGCTCTTTGTACCAATCGCCAAACTCCGGCTGGCCCCAGCTGTTCTTGCCCGTCCGCGCCTTCGCGTCCTCGACACTGCGCGTGCCGATCATGACATCGTGACCAAGCTCGGTGAGCTTGACGGCTAGTACCTGTCCGACCATACCGGTTCCTAACATTCCGATCTTCATCGCTGTTCCTCTTCTGTGTTTGAATACTTGTATATACAAGTGTTTGTGAAAAAATCAGGGTTCGAGCTTCAATGCAGCCGCAAAGACGTCCTGCGTGAGCTTATGACTCTCCTCTTTGCCCAATAGTTCCGCGTAGCGCGCGTACAACGCTCGCCAACACTCTTTGATTTTGGGATCGAGTCGTTTGCTCTTCGCGGTCGGATAGATGTGGATTGCCTTGCCTTCGCGTTCGCGGGTCAGATAGACCTCCTCCTCCAGCTTCTCGACCAGTCTCGTCACCGTCGAGGCCGCAAGCATCATGTGGTGCGCGACTTCCGTCGGCTGAATTCCCGGATGCGCGTTAACATTCATCAAGAGGAAGCCGTAAGACGGTGCAAGTCCAGTCGGGGCAAACTCTTCCTCGGCCAGCTTGGAAAGTTGACGGGCAAGGGCATTGGCCGAGTAATAGAGGCACCGGCAGTAGGTCGACTGGTCGCTGGGCATAATTGAAGATACGAATTTATATTTGTATATGCAAGTGTAATCGATAGGCGGAACAGGTTGCAACAGTTGCCCCGCGACTTGGTACGGGACACTTCTCAGTAGTCGGCGACGACCACATAGAATTGCCGGGGTGCGGCGATGCCGCCAGCTTGCACAAACGTTGAATCGGCCGTGGTTCCCACAATCGTATACTGCTGCAGATCAGTTGTGCTTTCGAGTGAGGCAAAGACGGTGTAGCTCACAGCGCCGTCAAGCGGGCTCCAGCGCAGGACAACGTCCGCCCCTTCATGCGCGATGGTTAAATCGACAACGGACTCGGGCCACAGTTCGCCGGCATAGCCTTGCGTCAAGACATTGGTCAGCGGGACATCAACCGAGTCGCCGTAGCGCGGTGAAAATGACGGGGGTTGGTATGCACGGTAGCTCCACATCGCCCAGCCTATCTCCTGCTCATTCATCACGGCGACTTTGTCACGAACGAGAGTTTCCTGCGAGTTGCCCGGAGCGGCGGACATACATCCAAACTCGCCGCACCAGATGGCTTTATTGTTCTCCGCAGACCAGTTCACATAGCGCGCGATGTCATCACGAAGATGCTGTCGATTGTACAGCTCGTAGTTGCCGCTTAAATAGTCAAACCCAACGCTGACTCCGCCGCCATTGATGTTGTTCGCAAGAATCCAGGCGGTCGCCCGCAGCGTGTCGCCCGGCGTTACGCGTATCAGAGGCTCGATCAATATCCAGCCGTCCTGTCCCCACACTCCCCAGCCATCGGACGTGCCGCTGATGCTCAAGCTGCGCGAACCGTCATGCGCAACCGACGCCCAAGTGCCCGTGTGAGATCCGCTTGTATAGAACGACCAATTCGCAGGCTGCCCCGGACGAACCCACGACGCAGTCTCGACATCCGCGTTGTAGACAACTTCGCTGACACCGTTCTTTGCTGCGGCGAAGTCGTCGTAGTAAACCGTGCCCACATTGCCATGGACGTTCGGTTTGACATACGCGAACTCAACGCCGGGGGGAACAATCAGATTGCCACTGTCCCAGTTGCGCCAATTCGGCGAGTTGGTATTCCAATAGAATTGATCTTCGGAATACGTCACCCAATTCGTGCCGGATAGGACTTCGCCGGGGTATCCATAGTCGGTGGGGACGGGAGAATCGCCGGCCCAATCGGCGGCGGCGTGGGTGACGACAAAGGGCGAGTAGTCGTGATACGAGTAGATGATGTTCGGCTCGTCAATGATCTCGAACACCTCTCCACCCAGCGTATTCTCGATCATGATGATGTGCGTCGAATCCACTACACGGATGCTGTCAATCAGCCGATTGGCAAAGTCGTACCACAGCGACGAATCCGCAGGCCCAGGCTCATTCATCAGGTCATAACCGAGCACCACTTCGCGGTCGCGATACTCCCCGGCGATGGCCTGCCACGTGTCGATCAATTGCCGCTGCGCAATCGAGTTGAAAAAGATGTCGTTCCCCAGCGGCACAACATGCATATCCAACAAGACGTAAATCCCCGACGTGTCGCACCATGACAGGTAGTTGTCAATGAAATTGAAACCGTCGGCGCTCTCGAAGTATTGATAGTTCAGACAGAGCCGAATGACATTGGCGCCCAGTGAATCCATGAAGCGGATGTCGCTGGCATCGGCGTAGTTATTGTGCCGCGTGGTGTCCCAGTCCCAGGCCCAGAACTCGGCGTCGAAATTTATCCCGCGAAGCGGGACGATTTCATTCTGCTCATTGACCGCGTTGCGGCCCTCGACGCGCAGGAAGTCGGTGATTTGGGCTATGGATGTGCTGAACGTGACCAATAGACATAGCGTGCGCAGGATATTCATGTGCGGCTCACTTGTTCATGGAAGTTGCGGGAGGAGTAGGAACGGGGCGACTGGATTGGCCGCCCCGTTCTGAGATCTTTCGAATTCCGAGCGGGTTGCGCTTCGCTTAGCCCGGTTCGGAGAGGAGAAGATTATTCGTTGTCTTCGGCGCCTTCGGCGATCTTCTCTTTGAATTCGCGGAAGGCCAATTCGTCGCCCTTGACCGTGACCTGGATCGTCGAGCCCTCGTGGAAGCGGTCCCGCAAGATTTCTTCCGCCAGCGGATCTTCAACGAACTTCTCGACTGTACGGCGCATCAGACGAGCGCCGACTTCAGGCTTATAGCCCTTCTCCACCAGATAGTCGCGAGCCTTGGCCGTCAATTGAACCGTCAACACGCGGTCTTTGAGTCGACGATTGATGTCATCAACATACTTCGTGAGGATTGTCTCAATCGCCTCTTTCGTGAGCATGTTGAAGACGACGATTTCGTCGAGGCGGTTCAAGAACTCGGGACGGAACATGCGCTTCACTTCATCCATCATCCGGCCAGACATCTTGTCGTGCGAGCTCTGTTGCGATCCGCCGAAGCCGAAGCCGACCGAATTGGCCGCTTCGCGCGTGCCGAGGTTCGATGTCAGAATCAGAATCGTGTTCTTGAAGTCTACTTTCTGTCCCGAGCCGTCAGTCAGTTCGCCGTGGTCAAGCACTTGCAAGAGCACATTGAACACTTCAGGATGCGCCTTCTCGACTTCGTCCAGCAAGACGACGCTGTACGGCTTGCGGCGGACCTTTTCGGTCAATTGTCCGCCTTCATCATAGCCGACGTAGCCCGGAGGCGCGCCGATCAGACGCGAGACGTTAAACTTCTCGCTGTACTCGCTCATGTCAATGCGGATCAGCGATTCAGGATCGTTGAATAGATAGTCGGCCAGGACGTGCGCAAGTTCGGTCTTGCCGACACCCGGCGAACCGAGGAAGAGGAAGCTGCCAATCGGACGCGTCGGACTCTTGAGCCCCGAACGGGCGCGGCGCAGCGCCTTGGCAATCGTGTCGAGCGCTTCCTTCTGACCAATGATCTTCTTCGACAGCGATTCACCAATCTTCAAAAGGCGCTCGCCTTCGCCGGCATTGACCCGCGTCACAGGAATTCCGGTCATGCGCGCAACGGTCGCCGCGATCTCTTCCGGCGTTACGACCAGCGTGGGACGGGCCTCGCTGCGTTCCCAGCGTTCCTTTTCTTCGCGAAGCATCGTCTCGAGCTTGACCTTTTTGTCGCGGAGCATCGCGGCCTTTTCGTATTCCTGCCGCTTGACCAGGTCTTCCTTCTCGTGCTTCACCGCGTCGATCTGCTTCTCGATTTCGAGAATCTTGTCGGGGATTACGATGTGCGATATGCGAACGGACGAACCCGTCTCGTCAATTACGTCGATAGCCTTGTCGGGCAGGAAGCGGTCGCGGATGTAGCGATCCGCCAGACGCACAGCCGAGTCAATCGCTTCGTCGGTGAATTTGACACCGTGATGCTCTTCGTATTTTTCGCGGAGACCCAGCAGGATGCTAATGGAGTCGTCCACTGAGGGCGGATCTACCATGACCTTCTGGAAGCGGCGCTCGAGGGCGCCATCCTTTTCGATCGATTGACGGTATTCGTTCAGCGTGGTCGCGCCGATGCACTGGAGTTCACCGCGCGCCAACGCCGGCTTAAACATGTTCGACGCATCGAGCGACCCGGAGGCGCTGCCCGCACCGACGATCGTGTGCAGCTCGTCGATAAACAAAATGATGTCCGGGTTCTTCTCGATCTCGGTCATGATCGACTTGATGCGCTCTTCGAACTGTCCGCGGTACTTCGTACCGGCGACAATAGAGCCCAAGTCGAGGGCGACAACCCGCTTGCCGTACAGAATCGGCGAGACCAATTGCTGCACGATGCGCAGGGCGAGACCTTCAGCGATGGCCGTTTTACCGACGCCCGGTTCGCCGATCAGCACCGGATTGTTCTTCTTGCGGCGAGAGAGAATCTGCGCCACACGCTCGATCTCGGAGTCGCGGCCGATAATCGGATCGAGCTTATTTTCGCGCGCGAGTTTTGTCAGGTCGCGAGAAAAATGATCGAGGTTCGGAGTCTTGGTCTTCTCTTGCGGAGCAGCCGGAGCCTGCTGGCCGCTGCCGCGGAGCAGATTGTCCAGCTCGCCTTTCACGTTTTCATACGTGACATTGAAGCCATGCAGTACTTGCGCAGCCATCGAGTCTTCCTCCTTCAACAGCGCGAGCAGAAGATGCTCCGTGCCGATGATGTCGGATGAATAGCTCTTGCCTTCGATGTACGAAAGTTTCAGGACCTTTTCCGCACGCTTGGTGAACGGAATATTGCCGATCTTCATGGTGCCGCGCGTCGTATCCACCATCTCTTCGACGGATTCGCGCAGCTCGTCCAGATCGCAGCCGAGGTTATGCAGGATTTGAACTGCGAGGCCATCACCCAATCGAATGATGCCAAGCAGCAAATGCTCGGTGCCAATGAAATCGTGGCCCAAGCGCAGCGCTTCCTCCCGGGAGTACTGGATCACTTGTTGAACGCGCAGGGAGAACTTGTTCTGCATAATTTCCTCACTTCTCGGTCGAAACCCGACCGCTGGACATACGACTCCGGTGTAATTTAGGCATCCCGACCCGGATTTGCAAGGGGAGAGTTTTCAGACCTTTGCCGGTTTCTGACCGGCAACATACGATTCAAATGCGTTTGTTCTTGGAGAATCAGCAAATACTTTGCCGCTCCTGATGAATTGTGATGAAGCACTTTGAAGTCTCGGCTGGAGGCGAGGCGCCATCTTTCGAGCACGCGCCTATCTTCCGTCTTGACTTAGATTTATCGTCACTTAGGTCCGCGCCGGTCGAAAGTTGCGCGGAATTGGAACTTGTCCACACTGGTTTCCGCGTCCGTATGAAAGTGTGCACATCCTTGTTCTGCATGGGCTTTCATGCAACACTTCGACGTTTCTTGGAGACTCCAGACCTCGCCTACAACTTGAACTTTAGGGAAACGAAGCCCGGCGACCGCTTGAACGGTGCCGGGCTATTTCACATATCCCGAATGGCTCAAGAGGAATCAACCGTCGTTCAAATGACGAGGCGCCACGTAGCGCGAGCGCGTCGACGCCCGCTTCACAGAGCGAGTGCTCGCTTGGTTAGCGAAATTCAGAGTGCTTATGTCCGTGTCCCGGTAGCGCGATCCCATAATTCTTATTCGAGCGTGCGGCGATTCCCCAACCGCCCCTACTTGGTATACCCCATGTGCTCACGTGAATGTTCCCCGACCACGCGGGCAATCCCCATCGAAAGCTCCTCTTCACTGTAGAGAAAGTCCCAGATGTCAGGACTAAGCGGGAATGTCATGCCCGAAGCGCGACCTTCGCGCCACGGCGTCACCTGCCAACCGCGTTTCACGCCTTCATTCAGGAACCACACTTTCACGGCGCTGCCGTGCTCGAAGTCCGTGCGGTTAAAGTAGAACATGCCTTCCCGTACCGGTCCAAACATCTGTAAACCTCCATTGGTTGCTTATCTTGATGCTCCGGGTCTGCTCCAATAGTACCTCGTGAGGCCGCCTGCGGTTCCAAGCCACAGGTCGCCGCGATCTTCTCTGATGACATGCACGTGATCGTCCACCAGTCCGTCTTTGCGCGAGTAGCTATCCCATGTATTGCGCTCCGGGTCAAACCGCCAAAAGCCGGTCTCTGTTCCCACCCAGACGTAGGGATCGGAGGCCTCGACGCATGTGGGCAGAGCGCTCTTCATGTGGACAGCGGCAAGCCAAGACGTCGTTTCCCCGGAGCCTGCCCAACGCATCAGCCCTTGAGCTGTGACCAGCCACAGGTCGTGACCGTATGCCGACAGACCGAGCACGGCGGTGTTTACCAAGCCGGGATCGAGCGGGAGCCGTGTGACTTCGTGTGTGCGCGAGTTGACCTGAGTCAGGCCGCCTTCCGTTCCTACGTACAAGAATGAGTCGAGCAGCGCGATGTCGCGGACGCCCGACAGAGCGAAACCGTCGGCGGGGATTTGCGTGATGCTGCCGACGTCGACCTGCATGACGGACAGTCCATCGACGGTTCCAATCCACAACCGATTGCCCTGGGAGGCAAGCGCGGTGATCTGCTGCGCCTGAAGATTGTCCTGCACGTCGTAGCGTTTCCAGAGCTTCTTCCGTGGAAAGTAGCTCAGGAGACCGTCGGCAGTGGCCAGCCAGACCTGCTCGCCGGCGAAGGCCAGGTCCTCGATTTGCGTCGAGCGAATCTGTGAGTCATCCCGCCGCTCGTAGAAACGCCAGCCCGTGCCGTAGCCTTCAAAGACCGAGATGCCCATGTACTCTTCGTCATTGGCGCCGCCCATCCAGAGCTCGCGCTCAAGAAAGAGCAGGGCGCGAATGTCATTGCCTGCGGGCCCGGCGAGGAGTTGATCGGAACGCTGCGAACGCAAATCCACTTTCAGCACTCCGGCGCCCCAATGCGTGCTCCAGAAGTTACTCCAGCGATCGAGCAGCCAATCGGTAATTGGGAATGGCCGACCCGACGGGTCGAGCAGCGTGCCGTCGTTCAGCCACGAATACGGCTTCGGCGGAAAGACGTAGGGCAATCCAGCGGGCAGACGGCCCATGATGCCGGGAGGGTATTGAGCGTCTTCAATGAGGACTTTCGATCGCAGCCCGCGCCAAATCACGCGTTCGGGGTCGGCAACGTCCGGTGCAAGATCGAGCAGCATGTTGCCGCTTTGCAAATCTCCTTTGTAGCGCCGCACGATGGACATCCAATTGGGACCGGGAAGCGGGGGGCGCTCAGAGAACAGCGTCTCGAAGACATGATCGGGCATGGTCTCAACATAAAGCGAATGCTCATCGAATCCGATATTGACCGGACGCTCACCGAATGTCCAGACTCCGCGTGCGGCAATCTCCCAGCGATTCAGTCCGTATTGCCACTTCAGGAGTCGGTCGCGCGTGGCCACCCATAGATTGTCGTACCGCTGGTCGTAGATCAAGAGCAACGCGTCATCAATCGGGATTGCCTCAAAGGAGCCGTGGCCCATCGCGGCGGGATCGTCCCACCGGCCCCGGGAAATCTGATAGGTCAACACACCACCGCCCGTGGCGACAAACAGTTCGTGCGCGCTGGCATCGAGCGCTCGCGCACCGCGAAAGTCCCGCCACGACTGCCAGTCGCCGGGAGCGAAGGCGGATTGGGCGAGAGCCCCAGCTACGAATAGCCAGAGCACCGAGACGATCAAACCACACAGGGGATGGGGGCTGCGGGATGGGGGATTGAATTGCCGAGCACTCATTGCTTGGTGTTGGTCTTTGCCTTGACTTTTCGTGTCATCGCTACGAAATGCTAATCAAACGATCATTGTCCGTCAAGAGCGGCTCGATCTTCGGTGTGGGCACGAGGGCATTCTCAACTATCAACTCCAACCAATACGCGGATTCCTCCAATTCTTGAAGGCCTCCTTCGAGCTTGGAAATGAAATCCGCGTTCGATTTCGCGCGGTAAGCTTCCCGATCGTGCGCTCCGACCGACGTCCCGGACCGGATAAGTTGCCGCCCCAAAAGTCTGAGCAACTGTTGTCTTTGGGAGAATGCAATAGAGCCGGAAGACCTTCATTGCGTACTCTTTCGTGTAGGCACGAAGGTCAAGGCGTTCTTGCGATGACTCGATAGCGCTATCTTGCATCCCGCAGCCTCCATCCCCCATCCTGCTTAGCCGCAATTGCCGTGATGAGCGACCAAAGTTGGGTCGCGGCTCGGTTTGCTACGGCTTGTACGTCGTCGTGCGAGAGCTTCTCGCCGCCGAGGCCTGAGGCAGCGTTGGTGACGCATGAGATGCCGAGCACGCGCATTCCCAATGCGGCGGCGGCGATCACTTCGGGAACGGTCGACATGCAAACACCGTCGGCGCCGAGCGCTGCGAGCATCTTGACCTCGGCAGGCGTTTCATAAGTCGGTCCAAGCACAGCACCGAGGGTTCCACGCTTCAATTCGATTTTGCGTTCCAGCGCAGTCTGTTCCGCAAGCAATTTCAGACCTTCATCGTAGCACCGGCACATGTCAGGCCAGCGGGATTCATTCGGCGCAACGGGGCCGCGCAGCGGATTACGGAATTGGAGATTGATGTGGTCTTCAATCAACATCAAATCACCAGCACGAAAGCGGCGGCTCGCGCCACCAGACGCATTCGTGACGATCAGCGCGCGCGCGCCGGCGGCAAACGCAAGCCGCACGGGAATCGCGACCTGCTCAGGAGAGTAGCCTTCATACATGTGAATGCGACCTTGAAAGGCCATCACACGGGTGCCGCCGATTGTACCGAATACGATGCGACCGGCATGACCTGCAACAGTGGAAACCGGGTAGCCGGGCACGTCGCTGGTCTTGATCCCGCGCGCATTTTCCAGCTCGTCCGCGTAGGCACCCAAGCCAGAGCCCAGGATGATAGCCAAGTCCGCAGTATCCGGAAGGACTGCGGCCATCGCTGTGATATCCGATTCCAAGACGCTGATTCGTTCGCGGGCAAATTGGCGGATTGACATGGTCACTCTTTGCGGTTGCGTTTTCTGAACTCACTCGGCTGCTCAAACTCGGGCTTCGGCGCTGTGCGAGCGGCAGCCAAACACTGCTCCGCGTAACGGTCGAGGCCCTGCTTGCCGTAGTGCGACACGGTCTCGAAGGCCAATCCTGCGCCGATGATCCGCGCGTTCACATTCTCGCCGTCGGCCAATAGATAGCCCAACCAGCGCCCGTAGCGATCGGGCTGCTCGATTCGGATGACGGAGCGCACGCGCCCCGTTCACCTGCGCTTGCAGGAACTCCATCGCGCGCGTTCCCCACGGCTCCTGATTTCCATGGTGAAACGGCGAGTCGCGCTCTGCGCAATCAATCCCGAGCATGCGCACTCTGTGGCCTTTCCATTCGAATGTATCGCCGTCCTCAATCACGATGTCGCTCTTTTCAACGGGCGTGACACGGAACGGGATGAGCGTGTCGGGCGCGGAGTGGCGGCAGGCCGAGAGCAGATCAAACAGGACCGCTATGGTGAACAGAAGAGTTTGTCGACAGGCTTGTGTCATGCTGGAACTGCCACAGGCGGTTTTGTGAAGAGTTTGTCTTTCAGTTTCAGGAATCGCTGCTCGAATAGATAGTAGCTGGCGGCGGAGACGGCCATCACAATCACGACGTACAGTGCAAAAGACGCGATCCCCTTCAGCGTGTACGGCGTGAAACTCACACTCGCTTTCAGGAGCTTCCAGATCGGCAGGTGGTATACGTACACGCCGTACGACAGCTTGCCTACTTCCACCAGCGGTTTGCTGTCCAGAAAATGAAGGAAGCGGTCCTTCATGATAACTGCGTGAATAACCGTCACACTGAGCAGATTGATAATCACATAGCCCCAGATGTGCTGTCCGTGCGCCGTGTTAATACTCGGACGCGGAAAGCCGAGGCTCGACCATGACATGTTGTCACCGCCGGGGAATTTGGACCACCAGACATTCAATATGCCAAACAGCAGCACGGCACCCGCCGCAAGGTACCAGCGCGGGAAATACGATTTTGCATAGCCACGATGCACCAGCGCTGCGTAGGCGCCAGAGGCAAATCCTCCGGCCTGAAAGATCATCAGGTAGTAGGCAAGATCGCCCACGTATTCGGAACTCCGGCCGTGCGCAATGAACCACTCCCCAACGAAATAGCACATGACCGGAATCAAGGCGATCAGTCCGACAGAGAGCCACGCCATGCGCCGAGGCGGCACGAGGAAGATCAGAAACGGCCAAACGAAATAGAACTGCTCTTCCACCGACAGCGACCAAAAATGGTCGAAGACGTGGGAAAGGTGAAAGTGCTCTGTTAGCGGAGAGAAATTGAAGGTATACGAGTAAAGATAGGGCCACTCCACGCCAAACTGCGCCGGGAATCCGGTGACCAGAAAGAGCACCGTAAGAATCAACAGAGACGCGTAATACAACGGAAAAATCCGCAGGACCCGCCGCCAATAGAACTTCTTGAGGTAGTACGAGAGCTTGTTCCGGCGCGACTCAATCAGGATACTCGAAATCAGGTAGCCCGAGAGCACAAAGAAGAGCTGGACACCGATCCAGCCGAACTTCAGGTAGCCGGAGTGAAAGAAAATGACGAGCAGGACAGCGATTCCGCGCAGGCCGTCCAGGCCGGGAACGTGACTCAGCGCAACGTTCTGAGCTTTGAGTTGTGTGAATTCGTCACAAATACGTTCTTGCAATTATGGCGTTCATTTAACATATTAATAGTCTGTCATGTTTAAGCCAAAACTTCTTACTACTCTCGAAAGCTACGACCGTCAACAATTTACGCGTGACCTGATCGCGGGTGTTATTGTGGGAATCGTGGCTTTGCCGCTCTGTATCGCGTTTGCGATAGCATCCGGCGTATCGCCAGAGCGCGGGCTGATTGCAGGCGTCGTCGGCGGACTGTTTGTTTCACTATTAGGCGGCAGCCGTGTGCAAATCGGCGGACCCGCCGGTGCCTTTGTCGTTATCGTATTCGGCATCATCGCTGAATATGGACTCGACGGGCTAATTGTCTCGACGTTCCTGGCCGGGATTCTCTTGATTGTGTTCGGCCGTTTCCGACTGGGAAGCGTCATCAAGTTCATTCCGCTACCGGTGGTCACGGGCTTCACGAGCGGCATCGCGATGATCATCTTCGTGTCGCAGATTGCCGACTTCTTCGGGATGAAGCTCGAAGGCCAGACCGCGAACTTCTTTGAGAAGATCTATTTCCTGGCCAAGGCGACATCGTCAATCAATCCTACAGCTGCAGTCATCGGCGGAGCATCGGTCTTTATTCTGCTCGTTTGGCACAAGGTGCTGAAGACCGTACCCGGGTCGCTGGTTGTGCTCTTGGGATCCACGCTGGCGACGCAGCTTTGGGGACTACCGGTCGAGACCATCGGATCGCGGTTTGGCGAGATCCCATCGATGCTACCGATGCCGCAGGTGCCTGATCTGACGTTCGCACAAATCCGACACCTCGTCTCCCCCGCCATTACGATTGCGGTGCTGGTGGCGATTGAATCCCTGCTGTCGGCTGTCGTCGCAGACGGTATGATCGGCGGCAAGCACCGTTCGAATATGGAACTGGTCGCTCAGGGCGTCGCTAACATCGGCAGCTCGAGTTTCGGAGGTCTGCCCGTTACCGGAGCGATTGCGCGCACGGCAACGAATGTGCGGACGGGCGGGCGCACTCCCGTAGCAGGAATCATCCACGCGGTGACGCTCTTGCTGCTGATGCTCGTGTTCGCGCCGTACGCGCAGATGATCCCGCTCTCCGCCCTCGCAGCAATTCTCGTGGTTGTGGCCTACAATATGTTTGAATGGCGGTCGTTTGTGGCCATGCTGCGCGGACCCAAGAGCGACGTAGCCATTCTGCTTGCCACACTCGCGCTCACCGTCATCCTTGATCTTACCGTCGCAATTGAAGTCGGCATGGTGATGGCCGTGTTCCTATTCATGAAGCGCATGAGCGGCGCGACCGAAGTCGAGTTGATTACTCATGAAATGCGCGAACCTACTACTCTGGAAGAGACCGACGTCCTTGACCGTTCGCTGATTCCCACAGGCGTACAGGTCTACGAGATTAACGGACCGTTTTTCTTCGGCGCCGTTTACAAATTTCGCGAGGCAATGATCCAAGTCTCGCGGCCGCCGAAAGTCCGTATCATCCGCATGCGCAAGGTGCCGATGATGGACAGCTCGGGCATGCAGGCGTTGGTTGACGTACACAATGTCTCGAAGCGCCGGGGTACGGTCCTGCTTATCAGCGGCCTGAATCGACAGCCGCATGACGCACTCGAGAAGGCCGGGTTGATTGATCTATTCGGCACCGAGAACTTGCTGCCAACATTTGAAGCGGCGATTGACCGGGCGAAGGAGATCATCGCGGCGGAGGCGGCTGCTCAGCCGAAGAAGAAAGAGAAGCCAGCGAGTTCATAGCGCGGTCAACGCCTTGCCCGTTGACATGCAGCAACATTGTCTGCGAAAAAAAGTCCGCGTTTTGCGCGGACTTTTTGTTACGGTCTATTCGGTCGACAAAATGCCCGCGATTGCCGCTGTCTGTAGACTCACCATTGCCCCGGCAATCATGGCCTTGAGTCCCAGTTGAGCCAGATCCGTTCGCCGCTCGGGCGCCAGACTACCGATGCCGCCAATTTGAATACCGATTGACGAGAAGTTTGCGAAGCCACACAGCGCGTAGGAGGCGAGCATGATCGTACGAGGCGACACCAGATTGTTCTTAATCATGTCGGAGAGTTCCACGTAGGCGACGAACTCGTTGATCGAAATTTTCGTGCCAACAAGATAGGCGAAGTCTTTGCATTCGGCGATTGGCACACCAAGAATAAACCCGATGGGCCACAGAACGTAGGAGAAAATCTCGCGCAGACTTTCGGGAAACCATGCAACGCCTGCATTGGCCAGCCAACCCGCGAATAGCGCGAGGCCTGCATTCACAACCGCGATGAGTGCGATGAACGCGAGCAGCATCGCGCCGACGTTGACCGCAAGTCCAAGGCCGTCGCGCGCGCCAGAGGCTGCGGCATCAATGACATTTGCCTGCTTGGGCATTTCGGGCATGTGCAAAGCATCGGCGGTCTGCGCTCGCTCGCGCTCGGGCAGGAAGATTTTCGCAAACAGCAAACTTCCGGGCGCGGCCATGACAGATGCAGCGAGCAGGTGCTTCGCCGGAACGCCCAATAGGATATAACCAGCCATCACGCCGCCCGCAACCGTGCCGAAGCCGCCGACCATTACGGCATTCAATTCACTGCGCGTCATCTTGTTCAAGAAGGGCCGCACGAGCAGCGGCGCTTCGGTTTGACCCAAGAAGATGTTGCCCGCGCATGAGAGCGACTCAGCGCCGGACGTGCGCATCGTCTTCGTCATGATCCACGCGAGGCCCTTGACCACGCGCTGCACGATACCGAAGTAATACATCACACCCATAAAGGCGCCGAAGAATATGATCGTCGGCAGAATCGCAAAGGCGAATTGAAAGCCGAATGTCTCCTGATACTCCTGCTTGACCATGTTGCCAAACAAGAAGGCCGAGCCTTCGGTAGCGAAGCCTAAGAACTTTGTTACGCCGTCGCCGAGCGCGCTGAACAGATTGCGTCCCCACGGCGTCCAGAGAATCAGAATTGCAAAGGTAAATTGCAGGCCGACACCCCACAGCACGATGCGCCACGGGAAGTTCTTACGGTCGGACGACAAGAGGAAGGCGATGCCGATGAGAATCGGAATGGCAAAGAGAGATTGGATGCGTTCCAAGTGTTACCCTTGCGGTGAGGAGAGAGGGAGTTGCTCCTGCGTGTCTTCATCGCGCGCAGGATCGGGGGGAACAAAACAATTGCGGCAGCGCGGTTCGTAGGCGTCGTGGGCGCCGACCAGCACGCGTTCGCGTGACGCGACAACGCGCTGCGTGTGTTTGGCCGGATTGCCGCAGCGCACGCAGATGGCGAGTGGCTTGTCGATGTATTCGGCAATCGCGAGGAGCTGCGGAATCGGATCAAAGGGCTCGCCGCGATAATCGGTGTCGAGGCCTGCGCAAATCACGCGCTTGCCGCTGTCGGCGAGCTTCTGCACGACCTCGATCAGTTCGCGGCCCAGGAACTGCGCTTCGTCAATTCCGATTACTTCGGCGTGCTGCGCAAGTTCGTAGATTTCCCACGGCGATGTCACGAGCTTCGAGGGAATCGTGAGCCGGGAATGGCTGACGATTTCGTCTTTGGCATAACGGTTGTCGATCTGCGGCTTGAATATCTCCACCCGCAATTTGGCAATTTGCGCGCGCACCAATCTGCGGATCAACTCCTCGGTCTTCCCCGAGAACATCGGTCCGCAAATAACTTCGATCCAGCCTGTATTATGAGGGAAGTGGTGCACGGGGGATACTAACGCGTAACAAGACTACTGTAGATGTGATCGAGCATCGTCTTCACATCAGCATGTACTTCGTCCTTCTTTATTTGTTCCGCGATCTGATAATATTCTCGCTTTCCGATCTCAATTCCAACTTGGGCAAAGAATTGGGGAAGTATGTCCTTACTTGAACGCACGCTATCCAAAAAAACGTTGTTCAGCGGGTTCTTCAGTGCATCGGGAGGAAAAGTGCTGTTTAGAAATGCGTCGGCCCTTGACACTCTTTCTGAAGAAAAGAGATCCGGATCCTGCCCTACTGCGAATCTCTTCAGAAGGTCTGGCACCAGAATGTAATTCTCTATCTCGTATCGCCTCCACCTCAGTATTTCCAGACCGGAAGCAGTGAGTTCATGGTCTTGCAGGTCACGATTATCCCCATCTAAGAGCAAGACTCCATGAATCCGAGTATTTATGGCCTGCAATGAGAATAGATGTGAGCGACTTTCTCGAGGGTTTCTTCCTTCATTCGAATGCCAGAAGGGCGTTGTCGTCAGATACTCGAAAAGGGGGTGCTCCAACACTTTTGCGAAGGCACGCAGCATGCTAAAATCACTATCGCCCTCGACGTATAACACTCCTGTGGACTGTTCAGCCAGCAAGATATCCAAGCTTGACAACCGTTTGAGCGCCTCTCTGACACGATCACGCTCCACATTCTCAACCAGCAAGTGAGGGCGTTGAAAAAACGAAATTATCTTGGCGGGGTCGGTGTTGTCAATCAGAACTTCAGAATGCGTTGCAATAATGAGTTGACAGCCTCGCTTCTGCGCGAGTGACCTCAGCCTGTCATAAATGTTCTTCTGGAGTATTACATGCAAATGTGCATCAGGCTCATCCAACAATAGAACTGAAGCCGGTCGGGCGAAATAGAACCCGAGCAGAAGTAGTATCTGATGTAACCCACTGCCTGCTGATGCTATGTCAAGCCTCTGGAAGCCGCCCGTTCCTTTTCCAAGATATTTCCCGTTCAAATATTCACAGAGAATGAAAGGTGAATTCTCGTATTTGGGTTGCAACAAAGTATAGCCGAATATGTCCGTAAATTCCCTCGAGAGTTCTTCCCATTGTTCCTTACTCTTGCTAA
Organism: bacterium; assembly: GCA_016703065.1. Taxonomy (GTDB): domain Bacteria; phylum Electryoneota; class RPQS01; order RPQS01; family RPQS01; genus JABWCQ01. The sequence goes on from JADJCU010000001.1 coordinate 209,402, forward strand.
CCTCCAACAACAGGTTCCGCAAAATGTCCCCGGCCTTACCTTGACCAATCAGCAGTTTCTGATACTCATTGTCTAAACGTGTTTCTTCTGCGCCAATACCTGAAAAGGGCGGAACATGTACTACTTGAAGATCTGCCGCTTTTGGCGGTATGATTGCACTGCTTGATGAGCGAGGTGTCGCATAAATCTGCTCGGTGCTATCATACCTTAATGAGAACGTCAAGTCCCATGATTCACCTGACTGGTCGTTTACTCCTTCGAGCGTTATCTCAATTGGTTTAGGGTGGCCTTGGCCATATTGATCGTGCTCTTCTCGAGAATATGCGGTACTCTTGTTGTACCAAAGCAGGTTCATTTCCCGCAAGGGTATGGCTGTGAAGTCCTTTCTGGTTATTGGGACACCAATCCTCGTCTTGGCAATTCGCTCTTGCCCTGCGTTGCCATTTTCGGGCTTGGCGCCATTTGGTAAAAGCCAAATTCCAGACCGATATGGCTTGGAGCAAGGTTGACTTGCCGGCATTGTTTGTGCCTGCGAGAATAATGGAATCTTTGAGATCAAATGATTGATCGGCAAAGCGTTTGAAGTGCTTAACGTGGACTTTGTCAATCACTTATGACCTCCGAGAGTCTGTTACTTGACATCCTGAGGCATTGAACGTCTTCGTGCCCGCAAGAATGCTTCGCTGCACCAGATAATTCTCGCTGCGCTCCACAGATGGTCGCGTTATCAAATCAATCTTGCGGCCTACGATCTCTTCAAGTTCTTCCTCGATGTCCACCCATTCAAACAACCCAATATTCGCCCCCTCAGCAAACTTGACCATTACGTCAACGTCACTGTCGGGACGAAAATCATCCGTCAACACGGAGCCGAACAGCGAGAACTCGACGATCTGCCATTTCTTGCAGAACGTCTCGATCTTCTCCATGTCAAGGGGGATGCGGGGAGTGAGGTCAGACATGAGTCCTGATCCGTTCTGCGACGCGCTCAACGGAGAATTGTGTGTCTTCGCCGAAAGGTATTACGATGTCAGCGTGCGCTTTTGATGGTTCGACGTACTGCTGATGCATGGGCTCGACCTGGGTCTCGAATTGGCGACGGACATCGGCTTCAGTGCGCGCACGATAGAGCACGTCGCGTTCGATGCGGCGCGCCAACCGGACTTCCGTCGGGCACTCGCAAAACACCTTCAGGCTCATCCGCTCGCGCAACGTCGGCTCGTGCAGCACGAGGATGCCATCGAGCAAGATGACGTCACGCGATTTCCGCTGCGTGCCGATCGGCTTGCGCTTGTGCGTCGTGTAGTCATACTCCGGAACGTCCACCGGGTCACCCGCCAGCAGCTTGTCGAGATGCCTGCACAAAAGCGGCGTCTCAAACGACGAGGGGTCGTCGAAATTGTGGAGGGCGCGCTGTTCCAAGGTCTGATTGCGAAGCTCGCGATAGTAGCTGTCCTGAAGCAGCCAGAGCACCCGATCCTGTCCCAACGCATGGACGAGGCCGTGTGCAAGTGTCGTTTTTCCGCTGGCCGAGCCACCAGCGATTCCGATTAGAATAGGCATAGGTCCTAAATCTACGGAGCTTCCGCCGAAGTCGCAAGAAAAAAAGGAAGTTGACTGAGGGAGTCTACTTGAGCAGCTGCAGGCGGTGAACGCCTGACGCGCCCGGGGAGAGGCGGTAGGAGAGGAAATAGGTCCCGCTGGCCCAGCGGGAGCCGTCAATGAACAAGAAGTGTGTCCCGGCGGTCAGGGGGCCGTCCTGAACAACTGTCAGGCTGCGCCCGAGGAGGTCAAAGACCTCGATGCGGGCCTCAGTGGCGACGGCAAGTGAAAGTGACAAAACCGTGTTCGCGTTGAACGGGTTGGGGAAAAGGCGGGGAGCCAGCTCGACAGCCGTCGCTGGAGGTCGTTCCTCTCGCTGCTGGTCCGCTGGCACCAAGAGCACCTGTACCGGAATTTCCTCGCGTTCGGGCAGGACGAACTCGCGGTGTTGTTCAAGCCCGGGGGTGCCCCAGCGAACCACCAGCCGTCCGCCAGTGGATTCTGGAAGAGCAAGCGGCCGACTGATCCGGCAGGGCCGACCCGCGTTACCAGCGGCCAGAAGCGGGACTGCGTGGTCCGTTCCGGCGAAGGTCACTTCGACAGCCTCAGGTGCAGCCTCCCCAAGAAACCCCACCTGTACCCAGCGAGCGGAAGCTGGCGCGGATGCCACGAGCAGGCCAGCCAAGAGTGCCCCCCACGCCATGCGCGGTACGCGCCCCGTGAAAACAAAAAGGGCTCGCCCGGTCAATAAGACAGAGCGAACCCTATAGAGTGTTTCGGCGGGTGAGAAGCGGTCGGCGCTACTTCTTCGGACGCGTTTTTGACGGACCGAAGGCCCACTCGATATCCTGCGGCGTGGCATAGAGCCGCGACGAAATGCGTACCATTCCACCGCCCTGATCGCCAGCCGTTGAAACATATTCACTTGAGTCCTGATAATATGGGGCCGTTTTCGGATCGGCTCCTTCCCACAGACGCAAATAATATACCTTGTCATCCCGGTATGGGATGAAGTACTTCGCCCCGGCGAAAGTGCCTGTCTTGCCCTCGTTGCTGGGGGGATATTCCAGGCCTCCAAGAATCAAGGCGTTAAAATTTCCCCACGCTAACGAGTCATCGCCGCCCGGGGTCCCGTCCGGATTCGGAACGTCCTGCTCGCCGTTGCCGCCATCGACCATCACCTGAATCAGGTGGCCATGACTATGAGGTTCCTTCTTGCTATCAAGCTGTGGCTTCTGACATAGAAAAAGCGCCATCATGCTGAATGGATTTCCCATTTCCATGTCACGCGCTTCGATATTCTCCGTGTCGAAATAGACTTCGCGGCCCTTGACCTCGTCCCGCGCCCATGTTGCAGTCGTCACGACTAACACCGCAACCAGCAGCGCCGCGAATCGCAACACCATGTTTCGTCTTGCCATCGTCCGGTTGTTCCTTTTCATCACAATTTTACTTACGAGGCTTGATCCCGGAGTCCTTCACGCGGTTCTCGTAGAACGTGTCGGCGGGAATCTTTACATCCAAAGTCGCTCGAACAGAATTGAATTTCACTGAATCCGACTTGCTTTCCGGGAGTTCCATCTGCACGTAGTCACCGAAGTACCCCTTCGCGCCGCAAGACGAGATGACGGTGTTTCCCAGTGTACGGGTCGCGGTTACCGCTCCATTTGAAGTCACAATCAGATTCACGAACGGGTAGAGCTGCACCAGCGAATCCGCTTCCGCCGCATTGAAGTCACCGATTAACGTCAGATGATCCGTCCGCTTCATCAGCTTCTTGAAGAACTTTTGCATCTTGAAGGGCGAGTCGACCCTGACTGATGCAGAATCCGGACAGCCCTGCAGTGACCGCGGCATCACAAGACCTACCACCGCCATCCTAAGTCCGGCGCGTTCGTACCAACGGTAGGGTTCAAACACCGGTGTCTTGGATCGTTCACCCAAGAACAGGTTCGCACAGACAATCGGCAGACCCTTGTCCGCATTGCCCTGCCAATATGCCAGAGGAGAGTTCAGTTCCTGCTGTCCAAGAGCGACGGCATCGTAATGCTCATCGCGGTAGAACGACAACAGGATGTTGCTGCGCTGATTATACTCCGCGTCGGTTGCTAACGTTGCAAAATTGCCGGCCTCAACGGTGACGGTCGCAACTGAGTCTGCTTTGCTATTTCTGACAAAGGTAGCCCGCCGGGCCAACCCGCCTTTCTTGGAGCCTCACCCACAGGGCTCGACATGGCCACGAAAGCTACCGGAGTAGATGACGCGTGCCTGAGCGCCCTTTGCAGCGTGCTTGGCTGCGGCCAGAACTTGCGCGAAGCTCAGGATGGCCACCAACAGTGGTATCAGAACCCAAGATTGCCTGAAGATGTTGCGCGTAACTGTCATTCTATTGTGTCGTGGTTCGATTCGGCCGTCAAAACGGCCCGAGCGAAAAGAGCGGCCTCTCGCCGCTCTTTCGCAAACGGGAGAAACCCTTACCCGTGAGAATGTCCGTCGTGGGAAGTGCTTGTGCCCGGCGTTGCCGGGTGAGCTTCCGGAGAGAGTGACGGATTCGCATTCGGCACAGCGCGCACTCCGCTCGTTACCGGCGGAGGCGTCTTTGAAGCACCTTCGAAGGCAGCTAAGCGAGTCGCCCAATCACCACCTGCGATGTCATACGTTTCAAGCAGAGCATCTTTGAAATCCGAGTAACCGATCGAGTCGCCCCACGCCGGCTTGAATTCAAGCGTCGCGTAGTGGCCATTATAACCCGAGGAACCCGTTCCAACCAGACGCGTCTTCTTTCCGATGATCGTCGTCGTCTCGCCTTGACGCAATGCGCCGGTCGAGATGATGATGTCAATATCGGGGTACTTCGCCACGAGCGAGTCGACGTCATCGGAAGGCAGTTCGCATAGCAGAACAACCGCGTTTGCCTTGCGCGCCAGCTCGGGAATGTACTTCGCGGCGGCGTCTGCCGTGGAGGTCACGCGCATCTTCGTGGTGTCAACAAGCGACGTCGTGGCCGGGAAATCCGCATCGCGCAGAAGTCCCAGAATTGCCACACGCATGTTGCCGTAGTCTTTAATCACATACGGATCAAAGATCGGACGCTTCGACTTCTCATCAATCAAATTGGCGGCAACGTATTTCGTCGTCTTAGTCGTATCCCGCAACGCGACCAGCGTTTCGTAGCCCATTGAGACTTCCTGCCGCGCTATATTCAGCACGTCGTAGTGCAGGTCCTCATAGCTGTTGACCAGAAACTGGCACTTATTCGAGCAACCGCCCGTAGCACCTGCGCGGTCCACAAAATTGCCTGCATCGACCGTCAACCAATTGGCTGTCGGGTCCTGATGCCGTTGTACAAAGGTAGCCCACCGGGCCACCCCACCTTTTTTCTGCTTTCAACCGCAGGGGGCAACATTGCCGCGGATATTGCCGCTGTACATGATCTGCAACTTGCCTTCCGCGGGTGCCGTTGAGCAGCCCGGCAAGGTCAAACCGCTGAACAGGGCAGCCATCAGGGCCGTAACCAAGAGTGTCAGTGTTCGCATGCTGTTGGGGATAAACTTGTTACTTCTTAAGCGCAAAAAAGCCAGTAGCGTGAGACCATACTTTGGGAGAACGCTCGCGACTGCCTTGAGGTTCCAAGATCGTTCCGAAAACTACTCGGTCTCGTCGATCACTGTGCATTGCGGACCGGAGGCGCCGCATGTCCAATCCGCGGCAGCAAAGTTGGCTTCCTGATAGCCCATAACCGCTGTGACAACCGTGCTGGTCCACAGGACCGTTGTGTTGTCTGCTTCATAGATGCGGAGATAGTAACGGGCATTGGCCGGTACCGTCGAGCCACAGGTCAACGCTTCGAGTGTCGCGAAATAGCCGGGTCCTTCGCCAACTTCGACGCCATTGGTGAAGAAATGGTCGATATTCACGGCGTCAAACGGCGTGACACAGTCCGGCGGATCCGAGCAGACGAGAGGCTGCGGATCGGTCAGATCGGGGCCGTCGTTGTCAACATCTTGAAAAATCTTGACAAGACGCCCATCAGGGAGACCAGTGGCACCACCGCACGTCGTGACGAGGGGTGCGTTCGGGGTGAAGTATCCGAAGTTCATGTTGAATCCCTGGGCCATCGCCTCACTGCTCAGCAGACTGAGACACCAGACCATCGCGAAGAGCGCGAGCTTTTTCATCGTAGTACGAGTCCTTTCCGTTTCAAATCCTCGAAGTCGCACGTCATCTGTATCGCCCAAAACTGCGGGATTCAGGGTGCGCCGGAGCTTTTTTTGTAGATATTTCTACTGTAAGCCTCAATATACACTCAAGATGCGTTAAATGCAAACCAATGCCGGTGTGAAATTGTTTTCATATTCTCACCGGCCGCGCCGCTTGTGGTTATTGCAAGGTGCGCGCTTCCGCCGGTTCAGGGCCCGTGGTCTAAGGCAGTGTGACAGCACGGCTAAAATGCAGTGGGCCTCCCCAATCGGGGGGAGGCCCACAGAACGATCATAGGGTAACCGCGAGGGCGATTACTTGACCAACAGCATCTTCTTGGTGGCGGTGAACTCGTTACCGATCTTCACCGTGTAGAAGTACAGACCCGACGTCAGGTTCGCGGCATCAAACGACACCGTGTGGCGGCCAGCACCCATCGTGCTGTTCACCAGCGTCGACACTTCCTGACCCATCGCATTGTAGACCGTCAAGGTCACAAAGTTGTCCGACACAACGTCAAACACCAGGTTGGTGCTCGGGTTGAACGGGTTCGGGTAGTTCTGATGCAGAGCGTACTCCGTGATCACTGCGGCTTCGGCCGACGGCGTCGCCGTCACAACCGTGCCCCAAGCTTCCAGCGAACCATCCAGATTCACCGTGCTCAGCGTGTACTCGTACACCGTGCCGTTCACCGCGCCGTTGTCAACAAACGTGTAGGTCGAACCCGAAGCGCTGTTCGCGGCTTCAACGGTGCCAACCTTCGCAAACGACTCATGACCGGAAACGCGACGCATCACGTCGTAACCAGATACTTCAGACTCCGAAAGCGTCGTCCACGTCAGCTCAACCGCGTTGTCACGCGCAACCGCGTCGAACGAGCCATTCTCAGCCGACAAAATGTCGGTCAGCACGAAGCAGTTGCAACCGTCATTCGCAGCCGTAACCACGAGGCACCACGACAGCGTGCCAGCATTGTACTGCCAGCCAGCCGGGTCGATCGCCAAAGCGGTCGGCGTGCCCTGGCAAGCGCCGCTGAAATCACCAACCGGAGTTTCATCCGCTGACAACGGACCCAAGCAGATCGTCGTCGGAACGCCAGCGCAGAAATTGATGCAACGGGTATAGGTCGCGCCATCCGGGAGGAAGTTGCGGCCGCCAAGGGTCTCAATACCGATAAACGTCGGCTCGTTGCACGGAACAACCGTCACTTCGCACGTCCACGGAGCCATTTCCGTCTCCTGATAGCCGTCAACAACGGTGATCACACGCGACGTCCACATGACCGCCGGACCCACGATGCGCACGTAGTAACGCGACGGCGCCGGAGTGTTCGGCGGAATCGTGAAGTTCGTCTCGAAATAGAACGTACCCGGATCCAGGAACAGCGCACTCCAGTTCAACGAAAACTCGTTGAAGTTCGCTTCGCCAAAGCCATTGCCAACCACCGGCAGCGGATCGGTGCCGTCCGGACCGTCGTTGTCAACGTCCCAATAGATGTAACCCATCGTGCCGTCCGGAAGCGGATCGCCACCGGTACAGGACGACGTCAACGGCGTGTACGTGAACATACCCACGTTGAACTGCGCATGGCTGACCGCAGCCAACGCAAACAACGCTACCACAACAAACAATGCCTTGAGCTTCATTTACCTTCTCCTTATCAATGAAATGTCAAACTCGTTCTATTCAAAATCATCCGGACTTACTTGCTCGTCGAGGTGCCCTTAACCGACTTTACGGAAGTCGTCTTGGCAGCGGGCGTGTCCTTGCCAACCGGAAGTTTCGTGATCGGGGCGATCGCCGGCATATCAACAGCGGCATTCATGCTAGCGGCAGCGGTGCCGTCATAAGAATACGGCCAAGCCGCAGCGTGCTTATTCACGATGTTGTAGTACTGACCGGGGACGATCGAGGTCAGACCACCGGCCCATGCCGCAGTACCATTGTTGTAGTAGGCAAACAAGCCACCAACCGTCTGCGCAACGCGGTCGGACGAGCTGACCGTGCCACCCAAGAAACCGTCTTCGAGAAGGTTCAGGTTGGCCATCGCCGTGTTGCGGGAATCACGCCACGAATACGCAGTCGACGCCAAGGTCGCCGGCGGGGTCGGGGCCGAGACCGTCACGATACCGTAGTCGCCGGAGTTATCAACGTCGCCAGCAAGAACGAGCGTACGAGCCGCACCGGTCTTGTTGACATACTGATAACCGCGACCCGGGACCATGTTGCCCGAACCGGTGGTTTCAAGGCTGCCCGCCCACGGGTTACCAGCGCCAGTCGTACGATAGGCAAACTGGCCGTTGTCCACGCGGCTGATACGATCCGCGCCACCAACGGTACCCGGATTCGTCTGGGCACCGACGATGGATGACGGACGAGTCGACTCGGTACCGTACTGAGGTATGCCGGCGGAAACGTTCCAGAACTTGAACGGCAAACCGAACGACAACGTCGAGACGACACCAGGGGTGCCCGAGCCGTTGATGTTCAGCTTGACATAACCGACGTCGTTCGACGGATCCGACTGCTGTGCAAACGCGGATACCGCGAATACCAGACATACGATCACAAGCATGACTTTCTTCATCTTTTCCTCCTTAACTTCAGAGACCGCGATGTGCGATCCCCATCTTACGCTATACACTCTCATCAAGTCCCGGTCCTACCCGGAACCTAAACAAAAACTTCATCTTGGACCAATTTGTCCACGCTATCTTCAGCACTCACCCTACTAAATATAGTCGACCAGCAGCGTGAACCAACCTGCCTCGTCTCGGATTCGGAGGCGTACCATTCCCAGTCTTGGCCAATCCTGACCCTTGTCGGGGTTCGGCGGCAAAACCGCAACTTTCTGTATTTCAACGAACTTGCAGAGGTGTGGCTGCAACCGCAGGCGCACTTCGCAATTGACATGGGATATTAGTCAAAACTCGGTCTGATGTCAAGAGTTTTTCGTCATCCTGCAAGAAAACTCAAGCCGCCGGATCAGAATGGCAGGTCTTCGTCCATGGGCGGGGACGAGTGGGTCGGTTCCGCTGGCGAATGGCTTGTTTCTGAATAGCTTTCGCCTGAACTTGATTTCGGCGTCAGATTGCGGTGCGTGAAACAGAGGATCTCATACTGCGTACGCTTCTGACCCTCCTTGTCCTCCCAGTTCCGAATCGAGATCTTGCCCTCTACGTAAACAAGGTTGCCCTTTTTCAACGTCTCGGCGACGCGCTCGGCAGACTGACCCAGGACGACAATATTGTGCCATGTTGTCTCTTGCACCCATTGACCGTTCTGATCCTTGCGGTTCTCGTCGGTCGCCAACGAGAAGCGAGCGACGGCCGCTCCGCTTGGAGTATAGCGCATCTCAGGATCCCGGCCCAGACGTCCAATCAGTGTAACTCGATTGACCACAAATCTACTCCCGCTTTGTTTGATGCTTATTCTGAAATTGTTTATGCGATATGAGAGGGCGTCATGCAACGGGACGCGCGCGAAACCGCAATAGGATCCACAATGAGGCGCCCATCGCAATGCCCGCGAGATCGGCGACGAAGTCACCCATTTCCGAGCTGCGCGTGAGTGTTTGCGACTGCAGCAATTCAATCAGCCCGCCCATCGCCACGCAGATCGCGACCGCAAGCGACAGTGAATGCCCCCGACGCGGATACCGTTCGAGCGCACCTGCCCAGACCATGATGCCGAACAAGAACGCTATGGCGTGCAGGACTTTGTCAGAGATCGGCGCCGTGATCAAATCCACGTTGCGCAACGGCGAAACGGCGAGTCCCAGCACCGCCGCCGACCAGATCGTCGCGGCCGCCTCCCAGAATCGATTACGCTCGCGTACCGCTGCCAAGGCCAATTCGCTCATTCCACCGCCGTGTCCAAGGAGGCCAACGCGCGCGGAAGATGGCCGACGACGTCACTCGGCAGCAGCGATACTTCGCCCAACGATGCCGCACCCAAGTCCGCCGCGCGACCATGCAGATAGGCGGCGCCCCACACACATGCCGGGCTTGCGATCTCCTGCGCGAGCAGTGAGCCCACCATGCCCGTTAACACATCGCCCGAGCCACCTGTCGCAAGACCCGGATTGCCGGTCGTATTTATGTACACTTTGCCATCGGGCGCAACAGTCGCGGAAGACGATCCCTTGACATGTACAACCACGCCGTGCTGGGCTGCGATTTTGCGCGCAGCAGCGATCCGGTCATAGGCGGATAGTAACTCACGGCCAACGAGGCGTTCAAGTTCACCGGCATGAGGTGTCAGGACGCAACCGCGAGGAAGATGATCCATAAGTTGCTGTTGGACGATAAGATTCAGGCCGTCCGCATCGATTACCATGCGTTTGCCGCAGCCCAGGATTTTCGCCGAGAGTTCACCGGAATCCTTATCCCGGCCCCAGCCCGGACCCAAGGCAATGGAGTCGGCCCATTTCAAGCACGGCTCGAGCATCGGCCATGCGGCACCGGTCAAGGCGCCCTGTGTCGTCTCCGGGAAGACCGACCGTCATCAGTTCCGATTGACTTGCTACTTCAGGTCTTACACTTTCGGGAACGGCAACCATGAGCAGACCCACGCCGGTGCGTAACGCGGCTGATGCCGCCAGCCGCGCCGCGCCGCTCATGCCGCGCGAACCCGCAATAATCAACAGCCTCCCGTAGTTCCCCTTGTGACTATCGCGCGCACGGGGGGGAAACAGCGCGACAACATCGCTGTCGTCCGGCAGGAACCACTGCGAGGCTACCATCGCGTCGATCGAAATCGGGAGGGAGATTGGACTAACCCGCACATCGCCGGCATGCTGTCGGCCGGGAGGAAGATAGAGCCCGGGCTTGCCCGTTTCAAAGGTGACGGTCCACGTCGCCTGTACCGCTGGAGTTGTCGCGACGCCTGTTCCTGCGTCAATACCGCTCGGAACATCCACGGCCAGAACCGGAATATCGAGGTCGTTGAGTGTAGTGATGACGTCCGCGTACAGGCCAACGGGTGCGCGCACGGCACCCGTACCAAACAGCGCATCCACGACCACGTCGTACTCTTCGAATGCGATCTCGTCGAGTGTGACCGGCTGATAGAGCGGAACTTCGAGTTTCGTGCAGATCTCAAAGTTGGTGCGCGCATCTCCGCGGAGGACATCTGCGGGCGCCAGCAGCCAGACTTCAACATCCGCACCGCGCAAATAGAGTAGGCGCGCCAGCGCGAGGCCGTCGCCGCCATTGTTCCCCGGACCACAAAAGATGCCCACGGAGAGCTGATCGACTGGACCGAGCTCCGCCGCAATCAGCTCGAGGAGCCGCTGGGCGGCATTCTCCATGAGCAGAAGTCCGGGAATACCGTATTCGGATGTTGCGCGAGCATCAAAGTCGCGCATTAGTTCTGGCGGAAACAGCGGGCGCATGGAGGGAGGGCTGGTAAACAGATGTTCCCCAATTTACGGCAATCGACGCGAAATCTCAAGGGGAGCGGCCAAACGGTCGAGCTTCTTACACTTGGTCGGCGAGCAGGCGAGGGCGCAGCCCAGGGGGGACAACAGGCCAAAGGCTGCGGGGAGTTGGGAAGATTCGATGGCGGACACGGGCTATCGCGCGGTAGACGGCAGTCAGGACTGCGAGAGGCATGAGGCCAAGCAGTCGGGACGCGAATCGCCAGAGCGGTCCGCAGTGCGGGAGGAGCCTGAGCACGGCGGCGGCCTCGGAGAGCAAAACACCGCTTTGGGGATCCCACACCAAGAGGCTGCGGGGCGTAATTGCGATGCCGTGGTCCCGCGCGAACTGGCGATACCGAGCAGTCTGAGTGGGAAGGAAATGCAGAAGTCCGGTGCGGTCGCGCTTGAGCAAAAAGACAACGGCCAGATGGCACAAGCCACACTGGCCGTCATAGTACACGATAAGTTCCTGCGCTTTGGCGTGGCTCATCAACTATGGGAATTCGCACTCCAGATCAGGGTTGACGCGAACGCGACGTCGCCATGCCAGCCACAGGAATGCGGCTCCAGCGACTAACACTATGGACGCGACAACTCCGCCTTCAATGCCGACCGATCCTCCGGTCAGCCAGCGGGAACCGGTTACATAGACGAGGTCCGTGTTCCACAGATCCACGCCGGTAACCGGCAGGCCGAGTATCGGGCCCTGGAGGTAGTTCCAGCCGAAGTGGATTCCGATGGGAAGCCATAGATTTCGGCTGATCAGGAATGCACAGCCCAGAAGCACTCCGGCAGCGAAGAGATTCGTCAGGAGGAGCAGACCATCAGTATGAAAGAGCGTCCAATGCAAACCAACCATAACTACCGAAGAGACGATTACGCCCACGGCCGCACCGAACTTGCTGCGAATCATTTGCTGGACGTAGCCGTGCACCAGAGTTTCCTGCTGCACGGTGTTAAACAGCATGGACAGCGTGGACCAGAACAGGCCGCTACCTAACCCGTGTCCGTATCCAAGATGAAAACAGCCCAACATCGCCAATGGGGCGAGTACCGCGAGAACCAGTATGACACCGGCCAGGACACCGCGCGTGCTGTCACGGAGCATGCCGTCGCGGGTGAAGCCGACGCAGGCGAGCGGACGACGGTCGGCGTAGCGGGTCATCGCAAGGGCGGCGAGAACCACGGCGATCATCGCCAGCAGTTCAATTCCCGCAAGCGCCTGCGCACTTTGCAAGGTCTCGTATTCCGTGTCGGGAAACAGGAAGAACGGCAGAACAAACGGAATATACAGCGCGAGAAAAAGGCCGACAAACAGTACGAGCTTCCAACTCGCCGCCAAAAGGCGGCGAGGGAAGCTCGTACTTATGACTTTTACCGGAGTAATCAGACCGGCCTACATCGGTTATTTGAGCAGCAGTAGCTTCGTGATTCGTTCTGCCTTCGGTGTGGAGAGTACAGCAAAGTAGGTGCCACTTGCCAGATCAGCACCGTTGAAATCCACACGGTACATGCCAGCTTCGGTCATGCCATTGTGCAGAATTGCCACTTCCTGACCGGCAAGGTTGTGAATCACCAACCTGGCATCCGCACGCTCCGGCAGAGCGAAGTCGATGGTCGTCTGCGGGTTGAACGGATTCGGGAACGCTTCGACTGCATAATCCTGCGGCAGGAAGCCCGGCTGATCACCCAAAGCCGACGCGAGGCGAACCCACGGGCTCCACTGCACCGAGTCACAGAACTCAAAGTCACACACGCGGCACTTGATCGTGTTCTGATTCAGCGTAATAAAGCGGTGGTTGTAGGTCGCGCTGTTGGTACCAACGCTATTGCCATTGTGGAACCACTCGTATTCGAGCGTCTGGCCGTCCGGATCTTCCGCGATCACTGCGAAATTGATCGTCGTGTTGAAAATCACGGTATCAAGTTCATCCGGTTCCGGCGTTGCCGCGGTGATTTCAGGCGGGTTGTTGGTCTGGCCCGGGGAGCGAATCGTTGCGCGAACCATTACGTCGGCCTCATTCAGGAGACGGTTCTCGGCCCAGCCACCCGCAGCTTCCCACGAACGACGCGAGATGCCCTGCGCCGAGGTCGTGTCGACACCAAACGTCGTAGCCGCGCCGCCCGTCGTGTACCAGGCAACGTAGAACGTGCCGTTTTCGATAATCACGTCGCCTTCCGGAACCGTAGCCGTCGCCCAGGCGTTGGGCGCAGCGTTCGCGAACGGAGCCGACCAAATTACCGTACCGGGGCTGCCGCCCACACCGTCGTCGTCCAGAATTTGCAGTTCAAACGCGCCGCCCGTCTCGGCCACGTATGCGCGAGCATTGATCACTTCACACGGATAAACCGGCGGTTCAAATTCCATCGCCATGCCGCCTTCGCCGCCGGCCCAGCTCCACGTCCGTTCGGACGTGCCGTCGTCATAGGCCAACTCGCCCGGCAGCGTCACGGCGTGAAGCTCTGTGCGCACCGTGTTGTTACCCGCATTCATGTCGCCCGTCAAGGTCACCGTGCCCACGAGTCGGTAGACACCGTCAGACGCGGGGGTCCAGATATCCGGAAAGGTCGCTTCCTGTTCAGCGCCGGCGTTAATCGCGCCGCCGGTGTACGTGCTCTGGGTGATCACCGTGTTGTTGACTTGACGCACGGAATAGTTCGACGTATACGCCGTTTCATTCTGGTTGCCCGAATTGCGCGTCGCCAGCCAACCGCTCAGAGTGGAACCGGTCGTCAGGAAGATGCCCTGCGACAGGGAGTTCTGGACGCCGGCCATCGCGAGGTCATGCACCTGAAAGGTGATGACATCAGGATAGTAGAACTTGATCGCCGAGTTGTTCGGTGGATAGTCCGCAGGCAGGCCGGTGTCGGAGTAGAAGTTCGAGATACCCAGCGTACCGGTCGAATTCTCGATGCCAACGGAGATGTTGTTGTTCGAGACATCATTCAGCGTGCTCGCGCCGTACTGGAACGTAATCGAGGAGTCCGCGCCCGACAGAATCAACTGGAAGTCGTGATCACCAAGATTACCGCCCTGCGCCCATGCCGTCACGTTGACCCACGACACGATCAGCGTGTCTTCGCCGTTGCTCCAGTAGTAGCACTCTGACGGGTCCGTGCCGCCGAAATACCAGTCTGCGGCATACGGGGCCACGATGTCATTCGGAGCCGTCGCGTTCGGCAGCTGCGGAATCGGCTGCGCAAGCTGACCAGTGGTCGAGAACTTGATATAGCCGTTGGAGCCCACAAAGAACTGTGATACGTCATACCAGTAGTAACGGAAACTCCAACCGATCGGGAAGACCGCGGAAACGTTGTCGTCGGTCAAACCGGTCACTTCCGTTCCAATTCCCGTGATGTCAATCCACGAATAGACCGGACCGCCGGTTTCGTTGTTGTCTTTGGCAAGATAGCCAAACTGATCGGGACCCCACTGCTCATCCAGCGACGTGTGGCGATCTGTTGCCACCGGATTGGGTTGCGAACTGCTCTTGGCGAAAGCCAAGCTCAGGCTCAGCACGAGCAATGAAAACATAAACCAACGCTTCATCTGTTGCTCCTTTCAAGGCTGCGGGACGTCCGGGACCACCGGCGTCGTAAAAAAGAAAGACTGCTATGGTTCGAAATCTGCTGCGCCCGGTTCATCCGGGAAGATCATCACAACTGCCGCTGCGGTCGTGCGTGTGTGTGTTAAGGACACCGAAATGCGCATGGGAAAGGCAGCGTAGGGGCCTGTGATCCGTACACGCGGACCCTTTCCCGGAACGGTCAATACTTCGACGTCGCGAAAGGCCAGATATTCGCCGATTCCCATCCCGAGTGCCTTGGCGACCGCTTCTTTCACTGCCCAGCGCGCCGCCAAACACTCGTCCGCTTTGGCGCGTTTTAAGCACTCGGCACGTTCAGCCTCGGTGAAGATACGCTCTAAGAACACCGGGTCGTCCAAATGCCCGGCGATACGATCCACTTCGACCAGATCAATTCCCAGTGACGGCAGGATGGGCGTAGGTGGAGTCTTGTCAGGCAACGGTCAGCGATCCAATCCAGTGAAGTGTTCAGCGTCCTAATTCGCAATTGAGCGTGGCGACACGATACGTATACTTGGCAAGCGGTTCGGAGAGGACGTCCTGATGCACAAAGAAAGTGTCAGCCGTTTCCGCGATAATCTCGACCGAAGGCCATGCCCATTCATCCGCAGCAGAACGATAGACTCTGAACTGGCAGTTCTGCCCCGGCGATGTCCAACGCAGAGTCAAATTAGCGGTGGCATCCGTGCGGAGGAGCGTCAAATCTTCAACCGGCGGGATGTGAAAGTAGTCGCGCAGACCGATTTCCGGATATGTTCCGTCCCAATCCAATTCGCCCGTCGTATCGCCCGCATCAATTAACGGAGATGAGAAATTCGGATAGTAGAGCCCTTGCCCCGCGCTTTCTGAAAGGAAATCAGGCGGCGCAACAAGGTTACCAAAGGCATCCACCGAGTCGCCGTTCTGATTGACCGTTGCCAAGTCAGCGAGCGATTCGTCGACGCCGATTCCCATCACCGGCGGCGGCCAGAAATCTGAGAAGTTCACGGTCATCCGATATCCCGACAAGAGCACCTGTCCCGAGTTGTTGACAAACACGCACTCTTTGAACATCGTGTTTGTCGAACACTTGAAGGCGCTGACGCCGGACGACGAATTGCCGTCAAAGATGCAGTTTTCAAACGTCATGCTGTCGCCGACCGAAATCAGCCCGACGCCGCAATTCCCCTGCAGTCCATCCCGGTTGCCGGTGTTACCGCGAAACACGCAGTATTTGAACTGCACCAGCGGACCATTGTGAACATGAAGCGCTCCGCCCAACAGAGCCCGGTTGTCGATGAAGTGCGAGCCGGAAACAGTAAGCGCTGTGCTATCAGCAATGATCACTCCGCCCCAAAGCGTCGCTCGATTCTCCAGAAAAACGCAGGTAGACAGCGATAACTCGCCCTGCATTGCGCAGATCGCCCCACCGTCCAGGCCAGCACAGCTCTCAAAACGGGTGTCACCAACGGAGCCCAACGCGCCGTAAGCGTGGATAGCACCTCCGCAGCCGCCCGCTCCGCAATGCTCGAAACTGGAGCCGTTGATAACATACTCGCCACCCTGTACGTTTAGGGCGCTCTGACGGTTGTCACGGAGCGTCGACGAATAGATCTCCACGAGCGCAGAATCGACGTGGATGCCCATTGAGCGCTCGATTACCGCGCTTCGAAATTCCGCCGACGCACCGGGCGATTGGACATAGATTCCGGGCCAGCGAACGGGATGGGCAACCGTGTCTTGCGTGAAATAGGTCGTATCAAATCCCGAGGCGCAGATCAAAGAGCCAAACACAGTCAGGCTGTGTCCTTGAAACTGGATTCGGACGCCGTTTTCCAGAAGTAACTGTCGGCGCGGCGGTATCTCCAGATCGTCGGTGACAATGTGTGGGTTCCCTGCGGGCGTCCACGTTCCAGTCACCTGTCCGCTGACAAATGTCGTGTCCGCATAGGCCCAACTGATGCAGATCAATGCTGCTGCTACGACCAAACGGTCCATGCTCCTCACTCCCTCCGTTCTCCGAAAGGCAGCCTGCGCGTTCAGGACTTTGAGGCTAAAACAGCGAGGTTTGGTCTTGATCAATCTCCATCAGGTTCAAGACCTGAAGGAGTTGGCTGATATCGTCGATGTCGTAGTCCGCACCACTCTCGATCGTGTTCTTCGTATCGCCGTAGCGAGCGAACACGGTGACGATGCCCAATTGCTTCGCGCCGACCATGTCGCGTTCCGGCCAATCGCCGATCATGACGACCTCCTTGGGCGACATTCCCATGATCTGCAGGGCGCGCTCGAATGGTACCGGAGACGGCTTGCGATGTCCGGTGTCTTCAAACGTGACGACCGGGTCAAACATGTGATGCAGATCAAGCTGCGCAAGTCTTAGCCACGCCCCCATGCGCGGGGCATCGGAGATTACCGCGAGCCGCAGTCCGCGCCGCAACAGGTCGGCCAGTGTGGAGCGTACGTGCGGATAGGTGACCAGATAGGTGTTCCGCGCACGGCGATAGGCGACAATTCCTGCGGCCAACCACTTGTAGTCGACGGTGCGGAACTGCTGCTCCAAGAAAATATCAAAGATTTCCTGATTTTCAATCCCTACGCGGTCGTAGATCTCATAGATCTTGGCAACCGCTTCTTCCCGAGGCACCGGCATTCCACTGTCGATCATCGCCGTTACGGCGGCATCGATGGACGCCCGTTTCATGCGCATGAAATCGAGCAGGGTGTTGTCAAGGTCGAACAGAATCCCGCGAATCATGGGCACGACGGTAGTTAGGGGTTTAGCAATATTCAATTTATTTACATTCTGGCCAATATGCAAGCAACCCTCTTCACCTCATCGTCCGTGTCACCGTTTTTGTAATAACCTTGCTGGAACGGGACGACTTGGCTGTTTATGTTATTGTTATTTCACGAGAAAGGTCCGTTGACATTGAAGACCCCAAGTGGTATATTGCAACGGCTGTTGCATGTCGCAATCATCGGCGTGCTGGCTGTCAACGCCCGTGCCGGTGAGGTGGACGCTGTCCCGGTACCTGAACAGATTGGCTACGTCAGCGACTACGGGCGGGTCATCGACCCGGCGGACGAACGCCGCTTGGTTGACATCAGCGAGGAGCTCGAACGCAAGACGGGCGTTCGCGTGCGGGTTGTGACCGTGCCAACGCTTGGCGGCGCCGATATCGATCAAGTTTCTCCAGCGCTGCTTAAGGCGTGGGGAGATTCCGCTATGGCTGCGCGCACGATTCTGATTCTTGATGCGATTGCCGAGAAGAAGGCACGGATTGAACTGGGTGTCGGACTAAACAGCATTGTTACCCCGGAAGTCAGTCATACCGTTCAGAAGCAGGTGATGCTGCCGCTGCTGTCCCGTGGGGACCGCGGAGAGGCATACCTTTTGGCCGTCACCGAGCTGTCGGTTGCCATTGGGCTGTACGAGAAGGTCGCGCTCTATTCCGTGCCGGGTTATTTGAAACTCCAACCGGCGGTGTTTAACCCCCGCGCCGTTCACAGCGAGAAGCTGCCCGAGCTGCTGCTGTTCATCCCGCTCTTGATATTCATGGTGGGTATGGTGAGGTTAGAAAACAGGTTGGCTTGTGCTACCGTGGTGTTTGGAGCAGTATTCCGACGGAATTGGCGGCGGCGAATCGAGTGGCTGAAGCGAATGGCGGATTAAGATCTGTAAACAAAACGGGGCGCTGAGAGTCAGCACCCCGCCAGTCGCACCGCCCCCCGTCGAGCCGACTACGATTTGGTGAAGAAATCCTGGACGCGCTCGCGGTTCACAAAGTAGAAGATCCAGAACCCGATGGCCAGAAATGTTCCGGACCAACCGAAACTAATGGCCAAGAGGCTGCATCCGATTGCGATCGATAGCTGCCAAACTTGGCGCGAGACCCGACTCCGCGTGTGTTTTAGGGTTTCCATGTCGATATCCGGTGTGATTGGTGTGGACGTTGTTGGAAGCTGAAAGCTCTCGCCAGCATCAAGCAGACGCTTCACATATGGATCCGTCCGGGCGTAGGCCTCGACCAGCGCTTTCGTCTGGGTTGAGGCCTCCCCGGCAAGGTAGACGGGAATCAGGTCCAACGCGATTTCGCGTGTGATGGTGGCTTGCATAGTTTCCAGTTCGCTTAGTTGTTGTTGGCTCGCCATTCGGCGAGTTTCAGTCGGACACGGTGGACGCGGACTTTAGCCGCATTGACCGTTATGCTTAGTGCTGCGGAGATTTCTTCATAGCTAAGGCCTTGGGCGCGCAGAAGCAGGGCTTCGCGCTCGATCTGCGGCAGCGTCGTCACAAAGACGAGAGTTTGCAGTAACAAATCGCGGTTTTCACTGTCGCCGTCAAACTGCGGTTCGTGTGCGACTTGATCCAGATCCGTTGGAAGCGTCTGTCGGCGGCGGCGGAAGTAGTCCGTGACGAGCCGATGCGCGATAGTGAACAAGAAGGCGCGAACGGTAGGATGGCGGTCGGGGTTGTAGGCCGTCAGGGCACGCGCAAAAGTCTCGGCCACGATGTCTTTTGCTTCGTCCCGGTTCAGGGTCAAGCCGAAAGCGTAGCGATAGATCTCGGGTGAGTATTTTTTGTATATTGGGTCGAATCCGGTCATTAACGGGCCGTTCATCCATAATACGGAATTAGCGCGGGAAAGTTACAGCCAAGGGGCATTTTCCGTCGGAAGAATTTGTACGGGCAGTTTCTGGCATGAAATCATTGCGGATTGCAGCTTCGGTATTCGTTCTACTCCTGTTGGCCGGCTTCGCGCTGGCCTTCTCAGTTTACCAAAGCTACACGGACCTGGCGGACCTGCATGGCACGGCGAAGTCGCGGTTTGCCGACTGGGAAGCGGCGCTGGCTCCGCGCAGAGTCTTGATCGAAGAGCTCGCGGAAATCACCGGAACATATGATCCGAGTGCAAGCGGAGCCGCGAGCGAGGCCGAGCAGCTTTTGAAAGAGGCCGATCCCGGTTCCGACGTGAGCGCACGGATCAACATGCACAAGCTCTACGAGCAGATGTTAGAAAGCCTGCGCGGACGAGCGGTGCGCTATCCTCAACTGCGCGACTCCGACTTGTTTCACGAGTGGGAGGCGGAGTATTTGAAAGGGCAGATCGTCGAGGAGGCGGCGAGGCTGGGCTACAACGCCGCCGCACGCGATTACAATGCCGTCCTCGATCGATTTACGGGGAAACTCATAGCTGTTTGGTTCACCGTGACCCCGAAGCCGGTGATTACTGGATGATGCGGGAACCCCGCGAACGAAAACCGCGCCTGTACGAGGCGCGGTTTTTTGTTTTCTGACACGTTATATTGAGGCTCCGCGCAGGAAATGCGCGTATGCACTCCTAAGGAAGCTGCGGAGGGGGCGGAAGCACCGGCTCCTCAGCTCGCGGCAGTGGGTCTATGTCTATGACTTTTGTAGAGATGGTGGAGATTTCCCCGTTACAAGGATTCTCGATCATGAGGCGGTACCAATCGTCCGCTTCAGGTGCTTCTTCTACAAACACAAGCCAATGTGGCCTTCGTTCATCGTATCTCATCATTTTCCTCATATCCCTCCCTCCCATCTTATACTCCCCATAGGCAAGATAAGTGCCGCCGGGATAAGCCAAGTTAAATCAACGTGATCCCCGAAGACAAACTCGAAGAGGTTCGGCTCGCCAACGATATCGTTGGAGTTGTGCAAGAGTACGTTGCCCTCAAGCGACGGGGTCAGAATCATTTTGGTTTGTGCCCATTTCATGAGGAGAATACGCCGAGCTTCTCCGTCCACGACGGACGGGGGACGTTTCGTTGTTTTGGGTGCGGGCGCGGCGGCAACGTGTTCGGGTTCATCATGGAGATCGAACGCGTTTCGTTTGTCGAAGCGGGTAAGATGCTGGCCGAGCGGGCGCATATCGAATTGCCGGCGTTCTCGCGAAAAGAGGGCGACGGCCCGACGGAAGCCGAGCAGATTGTCGAAGCCAATCAGATCGCGCGCGACTACTTCCACACCCAGCTTGTGAATCAGAATGGAGACGGCGCGAAAAAGGCGCTCAGCTATCTGCTGCAGCGCGGCTTTGATGATGATATCATTCGCGCATACATGATTGGCTATGCGCCGGACGGATGGGACGGACTGGCCAATCGTGTGCAGAGCAGCAGCGTGACGTCTGATGTGTTTGTCAAGGCCGGGCTCTTGAAGATCGGGCAACAGCAGGGCCGACCTTACGATGCGTTTCGAGATCGAGTAATGTTCCCGATTCGCAATCTGGCCGGACGCGTCATCGCTTTTGGAGGCCGCAGGCTCAGCGAGCCGGAACCCGGCGAGCCGTCCGCGAAGTATATTAATTCCCCGGAGACGGCGGTCTACACCAAGGGCCGCGAGCTGTTTGGCCTGTGGGAGGCGCGGAACGAAATCCGGCGGCAGGACCGGGTGATTCTCGTCGAAGGCTACACTGATGCGATTTCCATGGCGGCCGCAGGTATTCGGTGTGTGTGTGCGAGTCTGGGCACGGCGTTGACGGAGCAACAGGCACGGTTGCTGTTGCGGTTCACACCAAATGTGTTTATCGTTTACGACGGCGACGAAGCGGGGCTAAGCGCCGCACGGCGGGCCGCGGACGTGCTGTTGGGATGCGGAGCGCAGCCGAAAATTGTGGAGATCCCCGCGGGAGACGACCCGGATTCGTTCGTGCGAGCCCACGGGTCCGAGGCGATTTGGGAATTGGTTAATCAGGCACGCCTGATCGTCGAGTTTCATGTCGATCGCGGCAAGGCCAGCGGAGCAACGACGGCGCAATTGGCGCGCGAATTGATTCAGAGCGCATCACTGATTCCATCGGTAATTGAACGCGAAGCGTTTGTTCAGCAGATTGCGCAAAAGACCGGATTGTCGATGGGCGCGTTGTTAAGCGAACTCGGGCAGATTCGTCGTCCGCAGCAGAGACAATCCGTTGTGCAAATGCCGACGTGGCCACCGAAGGGCGTCGAAACGCTGCTGACGGGCGCTTTGATTCGCTCCCCTGAGATTCGCGATGAGATATTTCCGCACTGGTCGCCGGATCATGTCCGGGACGCGCGCCTTAAGGAGATAATCAAACACATTTATGACGCGCATACGGGACATCGCTATCCGGATGTCGCCGTGCTGCTCAGCGCATTTGCGCAGCCGCCGGAACGCGATTTCATTGCGGCCAGCGAGGCCGAAGAGAGTCTTGAAGATTCGAAGCGGCTCGAAATCGACCGCACTACGGCGCACGATTGCCTGCGCGCACTGCAAGTCGAAACGGTGCGCGGGGAGATTGACGAGGTGAAGCGGCTGATCCGGCAAGAGCCGACGAATATGGAGCTGCCGAAGCGGCTCATGGACTTGATCGCGCACGAAAAAACGCTGCGCGGAACGGGAACTCAGGAATAGGGATATCATGGCAACGTATCGCGGAACAACGATTCTGGCAGTGCGACGAAACGGGCACTTCGCCATAGGCGGAGACGGACAGCTCACGCTTGACGACACGATCATCAAGAGCAAGGGCAAGAAGGTCCGCAAAATCTTCGAGGACCAGGTGCTCGTCGGCTATGCGGGAGCGGCGGCGGACGCGCTGGCGTTGCTCGATATTTTCGAGGGGAAGTTGAAACAGCACAACGGCAATCTTACGATGAGCGCGCTCGACATGGCCAAAGAGTGGCGCATGGATCGCAATCTGCGCCGCCTCGAAGCGGATATGGTCGTGATGGACAAGAGCAAAATGTACCTCGTCTCAGGTCTTGGCGAAGTCATCGAACCGGATGACGACATCATCGCCCTGGGGTCGGGCGGATCGTTCGCGCTCTCAGCGGCGCGGGCGCTCTATCAGCACACGCCGATGCCCGCCGCGGAAATCGTGCGCGCGGCGCTCGCAATCGCCGCCGACATTTGTGTGTTTACGAATTCCAATCTGACCGTGGAAGAGCTGAAATAGGATCGATGTGCTGATGGATCACCCGGACCCACGCAAGAACACCACATGACCGCACATACACCACCCTTGCAGATTCCCCAGCTCTCGCCGCGCGAAATCGTCAGCGAGCTGGACCATTATATTATCGGGCAGGACGCTGCAAAGAAGGCGGTCGCGATCGCGCTGCGGAATCGCTGGCGCAGACAGCAGGTCGTGGGTGAACTGCGCGACGAAATCTATCCGAACAACATCATCCTGATTGGTCCCACCGGAGTCGGCAAGACCGAACTCGCGCGCCGATTGGCGAATCTGGCCGGTGCGCCGTTCATCAAAGTCGAAGCATCCAAGTACACTGAGGTTGGATATGTCGGGCGGGATGTGGATTCCATGGTGCGCGATTTGACCGATCTGGCTGTATCGAAAGTTCGCGCGGAGCACATGGACTCAGCGCACGAGAAGCTCGATGCCTTGATCGAGGAACGGTTGCTTGATCTTGTGCAGCCTCCGATCTTCACCGAAGACGAAGAGACCGCAGAATTGCCCCAAGGCGAGAAGCAGGAGAAGATCGACTCGTGGAAGAAGAAGCGAGCCGAGCTGCGCGACGAGCTGCGCGCGGGCAAGCTGGATGACTTAAACGTCGAGATCGAGGTCAATGAAACCTCGATGCCTTTGATGCAGATATTCTCCGCGCAAGGTATCGAGGAAATGGGCTTCAACATGCCCGAGGCGATGGGTGACGGGTCAACGAGACGGAAACTTGTGCAGGCCACGATTCCGGAGGCGCGTGAACACCTTTTTGAAGAGGAGTTTGACCGCGAAATTGACATGGATCGTGTAATCCGCGAGGGGATTCGCCGCACCGAAGCGCTGGGTATAGTCTTCCTGGACGAAATTGACAAAATCGTCTCGTCCTCTGACGGCGAAGGCGTGGGTCCGGACGTGTCGCGCTCGGGTGTGCAGCGCGATATTCTGCCAGTCGTGGAAGGAACAACCGTTGCCACGAAGTACGGCCCGGTCAAGACGGATCATATTCTGTTTATTGCGGCGGGAGCCTTCTCGACCGTCAAGCCCTCCGATCTCATCCCTGAACTGCAAGGGCGGTTTCCGATTCGTGTCGAGATGGAGCGCCTGGGCGAAGAAGAGTTCTTTCGCATTCTCACGGAACCGCGCAACGCTCTGATCAAGCAGTATCAAGCGCTGCTGGCGACAGAAGGCGTCAAGCTCGAATTCTCCCGCGATGCGCTGCGGGAACTGGCGCGAACCGCCAAAGACGTTAATGAGCGTACGGAAGATATCGGCGCGCGCCGCCTGCACACGATTCTGACGACCCTGCTCGAAGACATACTCTTCGAGGCGGTAGATATGGTCAAGAAGGATATACGGATTACCAAGGGGTTTGTGCACACCCGGCTCAAGGACATCGTGGAAGATGAAGACCTGTCTCGCTTTATTCTCTGACCCGTGCCAGCGGCCCGGTCTGTTCCCTTGAGGCACGAAATTCGCCAAATACGTTTGATGAAGTCCGAAGAAGCTTGATTGGCAATGACTTAGCGGTTGTTGCTCTGCGCAAGCTTTGCGTTTGTTGCACGATTTGCATTTTCTTTACAATACAGTGAGTGAGGTCCCAAGATGATGAGAACACGCTCGGCGCGCCTTTGGGTATGGGTGCTTTGTCTCTGCAGCGTCGCCTCCGCCTACGCGGGTTCTGAGACGCCGGTAGTCCACAAGACTGTCGTCAACGCGTCTTTGATGCGCACGATGTTAAGTGTTGAGTTTGATCAGGAGCAACTGGCGTCTGAGCTTAGTGCGGCTCCTGCGGTTGCTGAGCTAACGCGCGGCAGCTCGCTGCTCGCGATCGCCGGAACAGGAGCGCCAGTGGCCCGCGTCCTGGATGTGGAGTTGGGCGAGCCCGTCTCGGCGGCTCTCGATTTGGTCGATGTTCCGACAACGACCAACGATCTCGTGCTCGTCGGTGAGCCGGTGATCGTGCATGGCGTCAGATTGGTCGGCGCTTCGGTGTCGCCGGTGATTATGACTGAGCAAGGGTTGCGGGCTGTTCGCCGTGTCGACTACGAGGTCGTCACGATGGGCGGTCTCAGTGTCAATGAAGTCACATCACCACGCCCGCTGCATTGGGCCTTTGAGCCGATTCTGCGGCAGACGGTTGACAACCTCGATGAACTGAACCCGCAGGTTGCGCTGGACGCTCCGGCACGGTTGCTGATCATGGGGCCCAGCGCGCTCTTGCAGACAGACCTGCCGGCCTGGGACATCTATCTGCAGTGGCTCGACTTAAAGCGCCGCAAAGGTTACGAACTGCAAATCGTAACGCTGCAGCAGATCGCACAACAGTATGGCGATTCGACCATTTCGCAGGTGCGGTCATTTGTGCATGATACCTACTTTGATCCGTCACAACCGCCGTTAGTGTATGCGATCATTATCGGCGACAACTTCGGAGCTGTCCCAGGGAACGGCACGTTCCCGACCGTGCTTCACTGCAATCCCGAGCATCCCGACGAGATTCCCAACCCGCCAGGTGACAATGATATCTTCGCCGTTGATGGTGATGACTACATCGCAGACGTATTGCACGGGCGAATCTCCGCGCAGTCAACGCCCGGCTATCTCGGCTACTTCCGCAAGGCATTGAACTACGAACTCACACCGTTCCTCGAAGACACGAATTGGCTGCACAGCGTAACCTGTACGGCAGGCAATTTCTCCGACGGCAGCGGTCTGTTTCCCGTGACCCCTGTGTGGAACATGAACTGGGCGCGCGAGTATGCGCTTAGCTCGGGGTGTGTAACCGATGCCGACACGTTTTACTATCACGGCTGGGAAGAAGAAGCCGCCCGCGATTGGACCGAGGAGATTATCCAGGACGTAAACGAGGGCGTCTGCGCCTTGTGGTATCGCGGTTGGGCGGGCTCACAGGCCTGGCAATATCCTGTCGTCGACTTTGACGCATTGGCGAATCTCAACGTCGGCCAGAAGTATCCGTTTGTCTGGGGCATCGTCTGCGGAAGCGGCAACTTTGCGTTCAGCAGCGGCCCCTGCCTCGGCGAGAAGTTCACCACAGGTCTCGGCACGGCGGGCAATCCCAATGGCGCGATTGTCTTCTACGGCGCGAGTGACTTGCACACCAACACGAAACACAATAACGCCATGCTGGCCGCAATGCTTGAAGGCATGCAGGTGAACGGCATTCGCTCGAATGGCGCTCTGGCGCTTGCCGGAAAGCTCGAAGTCTATCGGCAATATCCCCTTGAACGCTCCAATACGGTTGGCACGTGTCCGAGCTTTGTGCACTTCTACGGCTTCCATGTTTTTAACGTCCTCGGCGATCCCGAATTGCCGCTCATGTATTGCGGCGTCGAGGATATGAATGTCAACTATCCATCTACCTTTGATCAAGGGACAAGCTACGTAGATGTCACCGTCACGGACCAGGGCGGACAACCCGTACCCAACGCAATCGTCGGAGTGCGTCCAACGACCGTCACGATGTCGTCATGGACACGGCTCACGGATGAGACCGGACATGTTTCGGTGCCCGTGAATTTCGTCGGCGCGAGTGAAGCGGAACTCACGGTGTGGAAGCACGGCTATGTCCTCTTCCAGAGTACGCTGAGCGTGGCTCAGCTTCCCGCCGGTCCGTGGATTGGCAACGCCGTTTGGAACGCCGGTGCGGATAGCCAACCGAATCCGGGTGAATCGGTGGAGGTGCGGTTCGATGTACGCAACCTCGGCACGCAGGCGGCAACTTGGACGATCACGGCCACGGCAATGGATGAAGGCTGTACGATCGCGAACGGCAGCGCAACCACACCGGAAATTGCGCCGGGCAGTTCGGCACTCAGTTCGCCGATTTCGCTGACCGTGTCGTCCAATCAGTGGAATGGCGCGCAGCCGCTGTTGAATGTGCAGTTTGTTGAAGGCCAGAACAGCGTCACGCGGCAATTCCGCTTCGCTGTTTACGCCCCCGACCCGCAGATCACCGAATTGGTTGTGCAGGATGCCGACGGGATTCTCAGCCCGGGCGAAACGGCCAGTATCGCAGTGCGCGTGCGCAATACGAGCACGGTTAACGCCGCAGCGCTTACCGCGTCAGTGCATAGCTTCGACAATGCGATTACCTTCCCGGATAGTGAACTCGATTTTGCGAATGTCGCGTTCGATCAGGAAGTCCTGAGCACAACAACGTTCTCAGCTTCGCTGCCCGCCAACGTGACGCAAGGACGGCAGATTGCCTTGCGCTTCGTCTTCTCGTGGAACGGCGTTCCGTTCACGTGGAAGCAGGCATTCCTTACCGCAGGACAGATTACGCCGAATGTGCCGACCGGCCCCGACGGCTACGGCTATTATGCCTATGAGAACACGGACGCCGGCTTCGCGGCTACGCCGACTTATTCGTGGGCGGAACTCGACCCGGCGCACGGCGGAAGCGGCGCGACCGCACATATCGTTGCCGACGATTCGCTGCAAATCGTTTCGCTGCCGCAGCCGTTCACGTATTACGGCGAGTCCTACAACTTAATCACTGTGTGCTCTAATGGCTGGTTATCGTTCGGCGCAGGTACGATTCCCGAATTCCGCAACTGGGAGATCCCGTCACCCATTGGACCGCCCGCGATGGTCTCACCGATGTTCGACGATCTTGGCTCGCCGCTCGATACGTTGGAGCCGAATGACAACTTACAATTCCCGATCTACACTCGCGCCGACGCCAACCGCTTCATCGTGCAGTGGCGCGTGTTGAATCGCGGCGGCCGCAGCGAGAGTGTTCCCAATGACGACTTCTGCACGTTCCAAGCCGTGCTTGAGTATCCCGCCTCCGGCGACGGTTCGATTCTGTTCCTGTATAACGAGTTCGCCGATACGGATGTGAACGGCAACTATTCGACGATTGGCATTCAAGATGAGCTGCATGAGCGCGGCTTAGGGCTATCATTCGCAAACACGTACCTGCCTTCGGTGTCACCGGTTGCGGCAGGACGCGCGATTCGCTTCACGACCACGCCGCCGGATGCCTATCTCGGCGCGGACGACCCGATGCCGTCGCTGCCGATCGCGTTTGCGTTGCATGCGGCCTATCCGAATCCGTTCAATCCATCGACGGATCTGCGTTTCGATCTCGTGAGCACCGGCCACACGACACTTAAGGTGTATGACACCCTGGGCCGTGAAGTCGCTACGCTGGTGGATGCAAACATGGCCGCCGGAACGCACATCGCGCACTTTGATGCGGCAAGCGTCGGTTCGGGTGTCTACTTCGCAAGGCTCGTCTCGGGCAGCAATTCAGCCGTGCAGAAGCTCGTGCTGATGAAGTAGCCTCTGAATTCCTCTATACACGAAGCGGGCCGCCCTCATGGGCGGCCCGCTTGCATTTGAGTCGCTTCGGTCAATTTACCCGCGGCGGGAAGTCGGTGGGTTCCCCGAGCGGATTGGCGACGTAAAGTGTCTGCGTCGGAAAGGCGAACGCGATGCCCAGATCCTCGAATTCGCGCTTGATGTTCATCAGCAGTGAATGCCGCGCCTGCAGATACTCGGCATAGTCAGTTGACACGGTAAAACAGAGGACCAGGATTTTCAGACTCGAATCCGAGAACTGTGAGAAGAAAACGTACTGCGGCTCGGTATGCAGGCGGTCATCGGCCGCAATCAACGTTCGCACACGCGCAACGGCAGCTTCGAGCTTCTCGACCGGCGTGTCATAGGTAACCCCGATTTCAAATTTAATGCGCCGTTTCTCCATGCGCGAGAAATTCTCGATGGGCTTCGTCGTCAAGTCGGAATTTGGAACGGTAATCAGACTTTGTTCAAATGTACGGATTCGTGTCACGCGCAGGGTAACTTCCTCGACCGTCCCTTCAATCGCGCCCACTTTCACCCAATCACCAATCACGAACGGTTTGTCCACGAAGATGACGATGCTGCCGAAGAAGTTCGCCAGCGTGTCTTTCGCGGCAAGGGCAATCGCCGCGCCGCCGAGTCCGATGCCCGCCAGAAGTGAGGTCACCGAATAGCCGATGTTCTGCAACGCGATCAGGGTCGCGACGATCCACATGACTACGACAATCGTCTTGCGACCCAGCGGGATGATTCCGGCGACTTCCGGGTTATTCAGCTTCGCTTTGGCTTCTGCGGAGCGCATGAACCCGCTGACCAGCCGCACGACCATCCAGAAGCCGACAAAAATCGTCGCCGACTTCATGAATGAGAAGAAGAAGTGATCGATGTCCACCGGATCGTTCGGCAGCGGCAAAACGGTCAGCGCCACCCAGAGGCCGAGCAGGAAGCACATCCAGCCAATCGGGCGGCGCACTGCCGTCAGAAAGACATCGTCAAAGTCGCCCTGCGTGCGTTCCGCGAGCTTGATCAGGCGCTTGATGACGGACATCACAATCTGTTTTAATACCCAGCCGCCCGCCAGAGCAAGCAGCGCAAGCAGCCACTGTTCGGTTGTGATTCCGCTAAAATGAGTTAAGAGTGACTCGTGGTTCATATTCGGGTCTTCTGCAAGTCAAGGCTGTCGAGAATCAACCGACAGCGCGATTCCCATGTGTAGCGCTGCGCGACCGTTTCATAGGCGCGGCGCGGAAGCGCTGGATCGTCCACCAGGACCAAGCCCGCGCGCAGCGCGGATTCCATGGCGGCTATGTCGTCCGGCTTAAAGAGAAGCGCATGCTCGCCGTCGGCGATTACTTCCAAGACCGTTGGAAAGGCGGGTCCGACGATCAGACGTTTCGCGGCCATATATTCGAACAGTTTCATGGGCGAACAGACGCGCACGTTCGATTCCTGCCAGGTGCGCATCGGCAACAAGATGTCCGCCGCCGACAGCCAGAGCGGGACGTCGCGGTGAGGAATCTTGCCCGTGAACCGCACGTTGCCGTGCCCGGCGCGCGCGGCCTCACTCTGCCAATGCGCGACTTCGTCAGGTGTGCCGCCGATCAGGATGAAGTCTGCCTCGGGGATGCGTCGGGCGGATTCAAGCATCAGTGCGACGCCGCGATCCGCGCGCAGTGTTCCGGTATACATGATTACTCTTCGGTCAACCGCAAGACCCAACTGCTTCCGCGCGGTTGGCTTCGGCAGCGGATCACCGAACAGAGCGAGATCGACTCCGTCGTGCGCCGTCAGGAGTTTGCCGGACGGAATGCCGTAGCCTTCCCACACCTTGGCAAGCGCGCCCGAGATGGCAACGACCTTGATTAGTTCGGGGCGCCGCGATGCGCGCACAATCATGCGCTCGAGATACCAACTCAGGACTCTCGAGCGTTTGTGGACGTGCTCTTCATGCGCTTCCCAGACGAACGGAACGCCGGTCTTACCGAGAAATGCGACGGACCACGGGTTACGGCTGTAGATCAGGTTCTGCGGATGCTGGCGGAGCGCTTCAAGCGTACCCCGCACGCTTCCCAACACTTCAAACCTGCCCAATATTTTGCGGCGCGGCACGAACACGACACGAAAACCGAGTTCGCTGCCCAACAACTCACGCGCTCTTGTTAATGCGGCATCGTCCGTGGCGCAGTCCGCGTGCCGTGGAATAAACAGCGTTACGTCATGACCGAGGCGCGCGAAAGAGCGGCACATCTGTACGACCTGTACGACGTTGGCATCGACGGACGGAAAGGCGCGGCTATGGACGTAAGCGATACGCAATGGATAAACCCGGTTTGACCGAAAACGTTCAAAGGTAAGAATTTGGCACCTGAATCGCAACTTGCCTGAATAGGAAAGCGGGACACGGCTCTCGGCCGTATCCCGCTTCGCGTTGCCAACGTGTAGCTTTGCTTATTTCAAGAGGACCATCTTCGCGGTCTTCATGAAATCGCCCGACGTCCGGCGGTAGAAGTACATGCCAGACGGCATGCCCGCTGCGTCAAAATTGCTCGTGTGCGCTCCGGCCTGCTGCATACCGTCCACGAGCCGTGCCACCTCCTGTCCTGCGATGTTATACACAGAGAGACGGGTGTGATTAGTCTCGCGCAGACTGTATTGAATGACCGTCGTCGGATTGAATGGATTCGGATAGTTCTGCGCCAGCGAGTATTCGCGCGGCAGCAGATCGTCTCCGGGCAGATCGCCGATGGCTGTGGTCACATCAAGCGTCACAGGGATTTCAATTTCCGTATCCAGCACGTCGTTGTAGATGAACAGCGAGAGCGTGTACATGTCGTCGCGGAAGTTCGTCAGGTCGGTAGTAAGGCTGACTTCGCGCGACTGACCGCCCGGTACTGTTGATTGTGCCGGAGTGATCGTCGCCCAGCTTTGATCAAACTTCATTTGATAGACGCCGAGGCGGTCACCCGTGCTGCTCTGCAAAATGCCGCCGAACGTCACCAACATGCTGTTATATTCCGAGGTCACCGTACAGCCGCCGGCCGTGTTGTCATTGTTCTCAAGCACCGCAACCTGTTGCTTGTCATAGGTCGTCGGATGCATGCGCGTTACCTTAGTCTGACTGCCGACGCCGTCACGGCTGAAGATATACAGCTTGTAGCCGTCCGGATCACCCGCCCACCAACCAAGACCAGTGATGGCCAGTTCGCCTGCGCCTTCATTTGGAACCTGTGTGAACACGTTGCCGTCGCGGTCGATCTGATAGATGTTCTGCGTATAGTCAGCCACCCAGAAGCGATCGAGGAACGGATCATAGGCAATCGCGCGAGTCGGGTTCAACGGACTCGGAATCTGCGCCGTCACGTTCCCGTTCATGTCCATACCGACAATCGTACCTGAGCCATCTTCCGAACCGTACAGGTATTGGCCGTCATAGGCCAAATCGTACCAGCCAAACGGCGACGTTGAAGGCTGCGGAATCGCAGGCGGAACGAACTCACCGTCGAGATTGAAGCGATAGATCCAATTCGTGCCCGTCGGTCCTGAACCGCCCGATACATACCAGTAGTCACCCACAAATTCGCAACCGAGCATCTGGAAGTCGCCCGTCTGCTCAGACAGGTCGAGATGCTGGACTCCGTCCCAATTCGCAAGTTCCTCGCCGTCCAAAGTGTTGACCAGGCGAATCGTGTAGTCGAGCGGGCCATTGCCATCGTTGATGACGCTAAGCGCCGCTACATTCTGCTGCGGGTAGGCAATCAGCAGTTCTTCCTGCGACACGGTGAACTCAGGATGCAGCATCGCGAAGTCGGCCGTGTCCGTGCTGTCCAGTTCGACCAGCACGCCGTTGACCAACGCGTCATTGAAGTTGTCCATATGCGCGCGCATGGTGTACTCGCCGATCAGCACATTTGTGATGGTATACTGTCCTTGCGCGTTCGTCAAGGCGCTGTAGTTGAAACCATCCATGGAAATGCGCACACCTTCCATCGGCAGATTCGACTCAGCGTCGACGACCGTGCCGACCATCGT
The DNA here is from genome assembly GCA_016703065.1 of bacterium. Taxonomy (GTDB): domain Bacteria; phylum Electryoneota; class RPQS01; order RPQS01; family RPQS01; genus JABWCQ01. Next base: position 241,438 of record JADJCU010000001.1, read on the forward strand.
GCCAAAGAGGGCGCGGGCGTCCGTCGTGATCAGAATTGCGCGGCCGTCCGAAATCGTCGCACAGCCGGGAGAATACGAGCTCTTGAAGGCCAACTGCAGGCCGGTCGTGCCCCAATGATCCTGCACGCCAACGGTCGAGCCCGGAGTTTCGCTGCCCGCGCCATTCAGATTCATGGTTACGTCATTATACTGGAACAGAATCCGGCAATTTCCATCCAGCGTCGGAGTCAAAGTCTGACCATAGATGATCACCTCGAAATCAAGGTTTGCATCACTGAAGCCGGAGCTGCCGGCGGAAGCCTTCCACTGCACAATCAGGCGATCATTTGTCGCATCGTGATACCACCAGACGCCTTGGCCCGTTCCGCTTGTCTTCAAATCGTCCCAATACGGAGCGAGCATCGCAACCGGAGCCGATTGCGCCGGAATCGGGTAGTTGCGGAAATGATCGCCCCAGGCCTGCGCCGTGAAGCCGAGCCAACCGTTCGAGCAGATCGTGACGGAATCGTAGGTCATCCCGTAATATGTCACCGGGAACGGCAACGCGCGCGCCACTGAGTAGAGTTGCGACGTGGTCGTCTTCTCGCCAATGTCGTCGATGTTCAGATCAATGCCCAATCCGCTGGTGATATTCACGTAGCTGAAATCAGGATGCAGCTCGTAGTTCACATCAGTGTTGTCATAGGCATAGTAGCCGTAGCCATCCGGTCCGCACGGATCGGCGCCCGCCGCAGTTCCAGCGGCGACGTTAAAGCGCGTCGTGTCGGCAAAACCGTTGTTGCCCGACATGATCAGCACCATCGTCGCTTGATGTCCGGGGAAGGTCAGGGTGTTCGCGTTCAAACGGAAGCGATTGGCGTTATTGTTCACCGTGCCGTTGACGGCGATATCCGGGAAGCTCACGTTGCCAATTTCCACCGACACGAATGGACTCGTGCTCAAGAGCCTTCCTGTGACACCCGTCAAGGCGACTGAACCGTTGTTCTTTACCGTGACCGATAGGTCATTTGTCGTGCCGGGGGCGAATGCGCCCGTAAACGTATGGCTCTGGTAGTCAACTTGCGCGGCGTGTACGACAAAGTCAATCGCGCTTAGCGTCTGAACCGCAGACGCCGTGACTGTCAAATGCAGAGGAATGGTCTCGTCCTGCTGAGCATTATTGCTGATGGACACGCGGAACGGAGACGCACTCAGGGCAGTCTGACCGGCAGGAATATTCGCCCATGTCGAATTACCCGTCACGATCGTCAGATTCGGCGAAGAGGAGGCCAGAGTTCCGGTTACGCCGGTGGCAGTTGCGCTGGTGCCGGAATTCCGCAGCGTTACAGCGAGGTCAACGGTTTCGCCCGGATTGGGGATGCCATTGCTATTGCCGATCGTGCCGCCCGCGTTGTCATCATCCACTGCGATTGAGCTGTAGGCAACCAGCTGATTCGCCGCGATGCACTGAACGTCCGCAAGGTACGGCTTCAGATTGCGCTTCGTGACGGTCAGCAGCAGCGTGCCGGCAGTATTTATCGTAATCGGCATCGTCAGATCGCCGTTCAGATCCGTAACACCCTTGACGTAACATTCGTCACCCTTCCACGCGGTCACCAACGCGCCTGCAACGGCTTCGCCGCTCTGGTCATCCGCGACGTGCACGGACAGCGAACGCGCGCCGACATTCAGCGACGGGTTGTGTGTTACCTCGACGACCTGCGGAATATCGGTCCAGATTGAAATACCTGGATCGCCCATCAAGTTGAACCAACGCGAGAAATTTGTCGCCGCGCTTGACCCAACGCCGAACGTCCTCGACAGCCACATTTTCGATGAATTGATACAATGGCCGATGTGCTCAATCTGAAGATTCGCGATCGCGTAGCCGAGACCGCCTGACACACAGATGTTTTCAGGATGGTGTGTTCCCGAGGTCGCCATACCTACGCACGCCACGCCGCCCTTCGGATTGGCAGCAGTGCCCGCGAGAACCCACGACTCCGGAAACGTCGGTGCCAAAATCAAAGTCGCCCGTCGTGCACGTCACCGTCAAACAGATCGGCAGTTTGGTGCCGTTGTTACAGCCCGTCGCGCAGGAGTTGTCCATTTGGTTCAGCCAGCTGCCGCGCCAGAGGAAGATGCCGACGCCTTCGTTGATTTCCGTCTGGACAGTGTTGGCGTTGACATTTCCGCTATGAGTCAGAACTGTACTCGTGTCAATCGCCGTATGTAAGGCGAGCTGCTGGCCAACCCATTGCAGCGTGGTGTAGTTTGACGCGATTTCGTTTCCGACACCAGCGTAGAGAAACGCCCGACGGAACCAATTCGGCTCATCCATGTTTGGATTGCGCTCATACGCCGCGATCTTGGCAAAGATCGTCCCAAGTTCGGTGTTGTTGGATGCGCAGATGCGGCCCACACCGATGTCTTCAAGATCGTCGTTCTCGTTGGCCTTGGCTAAGGTATGGTCATAGTTGCCACCGTCGGTCGGCAGACCAAAGGCAGCCTGAGGGTCGCCCATGATGCAAACATGCTCAACCGGATTCTCGTCCAAAGAGTCATAGGCTGCGCGCACGAAGTTGACCATTTGCGTCGCGGTCCACGTCGTCCGCTTTTCGACGATCACGGAGTGACCCGAACGCTTCTTCCATACCGCAAGGCTGTCTGTCCAAGGATTGACGGTGGCCTCGTTCTTGGCCAGAATGATATACGTGCCGGGAGTCTTCGTCGCGTCGTCCAAAGCCGACTCGTCGAGATTCTCAATCATATCGCGATACATCGAGGACCACGAGCCTGTGGGCCTGCGGTAGCGCGTGATTTCGTTCTCGCCCGGCTGGTCATTGGCGACGATATCCACCTGAATATCGCGGTAGATACGGGCCTGTCGGGTAACCGGATTCACCTGCACAGGATTCAGGGTCACGGTAACCACGCGGAAGTCGCGCATGATCATCGGCGAGGACATCACCGCAATCTCGCGCGGGTACCACTCGTCCGCCCCGTAGATCATCGCATCTTTCGCATCGAACCGGAACTCATGACCTTCTTCGATATACGGCAGCGCTTCGTAGCCCTCCACAAGATCGTACTCGGCGTTCTGGATCACCAGCTCCGCGCTCCCGGTGTTAGGAATCCGGTAGAACCGCGTCACGTGCGGCACGGCCGGCGCCCCATCCTGAGCAATCACCGCTTCACCGTCGAGGGCCACAACTTGATAGTTTTCAAAGCCCTTCGTGACCGTGAACGGCTGGAGGTCGCGGCCATCAAAGCCGATCGTCGTAAACTCCGGGCCGGTCTTGCTAACCGACAGAGTCGCGCCTTTGCCTTGAAACGACGAAGCCTCCGCCAACGGATTCACGTCAGTTGCCAGCGCCGTGTAAGCGAGTGCAAGTAAGATGAATGTGCGAGTAAACAGTCCTGTGCTACTTGCCATGCAAGTTCCTCCAAGGTCTACGGGTGTGCGGGACTTAGACCGGATGCACCAGTCTAACATATTCGGGTAAAAGTAAGGATTAGTACTGGGCTGTGCAAGTCTGATGCTGCAGAATATCGACCTTGAACAACCGGACTAATCCCAGCGGTTATGCACATGATTTTATAAATACAGCGAAATCAAGCGATTTGGTGCTGCCGCGGCTGAATCTACGGGCTACCTTCGGGCAAATGCCTCTCTTTTGGGGAGCCTGCTGGCCATGCCCGAGGACCAGGGCAGGTACTCCGCACGCTCGCAGCCCTATTTCCCGTAGGACTCGAGTCGGACATCCCAAGCGTCAGGCTGATTCTTGAGATACTTGTCGAACCACTCCAGCATCATCTGTCGATGTTCGAGCAGGTTCTTGTACTTGGTGTTGATGTTGTGCGTCTCGCCTTGAAAGCGGGCGTACACCACATCTTGACCGAGCAGTTTCAGGGCGACAAACATCTGATCTGACTCGAGCCACGGGACGTTGACATCGGCCCCGCCATGCAGGATCAGAGTGGGCGTCGAGATCTTGTCGGCGTTGAACACCGGCGAGTTATTAACGAACAGGTCGCGGTTGTTCCACGGGAACTGACCGGGCGAGGCAATATCGCTATACCAGACACCCCAGGCGCCGCCGCCAAAGTAGTTCGCGATGTTCGAAATGCCGTACATGTCGACTGCGCAGGCGAATTGCTTGCTCTTCGTCAGCAGATCCAGCGTGACAAATCCACCGTAGCTCCCGCCATAGCAGCCGACCTTGCTCTTGTCCATCCACGGATGCGCGGCGAGGACTTTTTCCGTGCCCTCAATTACGTCCTGTGTCGCTTCCGTCCCCCAATCTCCGGCATGAACATCCGCGAACTCCTGCCCGTAGGCCGCCGACCCGACAGGATTCAGCACGTACATGACGTAGCCATTCGCGAGCCACATCTGATACTGAATGGAGAACCGAACGTCGCGCGGCGAAACACCGGCGTAGTAGTATACAATCACCGGCCACTGTTTATCCGGTGTAAAGTCGGCGGGCTTGTAAACCCAGCCTTCAATCTCATAGCCCAGACGGTTGGTGAAGCTCCACTCTTCCATCGTGCCCATTTCCCATTCGGCAACTACCTCGCGGTTAGGATCAAGCAGGAGCCGCTCGGTCCTGGCCGCTACGTCGTACACATAGATCGCCTTGGGTGAATCGAAGTCCGCTGCCTGATAGGCAATGCGTGATCCGTTCTGGGCCATGGCCGGAAAGTCCGTGAAGTCCCAGCGAATATTCAGCGGGCGATACGTTATCTTGGAGCCCTCCAAGGCAACCCGCGCGAACTGCTGCTCGCCGCCGTTGCTTACGTGAACAAGAAATGACTGGCTCGCCGGCTCAAAGTGGAGCCGCGAGTGTTTCTCCTCATCATTCAGGCTGAACCGCGCGTCCGCTGTGAGGTTGCGCGTTACTCCTGTACGCAAGTCGAGGACATTCAAGACAAGCTGGGACACATTGTGATAGACTGTGTCTTCGGGCGCGGCGTCGTGCGAACCGGACGTATAGGCCACGCGATACTCGTCGAGCCACGTGATGTCCTGCGGGTAGCGGAGGAGATTGCGCGTTGATATTCTGGTCAATTCGCCACTCGCCAAGACGTATGTCCAGAACTCCTGCGTGACATAAGGCCGTGTGTCCTTTGGCAGATTGCGGATCAAGAGCAGACGCTCGCCGCTGGGGGAAAGCGACCACGTTGCGAGATCGAAGTCCCCGGCTTTCGAGAGTTGCCGCGTGACGCCGGTATACGTGTCGAACAGGAACAGTTCACGGCGGTCGTTATAGCCTGTCGGACGGTCGTCGAGTTCGCGGAAGAGATCATAGCCGGTTTTATTCTCGGGCTTTTCTTTCGCTACGGCGTAGACCACACCGGTGCCGTCCGGGAGAACGTCATAGCCCTCCATGTCTTTGACGGCTTTCAGCAGACGACGCGTCTCTTTCGTGGCAAGCGTCTGCTCCCACAGCTCCTGGCCGTTGTCCGTACTAAGTTTGTAGTAGAGCCGCTTGCTATCCGGTGAAAACTGAATATTTGCGACGCCGCTTAACTTGGTGGAGTGCACTAATTTCAACCCGTCCAGTTCGTAGATTTCATGCGACTCGCGCTTCTCGTATTCGTCTCCTTCCCGTATCACCCGCTTCACTGCGAGCAGCTTCCCGTTAGGTGACATCACCAGCACGGGGAAGTCGTGCAACTTGGCGTCATACTCGAAGCGCGCGGTACGGTCCTTGAGCTTTGCATCCGCTCTTATCACTGCCGTCGATGTCGAGTCCTGACTCACCTTGGCCGAGATTTCCCAGTGTCCGCTGTCGGACTCTTGAGCAACTGTCACAATGAGCAGCTCCGTGCGCGAGCGGTCGAGTGTCAGCTCCGCTTTTGCAGTGTAGCCCGCGCTATCCTTCGCAGCAGCTTTGGCAAGCTCTTTTCCGTTCGCAAAGAGCTTTAGGGGCCGCGTTCCCGTTACATGCACAGTCGCTTTCGCATATTGGTCGGCTGTCACAAACGTTGCGGCAAGGCCGACTGCGCGCCCGACACCCGGCAACTGTTCATCGAATCGCACGGTTTCGCCGTCCGCAACATCAGCTTGCTCCTGCCACACCCCCAGCTCATCCCAGGCAAAGGTGAGTTGATCCAGCAGGTCCGCTGTCTTCTGCGAGCTATCGGCAAAAGCCAAAGGTGTAAGCGGAAGCTGGAGCGTTTGCCACGAGCGAACAGGTGTCTCGGCGGCATACAGAAGTGCGGAATAGGCGATTAGTGAGGCAAGCAGCAGACGGCGCATGAACCTGTTCCTATGGCTTAACTGAAGAACCAATTTGAAATATAGATGGCCGCGAGAATACCCGTCACATCACCGACCAAACAGGCGGCGAGCGTGTGACGTGTGCGGCGCACAGCAACAGAACCAAAATAGACGGCAAGCACGTAGAACGTTGTCTCCGTCGAACCCATCAACACGGACATCATGTTGCCGATAAGCGAATCGGGTCCATAGGTCTTCAGCCCTTCTGACAGCACTCCCATTGCGCCTGAGCCAGAGAGGGGCCGCACAATCGCCATCGGCAGAATCTCCGGCGGAATGGACAACGGAGCGAGTACGCCGCTCAGCGCATTCACCGTCGCATCAAGCGCACCCGACGCGCGAAATATCGCAATGGCACACAGAATCGCCACGACGTAGGGTATAATCCGAATGCCGACGTTGAAGCCCTCTTTAGCACCTTCAATAAACTCCTCGTAGACCTTGACCTTCTTTAAGACCGCAACCCCGGCAATTATCAGGAAGAGCACCGGGACGGCCCAATCCGAGGCGGCCTGCACAAAGGCGAAAAGAGTCTCTTTCATTCCTTCGGCTCCTCAAGTTTGAACCATTTGGTCTTTTCGAGCAGCTTCACGGTGATGATACTCGCGGCCATGGAAATGATCGTGGCGAGCAGGGTCGGACCGATGATTCCGGTAGCATTCTGCGACCCGGCGGAGGCGCGCATCGCAATCACGGTCGCCGGAATCAGTGTGATGGACGCCGAGTTCATCGCGAGGAAGGTCGCCATCGCGTTCGTCGCCGTTTCGGTGTGTTTCGACAGCGACTTCAGGTCCTGCATGGCCTTCAGGCCAAGTGCTGTGGCCGAATTCCCGAGCCCCAACATATTGGCCGCCAAATTTGAGAGCATCGATCCCATCGCCGGATGGTCGGCGGGGACATCCGGGAATAGACGGCGCAGGATCGGCTTCATCAGCCGCGACAGGCCTTGAACCAGGCCTGCCTTTTCGGCTAACCTCATAAATCCTAACCACAAAGCCATAATACCGATCAACCCAATGCACAGCTCAACCGAAGTTTTTGCGGCATCGATCGTGGCCTTGGTGACATCGGCCATCTTGCCTGTCAACATGGCAGTAATGACCCCGGAGAAGATCAGCGCTAACCAGACTACTTGCACGAGTGCTCCTAAATTTTCTCTAACTAAGAGATTACGAAAACCCACTCCAAGATGCAATTGCCCCACACCGAAGAGTGAAATGTCTGACATTTTCAGAGATCGAGAGGGACCAGACCCTTGAAACTTTTTGCGAGGCAAAACGTTGAAAAACAAGGAGTCGAGGGGCGTGAAAAAATTGACTTTCCGCTCCGTTTACCGTATATTTACGGATTGTTACATGCTCAAATTGGATAAATCAAGTCATATTCTGAAAGTAGCCACGTGACCGAGCTGCCGCTGTACGGAAAATGTGTCGAAAGGCCCTCCTCTCTGGCTTTGCCTGTGATGGGCGAGTTTGTGCCGCGTTCGTTTGCCCACAAGCGGGTGCGCGAGTGCAAGATCGGCTCGGTGACCATCGGCGGTGGGCACCCGGTGGCGATTCAGTCCATGACCTTGACCGACACACGCGATGCAAAAGCGACGCTCGAGCAGATTCATCGGCTGGAGGAGGCCGGCTGCGAGATCGTTCGCGTGGCTGTGCCCGATGACGAAGCGGCGGCGGCGCTGTACGAGATCAAAAAGAATATGCGCGTGCCGCTGGTGGCCGATATTCATTTTCACTATAAGCTCGCGCTTAAGGCGATTGACGCGGGCGTGGATAAGATTCGCATCAATCCCGGCAATCTCGGAGGCGAAGGCCGCGCCAAGGTTGTAACGAAGGCTGCGATTGAGGCGGGGATTGCGATGCGTGTGGGCGTGAACTCAGGCTCACTCGAAAAGGATTTGATTGACAAATACGAGGGGCCGACGCCGATGGGGATGGTTGAGTCGGCGCTCAGGCATACGCGCTGGCTCGAAGATGAGGGATTTACGAATATCGTGGTTTCACTCAAAGCTTCAAACGTACCGCGCATGATCGAGGCGTACACGCTGTTCCGTGAGCAGAGCGATTATCCGTTGCATCTTGGCGTGACCGAAGCAGGGCCGATTTTCACGGGTTCGATTAAGTCCGCGTTGGGCATCGGCTTCCTCTTGCAAAACGGTATCGGTGAAACCATGCGCGTCTCGCTCACGGCTGATCCGGTGGAAGAGGTCAAGGTCGCGTGGGAGATTCTGAAAGCGCTCGGCTTGCGCACCAAGGGTGTCAATCTTGTGGCCTGTCCGTCGTGCGGCAGATGCGAAGTGGATTTGTTGGACCTGTGTGCGCGCGTCGAAAAAGCAGTCGCGAAGATTGACAAGCCGCTGCACATCGCGGTCATGGGCTGCGTCGTCAACGGTCCCGGCGAAGCCCGCGAAGCGGACCTCGCCGTCGTCGGCGGCAAAGGCAAAGGGCTCTTGATGAAAGACGGGAAAGTCGTCGCCACGCTGCCAGAAGATGAACTGATTCCCGCCCTCTTACGCGAAGCGGAACTTTATGATGTGTCGATGCGGCCGAGTGGGAAGGTTCGGTTTGTGGCGAGTGCGTAATGGCCACGAAGATTAATATCTCCTCCACGTTCGCTCAGATTCATGACTACGAGCATCCGCGGATTGCGGCGCTGGTCAATGAATGCGCGGTAAAGTTTGTGAAGCTGAAGGGCGATTTTGTGTGGCACCACCACGAAGAAGAAGATGAACTCTTCCTGGTCGTGAAAGGCTCGCTCCGGATGAAGCTGCGCGACGGCGACGTGACGGTGCATGAAGGCGAGATGATTTTAATTCCGCACGGCGTCGAGCACTGCCCGGTCGCCGATGAAGAAGTACATTTGATTCTGTTTGAGCGCGCATCCACCGTGAATACGGGGAATGTAATCAACGAAAAGACGAAGATTGAGATAGAGACGATTTAGATTCCGGCCGGGAACAGTGCTAACGCGCTTAATCCCCGTGCGGCGAAACCAAAAGCCCCCCTTAATCCCCCCAAATCCGCGGCGAATTTGGGGGGAGACCAGAGACCAGATTGAGCAGCTTAGTCGAAAACATTCAGGTTGAGCCTCGCAAGGGGCCGAAGTACAGTTTCTTTGAAGTCGAAGTCGTTCGCGTCATTGACGCTACGCCGACGGTCAAATTGTTTGATCTGCGCGTGCCGGGCCGCGACGTGTATCATTTCAAAGCCGGGCAGTTCATTCAGATCGATTTTCCGATTCCGTCGAAGATCACGCGCCGCAGCTACTCGATTGCCTCGGCTCCGGAAGGCACCAACGAATTCCAACTCTGTGTGGGCCGCGTGCCCGACGGATTGGCTACGCGCTACCTGTTTGAAGAGGTCAAGCCCGGCTCGCTTTTGAAAGGCGCGGATGCCATCGGTCACTTTGTGCTGCCGCCCGTCGTGGACAAAGAGCTCTGCTTCATCTCGACCGGAGTTGGCATCGCGCCGTTCCGCTCAATGCTGCTGGACGGCTACCAGCGCGGCATCATTAAGGCTCCGGTCAGCCTGTTCTTCGGCAATCGCCACGAGTCCGACATTCTCTATCGCGACGACTTCGAGAAGATGAGGCACGAATACGGCCTGCATTTCTATCCGGTGCTCTCGCGGCAGCAGGATTGGCACGGCCCGCAAGGACACGTGCACGTCCACTACACCAAGCACTATGCGGACAAGCGCCCCGCAACGTTCTACCTCTGCGGCTGGCGCGCCATGCTCGACGACGCGCGCGCCCACTTGACCGAAATGGGTTATGACCGCAAGGATGTGAAGATCGAGTTGTATGATTAACCAGCACCGGCGTTCGCGCGGGCGCGAATGACTTTGACGAGTATGAGTCCGTTATCAACTTCTAATTCCCTCACCATGCCTGAAACCTTGACCGACCTCGATGTCGAACTCGCGCAGAAAGTCTCAAAGCTGCTCGATATGTTCCGCCCGATCTTTCAATCCGAAGGCGGCGACGCTCAACTGATCTCGCTGAAAGACGGTATCGCCACCGTCTCCATGGGCGGCGGCTGCGATGGCTGCGGCGGCTCGCTCTCTGCGATGGAAGGCGGAGTGCGCCGTACGCTGCTCGAAAAGGTCGACGGCTTGAAAGAAGTCGTTATCCTGCAGTAAGCGAACCTGATCGCCTCTTTTCGCTATTCACTCTAACAGGACTCTGTCTTGACCAATCTTCTCGACCGGATTTGGCTGTTCTTCTCGTCCGTGAAGCTGACTATCGTACTGCTGTTGATTTTCGGCATCGCGATGGGCTACGGCACCTGGATTGAAACGGTCTACTCCAACGGTGCCGCGCGCATTCTGGTCTACCGCACATGGTGGTTTGACCTGCTCACGGTCACGTTGGCGCTGAACCTCATCGGCTGCACGCTGCGCCGCGCACCCTATGCACCGCATCAATATCCGTGGTTACTCACGCATGTTTCGCTGCTGCTGATTATGACAGCCTCGCTGATCACCAACCGCTGGGGAATGCAAGGGCAGATGGTGATACTTGAAGGCGACACCGAGTCGCGGTTTGGACTCGAACAGCTCGACTTTGAGAATTGGGAAACGACGATCGGCGAGGAACGGCAGCTTCCTTTTGGCGTACACTGCGTCTCGTTTGAACAGGTGATGTATCCGGGAACGGGCATGACGTCGCTGTTCAAGTCGCACGTCATCGTCGATGACCCGGGCAATCCCGAGCAAATTGAGTGGGATGTCATTCTCAATCACCCGCTTGCCTACAAAGGGTACAAGATTAGCCAGGCCTCATGGATTGATTTGCCGGACGGACGACAGGCGACGGTACTTGGAGTCTCCTATGATCCGGGAATCCCCTATATGTACGCCGGTGGTATCCTGCTGGTGCTCTCGATGACAGGCATCATCTTCCTGAAGCCTTGGCTGAAGAAGAGATTCCCGCCCGCGCCTCGCGGGCCCGCTATGCCGCTTGCTGAAAATACGGAAATGACCGAAGAACTCATGGCCGAATCGTCCAACCCGAAAGAGGGGGTCCCCGCTTGAAAAAGGTCTCACTGCTCATCCTGTCGCTGCTTTGCGCGTTGACAGCCGCACATGCCGAAGAGTTCAATTGGGGGATGGCCGGTCACATCGTCGTTCAGGACGGCGGCCGTTTGAAACCGCTTGATACCTTCGCGCGCGAACTGGTTGCCGATGTGATCGGAAAAGACAAGTACGAGGGACAGAATCCCGTTGAGACCTATTTCCGCTGGATGGCTGATGGCAGCCGCTGGTCCGACATGCCGCTCGTGTATTTGCCCAAAGGGGACCTGCGCGAGGAGCTCGGCCTGCAGGACCAACCCGGCAGCCGCTTCTCGATGCAGGACCTGAGTTCCAAGCCTCGCCTGATGCAAATCGTCACGGAAGCGCAAGAAGCGCAGAAGGCCGGCGAGAAGCTGTCGTTCACGCACAGTAAGGCCAATGAGGTCTTGCACAAGTTAAACACGCTGTCGCTGGTGTTTCAGCATGAAGTTCCGGCGTTCATCCCGCCACTCGCGGGCGACGTGACAACGACCGAATGGCAGGCGATGCCCGCCATGCTTGCACAGCTTGAACGCGACTCGATGACCGCCGTTGGAATGGATGAACGACTGAGTTCGCTGGGCCTCGCGTGGTCTGGAATGTATCACGCGGTCCTCGACAATCGCGCCGACATCTTCAACACGTCGGCCGGATTGTTCATTGAAGCGCAGGACGCGATTCTTGCGCGACAGCCGGAAGTGCTGGCGACCAACTCAACAGAAATGCAGTTCAACAGCCTCGCGCCGTTCTTCTGGGCGCGTCTGCTGCTGCTTGCGGCCGCCGTCGTGTTCGCGCTGAGCTACAAAGAGCGATTCGCCAATCTGCGCAAGTCCGGTTTAATCGGAATGGTCGCGGGACTGGCGTTCTATTCAACAGGCATGATCATGCGCTGGATGATCGGCGGGCGCGCGCCATGGTCGAACATGTACGAATCGCTTATGGCAATCGGCTGGACGCTGGTCATCTTCTCGCTCATCTATGAGCTTGTCAAACGCGACCGCATCTTCGGTTTGGCGGGTTCGCTCATGGGCGGCGTCGTGCTGTGGCTTGCGCATTACGCCAACCTCGATCGCGGCATCAACCCGCTCGTCCCGGCATTGCAGAGTTACTGGCTGATCTACCACGTTATCACGATTCTCGCGAGCTACGGCTGCCTGGCGATAGCGATGGTGATCGGACATATCGTGTTGATCGGCGCCGTCAAGACCAAAGGTCAGATAACCGCGCCCCTCGCTCGAATGGCCAGCGCCAATCTGCACATCATGCAGGTCGGCTGTGTCATCCTCATCTTCGGCATTCTGCTGGGTGCGGTCTGGGCCGATTCGAGTTGGGGACGTTTCTGGGGCTGGGACCCGAAAGAGACGTGGGCGCTCATCACATGGTTCGTATATATCGCATTCCTGCACGGAAGAAGCGCGGGGTGGCTGAACTGGAAAAGCCTCGCGTTTGTGTCTGTCGCGGCCTTCCCGGTCGTTGTGATGACCTATTATGGCGTGAATTTCTATCTCTCCGGTCTGCACAGCTACGGGGCGGGCTCGTCGCCAGGTATTCCGTCCGAAGCGTTTGGTTATCTTATCCTCGAGACCATTTTCTTAGGATGGGTTGCCATGCAACTCAAGGGCAAATGGGGCAACATGTTCCCTAAACAGCCGGGATCACCACAAAGCAACGCCGCAGTGCGGCCCGTGCGTGAACCGGCAGGAGCAAATTCGTGAGCACTATTCCATCCGAAGCATATCCCATGTTGTCGCGGATTGATTCGCCCGCAGATCTGCGCGCGCTGAGTTTGGACGAGTTGGAAACGGCCTGCGCTGAACTGCGCAAATATCTTTGGGAAACGATCAACGCAGTCGGCGGACACCTCGCGGCCTCGCTCGGTGTTGTCGAACTGTCGGCCGCCTTGCACTATGTTTACAACACGCCCGAAGACCGGATTCTCTGGGATGTCGGACATCAGGGCTATATACACAAGATCATCACGGGCCGACGCGACCAGCTTTCGACCATTCGTCAGCTCGGCGGCCTGTCGGGCTTCCTGAAGCGCAACGAAAGCGAATACGATTGCTTCGGCGCGGGTCATGCATCGACGTCCATCTCCGCAGCGTACGGTATGGCCGTCGCGCGCGATCTGAAGGGTGAGAAGCATAGTGTCGTCGCCGTGATCGGCGACGGCGGGATGACCGGCGGGTTAGCGTTTGAAGCGCTCAATAACGCCGGGCACTCGGGCCGCGACATCACAATTATTTTGAACGACAATCAGATGTCCATTTCGCCGAACGTCGGCGCAGTGCCTAAATTTCTCGCGAAGATGGAAACCAATCCGCTCCTGCAGAAAATCAAAGACGAGATGTGGGAGATGATGGGCAAGTCGCCCGTCGGCAAGGACACGATGCGCAGCTTTGCCGGACGCTTTGAAGCTTCCCTGAAGGGTCTGGTGTCGCCGGGGATGCTCTTCGAGGAGTTTGGTTTCCAATATTTCGGGCCGTTCGACGGGCATAATGTAAAAGAGACCGTCGAGATCCTGAACACGATCAAGAGTCGTCACAAGCACCCGGTGCTTGTGCACTTCATGACGACCAAGGGCAAGGGCTACGATGTTGCCGAAGCCGATTCCGTCACTTGGCACGCGGTCAAGGCGCCCGCGAAAGTCGAACCGAAGACCGAAGCCAAGAACGAGCCCGTTACCGAAGCCTATATGAACATCTTCGGCAAGGCCATGAGTCAAGAGGCCAAGCGGGACAAGCGCGTGAGTGTCATCACGGCGGCGATGAAAGAGGGGACAGGGCTCGTCGAGTTCGCGCAAGAGTGCCCTGAACAGTTCTTTGACGTGGGCATCGCCGAGGGACACGCGGTGACTTTTGCCGCAGGCATGGCTGCGGAGGGATTGAAACCGGTCGTCGCCATCTATTCGACTTTCCTGCAGCGCGCCTACGATCATATTCTGCATGACTGCGGGATTCAACATCTTCCGGTTGTGTTCTGCATGGATCGCGGCGGTCTTGTCGGTGAAGATGGGCCCACGCATCATGGCTGCTATGACCTCGGCTATCTGTCGACGATTCCGGGCATGGTCGTATGCGCGCCCCGCGACGGTCAAGAGCTGCGCAATCTTATCTTCACCGGTTTGAATTGGGCGCACGGTCCATTCGGCATTCGTTATCCGCGCGATAAGGCGCCCGATCACATCGACTGGGACGAATCTCCTGCGCTGCTCAAGGTCGGCAGCTGGGACATTCTGCGCGAAGGCAAGAAGGTCGCGGTGCTCGCAACGGGCACCATGGTTGAAGCCGCGCGCAAAGTTATCGCCGCAGAAGAGCTGAACGTCACGCTCGTCAACGCGCGCTTCGTGAAACCGATGGACGAAGTGCTGCTCTCGCAGCTGCTCGATACGCACGCAGCGATTCTAACGCTCGAAGAAGGCACGGGGCACGGCGGGCTTGCATCGCAGGCGGCGATGTATCTTAAGGCCAACGGTCATGATCACGTTTTCCACGCGCTGCATCTGCCGGACAGTTTTATTGAGCACGGCACGCGGTCGCAACTGCTCGATATCGCCGGGCTGTCGCCGCGGCATATTTCTGATGCGATTCACGGCCTGCTGAAGGCCAGAGTGGACGCTGCTCCCGGTGCGCTGGCGCAGATTCTAACAGATACGAATTCCGTTGGGGGAGACGAGAATTAATGGCAATGAAAGTCCTGGTTGATCCGCGCGCGGCTTCTGCGGAGGAGTGCGCCGCGTAGTCAAAATGGCTGAAAAGGTCATGAGTGACACGGGATTGCCGCTCGTCTCGCTGGGTGACATCATTCACAACGAAGTTGAGATCGCGCGGCTCGACAAGTCCGGTCTGTCTTCGATTGATCACACAGGCATGGCTGCGGAGGAGCGACCGCAGCAGGTGTTGATTCGCGCACACGGAGAACCGCCGGAAACTTACGCGAAGGCCAAAGAGCTCGGCGTTGAGCTGATCGACGGCACATGTCCGGTAGTGACGCGCTCGCAGAATATTGCGCGCAAGCATTACGAAGCCGGCGAACAGGTTGTCATCATCGGCAAGCCCTATCACCCCGAAACCATCGGCATCAAAGGCCACTGCGATAACAAGGCCTTCGTGGTTTACGAACGCGAAGACTGCAAGCAGCTGGATCCGAACAAAAAGGTCTTTATTCTCGCGCAGACCACTGTGTCGAAAGAGTGGTTGGAAGAGCGTATTGCGTGGATCAGGGACTACGCGCGCGACGTGGACGTGCAAGTGGAAAACACTTTGTGCCGGTTTGTCGTGGGCCGCGACGGTGATTTGGAGCAATTTGCGACTCAAGTTGACGTGATTCTGATGGTTGGCGGAACGAAGAGCTCCAACACGAAAGCGCTCTACGGTGTGTGTAAGCGTATGAATGACCGCGCCTATTTAATGGTGGATGAGAACGACCTTGACGTCACGTGGTTTCGCGACGGCGATACAATTGGCGTGACGGGTTCCGCCTCGACGCCGCATTGGCTGCTCGAAAAGGTACGCGACGTGATCGGGGAACGCACCGGCGCGACTATTTTGCGGGATACCTCAGAATGGGAGTCGGCCAAGCAAGAGAAAGAGCTTGAGGCGATGGAGAGCGACGACTGCGAGTGCGAGTAGCTTGCCGATGACCGTCAGCTCGCACAAACTCGCCGGCGCAATCATCAGCTTCAAGGCATCGCCCAATCTCGGCGCAAAGTTCGCCAAGTCGTCGGACATGAAGAGATTGCGCCGAAGCGCAAGATTGATCCGGGGCCTGCATTTCCGTTGGATAAGCTGAGCGAGCGATTGATCGTTCGTGACCGTTGGACGAACCGTTCGGGATAAAGATGAGTAGGAATTCGAGGTGTTATGCGCGTTGTATTGATCTTGTGTTTGACGTGGGCTGCGCTCTTTGCCGGCAATTTCGTTGAGTTTCCGCCTGAGGCCATTCGCAACTTTCGCTCGCCACTCGACGACGCGGGTCCCGCCGTTCGTATGAATCAGGACACAATCGGCCGCAGACAGAACGAGATCACAATGGCAGCGTGGATTCAAAATCCGCGCGTCGTAATGGGCGGCTCGAATGATTATCGCAACGGTGACGCCTCCGGTGGCTTCTACGTCAGTACCGACGGCGGCTATACGTTCTATGATGCGCTCGTGACACGCGGACCGGACAGTGTGTTTGAGGCCTCGGGCGATCCGGTCGCGGCGATCGACCGCAACGGACGGCTTTACGCGAACTACATTTCGTTCGACCGCACGACCGATGACGGCGGCCTCTATGTGCAAACCTCCGATGACAGCGGCCTCACGTGGAGCGCGCCGATTCCGATTGCGGAGCACATTAACGAACCGGGCGCCGACTTTGAGGATAAGCCGTACGCGTGGTGCGATGTGTCGCCGACGTCGCCCTACGTCAATACGCATTACGTGACGTGGACGCGCTTCTTTCCGGATTTCACGTCGCCGATCTTTTTCGCGCACTCGATTGACAGCGGCACAGCCTATTCGCCGCCGATCCGTATTTCCGAGTCTGACGCGTGTCAATTTTCCTGTCCCGCGACCGGACCGAATGGCGAAATCTACGCCGTGTGGATGGACTTCTGGACGGCGCGCTTCAAGTTTGACAAGTCGCTCGACGGCGGCGTAACTTGGGGCAATGACGTAACCGTCGCGCAGTTCTGGAGTCTCCAAGGTCAGGCGAATCCGTGCGGCACATTTCGCACACCGTCGTATCCGATGATTGCGTGCGATATTTCTGATGGACCGCACCGAGGTTATATTTACATCTGCTGGGTGACGTTCAACGGTACCGATCCCGATGTGCGTTTGAGTGTATCGACCGACGGCGGCACGACATGGAGTGCATCCGTGCAAGTGGACGATGGTCCGGTAGGAACGTGGCAGTGGTGGCAATGGATGAGTGTGCATCCTGAAACGGGCGATCTCGGCATCGGCTGGCTCGACCGTCGTGATGATCCGACCGGATGCCTGTATCGTCCCTACGCGACAGTGTCGACCGATGGCGGTCAGACTTTTGCCCCAAGCTATCCGCTCACGGATGTCATGTCTGATCCGACGGTCACAAATTTTCTCGGCGATTACAACGGCGCGACGTTTCGGCAAGACGGTGGATTTTACTACGGCTGGGTCGACACGCGGAACGATGCCGGCGATGCCTATAGCGCCTGGTTTCGCCCCAAGCCGCCCGCGCCGCAGGGTCTCGTTATCACGCAGGTGAATGACGATGCCCGGTTAGACTGGACTCCCGTCGAGGCGGCGACGTATGAAGTGTACAGTTCGCTGAATCCCGAGGGCCCGTTCGTGACTCTGGTTGGCGCGACCGCCGACACATTTATGACTGATATCAATGCCTTTCCCGCGGACGAACAGAGGTTCTATGTAGTTAAGGCGGTTGCGGAATAGACTACATGCAAGCTTTACCTGTTATCACTGACACTACGTCCGCCTCGCCGCGCAAGCCCGAGTGGCTGAAAATCAAAATCGGTCACACCAAGCAGTTTCACGGCGTGCGCGAATTGGTTCATGGCTCGAAACTTTTTACCGTGTGCGAAGAGGCCGCCTGCCCGAATATGGCAGAGTGCTGGTCGCGCGGCACGGCCACGATTATGATTATGGGCGATGTGTGCACACGCTCGTGCGGCTTCTGCAATGTCAAGACCGGCAAACCGCTGCCGCTCGACACCCAAGAACCGCGCCGTGTCGCTGAAGCGCTGCGCGAATTCGACCTGAAGTATATCGTCATCACGTCGGTGGACCGCGATGAGCTTGAGGATTGCGGAGCGGGACATATCGCCGAGACGATACGGCTCTGCAAAGAGATTTCTCAGAACACGAGGCTGGAAGTGCTCGTCCCCGATTTCAAAGGCAAACCCGGGAGCGTGAAAACGGTTTGCGATGCCGGGCCCGCCGTTTATGCGCATAATATGGAGACCGTCGCAAGATTGCATTTGCAAGTGCGGCCGCAAGCGAAGTATTGGCGCAGCCTCGATACGCTTGCGCAGGCCAAACGGCACGGCATGGTCGTCAAATCCGGAATCATGGTCGGGCTGGGCGAGACGCCGGGCGAAGTCAAAGAGGTGATGCGTGACCTCGTAGATGCCGGGTGTGATCTATTGACCATCGGGCAATACATGCAGCCCTCGCGCCGGCACCTGCCCGTGATTGAATACATCCACCCCGAGCAATTTCTTGAGTACAAGAAGCTTGGTCAGTCGCTTGGCCTAAAGCACGTTGAAAGCGGCCCGCTCGTGCGCAGCTCGTATAAGGCCGAAACGCAGGAAGAGCTGCTCCGCGCAGGAACACTCGCGGCCGTGTAAATTCAGATTTCAATTTTCCATTTCATATTTCTCAGCTTGGAGAACACACAATGATCACTCTGACAGGAACAGCCCACTCGAAGGTCAAGACCATCATGGAGCAGGAGCAGAAGGCCGATTGGAATTTGCGCATGGGCGTGCGCGGCGGCGGCTGCAGCGGCATGAACTACGTCCTCGGTTTCGACAATCAGCTCTCCGAAGACGATCAGGTTTTCGAGCAGGACGGCGTCAAGCTCGTCTGCGACATGAAGAGCTACCTCTACCTGAACGGCACCGAGATCGACTACGAAGACGGCCTCAATGGCTCCGGCTTCGTCTTCAAGAACCCGAATGCCAAGCGCTCTTGCGGCTGCGGCAACTCGTTCAGCGCGTAACCAGCTTGGACGCTGGACCCGCTCCCCTGACGCGGCGCTCTCTCATCCTTGAACTGGCGGCACGTCGCTCAGTTTTTGGGTTCCGCCCTTTCATGTGAGACAATTAGCGAGCGGGCCTCTTTGGCCCGCTTTCGATTTGACCATGCCTCCAAAACTATCCCACGACATTCCCGTCACTGACGACACGCTCTGGTTTCTCGAAAGGTACCTGAACGTCTTCGATTTTCTGGAACTTTTTCCGGCGGATGCCGTCTCAAAAACAGACGGCTCTCCGGGAATGCCCGTTAAACTTATGACGGACTTGGGGTTTTCAATAGAGTCGGACATCGACCGCGAGAAAATGCAGTTGCGTAACCGCTCGAAGCTGCGCGGCTGGTGCCGTTTCACATCTGAACACGGTTTGCGCGTGGGCGACACAATTCGCCTCGAAAAAACCGGCGACCGGGACTTTTCACTGAGCCTCGTTCGCCAAACCTGAGATACGCACCTTGGAACTGATTCGCTTCCCCCTCGAAGACCTGCTCGGCGACGGCATTGTCCGCGAAACCGAGTTCCGGCAGCGGCTGAACGACCTGGATTTGACCCCGTTCCGTGACCAGCCGGTCCTGCTTCCGTGGATCCACAAGCGTGAGCTGCCCGTCTGGGTCTACCTGATGGCCACGGCTAAGCTGGCCGGAGTGGCCGCCGTGTTGTCCTTCGGAGAGCCGTGCAGTCCGGTCGTTTTGTCCCAGAATCGGCGGGTAGAAACAGCCGCGAAGTGAGTTTCTTGACATTCCGTCGCGTTTTTCATATATTTGTATTTTATGAAGTAGGCCATGACATATGGCCCAAAATCAGGCCAAGTAGCTTCAGGATGAACAACGAGTTGCAATATGGGAACAGGTACTGAGAGCATCTGGCAATTACTGGCGACGGCCTCACCGTTTGCCAAGTTCATTCTGCTGATCTTGGGCGTGATGTCCTTGCTCTCGTGGACCGTCATTTTGGACAAGTTCATCATGTGGCAGCGGGTGCGGCGGGACTCCAAGGGCTTTGAGGGGTATAACTGGAAGAATTTCGAGCCGCGGAACCTGTTTGGTGAGGCGCGCCGCTACGGTCAGGCCTTCCCGGCCCGGGCCTACATGTACGCGCACCGCGAGCTATTTGAGCGAGGCGTGCCGGATGACCTGGATGGCGAATTGGTGTCCCGGGAGTACGCCCGGGCTGCCTCGCATTATCTAAATCGAGCCGAACGCTTTCTGCCCTTCCTCGCAACCTGTTCGGCGGCGGCCCCCTTCTTAGGATTGCTCGGAACCGTTTGGGGAATCATCTCCGCTTTTCAGCGCATCGGCATCTGGGGTAATGCGAGTATCGCCGTGGTGGCGCCGGGCATTGCGGAAGCGTTGGTTGCCACGGCCTTAGGGTTGTTCGTCGCGATTCCTGCTCTGATTGCTTACAACTTCTTTTCCAATTGGCTGCGCAAAGAGGCCGAGAAAGCCGAGTCCTTTGGCGATGATCTCGCCTTTGCCGTGGATCGTCAGTTCGTAAAGCGCAACGCGGTCACGGGCCGCGTCGCAGTAGGCTAAGGAACATGGCCGGAGCAGGGGGATTACCGCAAGAGGCGCGCTCGTCGAAAAAGCGTCGGCAGTTGACCAAGATCACCTATCGTCCGCTCGCCGATATCAATATCACCGCGCTGGTCGACGTGACACTCGTGCTGCTGATCATCTTCATGGTCGCGGCGCCGATGCTGAAGAACTCAGTGGACGTCGCGGTTCCGCAGGCTTCAACCGCGGAATCCAAGAGTAACGAAGGCATCACCATCACCGTCAAGAAGGACGGTTCGATCCTCATTGATCAGACCAAAGTCGATGAGTCGAGCTTTGATTTGGCTTTCGAACAAACTTACGGCAGCTCCAAAGAACCTGTGTTCTTGCAGGCGGACAAGGAGGTGCCGTATCAAAAAGTGCTGCATGTGATTGATGTGCTGCGGCAGGTGGGGGTCACGGATCTCGGGCTGATTGCCGATCCGATGCAATCCTCGACCGGCCGCCGCGGGTAGTGAGCCATGCGCAAGTCGTTTATCGGCTCGATAGTGCTTCACATGCTCTTCATCGTCGTGATGATTGTCGCGACGTACGCCAAGACTGAGGAGAAGCAGCCGCTCCCGGAGGTCACCAAGGTTAAGCTGATTCGCCCGAAGCCGTTGCCGGTCGTTGCACAGAAGCTCACGGAAGAGTTCAAGGTGCCGGAGACCAAACCGCCGCTTGAGACTCCGAAGAAGACGCCCAAGAAAGAGACTAAGCCTGAAAAGAAGCCCGAGCCACCCAAAGAAAAGGTTGCTCGTTCGACTGAGCCGGTGCCGAAAGAACTAAAGGGCGACGCCGGAACAATGCGGCTGCAGAACCCGGGCTTTGAATACGATTACTATCTCGCGCTCATTCAATCCAAGATCGAGCGCAACTTCCGTCCGCCGCCGGGGATTCGCGGCGAAATTATGGCGACCGTCGGTTTCCGCATTATGCGTGATGGGTCGGTCGCTTCGATAACGATGGTGCAGTCCTCGAATAATCTCCTGATTGATCAGGCTGCCGAACGCGCGGTACGCGCCGCGGGGAAGTTCCCGCCGCTGCCCGTCCAATATGAGCAGGGTGAATTAGGAATTAACTTTGAGTTTGTTGTCAATCCGAGTACGCGTTCTTAGCACGATTCTCACGCTGCTGGCTCTCTCCGGGTCCGCTCTTTCGCAAGTCACGCTGCGCACTGAAACCGCTTCCGTCGGACGCATGGACCTTGTCATTTACCCGTTCACAGCGAACGGCGATGGCGCGTTTATCGGCGAGCTGCCAACGCAGCTGTCCGATTTGGTTAAAGGCGACCTCGCCTATTCCGGCTACTTCAATCTGCTGAATCCGAGCGATCTGCCGCCTGACACATCGGTTCAGGTTAAGCGTATCGGCAATTCGGTCGACTCGCTCGTTACCTTCACCGGCTCTAACGCACTGCGCGTACGCGGTTCCGTTAGTCTTGGTTGGGAGAAGGCTACGGCGTCCATCGCAATCTTCCAGCCGCCGCTCCGCGATCCGATTCATCTCTCGGAGTTTTCCTTTCAATCCGATAAGGCGCGGAACGCCGCTCATGAAATCGCTGCGTGGATAACGCGCATGTTAACCGGCGAAGACGGTGCGTTCACATCGCAAATCGTGTTTGTGGTCAAGACCGGGCCGAATAAGGACCTCTGGATCATGGACTGGGACGGCGCTAATGCGCGCAGCCTGACCCGCGATCAGACGCTCAACATGTCGCCGACCTGGGCGCCCGACGGCAAGACGATCTACTTCACGTCGTTCCGCAACGGTGATGCCGACATCTATCGCTATGATCTCGAAGCGGGGCGCGTGAAACCGTTCGTGCAGACTCCCCGGACCGATAGCGCGCCCTCCGTCTCGGCCGACGGGCAGTGGGTAGCTTATGCGTCAAGCGAATCGGGGAATTTTGAAATCTATCGTATGCATCCCGACGGCTCCGGTAAAACGCAAATGACGTTCAGCAGCCGGGACGATACCTCACCGTCCTGGTCACCGACGGGCCGAGAAGTGGTCTTCACTTCCGACCGCAGCGGGGGACCGCAGATCTATGTGATGGACTTCGACGGCGTCGACGTGCGCAGACTCACCAATAGCGGTGTCTACAACGAAACTGCCCGTTGGTCCCCGCGCGGCGATCTTATCGCGTACTGCAGCCGCGAAAGCGACGCCTTTCCGAAGTTCCAGGTCTTCACGACGCAGCCCACCGGAGGACGCGAACGCCGGTTGACCGACGGCGGCAACAAGTTTGACTGTTCGTGGTCGCCGGACGGTATGAAGATCGTTTACACGGTTTCGAGTGACGGTCGCACGTCACTCTGGGCGATGAACTGGGACGGCAGTAATGCCCGTCAGCTTACCTTCGGCCTCGAAGCCTCGCAGCCACAATGGGGACCTGTGGTTCCCTTTACTACCCCTTAGTCTATTTTTGTCTTACCTTATCCCGCTTTCAGGAGAGAAAATGAAAACGCAGAAACTTGGACTGCTCACCTTAATCGTCATGCTGGCAGTGGCGCTTGCAGTCGCGCCCGGTTGTAAGAAGAAGATGCCAAAGGAAGCCGACCGCCCCGACGATGGACGCGATCAGATTGAGGCCGTGACCCCCGATGACGGCACCGAGGGCATGACCGGCGACGAGCGCAGCGAAATGGAGCGCGACCTCGCTTTGATTCAGGTTATCTACTTTGAATATGACCGTGCAGAAATCCGCGCCGATGGCCGTGAAGCCGTTCGCAATAACGCCAATCTCTTCCGCAAGTGGGAGAATTGGACTGTGTCCATTGAAGGCCATTGTGATGAGCGCGGCACCAACGAGTATAACCTCGCCCTCGGCGAACGCCGCGCGAAGGCCGCCCAACGCGCCCTTGAAGCTGAAGGCATCGCCTCCTCGCGCATCCGCACCATCAGCTATGGCGAAGAGCGTCCCGCTGATCCGGGTCACACCGAGACCTCGTGGTCGCGTAACCGCCGCGCTGAATTCCGTGCTAACGCCGGCAACTGACGCCGTTGATGCCGCTCCATTTACTCCTGGCCGCCGTCTTCGCGCTCGTCGCACTCTCGGGATGTGCTACGCGCAAAGAAATCGTGCGCTTTCAGGATGACGCGACCTACATCAAACGGCGCGTCGATTCGCTGGCCTTCTCGCAGATGAACGTCGAAGAACAGATGCAGCAGATGTCGGTCGATATTCGCGAACTCCGCGCCAACTCGGAATACGGGTCCACCGAAATGCAGGACCGTGTCTCCACGCTTGCCGCGCGGCTCGATGAAATGCTGACAAGGCTCGATCGCTCACTCGCTCCTCTTGAGGAGTTCCTGCGCGGCCAACCCGGTGCGAACAACAGCGGTCCGTCGCCCGCGACCGGAGTCGACGTGTATGATGCCGCGATGCAGGACTTGAGTCTCGGCAACTACGATCTCGCTGAAGTCGGATTTCTGACTTTCCTGTCGCAGAACCCGCGCTCGGAACTCGCCGATGATGCGCGCTACGGACTCGCCGAGAGCTACTATGCGCGCAAACAGTACGACGAAGCCGCCGCGGAATACTCGAAAGTGATTGACATGGACCCGATGGGCTGGAAGGCGCCCGCAGCAATGCTCAAACTTGGGTTGACTTACCGACAGCTTGGCCGGAATCAGGAAGCCCGGACCGTTTGGCAACAGCTCACGCGTGACTTTCCCAAGAGCGACGAGGCTAAAGCCGCTGAGCAGCGACTTTCTGAATTAGGCCGATAACGCGCTGCACCGCATGTTTCCCTGCTCGCCCCGTCTGATTTCGGACGGGGCGACTTACTCAGAGTAACTTCATATGAGCGATTTCACTGACCGCCCCACCAATCCGGTCGCACGCAAGTGGTTTCTTGCCTTGGCGCTGCTGGCGCTGCTTGCCGTCTCCGTGTATGTCATCTCATCGCTGCTGCTCGGCGTCGTGGGTGGCTTCATCCTGTGGGGAATGTCGCGCGGCCTCTTTGAATGGTTCGAGCGCAAGCTAAAAGGCCGACGCACGATTGCCGCATCGCTCGCAGTCCTTACACTTCTCGTGCTCGTCATCGGACCGGTCGTCTCGATCCTCTCGCTGATGGTCAATGACGCGGTGAATCTCGCGGATCAGGGGTTTCGGTTCTTCCAAACGCTTCAGCCAAAGATCGAAGCGCTGCTGAGTCGTTTCACCGGAGCAGACAATCCGGCCTTTCTCGGCTTCGAGCTGAACGTCGCGGTACTGGTCGAGAAACTGCAAGAGTTTTCAGGAACCGCCGCTGAGTTTCTGGTCAAACTGCTGCAGAAGACCGCAGGCGGTGTCGCCAGCGCAATCATGCAGGTGTTCGTGATGCTCTACACGCTGTTCTTCTGTTACCTCGACGGCGACAAGTTTGTCGCGTGGGTGAAGCGGCTCATTCCGCTGACTTCCGAGGAATCTGACAAGCTGCTTCACAACTTCTTTTCAACGGCCATCACTTCGCTGAAGGCGCTCGGTGTTATCGGCGCCGTGCAGGGAGTTCTTGGCGGGCTGGCCATGTGGGTGTGCGGCATCCCCTCTCCGTTCTTCTGGACCATCCTGCTCATCTTTTCGACGATTATTCCCGTCGTCGGTGCGCAAATCATTCTGCTTCCCGCCGCGATCTTCCTGATTATTCTCGGTGACACAGCGTATGGTATTGGTCTGCTGGTCTGGAGTTGGGTCGTGATCGCAAACGCGGACAATTTGCTCAGGCCTTATCTGGTTGGACGCGCAGTGCAGCTGCACGAGCTTGTGGTCTTCCTCACAACGATCGGCGGGATTGCCGTGTTCGGCTTCTGGGGCTTCCTCGTCGGACCCGTTATCGCCGCGCTGTTGAAAGCCGTCGCTGAGTTCTATGTCGAGACATCCGCAGCCGCTGTATCGAAATAGCTCGTTCGACTCAGTTTGAAATGAACAACGCCCGGCTTCAAGCCGGGCGTTCTGATCTACAAGCACTCTGTTTCGTCTACACTGCGTAGCGCTCGGGCGGAATCGCACCGCCCGAAACGATTAGCTTAATCGCCTCATCGACAGATAGATCAAGCGGCAGCGTCTCTGCTTCCGGCACAAAAAACAGCAGGCCTTGCGTCGGCGCCGGTGCCAGCGGCACAAAGACATGCAGCAACTTACCCTGTCCCGGTATCAGGTTACTCTCGGCTGTCACAAACCCGATCACACGCGACGCCTCCGTCGGATACTTTACCGCAACAACACCGCGAAAACTCGACTTGTCGCCGAAAAAGACCTGAATGAACTTGCGGATCGCGTCGTACAACTCGCGAACTACCGGAATTCTGCTTAGGATGTAATCGAACAGCCCAAGCAGACGCTTTCCTAATACGCGATTCACTACTACGCCGATTGCCGCAATCAACAGCACCGTTGCCACAAACGCAGACAGGTCTGACGCGAATACGACCAATGTCGATTCAGGATCGAGATCGAAGAGTTTCTCCAGGGCGAGCCGCACGTAGGGTGACAACATGCCGCCGAGCAGCCGCACGACCACCATGAGTATATAGCCCGTGAGCCAGACTGGGGCGAGCACGAGCAGTCCGGTGACGAACGCCCTGCGAAAGCGAACGCCGAAGGTGGGCTTGGGCGCGTTAGTAAGTGAATTCATGTGTGAGTGAAACGCCCGGCCAACTCAGCCGGGCGTTATTTTCTTAGTTGCTTGATTGCAGTGCGGGCACAGGAATTACCTTCCACATATACTCGTCCGCGCCGACCAACCCATAGCGCCGGGCCGCAAGCTCCATCGCCGAGTCATCGCCGTTGCGAATCGCCGCGAGGCTTCTTTTGAGCTCCACCACGCGCGCTTCGCGGGTCGCGATCTCGATCTGCTGCTTCGCGTAGGCGGCGCGCAGTGCATTTGCTTCCTGCACTCCGCCCTTGCCATAATAAAACCAAACTCCAACCGCGATAACGCATACACCTAACAGCGTGCGTACTCCGATCTTCACGACCTGCCCCGCGCTTGCCATCGTTACCTCCACATCGCGCCGAAGAACAGGGCGTCGTCGCCCAAATCGTCTTCAATGCGCAAGAGTTGATTGTATTTCGCCATGCGGTCCGTGCGCGACGCACTGCCCGTCTTGATCATCCCGCAGCCGCACGCCACAGCCAAGTCCGCGATCGTCGTGTCTTCCGATTCGCCGCTGCGGTGGGAAACCATCTGCGTATAGGCATGTCGGCGCGCCAGGTCAATCGTATCGAGCGTTTCGGACAACGAACCAACCTGATTCAGCTTGATAAGAATCGAATTGGCCACGCCCGAGGCGATTCCCTTGGCGAGCAGCGCAACCTGCGTGACAAACAAGTCATCGCCGACCAACTGCACCTGCTTGCCCAGGTTCTTCGTGAGATGCTTCCAGCCATCCCAGTCGTTTTCGCCTAATCCATCTTCAATGGAGACGACAGGATAATCCTTGCACAGCTGCGCGTAATAGTCCGTCATTTCAGCTGCCGTGAGCACCTTGCCTTCGCACGACAGATTGTACTTGCCGCTCGCCTTGTCAAAGAACTCCGAGGCCGCGCAATCGAGCGCCACAGAAATGTGTTCGCCCGGTTTGTAACCTGCCGATTCAATCGCCGACAGAATTGCGTCCAGCGCCTCACGATGCGACTTCAGGTTCGGCGCAAAGCCGCCCTCGTCGCCGACGTTGGTCGAATGGCCTTTTTTCTTCAGAACTTTCTTCAGGTAATAAAATATCTCTACTCCTACGCGCAGCGCATCGCTGAAGCGATCGAAGCCGCGCGGGACGATCATGAACTCCTGAAAATCGAGCGGGTTATCCGCATGAGCGCCGCCGTTTACGACGTTCATGAACGGCACCGGCAAGATCTTCGCGCCGACGCCGCCAAGATACATGTAAAGCGGAAGGTTCACCGAATCCGCCGCCGCGCGCGCCGTCGCAAGGCTTACGCCGAGAATCGCATTCGCACCCAGCTTATTCTTGTTTGCCGTGCCGTCAAGATCGAGCAACAGGCTGTCCACCTCCTGCTGATAGATTGCGTCAAGGCCAATCAGTTCGTCCGCGATCTTCTCATTGACATTGTTGACCGCGTCAAGCACGCCCTTGCCAAGATAGCGGTTCTCGTCACCGTCCCGCAGCTCAAGCGCCTCATGCTCACCCGTCGACGCTCCCGAAGGAACTATCGCACGGCCAAACGACCCGTCTTCCAATACGACTTCGACTTCAATGGTCGGATTACCGCGCGAATCCAGTACTTCGCGGGCATAGATGCTGGAAATTTCTGACATGTGGGTGTAGTCTTCTGTAGTTTATCGAATATACGAAGCGTGGCACGGTTTTGCAACCGCACTCACGCGCTTGGATCGTCCGTCTCTTCCGTCGGTTCGGCATGCTCCGCATCACCCTGAATCGATTCGTGGATTTCAAGTGCCCGGGCGTAAAATTCCTCCGGCACCTGAATCCGCCACGCCTTCCCCAACGTGTCCGTCCCCGTCACGACTCCCAAGCCCCCGCTCGAAAGGTCGGTTTTGACAAGATTGGGAATCCCCTCGTTGTCCAATACCTCAGTGACCATCGCCGCCCAAACTCCTCCGCCAAGCGGCGGCAGCGATTTCCAATTGGTGTATGACTTGACTTCGCTCATCACTCCTCCCCTGTGTCCGGTTCGTCCGGTGATCGAAAATAGAAGAATCTCTCCATCAGCCGCTGATAGTCGGAGAACTCCTGGCCACTCGACGTGCGCGCCCGGACCTGCTCAAACGCGTTCACCCGGCTGTCCAGTTCGTCGAGATAGTGCAGCGTCAGCGCCTCAAGCGTCATCGGCTTCACAGGTGAGCCCATCGCCGGCTCACCTTGATGCGAGAGAATTATGTGCAGGAGCTGCTTGCGCAGTTCAGCTGGAAATCCGTCGATTTCTCCAATCGTCCGCTCGACCAGCAGCACTCCTTGCGTGATGTGACCAAGGAGTCGACCTTCGCTCGTGTATTCCAGCGCCGGTTCGATAGTCAGTTCCGACACCTTTCCAACATCGTGCAAGAGCGTACCACAGATCATCAGATCGCGATGCAGCTGCGGATAGTGCCCGCATATCATCTCTGCGAGGGCCACCATCGACAGCGTATGCTCAACGAGTCCACCCACTGTTGCGTGATGCCACGCCTTGCCGCCGGGTGTTTCGAGGAACCGGCGCCGAAAGCTCTGGTCGCCAAAGAGCGACTCGAGTAATTCGCTCAAGTGCGGTTCAGTCACACTCTCGATCACCCGCGCAAGCCGCTCGTCGGCCTGCGCCGCAGAAAGCTGCGAGTGCGGCAGAAAGCTGCGGCGATCAGGAACCTCCTGCTCACTGGCCTTGCGCGCGACCGTGAGCACCAAACCGGGAAGCTTCTGATAGTGATCAAGCCGCCCGTCGACAAACACCGGATCGCCAGCTTTCAGCGTTTCGAGAGCCTCGGTGAAGTTGTCCCACATCTTGCCCTCGATCTTCCCGGAATGATCCTGCAGCTCCACAATCAAGAACGGTTCGCCGCTCTTCTTGGGCCGCGTATCGATCTTCGTCAACAAATAAAAGCCTTCCACGTGATCGCCGGTCGGCAACTCACGCACGGACTTCAGAGGAGTCGTGGTGGCGAGGGAAACGGTCATGCGACTATTCGCATTCGGGGAAACGGCGGTCGATCGCGTCGAAATCAGACTGCGGGCGCTGTGCCTCCTGCGCCAGCGCGCGCATTACAATCAGTTCGTATTTGGCCATACCTTTTTTGTTTGAGGACTCAAGATGATCCTCGATGGTCGCGGCCCACTTCAAGTATACGTCGGCCAGTGTGTAGTGCGCCCAACCGATGCGAAATTCGCTCGCGTCTCCGGTCATCTGCTCCCACTCGGTCCAGGCAATGAGCGCGGCTTGTGCCTGTTCCTGCGCCTCTTCAAAATTGCGCAGTTCGGCAAGCGTGCCCGCGAGATTGTTCGCGCTTGTCGCTTGCGCGCGCACGCGCGCGACCGCATCCGTAATCTGCGTCGCGGCCTCGACGCTCTGCCGCAACACACGTTCCGACTCCGGCCACTCCTGCATGTGCCAGCAATCCACATCAATACTGATCAGACAATCGTGCTCTTCTTCGGCGGAACCAAAGCGCTG
Organism: bacterium; assembly: GCA_016703065.1. Classification (GTDB taxonomy): domain Bacteria; phylum Electryoneota; class RPQS01; order RPQS01; family RPQS01; genus JABWCQ01. The sequence goes on from JADJCU010000001.1 coordinate 271,144, forward strand.
CGCAAGATCGAGCGCAATATAGTGCCGCGTCCGCGATGCCGCATAGTCGCCGCGCTCGCGTTCAAGATATCCAAGTTTGCGTTCCACGCGCGACAACAACCGGTTTGCCGCCGCATCATCACCCAGAGTGAGCAATTCGGTGCGCGCCACTTCGAGCTTTGTCTGCGCGTCACTCTTCTGCTCCTTGCCGATCAACGCACAGCCTTCGAGATAGCCGTGCCATGCGCGGTCGAGCGGAGTTTTCAAATCCACGCGCAATGAAACGAGCGCCTCGTCGAAGCGCCCGTCCTCTATTTCCGTCTGTGCCCGATTCACCCACGGATGGCCCGTCATAGCGCCTTCCGGCCGCGCCCACGCGACCGCGCACCACAGAACCAACCCGAGGAGTTTCAATACCTGCATACGTTATTACATTCTGTAGCTGATCGACATCAAGACCTGCTTAGAGCGAATATCCTCTTTCAGCCCGCTCGTAATCTCCTCCGAGTAGCCCGTCGTCCGCCACGTCATGTCCACCATGACCGAACGGTCGATGAGAATACCCATGCCAAGCGACAAGACACCTTTGTCCGCTTCGTCGCCGGCATTCTTGAAGTTCGACGGCTCGATGCTGTACCCCGCGCGCCCGCGCAGACCGTATGCAGGGAACAGATATTCGCCGCCAACGGAAAGCCGCGTTGTGCTCTCGTAGGTGTCACGGATCTGGCGGTTCGCTTCAGCACGGCTTACGCCGGTAAACGGCGTCTCGCCGCGGAACTCGAGTGACTTCCAATCGCGGTATTCAAGATCCGCGCCGACCATCCAACGGCCCGGCGCGACACTGCCGCCGACGCGCCATATCCAAGGATACGACATCTTATAATCAAAGTATCCGTCGTCGCCGTCGAAACTCCAATCTTCATTAAGCGACATCGAAAACGGGGTCGAAGTCGAGACACCGACCCGCACCATGCGGCCCGGTCGGTACATCCCGCCCAAGGTGAAATTCCAACCGCTAAGATCCGTGAACAGCGACTGCTCGGTGTGATAAGCGGTTCCGGCCTCGGTATAATCCCCAATCAGCGAGTAATCGCTCGAACCCGTCCAATAGTTGATTCCCGCGCCCACGGAAAGATTGGGCGAAATATCAACGGCAGTCGCAAAGGACCATTGCCCAAGCCTGCCGCTCTCGAGTTCATCGAAGCTGTCCCACGATTGATTGGCCTGACCGCTGGTGACTTCCGTGCGGCGCTCGAAGTCCGTCACCTGTGAATAGCCGAACGCAAAGGTCAGCGCGCCCTGATACACCGGAATCGGAAAGACCGCGCCGATGTTATTCAAGCGCAGCGCATCCGTCGTTCCTTCGCGGCCCGTCCCGTAATAATTGGCGTCGTTTGAGTAGCCCGTGCGCAGGAGCGTGCCCTGTACTTCAATGCGTTTGACTTGTGCAAGTCCAGCCGGATTCCACCAGATCGCCGAGTAATCGTCCGCGATGCCCGTGAATGTGCCGCCCAAGCCCAACGCCCGCGCCCCGCTGCCCAATTGCTGGCCGCCGGTCAGAAGCAAACGCTCCGGAATCTCGTCCTGCGCGAACAGGGAAATTGCGAAAAGGAAGACTGCAAGTGTCGTGTAGCGTATCATGTGTTGTGTAGTCTTCTGTTAGCGGATGCGCTTGCCGTTGCGTTTCTGCCCGGCGTCAGCAGGCGGAGTCTTCTCCGACGGATTCACGGGTTGGACCGGCTGAACAACCGGAGCCGATGGCTGATTATATACAGGTGCCGGAGAGTACGATCCGCCGCCAACTATCGGTGGCGGAACACCCGCATCGCTCGATCTACGGCCCGGACGTTGTGACGGAGGTTCAGAGATTCCGCCGCCACCGCCGCCATTCCACCAATGCCCGCCGCGATTCCAGTCGTGCCACCACGGACGACTGTAATAGTCGTAATAGCCGTAATACGACCAATAGTAGTTTGGCGAGAACCGGTCGAAATCAAACCCCCAGCGCGTGTAACCGCGCGGGCGTCCCCAAGTCGACCACCCGTAGTAGTCGTTATTCGGATAGACGTCCACGACATCGGGCTTCGTCAGCGTCGTGTCGATCGCCGTCGAATCGAATCGATCATAGAGCGTATTCGTCGAATACGGCCCCTGATCCTCCCTGTTCGGATTGTAGAGTTTCGTGTAGCAGCCCGTGGACAAAATCAGAAGCCCAAGAGTCGCAAGCAAAGGTAGTACGCGGGTCTTCATAGTATCCTCTATCTCGCTATTGTGGAACAACGCCGGTGAAATTTACCGGACCTTCCGCGCGGTCAAACGTTATGAACAAATAGGCATGCCAATATGCCGGCATGACCATGTGGCTCTGATCTTCGCGCAGCCGAATCACGGTTGTTTCTCCGCCACGCAGCACCGATTCGATCCGAGACTCAATCTGCGGATAGATGTTCGGCTCCTCGCCCCAGAATATTCCGGCCACGAGGCTTGAATCAAAATCCACATACGGCGGCGAAAACACACAGCCGTTGTCACACTCCGGATGCTCCGCCCAAAACGCGCTCCACTGCTCCCAACTGCGGAACACTTGCGTATGCGGGTCGTCGACCTCAAGATGCACAGACGTCGTCAAGATGTCGTATGGAATCGGCTCAGCCGTAACCGTGTTTTCGCTTTCCCGATCACATGCCGAAATCGCGAACACCGTCGCCACCAGCCAAAGCGCAATGATGCGTCCCTTCATCTGCCGACCTCCGTGATTATCTGGTCTCCATCAAGACCGTCATGACGGCCTTCTGCGCGTGCAACCGGTTCTCAGCCTGATCGAAGACCACGCTGTGCGGTCCATCCATCACCCCGTTTGTAATTTCTTTGCCGCGTTCCGCCGGCAGGCAGTGCAGCACGATGCAGCTCTTGTCCGCCTTTGCAAGCAAGTTCTCATTGACCTGAAACGGCCGCAATTTGCGCGCCTTGTCGTCCGCCTGATCCTTCTGACCCATCGAGGCCCATACATCCGTATAGATCACGTGCGAACCCTGCACGGCTTTGATCGGATCGTGCTCAATCGACACCCGCGAGCTGCCCGCCTTGTTCGCCGCTTCGACCAACTTCATGTCGGGCAGAGTGTCTTCCGCCGTGCCGATCACAAAGTCAAAATTCAGCCGCTGTGCCAACTCGAGCAAGCTATTCGTGATGTTGTTACCGTCTCCGACATACGTCAGTTTGAAATCGTCGAAGCGGCCCAACTTCTCATACACCGTTTGGATATCCGCCATGATCTGACACGGATGCGAATAGTCCGTCAGGCCGTTGATCACCGGAATGTCTGCGTATTTGGCAAGCTCTTCCACGTCCTTGTGGCTGAACGTGCGAATCATGATGCCGCCTAAATACCGGGATAGCACCTGCGCCGCGTCAGCGATCGTCTCGCGCTTGCCGAGTTCAATCTCCTTCTCGGTGATGTAAAGCGCGTGACCGCCCAACTCGGCAATACCTACTTCAAAGGAGATGCGTGTCCGCAAGCTCGCCTTGTGGAAGATCAGCCCCCAGACTTGACCGGCCAGCGGTGACGCGACTTCCCGTCGACTCCGCCGCTCTTTCAACTCTCCTGCAAGGGCTATAGTTTCAACGATTTCGTCACGGCTGAAGTCGGTGACAGCGAGAAAGTCCCGGTGGTTGCGCATGTTCGTGATAAATTTCTGTTGGAGGTGAGGTTTTGCGCCGAATTACTTCAAAAACATGAGTTTCTGCGTACCGTAGATAGCGCCATGCCCGGCCATCCGGACGAAGTAGATGCCCGACGGAAGAAGCTGATTCGCGCCGTTCGTTCCGTTCCAGCGAATTTCGTAGTGCCCGGGCGAGGGCGGGGTCACGTTGCTTGACCAGACTTCCTGCCCAAGCAAATTGTGAATCGTAAATTCGAGCGGGCCTGCCGCGGCCGCTTCATATTCAATCGTCGTCGTCGGATTGAATGGATTCGGGTAGACGTTCGTCATGCGGAATTCGCGCGGAAAGGGCTTGGGCGAATCCGGCGACGCAAGGTCCACGCCGCCAAGGATCTCTAAATCGTCGAGATGAAGGCCAAGATCACCAAGTGTGGCGTCGGTCTTCAGACGGAAGCGCAGATGAATAGTCTGGCCGGCGAAATAGTTCAGGTCGACGAAGGTCGTTGTCCACGGAACTTGCAAATCCGAATAGCCCGCTACGGTGTTCCAGTCATTCCCATTGCTCGAGACTTCGACGAAGAAGCTGTCCGCAGGCATGTCGAGCCGACCTTCACGGTCGAATTTCAGATGAAACGCGTTCCCCGGAGACAACGTCACGGCGCCGTTGTACGTCAGCGTCGTATTCCAATCGCTGCCATACTGAGCGCGATAGCCCGCCGGATTCGTATAGAGCACAGAATCGATGCCGACTTGCGTCGTGTCTTCATCCGTCCGCCACGCCCCCCCCGTGCCGCCCGGCGTCCAGCCGACTAACCCGTCTTCAAAGTCCTCGGCAAACAGCGTCGATCCATTTGGCAGCACAACGTCGACGACACGATCCCCGTCAAGCCAGAAGTGAACCCAACGCGCAACCAATTGTCCGCTTAAGGGCTCTACGCGCACGGCGCACACTCCCTGCGGCTTGCTCACCTGAAGCGTACCGCTCCCGGCGTCATAGGTCTGCGGAAAACCGTTGTCAAAATAGATGCGTGCTGGCAGCAGGTCGCCGTTCGCATTGCGTACATTGAGTGTCACATTGTACCACGGCAGCGGATCAAGGTCGAGCGTTACATAAACCGCTTCGCCGCCCGGATTGCACGTCACCGTCGTCGTGTCGCTGCGATAGCCTTCCTTGCGCGCCATCACGGTCACGCTCCCGGCCGCAGGAAGGAAGGTCGCCCGGCCGTACTCAGCATTTGTATACCACGGCTTCAACACCGCCGACCATGTGTTCACAATCCGGTATTCCGCGGAAATCGGCTGGCTGTTCGACGCATCGCGTGTGTAGATATTGAGCGGCGCGCCTTGATCTGCCATGTCGCCGTTGCGGTCAAAATTGAACACGCGCCGACACAGCCACTCCATCGGCGGCTCTAACGATGCTGCCAATTCCGGCAGGTTCGGGTCGATGTTGGGATTGCACGGAGGCTGAATCTGCTCCGGCGGGCTCGTCTCCGTCAGAATCTGAATCGTTCCCAATTCACGATAGAACCAATCGTGTAGCGCGCCGTTGCGCGTCGCTCCGAATACCTCAAGATAGTGGCCTGTGTTGGACGGGTATTTGACCGTCTTATTGACATATCCGCGCATCGTCTGATGAATCGCTGCGCTGTCCGGACTGAACTTTGCCGCGCCGTCCGGTCCCCACTGCCAAGCCACGATGCAGCGTTCCGCCACACGGCCTGACCGTGAAGAGTGCCAAACGATTGACGCCGTCGGTTTGATCTGCTTGGCGAAGTCGCGCACGGCACGCGTCTCAGGCTCCGAAAACGGCGCAGGGCCGCGATAATAATCAAACGGTTCTTCCGAACCGCGCACCCACAGCGTATCGCCATAGATCCAGTTGAAATCAAAATTACGGTTCAAATCCACGCCGCACGAATCCTCGCCGACAAACGGAATCACCTCGCAGCTGTCGCCGAACATCTCCGGCGGCACATAGCCATTCTTGCGATATGTATTGTCCCACCCGAGCGAGATAACCTCGAGTCCATCCGGATTCATCGTTGGAATCACGTATAACTGAATCTGTTCGCGAATCGTCTGGTAGGGTTGCTGATTGTTCAGCATCTTCCGTACGAAACCAATCGTCGATTCCATCCCGGCCACTTCTTCGGCGTGAATATGCGCGATAATCAGAACAACCGGTTCGTCGTCAAACTGCGCGACATTCTGCGATACCTTGACCGCATAGAGCGGGAACGGCTCCCCAAGCTGCTCACCCCGCGAATGGCCGATCGAGTCCACGCGCAGCTTGTCCGGAAAACTGTCCTGCAAGGCCAGAAAGTAATCGTACATCTCCGCTCGCGTATGATAACAGTCCGGCAACGGCTGTGCCAAAACGGACTGCGCTCCCACAAACAGCAGCAGTGCAAAGAGGTAAAACGGAAGTTTGCGCATAAAATTTATGATCTGTCTTGGTTTCGGGCTCAATGGGCTCACCCTGCGGCGCGCGGAGAACCGCCGCGCGCCGCAGAAAAGCGAACCTACTTAATCAACTGCATCTTCTTCACCGACTGGAAGCTCGGAGTCTCCAAGCGGTAGAAGTACACCCCGCTGGCCAACGCCGAGGCGTCAAACATCACGTGGTACGTTCCCGCGTGCATGACTTCATCAATCAGCGTCTCGACCTGCTGGCCGAGCGTATTGTAGATCGCGATCTTCACCGCTTCCGTATTCGGAATCGTAAACCGGAATTCGGTCGTCGGATTGAACGGGTTCGGGAAATTCTGTGTCAACATGTACTCACGCGGCAGCGGTGCGGGCAATTCGCGCACATCCACCGTGTTGTCGTTCACCCAGTTACCCCAGATGTTCGACAACGGCTCCTTGCCGGACGAACGTCCGTCCACCCACGCGACCATTGTGCCTCCGTGAAAATCGTGGGCCAACGTCGGCTCGACTTGATTCTGATACTCAGCGTTGATGACACCGCCGGTTGCCGCGTCGGCCGTGCCCCCACCACTGCGTATCCGTGATGTTGCCCGCCGCATCGTAGTGATTGCCCATGATGTCGCTGTAGTTTGAGCGCTGGTCGACGTACGCAACGTACAATCCGTCAGACCACTCCACCAACAGCTGCTGATCACTTTGGTCCGCGGGCGATGTGCAAATCGGTCGGCCCGTCTGCTCGGGCTGCCAGAGTTTCTCCCCGGCAGGAGTCAACTTCTGTCCGTACAAATCAAGATGCTCGCCGGAGCGGAAATCCTGCCACACAATATACAAATTGTGCTGGCTGTCCACGGCGAGACGAGGCACTTTCTGATCGTTCGCGGAGGTTACCACGAGCTTGCCGAAGACCGACGTCCACCCGGTCGCACGGTTGCCGTTCGCGTCGAAATGCTGTGCGTAAATGTCTTTCGAGTTCGGCTGGTCACGGTTATCAGCCCACGCGAAGTAGAAGCCGCCCAAACCATCCGAAATGACCTGCGCATCGCTCTGCTCCCGGGGAGCGGCACCCACCGAATCGCGCCACGCGATCGAACCGTCGGCGCAGACTTTCGCGCCCCAGATGTCATGCTGAAGGAAAACGCCCGTCTGCCACACGACACCCAGGCATCCATCGATGTCTACATCGATGCCCATTACGGCGTCATCGTTGTCCGCACTCGCCGAGACGATCACCGGCTGCGTCCACACCGGCTCGCAGTTATCGTCCACGCGCATGGCGAAGACGTCCAAGTAGAGCGATCCCTGCGGATAACCTTGCCAGACCACGTAGCAGCCGTTCTGGCCGTCCGGAACTACTTTCGCAACATCCTGATCCAAGCCAGGACCAGTTGCGGAAATTAACACACCCGTCGCCGCACACGCGAGTTGACCGCCTTCGGCGACACGCTGCACGCGTACCTGCTTCGTCGACGAGCGGTTATCAATGAAAGCGCAGAAGAAACCGTTTTGTCCATCCGCGCATACTTCAGGCGCTTCCTGCTCATAGCGGGGCAGACCGCCATTGTCCGGAGCCATCGGCGCGCCGTTCGGCGGAATGATGTCGGAGTACGGGAATACGTACGGAGTATCAATCACTTGATAGAAGATCTGACGACCGAAACCGAGGCCGCGATTGTCTTCCCACGCATAGCCGACTTTGCCATGGACCACTTGAATATTCGTCGGCTTCACGGCGTTGCCGTCCAAACCGTAGATGATCTCATGGTTGAAGGACGTGATACAATCGTTGACAGACGCCCGCGCCACGCGCAGCGTCGAAGAACCGCGTGAAAAATCACGGAAGATGCACATCACATTGGCGCCCGTACGGTCCATGCGCAGCACTGCTTCCTGCTGCTGGTTCGCGCCATCGAGCACAAGGTCGCCGCATTCACCGCAGGGCAAACTACCGTCTGCGCCAACCCGGGCAAGGTAGAGATCGTACTGTGTCACTAACCCGCCCGACGAACGAGTGTCATCCCAGACAACCATCGCGCCGCCATCCAGGTCCGACGTTAAACGGCTGTTCTCGCGCGTTTCACCGACGCCTGGCCCCGCATTGCCGCACACCCGCGTACCGTCTTCGCCCCACAAATGCTGGCCGGCAGGGGTGACTTTCTGAACAAAGATTTCGCCAATCGATCCGTTAACACGCAAGTCATCCCAGCACGTGATCGCGCCGTCTTGAACGCCGTCATTCATGCTGACCGCAATGCGCACGCCAACCTGATTGTCAGGCGCGTCGCACAACACGTCGCCGTTCACCGCCCACACCGGCGTGCCATTCCCCGCGAGGCGCTGACGATAGAGTTCGTTCGAAGCCACGCCCGCACGCTCGTCCGACCACGCCAAATACGCGCCGCCCGTTGTGAAGTCCGGACAGATCTTCGCGCTCGTTTGACGCGCCGTCGCATTACAGACGACCACGCCGCCGACGCCGCCCCACGGCAGAGTCGCATTCGCCATGATCTTTGATGCGTAAATATCTTCCTGCCCGCTGCGCTGATCGACCCACGCAACAATCATATTGCCTTGACCGTCCGTATCCGCTGTAATCCCGCTCTGCAGGTTCGGATGCTCGGTCACCGCCAACGGGTTTGCCCAACCACGGGTACCGTTTGCCAGAATGCGCTGCGCCATGATGTCCGCACCGTCGCCACGTCGATTGTCTTCCCACGCGATAATTGCTCCGCCAGCTCTATCATGCGCCGACCGAAGGGTCGTCTCGTTCACCATCGAACCGTCTGCACGTACAAACGTATCGACAATCACGCCTTCCGTACCCCACAGCATGTTGCCGCTGTAATCCAGTTTCTGGGCGTAAACGTCGCCTGTGCTGTCAAAACGGAAATCAATCCATGCAATGATCAGACCCCCGGCGACCGCAATCGGTTCGGGGTCCTCTTGACGATACGGATAGTTGATCACATGAACGGGCCAACCCGGCGCGAGATCACCGTCCGGCTCAACCAACTGTGCGTAAACGTCGCGATCACCCGTCCGAGTGTCGGACCAGGTCATGATCGTATAGCCGATCGAGTCCACATCCGTGCGATAGGCGCTCCGCGCCCATTCGATATGATGCCCCTGCCGAATCGGCATACCCGGGAGACCATCGGGTTCGCCCCAATGAAGAGGCGGATCCGCGAATACGTGGGTGGACCACAGCAATCCTACCGTGCAAAGTAGCAGCGCAAAGTACCTCAGAGAGGCGGTGCTGGGGATTCTCATCTGTCTAAGCTCCTCACTCAAATACAAAAGGGGACTGAAAAATATTGACTTAAATCGATTTTGCGGGATAGTTCGAGGATAATAACATACTGATTTTGCCTTCGAGTTGCAAGTAAGATACATGTAATCCGTCAGTTAGGAACACGACTCGCATCTCCCGGAGTTTCAGACTGTTGAAGATACTTTGGCCATTCTTGCGTAAAACTGGTATATTGAAGGAAACAATCCGAACCGGGAGACGCGCTATGCACACTATTGTTTTGATGATTTTTCTTGCAGGCTCGTGGGCTTTCGCGAACCAAACGGTAGAACGTGCTTTTGAGACGACTGCCTCGCCCCTGCAAGCCTACCGTGCCCTCTCCGAGGACTGGCTCTATCTGCAATGGAGTGGTGCCCGGTCCGCAGCGTTTGGCGGCGCTCCTGAAACACCCTGGCGGATTACGTCCGAGGATGGACAGCTCCGCGAGGGGATTCTCAAGACGCTCGAACCGGCTGTTGCGCTCGAGTACACCATGTTTGTGGGCGAGCTCAATTCGTTCGTGAAGTTCACTTTCTCCTCTTCACCGACCGGCACATCAGTCCACCTCGCGCACGAGATACAGGGCGAAGCGCACGCGGCCGAGCAGGAAGCTGAACATGCGGCGGCGATGTGGGAGATAACGCTGAGCAAACTGCTTTACTATCTCAACAGCCGTCCCGGCTCCTATCTCGCTCTGCCGATCGGAGAGAACCGCTACCCTGCTTTGCTGCTGCTGCATGACCGTTTCGGCCTGAGCAAGACCATCCGCGACGTCGCCGATTCCCTCGCCGTGCGCGGCTACGTCGTGCTCGCCGTCGATATGTTCAAAGGCGACCGCACTTCGGACCTCGCGCAGGCCAAACGGTTTCTGGAGCTCGTGCAGGAGACCGATGCACTGGCTGCGATCGGCGCCGGATGGCGGGCGCTTCTCACCGACTCGCTCGTGAATCGCAAGAAGATCGGCGTCCTCGGCACTGGATATGGTGCCGACATGGCGCTGCGCGCGCTGGCGAGCGAACCCTCCCTGCGTGCCGGAGCAGCTTGGTATCCCTCGGACACTCCGCCCGATTCACTCCTATCGCGCATCGGCGCTCCGCTTGTGGTGCTGAATCCTTCCATGAACGGAACGGATCCGTCCCCGCAAACCACCGCGATGAGTCAACGCTTCGTCCAGCAAGCCGTGCGCGCTGAAATGCTGCTCATCAAGGGCGAGAGTGGATTCGCGGAGCCTGCCAACGGAGCGGCCTACAGTGGTGCGGCATTCGCCGATGCCATGCGGTCGACGCTCTCCTTCTTTGATCGACGTTTGAAACTCTAAGTCAAGACTCTGGATTAACAGAAAAGGCAGACCGCGCGGTCTGCCTTTTCTGTTCCAGTCGTCTCGATTCTCTACTTCAACACCAGCAGTTTCGCTGTCGCAAGCGGTCCATCGTGGCCTGACAACCGAGCGAAGTACACTCCCGATGCAATGGCAGAAGCATCCACTCGCACCGCCCGACTTTGCTCTACGCGACCATCATACAGAGTCGCTACAAGTCGGCCCGTCAGGTCATACAGCGCAACTTCATATACCCCTGCCCGCGCAACGTTGATCTGCAAGCCCGTCGTCGCATTAAATGGATTCGGATAAACAGAAAGCGAATAGTCTTCCGCAACGTGCGGCAAACCGTCGTCAACCGCAACTTCGCTCGTATCGTCTTCAGTGGTATCCGGATCTGCCATGAGCCACGGATTGAACGCAATTCCGTCATCCACTTCTGCTCCTTGTCCGTCCGGATTAGTTATTGGATGATAGGGACCGCTGGGGTGACCCCACCAATTGCCCCGCGCGTCCACAAGGCTCGGTCCTTGAAAAGTGCGCTCCATGCCGATGTGGTCTGGGCAAAAACGATTGAACCGGAAGAATAGCGTGTCGTGATCGCCATGCTCTTCATAGACTACCTGCGGAACGTCGCCATCAAGCTGTTGACCGAAATCATTTCCGCGCGCCGTGACTCCCGCATCCGTGTACAAACACGACGCAACACCAAGCGTATGTTGAATCGAGTCAATCCGGTTGCTGTCTATGACCGCGAGAAAGCCGCGATCCTGATTGGCGCAAAGAACAGTGATCATCTCGCCGCCCTGCTGCGCCTCGGCAACGTGAGATCCGCAATTGATGAAACGGTTATTGACAAACTGAAGCGTGCACTCCCAACCCTTCGGCTGATCCACGCAACTGTCCGTAATCTCGACGACGGCGTAGTATCCGGCAACGATGTTCTCGAATGTGCAGTTGCGGACTTCGGACTCGCAGCGTGGCCTCACCCACAGCGCCCGGCCATTCAGAGTATCCAAACCTACAAACCGGCAATTTAGAATCACTGCACTGTCTCCGAGGGCCAGCAAGTGGTAACTTGCTCCCTTATGTGTAAAGAGGCAATCCCGAATCAGGCCACCGCGCCGAAGGGCGACTAACGATCCCGTCGCACCGTCAAACCAAGTGCTGTCCGCGTAGATCTTACCCGGCCGTGCGCTGTTAGCGGCTCCGCCTCGCGAACCGATGAACCGACAATTCTCTATATGCGCCTCGCGGAATGCTGTGACGCCGACGAGCACCGAATCAAATACACACCGCCTGAAAACCACGCGTTCCACAAAATCGGCGCCGACCACTCCGGCAGGCTCAGATGACAGTCGCCCCGCGGTCATCGCGGAACGGTTCCGGAAAACTATGTCTTCAAACGTGGCGTTTCCGCCGGTCATCTTCACGCAACTCAGCGAATCTGAGTCCGGTAACTCCGTTGGGTCTATGACCACAAACTCAGTCGCGGTCGAGTCAATTGTCACCGTGCTCTTCATCACAAATTGCAGTTCGGGCGGGGACAGGGATTCAACATAGACACCCGGCGAAATCAACACCGTGTCTCCCGTCTCAAGCGCTTCAAAAGCGCCACCGATACTTATGTAGTCATCCGGAACAAGCAGAGTGCGACTTGACGCAACGCTCCAAGCGAGCAAAGATATGATTACGAACTTCATGGCCGCAACCAAGGACAAGGACTTCCAAAAGGCGAGGAAACGGTCGCCTGCGCCCGGCATGTATCATCGCAATCGCCACAGTCCATGTCCTCGTCGCAAGGGCGAAGACAGACGTAAAGACGATAGTTCACACCTACCTCCAATGGCACGCTGCATGTCTGATGGTCGCAGCCCTCTGCGGGACAGCCTGATTGCCATGCCTGCACAATTGCCCCGCTCGCCGCCTTGACGATGATCGCGCATGCAGAACACGTCAAACAATTGCCCGAACACGAGACCCACGCGCGCAGACAGTAATTCCCGTTACACGGCACCGCGAACGTCGAGGATACTTCGCAACCGGTCGTCGAAGTTTCGCAGTCTTCCCACGATCCCGAGCAACTGTTATCCCCCGCCGTGACGCAAAGCGAACACTGCCCCATCGCGCCTGGAATTCCCCAACACAAAAAAACCGCAAGCAGCAGCATTGCGGATGTGAGAATTGGCGCGCGGTTCATAACCGCCCTCCCAAGGGTGTGTAAGTCTCGCGCACCTTACCTTTAGTGCACCACCCCGGTGCACCACCCCGGAATATACCCACGCCAGGCGGCTTTGTCAAGCCCTTAGCTACTTTGCCACAAACAACAGGCCCGCCGAAGCGACCCTTGGCGCCGCTCTGCTTCACTCTAATCGGTGTTCTTCATCCCCAGATGCGCAGTCATGAAATCAAACATCGCGTTGTACGCTTTCAACTTGTTCTCGCGCTTGCGCAAGCCGTGACCTTCGTCTTCAAAGACCATATACTCAACCTGCTTCCCGTTCTTGCGCGCAGCTTCAACAATCTGGTCCGACTCCGCAACCTTGACGCGCGGATCATTGCGCCCCTGCACGATCAAGAGCGGACGGACGATCCTGTCCGCGAAATTCACCGGCGACTGCCGCCACATGCGCGCGCTGTCCTCAGGGATGGACGGATCGCCAATCTCATCGTGAAGATATTTCTGAAACGGCCGCCAATACGGCGGCACCGATTCAAGCAGCGTGAAGAGATTCGACGGCCCCACCCAATCCAGCCCCATGGCAAATTCTTCTGGTACGAACGTCAGCGCCGCGAGCGTCATGTATCCGCCATACGATCCGCCCCAAATCACCGTCTTCGATGTGTCCGCTTCGGGCACTTCGTCCGCAATCGCGTACTTCAAGTATACCACGTCGAGCAGCGGATCCTCGCCCCATTTCTGATCGTCGGCCAGATAATACGACTTCCCATAACCCATCGAGCCGCGCACATTGGGAACCGCAACAACAAACCCGCGACTCACCAGGAACTGAATCCACGGAGAATAGCCCGGCTTCGCCTGAGCCATCGGACCGCCGTGCACTTCAATCACCACGGGCGACTTCTTCCCCCATTTCGGCTTCGCAGGCCGATACAACCACGCCGGAATCTCCATGCCGTCGAACGACGAATACGTGATCAACTCAGATTTCACGAGCATCTCCGAACGCAGTTGACTGTTGTCAAACAGGTTCGTCAGCTTGATCAGCTCGAACGTCTCGAGATCATACAAATACTGCTCGCCGGGAATATTGTCTGCGTTCACATATATACGCAAATAACGCTCGCTGCGCGAAAAACTTACCGGCACGATCTCGCCCGCAGGAAGGGGCGGAAGCTCAAGCTCCTCGCCCGTTTCCACGTTCTCAATCGTCACGTGCGATATCCCGCCCTCATTGATGCGCGTCACAAGATACGTGTTCTTGAAGCTAAACGTCGCGCCAACAACATCCCAATCCGCTTCGACTTCAACTTCCCATTCGTCCGTCGCCGGATAATAGGACATCAACCGCTGAAACTCCGAATCCTTGTCCGTCAGAATATACAACCGGTCGCCCTCGGGCGCAAAGTCCGCAAATTCGTAGTTCGCTTCGCACTCCTCTTGACTTGTGATCACGGTCATTGACTTCAGCATCACGTCATAGAGATACAGATTTGAAGAGCGCACATTGATGAATTGACTCAATACAAGCGTCCCGTCGTCCGGAGAAATGCCCGCCACAAACAGCGTCGAGTTGTTTTCAAAGACTTTCGTCGCTTCCATCGTCCGCACATCCAACCGATATGCGTCCATGTACTGCGGATTCCGGTCATTGCAGCTATAATACAAATAGTACCCGGTGTGCGACCAGCCCAGCACTTCCGTACGTGTGCCCGCCGGCGTCAATGCTGACGATTTCCGGGTGCTCATGTCCAATAGATACAGCCGGAAGTTCTCATCGCCGCCTGAATCCATGCTGTAGAAGATCTTCCCCGCGTCCGTCGGACACCAGAAGACGCTGTAGATTGCGTCCGCCGTCTCAAACAGCGGCGTCCATTCGCCACCGCGCACGGACATCGTGTAAGGCTGCGAGAGGCCGTATTTATCCGACACGAATGCAAACCGCGTCTCATCCGGAGAAAACGACAGGCTGCCTACGCGATACGTCTTGAAAAACTCTTCAAGCGGCTGCTCCGCCGCGCTTTGCGCCAAAGCAGGACTCATAACAAACAGAAGCGCCGCAAGGGCGCCAATAACTCTCCAATACGACTTTTCCATCTCGCTCCAGTTGACACCTGAATCACTTTCTATTTCGGCTCCGGCACACGAATCGCCGGATCACCCGCGCGATACTGCGCCCATATTGGCAGCCACTCCGAACGCAACAGCCCGGTTTCGATCGAATCCCAATACCGGCCCGCGCGAAACAGATGCTCTCGCCTTCGCCCCTCTACTTTGTACCCGCACTTCTCATTGAAACGCTGACTCGCGGCATTGAATTCATAGCTGTACGTGTAGAGCCGGTGCAGATTCAGCGTGCAAAACGCGTGATAGCACAACAGCATCTTTGCGTCCGTCGCGTACCCTCTGCCGCGATCCTCGGGACGCCCGATCCATAGCCCCGATGTTGAATTGCGATTGATCCAGTTGATGTTATGCAGCCCCACCATGCCGATCCAACGGTCATCGTGCCCGCAAATCACGAACAACTGAGCGTCTTCCGAAGTCCGCATCCGCTCCACAAACTCACGCGTATCCTGCTCGCGGTTCGGTTCACTGAGCAGCAGATTCAAGTAGATGTCCGGATCATTGATCAAGTCCGCAAGCTGCGGAATCTCCGAATCGTCCAAGGCGCGCAAGCTGACCAGCTTCCCGCGCAGGAAAGGCGTGTGAATGTGTGACACCACCGGGGACCTATTGGTTTATTCGTATCGCAGCGCTTCAATCGGATCGAGCCGCGCCGCCTTTACCGCCGGCCACATGCCGAAGCCGACACCTACCGCCGTGCAGAAGATCGCCGCCAGGAACACTGCCCATACCGGGACAGGAGCGGGAAAATTCAAGTTCTGATTGATGAAAATCGCAATTCCATAGCCGAGCGAAATCCCAATCGCGCCGCCCACCAGCGACAGCGTCGTCGCTTCGATCAGAAACTGCCGCAGAATCGAACTGCGCGTGCCGCCAAGCGCCTTGCGCACGCCAATCTCCCGCGTCCGCTCTGTTACCGAAACCAACATGATATTCATGATTCCGATTCCGGCAACCAACAGCGAGATGCCGCAGATCCCGAACGCCGCGATACCGATAAACGCAGTCTGTTCCGTGAACTGGCGCTGCATCATGTCCGGCGTCCACATACCAAAATCGTTCTCTTCGCCGGGCCGCAGCCCGCGCACCACGCGCATCGCCTCGACGACTTCATACTGCGCCTTGCGATAGGCCTTCGGATCCCACGCCTGCACCGTCAGATTCACTGACTTCTCGCCATAGATACGCTCGAACGTCGAGAGAGGAATCCAGTTCTCGCGATCCTGTGATTCGCCAAACATCTCACCGCGCTCTTCGAAGACGCCGATCACTTCAAACTTCTGCCCGTCCACGCGTACGAAGGTCCCAATCGGATCGGCGCCCGCGTAAAGCGTCTTGTACGCGTCGAAGCCGAGCACTATCACGCGCCGGGCCGACGATATGTCCTGCGGCGTAATCGGTCGGCCGAGAACCGTGTAGCGCGAGTTATTTGTGCCAAATTCAACCGATCCGCCCGCGATGCTGTGGTCGGCGTTCGTCTCTAACCCCCCTCGCGACAACCTGCGTCCAAAGCTCCACGATTCCACGCCCACCGTGCGAACAGACGGACAACGCTCACGCAGCTCGTCGGCGAAGTACGCTTCAATCTTGGGCCGCCATTTGCGCCGCCGTGGTCCAAAGTGAATCCCCGCATCGTTGTCGTAACGCTGCACTTGAAAAACGTTCGCCCCCAACGAATTCAGCATCGCGTCGTCAATCTTATACTTGATCCCGCCGAGCACGGTCATCATGGAAATAATCGTCGCCACGCCGATCACCACGCCAACCAGCGTCAGAAACGCCCGCATCTTGTGCGCGCGCATCGCTTCGAGGGCCATACGGAACGACTCGAAAAAGCTGTAGATCGATCTGACGAGTTTCCTGCCCATGGCTACTCCGAACGCAGCGCTTCGATCGGCGAAAGCTGCGCCGCCTTCAAACTTGGATACAATCCAAAAAAGATACCGACGACCGCCGAGAACAGCACGCCCACCCCAACGACCCACGCCGGCATGTCCGTCGGCAGAAAGCTGTTGATCGCCTGCGACACCCCTGCCGCCAACGCCACGCCCGCGATCCCGCCGATTGCGCAGATCGCCGCCGACTCAATCAGGAACTGCCATGCAATGTTCCAACGCTTCGCCCCCAACGCCTTCCGCAGACCAATCTCTGCCGTGCGCTCCGTTACTGAAACCAGCATGATGTTCATGATCCCAATGCCGCCCACAATCAGGGAAATGAACCCGATTATGATGCCGCCTGCATAGACGCCCGCCGTCATCTGATTAAACTGGTCCAAAATCGCCGATTGCGTGTTGATCCCAAAATCGTTCGCCTGCCGGGGATCAAGATGCCGCAGCCGCCGCATGATGCCCGTCACCTCCCAGGTCAAGTCGTCTACTCGATCTTCCCCCCTGCCCTTCGCGACAATCGTCAGGCCGTCAAAATTCTGCCCGGCGAATCGCTTCTCAAAAATCCCATAGGGAATAATGCAGAAATTGTCCCAACTCTGCCCGAAGACCTTGCCGTACTTCGAGGTCACGCCGATCACTTCAAAGCTCCAGCCGCCGATTTTGAGCTCCTTGCCAAGCGCCGACTGATCCGGAAAGAGCTGACTCGCGACCTCCTGACCAATCACTGTCACGGGAACGTTGCGCCGCACCTCACTCGATGTGAACTGCCGCCCCTCCGCAAGCTCCTTCGGATTCGTGATGAAGAACTCTTCCGACACCCCCTGAACATTGATCCGGCTCATCTCCGCACCGCGATACGACACATTCATCTGAGTATCAAAAAACGGAGAAATCGCCTCGATTTCGCTCGACTCGTCGCGCAGCGCATCGATGTACTCAAGCTCCATGTCGCGCCGCTTGATCATATCCCGCCAGTTGTTACTCTGCCAGTCCCACCGCGACACAAAGACCGTTTCAGCACCGAGGAAATCGAGTTGGCTCTTCAGCGCGCGATTTAATCCCATCACAATCACCACCATCATGATCACCGTCATGACGCCGATCACAATCCCCAGCGTCGTCAAGCCCGCGCGCAATTTGTTCGAACGCAGCGCGCCAAACGCAATCCGCAACCCGTTGATCAAATCCGTGATAAATCGCATGCTGGTCGTCCGCCTCAGGCCGCCCGAGTCACAATGTGATCCGATTCGATTAACCCGTCACGCAGCCGAACCACGCGCCGCGCATGACGCGCAATGTCTTCTTCGTGCGTCACGAGTATGATCGTATTCCCCTGCGCATAAATCTTTTCGAAGAGCTGCATAATCTCCTCGCCCGTCTTCGAATCGAGATTCCCTGTCGGCTCGTCGGCCAGAATGATCGAAGGATTCGTTACCAAGGCCCGCGCAATTGCTACGCGCTGCCGCTGACCGCCGGACATTTCGTTGGGCTTGTGCTTCATTCTGTCCCCCAATCCAACAGCCTCCAGGGCCTCCTTCGCGCGCCTGCGCCGCTCCGAGGGCGATTCACCTGCATAGACGAGAGGGAGTTCCACGTTTTGCAGCGCAGACGCGCGAGGGAGGAGATTGAAGGTCTGAAACACAAACCCAATTCGGCGATTCCGGATCTCCGCAAGCTGGCGATCCGAAAGATGAGCAACTCGCTCACCCGCCAAAATGTACTCGCCTGTGGTCGGCGTATCCAAACAGCCGATCAGGTTCATCAACGTCGACTTGCCCGATCCCGACGGCCCCATGATCGCAACATAGTCGTTCTCGAGAATGGTCACACTGACGCCGCACAGCGCCTCGACCTTGACTGCTCCGAGGTCGTACACTTTGCGCATCTCCTGAATATCAATGATCGCCCGTCGTTCAGAACTCATGGCGCTTAGCTCTTTTCCTTGTTCTCTTTGTCTTCCTTCTTCTCAATCGCAACCTTATCCTTGTCCTTAAGGTCGCGCGCCAGCGAACGATACGGCCCGGTTATCACCGAGTCGCCCTCCGCCACTCCGTCCAGAATCTCGATATAGCGGTCCGCCGCAATGCCCGTCTTGACAGGCTTCCACACGGCCTCGCCATTCACATAGAGAAAGATTCCCGTCTCGAGTTCATCCTTGGTCGCAAGTTTGGTCGTGTCGAGCGTGCCGGCATTCACCTGCTCCGCGGCTTGCCGCGACGAAAGCTCCTCGGCGTCGCGCGTCAACGTAACGGCCTCCCCCTCGCCTTTCTTGCGCACGGCCACAGCTTGTATCGGCACCGACAAAGTGTTGTTCCGGTAATCCGTTTCAATGTCCACCGTGGAAGACATTCCCGGACGAACACCGGCAACCTGATCGACCAGGACAATGCTCACCGAGAAGTTCGTGCCCGTGACATCGGCGCCAAAATCTCCCGATCCGGTGACATTGCTTGCTGACTGGGCAATCTCGGTCACAATCCCGCGAAAAGTCGTATCGGGAAACGCGTCAATCTCGATTTGGGCCGTGTCATTCAGCGCAACGGTCGTGATATCATTCTCGTCCACGTCGGCCTGGACCTGCATCTTGCTCAAATCGGCCACGACCAGAATCACATCTTCTTGGAACTGTGATCCCAGCGTCAACTCGCCCACCTCTTTGTTCAGCACCGAAATCGTTCCCGACATCGGAGCCATCAGCCGGGTCTTGGCCAAATTCTCCCGCGTCTGCCGCTCATTCGCTTCCGCGCGCTCCAAATCCGCTTCGGCAAGCTGTGCCGCCGCGAGCATCGCGTCCATGTCAGCCTGTGATGACATTCCCCGTGCGATCAGCTCGGACACGCGCTTGAAGTCCGCGTCCGCTTTCAGCTTGTTTGCCTTCGCCGATTTCAACGCCGATTTCGCCGCATCCAGAGCAGACTTATACGTCTCGGGATCAAGTTCGACCAGAAAGTCGCCTTGAGCGACGACGTCGCCTTCCTTGACTGGGAGCTTCGTGATCCGGCCCGGAATTTCAGCCGACACTTTTACCTGAGTCACCGGCTCGATCTTGCCCTCTGCGGAGACCGTCGCCGTTAATTGCTGTCGACCAGCCGTTTCAACCGTGACTTCCGTCGCGGGCTTCTGCTTGTTCTTCTGCTGCTGAAAGGCTCCAAGCCCGCCAACAACTATGACCAAGACTATAACTACCCACAGGTTGCGTTTACTTTTCTTTGTCATGTTCGGATCACTTACCCACCAAATTGCTGATAATAACGGCCTTTCGACTGTCCCGGCGCCGCCCCGGCGGCCCTATCCCAAAGGAGCGAACGACCACAAAGAATGTTGCAAACCTCCGTCGCCAAATGGTACCCATCTTGCACTTCCGCAGTCGAATGTTTGTAACCTGTGAAATGTAGGGAGATGTCCGCATGACTCCATCGAAGCCCACCCCGGGCGCTGAACTTGTTGAACCGCTTCGCCAATTCCTCGAGAACTTCACACAAGAGCTTACAGAACAGCAGTTTATTCCTGCTTTCCGCGGCGAACTGGGTAAACTCGCTGAGGGTCTGGATAATATACAACAGTCTGGTGAGACCCTGCAACAGATTGCGAGGGGCGTCGACCGACTGAAGGAAGTGTTTGCCCCCGCTGGTACGCGGATGCTGGAGAGTGTCAAGGAGATCGAGACCCAAATGCGCGCCGGAGGGGACCAACTGCGCTCCCGCGCCGAAGAGGTTCTGGCGCAGCTTGCCGACAACCATCGCGGATTGGAACAGGCGCTCCGCGATGAGGCTGGCCTGCTCACTGACCAGAACTCACAGAGCCGTGAGACGCTCACCCGGGTCTCAAACGAAATCGAAGAGCAGCTTAAGAGCTTCTCCAGCAAACTTGACGCGCTCTGCCGCCGCGCCGAACAGGAGATCACCCAGCTCGGCCAATTGACCTCCCGCGCTGCGGAACAACCCGTCTATGTCGCTGCTGTGCACACCGACGCTCCGCCGCCGCCGCCGACTGCTTACCCACAGAATACCGAAGAGATCTCCCAGCTCCTCGCGCACACCGAAAACGTCGTCGCCGAAGAGCTTGCCCGCTACTCGTCGGAAGTACGCGAGCTGTTGTCCAGCAACACACGCGATCACTCCGACCGCCTGCAGAAGCTCGATAAAACGATCGACGAAGCGCTCCGCACGGTCGCCCCCAAGGTTCAGGTTGAACTCGATAGCGCGTTAAGCCGGCTGCGCGATCAGATGGACGCCATGCTCCGCATCGAGCGCGAAATGCCGCGCCCCGAGCATACCGACGAGCACCAGGCCGCACCCGCCGTCGATCCGTCCGTCTTCCTCACCGCCCTAAGCAGCGCGGAAAACCGGATGCTGCGCGAGTTCGACGAAATCCGTAAAGCCGGAGCGAACGAACTCACCGAAGTGCAGCGCGGACTCGCCGATTTCGCGCTCGATCTCGGCGAAGTTACTGAAAAGCAGACCGAGCGCATCGAAAAGGAACAGCAGGTCGTCAAAGAACTGCTGATGAAAATCGAGCGCATGGCCAAAGAGCGCTCGGGCAACGTGCAATCGCTCCTGCGTCAGACCGGCGATCTCAAACAACAGTTTGACACCCTGCGCTCGCAATTCGGCCAAAGCAGTTCGCAGCTCATGCAGCAGGCGAGCCAGAATACCGAACAGATCGTTACCCAGACGCAGCAGATCAACTCGCAGACTGAAGCGCTTAATCTCCTCCAGCAGAGCGCAGACGGCCATTTCGCGCAACTCCGCAATCTACTCACCCGCGTCGAAGAACAGGCCAGCCGAGTCCTCGAACAACAGTCGCAGGAAACGCGCGCGACCCGCGAACGCATCGAAGCCGGAATCGCTGAATTGCGCAGCCGCTGGGATGGCCGCTTTGAAGTCCTCACGCAGAAATCCGAAGAAATTGCGGGCCGCATCAGCGGTGAATTCGCACAGCAACTGGCCCACTTGCAGGATGAAGTCGCGCACAGCCTGAGCGACCTTGGCGTCGCGATCCGCACTGATCTCTCACGATTTGATACGGTCGTCCGCGAGCAAGGGAATAAACACGACGCTTCTAATCGCGACCTCGCAGCCGAAGTTGCGCGTACGGCGAATCTGCTTGATGAGAAATTCTCAGGCATCGAATCCAAGCGCGAAGAGAACGAACGCTTCACCCGCGCCATCGAGTCGCATGTCAAGGCCGTCGCCACCGAGGTCACGTCGCTCCGCTCCAAGCAGCAGGAACAGATTGAAGTCTTCAAAGAGGCGATTCGCGCCAACTACGACGACAACGCCGCGCGCTTAAAAGAAGTCATCGACGGAGCCTACGACAAATTCCTCGAACAGATTCGCACCGTTCCGCAGGCGCTCGACCGCTACTCAAAGTTCGCCGAAACGATGAACCAGAGCAATCAACTCGCTCTGCAGGGAATCGCCGGAGACACCGCGAATGTGCTGACAGTCGTCAATGAAATTAAGAGCGACGCCGAAACTCAGCGCAAGTACTATCCGATCCTCTCTAAGTCGCTCGAAAAGCACGAACAGATGCTCGAGTCCGTGCGGCGCTCGCAGTCGGACCACGACAAGGATATTGCGGCAAACGCCAAGTCCATTTCGGACTTGCGCGAGGAAATGTCGCGCACGCTGATCGACCTGCGCGGCGAACTGCGCCGCATCGAAGGCGCCGAACAAACCCGGCTCGCCGAGCTGGTGCAAATGCTCGGAACGACTTTCAGCGAACTTGAGAAACTCCAGCGTAGCGATCTCCCGGCCTTCCGCCGTGACTTGATTCAGCTTGTGCAATCTAAGTTCGAGTTCATCGAGACGACGCAGTCGGAACGGCAGGCCGCGATCCGCGCCGAGATCGTCGCGCAACTGGACACGTCGGGCAAGTCGCACGGCAAAGACATCAAATGGCTCACCATTCTTGTCGGAGTCGGTCTCGCCTTGCAAGTCGCGATTCATTACAACTTCTTCTCGTTCATCAAGCCGTAGGCGAAGCAACCGATGCCCGAACGCTTTCAGAAGTCGGCTGTCTCCGCTCTTGGCTTCCTGTCCAATCTGCTCGAAAACGCCGGGCAGGATGCCGGTCGCCTCGCCGCGCCCGAGCTCCTCGAACTCCTAACGCTGTGCCGCGAGACAAACCTCCGCCTGCCAATTCTGGAAGTCTATGGCCGCGTCTGCGACCGGCCGCCTGCGCTCACGCTGCTCGGAGGTGATGCGCAGTTGGCCAGCGACCTCGCGCATTGCGTGGGCCTGCGCGCGGAGCTTGAGGTCGTCCCCGAAATGCCTATGCTCTGGTGGATCGAGGCCGGTTCACAGGATCGGACTTTCGTCCAGTCTGCCGATGCATTTCATGAAGTCGATGCCGACGCTTTGCACAATCTGCTTTATACGGCGCTGCCCCTTGATCGTGCGACCGTGCTGAAGCGCGAAGTTGTCTCCGATTCACAATGGCGCTTCGCGTGGTTGCCCGATCTTACCGGACTTGCCCTGCACGCTGACCGCGCCGCCGTTCTCGAACCGCTCATCGCATCGCAAACGATGATCTTTGTCGGAGACGAACTGCCCCAAGCCTTCATGCCGTGGTTTTCGCGGCCCGGCCTCATCACAAGACAATTTGCAGGTACGGAAATTATCCGCGAAGATGTGCGCCCGAAGCTCTACTCCGAGCTCTTTACCCTGCGCGACACTTCCTTCGCGGAGCAGCAGGCTGTTCATGCAGCCACATGGCACTTTGTCCTGCCCAAGTTAGTCGAAGCCCTCGATTCACTGCGTCAGCAATATACGCTCGACATCGACCGCCAGAACATGAAGCTCCAGACGACGCGCCAAATGCTCGGTGAGTATCCCCTCAACTGGGCCGGCGGCGTGCGCAACATAGTCGATGACTATTTCACGAAGAAAGTGACCGGTCCTGCGATGGCAGCGCTGCTCGACCCGCGCCAAACCGGACCGCAGCCCGGCACGTTCATCCAAGCCTTGAGCCTCCCCACGCTGTGGAAACGGCTCCACGAGCTGCTGACCGACCGTATGGCGGAATTTGTGCAGGGTCTGAGTGCCCTGGCCACGCGGGTCGAACTGCGCAGCATCTCCCTGAAGGAGGTGGAAGTTCGATGGTCGCCCAATGCTCTGGCCGCCGCGATTGAAGAAGAGCTAACACTGAAAAAAGTATTCGCGGAAGGCGGTGGAGAGCGCTCCGGTCTCGTCGGTTCGCTGATGGGCCGCAAAGAGGAGATCATCTCGAATCGCAAGACCCAGATGGCCCGCGCCAACAAAATCGCGCAAAACCTCATTGAACAGGACTTTCTCCAGTGGAGCGAGCGTATCCTCCATACCGTTGAACAGCGTGTCCGTGTCCAAATCGCCGCCGTTCAGGCCAATCAGGGAATGCCGGATATTGAAACATTACGCACCGCTCTTACTGGAATTGATCGCCTGACCGCCCTGCTTGAAGGGAATCGTGAAGGAACGGTCGTTGAACCGCCCAAGCGCATCGGTGCGCTACTCTCAAGTTGGGCGGCCCGACGCTGGATCCGCCGCTACGCGCCCGCCGTCTGAGCCTCCTTATTCCTGCTTTGCTAAGCGGCCTGCGTCTTCGCGGGCCGTTTTTACTCCCGACTTCCTTGATTTTCCGCCCCTTTTTCCGCTAATTGCTATGCTGTATGGTCCATCTTCGTGCACTACTCTTGCTGCTCGCGTGGCTCCTCCCGGCTCTTCTGCCGGGAAGCGTTGCTCGTGCTGATTTCACGCTCGAAGAGTACGATCAGTGGCAGCGCTATACCGGCTGGCCGATTCGCGTCATTGAATTCCCCGGAATTCACAACTTCGCCCGCGCCGACCTCCTCGAAATCATGGCCACCGAGAAGCCAACGTGGCTGCGCCGCTATGTCCCGATTGGCAGTCGCACCGTATTCTACCCTGAGGATTTCGCCGCTGATCTCCTCCGCGTCAAGAGTTTCTACCGCCGTGAAGGTTTCCCCGCCGCTGACGTCCGCGGAAAAGTCCTGGCCCGTGACGAAAAACAGGACCTGCGACTTATCGTTGAAATCTCTGAAGGCGCACCGCTCATTCTGCGCAGTTGGAGCATCGCCCACGTTGGTAACCCCGCCGGGGTAGACTCTGCGCGCTGGTCGCGCGCGCTGCCGATCCGTACCGGAAAACGCCTCGCCGAATCACAGCTCGAAGCCGCCGTGGATTCGTTGCGCCAGAAACTCCGCGCTATCGGACATGCCCGCGCCGTCGTCTTCTTCGACACCGCGAATGTCCGCAATGACTCGGCTGATGTCGTGTTCAAACTCGCCGCCGGACCCTACTGCAAATTCGGGCGTACTAAAATCACCGGATTGAAACAAGTCTCCGAAGGCACGGCCCGCCGGGAACTCGCCTACGAAGAAAACGAGCCCTATACGCCGCTGAAGCTCGATGAAACGCGCCGCAATCTGCTGCGACTCGAAACATTCAGAATGGTGCGTGCCGACGTCAACGTCGAGGGTGACTCAGATACCCTCGACGTTCTGATTCGCACCGAAGAGGGTAACCGCTACCTTGTCAGGCTTGGAACAGGATACGACAAGGAAGAAGGCATGCACGTGTCCGGCAAGCTGACCGATCTCAATTTCTTCGGTCGCGGTCGCCGTTTCACGATGGACGTCTCGGCCTCCGACATTCTCGACGACACGCTCGCGGCGAGTCGCGGATTGCTGAACGACGAACGCTTCATTGACCGCCGGGTCGGCTTTACGCTCTTCTGGCCGCACACGCCGCTCAATTCCACGGACATCTCCATCAAGCCGTCATGGGAATATGAGTTCAAGGCCGGTACGATTATCCGCACCCAGTCGGCGACCACCCGACTCTCCGCACTCCCGCTGCCCAAAGTCGCTGCGTCCTTCGCCAATGAATTCGGCCGACAGGATGTGCTCGTTGACACCACCAACGCCGAAAACGTCGTGAGCACGATTTCTATCGAGACCATTGATCTCGCCTGGGACACCCGCGACAATCCCCTCGTCCCCCGGCGCGGACATATGCTGAGTGCCACCTTCTCAGAATCCGGCGCGTTGTGGTCTCTGGAAAACCGCTGGTGGCGCGCCCAGTTCGCAGGGCGGGTGCTCGTTCCGATAAACCAGTTCACAGTCTTTGCGATGCGCGGTGCCTTCGGCCTGATGGGACCACTCCATCAGTCTGCAGAAACCCCCGTGCAGGAGCGTCTCCGGCTCGGTGGCGTCACCAATGTTCGAGGCTGGGGAAGAGACCTGCTCGCGCCGCGCGCCGATGACGACCAATCCATCGTGCTCGGAGGCGATCAGAGCGCGTTCGCATCATTTGAAGTGCAACGCGATGTCTGGGGACCCGTCGGCCTCATTGTTTTCTCGGATTTGGGAAATGTGTGGACGAAAGCGCGCGAAACCCGCTTGGATGATCTCTACACCACCGCCGGAGCCGGTCTGCGCTTTCTTACCCTTATCGGTCCGATTCGTCTTGACTTCGGCTATCAGCTGCGCCAGAATCCATACGGTGACAAACCGTGGGCTTATCATATCTTGCTCGGATCGGCCTTCTGATGCTGCGCGCTCTGACAAGACTGCTGCTCTGGCCGTTAGCCCTCGTCGCTGCGCTTCTCGCCAGCGCGTTCTTCCTGATTCAGCAGGAACCGGTGCAGCAGTATGTCGTCAAACACGCACTCACCATTCTCAATCGAAAGATCGCCGGCTCGCTTGAAATCAGCCACGCGGCTCTCCTGCTCGATGGACGCGTCTCCGCCTCGGATGTAGTCATACGTGACGGACTCGGAAACAAAATAGTCTCGGCCGATCGTGTCCGCGGATGGATCGCGCCGTGGGATATCGCCCGCGGCAAGATTCACCTGCTCTCCGCCACCGTAGAGGGCCTGCGGGGCGAACTCAATTTTGATTCCACCGGAAATTCGCTCGCCGCAGCCTTCGCTGCTCAATCTGCCAAACCCGATACGGCAACCAAGCCGCTTTGGATCCGCCTCGACAGAGTCGCCCTTGACATCGATTCGCTCACGGTAAGAGTTGACACGTCCTTCACTCACGTCCTCCGCGATTGCGGCATTCACGCCGATTTGTTGGTCACCGACTCGGTCATTACCTACGAAACCGCTGTCACCGCCGCCGCGCAATTCACGCTCCAAAGCGAAGGCGTCATCAGACCCTACTCAGATACGCTTTTCGCAGGTGACGTAACGCTCGAATGCGGCTCTCCCTACATCGCTGCGGCTTGGGCGACCGCGATGCCTGATCTCGGCGCAATCAGGCTATTCGCACAGGGCGACGTCCGTAAGAGCGACCTCGCTGCGGTCTTCCGCCTCGATGTCGAACATGTCGGCAAAATCAATGGCGATCTTGAAATTCTTGATTACGCCGGGCAGGCCCGCGCTTCCCTCGGCGCGCAATTCACCGAGTTAAGCCTCGCGCATTGGATCGGCGATTCGATTGCCCACAGCTTCAGCGGCCGCGCCGCACTCACCAAGACTAAGTCACCGTCATGGATGCATGATTGGCTCGCCCGAATTGAACTCGACAGCTCGCACTACGGCGATATTCAAGCCGCCACTGATCTCGAAGCGGAACTCTACGAATCATCCGCCTTTCTCGCGGGCGCAATCCGCACCAGCGCCGGCACCTTCAATGTGCGCGTGAATAGCGATGGCCTCGAACCCGATTCGATTGCGCTCTTTGGAACCGCTTCGCTCGAGCAGGCCAATCTCCATGCGTTCGTTCCGGCAATGCCCGATTCGCTCTCGCCGCTTTCGGGCGATGTCGACTTCTATTTCGAACGGCAACCCGCGCGCGAGCCGCTCGTCGACGTAAGAATGACTCTCGGAACCGTCGCGCTTGGCCGCTATGCTCTGGACTCGCTCGCCTTCCATGCCAATGTGCGGGGCACGGCGTTCACTCTCGATTCCACGCGCATTCGCCTCGGCTCCGCTTCCGCGCTCCTGTTCGCTAAAGGAGATTACGCCGACAGCATCCGCGCGACCTTCACCGCCGATATTCCGCGTGTGCACGACTTTCGTGATCTCATGGGCTCGTTCGCGCCCGCGCTTGATTCACTGCGCGGAGACCTGGAGATCGACGCGTCCGCAACGCTTACCTTTCAAGGCGACTCCCTTCACGATGTCACTGCTCAGGGAATCGTGTCAAGCTCAGAGCTCGGGTACGGCGACTATCGTCTCTTCAACTCCGACCTCGCCGTTGATGAGCTGAACCTCGAAACGGAGACCCTTCACGCGAAGCTCTCTGCCGATTCGGCCCACGCTTTTGACGAGACCATTCAGCCGCTTACCCTTACGCTCGACGGCGGATGGTACGACCCGCTATTCTCCTGTACGTTCTCCGCCCGCCACGACACCGTGCGGGCGGCGGCGGCCGGGTCGTTCTCTTATGCAGAGTCGCCGATGCAGCTTATCATCGAGTCGCTCGCACTGAACGTGTTCGGCACCACGTGGTCCAATGACTATCCGATTGAGTTCGCCCTCGATAGCACGCATTATGAAGTCGCTGCCCTTGTTCTCCGTTCCGATTTCGGCGTCCTTCGTGCCACAGGCTATGTTGAAAATCCCGGAAAACAGGACCTCGTCCTCGAGTTCTCCGGACTGCAAACCGGCAAACTGGTGCCGCTCCTGCGCACCGACATTCCCGATGGCAATCTCAACTTGCGCGTCCAGCTCTCCGGCCCCGATTCCGCTATGGCGGGCCGCATCGAGCTCGCACTCGACAGCCTTGCCTACAAGAATGATCTGCTCGCCGACCGGATTACGATTAGCGCCGATTTTACTGATCGCCACACGATGGATGCCGCTGCGCTCTATCTCTGGTATGGTGACACCGCCATCGTCGCCTCGGCCTCCGTGCCGGCGTTGCTCTCTATGCAAGACGGATTAACCGTTCCGGAGGGCGACGATCTCTCAGGCACTCTTCTCGTCGATTCACTTCCGCTGGGCAGGTTCAGTCCGTGGCTCGCTGCCGGAACTGTCGTGGACGGTTACCTTACTTCCGATCTAAGCCTCTCCGGAAGCGCGCGCAAACCCAATTGGTCAGGCAGTATCAACCTGCACGACGGCTTCTATCGCGACACGCGCTACGGCATTGCCTACAAATGGATCGTGCTTGACGCCGCGCTCGTCCGCGACTCACTCCGCATCAATACCTTTCGCGCCACCAGCCGCGGAACCCTCACTGGATCAGGCTTCGCGCGGCTCGGAGTCCCGTGGCCCGAAGAGCTCTCGCTCGACCTCAAGTTCGATCAGTTTGAAGCCGTCTCTTCGCGAATTCAAAAGGCGCGCCTCGATGGCATGCTCACTGTGACAGGCCCCTTTGATTCGCTTCACGCCGCCGGTAATCTCACGATCACCGAAGGACTCTACCGGATCACGCAATCCGCAACCAAGACCATTGAACCGATCAATATGGATAGCGTGCTGGCCGAACTGCGTGGCGATTCCCTCGAGCAGGGTTTCAATCCCGATGCATTCTATTTGTCGATGGGGCACGACGTCACCGTGTCCATTCCCGGAAATTTCTGGATTCGCGGCAGCGGACTTAACACTGAACTTTCCGGTAATCTGAAGCTCGAAAAGGACGCCTATCAAGACCCGACCGCGAACGGTAAAATCGCGATCCGCAAAGGAACGGTGAAGTTTTACGGACAGGAACTGAGTATTCAGGACAACTCTACCTTGAGCTTCGATGGCCCCGTTGGTGAACCTGATCTCGATATCACCGCTATCTATACCGGCATTGAACGGGCGCGCGGTCCCTTCGACGTCACCGTGCATCTAACCGGCACACCGGATAACTCCGCTGCAGCGTTCAGCGGAAAGTTCGCTAACGGCGCGGTCATGTCTGAAGACGAAGCCGTGCAAAGGCTCTTGCCCTTCATCGGCAATACGGGCGGAACCGCCGAACAGGCCGTCGCCGAAGCGGCAAGCGGACAAGTCTCTGACATTGTCAGCAAAGCCTCCGGTCTTGATGTCTTCGAATTTCGCCCCGGCGAAGAAGGCTTGAACGATCTGTCAACCGGTCAGCTCGAGATCGGAACCTATGTCACAGACAGGTTGTTCATTCGAGTGTATCAACCCGTGGACGACATTCGCGCCGGGCAAAAAGTTTCGGTGGACTACCGCCTGCTCGATTGGATGAAATTCACTGCCGAGCAAACATCCGCCAAAAAAGAGGACACCGGCACCTCCTTTACGATCTACATGCAATTCGAGTGGCGCTGATGTTATTCCTCTATCTACTCTTCCTTGCCGCACCGCTCTTCGCCGCTCCGGAATTGCGCTTTCAGGTCGCCGAAATCTCCTTGATCGGCAACCACGTCACCAAACCGTGGGTTATTGAGCGCGAACTGCATTTCGACGTTGAAGACAGCGTCTCGGTTGACGATCTTGAGGCCGCGCGCCTCCGGCTGCTGTCGCTTGGCATCTTCAACAATGTCCGCGTTGACCACGACGAGGAAGGCGCCGTTACGGTCGAAGTCTCGGAGCAGTTCCGTTTCATTCCCGTCTTTGGCGCTGATGCCGTCGAAGGTTCCTTCAACGACGCGTTGAAAGAGCCCAAACGCCTGATGGAGATTATCGTCTTCACTGTCGGCGTTGCCGATCTCAATCACACGGGTGCGGCGGCCACCGTGAACGTGCTCGGTGAATTCGGCGCCCGCTCAGGTGTCAGCGTGGACTATCGGACCCGCTGGCTTGCGCAGCGAATGCCCTACTACCTTGGTTTCGGTCTTCGTTCACTTCGCATTTCCGATCGTCACGCCGCAGTCTTGGGCGTTTCGCGTAAACTGCGCAATGACCGCGCCTACCTCGAGTTTGCGACGCGAAGCGGCGCGCCCTCACGACTCGGCCTCGCGCTGCGCTACGATCATGTCAAGGAAGAAGACCGCGCTCCCGCCGACGGGAATGAGTATCACACCGCGTGGGCGAATCCGTATATTGTCTTTGACCGCCGAAACCTCGAATGGTATCCCACGGATGGAGTCTTCGTGCGCGGCGATCTCGATCAGGCCTTCGGCACGATCCCATTCACGCGCTCCCGGGCCGTTGCCGCGGCGTATCTGCCGTTGGTCCACTGTTCGAGGGGACCTGCCGTCGCCGCACGCGCCTATGGCGGCACGACACAAGACAAGACTCCGCCCTGGGCGCGCTACTACTTCGGCTTCGGCGAAAAATTCCGCGGCTATTCGAGTGTCAAAACCGAGGCCGCAAACTACCTTGCCGCCGAGTGCGAGCTGCGTTTTCCGATCACTCGCGAAATCACCTATGATGTCCCACTCGTCGGGCGCTACGGACAAGACATTCCCTTCTGGCTCGGCGGCTCACTCTTCATGCAGCGCGCGCAAACTCAGATTGACGGCACACGCACCGATATGTGGGCCTATGGCGCCGCGCTGCACATCCGCTTTCCCTATGTGCAGATTCTCGAAGCCAGCATCGCCCGCAACCGCGATGACGACCTTGATCTCGTGTTCTCAACCGGACTGCGATTCTAATCTTGTATTCGCTCCTTAAGCCGATATTTTTCTCCCGAGACCCGGAAGAGGTGCACGAGCACGTCTTGCGAAGACTGGAACGCAGCTCGGCCTCGCGGTGGCAATTGGCCTTGCTGCGCGCGTTCGCAGGCGCCTGTCCTTCACAACCCGTCTCGGCATTGGGCCGCACCTTTCCACATCCTCTCGGCCTCGCCGCAGGCTTTGACAAAGATGCGCGCGCCATTCCTGCGCTCTGCGCACTCAATTTCGCCTTTGTTGAAATTGGCACAGTCACGCCGCTGCCGCAGCCGGGAAACGAGAAACCGCGCATCTGGCGCTTCCCCGAAGCCAATGCGCTCGTCAATGCGCTCGGCTTTCCCGGCGAAGGCATGCACGCGGTTAGACAGCGGCTCACCATGCTCCGCGAACGTCATGCGCCGACTCGTCCCGTCGGCATAAATCTCGGCAAGAACGCCGTCACGCCGCTCGAACGAGCGGGAGACGACTATCAGGCTGTGCTGCGTGAACTGCTTGAACTCGGCGATTATTTTGTCGTCAACGTCTCTTCGCCCAACACTCCCGGTCTGCGTACTCTGCAAGAGCCAGACTCGTTGCGCAAACTGCTCGGTCCATTGCAGTCCATTACCGCACGCAAGCGCCCGCTGCTGCTCAAAGTCGCTCCCGATCTGGCCGACGAAGATCTGAACGTCGCCGCGCGAGTCGTCAATGAACTTGGTCTCGCGGGCATCGTCTCGGCCAACACCAGCGTTCGTCGCGCACTTGTGCCTGCTGCCGCATCGCTTCAGCGCGGCGGGCTCTCCGGCGCACCCATCTACCCGAGGATGCTCGAATGTCTGCGCCTGCTTAAATCTGAACTCAATTCAACGCGAATCGTCATCGCCGCCGGAGGAATTGACTCCGCTGCACGCGCCCGAGAAACGCTCGCTGCCGGCGCCGCGTTGCTGCAGGTTTACACAGCATTCATTTACCACGGTCCAAGGGTCGTAAGCAACCTGATCCGATGAAACTGCTGCTCTATTTACTGTGTTCGGCGCTCGGGCTGGGCTGCTCCAAACCTGATCATTCCGCCCCCGGCGTCCAGACACTGCGCACTGTCTCCCGCGACGATTCACTCTTTCTCGCGGAAGACCTCACCGAGTGGGGCTTTGACTTCTATTCCTATGAGCAATGGGACTCCGGTCTGGTCAAGTTTAATCTTGCGCTGTCGTACGACTCGACTAACTCTCAAGCCTGGCACGGCCGTGCGCTAATGCTCGACACCCTGCATTTTGAGCAGGATGCCGAGTTCGCCTACCGACAAGCAGAGAAGTTAAACCCGCGCAATAAGCAGGCAATCTGGCACCTGGGCTGTTTTTATGCCCGCGCCGGCGAAAAGGACAAGGCGCTCCGGCAGCTCCGCACCGTCATTGCCCTCGACTCTTCTTATGCCATCGGCGTTCGCACCGAAGACTGTTGGACGCAACTCTGGCAGGACTCAGATTTCCTCCGAACCGTTGGCGCGCTGCCTTAGCGCGAATCTACTACCTCAAATCAAAGCCCCCGGCATCGCGCCGGGGCTTTCATCTACTTAGTCAAGGCCTGACGATTTCCGTTTTGCTTTCGGCTTCGTTTCCTTGGCGGCCTTCTGCTCGGCAAGCAGAACTTCAAGCTCGTCCACCAACTCGCCAAACTTCTTCATGGCCGCTACTATCGGATCGGGAGTGGACATATCCACGCCCGCGCCCTTCAGCAGCTCCAACGGATACTTCGACGAACCGCCCGACAGGAATCCGAGGTAATCCTTGAGCTCCTGCTCGCCGCCGTTCTGAACCCGCTCCGAAAGTGCAAGCGCCGCCGACATCGATGTCGCGTACTTATACACGTAGAAGTTCGAATAGAAATGCGGTATCCGTTCCCACGTGAAGTCATACTGCGGATCAATCACAACTTCCGGTGCATAATACTCCGAAGCCACCGTCCGGTATAACTCGCTCAACGACTCTGCCGTCAACGGCTCGCCGTTCTCGTACATCCGGTGCATTCTCAATTCGAAATCCGCAAACAGCGTCTGACGAATGATTGTGCCCTGAATATTGTCGATGTACTGATTCACATAGATCAATCGCTTCTCCGGATCCGTCTCCGTCGCAAGCAGGTAGTCCATCAACAGCGCTTCATTAAACGTTGAAGCGACTTCCGCAACGAAGATCGCGTAGTCCGCGTAAATCTGCGGCTGATACTTGTACGTGTGCCACGTGTGCATCGTGTGGCCCAATTCGTGAGCATTGGTGAACACGTCATCCAACGTGCCGTGATAGTTCAACAGCATATATGGATGGCTCTTGTAGCTGCCCCACGAATACGCGCCGCTGCGCTTCGCAGTGGTCTCATACACGTCGACCCAGCGCTTCGAGAAGACATCTTCTACTCCGCCCATGTACTCCGGACCAAGAGGTTGAAGGGCGTTCTTAATCGTCGCGATTCCGGTCTCATAGTCCCAGTTCGGAGCTTCGCCGACGATCGGCGCGCTGAAATCGTAGAAGTGCAGTTCTTCGAGTCCAAGCGCTTCCCGGCGCAGTTTCGCGTACTTCTGCAGCGGTGCCAGATTCGCCTTTACCGTCGTAATCAAATTCAGGTACACCGTCGTGTCGACGTTGTCATTGTCTACCGCCATGTGCAGCGCCGAATTGTAACCGCGAGCGCGCGCCTGAAAGACCTCCGCACCCACGTTTGCCGCCATCAGGCTCGCCATCGTGTTCTTGTACTTCGAATACTCGTCGTGCAGCGCGACTGCCGCGGCCCGGCGGACCTTAGGACTCCCGCTCTCCATCAAGGCGCGGTATTTTCCTTCCGTCAGCTTGATCATCTTGCCGTCGTCGCCCTTGATTTCCGGAAACTGAATATCCGTGTTTCGCAGCGCTTCGGCAGCGGTCTCGGCCTGATTGAAGACCTCATTCGACATCGACATCAGCTTCTCTTCGTCCGACGACAGCACGTAAGCCTTCTGCCGCATCTCGTTCGCGATGTATTGCTTGTAAAGGTCGAGACCCTTAACATCCTTATACCACTTCGTCAAATTCGCGTCCGTGATCGAGGTCAACTCCGGAGCGAACCACGACAATGTCGAGCCGAACTTCGCGGTAATAACATCCGATCGGTCACGCAGCGTAATGTACTCCTCTACACGCGTGTCCAAATGGTGCGACATGTTCGCATACGTCGTCAGATTCTCCAAGTGACCGCCGACCTCAACCGACAAATCGAGAAATGCCTTCAGGTCCTTGCCGGATTTGCCAACCTTCCCTTTAAAGGCTTCCAATTCCGGAAGCTTGCTTTCGATCCACGCGTAGTCTGCTTCCCAGGCCGCGTTGTCTGCATACATCGCAGTCAAGTCCCACTTGTACTTATCCTCAACGTCCGTCCGCTCTAATTCCTGCGCTTTCGCGACCCACACCAGACCAAGCACTGTCATCAAAATCCCGGCAAACCTGATGGTCCATGTTCTCATGCCGCTCGTCTCCTCGCTTCGCTGAATATGTAATTGCTCTGCCAATATTCTAAGAGACTGAATACTAACCCCTTTGTGGCAGAGTTGCAAGCCCCAAACACAACATTTTCTTGGCTATTCTCAAACTCATAATATTCAATACTTTTGCGTAGATAATTGAGTTTAGTTTTTCGCAGGCGCGAACCCGCAGGAAGAGGCATTGCAAACGGGCCTTGTCAAAACTGACTGGACATGTACCTAATTTGTCCGCCACTTACCGTGTTAGAGACCCGGTACATTCATGGTTTTCTCTGTGCAACATCCCTTGACTCCGCACTCGCCAACCCCGATATTCTTGCTGTTAGCATTCAGCCGTGCAGGCGACGAGACGGACGATTATGCAGAGACTAATGTCGCGGTATTGTGTGAGATGATTTGATAGCTTGTTTACAGCATTGCGTTTGCTCTGGCGGATGGCGGCACAAGCCCCCGGTAATACCGGGGGCTTGTTGTTTGTCGGCACCTCGTCTCCGCGCGACAGCATCAGCGTTAGAGTATAACTCCATTGACCCCCAAACACGTTGACTTCTCGCAACTTCTTCCCTATCTTTGCAATTCGCTTCTATTCTCGTATTTCAATCCTCAAACACGGCGGACATCCTTCATGAACCTGTATCGCGCACTCTTTATTGCGGCCCTTTGCTGCGTATCGCTCGCCAACGCTACCATCCGCTACGTGTCCCCCAACCCCGGATCGGCACCCTACGCGACCATTACCGCGGCACATGCCGCTGCCGTGACCGGTGACACCGTCGTCGTCGGACCCGGTAACTATCCCGAAGCCCTCGCCGTCTCGGGCAAGAAAATCCACCTGATCGGCGCCGGTTGGGATGTCTGCACCTGGCAGGGCTACCTGCAATTCCATAACACCGTGGCCAACGGATCAGCCGTTGAAGGATTCCGCTTCACTGCGGCCGGCTCGCACTCGATATATTGCCTCACCAATGTCGACTCCGTCACGGTCCGCCGTTGCTTCATAACGCCTACCGCCAGCCTGATGTCCGTGTATTCAACCGCTGGAAGAATGTACGTCAGCGACTGCGTGCTGAATTCCAGCAGCAACGCTGCTTTCTACATTCAAAACAGCGCCAACGGCAATATCGTCATCCGCAACACCGCTTTCAACTGCGTTACCCCCAACAACGCCTACACCGCTATCGCCGGTCCCAACAACGGCACCGTCGAAATCTACAACTGTGTCTTCTTGAACTTCACTCGCCAATTCGATCTCTCCGGTGTCCCACAGGTCATCGGTCTCAACAACATCTTCTGGGATTGGAATACAACCGCTACTTACGGGAACTTGCCGGTCGGCTCCGTCTTCGAATACTCCGCCGCCGGACAGGGTGCACCGGCTTTCCCCGCCAACTTCTCGAACAACATCTCGCTGGGAACAAACAATCCTTTCGTCAACTACGACAACACCAGCTACACATTCGGAACGACTGATCTGCATCTGAACACAAATACAGGCGGGAATCTCTGTCGGGATGCGGGCTACCCGTCCATTCAAGACCTCGACAGCACGGCCTCTGACCTCGGTGTCTACGGCGGACCCAAGCCGATGGTCGATCTCGGCATTCCGGCCTTTCCCTTTGCACTGAGTCTGGTCATCGACAACCTCGTTGAAGTCGGCGACAGCGTCAACGTCACATCCACGGGCCGCATCGGGCCGCGCTACTAAGCGAGGGACATATATCCTATGAAACGGAGCCTGCTGCTGCTCTGTCTGTTGTGTTGCGTGCAGGCGCTCTCCGCCCTTACGCTCACACAAGCCGAGTATTTCCTCAACACCGACCCCGGTCTGAGAAACGGCATCGCCATTCCTATCTCGCCGGGCGATGACGTAAGCATCACCTTGCTGATGATCCCGTCCACAATGCTCGATTCAAATGCGTCCCATGACGTGTTCATCCGCTACCGTGCCGACGACGGCCTCTGGAGCAACACCGAGCGCCGGCACTTCTTCGCGCATTTCCCCATTGCCAGCGGATACGCCGGGCGCGATATCACCGCCGTTGAGTACTGGTTTGATGATCAATCTCCCATCTTTGTCGAAACCGACGACGACCCGACCATGACGTGGGCCGCGCTGATTCCGACATCCGGCCTGACCACCAACCGCGCGCACAAGTTCTCCACCCGCTTCTTCGGGTCGCACGGACAAGTCGGTGCCGTCGAATCCCGTTACTTCTTTATTCACGAACCCATTCCCGGTATCTGGTACAGCCGTGATGTCACTCATGTCGAATACCAGTTCGACTCCAATCCACCCGTGCTGATCGACCTTGTGAATAGTCAGGAGATTGACTGGATCAGCCTGCTCCCGACCACCGGGCTGCAGGTCAATATGCAGCACAAGCTCACCGTCCGCTATTTCGATGAAGACGGCAAGTGGAGTAACCCGGAAGCCCGCTACTTCTTCGCAATTCAATCACAAAGCGGAACGGTCGAGTATTTCGAGATCACGCATGTCGAATACTCCTACGACGACGTCAACCCCATGCTTGTAGACGTCACCGATGGCCAAAGCGTCAGCTACGCCGCGCTCATCGCGTCGCTCGGACTGCAAGTCAACCATGCGCACAAACTCTCCGTCCGCTATCTCGACAGCCGCGGCCTCTGGAGTAATTCCGAAGCCCGCTACGTGTTCGTCCACGAAAGCCCCATCGGTGTGGTCACGTGGTTTGACGTGGCGGCCGTGGAATACTGGATCGACGGCGGCGCGCCGCTCCAAGTGGACATTGCCGATGCGCACAATGTCAGCTATGCTGGACTTGTGGCGCACAATGCCGGTCCGGGACCGCACCATTTCTACTTCCGCTATGTGGAAGCGAGCGGACAGGTGAGCAACACGGAGCACCTCCCCTTCTTTGTCTGGAGCGGAGCCGGCCCCAGCTCTGCCGCAAGACTCGCAGGAGCAGAGTACTTCGTCAACGCCGACCCCGGGATGGGCAACGGAGTGCAGATTACCTTCCCGCAGGATGGCGCATGGGACGAACAGGATGAAAACACGCTCACGGTCCTGACTGGTCTGCCGGTCGGCGTGCATCGCTTCGGTATTCGCTTCAAAGATGAAGTCGGCAACTGGAGTCACACGCTCGCCGATACCTTCGTCGTCGGCCCGGCCCTCGTGATTTCGATTTCGGGGAATGACATTGTCCTGAGTTGGATTGCCAACCCTGACAATATTCCCTTCCACATCTATCGCGCCCCCGGCGTCGAAGGTCCTTACACCGAAATCGGCACCTCGAATTCCTTGAGCTACACCGACACCGGCATTCTCAACACTGAGTCCCGCCGCGTCTATCACATCACCACGACGAACAACGGCATCTTGTCGAGCTTTAGATTGCCGGAAACGCCACCCGCGCAAAAACACATCGACTAACAACTAAAACGGCGACCCGCGGGTCGCCGTTTCTTATGTGCAATTGCGTCAAGCTCCTACTTCGTCGGCTTCTGAATCGTCTTGAGCGCCTTGACATAGTGGCTCTTCACACCATTGTTCTCTTCGCTCGCTGCCAATTTCTCGAAGACCGGCACGAGCTTTGCCCGCGTCTTGGGGTTGGCCTTGGCAATCGCGGCCAGCGCCAATGCTGCGGCCCAGCGGACAATCGTCCCGTCGTGTTTCGAATTTAAGAGCAACGACGGGATAGACGCAGAGACTTCTGTGGGAAAGGCCTGGGCGCAGTTAGCAATCACCCGGCTGGCCTCGCGCTGAATCGCCGGGGCCAAGTTAGAAGTCTCGCCTATTATCCACTCGAGCTGACGTGCGGCGGTTTCGGGTTCCGTGCGCGTGACCTCCTCGATCGCTTCGAGAATCTGTGCTCGCTCAGGCCATTTTGCGCGCTCATAATACGTGCGCAGCTCGGCGATGCCTGTCTCCGCCGATCTCGCCCTATCGCACAGTACCGCAATTCGCGCTTTGCCTTTGTAGGTTTTGAAAATGGTGCCAATATCTGTCAGCACTTTGTCACCCTGTAAGAGCGGTCACCCGACTCGCATCACCCCTGCCGTACGTTCCGTCCCCAACACGATTTTGAACTTCCCCTTCTGCTCGGGATAGAATGCAATCACCGTCGTGTGCCCCGCTGGCAGCAATTCGTAGATCTCAAGCTCGTTGATCTCGAGAATCTCGTCATCCGGCTCCGTGTCAAACCGGTGAATCAGCCATTGCACCGGCAGATTACACGTGATGTCGTACTCGACGGGCTCAAGGACTCCGTTCTTCAGTTTGGACTCAAACTGCTGCAGCTTGCGCTCCTCCCGAGGCACCCGGTGACCGGACCTGCCCCGAAAATAAAAATACCAAAAGACCGCCGCCACGAATGCCACCCCGGCAACCATCTTCCAAAAGCTTATAATATCCACTTAACCCTCAATGTTCTATTCTGCAACCTAATTTATAACATTTCCTTAACAACGCAAGTCATAATTTAATTCAACATCAAAACACTTCACGTCCAAGTACTGAGCGGGCCTATGAGAAACCGGGAACATTCGTGAAAGCTGGTTCGTATTATTCTTGAAGCCGGAGGAATTCAGGGGCCTCCGTTGCTCGGCAGCCAATCAACACAGAAAGGACTGGACCATGGTGATTCTCAGCGTACAAGAGGCTGCGAAGTTTCTCGGTAAAACCCCGGCCGCTCTTCGTAACGGGTATAAGCGGTGGGGTGTTCCACACTTCCGGCTCGGCGGGCAGATTAAGTTCACCCAAGAAGCCCTCCAAGAGTGGGTGGAAAAAGGGATGACCGTTGAGTCGGTCGACCCGGCCGCTGCGGCCAAGAATGGCCGGCGCGCCCGTCGGGCTCCGGTGGAAACTAAAGCGACTTCGCACTCTGGAACCCGCATCGGGTAAATCCGGAGCTAAGGACCTATGTACAGACGGGCGGTAGACATACCGCCCGTTTCTCGTTGACCCGGAACCGATCTTGGGGCGCACCCCGACTCCGGCAGAAATCTCTATTTCCCTTGGATTTGGAGATTCGACTTTTCTTTCGTATATTGATTTCCAGTATCACGGACGGGGCCTGCCCCGCTACCGTGAGACAAAGTTCGCGATTTCGGTTTGTGTTCCTGTCCGTTGTTTCGCCGATATGTCCCTCGTCGATTCCGCAGCAGTTTTCACGGAAGTCGTTCGAGGGCGTTTTGCTCTCAAAAATCTGATCTGTTGATTGCGCAAGTCGTTTATTCGCAGATTTTTAGGGACAATGGAGAAATGACGATGGCAACACGTCTTTATGTCGGAAACCTCCCGTTCAGTGCAACGGAAGATGAAGTTCGTACCCTGTTCAGCGAATTCGGTACGGTTGAAACCGCAGAATTGGTCATGGATCGCGATACCGGTCGTCCGCGTGGCTTCGGCTTCGTGCAGATGGACGCCGAAGGCGCCGCAGCTGCGATCAAGAAGCTCGATGGCCGTGACATGGGCGGTCGGGCCCTGAACGTCAACGAGGCCAAGGAGCGTACCGCCTCCCGCCCCCGTCGCGAAAACAACTGGTAACCAGCCTTCCGCTGGACCGGCTGTACTGACCCAGGCTCTTGCGGGCTGAGGCAGCGCGACAGCAAGGTTGGCAGCTTCAATGCAAGCCAAAAGGCCTGCCCCGGAAGGGGTGGGCTTTTTTGCGCGCGGTCGAACGGATTTGGAGATTCTGACTTTTCTTTGTATATTGCGGCCGTATGATGGACGGGCATCCGGCTCGCAACCATCCTCTGCAAGATCGCGATTTCAGTTAGTGTCAGCCTGTACGTCGTTTCGCCGATTGTCCCTCAGCGATTCCGAAGCAGTGTCCACGGAAGTCGTTTGAGGGCATTTCGCTCTCGTAAGTTATCGTCCGCGAAAAGTCAAGAAACTTGTTCGCAGTAACCAAGAGGGACAATGGAGAAATGGCAATGGCCACACGTCTGTATGTTGGTAACCTCCCGTTCAGCGCGACGGAAGACGAAATTCGCACCATGTTTGGCGAATTCGGCACGGTGGAAGCCGTGGAGTTGGTGATGGATCGTGAAACCGGTCGCCCGCGTGGTTTCGGTTTTGTCCAGATGGACGCCGAAGGCGCCGCCGCCGCGATCAAGAAGCTTGACGGTCAGAATCTGGGCGGTCGCCCCCTGAACGTCAATGAGGCTCGCGAGCGTACCGCTCGCCCGCCCCGCCAGCGCCGCGAAAGCAACTGGTAACCAGCGTTCCTCGCCGTTGTGGGTCGTCAGACCCGCAATCGTAGTCAGCCCGAACTAAAAAGCCTGCCCCGAAAGGGGCAGGCTTTTGTCTTTCGCATCTGTCGGCACCGCCGTAGCTTTGCAGATGTGATA
This sequence comes from bacterium, assembly GCA_016703065.1. GTDB lineage: Bacteria > Electryoneota > RPQS01 > RPQS01 > RPQS01 > JABWCQ01. The sequence continues at coordinate 312,371 of JADJCU010000001.1, forward strand.
AACGTCTACCGAAGCAAGATCGCTTTGGTTGAACGGATCGTCTCATTGGTTTGTAATTGTATCCAATATGTTCCTGACGCGAGTCCTGCCATGTCAATCGGCACCTTGTGCGTTCCGGCGGGCAAGAAGATGTTCCGATTCATGCCGGCTGACCGTCCGAGCAAATCTTACATCGTGATTTGAGCAATGCCCGAAGTTTGTAAATCAAACTGGAGCGTCGCCTGCGCATTGAACGGATTGGGAAAGACGGACAGGTCGAGATTACCGGGCAACAATGGTTCGTACGGTGACACAGGACTCATGTCCGGACTCAAACGAATCAACCACATATCGCCGGTGGTATATGGCTCGAATCGAGTGTGCCAACCGGCAACTCCGGCCGCTGCAAAACCGCCATCTCGGAGGCTGATCAAGGCTTCGCCATCACGGTACAAATCTTGGAACCAGCTTCTGGCCCACACACTGTCTCCTGCGGAATCTACTTTGGCCATGTACAACGCTTGACCATTTGTCCCTGCCGGATCATCTCGTCCTGCTGCTATTACGCCCCCATCTTCCGTCGCCGCAAAGGCCTCAATCCCTAGTTGATTTATCCCCGCCAGATCCTTATCCCACATGTAATTCCCCATGGAATCCGTTCGTACAATCCACGCATCGTCATACGTTTGACTCAGGCTGGCACTATACCCCCCCAAGAAAAATCCCCCGTCCGGTGCCAATGCGATGGCCCGCCCTTCTTCAGGACCTCCGTAACCGAATGTGCGGCTCCACAAGCTGTCCCCGTCAGGGGACACCTTGATCATCCAGAAGTCTGAGAACTCCCTGCACCATAAGAATCTGTAAAGCCGCAGGCAACGTAGCCGCCTGTCTGGTGCAAGAGTGACAGCCCACCCGTAGTCCCACGCCGTGCTCCCACCGAATGATCGTGTCCAGAGCGTGTCACCGTCGCTACTGAACTTCACCACCCAGAGGTCAGGCGAACCGCTCTACCTGCATCGGCCTGTTGCTACATAGTTTCCGTCCTCAACTGCAACCATGTCTTCAAACCATGTCCCGCCTCGTTCATCGCCAATCACGTTAGTCCAAACCGTGTCACCGTTCAAGCTGAGACGAAGCAACCAACCCAACGCTGGCTCCGGATTTGCCGGAGGGTATCGTCCAATCTGGCCTGCGGCCATGTATCCGTCCTCCAGAACGAAAATCTTGGTGATGTAATCCGAGTATGCCCAGCCCCAACTATGGCTCCATTCTTCATTGCCGAGCGAATCCACCTTAACCACATACGCATCAGCATTGCGCGTTTCAAATGTCTCGGCATTCCACGTTTCACCTGCGATGATGAACCCGCCATCAGGTGTCTGCGCAACAGAATGTGCAAGATCGTGATACTGCCTGCCGTATCTTCGCGTCCACAGCGTATCCGGTGGCTGGGCGTGCGCAAGAATGTTCCCACCCAACAACAAAAGCGCGAACCCCACCCGCTTCAAAAGATTGAAAACAGATAGAATTCGCGTGCTCATGTTCGTGGCCTCCGGGCTAAGTTGCTCCGACAGTTTCCCAAGACCTGAAGCAAAGGTACAACTTCGCCCGGTCCTTAGCAAATCCCCCCCGTCACATCACCTCCTCGTCCTCCGCTCGCCACGCCGGGTCAACTATACACAAAAACTCTAAATCCCCGGGACCTAAACTGGTGATCCGCTGCGTTAAAGAGGGGGCAATATAAATGGTGTCCCCCGGCCCGACCTCGCTCAACTTGCCGTCCAGCTCCATCCGGCCCCGGCCAGCGAGAATGTAATACACCTCGCTGGTCCGAAGCCTGTGGAGTAAAGAGGTCAGCCCGGGAGCGAGTTTTGCATGGGCCAGAGAATATCCAACGGACAAGACCCCCTTGTCGGGATGCAAAATCTCCCGCAATTGGGTCCCATCTCCAGCCGTAAACTCTTCACAATCAAGTAGTCGGCGTTTCATTCCCGTCCTCTCTACGGAAGCGCTGAGCTCTTATTCAAGTGTGGCATATCCGCCCCACTACTTCTGCGAGAAAATCCCTAATTTGTAGCCATCGGGCATCTCAAACATCCCGATAAATCCCATATTATCAGGTAGCGGGCGCTTTTCCTGAATCGTTTTCGCCCCCAGTGCAACGGCCTTGGCAAGTGTGGCATCAATGTCGCTTACTTCGATGTAGTTCTGTCCCCCGCAATCCACAACCTCTTCGACGTGCAGCAGACCCCCCGACACCCCGGCGGGGTTGCCATCAAGGTTGATCATCCAGTAGCCCTCCATCATGGGCCTGATCTCCCAGCCGAAGAGCTTGCGGTAAACCTCCGCCGACTGTTCCATGTTACTCGTGACCAATTCGATGTGACAAAAACCGTGCATGGGTCCCTCCGGTGGGGTGTGGTTCGCGGGCCGAAAGATGAAAATTGAAACTTCGCGGCGGCCCTCCTGAGAATAGAACTTTTGCCGAATATTCGCAATCTTTTGACTACCGATTTTATCTTCACCCTCGATTTCGAAACCAGTTAGGACACATGGCATGAAGTCCAGACGGAACTATCTGATCCTTACCGCAATGACACTCGGCGTCCTGACCAGCGCCTTCCTCTTTCCCAGGAATATCTCCGCTGCCGCGCTCCAGATCGGTGCTACCGCACCCGCCTTTGAATTGAAAAATGTCGACGAAAAGCTGGTCTCGCTTGCCGGTGCCGCCGGTGAAAAAGGCACGCTCGTCGTCTTCACCTGCAACCACTGTCCGTTTGCCATTGCCTACGAGGACCGCCTGATTGCCCTGGCCAAGGAGTTTCAAGCACAAGGCATCAATTTCATCGCCGTCAGCCCCAACGATCCTCTGCTTCAGCCCAAAGACGGCTTCGCTGAAATGCAGCAGCGCGCCAAAGAGAAAAGCCTGCCCTATCCGTATCTCATCAATGAAGACGGTTCCGTCGCCAAAGCCTACGGCGCGGCACGTACGCCTGAAGCATTCCTCCTCGATACCGAGCTGAAAGTCGTCTACACGGGCCGCATTGATGACAACACGGAAGTCAAAGACGTCAAGGTCAACGACCTGCGCAACGCGCTGACCAAACTCGTCCAGGGCAAGCCCGGCGATATCGATCCGAAAACCACGGCAGCTTTCGGTTGCACCATCAAATTCCGCAAATAACTCTGTTGCTCTACTCGCGGCGCTGCTCTGCTGCGCGCCGCTTTGTTGGCGCGCTGAACCCTATGTCATCGGCTTCTCCGGCGCGCCCGGCACGCAATCGTGCGCGTCGTCCTGTCACGGCGAAGGCAGCGGCTCTGTCGAAATTCACGGCTTCCCCGAGTCCTACGTTCCCGATTCGCTCTATCTCATCCAGATCGCAAGTAGCGGACTCCTGATCAAGAACTTCAATGCGTCCTGCCGCTACGGCAATGGCACACAGGAGGCCGGAACCCTGAGCGGCACCGGCGTCACTGAAGCCTATTCCGTCGCCGGAGAGCTTAACGGAATTCACCTCGCGGAGGTCGATCAAGATACCGTCGAATTTCTCTGGCAGGCTCCCACACACGGCGCCGGCGAAGTTCGGCTCTATCTCGCGGCGCATCAGGGGCACGACACCGGACCGAACAATGATCTGATGCTGATCGCTCAAGAACAGATCGTTCCGCAGCGGCCCGACGTGCCGCATCACCCGTTTCCGGCTGATAGTGCCGTCGCTGTGAGTGTTAACGTAACGCTGTCATGGGATGAAGTCGCGCGCGCCGATTCGTTCCGCGTTTACTTCGGAGTAGATTCCCTCCCCGAACTTGTCGCCACGCAGCGCCTCGTGCAATATACTCCGCCGGAACTGGTTCCCGAATCGCGCTACTATTGGCGCGTCGAGGCATTTAACGATGTCGGCACATCGTCCGGGCCGCGCTGGACCTTCGTCACCGAAGCGTCTTCAAACTCTAACACCGCATTTCCATTAGCATTCAAATTTCATTCTTCTTATCCCAATCCATTTAATCACTCAACCTCCTTTTCCCTCGAACTCTACTCTCCTCAATATCTCGTCATTAGTGTTGTGAATATGCTGGGCCACCGCGTAGCTACGCTGCATCAAGGACAACTAAGCAGCGGAACCTACAGGTTTGACTGGACACCGGACGGCGCGACAGGTCTATACTTCCTGTCCGTCCGCGGCACCCCTACCGACCAACTCTTCAAACTTCTCTATCTGAAGTAGGCCGCCCAACGATGCGGCGCAATGGGACGCGAAAGCGTCCGCGCATCAACACTGAATTTCTGAGGAAGCAATTTTACATAACTATCTGTAGGAGAGTAGATCATGAAACAGCTTTGGTTGTTCGTCCTTTTGATTGTCTCGAGCGTAAGTTTCGCCACCATTCACCCCGTGAATGTCAATGCGCTGTCGTTCTCGCCCGCAAATCTCACGGTGCAGCAGGGCGATACTGTCCGTTGGATCAAGACCGGTGGTTTTCACAATGTCTCCGAAGTCTCGAATCCGTCCGTCTTCCGCAGCGGTGAACCCACCGGAAGCGCTTTCACGTACGATTTCGCTTTCAATGCCCCGCTTTCAGGCACCTACAACTACGAGTGCGAAGTTCACGCCGGATCAGGCATGGTCGGGACCGTCACCGTCGAAGCCGGTGGTTCGCCGCCGGATGCGCCGACTTACCTCGGACCGATGAATGGCGCAACCGATCTTGCAACTTCCGGCAGCTTGCAGTGGAATACTGCGCTTGGCGCTGACCACTACATCGTCCGCCTCGGCACCTCAAATCCGCCTGCAATTGTGGATGCTGACTTCAACGGTACGTCGTACGACTACTCCGGCCTGAGCAACGGCACACAGTATTTCTGGCAGATCATCTCTGAAAATGATTTTGGCACGGCCGATGGCAATGTCTGGTCCTTCACCACAATCGATCCGCTGCCGGGGCAGGCGAACAGTCCATTCCCGGTTGACACCGCCACAAACGTCCCGATTACGACCTTCCTCGGTTGGGATCCTGCCGATTTCGCCGATAGCTATGAAGTCTTTATCGGAACGGCTGAGCCGCTCACATCCCTCGGCACAACGACGGAAACGACGATTACGCCGACGGCCGCACTGATCCACTCGACCAGTTATCTCTGGCGCGTGAACTCCACCAACGGTGCGGGCACGACCACTGGTGCCACTTGGCACTTCACCACTGAAGCAGGTTCCGCAGTTGGTGATCGTCCCATCCCGACGGCCTTCGAACTCGGCGCGGCCTACCCCAATCCGTTCAACAGCAACGTTCGGATCAGCCTGAGTATTCCAACCGAGAGCTTCGCACTTGCGCGAGTCTATGCCATCACGGGCCGCGAAGTGGCCACGCTCCTGACTGCGCTGATGTCCGCCGGAGCGCACGACCTCGAGTGGAATGCGGCCGGACAGTCCGCCGGTCTCTACTTCCTGAAGTGCGAGTGCGCCGGCCTTACGCAAACGCAGAAACTCATCTATCTGCCGTAGTTCCTGCGAGACATCTAATCCACAGTTCTTGCTGCGGTTGACCAGTTCATGCCCCCCCATTCTCCGCCGTGAGAATGGGGGGAGTGCTTTTTCAATTCTGAGGTATTGCTCCATGTTCCGCAACCTGTTCTTGGTCACAGCGCTTGTTTCGTTCGCCTCAATCGCCGCCGCCGACCCTGGCAATCGCGGCTACTCTGGTGCCCCCGGCACTCCGGGCCGTTGTGCCTCCGCCTGCCATGGGGTCAATGGCGGCACCGTCCAAATCACTGGATTCCCGACGGAATATGTCCCGGACTCAACTTATCTGATTACCATTCAGGCCGTATCGGGATTGCCGATCAAGAACTTCAACGGCTCTGTGCGCCGGGGAACATCCACTGCCAACGCCGGTGTCATCACCGCTGCGACAAACACGACAACGTACAATGTCGTCAATGAAACCAACGGCATTCACCTCAATGCGCTCGACCGCCAAAGCGCCACCTTTAACTGGCGAGCCCCGGACGCCGGTACCGGAACGGTCCGGCTCTATGTCGGTGCCCATCAGGGCGAACGCCACACCGGGCCCAATACCAATATCACCCTGATCTCTGACGAAGCTGTTCTGCCCGCCGCCCCCGGCCAGGCCCAGAATCCGAATCCTGCTGACGGCGCGTCAAACGTCGCCATGCCCGTGATCCTCCGCTGGAGCAGTGCCGCTGGCGCCGAAAGCTATGAAATTTTTCTCGGAACCGCCGAACCATTGCTCTCCATCGGCAGCTCGTTCGCAACGTCTATCGTCCCGCCGGATTTGCTCCCCGGTCAATACTACATCTGGCGAGTCGATGCAATCAACGATGGCGGGACGACACCCGGCGATATCTGGAGTTTCACTACCGAGTCCGGTTCAGACGCACGAGAGCACGGTATCGTCCTGAACAGCTCACTCGTGTCAGCCTACCCCAATCCCTTTAACAGCACGGTAATTCTCTCCCTGACGCTGGCGAATTCCGGACTGACAACGGTCACTATATTTGACATTACCGGTCGCGAAATCGCGACTCTCGCCAATGAGTTTCTTGCGCAAGGTGAACACCGGTTTGGCTGGAATGCCGCTGGATACGCCGCCGGTATCTATGTCTTCAGGTGCGATTGCGCAGGTTTGACACTCTCACAAAAAGTTGCTTTCTTACCCTAACGCGTGACGGTCTTTCCGATCGGGGAAGTTGGCGAGACTCGCTTGTGTCTCGCTTAATTCTTCAATCAGGAGGCTCCTGTCATGTTCCTCACTCGCACTGTTTGCCTGCTATTGCTTCTTTCTGTGGCAGGTACCGTCCTCGCGCGCTCGAACTTCCGGGCCTATTCGGGTGCTCCCGGCACGCTCGGATCCTGTGCCTCGTCCTGTCACGGACAATCAAACGGCACCGTAGAAATCACCGGCTTCCCGGAGAGCTACGTCCCCGACTCCACCTACCTCATCACGATTGCTGCCGTCAGCGGGCAGTCCATCAACAATTTCAACGCCTCCGTCCGGGTCGGTACGGGTTCAACGAACGCGGGAACCCTTTCCAACGGCGCAAACGTCTCTACGTACAACGTTGCGCAAGAGACCAACGGCGTTCACTTCTCGACGAATAACCACACCAGCGGCACGTTTAACTGGCTCGCTCCCGCGGAAGGCACCGGAACCGTGCGGCTCTACGCTGGCTCCTTCCAAGGCACTAACGAAAACAGCGGTCAAAACTCGGAGTTTGTTCTCGTCGCCGAGGAAGACGTCATTGAAGCACCGCCCGGATTGGCAACCAATCCCTCGCCTCCAGATAGCGCGGTCGACGTCCCGGTGATGAACACCTTACTCGCATGGACTGCTGCAAACCGCGCGAATAGCTATGAGATCTTCATCGGCCTTGAAGATGCCTATTGGTCCATCGGCTCAACCACCGCGACCAATATCACAATTCCCGATGTGCTGAACTACGCCGCTGACTACGTTTGGCGAGTGGACCCGACCAACGACTTCGGCACAACCACCGGCACAACGTGGCACTTCAGCACCGAAGCCGAGCTGCCGCCGCTTCCTGATCAAGTCGCCAACCCATCTCCTGCGAATGGCGCACAAAATGTCCCCGTCACCCTCACACTCGTGAGCTGGGGTGCCGCGAATGGCGCGGAGAGTTATCAAATCTATTGGGGACTTACGTCTACCCCCGACTATCTCGGCGCGATACCGATGACGAACTTCGTCATGACGAATGACTTGCTCTTCGATACCATGTACTATTGGCGGATCAATTCTGTCAATCAAGCCGGTGTCACGGAAGGCGCGCTGTGGAGCTTCCGCACCGAAGCGCAATCCGCTCTCGGCGATCAGCCGCTTGCCATCGAGTTCGTCGTCAGCCCTGCCTATCCGAATCCGTTTAACAGCTCCGTTCACATCGCGCTCAGCGTACCCGTGGCCGACCGCATTACCGCCCTCATCTACGACCGGCTGGGCCGTGCTGTTGCGACCCTCGCGGATAATCAACCCTTTGCCAGCGGTATCACGTTGCTGTCGTGGAATGCGCAAGCTCATGCCGCCGGAACCTACTTTTTGCGCGTAGAGTCTTCGCACAATGCACACACTCAGCGCCTGATCTATTTGCCGTAATCGTCTCCCCGCAAAGTCCTCGACGCAGAAAGGGCTCGCATCACGCGAGCCCTTTTGTCATCCGAAACTGTCTTTACCCTACGGTCGAGAGCAGACGACAAAGAACTGCCGGTCATCCGCAATAGTGGCCGGATCAATGACCACCATCGTATCTGTTGTCGTACTCACGAACGCGTACGGACCATCCGACGACGCCGAGGCCTTTAAGTCGTATTGTACGCCGGGCGGCGATCCTGTGGGCCGCTTCCAGCGGAGCTCAATCATCCCGCCCACAACGTGCGCCACCAGTTCCCCCGGCGGACCGGGCAGAACAACGTCACCAAACGGATACGCCCCGATGTCCGCCACTGTGCCGTCGGGGTCATGCGGCCGCGACGGACTTGCGGCGTCAATGCACGTGGAGGCCGCAGTCAAATGCAAGTCCCGCGCTGCCGTGTCCGCAAACAACGGATCATTGAACAGATTGTGATAGACGTCGCACGAGTCTCCGTTCGCGTTCAGCATTGATAGCTGGCCCAGACCCGGCGCTGCAAGCGTCGAGTCATCGCTCCAAAACCGAATGTTGCCGTTTGCGTTCCCGTAGAAGTCACAGTATTCGATGGTCGCGTTTTGATCCCACGTATTGTCTATCATCAGACCCGAGTTGCTCGAGAATGCGAAGATACAGCCGCTGATAACTGACGGCGACCAACAGTACATCTCCCCGCCGTACTCCGTCGCCCGGTTCAGCGCGAATGTGCAGTGGTAAAAGAACGTCGTATCTTCACTCAAATACACTGCTCCGCCATAGACCGCGCTATTGTCATAGAACACGCATTGGTCAAAGACCGGCTTGGGAGACGTGTAGTTTGCCAAAATCGCGCCGCCCCATTAGAACGCCGAGTTGCCCGCAAACACGCAACGATTGAATTGCGGAGCTGCGTAGAAGACCATGTTCACCGCGCCGCCGCCGCCGCCATAGAACTCATCGGCGTTCAATGTCGCTGAGTTACCGATGAAGTCGCAGTCGTTGAACACCGGGTCCGCCGACTGCTCCAAATTCACCGCGCCGCCGTACTGCGCATGATTATCCACGAAGTCACACGCTGTGAACACCGGGCTCGCTCCGTAAGTTGCACTCATGCCGCCGCCATAGTATGTCGGTGCAATGTTGTGCCGAATCGAGCAATGGGAAACGACAGGAGACGATGTTGAGAAGTAGAGGCCGCCGCCCTTTGTTTCCTCATATGGCCGCCAGTAATCTGAAGCCCGGGCATATTCTATCACACTGTACTCTAACCGCGAGGCGCTCGATCCTTCGGAAAAGCGTAGGCCGCCCCACCGCTCCTGAATTGCCGCCGTATCACACGTGAACGTCACGGAATCCGCAGCGGTCCCAAGCGCCTTCAGTATCCCGTACACGTCAACCTTATACCATCCCTCAAACCGGACTATGACTCCCGGTTCGATTATCAGAGAGTCCGCCGCATCAACATAGATATCGCCGCCGATCACAAAGGGACTGTTAGCCGTCACCCACATTCCGGAGACGGCACCGCCCGGTATCACGGTGTCCGCACTGACGCTCTGCGCAATAGTCAGCACCGCGAAACATAACAGGAATTTTAGCTGCTTCATTTTCGCACCTATTTTGTCACAATTGAGGCATGACAATATAAGTTACGTAACGCATCGCCGAGGTTCAAGCAAAAAGAAACCGCACATTCGGGCAATCGCGAACGATGAGTCGCTTTGCGCCGCACGTGCGGGTCAATGTGGTTCTATTCCCCTGCCGCTACATCAGATGAATCGACTTGATGACCAGCATCTTCTCGACTTGCATGTCCCGAATCGAATACGGTATTCCCCCCACGCCAAACCCCGAGTGCCTTAATCCCGCAAACGGCATCCAATCGACTCGAAACGCCGTATGCTCGTTGACCATCACCGCCGAGCCATTCAGCTTCGTGAACGCTTGCATCGCCGTATCAAGACTCCGGGTATACACTGCCGCCTGAAACACATACGGCGTGTTGTTTGCCCGCGTAATCGCCTCGTCCATGTCCTTGTATGGATACACGCACACCACTGGACCGAAAATCTCCTGCGTCGAAACTTTTGAACTGTCTTGCGCATTCCACAACACTGTGCAGCTATAGCACGTATCCGACACCGGCACGGCGCCCGACAACGGGACTGCTCCTCTGCAATCGCTTCACGCACCCACATGTTCACCCGCGTAACTTCCTGCGGTCTAATCAGCGGGCCTATATCTGTCTCCGACTGCGTTGGATTCCCGACAACTTGCTTCTTGGCCACTTCTGCCAGCGCATGCGCGAAATCCGCCGCAATCGAATCATGAACATAGATGCGCTGCGTTGAAACGCATACCTGCCCCGCATGGTAAAAGCTCGCCTTCGCCAACGGCCCGACCGCAGCGCGCCAATCCGCGTCTTCCGCTACGATCACCGGCGCTATCCCGCCATGCTCCAAGGCACAGCGCGTCCCCGGCGCCAACTTCGACCGCAGCATCCAACCCACCTTTGCGCTGCCGATAAACGTCAGAAAACCGACGCGCCAATCCGTCGCGAGCTTCTCTGCAACGCTCAACTCGCTCGTGATACAGGCCTGACACCACGGCTCAGGCAGGCCCGCTTCATACAGCATCCTCACAAACCGGAAACACGACAACGGCGCGTCATCGGCTGGCTTAACAACCACCGGGCAGCCGGCAGCAACTGCCGGACCCACCTGATGCGCAATCAGATTCAGTGGATGATTAAACGCACTGATCGCCACCACCACGCCAATCGGCTCCCGCCGCGTCACCGCGAGCTTCCCGGACGATGCCGCATTTAAGTTCATCGCGATCTCCCGCCCCGCGTCTGTGCGCAGCGTCTCGATACACACCCGAATACTGTCCGCCGCGCGCAGCACCTCGACTCGTGAATCGACCAACGGCTTGCCCCCCTCACGAGATGCTTCAATCGCCAGATACTCCGCGCGCTCGAGAATCAACTTAGCCAGCTTCTCAAGGATCTCAAGTCGCTTGTGCACGGGAAGCCAGGCGTCCCGATCGCTGAACAACGCATGAGCGGTTGTTAGCGCGGCCTCGATGGCCTCGCCACCTGCCGTGTCCACGGTCGCAATCGGTGCCCGGTCGAACGGAGCGACCGCCTGCACGTGCCCGGATGCTTTCGCGCCCGGAATCATCAATGGATAATGTTCCATACGTCAATCGCTAAAGGTGACTTTTCCCGCCCTCATCAAAAAACCGGCAATCGTCTCGGCCGCAGCGGCAGGAAACTGCTGCTGCCCCGCTAATCGGTGAAAATAGCGATTTCCTGCCAAAAAACAAAGCTCAATGCCCCCCTGCCGTGCCCTTTACTTGCAAACCCCGCAGAAAAGGCTAAATTGAGACTATTGACCACCATTCACCGCGCATCTGATGACTGAACCCCTGTTGAACACTCCCGCGACCATTTTGGCTGTATTAGCCACTATCGCCGCTTGCTTCTTCTGGCTCGAAAAGAAGACTCGCTGGAAGCTCTTTGAGTATGTGCCGCCGCTCCTCTTCATCTACCTCATCCCCGTTGCGCTCTCAAACGGCGGTGTCATTCCCACTAAATCCCCCGTCTATGCGCAGCTCTCTGATCTCGCCCTGCCCATGTTCCTCGTCCTGCTGCTCTTGAACGTAGACGTGGCAGGCACCTTCCGCGTCATGGGCAAAGGTCTGTTTGTTATGCTCGCCGGTACGGCCGGTGTCGTCATCGGTGCCCCGCTCGGGTATATGCTGGTCGCCTACAAGCTCGGACCCGAAACTTGGAAAGGCTTCGGCGCCCTTGCCGGAAGCTGGATCGGTGGAACCGGAAACATGGCCGCCGTCGCCGAAGGGCTTGGCACAAACGGCACCGATTTCGGGCTCGCCGTCATCGCCGACAACGGTATCTATCTGATCTGGCTCCCCATTCTGCTCGCCTCCAAGAACATCGCTCCGTGGTTCCATCGCTTCACCGGCGTCTCCAGCGACCGCGTCCAAAAAATGAAAGAGGCCGCAGCCTCGCTCCAAACTCAAAAAGAACCCGTGGCCATGCGCCACTTGGTTTACCTGTTTGCGCTCGGTCTCGGAGTCGCGGCACTCGCCGAACTCTTGTCGCCCCTGATTCCGGTCTGGGAACCCGTGATGACCGAAAAAATCTACCGCATCCTCGTTGTCACGACGTTCGGACTGCTGCTCTCTGCCACTCCTGCCAAGCGCATTCCCGGCTCACAAGAGCTCGCAATGGCCCTGATCTACCTCTTCGTGGCTAACATGGGCGCGAAAGCAAGCCTTGAAGGTCTGGCTGGTCAAGCGCCGTGGTTCCTGCTCGGAGCATTTGTCTGGATTTGTATTCATGGCGCTTTCCTGCTGCTCGCTGCCAAACTTCTAAAAGTCGACGTGCACACTGCCGCCATCGCCTCCGCCGCGAACATTGGCGGCGCTGCCTCGGCGCCCGTCGTCGCGGCGTGTCACGATGAACGACTCGTACCCGTCTCAATTCTCATGGCCATGATCGGCTACGCCCTCGGCAACTATGGAGGTGTCGCCGCGGCGTATCTCTGCAGTATTTTTGCTCCATGAGTCACGAAATTCCGATGTTCTATGATCTGGCGATCATTCTCGCCTGTGCGCTGCCGGTGCTTTTCCTGTCGCGTCGCGTCGGCCTGCCCCCCATCGCCGGATTCGTACTCACTGGAATTATCATCGGCCCCTCCGGTCTCGGATTCATCAGGAATGTTGAGCATGTCGAAAGTTCCGCCGAAGTCGGCGTTGTGCTCCTGCTCTTTGTCGTCGGTCTTGAACTCTCGCTCTCAAGTCTCAAGAGCACGCCGCTTCGCGTCTATATCACCGCCATTGCACAGGTCATCGGCACTGCCGCTTTGGTCACTATTCTCGCCCTCGCCTTCAATCTGCGCGGTGAACTCGCTCTGATTGCCGGATTCGTTGTGACCGTCTCGTCTTCCGCACTCGTCCTCAAAGGGCTCGCCGACAAAGGCGAACTCAATACGCCGTTGGGCCGCATGGTGGTTACAATCTGCGTCGTGCAAGACCTCGCGATTGTCCCCATGATGATGACCGTAAACGTGCTCTCGTCCGGAGTGCTCACCAACTACGAAATCACCGTGCGCGCCGCACTGATGCTCGCTTGGGTGCTCTCGCTCTACCTGTTGGGCCGCTGGATACTCCCCCGAATGATGCGTTGGCTCGTTCGCATTCAGGCCGCCGAAGCCATCCTGCTGTTCGCCATTCTCGTTATGCTCGTCGTCGGTGCGTTAAGCTCACTCGCCGGTCTGTCCGTCGCACTCGGCGCCTTTGCCGCCGGTGTCATTCTCTCTGAAAACGAGTTCAGCTCGCACATCTACTCGCAGGTGCAGGCCTTCTCCACGCTCTTTTCCTCGCTCTTCTTTCTCTCCATCGGGATGCTGCTCGATCTGCGATTCGTGATCTCACATCTGGATACCGTTCTGCTCGTTGCGATTGCCATTCTGTTTGTGAAAGCGATTGTCATCATTGCGGTCAGCCAGCCGCTCACTCTGTCGTTGCGGCATCGCGTACAAGGAGGCGTCTATCTCGCGCAAACCGGCGAATTCTCCTTCCTCATCCTCAGCGCCGCGATGGCCGGCTCCCTGGTCACCAAAACGGAGTTCCAGTACCTGATTGCGGCATCAAGCTTGACTCTTGCCGTAACACCCCTCGTCATGCAGCTCGCGCCGCATGTTGCCTACCACGCCGGACGCCGCATCGGTGCCGGAAAAACCGAAGAGACCACCCCAGAACCGCTGCCTGACCGCCCAAATCCCTGCGTCCTGATTGTCGGCTACGGACTCAACGGACACAACGTCGCCCGCGTGCTCCGCGAAGCCGGAATTTACTACGAAGTCCTTGAGTTCAATCCCAAGACCGTCCGTGAAGCCCGGCTCGATGGTGAAATCATTCACTACAGCGATGTCTCGCACGCCGAATTCCTGCGTCATCTCGGCCTCGCGCATTTCGATAGCGCGGTTATCGCAATCTCCGACCCCGCCGCCACGCGACGCGCCGTTACGACTATCCATCGCCTGAATCCGGACCTGCATCTTATTGTCCGTACCCGCTACGTCGCCGAAGTCGAAGAGCTCGAACGGCTCGGAGCAAAACTCGTCGTCCCCGAAGAATTTGAAACCTCGCTCCGCATCTTCGTCGAACTGCTCACGCACTATCACATTCCGCCGCATATCATCGCCGCGCAAGTCGAAGTCGTGCGCAGCCAAAGCTACGGCGCGCTCCGCGGCGCCGCCGTCAGCGGTGAACGGCTCGCCCAACTCCTCATGCAGCGCCTCGTCGAAGCCGTTCCCATTCATGAAAACAGCAAAGCGCGCACAATGACATTGCGCGCGCTCGGTTTCTCCCGCGAAAGCTCCTGTCAGGTCATTTCGCTCTTGCGGGAGGGCTTCATTTTTCAGGGTGAACAGCTTGACGTTCCACTCGCATCCGGGGATCTCGTCGTTCTTTATGGCGACCATGCGGCGCTTGACTCAGCCGTGCTGCTGCTCGGCGCGGTCCGTTGACGCGCGTTCCTTCTTCCGGAAAAAGATCGTCCCCAGCTTCTCGCCGCTTTCTTTGAACTTATTCAGATACCGCCGCGCCCACGCGTACTCCGTCGCGAGAATTGCCAGCCCAATCGGAATCACGACTACCGCAGGGCCCGGTAAAACGACCATGACGACGCCCACCAGCAACACGCTGAAGCCGAGAATCGTCCGCACAAGTTTGAGAGCTGCATTAAATGCCGCACTGCGCGGCTTGCTTGGAATCGAGTTCGTCATGGATCGCCGTTATTCAATCTTTACTCCTGCAAATGCCTGATCGCACTATCGCCCGCGTCGCCACAATCGCCCGCCGCACCTGTCTACTGCATTTCAACAGCGGAGCGCGCGCGTCTGCCATCCTGCGCGGCAAACTCTTCGATTACGACGGCAGCGGCGTCGCTGTCGGCGACCGCGTGCATGCCGTCTGCGAGAATGAGCAATGGGCCGTCGAAGAGGTGCTCGAACGCGACAATGCCTACTTGCGAAAGGGCCTGCGCCGCGAAAAACAGGTCATGTTCGCCAACGCCGACCGCGTCCTGATCATTGCCTCGCTCGCGCAGCCTTCGACCAAAATTGCCGCACTCGACCGCTTCCTCGTCGCCGCTCTCTTCGGCGGTGTACCCGCCGTGTTCGTGCTCACCAAGCTCGACCTCGACATGGCCGGAAATCGCGTCCGCGAAATTAACTCTATCTACGAGTCCTTTGATCTCCGCATTTTTCCCGTCAGCAACATCACGGGCGAGGGGATCGAGCCGCTGCGCGAACTGCTGCAAGATGGAGTGTCCGCGATTATCGGAAACTCCGGCGTCGGAAAGACGTCTCTCACCAATGCGCTGATCCCCGAACTCGATTTGCAGGTCCGCGAAGTCAGCGCATGGTCCGGCAAAGGCACACACACGACAACTGCCGCGCTCTATCTTCCGTTCGGCGAGCGCGCCGCTTTGATTGACACGCCCGGCATGAAGAGCTTCGTCCCGTACGGATTGGGTAGAGACAATCTCACCGCACTCTTTCCCGACATTCAAGAGCTTACGCGAGCCTGCCGCTTCCGCAACTGCAAACATGTCGCAGAACCTGACTGTGCCGTGCTCGAAGCGCTGGAAGAGCAAACCTTGCCTGCGTCACGCTACAAGAGCTACCACCGCCTGCTGAGCGAGCTCGAAGAAGATTACTAACCTCTCGTCACGCGGCGGCAGCGGTCGACACCTGATCCGCTGGCCAACAGCGCCTGAGTCCGAAATCCATCCTCGATTCTCCCAAGTGAAAAGACGGCTCGCGCCGTCTTTTCTGCGTCAAGACTTGTCCGGCGCGGTGGTTCGATGCAGCAGATAGTCGATCAGATCGATCTTCGTGATGATCGCGCGCGGAACGTCCTCACGCAGCACCATCACGGCATCATGCGGCATCCGTGTAAACACCTGACTCACCGAATCGAGTGAGGTCTCTTCCGTCACCGTCGGGAAATCTGTCTGCACAATCGGACCGATACTCGAATGCGCCGTCCCTACACCGGAGAGCATGAACTTCAAAAGGTCACTCTCGTGAATCAGGCCGATCACGCGATCGTTCTCCACCACCGGCATCTGACTGATCCCCGTCTCCTTCAAGTGCAGAATCACGTCACCCACCTTGTCGCCCTTCTGCGCCGAAATCAGGCTATGCGGAGCGCGCGCCGATAACAGCTCGCGCACCGTGCCGAGCGGTGACTGCTCATCGAGCATTCCGTTGTCGCGCATCCACTCGTCGTTAAACATTTTCGAGAGATAGCGCGAGCCGCTGTCCGGCAGCACCGTGACAATCACAGAACCCGGTGCCACTCGCTTCGCAAGCTCCGCCGCCGCCCACACCGCCGTGCCCGATGAACCGCCTGCGTAAATCCCTTCTTCGCGCGCCAGCCTCCGCCCCATCATAAACGAATCCTTGTCGGCCACTTGAATCATGTCGTCTACGAGCTTGAAATCAATGTTGCCCACAAGCTGATCCTGTCCAATCCCCTCAACCTTGTACGCGTACATCTCGCCAAATTCGCCGCTCTTCCAATAGTTCGTCAGCATCGAACCGAAAGTGTCGACACCCACGCACTGAACTCTCGGATTCTTCTCCTTCAAATACGTGGCGATCCCCGTAAACGTGCCGCCCGTCCCCAGGCCCGCCACGAAATAGTCAATCTTCCCCTCTGTCTGTTCCCAGATTTCCGGCCCCGACAAGGTGTAATGCGCCTCCGTGTTCAACCGATTGTGATATTGATTCACATAATAGCTCCCCGGAGTCTCACGGTGAATCCGCTTCGCTGTTTCATAGTAACTGAGCGGGGACTCCGCATCCACATTCGCCGGGCACACGACTACTTTCGCGCCGAACACCTTGAGCCCGTCCACTTTCTCCTTGCTCATCTTGTCTGAAATCGTAAACACACAGCGGTAACCCTTAACAGCCGCGGCCATGCCCATCGCCGCGCCCGTGTTGCCGCTCGTGTTCTCCACGATCATTCCGCCCGGCTTCAAGTCGCCTGCGCCAGCGGCCTTGTCGAGCATATAACTCGCCATACGATCCTTCACCGATCCTGAAGGATTCATCTGCTCGCACTTGACCCAAATCTCGCCCGGAAGCCCGGCGCCAATCTTGTTCAACCTAACGAGCGGCGTATTCCCGATCGCGTCCGTAATACTGCCTAAACGATTGTGTGCTTTGGATGGCTGCATGGAAAATGGTCTGGTGTATGGGTTATTCAATCACAAATCACAAAGAAGATGCAAGAACCGTGGCAGCCCGCTCCTGATGCTCCAAAAACAAATACGGCTCGATCAACTCAAGCTCCATCAAAACAAACTCCCCGCCGCGCAGAATGCCATCCACTCGCGCATACAGCGGCGTTTCAGCCATAGGAATCTGCGCGAGAATCTTGCGCCCCTGCTCGATGACCGAACCTGATACTTCAATCGCTTCCGTCTGTCCCCCGAAGCGCGGCTGCACTCGATAGTCACCGGAGCCGGCGTCTTCAATACCGCGTGCGAAAACTCGCCGCGAAAGTAGATCAGCGCATATTCACCCGGATTTACGACTTCAGGGATGAAGGTCTGAAGCATCAGCTCCTTTTCCGCCGCGACTCCTTTGAGATGCTCCGCAACTGCAAGCACACTGTCGGGCGTCACGCGATACGTGTCCTTCGCTCCTCCCGACACCGTCGGCTTGATGACGCACGGCTCCGTTACCATACTCATCAGCAGCTCCGGCGTCAACGTCCCACGGGATATCCACGTCGTGTCCGGAATGGAAACTCCGCGCGCCGCAAGATCACGCATATACGTCTTGTCACAATTCCAGCGCACAACTTCTGCAGGGTGTGCAGCCGAATCCCCGCCTTTTCAACGTCATCAATCCAAGTCAAGAAGCGCGGCAGGTGGTTGCTGTAGTCCCACGTGCACCGGATGATGATCTGCGAGCACGACCGCCACGCCTCCTGCGGATCATCCCAGATCACAACTGCGCACGCCGCGCGCCGCGACAACTCCTGATACAAGAGCTGTTCACCGCCCGACAGCTCCGGCAACTCCCGCGACGTCGCCAGACCGATCACTTCGCCTCGGCCAGCAAGCGCGGTTCGTCCGTAATCACTCCACTCACTCCGAGCTCGACGACGCGCCGGAATTCCGCAAGGTCGTTCACCGTCCACGTGAACAGCGGCACGTTATGAATCTTGAAGAACCCGGCAAGTTCCGGCGTGATCAATTCATGATAAAACGCAATCCCGTTGCCATGAACGCGGTGAATCGTATTCAACTCGTCTTCAAGCGTCATCCGTTCCGCGACGATCCAGATTGCCGGAACATCCGGCGCGAGCGCGCGGTATGTCGCGACAACATCGGGCAAGAAACTCGAAAAAAGAAACGTCTCCTTCTTCAGCGTCGTGCGCGCCAGTTCAAGTACCGTCTTCTCGTGACCCGGAACCTTGATCTCAATATTCACGAATCCCCGGCCCGATAGATCGCGCAGCACCTCCTCCAACGTGTGCATTTGCCGCCCGACCCTTCAAGAAGGGCCTGCATCTCGGCCAACGACAGGTCGCAAAGTCTTTCGCCCGTGGCCAGCTCCTCGTCGTGACAGACCACCGGAATACCGTCACGAGTGATCTGCACATCGAGCTCAACTCCGTCGGCGCCCTCGTCCAGCGCCAATCGAAAAGACGCCAGCGTGTTCTCTCGCGCAATCTTCGGTGAGCCGCGATGCCCAAGAATGATCGCGCGCCCGCTGACTATTTGTCGAAATCTATCTGCCACGATTTGGAATTGTAGAGTTGTGTTGCCGCAAGAACCTACCTAAGCCGCTGCATCGCCAATGCTATTCTTTCAAGCGATTGCGTCAGCGCCAACCGAATATACCCGCCTCCTTCTTTGCCGAAGCCGCGCCCCGGCGTGACCACTACGTCGTGATCGAGTGCCCGCTGCACAAATGGCAGCTCGTCGTCTCCCACTCGTGCCCATACATAAAACGTCGCCGGACTTTCGATCACATCCAACCCGAGTTCACGCAGCGCCCTTTCGCTGAACGCTCTCCGCTCACCGTATATCTTGCGAATCTCCTTGACTTCTTTGGGCGGCACCTGTCCGCAATAGCCCGCCAGCCCGTCCGCCATGGCGCGCTGAATCATCAACGGTGCGCCGGAATCGATCTGCGATTTGGCCTTCACCAGGTCCGAGATATAGTCCGCGCGTCCGACGCAGAACCCGATGCGAAATCCCGTCGCGTTAAACACCTTCGACAGCGAGTGCATCTCCACTGCGTTGCTCGTGTATTGCAGGAACGACGGCGCGACATAATCGCCAAAGGTCATCTCGCTGTATGCGTGATCGTGGCAAACCACGGTCTCGGGATGCGTGTCCGCAAACTCCGCCAACTGCCGCCAAAAGTACTCGGTCGCAATTGCCCCCGTCGGATTATTCGGATAGTTACAGAAGAGCATCTTGCACCCTTCGGCTAAAGTCAAATCCGGCAAGAATCCGTTCTCTTTCGTCAGCGGCATCGTCTTCACGTGACCATCGCACAACGTCGCCACCCCCTGCGCATACACGGGATACGCCGGCGACGGACAAGCAACGGTGTCACCCGGATTCACCACCGCCCGGCCCAGCGACGACAGACCTTCCTTGCCCCCCAGCACCACGCAAATCTGCGAGTCTGGATCGAGTTCGACTCCGAACCTCCCTTGAAGTACGTCGCTATCGCCGCGCGAACGCCGCGATCCCCGCGCGACGATGAATAGAAGTGCGCATCCGAATCCGCTGCGTGCTCCTGCAAACTCTTCGTGAACGAATCCGGCGGCATCAAATCCGGGTCGCCAATCCCAAGATTGATTACGTCCCGCCCTGCGGCAGTCTTCTCCGCGATCTTCTGCTCAAGATCGGCAAACAAATATTCTGGTAGGCGCGTTAAGCGCGTGGCTGGTGTCGACAAAATTTGAAATGATGTTGTTTAAGAGAAACGTGCCTTACTCGAGGCGGCACGCGGCCTACGGTTGAGACTCGAAATACTCGAATGCATCGACCAAATCGAGATACACGCCGTCAAAGCCCGAATTCAAAATTCGCTGTGTGTAACTCGAGTCGGTTCCCACAATAATACTCTGCCACTCCGGCTGCCAATATTCAACTTTGTAGTTCCCCGGCCAATCCGGATTCTCGGTTCCCAACCATGACGGCGGAGTCGTCGACCACGAGGGCTGCCAATAGTAGCGGTAATCCTCCGCCTCACCGATACTCATGTAACAGATCACCAATCGCGTCCCGCCGTTCGCCTTTTGTCTAAGCGAATTCACATCCGCAGCCGTGAGTTGATCTTCCCAAAAGAATAAATCCACTACTACCGCGTCGTGATTCGTCGCCGCGACCACGTCCAGAAACTCCTGCTTGTCCGCAAAGTTCGGATTGATCAGATACAGGAAATTCTGCGCCTGACCAAGTGTCGTGATGTGATTGGCATTCCCGTTGTACGGTTGCGCGGGATAGGCCGGAACGTTGTCCAAATCGCGATGATCCGCCGCGAATGAGATCAACCCGTGCGCCGCGCTCTGCGCATATGAGTTGTTGACAAACGACTGCGTCCAGCAATAGTCAATCACTAACGCTTGCACACCGGCGGCCTCGCAGCGGTCCATATACGCAAGCATATAGTCGCGGTCCGCTGCCGGAGTCGCCACATTATCTGCCGTGTAGCCGTAGAACAGGTCTTCCCGCGCCTGCCCTCCGATCAGCGACACGTACGATTGCGCCAGCGGCCCGTTCGACGTGCTGTCCGTCGTAATCAGCTCCTGACCATTCTGCGGAATCACAAAAAACTCGGCATCCGTTGCCACCGCGAAGGTGCGAATACTCACTATGAAGTCCCGCATCTCCTGCCGGTAGTTCAGCGGCCCCTCGGGCATATCTTCCGTCGCGTTCTTCACGTCGCACGCAGCCAACAGCAGATTCATCACCGCGCTCACGGCCGTAAGAACCATCACTCTAAACATGTTCATCCTCTCACTCGCCATATTCATCATGCGTTCGACATCTCGTTACCACGACCCTTTGCCGATTCCAATCCCTCCTACAGATAAACTTCCCCCGCACATACCCGTTCTGCAATACTCCGCTGCCGAATCTCCTTGAAATCCGTCGCTACCGTGATATGCAGCGCCCCCCCGGGCTGATGAATCGCAATCGGCCGGTCAACCACCGCACACCCCGCACACGCCGTCGCCACTGAACCAGATCCGCACGCCAGCGTAATCCCCGCGCCGCGCTCCCACACCACAAGTTGCGCCGCATCGCGCGCCAGTACCTTCACAAACTCAATATTCGCTCCCTGCGGAAATGCCCCGTTCCTCTCCAAACTCGGACCATACTTCTCCGCAAACGGAATATCGCGCGCTTCGCCGAAAATCACGCCGTGCGGATTCCCCACATTCACAGACAAAACATCAAACGTTAAGTCGTGTGCCGTCAGCTTCAACTGCGACGGGCCACCCGTTTTTGCGAAGTCCGGCGCGGGCATCGTTGTCTCAAATACGTTGTCCCCTTTGTGCCACGCAGAGAGGACTCCGCCTCCCGTCTCGATCTGAACACCTTGAGAAACATCGTACCCCGAGTCCTTCAAGAAGTGCACAAAGCAGCGCAATCCGTTCCCTGAGATCTCCGCGCTCGACCCATCCGCGTTCCACAATAGCATCCGGTGATTCGCCCGCTCGCTCTTCGTCCGCAGCAGAATCCCATCCGCTCCAACTCCCGTGTGCCGCTGGCATAACCGCCGCACTAACTCCGAAGTAAAATACTCTTGCGGAATGGTGCGCTCGTCGAATAACAGAAAATCGTTGCCTAATCCGTGATATTTTGTGAAGTAGATCATGGTTATTTTGCGGAGCCTGCAAAGCGCCAGCCGCGCGTTTCTTGAATCTGTGGCAATCGTGTCCGACGAACCAAGAACACAATATAGCAGGATTTCCCCAACGTGGCAACTCTCTTGCACCCACCCAAATCGTTGTGTATATTGCCTTAGTCTTGTCCATCATGCCACGCTTCACTCCCCTCGGAAAGGTTTGCCGATGCGCAAATTGTTGTGCCTCATTCTCCTCTTCTGCGCTGTCTTCGCCTCCACTGCCTTCGCCCGCCCGCAGTATAGCGCCCTCTTCGGCCAAAGCTGCTTCCTCTGCCACGCAAACCCCACTGGCAACGGCATGCGCACCCTACGGCAGTCAGTTCTTTGGCCCGCAATACCTCCCCGTCAAACCGGTTTCATACGAGCTGATCAATAAGCTCAAACCCCAACTCTCCGAGTCCGTCACCATCGGCGCCGACCTGCGAACGATCTGGATTGCCACGAATACCCAGAAAGATGAAGCCGGGCGCGCCCCGAAGAGGGAACGTCCGGCTCCTTTTCAACAAACACCGGCACCGTTGCGCAGATGGAAGGCAACATGTATCTCGAAATCCGCCCGACCGAGCAGTTCATGCTCTATCTGTCGCGTGGCGTCGCAGATGTCAGCGGCCGCATGGAAGCGTACGGTATGGCCAATCTGAAGGGCTTCAAGGCGTGGGTCAAGGGCGGACAGTTTCAGGAGAACTACGGCTACCGCTTCGCCGACCATACGGCCTATACCCGCACCGGCCTTTGGTCCGAGTACGACGGCTTCGCGAACAGCCCGCCTCTGCCCCCGCACTACGGTGTCGGTTTGGAAGCGGGCACCAGAATCGCAACTTTCGACCTGAGCGGCTCCTACACTGCGGCCCAGTCCAATATCCCTTCAGACCGCGACCAGCAGAAGCGCTGGGTGGCCCGCGCTTACGGCCAACGCCGGCTGCCCTTTGCGCAGAAGTTCGTGGTCAACGGCGGAGCAAGTTGGTATCACTCCCCGGCCAAAGCTCCCGATTCCGAGCTCCCGTTCTCCCAGCGGCGACACAAGACCACCGCCTGGGGCGGCTTTGGCGGTATCGCGTTTGAAGGCATTCACGGGAAGATGGGAACAGGCGGTGGAGCCTCAAACTTCGGCTGGCTGGCAACCACTCTCCTCTTCGAGTATGACCGCAAGAACTGGGTTCCGGCCTTTGCCTCTGCACCCATTACCAGTGCCTATTCGACCACGCAGCTCGAAGTGATGGTTTATCAGGGCCTCTGGCTGCAGGCAGCCTACGACTGGCTCGACAATGCCGAAACCTCTGGCGTAGCCGGGGAGGCCGAGCGCACGTCCATCGGCCTCGGGTCCTTCGTCCTCCCGTGGGTTGAGGTATCCGTGAAACACCGGCTCTATTCCTCTGCCGGAAGCACCCAGGACGGTTCTGTGCAGACCCGCAACAAGCAGCAAATCGAAGCTCAGATGCACGTGTTTTTCTAAGCTTACGACAAGAGTGTGGAAAGCCCGCCTCGCTGGCGGGCTTTTTAATTTCCAGTCACTTAGAACTTGACATTTTGGGTCATCTATGGCACATTGATGCAATACGTGGCCATACCTCGTGGACCTCGATCACCAGCCTTACACCTGAGGGAGTTTAGGATGAACAAATTTCTGACGCTTGTCGTACTTTGCGTCGCGTCCACCGCGTTCGCAACGATCCACAATGTGACCGTGTCCGGGCTCTCGTTTACGCCCGCGAACATCACTATTCAACAGGGAGACACGGTGCGCTGGACCAAAGGCGGCGGGCTTCACAATGTCGCTGAAGTAACCGCAACACCGGTGTTCCGCAGTGGGAATCCCACCAGTAGTCCCTTTGTCTATGACTTCGCATTCAATGCGCCGTTAGCCGGTACATATAACTATGAGTGTGAAGTGCATTTCAGCGTCGGGATGGTCGGCACTGTGACCGTCGAAGTCCCGCCGCCACCCTGCCTTGACCCAACCGACCTTGTCATCAAGTGGGAGGCCGCCGATCAGGTACACGTCTACTGGCAGGCTCCGCAGATGGGCCACTATGTCGTCTATGGCACTGCCGATGCCACTCTGGCCACGACCCCGCCCGGCCCCGGCTGGTCCGTCGCTGCGGAAGTTGATGTTGCCGCGATTGGACAGGCCGATGTCGTCATTACAGGACTCTCCGACCAACAGTTCTTCGTCGTCGTGCAAGACTGCACACCGTAGATAACACCTCCCTAAATCAAAACGGGCCGCGCTTCTCTGCGTGGCCCGTTTTCTCATTCATCCCTCATCCGTTTCAACGTAGCAATACTCGAAGGAGTATCCTCCTCCGGCAGTTCCGTCGTCCCCGGAAGCCCCGCAAACCGCGCATCCGTCGCCAGCAGCTTGAATCCCGATTCCCCGATGAAACCCTGGCCAATCGCAGCATGACGATCGCGATGCTTGCCCAACTCAAACTTCGAATCGTTCAGATGAAACGCGCGCAGGTATTTCAATCCTATCTGCTCGTCAAACTGCTTCCACGTTGCCTTATACGCATCCGCAGTCCGAAGATCATACCCCGCCGCGAAGATGTGGCACGTGTCCACGCACACACCCATTCGCTCGTCAGCTTTGCACTCGCCGATCAAATATCCTAAGTGCTCGAACTTCGCTCCCAAATCTCCCCCCTGTCCCGCCGTCGTTTCGAGCAGGATTCCTACTCCGAGCTGTTCCGTCCGGGCAAGCACTTCTTTCAGCGACGCCGCGCAATTCTTGAGTCCAACCTCTTCACCAGACCCTTTGTGTGATCCCGGATGTGTATTCACCCACGGAATCCCCAGGAGTGCCGCACGCTCAAGCTCATACACAAACCCATCAACGGATTTCTGGCGCAGCTCCGGCTCCGGCGATGAGAGATTGATCAAATAGCTGTCATGGACCAACACCGGCGGCTTTCCCGCCTCTTCCCACGCGGAGAACCACTTCTCAATCGCTTCCGGCTCGATCTCCTTGGCCTTCCACTGCAGCTGGCTCTTCGTGAAGACCTGAATGGGCTCGCAGCCGAATTTCGTCCCCCACTCAAAGGCCTTGTAGAGACCGCCCGCCGTCGATGTATGCGCCCCAAATAGCATTCCTGACTCTCCCGTTTTGTGTCCGCCCAAAGTAAGCATGTCTGCCCGGACTTGCAAGCGTTTCAGGAACAGGAATTGCTCCGCCAATTCCCATGCGGGATATCATCGTTTCCACCCTCGCCTTCATCCCCCTGAGCATTCTACTCCATCGTCGACTGGACGACTGGGGTCTCGATCCGGGCGCTTCGCGCACTTTGCTGGTCGCGGTCATGGCCGGTGCGCTGTCCTATGCAGTCGCCTTCATAGTCGAACTGCTCCTCGCATAACCCACGCACAACCCCAAAATAAGGCGGGCCGGACATTCCTGTCCGGCCCGCCGTGCTTGCCTATCCAGCCCAATCCGCCAGAGCCCTTGCGCCACCGCACTGGGTGCAGCGTCTGCGCTTGCGCAGGCTATGGACACGGCACACTGAAGGAAAACTGCCCTTCAGCCGTGCGCCCGTCAGCCGTAACGGCAACCGTGCCGCACACGACGTCATTGCACTGGATGCTGTTGGCTCCTGTTCCACTCAGCACCACCTGAAAGTCCGCGTAGCCCAACGACACTGCGGCGGCAATCGCATTATAAATCTGCTCGATGGCATTCAAATCCTGAATGCCCACGTATGTTCCGCCAGAGCACACTGCTATCGCGCGCATCTCTTGCGTCGCTGAATTTGAGGTGGTCGCATCCGAGGCCGGTCCCAGGCCGATTGAGTAGATCGGGATCGCCAAACTAACCGCCAAATCGCAAACGTCTTCGCGGTAGTAGGAATCGCCCGGTTCACCGTCGCTCAACAGAACAATCGCCCGCTCATACTGCGCCGCCGGCACCTGCGTCTCCATGTATTCCAATACCTCGCCCAGTGACGTGTACGTCGGCGTGCCCGTATACTGCCCCGCGAGGTCACAGGCCGCTCGCAGACTGTCCGCGTTGTCCGTGAAACCTGCCAGCATGTCGCAGGCGTTGAAGTTCCCCATCCCGTGATACCGGTCGTACGCAAACACCGCCGCACGGTAGTTCACCCCAAGCTCCTCGAGCTTGTCGACGAAGGCCTTCGCTCCATCCACCCGCAAACGGTTCGGATCATTGCTTACCATGCTGCCGCTTTGATCGATGTGGAGCACGACTGCTAACGGGCGACCCGACGGCTCGACGATGTCCTCGATGACTACTTCCGCATTCACGCCGCTCTGGCAAGTGATATGCACGTTGACCCCAAGGTCAGGACGAAGTATTGCGCTATTGTCCTCACTCATCGGTGTGGCCCGGACGGTGAATCTCCTCGTCTGCATGAAATCCGTGGCCACCTCGGTGCCGATGACCAATACCTCAGTCAGAACCTGCTCCCCGGGACACGTGCACTGCTCGTCCGTGTCACATCCCACCCCAAATAGCACCGCCAGCATGATCGCCAGCACTACCGCTAACTTCATTTCCCGTTCCATTTTGTTCTCCTTGTGATAGGGTTTCACCGCCTTACGACAAGGATATCTGACCACCCCCGAGATCTTACACAACCCCCAAGAGAAAAGGCGGGCCGGACATTGCTGCCCGGCCCGCCGCGCTTACCTAGCCAGCCCAATCCGCCAGAGCCCTTGCGCCAGCGCACTGGGTGCAGCGTCTACGCTGCCTACTTCATCAGGACCATCTTCTGCTGGAACGACAGGCCATTGACGTCCATCTTGTACAGATAGAGACCCGACGACAGCGTCGCGGCGTCAAACGCTACGACGTGACGACCGGCTTCCATACGGCCATTCACCAGCTCCGCAACCTTCTGACCGAGCAGGTTGAACACGCTAATGTTCACATTGCCAGCCTCAACCATGTCGAACGCGATGTTCGTGGTCGGGTTGAACGGGTTCGGGTAGTTCTGATGCAGAGCGTACTCGGAAACAACCGCCGAACCAAAGCTCGGGGTCGCGCTCTGAGTCGCAAGCTCCTGACGAGCACCAGTCACATCCACCGACACCAGATTGTAGCTGTAGG
Source organism: bacterium (assembly GCA_016703065.1). Taxonomy (GTDB): domain Bacteria; phylum Electryoneota; class RPQS01; order RPQS01; family RPQS01; genus JABWCQ01. The sequence continues at coordinate 339,537 of JADJCU010000001.1, forward strand.
CGGTGCCGTTGGTCAGGTTCTCATCCGTGAAGCTGTAGGTCGAGCCAGTCGCGTTGTTCGTCGCTGCAACTTCGCCAACCTTGGCGCCGTCACGCAGAATCTCAAACTTCGCAACGTTCGTCTCAGACATCGTGTTCCAATTCAACGTCACTTCACGGTCACCCGCGACGACGTCAAGGCTGCCAAACGCAACCGGCAAGATGATGTCATACGTGAACTCGAGGCAGACATTGTTCAACCAGCCGACGTCGCCACCGAAGTAGTCGGTGATCGTCAGCGTCCAGTTGCCAACCGCGTTCTCGCCGTCAACTGCCGACAACGGGCTGTCCGGCTGGAAGCTGCCGCTGAACGGAGCAACACCCAGAGCAACCGCCGTCGATGCTTCGTCGTCAAACGTTGTGCAGGTGAAGTTGTCACCACCGCCGCCATTCTGATAGGACAGCGTGACCACTGTACCCAACGGGGACGTCAGCGTGATGCCCAGGTCGCCGTCGTACGTGTGAACGATATCCAAGCAGACGTTCAGATCCGTGATCTGATACTCGATCGGCACATTGATCGTCACAACCGTCGGCGGAAGCGCGCTGTCGATCGGATACGTTGTGTTGTCAACAGCATACGTGCAATGCGAGTTCGCGGCTTCGCCGCAATGGCAGACGAACGGCTCAGAGCACGGCATGCAGCCAACTTGCAGGACGTACTGGCTGCCGCAAGCAACCGTGTTACCTGCAGCCGAGGCCACGAAGATCCAGTACTGACCCGCCGGCAAGCAGCCAACGAAGCACTGAGTTTCGCAAGACAGCGAAACCACATTGTACAGAATCACCAGAGCATTACAGTCGCCAACCGGAATGATCGCCAACTGCGTCGGAGCATCGCCCGCCACACAGACAAACACGCTGTCGTTGTCGTCAGCGACGTTCAGCAGGTACCAATCGGTGTCACGAACGCCTGCGCCGGTGCTGTTCAGGTGCGTACCATAGGTACCGCAAACCAACGCGCCGCAGTCGATCGGCGTGATGCTGCCGCCGAATACGTCGTTGCAGCCGCCATTGTAGATGTCGTCGTAACCGTCAAAGCAAACCGGCTCGCCTTCCGGAGTCGCTTCCGGCGGGCAAACCACGTCGCACGGAGTGCACTCTTCCAACGTCAACGTATAGTCGCCGAAGTCAGCAGAGCTGTAACCGTCAACGACGATGCAGTACGAGTGGCCGGCATAAAGCTGCACGCACTCGAGGTACGAACGGTAGTTGCCAGTCGCGCCGGGGCACGGGCTGGCGTCGTCGTTACATGCACTTTCGCCGCCTGGAACCGGTGCGCCGTCATAGATGTAAATCTTCGTGTCGTAGCCAGACAGACACAGGCTGAACGTCACCAACTGATCAACAGCCGGAGTGTAGCCGTACGTAACATCCGGAGCGCCGGTCACGTTGTAGGGGCATACAGCATGATAATTATCGTTGTAACCAGCCGTCGTACCCGAAACACTGTACGGAACGCCCGGAATCGGCAACGCATTGCAGCAGAGATCGCCAGGCAGCGGAACCGGGCACGGGGTCGCCGTACACGTCGTCGCCGGGTCAAACGAACCACCCAGAGCGGCACAATCCGCTTGGAGCAGGTCAGCGCACAGCGGAGCACAGGGGTCCGTGCCATAGCAGCAGCGGCCCGGAGTCTGCGGAGTCAACTCCAACGTGATATCATCAAGATAGATACCCAGAGCGTCAAGGCTCGTTGCACGCCAGCCGATGTAGTGGACACCCGTCACCGACGGCGTGAACGTCACGACGTCCTGAACGTAGGTAACACTGTTGAACGAGTAGAGGGGCTTGATCACGGTCGAAAGACCCGCAACGTCCGGTGTCGTCGAGCTCAAGAGCACCGTCAACTGTTCAGAGTACGACGAGCTCGCCGCACGGCGCCAGAACTTCAGATCATACGACGTACCACCCGTCAGCGTGACCGCCGGCGAAATCAGGTAGTCGTCCAGAGCGGGGGCGCTCCAGGAAATACGAATCTTCTGCGTGCCCGTCTTGGCAGAACCCGTCGAGGTTCCCCACGTCGCCGCTGGGCTTGAGGCGTCAACACTGATTTCCGTCCAGCAAGCCGGAAGGGCCGGAACAACCGTCGGCGCTTCCGCGCCTTCGGGGAACGGAACCGCGCAGTCATCAAGGCTGTTCCGCGATTCCGCGGTCGCCCACAACGAAGCGTCGTTCAACGTCGCGGCCTTCTCGGCCGTAATTGCGATTGCCTTTGCAGACACTGGAACCTGATTGCTCAGGTTCGCCGTTTCCTTGCCAGCCATAGCCGCCGTCGCGACCAAAGCCAGCATAATACAGACAGTCAAAAGCTTCTTCATGCTTGTCCTCTGTTAGTTATGGGTTCGGATCCGAATTTGTTGAAAATACCTCTTCCACAAGCATAACTAATATATTTCTTATCTCCCCGCTTAGCAATGGTTCCGCCACATTTTTGCACAATGTTGACGCCTCAAAACTATGGGTTTCCAGTACTTTAACTTTAGTAAACTCTTGGCTTACATGATTGCCTGGGTCAGTCACACTAACAACCTTCCCTGCAACGGAGGCAATCCTACCCTAAACCTCCAATGCAAGGAGCACCCCCGCTGTGGCCCTATTCTTGCCCCCTAAGTTCACGCTGCGTCTTGACTTTCAAAGACCAATTGGTTAGCTTTGAATGCTGAAATCTTATGCAATCGCCCTGATCAGGGCCGCGTAAGTCCAGCCCGCATTAACCTTGCATCTACGCCAACCAGGCGACTCCCACATAGAGTTACACATAATACTTGCCGCAGAGTCCTAAGTTGTCACCTAAACTCCGCCATTTTGCCGCCGCGCTGTGCCTGTTGCCTCTGTGCCTCTGGGCACAACGCTAAACTCGGCCAATTCCTGAGCACGAATTTCCCGGGAGCGACGACCATCGTGGCCTTCAACGGATTCGCTGGGCAGCCAACTCTCGGAACCGGCACGCTTGCCGAATCCGGTACAATGATCTCGACCACCTACATCCGGGCTGTCCGGCAGTATCTCTATTCGCCGCCGATCAATTCCGATCAGCCCATTGCCCTACCCGCCCGATTCGAGTTGGGTCAGAACTTCCCCAACCCGTTCAACCCGTCTACGGTTATCCCCTTCGCTCTGGACAAATCGGCGCAGGGCCAAATCGCGATCTACAACCTCACCGGTCAGATCGTCAGGAGCTTTGACCTGCACGGCTACGCGGCGGGCGAATACCAGCTCGTTTGGGACGGCAAGAACTCGAACGGATTTGCCGTGCCCAGCGGACAATACTTTGCGCGCTTGTCACACGACGCGCGTGTTCAAGTCCGCAAACTCACTCTGATTAAGTAAACACCTCTACATATCGGGATTTCTCACATGAGATTCGCTGCTCTCCTGTTTGCCGTGGTGCTGGTCGTTACCGCCGCCTTCGCCGTCGTGCCGACCACCATGTCCTATCAGGCCGTCTTCACGGACACTGAAGGTAATGTCATGCCGGACGGCGTTTACACGATTGGCTTCCATATCTTCCCCTCAGCAGCAGGCGGCCCGCCCGTCTGGTCTGAGTGGCAGGATGTTACCGTCTCAAACGGCGTATTCGAAGTCATTCTCGGCGCGCTCTTCCCCCTCGATCCGTCGGATTTTCTGGACCCCGAAGGCGATGGACAGTGGATCAGCATCTCCTACGAAGACACCTGGATGCATCCGCGCCAGTTTATCTCCTCCGTGCCCTATGCATTCATCTCTTGCTGGGCCGACTCGGCGCGCAGCTCCGCCAATGTCGGATCGCTGTCAGAGCAAGAACTGATTGATAACGTAAATCAGGTTGATAACCATGAAACGCGTATCGACGCGTTAGAGGCCGCAGAGTTCGGTATGTTTTCGCAAAATGCCAACGGTGGTATCGTCGGCACAACGCCTGTCGCCTTTCCAAGCTTCACATTCGACGTTGGAGGACCTGCCTCCATTATTTTCTTCGCACAGGTGATCAATGACGGCATGGATCACTCCGCGTGGAAAGCATTGCTCCAGTTGCAGGATGTCGACAATGGTTCTATCGTCTCCGGAAACGGCGTATGAATATCGAGCCGAAGGAGTTACGGATATCCACCTGCAAAAAACTTTTCCTAACGGCATCGGGGTTGGAACGTATCGCATTATTGTCGAGGTCCAAGCGGTAGACGGCGAGGTTGACGTCGATGATATCGAGTTCGGGGCAATGTGGATTCCTTCTAACGTCCCCGCGACCCGGCGGTAACATCTAACCCAAAGTGTTCCCCAAAGCCCCGCTTCAACTCGCGGGGCTTTTGCTTAAACAACTATGGAATCACTGCAGCACTCCCACACCTTCGGGCAAGATCAACTCCGCGCCGGCGAACGCCGCACGCTGATCGTGGTCTTCATCACCCTGACCATGATGGCGGTCGAAATCTCCGCCGGTATTCTGTACGGGTCAATGGCTCTGCTCGCAGACGGACTGCACATGGCGTCACACGCCCTCGCCCTGACGCTGAGCTATGCCGCATACGTCCTCGCCCGCAAGTATGCTCACGATAACCGCTTCAGCTTTGGAACCGGCAAGATCAACAACCTCGCGGCCTTTGCCAGTGCGCTGATGCTCGGCTTCTTCGCCCTGGTCATGGCCTACGAAAGTGTTCTGCGCTTGCTGCATCCGATCCCCATTGTTTTCAATCAGGCGATTCTCGTTGCCGTAATCGGCTTAGTCGTCAACGGCGTCAGCGCCCTGATTCTCGGGCACGAACATGACCACGACCATGACCACGGGCATCAGCATCACGACCACGAACATGGCAAGCACGAAGACCACAATCTCCGCGCCGCCTATCTGCATGTGCTCGCGGATGCGCTAACGTCCGTGACCGCAATCTCCGCACTGCTGGCCGCAAAGTACTTCGGCTGGATCTGGATGGACCCCGTGATGGGCATCGTCGGTGCCATCCTCGTAAGCAGTTGGGCCATCGGGCTGCTGTTCGACTCCGGAAAAGTCCTGCTCGACCGCCAAGCACCGCAGGCCGTGATCGAGTCGATCCGCGAGGCCGTCGAGACGAACTCCGACGCCAAAGTCGCCGACATTCACGTCTGGTCTATTGGCTCCGGAAGATACGCCTGCGAATTGTGGCTCGCGTCTAACGAAGACCTGTCCCCTGACCATTACAAATCACTCCTGCCCGGGCACTCCGGAATTGTTCACGTCACCGTGGAAATTCACCGCCGATAGACTTTCTCCCGGTGGCACCCGCTGCGGGTGCCCCGATCTCTATGCGATACCAACACAAAAGCCCCGCGAAAAATCGCGGGGCTTCTTCTGATCTCCCCCCAAAGTTGCCGCAACTTTGGGGGGACTAAGGGGGGCTTCAGGGTCAAGGCAACGCAAACACGACGTACGTCCGCTGTTCCGTCGCTGTAAGCAACACATCGTCATCCGTAAACGTCGTTGCCGCCGTCGTGCCAATCAGCACACTGTTCCCCGGCTCATACTCCTGTGTGTCACCTGCATAAATCTCATAGCCGCTCGCCCCCGGCACCGCGCCCCAATTGAGCAGGATGTCGTTGTTCGCCGTGTCGTGGTAAATGACCAAGTCATCTACCACCAATGCGCCGCGCTCATATGCGCCGATGTCTGAAAACGCTCCGCTGGGCCGCGCCGTTCCGTCAAAATCACGCGCAATCATACTCGCCGGATCCGCAGCGTTCACACACGCGCTCGTTCCGCCCAAATGCAAATCTCCGTTTGCGGCATCCGCATACTCAGGATCAACATAGAGATTGAAATACTGATCGCACGTATCTCCGTTCACATTCGTCGTCGAAATCGTCCCTAATCCCACCGGGGGAACGCCCCGGAAATTCTGACCCGAAAGACCGAAGAAGTCGCAATACTCAATGTCGCCCGTGGCCCCCAAATCAAAATAGATCGCACAGCTCGCCGTGGAATGCGACACAATGCAGCTCGTCATGGTCAGACTTCCCCCATCCATGAAGATCACTCCGCCCGGATGACCACTCGCGCTGTTATCATACATCGTGCAAAACTCAAACGACGGGCTGCCGCCTGCGCTATACAGCACGCTGCCCGTGCCATATTGTATTCCTCGATTGAGGTCGTTCCCCGCAAACACGCTGTTCACAATGTACGGCGAAGCCTCTGCGTAGCAATACAGCGCCGCGCCGAATGTGCTCAGTGTGTTCCATTCCTCTGTCCCCTCTTCATCCCAGACCAGGTAACTCGTGTTCCCGTCGAACTTGAAGTGACTTACCGTGTCCGCCCCCGAGAAAAAAGACGATTGCCCCTCCCACTCCGTTTCCGTAGTTACCGAGATGCGGACCCCAGCTGCTCGCCACGTTCTCTTCAAACACGCAGCCGGTAAACCAGTTCCCACCCTTCGAATACACCGCTCCATCTGAAGAGTGGTTGTTGCGAAATGTGCAATTCGTGAAGGTGGTATTCTCACACAAACTTGCCGCCCCGTATTCTCCAATGTTTCCTTCAAACACGGAATTTGAAATCTCCGCTGTGATCGGATCGAATATCCCCACTCCGCTGCTCCCGCCTGTCTCATTGGGACCAATCCAACTTGCGCTGTTATTCCTGAGCGTACATGCGTCCATCGTCAACGCCGCGCCGACACACCGCATGCCCCGTCAAAACCAAAAGCGGCATGATGATTCGAGATTGTCGTCCCCGTCAGCGACACCACGGAGGTCGGTTCAGCCATGACTCCGCCCAACCCTCCGTCGGGAGTCTGATTGTCGTCAATCAAGCATGTGTCAATCGTCGCGACCGTTCCCTCGCGCAAGTAGAGTCCACCGATTACTATGCCCGGACGATTCGATTGAATCTTGCAGTGCCGCAGGTGAATGGTCGCATTGAGCGTCGCAAACCCACCCCCCTTGGTATTGTATACATAACCGTCGCCGTATACCGTCCCGCCGTTATGCGTGATATCCGTGTATTCGAGTTCAACATCGCTTTGCTCAAAATACGCTCCGCAACCTCCGCCCGCGTTTGCGGGACTTCCGCCCGCGTGACAGTGGTGAATCCTACTACGCGCAATCTCCAAGTCCGTATTGTAGCAATACAATCCGCCACCATAACTTAATGCCCCCGGCCCCGTCGCGCCGCTGTATGTGATACTGCAATAACGCAACTCACAATCGGCGTCAGCGTCCACAAACCGTAGCCCCCGCCAACGCGTCGGCGAATCGTAGGGAAACCCACTCGCATCCCCCGTAAACCAAATTGAATCGCTTTCCGTACCTATCGCTTGCAGTAGGCCATTAATAACCATTTTGAATGAGCCTGCGAAATAAACCCGCACACCCGGCTCAATCTGCAAGGCCTCGCCCGTCACAACGGTGATGTCTCCACCGTGCACGACATACGGTGAACCCGAGGCGGGCCACACGCCGCTCACATTCCCGGAGGCCACCCAGGTCGTGTCTGCCTGTGCTGCTTCTCCCCACCACAGAACTACCAATCCGATTAGAACTTGAATAATCTTCATCTTAGCCCTCGATTCGTACCTTTTTCAAGTTGTCCTTGAGCTGTCCTTCAAAATATACTCTAAACCCCCCATTGTCAACAGCCATTTTATCGCTCATCCGCAACTTCGGACGCGCCACTGGTCCAGCGCATACTCTGGTGGTGCAAATGGCCCTGTTGTTGCTGTATGAATTCCCGGCAAAGTGGTTCAACGCAACAAACCCGGCGAAAAACATGCAGGCAACGTTATTAGTAGTGGACGACGACCGCGATATTCGCGAAATCATTCGGCAGGTCGCGGAAATCAAAGACTACGAAGTTATTGAGGCTGAAGATGCTACGGTCGGCCTCGAAAAAATGCGCACGATGGCACCCGATCTGTCCATCATAGACGTCGGATTGCCGGGCGGAATTGACGGTGTTGAACTCTGTCAACAGATTCATGAAGTCGCACCGCAACATCCCGTGCTCATTATCAGCGGACAGGCCACGCCCGAAAAGGCCGTGGAGGCGCTCAAGCACGGCGCATTTGACTACCTCGGCAAGCCGCTTAATCTCGAAAAGCTGATGCTCTTGGTTGATCGCGCCCTCTCGAATGTCGCCACCGCCCGCGAAATCGAGCGCGTCGCCGATGAACGCAAGGCCGTCTACGGCTTTGACCGTCTGGTCGGCGACTGCAAGCAGATGAATCAGGTCAAAGAGACGGGCCGCAAAGTCGCCGCTGTCCCCTTTGCTACCGTACTGCTAACAGGTGAATCGGGAACTGGCAAGGAACTCGTGGCGCATGCGGTTCACCTGGCCTCGCCCAATGCCGACAAACCGTTCGTCGAAGTGAACTGCGCCGCCATGCCCGAGAATCTACTCGAAGCTGAGCTCTTCGGCTATGAGAAGGGCGCGTTCACCGATGCCAAACAACGCAAACGCGGACTCTTTGAAATCGCCGCCGGCGGGACCTTCTTCCTCGACGAAATCGGCGAAATGCCGCTCAATCTGCAAGTGAAGCTGCTCAAGGTCATCGAAGAGCGCACCTTCCGCAGAGTCGGGGGCACCCAGCCATTGCAAATGAAATTCAGATTGATCGCCGCGACCAATGCCAATCTGATGGAGCAGATTGAGTCCGGGAAATTCCGCCGCGATCTCTACTATCGACTTGCCGTCTTCTCGATTCATCTGCCGCCGCTGCGGGAACGCGCTCACGATACCGTCGACATCGCGCTCCACTTTATCGAAAAATTCAACCGCGAATTCGGCAAAACCATCAAGGGTATCGCTCCTGATGCTGAGCGGCTGCTCGTCAGCTACAACTGGCCCGGCAATATCCGCGAACTTCGTAATGCCGTCGAGCGCGCCGTGCTGATTGGCGCTGGACCCTATATCCAAGCGGCCGACCTGGCCATCCTGCCGATGCAGGAGACGCCCACCCCGAGTCTCGCGTCTGTCCCCGAAAAGGACGTCGACGCGATGCTCAACAATCCCGACGGCTTCTCCATTGACGTCCCCTCAACCGGTGTCAACATGGAAGAAGTTGAAAAGCAGCTCATCCGAATTGCCATGCGCCACTCTCACAACAATGCCTCCGCCGCCGCGAGATTCCTGCGCATGACCCGTGAAACACTCCGCTACCGCCTGAAAAAATACGGCATCCGCGAAGAAATCGAATCCTAACCAGCGTACCGCTGGACCTAATCCGCTGACGCAAGCGCTTCTTGACTTGACTCGAAATACAAAGCGGCCCGCACAACTCGTGCGGGCCGTCCTGTTTCTGATCTCCTCCCAAACCTGCGTCGCAGCTTTGGGAGGATTAAGGGGGGTCAAACCGTAGTCACGCCCGCCGCCCAAAAGCGTGCAGCGCAGCGCACTGGGTCCAGCGGCACGCCGGTTACTTCGTTCTTACGAAATCAATCCGGCGATTCTGCTGACGACCTTCGTCGGTGTCGTTCGTCGCAATCGGCTTATCCGGACCGAAGCCCTTCGTCGTCATGCGTGTCGCTTCGATACCCTTGGCCGCCAACCACGCCTTTACACTTTCCGCGCGCGCCAGCGAGAGCTTCTGATTCATCCCTTTCTTGCCGCGATTGTCCGTGTGGCCCTGAATCTCAACTTCAAGGTCCGGATTCAGCTTCAGCGTATTGTAAGCCTTCATCAAAATCGCTTCCGACTCCGGCTTGATGTCCGACTTCGCGGTCTCAAACACGATGCCTTCAAGCGTAATCGCCTGACCCACTTCAGTCACCACGAGCTTCTCGACGTCGTCCTCAGGATTCAGCGGATTGTCGCCCTTCTTCACTTCCGTGCCGTCGTCAATCGAACCCTTGTCCGTGTCGTTATTCAGCGGATCCGTCTTGTGCGTGTTCACTTCAACACCATCCGACAGTCCGTCGCCGTCGCAATCCGCGCGCTTCGGATCCGTCTTGTGCGTCGTCAACTCCGCGCCGTCCTGCAGACCATCGCCGTCCGTATCCGGATTTAGCGGATCGGTCGTATACGTCGTGACCTCTTCGCCGTCCTTCAGGCCGTCACCATCCGTATCGGCCTTCAGCGGATCGGTCTTGTGCGTCATCACTTCCGCGCCGTCCGTCAAACCATCGCCATCCGTATCCGGATTCTTCGGATCGGTCTTCAGCGTGTAATACTCTTCGCCGTCCTTCAGGCCGTCACCGTCCGTGTCCGGATTCTTCGGATCGAGCCCCAGCTTCTTCTCGTCGCGGTCTGTGATGCCGTCGCCGTCGGTATCCTTGTTCGGATTACCGCGGTGAATACGCAGACCGGCCAGAATATTCATGTACGCATCGTCCGTGTCGTCATAGACAGGGTTGATGTCATCCGAGAAGATCATGTTGTAGCCGCCGTGCACGTCAAGCGAGATATTCGTCAAGATGATATTGAACACCCAGGCCCAGGGGTACCATGGCATTCCACGAATCCCGCTTCGCTTCCGGGTCGGCCGCCGCCGGTACATCCGACACATCGTGATGCAGCATGCCTAAACCCGCGTAGACAAACGGGAACCACTTCTCCTGATGGAACGGCGCGAACCGGGCGCGCAGGTCAATCGGCATGACTTCGCCCGAGTAGTCGTCGGCTTTCAACCGCGCGAACGCGATCCCTAATTCGAGCTGCAGCGGGTCCAAAATCGGGTAGGCGAAGCTGTGCCGCACGTTTAGACCCATGTCCGCACCCTCGGATTCGTTGGTCGGCATGGCGATGCCGGCGCCGAGGTAACCCTCGAGGCCCAGCTCGGTAAACTGCGCCGTCGCAATCAGCGGCACCAACAGCGACAGCAAAACAATACTTTTCATCAATTTACACATAGGACACCTGTATGTAGGTTAACACCAATGGCGGACTTCTGGATAAGGTTTAACAATATATCACATCCTACTAACTTCTTCAAGTTCCCCGGCTTGCAGTTCCGCCCGCCCTCTGGTCTCCCCCCAAAGCTTGCCCTCGAACGTAGTGAAGGGTCGTCCGCGGTTTTGGGGGGACAAAGGGGGGCCTCGGAAACATGTACGCCGAGCCGGGTTAAGTGCAACGCAACCCGGCCCGAATCTGCAAGGGCGGCAGAACAGGCGGCCCCCGCAGCGGAGAGTTTCTCCAATTCCTTCGTTGCCTTGCGCTTCCCCTTTGTCTGCCATACATTGCTTATACAAACTGGAGGAGCACAACCATGATTAGAACTTGCATCGGCATATCGCTCGTCTGCATTCTCTTCACTGCGTGTACTGAAGAGGGCGACACATACATCACCAACGTCACATCCCCCGAAGATTGGCAACCACCGCAAATCGAATGGCGCACTCAACCCGATCCCGAACTGCGCGGCACGGTTGGTGTGGACTTCGCCATCACGGATAGCTCCGAAGTCACGGCCATTCGGGCCTATTTGGACGGAGTCGCAACAGACTCAGCATTCACATCACCCTATCGTTTCTCGCTCATTACGGATTCATTGCTCGACGGTGTCCACATCGTCGAAATTCGCGCAACCGACGAGTATGGTAATCTCGGAATCAGCCCGATCCTGCGCATAAATGTATCCAACTCCGTCGCCCAGGGACCCCGCCTAATCTGGGTTCCCGATGAGTTTGCGCGTATTCAGGATGCCATCAACGCCGCCACTGATTTCGATACCATTCGAGTCCGATCAGGAACCTACTACGAAACGCTGAATACGTTCGGAAAAGGAATCTGGCTCGAATCGGAACATGGGCCGCTTTCATGTAGTATTAATGCTGACGGGGCGAGCAACAGCATCTACTGCCCTGCATCAGACCAATTTGTTTGTGTCCGCGGCTTTCACATGACGGGTGGTACATACTTGGTGTATCTGGGCGACGGCTCCCGCGTAAACTTCTACAACAACTACCTTGCCTTGGATTCAGTGCGTTGGCTAATGGTCACCAGTTATTCAAACGGAGACATTGCAAACAACTTGTTTTCTGGTTCACGCACGGCCATACAGCTTAGCTACCACTGGGGCAGCTTTTTCAATAACATACTTCAGCTTGCATCAAATGTCGCGCTTTGGAACGCAGCTTTGGCGAGGAACCCGGTCGAGTACGGACACAATTTGTTCTGGCAGAATCATCAGAATTACCAATCATTTGAGCCGGGAATCGGAGATTTGGACTCGGACCCCTTTTTGGATCTGATTGATGGCAGACTCATGGATGGTTCTCCCGCTTTCGACGCTGGTGATCCCCGAGTCCTTGATCGAGATAGCTCCATATCAGATATCGGGCCCTTTGGTGGACCGTGGGCATACTACTAATCAAGCGGAAAAGGAGTTGATTATGTCATGGGGTAACGCACAGAACGCTTGGAACGATCAGGATATGAATTCAAGCGGCAAGAAACTCGCTGTTACTGGAGATTCAGGAGGAACCAACTTTCAAGCTGAATTCGCGGACACCAATGCCGCGGGTAACGCCGTTAAGGTGGACGGCAAAATCCAAATTGCACGGGGAGGAGATACGTTCGGGGTCATCAAACCCGACACGGTGGGCGAGCGAGAAATTGCGATCAACACGAGCGATGGGGATCCCAACATCCGCATTGGTAGCGCGGGTGCGCAGGGCAATACTTGCTACATCAACTCGCAGAAGACGTACATCGGAGGCGTAACGGCCGATGAGCAGTACCGCGCAGCAATCAAGGGACCGCTAAAAGTCGGCGTGGATGACATCAACGAAACTGCCCTCAACGTGCACGGCAATGCCGAAGTCCTGAGTACAATCTACACTGACAAAGTGGACTCACTCGCTGTCGGGCATGACCTGATCCTTGGCGACATCGACGCAACTTCCAACGTACATGTGGGGAGGTTCGCCTCGAATATCTTGCTGGCGGCGCAGGGTGCAGGCGCGATCGTCTCAATCAGAGGCCCGGTCATTGTCAGCGACGGCGGACAACAGCGTCCCGCAAGCTTGTCTGTCGCGGGAAATATCACCGGTGACTCATTGGGCAGTGGTGGCGACCTCGACGTCGCGGGCGAACTCGATTGTGAAGGCAACGCCGACATCGCCGGAAGCACGCAAATGCACGGCGCCCTGACGGTTGGAACATCCCAAGCAAACGCGAACGCAACGATCAACGGTACTCTAACCACCGCCAATGCAGAGGTTACCGATACTCTAACCACTGCCAATGCGGAAGTCAACGGCACTCTAACCACAGATAATGCGACCGTGAACGGCATTCTGACTGCTGACTCACTTCTTGCCGGTGATTTGACCGTTAATGGCGCTGTCGAAGTGCCGAACAAATTCAAGATTTCAGACGCAATCGAATGTCAAGTGGACGCTCACTTCGGAGCCGATGCCTACGTGTCGGGTAAGACGAATCTCGACAATGACCTTGCGGTCGCCGGGCGAGCGGCCCTCAATGAAGATGTTGATGTGGGTGGCAAGTTCACGGCCTCGGGTGCCACCTCTCTGAACGGGGAACTCGAAGTCCAACAGCAATCCCAATTTCATGCACGGACCCATCACTTGAACGGCGTTGGGCTGACCGCTCCCGGAACGAGCTTCACCGGAATCATCTCCCAGAATAACCGACTCGAGATGTTCGTCGGTGGAGCCATGCGCTTCTACGTAGACAGCACCGGAGGTCACAATGCATAGGCTCCCCCCCCCCCGCGCAAAGAAGACTGACGTAATTCCCCCAAACTAAAACGGCGACCCCATCGGGCCGCCGCTTTTACTTACTGCGCCTGCGAAGCGCTCTGGCGTCTACGTTTCAAGTGGCATAGCGCAACACCCGCTTATCAAGCGGTTAGTTCGTCGGACGATTGAATTCGAGTTCGAGCTCGACATCCACGTTATCGCCCACGACCAAGCCGCCTGCGTCCAGCGTCTTGTTCCAGCTCACGCCGAAGTCCTGACGATTGATCGTCGTCTTCGCGGTGCCGCCCGTCACCACCGCGCCGCCCCACGGCGACGGAATCTCCTGATTGAAACCTTCCACCTCAAACGTCACGCCCTTCGTGACGCCGCGAATCGTCAGATCCCCCGTCAGCGTCGCCTTGCCCGGCGCCGTCTGCTTCGCGCTCTTCGAGACAAACGTCATCGTCGGGAACTTCTCGACGTCAAAAAAGTCCGCGCTCTTCAAATGGCCGTCGCGCTTCTCATCGCGCGTGTCCACCGAACCTACCTGCACCGTGAAGTTCGCCTGCATTGTCGAAAGGTCCGCCGGATTAAAGCTCGCGGTACCCGCGTAGTCCTTGAACTCGCCGCGTGTCGTCGACACCACGAGGTGCTTCACCGCAAAATTCACCGACGAGTGTCCCGTGTCCAAATTCCAGTCCGCCGCAAACGCGTTCGCTCCGGCAATCACCAATCCCAATGCGATCAGCTTCAGTGTCTTCATCAGGGTGTCTCCCTTTTCATGTGTGAATTGTGTTTCTATCGTCTATGCGCGATCTTCTCTTCTAAACTCGTGCGGAGCCTCCTCCCTCATCATCCCCCGCTATCAAGCGGGTCCAGCGGCACGCTGGCCTACTTGTCTTAAGTACTCCGCCATCTTCTCAAGCTCAAACGGCGACAGCACCACCATCGAGTCCGTAATCACCGGCACAATCTCCGGGAAGACCGTCTTGATGAACGCCTCCCCCGTCTTAGTCAGCCGCACCCACACGAACCGCCGATCCTCACTCGACCGCTCCCGAGTAATCAGCTTCCGCTTCTCCAGATTGTCCACCACCAGCGTGATGTTCCCGCTGCTCTTCAGCAGCTTCTGCCCCAGCTCGTTCTGATGCAGCTCGCCCAAATGCAGCAGCGCCTCCAACACGCCAAACTGACTGATCGTCAGATCGTGCTTGGCCAACGCCCGCGTCACCCGCGCCGTCACCGAGTCCGCCGCCCGCATCAGCTTGATGTATGCGTCCAAGGCTCGTACCTCTGACGCGCTTCCCGTGTGCTTGGTTCCCATATATGCCGATGTTAGTTAGTTTAATACTAAGATAATCAGTTTTAGCAATTCCGCAAGTAGTTCGCAGTGCATTGTAAATTCGTGAGTTGGATTTTGAGCCGAGACGTGGCAAGATGTGGCCCTTTGAGGGGTCACCAATCTGAGGAGGCGAGAGGAGTGGTTTGATGTGAAACTATCGGCTCGGATGCCTCAACAGTGAGCGGTCCAGCGCAGGGATGTTCGGCCGTCCGCACAGGGCCATCGCGATCTTCAGTTCGGTCAACAGCAGATCGACGATGCGATTCACCCCTGCCGCGCCCGAGACCGTCAGCCCCCAGATATAGGGCCGACCGATCAGCACCGCCGTCGCACCGGCGGCCAGCGCTTTCAGGATGTCCGTCCCGCGCCGAATTCCCCCGTCGAACAGCACCGGAATCCGGTCATCTACGGCATGAGCCACCTCCGGAAGCATTTCGATTGTTGCGGGTGCCGTATCGAGGTTCCGCGCCCCGTGATTGCTCACGATGAGTCCGTGTACACCCACATGCACGGCCTGTTCCGCGTCCTTGGGATGCAGGATCCCTTTCAAGAGCACCGGAATCTTTGCCACGCCGAGCATCCATTCGATGTCCTTCCACGTCATCGCCGGATTTACCAGCGGGTAGTAGATGCCGTCGAGGTCGGTACCATGTCCCGTGACTTTCTGTGCTTCGGGGACATCCCGCAGCATCGCCCGTTCCAGACCCGCTGGCAGGGCGAATCCCGCGCGGGTTTCGCGCACGCGGTTTCCCAGCACCGGCGTATCGACTGTAATGATGAGCGCCTTCGCTCCCGCTCGTTCGACCCGGGCGATGAGCTCTTTCGTGCATTCCCGATCGCGCTGCACGTAGAGCTGATACCACAGCCGCGCCTCCGGCACCTCTTTGGCGATCTCCTCAATCGTCAGGTTCGCCATCGTGCTCACGCAGTACGTCGCATCGGCCCACACCGCCCCCTGTGCCGTCTCGATCTCCCCTTGCGGGTGAAACAGCTTATGATAGGCCACCGGCGCGAGCAGAATCGGATGCGCATAGCGCTGTTCGAGGAACGACACGCTCGTGTCGATTTGCGACACGTCGCGCAGCACATTTGGCAGCAGCTGAATGCGGTCGAACGCCTGTCGATTCTCGGCCAGCGTCAGTTCATCCCCGGCGCCGCTATCGAGGTATTCCCACGCCATCGCCGTCATCCGCTCCCGCGCCGGCGCGGCGAAATCGTTCACTTGCAAAGTTGGATACATAGTAAAGTCTTCTCTTTTCTTCCCGGCGGCACCCGCTGCGGGTGCCCCGCCTATCAACTACAAGGTCGTGCTTCCAAGTACGACGCACTTCTCAAACAATCGGCCACTCCGGTATTGCCGCGTCAATCTCTTTCATCAATCGAATCGTCTCGCCCAGCGCCATCACCGTTTTCGCATAGTGCCGAATCTCATCAAACGCGAGCGTCCGCTCTTTGCGGTCCTTGAGCCACTTGTTGCAAACCTGATAACCCCCGACATGAAACTCCCACACTTCAGGCGCAACAGGCTCGAACCACTGCTTCTTGTTGATATACACGCGCCGCAGTTGATCATTGTATTCCACCTTCACCACCATGTTATCTCCCTTTTCAGGAAACACCACCGGAGCTTTGTCAAGTTTCGGATGCTCCAAGAGATGATACTGCACCAACTCATACCCCAGCGGCACCAGCTTGCTGAACAATTCAAGATTCGATGTCAGCGGCACACGCGGAAAATCAATTTTCAAAAACTCCTTATACCGCTCCCGATAAGTCGGCGCATGAAACACCGCGTAGATATAATAAAAAATGTCTTCGGGGCCAAACTCTGATCTCCCCCCAAATCTGTCCGCAGATTTGGGGGGATTAAGGGGGGTTGCCTTCTTCTTCGCGGCGGCACCCGCTGCGGGTGCCCCGCTTTTCCCCCTCGCTTTAGCGGGGGGGGCAGGGGGGGGTAATCCACTTCCCCCCTCCTCCACAAACGTCAACCCCAACTTCCCCGCAAACTCCGCCACAAACTTCGCATCCAAATTCGGCTTCCGCGGTGAGCCGTCGGCGGGGTAAAGGTAGAGAGGGAAAAAGTAATTGACCTCTTTCATTGAAACGGTATGATGTGTCGAAATTTGCCTCGTACACAATACATGCTCGAAACCGCGACTAATCTCCACTGTCCTAGTTGTTGACAGTGCAAGGTTTGGTCCCGCGAGCATGTGTTGCATAACTTCGATGCGGGGCCGCTCAATTTCAGGAGGATAATAGAAGATGCATCTCATATCAAAAGGCCGGTAGAGAACTTGTGGGAATGAAGCATCTTCTTTGACAGCCTTCTTTAGTTGTTTGACCATGCGCGCCTGGACTTCGTCATCGGTGATTCGAAATGCGCGCAAAGTGTCATCTTCAGTCTTGATCGCGGAGTTGATTCTCTTGGTCAACACTCTTCTCGATCAAAGTCTATTAAGAAGGAATCGTTGGCAGTAACCAACCCCACAGAATTGGTATTGAATACTTTTTGAACAGAGGCGCCTTCGTTGTATTCGTCACCTTCTTCAGATTCAGACTTCGTAAACATGTAGAACGGTTTGCTCGGTTCAATCCTCTGCCATTCCGTATCCTTGTGGTCGTGCGCACCCAGCCACTCATATTTACTCTCTCGCTTACCCCATAACTCGCCTCGCTGAATAACAGCGTCGTCATTGTCGTGAGATTTGACAAAAAGGCCAACGGATACACCCTGCATAATATCAAAAACATTCTCGTCCTTGCCGCCGTCAGGAGATTGCTCTTTCTTCTTGCTATTGCCATGCAAATCTAACAAGTAAAGTTCATCAAACGTGCGTTGCAAACTGCGCCTCATCCCGCGAAACGTTGGATTGTCAAGATATCCATGACTTGTTATGAACGCTAAGATACCTTCTGCTCTTGTATCCCCAACTGCCCATTGCGCTATCCGCCATTGCCCATACCGTAAGAACTTTACATAATCATCCTGTAGCCACTTGGGGTTCTTTTCACCAAGCGGCTCCCCGTCAACAAAATAGTAATCTTTAATCAGTTTGCTAATCCACGGGCCGCTATTTGCCGAGTGGCCTGAATAAGGTGGATTACCAAGCACAACCATGATCGGCAAACGATTCTTGACCGTTGCGGCGGCGTTTGCTTCTTGCGATATGATCCTCATTGTACCAAAGAACTCTTCGGCTTCATAGATCGTCTCCTCCAAACTATTCGTCAGATACACATGCAGACGCTGATCCTTTTCAATCTCGTACCCCCACTTTTCGCGGAGCTTCGGGTCAAGGTCGTGTCCGGCCAATTGCATCGCCAACTTCAGATGCGCAACCGCATACGGAGCCATCTGCAACTCAAAGCCGTAGATGCGCGGAATCAAATGGTCTTTGACAAACGCCTGCCACGACCCCGCGTCGTTACGCTCCATGAACCGGTTGCGAATCAAATCCACGACCGCATAGAGAAACGTCCCCGTCCCGCACGCCGGATCAAGAATCAATATTTTGGGCAGTTTCCGCTTGACAAATTTATCTCCCTCTTTGACCTCAACTTCAATCGTGGACGTATCGGCCAAGCCGTCCTTCAAGCCGAACTTTTCCTTTAGCAGAATATCCACCGACCGCACGATATACGACACCACCGGCTCCGGCGTGTAATAGACACCGCGCCGCTTGCGCTCCTTGGGATCGTATTCAGACAGAAACGTCTCGTAGAAATGCAGAATCGGGTCTTCCTGCTTCGTGCGCTTCCCAAATGAAGCCAAAATCGCCTCAATATCCGAATGCGCCAGCACGGCCGTCAAGTCATCCACAAACCCGATAAACGGCTCATCTTCGAGCGAGGTGGAGTGCATGGTCTCGAAGAGATTGCGGAGGAAGGGATTGCTCTTGGGGATTTCGCGGGCTGCTCCGGTGCGGGTGAACTCCGGTCTCCCCCCAAGTCCGTCTGCGGATTTGGGGGGACTAAGGGGGGCGTCTGCGTGTTGTATTCGCGCCGCAAACAATCCATATCCGAGGGTTTGCGCGAACATATCCGCGAATTGCGCGTCGGTAATGTCCGGCAACAAGGTGCGCTCAAAAGCGGACTTCAGGTCCTGCATCAGTTCGGACGGTGTCCCGTCCGCAAACGTATTCGTAATCACCCGGTCAATGTTCTTGCACAAACCGGCCATGCGGGAAGCCAGCTCTTTGGGCGAATTAATTTCCCGCACGTCCTGAGCCAGAAACGACTCGAGTAACTCGGTGAGTTCAGCTTCGCCATCCTTCAGAATTTTAATCTTCTTACCGGACTTCTTCGCCAGCCGCACCGTCCGCCGCTTTTCACCCTTGACATACCAGCGGAACTCGAGATAATCGGTCAAGATGAGATTCGGAAGCTGCAAGTAGCGTTCAAGCTGCTCTGACTTCTCAATCTTGCTCAACTCTTCGCCGACCTTTTTGGTCTCGACATACCCCACCGGCAGATGAATCTGTCCCCGCACCTTTCTTCGAATCACAAAATCCGGCGCGCCGACCTTGATCTGCTTAGGGTCGTTCGACACGAGCAACTCTTTGCCGAATGATTCCAATAAGCCCTGAATCGCAGGCCTGTGCGTGTGCTCCGTATCATCTCCCAGCGCGATCTTCTCTTGCAGGGATTTCAAATAGTTCTTCAGCGCGTCCGGCATGTGCCTCAATTCCAATCTGTGATTCCGCTTTCCTCCTAATCTACTCCCCTCACCCCACTTCCGCAAGCGCGCCCGCCCTCAGGTCTCCCCCCAAAATCGTCTGCGGTTTTGGGGGGACAAAGGGGGGCCTCCGCTCTCCCCGTCCTCCGTTCACGCGGGAAGGGCCGGCGGATGGGGTTCCCCCGGCGGCACCCGCTGCGGGTGCCCCAATCCTTTGTTCTCGCCTCTCTATCTCTTGCCCAAATGTATAACATATTAATTATGTTACTCTGCCTATGCTTGACAAATCCCGATTTATGTATTATATTAGCGTCAGCTATCCAAACAAAACCGCCCCGGAGGAACCCGGCGGAAAAGGCCAACCACACGGCCTGAACGGGCGGTCCAGTCTGATCAGCAAAGAACCTGTCGTGCTGGCACGCCCCTCCGAGTACCCAAGGGGAAACCGAGACCACTACCACAGACGACCGCTTAGAAAATCACTTCGGAAGCCGCAGCGAAAACACACTTCCCCGTCCAAGCTGCGTATCCACATGCACCGTCCCGCCATGCGCAAGCGCCGCATGTTTTACAATCGCCAACCCTAACCCCGTCCCACCGTACTTGCGATTGCGCGACGCCTCAATCCGATAAAAGCGCTCGAATATCCGCGATAGATGCTTCTCCGCAATCCCCGGCCCGCGATCCTCTACCGCAATCACCAACACCCCCTCCGCGACTCCCGCCCGCACGTCGATCCGCGTCCCCTCCGGACTGTATTTCGCCGCATTGTCAATCAGATTCACCACCGCCTGCCGGATCAAAAACGCGTTCACCGAGGCCGTAACCTCCGGCGAACAGTCGAGCACCACCTGCTGACCGCGCGAGTCCGCCGCCGAGGACGCCGCATCCACCGCATCCTTCAAGATCGGCAAGATCGCCTGCCGCTCCGCGGCGAGCTTCTGCGCATCCGACACCTGCTCGATCCGGGCCAACGTCAACAAATCCTCGATAATCGACTGTAAATAGTCTGCCTGCCGGGACATAATGTCGAGGAATCGCTCCGCATCACGCGGATTCTCCATCGCCCCCTCGCGCAGCGTCTCGATCGATCCGATAATCGCCGTCACCGGTGTCTTGAGCTCGTGACTCGCGTTTGCCACAAACTCCCGCCGCGTCTCCTCAATCCGCCGCATCTGCGTCACGTCACTAATCACAATCACCACACCCAACACCTCGCCCACCGCGATAATCGGGTTCCCCCGCATCTGCAGAATCCGCTCGTCCGGCATGAAGCGCGCAACCTCGCGTTCGACAGGTCCCCCGGCCGTCAGTGTGTCGCGAATGAAACGATGAATGTCCGTGCTGCGAACAACCTCCTCGACCAGCCGTCCCTTCGCCCGCTGCGCATCCACCTGAAATTGCTCCGCCGCCGCAGCATTGATGATCATCACCCGACCGTCGCGGTCAACGGCCACCACCCCTTCCCGCATCGAACTTAACACCGCATCCTGCTCATCGCGCAGACGCTCCGAACCGCGAATCCGCTCGTTAAGCTGAGCCGCCATGTGATTCAAGGCGCGACTCAAATGCGCAAGCTCCGTGGTGTCCGACTCCTCGATGCGCTCATCCAATTCGCCGCGCGCAAACCGCTCCGCGCCCGATTCAAGCTCCTGAATCGGTCGCGTCACTCTTCGAACAATCAAATAGATCAGGATAACTCCAAAAGCGATCAGAAGCACCGAAATCGCGGCCAGACCGCCAATCTGCCGGAAAAACTCCCAGCGCGACGCCCGAATCCGCTCGCTTGCCCGGAGCACCCCGACCACCTGACCGTTGTGCCTGATCGGCTCGGCCACAAACAGCTGAGTCGTCCCGAACACCGGATCCAGCCGGTCGTCGAACCCGCGCTTGCCAAACAGCGCTTGCAGCATCTCAGGCCGGTTTCCCTGAACCGGAACCACGGAGGCAAGCGTGTCCGTCTCAGCCAGCACCCGACCCTCATGATCCATGAGTGTCAAACGAAAAGAGCCTGCCCCGGCATTCGCCCGGAGCAGGCTGTCTGTGTCTTGCGAAGAGAATCTCGAGCTATCGCCCGGTAGCTGAACCAGAACCAGCTGCAGCCGCGAGGTCAGGCTGTGCTGCAATTGCCGCAGCTCCGCCCGGCGAAAGGCCGTTCCGATTCCGACCAACAGAAACACAACCGTCAAAATCGCGACGGACAGATAGGGCAGAAAGAGGCGGCTTAAGAGCGGCTTTGGTCGGGACATCGGATTTCGTGAAGGAACTCCGGCCCGATCCCGCCCGGCACTCATGCGCGGAAGCGATAGCCGACGCCGCGGACGGTCTCGATGCAATGCCCGCAGTCGCCCAGTTTCCGGCGCAACCCGACAATCATCACGTCAACCGAGCGATCGGACACCGCATGCTTCTCGCCATGTACGGCATCAACCAATTGATACCGCGAGAAAACCCAGCCCGGACGGCGGGCCATGTAGTGCAAGATACGAAATTCGGAGCTGGTAAGCTCAATCTGCTGTTCCGCAACATACACTTCGTGGCGACCGGGATGAACGGTCAGCTTGTCGAAAGTCAAGACCTCATCCTCGCCGTGGACGGCTTCGGCGCGCCGGCGAAGCACGGCCCGTGCCCGCGCCACCACCACCTTCGGGCTAAACGGCTTTGTGATGTAGTCATCCGCGCCTAACTCGAGACCGGACACGATGTCCGACTCCTCGCCTTTTGCCGTCAGCATCAGAATCGGGATGTTGGCCGTTGTGCCGTCTGCCTTCAGTTTCCGGCAGACATGCAGTCCGTCGATTCCCGGAAGCATGAGATCCAACAGGATCAGATCCGGAGGGGTTCGGGTGACCGCTGCCAGGGCTTGCTCCCCGGATTCCACGGCACGCACGGCAAAGCCATCCCGAGTCAAATTATACTCCAGAAGCTCGCGAATGTCGTGTTCGTCTTCAACTACAAGGACAGTATTCTTCATCTTGCTGCTCACTGGTCAAGTCCACTATACTCAGGAACGGCAGAGAATACGCTAATCATGTAAGAACAATGTGAGGAAGGTCAGAAATCGCTTTTTCCCATTTTCCCATTTTCCTACCCAACTTGCCGCGCAGCGTACCGCCAGCGTGGCGCTGGACTGGTTGTGCTTGGGCGGTAGCCGCAGGGGAGTTATGAGGCTTGGCGTGGGCGGCCAATTTGAGGTTAAGAACTGTGCTACTTCTTTCGTGCAGAATCAAGTTTTTTCAGCATTTGCTCTTTGTCCTGCTCAAACTTCTCAATGCAGGCGGCGCAACAGAATTTGAACAAGGTGTTGCCAGAGATGTACTCTACGGGCTCGCCCATCGACCCCAGTTCGTGCTCTGAGACGACACAGGTCTTGAGCGGATAGACGTTCCGCTGGGCCGCCGCTATCTCTGCTTCAAGGTTCGAAATATATGTTCCTGGTGCTTTTGTATACGGCGAAACACATTCGATGCAGCAGAACTTCAGCTCGCGTTGCCCGTGGATCAAAGTGACCGTGTTCTCGCCCAGACCGTCTCCGCAAGAGAGGCAACTTAAGACCGGGTAGGTGTACGGTGCGGACGGAGTCGAGGCGGAGATCATTTGCAGACATAGAAACAAAGTAAATAATAACAATCTCATAGTAACTCCGTAGTGAGGCAGGGACTATTTGACCAAGAGCATCTTGATTGCGGCGACTTGGCCATGAGCGGCGAGTTTGGCAAAGTAGATTCCCGAAGCAAGCTCCGTTCCGTCAAACACAAAATCATATTTTCCAATATCAAGAGTCCCAGCAACAAGAGTCTCGACGAGACGGCCTGTGCTGTCGAAGACCTGCAGATGAACATAGTCGCGGCGATCCAGCGAAAACGAAATGCTTGTATTTGGATTAAACGGGTTCGGGAAATTCTGTGCAAGGGTGAGTGACTGGGGAGCTGGAGTCCATGGGGGCGCGACGGATGATTCTGCGGGGTACAGGTAGATCAGTGCGTCGTCCAGGTGGCCCCGCCAATTGCCCCAGCTATGGCCTTCGTGCACGGTAAGGAAAAAGTGCGGATAGGATTGTGATTCCAGAGTTTGTACAAGCTGAGTCGTCAGCGGAATCAGCTCCGAAATGTCGTAGGTCCCAATGTCGACATAGAAGTTAAGGCCAAGATCGGCGTTCGCCTCGATAGTGTCCAATACTGATTGCTGAACGAACGGGGATACGGCGCCAATTGAACCAAAAACATCGGGATAGGTCGTCCCAAGCCAAAGGGCAATGTTGCCGCCGTAAGAGGCGCCGAGGGTGCCACGCTGTGTCGGCGCCGTACAGGTTCTGTAGGCGGAGTCAATGAAGGGAAGGAGTTCCTCGGTGATGAAGCGTCCGAAGGCGGCTTGCAGGTTGCCCGCGTATTCGGGTGTTCGATTTACAGGAGGGACAAAGACGACGATCATGGGGTCAATGTCGCCGTGAAAGATATGGTAGTCGAGGATCCGGTCGGCACTACCGAGGCTGAGATACTCGAGACCGTCGTGAACCACGAGGAGAGGGTAGCAGTCGCCGGAATCGGAGTAGCCGGCCGGAGTGTAGATTCTCACCTGCCGAGTATTGCCCATGTTCGCGCTGGTAAACATGGTGTCTCGGAGCGAGCCATGCGCTATTTCTGGATAATACGAAATGCCCACCGGTTGTGTAAAGTCCGGCATTCGGAGCTCGGAATTCGGTCCAAAGCCGCCGGACACCGTGAATGGATTTCGGGGGTCGAGAATCCAGCTCGACCCGTTGATTACATATTTATAGTCCAGACGAGCATCAGATTCGAAGACCTGAGTGCGATACCAGAGATCGGTGCCCCCGGCTCGCGACATCGAGTGGGCGGTCGGTGACCAGCCGTTGGCGTCACCGGGGATGTTGACCGAGGTTGTGGCTCCGCGATAGAGAAAGTGGGCCTGGTCCGGCGGCTCGACAAAAGGGAAGGCCGGAACGGCAGCCATGAAGCTGTCGACGATGGCCGGGCGTTCTTCAATCGGTGCAGAGTTGATCCGCGACAGGAAATCGGCAAAGGTCTGGGCAAAGGCCGCAGACTGAATGGCCAGAAGGCAGATTATGCCATAAAATGATAGGCGCATGATCAGAGCGGGTGTCGAATGCGAATGATACAATGTCTGCCCGCTTGGAAGCGGGGGAATTGCGCGTTGCAGACGGAAATTCGGACGGTGGAGTTCGCCTCGATGTCCGTTCGGGATGGCGATATTGGGGAACAACCGCAACTCTCCTCGCGGTTTGATTCCTCATGGTCCCCAGAGGTCCGGGGCAAGACTGCATAGCAATATATAGGTGTTGAGGGAGAAATGCACGAGACGCGAACGGGCACAATATGGTGAGGAGAGGATATTACACGGAGAATCTAATTCTAAGGTTAAGAATTGCTGGGGGTGAAAATGCGAAAAAGTGACGCAAACACTTGACAATTATTGGGCTGAGGCTTACCTTACGCTCACGAAGAAAATAAAGAGGAATGCTGCCATGTTCTGGTACGCGACAGGATAGCGTCGAGGACTATACATATGTGGTTGGGAAATCGGAGTTTCCGAAACGGGACGGCCGGGTTGTGGCTATTTATAGTCATGAGCTCGGCTGTTTTTGCTGGCACGACCGGCAAAATTGCAGGTCGAATAACGGATAATGAGAACGGCGATGCGGTGATTGGAGCCGCCGTTCTTGTCCAAGGGACGAGTTTGGGCGCCGCTGCGGATATTAATGGTGATTTCTATATCCTCAATGTGCCTCCCGGCAACGTGACGCTGAAGGTCAATGCGATCGGATATGCGCCGCAGACGCTGGAAGGGCTGCGGGTGATCTCGGATCAGACATCGACGGTCAACTTCGAGCTGTCGGTTGAAGCGCTGACTACGGGGGAAGTTGTGATCACCGCTGAGCGGAAGCTGATTGAGAACGACCGCACGTTTGCGACGTCGACCGTGGGGAGTGCCGACATGCAGGCGCTGCGGGTGGCCAATCTGGCTCAAGTCATCGAGATGGGGGGGGGGGGGGGGGGCGGGGGGGGCCGCGGCGGCCGTTCGGGTGAAGTGATGTACCTCGTTGACGGAATCTCGGTCACCGATGCGTACGACAACAGCCAAGGGACGCAGGTTGATAACAAAGTCGTGCAGGAGCTGCAGGTTATCAGCGGCACATTCAACGCTGAATACGGACAGGCGATGTCGGGTATCGTGAATATCGTGACAAAAGAGGGCGCGCCCGAGTATCACGGCACCGCGAGCACGGAATTCGGCGACTATGTTTCGAGTCATGACGACACGTGGATGAATATCGGTCATGTGTCGCCGCTGGATGTTCAGGACTATACTTTCACGCTGTACGGCCCGACGCCGCTGATGAACAAGCTCTCGTTTTACGGGAGCTTGCGCTATTTAGATGATGACGGGTGGCTGTATGGACAGCGACGGTGGAACGTTTATAATCCGAACGTCGATCCGGAACATTTCTCCGATTCTTCATACGTCTTGCGTGATGGTGACGAATCGTACGCCGCGATGAACTACAATCTTGAGCGGTGGGCGAACCTCAAGCTGAGCTATCCGTTGAACGAGAAGACGAAGCTCAGTTACTCGACGTTTTACAGCGCGCGTACATACCGGGACTATGCGCACGACTGGAAGTATATTCCGGACGGTACGCTGCGGCGGTACCGAGATGGCCGGACCAACGTGCTGCGGCTCAATCAGACGTTATCGGCGGCGGTGTTTTACGAGGCGTCCCTGACAAACACGTACAGCGAGTACCAGCATTATTTGTTTGAAGACTGGGACGATGAGCGGTACTTGCATCCGGACTACGCGGTGAAGCCGGCGGGGAATACGCTGTTCGTCGCGGGGACGGATCTGGCGCGGTTCAGGCGGTATACGAATACGAACCAGGTGACGGGCGCTATGTCGTGGCAGGTGGGCAAACTGCATCTGCTGAAGGGAGGGCTTGATCTCAAGGCACACGAGGTGTTCTATGAGGACATCACGCTCTCGCCGCCGCAGGTGATCACTTCGCGAGAGTGGGATTTCTCGATTGAGCCATTGTCGGCGCGGTCGCATGACATGTACAAGAATAATCCGACGGAGTTCGGGCTGTATGTTCAGGACAAGTTTGAGCTGCCGTCGCTGATCGTGAATTTCGGACTCCGGTTTGATTATTTTGATCCGGACGGGCGAGTGCCGACCGATCCGCGGGACCCGTCGATTTATGATCCGCTGCAAGAGTGGCGGGTGGTCGATGGCGACAGTGTGAATGTGTTGGAAGACACGGCGGCGGAGCGGAGGCGTATTGGTACGACGACGTGAAGGCGAAGACGAGGATTTCGCCACGGCTGGGCGTCGCGTACCCGATGTCGGACAAGGGGGTATTTCACTTCGCATACGGTCATTTCGTACAGCGTCCGACGTTTGAGAAGATGTATGAGAATCCGGAATGGGAGATGGCTGAAGGTGTGGGACTGAACACGAAGATGGGCAATCCGGATTTGGATATGGAAGAGACCGTGACGTACGAATTCGGGTTCCAGCAGCAGATTCACGAAGACATTGCCGTTTCGACGTCGGTCTTCATGCGCGATATTCGGAGTCTGGTGGGTTCAGACAGGATCGTGAAGACACGTTCCGCGGGCAAGGACTACGCGCAGTATGTGAACCGGTCTTACGGAGAGGTGAAGGGGATCACGCTTTCGCTTGACAAGCGGATGGCGAACAACTTCAGCGCCTTCGTGGACTACACGTATCAGGTGGCGGAGGGTGACGCGAGCGATGCAAGCCAGGCCTTTGACGCGCAGAGCGGCAGCAGCCCGACATCACCCGAGCGGCAACTATTGCCGCTTGATTGGGACCGCAGGCACACGCTGAATGCGAGCTTGACGTACCTTGTGCCGGGCAACAAGGGGTACGGAGCGACGGTGCTGGGGAAGTACGGCAGCGGGTTGCCGTATACGTTGGATATTCGCGGCGTGCGGACGGGGTTTGAGAATGACGGCAGACGGCCTGACTTTTACAATCTTGATTTGAATCTGTTCAAGTCATTCCCGTTGGCGCGGCAGAAGCTGCTGCTGGTTATGACGGTGCAGAACGCGTTGGATATCAAGAATGAGGATTCGGTGTACGGCGACACGGGGCGCGCCGGATATAGAGACCCGGAAGGGTATATCGGAGACGGCGAGTGGTCGGACATCAATACGCTGGATGAGGTGTATCCTGATCCGTCGAAGTTCTCGCGGCCGAGACTGGTTAAACTGGGCGTGACCTACGAATTCTGATGAAACAGTATCTCAAATACATTTTGATAGCCGCAGCCCTGGGCGCATTTGCGGCGTTGGCCTACGGGCAAGCGGAGGACATGAAGCAATTCAAGGGCGATCCACTGAACCGCGCCAAGAATTACATGAGCGGCAATCTCGTGCAGACTGTGTTTTACAACTACGGTCTGGTGGGGAATATCGGGGAAATCTCCGGCGAGTGGCCGATCGGCACGGGCAATGAATACGTGGGCGATGTGTCGCCGCTGGTAGGTATTGAGTTTATTCATCCGTCGGGAGATACGCTGCGGTCCGTGTGTACGACGGACGGACCACGCGGCAGTCCGGACGGACCGGCGGGCGGCGGCGCCTTCTGGGGATTTGAAGCATTGCCGGGATTTAACGCCCCGGGACTCGGAGGACGTGATCCGCTCGTTGCGATGTCGAATCAGGACTCCACGTGGCCGTCCATCTGGCCGGACAAATTTTACTCGGACTCTTTGTCGGGCGACAAGGGGTGGGCGCGGGATCACAACGATCCGGGTTGGCGCGGTTCATGGAACGGCTACTTCGGCAAGGACGTCATGAATGCCGATCAAGAGACGTATTTCCAGATGGACGATCACGCGGACCTCGAATGGTTCATGCGGACGGACAGTCTGGGGAATCCGCAGTATTACTATCCGCTCGATGCCGACACGTCGCGACGCGGCTTAGGTCTGCGCGTGCTTGTGCGCGGTTTGCAATGGGCGCACTTCATGGCACAGGACGTGATTTTCTGGCTTTACGAAGTGACGAACATCAGCGACAAGACGTATGACAAGGTATCGTTCGGCATGGTGGTGGGCACACTGTCCGGCGGGCGGCAGGACTCCAACGACGACTTGGCCGATTTCGATATTGAAAACGACATAACGTACTCGTACGACAATCCGCTGACCAATAATGCGTCACCGGGTTGGGACCCTGTTTCGGACAACATTTTGGTTGGGTATGTAGGGTATGCCTTCCTGGAATCGCCGGGCAATCCGCTGGACGGCATTGATAACGACGGCGACAGCCAGGATCCGTCGAGTCCACGGTTAACGGGGGATGTGTTGAGTCAGATGCTGCAGCCGCGGGCGTTTGTGCCGGGCCAGCAGATTATTCTGATTGACTATGACACATACGAGCGGACAATATCGCAGTTCCCGATTTCGGGTGCACTGCGGTTTGATGTGCACGGCCGTGAGTACATGATTGAGCCGGGGGTACAGGTTGTTGAGGACGGCGGTAACGGAATCGATGACAATTTGAATGGGTTGATCGACGAGCGCGGAGGTCATCAGGACCTCGCGTATGTCAACTACTTCACAGGCGCCGGACTAAGCGACTTGCTGCTTGATGAAGCGCGCGATGACGGCATTGATAACGACGGTGATTGGGACCTATTGACGGACGACGTGGGCAGCGACGGCGTGCCCGCCTCGGGTGGTGACGCGGGCGAGGCGGATGGTCAGCCAACCAACGGCGAACCGCACTTTGACAAGACGGACATAGACGAGTCGGATCAGATCGGATTGACGGCCTTTGACTATTTTGCACCGTCGAATGCCGTGCGCATGCGCGACGACGAGGCAATCTGGACGCGGATGACTCCGGGCCACTTCACGCCCGAGGAGTCGCTACATGTTGCGCGTGACGGTGACTTCATTTATGGTTCGGGCTATTTCCCGCTGCGGCCCGGACAAACGGAGCGCTTCTCGATGGCGCTCGCCTACGGCGAGGACCTCGCAGATATCACGGACAACAAGATCACTGTTCAGCAGATCTACGACGACAATTACAATTTTGCGCGTCCGCCGGAAAAGCCAACCTTGTGGGCAGTGCCGGGCGACGGCAGAGTAACGCTCTACTGGGATGGACGGGCCTCGGAGGCGTCGCTTGACCCGGTATGCCATTGCTACGATTTTGAAGGATACAAGATTTACCGTTCGACAGACGCGGCCTTCAATGAGGTGTTTACGGTCACGGACGGTTTAGGCCGCAAGGTCTTCCATCAGCCGATTGAGCAGTTCGATCTCGACAACAGTCTGGCTTATGTGGATACGACCTACTTCCAGCACGTGGACAGCGCGAAGTGCGACAGCTTCCACGCGGACACGACGCAGACGTGGACATACGTGTGGTGTTACCGTGACAGTCTGATTGAGGATAGCAACGCGGTCAGCGTGTCGGGATTCTTCCCGCTGATTCGCAACTCGGTCATCTACTATCTTGGTGATAATTCGGGCTTGCAGCATTCGTGGGTCGATACGACGGTTGAAAACGGACAAACGTACTATTATGCGCTTGTGGCCTATGACCGAGGTGATATCAACCGCGGGATATTGCCGGCGGAGAACAGCAAGACAATCTTGCAGGCCCGCAACGGTGATCTAACGCTTGACATCAATACCGTAGTGGTTACGCCGCGCGCTCCGGTGCTTGGCTATGAGCCGCCGGAATTCAGCTTGATCGAACATTTCAATGGTTCGGGAACAGGCACGATCGCGATTGAGACGGTCGATCCGGGCCAAGTGCAGGACGACAGGGTCTATTCATTCAAATTTGATCGACCGACGAGCACGTCAAGCGTGTCGTACTCGATTCTGCGTTCGTTTGAAGGCCAGACAGACACGCTGGTGGATCTGGCACCGCTTACGGTTGAACAAAACCTGCTGGTACAAGCACAGCGATTCGGCAGTTATTACGATTCGCTGTTTAATCTGGAGCCGGGGACGTTTGATCCGGTGCGGTATTTCGGCGTCGCAGGTTCGCAGATTTACGACGGGCAGCGGGCTTACATTCTCACGCCGTGGCAGGAGTCGCTGATTCAGGCAGCATCAGGCTGGGCGGACACATCGAAGGGGCTCTACGACTTCATCTTCAATCTGGCGAACTATGGCAATGTTTACCTGTTCGGAACGGCGCTGCCGGGGGATTTCCTGATTGAATGGGGCAATGGTGTAGTTGACACGTCACAGTATTTCAATTGGTACAATCTGCTCGAATGGCCCGCGACTCCGGTAGATTTCCGGATCAAGAATCAAAGCACGAACGAGTATATCAACTTCGCGTTCGACGAGCTGCCGGCGACGACGAACGGTATGGTGGACCACGGTGAAGTCATCATCTTCATGGAGGATACGCTGATCACGTGGTCGCTGGAATTCAGAGAGCGGCCCGCAAACGGCGACACGATTCGACCGAGTGCCGGCGACGAATTGCTGCTGCGACTCTATCAATCGTATACATCACGAGACGAATTCCGCTATACGACCAAGGCGGCCAAGGTGAATCCTGACGCTGTTGATCTTGATCGCATCAATGTCTATCCGAACCCCTACGTTGCGGCATCACCGCAAGAGCCGCCGAATCAATACGCAGCAGGGGCGCGGCGAACGGCGAATTACATTTAATCATTTGCCGGACCGGTGCACGATTCGGATCTACACCGTGCGCGGCGAGCTGGTGGATGAGCTCGAGCACGCAGCCGGGATTGATGACGGAACGGAGAATTGGGACCTGCGCTCGAAGGACGGGCTCAATGTGGCATACGGAGTGTATCTGTATCATGTCGATTCGCCGTACGGTGAGAAGACGGGAAGGTTTGCGGTGATCAAGTGAACAGCTTGTTAAGCTGGCTTTGCGCAAGCGCAATCTTCCTCGGCGCGGTGGTTTCCACACCTGCTTACGCAGTGGTAAGGTGGGCACAACGGCGGCGCCATTCCTGAATATCGCGGTGGGTTCGCGGGCCCTGGGGATGGGCGGCGCGTTTACGGCAATGGCGGACGATGCCACGGCACTCTATTGGAATCCGGCCGGGATCGCGGGAATCGACAAATTCTCGACTAATCTGGTCCACACGGACTGGCTTGTGGACCTGCGGTTTGATGTTGTGGGCGCGGTACTCCCGCTCGCTCATGACGACGCAGTAGGTGTGCAAATGACGCTCCTGACGATGCCGGATCAGGAGATCACGACCACGAATCAGGGCCAGCAGGACGGAATCGGCGTGTATTACAGCGCAGGAAGCATGGCACTGCAGGCCACTTATGGTAAGCAGTTTACGGACCGGTTCAAGCTGGGATTATCCGGAAAGTATATTCGCGAGTGGATTTGGCACGAGTCGGCGGCGACGATGGCCTTTGACCTCGGCAGTCTTTATACGACCGATTTGAACGGTATGAGAATTGGTGTGTCGATCTCCAACTTCGGTGGTAAGTTGCAGATGACGGGCCGAGATCTGGTGAATGAGTTTGACATCGACCCCATACGTGAAGGACACAACACAAGTGTGCTGGCAAACCTGGCTACCGATAAGTGGCCGCTGCCGTTGATGCTGCGATTTGGATTGGCAATGGAGGCCTTTGAGAACGAAAAGCACCGGCTGTCGGTCGCAGCGGATGCCATGCACCCGAATGATAACGACGAATCGGTGAATTTCGGCGCAGAATACGCGTACCGTGAGCAGTTCTTTTTCCGTTCGGGGTATAAGTCGCTCTTCCTGAAGGACTCCGAAGAAGGCATGACGATGGGCTTCGGCATCAAGCTGAAAACGCGCGGCGGACCGGTGTTCGCACTCGATGCCGCG
Organism: bacterium; assembly: GCA_016703065.1. Classification (GTDB taxonomy): domain Bacteria; phylum Electryoneota; class RPQS01; order RPQS01; family RPQS01; genus JABWCQ01. The sequence continues at coordinate 372,070 of JADJCU010000001.1, forward strand.
TATGAAGATTTCGGCCGGTTCGACGCCGTCTATAAATACTCCGTCGGCATCAGCTACTAACCAGCGTACCGCCAGCGTACCGCTGGACCTGTTGCGCTGGCGCGGAAGCGCTTAAATGGATGGGGTTGTACGACCCCCTTCCCCTTCTACCCCTTCCCCGGTGAACGGCAGGCGTACCGCTGGACCCGCTTGAAAGCGGGGCACATTGCGCTGGCGCGAAAAGTTTGGAGTTGGTGGGGTGGTTGTAGAACACCATTCCCCCGTGACCAGCGTACCGCCAGCGTGCCGCTGGACCTGTTGCGCTGGCGCGGAAGCGCTTAAATGCATGTGGTGGTAAGACCCCCTTCCCCGGTGACCAGCGTGCCGCTGGACCTGTTGCGCTGGCGCGGAAGCGTACCGCTTGGTCAATGTGCTTGGTTGTTGATTCCGGCAGGGTTGCGCGCTGCTTAACCCGGCCCGGCGAACAAAGGTCTCCGTGAGCGGGGCAGATGAAAACATCTGCCGCCGCGAATCTCAGACGTCTCGAGTTAGAATTCGCACCTTTTGAGATATTCACTCACTAATAGATTTGGTCAAGGAGGACCCAATCATGCTTAGGCTAAAGTATTTGGTAGTGCTGGCGATTTGCGCACTGGGAGCGTCGCAATCGTGGGCAACGAACGTCACGTTTCAAGTGAACATGAACGTTCAAATGGATCTGGGGAACTTTGTTCCGGCAACGGACAGCGTCGTCGTGCGCGGCGCATTTCAGGGATGGTCGGGCTACACGCACCAACTGCTCGATGGCGACGGCGACGGTATCTACGTCGGTACGTTTGATGTCGCGCCGCAAGAGGCCGAGTATCAGTACAAGTTCGTATGGCACCGCGGCGTTGAAGACCATTGGGAAGATATCGTCGATCCGGGTCATGGCAACAACCGCTGGGTGATCGTGGGCGATACGCCGCAGACGCTGCCGGTGGTGTACTTCAGCAATCTGGAATCAGCGGCGAGCGCGGATGTGGAAGTCAATTTCCGCGTGAATATGTCGGTGCAAACGCTGTCGGGTAATTTCGATCCCGCGACGGACTGGATCGTGATTCGCGGCAATCACACGAATATCGGTAACTGGGGCGGCGCAATTCGCCTGCTTGAAGAGACCGGAAACCCGGGCGTCTATTCGCGATGGGTACAGTTCACAGATCAGTCGACGGTGGCGCCGATTGAATACAAGTTCGTGATTCTGACGGACGGCAATCCCGACGATCCGACTCCGGGTTGGGAGTCACTGCCGACGAACCGTATGATCACACCGACAGGCAGCGAACCGGATAATCTGCCTCCGCCGAGCGGAAACGAATACGGTGAGATCTTCCCGGAAGTTGTGTATTGGAGCAACATCACACCGGACGATATCATCACGCAGGATGTCGCAGTGACCTTCCGAGTTGAGATTACGCCGCTGATCGGCCGACTTGCAGACGACGGTTACGTGACCGACGTGCAGGTGAATACGGACACGGTCTTCACGGTGGAAGATATTCAAGTGGCCGGCGGCTCCGCTCCGCTGACGTGGTCATGGGCCAATATCGCGCCGGAATTCTGGCTGAATGACAACGGCACGGGCGGCGACGAAACCGCGGGTGACGATGTGTGGTCGGTGACGATTACGTTCCCGGCAGGTTCAGGCCGCACGGTCGAATACAAGTACGGCTGCAACCAGTTCGACGTGGAAGCCAGCGCCGGTGCGCAGTGGAACCACTTCCGCATGATCGATGACAGCCAGCCGACTTATCTTTTTGACATCGACTGCTTCGGCTCGACGGACACGCTGTATCAGGATTGGGCATGTCTGATCTCGGATGCGGATGAAGTGCCGACGCCGGTCATCAGCAGCTTCTCACTCGAACAGAACTACCCAAACCCGTTCAATCCGACGACAACGATCAATTTCACGTTGACGCGCGCGGACGTGACATTGCTTGAAGTGTTCGATGTGCTCGGACGCAATGTCGCCACGATGAACATGGGCCGCATGAGCGCTGGCCAGCACACGATCTCGTTCGACGGCAGCAGCATGGCGAGCGGCGTGTACTTCTATAAGCTCGTGAGTGGCGTCGAGAATGCCACGCGCAAGATGCTACTCCTCAAGTAACCAGCGTACCGCCAGCGTGCCGCTGGACCGGTTGCGCTGGCGCGGAAACCTTGAATGGATGGGATGGTAAGTCCTGTTGCCCGACCCCTTCCTCTGCGGACAGAGGACGGGGAGTTCAGAACCAGCGTGCCGCTGGACCGGTTGCGCTGGCGCGGAAACCTTGAATGGATGGGATGGTAAGTCCTGTTGACGGACCACCTCCTCTGCGCGAAGAGGCGGGGGAGTGAAGAGCCAGCGTGCCGCTGGACCGGTTGCGCTGGCGCGGAAACCTTGAATGGATGGGATGGTAAGTCCTGTTGACGGACCCCTTCCTCTGCGGGCAGAGGACGGGGAGTTCAGAACCAGCGTGCCGCTGGACCGGTTGCGCTGGCGCGGATTGCGCTTGAATGGATGGGATGGACTGATGATGCGTTGAACGCATTGGGTCTTGCTGTTGCGCTGGCGCGGAATGCTTGAATGGATGGGATGGTAAGTCCTGTTGACCGACCCCTTCCTCTGCGGACAGAGGACGGGGAGTTCAGAACATGTAACGCTCGAAAGAGATTGAAGTTTAACAAAGGCCGGGGCGCAGGTGGTTGCCTGCGCCCGCCTACTATGGTGGCTCAGTATGATTCGCATCGCTGTTTTGCTCTTGACATTCGCAACTTCTCTGTTCGCTCAATCGGCCTGGTGGGAACCCGCAGCGCCGCGCCAAGGTGACGTCGTGACCTTTTATTATGACGCCATCGCAGGCACGCTGCCGGACAACGGCACGCAGGCTTGGATGCACTGGGGAGTTCTGGCGGACAACGGCAACTGGAGCACTCCGCCGCAATCGATTTGGCCACAAGGTTCAGTTTTGCACACGGATAATGTCGCGCTGCAAAGTCCGATGGTCAACGGCGGCAATCAAGTCTGGTCGGTGAGTGTTGATTTTGACGCGACCACGGAACGAATCGCGTTTGTGTTCACGGATCGCGTGAGCAATTGGGATAATAATGGCGGCGGGAACTGGTCGCTCGAACTGCTCCCGTCGGGCACCGTATCGTGGTGGTCGCCGGAGCAACCGGAGCCGGGCGACGACGTGACGATCTACTATGATGCGGTGTTGGGCACGCTGCCAAACGGAGCCACGAGTGTGATTCTTCATTGGGGCGTAAATGAAGTTGGACATGGTAACTGGCGCCTTCCGCCGCAAGCGATGTGGCCGGAAGGAACGGTCGCGCAAGGGCAGGCGGCGCGCACGCCGATGGTGTCGTTGGGTGACGGGCTCTTCAGTGTCACGATGACGACGCTGGATACAATCTACTCGGTGCACTACGTGACGACCGACGGCGGGAATTGGGATAATAATAACGATCAAAATTGGGATATCCTGCTTGAAGAGCCGCCGCTGCCGGGGATGGCGCATGTGATCTTCCGGTATGACCCGCGCTCGGCGTTTGCGCAGTCTACGGGCACAGTAGGCTCGGTGAATCTGGCGGGAACGTTTAACGGCTGGAGCACGGGCGCGACGCCGTTGACGAATACGGATGCTTACGGAAACAAGTGGGGCGAAGTGTTGATTCCGGCCGGAGACCTCGAATATAAGTTTGTCATTAATGGAACTAACTGGCAGATTGATCCGGATAATCCGCGCAATGCGGCGGGTGGTTTCAACAATTCGCTTCTGACGGTCGCGCTCGATACGCTGCCGCAAGTTTATGATGTGCAGCCCGGCGAGAACTTGAACTTCACGTTTGGCGAGGCGGAAACGCTGTTCTGCAAAGTGCGCGGCGGAGATTTGGGACCGGGGATAATCGGAACGCCGGAGGTACGGATTGATCAAACACCGATTACACCGATCTACGACAGCGCGACAGGACAATTGACGATTCTTTTGCCGACGAATCAGTTGTATGTTGAAGTGCGAGTGCAGCCGACGGACAGCGCGGGACGCACTCGTCCACGGTATCTCATGTACTATTTTGATGACGGAGACGGCTATACGGCCGTGGACGCCCGGAGAGATCACATTTATTCGACCACAGAGTCAGTTGACTTGCACGATTTCGGGATCTTCTCACGCGCAGATGGGGATTCTCTGGAAATTCGCGCACGGATGTGGAATGACCTCACGGAGCACACAATGGCCGTCGTGACAATCACGACCGAACAAGGGGCTTACGCAGCCATTGCGGGACTCGATGCAGAGTATGAAGTCGCGGGGTTGGGCTCGGCAGGGATTATTATTCCGCTCATCAATCCGGCGAGTGCGAACTATGACCCTAATGTGCACAACCGGATTCATTACAATTCGATTGGCGGAGGGGGTGCAGAAATCAACTTTGAGGCTATTTCGCCCGCGCTTAGCGCGTACGTAGCGGTGGACGATTTGGAAGCGGCACTGGGGGCCTATCAGTCGGCGTGGCAATACACGTGCGTGACGATGATAGCCGGAAGCATCGCGGACGGATATGTGCACGAAGTGAGCGCGGCGGAAGGGGGCGTGGACGGCGAAGAAGATCCTGACATCTACGACGCCGTGTTCTTCATGGCGGCGGACATTCAGTCCAAGAATTCGGACAACTATGGTTTGAATCGGCGCATGACGCTGGATGCGACAGGACGCGGAATCGACTCGATAACGCCGAACGAGATTCATCCTAATGTTGCGCATCCGGGGCCGGTCTGCAGAATATTGACGCGCGGCGCGGAGACGAGAGTCGCGGCGCACACGATCAGCGGACGCGCAATCAGCGGACCGCCGGTGACGAGCGCATGGCTGATGCACAACGACGTGATGCGTCCGGTGACGCTGATTGGTGACAGCTTCGGGTTGAATGTGACGCTGACGGAAGGCGACAACTTTTTCACGCTCTTTGCGCGTGACGTGATTGGCGACACCGGGCGCAGCGCGCAGATGAATTTCCCGCTGCTGGTCGATCACGCGCCGGTACCGAATATGGTGGTGATCGTAGGCGATGCTACGGTGCAGCTCGATGCTTCGACATCGACCGATCCGCAGATGAATGCGCTGGTGTTCCAATGGACGGCCGATCCGAATAATCCGGCGCCGGTCACGCTCAATAATGCGAACACGTGGATTGCATCGTTTACAATACCGCAGGCGCATGGTGAGTACTATTTCAATGTCGACGTGACGGATACGGAGAATAATACGACACGGGGGCGCACGTTCCTGCGCGTTGGACCGGAAGGCGAGTCGGGATTCCAGAACAATCAGTGCGCGGGCTGGGTGGACAACGCGATTGTCTATGAGATCTTCCCGCGCGCGTATTCGCAGCAGGGAACGCTTGACGCGATTACGGCGGATGTCGGGCGCATTGCGAGTCTGGGCGTCAACGCGATTTGGCTGATGCCGATATTTGAAGGGCCGTCGGATCACGGCTACGAGATTACGGACTATTATACGATTGAGCAGGATTACGGCACCGATGCAGATTTGCACGAGCTTGTCGAAGCGTGTCACGAAGTCGGATTAAAGCTCGTGCTGGACATGGTGATCAATCATACAGGCATCGGACATCCGTTCATGCAGGACGCGATCCGCTATGGGCGGCACTCGTTCTACTGGGATTGGTATGATCGCGACGATCAGGGCAATCCGACGCACTACTACGATTGGTCTTCGCTGCCGAACTTGAATCTCGACAATCCTGAGACGGTGAGGTACTTCATCGACATGTGCAAGTATTGGGTCGAGGAGTTTGATGTTGACGGTTATCGCTGCGACGTGGCGTGGGGACCGATGCAGCGGAGTCCGCAGTTCTGGGTCGATTGGCGGAGAGAACTCAAGCGCGTGAAGCCGGACGTCATGCTGCTGGGTGAAGCGGGCGCGAATGACTTCGCGATCTTCGACAACCGCTTCGACATGACGTACGACTGGAATTTGCATCATGAAGGACAGGCGGCGTTCACGAATATGTTCCCGTCGGTGCCGAGTTTTGCGAATTTGACGAATCTGATTACGAATTACGGTTTCCCGTGGCCTGCGTACAAGAATCCGTTCCGGTTCATGGAGAATCATGACGAGTCGCGCTATGTGACGATTAAAACGGCGGCGCAGACGAAGCTCGTCGCGGAGTTAATGCTCTCGATACCGGGAGTGCCGATGATTTATGCAGGACAGGAGATTGGCGAGACGTCGCAGCGCGGTGTGATCAATTGGGGCACGGACGTGCACAACATGCGCGATCACTATTATCGCCTGTTGAATGCGCGGAAGCTATTGCCGGCGATGCGCAAGGGCGGTTTTGATATTCTGACGAACAATCAGCCGGGCGCGTGTTATTCGTTTGCGCGAACGGGCGGCGGAGATCCGGTTGTGTTCTGCGGGAACTTCAGCGGGAGCGCGCAGGAAGTTGTGGTTACAGTTGATCAGCAGTTGATGGGAATTCACGCAGATTCTTCGTATGTGATTTCGGAGATTGTGGGAGCGACGCACTTTGAGCGGTTGGGTTCGGAACTCACGACGCTTACGGTGACGCTGCCAGCCTATTCGGGTGTCGTGTGGGTGATTGCGGATTCCGTGGTTTCGACGGATGCGGGCAATGTGCCGGCGATACCCAAGAGCACGGAACTTCTGTCGCCGTATCCGAATCCGTTTAATCCGGTCGTGACGGTGCCGCTCGAGTTGGCGCGCGCGTCGCGGGTGAGCTTGCGCATCTTTGACGTGTTAGGACGGGAGACTGTGCGGCTGGTTGACGACGTGATGCAGGCGGGACTGCATGAGCTTGTGTGGGACGGTTCTGGTGCGGCGAGCGGACTCTATTTTGTGATGCTGCAAGCGGACGGCGTGACGCAGACACGGAAATTGGTGTTGATGAAATAGTGTTTCAGCGACTCATTTCGTTGCTTGCGGGTCTGGTTTTGTCCACCGCGAGTTTGGCACAAACTCCGATCACGGTGAAGGCCGGAGAGGATCGACCGTTTCTGATTTCGAATGGAAATGGAACTTATCTCTACGGCTCGACGGGCGACGAGTGGGATGAAGGGTGGATGGGGCTGTGGGTGAATCGGGAACGGGTGGCGGGGCGGATTGGGGCACGTGATCTCAACCAACTTCACATTCGCGGAGGAAGAGATTTCGAACCCAAAAGGAAGAATTTGCGGGCTTTCTCGATCGCGACATGTGAAGTTCGGCCGCAGAGTATTCGCTGGAAGTGGAGCGATAGTGAAGAACTGAAGTTGTGGTTTCGGCCAAGCTGCGATACCGTGTCTTGGACTGCTTCGAAATCTGTAGTGCTAACCGCAGATAGCATGTGGTTCAAGTTCGTAGCAACTGAGGATTCTTCCGAAACTGGGTTATCGGACAACTTATTCAGCGCGGACTCTGAAGTCAATGAAGCAGTGAGCTGGGCGAACGCGCAGTTGCTGAATCTATTGGCTGAAGATGCTTCGCTGCTCTATGCCGGGATTCCGTGGTTCAACGAGGGGTGGGGTCGTGATACGTTTATTTCGCTGCCGGGGCTATTGGTGACGGGACGCTTTGACGTGGCGAAAAGGCTCATCTTAAGATTTGCGGAGTGGCTGGATCGCGATCCGAGTAGTCCGACTTATGGACGGATTCCGAATCGCGTGCGGCCCGGTGAAGAGGTCGTTTACAACACGGTTGACGGGACGCCATGGTGGATGCACTCGGTGTATTTGTATGGCGTGTATTCGGGAGACGATGCGCTGTGGGATACCTTGCTCTCTGACAGCGGTGCGATGCGGATTGCGCTCGATGCGGCGATACTGAAGAGCGATTCGCTCGGATTCTTGACGCACGGCGACGCGGATACGTGGATGGACGCCGTGGGGACGACTGGTCCGCATACGCCGCGCGGGAATCGCGCGGTAGAGGTACAGGCACTGCACTTTGCAGGATTTGATAATGCACTGCGGATGACGCGCAAGCCGAATCCACAGTGGCGTGAGATGGCGGATAAGATTCGGCGGAATTTTCTGGCGGCTTATATGGCGCCGAGTCAGGATTGGTTTTATGATCGGTTGACGGTGAACGGCACGCCGGATACGACGATGCGACCGAATCAGATGTTCGCGTTTACTGTGCCGTTGACGCCGCTCGTGCCGCCGATGCTTGAAGCGAATGTGACAAGAATGATTGCGAGCGAGCTGTTCTTTGAACACGGCGTCTTGAGTTTGAGTCCGAGCGATACGTGCTTTCATCCGTTTCATCAGGATTGGCACTATCCCAAGGACGACGCGTATCATCAGGGGATCGTGTGGGTGTGGAACTCGGGTCCGGCGAAGACGCTGTTGATTCGACAGGGGCGGGGCGATCTGGCGCTTGAGATGATGGAGTATGAAGCGTGGCACATGCGCGAGCGCGGGATGGTTGGCTCACTGCCGGAGCTGTTTGACGCGGTGAAGCGGCCTGAGAACGAGTTCATCAATTGGTCGGGGACGGCGTCGCAGGCGTGGAGTCTCGCGGAGTTCTTGCGCGCGACGTATCAGGATTTTCTGGGGATTCGTCCGGTGATTTACGGGCGTGACAATCCGTTCTGGCTGTTTGCGCCGCGGATGCCTGAGGAGTGGGGACGCGTGCAGACTTCCGTGACGTGCGGAGGGACGCCGTTACGAGTGGAGATGCAGCAGTTCAGAGATTCTACGGTGATCGATTTGCAAGCAGTGGAGACTCCAAAGTACCCGCTTCCGGTGAAGTTCTTCTCGATTGATCGCGGAATCACGGGGCAGATTAATACGACTGAGCCGCTGCACATTGTCTATCGCGAGCGAGATGGTTATATGCTCGCGGACGGAAATCCAACGGCTCAGCTTAAGTTGACAGGTTGGCCGTATGACAAAGGGCCCAAGGACATCGCATTTGCGCCGCCGATCAAGAAGTTTGACTTTGCCAGTCTGAGAGATCCGGAGTGGGATGTGCTCACGGGCAAGGATGTGAAGTGCGACATCCAAAATGCGCTGCTGATAGAGCGCGTAAGTGATCCGGCTGGGGATGACTACGGTGATGGCGGATACGTATATCCGACGGATGAGAATTTCGAGACGGGATTCTCGACCTGACACAGTTTGACGTGCGCGACGCGGGAGAAAGCTACTATTTCGAGTTGACGTTGGATTCGCTCGCGCAACCGGGCTGGCACCCGGAATACGGATTTCAGTTGACCTACGCGGCGCTCTGTCTGCATACACCAACGGCAAGACGGACGGACCTTGGAGCGAATTCAAACCTCGTGATGCAGTCGCCGTTTGAACGAGTGATTTACGTGGGCGGCGGATTGCGTGTTGAAGATGCGGCTGGGACGACGCTCGCTGAGTTTATTCCGCGCACCACTGAGGACGCATTCGGCGACGTCGCAACCAAGACGATTTCATTCTGTTTGCCGAAGACGCTGTTTCCGCCGCGCGAAGCGAATTGGGAGTGGACGGTGCTGTGCGGCGCGCAGGATGATCACGGCGGCGCCGGGATCGGCGAGTTCCGCGCGGTGAATTAGACCGCCGAGCGCTGGAGCGGCGGTGGAAACACCAACAATGGATCGAATATCTACGACAGGCTGACGACGATCGGCCAATAGTCATAACCGATTTGCGACGAAGAATCAATTCATGGCCAGTATAGAACTGCGGAATCTCTGCAAACAGTTCGGCAATACGATTGTGCTGCGCGACATCAGTTTCACGGTGCGCGAAGACGAGTTTGTCGTGCTGGTGGGGCCGTCGGGGTGCGGAAAGTCAACGATTTTACGTTCCATCGCCGGGCTCGAGACGCCAACTTCGGGAGAGATTTGGATCGGTGGGAAAAACATCACCGACGTTCATCCAAGAGACCGCGATATCGCGATGGTGTTTCAGAGTTACGCGCTCTATCCGCATTTGTCAGTGTACGACAATATGGCATTCGGACTCCGGATGCGGAAGGTTGACGAAGCGGAAATAGATCGGCGGGTCAAGGAGGCCGCTGTGTTCTTTGAACTCAGCGAGCTTCTGAAACGCAAACCGAAAGAGCTGTCAGGCGGTCAACGGCAGCGTGTTGCGCTCGGACGCGCGGTCGTAAGGCATCCGTCGGCCTTTTTGTTTGATGAGCCGCTTTCCAATCTTGATGCGAAGCTGCGCGCCCATACGCGGACGGAGATTTCGCGACTGCACAAGCGGCTCAAGACCGCGATGGTCTATGTGACCCATGATCAGATTGAGGCGATGACTTTGGGTGAACGTATTGTGGTGTTGAAGGACGGCGTGATTCAGCAGATTGACACCCCACTGAATGTCTACCGGAAACCGGCAAACAAGTTTGTGGCGGGATTCATCGGTTCGCCGGCGATGAATTTTGTGCAGGGAGTGCGGGACGGCGCAGCGTTTCGAGCGGGTACAATACAGTTTCCGTTGCCGCATAAGCTCGCGCAGTGCCCGGAGAAGCTCACCCTCGGGTTGCGTCCTGAGCAATTGAGCGTCGGCACATCGGCAAATGGACGAGCGGCATTTGATCTTGCGGTTGACGTCGTTGAGCCGATCGGCAATGAATTGCTTGTGTACGGTCATGTGGGCGAGCAGGAGCTGGTGATTCGCTGTGATCCGGGGACGGATGCGCGACCGGACGCGCGGCTGCCGATCAGTTTTGATCCGGCGTCGGTACACTATTTTGACGCGGCGAGCGAAGCGAGTCTTGCGCGCGACTAAACAACAAAGACTTTCATGCGTTTTCTTCTTGGACTATTCATCGCACTTGTGAGTGTTTCGATGGCTTCTGCCGGACATCTCTATCTGAATATCATCTGGCACCAGCATCAGCCGCTCTACGTGAATCCGGAGACGGATGAGCTGTCGGGGCCGTGGGTGCGCACGCACGCGACGAAGGACTACTACGACATGGCAGCGCTGCACGAGCGCTTCCCCGAAGTTCACGCAACCGTCAACCTAACGTCGTCGCTGCTGCTGCAACTTGAGAACTACTATTTGGCGCGGCTGGCCCCGTTAGTCAGGATTGCCGACGATGGAACGCGGATGCTTGATGCGGCAGCGTATTTTGCTGCCGGGTATCCAACTGATCCTTGGATTGATCTGGCGCTTAAGCCGACTGAGAAGTTTACTGACGCGGAGCGGGCGAAGCTCTTGAGCGAGCAATGGAATGCGTTTGGGATGTCGGAAATCCAGATGGCGCGTTTTCCAGAATACGAAGCGCTGCGGAAAACACCGCATGAGTCGCTGACCACGGCGGATATGCGTGATGTGAAGACGTGGTTCTTTGTGGCACACTTTGATCCGGATTTTCTGCGGGGCACGGCGGCGCTCGATGTGGATTTGAGTGACCTAATTGAAGAGCGGGACGGGCTGTTCTTCATTCGAGACGGCAAGCGTTTCAGTGAACGCGACGCAAATCGAGTGGTGGCTGATGCGGTGCGGATAATGGAGGAAGTCGTACCTGTGCACAGCAGGCTGCTCGCGAGCGGACAACTTGAAGTAATTACAACGCCATTCTATCATCCGATCCTGCCGCTGCTGGTCGATTCGGATGTCGCGAAGACTTGCCAGCCGAAGGATGTTCTGCCGACGCGATACTCCTATCCGCAGGACGCGCAGGCGCAAGTGGTGAAGGGCGTGAATTTCTATGAGCGGTTGTTTAAGCGCGCGCCACAGGGGATGTGGCCCGCCGAGGGGTCGATTTCACAAGGGGCAGCGAACGTGTTTGCGGAGCACGGCGTGCGGTGGATATGCGGAGACATGCACGTTTTGAAGCGCTCGAAGCCGGAAGGGCTCGATGTCGCGCAGCCGTACCGCTTGAAGACTGCGACGGGTGATATTGCGATCGTGTTCCGCGAGACGACGCTCTCGGATCATATCGGGTTCACGTATCAGAATATGGAGCCGGAGCAATCGGTTGAGCATTTTGTGCGTGAGATCGCGAAGTATATCCCGTCGAAGGATGACGGGGACAAGCTCCTGACGGTGATTCTTGACGGCGAGAACGCGTGGGAATGGTACCGGCATGACATGGACGCAAAGACATTCCTCTCCGGACTATATACTGAGTTGACGCGCTTGCGCGATGAAGGATTTGTTACCTGCGTGCATCCGACGGAGTATTTCCGGGGAAATCCGGAACGGAATATTCCCGCGCATCCGATTGCGGAATTGACGGAGATTACCGAGTTGTGGCCGGGGTCGTGGATCAATGCAAACTACGATACATGGATCGGCGAACCGGAAGAGAACCGCGCATGGGAATATCTATTGAAAACGCGTCGGGCGTTAGAGGCTTCAGGGCTTGCGCAGCCAGATCCGCGCGCGCCGATGGAAAAGAGCGCGCAGGGCGCCGCGCTCTATCACGCGTATGAAGCGATGTACGCGGCGGAAGGTTCAGATTGGTATTGGTGGTACGGCGCGGATCAAAGTGCGCCAGCGGGAGATCGACCATTTGAAGAGGCATTCTTTTCGCATTTGCGTGCGGTGTACAAGCACATGCGAGAGGCGGGAGTGCGGATTGAGACACCGGAGTTTGAACCGATATTAAGCGCGGCGAAACTTGCGACCCAAGAGAGCGGCGGAGTAATGCAGCGCGGCAGCGAGAAGCGCACGGTGCGGTTTGTGTGCGACACGCGGAGTGAGGTCGTGCCCGACGCGATCTTCATTGTCGGCAATCAGCCGGAGCTGAGTGAATGGCAGCCGAACGTGAAGCGACTGCGAGACGACGGCGCGGCGGGTGATTCCCTCTCAAGTGACAGCGTGTGGTCGCTCGAAGTAGAGTTGCCGCTGGGCGCCGAAGTGCAGTACAAATACACGAACTCGGGCGCAGTGGGCGTGTGGCAGCCGTCGGAGGAGTTTTCGCAGTCGAATCGCGCGTTTACGGTGGAAGGCCCGGCGGGCGCGGTGATTGTGCGGCGCGACGTGTTTGGAGTCCGGGAGTAGCGTGCGACTGCTGCTTTCACTTGGGCTGATCTTTGCGATCGGCTGCGCGAAAGATGACGGAGTCACGCGCCTTCAGCTCTGGCATCAGATGCAGCCGGAGGATCGCGCGGTGCTCGCGCGCGTCGTTCAGGCGTATGACTCGCGACATGACGCGATCGAGGTCGAAGTAATTTACAAAGAAACGGAAGAGTTGAGGTCGAATTTTCAATCGGCGGCGCTCGCTGGATTGGGGCCGGACTTGCTTTACGGACCATCAGATCAGGTGGGGCCGCTGGCTACAATGCAGTTTGTGAGGCCGCTTGACCAGTGGTTTGACGCGGACGACTATGCGAGGCTCGACGAGCGAGCGGTGGTTAAGTTCAAGGGCAGCACATATCAGCTTGCGGATCGCATTGGGAATCATCTCGCGCTGGTATACAACAAGAAGCTCCTCCCTACTCCGCCGCAGACGACTGATGAGTTGATTCGCATCGGGCAGGATGTGACGAAGGACTTGAACAGCGATGGAGTGACGGACCAGTGGGGGTTGGTGTGGAATTTTACGGAGCCGTTCTTTTTCATCCCGTGGCTGTCGGGATTCGGCGGATGGGTGCTGGATGAAAATGCGCGGCCGACGCTGAATACACCCTCGGCGGCAAACGCATTTCGGTTTGTGCGGTCGTTGCGTGATGAGTATAAGATGGTTCCGCCGGATTGCGATTACAACACAGCAGATGCGCTATTCAAGGAAGGGCGCGCGGCGATGCTGATCAATGGGCCGTGGTCGTGGGCGGGTTACGGCGCAGCGGGAATTGACTACGAGCTGGCGCGGATTCCGCAAGTCTCGTCGACCGGATTGTGGCCCGCGCCGATGGTGTCGCCGCTCGGATATTCCATCAATGTGCACAGCGACGGAAAAGAGCTTGAGGCGACGGTGGAGTTGCTGCGGTACTTGCTCAGCGACAGCGTGCAGCAGGAGTTTGTCGTGGCGACGGGGATCATCCCTTCCAGTCTTGCCGTGCGCGCTGAACCCTCGTATGTTTCGCGGCCGCACGTGGCACAGAGCCTGTCGCAGTTCGAGGTTGGCAAGGCCATGCCGACAGTGCCGGAATTGCGCGCGGTGTGGGACGCAATGCGCGCATCGTATCAATCAGTATTGGGCGGCTATCTTACGCCCGAGGAGGCGGCTGCGAAGATGCAGCGCGACGCAGAACTCAAGATTAGAGAGATGAATGAGTAGCGAACGCAACTTTGCGCTGTGGATGGTGGCTCCGGCCGCAATAGTGGTGGCGCTGGTGGTCGTGTGGCCGTTTCTCTACAATATTGTGCTCTCGTTTTCGAATATGAGTCTCTTGCATATTCACGACTGGGAGTTCATCGGCCCGCGGCAGTACGAAAAGGTATTCTCCGATTCGACTTTCTACGCCGTGTTTGGCAAGACGCTCGTGTGGACGGTGCTAAATGTGTTCTTTCACGTGACGATCGGCGTAGCGCTGGCGGTGATTCTGCACGAGAATGTGCCGGGCAAGCGGATGTTTCGGACGCTATTGATCCTGCCGTGGGCGATCCCGGCGGTGGTGACAGCGCTTACCTGGCACGGCATGTTTCACTACGAGTATAGCACAGTCAATCTGATATTGACCAAGGTGTTTGCGCAGACGCCGATCCAGTGGCTTAACGATCCGATCGGGACGTTTGCATCGTGCGTGATAACGAACGTGTGGCTCGGGTTTCCGTTCATGATGGTCGTTGCGCTGGGCGGACTGCAGAGCATCCCGAAGGAGCTTTACGAAGCGGCGATGATCGACGGCGCGTCATCGTGGCAGAGATTCAAGACAATCACGCTGCCGATGCTGGTGCCGGTGCTGATGCCTGCAGTGATCCTGGGATTTGTGTGGACATTTAACAAAGTTGACATTGTGTGGCTGGTTTCGAACGGCGGGGAGCCTGCGGATCAGACGCATATATTAGTATCGTACGTCTATCGCGCGGCCTTTAACCTTTACAGGTACGGTTATGCGGCGGCGGGTTCGATGATTATTTTCCTGCTCCTTGTGCTGTTCTCGGTGACCTTTATGCGCAGAATGCGCGCGAAGCAGGAGGCGTGACGTGCTGAAGAAGATTGTTCTGGTGGCAATCCTGGTTGTGATCACGATGCTGACGCTCTATCCCGTCCTGACGGTGGTCACGGTTTCGCTGCGTCCAGCGGACAGGCTGCTGTCTACATCGCTTGAGATCATACCGGACGACGCGACGTTTGCGAACTATGTGAAGCTGTTTACGGAACGGCCATTCGCGCGGTGGCTCCTGAATAGCACGATTGTGGCGGCGGCGGTAACGATTTTTGCGACGGCGTTGGCGTCGACGGCGGGCTATGCGTTTTCGAGGTTCCGGTTTCCGGGTTACAAGGTCGGCATGAGCATGCTGCTCATCACACAGATGTTTCCGGCGACAATGCTGCTGTTGCCGTTGTTCCTGATGCTGGCTAAGCTTGGGCTGATCAACTCCTCCGTGGGATTGATGGTTGTGTACTCCGCGACTGCTTTACCTTTTACCGTGTGGCAGATGAAGGGGTATTATGATACGATTCCGCGCGAGTTGGAAGAAGCGGCCATGCTGGACGGGGCGAGCAGATTCAAGACTTTCTATTTAGTGATTTTGCCGCTGGCAGCGCCGGCGCTGGTGATTACCGCGCTGTTCAGCTTCTTGACCGCCTGGAGCGAGTATGTTGTGGCGGCGCAGGTACTCTTGACAGAGGACATGTATACGCTGCCGATTGGACTCAAGCAGTTTCAGTCGAGCATGACGACCGAGTGGGGGCTTTACGCTGCGGGTTCGATTGTCGTGAGTATTCCTGTGATTATGTTGTTCATGAAATTGTCGAAATGGCTGGTGTCGGGTCTGACGCTGGGTAGTGTGAAAGGATAGAGTGATTGTGAAGACGATGTTATTGCTTGTGATGGCGCTGGCGAGTGCGGCGTGGGCGGAGCGCGACTATCGCGACACGCCGTGGAAGGTTGAGCATTGGCTGGCGATGGACGAGATCAATGAGATTGAACGCGGCGACGCGGACTTGTGCAACCTGTTTTATCGTGAAGAGGGCGACTCGCTATTCTGCAAGACGACGCTGCGCAGCAGATGGCGCGGTGAAGCCGTTGCGCGGTGGGATATTACGGATGCGAAGGGGCTGACGGCGCGTTTGACATCCAGCGGAATGGAGAGCTCCAAAGTTTCCGCGCAGAGTTATGACGGTGTGCTCGAATGGGCGATTGCGCGGCCTGCCGATTGGGAGGGCGCAAAAGCGATACGTGTCGAATTGCGAGATGGCGGGATCGCACTTGACCAGATCGAGTGGAACCGCGACTCACATCGACCGCTGGACGGCAGCGCGGGCAATTGCGCGTTTGTGCATCACGGCAATCAGGGGTTGACGTATACCGACGTATTTCGCGGGCAGAATGCGACCGAAGGATTTGACGAAGTGCTGGAGCTGCACGACGGTTTCAACGCGCCGGGGAATTTCCATCTATCGGGGACGCTGATTACGGCGGCGGATTGGTACGACCGGCCATTCCTGCAGTGGATGCGAGACGGCATTACGGAAGGCTGGCTGGGAGTATTGGGTTCGGCGTACGCGCAGCATATCATGCCGTTCGTGACGGACAACATGAACAACTGGTCCGTGAGCCGCGAGCAGGATTTGATCGAATACAAGCTCGGGTATGAGGCACACGTGGCGTGGATTCCCGAGCGCGTGTGGTGCGCGCAAGGGCACTATCCTGATGCGCACTTAAACGACCCCTGGCTTGGCGACAATTGGGTGCAGCATGGGATCAACGCGGTGATACTCGATGATTGGCCGCACGTGTCGGGTTACAGTGAGCGCAAGATCCATTGGATGAACAACGGATCGGGAATTGTGCTGCGCGTGATTCCGATTGACGGCGAGTTTACGGGTAACTGTCACTACAATCCGGGCGCGGCAATCGCGCAGATTCAAGCAACGGGGCAGTATCAGCTTGTCGTCTATGGCACGGACTGGGAAGCGGCCGCAGAGATGGCGGATTTCAATTGTCCGGATTGCCTTGAGAATTACTCGCAGGTGGTAACGTGGGTGGCGAACAACTATCCCGCAGTGGAGATGTGGAAGCTCGACAACGCGCTTAGCAACGGGGATTTTGGCGGCAGCGGCATTGAGGTCGGGAACGGCACATATGGTTTGATCGGCGGTGATCAGGGTTACGGCGGCACGAACAACAGTTGGTACGGGAATTGGGCCGGGACGGCGTCGCTATCGGACCAGCATGCGCCAAATTGGAACTACGGAACCATTTGGACAACGGTTTACAATCAACTCTTGACGGTGCCGCAGAACAATTTATCGGAAACCGCGTGGTACGTGCTGATGACAAATTTGCACGAAACGGCGTGGCATGACTACATGGGCGGGCCGATCAGCGGCTGGCAACATCGCTACAGCGCGCATATCAAGAACACAGCGGTCTATTCCGAAGCAGCGAGGTGGGCAGGCGGTTTGTACGCCAATACGTGCTCGACGTATTTCGTGGATATTGACATTGACGGCATTGACGAGCTGGTGATTCACAATGACCGCGTGTTTGCGGTGTTTGAATCGATTGGCGGACGGGCGCAATATGTGTTCTGCAAAGGGCCGGGTGGTGAGAACTTCTCGATTGTAGGCAGCTGCAACACGTATTGGGCAGAGACGGACGGCGACTATGATGAAGCCGGCTCGAACAATCATCAGGCGGCGTTTGCGGACGTGAGTCCGACATACCGAAACGACCTGTACGCGATGTCCATTGACTCGAGTTCGAACAGTTATGCCCGGATTCGCATGAGCTTTGGCTCGGTCGCGAAGACGATTGAAGTAGCCGCCGGCGCTCCGTATTTGACCGCAAAGTATGACGTTGGTAATCAGGACTGCTACATGCGACACGGCATGAGTCCGGATTTACAGGCGATGATCTTTGACGCGGACATGGAACGCATCTATGATCCTGACGTGGCCTACACAGGGTTTCGCAATCCGAACACGGGCGCAACCGGCGCGTTGGTGGTGAATAACGGCGGCGCATCTCATGTGCTGGAGTTCAGCGGGACGTTATTGCGAGGCGACGAGCTGCGCGGACATGGACAGTTCTCATATTTGCTCTATGCGGGGCCGACGTCTGATCCTGACACAAATGGACGCGTGGCAGAGCTTGAAGCGTTGACTGGACTTAACCTCGATAGTTTTGGTCCGCGGCTTGACGCGCAGGCGGTGTTTATCACCAACTCGACGATTGAGGTGTCGTTTAATGAATCCGTGGACGAGGCATTGGCGGAGATTGCGACGAACTGGACGCTGAGCGGCTTCACGGGAAGTTATACCGTCACGGCCGCAGTTAGGCAGGCGGACTGGCGGCGCGTACGTCTTACAGTCGCGCCGAATCTTGCGGGCGGCGAAAGTGGTGATGTTACGGTCGCGAATGTTACGGACTTGAACGGCAATCCACTTGATCAGAATTATGACACTGCGACGCTCAGCGCACCGAACGGACTGACGCCGCACACAATCGTGATTGACGGCGTGCAGGATTTTGACGTGGCGAATGAGTGCCTGATTGCCGGAACAGATACGCTGGTGATCACGTGGGATTCGTTGGCGCTGTATATCGGCTATTGGCGCAAGGACCTTTCGACCGGGGATTTGTTTGTAAACATCGACACGAATCAACTACCGAATTCGGGTGCGACCACGGACTCGTGGGGGCGCGCGCAGTTTGCGAACCCGTTTAGAATTGAGTATCAAATCGCGATTGAAGGCGGTCCGGGCAACATTCAGGTGAACCGGTGGACCGGCGCAGCGTGGGTGTATCAGAATTTCGGGTCACACGGCGCGACGAGCTACAACGGGTGGGCATCGGTGCCGTTTACCGAGATGCGGATTCCGTGGGTGGATTTGGGAAGTCCAACAGGGATAGCGCTATCGGTCCATTTGACACAAGAAAGCACGACGACGACGACGCGGGCGCTGCCGCCGACAAATCCGACGGGCGCGTTTGTAACACTTTCGCAGTTCTATCGCATCTATGCGCCGTACGCATCGGGTCCGCTGCCGCTCATGGGAGTGCGGACGAAGAACATTCTCGCGGGCGATGTGACGGCACCGGGACAGCTGGTTGTTATGGGCGAGTCCGGCGTTCCTCGACTCACGTGGCAAGCAGTGAGCGGAGCCCACACGTATGACGTGTACCGCGCAACGAGTTCGGATGGGCCGTATGCGCTGCTGGCCTCGACTAACGGGACCACGTATGATGATTCGAGCGTGCTGCCTGGTGATCGGGTGTTCTATTATGTGCGCGCGCGGGGGGATTTAGGAAGGTCTCACGACTATCTTTTTACTATATCGGTTCGATGAAACGAAAAGAGGAAAAACCATGAAGGCAATGCGCAGAATGATTTTGGCGGCGACCCTGCTTGTCGCTGCGGCCGCATATGCGGTGCCGTCTTTCACGCCCGTGATCGACGGAATCAAGGACGCCGGTTGGGGTGATACGCCTGACCACCTGTCGAATTCGGTGGCGACTACACCGAACACGTTTAATCTCGACAGCGGATTGTATGTAACGGACAATGCAGAGTGGGTGTACTTCGGGTTCTGGGCGGATAACGATCCGATTGACGAGCCGGTGCAGGAGAAGAGTGTGCATGTGCACATCGTGATTGACCGCGGCAGTTCGGCAGGCGGCGGGACATTCGCATGCTGGGGAGCAAGCCAGGTATTTTACACGATGCCGTACCGCCCGGAGTATGACGTGGTCATGCAATGGAACACAGACAATCAGAACGCATCGTATTCCGGTTTGCAGACGTGGGTGATCAACGCATGGCAAGAAGTCGAAATTACGACGGACGCCGGCGGCGGTAATCAGTGGACGGAGATCGGCATTCGCAAGAATCAGCTTGGCACGCCAGCATCTGGTACGCTTTTGAATCTTGCTATGTGGCTGCGTCCGACGTGGGATTCGCCGGGCGGCGTTGCGTGTTTGCCAGCGTTGGCCACGTTCCCGAGCGATAACGGTTCGGTTGGCAATGCGTTGTCAGTTCAGTTCCCGTACACGATTCAGGTTGCATTCGGCGACACCGTGGCACCCCGGCTGGTGCAGGCGCGTCAGATCGACCGCACATCAGTTGAGCTGTCCTTCAACGAAATTATGAACCTGCCGTCGTTGAACAACTCGAGCAACTACGTGCCGACGGGTTGGCCGTTCACGGGATTCCGCTACGTCACGGATTTAACCGCAGGGCTCTATAATTTTGCAGGTTTCACGGACGGCAGCGTTTACAGCATCAGTCTAACGTCGGGTATTCGCGATCTCGCCAACAACTCGATCGACCCGAACTTTGACTCATTATCCTGGACCGCGCCGAGCTACGCCGACGTGTTGTTCAGAGTAGAAGATCCGGGAATGACGCACGACACGATTTACATGAAGGGATCGTTTAACTTCTATCGCGAGCATGATCCTTCATGGTCGGGCGGCGATATCTTGCTATTTGACGACGGCAACAATGGCGACGTTGTGGCGGGTGATCATGTGTTCTCGCGCCGCGTCGAGCTGGTGCCGAACGGCGGCACACCGGTTTATGAGTGGGGCTGTGAGGACGAACAGAATAACTGGCTGATCATTGGGGCGAATCAGACCTTCGGCCTGGCCGACACCAATGATATTACTGTGACCTATGTGATTCCGAACCCGACCCAGAATCCCGTTACCGTGACTTTCAAGTGCGATGCGGAGTGTTTGGTCGGCACAGGGTTGTTAGTTGACAGCATGAGTGTCGCTGGCCCGTTTAACGGTTGGGTTGGTCAGACGATGACAGACGGCGATTTGGACGACCAGTGGACGCTCGACGTCTTGTTCCCGGCAGGTTCGCCGACGGAGCAGGAGTTCAAGTTCCGTTATCATGTCGCTGGGGGCACGGAGTGGGAGCATATCGGCAACCGGCCGCTTACGCTCGACGACAATTCTCCGACGATGGACCTTGGAAACATGTTCTGGGACGATTGGATTTGCGCGCCGTACAATCTGACGATCGTGGAGTCGACGGGTTCGGCGGTGCTGCGTTGGGAAGGTCCGGCGCGTGCTGAGTATCAGGTTTTTGCACACTCGGCTCCTGACAGCATCATTGAAAACGGCACGATTCTCGGCACGACGTTGACGCACATGTATGTTGTGCCGTCGCTGACGAATGTGCAGTTCTTCCAGGTGCGCGGCGTCGCTCCGTAAGCAACTTCAGTATATCTGAAACATGAAGAGCCGCGATCCGAAAGGGTCGCGGCTCTTCTCTATGTCACAACTCGCACGCGTTATTCGATCAATTCAAAGACTCGCGCGACGCCGGAGGGCAATGTAATCGCATCCGTTCCGGTAAGCGTCACATTGTCGGCGGTGAACAGCTCGCGATAGCTGCCCGCGATGGCAGGGTCATTGAGGTAGAAGTTGATGCCAGACTGTGACGGGTTGATCAAGACGACGATGCGGGATGTGCCTGACGAACGCGCGAAGCACAGCGCCGAGGCATCACCGGTAGACGCGATTCTGACGAGCGGAGCGCCTTCCGCGCCATTGCGCAAGGCAGGGTGACGATGTTTCAATGAAGTCAGGGCTTGATAGAACGCCGCGTAGTCATTGGCGACCCAGTCAATTGAATCTTTTTCGAAGAAGAGCAGGCGGCGACCGAATCCGGCCTCCTGGCCGTTATAAATCAATGGAAAACCGGGAGCGGTGAACGCCAGCACGGCGAAGGGTTTGGCAGCGTTCATGAAGCGTTCGAACTCTGTGCCATTCCATGTGTTCTCGTCGTGGTTACTGGTGAAATACATGCGGTAGGCGTCGGCGGGATAGGTTGAGTTGTTCGATGCGAAGTATGAGAAGATATCGTTGACGGCACGATCTCCGCGCGCAACATCGACGCACTTGTGGAACAGCTCCCAACCGTACGTGGCGTGAAAGGCGTTATGGTAGTCCGGCGATTCGTGCTCGGCGAGCATGAAGAGCGGCTTCACGGCGAAGAGTTCGCGTGAGGCCTCTTCCCAGAAATCGAGGGGCACCATTCCGGCGACATCACACCGGAATCCGTCAATGTTTGACTCCGTGACCCAGAATTTCATCGATTCAATCATCCAGGCGCGGAAGTCGTGATTCTCAAAATTGAAGTCGATTACGTCCGACCAATCCGGGACGGGTGGGACGAAGTTGCCTTGCCCGTCGCGTGTATACCAGTCGGGATGATCAACGGTGAGTTGATTGTCCCATGCGGAGTGATTGGCGACCCAGTCGATAATCACTTTGAAGCCCATGTCGTGACATTGACTGACCAAGGCGCGCCATTCGTCCATTGTGCCAAACTCCGGATTGACGGCGCGATAGTCGCGCACGGAGTAATAGCTGCCCAAACTTCCCTTGCGGTTCAGATCGCCGATGGGGTGAATGGGCATAAACCACAGGATGTCAACGCCAAGATCGCGCAAACGCGGTAAGTGCGCAGAGAAGGCAGTAAACGTACCTTCAGTTGTGAATTGACGCAGGTTTACTTCGTAGATCACGGCATTACACGACCACGCAAGCGGCGTCATGTCGGGCGGGGTCTCGGTGCTCTCTGAAGAATTCGCCTGACACGCGAAGAGCACGAGCAGCGCGAAGACGGCAATCAGCAACACTCTAAACATGATTGAGTCGTCCATTAGAATTGAACATCCACCCAGTAGACAGCCTGCGTTCCAGCGGCGTTATCGGTGAACGTGGTATTGGTTGTTGAGCCGAGCAGCGTCGGAGTGTCACCGAGAGCCGGAGCGCGCCAGACGCGATAGGATTGCGCAAGCGCGCTTCCTTGCCAACGCAGCGCAATCGAGGTGCCGTCGGTCGTGATTGTAAGGTCGCGGGGTTTCAAGTGAAGCGGCAGCCATTCGCTCGCTTCGACATTTCCATTCGGGATTACGGCTGAAGGAATTTGCGCCTGCAACGCGCCGCCGTTTGCCGATTGATAGGCGGCAAGGCAGACGTAGAGCGAATCGGGGAGTGCGCCGAGTTCCTCGGCCAGATTGATGCTCGCTTCGCAGATACCGCTTGACGCGATCGCATTGGATCCGGATGCGTCGAACCAACCGCGCCAACCGTTGCTCTCTTCGTTGCCGACAAAGGCGTTCCAAGCTGCGACTTGGCCCGCCTTTGACCATGGAGACGGCGTCAGCAGACCGGGAGTTTGGGCGACAAACATAATACGATCATTGCCGGAGCCTTGCGCATTTTCCGTTGCGATGTAGAGGTTCGTTCCGTCGAAGTCAGCCCAGAGGTGCAGGACGCCATTGACGCCAAGCTCATGTGCGCCGTCATCGAGCACGCCATTCATCACGAAGCCGGGAGTTGAAGCAGGTGTTACAGAGATATGCCAGTCGGCGCCACTGTTGTTATCCCATGCACCGGAACCATTAGTGAAGACGAAGTCGACACTTGTGGCCGTTGAAGGAATCGAGTAGGTATAGCGCCACATTGCGGAGTCGGGGTCGTAGGTCATCAGCGGATCCGGATTGAGGACGCCCTGCCACCCGGAGTGGCCGATGTGAATACGCACCGGATTTGTATTTTGCGGAAGCGGGCTTTGCGAAAGATCAAAATAGATTGTCACACTTTGACCGCCGGTAAGGTTTTGCGGAGTCCATGAGACGCGTTCACCACCGCCGCCGCTGCTCTCGCCGGTTCCAACGTAAGTGTGATAGATGTCGGAACGCTCGTGATTGCCGTGAATGTCCCAAGATTCTACGTAGTAATCAAGCAGCACACCACCTGAGTCGGTGACTTCGGCATCGGTAAGACGATAGGTGAATTGCTCGGAAATGACCGTAGGCAGTTCGTCGAAATGAACGTCGCCGTAGTTGTAAGGGTTGCCTGCAGGAAACGGACGACGGGCCATCACGCGAGAGCGCCATGCGGTGACCTCGGAGCCGCCGACGAACGTCTCGTTTTGAAAGGTAAGAAGCGGATTCTCGTCATCGACATCAAGGCGATAGTAGAGCGAACATGCGGCGATACCGCTGACATCGGCGCCGAAGGTCCAGATACGAAAGTCGCGCGGGTTCTGCACTTGTTGATAGCCGTGCAACGGGCCGAAGCCGATGCTGCCGGGATTGTGCGGCCATTGCTGAAGCGTCCAGAGTGTCGGAGGAGTAAGATCACTTGCGCCTCCGATGATTTGCGCGGCGTAGTCGACCGCCTCGTTGCAGGCCACGACGGGTTTCTGCTCGAGGTCGAGGCTCGTGCCGTAGTACATATATCCGGAATTCAATGAGCCGAGCAGAAAATGCCAGGCAAGATCGAGCAGTGTGGGCGCATTGACGCGCGGGTCTTGAATGGCGGGGATATGTGCCGGGCCGCCAATTTGCTCTGCGGTCAGGACGTAATTCGTCGCGGCGTTGATAACGGCCCAGTTGTGCGCATCAATCGCCCAGCCGTTTTCGATGTCAATTTGTCCGGCGGCATTGTGCGGAGGCCAGAGCCAATTGGGGAAATCAGGATCGCCGAAATCGCCGTCGGCATTGATCCAGGCACCATCTTCGACATAAACGAGATCGTTTGCAGCGGGCGCGTGATCAGCAAGATACTCGGGAACAGTCGTCGGTTCATAGCCACGAGCGACGGCTTGGCTCGTGAAGCCGGGAACGCTCTCCATGTAGTAGGAGTAGCCGCCGCCGAACGCATTGTCGCCGTCGTGACCAAGTGTGATCAGCATCGGTTTGTTCGGGTCGTTCTGTCCAGCGATAATGTCAATGTCGTCGGGGCTGTACGTTTGATAGCCATCCTGCCAACTCATGGACATTGCGACCGGCACCACCACAATTGTATCGAGCGCGCCAGTGGCGGCATCCACATAAAATGCGCGATGCGGCTGGAAGGCGAAGGGTACCGCGTCGGTAGGTGAACAGCCGCGCGAGATTGATTGCGTGCGCCAATTGGTCTGCGCGGGATTCAGTTGATCGGCGCGGTTGGGCGGGTTGCAGTTTTCACCGCCCGTGCCGTAGGTCACGGGAAAGTTGGCGCAGGCGCGTGAGAGATGCGTTGACGCAATGAACGTCCAGGTCACTCCGCAGTCACGCAAGACGGGTATGATGCGCGAGCTGAAGGCGATCTCGGGCGGAAAGAAGCCTGTTGTTTGTGCGGGAGTGTTTCCCCACACGGGGCCGTAGACATGCTGATAGATCTGAATGTCCTTTTTCAAGACTTCGGGATCAATGAACGGCGCAAAGCTGTGATGATAGGAAATGATCGTCATCTCTAAGCGCGGACGACCCCCGGATGTGGTCCAATTGCGCGCGGTTTGGAAGTGCGAGTTCCACGAGTTGTTGTAGCCGCCGTAATTCGCTGCGCCCAGACTTCCGACATTGCGAAGCAACCCTCCGGAGTAGGTCACTTGCGCGCCCGCATCCACACCGCTCATGGTCGCAATGGAGTTCTTGGGGCGATCCTGATAGGCTGCGACACGATCCGCTAACATGAAGATACCTGACACATCGTTTTCTGGATGCGCCGCGCCGTTGTTGCGTTGCCAGATGGACTCGAGCGCGGTCTCGTAGCCCGCACCATAGGGAGACGGAGCGGGCCAGTAGATGGGCTGCTCGAGATGCCAGAGATATGTGGTGTGCACGGGCGCTGCGACCAGCGTGGATGCTGGACCCATTGCGCTGACGCAGAGGAGCAGGAGTATGAAACAACGTATTTTCATCGAAAGGCGCGGGGTGAGAATTTCACGTTACAGGTTCATTTCATTATTACGGTGCACAAATGCCACTTCTGACTTCCCACAATCGGCGGTGCATTTGGGGGGGCTCAGAAGAAGATGGCCCAGAGGGTTACGACAATCGCGGCGAGCAAGAGTGACAAGACGACGTTACGCCGATGAGCTGCGGGATCTCCCGTGAGTTGTGCCGCGCGAGGCGTGTGCGCAAACGTCAGGCCGTTCAGCGACGCGGCCGATGGAGCGGGAGTCGCGAGGCTAACGGCAATCAGAACGAGCGAACAGATGACGAACAGGAAAGTGGCGAAGTGCAGGAAATTCATCTCAACCATCCAACGCAATGGGCCATCTGCGAGCGGCGCCTGTTTGTGCAACAGCTCGCCAATCAGGCGAGTTGAACCGAGCACGAGTCCGGTTAGCAGCGCAGAGATAGAGCCGCGGCTATTGGCACGCGACCAGAGCAGGCCAAAGAGAAAAACTGCCGCAATCGGAGGGCTGATATAGGCTTGAACGCTTTGCAGATAGACGTAGAGCTGAGACGAGATGACTTTGATGAATGGGACCCAGAGGATGCCAAGCAAAACAACGACTGCGGTTGCGATGCGTCCTACGAAGACCAAGCGGTCATCCGTGACGGCTGGTTTCAGTTTCTTGTAGATATCCATCGTGAAGAGCGTGGACGCGCTGTTAAAACACGACGCAAGAGATGACATGAGCGCGGCGAGCAGACTAGCAATAACAATACCCTTCACGCCAGTGGGAAGCAGGCGCGTCACGAGAGCGGGATAGGCTTGATCACCGGCGACATCCGGATAAAGTACGTGGGCAATGACACCGGGCAACACGAGAATGAAGACAGGGAGGATTTTCAGATAGCCCGCGAAGATCGCGCCGCTGCGCGCCTGCTCGATACCTCGCGCACTCAAGACGCGCTGAACGATGTATTGATCGGTGCACCAATACCAGATTCCGAGAATCGGCGCGCCGAAGATGATGCCGGTCCACGGGAAATTGGGATGATCCATCGGCTTGAACATGCTCCAGAACTCGGGCGGCGTTTTGGCGACGAGTTGATTCCAGCCGCCGACTTCATTCAGGCCGAGCAGGGTGAGCACGATCGCACCGCCGACGAGGATCACCGCCTGCACGACTTCAGTGTAGATGACCGCAGTTAGGCCACCGAAGATCGTGTAGATTCCAGTTACAATCACCATAACAATAGCGGAGGTATAGACATCCCACCCGACGAGCGCATTCAATAGCAGCGCGCCGGCGAGCAATGTTACGGAGACTTTGGTCAAGACGTACGCAACAATGGAGACGCCGGTGAGATACCACCGGCTCGCGGCATCGTAGCGGCGCTCGAGAAACTCGGGCATCGTGTAGACTTGCGAACGCAGGTAGAATGGAGCGAAGAGCCAGCCGAGCAGCAAGACGATGAGACAGGCGAGCCATTCGAAGTGGCCTACCGCGAGACCACCTGCGGCTCCGGAACCTGCAAGGCCGACGAAGTGTTCACTCGAAATGTTGGTGGCAAATAGCGAACAGCCGATGGCGAACCACCCGACGTCACGGCCCGCGAGGAAATAACCCGCCGCATCCGCTTTGCGACGGCGCGCGAAGTAGAAGCCGATGGCGAATACCGCGACGAAATAGAGTCCGATGACGATGAGGTCGAGGGTAGAGAGGTTCATGGGCGCTCTGGTTTTTCAGGTGAGTAGGTCTCGATTTCGAGAGACTTGAAGCCGAGCTCAGAGTCGAACTCCAGCTCGAAGCGGCGGCGTTCGGGATCGTAGCTGACACGAGAATCCGCGAGCGTAATTTGCTCGTCGTTCAACCATATCTTGAGCGGCGCTTTTCCAAACTCGTGAATGATCGCGTGCAGTTTGCGATCCGCAGGTGTATGGCCGTCCGCGCGGACAATGCGCCGCAGCGAGAACGTTCCGATCTGCTCCGAATAGTAGTATTCAGTGCGGCGGAACCGGCCGTTCCGGGACGCATGACTCCGGCCGTCATCTTCGTAGAGCACTGCCGAAGACGATGGAAAGCCGTCCGTGGCGGCTGGAAGTCCGAAGACATTTACCGTGAGTTCGGCGATCGGGCGCTGATCGGCATACTGCTGCAGATCACGCCGGAACAGGATCGCGCCGTTGCGGAGGAACATGGGGAGCCAGTCTAAATGTGCGTCGACGATGATTTCTTGTTGACCTTCGTAGACTTTCTTTGTGTTCCAGTCGAGCCATTTGCCCTCCGGGAGATAGACTTTCTTGGTGTATTGACCGACTCTTGTCACAGGAGCAACAAGAATGTTCTCGCCGAGCATGAACTGCTGCTGATAGGCCCAGTCGTAGCATTTGGGATCGTTCTGAAATTCGTAGAATAGCGGACGCCAGATGGGTTCGCCGGTTTGACTCGATTGATAGAAGAGCGAATACAACGTTGGGAGAAGTTCGTAGCGAAACTTGATGAACTTGCGGGCGATGGCTTCATTGTTTTCGCCGAAGGACCAGGGCTCCTTGTCATTGGAGCCGTAGTGGGAGTGGGTGCGGCAGAAGGGGGAGAGCGCGCCGACTTGCATCCAGCGGACGAAGAGTTCGGGGGATGGTGTGCCCATGAAGCCGCCGATATCCGTGCCGACGAAGGGTTGGCCTGAGAGACCCATGCCGAGCATCAGGCGGATGCCGAGTTCCAAATGATCTTCGGAGGCAAGATTGTCACCGGTCCATGACGCGGCGTATCTTTGAATGCCTGCGAAGCCCGCGCGAGTCAAGATGAACGGGCGCTCGTAGGGAAAGTCTTTTAGCAAACCTTCGTAGGTTGCTTGGGCCATGTGCAGCGCATACAGGTTGTGCATTTTCTTGTGCGACGAGTTCAGACCGTTGTCGTGGAAGATCGTTTCCAGCGGAAAGGCTTGTCCCCAACAGGCGGGTTCGTTCATGTCGTTCCAGAAGCCGCGCACGCCTTGTTTGCGCATTTCGGCAACGTGTTTGCCCCACCAAATCCGCGTTTTGGGATGGGAGTAGTCCGGGAAGTAGGATTTGCCCGGCCAGACTTCGCCAACGTGCACGGTGTGATCGGGATAGCGCACGAAGTGATTTCCGGCGAGGCCTTCGTCGGCGATTTTGTAGCCCCATTCGGCCTTAACGCCCGGATCAATGATGGGGACGATCTTGAAACCGTCTTTGTTCAAATCGGAGAGCAGTGTCTGCGGCTCAGGAAAGCGCGTCGAGTCCCACGTGAAGACGCGATAACCATCCATGTAGTGAATGTCCAGATAGATGACGTCACAAGGGATGTCTTTTTCGCGGAAGGTCTGGGCGAGACGGCGGACTTCAGTGTCGGGGAAATAGCTCCAGCGCGATTGCTGATAGCCGAGTGCCCAAAGCGGCGGGAGATTCAACTTTCCGGTCAGATCCGAGAAGCGACGCACGACCTCTTTGATTGACGGGCCGTTGATGACGAAGTAGTCAAGAGGGCCGTCTTCAGCGGAGAAAGATGAATAGCGCTGTTGTCCGGCGCCGAAGTTGAAGCGCGACTTGCAGGAGTTGTTGAAGAAGATTCCGTAGGCAACGCTATCGCGCAAGCCGATATAGAAAGGGATGCTCTGATAGAGCGGATCTGTGCTGTCGAGATAGCCGGGGATGTCACTATTCCACAAGACGAGTTCGCGGCCACGCTTGTCAAGGCCCCCTCCCTTTTCGCCCAAGCCGAAGAACTTCTCACCCGGAGCGAGCTGCTTCCACGTGCGGACTTCATTGCCGTCGAAGCCATAGGCCATGGCGGGATCATCGGCGAGCAACGCGCGGCCAAAAGCATTGATGAAGATCACGTGAAGCGAGTCGTGGTCGACGGCGACCGTCAGGCGGTCCGACTTGATCAGCACGGCGGATGAAGTCTCTTCGCTTGTGAGTTCGACATCGCGGAGCAATAAAGAGTCCGCCAACAGAGCATCCGTGAGCAATGGCTCAGGATCCTCCGGGCGGACCAAAGTGATGCGAACGATATCAGACGTTATGAACTTGACTTCGAGCGTGACACCATCGGCACAGGTCACAACCGCACCGCGAGCTGTTTGAGTCGTCGAGGTAACGGGAGCGGCAAACCTGTAGTTTGCGCGAGCGGATGTGATTAAGAGGAAGACAAGGAGTAGCCTAAAAAGCATGTCCTGTGGTGGGGGCGAAGCGAATAGTCCGGTTCGTTCACAATATACGGAGAATGGCCGTGGCACTCAAGCCCGAGGCGCGTGCCTTTGGAATCACCACAACAAGTCAACCCCTTGTTAAGTTGTTTCTAAACAAGGGGTTTTAATAGTTGGCGCTGGTTTGCTGTGCGCTTGCGGATGTCAGGGAATCAGGCGGTGCACAGCTCGGCGGCGTTGCAGGTCTGGCATTGGCGCTACGGCACGCGCGGGCGGGTTATGCTCACCGATGACGCCGAAGTAGGCTAAGTCGGGCGCAAGGAGCAGGCAGCCGGGGCAGTGGAAAAATGTGTCGGCCACAGTGGCGAACTGAGATAGCGGAGAGAAGAGCAGATCAAGCGAACTGGAGCCGTAGAGGTTGTAGACATCGGCACCGGGAACTGTACTCCAGTGAAGCGAATAGCCCGTAGAGTTTGGATCATAGCTGATGACCAGATCGTCAACCGGTGCGGGCGTGTTGTGCAGCGGTTCGTCGGTGACGTGCGGCGTGGCAGGAATGAGATCAATGGCTACACGCTGATAGTAGACTTCGTTCAGCGTCCGTGTGCCTTCGTTCAAGAGCCACGTGCCATTGTCGAAGTCGAGCTCCCAAGCGAGATGGAGATAGCCCTGCGCACCACTGTACGTCACGCGCTCGGCAACGGTGGCGTCGCGTTCGTTCATGCAGTCGCCCGCGACGCAGGGGTTCACGAGCGGAGTAGTTTGGGTGAGATTAGTACCGTCTGACCAGTGCGCGCCGTCGTCGATTGAGCGGGACACAAAGATGTCAGAACCTGCGAGCGCGGAGTCAGATGCGGACCAGTTGTCCTGCGTGAACTTGCGATAGACGCAGTAGAGATCACCGGAAATTGGATCCACCGACAAACTTGGACGACACACGTTGACGAATCCTTGGCCGGGCCTGTGCGTGCCTTCCGTCCAAGCGGACGCGACGGTGTGGAATTCGCCGGTGGCTTCATTCCATTGGAAGATTCGGCTTAGGTAGTCCGATGTGCCGAATGTGGAGTCGGGCAGTTCCCAGAACGAACAGACCGTGAAGGCGAGCTGCAAATTGTCGTTGTCGTCGAAGACGATGCTTAGGTCGCCGAAGGCGTGCTGCTCATCTTCGTCAGTGAAGTTGGTGAGGTTGACCGGAGCATTCCAGTTGACTCCGCCATCATCGGAGAGCATCAGCATCACATCGCTGTTCTGCTGAAGGATGTTGATCGCACCTTCTCGGAGTTTCGTGTAGGCAACGGCAATGCGTTGGGATTGGCGCGAGGCCGTGATATCCGCACTCACCGCAATCGCGCTGTCGAGAAAGCGAAAGCCCTCGCCCATTACATTCATGGTTTGCCAGACGATTTCGAGGCCGTGACCATCGTCAAACGTGGGCGTACCGCGGGAGTAGTAGACAAGCATACCATTTGAATGCGAGTAACTGCTGACAACGTGAACAATTCCGTCGCCATCCAGCGCGACTTTGGGCCAGATGGTGTTGCGAGTCCCAGCAGTGTCCGTAACGGGAACGGGTCCGGTTGCGGTAAATGCCCCGGCGCGTGGGTCAAAATCAATCGCGGCTTGTGTGAGCGCGGGGCCGCCGGTTGGGACGTGATGAAAGGCCGGGAAGGCCCAACCATTCGCGTCGGTTGCGACTGTGGCGAAGCCTGCTCGATTGACGGGGTTTACCTGCACGCCGGACGGCCATTGCATGCCTGAAATTCCAGGCATCCAGACATTGTAGTAGACGTGGCGGTTCGCATTGGTTATGTCAAGACCGTTGGTCCAGACGAGGTGCGCGTAGCCCGCGGAATCGATGGCGACCGTGCGCCCGGCGGTGGCATTGTGCTGCATGTCGTACCACGTTGTGCCCGCCTGATAGACGTCGCCCAACGGGGTATCCAGCGGGGACAGTGGGTCGCGGGTCAGTTGCATCAGGGCGATGTTACTTGCCGCAGACCGGGTCTGTTGAGCGAGTGAATTCTCCAGCCAGAGCACCGATAGGATTGTCAGAAGGAAAACAAGCGAGCGCATTTCAACACCTCACATAAATTCGGGATTCTATCCATTAGTGAACTATACACAGAGCGAAGGAAACATGCAAGCATGTCGGGGAGCGAAAAACGTTTTGCACCTGATAAGGGTGCGGGCCGTGTGAATCACAACCGAATTGGCAAATGAACTGCTCGCGGAGGCCGACGGTGGCGGCCAGTTCGAGTGAAGAGGTCCGCGCGCTTAGTGACACGGCCGAAGCGGTTCATCAGTTGAGCAAGGCGACGGCGATGAATGCCAAGCATGCAAATGAAGCAAAGGCGCTGGTCGATGAGGCGATGCGCAAGGTTCAGTTGGCCACAGAACGTACACTCAAAATGGACACTTCCATGGTGCAGATTCGAGAAGCGTCAGGACAGACGTCTGCGATTGTCAAGACGATTGACGAGATCGCGTTTCAGACGAACCTGCTTGCCCTGAATGCCGCCGTAGAAGCGGCGCGCGCGGGCGAGTCGGGCAAGGGTTTCGCGGTGGTGGCCGAAGAGGTGCGGAATCTTGCCCAGCGGGGCGCGGAGTCGATCAAGCGCGTATCGGAATCAAATTCCCATTCACGTGATCGCACGGCCGCAGCGGCGGAGCGGTTGTCTGCTCAGGCAGAATCGCTGCGCGCAAATGTGCAAGACTTGATGATCCTAATCGAGGGCTGCAAGGGCAACAAATAGCGGCAAGACTTGCAGAAATAAAAACAGGGCACCCGGGGGGAGTGTCCTGTTTTTGTTATGTGCGCGAGGGAAACTGAGTGTTTGAGCGAGTTATTGGCCCTGAGCGCGGACGTGGTAGAGGTGCTCATCGCCGCTTGATGTGGAATCCGTGAACGTGGGCAGTGGTGTCGAGCCGATGACGGCGAAGGGCAGATCGGTTGGCATCACCTCGCTGCGCCAGACTTCGTACAAGGGCGGAATGAGCAGACCGCGACCCAGAGTGTCGAGCATAACGGGCTTCCAACGTAAGGCAACGCCGTTGGGAACCCAAACGATAGTCAGGCTGTCCGGGGCTTGCGGGACGCGCTCACAGGCAAGGACGGTCGCTCCAGTCAGGGTTGAGGGTGGAAGGCTACCGGTGGCTGACACGAGGAAGGGGTTGAAGGGCGGATAGATGCCCCAGTCGTTGCAGCCAGTCACACGGAAGCGCGCCTGAAACAGCTCGCCTGGACCGGCCCAGAAGTCCGTGCCGAAGACCGTGGCGCTGACCTCCAGACGATTTGGTTGAATCGGAATATGATCGAAGAAGTTGAACTGCAGGCCAACGCGACCGGCGATCAACGTTCCCGCAGTGGGAGGGGCGATCAGGTCAACATGATTGGTATCGTAGGCGAGATAGACCGTGTAGCCGCGCAGAAGTTCAGACGGGCCGATCATGCAGGAAACCGTGACGGTGTCGCCTCCGTTGCTGAACAGCGAATCCGGGGTAAGAAAAAGCTGATAGGGTTGCGCAAAGGCGACCCTAGTGGTCAGCAGCAGAAGCAAGGCAAGTGTTTTTGTCATGACGATAATATACGCCACACCCCGCCGCCTCGCAAGTGAGACGGCGGGGTGCAGACGATTAAGTGTTAACCCTTGCGGGTCAGACGAGTTACCTTGCGAGCATCATTTTGCGTGCAGTGACGAAGTTTCCGGCAGAGATACGGTAAACATACACACCGGAGCCGACCATACTGCCCGTGTTGTCACGGCCGTCCCAATTCACGCGGTGGATTCCGGCAAGCATCGGCTGGCTGACCAGCGTGCGCACCTCCTGACCGAGCATGTTGTAGATCGTCAGAGCGACGAGCGACGGTTCGGCGAGGCTGAACGGAATTGACGTTTCAGGGTTGAACGGGTTCGGGTAGTTCTGACCGAGTGAGAACTCGGCGGGCACAATTGCCGTGTTGCGCAGCGAAAGCGTCGAACTTGCGCCGTCAATCACTGTGGCGATTCCGTCGGCCATGTGCGTGCCGAAGAGTTCGAGTTCGGTGATGCCGATGGACTCGGAGATCCAACGGAATTCGATCATGGCCAGCGTCGCATCGTCCGCAATTGTGGCACCGTCACCCATAGCGGCGGCGGCGATGACGACTGAGCCATCGAGGTCGCGGGCGTGGTTCCACGGCAGGCCGCCGTTGACCACAACACCACCCGCGGTGACGGAAACGACTTCGAGCACGTCGCTGTTGTACTTCAACTGCGTTTCGAGAGCTTTCAACACGCCGGTACCGTTGCCAGTCAGATTGACCACGACGTTCAACGTGGCATCGGCGGAGTTGATCTCCTCGGTGAGCAACGTCGCCGTGAGGGACGGAGTCTCATCAAGGTTTGAGAAGGCCACCGGCGGAAGAGCCGGGACCGAGAAGGTGTTTGCGCCGACAACTCCGAAATTGAAGCTGAACGGTACAAGGTCGGAGAAGTTGATCAGGCTATCGGGATCGGGTTGACCCTTACCGATGCCGTTCTCAGCATTTTCCGGGCCGATGTCGTAGAAGTTCGGAGTGGGGCCACCCGCTACGGCAGTCGACGTGAAGTAGACAGCGGACAAGAGAGACAGATCAGGCCCAAGAACTGTTCCTGCGTCAGGGTCGCCTACATAGACGTCCCGCGAATAGTCGCCGAGCCAGTAGTTGGTGGCGCGATCGGCATTCACATTGAGTGTGTAGCCACCCGTTGCAACCGACCAGTTACCACCGGCATCCTGAATGTAAGTGACGTAACGATAGATGTCGCGATCTTCGCTGTCGTCGATCCAAGACGCGTCTTCATCTTCCCAGAAGACGTTGCCGGGACCGCCATGCGTGTTGTTGCCCTTGCCGTTCACGCCACTATATAGAGTGGACGTGGAGTTCGGACCAACTTGCGCGGCAATCATGGTGTATCCCGCAGGCGGATAGCTGGTCGGGTAGTTCGTGGCATTGGCGAGGTTCGACCAGAGCGCGTTCGCATAGAGCGGATACTCGGTCGTGTAGTTGCTGCGCCAAATTTCGGCCTTAACTGCTTGCGTTGCGTTGTAGTTCCACGACCAGTTCAGCCAAACGCCCAGGTCGGTCGGACGTGCGTTAAAGGATGTGAAGGTATTGCCCGGGTCGACAACGTCGAGGCAGATCGTGAAGGAGCTCGTGGCGCAGTTACCTGCGCAGTCACAGACTTCGAGGTCGAAGGTGTAGCTTGAGCCGTTGGCCGTATCGGGAGTCTCCAACATGATCCATGTCCAGAGTGCCGCAATTGTGGACGCATCGGGGTAGTTGGCGACGAGGTCGAGCGGAAGAGACATCGGAGTGCCGCCGTTGTAGCTGATTTCGAACGTACCCGGTGCGGCGTAGCAGCCCGCGGGAAGGGCATTGGAATTCAGTACGGTGTTGATGTCGAGATAGTCATCAAGATACGCGCCACCATATTGCGAACTCGCCGGATCGTCGTTGTAGCAGAAGCTCGACGTATTCCCAACGGTGATGTCGGGTGCGTCCGTGTCTTTCGTGAGATTCGCAGCAAGTGAGATGACTTCGTTGCACTCATTGTCTACTGCGACAACTTCAAGCGTGTTGCAGCCTTCGTTCAGCCAGCCCCAGATAGTCGAGGCTTCGGCAGCGCTCGGGAAGGATGCGTTGGTGTAGTCGCCGACCAACACCGTGTTGAATAGCGATATTTGCTGTGCGTTGTTGCCGTTCACGCGAACGTAACCCGAAGCCAATTGCGAATTGGGAGCGAGGCCGCGAGTGACGGTGACGGTGAAGAGGTTCTCGTACGCAGTTGACGTGCGATAGCCCGAGCAGGCCGGAGCAGATGTGTAACCGATTGATGCGCCCGGGTCCTCACAGTCGAAGTAGATGGACGCAGTGCCCAGCAGATAGGCGTTCGTCTGCGGTCCACTGATGTTGTAGAATACAGAAGAGTAGCCGCCGATGACAAATTCGTCGCCGTCCGTAGCGCCGCCTTCATATTTCAGCGGAATGCACGCGACGTACTTGGTGCCGTCACCGTTGCTGTACGGAGGTGACCATTGAAGATTGATCTCAAGCGTATCCACGGCGATACGGCGACCCGCGGCGAACACGAGGTTCGGTGCGACGTTTACGCCGGGCATGACGCTGTGATAGCCATTGCCAAGCGGCCAATCGGCGTCGAGCGGAGTCGGGAGTTTGAGGAAGACTTGGCCATTTATGAAGCCCACTTGATCAAACGTCAAATAGAGCGTGTCCATCGCGCAGGCGAGTTCACAGCCGATGTAGTCGCTCGTGACGATCATGTCGACATTCGAGCAGGCGGCAGGATTCGGATTGTAATCTACGTTGGTACCGCCGTCGACTTGGTACGTCGCCGGGAAACCTGCGTTGGTCGTGAAGTCGGAATAACAGTTGGCGTTCCAGGTGTGGCCCGTGGTGTTGTCGTAGTTGGCCGTGGCGCCGATAGTGTTGTTGGTCACGGAGCCTGCCGAGATAGTTCCACCAAAAGCGGTGAGGTCAACGCCATAAGTCCATCCGGCAACTGTGCAGTTGTTCACGGTGATCGTGAGGTCGCCTCCGGATGAATAAGCAAGGATGCCCGTACTCACCGCGGCATTCGTACCGATAACGTCGAGATTGCTGAAGGCATAGGCTTCGTTATCGTCGAGCGACGATCCGCCGCCGGGGGCGGAGCCGCCGAGTTCTTCGTAGGGCGCGGGATGCACGCGCGGAACTGAAGCAGCAGCGGAATACGCCCACGCGACGATTCCGTTCGTGGAATCTTGCGCGCTCGAGGTTGTGACGGTGCCGCCGTTGTAGCTGCCGTCGCCGTCGAAGTAGTAGACGCCGGTCTGCTGATTCAAGAAGTCCACGTCGGTCATGTTGACGTCGCCGTCGAAGAGGCCGCCCGAAGAGGTCCAGTAGACACCGGTGTAGCAGATGTCGGAGACGGTGGTGTTCGTGATGGTGCCGGTGGTGCCTGCGCCATACTGGAAGCCATTTTGGGCAGTGACACCGGTGGGGCCTGCACCAACGATGGTCACGTTGTCGCAATCGACAATCGTGCCCGCGCCGGCGAAGCTCGTGGCATTCTTCTGGAAGTCAGAGATGCTGACGTTCGTTACATCCACATCGGGGACGTTGCCGCCGTTGTGGTTGATCGAGAGTCCGACGCCGGCCTGGACGCCCGAGAATGGCGTGTCGCGAACTTCAACAATGTCCACGTCGGTCAGAGAGCCGTCGGAGTTCCAGAAGGCAATGCCGGTCATCCGATTGTTGTTGTTGCCGTTTCCATCGCCGTCCACCGTGAGGTCCGAGATGTGCGCGGTGCAATTCTCGAGGAAGAGAATCGGGCGATTGATTCCGCCAGCGGTGTACGTATCGGGCATGGTCGTCGCGGGCGCTTTGATGAAGGTGTTGGCGACGCCCGAACCGATGATATTGAGGTCGCTGAAGCCGACCGCGTGCACCTGACCGGTGTATGAACCGGGGGAAATGTAGAGGGTGCTGCCAACGATTTGGCCGAGGCCTTCCACGATGGGGTTGGTTGTTTGGGCGACTATATCATCCACCCAGAGTGCTGAGTAGTTGCCCTGGAACCCAATCGTGCCACGACCCATTGAAGTTTCCACATTCGTGTCAGTCCCAACATTAAGCCACGGTGTGTAGTCGATGTAGTTCAGACCGACACCGCGAACAGAGTACGCGCCGCCGGGATTGACGGCAGTACCACCATACGCCACGGGGATTTGTGCTGAATAGCCCGGTTCGGTGCCGTCGGTGTTGATTGTCGTGAGTGAAGCCGATCCAAGCCAGTTGCCGGACACGTTCCAGAGATAAGCCCCTGGGTTTATCTCGCGGCCTTCGAGCTGCGCATACCAGTTGCCTGACAGGCTGTTGTTGCGGACGACCGTGCCAGTAAGATCGGCGCCAGCACCTGCGTTGCCCAGATATAGCAAGCCGAGGGTCCAGTTGTTGGTTAACAGGTTCTGCTCAATGGTGTTGTTGGGGCACAGATTGCGAAGGACCATGCCCGTGCGGTTGAAGTCGATCACATTGTTGAGGACCTGATTGCCGCCGGCGTTATTGATGTCTATACCGGTGCGGTTGCCGACAAACTTGT
This sequence comes from bacterium, assembly GCA_016703065.1. Classification (GTDB taxonomy): domain Bacteria; phylum Electryoneota; class RPQS01; order RPQS01; family RPQS01; genus JABWCQ01. The sequence goes on from JADJCU010000001.1 coordinate 410,093, forward strand.
TGTTGCGCACGATCGCGCCGCCGGTTGTCTGAATAGCAACACCGGCCGTATTCAGGGCGGTATCGTGCCAGTCGATCGGGTTATTGCCGAGGCGCGTGATGGTGAAGCCTTCAAGGACAGAGCCTATCGCAGCCATACGGACAGCCGCATTGTCACCACCGGGCATACCGTAAATCGTGGAAACATCAATGCCTGCACCGGAGAGAGTCACGGGCTTATTGACCAAGACGTCTTCAAAGTAGTTGCCGGCATCACAGGTGATAAAGTCGCCGGGGTTCGCGGCATTGATCGCGGACTGTATCATTACATAGTCCGTTGCCTGCGTGACATTGTGCACACGGAGACCGGGACCAAAGGTCGTGACATCGCCGGGACGATAGAAGCTTGTGGCGAGTTGATTCACGTAGAGATCGACATCTTGCACGCCTGAGCCGATACCGAATTGAATTGAGGTAATGATGCCGCTTGTTAGCAGCGCATACAGTTCAGCGTAGGTATGGTTGGCGGGATTTCCACCGTAACGATCTGTCGAAGTCTCCATATTGGAAATTGTTCGCCAGATGAAATCGGAACCGGGAACTGTCGCTGCTCGGTCAACAAACCACCACGATCCGCTCGTTCTTGTGATACTTTCCGTATGCCAATTGCCGTCGGAAGCATTGCCGTTGTAGGTCGGCTCGTAGACGAGGAGCTTGTCCCAGGCGTTCTCGCCAGTTTTCCCCGAAACCGGAGCCAAACCAAACTCGGAAGTCTTGAAGCCAATTTTGAAGCCAGCCGTTAGTTGGTCAGGTGTTGCGGCCGTTCCCATCCATGAGTAGGTCGCGAAGAAACCGGGGTCGGCGAGCGCTGAGCCGGGCGCATGCCCCGTCAAGTCGGTCTTGCGGTGGCTGATTTGCGACTTTCCGGGATCCGTCGGGTTGATGTATAGCCGTACTGAACCGGGATGCGTGCCCATCGGGAAAGCCCCCAATGCAGCGCCGAATTGAATCTGCTCGAGAATCTCTGTTGTGTGCCCAGTGTCTGCCAAAAGTTTTTCGGGCAGGTCTGTGAAAATGGCACTTATCAGATTCGTGCCAAGCGGAAATGGAATGGCATCATCGGAGCGCGTGTCGTCAGAGTACCAGCCATTCGTACCCAGCGCGGGGCTATTTACTTCCGCCGCCGAGCTTGTGAGTACGAGCGCGAATAGCGCCGTTAGGATGAATAAAACTTTTTCCTGTCTTTCTCATGTTGATCCCCAAACGTTTTTGTCTAAGGTTAAGTTGCAAGGCCTATATGTTTATGGTTCACATTTCGTGGCGCGGATGCGGTAGGTGGCGGCGTTGACGGTGCTGGTGTCGCCGGGATCGAAATCGTAGATGATGAAGTCGTGATAGAAGAACGTGTCTTGAGTATTACCAATCGGCGTGTAGACGCCCTCATTATTCAGGATGTCTTCGAACTCGACGATGTACCACGGCGAAACGACGGGATCACTGTCTTCGTCAAGCGTGACCTTGTGCCAAGTCAGGCGCACGGAGTCGTCGAGGAAGTTCTTAATGACGAGCGTCTCCGGCGGAAGCGGGGGCGTGCCTTCGAGATTCACCGTCGTGGAGTCGCCGCCGATCAGCATCGGTTCCGGGGCATCGGCGGTCCCGCTCCAGCCTTGCCCATCAAGCAGGCCGATCAGCGTGGAGTGATCGCCGAGCGGAGCCAGCGCGATAAAATGCAGCGTGGCGATGGTGGTCAGGCCGGTAAAATTCGGATGAAAATATCCGTCCAGCCAGATGGTGTCGGCATCGACCATGTGCGGGAGGACATGCAGCGCGGCCAGCGAGCCGGGCGTCACAGCGACCAATTGATAATCCGCCGCATCAAATACGAAGCGCAGTTCGAAGACGCGGGCATCGGTAGCGGTCAGCTGAATGTTGACGGCGAACTCTTCACAGGTGAAGCCGGAGACGGGATTCGGCGCCAAATGGATGAATGCGGCGGTGTCGTCGAGCGGATCGAACTGCGCAAGAAGTTTCACGCTTCCAAAAACAAAAACTGCGCAGGTAATGGTTACCATGCGCAGCCTTATTCTGTATTCCCGCATTATCCGCACCCAACGTGAGCGCGAATTCGTCAAACTTATTCTCATTGCGTAACCCCAGCAGATTCTCGCCGTGCGCACTTGAACAGAATTGGTCATGGCGACGAACAAGCGCGACGATTGAAGGCAATCTATGAGATTTCGGGTCGCGAGTCAAGCCCACTTTGTAAGACTGCGACCTTGTTCCGGCCTTCCGCTACTCCAGTTCACGTTGATTACATGTTGAGCTAACGGATGTTATGAATTGTTTCACGACGTGGTTCATTTGCGTTGGTGAGATGTTGCGCCTCTCCAACGACATAGCCGTGTTGATCGCGACGCCTATGGGTCAGTCATAGTTAGAGTGAAGAGATCTGCGCAGCACATGTGAAACAGTTTACGCAGTCGGGGAGTGAATCGTGCGCACTTTTATGCACACATTTCTGCATGATTGCGCCGTGAAATGGGGGTAGTCCCGGATGAATTAGTTACACCGCTCAGCGGCGGGTTTTGTGCGTGAGAAAACCAGGAGACGGGTTTCGTTAGAGACTGAGGCGGAATGCGGAGTCTTTGCTGCCGCCGAGTCGAGATGATCCCGGCTCGTGGCGTCGCTGTGCATACTGCGTATTCGAGAGGCACGCACGCAGGGCAGGGACAAACGGGGTCTCTTCTGATCGCAAATTCGAGCGGTTGTGTTTGTGTCAAGGCGCGGAAAAACCTCAACATAGATGACAGGATAGGGCTGTCTTCTGTAAATTCTTTTTCACGCTTGCAGTTTCTTTGAAAGGCCTTAAATTCACTTTTTCTGCTTGGTCTGTATACGTATATTCAATTGGTTGTGCAATGTGCTCGTTTCTAAGGCCGTAGGCCTTGTTGATTTAGTTTTGCGAGCATGCGCGGGGCATGACAACGCTGCCTTGAGCAGACGTACATTTGAATGGGGAAACAATGTCTACCATTTGTGCAATTGGATTGATTCGACAATTATCCGTGCGATTAGCGTGTCTGGCGGTGATGCTTGCGTTACACGTTTACTCGTGGGCAGACCCGTTGCCGCTGCCGGTGGTGTCGCGCACGCTTGATGAGGGGGCGTGCCGGTTCCTGACCACAGATCAGCACTATGTGTTGTTCGGTACGGGTAACAATCTGCTGATTCTTGAACCGGACGACAACTTAGCGCTTAGAAAAGTTGGATCCGTCTACACCCCGGGCGTGGTCATGGCTCTGGCGGTCTCAGGTGACTACATTTTCGTTGCCAATGACCATTCGGGACTGACAATAGTAGACTATTCCGACCCGCGTGAACCGCAGGTCGTGGGGACGCTGCCGCTCGTGGACCGGGCGTTCGACGTTGAGGTTGCGGGAGACTACGTCTTCATCGCGGAGATCGACTACGGAATGCAGATCGTGGATTGTTCTGATCCGACGATGCCGAGAGTCGCAGCATCGGTTCTGCAGGCGAACGACAACGCGCGCGTGTTTGCGGTCGCTGTCGCGGGCAATCGAGCATACATGGCAGACCAACAGGGGGTAACCGTGCTGGACGTCGGTGCGCCGGAAGCGCCTGCCGTAGTGAGCCGATTTCCGATTCCGAGTTATGACATTCAAGTGCGCGATACGATTGCATTTGTCTCGGGCAATGAGTCGCGCAGGTTCAGGGCTTACTCGATCGGAAACCCGGATTCGCTCGTGCTATTGAGTGAGGTTACCTCGCTTAGCACAAAGGCGCTCTTGTTTGGACTATCGGATTCCCGGGCTTACGTCGGTTGCGAGCAGGGCGGGTTGGGCATTGTAGACATATCAAATCCGCGAGCGTTGACACGTATCGCGCAGTACGATCCGGCCGGCATGGGCATTGAGGGACAAGGCGCGGTCGTTTTGGACGGCGTGGTGTATTTCGCGAGTCACGCCCATGGCGCCTTTTCTTTCGTGGAGAGTGACAGCAACGTATTCGAACCTGCGCTTGCGTATCGAGCGGGAAGTGCTCCGCTCGAACTGGCCATCAGCGGACGACGGCTGTTCGTGGCGAACTACTACAGCGGACTCACCGAGGTTGATATTACTCAGCCCCTGCTGCCGAGGCCGGTATACAGCAGCAGCAACACCGGGGATTTTGGCTATACACAGAGTGTAGATGTGTTTTCGCGCGACGGATATCTTTATGCCCTGTCTGTGGACGCCGAGTCGGGAATACGACTGCTCGATGTCACAGATCAGAATCAGCCATTTGAGGTCTCGCGGCGCTCGCTTGTCGACGCACGAGTGGGACGGGTTTTGGGCGACAATATCTACATTTGCACCGGAAACGCGGTCGCAATCATTTCCGTTGCAGACGTTCACGCTCTGGAGTATGTGACCGCGTTTGGTGTTTCGGGTACGTCGTACGACCTTGATATGGCCGGTGACACGCTCTACGTTGCCGCTCGTTCTGCCGGGCTGGTCGCGTTCGATGTCGCGGACCCCTATTCACCGCAGCGACTATGGAGCGCAGCGCTTGGTGATGTGGGAGCAGTGCGGGTGGACTATCCGTATGGCTATTTGTCCGCTGCTGATTCGACACTGATCATCGTGGATCTGAGTGCAGCTCCTGCGGTTCAGGTGGGCAGAGTTCGAACGCGGTCATTGCCGTCGGGGCTGCGACTCATCGAGAACCTTGTGTGTGTAAGCTCGGCGGATGGGTTTTATGTCTTCGACGTTGCAAATCCTGAGGCGCCGGAAGAGGTCGGTTACCGCGGCGGTCTGGGCTTGGGATATGATGTTGAGCTGTATGATCAGACTGTCGGCGGGGAACGGCGGGTCACAGCAATCAATGCTTCGACCTCCGGCGGCGCGACGCTGCTCGACATCACGGGGCTGCTTGATGATACAAGAACGTCGCTGATTGTCGCCGGAGGAGGAATTGAGGCCGACAATTTCGCCTACTTCCTCAAGAATACGAACGCGAGTACAAATATCGCTTATACGATTCTGTCTCGTTCGCGGGGTTTTAACGCGAAAGTCGCGTACATGAATCCGCAAAGTTGGCAGGACCTGGACGGTGACGGAGTCAATGACGCTATCGTCACTTCGGACGTGATGACGACGGATGAGTTGCGCGATGGAATTCTGGAACTTCGGGACTCAGGAAATCCGCTGCGACCCAACGTGATGTTCATTTCGGCACATGGTCACGTTGACGAGTTTGATATAAGCGGCGACGCAAACGAGAATGTGCGCGCCGATTCTCTTGGCGCCTGGATCGATCAGGCTGGACTCGACGCGCAGACGCCGCTCGTTTTCGTCATGGAGGCGTGCAACTCGGGTTCGTTTATCGAGGAGATCAGCGAAGGGCGGAGCAATCGCGTGTTCATCGCTTCAGGATTGGCGGATGAGGTGTGCAGTTTCTGGAACGGCGAGAGCTTCTCGACGAAGTTCTGGGAGGCCGTTTGGCGCGGAGAGACTCTGTGGCAGGCCTTTGATGCGGCGCGCGCATGGGTAGCAGAGCAGACGACGAGTCAGCATCCGATTCTGGATGCGAACGGAGATGGCATTCCGAGTGACTCGCTTGACCGACAAATCGCGCTTTCCATTGTTCTTGGCGGCGATTCACAGGAGGGGGCCACTCTGCCTGTCATTCTCGATTCGCCGGCCGGAATCGATGCTCTGGGCGACTCGATCACGGTTACGATTGTCTGCAACGGCGCGATGGAAAACGTGTGGTACCGTGTCTTTCCACGGACCGGCGCCTATGATCCCGCAGGGTTGCTCTGGGGAGAGATGCAATCGATTGGACAAAATCACTATCGCGCGTTCATCAGCGGCCTAAGTTCACTTCCCGATTCTGAATACCTGCTTGAATTCAACGCACTAGACGACTATGTAAACCTGGCGCTGCCACGTGTGGCGGCATTGCATACTCCGCAGGCCGAACCGCGACCGGAATTGCCAGGCGGCCTGCGAGCGCTTCGGAGCTATCCGAATCCGTTCAACACGACGTCGACGATTGAGTTCGAGCTGGGTGGCACATCGCGAATCGTTCTGAATGTATGGAACGTTCTCGGACAACAGGTGGAGGCGCTGGTCGACCGCGAGTTCGGGGCGGGAGTGCATACGATTTCGTGGAACGGATTAAGCCGAAATGGCCGCGCGCTGCCGTCGGGCCTGTATTTCATCTGTGTAGAAAACGGCGGGCGTTTGTACACGATCAAGTCGCTGCTCCTGCGTTGAGACAGTTCATGACGAGTCTTTCGCGCGGGCTGTTGATGCTGTGCTTGTTTGCGTGCGCGAGTGAGGAGTCGCTCGGGCGCGCAGTGTTCGACGTGTTCGGCACCGAGCAAGGCCTGTCGCAGGCGACGGTACACTGCATCCTGCAGGATGCGCGCGGATATTTGTGGTTTGGCACGGATGACGGATTAAACCGGTACGACGGCACACGTTTCGTGCAGTACCGCAGCGATCCGGCGGATGCGGCTTCGCTGTGGAATAATGGTGTGTGGTCACTGGCGGAGGATCTGGACGGTAACATCTGGATTGGAACGCAGAGGGGCGGATTGGACCGCTATGAGCGCGCGACCGGCGTGTTCAGACCGATGCTGCCGGATTCGGTGCGCAAAGAGATTAGCGGCGACGCGGTAGTGTGCATCCACGTTGATGACGCGAACCGAGTGTGGGCCGGCACAACGAAATCCGGGCTGTTGGCGGTCGACCCAGAAAACCTCACGACGAGGAGATTCACGGCGGCTCGGGACGGGCTGCCCTCGGACCGGATTCGGAGTATTGCACGAGATGGCGCAGGGAGACTGCTCGTCGGCACATCAAACGGCGGGCTGTTTTCATTTGTGTGCGACTCGTTCACGATTACGACACTGCACGAGGCGGATCACCCAAGCACAGCACTCGGAAATGTGCAGAGCATCGTCGTGGTAAAAGATACGATTTGGATCGCGACGCTCAATGCGGGTGTGAAGCGAATGGTGCGCTCGCACACGAATCCGGAAATCGTGGAGAACGTGTGGAGTATTGCAGAACTGGACGGCAAGGCGACGCGCTCGATACAGCTTGATCGAAAGGGGCGGCTGTGGATTGCGACGGCGAGCGAGGGGCTTGCCGAATATCTTATCGATAGCGCCGCGCTTGTATGGCACCGGCAGAGCCGGAGTGATTTGAGCAGTCTTCCGGAAGATAATTTGCTGTGTCTGACTATCGACAAATCGGATGATCTATGGCTGGGGACGTGGAGCAGCGGCGCGGCGCGGCTGCGGCTGCGCGAGACGCCGTTCCAGACGTACGAGATCGGCGGGACGGATTCGGCGCAACAGGACCAGAGATTTGCGGTGCTCGCATTGGCCGAGGCCGCAGGAGGGGAGATTCTCGCGGGGACGGTCGGGCATGGTGTTCAGAGGCTTGCCGATGTGAACAGCGCCGAGAGAATCGAGCTGCTGCCAGCCGCGCTGCGTGCCGCGACGATCACCGGGCTCCGCTACTTCACGAATGATAGCGCACTCATTGCGACATATCAAAGCGGTGTGCACCTTTACGACGCGCGAGCGAAGACTCTTGTGTCCCTCCTCCTCCCTGCTCCGCTTGACACACTGAAGATAGCGTCGGTGCTGGCGATGCTCTATGACAGTAAGAAGCGATGGTGGCTGGGGACGGTGAATCAAGGGCTCATCTGCTGGGATAGTGAGGCGGATACAGCCCGGCTCTACCGGCGGACGGGAGCGGAGTCGCAGCGGATCAGTGATGACATTGTATATGCGCTCGATGAAGATTCTCAAGGCAATGTGTGGGTTGGCACTCTCGATGGTTTGGATTGTCTTGCGCCAAGTGGCCAATTCTTCAAATCGTTCCGACATGACCGTAACGACGTGAATACACTTCCCAACAATGAGATTCGCGGAATTGACGAGGGACCGGACGGCACACTTTGGGTGGGAACTTCCAACGGACTGTGCGCAGTGTCGAAGGAGCGCGCGCACATCACACGGTTTACGGAGAGCGCCGGACTTGCGAACGGCGTGATCTACGGGCTGTTGGTGGACGAGCGCGGTAACGCATGGGTGAGCACGAATCGCGGCATTTCGGTGGTGCGCCGAAACAGCGGGGCTATTGAAAACTACTTCACATGGGATGGTTTGCCGAACGGGGAGTTCAATCAAGGGGCATGCCTGCGATTGAAGAGCGGCGAGCTGGTGTTTGGCGGGTCACAGGCAGTTGTGCGGTTTCGGCCGAAAGACGTGAACGCGCGGAAGGTGCCGGTGGTGGTCACGGCGGTGCGGGACTATCAGACCAACGAGTATCTTGCGCGGGAACCTGATACGGGCACCGAGCTTGTTCTTCCACATGCGCGGCGGCACCTCGTGATCGACTACGCGGCGATTGAGTTTTACGGCGGTGTGCAGCGCGGATACGAATACAGCTTGAGCGGCGTGACGGAGCAGTGGGTTCGCAACGTACCGGAGAACAGCGCGGTGTTCACGAACCTGGCGCCGGGGAGATACCGCTTCGCGGTGAAGCGCGACGGCGCGGCGGACGGAGTGACGACCGCGCTCGACATCACAATTCGCGCGCCGTGGTGGCTGCGAACTGAGGCCCTGTTGTTCTGGGCGGCGAGCGGTGTCGCGGCTATGGCGTTTGCGTTCACATTCGTGCAGCGGCGAGAGCGCAAGCGCGCGTTTGCCAAGCGCGAGAAGGAGCTACAGGTCGCGCTGAACCGGCACTATCTGCTTGATTTGCTCACCATTTTCGGGCATAGCCAGACTTCCAAAGAGCGGCTGGATGGTATGCTGCGCAATTGTCGGCGGCTCGAGGATCCCGAAGATGTCGGCGCTTTGGAGCGGCTGCGGCTGGAAGCGGCAGAGTTTATGGCGCACGCGGGCGATAAGCTCGATGACATTCTCGAACGGGTTTCCGCGGCTGATGTTCCCGCAACGATAGCCGCTCGCTTCACGGCACGCACCCAACAGTTGGAGGAGTCTGCACAACGAGCGGCGCAAGAGTCCGCACGATCCGAGCTTTCTGCATTAGCGCCGCGCCTCCAAATAGAGATTGACGAGTTTCAGCGAAGCCTGAAACAGCTTGTTGGTCATCTTGCACAGCTTTACGTTACCGATATCGGCGAGGCAATAGAGCGAGTCCTGGCAAGCAAGCGCGCAGAATTGGATGCGGCAGGCGTAACATGCAGCGTAGATTGTCCTGCGAAGCTGGTGTGCTTCTTTGACGCCAAGGAGTTTGGAACGATGCTGGACTATTTGATTGCTAACTCGATTGAGGCGATGTCCGGTTCGATGCAGCGCGAAGTACGCCTGCTGGTCATTAAGACGGCGCCGAAGATTGAGCTCTTGCTGCAGGACACGGGTCGGGGGATTTCGAAAGAGGCGCACGGAATGGTATTCAAGCGAAACTTCTCAAGCAAGACGAACGGAGTTGGTGGGTTAGGACTCTACAATGCGCGAAAAACAGTGCACCGATATCAGGGACTAATCAATATTCAAGACTCAGAGCCGGGGCGGGGCACGACGTTTCGGCTGACCTTGCAACCCGCCGGAGAACAAGATGAGTGACGGAGTGCTTCCCCGGATCCTGGTTGTTGATGATGATCCGAACGCAGTTGCGGACTTCATTGACATGCTCGGTGACAGCGCAGACTGCGCGGGCGTCTACAGTTCTGATGAGGCGCTTGCGGCTGTCAATTCGACATCATTCGATCTGGTGCTGCTTGACTATCACTTGGGTGATGGCGTTTCGGGCGAGGGTATATTGAAGTACATGCGGGAACGCGAGATCGCAACGCCGGTGATTATGATTTCGAAGAACGCGGATTTCCGAACTGTGCGCAAGGCATGGCACGGCGGCGCAGATGATTTCTTGGGCAAAACGCCAACGCGCAGTGAACTGCGGGACGCCGTGGAGCGGTGTTTGGACAGGGCGTTGGTCCTGCGGGCGAACGAAGCATTGCGGCGGGACGTTGTGAATCTGCTTGGCGCGACCGAATCGTGGCTGTTATCGGGCACGAGCGGTGCGATTCAGCATGTAAACCGGGAGATTGTTGCGATCGCACCGACAGAATCGCGGGTACTCATCACCGGTGAAACAGGGACGGGCAAGGAGCGTGTGGCGCGCGCGCTGCACGAACTTAGTAATCGCAAAGCGGGGCCGTACGTTGCGGTGAACTGCGGCGCAATTTCACCAGCGCGCGCGGAGAGTGAGCTGTTTGGACACGTTGCAGGTGCGTTCACCGGTGCGACGCATCACCGGCGCGGCCGGTTTGAGGAGGCACAGGGCGGAACGCTGTTTCTCGACGAAGTGGGCGAGATGAGTCTCGACTTGCAGGTGATGCTCTTGCGTGTGCTTGAGGAGCGGGAATTCAGGCGCATGGGCGGGAACTCGACGATTAAGAGCGACGTGCGGCTGGTCTGCGCAACGAATGCCGAACTTGACGCGAAGCTGCGCGCGGGGTTGTTCCGCAATGACCTCTTGCAACGCATTCGAGTTGAGACGATTCACGTTCCGCCACTTCGGGAGCGCCGCGAGGACATCTCAGTGCTGGCACTGGAGTTTCTCACTGCGCTGCGGAAATCACATTTGAAGAAGGGGCTTGGCATCGCCGACGCCGCACTGCGCGCGCTGCTCGACTATGCATGGCCGGGGAATATTCGTGAGCTGCAGAACTCGCTGGAGCGCGCGGCGCGGAGCTGTCAGAATGAGCAGATCGACGTGCATGACCTGCCGGCGCGGATGATCGTCGATCCGCGCACGATGAGCTATACTGAAGCTCGCGATAGGCTACTCGAACGGTTTCACCACGAATACTGGCCGTCGATGTGGAAGATCTGCAATGGGAACAAGACGGAGATGCAACGGATTTCGGGAATTACGCGACAGGCGATAGATAAGATCTTGAAAAAATATGGAATTGATCCGGGTGAGAGCGGCACCGGGGACTAACAGCAGAGGTGTATACTTGAGTTTACTGACGTAATCGTCCGATATTGCACGGTTTACGCCGGGCAATCCCGAATAGTGTAAACGCCAGTTGTCGATTCAATCAGAGAATCGATATGCTGGCGTTATTTGTTTCTATCCAAAGTACTTGATAATAAGAAGGGTAACGGGTCGGGCACGCAGATTGCCAAAAGGAGTAGTAAGAAAGTACTCGTTTAGTAAATAGTAGACATAGGAGAAGTTGCCATGCGACCAACCAATCCTCCATTGCGCACAGTACACGGCCTTTGGGTGAGTTCGCTGCTGTTGCTTTGCCTGTCGAGTGTGGCATTTGCGGGCGACGTCTGGCAGCAGACACGCGTAAAGCCATTTGAAGATGAGATCGGCGGAACGGCTGTTTGCGAACCGTTACGGGACACTCCGAGGGGCGTCCCTCAGATCGACCGGGAGGATAGTACGACGGCGGGGGTCGCGCCGACTAAACCTGCGGCACAATCGCGCGGTTCAGCGAGCGCGACCGTCGTGCAACCTACTCCTGCCGCGCCATGCTCACCTGTGATTCCCTCCCCTGCGCGCGCGGAGAACTGTGCAGACTGAGTGACGCGATCTTTCCTGTATACGTCTTTGCCCGAGTATATTCTCTTATTATCATACTTATCCAGTCATGCTTGAATCACCCATCATTTTTGAGCCCGCGCCGACTGCAACCGTCCGACGCAAACGCGGCCGCATCCGCCGTGTCAAGCAAGTGGCTCTTCCGCGCTGTGTTTACCCGATCAACTGGCGCGACGCTCATCGGCAGTTCCGCAGGGCGTTTCTATCGAGCGTGCTGGCCGCGCACGGCGGCAACATTCAGCATTCCGCGCACGCACTGGGGATCGTGCGCCGCACTCTGCAGATTCAAATGCGCGCTGTAGGCCTGTGTGACGGCATCTACGAAGACGACTGCGCCGAGTAGGCACTATCAAGGCCCCGTTTTGCAATGAGAAAACCCCGCTTCATCAGCGGGGTTTTCTGTTGGGAAGCGCATTCAGCGCGGTCCTCGTCAGATGTTTCTGCGCCGTTCTATTGACGTACAGACAGAGTCGCAGACGGAATTCACGACCGGATCGGTGACGTGATAAACGCGGGTTTGGCGTTCGGTTCGCGATTCAACCAAGGCAGCAGCCTTCAGGATGGACAGATGCTTCGAGACGTTGGCCTGACTGCAGCCAAGCTCGTGCACAAGTTCGTTGACCGTGCTCTCGCGCTGGCGAAGATGATAGAGTATCCGCAGGCGCACGGGGTCGCCCATCGCCTTGAGCATGACGGCGATGCGCTGCACCGTTTCGGGTGTCGGCGGTTCAGAGAGTGTGTTCGCAGGCATTGGCGGATTTCATATTGCGGTAACAACGGGCCAATATACACACGAAATGTGACAGTCGCACACCCGCGTATAGTCGCGCAGAATTTCAACGATACGGGTTCGCAACTCGGTGTCGACCACCGACATGAGGATGACGGAGGTCTTGGGGTGCACTGCGCTGCCCATGCGCGCGCCGCTGGTACCCAAGCCGTGCGCATCGGTAATCTCGGTGAAACCCGGGACGCCCTGTTTCGTCAGAACGAGTTCAATCTCTTCGCGCAATTCCGCCTTGGCGAATACAACAAGCATTTCCATGTTCATCCCTACCCTTTCAGGCCAAGCTTACGGAAGATTGAAATGGCTGGACACCATTTGCTGAATGACGATTGAATCAGATTCAAGGCTACAAAGACGGTCAGGAGCAATCCCCAGGGGCTGACCCAGATCACCAGCGCAACGCTGAGCAGAATCATGATTCCGGCGAGCAGTCGTACGGCTTCTTCCACACGCATATTGTGTCTCCTTGCGGATTTTGTTCTATTGATCTTCTGGATCGAGTAGATCTTTCGTTCCGGCGTATTTTAGATATATGAAGTAGAGCAGCGGGATCACGACGAGCGTCAGCGCTGTTGACGCAACAACGCCGAAGATCAGTGACACAGCGAGGCCCTGGAAAATCGGATCAAGGTAGATGACTCCGGCGCCGACGACCAACGCGAGTGCGGTAAGCACGATGGGACGGAAACGCACGGCGCCCGCTTTTAACACCGCGTCTTCGATCGACTCGCCCGCGCGAATCTCCTGATTGATGAAATCGACAAGCAGGATTGAGTTGCGGACGACGATACCGGAGAGGGCGATGAAGCCGATCATCGAGGTCGCGGTGAAGAAGGTGCCAAGCAGCGCGTGACCCGGCAGAATTCCAATCAGGGTCAACGGAATCGGCGCCATGATGATCAGCGGCGTAATGAAACTGCCAAACCAGCCGACGACGAGCACGTAAATCAGCAGCACAACTACGCCAAACGCTGCGCCCATATCCCGGAAGACTTCGTAGGTGATGTGCCACTCGCCGTCCCATTTCAGACCGTACTCTCGACTGTTTTCGGGCATGTGTGTCGACATGACGGCAAGTTCGACTCCGGTCGGTGTGGCGACGCTCTTAAGGCGTTCGTTCATGTTGAGGATGCCATAGACGGGCGACTCTTCAGTACCTGCGACTTCGCCAATTACGTAGGTGACGGGCTGGAGGTTTTTGTGGTAGATGTAGGACTCGCGAGCCCGTTCGACTGTATGCACCAGTTCGCCGAGCGGAACAAGCTGGCCTTGTGATCCATGAAGCTTCAGATTCTTGAGCTCGTCGATGCGGGAACGCTGCGGCAGATCAAGACGCATGACCAGCGGCACATCGGTCCGCTCGCGTTCGACATGCAGTTTGCCCGCTTCGGCGCCGTTGAGTGCGACGCGCAGCGTGCGGGAGATCATTTCGGGAGTGATGCCAACTTGAGCCGCACGTTCTTGATCAACGACGAGATCGGTGAGCGGTGCCTGATCTTCGACAAGCCAATCTACGTCTACAATTCCCTCCGTTGAGGAGAATACATCTTTCACTTGCGCGGCAACGGCACGGCGGCCTTCGCGGTCGGGACCGTAAATTTCGGCGACCATGGTCGACAACACGGGCGGTCCGGGCGGGACTTCGGTGACCTTGAGATTCACACCGTGCTTTTCGGCGATGGGCAGAAGTTTCGTGCGCACGGCTTTGGCGATGTCGTGGCTCGCTTCGTCGCGCAGATGCTTGTTAACGAGGTTCACTTGAATATCTGCGACGTTTGAACCTGAACGCATGAAGTAGTAACGCACGAGACCGTTGAAGTTGAACGGCGCGGAAGTGCCGACGTACACTTGATAGTCCGTGACCTCGGGCATCGTCACAAACAGCTCGGCCATTTCGCGCGCGGCGGCATTAGTGCGTTCCAATGAGTATTCTTCGGGCGCGTCAATTACGACCTGAATTTCGCTCTTGTTGTCGTAGGGCATCATCTTTACGACGACCCAGCGGAGCGGAAAGAGCGCCATGGAAAGCAGGAGAACAACGACAATTCCGCCGAGCGCGTAGATCTGCCGCTTCGGACTATTCAATAACGGCTGCATGATACGCGAGTAAGTGCGCTGCAGCTTGCTCTCTTCTTCGGTTTCGTCAAAATGGTGATGCAACTGATCCACGGCCTTCGAACCGCCGAAGAGACGGTAGGTCAACCATGGCGAGACGACGAACGCCACGAGCAGTGAGAAGAACATTGCAGCGGATGCGTTTACAGGAATAGGCCGCATATACGGTCCCATCAAACCAGAAACGAAGGCTAACGGAAGCAGAGCGCCTATCACAGTTAATGTTGCGAGAATCGTCGGATTGCCGACTTCGTCGGTGCCAAAGATCGTGGCATGCTTTGCATTCGTCCAGCGCAGTTGATAGTGTCGGTGGATGTTCTCGACGACCACGATGGCGTCATCGACGAGGATGCCTATCGAGAAGATCAGGGCGAAAAGGGTCACGCGGTTCAGCGTGTAGCCGAAGAAGTAGCTCGACGCGAGCGTCAGCGCAAGCGTGACCGGAACGGCGACGAGGACGACGATGGCTTCGCGGCGGCCCAACATCAGCAGCATCAAAAAGACCACAGAGATCGTGGCGAGGCCGACATGGAAGATCAGCTCGTTGGACTTTTCCTGTGCGGTGAATCCGTAATCGCGCGTTTTGGTGATGGTGACATCCGACGGAATCAGCGCGCCTTTGAGTTCGGCAATTCGACTATCGAGTTCTCTGACCAGATCAACGGCGTTGGTACCCGGCTTCTTGGAGATGGCCAGCGTAATAGCGGGCGCGTCAATGCCTGCAGCGGCGATGTCCTTCTCCAATGCGGCAGGACCGCTGCCCATCCAGACGTATTGCGACGGCTCTTCGGGTCCATCTTCAATTCGAGCAACATCGCGGAGGTAGACCGGCTTGTTGTTGTAGACTGCGACCACAAGAGTTCGGACTTCGTCGACGTTTTTCACAAAAGCGCCGATTTGCACGTCCGTGGTTTGGTTGTCAGCGGTCATCTGTCCGGCGGGGAGCTTCCAATTCGCGCTGTTGATCGCTCCGTATGCCTGCAACAGGGACACGTGATGCGCGGCGAGCTTGTCGCGATCGAGCGTAACACGCACAGCCCGGCGTTGTCCGCCGATTAGCCATGCCTGCGCAACGCGCGGATGCTGTGTCACTTCGGAGCGAATCTCGTCGGCGACTTGACGCAGTTCGGTCGGAGAGGTTGTTGTGCTCCAGAAAGTATATGCGATAGCGGGCACATCGTCTATTGAGCGGGGTCGCACGAGCGGTTGCGTCGCGCCTGGCGGAAGCGCGCCTGTGTGCGCGGCGAGTTTCGCGTGAATCCGCGTGATGGCTTGATCGGGATCGGTTCCGACGTAGAAGCGAACGATGATCATGCCGCCGGACGGTTGCGAGGTCGAGTAGATGTACTCGACGTTCTCGATTTCATAGAGGACTTTTTCGAGCGGCGTGATGACCTGACGCTCGATTTCCTGTGCCGATGCGCCGGGCAGACCGACGGTGACATCGACCATCGGAACTTTGATCTGCGGTTCCTCTTCGCGCGGCGTGACGACCAGCGCCAGCACACCGACGAGAAGCGACGCGACGATCAGAAGCGGCGTGAGCTTGGATTCAAGGAACGACGCGGCGAGTCGGCCTGACGCACCGATCTTGCGGCGCGCGAGCTTTTCACGCTTGGCTTCGCGGCGCAGCGCCTGCATGTCGTCTTGTATCTGTTGCGGCGTGCGGTCGCTCATCCGTTGGACCTCTCAATGCGCGTGCCTTCGGCGATCAGGCCGGTGCGGTCGAGCACGACCACGTCACCGGATTTCAGACCGGAGAGAATTTCGACTTCATCGCCACGGTTTCGGCCAACAGTTACTGCGCGTGTTCGCGCCACGCCATTTTCATCCACGATACTTGCGATCTGCAATCCGCCCGACGTGAAGACGGCTGACTTTGGCGCAAGCAGTGCGGGAGCAAGTTCACCGGGAAGCTCGGCGATAGCAGTGTGACCGGCAGCCAGCGAATCGGCGTCATTAAGACGAGCACGAACGAGCACGGAATGAGTCATCGGATCAGCGGAGGGCGAGAGTTCCGTGATGTTCGCAGTCACTTGGCGACCGGCATCGTTCAGTGTGCAATAGATTTCTGCGCCGAGTTGAAGCGCGCGCCGCATCGCCGGCGCGCACAGTAAAGCGCAGGTCTCGACCGGCGGAAGTTTGCACGCGAATGAGCGGGCGGCCCGGCGCCACCAGATCACCGACGTTGACAAATTTCTCAACGACGATTCCGTCAAAGGGAGCGCGCACATGGCTATCACCGGCGACGGCTCCGGCCGCGTCGACCGCGCCTTGCGCTTGCTTTACTGCGCCTTCGGCACTTTCAAACTGCATTCGGGCCAGATCGAGTTCCAGTTGCGAGCAGGCCTGCGATGCGTAGAGAGCGTCGAAGCGGCGGAGGTTTGTTTCAGCGAGCGTCCGCGCCGCTTGCGCCTGCGCCAAAGCGCCTTTGGCCTGCGCGAGCATGCCGTTGTTCATGCGCTCTTCAATCTCGAGCAGCACGTCGCCTTTCTTAACGCGGTCACCGAGTTTGGCATTTTCACGGACGACCGGACCGGTAGCGCGACTCGACAGGACGGCGTCGTCCTGTGCGTGAATCGTGCCGCGCACTGAGATCAGCTGCGGTACGTCACGAGACGAGAGGGTCGCGGTGCGAGCTTTCAGTGTCGCCGAAGCAGCGGGTACCAACTTTGCGTCGTGCGAGCAGCCGATAGCGAAGGCCGCAAACAGAACAGCGAGAACAATTGATAGTGAGATCTTCATGTTTATTTGCCCAGGATTGTGTTGCCAGTGACGAGTCGCATACGATAACCGGCGAGCAACAGATCATAGCGCGCGGTTAACTCGCGTACTTCAAGTTCGCGCAAGGCTGTTTGCGCATCCAACAGATCGGTCATTTTGGCTATGCCCTGCGCGTAGCGGGCTTCGGTGACGCGGAGGTTTTCGCGGCCCGCTGTCAGCGCCGTTTGCGCGGCATCGATGCGGAGCCTGGCAGAGGCATGCTCCGCAATAGCTTGACGGACTTCGAGTGCGATGCCTTCTTCAAAGCGGCGAACGTCGGCTTCGCCAGCGCGAGCATCAAGCGCGGCTTTCTGCAAGGCGTGATGATCGGCACCGCCGTGAAAGATGTTTAGTTTGGCTTGAGCCATTACTGCCCATGAACTTCCGTTGTCGCCGAGAAACTGGTCATCATACCAATCGTAGCGACCAACGACGCCGATTTGCGGCATGAATGATGAGCGGGCCACGGTCTTTTCGAGACGACCGGCGCGGAGTTTAGCGCGCGCGGCAAGCAGGTCGGGACGCGAGACCGCAGCGGCCGAAAGCGCATCCATCAAAGCAACGGGGATGTCTCCAACTGGTGGACAGCTCGGCAAGATCTATCGGCGTGTCCTGCGGCTGACCCACGTGGAAGTTCAAGGCCGCCTGCGCGAGCTGCTCCTGTTCATCGGCGCGGGTCTTGTATTCGCGCATTTCGGCGACGAACACCTGCGCGCGCAGGATATCATTCGGTGCGAGCATTCCCTGCTTGAAGTAGTCGTCGGCGTGCTGTTCGTGCGCTTGCGCAGTTGCCAGCGTGCGCGTCATCAGGTCACGGAACTCGCGGGCCTTGCTCAGGTTGAGCCACGAGGTCGCGGTTTCAAAGGCGACAACTTCACGAACGCGGTGCTCATCATATTGCGCGGCGCGGGCCATGTTGCGCGCTTGAAGCGTGCGGCCATGCAGCATTCCGCCCGTAAAGAGTGGAAGCGTCGCTTCGGCACGCGTCATATATGTGTTGAGCAGGTCGGGGTTGTTCGGGTCATTCGCAGGATTACCAAATTCGGCCATGCTGAAGCGCTCCTGATTCATCTGAAAGGCGAAAGCTTCGGCCGGATTGTTGGTACGAATGAAGGTCTCCGAGACATCAACCGAGGGCAAACGATAGCCGATTGCCTGTCTGGCTTGTGCACGCGCGGAGCGTGTGCGGGCTTCAGCCGCTTGAAGTTGCGGATGCCGCCGAATTGACTGTTCAATGGCCTGTTCGAGGGTGAGGCCATCTTGCGCCCACACGAGTGTGGGGAGCAGGAGCAGGAAGAGAAGGAATCTGGTCTGTGTCATAATCAGTATGTGGTCATATAACTATGTAGTAATATAATCAACGCAGGAGTGTTTGTCAAGTTCCCGGGTCGGAACGACATAGTCTGTAAATATATTATTTTAAGTGCCTTATATTCGTTATCAGGACTTTGTCCGAGACAGGAGGAGAGGACGTGGGCTGGGCCAAGGGTGAGTCCTGATGCGAAAAGCCCTCCCGAAGGGGGAGGGCTTTTCGGCAAGCAAGGCAGGATAAGAAGCCTGCCGCCGCGGAGCAAGGACAGACAAGATTGTTAAGGTGTCGTGGCGATAACTTGGTAGAAACCAATATCGCCGGATTGGACGCCGTTGACATGCATATATGTAGTGTCTGTTGTTGTGCCGAGAAGAGTGTAAGGACCTTCGGAGGTCCCGGCGCGATAAACTTCGTATTGCGTCGCACCGGGAAGATTGCCATTGGCCGCCCAAGTGAGGTGCAGGTCATTGCCCGACGAGCTAATAACCAAATCGGGGGTGATCGGCAGGCGTTCGCCATATAACCCCATGCCTGCGGTAATCGCCTCGTCCCAGAGCGCCGTAAACGTCCACCAATTTGTCAATGTGGTTGAGTTGTACGGAATCGTATTGGCAAAGCCCGGCATGCTCTGCATCCAGAAGATGTACCACTGGCTCTCCTCGCGCTGGCCGAAGTTCCACTCGCCGTACGGCCACGCGTAAGGATGGTCACCCCAGGTGTGATAGTTAACCGCCGTGGTGGGCCCACCCGCAGGTGTCCAGTCGCGGATATCACTTTGTACGGTGGCCGGATTCAGATAGTCGTAATGACCAAACGTATTGGGCGGAATGTGGGTATTGCCACAGCGCCCGAGAATCGTCTGGCCCGATGCGTTCTGCCCCGAGAATTGATGCCAGAAGAGATTTGCGTTCCCGTCCTGCAGCCAATTGACATGACTCAGAATCGCCTCGAGCTGATGGCCATGATTGTGTACCGCTTCGGCCTGCGACCGCGTGAAGTTGTAGTTGTACAGGACGTAGGTGTGGTCATAGATCGGCAGGTCATCGAGACGGTAGCTGTTGGAGATATCGCCCGTCGTGGGACTTGACATATTCGATTCGACCGGATAGAGACTGCCGTGATGGTAGCCCCACAGCCAGACTTCCTTGACACCGAGATCGTTTACCCAATGTCCGGCATCGTGGCGCGTTAGTACTTGACGATAGTCGGGCTGGTGATTCTCGGGCGTGCCGGGACCGGCGGGGAGCGGCTCGAAGACGGTGAGGTGTCCGAGCACGCGATAGCCGAGCGAGGGGCGCGCATCAGGATTGTCGTAGCCGCGGAATTTAGAGCCTTCTTCGAGCATAAATTTCGAGCGGATGCTCAGCGTTTCGATGTAGTCACGCATCTCGGCAAGCGAACTGCTCGTTCCGGCGATCGCGGGATCAAGAGTTATTCCGTCGATGGTCGGCAAATATGAGATGATGAGCACGGGCATTTCGTACTCAGCATTGGCCGCAGGCGCGATCAGGAAGGGATCGAGCGTCTCCCATACGGGCGGCAACGGCGGCGCCGTGACGTCAATGACGATTTCAGCTTCGTGACATTGATAGGTTGCCGTGACCATTGACGTTCCGGCGGCAAGGGCTTCAACTTTGCCTTCAACCGACACGCTTGCGACAGCGGGATTCGAGCTTAACCACGCTGCAAGCGTCGCGGGAAGAGTGCGCGTGCCCACATCGGTCAGTGCAGTGAGCGTGGGCGTCGTGCTCCACGTCGGGTACATTTGCAGCGTGTCCGGATCGGCGGTAAGCGAGAGAATGAAAAGACCATTGATATAGGATTGTGCGATTTCCTGTTCAGTGCGAGCGGTGTTGCTGATGCGCAGTTCGTCGACCTGAGCGCGCAGATAGCTGCCTGTGCCTTCGCCGCCAATCTGGAACGTCGTTGCTGTGATATTCGGCAAGGTGATCGAAACGGGATTCTGGTTGATCAGGCTGCCATCAACGAAGACCTTCATGGCGGAAGCATCCCACGTGAAGGCCACATGATGCCATTGATTCGCAAGCCATGATCCGATATTGGTGCTCACGCCCTGTTCGGGGAGGCCTCCGGCAGAGTAGCGATTCAAGATGATGCGGAGGTTGTTTGCGCCGTCCTTCGCCATGAGAATGCCGCCACCGGCACCCCACACCAGAATACTATGTGTCGTATTATCGTTGCCATTCCATTCGGGTTTCAGCCAGCACTCCAGCGTACCTTGCCCCGCCGTGATGTTGGCGGCGGAATTGAAGCGAAGCTGGTCGCCGGTGCTCAATAGTGCTCCTTCAGAGAAGCGCGCGGCAGAATAGGTGATTCCGGTTGCCTGCGTCGGGACTTCTCCCGCAGCACCATTGGGTGAGTTGTTGAAATGCAGAAGCAGCGTCGTGTTAGCATCTACGATCAATTCTTGCGTAGATGAGTTGCAGCCACAGCCGAGGCAAACTTGCGACGAGTCCCACGTGCCGCCAAGTCCGTCGCATTCCAATTCGGTTACATTCGCGCAGGAATCGCCGGAGGCGTAGCAACAGCGACCGGTGGTTGTCGATACGGGCTCGCGGTAGTAGACCATTGTGAATGTATCATTCATGTCGCCACCGCAATGCAGGTCTTGACTACCGGTGTAAGGTTCAAGAGCGACATAGTAGGTTCCGGTCACGGGGCAGGTCCACATGAAGTCGTTGGGCGCATAGCCGCATTCGCCGGGGCCGTCTTCCCAGACAAAGCACGTTGCAACCCGCATCGAGAATTAACAGGTCGGGATCGCCGGTATGGAAACTTGACTGGCCTGCACAGGGCGCCTGTGAGCAGAGATCCCAATGAAACACTTCACCGGCCAGCGCGCTAAACTCAGCGATCCACTTGCCGCCGTTGATTAGGGAGCCTTCGATGGACGCGCCGCACGAGCTTTCCGAAATGGTCCCGAGGTTCGCATCGACGGGAGTGCAGGCCGAACATGGACGAGGACCGGAATATGAGAGAACGTTGGCGCAGTCGATTGTCCGGAAATAGACGCGATCGGCAACGTACGCAATACTATCGGCAACCATGACGGCAGGCGACGCCACTGGCCGTGTAGTTGCCAACTTCTGTGACGGCCAACGGATTGGAGACATCATAGGCATGTAAACCATGCTCTGATGCGGCCACGAACAAGAAGTTGCCAACCAGAGTCAAATCGCGTGTCCAGGATATCGAGAAGGTGGTTGCTTGAAATGGCAACAACGGATCCGTGATATCGATGACCTGAACAACGTGCCCCGTGGCGACGAATGCGTAGTTGTCTTTGAACGCAATAGCCTGCGCATTGTCGCCGCCAACAAAGCTCACTTCAACAGGCACTGCGGGATTGGAAATGTCGAGAATTCGCAAATCGGCGTAGCCGTCGCACACGTACGCATAGGTCCCACGAATCTCCACGTCTTGCGCCCAGTCCGGTGTATCGTAACTGGCAATCAGAGTTGGCGACGATGGAGTCGTGACGTCGAGAATGTGCAAACCACCTGGCCCGTCGCAGAGATAGGCCGTGCTTCCAACGACGGTAACATCCGTCGCGGGACCGGGCGAATCAAACTGGCCGATCAGTGACGGCGCCGAGGGATTGGTCATATCATATATGAGGAGGCCCGATCCTTCGGAAGCGATGTAGGCGTAGCTACCGACGAAGTCGCATCCGCTTGAGGGTTCAAGGGCAGGGACATTTGTCAGGACGACCGGGCTGGACGGATTGGTGATATCAAGAACGCGCCAACCGAGCTGACGGTTGGCAACAATTGCGATATTTCCTTGCACCGCTATGTCCTGACCGTTGACGTGAGTGCCGACCATGGAAACAACGGCGGGAGCGAGCGGCTCAGAGATGTCTGCGATGCAAAGTCCGCCATCCGATGCCGCGACATAAGCAACGTCTCCGCTCAGGGCGATTGCCGATGCGCTGCCGTTGGTACCGACGTACAGTTCGTGCTGTGGATGCTGTGGATCGGAGAGATCCAGAACCCGAATCACGCCCCAGTAATCTGAAACGAAAGCGTATGATCCACTTAGTGCAATCTCGCTGGGGTTGGCCTGCATGTCACATGAGTCAATCAGAACCGGGCTGGACGGAACGCTGATGTCGACCACGAAGACCGTACCTCGAGCTGCAACATAGGCGAGAGTGCCGCTCAGCTCCACATCCACTGTTCGCGTGCCGGGAAACGGTACGACACTGAGAACCGTTGGCGCAGCTGGATTTGCGATGTTGAGCACACGCATGCCCTCCCAGCCGTCCGCCACAAAAGCGGTCGTGCCCGAGATTTCAATATCGTTACATTCGTTTGGTGTATCATGATAGCCAATTTCAACCGGGACAGCGGAATTGGCGACATTGATGATTCGAACACCTGCGCCCCATGCAGCAACGTAGGCGACATCTTGAATCGGGTCGAGCGTGACGTCGTAGGCTTGACTCGTGAACACGAACGTGCTCACTTCCACAGGATCGGACGGAGTCGACACATCAATGATGCGCAGACCGGCGAAGCCGTCCGCGAGATAGACGTAGTTGCCCCGCACGGCCAGACCCCACGCCGTCTCTCTTGAATCCAAATGGCCTACCTCGAGCGGCGATGACGGCGTGCTGATGTCGACGACCCAGAGGCCAGCCTGATAATCCGCTACATAGGCGTAACTGCCGCTTACTTCGACATCAACCGAGCGGTCCCACCACGGCCCCATCGACCACAATTGGGTCATGTTCCATCCGGGTTGGGCAAATGCAAATGATTGAACTATCAATAAGGTAAGACAAGATATCAACAGCTTCTTCATAGTGGTTCCTGTGAAAAATATTTAGCAGACTGAAAAACGTGTTGTATGTGCTGACGTGTTCATCGCGCGAATGGGGTATGCTCGCAATATGATATGCAGATATTGGTATGAAGTCAATGGGAGGGGCTGAGCGCTTCATTTACAATTGTGCCGCCTTAAGCTGGCAGTGAGTGGGTGCTGTCCACGCAGACGATCCACGTATCTTTGCGACGCCAATCGCTTCGAACTACTTAGTTTTGACGGAGCAAACGTTGTAGAGAGAATCGAATCTGTTAGAAATGGATGAGGGTTTTGGCAGATGCCAAGACGTAACGGACGCATGTGAAGGACGAACAGGTCCAATTGACCAGCCCGCCCAGTAACGGTCCATCCTTCACATGTTTGATTCAGTTGCATTGTTCACTCTTCCTTCGGTTTTGACCAGAGCCAACCGAGCTGCAGGCCCAACATGTATCCGCCAAAAGAGTCTGCAGCATTTAGATTCCCATAAACCTCGGCTGTTAGACCAAGAACTGGCAGAGGTTGGAGCGAAGCTTGAACGGATACTGGCACGCCCACAGTGTTCACGCTCTCGACTTGCAGATCATTGACGACAGCACCACTGACATAGGCCAGTCCGGCCGAGGCGGTTCCCGAGAAGATCGACTTTCGGAAGCGGTATCCGTAGAGCACGCCCCATTCGCCGACACCATGTGCTTCGATGAACTCGCCGTCTTCGGCATGAGCTTCCGCACCAAATGAATAGAGGTTGCGCAGAGTGATTATGCGGTCATTTGAAGCGAGATTGAGATTCCAGGCAAATGCGCCAGAAACCTCCTCTGTTTGCTTCGAAGCTCCGCCGCCTAACCCGAGCCAGAAGTAGCGCGGTGATTCTGGAAACAGCGAGAACGCCTTGGACTGCCCTGGAGCCAGAGCCAGGACGGCAAACAGAACGAGCGGGACGATTAATGATGTGCGTATCATGTGAGTTTCTCCTGATAACTGTGGATTGAAATCATATCTGTTGTTGAGTTTCGTTCGTAACGTCGTCAATGCGTCCCATCGAGGTGGACATTCCCCCAACACCATTCCTGCTCTCCTCTGACGCCCATGAATGATCCTGAGAGACCATTCTCTCCGTTGCAAGCGATCGAGCTGAGTCCTTGGGCGACGAGGGTGTCGGGCATGGCGGCAGAAAGCAGGGAGTCGTCGACGACAGACATGTACAAGTAACCTTCATAATAGAGCGAAGTCCAAGCGCTCGCTTCGCAGCGCATTCTATAGGTTGCATTGGGATTGCCGGGAGCATGTACGGTGCGCGTGCCAACCCCCGACCACCCGTCCACGAGAAGTCCTGAATCATCGTAAACCGAGGTATCCGACCAAGTAAACTCGAGGGTCTGATTCCAGAGCGTGTCGGATCCATACGCGTTACTTGCCGTATTGTACGACACGGTTCCTTGCAGCCACGCGGGCGGCTGCTGCCACGAGCATCCTGGATCACCACCTGTCGCTGTATCGTCGTTATCGCAGCCGCAGGAAAGAACAAGCGACAGGCACGCGATTAGGGTAGTGGTTGTGAAGTGTTTCATGATCATCTCCTCTACATTGCTTGTTTGGGACGGGCCTGAGTGCGCTTGACGAGCGACCTGAATTCCCGGCGCGCGCCGGACTCGTCTATGTTATCTGACCGGTCGCCGGGTTCTTACTTTGCGATTGCACTCTACACATAGCGGCCAAAGTCGATGACTTGTGGCCAAACGAAAAGCGCGTAGTCATTGACCACGCGCTTTTCCCGTTCGCTTAAATCTCGGAGATGATTAGGGGGCCTGCTGCTCAGCGGCGAGAGAATCGAGGAAGGGGATCCACTTTTCCGCAAAGGCGCGGCGATTGCTTTCAGGTACGTCGTATTGACCGAGAATTCGTCGGGCGGTCCCATAGTGACCGGCGGCAGCTGCAGCCCGCGCCGCATAGACATCTGCATCGATACGCTCGTCCTCAGAGCGGGCAACATTCTGGGCCCGCAGGAAACAAGCATATGCGGAGTCCGGCTGCGCAAGCAGAAATGCGCCGCCGCGCAGCATTTGTGCGGCGAATCCAGCTTGGGATTCGTTCATTGGGATTGACGTTCGATCCAATACGGCCGCGAAGTCGCCCGCCGCGTATCTCTCGATCAGAGCGGTCAACGCGGTATCACTGCTCATCGCTCGCGAAACACCGATCACGCCGATCAATGCCGCGGGACTACCGCGAAACTCCTCGATGCGATGCGTCTTGTTCTTGCCGTCCGTGTGAGCTATGTCCGGGCTGTCGGCCGACCTGAACTGGAAGATAATCAGCAGAATTGCCGCCAACCCTGCGGCCGGCGCAAGCAACCACTTCAGCCAGTTCGTGGGTTGCGTTCCAAAATGAGCCGACTCTTGTATGGATTTCTCAAGGCTGTTTCTCGTTCTGACCAAGTGTGCCCGGCGATCCAACAGTGAGTCATAGTCCTGCTTTTCTCTCCGCGCTTTCTTCTCAAATGACGCACGCTGTTGGAACATCAGGTCAAGCGCGTCGCCGGCGGAATCAAGCTCTTGTTGACATGCACGGCACTCCAACACGTGACGTTCAAATCGTTCACAGTCTTGCTCATCCAGAGTGCCCAATCCGTATTGGACGAGTAGAGCACCTACCTCCGGATCGATGCAATCCAGTCCATCCATATGCCGGGCTGTCACAGTGCACCTCCCAACGCTGCCCACAGCCGCTTCCGACAGTCAAATACCCGCTTGTAAAAGGTGTTGCGGTTCAGGTTACTCTCCTGACGGCTGAAGTGTTTCCAGATTTCACCGACGGTAAGGCCTTGCATGAGCCCGGTCAAGAGCGGTTTGCAGAACTCGTGATGCAGGGATTGGATCGCCTGATAGACACGCTCCTCACGCATGTTATTCTCGACGTCCTGAGCAACATCACTTGAGATGTCCACGAGGGCCCGTTCGATTTTGCCCGAACTCATCCGGCTCCCATCATTGTGTGATTCATCTTGCTCGTCTAATGACTGTTCGCGTGAACGTCGCGCGCGAGCGGCCTCTGTCATCGCTCGTCTCCGAAACACTGAATACGCGAATATCAGGGGCGTTTCCGAGAGTTTGTGCAGGTCCCGATGTACAATGGTCAGGGTATCCTGAACAAGGTCTTCGTGATCCTGAAGTCGCCAGCCCCTCAGTCTATATCTGGCAAACCGGAGTAACCTTACCCGGATTTCCTCGAGCAACTGATTCAGGCTACGCTCATCGCCCGCCCGAGCCCGAACCAACATGTCGTCTAAGTTCATGTAAAATATAGTCTTGTGTAGTTGCTTTGGGGCGCTTCAGGCGGGAACGCTTGGGTGGACAGTCTGTCACTCTTAATAATACCAAGTCTACATTTCAATTTCCAGAGGCTGGCGTGCAAATCGGCACATAGCTGGAGGACGTTCGCCCAAGACGGGCGCAAAGCAACTGTGTTGGGACTGGTAAGATGTTCTGAAGGTAACAGATTCCTTAGGTGAGGCGCACGACACCGGCCACACAGTAGCTATCGATTGCGCACAAACCAAAGAGGAGAAATTACCGTGTCCAAGAACCACTTCATGCGAAACGTAGGACTATTGTTCTGCCTGTTGAGCCTCGCGATTACTGCGCAGGCGCGTAACAAACCTCAAACGCCAACGAATAGCGAATCCTCGGGAACGCCGAGTCAGCTATCTGCTGAAGCCGCAGTGCACTTGGGGCATGGCGGGCTGCGGTACACGATTCAGGTGCGGAAGTTTGAAGACCTGACTCCGATCAAGTTTATTCCGCCGCAAGGACTGGGCTGGATATTAGGCGGCGCAGCCGGAGGACACATGGAAGATAAGGGCGATCTGGGTAGCGCGCTGGCAAGTCTTCTGGGGGATGCATTGGAAAGCTCGGGGCGGTTCATCGTCATTGCCGATCAAGAGATGCGCAGTGAGATTTTAGCCGAGCAGGAGGAGACCGTCGGCAGCGATCGCTTCGCGCAAGGCGCGAAGGGCCCGCAGAAGGGACGAATGAGCACGGCGCAGCTCTTAGTCCGCGGCAAGCTACTCGGCATCACGGAGAATGCGAAGCAGAAGTCCTCAGGATTTGACCTCGGTCAACTCAAGATTGGCGGAGGAAAATCCGAGTTAGCGATTGAGCTCGCCATTGAGGTCTACAATTCTACGACTGGCCAAGTAGTTGCCAACGAGGTCATTAAGGGAATATCGAACAAGAAGGACTCGAAGCTGCGCATCGGGCCTTGGGAACAACGGGAAAAGAGCGGCGACACCTTCATGCAGGCTGCGCAAAACGCGATCCTGAGCGGCGTGGACTTAATCATGTCCAATCTCGACGGTATCCTGTGGCTCGGGAACGTCGTTCTGGTAAAGGACGATGAAATCGCGCTCAATCGCGGGTTGCGGGAAGGACTGACGGTCGGACAGCGATTAGACGTAGGTTCGGCCGATGAGCTGATTGATCCGGATACAGGGGAGACGCTTGATTGGTCACTCAACAGGGTTGGAACGCTGGAAGTAGTCCGGCTGGCGGAAAAGGTCGCATATTGCCGGGCAATTGACACGACGCGTCCGATTGAAAAGGGGATGACCGTCACACCCGAGCGGAATTAGAATATTTGTAGACTCAAACTCAACAAACATCACACAATCAGGAGAATCCAATGAAGACTCAGACTTACTTTCGACTTGCCGTGCTTGCGGTTATTGCAGTGGCCCTACTGCGCGGACAGCAGGCATACGCTGCGGACTCTGATATCGGAGTCAAAGGGATCGGGCTGCGCCTCGGTTACGTTGATCCCGAAAGCGAATACAGCGGAACCGTGCTGCTCGGCGCTTTCGCGGACCTCGGCACAATAACAGACAAACTCTACGTGGACGCCTCGCTGACCTACTGGAGCAGCGACTGGGATTACAACTACTATGACTATGACTGGACGGTGTCCCTGACCGACATCGCGTTGCGCGGCGGCGTGAAATATCACTTCTCCGAGGGCGAATGGGAGCCGTATGCGGGGGGCGGATTGGCAATGCACTTTTACTCGGCAAGCTACGAATCGCCGTCGGGGTACTCGTGGTCGTACAGCGGCGCGGATGGTTCGGACTTCGGTATCTACATTTGCGGCGGAGTGGAGAAGCAGCTGAGCGAGAAGATCATCGGCTCAGGCGAGTTGATGCTCGACTTCTCCGGAGTCGGTCAGACCGCGTTGCAGGTGAATTTGGCCTATATGCTCGGGAAATAGCGCGCGACTGGTGCCGCACGTGTATCTCCTCGCGGGTGGCCACCATGCCTGGGGCAGGCCGAATTACCGGTCTGCCCCAGGCCTCTTTGGTGGCCCTTGTGTACCATAACGGTCCCCCATTAGGCACTTCTCTTGAACGAGACAGTGTTTACATAACTGCAACCTAACTAAACGCGTTCAATTTATGAATTATACTCGCCTTTCCGAAATAGTGTCGGTCATCTTGGCGGCGATGGCTACACTTAGCTGTGAGGATCGCGCACAGACGCCAACCGGGCACAATGATCCCCTACCCGATCCTCCCGCAGGTGAGGTGACGTATCACGATGGAACGGTAATTGTGCCGGGGGCAACGATTGTCTTTCGCGGACAAGTTCTTCAGGATTCCGCCGAAGTACCTATCGGTGCCTTGACAACAATCCTCTATGAGGACAGCGTCTATTTCTTCTACCCGACGGCCGAAAATGAAGTTGCGGAGCTTTCGGACAGCGCAAGTTCGGCGGCGTTTGCCAACTATGTTTTGTCGCGCCTGTTGGATGGAACACAGGTTACGTCCGGATCATCGCGAGCGCAACAGCGAACGTCGACTCGAACGCTCGACGAACAATGGCGAGTCGGAACCGGGCTGGACGTCGAAACGCTTTCGCCAACGGCGATTCGCGTTACAAACACCAAGTATCGATGGGCAGCGGTGACTTCGGCTGGCGGCACCCATTATCTCAAGCCGCCTGAACCGCTCGATTTCGGTTTGCTGGACATTCTTCAGGTTAGCAACCTGTTGGTTGACCCTAATCCTCAGCATGTGCGTGACATTCCATATGCTCCGTTGGTTGAGTCATACGGCAGCTCTGCGCGTCTCGCAATCGTGGAATTCCTGATGCGAAGACCGGTACCTATGGCATGGGAATCCCAGAGTTATTGGGAGGCCATGCGGCATAACCCAGACGTGATGCGGAGCTTGAATCGCCTCGAGTGGGCGCACATGACCATGGATTTGATTGAAGGTTCGGTGGGTTCACTTGTCCCATACAGCTCCTGCCTCATGGTCGCGCTTCAACCAAGCGTCATCGCCTCCATTGATGCGCTAATTGACTATCATGAAGCCGGCGGACAGTTTGAAGACTATGACGGAAGCTACACGACCGCCGTGATTGATGCTTTGAATAGCGCCATTGATTGTATTGCCGAGAGCTTCACCGATGAGAACTTGAAAGACGCGATCGGTGCCGGGCTGCGTAAAAAGGCGGCCATGTGGTCAGGACTCAGATCGTTCTTCGATATCTATCCTATTATTGTCGGAACTTGGGACACGTATTTCAGCTTGTATTATGCGCCCATTGTAAAAGGAGGAACTTGGGTCAATGTCGGGCAGATCGATTCGTCTCCGTGCAGCGAAGTTCCGGGTAATCCGGTAAACTCGCTTGTTGATCTCTGGCCAAAGGGTGCTGGCGAAGTGACTATGATCGACACATACGGAAACATCATAGCAGGTGATGGAGTCACTTGGTTGTGCGAATTGAGCCGGGATCAATTGTTGGGTTTCTGGCCGCATTCGGATGAGGGCCAAACCGTGAGTGTGTCGGGATTGAAGCTGCGAGGCGATTGGGCGCTTATCGGGCGGAACGTGTTCTTCGATAGTGCGCCGGGTGTGCAACACACATATGTCGAATGCTGGCGGCGCAGCGGGTCGACTTGGTCCTACGCTTCTTCGCGCGATATCTGGCCCAATATATCTCCGCTTCAGTATGTGCCGGCGGCGGATCAGAACAACACATTGTGGGTATTGTCTCCGGGCGGCGTCGCGCAAGTGGGCAGCATGAATGCATGGGACTTCGAGGCCCTTGATGTCGGTAACGGGTTTGGCGATATCTCTTTTGCTGGGCCTAACAATGGTTGGGTTGTGGGTTCAAATGGAAAGGTGTTTCACTACGACGGCAGTTCCTGGGAGGAAGTGCCGCTGCCAAATGGCGGCGTAACAAACGGCCAACGGATCCTAGCGTTTGAGAGTGGAGGCGCTGCGGTGATCGGAACAGGGAATCTCTTCGCCAGCGAATTGTTTGTCTATCGTTTTGGATCGTGGCAGGCCAGTTTGCTGCCTTATGTTTTCTCCACCTATTGTTTGGACGGCACAGCTGTGGATGACATTTGGGCGTTGTTCAGAACCGGAGCAACCGAACAGACCATGTATCATTGGACAGGGCTAGATTGGGTCGACCATGGTTCGGGTCATTTGACTCGCGTGCCGGGGATCGGTTTCCTGCGAATGTACTCTCCGCATGAGGGTTGGGGAGGAAGCCTCGACGGCAACCTCTGGCACTATGAAGCGGATTAGATTCTAAGGAGATATGTCGGCTGTTTGTATTTGTGACCCACCCTCTCAGATCGGCTCATCCATTGACATGATTGCAGGGAGGCACGCGCCTACGGACTTGGCCACTCTGGGGGGAATTTGGACTGAGGACTGTGGATAATTGTGATGCAATATTGTTTGTTTCTGTTTGAATCCTTGCAGTACTAACAGGACACACCTATATTCTTGTGTCTCTACGTATCTGCCCTCCCCGCGTGGTCAGTTTCCGTTTGCCCTCCCCTGTCTTCTCAGGCTCCTTTCTACATATAGTTGCGCCGAACCTTAGGATATACAAGACGATATCATGCACACACTGCGAACAATTCTACTCATTTGCCTGCTTGCCGCAGGTGCCCGCGCACAATTCAATTGTTTTCTGTACTACGTCCCGGAACCGCCAATTCCGGCGAGTTGCGGAAATCCTGATCCGTTGCCAGATGGAACTATCGTAGAGGTCGTTTGGGACATGGATGACGATGGCCCTGATGGAGACGATGCGTTGGTCGCCGAGGGTACGGGATTCGGCATGGCCAATTTTAACTCGTTCTTGACCAATGGAACCGATTGGTTTGGCATCCCAGGAGGCTTTGTAACCGATCCGTCTTTCACGATCAATACGACGACTCCTCAGCCCTCGCGGTACTGGCTGCGCATTTGTGTGGAAGAGACGCAGGAGTACCTCCGTACGGAGTCGTTTACAATTCCAGAAGGCTACAGTGAGATTGACCTAACGGGGCAGTTCATTTGTATTTCGTCGCCGTGCATTGGCTGTGCCATTCCCGAAAACGTAACGGGGTTTGTTGCATCGGAGAATTCGTGTGAAACGATCAGTTTGACTTGGAATGCCTATCCGAGCATCCCGGCTGTGGACTCCCTGCAGCTGTTTCGGAACGACTCGTTTATTGCGATGTTGGGACGTTCCGCAATATCCTACGTAGACGATCACGCGCCGGAAGGTGTCGCGGGCTATGCAATTCGGGCACGGGCATTGTGCTCGACAGGTGATACACTGTACTCTCCTGCGGCAGCGGCGAATGGTACGCGGTTATGGTCGGCAAGAACGCCGACCGAGTTTGCAGCGTCGGATTCGCTCAATTGTGGCGCAGTCATTTTGAACTGGCTCGTTCCCGAGAATACGGCCACTACGGATCGTTTCATTATATTTAGGGATAATGTGGAAGTGGGCTGGGTGGCGCCATACATAGCGGGCTCCATTCAGGTTTATGAGCTTCCAGAAGCAACTAACTCGAGACACTACTATTCAGTTGTCGGTTGGAATGGAGTGTGCGGCTTTGCCGAGGGCACTCCGGGCGATTCCGGGAATGCCGAGCCCGGTTCCACATGTCTCATCCTGACGTATCCACGTAACCAAGAGTTATTTTGCACGAGTGGCGCAGGTGGAAGCAGCGCGGATACGATTCCAATCACTTGGCTGTCGCCTAACACGTCCTCCAACATCCGTATCGAGATCATGCGGGACTTCCCGAACGGAGTGTGGTCGACCATCGCGTCCAGCACAACAGACGATGGTATCTACGCGTGGCCTGTTTCAGGCGCTGTGTCAGACCTTTGCCGAATCCGGATCACCTCTACAACTAATGCTTCGCTGACTGACGTGAGTCCGTACAACTTCTCGATAGGCACGTGTGACGTCAGGCATTGGACGCTTGAGAACAGTCCGTACGTATGGTCACGAAACATCACTGTAGGTGCCGGGGACTCGCTGATTATTGATCCGGGCGTGGAAGTTAATTTCGCGGCGGGGTACGGAATGGCGGTGCTTGGCACATTGTCAGCAATCGGCACAGAGCAGGACAGCATCGTCTTCGGGACTGACACGATTGCCTATCCTTCACGATGGAAAGGAATCACCTTTGCGGGATCGGCTTCAAGCGGAAGCCGTATATCTCACTGCCAAATTCAGGACGGTCGGTCGACCTCGGACTGGGGCGGCAACATGCGTCTATCAAATAGTGCTTCAATCCACATAACGCACAGCACATTCTGGAGAGGCTACGGGCCCGAAGGCGGAGCAATTCTGGTACGAGACGGTTCGCAGGCCGTTATAGAAGATTGCGACTTCCTGCAAAACTCCTCATCGTCTACCGGCGCAGGAGGCGCCATTTCAGTTGTTGATGCGTCACCCACGATTCGAGCATGTTACTTCGAGGGAAACACATCATCTCGCGGCGGCGCGATTCACCTGTTCAGTTGGGGTGCGCCGATCGACACTGCGAGTGTTACTTATTGTACGTTTGTGCGCAACAGCGCTTCAACGAGAGGTGGGGGTGTTGAAGTCGATGGTCAATCCCAATCGTCCAATCCGACCATAGCGAATTGCACTTTTGTCGAGAACTCATCTCCATCCGGAGGCGGCATATACGTTACCGGCAACGCGCCGGTGGTCGAGAACTGTGCCATCCTCAGTTCGACAGGTACGGGCGTTACGTTTAGCAATGCACTTGGCACTGTAGTTCACAATTGCCTGATTGACGGGAACTCCCACGGTAACTTCGGGGGCAGTTTGCCTGAGGGGTTGGGAGCTATTAGCACGCGGAACCGGTATGATTATCCGTGTGACGTGGATCAGAACCTGTTCTTGAATCCGTTGCTTGTGAATACCGAAAGCGGGAACTTCATGCCGTCAGCGGATTCGCCTTGCATTGATGGCGGCAATCCGCTGTCGCCGCTTGATCCTGACGGCAGCATCGCGGATATCGGAGCAGTCTATCGCGATCACGATGAGTCGCTTTCGCTGCTCAGTCCGAACGGCGGCAATCACTGGTTCGCGAATGAGGAGCGGACGATCTACTGGACTGATGGCGGATCGCCGGATTCCTTGCGCGTGGAACTGAATCGGGGTGAGCATGGCGCGTCGTGGGAGACGCTTGCGGAGGTTGCTGCAAACAATGAGGCATTCACATGGTCGGTCACCGGTCCGCAAGATTCGTTGTGCCTTGTCCGGCTGACCTCGCTCGGAAGCGGGGGCGCGAGTGATGAGTCGATCACGCCGTTCCAGATCACGGCACCCGAGATTACGTTGCTGCATCCCGACACAGCGTTTGTTGTTGGACAATCATCGACGATGATGATTCAGTGGACAAGCAACATCAATGAGCCGGTGATTGTGCAGTTGAATCGACACTTTCCGGAAGGGGTCTGGGAAGACGTTATCGGTGTGACGCCCAACGACGGAAGTGAAGCATGGACTGTCGCGGGTGATACAACGTCTCGCGCGCGGGTGCGCGTGTTGGGAACGGTTCACACGACCGTCGGAGATACATCCGAGGCAGACTTTCAAATTGCCGCGGCGGGTCTTACGCTTACAAGTCCGATTGGCGGGGAAGCATGGCGCATCGGTGAGAATCAGTCAATTGTCTGGAACTCCATCGGAGTGTCAGGCAATATCGCGATAGAGATCAACCGGACATACCCGTCGGCGACGTGGAATATTATTGCAGGTAACGAAAGCAACTCTGGCAGCTACGCTTGGACCGTCAGCGGAACGACATCAAATCAGGCGCGGATTCGCATAAGGTCTATAGCTAATCCCGCACTTGGCGATACTTGTGAAACGAACATCGCTGTCCTTGCTGCGTGTGCTCCTAACTGGTGCGTTCAGGCAAGCGGAACGAACGCGACACTCAATGGCATCTCCGTGGTCGATGCAAACACGGCATGGGCCGTCGGGAGCGGGGGTACCATTCTACGGACGGTTGACGGCGGAATCTCGTGGATACAACAGATCAGCGGCACGACAGAGAACTTGATGGCTGTTGACTTTGTGAATCCGGCAACTGGCTGGGCGGTCGGTGGGCACTATTCCTACGACTGGCAGAACGGTATCACTGACAGTGTGCAAGTGATTCTGCGTACCACTGACGGCGGAGCGACGTGGCTGCCGCAATCGAGTGGTCGTCACTTACCGCTTCGGTCCGTGTCCTTTGTAAATGCCAACACAGGCTGGGCAGTCGGCAGTTATTACGAGGGCTATAATGATATCGAGGGATATGTCATATTAAAAACGACTGACGGCGGACAATCGTGGAGTTCTCAGGAAACTGGAAACGGTCAAGTGACGGGGATTCATTTTGTCAGTGAATCGAATGGTGTTGCTTGGGGCATGTACTACGACGGCATGTACGACGTCACGAGCCCGCTCTGTAAGAGGACCTCAAATGGTGGCTTGACATGGCTCGGGCTGGACATAAGTATACCGAACCTCGAATCTCCCTACGGACCAGATCTCCTCCTGCCACATTCCATTTCCTACACTGACGCTGCAACAGGCTGGGCAACGGGACTCAAGGGACACATCTCGTCATCAGGCTATGACTGGTTTGGCAGCGTCATCTGGAAGACGATAGACGGGGGGACAACCTGGTCGCAACAGAGTTCATCGGGAGGATACTCTATTGCGTTCGCGGACCCATCAAATGGCTGGGCCGTCGGCAATTCTGGCCTTGTGCTGCATGGCACTAATGGAGGGCAGCAATGGCAAACCGAACAGACAAACGTAACACAGACTCTGATCGATGTGGAGCATGCAGACGCGTCTCGCGGATGGGCGGTAGGGAATTACGGGACGATCCTGCGCTATGACGGCGTGCCGCCTTCGCCTGTTCTTACGGTCACAGCTCCGGCTGGCGGTGAGCTCCTGTTTGTAGGGTTCGAAACGCCAATTAGTTGGTCTTCGCAGAACATAAGCGGCATGGTGGCTGTAGAACTGAATCGCAGTTTTCCTTCGGGAAGCTGGGAGACAATTGGCGAAGCGCCTGTCGGTTCAGGAGTCCTGAGTTGGATACCAAACGAACCGATAACGACTACTGCGCGCTTGCGTGTCATGAGCCTGGAAAGTCCAACCGTTGGGGATTCGTCTAACAATAATCTCGCGATTGTTCAACCGACACTTACTTTTTCCAGCCCCAATGGCGGACAGATTCTGTACGTTGGCAGCACGGTCGGGATGACATGGACGTCTAATGTCCCTGAAAACATTTCCATTCAGATTAACCGGAACTATCCGGGGGCGAATGGGAAACACTATTTGCCTCGACAGAAAATGACGGAGGCCAGAATTGGGCTGTTGCCGGAGCGGTGACTGAGCATGCGCGGTTTAGAATTGCAGGAACTGTCCATTCAAGTATCAGCGACACTTCTGACGCGGACGTTGTCATCGCTGCGCCGTCGATCACGATGTTGTCGCCAACCGGTGGCGAACGCTGGGGGATCGGCAATGCACACGCCGTGACGTGGAGTAGCGTTGGTCTGACCGGAGAGGTCGCAATTGAGCTTATGCGGACTTTCCCATCCGGAACATGGGAGAGCATCAGTTCCAACACAAGCAATGACGGCTCGCATGTCTGGCAGGTGACGGGAGCGACAACTGATTCTGCGCGGGTGCGCCTGCGCAGCATCAATCTGCCCACGATTGGCGATACGTCCGGGGCGACTCTGCAGATCGTTCAGCCAACGCTTGCTCTGATTCATCCGCAAGGCGGCGAGGAAATCATTGTCGGCCAGTCCCAGAATATAACATGGCAATCGCAGGATCTCGAGCAACCATTATACGTCTACATTAACCGCGACTATCCAAATGGACCGTGGACGCAATTGTTGTCCGACATTGCCAACGATGGCACACAGGAGTGGGTTGCGACCGGTCCGGCGGCGCAGAATTGCCGCATGCGAATTCAGGCCTCCTTTAACGGCGCTGTAGTGAGCGAATGCAGCTCCGATTTCCGAATCGTCGCACCGAGTTTGACCCTTGTGCAGCCTATCGGCGGCGAAGGCGTAGGCATGGGGAGCGATTACGCAATCCGTTGGCAAGCCGAACATCTTGCGGGAACAGTGCGGGTTGAACTTGCGCGTACCTATCCCAGCGAAGCCTGGGAAACAATCGGCACCCTAGCGGCAACGGACGGCGAATTCCCATGGATTCCCGAGTATCCCGCGTCGACACATTGCCGTATTCGCGTGATTAGCGAGAGCGTTGAGAGTCTCGGCGACACATCGGCTTTCGATTTTGTTATCCTGCCTGCTCCGCCAGACTCGTTGCCGGGTGCGCCTGAATCGCCAAGCCCGATCAACGGAGACTTTGGTGTGCCAGCTTCTCCGCTTTTGTCTTGGGCTCCGGCGGCAAGAGCGCGACGTTACGATCTGTACCTTTGGACGGACTCGCTCAACGTTCCACTCGCACCCGTTCTATCCAATACTTCGTTCACGTACCACAGTATTGCTGAGACTCTTCTCGCCGGCCACCGCTATTTCTGGAAAGTTACCGCCAAGAACTACTTTGGCGAACAGAGCTCCAGTACGTGGGCATTCACCGCGCGAAATCTTCCTGATCTCGTCGTCGACACGGTAGACATCTCTGATGCGGTATCCGGACAGCCTCTCCTTGTGCGGTGGCAGGTACACAATGCTGGCAGCGGGTCTACGAACACGCCGATATGGTATGACCGGATTTGGCTCTCACCCGACACCACAGCAGATATTGATGAGGAAGAGGATATTCTGCTTGGCACATTTGCCAACGTCTCCGCGCTGGCGCCCGGCGAAGGATACGAGAATGTGCAGTTCGTGCAACTTCCTGTTGATTATGTCGGGAATCACTACCTGTTCGTCATCTCCGATAATCGCGACGCGCTCTTCATCGACTGGAACACGCATTGTGCGTGGACTCATGCATTTGGTCCAGTTTTGGAAAGCAACGAATGCAACAATTTTGCCGCCCAGGAGTTTGCGATCGCCGCCGCTCCAACTGCAGACCTCAGGGTGACCGACTTACTTGTCTCGCGAAACGATGCGATTGCCGGAGACACGCTGCTTGTGAGTTGGACGGTTGCCAACAGCTCGCCGACGGCCCCGGCCTATCCAGCTGAGTGGGTCGACGCTGTTTTACTCTCCGGCGACGCCTTGGTGGATTCGAGTGATTTCGTGCTTGCCAGCATTGCACACGAGGGTGGACTTGCTGCAATGAATGCCTATCAGGACAGTGCGCTCGTGGTGCTGCCGATGTCCGCGCATGGTCCCCTCTACGTGATCGTCGATTCGGATCGCGACGACGTTGTCTTTGAATACCTGAATGAATCAAACAACGCTACTCTGAGCGATTCAATCTACGTCAATCCGGCGCCGTGGCCTGATCTTGCCGCAAATGAAGTCACCATTCCGCTTGCGGCGACCAATCGTGAGACGATTCCGGTAGGCTGGACCGTATCAAATCAAGGGAGAGCAGCAACGACCGTCTCCTACTGGATTGATCGTGTGTACCTATCGGAAGATACCGTGTTCCAATCGACTGAAGACGCGATACTTGCTTCAGTAGTCCATCAAGCCGTACTTGAACTCGATTCCTCCTATTCGGTGGCTACGCAGATTGAACTACCGAATGGAGTCAGTGGTCTGTACTACGTGCTCATCGCCGCAGATTACAACGATCACGTTTTCGAATACACCGACGAGCATTCCAACCTGAAGAGCTCGCCGTTTCCGATCGAGATTATTTCGCCGAACCTCGCCGCGGTTTACGTGAATGCACCCGATGTTTGCACAGCGGGGGATACCATTCAAGTCAATTGGGGCGTGTATAACGCCGGGGGCGCTCCGCTTCTAAATGGACAATGGCGTGACCGGCTCTTCTTGTCGCCAACACAGAGCGTCCAGGATTCATTGGCCCGTGCCGTTGGTAGGGCACCGCGGTCGGGCGATCTGTTGCCCGGCAGTATATACGACGGGCATCTTGACGTTTCTGTTCCAGTAACGCTTTCAGGTGCGTGGTATCTGCACCTGCGTACGGACGATGATGACTGGATAACCGAATCGGGATTTGAAGAAGACAACGTCGGTTTCGATCCTATGCCGATTCAGATCGACGTGAGACCGTGGGCTGATTTGTTGGTCACCGAGCTGTTCGTACCGGACTCAGCGACTGCGGGCGCAAACTTGGAATTGGAATTCACGGTTCAGAATGCGGGCGCGGCGAGCGCGACTGCGCCTCTCTGGACAGACAAAGTGTATTATTCGTCGTCACCTTCGTGGAACCTCGCGAACGCCGTCTATATCGGGGAATTGCAGTTTTCGGGTTCACTGCCGCCTGCCGGTGAATATAGCAAACTCGCAGTCTGGAGCATCCCCAATTCTGTCTCCGGAAACGTCTACATTTACGTGCGTACTGATGCTAACAACAGCGTCTATGAATACACGGCAGATTCGAACAACGTGTTTAGATCCCCCGCCATTCACATTGACGCGTATCCACCGGTCGATCTCGTTGTGTTATCGGGGCACGCGCCCGAAGCAGCGGAATCGGGAAGCATGGTTGAGGTACAGTGGACCGTTGCGAATGCCGGTCTGGGGCGGACAGTCAATCCTTCTTGGCTGGATGAAGTCGTCTTGTCGGAGGATACTCTGTTCCAGCACGGGCAGGATCAGCTGGTACAGTCCGTGATACACACCGGCCACCTAAACGCGGGCCAGAGTTACGTGTCGTCGCGCCAGATCATGATCCCAAACGGACTCACAGGCGTCAGATACTTGATTATTCGCTCTGCGATGTCCGGCGGACTTCAGGATGTGGAATTGGCCAACAACTCATTTCTAGTAACGCCGCCCATCGAGATTACTCTGGCGCCGAGTCCTGATCTAAAGCTGGACTACGCCATTGCAAGTGGAAACTTGATCGCAGGACATCCGGTTCAATGCCAATGGGCTATAGTCAATCAAGGCCTTGCGCCAGCTCCGGCTGATGATTGGTCGGATGCACTTGTCCTGTCACTCGACGGAACTGCTGACGGAGGCGACATCCTGCTTGCTGCCTACGGGCACGTGCTTCCGTTGGCGGCTGCGGCCGCAGAAACCCTGGAGGCAGCGTTTGTTATTCCGTCGTATGTCTCAGGTAACTACTATATCATCGCAATCACTGATGACCTGAATTCACTTTATGAGGGAGGAAATGAAAGCAACAATTCTTATAAGCTTCAGGTCAACATCGCAGCGCAGCAGCCGGCAGATCTGATCGTCCATTCTATTGCGGCTCCCGCCGCCGCTAATGCTGGAGACACTGTCGTCGTGAGTTGGGTTATCGAAAACACAGGAATGCACAGCGCATCAGGTATTCTCCGAAACGGTGTGTATCTGTCGTCGGATGCCACGTGGGACATAAGTGACCATCTCATGGCGATCGACAGCCAGTTTGTCAACTTACTTCCGACATCTCATTTGACTGCCACCGCAGCTCTCGATCTGTCGCGAAGCCTCAGTAGTCATGAGAACGATAGGGAGGCGGATAGAGAACAGCAGTTCGACACGTCTACTACCATATTGCCGGGCGTTACACCGGGCGACTATCGAGTTGTAGTCAGGACGGACCTGACCGATCTGATTCGGGAGACGGACAACGGCAATAACGCAAATGCGTCAACCGGTTCAATCAGCGTCGCTATCGCTGAACTGGCATTGGGTGACTCGGCAATTGAAGATCTCGGGGCTCGGCAGGCGAGATACTACAAAGTAAGTCCAGCGGCCAACCAGGATTTACGTTTTGACTTCGTGACGGATCAACCTGGCGCAGTGAATGAACTGCTCGTGAGTTTCAATGGCATTCCCAATCTGTTCAACTACGAGTATCGCAGCGAGAACTCCTTTTCGCCCGCGCAACAGGTGTTGATTCCGGTCGGCCAAGAAACGGAATGCTATGTGGCACTGGTTGCGCGCTCGCTGCCGCCGGGTATTCACAGCGAGCGGATCGCGCTTCGCGCCGCTGCGCAGCCATTTGCGCTGCTATCCGTCTCCCCGGCTGAAGGCGGGTCCAACGGTAGCGTGACGGTAACGCTGCGCGGCGGGAGACTCGACGAGAGTATGGAAGCCTTTCTTCTCTCCGAGGACACGCAGATTCCCGGCAAGATCATCAGCGTCGAGAATCGCACAAAAGCGATAGTCAATTGGGATTTGCGCGGTCGACCGGAGCGCGAATATGACATTCGCATCGCCACACCTGCCGCTCAAACGGCGGATCTGGTTGACGGATTCAATGTCGCGCCGCCTCGATCAGGGCTTGACCTATCGATCGAAGGACCCTCAACTCTGCGCACCGGCAGGCCGTACCGATACAATCTGTCTGCGGTAAATGACGGGAACGTCGATTTGGTTGACTCGCGTGTACTCGCTGAGATTCCCGCCGGAATGGGTTACCGCATCGGACACGATCAGCCGTTTGTGTTTCCTTCTGAAGATGAGATTGTTGAACTGCACATGTTCCATGTCCCGACTGGGATGACGCAGTCTGTAGAACTCGAAGTGTATCCGGTGGACACAAACTTCTATTCGGGCATCGCTGTGTCCTTCGTCGGTCCAGGCGAACGCTTAGGGATTGAGTCGGATCGTGTTGAACAGAGTGAAGCGCTGCTGGAAGATACCTCGGTCGTCTTGAATCAAGTTCCCTGGGGCGATTGCGGCGAATACGCGGCCGCGCTGTTGAGGACTCCAGACGCCGTATGCCCTGGCTATTTCGACTATTTCCGCGCGTACAGCATGTCCAATGTTCCGTTGGGTGACGCTTGGGGCATTCGATCCGAGGAGGGACAGGTCGCTCTTTTTTGGGGACGGATGGGCATAACGAACGAGAATCAAACCGTGCCCGGCAGCGGGAGATTCGAGCTGTTTTCGTTCGGTGATCTCCTCGCGTCGTCGGTTCAGATGTGGACAGGTGAGATGATTCGCTTTGAGTATCGCTATTCGTTGTTGCCTACGGTCGCGGGAGAGATGCCCGCATTCGCGAATCGAGCGCAGAGCCATTTGCACGACGTCCTTGGTGTGGACAATTGTTTCTGCACGCATCCAGTATTTGACGACATCGCGCACACGTGTTTAGTCTGCTATAACGAGTGCACATCGTCGTTTGATCAGTGCATGCGGCTTGGCTCAACGGCCAATGGAATCGCCGTTCACAACGGTAAGATTCCCGACGTCATGCGGGTTTGGCTTGTTGACAACAACGTACTTCCCGAGTTGACGACAGAGGTGCTCGCAAACTATAACGAGAGCAACTCGCCTGATTCTCTTTGGACGATTATGAAGCGCCGAAACCGCAACGGCAGGAGAGTTCCGATTAGAATCGTCGGCAGTCAAGATCCCAATTCGATTTCCGGCCCGGTTGGATACGGGCAAGACGGGTACCTCGGAAAATCTGCGCTATGTTCGTACACAATCAATTTCGAAAACCTTGAACGTGTGGCCTCCGCGCCGGCACAAATTGTACGAGTGAACCAGATTGTTGATACCACGTTGGACCTCGGTTCAATCAGACTGCGCTCATTTGGCTTCGCCAATCTGACATTCAATATTCCGGGCAGCGTTTCACATTACTCGGAGCGCCTCGACGTTCAGTCAGAGTTGGGGCTCTATGTGGACGTGACGGCCTCAGTGAATCACACGACGCACGGCGTGCATTGGGTTTTTGAATGTCTTGATCCTGCAACCTTGCGACCGCCGCTCGACCCGCTCCAAGGATTCCTGCCTGTAAACGATCCTGAACTTCACAATGGTGAAGGTTTTGTCAGCTACTCCGCCCGAATCGCAGACGAAGTGATGTCCGGCGATACGATCTTCGCTGAGGCCTCGATAACGTTTGACAACAACGACCCGCTTCGCACTGAATTCATATTCAATATCGTTGATGCCATTGCACCCTTCAGCGCAATGGATTCACTCATAACAGCCGTCAACGAAACGACGGTTGTGCTTAAGTGGTCCGCCACGGACGAGCTACCCAGCAGCGGGGTGGCAGGCGTTGATTTGTATGAATCGCGCAACGATGGGCCATACACTTTGATCGAAGTGGGTCTGGTCGATACCTTTCTCGTCTACTCCGGCCGCCATTACAACGGCTACCGATGGCATACCGTCGCCATGGACAACGCGGGTAATCGTGAGTCGGCAAAGACTGGGGCGGAGGCTGACGCCTACTTCGTTCCGACTTTGCCCGCACAGTCCATCGGCGACTTGGTGATCTCATTGTCACCGGCAGCAGGCAACGGCGGAGTTCGGCTAATCTGGTGTGCAATAACCAGTGACACAGCAGGCAATCCAGTTGACATTGATGAGTACAGAATCTACTCCATGAGTTCGCATACTGGTTATGGCGGTGAATGGGTTCAGGTTGGCGCAACCACTGACTCGACTTTCGAGTATATGATCCAACCGAATGAACTCGAACCGATTCGTTACTTCCGAGTGCAGGCAATTACGGAGCGCGCTCAACCGCTTCGCTACGCTCCGCAGGAACTACCGGTGATTCAGCGCAAAGCGGTTAAACAGCTCAAGCGGACGTCGCACAGGTGATCCGCACAGCGTCGCACTTTCTTAAAGTAATGTCAGCGGGATTGATCTTACTCGTCCTGATCGACGAGAGTGCCGCCGATCAACGATTGAATTGGTTTGCGGCCCTGCAACGTGCAGATTCTTTGCGAAAGGGGGCCGACTACGACCGGGCGATAGAGATATGCGAAACCATTAGCAGAGAGTTGGGCGCTCAGGCCTTGGCGCGCGATACTCTGGCCGCCTTCGCCCTACAGGTTCTCGGTGATTGTATGAGGCGACGAGCTGACCTTGATGCGGCAAAGATGTACATTGATGAATCCTACGAGATATATTCAGTTCTTCTCCCCGTCAATGATCCCCGCCTTGCGCGAAACTTGAACAGTTTAGGCGTGATAGCGCAAAGCGACGGTGACCTATTAGAGGCAGAGCGGTTGTACCGTGACGCGTTGACTATTCGACTCGCGGCCTACGGTGATGAGCATCCTGATGTCGCGCAGTCGCTCAGCAATCTTGGGGCGATTCAGATGTCGCTGGGCAACTTCACTGATGCCGACAGATTGTACCGTGAGGCACTCCGGACGAATGAATGCACTATAGGCCCGGATCATCCCGACTGCGCCTTTGCGCTCACTGGTATCGCGATGGCCAGCGAACGGCTCGGTCGGTATTCGGAAGCTGCCACGCGATACATGGAGGCGGTTGATCTGCGACACAGGATGCTTGGCCCCGATCACCCAGATGTGGCGCAGACAAAACTCAACCTCGCAGTGTTTTTGATGAATCAGGGCAACAATACGCAAGCGCTTCGATACGCGCGTGAAGCATGTGATGCCTATCGTATCTCGTCGGGGCCCGATCATCCCGCGTTTGCTTCCGCGCTGAATAACCTCGCGATCATATATCAGG
This sequence comes from bacterium, assembly GCA_016703065.1. GTDB lineage: Bacteria > Electryoneota > RPQS01 > RPQS01 > RPQS01 > JABWCQ01. Next base: position 454,323 of record JADJCU010000001.1, read on the forward strand.
AAATGGGGAGATTTGACGAATCGCTTCCCATACTTGAAGAGGCGGAGAGAATCGATAGCGCTGCAGGAGTCGTGGCAATTGCAGATCGGATTGCTGTGAACTCAAATATCGCGAATGTCGCGCTCTGGAAAGGCGACCTAAACGAGGCGGAGCGGCGGTATCGAGCCTGTCTCAGGATAGCCGAAGATCACGAGACTGAGAGTGAAGAGACTTACGCCATTTGTCTGGCCAATCTGGGTATTCTGCTTCGCAACAACGGACGTTGCGCTGAGGCCGACTCGCTCTATCGCCGCGCACTTGAACTAATGGAAGTCTACTATGAGCCAGATCAACTGGAGTGTACCAAGCTCAGGACGCTAATCGCGGAGACCATTATCTGCCGAGGATTGTGCGCTGAGGCGGCCAACGAGCTGGCGACCGTTCAACGTGACCTGAAGAATACCGTTGGTTCGCAACATCCCGACTACGCTATCGCAGTATCGCTGCTTGCTTGTGCTCAGGAACAGTGCGGTGAATATGGTGTGGCGGTCGAGAATGCCCGAGCGGCATGGAGAATTCGAGTCAAAATGTTGAACGACCTGCTCCCTGTTCTCGCCGAGAAGAATGCGCTTGACTACAGCGAAGAATTTCTGAGCGAGAGTTCGAACCTCTTGTCGGTCTTGATCAACTGCAGGGAACACGGCGTTGATGTGGAGAGTTACCTGTCGGAAGTCACCATTTCCAGCAAGGGAAGGGTGACAGAGGGTTTGCTGAGACGCCGTTCTGAGCGGGCGACCTCTACGGACCCGACGGTTCAAGCGTTGCACGATAGCTTGAACATGACCCGAACTGAAATGTCAAATCATTATGTCTGGGGAGCCGATGACGATTCTGAATCGTTTGATTTGCAGCTTGCCACACTGACAACCCTAAAACGGCGTCTGGAACAGGACCTTGCTGAGAAGTTGGGTACGTCTGACTACTCGACTGTTGATACGCTGGACGTGGAGATGATAGCGAAGGCGTTGCCTGAACGTACCGTTTTGATCGACTATGTTCGCTATGACCATCGCACTGTGGGATTAGAGACAGAACCGCGATATCTTGCTTTGTTGGTTTCTCGTTCTGAGACAGCCGTATTTGAGCTTGGCGCCGCGGCGAGCATTGACACGATGGTGCAATCCTATCGACGGCACATGAATCGTGACCTCGGATTGGATTTTGGTGAGTTCATCGGTCTCGCGAGACGCCTTCACACAGCATTGTGGAAGCCCTTCGCGGACCGCTGTGACGCTGCTGAATTGGTAATCGTTGCCCCTGACGCAGCGCTGCATTTTGTATCTTTCGGCAGTCTTGTTGATGACTACGGAAGATACTTGATTGAAAAATACCCGCTGAGGTACTGCGGTACGGCCCGTGAACTGCTCAATATGGAGCGAGAACCTACTCAGACTGGCACCGGTCTCTTGGCGGTTGGCGATGTTGACTACGACTTCATTGATACCCGAGAACAAGTCGATGTAGCTGCTTCGGAGCAGTTGATTGGCGATGCAGTGTGGGACTTTTCTTTGTCGAGAGGTCCCGTGATGTCCTGCGACCACGGCACGCGCCTCTTCGCGGTCCCGCTCCACGCTACACGAGATGAAGTCATGGCCGTCGCCGGATTTTGGTCGAAGACGATACAAGAGCCGGTGACGGTGCTGTTGAAGACCGAGGCAACGGAATCTTCGTTTAAGGACAACTGCGTCGGGAAACGCGTGCTGCATCTTGCGACTCACGGTTTCACGTTCGCCAATTCGTGCGCGAGGACTGTGAAACCGCGGACCCTTAATCGGACGCCTGTCAATCCCTTGTTGCTTTCCGGTTTGCTCCTTGCTGGATGCAATCAAGCATTAGCCAACAAAGACAGTAGCCAACAAGAGGATGGGGTTCTAACCGCAGAGGAGATCGCGGGATTGGATTTACGCGGGACAGAGTTGGTAGTGCTTTCCGCGTGCGAGTCCGGCTTGGGTGAGATACAACCCAGTGAAGGGCTGTTTGGCCCTACTCGTGCCTTTCGAATGGCTGGCGCACAAAACGTGGTCAGCGCATTGTGGCGGGTGGATGACCTAACCACGGCGCTCATGATGCAGGAGATAATGGAGCGCGAGGATGCGCCAATTGAGAATGCGCTGCGCGAGGCGATGCTGGGTATCATAGACTCACTTCGAGCGGATGGCCGTGGTGATCATCCGTACTACTGGGCGGGATTCACGATTTGCGGAGGTGTATTCGACCGAGAATAGGGAAGAGGTATTTTTGTCCGCGCGGGTCCGACTATTGCGTTTCAGGCTGTGTGATTCCTGAAGTCGTTTCGCTTTTCGCGGCGAGCTGATTCCACAGTTGTGACGAGATCAGGAAGTCGGCGGTGCGTTTGTTGCACGCTGTGGGAACGTCGTAGAGCACGGCCATGCGCAGCAGCGCTTTTACGTCAGGATCATGTGGATGAGAATCCATGGGATCCCAGAAGAAGACGAGCACGTTGATGCGGCCTTCGGCTATCATCGCACCGATTTGCTGATCGCCGCCCAGCGGACCGCTCTTCAAGCGCGTCACTTCAAGTCCCGTGGCTGCGCATACCAACTCGCCGGTTGTGCCGGTCGCGAAGATGGAGTGGCGAGCAAGCGTTTCCTTATTGAATTCGGCCCACTCGACCAAGTCATGTTTCTTGGCGTCGTGAGCGATCATTGCGATGACCATAGGGTTCCTCCTGTATAGACGTGAATCTACACATTTCAGCGTTAGATGCAACAAGGGCCGCTCGATCAGCGGCCCTTTATTGTGATGTGTTTTATGACTTCGCCGTCGGAACGGGCCGAGCGGCCATGCTGCGCCGACCCTGTTTGACTAACTGCTCGGTCAGATAGACGGCGAGTTTCTCGGCTGAACGACGCCAATCGTACCGCGGGCGTTCGCCCCGGGCCATTTCGCGCAGGCTGCCGCGAAGCTGACCATCTTCCAGCAGCATTCGCATCGCGGTCGTGACAGCGCCAACGTCGGTTGGATCGACATAGAGCGCCCCATCACCGCAGGTTTCCCGCTGCGATGGCGTATCACCGGCGATCACTGGCGTGCCGCAGGCAAGAGCATTGACTTGTTCGAGCGACAACCCTTCTTGCAGACTCGGGCTGAGGTATGCCGTCGCGCCCGAAAACAACTTCACCGAATCTGCATCATTCGGGTTTGGCGCGACAATCAGCAGCGCAGGATCGACGCCGTCGCGCTTCATGGCGGACTTGATCTGCTCCACAGACTTGGAATCTAACGGGCACACGAGAACGAGTTTCATGTCAGGCGCAGTTGTGCGGCGAATCTGTTGGCACGCAAGCATTATCAAGCGCAAGTTGCGTGCTGCAGCAAGATCACCGGCATGTACGAAGAACGGAGTCCCGGTTCCCAAGGCTGTTTGCAACTCTGCTGACTCATACCGGGGATTTACATCGGCAGCCGGGATCGTCGGACCGCCATGCAACACGCGGAGCCGCGCGAGCGGCATGCCCATGCGGATCTGCATCTCCGTGAGTGTCGCCTGGGTGGTGCAATAGAAGATGTCGCATGACTCGCTAAGCGCGCGCAACGATGCTACGTACCTGTCGCGAGCCAGCGGGTCAGATGTCAAGTAATATTGCGGGAAGGCGAGCGGAATCAGGTCGTTCATCGAACAGACGACTGTCATTCCGGATTCCTTTGCGATGCGGATAAACTCGGGCGTGTCGTCGCAAGTTGGATTCGGCAGAAAGAGCGCGTCGGCCTCCGAACTTGACAGCTCGTTCCATGTGATCACGCGATACGCAGACTGCACTCCCGCTTGCGACAGTTTCTGTTTGAGCAGGTCCGGTTTAGGAGACACCAGAAGGAGTTGCCATTCGGTACGAACTTCGCGCACGTTGTTGAGCAGTTCAAGGAAATAACGGCCTGTTTCACCAGCGAGACCGCGCTCATCGGTGAGCAGCGACGCTTCGATCGCGAGTTGCGCATTCGGCCCGGGTGTCACTTCGAAATGCGGCAGCTTCTGTGCACGTGGTGTTACGCGAACGTTCGGCGTCGTCGCGGCGCTGTTAATGTCGATCAGATAAAAATCAAGGTCGTTCGAGCAGTCCAGTTCGTAGTCGATGGCTCCGGCGCCCTGGAGCCAACCGTCGACCAATTGCCGCGTGACGAGCCAGCGGTGCTCGGGATTGTGGACAAGGTCAGGATTGTAATCCGGTTTGTCGGCATTGGGGATAGTGATCAGCACCCGGCGCCCGACGCGCATGCACTCCTTCAGCGCTACAATGGCTTGTTCCCACTCCACGTGCTCGAAGATCTCCGGTGACATTACCGTGTCAAACTGTTTGTCCGGATAGGGCAGACCGGTGACGACGTTGCCGTAGCTGAACTTGACGCGCGGACGCAGCGCGCTCGCGACATCGATTCGCTCGCGATAGATGTCGACGGCTTCGTGACCGTTGCAGAAGTCCACAACATAGCCGTTCGCTGGACCGATTTCAAGGATCATTCCTTCCGCTTTGCTCGCGAGCCACCGGACGCGCTCTCGCTGCAGGGCTTCGGTGTAAATTTCATCAGGATGCGTGGCGTAGAACTTGAGCAAATCTGTCGTGCAGGCCGGCTCGGTCTCAAAGACCTGGCGATAATCGGCAAGGAGCCTGCTTGCGGTTGCGTTCCAGTTGACTTGGCCCGCGTACTGAGTTAGCGAGTCGAGCAGCGAGCGAGTCAAGAACGGATTTGTCAACGCGCGATAGATCGCACGCGAAAGATTGAACTGCTCAGTTGTACGCGCGGTGACTGGCGCCGCAATGTCCAGCGCCGGAGCGTCCGACGTGACGACCGGGCGGCCTGTGGCGAGAGCGCGAGTTAGGCAAGCCGACCCTTCAAAGCGACGGCTCTGGTAGTTCAACACGATCACGTCAGAGGCCTGTAATGTGTCTGTCAACTCGTCGTCAGCCACGAAGCGTGTGATAAACTCGACGTTCCTTACGAGGTTTAACTCGTCTACTCGATTCCGGCATTGCGTCACGTAGTTCGCGCCAACTTCGCTATTGGGATGCGATGTGCCTACGATTAGGAGCTTCGCATCGACCATGGCGCCGAGCTCGGGCATGCTTTCAATGAGCTCAAGCACTCCCTTGTGCGGGTCCATCATGCCGAACGTCGTGATGACTTTGCGGGCGGGATCCCAACCCAGCGCAAGTTTCGCTTCGGTCACGTCAGTTGCTTTGATCTCGTCGAGCGGCATCGGCATCACTTGGATACGCTGCGGCGGCGCGCCGAGAGCGACAAGTTCAACGACGTTCTGCGGATGATGCACCCAACAGGAGTCGCTATAGCGCGCGATTTCGGCAAGACGCTCATCGCGCGTTTCGGTGGCGTGGAATGTTGTCACGATGCGGATTCCATGCGCGCGGGCCTGTTTCAACACGTCCAGCAGCCAGCCGTCCAACGCGAAGATTCCGCCATGATTTACATGCAGCACGTTTGAACCGTGCTTGAGTAGATGAGATACGATGTCCTTGCCGCCATTTGCTTCGCGGGTCCAACAGCGGAGGACGTTCGGCTCATCGCTGGCAGTGCGCTCCGTCGTTTGCTCGGCAAGGACCAGCGGCACGTTGCCCTGGGCCGCGACGGCGGAGCACATTTGCTCCGCGTAAATAGCCAAGCCGCAGCGCTGATGATAGGTCGTCAGCAACGCGAGGCGAACACCGTTCTGCACGGCGGCCTTGGGGGCTTCGTTCTCAAGCGGAATGATGCGTCCGTCAGACAGGCGCATGAAGCCGTCATTAAGATAGTACTCGTCGGCATCAGGACGCATGTCCTGTTTCCAGCGCGAGAGGAGCAGGCGGTAGTTTGCGCCGCTTTTGTCGTGGCTCGTTACAGATTTTGATTCATGATGATAGATACGGCTTTGCGGGCAATAGAAGACCTTGCGCCGGGTGCGCGTGACTTTCAGGCAAAGGTCGATATCTTCACACGAGTTTACATAACTTTCGTCGAAACCGCCAACTTCCATAAAGAGCTGCCGCCAGATTGTGAGACAGCTCCCCGCGATGAACTGAAATTCGCGCGGTTTGTTGACGACCGGATGATCGGCGGGCAGTTGGTTGTTATAGATGCTATGGACTTGACCCTGTTCGTCGCAGACGATGCCGGCTTGCTGAACTTGTCCGGTCTCCGGGAAGATTTGCAGATTGCCGACAATGCCGATGCTGCGATCTTCGGTGATGATCTTAATCATCGCGTCGAGCCAGCCGGGCAGGACTTCGGTGTCGTTGTTCAGGAAGACAACAATCTGACCGGCCGCGGCGCGCGCGCCGTCGTTGCAGGAGCGGGCAAATCCATAGTTGCGGTCATGTTCGAGCACCGTCACGCGCTCACCGAGCGACAGCAGGTAGTCGCGCGTGCCGTCGGTAGAACCGTCGTTGACGACAATTACCTCCAACGGCGTAAGCTCCGGCGTATTGAAGATGGACTCCAAACACGAGCGTGTGTAGCGGAGATTGTTGAACACAGGAATGACCACGGACGCGAGAGGTTTTTGCTTCGGTAAGACGCTCGCGTCGGGAGTCGCAACGAATATGAACTGCTGTGCCGTCAATTCGTTCAGGTCCTGCGGAGTTACGTCGCGCAGAACCAGTCCACCGAGGTCTACCGTCACAGGCTCGCGCGGTTGCGCCTGCATTTGCTGTTCGAAGAGCGGATCGCGCACCGTCTCAACAAGTTCCGCGCGCAGGCCGGCTTGTGCGAAGAGGCGCACCATGTCGTCACGCGCGAAGAAGCGGAGATGAGTGCTGTCAAGAATTCCGAACTCCTGATAGCTCCAGGACCCTTCAAGCAGTTTACCGATCACACCGAGGTTGCGCACATTGGGCAGGCTCGCGATCACGCAACCTGACGGCTTGAGATGGCGCATGAGCTTTTTCAGTGTGTTCCACGGATCGATCAAGTGTTCAAGCACGTCGCCGAAGAGAATACAATCGAAGGCATGCGGCGCAAACGGAAGCGCGTCGGCCTCGACATCAAGAACATGCACTTCCGTAAGCACTTGACGCGCGACGTTGGCCACTTCCGGATGGATCTCGATGCCTGTTACGCGCGCGCCGGTAAGCTGCGCAATCAGCGCGCCGGTGGCGCCGTTCCCACAACCGACGTCCAACACGTCACGAGCGGTACGGGGCACGCGCTCGGCGAGGTTGCGGCGCGCATTGGCGTAGTAGTAGTCAGGCTTGAGAGTCTGTTTCTCCACCTTCGTCTGTCCTTTCCGTTGTGTTGCGGGACGGCCATCCCATGCAGCGAGCGTCATGTGCGGCTGGTCGAGCAGATGCTCGTAGTAGCCTTCGTTGGCGTGCTTCGGATCTTTTTGTTTGTTCCAATGATATTTGCGCAGGCGATCCTCGGGGAACATATAGCCGAGGTGTTCGATCTTGATGTCCGCGCGGATTCGTTCGCCTTGCAGATTCTGCGGCGTACGCTCGCAATGCAAGTTGCCGCCGTGCAGAGTCGGTTCGAATGTCAGGTCGCTCCAGCTTTGCGTGACCGGGCGACAGAGGCAGGGGTGGAAGATGCCGGTGTAGATTCCGTCAGTCCGGTAGTGGCGGCGGTCGTTCCAGAGATAGAGAAACTCGAAGTCTATTTGTGACACATTGACGGAGCAGGCGCGTATCTGATCGAGCATGCGCTGCGGCGCCGTCGTCTCAAGCAGCTCGTCGCCATCGATGCAGAGCATCCAGTCGAACGGATATTCCTTGGCCATCGCGAACATGCGATTCTTATCCCGCGCTTTGTCCGTTTGTGTCTCTTCGCAGCGCTGATAGGCTACTACGGCCGGATGAACCTGACAAATTTCGGGCGTCTTGTCGGTAGAACTGTCGTCATAGACGACAATTCCGTCACAGATACGAGCAGCATTGTCGAGCACTTCCCGCAGCCAGCGATCTTCATTGCGGATGTTCATCATCGCGTAGATCACAGGATGCCTGGTGTGGACGCGATTGGACGCGCAGGTGTGCAAGAACCCGTTCTTGACGGTCGTTTCGACCGTGTCGAAGAAGAGCGCCAGCGTTTCGTTAAACGCCTCTGCTGTCCAGGGGCGGGCGAACTCGGGATGATAGAACGCCAAATCGTCCGGCAGAGTCAGCAGCAGTTTACCGTTGTTGGCAAGCAGCCTCGCGCATTCTTTGACGAGTGGAGTTGTGTGTTCAAGCTCGTTTAGAATTCCGGTGATGATGATTCCGTCAAACGCCGCGTCGGCAAACGGAAGGTGCGCGCCCTTCGCCAGTGCGGCATGCAGGCGCGCCGACTGTGAGCGGGGCAGGGTGCGCCGAACGTCTTCAGTTGCGGCAAGTGCGAGCGGCGACCAATCACATAATGTCACTGCAAAGCCAGTGTCCGCAAGCGCCGCCAGCGCAGCACTGCGGCCATTTCCCAAGATCAGGACTCGCGCTTCCGGTTTGAGCGAGGCCTTTGCTGAGTCAACCAGCCCGGTGGGAGTGGCTGACGATGTGCCGAGGAAAGCAGACTGGGGTAGATTAGCGGACGCAAAGAGCAGGTCGCGACGCTGCTTCAGAACTTCGAACGGGTCTTTGCGGAACTCAGCCGTTGTGGACATGGGAGACCTTCATGGGTCAGGTGCGATGTTCTTGAATTTGGGGAATACGCATAGCATTGAGCAAGGAATGTACCAGCGTCACATGTAGTTTTGCATATTGTTTATAATGGAATTAATTTGATTTCATCGATTGCCTGGGCAGAATATTCCGGATGCGATCGGTGGGGCGGTCCGCTTTGTGTAGGACCGTACTTGCAGGCAGGTTGGTGACATAGTCTCTTGACAAATGTGAATCTTTTCACTTTATTTTGGACATATTAGTCCGCTTTATCCGACAAACAACTCTGGGTTCTTATCATGTATCGTCTTATCATTGCCTTAACTCTGCTCTGTGGTCAGTTGGCGTTCGCGCAATCTGACAAGTGTATCAGCTGTCACACCACAACTACTCCAGGCGCGGTCGCCGATTGGAAGCTCTCAAAGCACGCTGAGAACGGGATAACGTGCGACGTGTGCCACGGTTCCGACCACCAGAACGCAGAAAACTTCAAGCTGGCCAAGCTACCCACCCCGGCGACCTGTAATCAATGCCATGAAGAGCAGGTCACGCAATTCTCACGCGGCAAACACGCTCTTGCTTGGGCTGCGCAAAACGCCATGCCCACGATTCATTGGCAACCAATGAGCCTCATTGACGGCATGAAAGGCTGCGGCGCTTGCCACAAGATCGGCTTGAAGAGTGACGAGGAAATTCGTAAACTGAAGGAAACCGAATCCGGTCACGGCGTCGCGTCGTGCGATGCCTGTCATACTCGGCACACGTTTTCGGTTGCAGAAGCACGAGAGCCGCAGGCCTGCCAAACGTGCCACATGGGCTTTGATCACCCGCAATGGGAGATGTACTCGTCGTCGAAACACGGCGTGCGTCACGGCCTGAAGCAACTTGGTATTTTGCCGGAAACGGCAGCCGCGCCGACATGTCAGGATTGTCACATGCAGGATGGCAATCACGAAGTACGAACGTCGTGGGGCTTCCTCGCGGTGCGCCTTCCCATGCCCGAGGATTCGCAGTGGACGGCCGATCGCGTGGCAATCTTGCAGGCGCTTGGCGTGCTCGACCCGACGGGCACTCCGACCGCTCGCCTTGACGCCGTAAAAGGTGCGGATATCGCGCGCCTCACACAGGAAGATTTTGACCGCGAGCGCAACAAGATGATCGCGACGTGCTCAAAGTGCCACGCAGAGTCCTGGGCAAAGGGCGAACTGGCCAAGGGCGACGACATGATCAAACAGGCTGATCACCTGATGGCTGAAGCGATTCGCATTGTGGCTGGTCTCTATGAAGACGGCTTACTCGCGAAGCCAGCAAACTACTCGCACAACTTTCCCGATCTGCTTACGTTCCATGACGCGCCGACAGGAATCGAACAGACTCTGTTTGTGATGTTCCTCGAACACAGAATGCGCACGTTCCAGGGAACTTTCCATGCAAATCCTGACTATGCTCTATGGTACGGATGGAGCGAAATGCAGCGAGATCTGACCGATATCAAAGAGCGCGCCGCAGAGCTGCGCAAGAAGAACTAACAACATAAGAACTCCACTATGCCGAACGACTCCGCACCGCTTCACTTGACACCCGCAACGAAAATTGGCGACCTGATTGCAGCTTATCCGTTTCTGATCGAAGAGCTGGGGAACTTCAATCCGCATTTCCAGGCGCTGCGCGATCCGATGATGCGGCAGATGATGGCCTCAGTAGCGACGCTCGAAATGGCCGCAATGCGCGGCGAAGTGGCCGTCGAAAAGATGACGCAGTTCATTGCCGGAGCGATTCAGAAGCACACTGGGAAAGTAATCATGCTGGATCAGCCTGCGCTGGAAGGCGTCAGCCAGACACGGCTGGAGGCTTTTCGCAGCATCATGGTCAAACTGCACGCCGGAGGCGACCTCGCGACAGCACAGCGGGAGTTCGCAGACGTCGTTCGCCAGTCGCTGCCCGGTGAGATTGCGGAGATGGAACAGCATTTGATTCGCGAGGGAATTCCAGTTTCCGAGATCAAAAAGATGTGCGATGTGCATCTGCAAGTGGTCACGCCATCCTTGCAGAAGACGGACATTGCGGTACCTTCCGGACATCCGGTGCATTCGTTTGTCTCGGAAAACCGGTTGATCGAGTTGACCGTCTCCCACCTGCGTTCGGTACTTTCCGCAAACCAGGGACGCCCCTCACCGGAGTCGAATGCGGAAGCGTGGCGGGAGCTGGAAACGTATCTGGAGAAGCTCGCTGAGATAGACAAGCACTATCTGCGTAAAGAGCACCAGCTGTTCAGCCATCTTGAACGCTACGGCTTCACAGGAGCATCGGCGGTCATGTGGGCCACGCACGATGATATTCGCGCGCAGCTTAAAGACGCGCGCGAGGCCGTTGCGAAGAAGGACGCGGACTTTGTCGCGGCGAACCTTCCGTCGCTCCTGAGTTCCGTTTCCAGTATGGTGCAGAAGGAAGAAAGCATCCTGCTTCCGACTTCGCTGCGGCTACTCAAAGATGAGGATTGGATCACGATCAAGCGCGCCGAGCAAGAGATCGGTTACATGCAGTCGTTCGTACCGGGAACGGACTGGGAGCACGCAAGGAGCAGTTTGAAAACACCGACGGCGGCAGGCGACGGCATTCTGAACATGAACGTCGGCGGGCTGACATTGGAGCAGGTGAATCTGCTTCTAACACATCTACCGGTGGAGCTGTCGTTCGTCGACGAGACAGACACGGTCCGGTTCTACTCGAATCAGCCGCACAAGATTTTCGCCCGCACGCCGGATGCGATTGGCCGGAGAGTTCAAAACTGTCATCCGCCGAAAAGTGTCCATCTGGTCAATCAGATTTTGTCTGACTTTCGACGCGGCAAACGGGATGTGGCCGAGTTCTGGATTCCATTCGGCGAGATGTTCGTGCATATTCGGTATTTCGCGATTCGGGATGCAAGCGGTACCTATCGCGGCTCACTGGAAGTTGTGCAGGATGTGTCGAAGATTCGCGCGCTCGAAGGCGAGCGGAGGCTGCTTCAAGAAGAGTCGAAGTAGAGAATTCATCGCAGCAACTGAAATGAGAAACGGCGGCCCATCCGGGTCGCCGTTTCTTTTCGTGTGTCCACATGTATTACAGAAAGCGGTCGCCGCCGTTTCGCGCGATATACCCTTTCACGTTTACTTTGCGCGCGGTGTTCGCGCTGCTCATGTAGCGAACTTGTCCGAAGATGGGCCGCTCGGGAAACCACGGACGATCATAGCGGCCAAGACACCATAGAATTCCCGAATAGGAGTTTGGATCGCGGCCGTCGAGAGCCCACTTGTCATTAAGTTCAATCATGACTTCGAGCGCGGCTTCCGGTGATGTTGACCACTCGAGGATCTTCTTGCCCCAAAGCATGCGCAGATAGTTGTGAATGCGCCCCTCTGTTCGCAGCTGCATTTGTGCCGCGTTCCACAGCGGGTCGTGCGTGGCTGCCTGCTCGAATTCAGCACGGGAGTAGCGCCAATCGCGTTTGTCGCCGCAGTGTTCCGCCAATGTTTTCAGCGCCCAAGGCGGAAGCGAGGAGTAGTCCTTGTAGTCTTCGCGAAGATGAGTGAAGTTGTATCCTATCTCGCGCCATGTGATGAGTTCATCGAGGAAACTCTCCGCGTTGCGGCTCATCCCCCACCACCCTTCTTTCTTGCCGGCGACACTCGTACTCAGTTTGCCTTCCGACCAGTCTTCCTGTTTCACAAGGTCGCGGAAGATGCGGTGTACCGAGAGGTGTCCGAAGTGCAGATACGGGCTCAAACCGCTCGACCAATCCATGTCAGGATCGTTGCGGTCATCGGCGTAGTGCGAGAGCTTCCTGGTTAGGAATGCCGTGAGAGTGTGTTCTGCGGCCGTCGAACCACCGGACATCGCAGCGGGCTCGACCGAGTGCAGCAGCGGCAGATTGCGCATCCAGCCGCGCTCGGCAAGCAGGCGCTCAGGCTGCGCCGGAGGCCAGACGGCGCGCAACTGCTCTGGGAGTTTTAGCGCCGGGAGCTTGGCATGTTTCAGCGGGTCGTGAGCGGGAAACGTATTCAGATGCGCGCGGAACGTGCGCTGGAGATAGCGACGAAAGGCAAACGCAGTGGGAAATGTAATCTCCGCAGCCCGCAGGGGCAGCAATCCGCACGAGTCAACTGCCTCCAGTTTGCACGGGAAGTCGCGGGCCGCGTCGCGAATTAGATCGCGGTGCATAGCCATTGGAAAGTCATCGACTACGACCACGCAAGCCAGAGTTGCCAAAGCCCGCAGCAGGTCACCGCGTTCACCGGGGATCCGCTCTACAAATGGATAGTAGGTGACCGGCTTTCCGCGCAAGCGCGACGCATTGTCCGCCATCCCTTGCAGCAGAAACATGTGCTGGCGCGGGCTCGCATAATCATACACAAGCGTGACGGACTCAAGTATCAGCAGTGGGCGGTGGAGCTTCCGAGCCCATTCGACCGCCCGTTCCAGGCCGAAGTGGTCGGTTACACGGCGCTGGGCGAGCATCCAATAGAGAACAAACTGACCGTCCGAGATAACCGGCTGACAGTTTTCGACGGACACACGTAATGGATCGGCTGTTGATGAATACTGGGTAATCACGTTTGGCGGCGAGTTCGGTGAGGTAACTGGGGATTGACGAGTCGGACTATTCCTGTCGGCGGGGCATTTATGTTTTGACTTCATGAGCGGCACCCGAGCGTGTGGGCGCATAGCATTGAGACAAGTACTTATTCTCAATTGGCCTGCCAAGTGGTTCGTGATGCTTTTCACATGCGCTCAGGTTTCATGTGGGGAAACAGCAATGCCTGTATATTTCATTTCGCAATAGGGCATGTCGGAAAGTGACTACATTTCTTTGCATCGAAGCCCTTGACAGTGGCTGTGTAAGTCCATACTTTCAAATGTCTACACGATGAACATCACCTGGAGGTCTCCGATGCAGCACTTGGCTCTAATTTGGTTAGTCTTGCTCCTCATTTCGTCCACTCCTGCGTGGGCCGGGCAGGCAGCTCAAAGCTCCCCCGTGCTTCCGCAGGATTTTTGTCAGTTAGCCGGCCCGCAGGCTGTTGTGCCAATTCCGATCGAGATCCTGAACGGCGACCCAGCGGCCGTGTCGCTGCGGATCGGCGAGCCGCAACTGGAGCGGTCGCTGCTCGAGCTGAACGGCGAAACCTTTGAGCGGATTGCGCTGACGAGCGAAGGCTCGCAGCTTGAAACCGGCGCCCCCGACTTGCCGCGCGTTACGCGGCTGGTGATGATTGAGCCGCGGGGAAATGTCGAGGTGCAGCTCCTCTCCGCTGACTTCCGGACGGAGTCGCTCACTCGCCGCGCCGCTCCCAAGCAGTCGCTTGATCCCGACGTGAGCCTTGACGACGCGGGCCTGAGCAACGTCTATTCCCACGACGGCTTCTGGCCGCAAGAGGTCGTGCGTATTTCTCAACCGCAGGTGTTTCGCGACGTGCGGTTTGTCGTACTGGAAATTAGTCCGGTGCAATACAATCCGGTGACGAACGAAATGCGCGTCTATGAATCGCTCGATATCGCGATCGACCGGACGGGCGGACAGGGACTCAACGAGCGCGAGATCGATCCGGTTTCGATCACTCCGGGTTTCCGCAAGCTCTATGAGAACTTCATCAACTTCGAACATGGCGCGCTGGACGAGCTGCCGATCATGCCCGGAACTCAGCTGTTCATTTGTCAGAATGATCCGACCGTCATCAGCGGTCTGAGTCCGCTGGTCAATTGGCGCAAACAAAAGGGTATTGACGCGTCGATCGCGACGCTTGATGTCACAGGAAGCACGCCGGCCCAGATTCGCACGTACATCAATTCCCAATATACGTCGAGCAATGGCCAGCTTGAGTTCGTGACCGTAGTAGGCGACCCTGACGGTACCGGGAGCTTCTACTTCCCAACCGACGAATTGGCTGATTATCCGTACGGCCAACTCGACAATCTCTACAGCAGGATGACCGATGGTCCAAATCCCGATCCGCTGCCCGATCTTGGAGTCGGACGACTGCCTGTGCAGAACTCAACTCAGTTGAATGCGATGGTGGCCAAGTCGGTGAACTATGAAGCAAATCCCTTCATGGCTGATTCGTCGTGGTTCACGCGCACCTGGTGCGCGGTTCATACGGGTCATATTCCCTCGAATCCATCGACAAAGGAGTATACGCGGCAGATTATGCTCCAGCGCGGCCTGAACCCCGGCGCAATGACCGACTTTGTGGATTACGTTACCGTGTCAGTGCTTGAGCAGCGCGTGAACGAAGGCGTGTCGATTTTCAATCACCGGCTCTCGTGGGGCAACTCGGAGATGAACCCGCCTGATCTCTATGGGCTTGCCAACGGCGCCATGACGCCCTTCGTCGCGGTAATCACTTGCGGCATGGGCTGGTATAACAACGGCGAGTCCGTCACGGAAGCATGGGTGCGGCGCGGCTCAGTATCCACTCCGACCGGCGCAATCGGCGCCATGGGAATGTGCGGCAACAGCACCCGCGTCGCGGAGAACAATATTGTGGACGGCGGAGCAATGTACGGGCTGCTCGTAAAGGACATTCGAGAACAGTCGCTCGTGATGCTCAACGGCAAACTGGAACTATTCCGAAACTTCTGGAGCGGAGTGAGCCAGACCAGCGTGGAAGAGTTCTCGTCCTGGTGCAACCTGATGGGCGACCCCGCAGTCCCAATTCGCCTGGACGTGCCGAAGAGTCTAAGCGCCAGTTTTGCCAATCTCGTGCACAAGCACACGAACAATGTGCCGGTCACAGTTACGCACGCAGGTTTGCCTGTAGAAGGTGCGTTGGTTGGACTTTACAAGAGTCCGAACGTGTTCGCGCGCGGCTACACGGATGAGAACGGGTTTGTCAATCTCGGCGCAGCGCTTGCCGACACAGGTTGGGTCAAATTGACCGTAACCGGGACAGACCTCAAAACGATTCGCGATTCGATTCACGTAGTCAACGCGGCGGCCACACTGGCGTTGTCGAGCGTTACAGTTGACGACGACAATGTCGGTGGAAGCGCGGGTAACGGCGACGGCGTATGGAATACGGGCGAGATCGCCGAACTGAACATCATGCTGGTCAATCGCGGAACTTCGTCAACGGCGACGGGCATCACGGCCACGCTGTCCTGCAGTGAACCTTTCGTGAGTATTCAAACCGCGGACTGCAGCTATCCAAATATCTCAGTCGGCGCAACCGCCAGCCCTGTTACCCTTCCGAGAGCGTTGGCAGGCGGTGTGCAAAATGGCGAACCTGTTCCATTCTATTTGACGGTCAACTCCTCCGCCGGCACACAGGTGGTACGCGTGGACGTGACGCCAATAGCCGGTGATGTGCTGTTCGATACCGCGACGTTTCTCGACGGAAACTCGCAGCTTGATCCCGGTGAAAGCGGCAACTTCACGATTTCATTTCAGAACACAGGAGGACGCGCACTAACCGGCGCGCTCGGCCTCCTGCGCTCGCATCATCCGCAAGTGATTGTGACCGATTCACTCGGAGCCTATGGCGCGGTTGGCATCGGCGCGACGGCGGACAACAGCGTGAATCCGTTCGGAATCACAGCGACGTTAAGTTCGTTCGGAGGACTGAATGCCGAGTTGGAATTGGTCATCATCGACTCTGATGGATTTCGTGATTCGTTGACATTCGTCCAGACGGTCGGTGTGCCTAACACAGCTTCGCCGACCGGACCGGACGAATACGGATATTTTGCCTACGACAACACGGAAACACAGCCCGCTGGAACGGCTTCGCAGTACAGTTGGATCGACATTGCGACGATTGGCGCCAATATCGGCTTCAGCGATGAATCTGAAGATGACGACGATGTCGCGGCGATTGCGCTGCCGTTTGATTTCACGTTTTACGGCAATTCGTTTGACAGCGTGACGATCTGCTCGAACGGCTGGATTGCGTTTGGCGACCACTCCAATCAGTTCGATTTCCGCAACTGGCACATCGGTTCCCCGATGGGACCGCCGAACATGGTGGCCGCATATTGGGACGATTTGGCGACCACCGGCGGCGGTGTGTACTACTACGCGGTCGAACACGAGTTCATCGTGCAGTGGAATACAGCCACGCTGTGGTCCGGAGTGCCTGAGGTGTTTCAGATCATTCTCTATGATCCGCTTATCTATCCTTCACCGACCGGCGATGGCAAAATCCTTGTGCAGTATCAGAGCGTAGAGCAGGATGAGAACTGGGGCACGTTTGACATTCCGTGGGCAACGGTCGGGATTCAGAATCAGGACCATAGCGCAGGGCTTGAGTATTCGTGCCTAAACGTGCTTGGCCAGAACGCCGCGCCGCTTGCCGATGGCCGTGCGATCATGTACACGACAGCAAGCAGTGGAACTCCGTTTTCGACGCTGACCGTTCTGACGCCAAACGGCGGCAACGATTTCGTCATTGACAACACGGTTTCGATCGGCTGGTTCCAGGGCTCGTCGACGGCCGATGTGCGAATTGAATTGTCCCGCTCGGGCGCGGATGGGCCGTGGACCTCCATCACTTCGAGCACGCCAAACAGCGGGTCGTACGACTGGACGGTCTCCGGGCCGGCTTCGAGCAATTGCTACCTCCGGATTTTGTCGAATGGTGAACCTGACGAAACCGACACCAGCGATGCGGCCTTTACGATCGGCCAGTTAACCATGCTCTTGAGTGAGACGTTTGAGAGCGGCGCGGCCGGATGGAGCATTGACTCCGCGGGCGGGCAGTGGATATCGGACTGGCACATTTCAACGGAACGCGCCGCGAGCGGGATATATTCGTACAAATGCGGCAGCTCGGGAGCCGATGTTTACAGAAACTCGATCGATGCGTATTTGATTTCACCCGTTGTTCCGAACATACCTGTCAATGCCGCGCTGCGGTTTGTGCAGCAGTACGAGACCGAAACTTCCGGGCTATTCCCGGATTCAGCCTATGATGGTTTTGTACTTGAATACTCGGAGAATGGCGGCCCCTGGAGCGACTTGACTCCCAACGGCGGATACAACAAGACGTTCCGCTACTTTGCCAATCAGAATAATACCGTGCCGGCCACGGGGCCGATGCTCGGGCGTCCCTGCTTCGGTGGTACGCGTGACACGTGGGAAACGATCACGGCAGACCTTGATTCGTTTGTCGGATCAAACATGCAGTTCAGATTCCGCTTCGGCAGCGACCTTGTCAATGGCCGTGAGGGCTGGTACGTCGATGACGTTGAAGTTTACTCGCTCGACGTTACGGCGGCCGCGCCGGTGGCGTTGACGATTCAAGTCACCGGGAGTGATGTAACTCTGCGCTGGGCCGACGCCGGTTATCAGACTTATTTTATCTACAGCGCATTGGATGCCGAAGGACCGTTCGCCACGCTTGAAGGCACGAGCATGACGAACAGCTTCACGATCAGCAACGGGACCGCATCGGCGCGCAAGTTCTATTACGTCACTGGCGAATAGGCTCTTTCAACTTTGACCGTATGCGACAGCCCATCCGTTTGGATGGGCTGTTTGCTTTCTCGGTACGCCGCAACCGTCATGGCACGGTAACAACAACGGCGGTACACGGCGGATCGCCAATTCTACGATAGCCGTGCGGAAGCGTGCCGTTGAAGTACGCAGTATCGCCGGTATTCAAGACGACTTCCTCATCTTCGACTTTTAGCCCAAGTGTGCCACTCAACACAAGAGGGAACTCGTGGCCGGTATGCGTGTGCTGCACAATGCGATCCGCAGCATCGGCATTGAACTCCGCGAGATACGAGCTCGATTTCCGCTCTGTGGCCGGATAGTCGAGGCATTGAAACTTGTACAGGACTTGCTTTGCGTCAAGTCTCTCTTCAAACTCCATCCGTTCCGTGGAGCGAGTAATCGCGATTGAATTGTGCCGGCCGGGATCAGCAAAAAGTGGTCGAGACCTACCGAGAACACCAGCGCGATCCGCGAGAGCGTTTGCAGAGTGGGCACAACGTGGTTGTTCTCAAGTTTTGAGAGCATTGCAGCGGACAGTCCGGTGTGTCGACCTAACTCGACCAGCCCGAGGTTCTTGCGCAGCCGCAGGCGGCGGATCTTCTCACCCAGTGAATACTGGGCGAGGTAGGGCGTCAGGGTATCGATCGGCTCGGGCATTGCTGGCTCCAGCGTTGGCGGTCTTTCGTGCATCTCCACCACATTCAAAGATATTTTAATGTAAGTATTGTTCAGGGGATTGTCAAGCAGGGTTGCCTTTGATGGACAATCTGCATAGTTAGAATAAACAATGCGTTATAAACGGACCGCCTTGAGCGCCGCAGGACCATTCGAGCATTTCAAACTTGCATCTGGTCCAGTCGCCGACTCGAACCACCCCACCGCCCTCTCCTTATATATGTTGACGCTAGAGTTTGCTTTGCCTATCTTTCCTGTATCGCAAACTTAAGGAAACCCACTGGATGAAGATTACTTTTCACGGAGCAGCTGGCGGTGTAACCGGATCCAAGCACCTGATTGAGGCGGGAGGCAAGCGCATCCTGCTTGACTGCGGGATGTTCCAAGGGCGGCGCCAAGAGGCGCTCGAGCTCAACTGGGGAATGTCGCCGGAGTTGAGTGACGTTGACGCTGTGATTCTTTCGCATGCGCATCTTGATCACTGCGGGCTGCTGCCGCTGTTGGTCAAACGCGGCTATCACGGCAAGATATTTTGCACACCGGCAACGCGCGATATCACCGAGTTCATTCTCAAAGACTCAGCGAGTATACAAGAGCAGGATTTCCAATGGCTCGAGAAAAAGAACATCACGACGAGTCAGCCGGCCGAACCGCTCTATGCGGGCGATGATATTCCGGAAACCCTGCAGCTATTCCGCGATGTTCCCTTCGCGAGCGAGCTGAAGAGCTGGACCACCGTCGTTCCCGGCGTGCGGCTGAAGTTCTATAACGCGGGCCACATTCTTGGTTCAGCATGGATGATACTCGAATTCGACGGGAAGCCGGACCGGAAAGGCTGGCGTTCTCCGGCGACGTGGGCAGATTTCATACGCCGCTCCTGCGCGATCCGGAGTATTCCGATGAAGCAGCGCCCGTCCTGCTGCTTGAATCAACCTACGGCAACCGCGAACACAAACCGCGCGAGATTGCATACGAGAAGCTCAAGCAGGCGATTATTCGCGCAACGGAACGCCGCGGCAAGGTTGTCATTCCCGCGTTCGCTCTGGGCCGCACACAGGAACTGATTTATGTGCTGCACCGCATGCATGACGCGGGCAGCATCCCGGATATTCCGATCTATGTTGACAGTCCGTTGGGTATCAATATGACTTCCGTGTATCGCGCTCACTCCGAGCAATACGATCTCGAAAGCAAGAAGGACTTCCCGCACTCCGGAGATGCGCCGCTTGTCGACGAACGCATCCACTACACGCGCACGGTACGTGAGTCGATGGAATTAAACGAGAAACACGGACCGTATGTGGTTATCGCCTCCTCCGGGATGATGGAAGGCGGACGCATTCGCCATCACCTGCGGCATACGGTGAGCGATGAGCGCAATATCATCCTGATCATCGGCTATCAGGCCGAATACACACTCGGACGAAGATTTGTCGATCGCGAGCCGCAAGTGCGGCTATTCAACGAATGGTATGACGTACGCGCGGAAGTGGTCACGCTGAATGAATTCAGTGCGCATGGCGATGCCAAGGAACTGCACGCCTTTGCAGGGAATCTGACGGGACTGCGCAAAGTGTTTCTCGTGCACGGTGAGCACGAGCAGGCGACCGCTCTGCGAGATCGTCTGCTCTATAATAATGACCAGCTTTCGGTGAATATTCCGCAACGCGGAGACACGGTCGAATTGTAACGCCGTTGCGAGTTGGCGTGCACCTTTGTATATTCAGTTTGACTGTCAAAGTGGATTGTTAGCAAACTGTTAGCAAAGGAGTGTGATGGAACTCATCCTCGTCCGTCATGGACTGGCTGTAAAGCGAGAAACGCCCGGCTACATCGACGCCGAACGGCCGTTGACGCAAGAGGGTATCGAGCGAATGCAGAAAGGCGCTCGCGGACTTGCGAGCTTAGTAGACCCTCCGGACATGATTGTATCAAGTCCGTTGCTGCGCGCACAGCAGACTGCCGAGATTCTTGCCGTTGCTCTCCAATGCAACCATGAGGTCGCAGAATGGGAGGCGCTGCTGCCGGACGCTCCGCCAAGCGCGATTCTCGCTCTACTGCGCAAACAGGATCGTTCCGGCAAGTCCGTGATTCTCGTCGGGCACGAGCCGCATCTCTCGCGCTGCGCTGCCCACCTGATTGGCTCCGAACCACTGTCGTTTCAATTCAAGAAAGGCGGCGCCGGCGCTTTTGAATTTCCGTCCCGTCTTGCGCAAGGAGCCGCAGTCCTGAAGTGGTTCCTCACACCAAAACAGCTAAGGCAACTCGGATGATAAGACAGTTCGATCAACCACATCCCTATCCCGGAATGCTGATCACCGTGGAAGGCATTGACGGATCGGGAAAATCTACTCAATTGCAACTCGTGCAGCGGTGGCTGCAGGGCATGGATCGCCGCGTCTTCTTTACGGAATGGAACTCTTCCCGTTTGGTGAACGAGGCCATCAAACGCGGCAAGAAGAAGAACCTGCTGACGCCCATGACTTTCAGTATCCTTCATGCAACGGATTTCGCAGACAGGCTTGCCCACCTCATCATTCCGCCGCTCAAGGCCGGTATGATCGTGCTGGCTGACCGCTACATCTATACGGCCTTCAGCCGCGACGTTGTGCGCGGCGTGGATCGCGAGTGGGTGAGAAATATGTACGGCTTCGCGGTGAAGCCGGACATTGCCATGTACTTCAAGGTGCCAATTGAGGTCTCGCTCAAACGGATACTCAGCGGACGCACGCAACTGAAGTTCCACGAAGCAGGAATGGACTTGAATCTGAGCGACGATCCGCTTGAGAGCTTTCGTATCTTTCAGTCACGCATCTTGGGCGAGTACGATCGCATTGCCGAAGAGTATGGATTGACGGTGATGGATGCAACAATGCCCATCACCAAGCAACAAGAGGTCTTCCGGAGCATCGTGAACGAAAAGCTGGAGACTTTCGATCCAAAGCCGCTAACAAAAGCGAAGAGACGGAGCCGCGCGAATGTCTAAGGCGAAATATTTTCAGGGAAACGGCCAACCGTATCTCGAACCGGGAGAATTGGCGGGGCAACTCATCGTCATTGAAGGCACGGACGGCGTGGGCCGTTCGACGCAAATTGCGGAAATCAAACTTTGGCTTGAGATCAACGGTCATGCCGTTGTGACGACCGGTTTGACGCGGTCAGAACTCCTGGCCAAGACAATTGATCAGGCGAAGGCCGGCCACACGCTGAACATCAACACGTACTGTCTTCTGTACGCCGCTGATTTTGCCGACCGGCTCGAGCATGAGATCATTCCCGCACTGCGAGCGGGCTTTGTGGTGATTGCCGACCGCTATATCTATACGCTGATGGCGCGCGCAATTGTTCGCGGTGCAGATCCGGAGTGGATTAAGCATGTGCTGGGGTTTGCCCTGCAGCCTGATGCCGTCTTCTATCTCAAGATCAGCCTTGACAACCTGATTCCGCGCGTGATCAGCAGCGAGCGACTGTACGAGCACTATTGGGTTGAAGATTCACCGGAGGGCCTGGACTATTGGGAAGCCGGGATGGACTTGCGTCTTGGCGAAGACTTCTACGACAGCTTCCTTGAGTATCAGCGGAGAAAGATGGCGCTCTTTGAATCGATGGCAAAGGAGTTCTCATTCGACGTTATCCCGGCGTCGCGCGGATTCAATCAAGTAAACAGGTTGCTCAAACAAGGTATGATGCGGGTACTCAAGAGTGGCCAGCCCGTTTCCTGACCGTTTGGCCGCGATCGACATCGGCAGCAACAGTATTCATTTGTTGATTGCCCGTGTCGCACCGGACGCCGGCGGTTTTGTCGTGCTGGACCGCGACAAGGATGCTGTTCGATTAGGTGCCGGAATCGGAGAGAGCGGAGAGATACGCGAGGATGCGCTCACGCGCATGATCGTTGCGCTGAAGAATTTCCGAGACCGGGCACGAGCAAGCGGCGCAACGATTCGCGCGGTGGCAACCAGCGCGGTTCGCGAAGCGAGCAATCGCGATGTGATTGTCGAGCGGGTGCGCCGCGAAGTCGGACTTACGATTGAGGTTGCATCGGGTTTTGAAGAGGCGCGGTTGACGTATTTGGCGGTGTGTCACGCCGTCGAAACCGGACAAAATACGGCGCTCATGCTGGACATCGGCGGTGGAAGCACGGAGTTTGTCGTCGGCCGTTCGGAAGAGATCCTCTTTGATGACAGCCTTAAGCTCGGTGCGGTGCGGCTGTCACGGGAATTCTTTCCGGAGGGAAAGACGGATGGCAAGGCCGTCGCTGAGTGCCGCAGGTTCTGCGCGCTTAGCCTGAGCCCGATTCGGCGCGGGCTTGCGCACCATCGTTTCCATATAGCAATCGGAAGCAGCGGAACTGCATTGTGTCTGGCGCGCATGATTGTTGAAAAACGGGGGCCCGCAGCCAGCGCCAGACTGAACCGCGTCACGTTTTCCGCGGCGGAGTTGTACGATTGTGTCGAGCGTATTCTCGCTGCAAAGACGACTGCCGGTCGCGCCAAGTTGAAGGGCGTCGACGAGGGGCGCGCTGAGATCCTCGCGGCAGGCGCGTTGATCATGGAGGCGGTGTTCCGGGAGCTGGCCCTCGAAGCGATGACAATTTCTGAGTATTCGATTCGTGAGGGTATCATACTTGATAGCATCGCGAGGCTGTACCAGACAGAGCGATTTGTTTCGCATGAAGGGCAGCGGTATCGTAGTGTGCAGAGTCTCGCGAAGCGATTTGACTATGAGCTTCCTCACTCCGAACACGTAACTCGACTGGCGCTTTCCATCTTCGATCAAACGGGCGCGTTGCATGGGTTGGGAGAGATTGAGCGCGAGCTGCTTGAAGCGGCGTCTCTCCTTCACGACATCGGTCTGTTTGTTTCACATGCTGCGCATCACAAACACTCTTATTACCTGATTCGAAATTCCCAGCTGCTCGGCTTTGCAGACTATGAACAGCAGATTGTCGCGCTGGTGGCGCGCTATCATCGAAAGAGTCCGCCGCGCAGAAATCACCTTGAGTTTATGGCCGTGCCAACCGCGCAGCAGCAAATCGTGATGAAACTTGCCGGCATCCTGCGCATTGCCGACGGCCTGGACAGAACTCACGCTTCGACGGTCAAGAACGTGGCCGTGGAAATTGGTTCATCTGATGTCGTTTTCCGGTTGACTCCTGCGGGGCGCAATACTCTGGAGTACGCCATTTGGGGCGCGGAACGGAAGCGCGACTTGTTCGAGGAGGCATTTGGCCGGCGAGTGAGGTTTGCTCAGATCGAGACGAAACAACAGTGACTGATTGATCCGTTATGCGAAGAAGAAAAGCCCCCGCTCACTGAGCGGGGGCTTTTGTATTCAGGCCTGCTGCGAATATTACTTCAGCAGCACGATCTTCTGCACTGCGGTGAAGTCCGCTGCGGTCATCTTCACGAGATACATACCCGTCGGCAGATCCGACGCAGTATAGAGGACGCGATGATTTCCGGCCGCGAGGACCGCATCCACCGGACGAGCCACTTCCTGACCCTGCACGTTGTAAATCGTGATCTGTACACGCGACTCGGTCGGAACGTCAAAGTTCAGCGATGTCGTAGCGTTGAACGGATTCGGATAATTGGCGTGCAGCGCGAACTCCGTCGGGAGTGCGCCGTGATCGTCGGCATCCAGCGATACCGTCACGGTCACGGGAATTTCATACGGGTTGCCAGTGTCATTGTGATCTACGGTGAGCGTCGCTTCGTAGTCACCCACCGGGAAGGCAGACACGTCAGCATTCACCATGATGATCATCGACTGGTTTTCATTGACTTCACCAGACGTTGAGCTTACCGTCAACCAGGTTTGATCAGAGGTAATGTCGTAGACGACTTCGCATGTCGCGCCGGGGTTCGTGATTTCAAACGAGCCGATACCATCCTGACCAATCTGCGCAAAGATGTTCAGTGACGTGACGTCAAACGTCGCGTTCGGCTGACGCATGCTGGCGTTGCGCGTGGTCGTGCCGCCGTCATCCACGACGACGTTCGTGAATTCCTGATCACAGTAACCCTGCTTGTGAACCAACAGCGTGTACGTGCCCGGCTCAACCGACATTGAGAAGTTACCCGTCGCGTCAGTCAGCGTGAACTCGTTGATCTCTACCACCCACACTTCGGCGTTCTGGATCGGGAGGTTCGTGCCGAACTCGCGCACGAGACCCGCCACCGCGCCGGACGGGCCTGCCCAGAAGGCGACAGATGACTCGCTGACCGGTGCAAACGCGCCTGCAGAGTTGGCGTAGACTTCGATGGCTTCCGTACCCGTGCTGTTCTCAACACCAACCGTACAGGACGTGTTGCTCGGTGTAGCATCGGTCGGAATCGTGTTGTAGTTGTAGATGATTCCGCCGTCGGCCGTGATGATGATCTGGAAGGTGTAAACTGCGGCATCATTTGAAATGTGCGGAACGCCAACCCAACTCATGATGAAGCGATCATTCGCTGCATCCTGATAGTAGTAGAACTCGCCGCCGTCGGGCGGATACAGGTCGTCCCAGAAAATGAACATCGCGTTATTCGGTTCGGCCGCGTTGGGAATGTTCCCGTTGGTATATGCGGTCGAGGTGCTGGTGAAGGAAGCCCAGCCGTTGGAACACATGCGCACGCTGCTGTAAGTTTGTCCGTAGAACTCGACCGAGAAGCCAAGGTCAAACGGTCCAACATTCTGGTCGTCACCAGTGATTCCAGCAGCCGTGCCGACGCCGGTGATGTCTACCCATTCGTAGTCTTGCACTTCCCACGGGCTTACGACGGCGCCAATCGCGTCGTTCGACGGACCGGACACGTTGGGCACCTCATCAACTGCGGAAACCGTCCACGTGTAGAACGTCTGATTGTCCGGCGGGGTGTCCGTGTAAGTCGTGACACCCGCAGCCGTTGTGCCGATCTGCGTGCCATTGCGATAGACGCGATAGCCCGCGAGGTCAATGAGATTCGTTCCGTCCGCGTTCTGCGTCGGAGCAGCCCAGCCCAGCACCATTTGCGTCGTGCCCAGCGGATTTACAACCAATCCAGTCGGAGTGGCAGGCGCCATGTTGCACACGCCGTCGACAGAGTCACGAACCGAGTTCTGACCATCGTCGTAGTGCGCGAGCACGGTGTAATGATAGACCGTGTTTTCGATACGGCCAAGGTCAGTGTACGTTTCGGTCGTCGGGTGTGCGATGTCGACATTGTCACGATAGACGATGTAGTAGAGAATTTCATCCAACGTGCCGCCCGGATCGCGCTCGGAGACCGTTTCGCGATTCGTGGCAACCGGAATCAACGCGCCCGTATAGTCCTTCGTCGCACGCGGTGCGAACGAAACACTTGCGACGGGCTCAACGACCTTCGCTGCCTTGCCCTTGCCAACCACGGTCTTCACTGACGCCGTCTGGTTCGCATAGGACAGGAAGTCCGCTTCATTCACGGGCTGCGACTCGGAGAGAACGCCAACCGATAACGGGCTCAATTCCATCAGGCCGCCCATGTTACCGATCACGAACGCTCGCATCACGAGCACTTGCGGGAAGCCCGCGCTTCCCAGTTCAGTCCACGGGCCCGTATTCGCCGTGGTTGCGAAGAACGCGTTCGTCTGAGGAGCGGCGCAGAAGTCCATACCGATATCGACGCGCTGCGCGGTAACCTGACGAATTCCTACGAAGAACGAACCACTGGTGACCGTTACCGGGGTGGTCAACGCAACATCCTGCCATTCCAGCGGATCAGCAATTGTCCAGTCCGTCACGCCGAGCGGTTCAAACGTCGGTAAGCCGGTGCCGTCGTCTTCAAACACACCATATTGCACGACGCAGCCCGGGGCAGAATTCGGCCAATGGCGCGTCTTGATGCGATTAATGGTAATCGCACCCGTTCCCTGATAGTGACCGGCGAACCAGCCAAAGGGGAACTCACCGTTGAAACCAAGACCGTCTTCAACGCATGTCGGATCAACGTCCACACTGTCGTAGTAGATTTCGAATTCCGGCGGCGTGCCCGGTTCAAACCACGTCAGCACAATGCGATCATCGTAGTTACCGTTCGCGGCAAGGCCGGTCGGCGGAAGCGCACCGTAGAGCACGGTGACATAGTCAGTAAGATCGGATTCAACCGGCGTCGAGACATCGTTGTCGCGCGCGGAAACGGCATATTCATAGATACCGGCAACCGTGAGCGTCTGAGTGTAGTTGGAGGTCGTCGGCGAACCTTGCAGTACCCAATCCATTTCACCCTGGAGACGGCGATAAACTGGATACACGTCAACATACGGATCGGTCGAGTTGTCCCAATCCAGCGTCACGATTCCGGTGGCATTTGCGACGTCGCCTTCGAGTCCCGTCGGTACCGGCGGATCAACGCGCATGAGCGTCAAGTTCACGTTCGTCGCGCCCGCATTTGTGAGCACGATGTTTGTTGAAGCAGGATGAAAACCCGCGAGATCAGCGCTGATCAGGCGATTGCCAATCAGAACCTGCGGCAGCGAATACGTGCCGTTAGCGGCGGGATGGACTGTTGGATTGCCAATTCCATTCGCGCGGACGTTCACCGAAGTCATGGTGCCGCCCTGACCGTCAAACGAAATCGTTCCGGCGACCGAAGCAAATTCCGGCTCACCGAAGCCCCACAGGATGACATCGTCGATGTACATACCCGGGTAGTTGATGATGTCATCCGAGCTGAATGCGAAACGAATAATCGGCGCCGTGCCGGCATACGCGCCGAGGTTCACGACGTAATAAATCCACGACATGCTGGTGTGGCCGCTCCAAGCGGGCTCGCCGACCATGCATTCATTCAACGTCGAAATGGCCTGCACGTTGTAGGCAGGAGTCACATCGGTGACAATTTCCCACGTCGCGCCGCCGTCGGTGCTGACCTTGATGTTCATACCGTCGTAGGTCAACTCAGTGTCAAACCACATCCAGAATTCAAGTGTAGCCGCATCAGAAGCAACGGTCAGCTCTTGATTGAGATCGAGCATGTAGCACGCGTTGCTCGGGTAATTTGCGTTGAGGTACGTACCCCACACATTTACGCCACTGTGCGCAGCGGTCGGCCCGACAGCCGTCGGTGTCCCCCAGGCCCAGCCGGAATCCGCCAGGACTTCCATTTCACCGTCGTCCGCCTCGAAATCCGAGAAATAGGACGGATTGCCGACGACAACCAGCACAGGCGCCGAAGCGCTAAAGAAAGTGGTTGCAGTCGCGCGGAGATTGAAGGTGTAGTTACCAGCCTGCAGATCATTCGCGGTGAAAGTCTCAACGCCTGCACCTACCGTGCCCAGCAACGTACCGGCATCGGCCGGCCCTTGCCAGATTTCGATGTCGTCCGGCGTGAGCGGATTGCCATTCGTATCGGTTGTCGGATCATCCCACGTGAATGTGACGTCCGAACCGGCGACGGAGGCAGCGACGTTCGTTGGCGGGTTAGGCACACCGTCAGGCTGCGAAATCAAGATTGACATGCCCGTCACGGGCAGCGTACCAGCGCCGTTGAAGCAGATCTGAAGCGCATCCGTGCCGCCCTGATTCTCGATACCCACCGTACACTGCATGTTGCCGTAGGTACCACCTTCAGCGACCAACGCGTAGTTCAGCTGAATGTTACCATTAGGATAGAGCACAACCTGGGCTTTGTAGCGTTCTGCGGTTGCGCCAATGTGTCCAACGGAGTCCCACGTCACGACCAAACGGTCGTTGGCGTCGTCAAAGTAATAGTAGATTGAGTCGGCGTCGTCAGGAGTGAACGGCAGGTAAAGGTCATCCCAGAACAAATAGACCGCGCCGTTCGGTTCCGCAGTTGCAGGGATCGCCGTATTGGTGTAGATCGTCGACGTGCTGCCAAACGTAATGTAGCCGTTTGAGCATACTCGGAATTGAGTATACGTCTGATCATAGAACGGGAACGAGAACCCAATGTCAAACGGTCCCAGGTTTTGATCGTCGTTGGCCAACCCGGTTGGTTGTGCCGTAGCAAGTACGTCGATCCACTCATATTCGACTTCCTCAAACAGGTAGACGTCGAGCGGTCTGTTGGGCTGCCGCGGATTCTCGAAAGTGCGAGAATCAACCTGCAGAATCTGGCTGCCAAATTGTGTCTCGGCCTCAAGGGCCAAGAAACGTTCCGTCGCGGTCAACTCTTCACCGCGCGCGACCTTGTCCTTCAGTCTCAGCACGTCCGCCTCGGTCACTGCCAATGCGGACGAAACCACCACTATCAGCATCGTAATTGCTAATAGTCCCTTCCAAATGTTTTTGCGAATCTTCATTCCTTTTGCTCCTTGCAGCTTGGCTTAGACCCCTATCGATCTTTTAAAGTTACGGCGTATGTAATTAATTGTCAACGATGCACCTGTGTAGCATGAGTGCCCACTTTCGACGCGCAGACGTGGGGGGCTTTAATGCTGTGAAGTTCTCAGCTGTACCGTTTGCGTCAAGAATTTGTTATATATACTGTTATGAGTACTTCGGAAAGTGAGTATGTTACCATAACGGACGGTTTTCATTTCGTTCAGCTTTATTTTACTGACCTGAACTTCGGGTGCTGACAGATAAGAGGTATGCTTCGCGAAATAGAAAAGGGGCCGCCCGGCTGGGCGACCCCTTGATCGACAGACTACTCGCTTATGACGTCGCGCGGAACTGCAAGGCCTTGACCAATTCGCCGATGCATTCACCTTGTGAAACACCGGACTCGCAGGCTGTGCGGAAGTGAATACCTCCATATAGGCGCGAATACGCCGCCTCCCACGCAGCCGTCTCGAAACTGCTCATCGTGCCGTCTCCTATGTAGCTGCGCGGCGGGAAATTCGCGCTACCGGTCGTGTCCGTAAATGCGACATCTCCAAAGAAATCTTCAAGCACTTTGTAAGCAGCACCGCTTTGTGCGGAATGCCCGCTTGTGCACTCGGGAAACGGCGGAGTCGTGAGCGGCGGGAGCCAACTCTCGCCGCCGGGAATGAGATCATTGATCGCCGTCACGGGACGAACGTAGTTGTAGTCGAACTTGCTCCGCCAACACGAAATAAACGCGTCCTGCACCGCAATACCGACTTTGCAATAGATCTCCGCCGCTTGCGCCAGATTCGCGTTCTGCGCAGTGAGGATTTGCGTCGTGATATTCTCCCAGTGGCCGGGAGGAGTCGACGTGCCGCCGCCGTCCGCCCAGAACAGCGCGATGGCGCGTTCATCGGCAACGTTGGCCTGCACGGTATTGTACACTTCCATCGTCTCGATATAGAACTGCGAAGACGGATCGGTCGAGTAGGCCGGCGGAGCAGCGGGATAGCAGTCCACGTCAATGTTATCAATCACCAGCGGACGATTTGCGCCCCAGCACGGTTCAAGCGGATTCGCCGAGAACGCCGGTGGGGTCGGCTCCCACAAGCCGGGTCCAGGATGCGCAGGCCAGTCGTACGAACAGTTGTGGTTCGAACCATAGCCGTCCGCGTCCGCGCACGATTGAATGATCGACGCCACATACATCCCGCGAGTTTCCGAGCGTTCGAGGACAGCAGCATCGACTGTCGCGGCGTACTCGTCGTGAAGCTGCTGCTGAAGTGTTGTTGCAAGCGCGCGAACTTCTGCGGTTGCGTCGGCGAACAAATAGTCGATAATTCGCGCCGATCCACCGTTCACAACGGACGGCCAGTGATATTCCAAGTTCGGATCTGCGGCGGGAATCTCGGGCATGCCGTTAATCTGACCGTAGAGCGAAATGTGCTCGGGCATGCCGCTCACAACGCCTTCATAGATTGTTTGCCCTAAATAGCCGTACATGCGCGACGCACGCGGCGGAGAAATCGCTCCGGCCTTCACCATTTCGCGGCACTTCTGCACCCACGCGTTGGCGGCGTCGTCGGGATACTCTGATGTCAGCGGGTTGGCAGGCGGAGGCGGAGTATTGTCGTCGTCATCCTTTTCACAGCCCGCAATCAGCGCGACCGATGCAAGCAAAACCGCGAACAGCATCCAACGAAATCTGTCCTTACTTACTTCCTTCATACACTGTCTCCCCAGCGTGTTTGGTGTGCGGCGGGATTAGTTGCGCGAAGTCCGCCCGTTGTCGAAACCTGCCTCTATTTTTTCTCCGACTCGACTTCCCAGCCGTGCGGACCGGCGAGCGGTGTGCGAAAACCGCTGACATCCAACAGCTCTACCGTGATGCCGACATTCTCGAGCACACGGCGGCTGCGATCCTCTCCGGGATAACTACCGAATACCTTGACATGTTTGATACCCGAATTTGCGATCATGCGAGCGCATATCGGACACGGAAATACGGTCACATAAATAGAAGCGCCTTCAGCCGAAACTCCATTACGCGCGCACTGCAGAAGCGCGTTCTGTTCCGCATGCAGACAGATACAAAGCTCTAATCGTTCACCTGATTTAATGCCTTCAATCTCCCGTTCACAACCACCCAACTCCTCAGGGTGCGGATGCCCCGCCGGAGGACCGTTATACCCGGAGGCCAGAATCTGATTATTGCGCACAATCATCGCGCCGACCGCGCGCCGCAAACAGGCCGAACGCATCGACACCAGATTCACCAGATTGTAGAAGTACTCGTCCCAGGAAATGCGGTCTTTTTTTCAATCATGTTCGTGCCGTAGGTTCCCAAACAAACCGGCGGTTGCCCTGTTTAAGATAGCGAAAAAACCCCACAAGAGCGCCACATTCATCGCCACAAAATGGAACAGCGACGTCACCGGCGGAACTCGTAAGTGCGCGGCGACCAAGAAGCCTCCGATAAATGCGATGCCGTACAGTGCAAGCTGACCATAGAACAGCCATTGGTAAGTGGGCTGTTCCATCAACGCGAAGTTCGCTGCAAACGCCATGATCATTAGGAACGGAAACAACCAGCGAATCACCTTGTGCGAAAAGAATGTATACGCAGCGATTCCATGACGCGGGCTAAGGATATTCAGATAGCGAAACAGCGTCTGGTAGTTGCCCACACCGATGCGAATGCGACGGCGGAACTCCTCGCGAAAGGACTGTCCCGACCGTTCAAATGCCTTGGACTCCATATCCCACACGGCGCGTTTGCCGGCAAGCACTGCCCAGATCATCGGCGTTGTGTCGTCATTTGCAGAACCCGGAGGGAAGGGGCGGTACAGCTCACGGCGAATCGCCAAGAGCATGCCCAATCCGCCCGACATGCCGCCGACTTGACTCTCTAATGTCTTGAGTTTGTTCTCGTGCGCAGTATACTGCTGCTCTTCGAGCACGAGTTCGTCAGAGCGATCACTCAAAGCATAGCGTCCGGCGGACACGACACCGACCTTCGGATCCGCAAAGTGCCGGCAGGCCATTCGCAACGCACTTTTGTCCCACAAGATGTTTGCGTCGCTTATGACTACGATATTCGCTTCGGGCGCACGTTCAAAGAGCTGATTCAACACCAACGGCTTGCCATTACGCCCACCCAGCCGGACCAATTTGGCGCGCTGATCCTGTATGCCGAGGACAATTTCATCAGTGCGGTCCGCCGAACCGTCTGATCCAACCAGAACCGAAATCTTGTCGGGCGGATAGTCCTGTTCGAGACAATTCAGCACCTTGCGCTCAATCACCGCCTCTTCATTATAGGCGGGGATCATCACGGCCACCCGCGGCAGGTCCGCTTCGCTGCAAGCGGGCGGCTCCGCATAGCGCTTGCGAAAGAGCCGAAGCGTCAGCGGATAGCCAAAGAACGTAAAGAGCATCAGGCCCGTACTGAGCCAGAAGAGACTGATCAAGATGCACTCAAACACGAGCTGCTTGGCCTGGCGACATACAATAGCGAAGTGAGACGCCTACGCTCGTTCAAGGCGATCAAAGTAGCGCTTGCCCGCCATGACTTGCGGCAGCAGCCGCTGTGCGGCGACGCTTACCGGTTGTCCTTGCTGGACATCCAAGAATGACTTACGAAATGCTTCGGGGGCCTTCAGCGCGGGATCGTTCAAATCGAAGACGCGAATTTGACCTTGAAGCGCGCATAGAAATATGTCCGTCGGCAGGCCGCCCGCCTGAAAGGAAGTCGTTTGATAGGACCATGAAGCCTGACTGATTTCGGAAAAGTGCAGCGGCAATTTCTTCACCGCGAAGAGCTCTGATGGCCCCGCGCCGTTGCACAGAGCGTCGCATGCTTCGGACAAGGCGAGCCGAAGCTCGGGCCGGCACTCACACTTCAACACGTAATCCGCCAGCATATCGCTGTGGCGCGGTGTGAATGACTTGCCGCCGCACTCAATAATCAGCCGGAATTCGTCACGCGGGGCCATATAGTGATGGCGCACGCCGACGTTGTGAATACTCACGCGGCCGGTTTCGAGTTCGGCAATCGAATACTTACCGTGGGGCAAGTTCCTGGTCTTCTCTACAAGGTCTGAATAACGCACAGTCGGATGGGGTTGAAGCGCCTTCGTACCGGACGAATGGCTACTTGTTTGATTTCACGCGTATGTTCGCGCCCTGCCGGTTCAATTCGTAGATCGCCAAATCGAGCAGGTCCGCAAACAGTGAATACTGATCTGATGTGAGTGGACGGATGATTTCTCCGTCCGAAAGCGGGTCCGGCAACGCGAGCTGAAGCTGCTGCTGCTGGCCCACTTGACGAAATTCTAAACTCAATCCGGCGCGGCTCCGAAAGGTGATGTCTGTCTCTGCGCGCTCGGTCGCCGCAATATCCAAGGCCGTCGCGGCGAGATAACGTGCCGATTTGATCAGCTCGGGCAATTCATCGGCATCGAGAATCACCTCACCGTATAGCCGGTCACCTTCCATCACGCGAAACGTCACGGCGAAGTAGCGCGTCGAGTCGCCCGGCGTGAACGCGATATCCGTCAGCACTTGCAGGGCCTCGCCGGTCGCCTTCTCCTTCTTGCCCGCAACGAATCCAATTTGGCCAACGGGCACCTTATCGCGAAACAGCGTGCGGCCCGGCTGCGTAAGCTGCCATTCATAATCGGTGGCAATTTTTTCGGGAACCTGCGCGAACAGATGCAAGCTCGCCATACCGAACAGCACGATAATGATCAGCGAACGGCTCATTGTGAATGCTGCCAGCACTTATTGCTGCCGGAGATGGCCTTGCGTGTACACCGTTTTCCCTTCGTCGTGGTCGCGGTGCACTGCGGTCGCTCCTTCTTCACCTTCTTGGGCTTTTCGGTGTCGGCAAGGATCGTCTGTGGTATCTCAGAGGTCATGCGGCCGACTACTTTTTCGACCGGAACCCAACCTTCGACCAGAATCCGGGCCCATCCCGCAACCGTGTCAACCACTTGAATCCGGGATTGCGGCGTGAAGCTGCCTGCCACCGGTCCGGCTGGAATCACGTAAATACTATCAAATATTGGTGTTACGTGCGTGGTGGAATCCAGTGCAGTGAGGCTATCGGCGATATCTTGACCACAGACCGCCCCGGCCCACAACCAAACCGCACATAAAGCCAGCAAAATCGGTCTCACTCCCGGCTTCCCTCTGAATCTTTTCGAGCTAAGTTGAGTTAAATATAGTGTTTTCCCCCGGCTCCTGCAACCGCCCAGACTGTGCTTTCTGCTTTGACCTGCGTGTGACTCATCCGGAGAATTCGCGGCTCCCGCTTGCACACGCAATCAACCTTTATTATATTGTCAAAACAACAGGATGAGAGCGGAAATTCCGACAGGTTTGTGAAAACGATCGACCTCGACACACTCCAGCGCTACTCGCGCGGCGAACTGAGCCACAAGACGTTCATGGCCGTCCATCAGGACGCGGGTGAACTGCTTGACCTGTTGTTCCAAAACCTGAACAAGTCTGAGCATGTCGTGTCGATTCAGGATTGGCCGCTGCCGCGCCGACAGAAGCGGCTCGGGCAATTCTTCGTCCTGAAAACAATGATGCTGTTCACGCCCTTCATGTTGATTGCCGGAGCAGGCATCGCGCAGCAGACGCCGATCCTTGGCATGGCATTGACCTTTGGCTGGCTTGCTGTGTGTCTGTTCGGCGGTACGTATCTGCTCTGGGATCGGTATCGCGTCAACAAATCGAAGGACGGCAAGTCGGTGTTGGTTATCACCAATCGCCGGATGATGCGGATATGGCTTGACGGCTCCGAAACGGTTCAAGCGTGGTGGCTCACGGATGACCCGAATAAAAAAAAACCGCTTGAACCAGTCCCCTCCACAGTGAAATTACTGTTGGAGTTGGAGCTTGGCCGACCGTCGCTGAACTAATCTTCGCGCCGCTTGCGATAACCTGTTGTAAGCGGCTTCTCCTTTCCCGTTGATCCTCTCCTCTACCACTCTGAGCGGCCTGATTTCGTGGTTCGCACGTCACAAGCGCGCGATGCCGTGGCGCGAGACGCGCGATCCATATAAGATTTGGGTCTCGGAGATTCTCCTGCAGCAAACGCAAGTCGCCACGGTTGAGCCGTATTACAGGCGTTTCATCAAGGTTTTTCCCACCGTCAACGCGCTGGCGAAAGCGCCACTCGACAAAGTTCTGAAAGCGTGGGAAGGCTGCGGCTACTATGCGCGCGCGCGGAATCTGCATAAGGCCGCCAAGCAGATTGTTGCTCAAGACGGCAAGTTGCCTCAGACGAGCGCCGAGTTGAAGAAGCTGGCGGGCATCGGCCCGTATACGTCGGCTGCAATTGCCTCAATTGCCTTCGGGGAGGCGACTCCCGTGCTTGATGGAAATGTCGAACGCGTGATCGCACGAGTGACCGGTGAGCACGGGTTTATTACCGAGCGCACCGTCCACACGAACTTGCGCAGCGTTGCTGAAGGCTGGATGCGCTCGGCAGTGAAAGCGGGTCACGCGCCGGGTGAGTTGAACGAGTCGCTGATGGAGCTCGGCGCCCTCGTCTGCAAACCGCGTGAAGCGCTCTGTGATGTCTGTCCGCTCAAGAGGGTGTGCGTGGCACGAAAGACTCTTGAAGACGTCACTGTCTTGCCGCGCAAACCCGAAAAGGCAAAGACACCACACTACGATATCGGCGCCGCGATTGTCCGCAAGAACGGGAGGATTCTCATCACCAAGCGGCCCGAACACGGCATGCTCGGCGGACTCTGGGAATTCCCCGGCGGCAAACTCGAAAAGGACGAATCGCTCGCCGAGTGTGTACGCCGCGAGTTGCGGGAAGAGCTTGCCATCGATGTTGAAGTCGGCGAACTGCTCATCAGCGTGAAGCACGCCTACACACATTTTAGGATTACGCTGCACTGTTTCGAGTGCATACACACCGGCGGCGAATTGAAGCTCATCCACGCCGCCGATGCCAAGTGGGTTCGCCCAGCCGAACTTGCTAACTATGCCTTCCCCAAGGCCGACCGTGTCGTGCTGGAGAAGCTCGTCAATTCGCATCGTATCACGCTACTCAAATAGACGAGAGCAAGAAAACCTAAGAGGGAGAAGATGAAAACTTTCGGTCTCGCCGCGTGTCTATTCACGCTCTGTTTCGGTTCATTGGTGTTCGCTGAAGATGCCGCCGCACCGACTGACGGCCCCGTCGCCAAGATCGCCAAGGCTCCGGCGGTCGAAACCAAGTCCGCGATGATGGTCGCGTCCGCGTTCGT
Organism: bacterium; assembly: GCA_016703065.1. Classification (GTDB taxonomy): domain Bacteria; phylum Electryoneota; class RPQS01; order RPQS01; family RPQS01; genus JABWCQ01. The sequence continues at coordinate 490,635 of JADJCU010000001.1, forward strand.
CAAGGCCGCCGACTTCGCACCCGAAGGCGGTTGGAAGGATACAGATTTTGAAGCCGCGATCAATTCAATGGTGATGGCAGGCTCAACTCGGGTCATGGAATACCTCGGCGCCAAGGGTCTCGAATCGACCGGACCAATGTTCGCAGTCTGGTATGAGGACCCCACGACGACCAAGCCGGGCGACTGGACGTCGAAGTGGTGCATTCCCATCGCTGCCGACAACGAACCAACTGCGCTCGTCTCCGTCGAGAAGATGCCCGAGATGCAGGCCATCACCTGCACCTATGAAGGTCATCCGCAGACCGCCATGCCCGCATGGCAGGAGATTCAGAAGTACGCCGAAACCAACGGTTACATGTGGACCGGAGCGCCGATGGAAGTCTATCATACTGTCGGCGAGCAGAAGCCGGATGCACCGGGCTGGAAGGTCGAAATCGTCTGGCCCGCGATGAAGAAGGAAGCTCCGCCGCCGAAGAAAAGCACTAAGCTATCCCCCGTTTGCCCTTCGAAGCTGAGAATCAGCTTTGGGGGACGAGCTGAAAGGCCGGAGCACATCGCTCCGGCCTTTTGAGTTGCATATATAGAGGAAAGCTGTAACTTACCTTGTATGGATAGCTACTTCATTGTCGATGGCGGTGGTACGCGCACGCGTGGTTGGGTGGTTTCTCCCTCCGGAGCAATACTCGAATACGCCGAAGCGGGACCTTCAAATGTTGTGAGGCTCGGCGCAGATGGACTGCGCACCGCGCTGGCCGAGCTGCTGACGGCGTGCGGCGGCGCGCGTGGCTGCACAAGAATTGTGCTCGGTCTGGCAGGGGTTGGGCGTGAACGCGAACGCGACCTTGCAGAAGGCGTTGCTCGCGAAGTCTGGCCGACTGCCGACTCGCATGTTGTCACCGATGCACATTTGGCCTACGCCGGAGCTTTCTATAAAGGAGAGCGCGGCATCCTCTTGATCATCGGCACGGGCTCAATTGCCTACTACCAGAATCCGCACGGCCACGAATTTTTCCGCGCCGGAGGCTGGGGACCGCTCCTTGGCGATGAGGGCAGCGGCGCGTGGATCGGACGTGAAGCCCTGCGCCACTGCCTCTGGGAAGGGGAACGCGAGGAGCTCTCGCCGTTTCATGCTGCAGTGCTTGATCAACTTGATGTTGCCGCAACTTCCGACATCATCACAAAAGTCTACCGCGAGGACTTCGGGCCGACACGCTGGGCCGAATTGGCTCCGCTCGTGTTTCATTTTGCCGACGGGCAACCGGAGGTCGGTGCGATCCTCGAACGCGCCGCGCTCCGAATTGATGGATCAGGTTGAACGGTTGCTCGAAGACAGGCCGCAAAACATGCAATCGATACCGCTGGTTGTGACAGGCGGACTCTGGGAGCGGCGCGATATTGTGGAGCCGCTGCTGCTCGAAGAGATCACCGCGCGTAATCTTCCTCTGGTCATCGCGGAACCGGACGGAGGCGCGGTTGAAGGCGGGCTTGCAATTCTCGCGGAACGCAATTAGAGAACGGGGCATCCTGAATTGGATGCCCCGCTTGAATTGTGTCGAGTCCATGCCCGTGCCCTAATTCCGAATGTCGCGGCTCACCAGGATGCGGCGCGTGTCCACCGCTCCTCCGATAATCTGCTCTTCCATGATGATGCCCACGTCATTGGGCCGCAGATAGTACTTCAAACTGCGGTTCGTACCGCGATCAAAGCGCTGATAGACCCGCACGTTTGTGTAGGTCGTATCGCCCACGTCGATCGTGATACTGCTCGTTGTCACAAGCATGCTGTCGCCGTCGAAGTTCCAGAAGCTCGGAGAGGAGGGATAACGCAGCAGCGCTTCCGCGGGAGAGTCGTCAAGCGGGAAGTCGTCCTGATACAAGCCCGACTCAAAATTCCGCCAGTAGTAGAGCGTATCCGTGAAGCCCCATCCGGCGCCGGAATCCTGCACGACAAGATAGTAGTCCACTCCGTCAGGGTATTCGACGGTAGCAATGCGGCGGCGAACTTCATAATTTGACCCGGTTGGCGGATCGACCTCGTAGATCCAGAGGTTCGCCAGACAGATGGGCACCGCGCCATTTGAACAGTACCGATAGTCCGCTTCGGCGACGTTTGACCACCCTGAATTGCCGTGCGCGTTCATGGCCCGCACGCGATAATTGAAAACGTCCACGTTTGCGCCGAGCGTATCAACATACTCAATCGTGTTCGCATCTACCGTATCAATTGTGTGCAGCTGCTGACCAAAGACGCCCCGCTGCAACTCAAACTGCTCTTCGTCGAGCGCGTTGTCTGTCCAGGTCAGGCGCACGCCGATTCCGACGATAACCTCCGTCTCCAGGTTTGACGGAGCGAGCGGCGTTCCAACTTGCGGCGTGGTGACCTGCGCTGTCGACCGACCATGTAAGCAGTGATCCCGCAAGCGCGCCGACTCTGTAGTAGTAGGGTGAGCGGAGCGCACGTTGAATCGTTGAAGCTCGTCGCGTTGTCGCCGGTCTCGCCCACGCGCACCCACGAGTCACTCTGGCCGTGTCGATCGATGACGAAGACAACTGGATTAGGCGCGGTATCAGTCCACGTAATCCGCACGACGGTCGGCACGATCGCAGTCGCCTGCACATTCGTCGGCGCGGGCGGCGGATTGAATTGGAGCGTGGACACCGTCAGAGTATTCGACGCCGCGCTGCGACCCTCCGTGTTGACCGCGTAGACACGGAACTGATACATCGTGCCCGGTGCGAGGTCTTCGACGATCGCTTCGTGCGCGTTGATCCCATACTCGGCTTCGAGCACCCATTCGCCGCCGAGGCCCTTCTCCAACTCGAACCTCTCCTCGTTATCTGACTGGTCGTTCCAAGTCAGATGCACGAAGTTGTACGTTACCTCTACAGCCGCAAGCAGGTTGGGCGCTGCCGGCGGATACTGGACCGGATTCTTCTCCTCTTTGTCGCAGGAGAGACTCAGACCGAGCGCGAGAGCAAGCAGTGCAATGATGCGAAACATTCGAATGCTCCTGTTCTGAAGGTACAGCGATTCGTCGCCACGGCGGTTACTTAGGTTCGGGATCGCCGCCGGCGCGGAAACCGAACTGGCTATTGGGCTGCTACGGACCGCCATGCAGCTTAATCTCGCCAAACTGCTTCTCGTAACGGTCAATATTCTCTTTCACGGCGTTAAGCAGGAATTTGCAATGCGACGGAGTCATGATGACCCTCGCGTGGACCGAGGCCTTCGGTGTGCCCGGTACCATGCGCGCGAAATCGATGAAGAATTCAGCGGGGCTGTGGGAAATCAGCGCAAGATTCGAGTAGATGCCCTCGGCAACCTTCTCGTCCAGTGACACGTTGATCTGTTGCGGGCGTTGAGCCTGCGGTTCTGACATGGTTATCCTCTTGTAGTATATGTTCTTCGAGACAGTTCCGACCCTCTAATGAGGGGCTTTGTCGGCAAAAAGTCAAGCCCGTCCCTACCATAATATGAGCGACCGCGATAAAACCCTGTTTCTGATAGACGGCTCGGCGCTGATGTACCGCGCGCATTTCGCCTTTCTCAGAAATCCGTTAGTCAACTCCCGGGGCGAAATCACGTCCGCAATCTTCGGGTTTTTGAATACCCTGATGTCGCTCATCGAAAAAGAGCAGCCCACCCATCTTGCGATCGTCTTTGACACCGCGGCGCCGACGTTCCGCCATCAAGCCTATCCTGAGTACAAGGCTACGCGCCAAAAAATGCCCGAGGAGCTGGTCGATCAGTTAGGTCGACTGGATCAGGTCCTCGCCGCGACCGGCCTCAAGATTCTGGCGCTGCCGGGTTGGGAAGCCGATGACGTCATCGGCACGCTGTCGCGCCGCGCTGATGAAGAAGGATACGAAGTCTTCATGGTGACTGGCGACAAGGACTATCAGCAGTTGGTCACGGACAGAGTGAAGCTCTACAATCCGAAATCGGACGGCACGTTGATCTGGGCGCCCGCGGACGTAGAGAAAAATTTCGGCGTGCCTCCAACGCAGGTGATTGATGTTCTCGCCTTGATGGGTGATACGTCCGACAATGTACCTGGTGTGGCCGGAGTTGGTCCCAAGACCGCCGTCAAACTTGTGCGCGAATATGGCTCCGTCGAAGCCGTGCTCGCCGCAGCGCCTGCCATGAAACCCTCCAAATTGCGCGACGCCCTGCTTGAACACGCCGACATGGCGCGCAAGTCGCGTGAGTTGGTCACAATCGATGTTCATGCCCCAATCGATGTTGCGATGGACGAGTTGACGGTCCAACCGATCTACAATCCTGAAATCGAACGGCTGCTGACCGAGCTTGAGCTGTATCGTGTGCTTGACCGGATTCGCGGCGGCGCCCACGCGCCTGCGGATGCACCGCAACTTCCCGCGACGAAACGCGACTACAGGATCGTGCGCACGACCGATGAATTCCGCGCGCTCATTACGGAGTGGAAGAGGCGGAAGCTGCTTGTTTCTTTCGATGTCGAGACGACTGCGGCCGATCCGATGCACGCCGAACTCGTTGGAGCCAGCTACTCCGTCCTTGACGGAGAGGCGTACTACATCTCGATGGCCCACTTCTCCGGCAAGCCCTCGGGCATACGACAGTTCGTCCGCTTTGGATCGGAGGCTGAGGGCGCGCTGGCCGCATATCTTGAAATAGCCGCGGATCTCCTCGAAGATGACTCGGTCCCGAAAGCCGGACAGAATATCAGAGTATGACGCGCTCGTCTATCTGTCGTACGGGATTGTCGTGGCCTCCTCGCGTTCGACACGATGATCGCCGCGTACCTCATCAACCCGGGCAGCCGGACGCTTGGGATTGACGAATTGACCCGCGACTATCTCAAGCTGGCCAAGATTCCGACATCAGATCTCATCGGTTCCGGCAAGAACCAAGGGTCAATGCTCGACGTTGATCTGGAAAAAATTGCCGACTACGCGTGCGAAGATGCTGATTACGCGCTGCGGCTCGTTCATGTCCTTGAACCGCAGCTCGACAGCCAGAAACAACTTCTCGACCAGCTTGAAATGCCCCTGCTTCCGGTGCTGCGCGACATGGAGTTCACCGGTGTACGGCTCGACACCGACCTCCTGACCGAGATGTCCGGCGAGCTGGATCGCGATCTCGTGAGGCTGGAAAAGGAATGTCACGCGGCCGCAGGAGAGGCATTCAATCTGAATTCGCCTAAACAGCTCGCGGCGATTCTATTTGACAAGTTCAGGCTGCCCGTGCAGAAGAAGACCAAGACCGGACCATCGACCGATGTGGACACGTTGACTGCTCTTGCGCCCATGCACGAGCTGCCCGCCAAACTGCTCGAGTACCGGACGCTGTCGAAACTCAAGGGCACATATGTAGACGCGCTGCCACAGCTCGTGCATCCGTTCACGGGCCGAGTTCATACGACCTTCAGCCAGACCATTGCGGCAACAGGCCGGCTTTCCTCCAACAACCCGAACCTGCAGAATATCCCGATTCGAACAGAAGTAGGAAGGCGGATTCGCGAAGCATTCATCGCCGGTGAACGAGGCTGGAAGATGATGTCCGCCGACTACGGTCAGATTGAACTTCGGATCATGGCGCATCTGTCCAACGATGACACGCTGCTGACCGCGTTCCGCAGCGGAGGGGATATTCACCGCGAGACCGCAGCCAAGATATACGGCGTTGCGCCAGGTGACGTCAGTTCAGACATGCGCCGCGCCGCCAAGACAGTGAACTTCGGGATCATCTACGGCCAGACCGATTTCGGATTGTCAGAACAGCTCGGTATTCCGCGCGCCGAGGCCCGCGAATTCCGCGAACAGTATTTCAGGCTCTACCCCGGCGTCAAGCAGTTTATGGGCGAGACCGTCGGTCGCTGCCGTGAAACCGGACACGTTGAAACGCTGATGGGCCGCCGCCGTCAGATCCCCGACATCAACAACTCCAACCGACAGGTCCGCGAGTTCGCTGAACGCATCGCCATCAATACCCCCGTCCAGGGAAGCGCCGCCGACATGATCAAAGTCGCGATGATTCGCATCGCCAAACGACTGAAAGCGGAAAAGTTTGCCGCTCGGATGCTGCTCCAAGTCCACGACGAATTGGTCTTCGAGGCCCCCGACACCGAGCTCCTGCTGCTCGAACAGCTCGTGCGCGAAGAGATGGAGAAAGCACTTCCGTTGCTCGTTCCGATCGAGGTTGATGTCGGATATGGTGTCAACTGGTTGGCGGCTCATTCGTAACTTTTTTTTCTGAAGCACTTGCGTTTTGCTTTATCATGTCATATATTTGGCGCGTTGAGGGTCAGGTAAACCATGACCCCGGACAAACGTGTGATCTTTGAATGGACTGTGCATCCACCGCGAAAGGGCGGCTACCGTCGCATCATCTTCGTCGCCACTCTGGTCGTCGTACCGTATGGGTTGATGAAGACGCTTGATAGCCCGGTGTGGGCATTCTTTGCCACCGCCTTTCTGCTTGGATCGACCGCAGCCTACTGGTTGCCCACGACGTTCACGGTCACGGAAGATGCCGTCGAACTGAAACGCTGGTTCTGGAAGCGCCGCAAAACGTTTCGTGAACTGGGCCGTGTGGAGCGCGATCCGAATGGCCTGTTTGTCTCGCCGTTCGCACAGCCGTCGCGGCTCGATGGGCATCGCGGCATGCTTCTGATGGAACCACCGGAACGCGAAAACGTTCTAAAGTACATCGAACAGCGCATTGCCGAAGCGAGGTCCGGACCATGAACAGTCCCACTCCACCTGACTATCTTAACGCCGAGCAGCTCGAGTTGTTCGAGAAGCTTGCCGATAAGGTAGTAGGTTTGGGATTCGCTCTGCCTGCCGTGCTTTCTTTGGAAACCATGCGGTCCATGAACTTCATCGGTTCGCAGGTGATGATCTTTTTCGCTCCGATGGTCAAGGCCTTCTTCACAGCGCGTGAATATGATCTCTTGCAGCAGGCACTTGAACGCCGCGAGACGATCGGCTTTCTGACCGACTTGATCGAAGCGAAAGATGAAGCCGCACGCGCAAAACAGAAAGCGCAGTCAGCCCGTTTGAAGGCTGAAAAGAGCGCCGCACGAGAAGCGAAACGGAAACGATAGCCGGATCGCGCATTCCGACACCCGACGAATCACCACGAGCTGCGTGAGAATCGTCGGCGGTGACTGAGAACCCGATGGATTCGATGATCACCACCCCCTTGGCGTACATAAGTAATATCTAAATCAAGATTTACATTGTGCGCCACCGAGCCTTTCAATGGCTCAATCGGCACATGGACCGGCAAGTTTCCCGGCTCATCTGCTTATCTTTCTTGGAAATCGGCCCACTTGTTGCTATAGATTGGCACAAATCGCCGATTTCAATTCCTACGGAATCCCGATTCCTTGAATCAGGAACCGTTCTTGAACCGCGATGAACGTCCGCTCGTCGGACGCGATCATAGATACTGTGCGACTCATCTGTCGAGAAGCCGCCGGTACAACCCGGAGACTCGCCGCACGAGTCTTCAGGTTGCACAGAGTAAGGAAGCATGCGAATCTCGGGCAGCGCAAGCGCTTCCTGTCTGGACACAAAACATCCTGTTCTCGAACGAGTCTCTGCCCGATCATTCAGTGAAGGAGTAATCCGAATGGCAGCAAAGAAGAAGGCCACCAAGAAGAAGGCGACCGCCAAGAAGAAGGCCACCAAGAAGAAAGCTACGGCGAAGAAGGCCACCAAGAAGAAGGCCACCAAGAAGAAAGCCACCAAGAAGGCCGCGAAGAAGGCTACCAAGAAGAAAGCTACGAAGAAGAAAGCCACCAAGAAGGCCACCAAGAAGGCTGCGAAGAAGGCTACCAAGAAGAAAGCCACTAAGAAGAAAGCCACCAAGAAGAAAGCCACCAAGCGTCGCAAGAAGGCCACCAAGAAGGCCGCCCCGATGCCGATGTAATCGGTTTCTGACTGGCTACGATATCAAACGGCCCGGATTTCCCCGGGCCGTTTGCTTTTTCAATTGTCCCTGATATATTGCAATAATCGGCCAACGTCTAACCCTTCACGGAGCACCTTATGGGCGCGCAGTCATTACTCAAGAAATTACAAAACCGGCCTGAAGCTAAAGAGACCCTCGACCTACTACGAAGCCTTGCCAATGAGCCGCATACGGCAAAGACCCTGCTCGCGTTTCATGATCAGATGCTGTTCTACAAGGCCTACCCGCAGTCCGAGGCCATTCGCAAATTCTGCGACCGCGAACTGGGCGCCTTCCGCAAGCGAATCGCCGCGCTGGAGCTCGAAGATGTGCTCGGACACAGCGGCGTCGGCGGAACGAACTACGCCTATGCCTTCGATTTCAGCAACGCGCAGCACCTGTCTAATCTGCTGGGATCCGCGATCGAGCTGGATTGGGATGACTATGAAGCGCGCGACAAGGACCCGCTCGCGGATATTCTGTGGGTGCTGCTGGACGAAGCTGAGGCCGATGCCGCTGATTCTGAAGACCTGACGGTCCGCGAGATTCTCGAACGGGCCGCGGGAAAACGTACGGTGCTCTCCTTTCTTCTCGAATGCTTTGCCCGCGCATTTCCACCGCGGGCCGCCGCTCAAATGTGGGAGAATGCGGCCCTCACGCTCAAGTTCACCTTGACCGGAAAGGCGCCCTCGCGCTCTACCAATGCGGACGCCGTGAGGTCGCTGTTCCTGTGGAATCCGCGCGAAGATCGCTCCACCTTCAGCTTCGCCAAGGAGATCGTCCGGCCCCTGACTTTGCCCGATCCAGCTCCGCGCAAGCGCGCCGAAGAACTCCTGAGCATCGTTCACGCTACGCTGCTCGTCCGCTTCCGCGAATACTATGGCGCGACGCACGGCAGTCCCGATGACCTGTACGAAATCCCGCTTGATCGCGGAGCCACGCTGCTCTTCTGGTTCGCATACCCCGAGTGGCGGCTGCCGCAGGAAACCGGACTGGGATTCATCATGCTCAAGAACGGCATTCCGATCTCCTACGGCGGCGGCGGTGCGCATCCGGCCCGGCTGGAAATCGCCGTCAATCTTTTCGACACCTTCCGCGGCGGTGAAGCCGCCTGGGTCTATGCGCAACTAATCCGCGCCGCCCGTGCCTTCTACCATGCGCCGTGGTGCGTGGCCCGCAAGTATCAGGTCGGTCACGAAAATGAAGAAGGGCTGGCCTCGGGCTCCTATTGGTTCTACTACAAACTCGGCTTCCGCTCTGTCGAAGAGAAGATCCGCAAACTTGCCGAAGCGGAGCGCAAGAAGATTGTCTCGCGCAAGGGCTATCGGACGCCGAAGTCGACGCTGATTAAGCTTGCTGAAGCCGACGTCGTGCTCGGTCTCGATGGTCAGGACCCGGCAAAGTACAAGGAGTTCCCGCTCGATCGGGTCAGCCTCTTGGCCACCGATCAGCTGACGCATTTTGCGCCGCGCGATACGCAAACTGATGCGCGCATCTTGAAGGAGGTCGAGGCCGCACTCGACCTGAGACTGCCCGCCATGAGCGCCGCCGAGCTGCATTCAGTTGCGCAACAAGGTCTCTTCCTGTTGGCTTACGGCAAGTCGCGCTCGTGGCCCATTGGGAAACGGGAACAGTGGCTGCGCATGGCCCGCGGCAAAGGCTCCACCAATGAAGCAAACTACCTCCATGAAGTCATGGGTTTGAAGGACTACTTTGACGAGCTCGCCGCGCTTGCGTTGAAAAAGAAAAAGTGACTTCGCCCCGCCAGACCTTTCGCGCTTTCAGGCATCGTAACTACCGCCTGTTCTGGATTGGCTTCGCCCTCTCGATTGTCGGAACGTGGATGCAGACGCTCGCCCAAGGGTGGCTCGTCTGGAGACTTACCGAATCGGCCCTCTGGCTTGGCGTGGTCGGCGCCATGTCACAGTTGCCGTCGCTCCTGCTCGGGTCAATTGGCGGTGTGCTTGTTGATCGGACACCGAAGAAATTCGTTCTTTACATTACGCAAACCGGACTCGCGATCAGCGCGCTAACGCTCGCCGTTCTGGTCTACACCGGGACCGTCACCGAATGGCACGTGCTGATCATCGCCACGATCTCCGGTATCTTCATGGCCATTGATGCACCGGCGCGACTCGCTTTTGTCGGTGATCTGGTCGGCAAAGAAGACATTGGCAATGCGGTGGCGCTGAACTCGTCGACCTTCAACGGGGCGCGGCTTGTCGGCCCCTCGATCGCGGGAATCCTCGTCCCGCTCTTTGGAGAAAGCGTCTGTTTTGTCGTCAACGGCCTCTCCTACCTGGCCTTGATCGTTACGCTCTCGCTCATGCGCAATCTCCCGCCGCCTTCGGGAAACTTGAGCGAGCCGGTGTTGAAGCAGCTGCGCGATGCCTACATCTTCATCATGCGCGCGCCCGTGCAGCGCGTGCTGATCCGCAACGTCATCTTCTTCACTATCTTCGGCTTCTCCTATACCACGCTCTTGCCTATGGTCGCGGATGTGATCCTCAAAAAGATGCGGGCGGTTTAGGAATTCTGATGGGTGCCGCCGGTACGGGCGCCCTGCTTGGCGGACTATGGCAGGCCTCAATGGAGAAGGAGAGCCGGCGCGGCTGGGTCGTGATGATGGGAATGGCAGGACTCGGCCTGGCCTTGGTCATCTTCTCACTCTCAAATCAGTTTGAAATCTCGGTCATCGCCATGATGATGGCGGGGTTCTCCGGTATTTCGATGCTTGCTTCGACGAACACGCTGCTTCAGCAATTGACTCCAGACCATCTGCGAGGCCGCGTTCTGGGCGTCTACACGTCGAGCTTTTTGGGGTTCGGTCCGATCGGCGCGCTGATTCTCGGAGTCGTCGCGCATTCGTTCGGACCGCAGGTCGCGCTGGGCTCTGCCGGCGCTGTCTGCCTTATCGTAGCAACTTACACCATCGTACATTATCACCGACTGCGAGAAGTCTAATGGAGTGGTTCAAGAAGCCGACCGTCCCGCGCGAAGTGCGCAAACGTGAAATCGACACGCTGCTGCACAGCACGCACGTCACGATCAACCTGCCGCAGATCTTTCAGGACGGCTTTATTGACACCGCGCGCGGGTTGCGATCGCGGCTCGGTGAACGTGCCGAGCGGCTGCTGCATGATCCACGAAGACTTGAAAGTTTCGCCATCGGCTCGGACTACATCAATTGCTCGGTTACCGTCCCGAATTTCGAGCTGCTCTATGCGCGCTCCAAGTCGGCGTGGAGTTCAGAGTGGGCGCATCTCGTGCTGAGTCTTGATCTGCTCGTCCAGGACGAGACGCTCTTCTGTCCAGTGTGCGCCGCGCAGGAGAACGGACTACATGTGCAATGCCGAGCCTGCGGACTTAGTGCTATGTTTGACGAGCGGGTCGGCGAGTGGGACCGCACCGGTTTGGCCAGGAATGAGCCGACGCACCCGCAGGCGGAAGTGCTCGTACATGGCGCGCGGCCCCTCTCATCAGTCGAAGAGATTCTCGTCGGTGATGGTCAAACCGCGATGGAAGTGGAACGCCTCGCGAGCTTCTACAAACGTCATGTGCGAGTGCGCGTCGAACCCAGATTGTTCGTCTGGCCCGAGAGATTGAAGAAACGTGCAACGTAACCTTGTCACGCAAATCCGCATTTTCCTATCCTTCAAGTTATCACGCACTTCCCCGGCGATTTGGCAGTATGCAGGTCGCCCGCTCTTGACAAGTTGTTTCTTATTTTGATATACTCATGGCAACTCGCACCGCGAAACCCAAGGTGCGATGTTTATTTTCCAAGCGGGAGGTTGCGATGAAGAAATGGCTATTGACGGGACTACTAAGCCTGCTCTGCTTCACCTCCGCGCAGGCACAATCGGATGATCCGGGATGTCATTTCGGTGCTTCGGTTAGCGACACGAATTGCGTGGCTCGCACAACTTGCACCACGGCAACGCAATGCCCAAGAACACAGTTTACTGTGCGGTGCGCGGGAACAATACGCTTCAAGGCGCTGACGGTTGCTGCGGATGGTACGAACTGCGCACATTGCGCGGCCTGCGTCACAGTTACGACACTCGGCGGCGCGCCATTGTTGACATTTGATACGAGTGCGGAATGTAACACCACAGCCTGTTGCGATACATCGTCGCTTAGTATGTCCGCCGGAAACTACTACATGTATGTTTGCCTGGTTCGCTGCAACGATGTGGACAATAAACCTTGCTGCACCGACGGTCACGGATTCTCGGCCTGGGCGTTTGTCTCCGATCAACCCCTCTCTTGTCAGTAGCATTCATCACTTTCGCGTTGACGACTTGCTTCGTCTTGGGCAGTGTCGGCCGTGCGACGACCGTTATCGTGCCGGACGATTCTCCGACCGTACAGGGTGGTTTGAATCTTCTCGCTCCTGACGACACGTTGTACGTCCGGCTCGGTGTCTATTCCGAAGCTCTCGTGGCACCCGGACTTCCCTTTGTCATGCTGGGCGAGTTGGAAATTGACTCCGGAACGAGTTTGCGCCCCATTCTTGATGCGACATTTGCGGGTACGCCGGATAGCGTTCCCGCTTTCGCATTACCCGTTGGATCACTTGTAGACATTGAGAACTTCCATTTCAAGAACACGAACCGGACGGGCATTTTCTGCATGGGGTCAGCAATTCGGCTGGCCGAATGTGTTGTTGAATCCACATACATTGGAATTAAGTACAATCTCCTCGATGCCGGAACACACGTCACTATTCAGCGTTGCGACTTCCGCAGGAATTTCGAACATTGCGTATTTGTGGGCCGTGGGAATAGATTGCTCATGTCTGACTGCGATCTGAGTGGTGCCGGGAGCGATAATGGCCGCGCTCTCGTGTCAGCAAGCGAGTCCATTATTGACTCATGCTCGTTTGTAGGGGACGAACAGGCAGCATTGCTCTACCTTTGGGATGGCGCTCAAATCGTTCGCGAATGTCGGTTTGGTCCGGTGCGGTCGCAGTCTATTTGGGACGGGGTCGTCGCTGAAGTCAGGGGTAGATACGTCGACGTTTCAAACAATAGCTTCGTAGACTGTGAATACAACTCAATCGTCTTAGGAGTCCGCTCAGGCTTTCCCGATTCAGTGTCGGTTTGTGACAACCTCTTCTCGCATTGTCGTGGCATGGCCAATAGTCTAACGCCGCGTGGCGTGGTTCATATCTGGGCCGAAGGCGCGGCGCAGCGTGGCGCCTTGCTGCAGGAAAACACTTTCGTCGACTGTCAAGCAAACTCGAACGTTGATGATATTCAGTTTGTGCCGCCAGCACCTGCTTTGGTATTCGAAAACAGCTTCACGCGTGATGCGTTGAATGGGTTGCCTTCCATTCACGCGGGAAACCCCGATAGTGAACCGACTCCTGTAGTCCTCATTTCAAATCGCTGGTCAGCTTGCGGCTATGCCGTTGCTCTAAGCGCCGTCGCTGATGCGCGCAACAACTACTGGGGGCACAGCAGCGGGCCGTATCACGAGACCACCAATCCGTTCGGCCAAGGCGACACAATCACCGGTGATGTGCCGTTCATTCCGTGGCTCGAAGATTCGACTGAGAATGCGGACGACCGCGATCCCGCGATTGCACACGAGTTCCGCCTGACCTGCTATCCCAATCCGTTTAATGCTACCGTGACGATTGAGTTCGCACTATCGCACGAACAGACGATCTCCATGGTCATCTTCGATCGCTTAGGCAGACAAGTTGAATCGCTCTTAAACCAGCGAGTCCCCGCCGGTGCACAGCGTGTGACGTGGAACGCACAAGCACACTCGTCCGGCCTCTACTTCGCCCGACTGTCCGGCAGCGCTCGGGCAAGCAGCACAACTACCAAACTCCTCCTGCTGAAATAGCCTCGCGACCTTCTCCCGCAAACAACATACGGCCCGCATTGCGGGCCGTTTTGTTGCGGTAGTTGGGTTCGTGTGCGCTTACTTGAGGAACACTACCTTGCGGGTTTCGATAGCTTTGTCCTCACTCGCACGTAAGAAATAGATGCCCGCCGCCAAGACTGCTGGCGCGCTATAGTGAAGCAGGCCACCGTGACCCCGGCCTTCCTGAAGCGTCGCAACCTCGCGGCCAAGTATGTCGTAGAGCTTCAGCGAGAATCCGCTTCCCATGATTCCGGCAACCGCCACTGAAAATTCGCCGTTGAATGGACTGGGATAGACGTTCAATACTCGCCAGTTCACCGGAAACACCGGCACAGGCCGTTCAACTGCGGACGTCGACGTATCCGGCGGAGTCAACAGCCACGGCTCAAACAGCACACTATCCGACAAGAGCGTATCGCCCAAACCTGTCGGATTCAGAGTCGGATGATACGGCCCGCTCGCGTCCCCCCACCAATTGTTCCGAGCATCAATCGTTGTCGGATAATCCTCGTAGTAGTCTACCGTCTTCCCGCTGTTTCCAGTCAGAATATTGTCATGAAACCTCTGCCGCGCATTCGGACCGGTCACGAGTACGGATGCATAGGATGTGTCTGAGCTGAAGTTTCCTTCGAAGACGTTATGATGTATGTCGATTGTCGTGCCCTGGAAACAATAGAGCTGAGCCCCTGCTGAACTCTGATTGTACCTCACGATGTTGAATGTTGCCGAACCGGCGACTCCTGCAAAGAAGATGTTCCCCGCCCGAACCGAGGCGTCGTTATACTCAACGACATTGCCCGTGAAATTGGTGGAATCGTCAGACTCACAGCAGAATCGCACACCGATCGTATTCGACAACGTTGGTCCAAAGTAGTTGCCTTCTATGATGTAATTGCCTTGCCCACCTACAAGATGCGCTGCATAAAGCATCACAGTTGCAGAGTTGTTCGTGAACGTCGTTCTACGAACTTCTGCATGCCCGTCTCCCAGTGTAAGCCCACCAACGATTCCCGCGCAGCTGTCAAAGACGCAGTCCTCAATAACAGCGTTCGGCGATAGGACGCTCATCCCCCCCCCCGACTCTCCAAGACTGAAACAATTATGAAACCCGGTGCCTCGCACCTCCAGCGAACATCTGTTCGTGTATACGCCGCCGCCCCACAACGTTGACCAGCATTGCTTTACCTCGCACTCAATAAGCACAAGACTATTGACAGACTCGTCTTCATCCCGAAATGCGAAGATGCCGCCGCCGAATACCGCATTGCCTGACAATATACTGCACCGGCTCAAGTAGACTCGCGACCGCAACGCGTACACACATCCACCTGCAAACTCGTCCTCCTCTGACCATCGAGTTCCCAATCCACTACGCAATGTGAGGCCAGATATCCAAACCGGGTCGGAACAGTCAATGATGGCGAAGCAAGACTGCGTGTCGGGATGAACAGCATCTGGTTCGACTATGGTCAGTGATATGTGCGACGAATCTTCGTCGAGCAGGAACCGGCTCCCAATTGTGGCCCCTCTGGTGAGCATTGTCACCGACTCCTCGTACACGCCGTGTTCGAGAATAATCGTGTCGGTTGATGACGACGAACTTAATGCGGCCTCAATACTCTCTCCGGGAGAAACGAAGATAACGTTCGCCTGCACAGGCGCTCCGGCCACTCCTGCAAGGCAGATCACAATTTGAAAACTGAAAGCGGCCGCGCAAAATGCGCGGCCGCCCAATGAAGACCTACTAATTCCCGTTGCCATTGGGACAAATTGAGACTATTTCCTGTGACCGAACCTGCGCTTTTGCAGTTCCACTCGTTATCGTCGCAGACGACATGAGTGCATAGAAGTTTCGATCGTCTGTTACCTGAAGCCCTACAGTGTGGCTTGTGCAGTTGCCTCCGCTCACATCAATTTCGTCAACCGGAAGAGCACCTACCCCGTCAATCTCGCTATGCAGGTTGCCATTCGCTGGTGCCAGCGCATCGTGCTTGTACGTTCCGGCGGATGTGACAGTGATGTCTTTTGACAGACTTCCTGATGTTGCGTGCGTGTTGACCACGTTCAGAGCATTAGCTCCTACAGCGAGGACCAGCGCCAATATCAACGCTAAGTACAGCCCCCCCCTGATCTTACGATTTCCCATACGCATTGTATACCTCTTTTGTTTAACCTCTCTGCCTTGTGCAGGGTCATCATCAATATACGATGGAAGACAGGGTTTGTCAAGAGCGAAAGAAACTGCACAAGGGCACAGCCGCTCCCTCACACCAACGTGCTGCACTCGTGCTTCAGGAGCCACGTCTTGCGATCCACGCCCCCGGCGTATCCGGTTAGGTGATTGTTTTGCCCCAACACGCGATGACATGGCACGATCACAGCCACCGGATTCTGTCCGTTCGCAAGTCCTACCGCGCGGGCGCCATTCGTCAACAACAAGTGCTTGGCAATCTCACCATACGTAATCGTCGTGCCGAATGGAATCAACTGCAGTTCGCGCCACACCTCCAACTGAAACTCCGATCCGCGCAAGTCGAGCGGCACCTCAAAGTGCGTGCGATAACCCGCGAAGTACTCGGTCAACTCCTTGCGCGCAAGCTGCAATATTTTCGTTTCGATGCACTCACCCGGTATCTCCTGCGGATCGTCCAGAAAATCGGCGCGCATCAGCCCCTTCTCGCTTGCCGTCAAGCGCATGCGGCCAAGCGGAGTCTTCAAGTCCGTCCAATACGATTGTGCGGTCTCGATGCTTAAGGGGTCTTCAATAAGGTGTACCATATATAGAAGGTCGCGTAACTCCGAAAGGGCCGCCAGCTTTCCGTGATGTGTTTCGTCTCGTCAATCGTAGCCTGACGGCCTAAACCATATTCGCGCGCCAACGCATTCCGCAAACCAATATCTTCATACGGACACGCATCCGCGTCACCGTGCACGCGCATCATCGCATACTCCACCGACCAGGGCCCGATGCCCCGCAGCTCGATCAGCCGCGCCCGCATCGCCTCCGGGTCAGAGCCGCTGAAGTTCGATTCATCAAGATAACCCAGACAAAGCTCCTGCGCAAGACCCTGAAGATATTCTCCCTTCTGCCGCGATAACCCGCAGCGCAAGAGCTCACTTGGAGTCAAACTTAGAAGCGCATAGGGCGCGGGAAATCCCTCATAAACCTTGCCTTGCCACTCGACGATCGCCTCGCAATATAGTGCTAAACGTGAGCGCACCGCAAACGCAGATGCTACAGAAACCTGTTGCCCAATGATCGACCACGAGAGGCACTCCCACAAACTGTGAATCCCCACCAGCCGCAGGCCGCGAAACTCGGTGGTCCATTTCGACAAATACACGTCCGGTTTGGCAAACTCATAGAAGCGCAATAGTTCATCATCACTGCCAAACGTGCGGCGCAGAAAGTGTTCGAGCTGATCTACTCGTAACGCACTTTCCTTTCCCACAACGATACGCGCATTCACCGCCTCAGTTCCGCTTGGCGTGACTTCAACTAAGTAATATCCGTCCTCATCCGCCAGTACCTGACAGAAGCGCTCGCCCGATACGGCGTGCGCCTGCGAGTTCTCATAGCGACCGATATACGCCGCCGTCTTCGCAAAATCGAACGGCGCGGAAAACGTGTGGTGGAGCATGTAGAAGAAAACGCGGGCGAAGCATAACTGCCGCGCGCCGCGTTTCCAAGTTGAGTGTAAGGGTAGATCAGTTCACTTCGACCGCTTCAAACGTCTTCACGCCGTCGCGCACGATGCGGAAGAGCACGGCCTTGTCGCTGTTGCGCAAGTTCGCCGCGATCTGCTTGAAGCCGGTGATATCATCGACAGGCTTGCGGTCGATTTCAATAATGACGTCGCCTTCGCGCAGCTTTTCGCGCGCCGGAGAGTCTTCCTCAATTTCGTTGATAATCACACCGTACGTGCCATCCAACCGCAGGGCGCGAGCCATTGATTCATTCACCTGACCGACATCAATACCAAGCCAGTTGCCCGACGGCTCCGGAGCCTCCTGGCCCTGACCCAGGAACGAGGCAAGCTGCGTCCGATCGCCCAATACGAACTCGAGCGTCTTCGGCTTGCCTTCGCGAATTACCTTAGCTTTCACCGCCTGCCCCGGCGGAACATCTGCAACCGCCATGCGGAATTGCTGCACATCCTTGATGGTCAAACCGTTAAACTCGGTCATCACATCGCCGGCTTCCAACCCACCTTCCGAAGCGGGGGTCTTGGGATCGACACGTTCGACAAACACGCCGTCCAAATTGCTCTCGACACCCGTCGCCGAACGCAATTCCGCCGTCAGCTCGCGCGGCAGCATCCCCAAATAGCCGCGCGCAACTTTGCCGTGCTCGCGCAATTGATCAACGACCTTCATCGCCATGTTGATCGGAATCGCAAAGCCGATCCCCTGACCGGACGGATTGATGGCCGTGTTCACGCCGATCACCTCGCCATGAATATTGCACAACGGACCGCCGCTATTGCCAAAGTTGATCGACGCATCCGTCTGAATGAAGTCCTGATAGCTCGGACCGCCGCCCGCAATCGCAAGGTTGCTGCGCCCGCGCGCCGACACGATCCCCACCGTCAGCGTCCATTCTAAACCGAGCGGATTGCCCATCGCAATGGCCCAATCACCAACGCGTAACTGATCCGAGTTGCCGATCAGCGCCACTTCGTTCGGCGCAAAATCGTGGTCAATCTTGATCACGGCGACATCCGTTTCAGGATCAGCGCCAATAATCCGCGCCACGTACTCCTTGCCGTTCTGCGTCTTCACTTTCACTTCATCCGCGTCTTCAACTACGTGATTGTTCGTCAGGATGTATCCATCCCGGCTGATTATCATGCCCGATCCGGTTGACGGTGCGTGAAACTCGCGCGGACGATTGTTATTATTGTTGTCGCGCCGATGAAAGAACTCAAAGAGTGGCGAGTCGTTGAAGAACTCGTCCATCGGGTTGGTACCCTTGATAACCTTGTCCGACGAAATATTGACCACCGTCGGGCCGACGCGCTCCGCCACCGCCACGAACGGGCTTTCCCCGTGGTCGTTTATCATCGCGTTGTACTGCGCAAATTCGGCATTGACGCGCGGGGCGGCCTCCGTGACTTGTGCGACCGCCTGCTCGTCCACGTGCAATTTGGCCGTCAGCATTATCCCGGCCACGACCCCCGCCAGCACGAGGCCGGCACCAATCAATCCCAGTTTTCGCATGGTCATTTCTGTTTAATTCGATGTTCTACGCAGCACTCCGAGGCATGGCGTACCCCCGCCCGGCCTGTGTTTCATGGAGTAAACGACTACAAATCAAGCTGGTTCCCGGGTTCCCAATCCACGCTCACAAGTCTATTTTTGTTTAGCTTAAGAGACCCCGAGCGGTCAAATCGAGTTGATAGTCCGCAACATTTTTTGCATCTTTATAGTATGCATCAACTCTACCAAACCTTCAAGAGGCTTCCCCTAATTGGAGCAGCCTGTCTGTTACTGGTTGCAACCTCCGCCGTGGTCGCCCAGAGTTCGCTCGATTTGACCGGCGCAAACGACTATGCATTCGCCTCTGATGCCGTCACGTTCGATTTCTTGGGCGGGTTCACAATCGACCTGCAATTCCGCTCTACGAATGCGGTGGAAGGTTGCCTCCTGGCGAAGTTTCATCAGAGTTCAGGCTCCACGCTTGACGACTCCTACTTTGTCGTCGTGCAGGCCGACGGCTCGCTCGAAGCGCGCATTCAAACGACGACGGCCCTCGGGACCATGAACGGCGGGAGCGGAGCGCATGACGGCAATTGGCATCATGTCGCCCTCGTTTACGATCCGACGGATGGTTATGCCTGTCTGTTTCTCGACGGCACCTCGATTGACAGCGTCGCGCTCACGTCGCCCGTCCGCAATAGCGCCGAGCCGATACGACTTGGGGCGCTGCGTACGACGGGAGCATTGACAACCTTTTTTGACGGCTATATTGACGAATTGCGTTTCTGGAATAGCGCCCGGCGCGCCGAACAGGCCTCATGTTTGCGAGACGTCACGATTCTCGAAAATACTCCGGGGCTTGTCAGCTACTATCGATTTGATGAAGCTGCCGGCACGGATGCGTTTGACGTGGTCGCTCCGTTCGAGAATATTCAGTTAATCAGCGGCGCACTTTTCTCATCGTTTGAACCCGTCTTCCAGTCGCGCCTCACCGGGCCGGGGATGTGTCTGTGCGGCAATCTGAGCGGGAGTTATGCGAGCCCCAGTCCCGCCATCCTGCTTGTCGGTGATACTGTGCGCGTCGCCGTGGACGACACTCTGTTACTCTCTGGCGTTGCGATCACAGTTGACTCATCGGTCGAGTGTGTGTCTTTTGACGGGTATCTTGCGACAGGACCCGATTCGATCTCCTTTACGACTCAGCCCGGTGGTTTTGGCGGACCGCTGAAGATGAGCGGCGATCCGACATCGTCGCTCTCTCGCACGCGCTTCACTGGATTCACGGGATATGCCGTGCACGTTTCCTCGGGAGGTTTGATATCAAACTCAATGTTTGCGGGTCCCGGCGGCGGCATCTTCGCTGACTTCGCTGAAGTCGTCATCGATTCATGTGACTTCACGGATTGTACCGCCGATTCGGGAAGCGTAATTGTCGTGAACGCGGGCGCTGTCCAAATCGAGAATTGTCGTTTTCATGATTGCGCCGGGGCCTCACTCATATCAATTGCAGATGCTGCGCCGATCGCTCCTGCCGATGCAGTACTCTCGCGTTCACTCCTCTACGGCAATTCCGTAAGCGGTGCGCTGATTGCTGTGACCGGAAGCGAGGCGACCGTCTTGCGCAACCTGACGATTACTGCGAATAGCGCCGCAACGCTAATTAGCGCCGCGTCACCGACGCTGCTCAGCAGTTCAATTCTCACGGGCAACAGCACACATGACCTTGCGGGCGCGGCAGTTGACGTTTACTACTCCATTCTCGCCAATCCGGATTTTCTCTTTCAACACGAGAACTTTGCGGCCGATCCCGTCTTTATCGATCCCGCGCAATCGAACTTTGCTCTTGCGGCAGGTTCACCGGCGATCAATCACGGAGATCCGGACACGCAGTTTGACGATCCCGACGGCACGCGCAACGACATCGGCGCGCTGGCCGCAGGAGATTTCGCTCCCGTGCTCCAGTCGGTCTTGGATGTACCTCACGACAATGGGCGACAGGTCATGGTGCAATGGCTTCCCTCGGCCGGGGACGACAATCGGGGCGGAATCGCCGGATATTCTGTGTGGCGGAAGGTCAACCTTGCGAGTCTCGAGAATTTTGAGCTAATTGCGGAGCTTCCGGCCGGACAGCTTCCGGGCTACGGGCAAGTTGCTCCGACGCTCGCCGATTCGAATCAAGCCGGGCTCCCGTATTACAGCTACTTTGTCCGCGCACAGTCACAGAACCCGCTGGCATATTGGGATACAGCGCTCGACAGCGCTTATAGTGTGGATAACTTGAGCCCCGGTGCGCCGCTGCTGCTGGCCGAACTCGAATCAGATGGCGTGCGCCTCTCCTGGGAGGCTGTACCGGACAGCGACCTCGCATATTACGCCATCTATCGCGCGGATTCAGTTTTCGATCCGGACACGATGGTCACCGCGCTCACGACCACCGCAGATACCACGCTCGTTGACGGTCCGCTCGTCTCCGACGACTACGCCTATGTGGTGCGGGCGGTCGATATCAACGGTAACTATTCTAACGCATCTAATCTTGAATTTGTTCATCTGACCGTATTGCGCGCTCCGCTTGCCTTGACCATCTTGCACCAATCCGGTGTCGTAACGCTCACCTGGTACGGCTGGCCCGAAGCGGGACAGTATGCACTCCATCGCTCCAGTGACTTCGGAGATTCGTGGACCCAATTCGCCACAACGCCTGATACGTTTTTCGTAACAACTCCGACCGCAACTTCTTTCCTGTATAGAGTCGTTTCCCAACCCTGATTCCTTGACGCGCCGCTTTCGTTCTGAACCCCTGCTGATTTTCCTGACGATGCTTCCGGTTACGGGTGTAGTCCCGATCCTGAAGCCGTTTGTCATGGATGGTTTTGGTGTGTCCGAATTCTGGACGCATGCCTTTTTGGCTGCCAATATGTTGGCGGCTTTTCTGTTTGCACCACTGGCCGGAAGCCTTGCGGACAGGTCCGGAAATCCGCGCCTGTTCGTTCTGGTCGCCGCTGTGCTCGATGCGGCCTGTTTCTTCCTCATGCCGCATATGTCGACCTTTGCCTCGCTGCTCACTCTGCGGTTCATTGAAGGTCTGTTCCACGTCGCTGCGCTTTCGCTCCTGCTAAGTGTTGCCGGTGCCCGGGCAAGCGAAGGACGCAGCGCTGCTCTGGGAAGAGTCGGCGCCGCGATTACCTTTGGGGTCGCGCTGGGCTCACCAATCGGGGGTTGGCTTGGCTCGATCTCGCCCTTCTATTCTCTCTCGTCAGGCGGGCTGTTGATGCTCGTCGTCGGCGTCGCCGCACTCGCGCTTGATATTCCGGAAGCTGGTCTCGCGAGACGACAGCGGCTTGCGGAAATCGTGCAGCACTTTCTCAAAGAACCGCGCTTGCGACTGCCGTACCTGTTCGCCTTTCTGGATCGCTTCACAGTCGGTTTCTTTGTTGCCTGTTTCCCAATACTGGCCTCGCTCAAGTTCGATTTTACTCCCGGTCAGATCGGCCTCCACATCGCCGCGTTCATGCTCACCATGGGACTGCTCTGCCGTCCGGTCGTGCTGCTCGCGAAAACCTTTTCTCAAGAGCAACTCCTGCTCGCGGGATCGCTGGTTTACGGCCTGTTTTTCGCCACCGTCGGCTGGATCGCCCCGCCACTGCTGATGGTCTGGATGTTCGCCCTCGGAGCTGCGTCCGCAGTGATGTTTATTCCCACGTTGCAGCTCTCTGCCAATGCCGCCCCCGCCGGATTTCTGGCAACAACGATGGGGGGCTTTACCTCAGCGGGTGCGCTCGGCTTTCTTCTTGGTCCGCTCGTATCCGGGGCTTTGCTTGTCCTCTTAACACCGCGGTTGTCCACCCTCTCTGCCTATGCCGTGGTGCTTTTCATTGGCGGACTGACCGAGATTCTGGCAGCGGGCACCCTGCTCGTCAAATCGTTAACTGCCGAGAGGTCCGAGGCTACCTGACAGCCTTTGAGCCCCCTTTTGCGGCCCAAATGAGGGCGGGGCGGGTCTAAACTCCTTTGTTTTCAACTCATCCCCGAAAGACTCACCGTAGCTTAACTTCAAGAATTTGAGTAGCTTTCAGTTGACTTTTCGGTTGATATGTCATAAATTATCGTGTTTTCCTTGTAACTTGCGACGACTTATAGGAGTCTAAGATGCGTCTAAGATTTACTTTGTTCATGGCTTGCGTGGCACTTCTGATGTCGTCTGCGCGGGCTGAGTTCTTCGTTGAACTCTACGATCTTTCCCAGCCAATCATGACCGCTTGCACTGGAGGAACGCCCGTTCCGGATAGCACCGTGATTAAGGTCTTCTGGGATTCCCTCGGCAATGGTGCCGACGACAATGACCCGCAGCCGCCTGAAGGTACCGGCTGGATGCAGGTCAACTACAATCAGTTCCTCCTCAATGGCGCGTCAGAGCTCGCCTTCCCCGGTGGCTTTGCGGCGCTCGAGAATTACGTGATGGCCGATGGCTATCCCGATCCTGCTCAAGGAACCGGCCACCCTGTTTACTTCCTCAAGATCTGCGTTCCCGAGGGTGTGATCTGGACAAGCGACACCTTCCGCGTGTCTCCTGGCTATCAAGCCGTGTTCTTCGGAAGCGATGCGGGCGAAGAGCCTTGGTTCTGTGCCCCGGGCGTCTGTGCCGATTGCCCCGGACCGGCCGTTGTATCCAACCTTACTGCCTCGACCACTTATTGTGATTCAATCGTCCTGGATTGGGACCACAACGGTGTCAACGTGGCCGGATATCGTGTGCTCTTGGCGGACGAATTCCCGCAGCAATACGTCTACATTTCCGGCTCGGCCAATACCCGCTTCGTGCATACCAATCAAGATGGTGGTGTTGATGTCAATTACGGCGTGCGTGCCTTTAACATTTGTGGCACAGGACAGGACGCCGACACGGCTTATTCGCCGCGCCAGTCCATTTTGGCCGTGCCGTTGTTGCCCCACCGACACCGTCGAACGTTGTGGCCACGGACAACCTCTGCGGCACCGTGCACGTCACATGGTCGATCAACACTGTGCTTGGCCTTGACGAATTCCACATTTACCGAAACGGCACGATGATCGGTACCGCGCCACATGGAAGCGCCGGTGATGATCATCAGTATGTCGATAACTCCCCGCTGCCTGCGGCTGCCGAGTATTGCGTGTTCGGTTTCTCGAACGTCTGCGGTCTTGGCGACGAAGATTGTGATCAAGGTCAGTCCGGCTCCGCGCCGACCGGTTGCGTCGTTTCAAACGTCGAAGCAACGGACGATGACTGCGACGAAGTCTGCATCACGTGGACGGCGACGTGCCCGGATGTGACGGAGTTCCAAGTTCTGCGCGCAACCATTCTGGTCGGCACCGTTCCTGCGGCGGGCGGCCCGAACTACAGCTTCTGCCATGCAGCTCCGGCCGGTGCGGCGGGTGGCTATCAGATTCGCCCGGTCAACGCCTGCGGCAACGGCACGTCCCAGCCGTCTCCGCCAGAATCAGGTCTGCGCCAGGCTGCTCCCGGCAACGTTACGGGCATCTCTGCGTCCGACACGCTTTGCGACAAGGTTGTTGTCACGTGGACGGACTTGGCTGCCGCCGATCAATACGAAGTGCGTCGTAACCCCGGCGGCACTCTGGCTACCGTAGCGGGCGATGTCAATACCTATGATGACCTCACTGCGGTTGCCGGTTCGACTTACAACTACACAGTCGTCGGTCTGAATGAGTGCGGTGTTGGCTCGGTAGCCACGGGCAACGGCGGAACTCGCCGCGCGTCAGGAACTGGCACGGCCTTGTACACGCTCGTTACGGCTGGCCCGCCTAACTGGACGTACTCGATGGATGTCACCTCCGGTTGCTTGGATCGCGTAAAAATCCGCGACTACTGCGACGGAACCACCGCGACTGCTCCGGCCGGTTGGACTGCTAACGTCTACGGTCTGGACTCGATCATCTTCTCAACGACGACGGCGGTTGGCGCACAGGATGCGATCGTCACCGGCTTCGTGCTCTCCCATCCGACGTGCGACGGTGATGGCCGTTGGAATGTCGGGCAGTCGGGCGGCTCGATTCGCGGTCCGCTGCCGGTGGGTGACAATGCTGCGCTGCCGACTGAATACAGCGTAAATGTCTTCCCGAATCCGTTCAACCCGATGACGAATTTCAGAATCGCGATTCCGCAAGCTTCCGAAACGCGCATTCTGGTCTTCAACATCGCCGGTCAGCTCGTGCGCGACATGAGCATGGGCCGCATGCAGGCCGGTTACCACACCGTGCAGTTCGGCGGAAGTGATCTGCCCTCGGGTATGTACTTCGCCCGGATTCAGGCGGGTAACTTCCACAGCACACACAAGCTGATGCTGCTTAAGTAACCGGCGTACCGCCGGACACAATGCGCTGACGCGGCAGGTGCCTGTCATTACATTGCTTAGAAATGCAACGGGGCGAACCAAACGGTTCGCCCCGTTGCTGTTTTGCACCACTATGGAACTTCGCCACAAAGCCTTGCAATATAGCCTCTGCCGGACTATATTCTTGAAGGGTCCCCCAACTCTGCGCCCGGTTCTGCACTGGGCAACGCCAATAGGTGGTGTCATGAACACACGTCAAAAAAGAAGGGCCGTCTGGTTACTTGTCTTCGGACTCATGGTAATCGGACGGCTTTCTGCTCAGGTCCATGTTGCAGGGACGACATCGCTTCCTCAACAGCACCCGGGATCAGCAGAACGCATGGTAAGCCGAACCGATGATCTCGCCCAGTTGGTCTGGACCGTCATCATCGGTGACACAATCAAGTTAGTCCATTACAATGTCTGGGATTTCTCGTTTAACGATTTCCTCCTGACATCGCCTTTGCAGGTGAACGGGGGAGCAATCGCCGCTGCGCCGACGCAGGCAACCCACCCGGACGGAATTTGCCTTCCCGCCTTTCAAGAAATCCAGATTGTCGGCACCCCTATCATCCCAATGGCTGCAATCGATTTCCTCGCCGGTGCCGGAGCGTTCACCTCATCCGGACCGCTTACCTCAGGCTTTCAGCTGAACATCGGTGAACCAAAGATTGCTCTATCTGCTAATGACGCTGTCCATCTCGTTAGTCGGGACCTCTCGATTGGAGGCAGTCCAAAGCCGATCTTCTATTCACGGGGCGTAGCCGAAATTGAGATGGGATTCGGTTTTGGCATTCAATGGCAGTTTGTTGATGATCCATACCAACTTGAAATCCTGGATAGTGTGATCACATTGGGGCACATTGTGGCCGCATCGCAAACCGGTTCGCGCATCGCCGTGCTGTACGCTCGCCATCCCGATTCCGGCCTCGCTGAAGTTGAACGCCGGAACACGGACATTTACCTCCGCATGTCCGAAGATGGCGGCACCAATTTCGATCCGCCTCGAAATCTCACTGAGTTCATTCAAGCGGATGTCGCAGGCTGCTGTGGAAGCGGCAACTTCGAATGCTGTAACCGCGATACGTTGCGCGCCTTTGATCATATCTCAGCGCTCTTCGACGATGAGGGTGTGCTGCACATTGCCTATACGGCCATCGGCTACTATCACATGCCAACAGAAGGTCAAGACAGCGCCCGCCGTGATCGCGCCATGCTTTGGCATTGGGACGATATGACGGAATCGCATCATCTGATTGCCGAACACTGGATTGGTGGAGGCGACTCGATTGACGCACAACCCGGTCTGGGCTCTGGCCGCGCAATTCTCGAACATCCGAGTCTCGCGTTTGATGACGCCACGGGCTACCTCTACTGCGCGTACCTGAAATATGATACGGCCGCGCACCTCGACGGGCAATCGATTCTCAACGCCGATGTGTTCGTTAGTCGCTCGCAAAACAGCGGCTTGGAGTGGAGCGTCGGCGCCAATATCACCTCTACCCCGCCGGAGAATAACCAGAATCGCAACGAACAGGAGCTGTCCGTTGCCCCCAATATCGTATCGTCGCAACTCACCTGCGAGTATCTCCTGCACAAAGCGTCTACGTATGACTCGCTCGCCTTTCCGGAATCGGATGTCTGTTTGGCTTTCGTGAATCTTGATGACATTGCGTTCGGCCCGAATGTTCCGCAGCGGTCGCTGCATGTTGCCACCGAACCGTGCGATTCCTCTGTCACATTAATCTCCGTGTCGCAGGACCTCTGCGATTCCGTGCTGCTCTCCTATCAAGTTCTAACTCTTAACACCTTCTCGCACGTGTATTTCTTTCGCGATGGCCAAACCGTTGGCATCGAACCCGTGGTAGATGATCAGCTGCGTGTCTACGCGCATCACACGACTAACGGCACGCTCGGCCAATACTCGGCGGCCGGCTGGACAAACTGGTGCGGCCACACGACTGCGTCCGACACGTTGCCCGGACGCGCGCTGCAACCGCCGTCACCGGTCGATTCGTTCCGGGCATCGCGTGATCACCATGCGGTCGTGCGGTTGACGTGGGTCGAATCACCGGGCGCCGATTCGGTCGACTACTATTCTCTCTATCGTGACAATCTTCTGCTTGGATCCGTTCCGCCCGGCGTGACCGAGTTCGTTGACGCCACGGCTTTGCCCGACGTGGTCTACGCCTACGGCATCAGCGCGCACAATCACTGCGGCGACGGAGACCCGGTGTCTGACCCGGGAGGTATCTTCTCTGCGAACGGCGGTCAAGCCTCGCTCTCGCTTTTGAACGCTGGCCCGCCAAGCTGGGACTATCAGCTAAACTGGATTCAAGGCTGTGTCAATCGACCTGTAATCCATAGTCTCTGTCCCGGAACTTCCGCCGAGTTCATCGGTGCAACGTGGCAGGTTACGCAATATGCCGATTCAGTCGTCTTCGTCGGCGAACCACTCTGCGAATCCATGATGACCGTTGCGGGCTTCAGACTCACCAACACTAATCCAAATTGCATCGGCGACGGCACATGGTCTGCGGGTCAAAGCGGCGGCACGATAAGCGGCCCGCTGCCAGCCGGAAACAGCCCGACTCTGCCCGCGAAATTCTCCGTCGCCGTCTATCCCAATCCGTTTAACCCGTCGACCACTCTGAGACTCGAGCTGCCGCAATCAGCATTTACGACAATCAGCATATATAATGTGAACGGCCAGCTTGTCCGGGTGTTGACTCCGGGCTTCATGAAGGCCGGATATCACTCTGTGTCGTTTGACGGACATGATCTTGCATCGGGACTCTACTTCGCAACGATGCGCGCCGCAGGCGTCCAGATCACGCAGAAGCTCATCCTTATGAAATAGCCAATAGCCGTTGTGTTCAAAGCAAGCGGGGCGAACCAACTCGGTTCGCCCCGCTTTTTGTCACAGCCGCGTTGTGCTACTTCCGCTTGTAGCGCATGTCCATCATCTTCTCTCTTCCGGTGTGCCCGGGAAATTCCAGGCCTCGTATGTATACTCTTCGTCATTGATGAACGTATACACGTGACGGCACGGCACATCACGCTGATTTAATCCCGGACTGTTCATCGCGCCGTCGAAAACGATGCGCTTGCCCCCGTCCTGTTCCTTCCCCCACATCGAATATAGCCCGGTTGACATATTGTCATTCCACGTGAACCAATAGCGCTGCGTGAAATTGTCATAGCCGGTCATGCCGAAACCCACAAACGGCATCCCTTCGTAGTCCATCTTGAAGTGCTGCACCTGAATGCGGCCATCAAGGATCATCTCCGTGACGGCTGAACCTGTCATCGGCTTGCCGCGCTCAATCATCGTGACTTCCCACTCTCCGCACTCTTTCGCCATTCGCGCATGCTGCTCACCCGGCGTTGCGTTACGCATCCAATTCGCCATCATCTCTTGCTCGGTCATCTCAGGTCCCTTCCTTTGAAGCTTTGTTCAATTGTTCCCCGGAAAGAACGGCAGCTCATCACTGCCGTTCGTAGTCTCGCTCTATACTAACCCCGAACGCAACATGCAACGCCGCGCTCGAAGCGCAACAAGCGCGTTACTTCTTGCGCGTGTAGACAATCTGGAACGCCTTGAATTCCTGCGGCGTGCCGATTTCGTCCCAGCTCTCGAGCACGTGTTCGTCATCGCTGATCCACTTCGAAACGAATCGTACCGGCTTGTCCTTGACATCCATCACCGGCTCGTCCATCGTCGTGTTGAAGACGATCGTCTTGCCGCCATCGGTTGACGTGCCTTCCATGAACATCATGCCCGTCGTCATGTTGTCCGTCCACGTTGACCAATAGGTCTTATTGAAATTGTCATAACCCGTGTGACCGTGACCTTCATACGGCATGCCCATCATCTCGCCCGTGAAATCTGATTCCACCACGCGACCTCCGTTAATCACCTTGTCGACACTGGTTCCGTGGGCTTCTTGCGCTGGTGCGTTTGGCCCCATCCAGAACGTCATGACGCAGTTCCACTCGCCTGCGGACTTCGCAAGCACTTCATGCTCTGCCTTGGGGCTTGCGACCTCCATCCACTTCTTCATCATGTCGGCCTCAGACATTCCTTCCTGCGCACCTGCTATAGTAGAAACGCACAAAACTCCAACTAAAACAAGAAGATGTAGCCTCTTCATCGGACACCTCATTTGAGTAATTCTGTGGACTTTTCAGAATATAACATTTGTTCAAAAAAGAGTCAAGTGAATAGGATAATTTGAGGCAAGTTCAACCCGGCGATGCAGAAAAATGGGGAATCAACCTCGGGGGCTGTTGCGGTGTCCAATTCATAGTAAGCCTCCCTTTCCAACTTGACCATTCTTCGACCCGTGCGACATCCCCTCCTTTCGCCTGTTGCGTTACTTTTTGCACTTTCTTTCGCGCTGTGGGGCTGTCGCTCCGAGCCGATTCCCTCCGAATGGCATGACCGTGGCAGCGACATCAACGGCAAGCCCGACCTCTCCGAGTTCAAGGGGCTGCGCCTGAAAGATGTCAATGCGCGATTCGTGATTGCCAATGACTCCGAGCAGCTCATTCTCGCGGTGCAGACGAGCGATGAGATGCTGCAGCGCCAGCTCGAAGTCGGCGGCATGACACTCTGGCTGTCGAACCCGAAGAACAAGAAGGAGTCGTGCGGCGTCCGCTATCCGGCCATGCCCAAGCGTCCGGAGCATCCCGGGAAACCGCTTGAGTTCATGGAACCGAATCGGGAACCGCACTCCGGAAATGTCGAGCTGCTGGATCGCGCGATGCCGGAGCGGATGATGACGACCGAGGCCGCAAAGCTGGCCGGAATTGTGGCCGAGACCAGCTACGAATCCATGACGGCTGCGCATTCGATTGTGATTGACTTGGCCGCGCGCGCGCCATGGCTGCACGCGGGCGATGAAGTTCTGCTCGAACTCACTGTCCCCGAAGTTAAGCCGCCCAAAGCGATGCGCGAAGACGGCGAGCGGCGCGGTCCACCCGTGGGCGGCGGTGATGACGGCTTCGGCCCCATGGGCGGAGCGGGCCGTATGCGCGGCGGCCAGCGCGGCGGTCCACCCAAAGGCGAACGGCCCAATCAATCCGGAGGTAAAGAGATAAGCGTCACGCAGGTGATCAAGCTGGCAAAGTAGATCCGGAGTCTGCCCACCAAGTATTAACGCTTATGTCATCCTGAACGCAGTGAAGAATCCCTCTGGCGAAACACCCGGAGGGATTCTTCATTCCGCTGCGCTGCATTCAGAATGACGGTTGGAGGCAGATGGTCGTGTTGAAAGCAAGGCAGGGCGAGCCTATTGGCTCGCCCCAAATTGTTAGCTATTGCTGCTACCTTGACCTCACTTTTCCGATTCGCTCTCGCAGAATTCTCTCTAGGTCATCCAGCTTGTCGTATTGATAATTCTGCATCTTCACTGGCGAAATATCAAATGGAAGTTTATTTTCCATCGCTTTTTCAAAATACTCGTTTTCAATGAAAATCAGGACTGGCTTTGCCCTTGCCAAGGCGTAGCCAACTTCAATATAGCAGTTTGGCCGCTCAAACGTCAAGTCTGCAATTACTAATTCACACGTATCAATGTAGTCGAATATGTCCACGAAGATATTCTTGCGAGGCTCTTCATGTTCTTGAAAGATTGGTTCAAGCCCAATGCTCTCGACTACCGCCTTGTATTTTGCGAGGGTGTTGAGATGCAATGGTTGCTTTTCCTGCATGTTCTTCGGGGCGTTGCACGCTGCGATGATGAATGCTTGTTGCCTTCTGTGCAAGAGCTTAGATTCGTAATACTCGCGGCCCCTAAGAGAAAGCGCTATCATTCCGCTAAGTGTTTGCCTGCCCGGGACTACTGCGTTGCAAACATTGTCAGATGCATTAAGTGATACTATTTCGTCTGAGATTGTGCCTTCTGGGAAATACGCCTTGCTTCCTATGAGTGAGGGAGTCGAGCCGTTTGATTTGTACAGTATGTCAAAGATGATCTCTCTTGCCAGTCGATGTTCGTCTGCAATCAGGAGACTTGAGTCTGGCCGAACAAGTGTTTCTGGTTTTTGGTCACCGTCACACGAGTACCTGAATGCGTTATCCAACGAGGTGCTTGCGCTTGACAAAGTTCACCTCGGACAAGTTGCGAATGTCGGCATACTGAACATACGTGCCGTTTAGTATCATCCACTTGGCAATGTTCGACGCGACCGACTGAAAGCCCAAGTCATTCTTACAGATACTCAGCTGTAGGTCGGTTTTCACCTTGACCATGAATTTCTGGTCCCGTCGGGCGAACTCGATGACAAAGTCAAGTTCACTTGCTTGAGCTTGGACACGTACTTCCCTGAGTGACTTGTCGCGGTACTGAAAATCAAGAAAGCGTGAACTCATCGAACTTCCTCCCGTGTTGCTCAAATTTACAACTGAACGCGGCGCAGGATTTCTCCTGCGCCGCTTCGTTTCTACTATCTGCACTGCGGCGGGCGGCACGCCTGCCGCCCCTACTCCACGTCCGCCATGCGTTACGCGCTAGCGGCAATGGGTCCAGCGTCCACGCTGGCTTAGTAGTCCATGCCGCCCATGCCGCCCATGCCGCCGCCGGGCATTGCCGGAGCGGGCGGGTTCTTTTCCTTCTTCTCGTGAATCGCGCAATCCGTCGTCAAGAGCAGACCGCCGACCGACGCCGCATTCTCGAGCGCCACACGCACCACCTTAGTCGGGTCAATCACGCCGTCTTCCAACAGATCGGTGAACGTCTCGGTCGCCGCATTCAAACCGAAGCTGTACTTGGCGTTCTCGCGAATCCTGTTCACCACGACACTGCCTTCGAGGCCCGCGTTCTGCGAAATCATGCGAATCGGCTCTTCCAACGCGCGACGAATGATGTTCACGCCGAGCTGCTCGTCGCCTTCGAGCTTGAAGCCGTCGAGCACTTTCTGCGCACGCAGCAGCGCCACGCCGCCGCCGGGGACAATCCCTTCTTCAACAGCCGCGCGCGTCGCATGCAGAGCATCTTCCACACGCGCCTTCTTTTCCTTCATCTCAACTTCGGTCGCCGCGCCAACTTTCAGCACCGCCACACCGCCGGCGAGCTTCGCCAGACGCTCTTGCAGCTTCTCGCGATCGTAATCCGACGTCGTGCCTTCAATCTGCTTCTTGATCTGAGCAATACGGCCCTTGATCTCTTCAGCCTTGCCCGCCCCTTCAACGATCGTCGTGTTGTCCTTGTCAATGATGATCTTCTTGGCCGTGCCGAGATCGCTCATCACCGCATTCTCCAGCTTGAAGCCCGCCTCTTCCGAGATCACACGGCCACCGGTCAAAATCGCGATATCGTCCAG
Organism: bacterium; assembly: GCA_016703065.1. Lineage (GTDB taxonomy): Bacteria > Electryoneota > RPQS01 > RPQS01 > RPQS01 > JABWCQ01. The sequence continues at coordinate 523,353 of JADJCU010000001.1, forward strand.
CATGGCCCTTGCGGCGATCACCAAAGCCCGGAGCCTTCACCGCCGCTACCTTCAACGTGCCGCGCAGCTTGTTCACCACAAGCGTCGCCAGCGCTTCACCTTCGACGTCTTCCGCAATCATCAAGAACGCGCGACCAGACTGCGCAACCTTCTCCAAAATCGGGAGCAGGTCCTTCATCGACGCAATCTTCTTGTCGTGAATGAGCACGTACGGATTCTCGAGCTCGACTTCCATCTCGTCCGGATTCGTCACGAAGTAGGGCGACAGATAGCCGCGGTCGAACTGCATACCTTCGACGACTTCCAGCGACGTCTCCATCGACTTCGCTTCTTCAACCGTGATGACGCCGTCCTTGCCGACTTTGTCCATCGCGTCCGCAATCAGGTCGCCGATGGTCTTGTCGTTGTTGGCCGAAATCGTGCCGACGGCGGCGATGTCCTTCTTGCCCGAGACGGCCTTGCCGGTCTTCTTCAGATCTTCGACGACCTTCGCGACGGCCTTGTCGATACCGCGCTTCAGGCTCATCGGATCGGCACCGGCGGTGACGTTCTTCAGACCTTCATGAATGATCGCCTGCGCGAGCACGGTCGCAGTGGTCGTGCCGTCGCCCGCGATATCGCTCGTCTTGGAAGCGACTTCGCGAACCATCTGCGCGCCCATGTTCTGCACGGCATCTTCGAGCTCAATTTCCTTGGCCACGGTCACACCATCCTTGGTGATGGTCGGTGCGCCCCACTTCTTTTCGATCACCACGTTGCGGCCCTTGGGGCCCAGTGTGACCTTCACTGCATTTGCGAGCACGTCCACGCCCTTCTTGAGCGACGTGCGCGCTTCGACATCGAAGTCAATCAGTTTGCTTGCCATGTTGTATGATTCCTTGTTAGATGATTCTTGTGTGTTAGAGAGTCGTCATGCTGAACAAAGTGAAACATCTCTCTGAGGGAGTCTTCACTTCGCTGCGCTGCGTTCTGAATAACGACAGGCAGGACAGGCGAGGGCTGATTACTTGACGACCACCGCGAGGATGTCGCTGCGGCTGATCAGCATGTACTCTTGGTCGTCGAGCTTGACTTCGGTGCCGCCATAGCGGGCGTAGACAATCGTGTCTCCGACCTTCAGCATCTCGGACATCTTCTTCTGCTTGCGATCGGCGATTTCCACGTCGTCGCCCATGGCTACGATTTCGCCCATCTGCGGACGGTCCTTGGAGGCGGTATCGGGGATGATGATACCACCAACGGTCTTCTCTTCCTTTTCGAGCGGCTTAATCAGGACGCGCTCATCAATCGGCTTGATTTTCATGGTCTTAGGTCTCCTGAACCTGTTGAATTATGGTAAGTCTTGTTGAGTTATGTTGTTAGCACTCGTTTAATACGACTGCTAATAGTACCGCAAATATACACTCCAAGTTCCCGGGAGTCAACTCACCCTAACAACCCTTTACCTAAATAAAAACAAACCCCTGAACTTAGTTCAGGGGAGAGTTGGGAGGCAACGACAGGCGAGGTGTCGCTCAGTTTGCAGACAGCACACCTTCGTCATCTATCTGCCGGAACGTGTCATGCAGCATTTCCATCAGGAGTTCCTCGATCTTGCGATCCTCCGGAGCAAACGGATATGCGAAGAGCAGCAGCGCTTGAACCAAGTTTGAAATACGTGCGCTGCGGTGATAACAAGCGACTTCCGCACCATCGGAGCGGTAAACGGCGGTAGCCAGCGAATAGTCTTTACGATAGGGCACCGGAATGACGGTCGCGCTTACCGTACTCAATAGCGCTCCGAGATAGAAGCCTGCAAAACTCCGCTCTTGCTTGATTCGAATCTGCAGGGTGAACTGATTGGCCCGCATTAGACTATCGAGCTCCGCGCGTCGTTTGGGTTCATAGACATCGTCTGCGCGATCCGTGTAAGTGTCAAAACCACCGAGATTCGTGAACTCCGATAACGCATCGTAAAATACGAGTTCAAAATCTTCAGTCACCGCGCTCGCACTGATAATCTCCGGAAGCGCGTCGTACCCGCGCGCCTGCTGCTGGTGAGTAAAGTGGAATAGCACGGTCACGGGCGCGCGTGCAGCACGGCTCCTCGTCTCACCTCTATACTGTCCCTGTACTCCCGAGCGAAAGGCCATGCAACCCACGCACATGCAGGCCACACATAAGACCAGAATCCGAAGAGGCTGGGGTTTCATAGCAGTCCAAGAACTAATCAGGGTTGAATACCACGCTTTTTCAAATCAGGCTCGTCAACGCGACGCTGGGCAATTCTCCCCAAGGCTACTGCTTGCCGACAAAGATGAGCAGCAGACCCGCGAGGATCGGAAGGCCGCCGATCAGGCCTGCGGTTATGAGCCTACTTTGAGTCGGCAGATTTGGAGCGGGCATTGCAAGGAAGAGCACGACAAGCAGAACTCCGAGCGCCGGCAGCACGATGCGGACAATATGCTCTTTACGCCAGACCAACAGCAACGCGCTCCAGACCAGAATCAGGCCCGCGAAGATGAACCGATACCCCTTCGCTTGCTCCGAGGCGGGCACGGTTTGTTGATTGTCCAGCAGATTCGCGACCAGAAAGTAGGTCCAAAACAGAGTCCACAAACCGATTGTTCCGCGGGCAGCGGCACGCAGCCATACGTTACGCGAGGCGGTCAATGCGCCGATTGCCATAACTAAGCTCCTTGCGATGATTTACACTTCAACGGCAGGCTCGGCCGATTCGTCGCGCGACGGAAGAAATAGACACGCGCCCGCCGTATACAGCGGGCCGCAAATCACAAGCGCCGTCGCACCCTGACCCAACGTGAGCCCCTTGCCGAGAATGAAGAATAGCAGCACCGTCGTCGCGGCGAAGACAATGGATCCTATAACGCGCGGATACTTCTTCGCCAAAAGCCCAAGTGCAATAACGGTCAACCACGGACTGCCTTCCGCAAGCGATTCGAGTGACACGCCGTGACTCATCACCACAAACAGCAGCGCCATCAACCCCACAGCGATGATAATCGTCCTGCTTGCCTTCTGGTAGTCCTTCACCAGAAGAACATTGAAAAACGCTTTCGTCGCGATGCCGACAATGATGATGATATTGTAGAATTCGGCGTTGGCGTCTCCGTTCGCGTTCTGCACGACCGCGACAATCACCGTCGTGATCATAATTACCGCGAAAGCGATGTTTCCTGAACGGTAATGAATCGCCATCTGCCGCTCGTCTACCATTCGCTTGGCGAAACCAAGCGAGGCGATTGTTGGCCGCAAGAGATACGACAGCAGCATCAACGCCAGCCACATCTGCTCGCCCGTGATCGCAAACAGCGCGATCGCGACGACAAGTATCCCCAATGCGGTCCAGAAAATTGCATCAATCCTAAACATGATCCTGTTCCTCCAAGGTGAACAGATCTTCTACTTTCGCGCCCAGCTTCGCGGCGAGCAACAGCGCGCGTTTCACGGATGGAGCGTAGTCGCCCTTCTCTATTGAGACAATCGTCTGCCGCGAAACGCCGACCAGATCAGCCAACTCCTGCTGACTCATCTCGTCATGTTCGAACCTGAATTTGCGCAGTGTTGTCTTCATTCGGGAGCCTTGCCTCAGGCATTCCTAATATAATGACAGAAATCCGCATTGTCAAGCATTCTTTACATCATGTCAATTATTATTGTCACCGTAGCATATTTATCTTATTGTTTTTCATGAAAAAGCCCTACCAAAGGTAGGGCTCGTCGGAAGATGGGCCTCTAACAGGCAGTTGCCCCCTACATCGTCAGGACGCCGGGATCGAGATTGCCGCCGCTCAGGATGACACCGACGCGGTCGGGAGTTGGATAGCCCGACAACAGCGCCGCAACGCCCAGCGCGCCGCTCGGTTCAACCACGAGCTTCATTCGCTCGAACAGGAACTTTGTCGCTTCAATTATTTTTGCTTCCGTTACGTTCGCAAAGTCATCCACGTTCGCGCGCACCAGAGGGAAGGTCAGCTTACCCAAGCTCGGTGTGCGCGTACCATCTGCTATTGTCGGCGGATTCTTCACAGTGTGTAAGGTGCCCGTACGCCACGAGAGCGTCGCATCGTTTGCCACTTCCGGTTCTACACCAACTACTTTGCAATCGGGATTCACATGCTTGGCCGCCAACGCGCTGCCCGAAAGCAAGCCGCCGCCGCCGCACGGAACTAACAGCAATTCAAGGTCGGGATAGTCCGTCAACAGTTCGAGTGCAGCCGTGCCCTGTCCCGCGATGATATGCGGGTGATCGTACGGCGGAATCAACACGTAGCCGTGCCGCTCTTTCAGCTCCGCTGAAATTTCTTCACGCGTGCGCTCCTGCGGATCATACACCACAACTTCCGCGCCATAGCCTTTCGTCGCCGCGAGTTTGATCGGCGGCGCATCCGCCGGCATCACAATCACCGTCTTAATATCCAATAGCGTCCCTACGAGCGCGACAGCCTGCGCGTGATTGCCCGACGAATGCGTAATCACCCCGCGCCTCTTCTCTTCAAAGGTCAAGCGCGACATGGCATTGTACGCCCCTCTGAACTTAAATGCGCCAACGCGTTGTAAGTTCTCGCACTTCAAGAAGACATTCGCGCCGCTCCGCGCATCCAGTGTGCGCGATGTATGAACCGGCGTTTTATGCGCGATGCCTTTGAGCGTCTGAGCGGCATCGAGAACGTCGTAGGCGGTGGGAAGAGTGTGTTCGGACATGAGCGTAATGTATGAAAGAGGAAAGGGCACAGAGTCTGTGCCCTTTCACTAATCAGGAAGCATGGAAAACTATCGCATCAGCACCACGCGATGCACCGCGCGCGCATCGAGCGTATTCAGTTCAAGCAGATAGTTGCCCGACGGCAGCGGCAAGCCTTGCATGTTGGTCGCATTCCACGTCGCACTGTATTGACCGCTCGCCATAAACGGGCTATTCAATAACGTCGCTACGTTCTGGCCCAGCATGTTATACACGTTCAGCGTCACTGCGCCCGGTCGATTCACAACAAAACTGACGGTCGTCTCCGGGTTGAACGGATTCGGATAGTTCGACAACAGAGCGTGCGAAGTCACCACCGGCTCGATACGCGGCGAAATCGCACTGCCCTCATACAGATAAAGGTCGTAGGAAATCACCTCGTCCGGATTCGCCGGGTCAAACACGCTGAACCGCAGTTGATAGTCACCGTGTACGGTCGATGTGTCAAAGTATCCCAACTCGGGATTGAACGCCATATTGTAGATGTACGTCGAAACCAGAGTGTCGTGCTGATTCGCTGTATACGAAATCGTCATGTCCTGATAGCCCGTGTCCGGAGGCAGGCACGTGAAATACGTGCAGATCGCGTAACCCCGATACGGGTCCGGACTGACAATCGGCGTCAACGCAAGCGTGAATTGCCGGTCTTCGTTCAGAAGATTTGTCAGCTCCGCGTGATAAGTGAACGTGTTGAAACCGTCGATATACGTCAGTTCGGTTTCATGCATCACCAATTCAAACGTCGGCTCGTCAAGCGGAAGCCACTCGTCCACGTGTGAACGGATTGTCGTGATGTTGAGCTGATACGGACCGGACACGTAGCGCACGATGCCGTCCGGATCGATCACAACCTTGCGATAGTCGCCGCTGTTCTGACTGCTGTAGGTACCGGCCTGTGTCAACAGCGGAAAGGTCACGCCCGTGATGCCGCGAAACACTTCGACCGCCGCAGGCGATCCGTTGTAAATGTCCAATCCCAGCGTGACCACCGGCTGGCCTGCATAATACTGATGAATCCCGTCTTCCATTTGCCCATCCTGGGCACGACAGGTACTTCAGGTGTTGCCAAAGAACATCAAGACGACAACATTGCCTTGATAGTTGCTCAGCGTGTGGCTTTCCCCTTGTGAATCTGTCAGCGTGAAATCGGGCGCGGCCTGACCAACGGTAAATGCGTGGGCACTACCGAAGGCCAAGAGCAAGGCGCACAGCGGCGGGAGCCAGATGCGGTGCTTCATGGTGTGGTTCTCCGGATGGTAATCGTCTTGGGCTCGGGTGAAATCTCTTGTGTGTGTAAAGATAACATCTAATGGCGGTCGATGCAAGGGTCTCATCCCCTCCGTGCCCATTCGAGCATCGTCCGGCGCGTTACGGTCTCTTTGCTTTCAATCGCGGCGCGGACGCGCTTCACGAGAGCCCCGATCTCGGCCTCTCCAAGCTCCAGCCCGTCGAGTGCCAATAGGCGCCTTAAGCCATTTTTTCCTAAGAATTTACCAAAGATAATCCGGTCTTCGAGCGAGGCCTTGCCGCCGACGGCTTCCGGCCCAAACGGCTCAAACGTCAACGGATCGGCCAGCATTGCCTGCTGGTGCATCCCGGCGGCATGCAAAAAGGCATTCTGTCCGACCAGCGCCTTGTTAGGTTGAATCGGCACGCCCGAGAGTTCGCGCACAAGCCTTGATGTGTCAAGAATCCGGTCAAGTTTGATTCCGCTGTGGAGGCCCAGTGACTCATGATGATAGTCGATGATCATCGCGACTTCTTCCAGGGCCGTGTTCCCGGCCCGCTCCCCGAGACCGTTGATTGTCCCCTCGACCTGGTCGGCACCCCCCTCAAGGGCCGCAACCGAGTTCGCGGAGGCCAACCCGAAATCATTGTGGCAGTGAATCCCCAGACTCAGCGGCGCAGGAAACTCCTTCCGCAAGAGCTGAAAGAGCGCCTTTAGGTCCGCCGGGAGGCCACATCCTACGGTGTCCGCCACGACCAACGTTGTTGCCCCGGCTGTTGCCGCACATCTTAGAGCCGAGATTAGCTCCGCAATCCCCGTTCGGGTCGCATCCGTCGCAATGAACTCCACGTCATCATTGTACGTCTTCGCATGCCGGACCGCCTCACCAATCTGTTCTTCGGCCGCGAACCGCGAGAGCTTGAGCGATGCGGTCAGGTGCCGATCCGATACAGGTAAAACAATGGAAATTCTGGCTTTGTCGGCCCCATCGAGGGCCTTTGCCGTTGCCTCAACATCGCTCGTTCGTGCTCTTGCCAATCCGGCTACAATCGGTCCCTTAAGCTCAGCGACGCATTGCCGCACTGCCTCCGCTTCCGATTCCGCTGCGGCCGGGAAGCCAACTTCAATAATGTCTACCCCAAGTTCGGCCAACGCCCGGGCTATCTGGAGCTTTTGCTCAACAGAGAATACCACAAACGGCGTCTGTTCACCGTCGCGCAATGTGGTGTCGTAAAATTTGACGTAGTGAGGCACAATCGGGAAAGTCTGATGAATAGGTGCTATCGCAATATAGAGGTTGGTAACTTTGTCCGCAACCAGCGTGTCGGGTTTGAAAGCCGTGAGGAATATGGCTAAATTACCGAGTTATGACTCGAGCACTACTCCCGGATTCTGACCGACAGTCGGCGGAACGCGAATTGGCCAAGTACGCGACGGCTGATGTGGCCACGCTCCTCTTGCGCCCGCGCGACGAGGAGTTCGCGTGGTGTGCCGGCGGCATCGGCTACACTGGCAATTCCATTCATGACCTGCTGCGCGATCACGATGGAAGTTCGCTCATCCCGGTTTGCTTCCGCGCGGATTTCGAGAGCGGTGAGCGCTTCTACTGGAAACCGGGTTGGATGGTGGAGCTTGATGGCGACTATCTGCGCTACGTGGGACAAGTGCCGCATGGCAGCGTGAGCGAAGAGCTCGAGATTGAACCCGACGACGCCGAACCGCTCGAAAGCGATTCACACACGCCAGGCCAATGGTCGGCTGCAATCCGCCGTATCCAATCCGAAATCGGCGCGGGCAATTTGCGCAAAGCCGTACTGTCACGCCGTATCTGTCTCTACCAACCCGATCCTTGGCCAATCGACGCCGTCATCGCGCGATTGCTCAATAGCTCAAGCGGAACATCCGTCTTCGCGCATCAACTGCAAGACCAGCGCGTGTGGATCGGAGCCACACCCGAAGTTCTCTATCGCCGCGATGGCAGGCAGGTGCGAGTCGACAGCCTCGCTGGAACTCGGCACACCATTCTCGACGGCAATCTGTTTACCGACAAGGACCGCGCCGAGCAGGCCGTCGTGACCGAGTTCGTACGCGACATGCTTGCGCCGCTTTGCGTGCATACGGCCGTGTCGCCACTCACGAAACGCCGCGCCGATGATCTCGAACATGTCTTCTGTGAAGTGCAGGGTGTATTGCGCGACAACGTAACGGACGACGATCTGCTCGCCGCGCTGCATCCGACACCTGCCGTATGTGGCTCCCCCCGCCCCGCTGCGGCACAACTGCTTGAAGAGTTGGAACCTTTGCCGCGCGAGCTCTACGCAGGAGTGCTCGGCTTTTCAAACGGCCATCACACCACCGCAATTGTCGCGTTGCGCTGCGCCGCCGTGTCCGGTCAACGCGCTGTCCTCTACGGCGGAGCGGGAATCGTCGCTGACTCAGATGCCGACCGCGAGTATGATGAGTGCGGATGGAAAATGGAAATCATGCGCCGCGCTCTTCTGGATCTGCTATGAACGTGCCAAATCCAAACTACCTCCAAGCTGAGTTACTGTGGCGGCAGCTTCACGCAGCAGAAGTGCGGCACGCCGTCATCTCTCCCGGTGCGCGCTCCACCCCGCTTGCGCGCATTGCAGTACTGAATGAATCGTTGACGTGTCACGTCATTACCGATGAACGTTCCGCCGGATTCTTCGCGCTCGGTCTGGCCAAGGCGACGCACTGTCCCGTTGCCCTCGTGTGTACCTCGGGCACTGCAGCCGCGCACTACTATCCGGCGATCATCGAAGCCGCGCAAAGCGGCATTCCACTGGTCGTCCTCTCGGCCGACCGACCCGTGAGTTTGCGCAACACCGGCGCGCCGCAAACGATTGATCAATCCGGACTCTTTGGCCGCTTTGCCAAAATGATGATCGATCTACCAGTGCCGCGACCGGACGAGCAAGCCATGCGCGACATGCTCTATTGGGTGAAAGCTGCGCTGCGCGCGATGCATCAACCGCCGTATGCTCCCGTACATATAAATGTGCAGATGGCGGAGCCGCTTGCGCCGGAGGAAAGTGATTCGAAGGAATGTCAACGGCTGCTGTCGCCGCTGCATTCGATAATTGAACCAATCGCTCCGCACACCGGCGCGGCTTGCGAACTTGATCGCGAGTTCGTCGACACCGTTCAATCGGCCTGCTGCGGCCTCATCGTGTGCGGCCCCGATGCCGCGCGATCCGACCAAGAGCGTGACGCCATTCATGCCCTTGCACGCAATCTCGGGTGGCCGCTGTTCGCCGATGTTTGTTCAGGGCTGCGCTTTTGCGGCGAGCCGAATCTGCCGTTCTACGATCTCTTCCTGCGCACAAATGAGCTTGCCCAACTTGCGCCAGACTGTGTGATCGAATTCGGAAACTACCCGACCAGCAAACCGCTCAACAGCTATCTCAACGAACATCGCGCGCGCACCTTCCGCATTCAACGCGATGCCCTTCCTCGCGACCCGGACGCCCGCGCTGCCAAGATAACCGTGTGCGAAGTTTCGTCGTCCGTGCAGGAACTCATCGCGACGATCAAAGTCTCTCGCGACTCTCTTCTTCTTAATCCGTTCTGGAGAGCGGCTGGCGCACTCCACGCGGCGTCTTCGCGGTACACGCTGAACAAAGAAGCTGAGCTCGGATTTGTGCAGGCCGCGCTCAATAACTTGCCCAATGACGCGCAATTGGTCCTCGCGTCGAGCATGCCCATCCGTTATGCCGATATGATTGCCGCGCCAGCAGGCCGACAACATTCCGTCTTCGCGCAACGCGGAACAAATGGCATCGACGGAGCGCTCTCCCATGCTGCGGGAATCGCCCGGGCAACGCAGCGCAAAACATGTTTGATTTGCGGCGACCTCGCGTTCCTCCACGATCTGCATGGCCTGCTTCTGGTGCGCGACACGGAAAACCTTAGTATCTTCGTCCTCAACAATAACGGCGGCGGGATCTTCCATTTCCTCCCGATTGCTGCCCACGGCGAGCCGTTTGAACAGATTCACGGCACACCCCACGCCACCGATATCGCCGCCTTCTGCAAAGGAGCGGGACTCACCTGTGTGCACATCGCGCACCCGGCGCAAATGGAAATGGCCATGACTTCCCCAGATCGTCGCGTGTTTGAAATTATCACGGAACGCGCCGCGAACCACACGGCACATCAAGCGATGGTCGCTGAGTTGCTGCGCGCGATTTCCGCATGAGTGTCGTGACAGAGCATTGCCGCTGGAACACAAGTGTGTCCGGCGCGAACGGCGCTCCGCCATTGGTTCTCCTGCACGGCTTTGCGCAATCGCTAAACAGCTTTGCCGAATTCGCGCCGCTGCTGGACAGGAAGTTTCGCGTCATTCGCATCGATCTGCCCGGACACGGACAAACACAATGGAGCCCGAGTGCCGTGCTCGATTGGCCGTGCTTGTGCGCAAACCTCCTTGCCGCAATCGAGCAGCTCGAGCCGCGCTCCGCTCACTGGTTCGGCTATAGTCAGGGTGGACGCGTCGCCTTGATGTGCGCTCTACTCGCCGAACGGCGCGTCAAGAGCCTCGCCCTGCTCGGCGCAAGCCCCGGCATCGCCGATGAACAGGCGCGGGCGTTGCGCCGCGAGAGCGACCAGTTGCTCGGACAGAATATTGTCGGTCGCGGCATGTCGTGGTTTGCCGAGTATTGGGAAGCACTACCGATCTTCGCGAATCAGAAGTTTCTCGCGCAAGGCACGCGGCAGTTGATTCGCTCCGAACGCATGTCGTGTACTCCGGCCGGGTTGAAATTCGCGCTCGACAACTACGGCACAGGCACAATGCCCGACCGTTCACACGAGCTCGCGCGTTGGGCCAAACCGCTGATGCTCGCCGCTGGAGAGCTTGACGGCACATTTGTCGAAAGCAATGGACTCCTCGCCAAAGCATCCGCATCCCGTCATCTTGAACATCATGTGAGTAGCGGCGCCGGACATGCCGCGCATCTCGAACAGCCGCGCCAGTTCGCAAAGCTGTTGACCTCGTTTATTCACGCAGCAGAAGGATTCAGTTCATGAGCAAGTTCCCCTGGCAAGTTGCCGGAGAGTATTCCGATATTCTGTATCACAAGTGGGACGGAATTGCCAAGATCACCATTAACCGCCCCGAAGTGCGCAATGCGTTTCGGCCGCAAACGCTTTTCGATCTGCAGAATGCGTTTCTCGATGCGCGCGAAGACTCGAAGGTCGGCGCAATCATTCTCACTGGCGCGGGCGATCAGGCATTCTGCTCCGGAGGCGACCAGCGTATTCGCGGCGACCAAGGTTATGTAGGCAAGGATCAGGTGCCGAGACTCAATGTGCTCGACCTGCAAAGACAGATTCGCTCGCTGCCCAAACCTGTTGTCGCGATGATCGCCGGCTACGCGATTGGCGGCGGTCATGTGCTGCATGTTGTGTGCGACCTGTCCATTGCTGCGAGCAACGCGCGCTTCGGGCAAACGGGGCCGCGTGTCGGATCGTTCGATGCAGGTTTCGGCGCAGGCTATCTCGCCCGCATTGTCGGTCACAAGAAAGCGAAGGAAATCTGGTTCCTCTGTCGGCAGTACGACGCGCAGCAGGCGCTCGACATGGGCCTTGTGAATACCGTCGTGCCGCTTGAAAAGCTCGAAGAGGAAACCGTCGCGTGGTGCAAAGAGATGCTTGAGCTGTCGCCGATGAGCTTGCGCTGCTTGAAGGCCGCCTTCAACGCCGAAACCGACGGCGAAGCAGGCATTCAGGAACTTGCGGGCAACACGACGCTCCTTTACTACATGAGCGAAGAAGCTCAAGAGGGCCGCAACGCCTACAGAGAGAAGCGCAAACCCGACTTCTCCAAGTTCAAACGACTGCCGTAATGCCGACGTGAACGGTCTACACGCCTGGATTCTCGCTGCGCGTCCCAAGACGCTCGTCGCTGCACTCCTCCCCGTGCTCATCGGTGCGGCGTGGGCCTCGGCGCGCGGAGCGTTCTCGTGGAGCGTCGCAGCGTTGATTCTGCTTTCCGCGACGTGCATTCAGATCGGCACAAACTTCGCCAACGACTACAGCGATTTCAGGAAAGGCGCGGACACGCACGAGCGGCTCGGCCCGACGCGCGTCACGCAAGCGGGATTGTTGTCGCCGCGTGCCGTGCTGAGCGGAACGCTTGCCGCCTTTGCGCTCGCGGTTGTGCTTGCGGTCCCCCTCATTCTGCGCGGCGGTTGGCCAATTCTCGCCATCGGACTTAGCGGCATACTCTTCGGCTGGATGTACACCGGCGGTCCATATCCCCTGGGCTATAACGGATTGGCCGAGTTCTTCGTGCTCGCGTATTTCGGCGTGCTCGCGGTTGCGGGTACGACCTATCTCTTCACGCTCGATTGGGAGAGCACCGCATTCCTCTTAGGACTCATTCCCGGTGTTCTTGCGTGCGGTCTGCTTGCCGTCAACAACGTGCGCGATGAAAACACGGATCGCAAAGCTGGAAAGCGCACACCCGTCGTGCGATTTGGCCGAACCTTCGGGTTGATTGAATATGCCGCGTCACTGTTGCTTCCCTATGTTCTCTTGCTCGCGATGTCTTCCCGGCTGCCGAAACTCGCCTGGCTGTTGCCACTGTTTGCATTGCCGCTCTGCGTCGGGCCGATCAAAGTTGTGCTTTCAACGACTGACGGCCAATCGCTGAATCGCGCCTTGGCGCACACGGCGCGGCACATGCTCGTGTTCGGCGTGCTATTGTCGATTGGACTATTGTTGTGAGCGGCATTCATCATACGCCCATTGCGGTCAAATTGCGAGAACCGCTGCTCACGGCACGCGGAGCGATTTACAAGCGCCGTGGGTTCCTCACCGGTATGGTGTATAACGGGCATCCGTTCGTATCCGAAATCGCGCTTCTGCCCGAGTTCGGTACGGAGCATTTCGAGCACGCCGAACGCGTCCTGAACAACGAGACGATTATCCTCGCGGGCGCGCCCGCCACGGTTTATGCTCTCGACTGTCTGCGCTACGCCGCTGAGAAGAGTCGGGACGAGCAGGTCGCCGTGCCCGTTTCCAAATTGATCGGCAGCGGCACGCTCGAAAAGGTCCTCGATGAAGTCGCTCACGATGTCGCTGCAGGATACTCGACCTTCAAATTGAAAGTTGGTTTTCGCAATCTCGCCGAAGACATCGCGATCGTCAACAGTTTGTTTCTTACCTGGCCCGATATTCGTCTGCGGCTCGATGCAAATCTCAATTGGACGCCGCAAGCCGTACAGACATTGTCCGAACAGCCGTGCGCCATGTCCGTCGAGTGGGTAGAAGACCCATTTCGAGGTTCAATGGACGAGTGGCGATCGCTGCAGGAGCGGACAGGCATTCTACTGGCAACCGACGAGGCGTTTAGCGAGCAGCAGATGCTTGAACACGTTGATGCACTCGGATTTGGCGCTGCAGTGATCAAGCCGTCAAGACTTGGCGCACTTGGGGAACGCGAGCGCGTCTTTGTCGCCCTGCGTGATCGAAATGTGACCATCGTGTTCTCCTCAATGTTTGACAGCAGTATTGGTATCGCCTATCTCGCGCACCTCGCGCATGACTGGAGTCGTCCCGACGTTGCGCAAGGTATCGGAACGCTCGATCTGCTCGCTTCAGATACGACCACGACAACTTTCGCGATGCTCAACGGTTCGTTGGTCATTCCACCGCTTGCCGAGCTGCACGCGCTCCTAAAACCCGAATTCCGCGCGGCGCTGCAACTGTGATGCTGTCAGACCTTCAGCAACGGCTCGATAGAAGTGCGGCGCGCGTGCGCGATGCCGACCGCGAGTTTACTTGGTGCGAGTTTCTGCAGCAGGTCGAACAGATTCCGATTGGTCAAACTCAGATCATCGCACCTGAGAATACCCTTACGGATGCCGTGCGCGTTTTCGCGGGACTGTCCGGACATGCGCCGACCGTGTTGATCAATGCGCGCGAGGACAAGCGCAAAATGCAGAGTGACGCGGTCGAGTTCTTGACGCATTGCCGTGCGCCCGGAGTCTATGTCTCAACATCAGGCTCGTCCGGACGCACAAAACTCGTGCGACTTTCGCCTGAGTCTATTTGGCAGCACGCGCAAGCGGTCAATGAACATCTGGGCGCTTGCACTCACGATGCGTGGCTGGCATGCTTGCCGCTCTGTCACGTCGGAGGACTGGCCATTCTGATGCGCGCCGCGCTGGCCGGAGCGAGCGTGCGGCTCGCTTCCGCAAACAACACTGCACTGCTTTCCGCGTTGCTTGACGACGAGCCAATCACGCTCGCGTCGTTTGTTCCAACAGTCTTGCGCCGCGTTGTTGCGTCGCGTGGTTCGCGCAGGATCCCCGCGCGTGTTCGTGCTATTTTGATCGGCGGCGGACCTTGTGACGTCGCGCTTGTTGACGATGTCCCGCAGGCGCTGCGCACCTATGGCATGACTGAGACCGGCTCGATGGTGACCTGCGTCAGTTTCCGTGCCGATGCCATCGAACGCGCAAGCTCAGGTAAGCCAATCTCCGGTGCCGGGATTCGCATCGTCGACGAGCAGCTTCAAGATGTTGCGTGCGGCACCAGAGGTCGAGTTGTGGCTCGCAGCGCCGGCATGGCGAGCGAGTACGTCAATGACGAAATACAAACAGCCCTCGTTTATCGCGAGGGCTGGGTGGTCACGGAAGATGAGGGATTTCTTGATCAAGCCTGCAATCTGCACGTCATCGGTCGGCGTGACCGGATTGTAATTTCGGGCGGCGAGAACATCGCGCTGACCGACATCGAAGAGGCGCTGCGAAGAACACCCGGCGTGCGCGATGCAATCTGCTGCGGACTGAGCGATCCAGAGTGGGGGCAGATCATTGGCGCTGTCATCGAATCCGACCGGCACTATTCCATCGACGAGCTGCGTGGCGCCCTGAAGACGCTTCTTCCCTCATTCAAGCTGCCGGGCAAAGTCGTCTGCGTCGCCGAACTGCCCAATCTTCCCAACGGCAAACCTGACTATCAAAAAGCCTGCGCGCTCTTCGGAAGTTAGTCCGGCAGGTAGTGCCGTTCGAGTGCTGTGCGGAAGGCAGCCGGAATGGGCATCGACGCGTAGGTCTTCGTATCCACCACGACGTGCACCGTCGCCGCGCGAGCGCACGGCGTACCGTCCGGTGTGCGCAGCAGATATTCCATCCGGTAAGAGCTTCTGTTCAGCTCCGCAACGCGCACTTCTATTGTGATGTGATCGCCTACCCGCGACGGCTTCATGAAGTCGCCGTCAAGATGCACCAGCGGCACGCCAAATGGCCGGTGCTTGAGCAAATATCCAATGCTGAAGCCCAGCTCGGCCATCATGGCTTCGTAGGATTCGTGGCATATGCGAAACAGGTTCGCGGAGAAAATGATCCCCGCCGCATCGCTGTCGTGCAGGCTGATAGTATAGGGAAAGAGAAAGGGTTCGGCTGCCATATTGTCCGCGTGTTGGTTCAACCCTTAAGATAGAGACTTCCTGCCGAAAAGCAACGGGCCGCAAGAAACTTGCGGCCCGTGGTGTTTGCTGACATGCCTTGCTTAGCGCGTCAGGATCATCTTGCTGACAAACTCATGGCCGCTCGCGGTCATGCGCAGGAAGTACAAACCCGTTGTAAGGTCCGTCCCATTCGCGCTCCGAGCCTGCCAATTCACCGTATGGAAACCTGCGGCACGCGTCCCATCGAGTACCGTCGCGACTTGCTGACCTAACAGGTTGTGCACCGTCATCGTCACAGGTCCGGCACTCGGCAGATCAAAGGCAATCTCCGTCTGACCGTTGAATGGATTCGGGTAGTTGCCGCGCAGCGCATACGCCTCCGGCATCGCACTCGTCGGCGTATTTGAAAGCGCCAGGTCCAGAATGACCGGTATCGTGATGCGGCCGGTCAAACCGTTATGGCTGATCTCGAGTTCTCCCGTGTAGACACCCGCCGCCAGACCATTCGTGTTGAATGTGACCGTCAGGAGCTCCGTGAAGCCCACCGGAATCTCGCCCGCTGCCGGTGAAACGGAAAGCCATTCGTCGGCAATCACGTCCACGGTGTATTCCCACGGACATGCGCCCGATGAGGACAAAACGAAGTCGTATGTGTAGATGCCGCTGCCCAGCACCTCCATCGAAATCAACGTCGTCGTGGTCAAGCCTTCCGGCGCGCCGAGCATGGCGTCATATTCCACTTCAGAGTTGTTGTTGAACATGAGATTCTCCACCGTCTGCGTGCAGTAACCGTCGGCGGAGTATTCGATGTTCCACTGGCCAACCGGCAGCCACATTGTATAGTAGCCGTTTGCGCCCGTCCAAACAGCCTGATTCGTCGGCGCGAAATAGACGCGGGCATTCGGAATCGGGGTCTCTTCGCTGTCGGTCACAAAGCCCTGCAGCAGACCCTCGGGGATTTCCACTCCGGTCAGGCGCAGCGTCCAATCGACCAACTGCCCCTGATCTTGGTTTGCGGCGTCATACATCACGAGCTTCCACGTGCCGCGACTCGGCTCTCCCGTAAACAGACCAAGCGCCTGTTCCGGCAGATAGCGATTCGTGAACGGCGCTACACCTGACGCGATTGACATGCCAGCCTGATCGTCCATTTGACAGCCCATCATGTTATCGCCGCTGCCGCCGTTGCGCTCCGAGAGAAGCGCGCGCTGACCCCACGGGCTTTCCAGCCACAGCACGAGGTCGCCGACATACGAATGCGTCAAGTTCCCGATCTGCACAGCCATTGTGCCAATCGTATAGTTGTCGTCAACGTAGACTTCCGCATAAACAGTATCACGGTCCGGAATCGCCATCGGCTCCGATGCCCATTCAAAGTCCTGCACCGGAATCGATGTCACGCTGATGTTCTGCGTCGTGGTCTGATTGTTCGCGACAACGACATTCGGAACTGTCTGCTCGACACAGCCGAACGAACGCGCCGTCAACGAATAGCTGCCCACCGGAGCCGCCGGAAAATAGAAGAATCCATTGCCGTCAGCCGATGTATATAAGTCCGTCCCTTCAATATGCACCGTCGCCTGATAAAGCGGTTGGCCATTCGTGGTCACCACACCGCCCAGTGCGCCATAGCCGCTGCGATAAAACCACACCGCATGCCCGCCCGCCGGAGAACCGCCGTTGCAAGTGTATTGCAGCGATGTGCCGCCGTTATTCTGCTGAAGACCGATCGTCTGCGAACCCGTGTACTCGCTGTACAGCATGTCTTGATACTGCAGCTTGATACTGCCATTCGCATACAGCAGCACTTCAAACGTGTAACGATCGTCCGGCGAATCCGGGAACCCGTAGTGGCCGATTTGGTCAAACTGAATCACCGCATAGTCGCCGAAATCGCGCCACGCCACGGTGTTGTTGTTGACCTGATTGCCGTCATGATGCAGATGAAGATCGTCCCAGAACGCGCACAGCGCCGGACCGCCCAGCGAGGCCGTCGGCAGACACTGATTCAGCGAGCTGACACGGTCATCCGCAAATGTAATAAACCCGTTCGTACAGACCAGCACAATCGGATAGCTGATGCCGTAGAACGGGAATCCAAAGGACAGCTGAAGCGCCGCCGTTGCGTCGTCCGCTGACGAAAAGTCCACCCACTGCGCAAGATTGTCCCCCCGCAGCTCAATCCAATTGTAGCTGGCGGTGTCGCCATTCTGATTGTCGACGTAGTAATACCCGTAATTGTCGGGTCCGCCAACGGCGTCGATGGTCTCGTTGCCGCGCTGCTCAAACTCACGCTCGAACGGCGCAAGTTCAGCCTTCTGTTCTGCGGTCAAGCGCTCGCCCGACGCGGCAAGCTCCCACAACTCCTTGACCGTTGTGCTCGACACGGCTACTCCGGCCGACACGGTCAAGAATGCCGTCCAAACGGCAATCCGGGAAATAACGGTTGCGATCTTCAATTTATCCTCCTGGTCAAACAGGCTAATGGGCGGTCCGCCCTGTTCATGGTCCTGATTGAACTCCGCAAAATTTTGCAGAGCGGTGCGCGACAGCACTCTATAATAAGGTATCGGCTCGAAAGCGCCGAACCTTAAACGAGAGCAGACCCTCGCACCGGCCAAAAGGAATGCAACTATCTCTCCACTTATTTCACCGGCGAACTCCTCAGAACTCGCTCATAAACCGCGATGTGATCCCGCGCCACGCGCTCCATCGTCAAATAGCTCCGCGCCCGCTTAGCTGCCGCATTTCCAAGAGTTCGCGCAAGCTCCCGATCTTCAAGTAACCGTCGCAATCTCCCCGCGAGGTCGGCGATGTTGCAAGACTGAAACACCAGCGACTCCTGACCATCACGGGCAACATCTTTACACCCCCCGGCAGATGTGACCACGCTCGGTTTGCCAAACGACATCGCTTCCACAACCACCAGCGAAAACGCCTCCTCGATCGAGGGGATCGCGCAGATATCCGCATTGAACATATACGCCGCGCCCGATGCCTGCTCACCAAAAATATGGATTCGGTCTTTGTAGGCCGACGCCGCCCGCATCGCATGGAGCTTCTCGCGAAACAACGTATGCGCGCCGATGTCGCCGCCCGCAACGACTACATGCACATCAGGAAAATCACCCGCGAACATCTCAAATGCGGCAAGCAACTGATCAAATCCCTTGCGCTTGTCAAAGTAGCCCAGACCGGCAATAATCCGGTGCTGATCAGGGATCCCCCACTCGCGCCGCAGATTCGGCAGCGTTGCCGGGTCGACGTGATAGATTCCGCTATAGATATTCGTAATACGATGGCGTCGAATTCCCAGCAGCTCACAGTCGCGTCCCACCGCTTCCGAGCACGTTGTAATATGGTCCGCTGGCCATGTCGAATACGTGTCGCCTAAGCCGTACTTCATCATATAATAGTGTTTCAGCCACGGCCGCCGCTCCGAGTCCGGGCCATAGCCGAACTGCCGCCACGACTGATGCATCATCGCCACCCACTTGATCCCCCGTTGGCGAGGCGCAATGCGGCGCGTCAAAAGATGCGTGAGCGATAGATGCGAGTTGATCAGGTCCGGCTGATGCTCCTCGACCACTCGCGCATAGCCGCGCTCCAGATCAGCCCAGCGCTCGAACTTCGACGGAAACGTCCGTTCCGAATCATAGGACAACAGCTTTGCCCCAAGCTGCGTCACGCGCTCCTTGTTGGCTCCCCCTTCAAGATAGAGAAGTGTCGCGTCAACTCCCTGCGCCTGCTGCTCGCGGCACAACTGCGTTACGAAACGATACGATCCGCCCCAGTTCGCGCCGTTCATGACATGCAGCACTTTCACGCCGTAAGACCCTTCACATAGGCCGCCCGCTCATTCAGCGCCCCCCTCAGCCGAATCCGGTGCCGTTCACTGAATAGCGCCAACGGAGCGAGCAGCGCTATTCGTACCAATAGTGCGCGCTTCATCTGGCGACGCACCTCCTCGTATCCCCGCGCGCCATCCCACTTCCTATAATAGTTCATCGCGCTCGTCGCATGAATCACCCGCGTGCGCGGCAGATTCCGGCTCATCGTCGTTGACAGATGATGCTCAACCTCCGCCTCTTGCACAACGTGAATCTCGTAGCCTGCCTCCTTCACCCGCCGACACCAATCCACCTCTTCAAAAAACACAAAGAACCGCTCATCTATCAGGCCGATCTTGCGATACGCTTCACGCGAAATCATCAGACAGCTTCCTTCAACCTGATCCACCGCGTCGAGCGTCTCGACCGCCAACTCACCATAGAGATAGCTATTGAGCGTCCGCGTATTCGGAAACACCCGCCACACCGGAATACACTCTATAACAAGATCACGCACCGTGGGAAATCGTCGCGCTGCGCGATAAGGCACTCCCGCACTCGTCAGCATCCGCGCTCCAACAATACCCCAGTGCGGATTGGCGGCTAACTTATTATACATCCGCCCCAATGCGTAAGGCCGTACAATCGTGTCGGGATTCAGCAACAGGTGCGCGGTGTCCTGCGCGACTTTGATCCCGGCGTTGCAGGCCACGCCAAAGCCGCGATTCTCACCTAATAGGACAACTTTGACGTCGGGGAACTGAGACTTAATCGACTCGACCGATCCGTCCGACGATCCGTTGTCCGCCACGATCACGTCAAATGGAATGCCCTGCTCGGTCTCGGTCAACGACCGAAGGCACGGAAGCACGTCTTTTCCATTATTATAGTTCACAATAATGACGGATAATACCGGAGCAGCTGTAGTCTCCTGGGGCCATAACTGTCAATTCTCAAGGGACTTGTTTCAAAAGCTCACGCAAGTTAGCCATTTCTCGCGCCCCCCGCAAGCTACACAGAGTTCGACTATCTGCGTAAACCTCGGCTTATGGAGCGGAGGTTGCGCTGTGAGATGCGTTGTGAGCACCGCAGCTGTGCGCTGATTACGACCTAAGTCGCATAAATATATGCAGTAAACTGGCAGGAATGTTGCGCAGTCTAAGAGTCGGAGGGCTAACTTTGCCCGCTTCGACTCACCCGAACTGTCAAGGATTTCCTGTTTGTGTCCAAACGTGCGTTGATCTGCGACGATGATCGGCTCTTTCTGCCTTGGCTGACCCGCCTACTCCTCGAGTGGGGGTGGGATGTTGACGCGGTCTCCACTATCGGGGAGTCCTCACAGCAACGCTCAGTCGCACCCTCGAGGATGCCGGAAGAACCGGCTACCGAACCGCGTGTGAAGATATTCTGTTCGAAATTCGCTCCGAAATTGAGAAGGCATCCTATTCTAATGAGTGGAGTGCCGACTCGTGAATCTGTACCTATTCGCAATCCTTAGGCACATGAGCAATCTGTCTCAGATTTCACAGGAAGTCCTGCTCCTTAGTCCCGGCGATGCCGACGCAAAACGGATTGCCGCGTTGCTCGAAGAGCTCGCCGCAAACTCCGGGATTTCCGAGAGCGGACGCAGCGCCGCGAAGAAAGCCGCCACGCTCGCTAAGAAGCTCGCCTCAAAGAAGGCCACGGCGGGCGACCTGGACTCCCTGCTCGAGCTGCTGGCCAAAATGGAAAACCAGGAATACGATTCCGCTGCAACCTCAGTGACGAACGACCTCGTTGCCGAGTATCTGGCCGCGCAGGATTCCGTCCTCGAAGACTTCGAGGAACTCGCGCTTAACCTCGAACAGAAGGGCGCCGAAGGCTTGCGCGCACTCCGTAGGCAGGTGCATACGTGGAAAGGGGAAGCTGGAATTATCGGAGCCGATGCTTTGGCCAAACCGCTGCACATCATCGAAGATGCGCTCGATCAGGTGCTGCCGGAGCAGTACGCGGCTGTGAGTGACGCTATGCTCGAACTGAAGGATTTGGTAGCAAATTCAATTGCCAATCTGAAACAAGGAAAACCGGCAGGCTTTGATCCGGAAAGCGTACTCACAATATTCAAAGGCGCCCCGGACGTGCCTCGGGCTCCCGACCCTGCCCCTGTAGCTGCTGCCGTGCCGGTCGCGCAGCCGCAAGCCGCACCGCTTCCAAATACTGCTGACGGCTTCTTCGTCATTCAGGACGGCGTTGATGTCGAACTGGTCGGAGAATTCCGCGCCGAGTCCGAAGAGCATTTCGCCAACATCGAAGTTGGCCTGATGAATCTCGAGAACGACCCAAGTGATGCGGAGTCGGTCAACAACGTCTTCCGCGCCTTCCACACCGTGAAGGGGGTCGCCAGCTTCGTCGGTGTAAACTATATTACCGAACTTGCTCATAAGGCCGAAAACCTGCTTGACCGCGTGCGCAAGGGGGACGCTTGTTCCCGACGGACCGTTCGTTGATCTGGTGTTCGAATCGATGGACCTCTTGCGCCGCATGGTGCAGAATCTCGCTAACGCGATCGCTGAAGGCCGCTATGCAATTCCCGCGAACTACGCTAATCTGCTGTATCGGCTCGAACATCCGGAGGAATTGACCGGCGCGGTGCGCGCTGCCGACAAACCGGCCGAACCGAAAGTTGAAGAGGCTGAGTCAGAGCCGCAGCAGGATACTCAACAGCCCGCAGAGCTGCCGCAGCCGTCCTTCACCACGCCGGAACCGGCCACGCAACGCGAACCTGCCGCGAAGACAGATACTCCCTCGTCCGCGACTCCTACTGCCGATGCGACCGTCAAAG
Organism: bacterium; assembly: GCA_016703065.1. GTDB lineage: Bacteria > Electryoneota > RPQS01 > RPQS01 > RPQS01 > JABWCQ01. Next base: position 545,418 of record JADJCU010000001.1, read on the forward strand.
TCAATATGTCCCGCTTGGATAATCTCATCAATATGGTCGGCGAACTTGTCATCTCGCAGGCCATGGTGAGTCAGGACCCCGATATTCTGCTGTCGGCAAATCGTAAACTCACGCAAAACGTCGCGCAGCTCGCCAAAATTACCCGCTCGCTCCAGGAGCTCGCGCTCTCGATGCGAATGGTCTCCGTCAAAGCGACGTTCCAGAAGATGGCTCGCCTCGTGCGCGACGTCGCGCGAAAGTCGAACAAGCTCGTCGAGTTCGAGATGGTCGGTGACGAAACCGAGCTTGACCGCAACGTTGTCGAGGCAATTGCCGATCCGCTCGTTCACATGGTGCGCAACGCCGTCGACCACGGGATTGAGCCTGCGGAGGTCCGGCAGCAAAACGGCAAACCGCGCTTCGGCACGGTGACGTTGTGCGCTGCGCATGAAGGCGGTTCCGTTGTGATTACCTTGCGCGACAACGGCCGCGGACTCAATCGCGACAAAATTATTGCCAAAGCAGTTGAACGTGGGCTTGTTGATCCCGGCGCGCAGCTCTCCGACCGCGATATTCATAACCTGATCTTCCTCCCCGGTTTCTCGACCGCCGACAAAGTCACCGACGTATCGGGCCGAGGCGTCGGTATGGACGTGGTTCGTACCAACATTGAGAAGTTGCGCGGGTCCGTCGAAATTGACTCCGTCGCCGGATAGGGCAGCATGTTCCGCATTCGCCTTCCGCTCACCCTCTCAATTATCGACGGTATGGTCATGCGCGTCGGCTCACAGCGCTTCATCATCCCGACCATCACCATCACGGAGTCCTTCCGCCCGCTGCCGAAGGATATCGTCACTGTGCACGGTCGAGGAGAAATGGTTGCGTTGCGCGGAAATTTGCTCCCCGTGTGCCGTCTGCATTCCATCTTTAATATTCAAGACGCTGAAGTCCACTCCGCTGACTGTATCATGATTGTCGCCGAAGCCAAGTCCAACCGCGTGGCCATCATGGCCGATGCGCTGGTCGGACAGCAACAGGTAGTCATAAAGTCGCTCGGCAAACTCTTCGACGGCATGGACGGCGTCGCCGGATGCGCGATCCTGGGCGATGGACGCATCAGTCTTATCCTCGACATCGAAGGGTTGTTGAGCGTGAGCAGGCAATCGGCATCCATTCCAGTCTCTGCCTATGAAGGAGACCCCGCGTGAAACACGCGTCATCAGATGCAGCAATGACCGGTGGACTGAAGATCAGCGATTCTGAGTTCCAGAAGGCTGCCGATCTGGTCAAATCGCTCGCCGGAATTCACCTGACTGACGGCAAACGCGAACTCGTCAGCGCGCGCCTCGCAAAACGCCTGCGCGCGCTCAACTTGACAACGCTTTCACAGTACCTCGACGTCGTCCGTGAAGACAAAACGCAGGATGAGTTGGTCATGATGCTCGACGCGCTGACCACAAACCTGACCAGCTTCTGGCGCGAGTCCGATCACTTCGACTATCTTGTCGAAAAACTCCTCCCAAAGTATGAAGCGGTTGGACAAAGCGAAATCCGCGGCTGGTCCGCCGGGTGTTCGACCGGCGAGGAACCGTACGGTCTCGCAATGCTTATCCTCGGTAATCTGAGAAACCCGCGCGGAACGAGCCTGCGAATTCTCGCGACCGACCTTTCGACCCGCGTGCTGGACACTGCAAAGCGCGGCAAATATGGCGAAGAGCGAATCAAAAACATTCCGCCGGACCTGCTCAAGAAGTTCATGGCCGCCGAAAATACCCCCACCGGCACGCTCTACTCTGTATCTCAAGAGATCAGGTCCGCCGTCACCTTCGGCCGCCTCAATCTGATGGAGCTGTGGCCGATGTCGGGTCCGTTTGATTTCATCTTCTGCCGCAACGTTATGATCTATTGTGACAAGCCCACTCAGCGCACGCTCATTGAGCGCTTCGGCAAACTGCTCAAAAGCGGCGGAACTCTGTTCGTCGGACACTCCGAGAGTCTCGCAGGTGTGCAGCACAATTTCAAGTATGTTCGCCCAACGATATACGAAAAACCGTGAGTATTTTAACCGCAACTGACGCCAAGCGTCACATCGTTGGCGTGGCTGACATGAAGGTGGCAAAAGGCCCCGGAAATGTCATCGTTACGCACGCGCTCGGATCATGCATCGGTGTTACAATGCATGATCCGGTCGCGCACGTCGGCGGCATGATTCACTTCATGCTCCCCGACTCAACTGTAAACCCGTCGCGCGCCGAAGGCAATCCGTTCATGTTTGCGGACACCGGGCTGCCCTTGTTCCTGCAAAAAATGCTGGCCGCCGGCGCCGCCAAGTCTCGACTTATCGTCAAGGCTGCCGGCGGAGCGCAGTTTGTTGATCATAAAGACTTCTTCGCCATCGGAAAGCGAAACTACACGGCCATGCGCAAAATCTTCTGGAAAGAGGGACTTTTGTGCAAAAGCGAAAACGTAGGGGGCACCATTTCGCGCACACTCTATCTTGACATCTCAAGCGGCCGCGTTTGGTTCACAAACAGCGGGCAGGAGGTTGATGTATGATCTCTATCGCCGCGATCTCGCTGGACATTGAACGGCTTGATCCGATTTCCGCCGTTGTGCCGCGTCTGGCAAGCGTCATCACCAATGAAGCCGCGGGCCTCGAAGACATCGTCCGCGTCATCGAGTATGATCCGGCGTTGACAGCCAACGCAATCCACCTCGCGAATTCAGCCTATTTCTCGCTGGCCACCCCGGTCACAACCGTTCGCGAAGCCGTGCAACAGATCGGCGCTGGACGCATATTGCAGGATGCTGTCGGACGGGAGGTCGGTCCACGCTTTCTGCGCGCGCTGCCGACCTATGAACTGGAAGAACTCGAATTCTGGAGGCACTCCGTGGCCGCCGCAACCGCTGCCTCGCTGCTGCCGCGCTACGCAAATGTCTCCATTCCGCAGGTCGTCTTCACAGCCGCGCTGCTCCATGATCTCGGAAAACTGATCATCGCGCGAAACATCGATGAAGAGGGCCGACAGGAAATCAAGCGAGTGGTTGCCGAACAACACTTGACTTACGTGCAGGCTGAACGCTATGTCCTCGGTTTTGATCACGCGCAGATTGGGGGACTCGTCGCCCGCCGTTGGCGGTTCCCCGAAGAACTGACCAATTGCATTACATGGCATCACCAGCCGCGCAGAAAAGGAGCGGCCATGCCCGCGTTAGATGCCGTGCACGTGGCAAATGCCGTTGCCAAGACGATTGGTGTCGGACTCGGAGTCGAAGGCATGAACATGAGTATTAACACCGAGGCTGTCATTGCATTGGGGTTGACCAACGAATCGCTGGAAGCGTTGTGCGCACAGACTCTGCTCGAGTTACCCCAGACACTTGAACTTTTTGAGGACGTCCATAGTGGCATACAACATTCTAATCATTGATGACTCCGCGCTGACGCGGACGGTTATGGAGCGCACGGTGCGCATGTGCGGTGTGGATATCAACGAAATCCGCACCGCGGCTCATGGCAAAGAGGCTTTGGAGGTATTGGATTCGTTCTGGCCCGATCTCGTCTTCTGCGACATTAACATGCCTGTGATGGACGGATTGCAGTTCATTCAAGCCTTGCAAAACAGTGACGACTGGCGAGACCTGCCCGTTGTGATCGTTTCCACCGAAGGCAGCGAAACGCGCATGGAGGAGCTCCGCCGCAGCGGCGTGCAAGGCTATATTCGCAAGCCCTTCGCACCCGAAGAAGTGGCAGCCATGATTCAACAGGTCTTGGGAGCGACCAGCAATGCCCGATAACAACGAGTACACAATTCTTGAAGCGGCCAGCCGCGTCTTTGAAACCGCAGCCTTTCTGAGCGTCTATCCGCACGATGGCTCGCAAGAGCTCCCGCCGCCGGAACGCGCTGCGACGATGACCTTTCATGGCGCAGCAACGGGCCGCGTTTCGATGCGTGTCGCACTCTCAGTTCTCGACTCCGTCGTCGACAATCTGCTCGACGTGCAGAATGACCCGGAGGAACTCGCGATGCGCCGCGGCGATGTCTTGAAAGAAATGCTCAACATGCTCTGCGGTAACATCCTGACGGAGTATTTCGGAGCCGAACCGGTCTTTGATCTAAGTCCACCAGAGCTGCTGCAAGACGTGACGCTGCCGCAGCCGACTTCGAAAGAAGTCATGCTCGTCGCGATGAACATTGAAGACACACTTGCGGAAGTCATGTTCGAAGTGCAGAATCGCCAGAACCTCTAATAACATGGTAAAAGTATTAGTCGTGGACGACTCCGCGCTCGTGCGCCGCGTGCTCACGGAGGAACTCGCCCGCGATCCCGAAATTCAAGTCGTCGGTTCCGCACCAGACCCCTATGTCGCGCGCGACAAAATTCTACAGCTTAAGCCCGACGTCTTGACGCTGGACATCGAAATGCCGCGCATGGACGGCCTCTCTTTTCTACGCAAGCTGATGAAGCACCACCCGCTGCCGGTTATCGTCGTGTCGTCGCTCACACCCAAAGGCAGCGAAATGGCTATGGACGCGCTTTCCCTTGGCGCGGTCGACGTTCTCTGCAAGCCCGGCGAAGCCTATTCGATCGGCGAGCTATCGCGCGAACTCACTGCGCGTGTGAAAACCGCCGCCCGCGTACGTCTCGCGGCGCGAACAACTGCTGCGCCGACTAAGCCGATGGAAGCCCTGAAGGAAACCACGCTGAAGATCATCGCCATCGGAGCCTCCACCGGCGGAACTGAAGCGCTTCGTGAAGTCCTGCAGCGTTTTCCGGTCAATGCGCCGCCGACGGTCGTCGTTCAGCACATGCCCGAACAGTTCACGAAAGCCTTCGCCGACCGCTTGAATGGCATCTGTGCGATTGAAGTTCGGGAAGCCAAGGACGGTGACACCCTGCGGCCCGGACTCGCGCTCATTGCGCCCGGCAATAAACACATGCTCCTCCAGCGCAGCGGTGCGGTCTACTCGGTAGCCGTAAAAGACGGTCCGCGTGTTCATCACCAGCGCCCCGCCGTGGATGTGCTCTTCAAGTCCGTCGCTCGCTTTGCCGGAAAGAACGCCGTCGGCGCGATCTTGACGGGCATGGGCGCGGACGGAGCGGACGGCATGCTCGAAATGAAGCAGGCCGGCGCCAACACCATTGCCCAGGATGAAAAATCCTGTGTCGTCTTCGGCATGCCAAAAGAGGCCATTGCCCGAGGCGGCGTTGACTCTATCCTACCCCTTGACCAGATCACCCATGGCATTATCGCCAAGCTCTGACTTGCGATTCTGCCGCAAATCCGTTACTTTGACCCTCGATTCACAATAATCGAGGGTTATTTTTATGTTCCGCGTCCTGCTTGCGATGTGCTGCGGGCTCTGGGTACTCGGCTGTGTGCCTGAGAAACCCGCCGCAAAAAAGAAAGTCGAAAAGGCGCCGATGGAGAACCCTATGGGTGACCGTCCGGCGAACCCCCACGCGAACGCGGGAGGTCCGGGCCTTGACGTAAATTCCCTGCTCGCCGATCTGCCCGACGGTTGGAGTAAGGTCGCTCCATCTTCCAGCATGCGCATCGGCCAAGTCGCCCTTTCCAAGGCCTCCGGTGACCCCATGGACGGCGAACTTGCGATGTTCCACTTCCCGGGTACGGGCGGCAGTGCGATGGCGAACCTCGAACGCTGGGAAGGACAGATGACCGGTCCGAAGGGCGAACCCGGAGCCTCAATCGCCAGGAAAGACACGATGATGCTTGAAAACGGCATCCGCGTCATCACAGTTGATATCTCGGGCACCTTGCTCGCCTCAACGATGGGCACCGGCCCCTCCACCGACCAGCCCGGCTCGCGCATGATTGCATCTGTCCTTGAAACGCCCGGCGGAAACTACTTCGTCAAAGTCACCGGACCGCAAAAGACCGTGGCCGCACATGAAAGCAAGCTCCGTTCATTCCTTAAGCGCGCCAAACTTGGCGGCGACGCGTAGCGCTGCTTTGCCCACGGCAAACAACAATAACGCCCGACTCTCGTCGGGCGTTTCCCATTTTGGGCATGCGCTGCTTGTCGTTCGTTGAACGCATAAGAACTGGTCGCAGTCCGGCTCCCGGGTTCTTCAAGGCCTTTGCATGTCAATCGCCTATCGCACTTGTCCAATTCCCGAGTCACACCGCGCCCGCCAACTCGATTCAGCGGCACGCTGGCGCTGCTATGCGGGGTATCTTCCCAAGACCAGATTCTCCATCTGTTGCTTCTGATGCTCGGTCTCGATCAGCCGCGCCTTCACGAGGTCGCCAATCGAGATCATGCCGGCGAGCCGACCCCGCTCCAGCACCGGAAGGTGACGAATCCGCTTCACGGTCATTCGCGCCAGGGAGTCGTCCACATCATCACTCGGCGCTCCCACGACGACGTCGTGAGTCATAAACTGCCCTACTTTCAACGTCGTCAACTCGCCCGACGACTTCGACACCAGCCGCAAAATATCCCGTTCCGAGAAGATGCCGCATAGCCGCTCCCCGCATCCAGAATCGCCAATGCGCCGATGTTGTGCGACACCAGCGTCTCTACCGCAAACAACACCGGATCCGTATCCAGCGCCGTGAACACCCGCGATCCCTTTTCGCTTAGCACGTCCGACAATTTCATGCTGCCTCCCGTTTGTAGACCCTCCGCCACAATATACTTTGTGAAGTCACAGCTTGTCAAGCCTAATCGAGGGTCTTGAAAATTTCCTAATCTTTGATTTTAAGTAACATATAACCTAATCGTTACTCAATAGTTTGTGAAACTATTAACACACTTTGTCAGACCGGCAGATACAGAAAGAGCCACTCTCGCGAGTGGCTCTTTCTGTTTGCTTAGCTCCGTGTCATCCCCGAAGCGGGTCGCGCACTGCGCCTAATTCCCCATCCAGCCCACAACGCTGTAATACACCGGCGTTTCGCTCGTCGCCCCGCCGACTATTGTGTACGTGTTCTGATCCGTACCATCTACTATCGTCTGCAGCGGCATGTCCACGTCATTTGACGAATAGATCAAGTAGAACGGATTTGCGTCATCATCCCAACGCAGAATCACGTCTGCACCTTCAACCAAAATCGTCAAGTTCTGCGGCACCGTGACCGTCACCGGTTCACCTACTGCTTGAATCAGCACGTCATCCACATACCAGCCTTCACGGTTCGTGCCCGCATCCGAACCGAAGCGGAAGCGCAATTGCACGTTTTGTCCGGCGTATGCCGCCAAATCAACGGTGACCTGAGTCCATGTCGTCATCGTGCCCGACCAACACGGAAGGCCCGGCATCGGTCCCGTGACGGGATTGCCGCCGCCGCGCAAAATGCGGAACGTCTCGGTATAACCGCCGTTCGGGGTTAGCTGCGTAAACACGCCGCCATTAACGGAAACTTCAAGAATTCCGCCGTCATACGCAGAGTCCGCATACGTCGCCGAAACTTCGCCCTCCATTTGAAGCCAGAAAGAAAGCACCGCGTCCGTCGGCAAGTTGTTCAGCACCGGAGACGTCAAGCGCGCATCGTTCAACGCCTGATACGTGCCCGTCGTCGTCGAACCGCACTTGTAGCTGTGCGTCGCCGAGTGCGAACGCTCCGTGGAAACATGCCAGTCGTCCACCCACGTGCCGCCCGCGTTCGTGTGCGCCCAACCCACCGCGCCCGATTCAAACGTCTCGTTTAACACCGTGATGATCGGCAGCGGCACCAGACTCATGTTTGCCGTTAACGTATCTTGAAACGCGACATACAGCCCCGTCACCGTATCCGAAACATACGCAAAGGCGCTGAACGCCAAGTCATACGTCGTGCTGTCCGCAAGATTCATCTGATAAACGCCGCTCGCGTTGGTCGTCGTGCTCTGCGTTCCGCCAACGACACTCACGGTCGCATTCGCAACCGGATTGCCCGTCTGCAGATCCGTCACCACACCGGTAATCACACCGCCCGACTGCGGATCGTATCCGTCAAGAGCCATCACGCCCGTGTTGCCCGGATCCAAATGCGTGCGCAGACCGCTCGTCATCGACAGCGAAAACTTGCCGTAATAATCGTCAATGTTGTTCGAGCAGCTGGCGGTACCTCCGTGCAGCTGACCGGTAATGCGATGATTCTGGTCAAACAATGGCGAACCCGAGGACCCGCCTTCAGTTGTGCCGTCTTCCCAATTCAGGATGTGCCAATGCGTATTGTCGCCCGGCGTGCTTGAACCGCCGTAGCTTGACGCCTGCGGCGCCTGATTGTCGAATGAGATCTTCTTGATGTCGCCGCTCGGATGGTGAATGCCTACCGAGTTGGTCGCCGCCACATCGCTTGCATTCCATCCGTTGAAATACGGATTGTAAGCAAGCGGCACACTGTTATTCAAACGGACGAGGAAAAAGTCCGAAGGACTCTGATTTGCAAGCAGCTGGCAACCCTGGACAGTCTGGTCCGTCGGACCGTTCACATTCGCACAGGCCGGGCTCTCATAGTTGAACATGAAAATGTCGTTGGTCGCAGGATCACAGTGATTTGCCGTCAGAATGAACGGCGTTGCATCGCTGTTCACGTTATTGATCAGTGACCCCGAGCAATAGCGGAAGCCGCCTGAAGTCAACAGCATCACGACGCCGCGCTTCTGGTCCTGCCAGGCTGCGCCTTCCGGACAGTTCACGTTGTTGTTGCAGGTACCGCTGTCCCCGAAATTGTCCAATGCGTCCGGGCGGCCGAACATGTTGCGATAGGCATGCACCACGCGCATCACCGAAATCGCGCCTTGGCCTTGTGCTTCATAAGGCTCAATATACTCAAGCGTAATTGCGTCGCCGGGAACGGGCTGCGTCGCGAATCGTCCGTCAGGATTCTCATTCGCGTCCGTGAACGCGCCGATGATATATTCGTGGTTGTCGTTATACACGAAAAACTGACCGCCCGCTGGCAAATCAAACTGATCGTAGAGTACGTTGATCGAATAGGCTCCGCTCGATGCGATGCGCAAACGCCAGACGCGGCCATCCTTGGTGTCTTCCCAGGAACCGCTGTTCGTCAAATTGTAACTCACTTCGTGCGGATAACCGAAGCGAAATGGAACGTCTTTCGACTCTGTTGCGTCTTCCGCAAGCAGCGCCGTATGATCCACCGGCGGCAGACTGCGCGTCGCCACCTGCGTCAACAATTGAACATTCAAGCTCGCCGGCGAACCGCCCTGCGAAACCTGCGCATAGCTCGCTCCCACGAAGCAAATCAAAGCTAACAGACAACAAACCAATTGGGACCGTTTCATCGTATGTCTCCTAAGTCAGGAAATATGAAATATGTAATAAGAAGCGATTAGCCTTTCAATGGAGTCGGGCCTTGATTCACCGACGCCCTGCGCCAATTCACCAGCGCGATCCCCGCGATGATCATCCCGCCGCCCAATACAATGTCCCAGTGCAGCGGCTCGTCCAGAAAAATGACTCCCAGCAGCACTGCCGACGGCGGAAACAGGAAGGTCGTCAGGGACGTGCGCGACGCCCCCCAGCGATTCAACAGATAAAACCACGCAAGCGTTGAAATTCCCATCCCCAAGATCCCCATCCACGCGCACGCCAGCCACGTCAACGGCTCCTGTGGTATCTTAAACGGCGCCTCAAAAACCGCCGCCGCAATACCAATGAAAATCAATCCCCCGAGGATCAGCGGGAGTCCCGATTGCAGCGGATGCAGTCCGCGCAAATACTTCCGCTGCGTAATCGTGCTGATCGCATAGAGCAGCGTTGCCACAAGCATCGCGCCCTGCCCTATTACGTCGCGAGCTTTGCCGATATCGGGATTCATCAGCACAAACACGCCCGCAATGCCCGCAAACAACCCAAACAGCTTCGGAATAGTGAACGGTTCATCGTGCAAGGCGAAATGCGCAAGTACCATCGTCCACAGCGGCATCGTCGCGTTCAACACTCCCGCCAAACCCGAATCAATCCGCGTCTCGGCAAAGCCTATCAAACTGATCGGCACCGCCACACTGATCACGCCCAGAAACATCGGCAGCCAGAACTCAATTCCCGACCACTTCAGCGGGAATTTCTTGATCTTCACAATCACCCACGTGATCGCGAGCCCAAACATCAACCGCCAACTCACCATCGTCATCGGACCTAACTCGCGCAACGCAAGTTTAATCCATAAGAACGACGTCCCCCAAGCTAAACAGCCCAAGTACAAAAACACGAGCCATTGTCGCACGCGGTCGTCCCTATTCGCCCTTTCTGACCCGGTTCTCCCGGACTGCCCTGCGCTCCTCAGAACCCTAAGATAACATCCTTAACCGCCCTTCGCAACTCGTTTATCATCTTTTCGAATCAACCCCTTACGAGTGGGGCAGAGACGCTGTGATGTGGGAAACTGGTGCGCAACCGATTCGCTTCGCCTTGCACGATTCCTGTGAAATATCGCACAAACTGACACAAAAAAGCCCCCAACTACCGCTCGGGGCTTTCATATCCCTTGGAGGAGTGCCTACGCCGGCGGCATTTCGTTCTCGACCAATCCGATCAGGTTGCCCGCCGGGTCCGAAAACTGAGCCATCGTGACCATCCCGGGAATCACCGTGCGCGGCATCACCGTGTTACCCCCAAGCTGCTCAACGTGAGCCAACACAGGGTCAATCTTGTCCACGCCGACATAAACCATCACATAAGGCTTGCCGCCCGGTTCGGCAGCACCGATGCCGCCTCCGATGCTCTTCTCTTCAGGCGCAACCAATCCGTATTGCATCGGATTGTTCGCATCAATTTTCCACGCGAATAGAGTCGAGTAGAAATCCTGCAACTGCTTCCCCTCACCCCCCATGATCTCGAAATGTACAATCGGCATTCCCATCGTGATCTCCCTTCTCTTGTATTCCGCGTCCATGTATTAACCGATACCCGTAAGCCGCTGCTCAATTGGCCCAGCGGCACGCTGGCGTTAGCGCGCTCGGTCCAGCGGCACGCTGGCGTTGGCGGGCTTACCGTACTTCTGCGTGGCCCATCCCAAAATCAACCCGACAATCGTCCCCGGAATCATGATCTCGAGCCAATAATGCTCCCCGTTCTCGCCCGGCATAGCCGCAATGATCGTGGCCAACGCAAGGCCGATAAGTCCGCCGAAGATCACCCCTTTCGTCACGTCGCTGACCTTGCGCGAAAAGAAGCCGATGATCAACCCCGCAAGCAGACCTTTAACCGACGATCCCATCACGATCCCCGCAAGCATGTCGCGCGTTTCTGGCGTGAACCACGCCGTCAAACCGTCAAATGCGCCGAGGATGACTCCCAAAATGATTCCCAACACAGGTTTCGACATGGCTTCCTCCAGGTTTGTTGCTCCAACTTCGTCTCGAGGCGGCAGGTGTCGCGTACTTCTTGCACGTGCCTGCCCCGTGGATATCTACAGGAATTCCGGTAGCCTCTTTACCGCTTGAGCGCAAGATAAAATATCAGCCGTATCACCATGTATGTTAGAAGGATAATGACGATGAACCGGTTACGATTCAGAAAGCGCGCCAGCTTCTCGAGAGGCGTCTCTCGATAGGCCGAGACCGGTTCCCCGTCCAACCAGCGCACGATGTCGTCCGCCAATTCCTTGGCAGACCCATATCGCTGCTCCAAGTCTTGCGCCTGTTCCTTGCGTATAATTCCCGCCAATGGCCTCGGAAGCGATCGCAAGTGCTCCCGCCGCGCCGCATCAAGTGACAGATCACGCGTCAGCAATACATACAGCGTCGCGCCAAGTGCGTATACATCCGCTCGTGCATCCAGCGTGGCGCCCGCGCACTGCTCCGGCGACATAAACCCCGGCGTGCCGTGCCCTGCCGTGTGTCCTTTCGAAGGCTCCGTCGCGCCCGCCGTCCCCCAATCGAGCACAAGCACTTCACCGAACTCGCCGACCATGATGTTCGCCGGCTTCACATCGCGATGCAGCACACCCTGACTGTGCGCGTAGCTCACCGCCTCACAGATTTTCAAGAACACCCGCAATCGCTCCGCAACCGACTCCGTGCTTGCCGCAAATTCATCCAGCCGCTGCCCGTGCACGAGTTTCGTGACATAGTACACTCGTCCATCCGGCAGCAAGCCCAAATCGTGCACTGGAATGATCCCCGGATGCTCAAGCCTCGCCGCCGTGCGTGCTTCCTTCTGCATCCGCTTCACCAACTCGCCTTGCGCATCGCCCACTCGAAGCACTTTCAGCGCCACCTTGCGGCGAAGCTCCGTATCTTCCGCTACAAACACGTGGCCCATACCGCCTTGGCCCAACGTTTCAAGCAGCCGATATTTCGTTCCACTCAAGTCGGGCTCATCAATCACTTCCCGCAAGTGATCCAGCGTGTCGTCGCCAAGTCTCATCCGCGCGGCTTTCTGCGGCCGCCAAGAAGAAGCTGCGACTCTTCAAGGAACTCTTCTTCCGTAGCAGTGATTGAACGCAGCTTTTCGAGCAATGCCAGCCGCACTTTCGTTCGCATCGCGTGCAAGTGATTTGTCACCGTGCTGGCGCTAAGACCGAACTCGTGCCCCAATTGCTCATACGTCACCGACTCCGCTGTTCCGCGTTCGAGATCGTAGCGCTTGAACAGCGCGAACTGTAGCTTGGCAATTTCGCCCGTGGCAAGCTGCTCGGCATCTCGTACCGCCGCTTCAAACAGGCTGCGCCGCCACTCCTGCTCGAACAACTCGTCCAGCGATCCCGGATCCGCCGGATCGAGCGCCGCGCCGTCTATCCCCGCCGTTTCCAGCGAGTCAATCAAGCCGCCGCCTCGCTTCTGAGCCATCCGTGCGCTGTGCTCATTGATCAGAAAACGGTCGAGACAAAGCTTTAGGAAGCCGCGAAAGCGCGCCTTGTCGGAATCGTACTTTGCCAGCGTGTCTTTTTCGAAAACGTGCACAAAGAAATTCTGCGCCGCGTCGTTTGCGTCCTGTTCACTACTCTTCCACTTTGCTCGAATGTAGCTCTGCACGGGATGCCAATAGAGCCGCGACACCGCTTCCCACGCTAACGCGCGCGTCTCCTCATCATCACTGCGCAGCGCCCGGATCGCCGTCCACCGCGTATCAGGGAATGGCGTGAACTCGCTCATCTTATTGGCGCGTTCCCCAAACGGCAAGCCAATTCAGGAATCTTGTCCCCACGTCAAGCGCATCCGGGTGAATTGCAAAATGCTCCGTGTGCAAGCCCGCGTCGCCGATACCGTCCTTCGCGATGCCGAGACTGAAATACAGACTGGGGAATTCCTGTGTGTAATAGGAGAAATCCTCCGCCGTCATGCGCTTGATGCTCTCCCCGTCCGCCCGCAGCGCCGGAAATTCACGAGCGGCTTCAAGCACCGCCGCCCACAACGCAGGATCGTTTACAGTCGGCGGAGCGCCGCGCCGTAATCTCAACTCCGCTTCGCATCCGTGCGCCTGCGACGTGTGCGTGATGTAGTCGCGCATCAACTCTTCAATCGTGCCGCCGTTCTGCAGCGTGTCCGCGATGTCCATGTAAGCGCGAACCGTGCCGCCGAACGACGCTTCCGGCGGCAGCACATTATACGTATGCGACGTGTCACTTTCGATCCATGTCACACTCATGATGCACGGCTCTTCCAGCACATTCATCTTGCGTGCCGGTAGACTCGTCAATCCGCTGACAATGTTTGCCAAACACGTCGGCACATCGTCTCCTTGATGCGGATAGGCTGCATGGGAACCGCGGCCCGTGACGTTCACGCTGTAGTAGTTACTCCCGGCGAGTACCGGTCCCGGCGCAATCCGAATCACACCCACCGGAAGCCCCGGAAACACGTGCTGTCCATACATTCTCCACGCCGAGTTTGTGCAAGGTGCTGTCGCGCACGATGTCATCCGCGCCGCCCTTGACCTCCTCGGCCGGTTGAAACAGAAAGACAACCGTTCCGGTGACGCGCGGTTCGTCTCTCAATTCGAGCGCCGCTCCCAGCAGCATCGCCGCATGGGCATCGTGCCCGCACGCGTGCATCCGGCCCGGAACGGCTGAACAAACCTCGTGTGTCGAGTCTTCCAGAATCTCCAGCGCGTCCAACTCGGCGCGCAGACAGATCGTCCGCCCCGGCCTGCCCGTCCGCAATACCGCAATCACTTCCGTTTCCAGCGACGGCGCATCCACAAACTCTGTGTACCCTGCGCGCTCAAGTTCGTCACGAATCAATCTGCCCGTCTCGAACTCGCGATGTCCCATTTCAGGTTGAGAGTGGATTCGCGCGTAAATGAAGTAGACAAGGTCGCGCGTGTCCGCGATCGCAACCGATGTGAACAACATTCCCAGCGCCCATGACATTCGCATGGCAGTGATCATGCTTCTGCTTTCTGACTTTTGACTTCTGCTTTCAAAAACAAGGCCCCACGCTTGTTCTGCGCAGGGCCTCGTCATATCGGGTGCCCGAGCTCGGATTCGAACCGAGATGCCTTGCGGCGCTACCCCCTCAAGATAGTGTGTCTACCAATTTCACCACTCGGGCCTGTGCGTTACGCGGGACACTTGCGCCGCCGCAATCGCCAGCGTAACTGTGCTTACTCTAATTCCCCTGGGACGGCTGCTGCCCACTCGGCTGAGCCGGAGTGGTCGTCGTTGTCGTGGTCGTCGTTGTTCCCGTCGCCGGAGCCGTTTGAGTCGGACTCACCTGCGAGCCACCCGGGATGGCCGGAACCGGACTCTCATCAAGCGTGCCTTGCACAGACTGCTGAGTCACCGACACTTGAGCCGTCGTCGAGCCGGATATCAACGCCATGACCAGACAATTCATCAGAAAGACCGTGGCCAGAATGGCCGTCGCCTTCTGCAGGAAGTTCGAGGCCGCGCGCCCGCCAAAGACCGTCGAAGAGGCCATGCCGCCCGCAACACCCGCCAAGCCGCCGCCCTTCGAACTCTGCAAGAGTATCGAAACTACCAACAAGATCGAGACAATGATCTGCAATGCAATCAAAAGTCCGTAAATCATAAGCTGTCCGTGCTTTCTTGATTTATCTCAAACCGGGTTCCCGAGCAGCTCGATAAACCCATATTATTACTACCCATACTCCCTGCCTCGGGGCGACACGCCCTTGCACTATTTCGTGCATGGGCTTGAATCTTAGACGCGAAACCGCTACCTTTCCTGCGTTCTTATCCCGCCTGCACTTCACACCAACCGAGACCGGAGACCTTTGTGAAAGTACTGATTACCGGCGTGGCCGGAATGATTGGAGCAAGATTAGCCGATTGGATTGCCGAACATCAGCCCGATGTCGAAATCGTCGGCATCGACGACCTGTCCGGTGGCTATCTTGAGAACATCAACCCGAAGGTCCAATTCTACAAACAGAATCTCGCCGATGATATCAGCGCTATCTTCGAAAAAGAGAAGCCCGATATCGTCTATCATCTCGCGGCCTATGCCGCCGAAGGACTCAGCCCGTTTGTGCGCGTCTTCAACTATCAGAACAATCTGATTGCCACCACCCGCATCATCACTCAGTGCATCAAGCACAGCGTAAAACGGCTCGTCTACACGTCATCGATGTCCGTCTACGGCCGCGGCAAAGTCCCCTTTGATGAGCGTGATCAGCAGGCCCCGATTGATCCGTACGGCGTTGCGAAATTCGCCGCCGAAATGGACATTCAGATCGCTAACGAACAGCACGGACTCGAATATTGCATCATCCGCCCGCACAACGTCTACGGCGCCAAGCAAAATATCTGGGACAAGTACCGCAACGTGCTCGGCATCTGGATGTTCCGTCTGATGAGCGGCGAGCCAATCTCGGTCTTCGGCGACGGCGAGCAGAAGCGCGCCTTCTCATATATCGATGATATCACCGAGCCGCTCTGGAATGCCGCCGTCCGCAAGGAAGTTGCGGGCCAGATTATCAACCTCGGCGGGATTCACGCCTGCACCATCAATGAAGCCGCGGAAACGCTGATCAAAGTGGTCGGACACGGCGAACTCGTGCATCTCGAAAGCCGCCACGAAGTCAAGCACGCGTGGTCAACCTATCAGAAGTCCGTAGACCTCTTGAGCTTCGAACACCGCACCAATCTCGAAGAAGGTCTCACGAAGATGTGGGAGTGGGCGCAGACTCAGCCCAAGCGCCATCGCTTCGAATGGACCCAATACGAACTCGAAGTCGGCGTCTATTCCTACTGGAAAAAATAACCAGCCTAAACGCTCGACCCAAGGTCGCTGGCGCGTCGCGCCCAAATCGGAGATCAAGTTTCAGACAGCGAGTGCAACCCACTCGCTGTTTTTTTGTCCAAAACTCAGTCCAGCGGCGCGCTGGCGGAAGGCGGGCGCTTGAAGCCGCCCGTCGCGATCATCCACAGAATGCGCAGAATATCCAGCGTGAAAAAGAACGGAATCGTCAACCAGTGATACCACCGCGCCCAGCGCTTGTGAAATATCCACGCGCTGCGCAGCTTGTTCCGAATCTTGTATTTTGATAGCTGACCGCCGCGACTCGCCGAGATCTTGTGCCACATCTTCGCTGCGGGTTCATACACCACTCGATACCCCGCCCGCTTCGTCTTCATGCACCAGTCGGTGTCTTCCCAGTAGATCAAAAAAGCCGGATCAAGTCCGCCAATCTGCTCCACAACTTCGCGGCGTATCATTAGTGCGCAGCCTGTGATATAGTCCACGTCGTATCCCGATGTGCGCCGATGTTCCCTTGTGCAGGTGAACCAAGCCCCCCGCAAACCAAATCTGGTCGGGGGGATTCTCAAAATACACCTTCGGACCAATCACACCAATCTTCGGATCGCGCTCAATCGTCTCGACGAGTGTCGTCACCATCTTCGGTTCCACAATCACGTCGTCGTTCAAGAGCATCAGATAGTCCGCTTGCTCGCGCACGGCATATTCAATCCCGGGATTGTTGCCGCGCGCAAAGTGCAGATTCGCGCCGTTTTCAATGAGCGTTACCCTGTCGCCGTACTGCTCGCGCACCGCCGCCGGGGTGCCGTCCGTTCCGCCGTTGTCCATCACCACAATCTTCAGATTGGGATAATCGAGCTTCATCACGGACTCGAGGCACTCGAACAGCACCTTCTTCGCGTTCCATGTGAGAATGAGCAGATAGACCGAAGGCTTCATCTATTTCGAGGCCCGCACACATTCCTTGTGCAAAGCCAGCAGACTTTCCACTTCCAAACTCGCGCCGCCCACCAAGGCGCCGTCAATATCGTCCTGCGACATCAGTTCAAAGCAGTTATCCGGCTTCACACTGCCGCCATATAAAATCTGCATCTGTCCGGCAGCCTGAGCGCTCCGTTTCGCAAGCAGCGAGCGCACAAACTTGTGCGCGTCCTGTGCCTGCGCGGGGGTCGCAACCACTCCGGTCCCAATGGCCCAGACCGGTTCGTAGGCGATCACCACCTTGTGCAGGTCGGCATCGGACACCAGTTCAAGGCCGACACGCACCTGCCGCGTCAACACCTCTTCCAGCTTGCCGCCGTTCCGCTCATCAAGCGTTTCGCCGATACAAAAAATCGGCGTCAGCCCTGCGTCGAGCGCGGCCTTCACCTTTTTCCCGATCAACTCATCGCTCTCGCCAAAGATCGCCCGCCGCTCGCTGTGTCCCAAGACCACATAGCGGCAGCCGAGGTCCACAAGCATCTGCGGCGATACCTCGCCCGTGAACGCACCGGAACTTTGAAAGTAACAATTCTGAGCTCCAAATGCAAGCCCCACCGGGCCTTTACCACTCTCTTTACAAGTACTTGCAACGGCCACTAATGCCGTGTTTGGCGGCAGCAGAACCGTGGCGACAGATGACTCTGCCAGTTTGGCGGCATACGACAGAACAAACTCCCGGGCTTCACCCGAGAGCTTGTTCATCTTCCAATTTGCAGCCAGAAGCAATTTTCTATTCATTATTTCTTATGCGTTTGTCAAAGCTGCAACGCCCGGCAGCACCTTGCCCTCAAGAAACTCGAGGCTGGCTCCGCCGCCCGTCGAGACGTGTGACACCTTGTCGGCCAGCCCAAACTTCTCCATCGCCGCCGCGCTGTCCCCGCCACCCACAACGGTGATCGCCCCGGCCTTAGTGGCTTTCACCAGAGCTTCCGCCACGGCCTTGGTGCCCGATGCAAATTCATCAATTTCAAAAACTCCCATCGGACCATTCCAGACTACCGTCTTGGCGTTCAGGATCGTATCCGCATAGAGCTGCTCGGTTTCCTTGCCGATATCCGCAGCCAACTTGTCCGCCGGGATGCGATCCGATGCGGAGGTTGACACCGTTTCGCCGGCCTTCAGTTCAGAAGTAATCCGCGAGTCCGGAGGCAGCACCAGCTTCGTCTTCGACCCCGTCGCCTTCTTCATCAGCTCCTGAGCGAGGTCGAGTTTATCGCCTTCCAGAATACTCTTGCCGATTTCGCCGCCCTGCGCCTTGAAGAACGTGTAGGCCATCCCCCCGCCGACCAAAATCGTATCCACCTTGCCGATGAGATTCTCGATCACGTCAATCTTGCCTGAAATCTTCGACCCGCCCAGCACCGCTACAAACGGGCGCTTCGGTTCGGCCAGTGCCTTGCCCAGATAGTCGAGCTCCTTCTGCATAAGATAGCCCGCGACACACGGCGAGATGAACTGCGTTACTCCTTCCGTCGAGGCATGCGCGCGATGCGCCGAGCCGAATGCGTCATTGACGTACAAGTCGCCCAACCGCGCCAGCTTCTTGGCAAATTCAGGATCGTTTGCCTCTTCTTCATTGTAGTAGCGGAGATTCTCGAGCAGCACTACTTGACCCGGCGCCATCCCGTTCACTGCGCGCTCCACTTCTGCGCCGATACAATCCGTCGCAATTGTCACGGGCCGTCCTAACAGCTCGGCCAATCGAACTCCCGCCGGGACGAGCGACATATCCGGATTCTTCTTGCCTTTGGGTCGGCCAAGGTGACTCATCAGAATCGCCTTTCCACCCGCCGCGATAATCTTCTTAATCGTGGGCAGCGACTCGCGGATCCGCGTGTCGTCGGTGACCTTGCCCGCGTCCAGCGGCACATTGAAATCCACCCGCACCAACACGCGCTTGCCGCTTAACTCTACCTGATCAATTGTAAGTTTGTTCATCGGAGAATGAATTCGTTAGTTCTCTATTGTAGGGGCGGATGGCGATCCGCCCGCTGGTTCTAATCGTAGCAGCACCCGCTGCGGGTGCCCCGTTCTCTGGACGAGAATTTTTGTGTGTCGTCATTCTGAAGCCGCCGCGGCTGAAGAATCTCTCTTTGAACAACGGGGTGGGCAATGAAGTCCCGGAGGGATTCTTCACTTCGCCGAGCCTATGTTTCCCTACAGGGACATGCAGAATGACGACACGTTTGGGATTGCGATTAAGTCTCGGGGGATTTTGCCCATCAAGCTGGGCGCTACATGTGCCCGATCACTCCAAAGCTCGCCGCGGCAGGTGTCTTCACCTGCCCGGCTAACCGAGATGTGAGGCAAGTGTGATGATTGTCGGTTGCTCGTTGTAGTAGTGCTGCGCGCTCGACCATTGGTAATCCTCAGGCCGATCAACAAGTCTGGCTTTCAATGGATTCTCATGCATGTATTTCAAGCGGGTACGCACTGCATTCGGACCCGGCAAAGGGACGTCATCATATCTGCGCCGCCAGAGGTTTCCTTGCGAATATCCTTCGGGAAGACAGCGGAATGCGGACTTCACTTTGAAATCGCGCATGAAATCGGAGACCGTGCGAGCATCTTCGTTCTGAAAGAGCAGAGCATGGATGTGATCAGGCATTAGAACAAAGCCGACGCAATCCAGCTTGGCCGTCGCTCTGCATTCTTCGAATATCTCTAAAATCCTCTGGCACAAACTCGCTTCGACGAACCATGCTCCGCGAACTTGTGTAACCGTTGTTACGAAATGGCGGCTGCCTGTGAAGTCGTGCCTTGTGTGAAGACGGAGCAGAACTCCCCCTTTACATCTCGGTTAGCGGGGCAGGTGAAGACACCTGCCGCCGCGAGCTTTAGGATTCTCTGTTGGCTTAAAGGTGAAGACACCTGCCACCGCGGGCTTTAGGATTCTCTGTTGGCTTAAAGAGGTAAAGACACCTGCCACCGCGAAACAACCGGTCCAGCGCCACGCTGGCTACTCTTCTTCCCCTTCAAAAATCTCGTCCAGCTGATTCTCTATCAGCGTGATGCGCTTGGTCAACTCCTTCAGCTGATTCTCAATGCGGCCCAACGCTTCCAACACCTCAGCATTTCCACCGCCGGACGGACCTGGTCCACGATCCGCAAAGTCGCGGCGCGGCGGACGATCTGTCCATTCACGCTTCGGGCCGGTCGACCGGCCGCGCGGCGGTCCATCAAAATCCCGACGCGGACCGCGTGACGGCGGACGATCCGACCACTCGCGCTTCGGACCACGCGGACTGTCGCCATACTCCCGGCGCGGACCGCGCGGAGGCGGACGGTCGTCGATGTCAAAGCGCTTGCGCGGAGGCGGACGATCGTCTCCCGCGGCACTGCGTGAACGCGGCGCGCGAGCGGGCTTGTCGTCGCCTTCCCATTTCGGCTTGCTGTCCGGTCGCGGCGGCTTCGCCTTGACGTGCCGCTTGTCTTTGTCTTTCAGTAGGTATCGCTTCTCTGCCAAGGTGTACTCCGATTCGTGAATTAGCTTTTGACTGGCTCGAAATCATGCGCAGCCCTTGCTTCACGAGCCTGAAGCACTGCGTAATACTCCGGCGGCACGCACACCGTGCCCCGGATTTCTGACTATTGAATTGTGACTTTCTTAGAGTCCCTTAACCGTCGCGCCCTTGATGCTCACCATAATCACCGGAGCAGGACACGCATGACCCTCGGCTTCACCTTCGTGCTTCTCTTCAACCGCACCCGGTGCATTGGGATCATACATTAACGTCCCCTGCAGCGTGATCTCCTTGCCCAACGTTTCCTGCGGGAAGGTCACAACATCTCCGATGCTCTTGCACAAGATTCGTGACTTGTCCTTCTGCTCAATCTCCACCCAGCAGCCCGCATGCTTGCACATGTCGACCACCGTGCCGCTCACCAGCACGTCCTGATCCACGTATTTTGCGGGGTCCGCATTAAGCTCCGCGATTTTCGCGGGTTTCTGGAGGCTCGGCTCTTCGCCAAATGTGCGGCAGGCCTTGCTGCCACAGGCACACGAAATTGCAAACAGCGCGGTAATCGCGAGAACGAGTAAAGTCTTGGTTTTCATCTTGGATGTTGTCTTGTGTTTACTTTTCCTGCAAATCAAAGGGCTCGGGATCGATGTGCTCGTCGCTAACAAATCTCCGCAAATCAAGCTTGATCAGGGCGAAGAGCTTCGCCACGATGAACGCATCGTCGAGCCAGCCAAAGAACAAAAAAAAATCGGGAATCAAATCGAACGGCAGCAGCACGTAGAGCGCAATCGCGACCACCGCGATAATCGTCCCCCACGGCAGCCTGCGCTGGCCGCGAAAGACCTGACCCATCATGCTCCGCCACAGCGAATATCGGCGGAACAGAAACTGCCAACCCCGCCGGGACTTCGGCAGAATCGCAAACCACGCTAAGAACCCGCCGGGTCCAAAACGGCGCGGGCGCTTCACCAACTATGCTTTTGGTTTGTCTTCCAACGGCTTGCCGTCTTCACCCAACGCGTAGTCCGCGAGGTTCAGGTTCTTATGCGCCGCATAACGCTTCAGGTCCACACGAATCAGCGACAGACAGAGCGCGATCACCAGCGCATCATCCAGGAAGCCCAAACCGGGAATGAAGTCCGGCATCACGTCGATCGGCGAGATCAAGTAGAGCAGCGTCGCTGTAATAGAAGCCACCGTTGCCCACGGGATGTCAAACTCGTTCTTGACGCTCGCGCGCAGCATCTCCCATAACAGCTTGGCCTGCATACCGAGCTTCACAACATACGCCTTGCCCGAGTTCAGCAGCTTGTTGATGCCCGTCTCGGCCTTGTCCACGGCCTTCTCGACGTCTTCCTTCGTGACCGCGTTCTTCTTCTCTTCAAACCACTGCCCGGTCTTGTCGGCCACCTTCTCGATCGCGCCATGCGTTTCGCTCGTTACGCTGCCCCAAAGCTTGCCAATCGAGGCCTTGGCCTCGTTCAGGTTCTCTTTGATTTCAGACGGTTTTTGCGGCGTTTCGCTCATGTTGTTTATCCTTCAGCGTTGATTACCATCACAGAAAATACTCAGCCCTCGCGGCAGCGCAGGATGTGCGTAGCACACACTCACTTGCTCATCATGACCAGCAGGTCGACGCAGCGCATCGAGTAGCCCCACTCATTGTCGTACCAGCCGAAGATCTTCACCATCTTGTCGCCCATCACCATCGTCGACTTCGCGTCGAAGATGCACGAATGCGGATTGCCGATGATGTCGCACGACACAAGCTCTTCTTCGGTGTATTCCAACACGCCCTTCATCGGGCCGTTCGCCGCCGCCTTGAACGCCGCGTTCACCGCTTCAATCGTGGCAGGCTTCGTCGTGTTCACCACCAGGTCCGTAATCGAGCCCGTCGGTGTCGGCACGCGCAGCGAGGTCCCGTCAATTTTGCCCTTCAGCTCCTTGATGATCTTCCCCACCGTCTTGGCCGCGCCCGTCGTCGTCGGGATGATGCTCACCGCGGCCGAACGCGCCCGGCGCAAGTCGCTGTGCGGTGCGTCGAGGATGTTCTGATCGTTCGTGTAACTGTGAATCGTCGTCATGAACGCGCTCTCGACGCCGAAGTTGTCCAGCATCACCTTCGCCATCGGCGCGACGCAGTTCGTCGTGCAGCTCGCGTTCGACACCAGCTTGTGCTCCGGCTTCAACATGTGGTCGTTGATACCGAGCACGATCGTCGCGTCGATTTCGTCTTTCGACGGAACCGTCAAAAGCACCTTCTTTGCGCCTGCGTCGATGTGCTGCTGTATCCCCGCCCGGTCGCGGAACGACTTTGCGCCGGTCGATTCAACCACGATATCCGTCTGGTTGTCGGCCCAGTTGAGCTTCTTGGCATCCTTCTCGGACGTCACTTCGATGTGATTCTTGCCGACCTGCAAACCCGTCGCGGTTACTTCGACTTTCTCGCCGAACTTACCTTGCGTCGAATCGTACTTCAAAAGATGCGCGAGCGTCTTCGAATCCGTTAGGTCGTTGATCGCCACGACTTCAAACCGCGGATCGTTGTAAATTCCGCGAAACACCAGGCGCCCGATGCGCCCGAATCCGTTGATTGCTATGCGAATTGCCATGTGTAGAGTGTTGGTATGGTGTAGGGGCGGCAGGCGTGCCGCCCGTTTTCAAGTGGCTACCCAAAGAAGATCTCCGCGATGTCGTACATGCGGTCGTCGACGAAGCGTGTTTTGCCTTTCATCTCCCAAAGCGAGACCGTTTCGTAGCGGCCGTTGCGCAGCGCAATGAAGTTGCCGAACTGACCGTTCGAGGCCGCCTCGACGGCTGTGACGCCCATCGTCGTGGCGAGCAGGCGGTCTTCGGCAACCGGAGTGCCCGAACGCTGCACGTGACCCAGCACCGTCACGCGTGTCGAGATGCCCGTACGCTGTTCGATTTCGCGCGCCACAACGTAGCCGATGCCGCCGAAGCGCGGACGCCCGAAATTGTCGAGGTCGCCCATCGTCACGATGTCGCCGTCTTCGGGCTTGGCCCCCTCGGCGACCACGACAATCGAGAAGCGCTTTGTCTCGTGACGCGTGACCAGTTGACGGCAGACCTTTTCCCAATTGAACGGTCGTTCGGGAACGAGGATCAGGTCCGCGCCGCCGGTGATGCCTGCCGTCACCGCGATCCAGCCGGAGTTGCGGCCCATCGTCTCGATGATCATGATACGGTGATGCGACTCGGCGGTCGCGTGCAAGCTGTCAATCGCGTTGGTCACCGTTTGAACTGCGGTATAGAACCCGAAGGTGGCGTCGGTGCCCGCGATGTCGTTGTCGATGGTCTTTGGGACGCCGATGATCTTCGCGCCGTGTTTCGAGAGCTCGTAGGCCGCCGACAGGCTCCCGTCGCCGCCGATTACGATGATCCCGTCGAGGCGGTGCAGCGCGATGTTCTCGAGGCAATGCGCAAGTGTGTCGGCGTCGTGGACCGGGTTGAACCGCGAGGTCCCGAGGATGGTCCCACCGCGCGCCAGAATGCCGGCCACCGACTTGGGGGGAAGCGGAATGATGTCGCCGTCGTGCAGTCCTTTCCACCCGTTGCGGATGCCGACGGTTTCATAGCCGAAGCGGTTGTTGGCCGTGCGGACGACGGCACGGATGGCGGCATTCAGCCCGGGGCAGTCGCCGCCGCTGGTAAGTAGACCTAATTTCATGTATTTCTTGGGTTCGGGGACGGGTTCAAGTCAGAATTTACGGCGAATATCGGGGAGAGTCAAGGCAGGGGTTCTAGGGGCTGCCCCTGTCTCCGCTTCTGGGGAAAGGGGCCGGGGGAACGGGTCTGGTGCGCGCTTCAACGGGTCTCTTGAATTGTGCGCCATTTCCGCCGATCACTCATAATTGCAGATAAGACCTCATTGGTCGCATTCGAAATCTGTAAGCACACCATCAGTAATTATGGGTTATCAGCAACTATCGAGGACAAATCTGCATGATTCGCGCTGCGCACGTTTCTACAACCTTCAGTATTGCTTGACATTTTACCCCCCCCCCGTAAATTCTCACGTCAAGTCTCGAACAGTTTCCCGCTCTTTCAGTATATGATCGGAGTTCCTCATGCTCTCCCTCTTCTCACTGCGAAATTGTTTTCGCGTCCATTCCGTTGCTCGGTTCTTCTGCTTATCAGCTCCACAAGCGCAACTATTCGGGAGGTGCCGTCGCAATACAATGACATCGCCGCTGCTTACTCGGCGGCCAACAGCGGCGACACGATTTTGATTGGAGCCGGGCAGTTCTCGGTGTCCCTGACCACCACGAAGCGTCTGGCGTTCATTGGCGCAGGCTTCGACTTGACCCTTCTGAACGGCTACTTCATTCTGAATGCAGGCAGCAACGGGGCAGTGTTCGAGAGCCTGTCGATTAATCTCGTCAATAACTCCTTCTTTTTGGTCAACATTAATTCCGCTTCCGTTGATTCAGTGCACGTAAAACGATGCAAGATGGTGGATACCATTGGGGGGATTCCCTTTGTTGGGCGTAACTTCCAGGCTGCAAACGGTTTTCTCTCTGTAAGCGACTGTGTACTAATGGGGGCACCCTGGGCTCCAAGTGGCTGGGAAATGTTCAGCACCATCGGCGAAGACGTACTCTTCGGAAACTGTGTATTTGCATATACTACGTCCGACGCCAATCGCGGCCCGGTCATTTCAGGAAATCCCTCGTCATTGATCATGCGCCAATGCACAGTTCTCGGCGCCTATCGGATTTTTGGCTTAACCAATTCCCCTCCCATGCAAGTTGTGAACTGCATCTTCCATGATTGGGTTGCCGGGGGATCGTGGGGGAACTATCCTGCTGGAGCAACGATTGACTATTGCGCATCAACCGGATCCGTACCACCGATTGGCTCAAACTTCATTCAGTTGGCGAATGATCCGTTTGTGAATTACAATGAGACTGCGAACTACCAGTTCGGTGTCAGTGATCTCCGTCTAAACACCGACCCGCAAGGCGGCGCGCTGTGCACGGATGCGGGCGATCCGAACGTCCTCGACCTCGATGGCACACGTTCAGACTTGGGCATCTACGGCGGTCAGACTCCGTATCTCGACACCGGCGCGCCAAATTATCCCTTTGTCCAAAGCCTGACCGTTCCATCTTCCGTCACCGTCGGCAATCAACTGCAAATTCAATCCCAAGGCCGCATCGGCCGCGGATACTAATCTCATAGGGAGAAAATGATGAAAACCTTCTTGACATTCGTTCTGGTCGCATTGCTCGCGGCGTGCTCCTTTGCGACGATCATCGAGGTTCCAGGCGATGCAGTGACGATCCAATCGGCCCATAATACCGCGGCGTCAGGTGATACTGTTCTTCTCGGACCCGGGACTTTCACAGAGAACCTCGTGTTCACGAAGAAGCTGATTCTGATCGGATCAGGGTTCTCGACGCCCGCTCTTTGCCGGCTCGCTGGTCAATTGCGTCTAAACAGCGGATCAAGCGGGACCACGATTGAAGGACTTAGGATTGAACATTCATCGCACCATTCAATGATAATATCTGCTACTGTCGACTCAATTGTCCTACGACGAATGCTCATAAGCGATATGGCGACCGGCTATTCAACTCTGGTCCAATACAGTAGCGGGTCCCTGCTTATAAAGGATTGTGCGCTACTACATGTTTATGCAGGTGGTGGAGGTCAGAGCACAGAAGCCAACCTCCTGAATTCTGGTGGTGGAGCCGTCGTTATTGAGAATTGTCTGTTAGCTAATGCCAATACGACTTCGACGCCTTATCGCACACTCCAAGGAACTTACTCGTCACTTGTCGTTGCTAATTGCTCATTTGTCGGACCAAGAACGCTCTTAGGACTGAACGGCTCGTTTCCGTTCGCTATGATAAACTGTGTGTTTCACGATTGGAACACGAGCAATGCCAGTTGGGGAACGTATCCGCCGACTTCCACCATTGACTATTGTTCATCAACCGGAACCGTGCCACCGATTGGCACAAACTTCATTCAGTTGGCGAATGATCCGTTTGTGAATTACGACGAAACCGCGAACTACCAGTTCGGCGTCTCGAACCTGCACCTTGATCCGGTCAATGGCGTAGCGTGCATCAATGCAGGCGATCCCAATGTACTGGATCTGGATGGCTCGCGCTCAGACCTCGGCATCTACGGTGGCCAAACGCCGTTTGTTGATTCCGGCGCACCGAACTATCCCTATGTCCAAAGCCTCACCGTCCCCGGCGCAGTGACGTTTGGCGGAGAGCTTCAGATTCAGTCGCAAGGCAGAATCGGCAGAGGGTACTAAAATGAAATTGTTCTTTCTAACCCTATCTCTGCTCTGCGTCTGCGGCCTGGCGTTCGCGCAGAACATCAGCAACGCGGAGTATTTCTTCGACAGCGATCCGGGATTCGGCAACGGAATCGCCCTGACATTGACGGCATCCGATACGCCGTCGGTCAGCGCATCCGCCGACCTCAGCGCGCTTTCCCCCGGTCTGCATCGTTGCTACGTGCGCTTTCAAGATGAACGCGGCTTCTGGAGCATCGCCGATGCGCGACTCTTCTATCTGCTCTCGATCACCACGCCGGACACGTCCGACAACATCATTGCCGCTGAGTATTTCTTCAACAGCGATCCCGGCCAGGGCAGCGGAACGAGCGTTGCTCTTACCGAGGGTCCGGACCCGTCTATCAGCTTTCCTGTGGACGTCGAAGCCCTGCCGCCCGGCCTGCACCGCTTCTATCTCCGCTATCAGGACGAGTTTTCGCGCTGGAGCATCGCCGATGCAAGACTCTTCTACATCACGCAGGTGCATGTTCCGCAATATTCCGAAATCACAGCTGCCGAGTATTTCTTTAATGACGATCCCGGCTTCGGCAACGGAACCTCCCTTGCCGTCGTGCCGGGTGAAGAACCGATGGTTGCCGGAGAGTTATCTACGGCAGGACTTCCTGATGGTCTCAATCGCTTCTACCTGCGCTATCGGGACGACCGCAATCGTTGGAGCATCGCCGACGCAAGGCTATTCTACATCATCCGTCAATCCGGCAATAGCGAGGTTCAAACTCTTGCCGGAGCCGAGTTCTTCATCAATGTAGATCCTGGATTCGGGCTTGGCGAACCGCTTGTACCGATAGATGGAGTCTGGGACGATACACTCGAAACGGTGATGGACAGCGTGACAAGCATTCCCATCGGCAAGCACATCCTCGGTCTGAGATATCTCGACAACCGAGGCAATTGGAGCACGACCGCCGTGGATACGTTTGTCGTCGGCCCGCTGCTGACGGCCTACCCAGATGGTTCGCTTGCCAGCATCGTGCTCTTCTGGCAGACCGGACCAGACCCGGCGACGTTTGATGTCCAGCGCGCAACTGGTTCCACCGGTGCCTTCAACACCATCGCCACCGTAACAGACAGCACCTATACGGACACGGGTGTCTTGAACTCCCCGGAGTACATCCAGCGCTACCAAGTCGTACAAAACAGCGCCGCCCTGTCAAACTACCGCTACCCTGATCCCGCCATGCGCTCCGCTCGTGCGCGCATAAACTAAATACGTTACGGACCATATAGGCATTCAAAGCCCCTTCCGACCGAAGGGGCTTTGCTCTTTCGTCCTGCACGCCTCCCCAACCCATACCTCGTTTCGCTAACCATATGTAATATATAGCCCACTCAAACTTGACAATTCGAAAATTTTGTATTATATTAGCGTCAGCTAACCACACAAGACCGTCCCGGAGGAACCCGGCGGAAGAGGCCAACCACACGGCCTGAACGGGCGGTCCAGTCTGATCAGCAAAGTACCTGTCGTGCTGGCACGCCCCTCCAAGTACCTGCGGGGGAAACCGGAGACCACTACTACAGACGACCGCTTAGAAAACGTGTCCCCCTTGTCCGTTCACGGGGAAGGGGTTAGGGATGGTTCTGATTCGCGGCGGCAGGTTTCTTAACCTGCCCCGCTCACCGGAGACTGTATTGCAGGAACAAAAAGGCAGGCTCACGCCTGCCCCTATATCCCGGCGGCACCCTGTGCTTAACAAGCACCTGCGGGTGCCCCATCATTGACTTCTGCTAACTTCTCGGCAACAACTCCGGCTTTCTGCCGATGGGGAGTTTCACCGTGAACGTACTGCCATCGCCGGGAGCGGATTGCACGTCAAGCAGAGCTCCATAGCGGGCGAGAATCGTGCGCGACGATGACAACCCTAAACCAGTGCCCACCGGGCCGCCGTTAATCGCTTCCGTTTGCTTCGGCTTGGTGGTGAAGAACGGCTCGAAAATGCGCGCCTGAACTTCCGGCGTCATCCCGCTGCCGGTGTCCGTCACCTGCAACACCAGATGCCGATCCTGCACAAACGCCTTCACCGTCAACTGCTTCTGCGACGATTCGTACATCGCGTCAATCGCGTTGCGCAAAAGATTGCCAATCACCTGTGAGAGATCGATATACACACCGAAAATCGTCGGCAGATCGTCGGTAATCAAGAGCTTCTTCTGAATCTGATGCTTGAAGAAGAGATTCCCTTCGAGGAAACGCAGTTCGGTGTCGAGAATCTCCCGCACATCGAGTTCGCGCGGTTCAAGCTCCCGCTCGTTGCGCGACTTGGTGAGCAGATTCGCAATTAAGTCCCGCATCACCGTCGCCTGCTTCCGCATCTGCTCGATTTCACTCGTCGCCGTCCCCTTCATCTTCATCAGGTCGCACAACCCTAATATCCCCGTCAACGGGCCGTTCAAATTGTGCGCGATGCCCGCCACCAACATCCCAAACTCGGCGAGTTTCGATTCACGGGTAAGTTCGAGTTCAAGCAGATGATTCTGTTTCTCGATCAGCGATTGCTCCGTGATGTCCTTGGCCATCAGCATCAACTGCGCGGGCTTCCCGGCTTCAAACAGGAAGCTGCGCGTGACCAGGAACATGCGCCCGTCGCCCGCGTCGAGCTTCAAGGTCCTGCCGCCGTAGGCCGAAGTCAGACCCTGTAAATCGGAATGATCATCCCTGGCGAATTCCTTCAGCCAGCGATGACAGACGATGGGCAGCTCGTAGCTTTCGAAGAACGTCTCCATCGTCGGATTTGCATAGCGCACGTCGCCGCTGATATCGAGCAGCGCGAGTCCGTCGCGCATGGCTCGAATAAACGTGTTCAAGCGATCACGCTCGGTGCGCAAATAACGCTCGGAGATTGCGCGCTCGCCTACATCACGGCCCACCAGCAGCGCGAATTCGCCGTTGCCGGAGTCGGATTGCCGCGACGTGAATTCGATCAGCCGTGACGGAGCATTGTTCCCGGACGGAATTTCGACGACATGAACTCCGCCCGCGCCGGCATCTTCGTAGAGCGTGTGGACGATTTTGTGTTCGGTGTCCGGAAAGAGGGCAAGCAGAGGACGGTCGAGCAGTTGTTCGCGGGTGCGGCCTGTCCATTCGCAGAAGCGGCGGGAGATTTCGACAATCTGGCCGCGTTCACGGAGTACGACCACTAACGCATCGGGTCCTTCCAGCAGGAGATCGAGGAGTTCGGGAGCTTGTTCTGCGGCGGGCGGGGGCTGCTGTCCACGGGCACGCTTGACAAAGTCCTGAACAAGTCCAGCCAAGCCGCGGGCGCGAGTGGCGCTGTCCGAGGCACCATTCGTCGCCGGGGAGGAGTTCTCCGGTGAAGATCCGTTGTGGACCTCGGCGAGTTGAGTAAGAGTTGCCTTCGGATCAGGGGTCATGGACCGTGTAGATTATGGCACACTTTGCCCGTTCGAGTGTGCAAATTGCCCGACTCGTCACAGACTAAACGTTGCGCCCAACAAAAACAAAAAGTTAACCAGACGAAATGCGAGACCCTTTATCGCATAAGTCATATAGGGCAATATAAGTGCCAGTTGCCGTCTATCTACATTTGCCGTACTGTCGGCGGCTCTGCCCGTATTGCGATTTCTTCAAGAAAGTACCGCGAACGGGCGATCTGGCGCGTATTTGGGGGCTGATTCTCTCTGAGTTATCGGCTCTTCGAGAGCGTGAGTCAAGCGCGTCAGACGAAGAAATAACTTCTGTCTATTTTGGCGGGGGGACGCCATCGCTGCATTCGGCGGAGCAACTGGCGAGTTTGCTGAACGGTGTTTCGAAACTGGGCAGCGTACAGGGGAAAGAGGTGACTTTAGAAGCGAATCCGGGGACGTTGGGGCTCGCTGGACTAAAGGAGCTGCGCGAAGCGGGGATAACCCGGCTGTCGCTGGGGGCGCAATCGTTCTCGGAGCGCAAGCTGCAGCTGCTCTATCGCGATCACGCGGCGGACGAAACACGCGAGACGGTGCGAAATGCGCGCGCGGCGGGATTCACAAATCTGTCGATGGATCTGATCTTTGGCTTGCCGGGCGAAACGACGGCGGAGTGGCGGAACGATCTTGAGCAGGCGTTGGCGTGCGAGCCGGAACATGTGTCGCTTTACAATCTCGAGTATCACGAACAGACGCCGTATGGACGATGGCTCGAACAGGGTGTGTTGGAACCGCTCGAACAGGATTTTGAAGCGGAGCTTTATTTGTTCACGCACGAGCTGCTCGAACGCCATGGTTACGAGCACTACGAAGTCTCCAATTTTGCGCGGCCCGGATTTCGCTCGGTACACAATCAGGTTTACTGGGAGGGAAAACCGTATATCGGGGTCGGTCCGTCGGCGCATTCGTTTGACGGAGTGGCACGGAGATATGCGAACGTGGCGGATGTGCACGAGTATGAGCGGCGGATTCTCGCGGGCGAATCACCGGTGGATCGTGAATGGCAGAACGGCGAGCGCGAGCAGTGGGAGGAGTGGATTTCGGTGAGGCTCAGGCGGAAAGAGGGCGTGATGTGGAGTGATTGTCACACGGCATGGGGTGGGATTAAGGCGCGTGAACTGTGGGACGCGGCGACGGGTTTACCGAGGCACTTGCGCGAGGTGACAGACGGGGTCTTTCGCCTGACGGTTGAGGGGTGGTTTGTGGAGAACGAGGTGTTGGGCAGGGTCTATGAGAAGGTATGAAGAATGTAGTATGAAGGGGGAGTTTAGCGGCGGGCGAGAGTCTGCCGTTTTTTTGTGTTCTGATTCGCTTGGGGATCGGCGCGCCCGCAGCATAACCTGCGGGGAAGTGAACGCGGGCAACACGCCTGCCGCCCCTACGAGCGGAGGCGGAGCCCCATCCCCCGGCCCCTTCCCCGTGAACGGAGAAGGGGAGGCGGAGAGATCCCCCTTTGTCCCCCCAAAGTCGCGGACGAGTTTGGGGGCTTGACGGAAACGGAGAGTCAACCTTTGGGTTGAATGGGTGTCCAAGAGAGTGTATATTGGACAATTAACCTGTGCCCTGCGGGGCACACGCAAGTAACTAACATTACGGGAGTTGAAGATGAGAACTCTATTGATTCTGGCGCTCGCGCTGGCAAGCTTTGCGCTGATTAGCTGCTCGGGAGGCAAGAAGGTCTCGCGAATTGATGTCGAAGAGACGGTCGACCTGTCGGGCAATTGGAACGATACGGATAGCCGACTCGTGGCAGATGAGATGATTGGCGACGCCCTGTCGAAGCCGTGGCTGACCAATTTCGTGCGCGACGCCGGGAAGGACCCGGCCGTGATTGTGGGTGCCATGCGGAATCTGTCGGATGAGCATATCGCAACAGGGACGTTTGTCGGTGATATCGAGCGCGCGTTTGTGAACTCTGGGACGGTGCGAGTGGTGGCGAGCAAGGATGAACGCGAAGGGGTGCGCGAAGAGCGCGAAGATCAGCAAGCGAACGCCTCGCTTGAAACCATGAAAGAGTTCGGGATGGAGCTCGGCGCGGATTACATGCTGCTGGGCGAGATCAACAAGATTGTGGATCAGGAAGGCAAAGAGAAGGTCGCCTATTATCAGGTTGATCTGACGCTGTCGCATGTGCAGACGAACGAGAAGGTGTGGATCGGGCAGAAGAAGATTAAGAAATACATCGCGCGTAAGAACTACAAGCCGTAACGGCGATGTGCTGCACATGGTTTCGGCGGAGTCTGGAGACCCCGCTCCGGGAAACGCATCTCAAAACGGGCGGCACGCCTGCCGCCCCTGCTCTGACGTTACTCCTCGTCGTTTTCGCTTTGCTGGTTTTCGGGTGCGCGGGAAAACGGACGCTGCTGATGGAACAGGTGCGGACGGAGTTGCGCAACACGTCCGCACAGCAGGCGCTCGCGGCATACGAGAAGGGCGTCAAGAAAAACACGCAGCGCGTGGACGAGCTCCTGAACCTGGGTTTGCTCGCACTGGAAGCGGGCGAGTATGACAAGGCGCTTGGTTCATTGAAAGAGGCGGACCGGATCGCAGAAGAGCGCTTGACCAAGAGTCTGTCGCGTGAAGCGGCGTCGCTGACGACCTCGGACCGCGTGCGGGCCTATCAGGGGACGGTTTACGACAAGGCGATTCTGCACTACTATCAGGCGCTGGCCTATCTGGGCAAAGGTGAACCGGATGCGGCGGTGGTGGAAGGGCGCAGAATCGCGAGTTATCTGGAAGTGAACGCGCGCGAATCGAAACACAGCTACAAGGACGATCCGTTCCTGCAATGGTTTTCGGGCGCGATGTATGAAACATACGGACAGCATAACGACGCATGGATTTCGTACAAGCGGGCACTGGAGCTCTATCCGTTTTATGGAATAGAGGAGCCGGGCTACCTGTGCCGGGCGACGTATGCAGCACTGAAAGAGGTCGGAGCGAGCGAACAGGAGGCCGCACTCCTCGAACGCTGCGGCGACGTGGACAAGGATGTGAATCCGGACTGGGGACGCGTGGTGGTGCTCTGTGAGACGGGTATCGCGCCGCAGATTCTGGAGAACAACCTGATGTTCCCGATTATGAAGTACGATAGGCGCGACTTCAAGGACGACGACGAGCGCAGCCGGTATTCCGAGGAGCTTTGGTACCGAGGTCACGACTATGAATACGAAGAAAGTGAGCTCGACTATTTTGTGCGCGTGGCTCTCCCGTATTATCCCGAAGGCTATGCCGGGACGGAGACGCGGCGGGTGTCCGTGCGAGGCGAGGGCATTGACAAGCTCGCGGAACTTGCGGCGCCGCTCGGGAGCATCCTCAGGCAAGACTTGAACGACCGGATGCCAGCGATTGCGGCCCGGGCCATCACGCGCGGGATTATCAAATATGCCGCATCAAAGGCCGCCGAAGATGCCGGGAAGAAGGACAGTGAAGCACTGGGGACGATTCTGGGACTCGGTGTAAACCTGCTCGGAGCGGCGACCGAGGCGGCGGATACGCGCTCATGGGAGACGCTGCCGGATCAGATTTTTGTCGCGGACTTTCAATTGCCCCCGGGTGAGCATGAGTTGCGGGTGATCTATGAAGACGCGGGCGGGATGACGCTTACGCGATATGATCTGCCTAAAGTGACGGTGCGCGCCGGGGAATTAAAGGTGATGCGGGCGAGGTGCTGGAAGTGAGCAGGGACATCATGGTGTGAAAGGGTTGTCGTGATTTCCCAGATTGCGGCCGGGTTGCGCAGGCTTAACCCGGCTCGGCGGTGCGCGGAGAGCTCCTTGTTGGGCGAGGCGGTAAAACCCCGATCCCCCGGGAAGACCGAGGGTAGACCAGAAAATACTATCTACATGAAATTCTCCACACTTTGTTTGCATGCGGGAGTGACTCCCGACCCGGTTAACGGCGCGATTATGACGCCGATTTTTCAGACGTCCACTTATGTGCAGCCGGAACTGGGCAAGAATCTCGGATATGAGTATTCGCGCACAGACAATCCGACACGGGCGGCGCTGCAGGAGTCGATTGCGGCCCTTGAAGGCGGGACATTCGGATTGTGTTTTTCGAGCGGCATGGGAGCGATTGATTGTCTGATTGCCACCCTGTCGGCGGGCGAGCATGTGCTTGCGGGAGACGACGTGTACGGCGGGACGTTTCGCATCTTCAAATATGTGCGCGAGAAGCAGGGGATAGCGTCGGACTTTGTGGACCTTACCAACCTCGAGTTGGTTGAGAAGAGCATAACGCCGAAGACGAAGTGGATTTGGCTCGAGTCGCCGACGAACCCGCTCTTGAAACTGGTGGATATTGCCGCGATTGTGAAGATCGCGCACGCCAAAGGGGTTAAGGTCGCCGTTGACAATACGTTTGCGACGCCCTATTTTCAGCGCCCGCTCGCACTGGGAGCCGATTTGGTGATGCACAGTGTCACGAAGTATTTGAACGGACACAGCGACGTGGTGATGGGTTCACTTGTCACGAGCGACGAAGAGCTCTATCGCAATCTGAAATATGTTCAGAATGCGTGCGGCGCTGTGCCGGGGCCGATGGACTGCTTCCTGACGCTGCGGGGAATCAAGACCCTTGCCGTGCGGATGGAGCGGCATCAGGCGAATGCGGCGATCCTGGCGAAAGATCTTGAAATGAATCAGCACGTGACTTGGGTGCGCTATCCGGGTTTGAAATCGCATCCGCAGCAGGCACTGGCGATGAAACAGATGTCAGGCTTCGCGGGGATGATCAGTTTTGAGTTGAAAGGCGGGCTTGAAGCGGCGCGGAAATTTGTGACAGGTCTGCGTCTGTTTGCGCTGGCGGAGTCGTTGGGAGGGGTTGAATCGCTGTGCGATCATCCGGCGATCATGACCCATGCGACGATTCCGCGTGAACTGCGGGAAAAACTGGGCGTCACGGACGGGCTGATCAGGCTCTCGGTGGGACTTGAAGACGTGGATGATTTGCGACAGGATTTGCAGAATGGGTTCGATAAGCTGAAGTGACACTTGCAGTATGCTTAAACCGCCCGGCAGTTGCGGCTGTCCGGGCGGTTTCTTGTTTGCGTGGTCTGTGCTTTGCTCCGAGTTCAGGCGATTCAGCCTGCCGTTGGCTCGGCGCAACGCCTTTCCCGAACCATATTGCAGTGCGAGGACGCAAATGACCATTCTTTCTGTTGACGATTCGACCACGATTCGCCGGATCGTCAAGCGAAGTTGTGAGGAACTTGGCCACACCGTATTGGAGGCAGCAGACGGGGCGGCTGCGCTCGCTATCGTCGCAGAGAAGGCCAGTGAGATCTCGCTGGTCATTCTGGATTGGAATATGCCGGGCATGACCGGTCTGGAAGTCCTGAAGACCATCAAGAGCAATCCAGCGACGAAGCAGTTGGTTGTGATGATGCTGACGAGCGAAGCGGACATGAACTTCGTTTCAGACGCATTGAAGGCCGGAGCACAGAATTACTTGACCAAGCCCTTTGATCAAAAGATGCTCGCCCTGAAGATTCAGGAGAGCATGTCGATGGTCGGAGCCTAACCAGAATCTATCAGAGGGCAAAAATACATGAGCGCAGAAATTGCTTTGATCGGGTTCCCGAGGCTGCAGGAGCAGATTGCATCGCGGCTGCTATCGGAGCACGACGTCAAGGTGCAGCGAATAGAGTTTGACGAAGCTGCGGCGCGGCTGTCGATGTTCAATCTGGCCTTGTTCTTCTGGCCGGACGGCGGCGAAACAGCAGCGCAGCGGTTAAAGAGCATGCGGCCCAACGGGGAGGACAAGGGCTGTCCGATCGTGATTGTGACAAGTAACACGGGACAGTACACGGCACAGAAAGCGGTGGGCGTGCAGGCGGAAGATATTCTTTTGACGCCGCTGCAACCGCATGACGTATCACAGAAGCTCGCGAAATACGCGGGAGTCGCCAAGTCGCGGGAGACGGCGGCTGTGGACGCCGATTATATTAATCCGTTTGTCGCGGGAACGGTGGACACACTGAAGCAGATGGCAGGCATGACGTGTGAGCGCATTGGCCTGCGGCTTTCGAACGAGGCCACGTCGCGCGGTTTCTACTCGGGGACGATCGGGTTATCGGGCAAGGCCGAGGGCTTTGTGTCGGTGACGTTTTCGAAGGAGCTTGCAACATCGGTCGTGTGCAAGATGCTGTCGATGACACCGGAAGAGGTTACGGAAGAGGATATCCGCGACGGCGTGGGTGAGTTGATGAATGTGGTGGCCGGAGCCGCCAAGGCAGAGCTGGTTAACACGGCCCATGCGTTCCAGATTTCGATTCCTCAGGTGTTCAGCGGTGGCCCGCACACGGTGGCTCAACCGCGCGGAATCCCGGTGTTTATCATTGAGTTTGAGGCGGACAAGCAGCCGTTTGATGTGATGGTGTGTTTGCGACAGAGGCAGTAGACAGGTTTTGGAACAGGATGTTTTGAAAGGCCGGGTCGAGAACCCCGGCCTTTTTGTTGGCCGCTTGCGGTTCCCTGAAGGGATTGTTACATTTAGGGATGAATGAACCGCGCCAAGTGGAGTGCCGTGGGCAGTAAATCCTCGTCCGGAGGGGGCACGGTGGTCTATGTGCTCGGCAGCCTGATCGAGGGTGTCGTCGCGATGGCGTTCACGATGGCGCTCGTGCGGCTGATTTCGACGGAAGACTTCGGTGCGTGGCGGCAGTTCATGGTGCTGGGGAATATCGCGTGGAATATCACGATCTTCGGGCTGCCGCGCAGTTTGATCTATTTCTACAGCATCGGCAAGGGCGACGAGCAGGGGGCGATTGCGCGGCGGAGCTTGTGGCTTTGTCTCGGGTTCGGGGCGGTCGCGGCGGTGGTGTTCTACTTTGGCCTCGGTTTCGCGGCGGACAGGTTTGACAGCCCGGCGCTCGCGGAGGAGGCATTCCTGTTCAGCAGCTTCCTGCTGCTGTCTTTTCCGGCCTATATTTTCAATCCGCTTCTGTTAGCGGCTAATCGGCGGACGCTCCTGGCAGGAACCAAGATCGCGCTCGCACTGCTGCGGCTGTCGGCACTCGTTGCGCTGGTGTGGTTCGCGGCGGATCTCAGGACGCTGCTTCTGGCAATGAATGTGTTTGCCGTGGTGCAGTTTGTTGTGCTGGTGGTGATCTATTTGCGAGTAGCGGGTCCGGCGATGGTGCCGCTGAGCCGGGACATGGGCGCACAGTTGGGGTATTCGGCGAATCTCACGGGACAGACGATCGCGGGTCAGGTTGCCGTCGAGACCGACAAGCTGATTGTGTCGGCAGCGTATCCGCCGGCAGAGTTTGCGGCCTACTCGGTGGGCGCACGCGAGCTGCCGCTGATGCCGATGATTCCGTTCAGCATTTCGGATTCGATCTCTCCGCACTTAAGCCGACTGGGAGCGGCCGAAGATTATACGGAGTTCCGTGAGCTGTGGCACAAGTGGATTCGACGGACGGCGCTGCTGATCTATCCCGTGTTCGCGATGGTACTCTTTCAGGCGAAAGAGATCGTGACGATTCTGTATACGGCGGACTATTTGGCGGGGGCGATTCCGCTGTTGATCATCGGCTGCTTGATTCCGATGCGGGTGACCTCGTTCTATCAGGTGCTGCTCACGCTAAATGGCGCGCGCGAAATTATGTACGCATCGTTCGCGATGCTTGGATTGATTGCGGGATTAGGCTACTTGTTCCTGAACATCTTCGGGATGTGGGGCCCGGCGGTGGGCGTGGTGATCGCGGAGTACGTGGTGAACGCGGCCGTATTGATGCGGATAGCCAGGCGGACGCGAGAGCGTTTTGCGAAGATATTGCCGTGGGGGTTTTTGGCCAAGCTGCTGGCGATCACCGTGGCCAGCGGGGCGGCGGCGCTGCCTGTGCTCGAGTTGATTGGTTCGGCGAATGCTGTAACGCGGTTCGCTGTATTCTGCGCAGTGCTTCTGGTGCTCTATGGAGCACTTGCGATGACCTTCAGGATGGTTTCGCAAGAGGATTTAGTGATGGTGAGGAACCGGTTGAAGCGCAAGGGTTAGCAGCTGGAGTCGGGTGGTGGCTTGAGCAGAGCCCTGCGCGACGACACCGTGTCTTGACATTTGTGATCTTGCGCACTGTTTGCCGCCCAGAAGTTCCCCGGAGGACCGAGGGGAGATCAGAATTACCATGAGGTGTTGAGTGGACGTTCCATCGTTTGATCGCTTGCAGAGTACGCGGCGGAACCGCAAGCTGCGGAACTATGCCGCCGTGTGCGCCGGGATCACGGGGATCATCGCGATCGTGCTGGCGGTCGATCCTGTGGTGTCTAATCAGCAATTGCAGGCAGTGCCACTCCTGATCTTCAGTTTTGTGTGTTTCTTGAGCGCGGGGCTGTCCATCTATTTTCACATGAGGTTTGTCTCCCGTGACTGAATTACGAGTTGGAGTTGTGGGTGCCGGATATCTTGGCACTATTCATTGCCGTCTTTTGTCAGCGAATCAAGACGTGACCTGGACGGGAGTTCTCGATACGGACCGCGAGAAGGCGCAGTCCGTGGCCGAGCAGTTTGGCGGGCTGGCCGCACAGTCGCTTGAACAGTTGATCTCGCAGAGCGACGCATTGCTGGTGGTTTCGGCCACGTCGTCGCACTATGCAGTTGCCAAGCAAGCACTGACCGCGGGCAAGCATGTGTTCCTCGAAAAGCCGATCACTACAACGGTGACCGAAGGCGAAGAGCTAGTCAAGCTGGCGCGCGAGAAGAAGCTGGTAATTCAAGTCGGACACGTCGAGCGGTTCAGCAAGGCCTTTCGCGCGCTGGGAAGCAACTATCCTCATCCGAAGTTCATTGAAGCGCACCGACTGGCACAGTTTAAGCCGCGTGGTACGGATGTAGCCGTGGTACTCGATTTGATGATTCACGATCTGGACTTGATTCTGAAGCTGATGGGCGAATTCCCGACGCATATCGAGGCTTCGGGAGTTGCCGTAATCAGTGAGGCGGCAGATATTGCGAATGCGCGGCTGACGTTTTCGTCGGGAGGTGTGGCTAATGTCACGGCCTCGCGGATCAGCGCAAACCCGATGCGCAAACTTCGGATGTTTTCCGAAGACAGCTATATCTCACTCGATTTTGCGAAAGGCGAAGTGCAGCAGTTCCGGCTGGCCCATTCCGATGAAGCGAATGAGCCGGGAACGATGCTGTTGGGTGAGATTGAAAAGGGAGCCGTTAAGCGCAAGATTCTCGTCGGCGCACCGACTGCGCCGGACGGCAA
Source organism: bacterium (assembly GCA_016703065.1). Lineage (GTDB taxonomy): Bacteria > Electryoneota > RPQS01 > RPQS01 > RPQS01 > JABWCQ01. Next base: position 584,964 of record JADJCU010000001.1, read on the forward strand.
TGCGATTGATATGGAGCAGAAGTCGTTCTTGGAAGCGGTTCGAAAGGGCATTGATGCGCCCGTGACCGGTGAAGACAGGCTCAACGCGCTGCGTGTAGCTGTGCAGATTCTCGAAAAGATGGGGACGACGGAAGTCGCGACGGGACGCGACTAACTCAGCCAGCGTTCCGCCAGCGTACCGCTGGACTGGTTGCGCTGGCGCGGTGGCCTTGGGAGTACGTGGAGTTACGCGGGCGGATTGCCATTGCGGGTCGGGAGACCCACAACCGCGGAGAAGAGGCCCCCCTTTTTGGGGGGGGGAGCCAGCGTACCGCCAGCGTGCCGCTGGACCTATTGCGCTGGCGCGGTGGCCTTGGGAGTACGTGGACTTACACGGGCGGATTGCCATTGCGGGTCGGGAGACCCACAACCGCCGGGAAGAGGCCCCTTTTTGGGGGAGCCAGCGTACCGCCAGCGTGCCGCTGGACCTATTGCGCTGGCGCGGTGGCCTTGGAATACGTGGACTTACACGGGCGGATTGCCATTGCGGGTCGGGAGACCCACAACCGCCAGGAGAAGCCCCCTTAGTCCCCCCAAATCCGCAGACGAATTTGGGGGAGACCGGAGTGGGTGGAGAATGGGAGGGATTTTTCGTAAGTTGCGGCGGTTATGTCGCATAGTATAACGGAAACCCCACAGGGCAACGATGCAGGGCCCACGGTGTTCATCTCAGCGGGGGAAGCCTCGGGAGATTTTCACGGGTCGTTTGTTGTGCAAAGCCTTAAGGAACAAATTCCTACTGCAAAGTTCTTTGGCTTGGGTGGTGACAGGATGCAGGCCCAAGGTGTCGAGCTCTTGTTTCATGCGAAGAAGCTGGCGTTCATGGGGTTCGCTGAGGTCGTGCGGCATCTGCCTTATGTGATGCACGTGCGGCGGACCGTTCTGCGGGAGATCATGGCCCGAAGGCCGGAGCTTATCGTCTTAATAGACTATCCGGGACTGCATTTCAGTCTTCTGAGATGTTTGAAATCGCGGCAAGATGTTTACAAGCCGAAAATCTTGTATTATATTGCACCGCAAGTATGGGCGTGGAAGGCGGCGCGAGGTCCGGAATTGGCCAAGATGACGGACCGGATCGCGGTGATCTTCCCCTTTGAAGAGAAGATTTTTCAAGACTTTGGGGGCAATGCGCGGTTCGTGGGGCATCCGTTGCTCGATGAAGCGGGTGAGTTACCCCCGAGAGGCGAGTTTCTCAAGAGTCTGGGAATCGAGCCGGATGCGCGAGTTTTGGGGCTGCTGCCGGGATCACGGAAACAGGAACTCAGGCGGCACTTGCCAGTCGTTGTCGAGACGGTGCGAGTGCTGCAGCGGTTGATTCCGGACCTGGTGTGTGTGTTGGCGGAATCGCCGACAGTGGCGAGTTCATTCTATGACAGGTATCTGGGAGAGGCCCCCCTTGATCTCCCCAAACTTGCAGACAACTTTGGGGGGAGACCAAACATTTTGCGCGCGCGCGGAGTGTCGCATGAACTACTTGCTCATGCGAATGCGTCGCTGGTGAAGTCGGGGTCTTCGACGGTGGAAGCGGCGTTCTTTGGGAATCCGTTTGTTGTGTTCTATAAAACGTCGGCGTTGAGCTTTGCGATCGGCAAGCGGATTGTAAAGGTGCCGCATATTGCGATGGCGAATCTGCTCGCGGGTGAAGAGGTTGTGCCGGAGTTCGTGCAAGATGACGCGAATCCTGACCGGCTTGCGGGGGCCTTGCTGCCGCTGTTGACGGTGCCGGATGCGATCCGCAATGCGCGGGCGAAACTCGCAAAGGTGCACGCGCAGTTGGGCGAGCCGGGAGCGGGACAGCGCGTGGCGGAGATGGCGGCGGAGTTGCTGCACGGCGGTGGGTGACCTCGAATGAGACCGGTAGTGCCCGATCCCTTTTCCCCGTGAATGGAGGAAGGAGAGAGCCGCTGCGGATTCCGGCGAGACCGAGAAGAGTACCTTGGCGTTTGAGGGAACGCTTGATTGATTGGTGGATCCGAATTTACCGACAGGGGAACTGCGATGAGCTTCTTTCGACTTTCAACTGTGTTGGGAATTCTGTTGTGTGCGACCGTGTTGCACGCTTTCGAAAACGTGGCCGATAGTCCGGATCGCGTGATTGCGCCGAAGCATGTTGTGATTCAGCTTTGTACGCCGTCGGCTGACGCGGGGGCGGGCTGCAATCCGGCGGGCCGGGTGAGCAAGTCCACGGCCTTTTGCGTGCGCAACGGCCTCAATGCGTCGATCGCGACGGCGCGGTACGGGGTGAGCCAATTGGCCACTGCGCCGCGCCATTTGCATAAGGCTATTAATGCTACCGCGACCACGATTCGCGGCGCATCCGACGAATCAGTGCGCACGACCGACTCTGCGCTCGCCGTTCTGTACTCACTGACCGCCGCATTCCTACGAATCGTCTCCTCTTCATTCTCGGCACTCGTCTCCGGCCATCTGGCCGTTCTGATTCTCGGCGCAACCTGGCGGCTGCGTGTCACGGGCTTCGAGCAAGTCACGGCGCGCATGAATGCGCGCAGGCCGCTGGTGATGGTGACATGGCACGGGAGATTGCTCGGATCGACGTACCATTGCCGCAATCGGAATGTGGTAGCGATGATATCACAGCACCGCGACGGAGAGTTGGTGTCGCGGGTGGTGGAGAAGATCGGATATGAGACGGTGCGCGGAAGCTCGACGCGAGGCGGATCGAGTGCGGCCCTGGCGATGATCGAGAAGGTGCGGGCGGGGCAGGCCGCCGCGATGATCGGCGACGGACCGCGCGGACCGATTTACAGATTGAAACCGGGGGCAGCCTATATCGCGCTGGCGTGCGAGGCTGATGTGATCCCGGTTGTTTTTGCGGCAAGCAGTGCATGGGTGTTTCGCTCGTGGGACCGGTTTACAGTTCCGAAACCGTTCGCACGGGTTTTTTTGTTTTATGGCGAGCCGATTTCGTGGCCCGGTCCGGACGCGGATTTGAAAGCGTTCACGAAGCAGGTAGAGGGGGCGCTGGAAGAGTTGAGGGAGAAGGCGGAAGCGACGAGCGGGGCATGTTGAGATATTCGCCGCCCGATATATTACTGCCCGTATTCCTCCCCCCAATCGCTGCGATATTGGCCGAAGGTTCAGAGAACAGACCACATTTGTTCGATAGAAAGGTGCATGATGGCGTCTGGCGAACAAGGAAAGCACAAACATAGTTCCGCGCCGCGAGTTCGAGATAGTTGGGGATCGCGGATTGGAATTATCATGGCCGTCGCAGGCAGCGCCGTGGGACTGGGGAATTTTCTCCGGTTTCCGGTGCAAGCGGCGCAAAATGGCGGCGGCGCGTTCATGGTGCCGTACATTCTGGCGATGCTGCTGCTCGGGATTCCGCTCGCGTGGGTGGAATGGACGATGGGCAGGTATGGCGGCCAGCACCAGCACGGCGGCGGTCCCGGAGTATTTCACCGGCTGACCGGCGGGAAACCGTGGGCGAAGTATTTGGGGATCATCACAATCTTCATACCGCTGTGTATTACGTTCTATTATATCTACATTGAGACGTGGACGCTGTCATTCGCGTTTTTCTCGCTGACGGGGCAGTATCAGGACGCCGTCGCCGCGCACGAGATGGATAAGTTTCTCGCGGGATTTATGGGTGCGGAGTCGAACAAGTACTTCGATGGGCCGTGGACCGCAATTTCGATTTTTTCGATTGTGTTCGCGCTAAATTACTGGGTGCTTTACAAAGGTATCTCGGGCGGAATCGAGAAGCTCTCGAAGATCGGGATGCCGATTCTGTTTGTGTGCGGAATCATTCTGGCCGTGCGGGTGCTAACGCTCGGGTCGCCGGTGGCTGAGCATCCCGACTGGAATGTGAACAACGCGCTCGGCTTCATGTGGAATCCGGATTGGAGCAGGCTCGACGAGGCGAAGGTATGGATCGCCGCTGCGGGCCAGATTTTCTTCACGCTGTCGGTGGGCATGGGCTGCATCATGACCTACGCGAGCTACTTGAAGTCGCGCGACGATGTGGCGCTGTCGGGACTCACGGCGACATCGGCAAATGAGTTCGCGGAAGTGGTGCTGGGCGGGAGTATCGCGGTGGTCGCGGCAGCGGTCTTCTTTGGAGTCGCGGGAGCCCAGGAGATCGCGAAGCAAGGCTCCTTCAATCTTGGCTTCGTGACGATGCCGTATATCTTTGCGCAGATGGGAGGAGAGGGATTAATCGGGTTCATCTGGTTTATCCTGCTGTTCGTTGCGGGAGTGACTTCGTCGGTGTCGCTGATTGAACCGCTGGTGACGTTCCTGAAGGATGAGCTGAACATGACGCGCGGAAAGGCGATCTTCGCGACCGGCCTTGTGAATCTGTTTATCACGGGATTCATCATCGCGACGATAAAACACGGAACGCTCGACGAAATGGACTTCTGGGCAGGCTCGGTGCTACCGGTCGTGTCGGGGCTAATCATGGTGCTCATTTTCAACATCTATCTCGGGATTGACAAGGGCTGGGACGAGATGCATCACGGCGCACTGATTCAGATTCCGAAGTTCTACAAGTTCATTATTCGGTTTATCACGCCCGCGTATTTGATTCTGTTGCTGACTTTCTGGGCGATTCAGGAGTGGTGGCCGATTGCGACGATGCAGGGGGTCGAGGCGGACAAAGCAAGTTGGATCAGTATTACGCGACTGGTCATGGCGGGTTTCCTCGTGCTGCTCGTGTATTGGGTATGGAAGGCCGATAAGCAAGGCAAGTTCCCGAAGCTGCATAAGGAGGCAAAATGAGCGCGAGCGGTTGGTTTCTCATGCTGGCTTCGTGGGTAACGATCATCAGTCTCTTCGTGTTCTGTCTCTATAAGGTGTTTGCGAATAACGGCAGCTCGGAGAAGTGAGGGACTTCTGATGCCGGGCGCAATGCGCACGCACTCCACAGCCGAACTTAGACTCGTCGACGCGACGATGCTGGTCGTCGGCTCGATGATTGGCTCCGGGATTTTCATCGTGAGCGCGGATATCGCGCGGCACATGGGCTCGGGCGGATGGCTCTTGCTGGTGTGGGTTGTGAGCGGGATCATGACTCTGATTCCGGCGATCAGTTACGGCGAATTGTCGGGGATGTACCCGCAAGCGGGTGGACAGTATGTCTATTTGCGAGAGGCCTACAATCCGCTCATCGGATTCCTCTACGGCTGGACGTTCTTTCTGGTGATTCAATGCGGAACGATCGCGGCAGTTGCGGTGGCCTTTGCGAAGTACACGGGCGTACTGATTCCGTGGCTGTCTGAGAAGAACATCCTGTTTGAAAGCGGCGGGTTCAAACTCAGCGCTGCGCAGCTCCTGGCCGTGCTGCAGATTGCGGTGCTCACGCACATCAATATGCGGGGTGTTCGGGAAGGCAAGCACGTACAGAATCTGTTTACGTTCGCCAAGATTGCCGTGCTGCTGTTTGTGATCGCAGTAGGCTTTTCCATCGCGGCGAACCCCGCAGTGATTGCGGAGAATCTGAAGACCGCGTGGGTGGCCATGCGCGCGACCGTGTCCGGCGACGGAAGGATGACGAGGGAGTTGCTTACCGGCGGCGATCTGTGGACTGCGTTCGGCTTGGCCTCAGTGGGCTCTTTGTTCGCGTTGGACGCGTGGAACAGTTCGACGTTCACGGCGGGAGAAACACACAATCCTCGCAAGACCGTCGGGCGAAGCCTCGCGCTCGGCACGGGACTCGTCACGCTGCTTTATCTCCTGACCAACGTTTCCTTTTTGGCGATGCTGCCGGTTGCAGGCGACCCGAATGCGACCGACGCGCTGGGCCGGGGGATTCAATTTGCTTCGAGCGACCGCGTCGCTACCGCAGCGGCGGAGACGCTGTTTGGCGGCGCAGCGGCGGTGCTGATAGCCGTTTGTGTCATGGTGTCGACCTTCGGTTGCAATAACGGTATCGTGCTAACCGGCGCTCGCGTGTATTACGCGATGGCGCAGCACAAGCTGTTCTTTCAGCAAGTGGGCAAGCTCAATCGCCGCAATGTTCCGGCAGTCGCGCTGTTTGTGCAAGGTGTGTGGTCATCGCTGTTGTGTTTGTCGGGAAAGTACGGCGATTTGCTGGATTACGTGATGTTCGCGGTGATGCTGTTTTATATCTTTACAATCTGGGGAATCTTCAGATTGCGGAAGCTACGACCCACTGAGGAACGAGGATTCCGCGCGCCGGGCTATCCATATTTGCAGATTCTCTACATTGCGCTCGCGGCCGCGTTTTGCCTAAACCTGCTCGTCAACAAGCCGCAATACTCGTGGCCCGGTTTGTTCATCGTCCTCTTGGGATTGCCGGTGTATCTGTATTTGAAACGGCAACGCGAGTTGGCGTAGCGGATCGCTCAATGGTTGTGCATCTGCTTGCGTCGCGGCCCCGTTTGTCCCCCAGAAGCCTGCGAAGCAGGATTGGGGAAGATTAGAAGTTATGTCCAAAGCTGATTTACATATTCATTCAAAGTTCTCGAACCGGCCGACGAATTTCTTTTTGAAGAAGCTCAAGGCGCCGGAGTCGTTGACGGAGCCGCGCGCAGCGTATGAGCTTGCGAAGCGGCGCGGCATGGACTTTGTCGCCCTGACGGACACGGATTCGCTGGAAGGGTTTGCTGAGATTGCACATTTCGCGGACGCGATTCCGGCGATAGAAACGGCGGTGCAGTTTCCGGAAGACGGTTGTCCGGTGCGGCTGTTGGTCTATGGACTCAGTGAAGCACAGCTTGCAAAGATTGTCGCGCTGCGGGGGCAGTTGATGGTTGTGCGCGAGTACCTGTTGGCGGAGCAGCTTTATCACGTGGTGGCACGACCGCTCGAACCGCATGACGGCAAACTCAGCGCGGATCATCTTGAGCGACTGCTCTTGCTGTTTGATCATTTTGAGGCGCGGAGCGGCGGACGGCAAGAGCGGACGAATGTGTTTACGTCGGCGTATTTGGACGCGCTGACGCCGGAGTATCTCGATCTCTTGCAGCGCAAGTGGAAGGTCACGCCGACGAGTGAGAAACCCTGGCAGAAGGGGCAGATTGGGAGTTCGAATGACTATTGCGGGCAGTATGTCGGGCTGACGTGGACCGAGACACCGGCGGGGGCGACGCCATCGGAGCTTATCGCCCATTTACGTTCGCGGGCGGGCGCACCGGGCGGGATTCATGGCTCAACGATTTCGAACGCGCACTCGATGTATCGTGTGGCCTCGCGGCTTTACGCGCAGAAGGTGCTGCGCCGCGAAGGCGACATCAAGGGGATTCTCGAACTGATCCTGACGCGCGTACTGACGCCCGAGCGGCCCTCGACGCGATTGGTGGCGCGCTCCCTGTTCGGTTTGTTCAGAGGTCTGTTCAAACTCCGTAAGGCTCCGTCTCCGATTGAGCGCAAGTTGATTGCCGAGATCTATCGCGCCTACCGCGAACTGCCTAAAGAGGAGCGTCTGGGAGGGATTGACCGCGACGACCTGGTGACATTCGACGCGCGGCTCTACAATATGGCGGATCGCGTGCTGAGTCAAGTGAGCTACAGACTCTTGTCGGACGCGGCGGATGATTTTGCGCGCGGCGAAATTGGCAGCGGGCTGCCGTTCGCGGCGGCGCTGCTTCCGATTCAGAGTGTCATGGCGCCGTATCTCTATTCGTTCGACAAGCTCAATCGAGATCGCACGCTGATTCGAGAGATCGAAGCGCGAACAGAGGGAACGCTCGAATTGCCGAAGCCGCCGCCGCACAAGAAGGTTGCGTGGTTCTCGGATACCGTAACGGACGTGAACGGCGTGTCGATGACGCTGCACCGGATGTCTGAAATGGCGGAGAAGCTGCACGCGGATCTGGAGATCATCTGTTCGGTGGCCAGTTCGCGCGCACCGCAGGGAAGCAAGTTTCTGAACTTTCCGCCGGTCGGAGAGATTTCGATTCCTGATTATGAATTGCAGAAAATTTCCGTGCCGCCGATTCTGAAGATCATTCGCTATTTGGAATCGCAGCGCTTTGACGAGTACATCATCTCGACGCCGGGACCGATTGGGTTGATTGCAATGTTCGCGGCCAAGCTGTTCAAGGTTCCGGTGCGCGCGATTTATCACAGCGATTTCCCGCAGCACGTGCGGCAGATAACCGGCGACGAAGGGCTCGAAAAGACCACGTGGAAGTTCATGCGCTGGTTCTACGGTATGGCTGACGCTGTGTATTCGCCGAGTGACCACTATCGGAAACAGCTGGTCGAACACGGCTTCAACCCGCGTCGACTGTTCATCTACACACGCGGCACGGATCTGGATTTCTATAATCCGCGACACCGGGACGAAGAGTTCTACAAGCCGCACGGAATTGCCGACCGCATCATTTTCGTCTATACGGGGCGAGTGTCAAAGGAAAAGAATCTCGATGTCGTCATCGACGCTTTTGCGCAGGATGAACTGCTCCAGCGCAAAGCCGCACTGGCAGTTGTCGGTGACGGACCCTACCGTGAAGAGCTGATGGCGCGCAAACTGCCGGCAAATGTTGTGTTCCCCGGATTTGTCAAGGGCAAGCAGCTCGCGAAGGCCTACGCATCGGGAGATGTGTTTGTCTTCCCCTCGACCACGGATACGTACGGCAACTCGGTATTGGAAGCGCAAGCATCAGGGCTACCGTCGCTGGTGTCGAATGAAGGCGGACCGAAAGAGATTATTTTGCCGGGTGAGAGCGGACTGGCGCTGCCGGGATACGACGTGAACGCGTGGCGGGAAGCAATGCGATCATTGGCGGAGTCGGATGAACTGCGACATCGCATGGCCGCAGCTGCGCGCGCACGAGCGGCGACGCGCGATTGGTCAACCGCCTTTCGGGAATTCTGGGACGAAGACCCGTATGCGAAGGCGGATGAAGAGGTAAGAGCAGTAGTAATTGCGCCGCTTTAGGCCGGAGCTGCGCTGGTAGCTCCCGAGTGGGTGAAGCGGGTTCGGCGCAGGCCGGATGACCACCCGCCCCTACAATCAGAAATCAGCAGCCCCCATAGCCCCCGGATTCCGCAGACGGATTCATGGGGAGATACGATGAAGGAGATATAGATTTGCCAGTTATTGAACACGCGCGCAAGGCGCGGCCTGATGGATATACTTCGGATAATCACCGCAAGTGGGAGTTTAACAATAGCCTCTATCAGAAGCACCTCGAACTCTACCTCGATCACATGTATAAGCTGCTCGCATTCACCGGCGCACAAAATGTCCTCGATGCCGGATGCGGCGAGGGTATTGTGTATCGGGCCATGCAAGAGCGCGGCTACAAAGGCAAGTGGACCGGATTCGATTTTTCCAAGGAAGCCATAGACTTCGCGAAGATCGCCTCCCCTGAAGCCGAGTGGCACGTGGGCAGCGCCTACGAAGTGCCGTTCAAGGACGAGCAGTTTGATGTTATCTTCTGTTCGCAGGTACTCGAACATCTCCCGAATCCCGAGAAGGCCCTGTCCGAGCTGGATCGCGTGGCCGAGCACTGGCTGTTGATCTCCGTTCCGCTTGAGCCGTACTTCCGGACGTTGACGTGGTTCTCGATCAAGCTCGGACTCGGACAGGACCCGGGTAACGTGAATCACTGGCGGCCCGCACAGTATCGATCCTTCTTGCGTAAAGCGGGCAAGTTGCACGCATGGGAACGCACAACAATCTACCAGATCGGTTTGGTCGACGTTCGCCCGAAACATCATTCGAAACCCGTATAGCGTCGAACAATTTTTTTTTCGCACTTTGGCCGCGCAAGAGTGCGCTTGCAGATTGCATTCGTCGATTGCTATAGGTTGAGCTCGCACAGCAGCTTGTTGATATCGCGCCACGAAAGATGAGGCGTTGGAAAGAGACCGCGCAGAGAATAACTCGCGGGTCAAGATAGTAAACAGTTGTCCGCAAATAGAGATCGCCGTTCCACTGACCCGGAGCGGCGATTCTTTTTTCATCAGGTCCGGCCTTTGCCTTAGGGAACAGCGTGATGCGACGATGTGAAGGCGAGAATACGATGAATAATAGCGGATGGAATGCGTCCGAGGATCGGGTTCCGATCGACATTCTGTTGATCGAAGACCGAGACGAGGCGATTGAGATGGTGGAAGGTGCGATTCACGAGACACGTCTCCGCAATCGCATGGTGGTTGCCAGGTCGCAGATCGAAGCTCTGCACTACCTCCGGCACGCCGCCGCCTTCGGGCCAGTGGATGTGGACCACGGGCTTAGTAAACCGGGACTGATACTGCTTGACATCAATATGGATAAACAGCAAGGGTTCGACGTGCTGCACGAGATACGCACGGATCCCAAACTGATGACCATCCCGGTCGTCGTCTTAACCGACAATCTGCAGGAGTCTGACTTAGCGTATACTATTTCGCACGGAGTGACCGGTTACTTCCTGAAACCGATGGACCCCGGCCAACTGCGAAAAGTCGTGCGCGATGTGGAAGACCACTGGAACCTGCTCTGGAACGCACCCTGCGCAAATTGATGAGTTGATGGATTGGATGCGAAGAGGCTCTGCAATACGATGAATAGGAACGCCCGCCGAGAAATCGGCGGGCGTTGATGGATTCCCAGCGTACCGCTGGACCTATTGCGCTGGCGCGAAGGCCTGACAACGAATGGATTCCCGCCACAGCGTACCGCTGGACCTATTGCGCTGGCGCGAAGGCCTGACAGCGATTTGTGACGCTCTTACCGCGCGGATTGCCAGCGTACCGCTGGACCTGTTGCGCTGGCGCAAAGGCCTGACAACGAATGGATTCCCAGCGTACCGCTGGACCTATTGCGCTGGCGCGAAGGCCTGACAACGAATGGATTCCCGGCGTACCGCTCGACCTGTTGCGCTGGCGCGAAGGCCTGACAGCGAGTGGATTGCTAGCGTACCGCTGGACCTATTGCGCTGTGGGAATCGCCTTGGCGTGAGCGGGGTTGTCAACGGCTTGGATGGCAGCGATGCGATTGGATGCATCTAACGCGGCTGTCTTGTAGCACTCGGCAAGTGTCGGGTAGTTGAAGACGGCGGTGATTAAATAGTCAATGGTACCGTTGTGAGCAATCACGGCCTGGCCGATGTGAATCAATTCGGTGGCGCCGGTGCCAATGGCATGCACTCCGAGCAGTCTGCGGGTGCGGGCATCGACAATCAGCTTTACGACTCCGGTTTCGTCGCCGAGAATATGGCCGCGGGCGATCTCTTTGTAGCGCGCGACGCCGATTTCGTAGGGAATCGATTCCTGAGTCAACAGCTCTTCGGTAGCGCCGACCGTGGAGATTTCGGGGATGGTGTAAATGCCATACGGATAGATCTCAGGGACAAGGCGATCATCACGCTTTCCAAAAGCCTCGAGCGCCGCAAGACGCCCCTGTTCCATGGATGTCGAAGCCAACGCCGGGAAACCGATCACGTCTCCAACCGCGAAAATGTGTTCAACTTCAGTGCGGTAGCGAGAGTTCGCCGTGAGTTTGCCGCGTTTGTCGACGTTAAGTCCGGCCTTCTCGCCGTCAATCATGTCGGCGTTGGCCTGACGACCGGCAGAATAGAGTGCGACGTCTGTCACAACGATCTTGCCCGACGCGAGCGTCGTGATCGCGCGCGGCACGCCGCCCGATCTATCCGCTTTGACCGACTCTACTTTCTCGCCCAAGCGGAACACGACGTTCATTTGGCGCAATTGGTAAATCAGTGCGTCGACGATTTCCGTATCAACGAAGCCGAGGAGCTCTTTGGCCTGATCGATTACCGTCACGTGCACGCCGAGCACAGCGAAGATGCTCGCATATTCAAGTCCGATAACGCCGCCGCCGATGCAGGTCATGGTCTTCGGCAATTGCTTAATATCGAGAATCGAATCGGCGTTCAGGATCACTTCGCCGTCATGTTCAACGCCGGTCGGCATATAGGGGCGCGTCCCAACCGCGACGACGAAATAGTCCGCAGTGAGCTCTTGACTCTCTCCGTGATGTTCGACGACCATGGAATGGGAGCCGGTGAATCGTCCGTTGCCGACGAAGATTTCAACATTGTTGCGGGTCAACTGCGCGCGCACGACCTCCCACTCGCGGGCCATAACAAGCTGAGTGCGGTGGCGAAGATCATCGGCTGTGATGGTTTCCTTATTGCGATAGGACGGACCATAGAAGGCGCGCTGCTGGAGACCAGACAGGTGAATCGCCGCTTCGCGCATCGTCTTCGAGGGGATGGTCCCGGTCGCCACACAAACGCCGCCGAGTTCGCGCATGCGTTCGATGATCGCGGCTTTCTTTCCTAACTTCGCCGACGAGATGGCGGCCCGCTGCCCGCTTGGTCCGCTTCCAAGAACTACAATGTCGAAATGCTGAGATGACATGCTTGTATTACCTAAGGTTCACGGCCTGATACAAAGCTAAGATACACTACCGGCTGGCATGTTGCAACAATTACTCCATGCGATGTTGCAATAGGCGAACATCTGCAGCGGCGCTTGAACTTTGGTCGCCAGCGCAAGTGCCTAATGAACAACGCGGTGGGCAGAGCCAACCGGCTTGGCCCTACACTTGCTTCAGCGAGTCACTGAATAATACCGGATGGAGCTATGAATCAGCGCGGCGTAACAACACTCGAACTCCTTCTTGTCGTCGTGATCATCGGAATTCTCTCGATGGTGACGATGACTGAGTTTTTCAAAGTCCATAACCGGGCCTATATTGGCGCTGCACTCTCCGATTTGCAGGTGCTCAGGCAGGCCATGGCGATGCATGATGCGGAATGGGGTTATTTCCCGCCCGATGATGCCGGGACGATGCCTGAGCTAATCACGCAGCTAATTGATCCGAGCGGCAATCCATACTTGACACCGCCTTCGGGAGACAATTGGAATGTGTTTACGTACGTCGCGCCCGATCCGGCCGACTATGAATCGGATTATGATCTAACCGTTATCTGCAACGATCATTTCAATACGCAGATTACAGTTCATTGGGACTCGCGAATCGACTACGTCAGGTTGGGACCAGAGTAACCGCCTGCCGATTAGATGTTCATTTCAGGGCCGATTCTCCGCGAATCGGCCCTTTGCATTTTGCAAATCGGGGATACTAAGAGAGGACTCAGAAACTGGAGACCCAGGTTATTTTGCTGCGCTTCGCGAAATGCTGACATGAAGTCTATGGCAGATTGGAGGGTCGGTATTTCTGCAACTTCAGTTCTCCCGCGAGTTATGAGCTGAGAGTATATTTAGTATGTTATACAGCGTAGTGTGGCCACTTCAAAACGTTTTCGGCCTTGTGTCGTTGCGCCTTCTCAACGTATATTTACTACGTGATACTTGACGAATTGACTGTTGGTAAAATCATAGGAGCAACCATGAACAAGATGAAGTTTCTGTTGTCTGTGGCCGCATTGATCTGGATTGCAGGTCTGGGTACGAGCAAGGCATTTGCTTGGTGCGATCCGGGTAACGTGTATTGCGGTACCGTGATTGATTCGAACGTCACCGTGGGACATGATGACGTGTCGCGTTACAAAGTTGGCAGCGACCCGGGAGCGCCGTATTGCACTCCGGGCGGCTCATCGGACACTTGGAATGGCAAGGCGCACGTTTATCGCATCGGCGGAGGTCCGTCGCCGCGTCCGCCGCTACCCGATCCGCTGTGGATTCAGCTTGAGTGGGACGACAATCCGAATACGAACCGTGACGACCTGATTCTGGTTGTGCTGGAAGACTGCGACGCTAACAAGTGTCTCGGTGCGGATCCGGCATTTCTCGAGTTTTCCACGCAGAATGGCAACCCACTTGGCAACGATGACAGCAACGGTCTGTGGATCATCGTGGACAGCCGCCGTGATACGACCATTAACTACACGCTTCGCGTTTTCTGCGGCGACTACCCGTTTGATGTTGAGCTAATGTCGTTCTCGGCAGAGCGTTCAAGCGAAGGCGTTAACCTGAATTGGGCGACGGCCTCCGAAGCGGACAATGATCGTTTTGAAATCTTCCGCCGCGAGCTTGGCAATCAGGACTGGGCGCTGGCCGGTGTGGTCGCGAGCCAGGGCAATGCTTCGTCGCAACAGAACTACCACTTTGTGGATCGTTCAGTCGGCAACTCGGGCTACGAATACCAACTCTCCGCCTTTGATGCGAACGGCAACGTCCAGATCATGGGACACGCGACGGTCGCCGGCGGCGGCGCTGAGCAGGTCGTGGTCAACACCTTCGAACTCCTGGGCAACTACCCGAACCCGTTCAACCCGAGCACGAACATTCGCTTCTCGCTGGCGACGGCTTCCGAGATTACGCTGAACGTTTATGACGTTCAAGGCCGCATCGTGGCCGAGCTGTTCAAGGGCGCGATGGAATCCGGCGTCCATGAAATTGCTTTCAAAGCAAATGGTTTGACATCCGGCGTGTACTTCGCGCAGATGAGCGGCGCGTTTGGCACCGACGTGATGAAGATGATTCTGATGAAGTAACCTCCTCTCGGCATAGATCGGGAAAGAGGCCGGTGCCCTTGCACCGGCCTCTTCGTGTTACAGAATCACGACCTCGTTAGGACGCAGGAAGAAGAGCCGGAGTTCCGCGGGCGGCGCGCCGGAGAGCTGTTCGAACAGCACTGCGTAGTCCGAAAGCTGCTGCTTATGATCGCGTTCCGCGACCATGCGTGTTTGGTCGCGCGCCACGTCATCGGTCTTGAAGTCAACGACGATCCACTTTCCGTCGTGATTTTGAAAGAGCAGGTCAACGAAATAGGCCGCATTGTGCGCAATAATCGGAAGCTCGGTGAAAACGCGGCGAGCAGTCGGCAGTTCGGAAGTGAACAGGTGCGACGACGCGGCGGCGTTGACGAGTTGGCTGACGTCGGCGAGTTCGGAGTCTGTCAAGGCGAAGCGCTGTTCAGCGAAACGGAGCGCGGAATCCAAGGCCACCGTTTTTGCGACGCGCTCAAGCGCGGCGTGCACTGCGGTTCCCACTCGCTGCGCGTGCAAGCGCGGCCAGTCGACGGCGGCATGTGGTTCGTCGGGTTTGCGCGGAGTCGCCGCAAGTGATGCGAGGCGCACGTCGCGTCGTGCTTGCCAATTTCGCCACGGCACGAGCGCGGAGTCGGCAGCAGGCGCATCGAGGCCGGCCATTTGAGGACGATAGGGACGAAACTCGGAGTCGATTGCATGCTCCGCCGTGACGAGTGCGGCATGGGTGCCTTCCACAGAGATGCGCTGATTGGCGTTGTCGTAGAATCGCGCCCGCAGAACTTCAGGGACATGTTTGGTCGGATCGACTTCCTTTTTGTACGCCCAGCCAAGCGGTATGATAAGACGATCGCGGGCACGAGTCATGCCAACGTATTGCAAGCGCTGCTCTTCTGACTTGTGCAGACTATCCAAGCGTTCGAAACACGCCGCAGCGGAGGCGGTTCGCCATCCGTCTTTCTTATCGCCGAATGACGCAGCAAGTTGGTGAGGATCGCCATCGAGACTCTTGTGCAGGATCCACTCATTGTGCTGTGCCGATTTGTCCCGCATGCGAAAGAGATAGACGATCGGAAATTCGAGGCCCTTAGCTTTGTGTAAGGTCAGAAGCTGCACGGCCTGCCGATGCTTGTCGCGCGCCTCCAACTCGGTGTTCTGTGCGAGTTTCGTCATTTCGAACAGCCGCGCGACGATAGCCCGCAAGCCGATCACTCCGCACGCTTCGAGCCTGCTAATCAGGGAGCCAAGTGTCGCGAGGTTCTGAACGCGCTGCGGGCCTTCGGATTTCAAACCGAAGTGAATCTCGAACGGACACTCGTTCATGATTTGCTCGAACAGTTCGGCAGTTGATGATCGCACGCTTTGCGTGTGCCAGCGTTTCAACTGCGCAAGCTCGGCTCCGACGGGCGTGTCCGGCGACTGCATGTCCGTGTAGACAAAGGATTGACCGGAGTACTTGTGGCGGAAAAGCTCATCATCGGATATTGCAAACCACGGTGAGCGCAATACGCCGATCGTGGCAACAGTATTCTGCGGATTGGCCAACGCGGAGAGCAAGGTCAGCGCGGATTCAATTTCGACGCGGCCGACGTAGCTTTCGGTCAGAAAGCTGATGAAGGGAATGTCCCGTGCCGTGAGGGCGTCCTGCAGTTTCGACAGATGCGTGCTCTCGCGCATGAGGATTGCGGCCTCCGACCAACTCTGCAGCTCCTTGCGCGTGCGCAAAGCGAGCAGGTGATCGGCAATGGCCGCAGCCTCGGCGCGAGTCGCGGTTCTGGCGGAGTGCGCGGCAATCTGATAATCGAGCGGCGGCGTGAGCAGTTCAAGCGCAGGAAACGACGA
This sequence comes from bacterium, assembly GCA_016703065.1. Classification (GTDB taxonomy): domain Bacteria; phylum Electryoneota; class RPQS01; order RPQS01; family RPQS01; genus JABWCQ01. The sequence goes on from JADJCU010000001.1 coordinate 601,247, forward strand.
CGCATCCACGCGCGTCGGTTCCAGCGCCTGATAGCAAAGTGTGCCGCCAACAGGACGTGTCATGGCCTGCGCGAAGACAGCGTTGACTTCGGCGAGGATCACCGGCCGGCTTCGGAAGTTGCGAGTGATGTTGAGGATTAGTCCGGTGTCTGCAATGCGTTCGGCAACGCGATCATAGATGCGAACGTCGGCGCCGCGAAAGCCGTAGATAGACTGCTTGGGATCGCCTACAATGAAGAGTTTGCCCGGTTTGAGTTTCAGCGTTTGCCAGTCGTCACCGAAATCCGTCATCTCTTCAGCGAGAAAGAAGAGTATCTCGACTTGCATCGGGTCGGTGTCCTGAAACTCATCAATGTGCAGATACTCAAAACGGCGCTTGAAGTAGCTACGCGCGATCCGCGATTCCTTTAGCATGTCGCGACAGAGACTCAGCAGGTCGTCGAAGCCAACTTGTCCCGTTTCCGGGATCGTTTCTCTAAATTCTCGCACTGCCTCAGATATCCAGTTCACGATGTCCTGAACGACGAGTGTGACGAGCGCTTCGCGAGCGTCAGTTAGGGCATCGCGACACGCGCCGACGGCTTGCTTCACAAGCTCAAAGGCCGCTTTGCCGCCCCAGTTGTTCTGTGAACCGTACGATGTTTTGGGAACGGCATTCAGCCAACGCACACCGGCTACGGTGACGAGTGAAGTCGGCTGCTGCTGCGACCACTGCAAGAGCGAGCGAAGCCCAACATAGTAGCGATCCGTCTCGTCGGCACAGGTCGCCGCAGCCATACGGAGGGCGGAGAAATGCGACCGCAATCCGGCGAGGATTTCATCGAGCGATGGAGCGCGTTCGTCGTGAACGGTGACGCGGCTTATGTCTGTCGAAATCGTGTTAAGCTTCGCGAAGAGCGTCGCCACGCTGCGCTTGTCGTCGGTGCTTCGCAACCTCATGCCAAGCTCTTCGGCAACTGACAACGCAGCGGGAATGTCGGTGTTTAGTTTCTGTTTTAGCCAACGGGAGAGGAACTCGTCGCGGGCGACATCTTGCTGGAGTGCATCCTGCGCAGCGAAACCCGGCGGGAGCTTGGCTTCGACGGGAAGCGCGCGCAAAAGCTCGGAGGCGAGACCGTGAATCGTGTTGATTAACATGCGATCCAGATCGCGGAGCGCCTGCTCGGCGAGCGGAGAGTGGCTGCGTTGTTGGAGCGCCTTGCGAAGGCGCTCTTTCATTTCTCCGGCGGCTTTGACCGTGAAGGTTACCGCCGCAATCTTCTCGGCCTTCACGCCAGCATCGATCAATGAACAGATGCGTTCAATCAGCAACGTGGTCTTGCCGGTGCCGGCGCCTGCCTCGACTAACAGTGTGGTATTGTGATTGGTGATCGCGGTATCGCGCGCGAGCTGGTCACTCATCGGAGCCTCCAGAGTCATCCGACGTTTCGTTGGCGCGGAGTGTGCGAAGGCCGGAGATCGCTGTTGCGGTTAACGGCTTCTCGCTGTGACGAGCCGCACCGCACGCGAGCTTTGCTTGACAGTACTTGCATGCGGCCGGGTCATCGTCATCGGGATCAGGAACGAAGATTCCACGCCTGAGATCTGCCGTGAGATCAAAGGCGGCCTGAATTGCCGCTTCGTTTCCGATTGCGATCTGCTGCGCGATGACGCTGGTGTTATGCAGGTGAAGATATTCACTCTGAATGGAGGCGCCGGGCATGCGCTGCGCGGCGAACGCGTGGTAAAGCGCGATTTGCAGACGGCGCATGCCGCTGCGAGATTTATCTTTCGTAACCTTGCTGCTCTTGTAATCCGTAATGCGAATCTTCGAATGTGCACTATCTTCGTCCCAACGGTCTATGCGGCCTCTTAAGCGGAGAAGTTCGTCTTCTGACGTTAACTCGAGGGGCTCCGGGAAGTCACCGTTTCCCCGGCCGAAGTCCGCTTCGACGCGCCGTGTGTACCATGCGCCGGACGGCTTGATCTGCTCGTCATAGTATGTGCGCAGAACATCGCGAAGGCTCTCGCGCAAGCGATCAGCAGTGTAGCGCGTGCCGACATTGTGCTGAGCGACAAACTTGCGGAACTCGCGGTCGGTGATCTCGACCAGCCGCTCCCATGTATAGTGAGTGGCGGCAATGGGGTCGTCGGGCCGTCCTTCGTGATACTTCTGAAGGATGTTATGCAGAAGCGTACCGCGTTCATGGCCGGGGATGGGGTCCAGTTCCGTGACGCTTTGAGGCGCGTAGGCTTCAAGCTCGCGGAGGACGGCGTAGCGAAATGGACATTTCCAGTACTCTTCAAGCGACGTCGCAGACAGAGTGGAGTGCGGGCCGTAGCGTTCCGCCACAGCGGCGCGCACGTCTGGAGCCATAAGAACGCCGTCGTAGGCACCAAAAGTCGACGCAGCAAAGCGGGCGCGTTCCATTTCGACCGCACGCATGAATTGCGGATTGGCACGCAACGGCGGAGGCAGCGATGAACGCTGGGTTTGTGCGAGAAAGAGCGAGATGCGATAGAATTCTGAGTCGTTGATTGCGTTGTCGAGCCGACCGGAAAGCGGATGCGCGGGAATGCTCCGGCAGTCGGGATGCGAGGAACAGAATTGCTCGATATCCCCTGTAAGCCCGTCGAACCTGCAATGGCGAGCGAGCAGGGAGATGAAGTAGGGCGATACCAGCAGCGGGCGACCACTCTGATCTGAACGAGACGCGTAGAACGTGATGCTGTGGGTCGCGCTGGATTGTGCGATGGCAAGCCAGAAGTCTTCACGCATTTGCCACTCGCTGCGCAGAGGAAGCGCCGATTTAAGTGTGTGATTGAGCGCGCGGCGATCATCATCCAAGAGGAGCGGGTCCTGCGAATCGGTGTGGGGAAGCGTTCCTTCATTGTAGCCGGGCAAGAGCGCTGTCGCCACGGTCAGGCCGTAGCACTGTTCCCGCGCGGCAAGCAGCGGCTGGGTCTTTCCAAATGTGCCCGAACGCGATCCGGGAGTAGCGAGAGTTGTATAGAGGAAATCACGTAAGGCTGCGCGGGTAAGCGTTACCTTGGCCACGTCGAGCGTCGAAGCCTGATCAAGTTGGACGAGAATGTCCGCGAATTCGCGATCAATCGTGACGGTTTGGGAGTAGTAATCCCACAACGCGCGCACGGCAGCACTCCACGTGCGGGCGGAGGCCACGCTATTCAGCGCCGCGCTGAGCGCATCGAAGAACTCTTTCAGCCCTTGGGCAAGCACGAGGCGGCGGCGCAAGGTGGCAAGAGCGTCATCTTCTTCATCATCGTCGATGCGCTCCGAGGTTTGTTCGATGCGATACTCGAATTGACTGATCAGGCGCGCGATGTTATGCCGCCACGATGATTCACCGGAAATGACGCGGGCCTCTTCCGCCATGCGCTGCCATTCACCGGATTGCCCGGAGGCGACACCGCTGAACGGCGCGGCGGAGAGATAGCGCACAACGCGGTCGATTTCGAAATCTGACACGAGCAGGTCGGCAAGCGCCAAGAGTCCGCGACCGGCGATGGTTTCGGCGAGGGTTTGCGCTTGATAGACAAACGGAGTGAGTCCCGCAGTGCTGCAGCGGCTCTCCAATAGGGACGCAAATTGCCGGGCAGACGGCGGAAGGATTACCGCGAAGTCGTCGGGCCCTTCCGTGGGCGGATAGAGAATGTCGCGGACGACTTCGGAGGCAAGACGAGGATCGTTCGGAGCAAGTACGAAATGGACTTGGGGTTCACGCGCGGAGACCGGGAGCGTTTCGTGCTGGAAACCGTGATTAACAAACCAGTTTTTCAACGGTGCGGTAAACGCGAACTCCGGCATTGCCTCGATGTAGGGCAGGAACGCGGTTGTCGTTGACGCGCGCTGGAAGCAGGCCGTGAGTAGAGTACGGATGCGCGGAGGCAGATCGTAGAGGCCGTACAACACAAGCGGAGGCAACGCGGGCGATGCGTGATGCAGCGAGGCGAGTGCGAGCTCCTGCATCCGGTTGGAGTCGTACAGGCGCAATTCGGTAAGTCGCGCGTCGATGGCCACGAGCAGACGCGCGAGGTCGCGCAGCTTTGCTCCGCGCTCGCTATCGCGGAGCTCGATGTGCATGAGCTTTGCCGGAGCAACCTGGTGCGAGAGCAGGTCGTCGCGGGTGCGGAGCAGTGCGCGGCGAAAACCCGGCGAGGCAGCGACCGGCCCCAGATATTCCAAAGAAGGACGCAGATTGTCTACGATCTGCTGCACCAGCGGATCGATGGCCGCTTCGCCCAGCAACTGCCAGCCGTCGCGCAAGAGTAGCGGTTCGGCGAGCAAATGCGTCAGGTCATTCATGGTCAGGAAGCGAATGTTTGCCGCCTGACCGAGTTCACGAGCAAGCACGCGGCGCAGGTGGAGACGCGTGAGTTGATTGGGCACGAGGCACCAAACTTCAACAAACGGATCAGCTTTCTGAAGTTCACGCACGAGCGCCGGGCAGCGACACTCGAAGTCACGAAAATACCCGGTCAGGAGTTGCAGAGTGCCGTTTACGTTATGCGACACGGTTAGTGAAGGGCTGATTCCCGACACACGATCCGCGAAGGGGCACGCCCCTTGCGAAGTTACGGCTGGGTAAGTTATTCATTAACGACGGCAAGGTAAAGCCTGACTTGAAGACGCTATGGCAATCGTAGGAATTATAGTCGTCATTGGCGGTGTTCTCGGCGGTTTCTTGATGGCCGGTGGTACTCTCGGCGTGCTGTTTCAGCCGTCTGAGTTTATCGTAATCGGCTGTGCGGCGATCGGCGGACTGCTCATTTCTGTCCCTATCGTGACGCTCAAGAAGCTCATCGCTGACATTATAGGCATTATCAAGGGCGAAGCTGGGCCGTCGAAAGATACCTACGTCCAGACGCTGTTGTTACTCAACGAGCTGTTTCAGATGGCCCGCAAAGACGGAATCATCGCGCTGGAATCACATGTAAATGACCCGCACCAGAGCAAGATCTTTGAGAAATACCCGAAGATCGTGCACGACCACGGCGCCCTCGCGTACATCTGTGATACGATCAAGCTTTTTCTGGCAGGCTCGGTGCCGCCGCATGAGATTGAAATGCTGATGGACGCGGAAATTGATTCGCACCACGAGGAAGCGGGCATCACAGCGACGATCATCACGAAGATTGCGGACGCGCTGCCGGGCCTGGGGATCGTGGCCGCCGTGCTCGGTATTATTATCACGATGGGTCACATCGACGGCGATCCGGCGGAAGTCGGCGGCCACGTGGCCGCAGCACTCGTGGGAACGTTTCTCGGCGTGTTGATGGCCTACGGTTTCTTTTCGCCGATGGCCGCGAATCTGGAAGCACGCAATCGCAATAACGCTCGACTGCTGCACGTTATTAAGGCAGGAATCAGCGCATTCGCCAAGGGCATGGCGCCGTCGGTATCCATCGAATTCGCACGGCGCTCAATTTTTCATGCGGATCGCCCGAGTTTTGAAGAGACAGAGAAGATGCTGAAGGACGCCAAGAACAAGGGTTAATCCAGCACAGCTCCGGCGATGTCTGAATACAACGATCCACCAATCATACGAATTGTCAAGAAGGGACACGCACACGGGCACCATGGCGGCGCGTGGAAGGTGGCCTTCGCCGATTTCGTAACAGCCATGATGGCGCTGTTCATCGTGCTGTGGATCCTTGGACAATCCGAGGACGTTAAGCGCGGCATCGGCGGATATTTCCGAGACCCGACGGGCAAGGCGCTGCTCGGCGCGGGACCCGCTTCGGCAATCAGCAATGTGCAGGGCAAGTCGATTATCAAACTGCCGAGCGTCACGCAGCGCTATGCGATGCCCGATCCGCAGCTTGAGAACGAAGCCGAAAAACTCGGCGAGTTCATCGAAGAGAGCGAGGCACTGCGAGCGCTCAAAGATCAGATCACGATTGAAGTGACACACGAAGGGCTGCGCGTCGAGATCAATGATGGAGCGCAAGAGGCGCTGTTCGAATCGGGGAGCGCGGCGCTTTCGACAAAGTTGATCGAAGCACTCCGGGCGCTGGCCGACCAGTACAAGACCATTCCGAATAAGCTGATTCTTGAAGGCCACACCGACGCGACGCAATATGCATCGGGCAGCGGGATGACGAATTGGGAGCTGTCGACGCAGCGCGCGAATGAGGCGCGACGGGTGATGGAGCAGGCCGGATTGCCAGCGGATCAGGTACTTATGGTACGAGGATTCGCCGACCGCAGGCCGCGATTTGATGATCCGATGGACTCGCGCAATCGGCGGATTTCCCTGCTCCTGGTATCGAATCAGGGGATGGACATCGCGCTGGGCAAGCTCAGCTTCTCCGGATTTGAAGATACGGAAACTGAGGCTGACCGGCAAGGGGAAATTGTTCCGGGGCGCAAGCCGTCCTTGGGCCGCGTGTCACTCTATGGGACGGGGAAGGAGGACGCACAGTGAGTTCGAACTACTACCCGCGCGCGGTGTATATTCTCGGTCCGGAAGAGAAGCGGCCACCTGAAGTCGTAGCGAAGGCTGCGGACGTTCGGAGTATTCGTCGCGGCCATGATGCGGACTTGTCCATTAAACAGTTTGATCCTTCCGTCGTGGTCATTGGCGCACCGCTTGACCATGAAGGCGAAGTTGCGCTTGATCGTGTAGCTCCTTTGGTGCTGCCTAATATTGGCTACGGCACCGGACCGCATGACCGACTGATGTGCGATGTAAGTGTTTCGATTTCGATGCTCGACCTTCGTTCGGTGCTGCAGATCCTGTCGAGCCCGGCAGCGATGAGCGCGAGTCCGGGACTTTCGCCAAATGGGTTGGGCACATGGCTTAAGCACTCGGCGGACGACTTTGCGCAGATTATGGAGCATCTGCTCTCATTGCGGATGCCGGACTACCGAGGGCGCGCGGAGCGCGTGGTGCAGGCCTGTTTGTGGATCGCGTCGCATCTGGGCATGGCGGGTGATGAGCTGACCACACTATCGCTGGCCGCAAGAATGCGCGAGATTGGCAAGCTGGGTTTGCCGGATAAAATTCTGTTTACGCCAAGACAAGAGCGCACGCCGGAAGAGCAGTCGATGTACGACCGCTATCCGATGCTCGGCGCGAAAGTGCTGCGGCAGTTCACGCTGTTCTCAGGAGCTGCCAAAGTGGTCGAGCATCAGTTGGAGAATTTCGACGGTTCGGGAGTGTTGGGGCTGGCGGCACATCAGATTCCGCTTGGTTCACGCATTCTGCGAGTGTCAAGCGCATTTGAGATGATTGCAAACGATTCGAGCGTGCGCGGCCGCGAGGAGGTGCTCAGGATTCTTGGCAGATGGCGCGGGTCGTGGTATGACCCAATGATCGTCGGACTCGTTGAGAACTACTCGGCGCTGGAGGCTGTGCCGCTCAGTTCGGGTGAAGCGACGCTGCGTGTGCGGCTCTCGGATTTGCATGAAGGAATGATCCTCGCGGAAGACATCTGGGGTCGAACAGGCGTCAAAATCATCGGCGCGGGGACGAAGTTAAACGAGCATATTCTGCGGATTTTGATGACGCTGCCGCTCAATATGGCTATTGAATCTGTAGAGATTCAGCGGGACAGCCTATGAGCAGTTTTGAGCTGTGGTGGATCATTGCGATCTTCCCATTTTACAGCTTGATTGCAGCGCTTTTTCAGTCCTGGCACGCGCTGCTCCATGCAGGAAGCGATGATGAGCGGAAGGCAATCATTGATCGGGCGGCGATTCGCGCGCTGTTTAACATGATCATTGTCGGCGGAGTTGTAGCTGCGCCGTGGCCATATAAGGCGGCATTCTTTGTACCGACGATAGTGTCGGGAATTGGTTGGATGAGTGAGTTGGTAAGATCGCGGAGACACCGCGAGGACATTGAATACGGGGCAGGCGCAGCGACCGGCCGCCGCAGGACTTTAAGAGTAGGGCGAAGATAAGGGACACGAGTGAGCGGGCAAGCAAAGCCAAAACTGGAAATACTGTACGTCGGCTCCAAGGACGACCGCGATTTGCTGCGGCTGCTGGTGAATTGCGGGCCCGTGCGGGTGTGCGGGTATTCACAGGACGATGTGCCGCAACTCGACAGCACAATTGAATATGTCGGAGCATGCCGGCTGCCATTAAGCCGCGACGCAAAAGACCTTGTGCGCGGCCTGCGTTCGATCGGCATTCCGTTCATGGGTATGGGTGACAGTGACGTCGATGCAGTGGAGATTGCGCTGACGGCAAGCAGCTCAGCGCAGAAGGTCGGCGAGACGCTGCGACTGCTGCGCGAAGTGTGCCAGAACCGCCGCAAGGTGACGGAGATTGCCCAACATCCTGTAGCCGTTGGTCTGGATGATTTTGTCGCTCTGATTGAGTTTGCGCTCAATCTGCGGCTGCCGGGATCGACGGAACGCGCGGCAAGAGTGGCGTGGTACGCGGCGAATGTCGGCAAGTCGATGAAGCTGACACCAGAGGAGCTCGAGCTCCTGCAGGTTGCAGCGCGCGCGAGAGAGATTGGAAAACTCAGTCTGCCGGATCACGAAGTTCAGCAGGGAGACTTGCTGTTGGGTGATCCGACATCGCTGGGAAATTTCGCCTATCCGGCCTTTAGTTCGCTGATCATGCGACAGGTTCCGCAGTTCACGCAATTGGCAGACGTTGTGGCCTGCCAGCTTGAGAATTTTGACGGCAGCGGGCAGTCTGGGCTGAAGGGCGGCGCGATTCCGTTGACATCACGCGTGCTGCGGGCAGTGGCAGCATTTGAGCGAGCCGAGGCCATGCACGGTGTGCGAAACAACTCGGAGTCGTTGGGGTATCTCTTCCGCGACGCAAACCGGATTTTTGATCCCGAAGTGCTGGCGGCACTCGATGCGGTGGTCTGGCAGCGTGATCTCGGCAACGGGCAGGAGCCGACGCGCATGGCCGTTAAGCAGCTTGTTGTTGGTGATTGGTTAGGGCAGTGCGTCTATAATCAGCATGGTTTGAAGATGATTCCATATGGTCACAAGCTCGACTGGCGAACCAAAGAGATGACGATCAAGTTGCTCGAAGAGAGCAATATTGCCTACGCGTATATCTTGACCAAAGCGCCGCGGATTCGACGACAAGCTGACGAGGAAGAGGACATGAAAGTAAAGTAGCGCAGCGCCGGCGTACCGCTGGACGCGCTTCAGAGCGGGCACATTGCGCTTCGCAGAATGCTCGGGGAGTGTATTGGGTGGAAAAACCTCGGTGTGTGATTGGACAATGTGAAAAGCCCCTCTGCGGTTGCAGAGGGGCTTTCTTATCCCAAAGAGGTGTGGGGATTACTTCATCAGGATCATCTTGCGCGTCGCGCTGAATTCGCCGGCATCGAGACGATAGATGTAGACACCGCTCGTCAGATTGGCACCGTCAAATTGGACGACGTGCGTACCGGCCGATTGCGCGCCGTTCACCAACGTGGCGACTTCCTGACCGATCAGGTTGAAGACACGGAGGCTCACGTTGGACGCGGCAGGCAGGCTAAACGTGATGTTCGTTTCCGGGTTGAACGGGTTCGGGTAGTTCTGCGCGAGGCCGAACTCCGTGACCACGCTCTGCGAGCCCGGCGTAGCGTTGGTGGCACCAAGAATCTCGCTGGACCCATTCAGGTCAACGGATTCAAGGGTGTAGGTGTACGACACGCCATTGATGACCGTGGCATCAATCCACGAATAGGAGTGGCCGGTCGGGCTATTGGAAGCAGCAACTTCGTAGACCTTCGCGCCATCGCGGAGGATGTTGAAGTTTGTCAAATCAGATTCACTGGCCGTCGTCCAGGTTACGTTGATCTGATTGTCACCGCCGATCGCGTCAAACGACGACAGCTCAGCGGCCAATTGATCATCGAAGCTCAGGCAGAAGCAGCCGTCGCACATGGACCAGACTTGAATATCCCAGTAGCCGTCATGGTTCCAGCTGTAGATGATTTCCAGACAGTCGGTATAGCCGCCCCACGCATCAGGGGAGGGGAAGAAAATACCGCCGCCCAGCGTGAATACGGTCGGGGGGTCAATCGGGTCGCACGCCAAATTACAAGGCGTCTCCATCGGATTGCAGCCTGCGTGAGTCACGAGGACCGGAATGCCTGCTTCATCAAGGTCGGCACCGACCAGGAAGAAGTTGACGAGCTGGAACGCGCAAACGTTGATACAGGCGGACTGGCCAAGCTGAAGTTCCGTGTTGAACAGAATGGGCTGGCCGTTAATGCTGGGACAGGGCTGGGCTACCGCCGCAAGCGGCAACGCAACCGCCAAGATCGCCAGCGCAATCATCTTAGCAATTTTCTTCTTCATGCGGTCAATCTCCGTGGTTTTGGTCATCCTTACGAGGTGTTACACTACCGAGGCTGATCGCCCGAGGCTTACTTGAGGTAAAGCAGTTTCTTGGACTGCGTGAACTCACCGGCCGTCAAGGTGTACATGTAGACACCAGAGGCCATGCCTTCGGCGGACCAATTGATGGTGTGCGTACCGGCGTTCATCGCACCGTTCACCACCGTGGCAACTTCGCGGCCCAGCATGTCAAACACGGTCAGCGTGACATTCGACGCCACCGGCAGGCTGAAGTTGAAGTTGGTTTGGCCGTTGAAGGGGTTGGGGTAGTTCTGTGCAAGGTCATACTCGGTGACCATCGTCGCACCAGCGTGCGGCGTAGCTTCGGCAACCACGGACTGACCGTCCACGTTATAGACGGAGATATTGCCGCTCAGGTCTTCAACATGCAGCTTATAGAAGTAGGTCGTGCCGTTGGCCGCACTCTCGTCTACGAAGCTGTAGTTGGCGCCCGTGGCGTCATTCGTGGCGTTGAGACGAGCAAGTTCGGCATAGACACCATCATGCTCCGTGCTGCGCGTCACGCGGAAGTTCTTAAGTTCGGTTTCGCTGGCAGTGCTCCAGTTCAGACGAACCTGGCCGTCGCCAGCGGTCGCGTCGAAGCCCGTGAACTCCACCGGGAGGATGAAGTCGGAGCGCCAGATGCAAACGCAACCCGGGTTCTGACCGCAATAGGACATCGTCAAGAAGATGTGGCAGCCGGGGAAGACGCGAATCTGCCAATTGAAGAGCGACCAATCGACGCCTTCGCATGCCGGATCGTCGCAGTGGGTCGTGGTCGGATCGCAGCGATTGGTGACCGTGACTTCGACCGTACCGGGAGTGTAGCCCGGATCTTCGCAGAGGATCGGAATGTTGTACGAGCCGTGGCACAGCGTCGCGCAGAATGACGAGTTGATGGGAATCGAGGTCGGAATAACCGGCGTGCAGTCATCGTTCAAGTACTGCAGGGAGGAGCCGTCTGGAGTCTGCAGACCATTCCAGTCTTCGATTTCCACAGACTCGATAAACTGAGCGCCGTCGGCGGAATAGACTTCAACCGTGGCCGCAACGTTCACGGGAGTATAGAGCGGCAAGCCGCCAACGTACATATCCAGTTCGCACCAATGGAAGCTGGTGTTCGCGGGGTACTGACCGTTCTCGTAGGAATCGGTCTCTTCGTTGTAGGTCTGCGGTTCACCGCACGCGGCGGGAAGATGGTGGAACGTGATCACCGCGCTGAACGGCTGATCGTCGGCCAGCACCAAGTGCATCTTCTGGTTCATTTCATCGAAGGCCAGCGTCGCTTCGTCGATTGCAAGGGCGTTCCCGGCGAACAGGCCCACCATCGCGAGCATCAAAAAGACTCGCATTGTTTTCATCCCACACCTCTCATTTTTCAATTTTCTCCGCTTGAAGGCGTACGCTACGCCCCCAGGCGGCCTTTGCTTCCTGTAACTGTGGTTAATATAGTCCGCGGCGCCAAGTATGTCAACTAAATCGAGGGGTTTTGTTGAGAATTTATTGTAGGACTCGAAGTTTCGGCGTACTCACAATCGCATATCTAAGACTTTGTTAAGCATAGTGTTCTGATTCGCAGAATGGCGCTAATGAGACAAAATTGGTCATACATTACGATGGAATGAGGGTCGGTATTGTTGCCCGCCTCCTCTTCTTCCGAAATTGTCCCGAAATTTCCACTAATCATGGCTGAAAAACAGCTTTTCGGCTACACTGGTAGTAATTTTAGCCGCTTCTTCTGTCGTAATACCTTGTATTTCAGCGATTTTCGCAGCGATTTCGCGTACGTAAACAGGCTCGCACCGCTTGCCGCGGTGGGGCATCGGCGCCATAAACGGTGCATCGGTTTCCAGCATTATTCGGTCAAGCGGGAGTCGGCGAACGAGGTCGGGCAGAGGGGAGTTTTTGTACGTCAGGTTCCCGGTAAATGAGATATTGAAACCCTGATCCAGAACGCGGCGGGCATATTCAAAGTCCTCCGAGAAGCAATGAAACACCCCGCGGTGATTGCCCGCAGATTTGATGATCTCGATGGTGCGAAGGCCAGCGGTGCGATGGTGAATTACGACGGGGAGGTCGAGGCGACGCGCGAGTTCAAGGAAGTGCTCGAACAGTTTCTCTTGCCGGGCAATATTAGTTTCGCCGCGATAGACATCGAGCCCGATTTCTCCGATGGCGACTACAGCGGGATCGCCTACGGCGGCTTCGATCCAGTCGAGGTCCGCTTCCGTGACGTGATCGGTCTCGCTGGGGTGAACGCCGAGGGCGCAATAGACTTGTCCGGGAAAGCGGTTCACAAGGTCAAGGCACTGTTCGCCAGTTGGCCGATCCACGGCGATGGTGATGGCGCGGTCCACACCGCCTGCCCGAGCGCGGGCCATCACGTCGTCAAGGTCATCGGCGAACTGTTCGTAGTAGAGGTGGCAGTGAGTGTCGATCATTTACTTGAGATAGTAAAGCCTGAACGGCGGAGCCGTGTTGCGGCCTTGAACATCTAATAGCGCAACCAGATACGTTCCGCTGGCCAGACCTTCCGGCGCGAAGCGCACCGAACCGGTTGCGGCGAGCTGGTCATACTGCAAAACCAGTCTTCCCAAGACGTCGCGGATCTCGATTCGGCCCGTCTGGTTGGACGCAAGTTGGTAGTGAATGGTCGCGGCACCATTGAAGGGATTCGGATAGGCCGCGAGCGAGTGCGTCGTTGCGATCGGGGGGGTCGGTTCTGCGGTGGTGATGGCGCCCTCCACAAACTCATACAGCTGATTCACGTACAAGCCCGTGTACGTTTCCACAAGCCCGGAGGGCCAGTGAATGATCACACTATCAACTTGGGGCGCATAGAGCACTCCGAAGTGCACAGCGAAGCTGTTGTGGCCGCAGAAGCTGTTCTGGGCATTGACCTCGCGCATTTGCCATACGTAATCATCGCCAATCAGACACTTGATCCGCACCACTGCGCCAATCGCCGTGCGGTTGGACTCCGTGCCGAGCAGTTTGAATTTGGACCAGAAGTTCCCAGTTTCTAAATCATTGCGATAGAATCCCTGCGCCGCGCCGTTGGCCGTGATGAACAAATCGAGGTCGCCGTCATTGTCGTAATCCGCCGAGGCCGGACAGCGAAACGACCCCGCGACCGTGAACGGAGTGGTCAAACTCTCGAAGGTGCCGTCTCCGAGATTGCGGTAGTATTTGTTCGTTCCGGATTCGTTGGCGACTACGCAATCGAGCCAGCCGTCGTTATCGAAATCCGCCCAGCAATTCCCGAGCGAGACCTGGCGGTCGGTGACGATCGCGCCCGCCGTGATCTGCACATAGACCCCGCCGTCGTTGCGATAGAGATCGTTGGCGCGACCGTTGCTGAAACCTGCCGTGTAGTTGGTGATGTAGCAGTCGAGATCGCCGTCGTTGTCGTAGTCAATCCAGTTAATGTTCTGTCCGTCGCGCGGCGTTTCGGTCAGGTTATTGCCAGTCCAACGCACAAGCTCGGCGACGCCTGTTTGTGCAAACGTGTTGCGATAGAAGTAGTCCACACCGGGCGCGCTGACGGGACCGCTGCCAATGTTGAAGTCTAGATCGCCGTCGAGATCAAAGTCAGCGAAGCTGCCGATGGTATAGGCGCCCAAACCGGTGACGACATCGCTGTCGGTGACACGCGTGAAGGTGTAGTTGGGCGGTCCGTCGTTGCGGAACATGAAGTTGGGGATGGCCGGATTGCCGAGAAAGCCTGCGGGATGGGTAATGATCAGGTCCACGTTGCCGTCGCTGTCATAGTCGCCCCACGCGCACGACCAGCCGCGATAGTCGTGACCGGTCGCGCCGATGTCGCCTTCGTCTATTTGCGTGAAGAGTTCGTTGCCGTCGTTGCGGTAGAGAGCAGAACGCGGCGAGTCTGAGATATAGAGGTCGGGGTCGCCGTCGTTGTCATAGTCGGCCCACGAGCCGCCGCTGCCCAATCCGTTTTGCGCCGTGATCGCGACATGCGTGTTCACAAATACGCCGTTGCCATCATTGCGGTAGAGCAGATTGCGGTTCACCCACAGGTCCTCGTCGCCGTCTTGATCGTGGTCAATCCACGCACAGCCGCGATAGCCGTTCGTGCCCGGCGTGACGGCGGCCTCGTTCTGCGGATCGGTAACGCGAACAAACGTCTGTGCGGGTGCGACGCCGATGAGCGCGACCAGCAGCATTCCTGCAGAAGCATTGCGAATCGTGGCAAGCATGGTGTTCTTCTCCTTGGATGGACGGATTGCTTGCGAATCGGATCAGAGGACCCACCTCTCTACCCCGACTCGGCCGATTCGGCACCTATTCTGATTTCACAAGCGGGGGAGCGGGCAGTGACCCCTTCTCCACCCAACGGACTCCGAGCGTGATCGCCAAGTTGCTCAGAAAGACGATACAAATCGTAATCGTGATGAAGTCGGCGCTGATTTTGACGCCGTATTGCAGCGGGATGGTTGCGAGGACGGCTGAGGCCAAACCCCGCGGCCCAAAGAGAAACAGCGCGCGAGTCGTGCGGGCCCGTTCGGCCTTGTCGTCGCCAATGCGAATCCAGCTCACGGCGAGCCAGCGCGCAATGATAAGCGCGAGATATATGCTGAGGGCTTCGAGCACGATCTTCAACGTCAGCGCATGGTAGTCGAAGAGCATGCCGAGGAAGACGAAGAAGAACGCTCGCACCAGAAAGGTCAGTTCGGCGTGAAAGCCGCGAACGCTCTCGCCCATCCATTCGCGCAGTTCCTCGCGCGGACTTTGCGCGGGCCAAACGCGGCGCAGGATGCGCGGGCCATTCGAAAGAACAAGCGCGAACAGAAACACGCCGAAGACGCCGGAACTGTGAAGGGCCTCGCACGACGCATAGACGACGAGCATCGCGGCAAATGTTGCGAGGTAGATTAGGGGCTGATCGGACAGTTTTGAAGTTATCCAGCCCCAGACGAACGCGGCGAGCGGTCCAATCCAGAGCGCGCCGGTGAGTGAAGCGAGAACGAGCAGCGCGGCGTTGCCTCCTTCATTACCTTTCGCAAAGACATTCAGCAGCGTCACAGTGATCAGGACCGCGACCGCATCGGAGAGCGAGCTTTCCAGCTCGAGGACGGTTTTCGTGGCGCGGTTCATGCGGACCTGACGGACCATCGGTACAACGATGGCCGCGCTGGTGCAGGCCAGAGCGGAGGCGAGAAGTGCGGCATGCAGCCACGGATAGGCAAGCAAGTAGATACCGAGCGCCATCGTCGCGGCGAACGAGAGTGCAAACACGAGAGCGAGCATGCCCAGCGAATTGCGCCACTGTTTCAGCAACAGCTGGAAATCGAGATGCAAGCCGCCTTCAAACATGATTACGACTAGAGCGAATACTCCGAAGTAGGGAGCGATCGAGAAGATCAGGTCCGTGTCCACTTTCAAGAACTCGCGGAGCGCGATTCCCGCGCCGATCAAGAGCATGACTTCCGGGACGCGCGTGATACGAAAGAGCCACGCACCGAGAAAGCCCAAACCAATGATCGCCGCAATCAGAAAGAAGACAGTGGATACCGTCATAGTGTTCTTAGTTCGGCGCCCGGATAGTAGTGCGCAAGAATTTTCAGCATGGTCCAGCCTTGTTGGGCCATCGCGACGGCGCCCAATTGACAGAGTCCGACGCCGTGCCCCCAGCCGCCGCCTTCGAGGGTGATTGTGTCGCCAACAACATGAGTAACAAAATAGGATGACGGCAGATGTGACGGCGAAAGGGCCCGGCGGATTTCGAGTTCGCCGTAGAGCGTGGCGTGGCCGGCGCTGCCGCGAAGTTCGAGAATGGTGATGCGGCCCGACGGGCTGCGATGCTTGACCGTAAAATGCTCAACTGCGCCGATATTCAAATTGGTCTTGCGCGTGACCAGCGCGCCCAATTCCGCCTTGTCGTAAGTGCGCGTCCAGCGGAAGAGCTCATCCTCGTCCCACGGTTTGGGATAGGGATGATCCTGTGGATTGCAGAAGGCGTGGGGAGGTTCTTTCAGAAACCCGGCGGCGATCTGCTCGTCGCTGAGATCGGGAACGTGAAAGTCGCCGCACGGTCTTACGGCAAAGCAGCCGGGCTCTTCTTCACCCCAGACTTCCACGAAGAGATCACTCGCGCCGCCGCAGGATTTCGCGTAGCGCGCGTCGGCGATTCTTTGCTGATAGATGAGAACATGGCCGCTCGTGGCGCGGATGGGTGCGATGACGGCATCGGCTTCGCGAACGATGCCTTGATAGCATTGGCAATGATCGTCGTGGCAAAGGTCGAAGCCATCGGAGTAGTGGTGACGATTGGCCGTTGCGAGCACGGTTGAACGCGCGGCGACGGCTTGCGCCTGAGAAAACGCGGCGGGCAGGTCGTGGCGCATTTCGCTGCCGACGGCGGTTTCGACGTATTCTTCAAGCGGCAGACGATTGGCCGCGCTAAGGCCGCCATCGGGTGTGGCAAAGAGTTCGAGTTCGCCGCGATAGGTGAGCGGCTCGCGGCGTTCCCAATGGAAACCGCGACCGATGGGGACGTGCTGTAAGGTGAACGTGGCATCGGGCGAGAGCGGCGCGAGTTTCACGCGCACGACGGTTGCCGCGAACTCGCCGAGGCGAAGTTCGAAGCGTGTTTTCATTTCAGGGCGCGTCAGACGAATGAGCGTCAGACCGATCGGGTGGGTTGCCCGCAGCGCGGCGATGACTTCTCCCGCCTGATCGCGCGAAGTTAGTCTTATCACCGGCCACCAAACACGATTGTCGAGCAGACCGAGTTTGCTCTCCCATTGCCGGCCCGCTTCGAGAATCTCGGCGCGCAGCACGAAGTCGCTGTCCGGGACGCGATTGAGGATGCGCTCGGCGCTCGCTTTTGACCAGCATTCGCCGAGGCGGACGGCCCATGCGAGCTGCGGCTGTGACGTGTTGTTGGCGCGCGCGGAGAGTTCACCGCTGACGGAAGCGTGGTCGAGCCAGCGATTGCATTCGGTGAAGCACTGCGCGGAGAACTCGCCGTTCAGTGTGCCGCGGATGTCAGGCTCATTCCAGAGGAGGCCGATGGAGATTTTCAAGACAGAAATATGAGGTTAGAGGGATGAGGCATGAATATGAATTTGGTAGTGTGAACTATTGGTATGCGTGATCCTGAGCGAAGTGCGGGAGCACTCTAAGAGATTCTTCAGGCCGCAGCGGCCTTCAGAATGACGATGCGCTGACCAATCAGCTCAACGCATAACAAAACACTGCCGCTGCTGTCACGAGATTCAGGCTTTCGGCCTGGCCTTTGGGGGGCAAAGTCAGTTTGTGTTTGCAGAGTTCTTCGAGTTCGGGGGAGAGGCCGCGCGTCTCGTTGCCAAGCACAAGCAGTTTCGGAGAAGCAAAATTCGGTGACGCAGGCTCCCCGCCGTGCGCGACGAGAGCGAGGGTGTCGCCTTTCCATTTCTTGATGAAGTTCACCAAATCTGTGACTTCGCGGACGGGCTGATGAAAGAGCGAGCCCATGGAGCCGCGCACGACTTTTTCATTCCAGACATCTGCTGAACCTGCACCGAGAACGAGTTCGGAGACACCGAAGAAATCGGCGACGCGCAGGAGGGCGCCGCAATTGCCGGGGTCGCTGACCTGTTCGCACAACAGTGTGAGGCCGTTTTTGCGCGTGGGAAGTTTGAATTGGCGACCCACGGCAGCGAGGCCTTGCGACGCTTCGACTTGCGACACGCGCTGAAAGACGTCTGAGGTGAGTTTGTAGCTCAGGAGTTTGGGATGCGCATACGTGAGCGGCTCCCAGCGCTCGGCCTCAGAACTTTGAACCAGCAGACAGTCCACGACCTTTGCTTTCAGCGCTTCGCGCACGCAGACTTCGCCTTCAATCAGGAAAAGCCCTGACTCGCGGCGGAATTTTTTTTGCGAGAGTCGTGCCCAATCGGCGACTTGTTTGCGTGTGGGAGTGAGGAGGTCGGTCATGTTAGGTGAGCAAAAACCCTGTGAGGGTACCGCCGACGTTGCCAAGCGCATGAATTGCAATGGCTGGAAATAGGCTGCCCGTCTTTTCGCGGGCGAGTCCCGCAAGCGCGCCGAGCAAGAATGTGAACGCGAGGATTACGAGCATAGCGGGGCCGCTGATGCCAAATGTCAAGAGCGGCAGATGCATCACGGCGAAGAAGAGCGCAGCGACAACGACCGGAACCGACAGACGTATTCGGACTATTCGAATACTGCGATTCTCAAACGGCGAAAGCAGCCCCTGCAAGAGGCCGCGAACCAGTGTTTCTTCCGCGAAACTTGCGAGCAGCCAGACGAACAAGACGACTTGCCAGAATGTGAACGCTTCGGTGCCGGGAATGGTTTCACGCAGGATTCCGTCGAGCACAAGCGTGGACGCGAATCCGACCGCCAGTCCGCTCAGCGTGATCAGTGGCCCCGCGCAAACCTGCGGGCGGCACAATCCAAAGCGCTTCCAGTCACGCTTTCCGATGGTTGCGATCGCGAGCAGCGAGAACACGAGCATCCCGAAATGCGTGGCAACCGGTACATGCCACCGCGCACTGCCTGGTTTGGCGGCATGATCGGCCAGTGACATCGCGAGTCCGGACGAGATCATCAGGATCGCCGCGCCGAGCAAAAACACGAGAGCAGTTCGCCGAAACGTCATGTCATTCGTTCTTCCAAACAGTTTATCGGAACCCAGCCCGCTTCGCCGGTTTCGGCGCTGCACCAAGCCCAACCGGAGAGGATTTTCCCCACTTCAACCTTCATGCCGAGCGAAACGTCGAGTTCGCAGGCATCATAATCTTCCTTCAAGCAAGAGCTTCCACGATCGATCACGGAATGATGAACCCAGCCCCAGCGACGTTCGGTCCCCACGCACCAAATCCAATCGGGATTGTCCACATCGGGTTCGCCGATTTTCAGCGCGTCGCCCTTGGTCCCGCGAATGGGATCGGGGTAGGTTTTGGTGTAGGATTGGATGACGCGCATCCTCATGCCGTCCTCAAATACTTGTCCTTCCACAATCCGACTCCGCCGATTAGCATCACGACGAGCCAGACGAGGGCGAGTGTGGTGTTGAGAAGAAGCGCGTAGCCGAGGCCTAAGGTCATGCCGAAGACGAGCGCCATGCCCCAAGCGAAACCGCGCAAGGCGCGGGCGGCGGATTCGGGTTTGGGAATCAGCAGGCCGTGCTCGCGGGCGTATTTCTTCACGGGACCCCACGCGCCGTAGGGTTTGGTGCGGCGGTAGAACTCGGCAAGTTTTTCAAGCGGCGCGGGTTTCGTGAGCAACGTGACCGTGAGCCAGATGATTGCCGAGCCGAAGGTGATGACGAGCAATCTTGCGCCGAAATGCAGGCCGCTGGCGCTGAAGAGATAGACCGTAATCGCACTCGACGCGAGCATGGCGGAGATTTCACTCCACGCATTGATTCGCCACCAGAACCATCTCAAAATATAGACCGGGCCGGTGCCCGCACCAAAGGCTATCACGAACTTGAAGGCGTCGGTGACGCTTTGCGTGTAGAAGGCCGCGAGCGCCGCCGCAATCAGCACCACCGTTGTGGCCACCATGCTCATGCGAATATAGTGACGGTCGTCGCGCTTGGGAGCGAACAGCGGTTTGTAGAAATCCGTGACCAGATAGCTCGCGCCCCAATTTAATTGAGTGGAGATGGTGCTCATAAAGGCCGCTATCAGCGACGCAACCAACAGTCCTTTCAAACCGGAGGGCAGCAGTTCCATCATCAGGCGCGGATAGGCCTGCTCGGGGTCGTCCATCACAGGATAGAGAATCAACGATACGAGCGCGACCAAGACCCACGGCCACGTGCGGAAGGCGAGATTCGTCAAGCTGTACCATAGCGTGGCGAGTAAGGCATGCTGTTCATTCTTGCACGCGTTCTGCTTTTGAATCACCTTGCCGCCGCCGTCGCTGTTGACGTTGGCCCACCACGTGACAAAGCTATACGTCGCAAAACCGAGAAAGGCAGGGGTCCAAAAGTCGGCACTTAGGATTGAGCCGGCGCCGGGATTCGGAGCCATTGACAGCAGCTCGGGATTTGAGGTGACCTTCATCACGCCGGTTTTCAACGCGGCGAGACCGCCGACGTGATCGACCGCGTAGATGGCGAAGATAATTGCGCCGCCCTGCATGATGACGTATTGCACCAAGTCGGTGAGCGCAACGCCCCATTGACCGGAGAGCAGCGTGTAGAAGTAGGCGAGGCCCGTGAAGAGAATGATGGCAGTGGGTTTATCCCAACCGACCGCTTCATTCATGATTTTGAACATCGCGAGAATCACCCAGCCCATGGCAATGACGTTGATGGGCAGCGCAAGCCAGAGCGCGCGAAACGTGCGCAGGCCGCGCGTTATCGGAGTGTCGCCGTAACGGAGAATCGTGAGTTCAACATCGGTGAGCACTTTGGCGCGCCGCCAAAGCTGCGAGAGAAAGAACGTCGCGAAGAGCGAGCCGATGCCGAAGCACCACCACTGCCAGTTTTCATAGATGCCCGCTGTGCGCACGAGCTTGGTGACGTAGAGCGGCGTGTCGCAGGAAAACGAGGTGGCCACCATCGTCGTCCCGGCAATCCACCACGGCAAGGCGCGCCCGGCGAGGAAATACTCCTCCGTCGACGAGTGCGCGCGCTTGGTCATGATCAGGCCGACGATCAGGCTGAGCGCGTTATAGGCAATGATGATGGACCAGTCGAGGGTGGAAAGCATGGGCGGGTGGTTATTTGCAGTTATCGTGTACAATCAACGAATTTCCGGCGATTCATGCAATTGGTTTGTGGGAATTGGGTGATAAGGTCTCTTGTTTTCGTAAGGCCTTCGAGGTAAATTGACGTTGGGAGTCAAACGCACCTTTTTCCGGGATGTTCCCGCTGCGCGGCCCGCCGCGCACTTCATTTTGTGAAGGGAGAATCAGATCATGAGGCGAAGAGGCTATGTTGTATTAGTGGGTGCCGTGCTGCTGGGGAGCTTTGCGCCGCTGGTAGCGGAAGCCTATCCGAGGGATGGGCACGGCCCGTCTCGGCTGTCGTTGGACGATGCCGACCCAAACGCTGTACCCGATTGGGTCGGGCACGACATCGGTAATGTCAAAGCCGGGCTGTCGAATCGGGGGGAGGGTGGAGATCCTTCGTATGTACCGGGAATTCAGGGCTTCGAGTATCCGGCGGGCAGTGGAAACGACTTTCTGTTTTCGGCAGGACTTTGGGTCGGAGCGATGGTCAACGGTGAAGCGCTCGTTTCGACGTGCACTGACGGGGATAATGGAACGCACGAGTATTAACCCGTGCATATCGGTTCGGTGCCTGCAGAAAACGAGAGCGACCACGATTTCTTTTTCAGCTCCGATAGTTTTGACGAACGATTGGGCAGGAGCTACGTGTGGGGGGCGCGGGGCGTGGATGACGACGACGATTGGGTGCTCAACGCGGACGATCTGGATGGCAACGGAGTGCCGTCAGCTAATTGGGATGGAGGCGCGGGGAGAATGGGCGTAGATGACGATATCGACGGGTTGATTGACGAGGAGTTGGCAAACAATGTTGACAATGATGGTGACGATCTGATCGATGAGGATTGTTCCAATGGCGATGCCAATGGCGATCATGATGCCGGATATGATCCAGAATGGCATGTTGACGAGGATGGTCCCGGTGATTGGTCAGCGGATCGGTTCGACAACGATGCTGACGGACTTGTAGACAGTGATGATCCCGATTGGGACGGGGATTGCTGCCCCGGTTCGCTGGACGATGATGGGGACGGGCAAAATGACGAGGATGCGGCGGCGCGATCTTCGCAAGAGTATTATTGCGTGTATCAGGACAGCATTCAAGCGCAATTTGTCGATTCGCCGGACGCTGATGGTCATACGCCGCTCGACATCGAGGTGACACAGCACAGCTATGGATTTGATGATGGCTGGAGAGCCAATATGGTCCTGTACGAATACACCGTCGCAAATAGGGGAACTGTAGCGCTGGATAGCGTTCATATTGCCTATTTTGCAGACGCGGACATCCTCGCGCAGGGAGAATCAGGTGACGCAGGATCGCTGGACGATGGTTGTTTCTTCGACGAAAGTCATCAGATGATGGTCCAATACGATGATCCTGATGACGCGGATGGGGCTGGGCCGGGCGTGCTGGGCATCAAGTTTGTGGTGCCGCCGATTCGCTGGCAGGATGCGCAATTCTCGTTCCGAAACTTCGAGCGCACATCCGGCGGAGATCCGGAAACGAATGCGGGCAAGTTCGCTCTAATTTCATCGGGCCAAATTGATCCGCCTGTGCCGGAGCTGGGTGACTGGCGGATGCTCATGGGCTTCGGTGGGTTGAATAGCGGCATCCAGTTGTTGCCGGGAGCCCAGATTTCTTTCAGCGTGGCCATGATTGGTGCCGCAGATACGGAGGAGCTTACTGCGATTGCGGAATCACTGGCAGTAGGTGACATGGCGAGCAGCAGCGTTGAACCGCCATCTACTGTAACGGAGTTTCGCCTGTTGCAGAACTATCCCAATCCATTCAACTCCTCCACAGCGATCGAGTTCGTGGTGCCGCGGGCGACTCGGGTGACACTGCGCGTGTATGATGTTACCGGGCGTGAGGCCGCCACACTTGCAGATGATGTTGTTACGCCGGGCTTGCAGCGTGTGATATTTGACGCAAGCAAGATTGCCAGCGGTGTCTATTTCTATGTGTTACGTGCAGGTGATTTCTCTGAATCGAGAAAGATGCTCTTAATCCAGTGAGAATCGAGTTCACTGTAACAAAAGCCCTCACGAGAGTGAGGGCTTTTTAGTGGCGATCGATCCAGGTTTGTGTCCAATAGAGCCGTTGCCAGGCCGTCAAGCGAACCAGTGCAGCGTGTATTTGGCGGTCATGTAGAGGCCGATCAGGATGAAGACTACGCCAGTGGCGATGCGGGCCCATTTCTCAAAGGCGCTTAGTTTGCCGTAGAGTTTTCCGGTGGCCTGCGCGCTGAAGACGATAACCGCCGCAAACACGAGCACGGGCAGGGCAGTGCCGATGCCGTAAACGGAGGGAAAGAGCGCAATGGATTCGTGCTGCACGGCCAATGGAATCAGACTGCCGAAGAAGAGCGCCGCCGATACGGGGCAGAACGAGATCGCGAAGATTGCTCCGAGTAACAGCGCTCCTGCGCCGCCCCAAAGCTCGGCACGTTTGGCAAGTTTCTCGATCCAACCACTCCCGTTTGCGATAGGCAGCTTAATCCAGCCCGTGAGAATGACACCGATCATGATCAGGAACGGGCCAAGCGCCTGATGCATGACCTTCTGCAAACCGAAAGAAAGCTTCGAGAGCGAGAGCACACTCCAGACGACCAGCGCGCCAACGATCACATAGGCGAGCATCCGGCCAACGGTGTAGAGCACGCCGACCCAGAGCGCCTGACGCGGAGCATGCGCGCGCCGAGCTACGAATGATACGGCGGCGATATTGGTGGCGAGTGGACAGGGGCTGATCGAGGTGAGGATTCCCAGCCAGAGCGCCGTGCCAAAACCGAGTAGGAACTCGTTCATTTAGCTGCCGAGAAAGGTCGTGACTTCAGCCTCGACGTACTTCTTGAAGGCCGCTTCGTCGTTCAGCAGCTCCCATACCTTGTCGCAATTTTTCCATTTCACCTGCTGACCGTTTTCATAGCGCACAAGAATGAGCGCTTTCGTGAAGAGCTTGTAGTCGTCGATGAAATGCGCGTTCTCCTCGTCATCGAGGTTCTTCATCATCCACGACAGTTTGCCCGCCGCGAGCTGTTCCGCGAAGCTGTGCTCGATGGCCTCGTGCGAGAACTTCTCGATCTTCATACAGCTCTGGCAGCGTATCGTGTTGTAGAAGTAGTAGGCAACGTTGGTGACCTGCGGCTGCGCCGCAACGGTGGAATCTGTGACGGGTTCATCCGCGAAGAGCGGCGCGGCACAGCAGGCAATGAGGGAGAGGATAAGGTTGAGATGTTTCACTTTTTGGTTCCGGCGGCAGTGGTGAGCATTGTTTCCAACTCGGGGACGGTGGGCACGCGGCCCGAGACTCTCACTTCACCGTCCACGACTAATGCGGGAGTCATCATTACGCCCGCGGCGAGAATCTGATTGATGTCTGTAATTTTCTCCATCGTGTAATCGAGCTTATGCTCGCTGGCCACACGTTCGGTGAGTTCAGCGAGCTTGTTGCATTTGGGGCAGCCTGTGCCCAATACTTGTAACTTCATTGGCGAGTGTAGGTGAGTTATGATACGATCATTCCGAAAATCCAACCGGTGACGGTGGACATCAACACAACAAGCGAAACAAAAGCGACGGTCTTGCGCGTACCCAAGATTGTCTGGATGACCAACATGCTCGGCAGCGAGAGCGCGGGTCCTGCGAGCAACAGGGCGAGCGCAGGGCCTTGTCCCATGCCCGAGCCGAGCAGACCTTGCAGAATCGGCACTTCCGTGAGCGTCGCGAAATACATGAAAGCTCCGGCGAGGGCTGCGAAGAAATTCGCGAAGAGCGAGTTGCCGCCGACGAGATTCTTGATCCAGGCCGACGGGATCATTCCTTCATGTCCCGGTCGCCCCAGCAGAAATCCGGCGACGAGAATGCCGAACAGCAGGAGCGGCGTGATTTGTTTAGTGAAGCCCCACGTTGCTTCGAGCCATTCGCGGCCCGGGCCATCGGAGCGCGCAAGAATGACGGACAGCACCGCTATCGCTAAGAGAAAGGTCGCTTGCGGAGCCTCGGGGAATGTGACGGCGCTCGCGGCAACAGGGATGACACCCAGTGCGAGGGCTCCCCATTGCACGTGCAGGAACCGAATCATCTGCACACACATCCAGAGCGCGAGAGTACCGGTCAACCACCACTTCCACTTATACAGCGGAGTTGTGTCGGCTAATGTTGCGGCAATGAGAATCCCGATCAGTGTGACAAACCAGAGCACGGTTGCTCCGGTCGAATGCGCGGGCGGAGTAGATACGTCGGCTGCAGCAGCCCGTCCAGATTCGTCCTTGCGAAAGAGCCAGGCCATGAGCAGACCGATGATCACTGAAAACGCGACTGCACCAACAGTGCGAGCGACGCCTAACTCAATGCCGAGAACGCGGGCCGTGAGAACGATCGCGAGCACGTTGATCGCCGGACCCGCATAGAGAAATGCCGTGGCCGGACCGAGCCCGGCGCCCATCTTGTAGATGCCGCCGAACAGCGGGAGTACGGTGCAGGAACAGACCGCAAGCACGCTGCCTGAGACAGACGCGACACCATAAGCTACGATTTTCCGCGCACCCGCGCCAAGGTGTTTCATCACGGCACCGGAGCTGACGAATACGCCAATTGCCCCGGCGATGAAGAATGCCGGAATCAGGCAGAGGATCACGTGCTCGCGGGCGTACCATTTGGTCAAGGCGAGCGCTTCCTGAACCGCGCCCTGCAAGCGGTGGGAGTCGGTGGGCAGGAAGTAGGCTACGGCAAACAAGCCCACGGTCCAGAGAAGGGGCCGGAGTTCGGTCTTTAGCATTAGAAAAATCAGCAATATGCTGTGCGTTCGTAAAAATACGAAATGATTCAATCTGAAGCAACTTTTGCCGGCGATTCTCGTCTTTTGAGTGAGGTAGTCACGGTTCCCCAGCGTACCCAGCGTACCGCTGGACCTGATGCGCTGGCTCAGAGGGCTTGATTTGGGTGGGCGCCGGTACGGGGCGATGAGGAGCAGGTAGAGACCGAAATGACAAGAGCCGGGCCGCGATCGCGGCCCGGCTCTCTTTCCCAGCCTCGCTGTCGATTACTTCAACAGCAGCATCTTGCGCGCTGACACTTGCGTGCCGGCGGTGAGACGATACCAATAGATACCGGTCGGAAGGCTGACCGCATTGAAGCGTATTTCGTGGTTTCCGGCAGTCATGGTCTGGTCGAGCAGCAGCGCAACGCTGCGGCCTTGCAGATCGAAGACTTCGAGCTTCACGTCGCCCGCTTCGGGAATCGTGAAGCTGATGAATGTCTCGGGGTTGAACGGATTCGGATAGTTCTGTCGCAACGTGAATTCGTTCACTACGCTTAGGCCGGCGCGCGGCATCGTGCTGGTCTCCGCCGCAAACGAGCGGGCGCCATTCATGTCGACGGCGAACAGCGCATAGGTTACCGCGCGATCATTCGGTAAGCCGGAGTCGCGGTAGCTATAGTCGTTCCGCGAGGCAGTTGTGCCCGCACCATCCAAGCGGGCGATGAGCACACCATCACGCAGAAGTTCAAAGCGCTCGTTGTTCTGCTCGCTGGCAGTGCTCCATGTGATCTCGACTTCGCCGTCACCCGGCTGCGCACCGAACGACAGCAGTTCAACCGGCAGCGGATGATCCGTCAAGAAGTCGACCGTGTCGATCTCGCCGACGGCAACGTCGATCACCGCATTGTTGCCCATGCCGAGGAAGAGACCGTTGTGATAGATTTCCCACGTCGCGTCCGGAAAGGCCGGGATCGACAGCGTGACATCTTTGGTTCCGCCAGTCAGATAGATCAGACGATAGTGGCCGTTGTCGTCGACAAAGTCCGTCGCTTCAAGCGAAGTCAGTCCCGCGCCGACGGCGAACTGTCCGCTGGTGGTGCTCTGGACGATGCCTGTGATCACCGCCGCAGGCTCGAAGTCGGTGTACGAATAGGTTGCAGTATTGCCGACAAACGGGACATTGACTCCAAGAGCAATGTCGATGCTCGGATAAAGGAAGCCATTGATGATCTGGTACGGACCATTGCGCAGATTGCCAAAGATATAGCGGCCGTCAAACTTCACCGGAATCGCGGTCGGCACTCCAGCAACCACGGGAGCAAAGCCGGCGCCTTGAGCAACGATACGACCGTCCGAGTCGCGCAGCGCCGCAAAGCCTAACACGACGCCGTTCTGATCGAAGCGCACTTGCAGTTCGGCAATCAATTCGTTGGCTAAACCGTCGAAATCGGGGTCGGTGGTTGTCGTGCCAAGGAAGCCGAGATACTCGACCGGTGACGGAGCGCCTTCAAAGGCAGAGTAGCTGTATGGATCGGTTTCGTAACCGGTCGCAAAGGAGCCGAGGCTTGAATTATCCGCTGCGAGCACTTCGAGGTTCGCCAACACATACGGACCGTTCACGCCTGATGCGGAGATCGCCGTGCCGGGAAAATCCAACGTGATGGTGTGCATGCCGACGCCAAGCGACACGGACGCTTGGGCAAAGCCCAAAGGGTCGCCCGCCTCGGCGAGCGGAGACGGCATGGTTTCGAGCCAACCGGCGATGGTATAGTCGCCCGCGCTGTCGGCGCTGACATCAAGCTGGACGCGCAAGATGTCGTAGAGACCGTTTGAGTTCGTGTCCATGCCGAAATCCGAATGTGTGCCGGTGGGGGCTACCGCGATTTCAAACTCGTTGGCAAGCAGATTGCCTGTTGCGTAGGTTTCACTTGCGATCACGGTGCCTGTCGAATCCTGCACCGAAATCAAGATCTCATACGGTCCATTCAGGCTGCTCTGGCGAATTTTCTTGCCCGGGAAGTCAACGATGACGTCTTGCGCACCGGCGGCGAGTGTCGCGGGAACGCTTTCGGCCGCGATCACCACGGCGCCGTGAACAAGCGACGCAAGCACCGTGTAGTTTCCGGCAGTGCGCACTTGAGTACCAACGGTCGTGCGCAACAGATTAAAGAGACCGTCCATATCGGTATCTACTCCAACGGCGTTGGCCGACGACAGACTCAACCCGAGCTCGCCAAACGCAGTGTGGACGTAAGCCGAGGTTGCCGCGGTTAAGGAGTCTTCCGCTCCGTCCATGCTGATTGCGACGAGTTCAAGATCGTACGGGCCATCCGCGCCGAACTGGTAGATCTGTTCGCCGGAGAATTCGAGATGCGCGACGATCGTGCCGGGCGCGCCGGAGTAGCTGTCATGCGAGAACTGCATCGAGAAGTAGCTTGGGCGATTGGACACCATCGAGCCGCCCTGGGCCAGCGTACCGTAGATCGAATAGTCACCGGCTACAGTGACATCGCACTCGACATCGGCCGTGAGCGCATCGAAGTAGCCGTCGCCGTTAGCATCGACGGTGCCGAAGACGACGTTGCCCGTGAACGAAAGCGCGTCGGAATCCAATGACGCGTAGGCATCTGTTAAGCGGCTCGCGATCTCATCGCCGACGGCATTTTGCGACGGCGGCGGAGTGTACTCGCTGTTGCCCCAACTGTCATAGGAGTCGCCAGCCAGCAGGCGGATCAACGCGCCTTCGGAAGTCGTTAAGAAGCCACCGGCGCTGCCGTTGAGATTCCAGCTAATGAATTGCGTTTCCGTACCGTAGGTGCGATTAAAAGTCGCGTCGTAATACGTGCCACCCTTCAGAAGCAAGTTGTGGTTTCCGAAAAGGTAGCGGTCATATCCACCGCCGGCCGCGGGTTTGGTGTTGCCCGGAAAGGCCGGATCAAGCGACGGAGCGCCGTTCACGGTCACGAAGCCCTGCGAGTTAGAACCCTGCGGAATGCGGGTGGAGAAGCCGCCTACGCCGAGGATATTCGAGATGTTTTGCAAGACATCGCTGAACACGTGGCAGTCGGCATAGTCGTATACGTCTTCGACCAGTTGATGCCAATTCGCTTTGGTGACCGGTCCGAAGTAGTACCCATAGCGCCACGTGGTGTTGTATATTCCGCCGAGCACAGCATTCGCAACGGCGTTCTCTGTGGTCGCTCCCTGCGCCCAAGTGCACCCCTTCTCATACCATTTGCGCTTACCGGGTTCATTAATCGCATCATCATACGTCACCAGCACCCTGCGGGTGATGGTTTCGTTGATGACCTGATCCTGATCGGTGCCGGGAATTGTGATCTCGAAATCGAGCGTCAGTGTGTAGACGCCGACGGCATTCGGTGCAGGCAGCGACAGAACGCGCTCCCAACCGTCCGCTTCGGGGATGTTGCCGGACAACGAAACGCCGGAGTAGCTGTAATCGCATTCAATGCGAGGCTGATCTCCGGCCGGACAGCTGCTGACAACCGCGCGCAAACTGAACGGACCGTTGCGCGGCACGCAGATCGGGTAGTCGTTGAAAGATCTCTTGCCATTCGAGATATTGCAGTCGGCATCGAAGTGACGCTCCCACACAACACCATCCAGTAACTCCAGAATTTCATTGCCGTTCTCAACATCGAGCTGCGTAATATTGTAGCGGCTGAACGTGATCTGATAGTCGAGCACATTGCCCCACGACCAGGTCGGCGTACACGGATCCTGCGGATCAAAGCCCCAGCCAAGATTCACGCGCAGATACGTGACCTGGACCGCGTTCGGCGGAATGGTTGCCTGCGCATAGCCTGTCATTGTGCCCGAGTAGTTGATATTCGTGTAGCCAGTCAAAGCAAGGTTAATCACCTGTTCGGACGGTTCCCAAACCTGATTGCCGTTAAAATCCACCCAGCCATTCACGTACTCCGGGCTGGTGTCGTATTCCGGGCACGGGTTGCCCGCCGTGCAGCCGGTTGGATTGGCGATATACAGGTCCACCTGAAACGAAATCGTGCTTCCTGAAATCTCCCACGTCACATTCGAAATCGCTTCATAGCTCGTGCTGCCTCCGGTGCTATTGCAATAGCCAGGAGTATTCCTCGAATCACTGCCGGGATTGATCGGCGGTAGCGTACGTTGCGCAAGCGCAACACCCACCAACGTCAGCATCGCAAAAACAACAAGTAACTTCTTCATCATTATCCACCCTTTAGTTACATTATGGGAAGTCCAACTACTATAGCATAGTACAGCACAACCTGCGGTGAGTCAAGTGAGTTTGGTCACATATCTCGGAACAATGTTTTGCTCTCTGATGTCGTGGAATAGGCTTAATAGGTTTGATTCGATTGTCTCCTATTCCGTTTATGTGTGCAAAATATTTCCGGCGTATCGTTCGACATTCTGCGTTGCAGGGCGGTCTTGAAAGTGGGTGGTGGTGAGCGCGACTTGTTCCTTTGAGGCGAATCTGCGTCGAGCCAGTCCCCGCAAAGGACCGACGGGAGAGAGGAATGCGTGAGTGCGGGTTGTGGGGCGGTTAAGTTCTTTGACAAACTCACAGTTGCTTTGTGTTTCTGCCTTAAAATGCGTATTTTGTAGTTGGGTACATAGAACCTCCTCTTGTAGGTTCAATTAGAATAAAAACAAAGCGATAACTACTCGCGTTTAGCGGAGAACTCCCATGCACGACCGTCTGTTTATTCCGGGTCCCGTTGAAGTCCGTCCCGAACTGTTAAAAGCCGTGGCCAGCCCTCAGGTCGGCCACCGTACACAAGCCTATATGGACGTCCACTCGGCGACGATTCCACTTGTAAAGAAAATTCTCTATACCGACCAGGAAGTGCTGCTGTTCACGTCGTCGGCTACAGGCGTGATGGAAGGCCTGATTCGCAACCTGTGTCAGAAAAAGGTGCTGAATACTGTGAACGGCGCGTTTTCGAAGCGCTGGTTCCAGATTGCCGGATACAACGGGATTCCGGCCGACAAGCTCGAAGTGCCGATGGGGCTGGCCGTGAAACCTGAAGATGTCGACAAGGCGCTTGCGACCGGACAGTATGACGTGTTCTGCGCGGTGTTTAACGAGACGTCTACCGGCGTGCGCGCGCCGCTTGAGCAGTATGCCGAAGTCCTGAAGAAATACCCCGACGTGATGTTCTGTGTGGATGCAGTGTCGGCGATGGCGGGCGACAAGATCGAAACCGATAAGCTCGGACTTGACGTGTGTCTGGCGGGAACGCAGAAGTGCTGGGGCCTGCCGACGGGATTGTGTGTCGCGATGATGATTTCGAACAAGGCGATGGCAAAGGCCGCAACGGCGAAGGCGCCGGGATACTACGTGAATTTTGTCGACGCGAAGAAGTACAACGACAAGCATCAGACGCCGCACACGCCCGCGATTCCGCTGATCTTCGGTCTTCATGCGCAGGCGAATCATATCGTCAACGAAGAAGGGCTCGACAATCGCTGGAACCGGCATCTCGAAATGCAAAAGCTCACGCACGCGTGGGCCAAGAAGGCGGGCTTTGAGCTCTTCCCGGAGAAGGGTTACGAATCCGTGACGCTCTCGTGCATCAAGAAGCCGGAAGGATTTGATTTTAAGACTCTGAACGGTCAGCTTTCCAAGCGGCATCACTGCATCATCTCGAACGGCTATGGCGATATCAAGGAGCAGACGTTCCGCATCGCCCATATGGCCGATACGACGATTGACGAGATGAAGACGCTGTTCGGCTGGATTGACGCGATTCTCGCCGAAGCGAAAGTCCCGGCGTAAGAATAATGAACAAGCGATGGGGGATGAGGGATGAAAGAGGCCTTCATCCCCTATTCTTGTAGACAGGTCGGCGACCTAACCGGGGAGGTTTTATGCAGGGCTGGAAGTTTGTGCTACTGTTTATCGCGGCGATGATTCTCATGCTGCTCCTGCTCTGTCAGGATACGGACAACCCGCCGGCGCCTGCTCCGATACCGGCTCCCGCGCGGAACGGTCTGCTGCCGGGCGAGGTCAACGATCCTAATTGGCCCAAACCGATTATTGTGTCCGTGAAGGATGAAACTTGCTCGGACACCGACAAGTGTCCTCCGGTCAGTGAAGATTGCGCGCATAAGACGTTCACAGTTCAGAAGGACACACTCTACTACATGACTCTCAGCTATTTCAACGGCGATACGTTGAATCCAAGCTGCCGGGTGTGCGGCACAGTGTATGACGACAGAACGATCGTGATGAACAATGTGACGGCCTGTCCGACGAGCGAACCGTGGGTATCGTTTGCCCGACTGGTTCCGGGGAAAACATATACTGTCGAGGCGTGTCTGCAATCGTGCCCGAATCATCCCGGGTGTAAATGCGGCGAGTCTGTGCACGCTGACGCGGCGATTTCGATGCGCCGACAGTTTTAGCGAACAGTTTCCAGCTTTCTCCTATGCCGTGGGTCCCGCAATCACGTGAAGGGAGACGATCATGTTTGCGCTTGTTCTGCTTGTTATGGTGAGCTGCGCAATCGCGCAGCCGGTTTGGGGACCGCATGTGGTCACCAACACGGATGACGAGATCAAGGAGTTTGAAGTCTGCGTGAGAGGCGACACGGTTGATGTATTAAGCCTGCGGCGCAATTCGTCCAATTATTACGGTTTTGACCTGAACTCGACGGAACCGCTCAGCGGTTACAATCTTCAGGTTCCGGGTGATTACCCGGTCAGGCAGCTGCTTGACATGACTGCCGTGTCATCGGCGCGTTGGGTCTGCCTGCTGCATCGCAATACGCGGGAAGACGGCAGTTCTTACGGTTCGTTCAACTTTGCGACGGACCTGCTCTATGGCAGTGGTTCCGAGTCCGGAATGATCAATGTCGAGACAAGCAGCTACATTGATGTGCCTAATTACCACGAAGGCAGTTGGACACAAGGGCACGCGCTTCGCGTCAACAACGCGCGAATCGGAGTTGCCTATCTTTCAGCGGATATCGGACCGTTCGATATCTGGTATTCGACGGTTTATCGCGAGTACGGACTTGATATCGAATTGACTTTCGACGGGACGCTTTGGATAGGCGGTGGATACAACGAACCACTAAACCGCGCGATTGGAGTGCCGTTACGTTCCGATAGCCTGTTGGTTTGCTCGGATTTCGGATTTGGAGGAGACCAAAATCTATACATTGGTCCTACTTCCGGTACAGGTGAACAGGCAAACTACAGAACGCTTAGTTGCGGCGATTCACGAATCCTGCGATCCCTCTTTGTCACCGCGGCGAACCGTATTATCGCGGCGTACAACGACAATTCGCTGCACGTGATCACCCCGGGCGTAGAGGGCGCAGCAACGTGCGAACCTTACGCAGAGACACCGGAAGAGTGGTCTCCGTTCTGGGCCTTCCACCCCAATTTCGGCTTCGCGGCAATTCAAGTTCATCCCGGCAGTCTGTTGCTGGCGCGGATCGATACGGCGGGGAATGAAGTCCAACCTGTTGGTCCGCTTTACATGACCGGCGGACCGCCGTTTATCGTCGACGCGGACATTACGATTACGGATGACGGCAAGGTCGTGGCCGTGTGGAGTGAATACACGGAGTGGGGCGAGGGCCCACGCGTGCTGAAGATTGCGTGGACGAATTGGACTACCTATCTTGGCGCGCCGCACGACGCGATCGCGCCGCTGCCGACGGACCTGTCGCTCGCCGCGTATCCGAATCCGTTTAACAGCTCTGTGACGCTGCGGTACGATGTGCCGCGGGCGGGGAATGTCGAGCTCGCGGTGTATGATTTGCAAGGCCGGTTGGTGGAGACGCTGCGCGATGAGTTGGCAGAGGCAGGAAGCTGTGAACTGCGCTGGTCACCGCAAGATGCCGCAAGCGGCGTGTATCTGGCGAGATTAGGAACGCCCGTCGGACTGCGTACAACAAAACTGCTCTATATTCGTTAGTTCCTCCTTGCGACCGGAGTCAAGCGGAAGTATCTTTGAGATGCTTCCGTTCATCTTCGAACAGATTCTTGGAGGGAATCATGAAGCGCATCGTGTTTGTTTTGTTGCTCGCGGCAATGGGCCACGCGCAGGAAGTGCGTGGTCCGTTTGACCTTAATCTGACCGGAGAGTATCCAGAGAGCATTGTTGTGGCGCGATGTAACACCGAGTTCGTTGAGTTCGTCGCGGTTGTTGCATCCGACCAAGTTTTCATCTACCGCTACTTCTTTGCCGAAGATTCTCTCTTCTGCGATTCTATTGACATAGTCGATGTTCCCGAAGGATGGTACGGCGAGACTTACGGACCGATCCGCTGGGGCAATAATTGGTCCTTGATCTCAGATCAGAGTCAGGCTGACAATCAGATCGACTTTCGATGGAATCGAACTGTTCTGATCACCAGCGAGAGCGGGGAAATCATCGCTTCAACGCTGGACTCCGGCAGAACTCATCCGTTTTGGGTCGATTCACTGTGGTCCAACTCATTCTCGTTTGAGTTGTTTCCGCGAACTGGTGGCGGATTTGTGTTGAAACGATCTCATTCGTTCGCCGAACTTGATTCAAGCGGAGAGTATGCTGTGCGCTCCGAACGACTGATGTCATCCTTCCACGGAAACGGCGTGTACCCGGTAGAATGGACCGCTGAATGTCACAATGTATCATATCCTCATGGTCTTTCCCTGCCCTCAGATAGCGTTCTTCTATTCTCGCTCAGCGGGTCGGACTATGACTATGATGTATTCGGTTGCTATGCCAGCCCCTCTGACTCCGTATACGCGGTAACCTAGGCGAGTTGCGTGGCCTATCCGTACGCGTACTGTGCGACACCGGACGGCAGAATTCTCTTTCTGACCGGTTATTCTCCAATCTTCCAATTGCGCGAGTTTCGTGCCGACGGCACATGCGACGTAATCGGCGAAGCATATACAACTGCGCAGCGCGCAACTGCACATCCGGAGTACGGATTCGCCCTGCTGACAACCGATGGCCAAGGGATCAAATTGGCGCAGATTGATTTGGACGGGCAATTACTTCGCTCATCGACAACCGTGTACGAGAGTGAGTCTTACCCCTCTCTGCTTGACTACACCATCGCAGACAACGGCGACATCTACGTTCTTTGGCGCGATGACTACAGCCAGCTCAAGCTTCTGATCATTCCGTGGGATGCCGTGCTTAGCGCACCGCGCGACGCAATCACGCCGCTGCCGACGGACCTGTCGCTCGCCGCGTATCCGAATCCGTTTAACAGCTCTGTGACGCTGCGGTACGATGTGCCGCGGGCGGGGAATGTCGATCTTGCGGTGTATGACTTACAAGGCCGATTGGTGGAGACGCTGCGCGACGAGTCGGCGCAGGCAGGAAGCCATGAACTGCGCTGGTCACCGCAAGATGCCGCAAGCGGCGTGTACGTTGTTCATTTCACAACTTCTGCGGGTCGCGCCACGCAAAAGCTACTTTACCTTAAGTAACCGGGGCCTCACTCTATGCGTCGATTGCTCGCGCTCGTCTGTACGATTGTCTTGTTCAGCTCTTTGTCTTTCGGGCAAGCAAAGCCCGTAGTGGTGATCATCGCCGATACCCACGAGCCTCTGCCAGGCGCCTGGGTCTATGATCAAGGGCAGCTGATCGTCGAGCAGACGGATGAAACGGGCGCGTTCGACTATGGACGGTTTCCCGATCACTCCGAACTGATCTTTTTTCATCCGGACTTCGTGCGGCGCGTGCTGACCAAAGAGCAGATCGCGAAAGAGAACTTCGCGATTGCGCTCGAACGAGTCAGCTATACGACCGAAGAAGTAGTCGTCACCGGACACCGATTTGGCAATGACCGGGCGCAGATCGCGCAAGCGACTTCAGAAGTCACGGCAAAGCAGATTGAGTTTCAGCAGCCGCGCACTACGGGCGAGCTGCTCGAAAGCGGCAATGTTTTTGTCCAGCGCAGTCAGTACGGCGGCGGATCGCCGATGATGCGCGGTTTCACGGCCAATCAGGTGTTGCTCGTGCTTGACGGCGTGCGGATGAACAACGCGATCTACCGCGCGGGGAACTTGCAAAACTCCATTCAAGTGGATGCCAATGCGCTCGGCTCCGCTGACATCCTGTTCGGGCCGGGTTCGGTGCAGTACGGCAGCGATGCAATGGGCGGTGTCATGGTGTTCAATACGTTCGATCCGCTGCCGTCGCTGCTGAGCAAGACCAAGATATCCGCCAAGGCGTTCACGCGTTACGCAACGGCGAATGAAGAGCGCACTGCCGGCGGCACCATCGGCTTCGGTCTGCGCAAGTGGGCGTTCCTCGGAAATTTTTCGTACAGCGACTTCGGCGACTTGCGCAGCGGACGAGTGCTGAGCGACGCGTATCCCGAATACGGAAGGCGGCGCGAGTACGTGGAACGGCAGAACGGCGTTGATGTGATTGTCCATAACGACAAGATGTCGATCCAGCGCTTCACGGGTTACACGCAGTCGAATATTCTCGGCAAGGTACGCTATTGGCACAACTCGCAGCTTAACGCAACGTACGCGCTGATCTATACGACAAGTTCGAACATTCCGCGCTACGACAGGTTGGAACAGTCTCGCAACGGCGAGCTGCGTTATGCGGAGTGGTATTACGGACCGCAGGAGCTTCTGATGAACCGCCTCACGGTGCACTCGGCGGCGGGCGGCAGCGTGTATGACGAGGCCGAGATCACACTGGCGCATCAGGACTATCAAGAGAGCCGCCACGACCGCACGCGAGAGAGCGGCAATCGCAACGACCGCACCGAAGACGTGAGCGTGATGTCGATGAACGCCGACCTTGGGCGACAGTTAGGCAGCGGCAAGCTGTTTTACGGAGTGGAGGCGGTGCTCAACGACGTGCGGTCGAGTGCACAGCGCACGAATATCGTTACGGGCGAGAGCTCCGCAATCGACGCGCTACCCCGACGGAGGTCCAAACACGACGACGCTAGCGGCCTATGGGGGCTGGCGCGCGCCGCTTTCGGAGCGGATCGTGTTGACGGCTGGGCTGCGCTACACGCAAAACATGCTGACCTCGAAATTCGAGGACAAGTCGTTCTACAATTTCCCGTTTGACGAAATAACGTACAACAGCGGCGCGCCGACGGCGAGCCTTGGCGCAGTGTGCAGCGTCTCGTCGTGGCACGTGCGCGGTGTGTTATCGAGCGGTTTTCGAGCGCCGAACGTTGATGACGTCGGCAAGATATTCGATACGGGCAATGGAGTAGTCATTTTCCCGAATCCTGATTTGAGTTCGGAGTACTCTTACAACGGCGAGCTGGGAGTTGACCGGGATTTTGGGCCGTTTCTCGCGGGCGCGACAGGATATTATTCGCTGTTGCGCGATGCGGTCTTGGCGCGGGACGGTCAGCTCAATGGACAGGATTCCGTGCTGTACGACGGCGAGATGGCGAAGGTGAAGTCGCTGCAAAATGCGGGCGAGGCGTTTGTCGCCGGGTTAGACATTCATGCGAAGGCGAAGCTCACTGAGCAGTTGACGGCGAGCACGCAGCTCTCAACGGCGCAGGGCCGCGACACGGAGAGTGATTTGCCGCTGCGTCCGGTGCCGCCGCTGTTTGGTCAGACGAGTGTAATCTATCAGGCGAAGCGCTGGGCCGGAGAGATCTTTGCGCGCTATAATGCGTGGAAGAATTTGGATGACATGCCTGTTTCCGGCGGCGAAGTGACGGCCTATACGGATGACGGCGTGCCGTCGTGGTGGACGCTTAATGTGCGCGGCGACGTGGAGGTTGTTGAACATCTGGAATTGGTCGCGTCGCTCGAGAATATCCTCGACTTGCACTATCGGCCTTACGGCTCCGGTGTGAGCGCGCCGGGACGGAATTTCATTGTGAGTTTGAGAGCGGAGCTGTAGCTTCCGGCCGGGTTGCGCGGCATTAACCCGGCTCGGCGGCGTAGAAATGCGGGCGGCATGCCTGCCGCCCCTACAAACGTTTCCATCTTCTACCGTGGGTCCCGGAAGGAGTGGTGTCATGAAGTGGGTTATTGTTGCTCTAATTTGTGCGGGGAGTTTGTTTGCGCAGCCGTTTGGACCGTACTTAGCCGGGACGCCGGACCGCCGACAGTGCTTGGCGAAGCCAAAGTTGTTGTGGATGCGGCGGGGACTGCGCATGTGTTTTACGAAAGGACGACAACGGCGCGCGCTACATCATGTACACGGCGCATGATGCGGCGACCGGTAACGTTATTACTGAACCCGCCGCAGTGTACCTCGCGCTCACGGAGTCTTTGTTTCTTGAAGACGTTGCGCTGACGGAAAGCGGCATTCCGAAGTTTTTGGTTTTCACGGCCGATCCCGGTGACTACAACCTGATCCTCGTCGAAGCATCCGGGAACGATTGGACGGAGACGCTGCTGTTTCACGATCAGGACGGCTGGTCACCAGAATACGGTGTCCTTCCACATTCGTTCCATGACTGCCGGTTCGTTGCCGCCGCGGATGATTACACACAGGTTTGTTTGTGCAACACCATGCGGATATCCGGACCGCTTCTGACAACTGTCGCGATGCCTGTTGTCTGCTTCGTCGGCGCAACCGGCGATGTCTCGGCGTTTCTTCTTCAGTCCAGCACGCAGATGATTTTTGGGTCACTAAGAAGTCGGTCGCTGGGAGCGGACTCCATGTATCTCTGGGCTCCGGGGGATGTGCTTGACTTCTACAAATTCGTAGTACGCAGCGATGGCACGTACGATCAGATTGCCTACTACGATCACAATTCGTGTTACTACGGCGAGTTGGCAGGCATGTCGTAGCAAGCGGCGATCGAAATCCATGTCAACAACACCGCATTGCATTCCCACAGTCAACTTTGAGCGGATATCCGGTGATGCGTGCGATGATGAGAGACGTACGTCTTTCCTCCAATGTATCCGCCAACGTCGTTTGCAATGTATGAAAACCACGGTTTTGTCTTTCCGATTCGCGGCGAGAATGAGGTTCAGTTGCTCCGTGTGGATACCAACGCGACTGTTGCTGCATCCGTTGGAACGATTGGCTGGCGTGACGGAGCCGTGCAGATCACCCATGCTGCGAGTGGGGTTTCCTCGAATGGCGAGATTGCCGTCGTGTGGCGCGACCATGACCCGGCAAGCTCGGTACAACGTCTCTGGTTGGCTTCGTGCGATTGGCTCACTCCCCTTGATTCGCGCGATGCTCCCGCTCCGATTCCCTACGAGCTTTCGCTGTCCGCTTATCCAAATCCGTTCAACAGCACCGTCCACATTGACTACGACCTCCCGCCAACAAACGATGCCGAGTTAACGGTTCACAATACGCTCGGGCAAAAGGTTGCGACACTGTTCTCCGGACGCGCGCCAGCCGGTGCCCATTCCGTGAATTGGTCGCCAGACGTTGCGAGCGGAGTCTATTTCGTCAGGCTTAGTTCCGGTGAGTTTGTGACGGGCCGGAAGATTATGTACGTACAGTAAGTTTTCAGAGGCCCCCCTTAGTCCCCCCAAAGTTGCAGACAACTCTGGAGGGAGAAGAGATTTCAGAG
The DNA here is from genome assembly GCA_016703065.1 of bacterium. GTDB lineage: Bacteria > Electryoneota > RPQS01 > RPQS01 > RPQS01 > JABWCQ01. The sequence continues at coordinate 640,538 of JADJCU010000001.1, forward strand.
AGTTTCTTCACTGCGTTTAAAATAGCGACGCAGCATATTGTTCCATACACTGTTTCAAATTTCCCTTTCCAACATGCCAAAGATTCTACTTAATGACGGGATTGACGCCCTTGCCGCTGAAGCCCTGATCTCGTCGGGCTTCGACATTGATACCAAACATTACGACGGTGATGATTTGCTCAAGCAAGTCGCAACCGTCGACGCGCTCACGGTGCGCTCGGCCACCAAAGTCACCAAAGAGGTGATTGATGCCGCGAAGATCCTAAAGATTATTGTGCGCGGAGGCGTCGGCGTGGATAACATAGACGTTGCCTACGCCGAATCGAAGGGTGTGATCGTGCGCAACACGCCCGCCGCATCGTCCACGTCCGTCGCCGAATGCGCGCTCGGTTTGATGTTTGCTATTGCGCGCGCGATTTCCGCAGCGAACACTTCCATGAAAGCCGGAGAATGGGACAAGAAGTCGTTCTCCAAAGGCATCGAGCTGAAGGCAAGACGCTCGGCATCATCGGGATGGGCCGCATCGGCACGCGACTCGCCGAGAAGGCCGGCAGCATGGGCATGCATGTCATCATGGGCTACGACAAGTTCCCCGACAAGGTGAAGGCGAAAGGTTTTCAACTCCGCGAACTGAACGAGGTGTTCCAGGAGTCGGATATCATTTCGCTGCACATTCCAAAGGGGAAGGATGAACCTGCGACAATCGGCGCGAAGGAGATCGCGATGATGAAGTCGGGCGTGATTCTAATCAACACGGCGCGCGGCGGCGTGATTGACGAAGATGCGCTTTTGGCCGGACTCAACAGCGGTCATGTGTACGGCGCAGGGATTGACGTGTGGGTTGGTGAGCCGAAGCCGCGCCGCGATCTCGTCGAGCATCCGCGCGTCGTCGCGCTCCCGCACATCGGCGCGCAGACGATTGAAGGACAAGGGCGCGTGGGTGACGAAGTCGCCGAGATATTGAAGGAGTTCTTCAAGAAGTAGCGGTTGACTCTGGCACTGTACGTGCTTATTTTGATGGAGTGGGTTTCGCCGCTCGACTCCTGAGCCAAGGGGTTGGGCGATGGTGTCCCAATTTTCGACATACACTCTTGTTTTTGCAGCAGTTCGGGCTGAATCCGCCCGCCGACTGCACAGCTTACTTTGGTTGCCCTTCAACAAGAGGAAGTCCATGAATATTAAAGCCTTCCGTTGCCGAGCGTCGTTCAGCGGAAGGCTTTTTTTCTGCCAAAAGGAGGTTCCAATCTGATGTTCCGACTTGTGCTCCTCTCCTTATATATGCCTCTGTTTCTCTGGCCCAACCGTGGCAATGGGAACGCTATCAAGCTACGTTCTGGCATCCGGCAACCGTCGGGATTCCGTGGGCCGATCAGACTATCCCCGATCCGGAGGAGATTTTCTTTCGCTGTTTCGGGGACTTCAATGGCAACGGACGCGACGAGGTCGTGATGATGGCGTCGCATGTGACGTACAATCATTGGGAGACCAACGACGGCGACTTGCGCAGTTGGACCTCGCGCTCGCGCATGAATCCGATCTATCCGTTCGGCGAGACAGACCTCGTGATGCAGGCCATCAATTTGGATCAGGATGCGCAGGACGAACTGCTCGTGATGTCGCGCTTGACGACCGATCCTGACACGCGGTTTGTGCGCTGCTGGGACCCTGATTCGAATATCGCGCCGAATTTCATCGAGAGTACGGACTTGCTCGAAGCGTTCGACTATCCGGGATTTCCGCTGCCGAGCATGTTCGGCAACTTTGATAATGATGCATCGTTCGACGGCGTGACGCCAACGGCGAGCGGTTGGCTTCACTACGAGCGCAACGGTAGCATGTGGAGTCTTGTGGATACGATCAACGCAAGTGCGTTTTCGGAGTATCTGTCGTTCTTCGCGGCGGACATCAATGCAGACGGCGACACGGAGTTCGGCGCCTACGAACCGGGAATCGACTGCAATTGCATGTCGGCAACAATCGTCGACCATAATTTAGGCGATGTTGAAATTACGACCAATCACTTCAACCTGATTCTCTTTCCGGGTGACTATGACGGCGACGGATCGACTGAGGCGTTTCTTGATTCGTACGAGTTGACGCTGCCGTCACGGTTGATACGGTTTGTTCCGGGCTATCCGTACGCGTACCTCGAGCTTGAGAATCAGTACACGATGAACTCCCCGTTTGTCTACAGCCGCACGCAGGACGGACAGCACAAACTATACGGCATCATGAATAACCATGCGTTTCAGGTTGGGAGCTGGTCCTTGGAGCGGGCCGCGTATGCGATTCAGTGGTCGGACACGGGGTGGTCGCTAAACCCGCCAAGCTTTACATGGGGCAAGATTCTCGACGGCAATGAAGCGGACATCTGGGACGATGAGGCTATGGAGCGGCTCGTGCGCATGGACATCGGCACGTCAGCGCAGAATATCATCTGGACCGTTGGATACGGAAGCCTCGCGCGGTTCTACAACAATGCGGACACGATGTTTCTCAATCCGCGTATCGGCGATGTTGAAGGGGACAATGCGGGCGAGTTTGCCGCGTACGTGTCTTGGGGCGCGCCGACGGGAATATACTTCTTTGAATTGGAGCGTTCAGGCGGCGAGTTGATTGCGCGGCACAAACCGGAGCTCTCGGTGGGATTGCCGACGGCGAACATCACTGAGTTTCAGATGGCGGACGTTGACAACGACGGGCACGCGGAGATCTTTGTCGGCACGGTGTTTTGGCATGCGTACTTCTGGCGCAACGGTCAGTGGGAAGATCACTCGACGACGTTTCCACAGGGCGTTGGGCCGAACTTGAATTTTGCCGACTTCGAAGGCGACGGTGACGTCGACATATTTGCCGCGAACGGTGTCTGGCTCAGTCTCACGCCGACGGATGCGGACGACGTGCCCGAGTTTGCTCCGGCGACGATTTCGCTTGTTGCGTATCCCAATCCGTTCAATGCACAGACGACGATTGAGTTCTCACTGCAGAAGGCCGCCTTTGTCACGCTTTCGCTCTATGACATTCAGGGCCGTGCTGTGCGCGCGCTCACAGCACAGGGCATGGTGGCCGGTTCGCACAGGCTGAATTTTTCTGCCAATGATTTGCCGAGCGGTGTTTACTACGCTTCGCTTCGGGCGGGAGAGTCTTCTGCTACACAAAAGTTGCTCTTGTTGAAATAAGGTTCATTTTCATTTGCTATCTGGAGGTATGCACATGAAGTCGGTTTTCTTTACACTAAGCCTGATGCTCGTGCTGGCGATTGGTCAGCAGGTTGAAGCGATCAACTACTTCTATCTGACAGATTCGGAATGCGCACAGCACCCGCCGATGCCGCCGGATTCCTGCGATGTTGTTCGCTTTTTTGGACGCGACACACTGTGGGGTCCCGTGCGATCAAACGACTGTATCGCGTTTCAGAATGTCGGAGGATGGCCGACTTGCCTTGATACGATTGAAACCGCTTGCGATACGCTGATCGACCCGCCGCCGCTATCCTGTCCTGTTATTCTCGATGCGCCAGCATGAACCTGGGATGGAATGGCGGGGAGTGCTCGACAGCATGACCTTGGCTCTCTATTACTATCCTACGGAAAGCACATTCGATTCACTTAACCCGCCGCCGCACCATACGGTTGACCTGAGTCAGGAATCTCGCGTCGTGGTATTCGTAGACGGACGGCTCGCTTTGCGCGGTGAGATTGCCACTCAGGATGTCGAACTCATTGTGGGTTGCAGTGCCAACATTCGCCTGATTGACGATGTGATGATTGCAGGTACCGACATGGTACACGGCACAATTCCAGGCAATTCATCGTCGCGGCTGGCCATCGCTTCGGAAGGCGACATCATCATCGCAGATACGTGGGAGAATGGGCGCGCGAACAGAACCGGGCCGATGGCGGATCACGCGGACATTGTCATTACGGCGCTCATATTCGCGCTCGGCGGCAGTTTTACGTTCGAAGACATGAACGACGTGGGCGACAACTACATCGGCCCTGTCCCCGACGAACGCGGGAACATCGTGATGACCGGCGGTGTGACGCAATCCCGACGCGGCTACGTGCATCGCTCGAACAACGGCGGGACCGGCTACAACAAGGTCTATCACTACGACGGGCGGCTCATCCGCTGGAGCGTCGGCGTGTTTGAACCGTTTGACATCGAGGAATCGGTTACCGTTGTCGAACTTCCGTCGACGTTCTCTGTATCTGTTTTCCCAAATCCGTTTAATGCAACGGCTGTGCTGAGATTGAATTTGGTGAAGTTCGGGCGTGTCGAGGCTAGAGTGTTCGACTTGCTGGGCCGCGAGATTGCGACGCTTGCGAGCGGTGTCTATCCCGCCGGTGAGCAGTCCATTCACATCAGCGGCGCGGGTTGGGGATCGGGGCTCTACTTTGTCAAGGTGGATGCGGAGGGTCAGAGTATCACACAAAAAGTGATGCTGCTGAAGTAGTGCATTGCGGGTCTGGAGACCCACAACGGCAAGGGCTTTACGTGATGCGGGAACCTGCGGTTGCAGGTTTGTTCAAAAGTTTGTATCTTCACCCCGTGCTGAAAGCCTATGCGGCCCTGCTCGGGGTGACGGTTTTTTGGGGATTTACTTTCCCGATGGTGCAGTGGTGTCTCGACGACTGCTCGCCCGTCCTGCTCGTGACCATTCGCTTTGTGCTCGCGGCGCTGCTCTTTCCGCTGTTCTTTGGTTTTTCGACGATGCGGGTCAACCGCAAACAGCTCTGGCAGGGATTCGTGCTGGGAGTGTTTCTTTGCGGCGGATACATCTTTCAGACGTTTGGTCTGGCTGAAACGACCACCGTGCGCGCGGGATTTATCACCGCGCTATACGTTCCGTTGACGCCGATTTTCGCATGGCTGCTGTTTCGCGCGAAGATTCGCAGACGACTGTGGCTCGCCGCACTGCTCGCGTTCGGTGGAATTGTCATTCTCGCGATTCCTGAAGCAGGGCTGAACGATACGCCGCTGTTCAATCAACTGTCGCTCAATCGCGGGGACAAGTTGATTCTCGGCTGTGCCGTAAGCTACGCGCTACATATTCTGCTGATCAATCGCTGGGCCACGCCGGAAAATGAAAAGCCGCTGTCGTGGATTCAGCTCGCGACCACCGGAGTTGTAGCCGCGCTGCTGCTGCCGCTCGACACGATTCACTTTGAATTGACCAGAACGCTTGTTTTGTCGATTCTGTTCTGTTCGATCTTCGCTTCGATTATCGCCGTCTGGGCGATGATGCGCTTTCAACCGCGCGTGCCTGTGACCGGCGCGGCGATTGTCTATTCGATGGAGCCGGTGATGGCAGGACTTGCCGCGTGGATGATGCAAAACCACGTGCCACCGCTGCTCACTGTCTTCGGAGCTATCGCGATCTTTGCGGCCATGCTGATTGCTTCCACCATTCACGAACCGGACGTAATGCACACATGATGATTCGTTTGTTTTTCGCGATCCTGATGTGCGCGCTGCTTGTGCAGGCGCGGCCCCGCGTGGTTGTCGAGCGCGATTCGACGCTGCTCAAACAGACCGCGCCGAACTACTTTCCGCCGACGGATTCGAGCGGACCGCGCATGGTGATCGATCCGGCGGAAATGATCTATCAAATGAAGGTCGACTCGATCAATCAGGTTGCCGAGGCGAAAATACGCGACCAGATTATCGCGCTTGAAAGAAACTTCGAGGACCCGGAGTTTGAAGAGGCCGTGGGCCGCGTCATCGGTACAATCGTCATGGATCAGCAGATGGCCCTGCTCGATTTGCAGATTGGGCGCGCGATCTCGCTGCGCGACACGCTGCTTTTGATGGGAATGCAGGTAGGCTTGCAGGAGCTCTTGAAGGCGCACCCCGAGCTTGAGCACGAGCTGCTGAATCTCGACCAGCGCATCGCAAAGGAGATTCACATGCTTTACGAGCATACGGAACGATAGCGATGCCCAACAAAATGCAAAGAGGCGCAACAGATGTTGCGCCTCTTTTGCGTTCGACTCTCGTTGCGCTCTATCGGCCCATTTTGCGGGGGATCTTCGGGCGGCGATGAGATGACGTGAAGGTTTTGGCCTGAGGACCGACTGTGCCGCTGGTCTTTTGCAGGCCGGTGGCCTTCTCGGGCGCGGCGACGGTGTAATCGAAGTGATTCAGGGCCGCGCGGGTCATGGCCTGACCAAGGTGTCTTTCAATTTCGCGCAGCAGCACTTCTTCGTCGGGCGCGACCAGCGTCAGCGCGTCGCCCAATCGTTCGGCGCGCGCAGTGCGGCCCGTGCGATGCACGTAATCTTCGGATGTTGCGGGCAGATCGTAGTTGATGACGTGCGTGATACCCGTCACGTCGATGCCGCGCGCCGCGATATCCGTTGCGACCATCACGCGATACTTGCCCTGCTTGAAACCATCCAACGCGGCCATGCGCTGCTTCTGCGTGCGGTCGCTGTGCAGGCTCGTCACTTCAAACTTGTGCTTGGTGAGCATCTTCTGAATCCGGTCGGCGCGATGTTTCGTGCGCGTGAAGATCAGAACGGCGGGTGAATTGATCTCGAACAATATTTCTGTCAGCAGGTCGGGTTTCAAATGCGCAGGCACCGGATAGGCCGTGTGCGTCAGGCCGCGTGCCGCCGAGCTCTTGTGTCCAATCTGCACCAACTTCGGATTGTTCAGGATCTCCTTCGAGAGCTTCGTCACCTCGTCGGGGAACGTCGCGGAGAAGAGCATCGTCTGCCGCTCTTTCGGAATGCGCGCAATGATGCGCCGCACATCCGGCAGGAAGCCCATGTCCAACATGCGATCCGCCTCGTCGAGCACGAGCATGCGCAGCGATTCAAGGTGCAGCGTACCGCGCGATACGTGATCGAGCAGGCGGCCCGGTGTGGCGACGATAATATCCGCGCCCTTCTTCAGGCCATCGACCTGCGGACCATAGCCCACGCCGCCGTAGATGGCGAGTACTTTTAGTCTGGTGTGTTTCGCGTACTTCTTCAGCGACTCTTCAATCTGCACGGCGAGTTCGCGGGTCGGCGAAAGCACGAGTGCGGCAGGCTTGTCAAACTTCTCTGATAGCACGCGATGCAAGAGCGGCAGCCCAAAGGCCGCTGTCTTGCCGGTGCCGGTTTGTGCGGCGCCCATCACATCCTGCCCGGCGAGCGCGAGCGGTATCGCCTGCTCCTGAATCGGCGTTGGCCGCTCGTAGCCGAGATGTGCCACCGCGCGCAAAATCCGTTCGTCGAGCGCGAAATGCCTGAACACGGAGTGTTCTTCAATCTTGGGTTTTTCTTTCGTCACGAATCCTTCTTCTTTGTAGCTTTGGAGGCGACCTGCGGTGCAGTTCGCCGGGCGGAGCCGGGGTATTCCGGCGTCCGGGAGGGCAGGTCGGTCCAGCCCTAACTATGTAAGATACGCAATCTGAGGCACTTAGTCAAACAGGCGGGCTTGCGAGTTTCAGTCGGTTTGATTATCTTCTGGCACCCTACACTATTGATTCTACTCGGAGTTACTGATGGCTCAGATTCACCCGTTCCGCGGTCTGACCTACTCGCCCGCGCTGTCTGCCAAGCTGGATAAGCTGGTTACGCAACCCTACGATAAAATTGACCGCCCGCTGCAGGAAAAGTATTACGCACGCGATCCGCACAATGTTATTCGTGTCATTAAGTCTGATGAAACGGTCGGCAATCCCGAGTCGCCGTATCCCGGCGCAGCGGCGACGCTGAAACAGTGGATCGCTGACGGCACACTCGTTGAATCCAAAACGTCGGCGTTCTATCTCTATTACCAGACATTCACGTTCTTGGATAAGAAATACGTGCGCAAGGGATTCATGGCTTCCGTCGCGCTCGAAGAAGAACACGTGAAGTCGCATGAACACACGCTCGCCGGACCGAAGGCGGATCGCCTGCGGCTGTTGCGCTCGCTCGAAACGAACGACGAGTTGATCTTCATGCTCTACACCGATCCCAATGGCGAAACGGTGAAGTTGATGAATTCGATTGCGTCCGCACACAAACCCGCGCTGGAATGCACCGATGACTTCGGCGAACGGCATCAGGTGTGGATTGCCGACAATCCCGAGTTCGTGGCGAAGATGCAGGAACTGCTCGAACCGTGCGACCTGTTTATCGCTGACGGGCATCACCGCTATGAAACCGCGTGCAACTATAAGCGCGAGGCGCTCGACAAAGGCTGGCAACCTGTCGGCAAGCAAGGTTTTGATCATCGCATGATGGGCCTGTTTCCGATGGAAGACCCGGGGCTCGTAATTCTGCCCACGCATCGACTGATTCAGAATGTGCAGAACTTCTCGGCGGCGAAGCTGCTGGCGGCGCTGGGGGAGAATTTCACGATTACGCCGCTGTCCAGCGTGGAAGCGTTGTTTGCGCAGATGGATATTCATAAGACGGATCAGGTCTTCGGCATGAGGGCCATCGGCACCAAAGACAATTTCTATTTCCTTGAGGCGCACGAAGAGAAGAAGGCGCAACGCACACTCGGCGTGACGATTTTGCACTCGACCATTCTCGAGAACGAGCTTGGGATTGATGCCAAGACGCTTGCCGCCGGGACGCATGTGGATTACGTGCGCAGCCGTCAGGAGGCGATTGACGCGGTCGGAAAAGACGGCATTCTGGCCGCGTTCATTCTCAATCCGACCAGTGTTGATGACGTCAAGACTGTCGCTGCCGCAGGACAGCGCATGCCGCAGAAGTCAACGGATTTCTATCCCAAACTGCTTGCGGGTTTGGTGATGATGAAATTGGACATCAAGAAGTAAGTGTCTTTCACAAACGTATACGAAGACGACCGCCGTGCGGCGGCGTATGACAAGCTCGAATTTCCCGGAACGTATTTCCTCGCGTTCCGGGATTTGCCCGCTTTGTTCATTCAACACATTCGCGGCACGCAGGCGCTCGATTTCGGCTGTGGCGCGGGACGCTCAACGCGTTTCTTGAAACGGTTGGGCTTCGAGGCGTTGGGCGTAGACATATCGGAAGATATGCTCAGCCGCGCGCGTCTTCGTGACGCCGACGGGCGATACCTGTGTGTGGATGAAGAAGGACTCGGCAAGTTGCCGGAATCGGGCTTTCATCTGATTTTCTCGGCATTCACGTTTGATAATATTCCGACCGGCGAGAAGAAGCTCTTCTACTTCCGCGAGTTGGCAAATCGACTCGCGCCGGACGGGAAGTTCGTCAATCTCGTCTCTGCACCGGAAATTTATACCCACGAGTGGGCGTCCTTTACAACGAAGGCCTTTCCGGAGAATCAGCTGGCCAAGAGCGGCGAGCAGGTGAGGATTGTCATGACGGATGTCGAAGATGACCGGCCCGTTATTGATGTGTTGTGGTCGGAGGAGTCTTACCGTCAACTTTGTCAGCAGGCAGGGTTAAAGATCATCAACATGATTAAACCGCTCGGCACACCCGAAGAGCCGTTTGACTGGGTGAACGAGACGGCCGTCGCGCCATGGACAATCTACGTACTGGGGCGATAGCGCGCGGCTGAATCGGTGGAGACTAGCCAGTGTTCCTTTTAGTTTCTATTTATGACTCATATTTACCGTGGAGGTGGTTTATGAAGCGCGCATTGCTCATTCTGCTCTGCACACTCTCCGCACTTGCCCAATGGCCGACCGACCCGTCACAAAACCTGCTGATTTGCGATCACACCGGCGAACAAGCGCTGCCCAAAACCGCCGCGACTTCCGACGGCGGATGCTACATCGCATGGCAGGACCTGAGTTCGGGCAACTATGATATCTACTTACAACTTCTTGATGAGAACGGCGTGCCGCAGTGGGATAACCCCTGCGGCCTTCTTATCTCAGATCATCCGCAAGACACGTGGTTGACCGATTGGGATATAGCCGTGGACCTGGCGGATAATTGTATCCTGGCGATCAACGACATTCGCAACGGAGCGGATCGCGATATCACGGCATATAGCATTAGCCGATGGCAGGAGTTCATCTGGGGAGATGACGGGCTTGCGATTTCCGACAATGACGGCTTTGAGCCGGACCCGCGGATTCTCCCGATGGACAACGGTGACGTTGTGTTTGCTTGGCAAGAGGAGACCTCGATTCACGTGCGCAAGCTCGATTCGCTCGGCAATGATGTTTTTAATCCTCCGCTAATTACGTTCACGCAAGCCAATGGCGTATCGATTCCCCGCCTTGCGTCGCTTGACAACACAGGCTTCGCGCTGTCGTACTTGGCGCAGCAGGGCACGCAGTTTACATCTCCGCGCCATTTGTATGTGCGCGCCTACAATGACGACGCCAGTAACCGATGGGCCGAAGCCGGAGTTCCGATCATGACACAGAATGGAATCGGCATACAAATGCGGCCCGATTTGGTGAATGATGGAAATGGTGGCGTTTATGTTTATTGGTACGACGCGCGCGGCAACGTCCATCATTGCTATGCTCAGCATATCGAGAATGACGGAGCCGCTCACTGGACGGTCAACGGTTTGCAAGTCGATTTGTCCGCGAACGAGCTGCAGATGTCGCCGTCGGCGGTCAGCACAGAGTCCGGACTGGCGCTATTCTATCAGACGGCGAATCCGAATCAAACGCAGGGCGGCGTGCAGGCACAGATGCTTGACTGGATGGGCAACTACGTTTGGGATTCAAACGGCATCACGGTCGCCGCATTGTCAACCGAGCCGTGCTTCAACGTGCGCGCATTTAAGCAAGAGTTCGCATATGCTGTGTCCTATTCACAATACGCGCCCGGCAGCGCAACCAGCACGATCCTGCGCGCCAGCCAATTGAGCGCGATGGGAGAGTTCACGTGGACGCCGCCGATCACGGATTTGTGCACCGTCGTGAGCGAGAAAGGGAGACCCTACGCCTGCAATAACAACTTGAATCAGATGATTGTGACGTGGCCGGATGCCCGTGACGGGGATATGAACCTGTACGTGCAGAATGTGAACTATGACGGCGCGCTCGGCCCGATGCTTACGCAGCCGCCGACGATAGAGATAATCTCGCCTGCGGACAACGATTCCTTCAATACGAGTGCAATTGAAGTAGAGTTTGACGTGGAAGACTTTGACCTGACAGAAATGACCGGTGATGGCGCAGTCATTCTACAGGTGAACGGGATGCACGTGGACACTCTGCACAGTGAGTCGCCGATTGCCGTTGATATCCTGCCGGGGCAGAACGAAATCGTTGCATTCCTTGTAGATCAGGAATACCATGCACTTGTCCCGGCTGTCTCGGATCAGATTACTGTGCACTATAATCTCCCGCCACCAACAATCCAAATCACTGATCCGACTCGGGACACCTTGGTGTTCAATAGCCCGATAACAATTCGGTTTGAGGTCGAGAATTTTATCTTCCCGGATTCCCTGGGCACCAACCATGTTCGCTTGATTAGCACGCCCGATCCGCCTGAAACGCCAACTATCATTGATCTGTTCTCCGCAGACCCCGTGGATGTTCCACTCGTTTTTCTTCATGATCATATGATTGTCCTGATGATCATACGGAATCAGATCCCGGAGGACCCGCTTGCCGTGGACACGGTGATGGTCACATACGGCGAAATCTCCGCCGATCCGCGACCTGATGTTCTGCCCACGAGTTTCGCGATATCATCAACGTATCCCAATCCGTTCAATTCGACGCTCGTCATTGGCTATGACGTGCCAATTGAATCGAATATCACTGCTGGAGTATACGATTTGCTGGGAAGACAGGTCACGACGCTGTTGGACGGCACGCGGAGCGCGGGCCGACACGTCGTGCAATGGCAAGCAAACAACGCTGCGGCTGGCGTTTACTTTGTGCGGTTGGTCGCGCCGAACGCCGCTTTGACGCAGAAAGTGCTGCTGCTGAAGTAGCCCTTTGCGGTCAGAGCAGATGTCGAAACCCCGCCCGTCCCGGCGGGGTTTTTCGTGCCAATTTGGGTCGTATTGAAGGCATTCACATACTTTCCGTACGAGAGGCATCTCGACCCTTGTGGGTCAGAATTATGTTCTAAGTTGTTATATTACAAGTTATGTCATGTTTTAGCTATCTGTTTAATATATATTTGACATATTTTCTTTGTGTTGTTTTGTGACTATCTTACATTGAGTCGGAATATTCTCGAAATCTCATATCTTCCTCTTAAAGGACAACGCATGAAAAAGTTCGCGCTTGGGCTGTTCGCCCTCATGTTTGTACTCGCCGGGACTGCGTCGGCCACCATTCGCTATGTCTCCACCACCGGAGCTGGTTCGTATACCACGATTGATGCGGCGCTCACGGCGGCGGTTTCCGGCGACACGATTCTCATCGGACCTGGCAGCTATGCGCAGGGCAACCAGGTTAATCAAAGCGGGAAGCGCTACACGGTTATCGGCGCGGGCTGGGACCAAACGCTGATCACATTAACAAATGACTGGTACCTCAATAATGCAAACCGCTGTTCATTTGAGGGCTTCTTTTGCAGTACAAACTCCACTTTCGCCGTGTTCAACACTGTGGATTCCACCACGTTCCGCCGTTGCCGTCTGAACTCCACGGCCACCGGCACTTCGACCATTAACTGGACGAGTGGTCGTACGTTGACGGTTGAAGATTGCATCTTCACGGCTGCTCTCACAACCACTGGCACTGCCCAGCTCGCCGTCCCGCATGCTAACTATCCGACGACTGTCCGCAACTGCGTCTTTGCCAATACTGGTACGAACACGAGTATGAAGGCACTCTACGGCTATAGCACGTCCGGCACAGTTGAGCTCTACAATTGCGCCTTCCTCGGTTTCTCCGCACCGTTAATCCTCAGCACGGCAGGTGGCCCGGTGATTGGAATCAACAACATCTTCCACGACTTCCTTGCTTCGCCGTCGATTGGCACCTATAACGCATCGAGCGTGTGGGATTACAACGCCGCGACGACGATTACTCCTCCGGGAACCAACGCGCTCTTGCTCGCGGGCGATCCGTTTGTCCTGTATGACGAAGCAGTGAACTATCAGCACGGCACGAGTGACTTGCATCTCGACCCGACCAACGGCGCGGCCTGCATCAACAGCGGTCACCCGTCCCTGCTCGACTTCACAGACGCCTCGCAATCTGATCGCGGCGTCTATGGCGGTCCCAAGCCGCTCGTGGATAACGGCGTGCCCAACTACCCGTGGGCCATTAACATCCTCCTGAATCCGAACCTCGTGGGTGTCGGCACTCCCGTTAACGCTACCGCCACGGGCCGCGTCGGACCTCAGTACTAAATCACAAGGAGAATCTCAGTATGAAGAAGATTCTTCTTCTCGCGCTCATGGCGCTCGGATCGTATGCCTTTGCGCAAACGGCCGTCGTAACCGAGTGCGAATGGTATGTCGGCGCCGATCCCGGAGTGGGCAATGGCAATGACATTGCGATTGGCACGCCTGAAGCGAATGAAGCGCTGGGCTTCACCATCGCGACCGGGCGCTTAACGCGGGCGATCTCGTCCGCGCGAAGGTGCGTTGCCGCATCGACAGCTTGCGTTCAGGCGCGACCGGCATCTGGGGTGTTGTTACTGATGCTTTTGTGCTCCTGAGCCCTGCTGCCGGAACTGCGCGATTGGTGACTTCAATGGCCTACCAGTGGAACAACGGCGCGTTCACCAACATCGATGTCGCTGATGCGGCCAGTACGCCGCTGAATGAAATCGTGGCCACCACCGGCCTTCCAGACGGGCTAAACAGACTCCGCATACGCGCAACGGATGACCTCGGTCGCACGGGTGTTGTTGTGAATGGCTTTGTTGTTGTTTCCAACACTTCCGGTTACGCAAACCGTCTCGTCACGCAGTTCGAGTATCGCTTCGACGGTGGTGCCTTTGCTCCTGTTGATGTCGCTGATGGCGGGATCGTCAGCCTGAATCAGATTTTGGCGACGACCGGCTTGACTGATGGTCTGCACCGTCTGCAGGTTCGCACGACCGACGATCTGGGTCGTGTTGGACCGGTTCATGACGGCTATCTGGTCATCTCAAATACATCGAGCAATTCGCCGCGGCTTGTGACAAGTATGGAGTACCGCATCGACGGCGGCGCATTTGTGCCGTTTGATTATCCGGACAATGGTATCGTCAACTTCAGCGAGATCATCTCTACGAACGCCCTGGCCATCGGCCTGCACCAAGTGGATTTTCGCTCGCTTGATGATTTGGGCCGCGTTGGTCCGGTGCACCGCGCTTTTCTGATCGTCAGCTCGCCGTTCGTCGGCGGTGTGGAGCATGAGATTGTGGCGGCAGAGGTCTTCATTGGCGCCGATCCCGGCGTGGGCAACGGAATCGAAATTCCCCTGCCGCAGGATGGAGTTTTTGATGAAGGCAACGAGGACTTTCTGCAAGTCTACACGGATTTCCCGGTGGGATATTATCGTGTCGGTTTCCGCACGCAGGACGAAGCTGGCCGCTGGTCGCAGGCCGAGTATGATTCACTGCTCGTCGGACCGATTCTCGTGATCTCTTCCGCCGGCAACGACGCGATTCTTAACTGGCAGTTCCCCGACGGCATTGACCAGTACTATGTTTACCGCTCGGCCAACACCGCCGGACCTTTCAGTGTCATCGACTCGACCACCGCGCGCACGTACACGGATACTGGTATCTTCACCTTGCAGGACAAAGGTTTCTATTACGTGACTTTCCGCGATGATTCCATTTCAATTCAGCAGCCGGGTGGAACTCCGGTTGCTCGTTAACAAACCACCATTTCACTTGATCAGGACTTGCATGAAAACCCTTCTGACAGGGCTGTGCGCCCTCATGTTTCTGGCCGCAACTTCCGCGAACGCCACGATTCGGTATCTCTCCGCACAAGGCGCCGGACAATATACAACCTTTGACGCCGTAGCCAGCGCGTCCGTGACAGGCGACACCATTCTGGTTGGCCCCGGCACTTACACCGCCGGCAGCGGCGTGAACCAATTCAACAAGCGCCTCGTCTGGATCGGCGCCGGGTGGGATCAGACGATCGTGGACCTGGCTGGAACCACATGGTATTTCAACGGCAGCGGAGCCAACCGCTCATCCGTCGAAGGTTTTCGCTTGTCGGCGCCGTCGAACAATGCCTTCACCTGCACGAATAGCTGCGACTCGTCCACGGTCCGCCGCTGTTACGTTATCGCGAACTAGCAACTATCCTACCGTGCTCCGCAATTGCGTCTTTTTCCTGCAGCAGGGTAACAGCAACTGCTACGGCGTCGGCGGTGCGTCTACTTCGGGAACTGTTGAAATCTACAACTGCGTCTTTCTCAATACGCGCCAGTGGTTGAATCTGAATTCGGCCGGTGGTCCTGCGGTCGCCGTTAACAACATCTTCTGGGATTGGGGCACCTCGTCGTCCATCGGCACGTACAATGCCGGTTCGGTCTTTGACTACAACGCTGGTCCCGCGTTGCCAGCTCTGCCGGGTAGTAATCTGATCACGATCACCACCGACCCGTTTGTCAACTATGATGAAGCAAACAACTTCAGCGCCGTGACTACGGACCTACATCTCGATCCGACCAACGGCGCCGCGCTGATTAACAGCGGGCATCCCTCGCTGCTCGACTTCACCGATGGCTCGCAGTCCGACCGCGGTGTCTAGGGCGGTCCCAAGCCCCTCGTGGACAACGGCGTGCCCAACTACCCGTGGGCTATCAATGTTTCCGCCAGCCCGAATCTTGTCGGTGTCGGTACGCCGATTAACGCCAACGCCACGGTGCGCGTCGGACCCGCATACTAAATTATCAGGAGGTTCCCACATGAAAAACAGGGTTCTCCTGAGCCTCGTGTGTCTGCTGTTTGCGCTCAGCGCACAGGCACAAGTCAGACTCATCACAACGGTCGAGTACCGCATTGACAATGGGGCATTCGTGCCGTTCGATGTGGCTGACGCCGCTTCCGTTAACTGGGCCGAGGTTGTCCCGACCACCCGGACTGCAATCTGGCTTACATCGCCTGCGTGTCCGTGGCACCGACGATCAAGGCCGCGTCGCGCAAGTGAGTGATGGTTTCTTCAGCGTCATCAGCAACGACTTCTCCGGTCAAACGCGCGTCATCAGCAACCTCGAATGGCAGATTGACGGCGGCGCGTTCACACCAGTGGATATTGCCGACGCTGCAAGTTATACTTGGGCCGATGTCCTTTCCACCGTTGGCTTGTCGCCAGGATTGCACCGGCTGCGCGTGCGCGGCATTGACGACGCTGGACGTGTCGCACAAGTCACTGTTGGCTATTTCGCTGCAATAAGCAATGACTTCTCGGGGCAGACGCGTGTGACGACTTTCAGCGAGTACCGGATTGACGGCGGCGCATATGTTCCGCTTGACCATGCGGATGGCGCCCTTGTTCCGCTGAACGAAATTATCTCGACCAATGCTCTCGCAGTCGGATTGCATTCCATTGATTTCCGCACTACCGACAACGCCAATCGCACCGGAGCAATCTCGCGCGCATTCTTCGTTGTAACCAGCCCCGTCGTCCAAGGTGAAAACCGGACAATGATCGCCGCCGAAGTTTGGTTCGACAGCGACCCGGGCGTGGGTAACGGGATTGACATTCCGCTGCCGCAGGATGGCGTTTTTGATGAGGGTGGAGAAGATGTACTGCAAGTCTTCACAAATCAGCCGGTCGGGTACCATACCCTCGGTTTTCGCGGTCAAGACAACACCGGACGCTGGTCCACCACAGTCATTGACTCCGTGCTCGTTGGACCGATTCTCGTGATCTCCTCCTCCGGCAACGACGCGATTCTTAACTGGCAGTTCCCCGACGGCATTGACAAGTACTATGTCTACCGCGCGGCCAATACCGCCGGACCTTTCAGTGTCATCGACTCGACCACCGCGCGCACGTACACGGATACGGGTATCTTCACCTTGCAGGACAAAGGTTTCTATTACGTGACGTTCCGCGATGATTCCATTTCAATTCAGCAGCCGGGTGGAAATCCGGTTGGAAGATGATGGTCCAACAAGAACTCCGTTCACGTTTGAATAAGAAAGGCCACGTATGAAGAGATTCGCTATCGGGCTTTTTGCCCTAACATTGTTGCTCGGCTCACATGCCAACGCAACACTTCGCTACGTCTCACAAACCGGAGCTGGTGCCTATACCCTCCCCAGCGCCGCACACGCCGCCGCAGTCAACGGCGACACCATCCTCGTCGGCCCGGGAATCTACGTCGAACCGGCGTCGGTCGTGATTACCAAGCGTTTGACCTGGATCGGCGCGGGTTGGGATCAGTCCATCGTCAATGGACTTGGCAATTCGGGCACGTTTCAATTCAACGCTTCAAC
Organism: bacterium; assembly: GCA_016703065.1. Lineage (GTDB taxonomy): Bacteria > Electryoneota > RPQS01 > RPQS01 > RPQS01 > JABWCQ01. The sequence continues at coordinate 657,811 of JADJCU010000001.1, forward strand.
TGCAACTGGATCCACGATTGAAGGACTACGTCTAAACGGAGGCGGAGCTGGTCAAGCCGGTTTCTATAACGCGATGACGAACTGCGATTCAATCACCGCGCGCCGTTGCATGTTCGTCGGCGGTGCCAATACCAATGCCATTGGATGGACGGCCACGAATGGCAGATTATACCTCGAAGACTGCGTGATCATTCACAATTACCAATTTGTGAACGGTATCGAAGGCCCTCGCTCCGGAGGCATGCTGCGAAACTGCGTGGTGGTGTCCAACGTCAGCCCGTCGCCGGGCAACGCGTGGGCCATTGGCTCGGCGACTGCCGCCACTGGTCCGCTCGAAGTTTACAATTCCGTGTTCCTCAACTGGGGGAACATATTCAACACCGCAACGGGTTCTCCTGCAAGCGTCTTGATCAATAATGCCGCCTTTGACTTCAACGGCGCAACCTCGTGGGGCACCATTCCCGGAGCTTCTTTGATGGACTTCAACGCAGGTCCGGCGGGGGTTGCGGCAATCGGCACGAACTACATTACCATTCCCAGCAATCCGTTTGTCACCTATGACACCGCGCTGAACTACGTCATTGGTACAACAAACTTGAATCTCATTGGCGGATCAAACCTGATTGATGCAGGCAACCCCGGCATACTGGATGTCAACGGTTCACGTTCGGATGTCGGCGTCTATGGCGGACCGCGCCCCTTGATTGACAACGGCGTACCCAACTACCCCTGGGCTGTCAATATCGTCAATGTTCCCAATGTTGTCGGACAAGGAACTCCTGTAAACGCAACCGCGATCGGCCGCGTCGGACCGCAATAACTATAACCACAAGGAGGTACCAAACATGAGAAGAATTCTTCTCATCCTTGGCCTTGTCGTTGCATCAGTTGCTATTGCGCAACCGACAATCACCAATGCTGAGTATTATATCGGCACGGATCCAGGCCAAGGCCTGGCCACCGCTATCACTGTTCCCACGCCGAGCGCTGCGGTCCCACTCGCGTGGACCATTCCGACCGGAAGCCTTACGCCCAATCTCTATCGCGTATTTGTGCGCGTCCGCACCAATGCAGGTTTATGGGGCCCCGTCACGAACAGCTATCTGATTATCTCTGCCGCAACGCAAGTGCCGCTCCTGGTCACGCAGTTTGAGTGGTCTGTCGATGGTGGTGCTTACACACCTGTAGACGTCACCGACGCCAGCGCTGTGAATCTCAATCAGTTGTTGTCGACGGTAGCGCTGGGGCCCGGTGTGCTCCACAAAGTCAATCTGCGGGTGGCTGACAATACGGGGCGCACAGGCCCGACAACCTTGGCCTATCTCGCCATCACTGCTCCCAACCATGTCACCAGACTCGTCACGCAATTTGAATACGCGGTAGATGGCGGCGCCTTTACTTCGGTGGACATTGCCGACGCGTCCCCTGCGAATCTGGCGCAGATCATTTCCACTGCAGGCCTTGCTCCGGGCGCTCTCCACTCCGTCAAGTTTCGAGTGACAGACGATCTCGGTCGTGTTAGCGTGATTACCAATCAATACTTGCCGATTGCCGGGGCAACGTTTGTCACGAATAATGTCTCGTCGTTTGAATATTGGGTGGACAGCAATCCACCGACGTCGGTGGACAACGTGGATGCTCCTATCATCAATATCAGTGAACTGATTGCGACGAACAGCATTCCTGTGGGATTGCATCTCATGAATGTCCGCACGACCGACAACACAGGCCGCACGGGTGTTGTCCATAACGGCGCGTTCATTGTTATGTCACCGTTTCAGAACTCTGTTCCGAGAACGATCGTGGCCGCTGAAGTCTTTGTTGGCAATGATCCCGGCATCGGAAACGGCGTGAATATTCCGCTCCCCGTGGACGGTACGTGGGACGAGAGCAGTGAGCCGTTCGCGCATGTTTACACAGGTTTTGATGTCGGCTACTACCGAATTGGCTATCGAACCCAAGACAATCTGGGCCGCTGGTCCGGAGTAGAATATGATTCACTTCTTGTCGGGCCGCTGTTGACGGTTCTGCCGTCGGGCAACGATATTATCTTGAACTCGGAGTTCCCCGACAACATCGATCAGTATTATGTTTACCGTGCGGCCAACACCGCCGGGCCGTTTGCGGTGATCGACTCGACCGCCGCGCGCACGTACACAGATGCAGGAATCTCCTTGTTGCAAGACAAAGGCTTCTATTACGTAACGTTCCGTGACGATTCGATTTCCTTGCGAACGCCGTACGGACTCAAGGCGGCCCGCTGAGAGTTGCCTTTCTGCGCAATTCTGCATAAGTTACGGGAGAGCCATGCGGCTCTCCTGTTCTTTTTCCGACTCGTAAACCTTTGAGCATTCTGAACTATCAAAGGAGGCGGCCATGAAAGACCTCTTGCTGTGGTTTGGGTCCCTGTTGACATTGACCGGCCTTTTCGGCTTCACTGCGGTGTCTGACGACCTTCGCCATCCCGGGGAACTTATTGCCATCAGCGCAGTCTTACTCTTCGGAATAATTCTGATCGCCGTAGCGATTCACGCGCGGCGCACGCGGGTTCCCGTGCCGTCCCATCCCGGTTTGTGGTTTGGAGCCGCGCTGATTCTGCTCGGCATTGTCGGTTTTGGATTCGTCGCGGACGACTTGAGTCACGTGTTGGAAATTTACATCAGCGGCGCCGTTCTGCTGGCGGGACTAATTCTGTTCGCATTCTCATGGCGGCAGCGCAATTTGCCGTCTTCGCGTTAGTTTCGCAATTCGTTTCTTTTCACGTATCACCCGGAGTTTTCGACATGCTTTCCAAGAAAGTCTACGAAGTACTTAATGAACAGATCAACCACGAACTTGAAAGCGAGTATGTCTACTTGCAGCTTGCGGCGTGGTCGGCTGCCCATAATCTCGCCGGTTTCGCCAGCTGGATGGCGCATCAGGCTGGCGAAGAGCGCGAACATGCTATGAAGATTCACAACTTTCTGATTGACAACGATCATGAAGTCGTGCTCACCGGCATTCCCGCGCCGAAGCTCAACATCAAGTCGCCTGTCGATATCTTCAAGGCGTCGCTTAAGCACGAGCAGAAGATTTCGAAGAACATCCACGATTGCTACGCCGTTGCGCTCGCCGAGAAGTGCTACAAGTCGCAGGTGATGCTGCATTGGTTTATCGAAGAGCAGGTCGAAGAAGAGGCCAATGCGAAGTCCATTCTCGACAAGCTCGAAGTGCTAAAAGACAGCCCGTCATCGGTCTACTGGATCGACAAAGAGCTGAAGAAGCGCGGTGGCGAAGGTCACTAAACCGCAAGCCCGAAGCAGTTCCGCGAAAGCCGCGCACACCGCGCGGCTTTTCCTTGTGTGACTTTTGTACTCTTGACTTCCCGTGGGGTCGGTTGTATCTTAGGGAAGGGTCCACTCCGACCCAGAAGACAACAAGAAGTGAAGGTTTCTATGAAGCTGTTTTTTTTTGTGTTGGCAGTTAGCGCGCTTTGGGCAGGGCATGTATGCGCACAGCCGACTCCGGGGCAGTGCGCCTTCACTGTGTATGCGGAAGACGCTGAATGCACAACGGGACACGACTGTGTTTCCCCTACGGGGTGTAGAAGTGTCAATTTCACTGTTCCCTGCACGGGATGCTATTGTCTCGAGGTCGAGCTGCGGTGTGGCACAAACGGCTGCAAGTATTGCCAAGCATGTGGCAACGTATATTCTGGTGGGAACTGGGTAGCGGGTGCGAACTGTCACAACGACATCTGCGACACAGGCGCACAATGTTCGAAGGCATGCTGTGAAAGCTTTGGACAGTTCAAGCTATTGGCTAATACGCAGTACACACTGTACGCTTGTTTGAACGCGTGTCCGAGCGCGGGCATCACATGCGAGGACTGCGATGATTCCTGTACTGCGCGCGCCAAGTTAGTCATGCTGAGTGAAGAGGGATGCGAGTAACGTCGTGCATCTTGATTGCTTTGATCTATGCCGCGTCCATAGAGGCGACCGTATGGCGGGTCCCATCGGAAGCGCCGACTATTCAGGCCGGAATAGACTCCTGTGCGCAAGGAGATACAGTCTTGATATCTCCGGGCGTCTATTCAGAAGCACTGCGGAACAATAACTTCGCGATTCACTTAGTTGGAGAACGGTCTCCGTTCGGCGACTCTGCAGTTTTGATCGACCCTTCATCGCTCGCTGGTTCACATGGCCTGGCATGTCTGATTGCGGACGCGCCAGTCATGATTGATTCAATCGCGTTTCGCAACGGATCGGAAATGTACCCACGTGAAGACGGAAACCTCTCCGGCGGCATTCTCGTCAATGCTGAAGAGAGCCGCTTTTCCTATTGCCGCTTTGATTCCGTCTTTCAGGCTGTGATCTCAGAGAATTCCGTTGCGCTGTTCGACTGCGAGTTTACCGACGGTGTACAGATATGTGTTGGCACTCTAAACGGCGCATCTGTTGAAGCGCGACGCTGCACATTCGAAGGTAGTGGATTTGCTCTACTCCAGTCCGGGAGCGGCACTGTGGTTGAATCGTGTTCTTTTGTTGATCTCGGTGCGAATTACTTCATGAATGTGACCGGCTCGGGCATCGTGATCGATGCGAATCACTTCGGACCGCTGATAATGAGTGTGTTCTTTAAGTTTCATTTCGTCAGTTTCAGCGGTGTAATATCGAACAATGTGTTTGAGGACATGACGAATTTCCGCCCAGTGATCTTGATCTATCCGCAGTGCAACGGCGGGGTCGAGATTCACAACAACATTTTTCGCGATATTACATGCTTTGGTGGGGTCGTTCACGTGGACACGACATGCTCAACCGACCGCAGTCTGGTTCTTGAGGAGAATGTATTTAGTAATTGTTCAATTACGCAAGCTGAGGGCAAAGCCATCACCGTGCCGAGCGGCAGTCTCGAGATGCGCCGCAACCGATTCTATGAGTTGTCGCCGCCAAATAGCCCCGCAGTGAAATGTACTGGTAGCGGATCCGTGATTCGGGACAACGCTTTTGGAGGAAACGGATACGCCGTTGAGTCTGAGGGCGAACTGGACGCGCGTTTCAACTATTGGGGCGACTCCACCGGGCCGTACCATCCGGTTCTGAATCCTGACGGGTTGGGTGATTCAGTTTCCGACTCCGTAAATTTCGAGCCGTGGTATCCCGATACATCCTTTCTGATTGACGCGGCGCGTGAAGACGGCGCGCTGGCGCGGGAGTTTGCGTTGGCGGTCTACCCGAACCCGTTCAACTCGGTGGCGACGATTGCGCTTGACATTCCCGATGCGTTTGTTGGGTCGGTGGAGGTTTTGAACATCCTCGGCGAGCGCGTAACGGAGCTGTATCGCGGCCCGCTCTACGGACACCACGAGTTCGCGCTCCAAGCCAATAGCCTGGCCAGCGGCGTCTACTTCGTCCGCGTGCCGGACATCGTCCGCCATTCTGCGAACTTCTCAGAGAAAATCCTGTTGATTAGATAGCAATGCCTCTCTGCGGGCCCTTCGCGCACATCCCGCTCCGCCCGCGCAACTCTTGATTTTCCTTGCATCTTACCCCAAATATCCCGATATTTTAGGCGGTCAATGGGCCACCGCAAAGCGGACAGGAAACTGCCCGCTTTTTATTAATTAACAATTACTTGCGCTCTGGTTGAACTAAGCTTTGCCTGCGCAGAAATACCCGCTGAACCGGCCCCCGAGCCGGTTCGACATTGTAGGAAACGCCTCGTGACTTTTGTCATCACCGAAAAATGCTTGGGCGAACGCTACGCCTCCTGCATGCAGGTCTGCCCGGTGTATTGTATCTACCCGGCGGAATACAAGGGCGAAATATTCGCCGTGATCGACCCCGAACTGTGCATTGATTGCGGCGCATGTGTCCCCGAGTGCCCGGTGGATGCGATCATCGACGATCCGGATCGCTCGCCGGAATGGGCCAAGATCAACGAAGAGCTTTCGCCGCAATTCAAAGATAGCCCAATGCCGGAGGTGCGTCCGGCAACTGACCCGCCGCGCAAGGGCAACGTGTATAACGACCCAAGGAAAAAGTAATGGAAACGCGTCGCTTAGGTAAATCCGGTTTGCAAATCTCCGAACTCGCGCTCGGCACTATGACGATGGGCTGGCGCAACGATGAGCGCGAATCGCATCAGATTCTCGATGTGGCTTTTGACAACGGCATTACGTTGATTGACACAGCGGATATCTATTCGCGCTGGGTGGAAGGCAATCCCGGCGGAGTGTCGGAAGAATTTATCGGCCGTTGGCTGAAGACCAAGTCGCGCTATGATGTGGTGATTGCCACCAAGGCGCGGGGTCGGATGTGGGAAGGTCCGTCCGGTGAAGGCCTGTCGCGCATGCATCTAATCAAAGCGTGCGAAGACTCGCTGCGCCGGCTAAAGATTGATCATATCGATCTCTATCAATGCCACTATCCTGATGAATCGACGCCGATAGAAGAGACCGTCGAAGCGTTGGGCGAACTTGTGCATCAGGGCAAGGTTCGCTATTTGGGCTTGTCCAATTTCCCGGCGTGGATGCACGCGAAGATGAACGGCTATTCGGCGATGAAGGGCGAACCGATGTTCGTTTCGACACAGCCGAAGTACAACTTGATTTGCCGCCGCGACGTGGAGAAGGAACTCGCGCCATACTGTCTCGATGCCGAAGTGGGTGTGATACCTTATTCGCCGCTCGAGGGCGGACTCTTGACAGGTAAATATCGTCCGAATGAAGACGGTCCGGCGAATTCCCGGCATACGGTCAATGGCCGCGCTCAAGAGAAGCTGACGCCGCAAGTAGTGCGCACGCTCGAAACACTCGCGCAGGTCGCGACGCAGCGCGGCGAGACGATGACGCAAACTGCGCTCGTGTGGATGCTCTCGAAAGAGTTCATCACGAGCCCGATTATCGGCGCAACATCGGTCGAGCAGCTGCTCGATTCGCTTCCCGCTGCCGGAAAACGCCTGTCGCTCGAGGAGCTTGATCTGCTCGATGAAGTCAGCGCGGGTCTGTAGATAGTAGATTTTCTAATCAACATAGAACCGAACATGCTAAAACACACTTCAATCGGCAACGGCCCTCCCGTTGTGCTCTTGCCGTCGATGCTCGGGACCATCGACACCGAATGGCGCCCGTACATGCAGACCATCGCCGACTTGGGCTACTCGGTGATCGCCGTCGATTGGCCCGGCCACGCACAGTCGGAGATGACCAAATCGTTCACATTCCGCGTGCTGGTTGAAGAGCTCGACGCGCTATTCAAGCACCTGAAGACCGAGCCCGCCGTGATCTTCGGCTATTCGATGGGCGGTTACGCCGCGCTGCACTATGCGCTGAAGAATCCGACGCGCGTGCTGGCGATCTGGATGCACGGCACGAAGTTCTACTGGTCGGGCGAAGAAGCCGAGAACATGGCTGCCGAACTCGACATCGAGTGGATGCAGGAGAACAAGCCCGAGCGCTTGGAGAAGCTGCGCGCGATTCACGGCGAGAATCTGGACACGTTGATGCCGTGGCTCTCGAAGATGGTCACCAACCTCCCAGACACGGGTCTTACACCGTACGAACTCGAGGACTTCAAGATTCCGGTGCTGGTCAGCGTGGGTGACCGCGATGAACTCGTTCCGGTTACCGAGGCCTATGATCTGTATGACAGCCTGCCCAACGGTCAACTCGCGGCGTTCGCGGATACCAACCACCCGCTGCAATCCGTCCGCGATCACGTATTCATTCCGGTCCTCAAGGATTTTCTGAATCGGCTGGATTAGTTTAGCTGAACTGACGCGCTTAGCAGAGGAAACACAAGCGGCGACTCAATCGAGTCGCCGCTTTGCTGTTTGTGCAATCTGCCGGTCGCTACCGAATCAGTAGCACCTTCTGTGAGAAGTTCACAGAATGGCGGACGATGTCCCGGACGCGGATGAAGTAGACGCCGCTGGCCAGCCGGTCAGCGCGAAGCGCGAACTCGTGGTGTCCGAAGAGCGGGCCGCGATGAAGCTCCGTCACGCGCTCGCCGAGGATGTTCAAAACCTCCACCGACCCAACAAACACATCGGGAATGTCAAGCGCAATCGTCGCCACCGAGTTGAACGGATTCGGGTAGACCGCCAGCGCAAACTCCCGCGCCAGTGTGCCATGTTCACGCGCCGCGTCAATCAGAAAGGATGTGTCGGGATACCACGGCTCGAAATTTACGGAGTCGGAAACGGAATCACCCAACCCGTCAGGATTCAGAACCGGATGGTACGGCCCGGTGGAATCGCCCCAATAGTTGAAACGCGCGTCGTTTGGTTCAGACGACCAATACGCCAGGCCATTGCCACTAAAAATGTTCTCGCGAGCAAAGACCTGCTGCCCGGTGGAAAAAACCGTGGCTCGATCTGAAGGCGAAAGCGAGTTGAATCGGTTGCTATTCATCACTACGGGCACGTTTGGCTCAATTTGGATAGCCTTGGCGCGATGCGTTACAATGCCCACAAAGAGGTTCGAGTCCACATGCGCGACTTCGCCCCCGGCGACCTCACACTCAATTACGATGGGTGTGATCTCAAATAGCTGTCTGAAAATGTTTCCGACAATCCAAAGCGGTTCGGTACAAACTCGGCTCACATGGACTCCAAAGAACACAAACTGTCCCGCCTCGAATAGATTGTACGTGATCGAACCGCTGCCGTCCGCCCATGCGATCCACGCGTTCGCCTCCGGTGCATTGCCACTGAAAGCACACTCCGAGACAAGTAGACTATCGCCGGACATTAAGAGCGCGTAACCCGCTGGAGATCCGCGAAAGTCACAATTCAAAACACTGCTGCCTGCTCCACAGTTGATTAGGGCAAATCCTCCACCATCGAACAGGCTGTTTCGAGCCGAAACTTGATGCTCTTCCGCGCTGACGCAACCAACCGGATTGTTCATGAACCGGCACGAATCTAACTCTATTTGTTCATTTGCGCCTGCGGCACGGGCAATGCCATAGTATGTGGAGTCGAACAAACAGCTTGTGAGGTGTAGATGCAAGACATTTCCGACGATGCCGCCCGCAACATTGCGCGGGTACATCTGCGGGCCGTTACGAAACGCGATCCGCTCAATGAGAATCTGTGACAGCGGCTGCTCAATAGTCAGGCAAGCTAACTCCTCCGAGTGCAGAAGTGAACTCGGGTCAACGACCGGCAAGTTGACTAGCTGAGAATCGGGAACAACGTCACCGATAAGAGCGAAGTCAACGGGCGGTGCATACAGCGCCTCTGAGTATATACCTGACGCAACCACAACCGTGTCCCCCGACTCAATCGCGTCGAGAGCAAGCTGAATGGTTTGATAGTCACTCGGCACCCTTAGTACTGCTGCCCAAGCTGTACCGACTGATACCCACACCAACAGGTGCGCGAGGATTTTGTTATGGACAGGCAAATGAGGATTGCTCTATTCGTGCTGTCACGCGGCAACCCTGACCGCATGATGACCAGTCGACTTGTTCACAGTGAATTAGACAAGACCACAACGTGTACAACGTTCCGTTGTAGAGACGAAAGCGCCCTGCTGTACAGGTTTTGTCGCATGGACTCCCGTCACAGTCTTGCGTGTGGCAGTCTTGGCCAATAGGGAAAGTATTATTGTAAACACGCGCGCAGCCTCGACAGTGCTTACAGTCCTTCGGGCAAGAGATCTCTACAGTCAGGTAGTAGCACGAATCACAAGTGACGCTGAAATTCTGTGGAACACATCCCGCGATGCTCCCGCAGTCGGTGAGGTCAGAGCACGTGCCGTCGATGACATAGACTGGAGTGCGCAGGCACTGTCCCCACGCGCTGCCTGAACAAATCAGCAAATAGAAAAAAATACAGCTTCATAGCTTCCTCCCGTTCTTATTGTTTCATGGCCTCGATGGACCGTATCATAAGATACAACCGGCCCGGCGGGAAGTCAAGAGTACAAAAGTCACACAAAAACAAAGCGGCGATTCCTTAATCGAATCGCCGCTTTCTGTTGCGCTCACTTGGCGTCTGCTTCCGGTGGTTCCGCTTTCCAGTCGCAGCACCCGCGCCAACTTACGCGCATCTTTTCTCGCTCTTCGGGGGTTAGCTTCTCCCAACGCCGATGCGACATGTGCGGCGGACCGCAGTGATGTCCGCGCATCCCGCCGAAGAGAAGGCGCGACAGAACCAACAAGCCCAAAGACTGCCAATAGCCGATTTCGTTCACACCAGTTAGTCCGGGCAGAATCGCATTCCAAAGCCACATCACCGCGAAGGCTGCGAGAAACGCGATGGGGATCGCAAACAATGGAAAGAAGTACGGTCGTCTCATTTCTGTATGTCCTGTGAGTCGGTTGTTGCTTGAACTAATCAATCTGAAAATCGCGGCGCACGAGTTCCATGCGAGTGCGCAGCTTCCGCACCGCGTAGCGTTTGCGCGAAATCAACGTCTTGGGGTTCTCGCCGGTGCGTTGAGCAATCTCGTTGAATGTCAACCCGTCGAGCTCATTCCAGATAAACACGGCGCGCTGCTCCGTCGGCAGTTCGTTGACCGCGATACGGAACTCTTCCCAAAGGAGTCGGCGCAGCGTCACGGTTTCGGGAGTGTCGCCGTCGATGAACATCAGATCGTCGAGCGTCTCGTCTTCATTGTGAACAAAGTCTATTTCGTTCATCGACAGCGGTCTCTTCTTGCGTTGGTTGTCGATGATCTTCGAACGCGCAACCTTATATAACCATGCGCCCATTTGCTCAATCTGGTCAAGATCGCCAACCCGGCTCAACTGCAGCCACACATCCTGCAGCAAATCTTCCGCATCACTCTCCGAGCGCACGCGATCCCGGATGAACCGCCACAGCCGCTTGCTGTACGTTTCTACCGTCGTGGTAATCTTGAAGTCGCGGACAGCTGTCATCGCGGCTGCGGAAGGGTTGGCCATATATATAGGAAGACGGGCATGGCCAGAAATTACTTTAATCCAGTGGGAATGTCCATGACCTGGCGTTAAACCTCAAACCGGCCCCGGCTGTCAAACCTACAGAAACCCGGAAGGAACTGGACCCATGAAGATCCATTATCTGATCCCTCTCACCATGCTGATGCTGTTATCCAGCGGCCCGATGTTCGCCCAAATGGACTGGCAACAGAACGACAAGCCTTCCAAGGCTCCTGAATGTCGGCGCGATTGTCCGAACCCAGAGTGTAGGGAGCTTTACAAATCCAAAGAACATAGAGAGATGGCCCGAGAGCATGCTCGTGAGTTTCGCTTTCATCGCAAGTTGGCGCGTGAGCATATGCGCGAGTTTCGAAACGACGGCCCTGGCCCGATGATGCCCCCTGAACATCAAATGAGGCCCCCGCGGTTCGAGCACTTTCAACGACCCATGCACCCCTTTGGTCCCCAGCATTTCGGCCCCCCGGCACCGCAGCAAAAGCGGCCGATGGGTCCGCCACCGCACATGCGCCGCCACGACGGGAGACGCGGTCCGCGAGCGCTCTGACACGTGATTAACCTCTGAGGGAAACAAGAATGAACAAGACATTGCTACTATCCGGCCTGCTCGCCGTGCTGCTCGTGACGAATCTTGTCGAAGCACGTGAGCGCTATCTCGAACGTATCCGCATTGAAGGCCGGATTGAATCTGTCCGTGGACAGGTGGCCTATATTCGAGATGACTGCGGAGCGCGCTTCAACGTGCATCTGGGCCCAGCATGGTATTGGGAAGATTCCGGATACAGGCTCCACAGCGGCTGCGATGTGACCATAATCGCCTGGCAGGATCCCTACGACGACTACTGTTATGCCGGCGAGATTCGGGGACGCGATTTCTGCTATGACTTGTGCGACAGCCGCGGCTATCCGCGCTGGTCTAATCGTGACTACTGTGACCGGAGTTGGAGACCGACGCGAACTTGGTTCGACATTGACTTTATCATCGGCGGACCGGTGTGGCATGCCGGCCCTCGCTACCACCATCGCCGCGACCGCGACCACTGTGATTGGAGGGATGACGATCATCATCGCGGCGGCCATGACCGAGATCGGGACAACGGCCGAGGCCGGGATAATGGCCGCGACCGGGATCGTGATCGCGATCGCGACCGCGACCACTGCAACAAGTCCGAACGTCGCACGTGGACGAGACGGTAAAAACAACCCTGGCACACATGTTCAAACGAGCGGTCTTCTGGCCGCTCGTTTTGCATTTTGTGGCCGCTTGAACTCCTGAGTTGCTTCCTGTATCTTATGACTCGGGCCTTGTATCGGTGCTGCGCGGCCTATCTTTGTTGACCCCTGCCGCGCCTACTCGCCAACACCGCCTCGCTTGTCGATTTCTCTGGTCCGCGCATTCACTTTCGAAGCCTATGTTCCAAGTCGCCGCTCTACTCCTCTGGCTCTGTTCGCTCGCGTATGCTGATATCGTCAGCGAGTCAGAACCGAACAATTCATTCGCGCAGGCGAACTTGATCTCGTGCGGTGACACGGTGCAGTGCGCACACCTTGACGGAGTTGGACCGGACTTCTTTCGTTTTGCCATGCCCGCAGGTGATTCGGTCTATCTGCGCACGCTCCTGTGCGAGACTCAAGAGTCGACGATCATCGTGCTCTATGACAGCGCGCAGCAGTTCATCACGATGGACATCAACAATGGTCCGCAGGAATTCTCCGTGATCGGGTACTACTCGACCTATCCGCAGTACTGCTATGTCCAAATACTCAGCCGCTTCGGAAACTCGTTCAACACATACAACTTCGTTGTTGATTGCCTCGATCAGATCGTTGGGCTGCATGACGTATGCAGCACGGCGCGCCCGGTGACCTTCTTCCCGTATTATGACGAGTCGACTACCGCAGGCTGCGGCTCGGAGGGCGGAACCGCTGCACCCGATGTCTACTATGGTCTGTCCCTTGCGACTCCCGGCGACGTGTTCATTCAGATCTGCTCAGAGTTCTTTGACGCGCGCGTGCAGATTCTGACTCAATGCGTCTCGGGCTACATGGACGACGCCTCCGAGGGTACCTGCCAGCTGGGCGCCGATCTCTACTCCTTTGGATTGCTGCCACAGGATTACTATATTATGGTAGAGGGCACATCTCTTTTGCAGGCAGGCGCATTCAGCATTGAAGTCGCGCCTGTGTTACAAGAATGTCCCCCGGTGCCCTGGCTTGTCTTGGGGATCGTGGCCAACGAGCCGTTTCTTGAGTGGCCGGAGGTGCCCGAAGCGGATAGCTATTTGATCGAAGCCGCGCTGTCCGCTAACGGACCTTTTGAAGCGCTGGCCGTCACATCGCAGTCATTCTGGCAGGATCCGGTCGGGTTCGCACTTCCTCAAAGGTTTTATCACGTTCGCGCACTCTGTCAATAACCGCCGACCATGTCCTCGCTTGTCCAGGAGTTTGAAACTTATCGCGCACGGATGAATGTGCGGATTCTCGCGCAGGATCATCAGCCCGTCAAGCGCTTCTTTGGCGTCGACACGCTGACCTATCAGGACGGCGCGCTCGACCGCAAGACGAAAGAGATGCTCGGGCTTGTCTCGTCTCTCGTGCTGCGCTGTGATGACTGTGTGCGTTACCATATTCTTGAATGCCACAAACTCGGGGTCACTATCCCCGAGTTCTTTGATATCTTCTCCGTTGGACTTGTCGTCGGCGGATCGATCGTTATTCCGCATATGCGCCGGGCGGTCGAGTTTCTCGACGAACTTGTCAAAGAGGAGCAACAAACGACCGTTTAACTTACTTAGGCGACCCGCCTGCCCACAATGGAAGACTCTAAATTACGCGACGCTATTGAAAAGTTCTATCTACGTTACGGTTTCGCTACTCGCTGTCTGCACGCCGGAGAGAAAATCGGCCAGCCAAAGCTGAAGAGCCATACCAACGCGATCTTTGCCACTTCAACATTTACATTCGACAATGCCGAAGAGGGGGCGGACCTCTTTGCCCGCCGTGCTTCTGGATACATCTATTCGCGGATGGGCAACCCGACCGTCGTTGTCGCCGAAGCAAAATTGAACGCTCTCGAAGGGCGCGACGTGAAACTCAGCGACCCCGAATGCCGCATCTCGTCCCTGCTCTACTCCTCCGGTACGGGCGCGATCTCGGGCCTTGCACTCGCGCTCCTGCGTCCTGATGATATCCTCTTGCGCGGAGAGACGCTCTACGGTTCAACCGACGACTTCTTTCAGACGATGCTCCCCAAGTTCGGAGTCAAGTCGGTGATTGTGGACACCGGAAAACCGGATGACGTGCGCAACGCGATTCGGAACTATCCGAAGGCTCGGATGCTGTTCTTCGAGACGCCAACGAACCCGCTGCTCGAACTGACCGATATCGCCGCCACCGTGCGCATTGTCCGCGAAGTGAATGCCGACATCGTTGTCGCGGTCGACAACACGTTCGCCACGCCGTACCTGCAGCAGCCGCTCTCGCTTGGCGCCGATGTGGTCATGCACAGCACAACCAAATATCTCTCCGGACACGGCGCCATTATCGGCGGAGCGCTCACTACGCGCCATGACTGGATCAAAGAGGAACTCTATCACGCCATGAAAGACATTGGCGCGTGTCCATCTCCGTTTGATACGTGGCTCTTGAACATGGGCATGAAGACGCTGCCGTTGCGCATGGATCGACACTGCTCAAATGCTCAGAGGATGGCCGAGTGGCTGGTTAAGCACCCGAAGATCAAGAAGGTCTACTTCCCCGGCCTGCCTGAATTCCCGCAATACGAACTCGCAAAGCGCCAGATGCGCCTGCCGGGCGGCATGATCTCGTTTGAGATCGACGGCGATTACGCGGCGTCCGCGCGCTTCCTAAACAATGTGCATTTGCACACGCTGGCCGTGAGTCTTGGCTGTGTAGATTCGCTGATTCAGCATCCGGCTTCAATGACGCATGCGTCCATGACTCCCGAAGCGCGTTTACATGCGGGCATCACGGACAATCTGATTCGCCTCTCCGTAGGTATTGAGGAGATTGATGACCTGATCGCGGACATCGATCACGCGTTCAAGAAGATTTAGTACTCCTTCTACTTATCACAATAAGACGCCCCGCGAGCAATCGCGGGGCGTCTTGTATCTGCGCCACCCTGTTGTACTACTTCAGGAAGAGCAGCTTCGCCGTTGAATGCGCTCCGGTGTGCGTTTCCAGGCGGGCGAAATAGATGCCGCTTGCGTGTTCAGCCGGGCGCCATTCCCGAATGTGCGCCCCCTTGGGCACTCTCGCGTCCAACACTTGCGCCACCTCGCGGCCCGTGATGTCATAAACCGTCAGTGTCACGTCCGCAGCCTTCAGGAGTACAAACTCGATCGTCACGGCGCTATTGAACGGATTCGGATACGCATTGCCGATGAAGCTCTCGGGAATCGCCACTGGAGCGGGCCGCTCCGCAGGCGCCGACATGAAACTCGTATCCGCTTCCCACGGCTGATAGACCACGCGCCACTCCACCGTATCACCCTGACCTCCCGGATTGGTTAAAGAATCGTACGGCCCGCTCGCGTCTCCCCAATAGTTGTGACGTGCAAACGGAACAAGATTCAACGGCCCTTGATAAACCGCATAGCCCTCGTTGCCCATGAACACGTTCTCTTCAAGTTCGCCATCACCTGTTCCAATCACTAACACGCTGCCCGACGGCGGCCAAGTGATCGAGTGAACGGAGTTGTTTAGCACGTAATTGTGTTTAACGGAGCGCTCAAACTCATTGTCGCCGAGAATGTTGCAAAATGAGGTGTGTCCGCCGTGAATGTCGTGAACGAGATTGCGCTCAACTATCGTGATGTGGTGGGAAGACGTATCCAACGCAAAGAGTCCATGCATCTGCGCGCCAGCGACGGGCGTGAACGTCTCAAATATGTTCCCGATTGCCTGGAATCTCGTCAAAGAATCTGTGCCGCTCTGTGAGTAGAGCGCTTGACTTAGCTCATTTCCCCACATTGTGTTTGAATCAAGCCGAAAAAAGTCAATGGATTCGCCATTCAGCATCTTCTCGATCCGGTTGTCCGTAAAACGACTCCCAATTATCTCTACCGTATCTGGGGGTTTTGAGGCTGAGACAATCACAGTTCCCAACCAATTGTGATCGTGACCATTGTGTCTAAAATCACAGTTTCTCAATCGGAGATTTGAACGAAGCACCCAGAATAACTGTGGTGACTCGCTGGGGTCTTCGAATGAAAAGCTGTTGACGATCAGGCACGACTCCAGCTCAACGATTGAACCTGCCGAATGGAGAACAGAACCTGCTTGATGAAGCGCACAGCGATTGAAACGGCAATTGCTAACCTTCGTCCAACTTTCGTTAACAAAGATCGCCCCGCCCGCTCGCGCCGCACACGAGTCAAAGACGCAGTACTCCACACTTGCATGAAGACGAATTAGGCTCAAGGCACCACCGTCGTCAAGTGACGACGCGCTCGATCGTGTAAAATGGATTCCCACGATGCGCACAGACGGATCTATTCCGCCCGCACTCACCAAGGTCAGAGCGCGTAAAGTGTCGTCGCCGTTTGTGAACCCCCGCAGACGTGTCGATGCGATGTCTGCCGTGTCTCCGCTCAGCAGAAAGAGACTGCATATCGTCACACCCGACGTCGCTGAATAGGCGGCCTCTTCATATAATCCGGGTAAAACAAGAACCGTATCGCCGGTTTGCGTTGAGTCGAGTGCCGCTTGCAAGGTCGCATAGTCTGTTGGTACTGTGCGCACCATCGCAATACTGGCTGTCAGAGTGCACAGAGTCAAGCCAATTGATAATATTGAGCGGCTGCTCATTCCGGATCACATTCGGGCAGACATGTGGCATAATTCGAGGCACTTGCGAAGGTCACAATTGTGGATCCCGCTACGCAGTTTCCCGTCGCGCATTGCCTGCAATCTACCTTAAATCTCAGGTGGTGATCTTGACCTATTGGATGACTCAGGCCTGTGGAGGACTCGCCGCAACCACAGTGGCTACTCTCGACGTTTATTGACCATACTAATGACTCCACCCCTTCGACAACGTCGTAGCAGAAGAGAGCTACGCGGTCGCCGTCGTGTCCTTCGTAGTGAAAGTACGTGCGCGAAATCTGCTGGTTCGCGGGAATTGTGTAATCCACAGATGAAGCTTGACCATTACAGCAAACATCCGTCACACTCACGCACATGTTCGCTTCCGTCTGCGCAATAAGCTGTGCACTCAGCAGCAGGCTTACGATCCATACAAGACTGGTCTTCATGTTTCGACTCTTCCACATGGTCGCCGCCGGCGTAAGTGCCGACGGTTTCCTTCAATATAGTAATGGGGGGGGGTACATTGTCAAGCCCTGCGGGATATCTTGCCAACTTTCCGGTATCTCACGAAACACGCGAAAACAAGTTGTTAGCGGCCCGTCGTGCTTTGCTTGGGTAACGATGACTTCCTGCGGAGGTGCTTCCTACATCCACCCAATGATCTTCACCGTTTCAAACAACCACACACCCATAAAAAGACCGATTGCGAGCAGCATCGCAAGTCTGCGCCATTGTGGAGCGCTGTTCCACGGTTGATGCTCGTAGTAAGCTGCCGCACCGATGATGACTGCGGGCATTAATGGAAAGTGATAGCGCGGCAGACCATAACTTGCGAAGGCCGCAAGCGCCGCAAACGACAGCTGCAGAATGAAAAATCCGCGCGCCGGAAATTTCTTCACCAAGTAAAATCCCGACAACCCGAGCAACACAAGCACCGCAAACGGAATCGCCATCAAGATCAAGGCGCCGAGCGGCTGCATGTGCAACGTCTCGGCGAGCGACTGCGCGCCGCGCACCGGAGCAAAATGCGCAAGCATCGCCATGTCCGTGCTCCAGAGATACGCGAACTTCGTCGGCCACATGGAAACTGTCTTGCGAATGTTGCCAAGTCCATAGTCCCACGCCGTGCTTGAGGCCGCGACATCGCGCTGCGCTTCCGTGCGCGCTTCGTGAGGTATCAGACCCTGTACCCGTTCGTCAAACAGGTAGCCGCCGTTAGCATAGGGATTATTCCCGATCAGCAGATTAATCCCGCCGTTGGTGTTCAACGCGAACCGCTCCATCGTCAGCTGATTGCGCGTCATCCATGGCACCATCACGATCAGAGCTCCAATCAGTACCAGCGATACGGCGCGGGCCCGTTCCGCGAACGGCGTCTCGTACCGAATCACAAATACGTAGAAGAACACGGTTGCCAGCAGGATCGCACCCGCCGCCCGTGTCAAACACAGGAGGCCCAGCACAACTCCGAGCAAAAGCGCCTCACGCATTTCGTAGCCATGCTCATCCAAGCGGTCATGGAGCCAGATCGCCAGCACCCACAGAAATGTGAATAACGTCTCAGTGAGCAATAGCGCTCCAAACACGGCCGCCGCCGGATAGAGCATCCATACCGTCATAACAAGATATGCGGTGTTTTCGGCAAAGCGCTTTAACGCTACAAGATAGAGCAGCAGCCCCGTAAGTAAACTTAACACCAATTGCACATAGAACACCAGTTTGAAGTCGCCACTGGAAATTTTTTGCACACCTGCAGTCAGCAACGGCATCAGCATGTCGCGGTAGGCCGTTGGTTTACCTTGATATGAAAAGTCGCCTGACAGCCAGAGATTGTTTGAAATCTCCAGATAATCCGCTTCATCGGGCGCAGCGAGCAGCGCACCCTCTGGGCGCAATTCCAACACAAACAAGCGAAAACCCGCGCCGATTATCAGCAGCGATAGCAGAATCGTGAAGCGCTTCATGCGCTCCTCCCTTGGTGACCAAATGAGAAAACGGAGAGGCTACCCTCTCCGTTCACTGTCAACTCCCGCCCCGCGCGATTACACCGTCGCGAGACTGCTTCCTTCCAGCGAGGCGCGCAAATTCACGAGGCAATCCGGTGCCGCATACTGTCCGCCAGGACAATTCGTCACGTGCTTGACAAATGCGGCCAAACGCTCAAGCGTCTCCTCTTCAAGGTGATGTTCCATCACCGAGGCTTCGCGCTCCGCCGCCTGCGGATTTACACCCAGTACTTCAATCAAGAACTTACGCGTCAAATCAAATCGATCGCAGATCTGTTGGCCGACACGCTCGCCGTTGGGCGTAAGCTGTATCTTGCCGTAGTTTTCCTGCGATGCCAAACCCAAATCACGCAAGCAATTCACTGCGTGTCGCGCGGTAGGCAATCTAACCCCTTCTGCCCGCGCAAGATCGGTCAACCGAACTCCGTCTGTTCCCCGTGAAAGCTGATACAGCGTGCGCAAATAATTCTCGCGCGTCGCCGTCAATCCCTCTATGTTGTTTTTTGAGAACTTGCCGTTCGTTAGACCGTGGCCATTGCTGATGTGCAATGACTTACCATTTCCATTTCCGTTTTGCTGCATAGTCTCCCAGTAAATTCGTATCCATGAGCGTGGGGAAGATTATACGACTATTTTTCCGGTGAGGCAAGTTGTAATGCAATCCTCATTGACTTTGTTACGGCCTGAATACTCGACTTAGAACTCAAAGAGGTCGCAGAAAACAATCGCCGTGCCTCCTGTCAGGATTCTTAAGTTGAGAGTTGTCAAATGCCCTTTCTGTTAACAACGTCGTGGTACTACTTGCAATCGGACGAGCGCGCGGCCACCACGCAGAGCAGCGCGCTTCGGTGCCGCAAGCTGCCTCCCGGATTCCTCTGTTTTGCCGAGGACACAACTCCTGCCACTTTGGCTGGGTCCGCATGGCTTTGCAGTTAAGCTGTTGTTTCTTCTGCGTCTTTGCGGGGTAGCGGTCGTTCTTTCATCAGTTTCCCATAGTTCGCAAATGTCCCTGTAACTTAACTTCTGTATACTGCGACGCTTCAATCAACCCATTCCGGAGTGAATTCATGCTACGTGCTACCCGTTTTCTGATGCTCTCGCTTGTCCTGATGATGTCGCTCTCCTCCGCGTGGGCGGTCGGCCCCGAACTCACCCTAGTCGGCCAATACCAGACCGGCATCTTTGACGCCGGTGCGTGTGAGATTTCCGCTTATGACCCCGCATCTCAACGCCTGTTCGTGGTCAGCTCCGCCGCTTCGAGCATTCTGGTTCTTGATCTGAGCAACCCGGCCGTGCCGACGCTGATCACGACAATCAACGGCGCACTGTACGGCGCAGCGTTTAACAGCGTCGATGTGCATAACGGCGTTGTAGCCGCGGCCGTCGAAGCAAACCCCAAGCAGAACCCCGGTTCAATCGTCTTCTTCGATACCAACGGCGGTTTTCTGAATCAAGTCGCGGCCGGAGCGTTGCCGGACATGATCACCTTCACGCCCGACGGCCGTTATGTGCTTGCGGCAAACGAAGGCGAACCGGCCTCAAACTACTCCGTCGACCCCGAAGGCACCGTGACGATTGTTGACCTTATTGGCGGTGTGATGTCCCCGGTGGTTATGACCGCTTCGTTCAGCGCCTATGTCGGCCAGGAAGCCGCGCTGCGCGCACAGGGTATCCGTATTTTCGGACCCGGCTCGAATGCGGCGCAGGATTTTGAGCCTGAGTACATCGCGGTTGACGCGGCGTCGCTGATCGCGTACGTCACCCTTCAGGAAAACAACGCAATGGCTATCATTGACATCGCGACAGCGACAGTAACCAATATCAAGGCGCTTGGTTTCATCGATCGCAGCCTGCCGCACAACTCGTTTGATCCGAGCGATCGCGATCTGCCCGGCAATCTGCCAGCGATTGAAATCGGGACGTGGCCCGTATTCGGAATGTACAATCCGGATGCGATTGCATCGTACGAAGTGAATGGAATGACCTATCTGGTGACGGCAAACGAAGGCGACGCGCGCGAGTACAGCGCCCTGACTGAGGCCGTGCGCGTCGGCAACGCGGCTTATCCGCTGGACCCGACCGTCTTCCCCAACGCCGCAACGTTGAAGAACAATCTGAACCTTGGTCGTCTGAATGTCACCAACAAACTCGGTGACACGGATAATGACGGCGACTTCGATGCTATCTACACGTTTGGCGGACGCTCTTTATCGATCTGGGATCAGAACGGCAATCTCGTTTTCGACAGTGGAAATCAGTTTGAGACGCGGCTCTCTAACATGCTCCCGACCGAATTCAATTCCAATAACTCGGCCAACCAGTCCTTTGACTCGCGCAGCGACGACAAGGGTCCGGAACCGGAAGCCGTAACAGTCGCCGAAGTGTGCGGCCGTTGGTTTGCTTTCATCGGTCTCGAACGCGTCGGCGGCATCTTCATCTATGATGTCACCGATCCCTTCAATCCGTATTATGTGGACTACAAGACGTCGCGCGATTTCTCGGTCATCGTCGCCAATAATCCCGCTGCTCTGGCCGCCGTGGTCGAGCTCGGCCCCGAAGGAATCCTGTGGGTTGACGCCGCAAACTCGCCAACTGGCTTGCCGCTTCTCATCATGAGCAATGAGATCAACGGCAGCGTGACAATCTACTCTGCTATGTGCGACGAAATTCTGCCGGTCGAGTTTGGCAACTTCGAAGCTGTTGCCGGAAACGGTGAAGTTACGTTAAACTGGAGCACGCGCACCGAACAGGACAACGACCATTTCGAGATCACTCGCGACGGCGTGATCATGGCGAACGTACAGAGCTTCGGCAATTCTGCCGATGGCCATGCGTACTCATGGTTCGATCGGACGGTCGACAACGGCGTCTCCTATGCCTATGAGCTCACATCCGTCGCGCTCGACGGCACTCGCGAGTTGCTCGCCACCGCGAGCGCTACCCCGACTGCGCAAGCCGGAGTACCGACGATGTTCGCCCTGCAGGCGGCCTATCCCAATCCATTTAACCCGACTACAACGATCAGCTTCTCGCTTCCCGAAGCAAGTGACGTGTCGCTGAAGGTTTTTGACATGAACGGGCGCGAGATTGCCACGCTCGCTTCGGGCATCAAGCAAGCCGGTACGCATGCGGCCAACTTCGACGCCGCACAGCTTGCCAGCGGTATCTACTTCGCGCGCCTGAACGCCGGCGCGTTCAGCGCTTCCCAGAAACTTGTCCTGATGAAATAGCCCTGAATACGATGCGCAGAGAGCGGCTCGTCCATTCGGACGGGCCGCTTTGTTGTACTATCAAAGGGCGCAGCATTATCCAACGGTCAACAACTTGACGCTGACGGGGTTGGGCAACGAGCTGAGGTTGCCTTGGGGTTTGCATTCTGGCGCCGCGCGCTATGTGGTCTACTCCACGGATAACACCGAACCGGGAAACTGGCACGACGCTGGAAGCTCGACTTCCAACACGTTCTCAATGCCGGACGTTGATGACATTCAGTTCTATCGCGTCACGGCCGAGTTCTGATCTCCTGCTCCACGAAAACGAGAAGCGGCCCGCCTAAAACTGGACGGGCCGCGCTGTCTTGCCGACGCTGACCTAATAATTACCTGCGGCGCGAACCTGCGCTCTGCACGAACTCCTCGATAGTTCCAAACCGATCAATGGCATTTTCGAGCGCATCGTAACCGGTTGCGCGTCCGACCTTCCATTGCCTTAGCCCTTCCATTTCGAGCAAAGGCCGCAGCTCTGGGTCGTCGAATCGCATGTCCTGCAGGAGTTCACAGAAGCGCGCAATCTCCTTTGTGGGCGCGCCATCCAGCACCGTGAAATTGCAGTGATCGTAGCGCGGCGTGGTTACGAGCACACGTGTTGTATCAGGTTCGAGTGTGCCATCGTTAGTGAATGCGCGGTAGTTCGCTTCGAGCATGCAGGCCGCATCCGCCGTTCCATTCGCCAACGCCCTTGCCGCATCCCGTTCACCTCCGATGTGGTCACCATGAAGACCAACCAAAATGTCAAACGGCACCACCGTGAAATCGCGCTCCGCCTCGAGCCCGGCTGATGTCAACTCGTGCAGCGGAATCAGCGTCGCTTGCGGAGAATCGTACGCTCCGACCGCAATCCGCTTGCCGCACAAGTCTGCAACTGACTCTATTCCCGAATCGCAGCCTACCACTACAACGGACTTCAAGTCGCAGTCCGTGTCGCGCATCATCACCGCAACCGCGTGACGACTGGTGGCGGCGGCGATCTGTTTCGTTTGCAGCCACGCCAACGGCGAATTCCAAGCGACATGAATCAACCCGTCAAAGTGGGCCTCAACCTGTCGTTCATAGTTGCTGAACAGTACGTAGTCGAAATCCAGGCCGCTGCGCATGAAGTACGCCTTAAAGCCGCTCCATATCGTAACGACTTTCGGATCGAAGGCGACCGCGCCCATCAATAGGGTGCTCAACTGACCTCCATAAGAAAACGATCCTTCAAAAACCGTTTGGCCCCCGAAATTGTAGAGCACGTCCGTCGTCGAATCCATGACTCCAGCAGTGGAACCGCGGTTTGTTCTCTACTCCACAACCAGCATGAATGCCATGCCGTCGTAGCCTTTTGATCCAACTGTCTGCAGCGCGCTGGCCATCAAGCGCGGTTCGGACTTAATGAAGTCGTTCATGCGCCGTACACCTTGCGTCATCGGACTCTCGCTCGCTTCGTTCATCACATCACCGTCGCGAATCACGTTATCTACTACAATCAGCGTTCCGGGCCGCGACAACGCGAGCGCCTGCTGCACGTAATAAACGTTGTTTTCTTTGTCGGCGTCTATGAAGACAAAGTCGAACACGTGATTTTCAGCGCGCAGTTTGGGTAGTGTCTCCAATGCCAAACCAGGTCTGAGGTCGATCTTATGCGCGACCCCCGTAGCGCGAAACGCGGCTTGCGCCGCTTCTGCATGCTTTGTGTTGAGCTCAAGCGTAATGACGCGTCCGTCGTCCGGCAGCGCGCGCGCCAAGAGAATCGCGCTATACCCGCCCAATGTTCCGATTTCGAGGACGTTCTTCGCGCGCATCGCTCCGACCAGCAGCTGCAAGAGCCTGCCTTCAAGCGGCGAGACTTGAATCGCCGGAAGACCGCGAGCTTCCTGCTCGCGAATGACCTGCTCAAGCAGATCATCTTGCTCAAGATACTGCGCGGCGAGATAGCCATCAACTTGAGACCAAAGCTCCTGCGACATACTATTGCATCCGCCCCAAGCGAAAGGCCAGGCTGGTCTTGGGTACACCCGCGTTCTCTTCCAGCACGCGCTTGGTGAACATCAATGAATCAGTTGGTTGATCCAACGGCGTGCTCAGTGACATCTGATAGAGGAACTGCACGTTGCGCAAATTCCCCGATCCTGGTCCTTGAAATGAGATGCCGAACACCTCTTCCTTGTGCACTTTGCCGTCAAGCATCCAGACCTTACCATCCAGCAACAGCCGCCGTCCACCATGAGAAGGCCGTATCATATCGTCGACGGCTACGGGTGTGCCGTCCGGTTTCGTGTAAGTTACAGTCGTGCTGAGTCCGTCGCCGGCGTCGCGAATCGTCATGTGACCGGGAACAGCTACGACTTCATGCGAGATGTCGTCTTCAAACATGATCGTTCCATACCACTCGCCCGCAAACAGCGCGAGCTCCTCCTGCGATACGGTAACTTGCCGGGCTTGAGCAAGCGACAACGCAGGAAACAGTGACACAATGGCCAGAATGAGAACTTTGTACACGAATGGAGATCCAGGAATTGGTGTTGGAATATCAGACTGCAATGAGCGCGGGAGATTGCTTGATGGTCTTAGGTCTTCAGATCCTTCTTCCGTGCTGCCGGGAAGAGGACATTATTTAGAATCAGTCGATAGCCCGGCGAATTCTTGTGCAGCGCAAGCTGCGTCGGCGGATCACCAACCTGATGCCGGTAGTCTTCGGGGTCGTGTCCGCCATAGTATGTCCAAAACCCCTCGCCGAACTTCCCGTGAATATACTTGATTTCCTCGGTGCCTTCACGCTGCGCCAGGACTGTCACCGACGGACGCAGGTACTCCTTGTGAAATGCCGTCGTTTGACCCAGAAAGCCTTTCACGACATTTGTGTGACACTGCGTAAGCATCGTCGGAATCGGATCAAACTTCGCCGAGAAATCGAACAGCGTGAAGTAGTCGCCTTCGCCGCCCTGCGCGAGCATGCCGGACGTCGGGCTTACGTCAATTGAAGAGAACTCATAGACCATCGGATCAGTGATCAGGCGGTAGTTTTGAAACGCGAGTGCGTTGTTGTAGTCCATCTTCGATTCGCAATTCGGATCAATCGCATCGCCGTCAAACACCGGCGCGCAAATATCCGTCACGTGCGCGGCCAGCGAAATGTCGTAACTATCCGTCGCGCTGCACATCGCGAACAGAAAACCTCCGCGCCCCATATATGCTTTTAGCGTGCGCGATACCGCGAGCTTCATCTCGGACACTTTTGGGAAGCCAAGCGCCTTCGCCGACGCTTCTTCCTGCTGCACCTGCCGCATGTACCAATCGGCATTGCGGTACATCGAATAGAACTTGCCGTATTGACCGGTAAAGTCTTCGTGATGCAAGTGCACCCACTCGTACTTGGATAGCTTGCCGTCAAGCACTTCGGGGTCGTATATCACGTCGAACGGAATCTCCGCATACGTTAACGCAAGGTTAACCGCGTCGTCCCATGGCCCCTCGCGCACCTCGTCCGGGGCATAGATCGCCACCTTGGTTGCTTTCTCGAGCAGCACGACTTCCATGTTCGAGTTTTCAATTTCGAGATAGATGTCGCCCGCGCCGCCCGCGTCCTCCGCGCGCACGCCGCGGAGCCGGCACTCGTTCGCCATCTCCGCATCGTCGCCGAGCATGAAACTGCCGCCGCGATAGTTGAGCAGCCACTCCACCTTCATGCCCTCCGAAAGCGCTTTGTAGGCGATTCCGTAGGCCTTTAAGTGGTCCGTCTGCGAAAGGTCCATCGGAATCAGCAGCTTCTGCGCGAACACGGGAAGCGCCGACAATACAAACGCGATAGAAAAAAGGAATCGTTTCATGTAGTGTGAGGAGAGTGCGAACTCAAACGAAAGGGATAAGCGGTCAATTGCCCGAGGCTTCCTGCTGTTTTTCCCGGCGCTTCTCGCGGGCGTGCAGAAGTTCGCGGGGAATGGTCAGCATCAGCATGTGCAAGATCAATCCCGCCGTTATGGAGATGAAGAACAGCCGAAAGCCGATCTCCCACGTCATGATGTAGTAATAGAAAGTATAGAGTGATAGTGGGAGCAGAATCAGAATGGCCGAAAACGTGCCCGGCGAATAGCGCATGGACGAAATCGACAGCGCGATATGAAACCATGCGTTCACGAACAGGATGCCCATCATCGGCATCGAGAACCACATCTGCTCAAGTCCTACGTAACCGACCACGACAAACAATGGCCATGCAAGCAGGACATTCAGCACAAACGCGATCTTGGGAGAAATCGGCGAAACGTCACTGTCGCTCTTAAACACGTCGCGATTAAACCACGACAAAAAGCCGCCGGGAAAGACATATTCTTCAAACTGGTGCAGCATCAGCGCCGGCAGCGCGGACCAAAACATCCACTCGGGATGCTTGTATAACCATTCAAATATTTCGGAAATCAGAGGTCTGTCTCGTGGTTATGTAAGAAGGTGCTTTACGAGATTTTGTTCGCCAATACCCGCGCTTTGCGGCGTGCCTGTTCGAGATACATTGAGCGCGGATAGTCGATCAGATAGTCTTCGAGCAATTCGAGAGCGTGATCTTCCTGCTGCAAATCCTCAAGCGTGATCACCGCCTGAAGGTATTTTGCCTTCGGCAGATCGATTGATTCGGGAAAGTTCACGGCGAACGTATCCAAAGCCGCAATCGCCTCCAGCGGCCTGCCGGAAGAACGAAGCGCCTCCGCTTCGGACATGCGGCTCCACTCGGCAAGACGGCCGTAGCGCAGCATTGACGCGGCTTCAGAGTACTTCCGCGCCGCTGTCCCGTGATCATTGCGAAACGATGCGTAGTCCGCATCCGCAAAAGCGCGCAGCGCGCCGTGAAATCCGCCGCCGCTCAGCAAGGCTTGATAGAGAATCGCGTCATTGAACGCCACGTTTTGCGTGCTTCCTGCGAGAACTTTCTCCAGCGCCTTGTCGGCAAGTTCCGTCGAGTCACGCCACAGATTCGCCCGCGCAATGCGCAACAGCGATGCGGTAACGTCGTCATTCAATTCGACGCGCCCTTGACCAATCAAGGCGTTCCACGCTTCAATCGCTGCCCCATACTCGCCGAGATAGGCATGCGCGTCGCCAATGCGCAAACCCGCGCGCTGGCGCAGCGGCCCCTTGGCCCGCTGCGATATACCCGTATACTCGGCCAAGGCATCGGCAGGCTTATTGTCATGCGTCAGCAGTATTTCGGCAATGCGGAACTTAGCCTCTTCGACTTCAGCCGAGCGGGGCCGTCCAGAGAGAAACTTCTCATAGCCCGCCTTTGCTAATTCGAATTCGCCCTGTGCTTCGTGACATTGCGCAAGCCCAAGGTCGGCGCGCTCGGCGATTTCGTCCGCAGGTTTCCACGACAGAACTTTCTCAAAACCGCGCCGGGCGAGCGCGATTTCGCCCTCTCCGAGCATCTGTTGTGCCGCGCCGAGCAATATCGTCCCGTTGCTATCCGTCAGCGAGTCCGCTGTTATCGTTGCATTCAGCGACTCCTCGACTAGCCCTGCTTTTGAGGAATAACCCGCGTAAATGCGCCAAAGCGTCGGCTCCTTCTTGTCGCGCTTCAGCGCGGTTTCAAGCGTCGACAGCACCGTCGCCTGAACGGTCGTGTCATCGGGAAAGCGGCTGAGATAGCTCTGCGAAATCTGCCATGCGGTCGGCGAAGACTTAGAGTAGAGCAGCAGTTCCTCCGTCGCGCCAGCAAAGTTCATTTGCGCCTGTAAACTCGATGCCAATTCGAGCGCCATGAAACCGGCGTTCTTCATCTCCTTGCGATAATCGCGAATCAGCTTCTCGCTTTCGTCCCACCGCCGGTTGCGTTGCAGCACGCTGATCAAAGACCGCACTGCGTCAGGATTATGCGGCTGTGCCGATAGCGCCTCGTTCCAGAGCTTCCAGGCGCCGTCCGTATCGCCTGCCGCAAGCTGCACTTCCCCCAACGCAAGCGTCAATTGAAATTCGCTCGCCGGATCCTGCCACTGTACGGCTCCGCGCTGTTTCGCCTTCGCAAGTTGGTCGTTCAAGAAGCTCTCCGCCGCCGCGAAATTCCGCAGCTTCACGTAACAGTTCGGCACACCGGCCAGAGCGCCTTGGTCAAACGGCGCGAGCTTCAACACCTCAAGCCACGACGACAGCGCCGTATCATAGCTGCCGCGCTGCTCTTCGCGCCGCGCCCGGTCAGCATGAACCTGTTCAGCCGTTCGCTGTACCGGCGCCTTCTTCGGCGGAGCGTTTGTCCCCTGCTGGATTATGGTCTGCGACGACGCGAATCCGCTCAACAGCAGAAGCGTGGCCAGGAGTATGTAAAGTCGATGCGTCATTTAGTCAGGGTGAGGGGAATCGCGCGTGTGTGCTGATCAATCGTAAGTTCGCAGAAGTATTTGCCGCTCGCCGCAATCGCCGCAGTCCACATATATTGATAGCTGCCCGCCGTGAGCCGCCGGTCCATGAGCGTTGCCACTTCGCGGCCCAGCACGTCATACACCATCAGTTTCGCCGCGCCCGCCTTTGCAACCGAGAACTGTATTGTTGTCGAGGGATTGAACGGATTCGGATAGGCCGTCAGGGCAAAATCGTTGACCAGAACGGGGTCCTGAACTTCAGTATCGAGCAGGATATCCAGCGGAAAGGCCAGCAACTGCATGCCCGCCGAAGGTTGGGCATTGTCTGTCACTTCTGTAATTGCGGCGACCAATGAACCTTGCAGCTCGATCATCGATAGACCATTCACCGACTGATTCAGCGCGACGGGAACAATGTAGATCATGTTATTGGATGCGCCGCTCGCCTCAAGCCCCATGAACCAGAGTTCGCGATCAAATTCGCCGCGAATGAACATCGCCATCACGTATTGTCCGTTCGCCGCGCGCAGGATGCCCCATTGCGAAATGAAACTCTGCTGCGGCAGCGGACCAGGATCCCACGCTGGAGCATTGTAGAGACCGGACTCTTCGTAGCGCGTCAGCCACGCCCGAAAGTCATTCAGCGGCACGCCCGGAACAACGCTCCCCCACAGAACGCTTAGGACATCGTTTGAATAGTCGAACGCCTGTCCTGCCGGCAACTCACCTGCGGGCAGCGGTTCGACGCGCAGGACGATTGTCTCTTCAAGATTCGCATCGTCGTCGAAGCGATAGAGGCTCGTGACGTTGGTATAGATGTTCTCGGCAAGAATGCTGTGATGTGAAACAAGATGCGGCCGACTGTCACGCAGATATGCAAACTGCACCGCCGGGATTGCGAGCACTTCCGAGTTCTCAATTTCCCCCGCGTTGTTCAGCCGCATTACGGTCTGGCCAGTCGCGAAATCGTGATACGTCAGGAAGTAGCCGTCGCCAAGCGTCAGGAACTTCGGATACAGCGCAGGAATCATGTCGTATTCTTCCAGCAGCGTCCCCTCCGGGGAGTAGTACTGGAGCTCGATTTCCTGCAGTCATTCATGGTAGATCAGTTTCGACCACGCGCCGGAATTCAGCGTAACTAACGTCACGCGCGGCGGACAGGTTAGAATTGCGGCGCTCTGCAGGTCCACTGTGTCCTGTGCGCTTACCGGAACCCCCGTCAGGTCCGCTTCGCGAGAATAGGCTCCCATCCATTCATCGCTCCCACTGGTCCATGAACATTGCAGCGTGCCGTCGTGCGTGACCGCAACCGTCGGATAGAAAAATGTCCGGTCGCTGCCCGCGTCAATCCGCACCGGACCGAAGTTTGGCTGTGCGCTAAGCTGCGCAGACAGGAGCAGGAGCAGAGTGAGTGCGCTCAAGATATGCATGTCGTCTACTCCAATTCAAGTTGAACGGCGTAACAGCTATTGGCGGCGACGGACGCGCTGTCGCCGCAAGTGTAGGCGGCAAGTACGCTGCGTGCGTCAAGTCGAAAGGCGCAGAACTCCTGCAGCGATTCGTTTACGGCAACGCCAGCGCGCGATTTCCGGCTGTAATAGCCTTCGTCGGCGGCGCCGAGTACCCAGAACTCATTGCGCGTGCCGTCCTGGTCGAGCGCAAACAGCAGCGGCGCGTTTTCTCCGGAAGGCACCGCGCGGAATGCGACAACCTGTCCCATCCCGCTGCGCTTGATGGCTGCCGTGTGCGTTGACCTCCGCGCGGCGCCATTGAGCAGATGTGTTTCGACGGTCACGGAATTGTTTGAATCGCGATAGGCGCTGACGATGCCGAGATCGTCGCCCTCTGTGAAATAGTCCGTGCCAATCTGCTGCTTGGCGGGATAGCCGCGAGCAACTTGTGCGCTGTCGACCCAACTGCAGAGCGCTGCCATGTGAAAGACGCGGAACCTATTGTTCTCCGCCTTCACGAGCGTTACGCCGCCCGCGCTTGGCGCAGCAAAGTCCGGGCTTGGTAGGTCCAGCGTGTCCCGGCTGATTTCGCGTCCGCCGCGGTCAAGCCAGACACAGATCAATCCGTGGTCGAGGGGAGATTCAAACAAGATCAAAAAGAGTGAATCAACGGCAACCGGATATGTCAGAACGGCCGGCGCCGCAAGCCAGGCGGCTTCCCGCTTACCGGTGCTGTCCCGAAAGACGATGAAGCTCTCCTGAATGCAGCTGTGCGCGACCAGCGTTGCCGTGCCTTGATTCGCGAAGCGAAACCGATCCAATTGCGGAATGCACTGCACCCAACGACGGTCGAGGAAATCGTAGCTTTCGGCCGCGCCGAAGCTGCGCGTTCCCGGGTTCCACATGCAGCCTGCGCCGCCGATGCTGTCCTTATGGAACTCCACCCATTGACAGTTCACTGCTCCGTTCTCCTGCAGCGACAGCTTCGGCGAAAAAACCTGTTCCGCCAATTCCGCGCTCAGCTTCACCGGAATCGGCGCGCGCGCGCAGCCCGCAAGGACGGCCAACAGAAAAGCGAAAAGTGCGATGAGGTATTTACTCATTCCTGGCCGGACTCAACGACGCCCCAGCGTTCAGCGAAGCGCGTTGGCTATTGCCACTTCGACAGCGCTTCAAAGTATTTGCGGACAAGTTCTTCGTAATCGGGCGAGTATTTCGCGTCCAAGGCGCGCAGAAGGTCTTCACGCAACTGATCCTCGCCGGGTCGTTTGGGAAGCTGACGCGGCGATGCGCGCACAACGTCGATGCCCGTGTTCGACTTGCGCTGCGGCGAGAACTCGCGCTCGCGATTCGCGCGCTGAAAATCGAGTAGCTTGGATTCGATCTTGTTCTGCCGCTCAATCGTCTCCGGCGTGATCTTCTGCGCGCGCAGATCTTTCGCCACATCTTCCATGTCTTCCTTTAATCCATCAAGACGGCCGACCGTCTGTTTCGACGCGGCGGCTTCGGCGGCAAGCTCGTCCATCGACTTCGCCAGCGCTTCCTGCTCGCCTGCCAAACGCTGCATTGCGGCCGCCTGGTGCTGCGACATCGACCCCTGATTTTGCATCATCCCCATCGTCTGCTGATTGATCTGGCCCTGCTTCTGGCACATGCCGCCGGCTTTGTTGCACTGTGAATTGCTGTTCGGCTTGTTGCACTGACTCTGGCACTGCTTGCAGGCGTTGTTCTGCTGCCGCAGCGTTTCATTCAAAGCTGCCATGGCCTGCTTGCGGTAGTGTGACGCTGTGCTCGCGTTGCGGTCCTGCGTCGCGTTGCACGCCGCCTGCATCTCGCCTATCGTCTGTTCAATTGAGGCCATCAGCTTCGGCGTCACAGACATTGACTTCTTCGCAAGCTCCTGCATATCCTCCTGAATCCGCTTCATCGCCTGCTTCAGATTCTCCTGCTCCTCGGCGAGGTCGTTCATCTGCGGACTGTTCGGATCCGTATTCTGCGACTCCTGCCAGAGCTGTTCCTGACGCATCGAGAGATCGAGCATCTTGTCGCGCGCCTGCTCCATCTCCATCATCGTCTGCATGTCCTGATTCGACTGCATCTGCTGACGCATATCCTGCATCTTCTGCGCGAACTCGGACATCTTGCGCTGCTGCTTCTTGCCCTGCTTCTTCGCGGATTGGTTCTGACACATCTGCATCGGCTGCGAGTTCTGCTCCATCTGTTCGGAGAGCTGCTCATCCTGCATCTCCTTCTGCAGCTCCTGCGCCTTTTCCTGCCCCTGAATCTGATCCTTCTTCATCTCTTCGGCCAGTTTCTTCATCTCCTGCTCGATCTTGCGCATCTCTTCCGAGAGCTTCTCCTGCTGCTTCGCATTCTCCTGCGAATTCTGCGGCGAATTCTGATCCATCTTCTCGTTCAGCTTGTCCTGCTGCTTCGAGAGTTCGTCGAGCCTGCGAGACAGTTCGTCGAGCTTCTTCTCCGCCTGCATCTGCTTCAGCATGTTCAACGCCTGATCAAGCGAGAGCTTGAACTGCTCCTGATTCTTCTGGAAATTCTCGAGTGCCTTGCGCATCTGCTCCGGCGTCGGCTGCTGCATCGCTTCCGCCAGCTTGCGCATCGCTTCACGCATCTCAGGGCTAATCACTTCTTCAACCAGCTCCCGGATCTGCTCCATCTTCTCCATCACTTCGGGAGAATAGAGCGCGCGCATCTGATTCTGCATCTGCTGCTGTTCGATGGCTTGCGACACCTGCTCAAGCACCTGCGTCATCTGCTCCTGCTGCTCCATCAGCTGTGTCAGCTCCTGCTTGCGTTCGTAGCTCATCTCGGGATTCGACTTGAACTCCTCGACGGCCTTCTCGACTTCTTCGCGCAAGTCCTGCGACTCGGCGAGCAGCTCTTCCAGCGTGATCGTGCGCTTCTCTTCAACCTGCTCCTGCTGATTGAAGATCTCGGCCATCGACGGAAAGCGCAGCACCCGCGTTTCGCTCTTCGCGCGCTTCGGTCCGCTGATGCGGTCGTTGTCCCACACTTCGACGAACATCAGAACCTGGTCCTCGGGAAGCAGTTCGAGCGGCGTAAGGTCGAACAGGGTTTCGACGACGCAGCGGCCCGGTTCGGTGACGCGATACTCCAGCGCCATGCGTTCGTAACGATCTTCTGCGACGTCACCCGGTTGATCCCACGGCGACGTTCGATAGTAGCGCAGCGTCATCTTTGAGAAGCCGTAGTCGTCTGCGGCATCGGCCACCAGTGGGACCTTGATATCGGCGGCGATGTCGAGATCGTTCGCCGGTTCTACCAATGAGATCACGGGAGCTTCGTCGGGCCGCGCGTTGATGCGATAGGTGATCGCGTCACGGCTTTGTCGTCCGTCTTTGCCGAACAGGTGAATACGATATGTGCCGCTTTTCTGAACGGTGAACTCGCCGTTGGCTTTGCTGCCTTCAAGCGCAAGTTCAAGCGTCTCGCGCGGAGTGGTCAGGTTCTCGCCCGTGATATCAAAGAATTCGATAACCGCGCGGTCGAGCGGTTTTGTCGTGGAGATCGACAACGCCGCTTGCGTGTCGATCACCGCCGAGATGTCGCCCACGTTTTCTTCGAGCGTCATCGGATCAAGCCCGGTATAGCTCGGCGGCGCCAGCGTCACTGAAAGATATTTGACCGCGGGCAATTCCTGAATCGTCGCCGTGTGTTTCTTGGAAACGACATTCTGCGCATACGCCCAATAGTCAAATGTCGTCGCAAGCCCCGGCCACGTTACAGTATACTGGCCGTGCTCATCTCCTTCAACGGTCAGTGGCGAATCCGCCGTGCGGCCCTTTTCCTTGCGCGTAATCGTTACTTCTTGCGGCAGTGTGCCCGTCGCCGTGACGATTACCTTCAAAGAATCGCCGCGCACGAGTTCGACATCACCCGGTGCCACATGCAGCACGAATTCCGGACTCGGCGAGAAGTCGCGTCCCGGATTCATCACCCGCTCAGCCGCCGACAGCAACGGCCTGCTAAACACAATCAGCAGCGCGACCGCCGCAACGGACGTAAAGAGCGCGTAGCGCGCGCCCTTCTTGACCAGCGTTCGGTCCGGCAGCGTCGCCGGAGCAATCGGCACGAGCTCTTCCGCCACACCGCGACCCGCCGCAAGAATCAACTCCGGCGAAACGCCGTCGCGGTCCGCACTCTCGACCTTATTGAGCAACTGCAGCGCGTTCAACACGCGGTCCCGAATTCCCGGAATACGTTCGGCATATTGTCCCGCCAACTTCTGATCCGTCGGCGCGAACGCCGTGTACTTCAAGATTGGCCACACCACGCCCAGCCCGAGCGCCGCGACTGCCGTGACTCCCCACAGCGCAAACAGGACCGCGCGCGCGCCGCCGCTGAAATGGCCCAGCGATTCCAACACCAGCACGAGCAGCGTCACGCTGACCAATGCGGCCAGCGCGAACAGCGCATGACTCTTCAAGGTATTCACAAGAACGGCGCGCCGTAAGGCCGCCATCCAGTTGCGTATCGTCGAGAGTACTTCTCGTGCACCCATAAGCTAATCTTCCTTCTGCTGAAAACTCTGCGTCACGCGTTTCGACTTGTTTCCGTCAAATACTTCGCTGCATCTCATCTAATATCCGCCGGTGCTGCACGCGCAGCTTGGCGACCGCAATCTTCAGATGATCACGAACAACAGACGGCGGCAGTTCACCCGTCTGCAGATACTTATAACTTTGAATGGAGCGGGACATGTACCATCCCGCAAGGTGCTCGACCGCCTGACGAACAGGGCGGCGCGTCCGGCGGCCACGTGCTCGAAGTAATGTCAAAGCTGCTTCCTTCCTATCTCGCCAACAAAGCCTGATACAACAAGACCAGCGCCACTGCTCCCGCCAACGGATGAATCAACGCGATTCCCGCGGGAACGGGCGCTTTCATGCGGCGAAGTGCAAACAGGCCGACTCCGCCCAGAAACGTGATGATTGTTATCATGAATGCGAGCATCGGCGTCGGCTTAGCCGATTGCGTCGCCTGCAAGATCAAGAACGTGAGCCCCAGCGTGGCCAGTCCGCCGTGCACCCACACGAATTTCATCTTCGATGGCAGTTTGCGTATGACCTGCCACAGCGGATTGAATCCCACCACCGCCGCAAGCGTCAAGAAAACTCCCGACAAAAACAAATACATCACTCTCTCCCAAGTTGCTTTCTCTTCTCCCCCCAAAGTTGTCTGCAACTTTGGGGGGAGCAAGGGGGGCTTCCGCCTTCTGTCATCCTCTGTAAGGACCTACCCGAACCACACCAACAGTTTCTGGTGTTTGCGTCAGCGCAACGTTGCCCACTTTTCAAGTGGGTTACTCAACGCCCCGCGTCAGCGCATACACCAGCACATTCGTTCCCATGTCGAGCGCGGCTTTGCGTTTGTCGGCGGGATCGTTGTGAATCTCTTCGGCCTCCCAGCCGTCGCACAGATCGCACTCGTAGTTGTAGAAGCAGACCATCACACCATTCACGAACAGCCCGAACCCTTGCGCGGGTTTGTTGTCGTGCTCGTGAACTTTCGGCAGCCCACTTGAAAAGTGGGCAACAGTGTTGTAAATCGGGTGGTTGAATGGCAGCTCAAACCATTCCGCCTCGGGCAGCACTTTCTTCATTTCGCGGCGGAAGCTCGCGTCCATTCCGTAGTCGTCGTTGGCGAACAAAAAGCCGCCCGCGTTGAAGTACGCGCGCAGGTTGGCCACTTCGCTCTCATTCAGCGACACGTTGCCGTGCCCGTTGATGAACGTGATCGGGTAGCTGAACAGCTCGTTCGACGACGGCTCGACGGCCTTCGGCTCGTAGTCGAAATTCACGTTGGCCGAGCTTTCCGCATAGCGCAAAAGGTTGGCCAATGCCCGCCCGCCGGAGTACCAATCGCCCCCGCCGTTGTATTTCAAAAGCCCGATTTTGAGGCCCGATTCCGCCGCAAAGGAGGCCGTCGCCGCCCCCAAGAACAGCGCGCACGCCACCGTTCCCGCCAGAAAATCTCGCAAGGTGCGCGTTAAACCCTGTTTTATCAAATTCTTATCTCGAATCACGGTATCTCGTTTTGTAATACTTAAACTCTTGGAAAACAATTAGGGTTGCCGTTTACTCGATTTGCAGGTTAGGCGCGTCGTCATTCTGAACGCAGGCTTGGCGTAGTGAAGAATGTCTCTGGCACTCAACCCGAGTGAGTCTATCATCTGGGCAACTCTCCGTCCGGCAGTCGTTCGACGTACCAATCCTTTGCAAGGTCCGCCCAAGACGGATTTGTAGCTTCGATTAGCTCTACCTTTCGCTTGCGAGACCACCCCTTCAACTGCTTCTCCCGTGCGATTGCGCTCGTAGCAGTCGCATAGTGTTCATAGAACACGAGTTTCGTCAGGTTGTATTTCCTCGTGAAGCCCTCGATCTGCTTCATCTTGTGCTCATAGACCCGGCGCGTCAGGTTATTTGTCATTCCGGTGTAAGTGACACCCGAGTCACCCGCGATAATGTAGACAGAATAGCGCCGATCAGAGATCATTGCCTTCCCGCCTCTTGTGAGTCGTCATTCTGAAGCCGCTGCGGCTGAAGAATCTCTCTGAAACCCACGTCATGCAAACCGGACCCCAGAGGGATTCTTCACTTCGCCAAGCCTACGTTCTGAATGACGACGAGGATAACACGGCCCTGATGCTCTCGGGTTGTTGTATATAACCAAACCGCCCCACCCCCCGTTTCCTCAATGGCCAGACCCCTCCAATCTAATCCCTGAATATAGCCGTTTTTCGAATAATTTGCCGCATACACTCTTGCTCAAGGTCAAGAAAAATCGCTATCTTGCCCCCATTACAAACCCACCAGCCCAAAGGTCACACCCCAATTGGCCAACTACGATAACAGCTCGACCCTCGACTCCCGCATCGGCGCCGACGAAAACCTCTACGACCCCGCCCTCAAGCGCCGTACCCAGCGCCTGCTCCGGCTCTTTCTCGACTACACCAAGAAGTACCCCCTGAAAGAGCGCTGGCTCGACGTCGGCAGCGGCGAAAGCTACATGCGCGACGTCCTCCGCGAAGAGACCAAGATGAAGATCGAAGTCAGCGAAGTCGACCTCGATGTTCAACCGTACGAGTTCCCCGACAACACGTTCCATACGCTCACGCACTTCGAAGTCTTGGAGCACCTCTTCAATCCGCTCTATCACGTGCTCGAACTCAAGCGCGTCATGGCGCCCGACGGCAACCTGTTCCTCGTCACGCCCAACGACTACAGCCTCATCTATAAGGCCGAACATCTGCTGTCGCGCAAATACCGCCCGCACTTCCACCAGTTCTGCGAACGCGACCTGCTCGATCTCTTCCATCGGGCCGGCATGAAGATCGTCCATCTCGAAGCGTTCTACAAAAGCCCCTCCGGCACCCTCGCCCGAGTCAGCAAGAACGGCTTCTTCATGCACATCCAAGCCGCTTGATAGCGGCGTACAGTGCGCTGACGCCAGCGCCTTGGCGCGCTCGACTTGCAAAAAACACAAGCGGCCCGGAGTTCACCCGGGCCGCTTAGCTTTTCTGACTGTGTCAAACCTAATTCACGCGGCGCCTTCGCGTCAGCGCACTCGGTCCAGCGGTACGCTGGCTAAATCAGCTTCCTTTGCTGCGCCGCGAACTTCAGTTCGTCGCGGAACTTCGGATGCGCAATGCGAATCAAGGCCAACGCGCGATCGCGAATCGTCTTGCCGTGCAGGAACGCCACGCCGTACTCCGTACAGACGTAGTGCACGTCCGCGCGGTTCGTCACGACGCCCGCACCCGGTGACAACACCGGCGTAATGCGCGACAGCGTGCCGTTCTTCGCCGTCGACTCGAGCGCGATGATCGGCTTGCCGCCGTTCGAGCGCGACGCGCCGCGAACGAAGTCCACCTGACCGCCAAAACCCGAGAAGATCGAGTGACCAATCGAATCGGCACACACCTGACCCGTCAGGTCAACCTGCAACGCGCTGTTGATCGAGATCATCTTGTCGTTCCGCGCAATCACAAACGGATCGTTCGTGTGATCCACCGGACGGAACTCCACCAACGGATTGCTGCGCACGAAATCGTACAGCACCTTCGACCCAAGCACGAAGCTCGCGATCATCTTGTCCTTGTGCAGCGTCTTCGCCTTGCAGTTAATGACGCCTGCGTTCACAAGTTCGACCGCGCCGTCCGAGAACATCTCGGTGTGCATACCGAGGTCGCGCTTGTTGCCGAGACTTGCCAGCACCGCATCGGGAATCGCGCCGATACCCAATTGCAAGCAGGCGCCGTCCGGAACCAGCTCGGCGCAGAACAGACCAATCAGCTTCTCCTCATCGCTCGGCGTCTTGCGCGGCAGCTCAGGAAGCGGGTGGTCGTAGCGAATCAACGCGCGGAACTCCGACTTATGGAGAAAGTTCTCGCCATAGACCCACGGCATCTCTTCGTTGACCAGACCAATCACGTTCTTGGCATTGCGGGCCGCCTCAAGCGTACAGGCGCAATCGATTCCCAGACTGCAATGGCCGTGCGTTCCCGGAGGCGTAACCTGCACGAGGCACGTGTCGACGTTGAAGGTCCCACTGCGAATCAATTCGGGAATTTCGGACAAAAATATCGGCGTGTAATCCGCCCGGCCATCGTTGACTGCGCCCCGCACATTCGCCCCGGTGAACAACGCGTTCGTCCGAAAGCTCTTCTCCATCCCCGGCTCCGCATAGGGCGCCGGACCAAAAGTCATCAGATGTGTGACTTCCACACCCTCCAGCTCCTTAGCCCGACTGGCCAGGGCATCGACCAAAAGCTGTGGGACTGCCAGTCCCGACCCGACAAATACGCGATCTCCCGACGATACGCACCGCAATGCATCTGCGGCCTCGGCCAGTATTTCCGGCGGCGAGGCCTTATGTTCTGCTAAATGACTTGACATTTCCGACCGTTTTACCTTCCTGATATCCCCTGCGAATCTGACACCCTATGTCAGCTTTGACACAGGGGGAACTTATCCTGAGTTGGTGAATGTAATTAATGGGAGTCCTTTGACTCCATAGAGTATACGACTTTGTACCGTTCTTTTCAACGCATCCTTTTTCGAGGAGGGTCGTCATGCTTTCCTTTAACAAGATCCTGTGCCCCGTCGATTTTTCGGAGCCGTCCTACCGGGCCTTACGCACGGCCGACGAGTTAGCCCGCCGCTACGGCGCGGAGCTGCACGTGCTGCACGTGGTGTTGCCGGTGCCGCTGGTCGAACTGCCGCCCGGTTCCGGGACCGTGGCGTTTGATGTGAAGAAATACGAATCCGAACTTCTCGAGAGCTTCGGCAAATCGTTAGACTCGACCATCTCTGCAAATGTCAAGCCGGATGTCAAGGTCACAAGCCATCTTGATATGGGCGACCCGGCGCATGAAATCGTTGCGCTGGCCGAAAAGATCCGCCCCGACGTGATTGTCATCGCCACGCATGGCCGAACTGGATTGCGCCGCTTCTTCTTCGGAAGTGTCGCCGAGGCCGTCGTCCGCCGCGCACCGTGCGCCGTCCTCACCATTCCCGCGCACGACTGATCACCACTCGTCTGCGCCTTAACAAACAAAGCCCCTCACGCGAGGGGCTTTTGCTATTGATCAATCATGCGACTATTTCAGCAGCACGACTTTGATGGACTCGCGGACGATGTCATCGTGTGCGGCAACGAAGTAGATGCCGCTTGAAAGTTCCGGTGATACCGGGAACGTGAACAGACCGCCCAATGCCGGACCGGAATGGAGCGTCGCAACTCGGCGGCCCAGAATGTCATACATAGCAATCTCAAACGCGCGTCCCGCGAACCCCGCGAGCGAAAGCCTGAACGAATTGTTGAACGGATTGGGAAACACGGACTGCAAATCCCATGTTCCCGCAACGGGCCACTCCGGCTCAGGATGTATCGCCGACGGCTGCGTCGTGTCCGGCGGCGACGTCAACCACGGCTCAAACAACACTGAATCCCCCACCAACGTATCCCCCTGACCCAGCGGATTCAATTCCGCATGATACGGCCCCGAAGCGTGCCCCCACCAGTTATTGCGTGCATCGAGAATGATGGGGTACTCGGGCCGAGCGGAAACACAATTCCCTATGTTTCCGGCAATGATGTTGTTCGCGAAGCGCGGTCGACCGCGAGTGTTTGAGCGAAGTACGCTGCCTTGCCCGGTGGTTGTGCTTGAGTTGCCGATAAACGTGTTATGCTCAACATATGCGTCGGCATCCTGAAAAGCCAACACAGCTCCGCCTTGAATGTTCACGTTGTTTCGAAATACATTATGGGATACAACATTATCATTCCGATCACCAACAAACAGCGTGCTTGTAACGTCAGTAGTTGTGTTGTTCTCCAGAACGTTGCCAACGAAGTATGTTTGCCCGGGGCTTCCGCCGATGAACACCGAGGGCCAAGGCGCCTCCGTGTCGCGGAATCTGCAGCCGCTCACCGTACCAAAGAAACTGTGGAGAGCAAGTTGGCTACTGAATCCGCTCCAGGGACTTGCGTTTGCAAAGAAATCGCACCCGGCTATTGTGCCCCACCCTTCCGTTATGCCGATCCCGCCGTCGCCTCCGAAGCAGCCGGTTATGGTCAGTGAATCAAGCGAGACAAAGCTCGTTAGGGTAGACAGCGCGGCCGTCGCAAGGTCACACGTGAGTGCCCTAAACGTTGTATTGCGTACGGACAGCGTACAGTGAAAGGCATTAATACCTCCGCCCCAACCGTCTGCGTGACAACTATCGATGACACAGTCAGAAATTCGAATGTGTGCGTTGCGCACCCATTGTTGACCGGATACAAATACGGCCCCGCCACTGTATGCGTCGCCACCTGTCAAGCGACAACGCTCGATTGACGGGTTAGCTCTGTCAACATACACACAACCGCCAACTGGATGGTCGCTTAGACTTGATGACGTGCCAGTACCGCCACGCAATGTTAGCCCTTTTAGTCGTCCCTGTGGTTCACTACTGGCGTAGATCGCGCAACTCGACGAGTCCATGCTGTTTTCGGGAGCCTGCACAACCGTCTCGGCAATCCAGGCCGTATCACCATCAAGAAGGTATCTGCTCCCAATAGTAAGCTCGCGACCATATGCTATTATGGGCCCTTCGTGAACTCCAGGCTCGAGGACTATCCAATCTCCGTCAACCGACGAGGCGATGGCTGTGCCGATTGGCATTGTTGACGGCACGAATAGCGTATCTGCCAACGCGAACGAGCAACAAAACGTGGTCGCTAGCAACGAGAATATCGATTTCTTCATTGCCAAACCTCAAAAAGTGGAGTCCCCGCAGCATCTGCTGCGGGGACTCGAGGGTGTGCTACTGTGAACTGCAGTTGGGAAGCATCGTACCTGAATCAGCAAGATACGCCTTCCCTGTGCCCGACGCGTAGTTCCAAACCCAAGACGAGAACAGAACATGAGCGTTTGCAGTCAGAGTATGGCCTGACGAAGTGCCGATTTGGCCGTTGCTTCGAACAATCGACTCTTCCGGGTCGCCAGAAATCCACGTGTACGCTTCAATTGAGCCTGATGTTGGCGCACACACTCTAATCTTGTGCGTTCCAGTTACTGTAATCGTTGGGTACGTGTCGAGCGGACCGTTTCCTGTGTGGACGTGGCTGTCGTAAGTTGCGTAGGCGGTGGCGAACATCGCCGCGATAAAAAGTCCGGCGATCCACACCCTAAGTGATTTCATCTTCATGGCTTTCCCCTTTGTTCATCAATGATCAATTCTGCTTATCCGTCCTTGCGCAAGGGACAAGGACAATATAAGCAGAACGGGGGGGGGTACGCAAGAGCTAATGACCCCGTGTGACAAACCGATGATTGCTTAGTTTCCAACCACTTGCCGACAAGTGTTGCACAGAGGAAACCACCAAGTCAGGCGTTACGCCTCTTCCTACGACCCCTTCCGCTCGACGTACGTTTCACCGGCGAGCTTGCTCACCCACTTCTGAAACTCATCGTCCTGTTTCTTCGTCAGGGCAAGCTGCTCGATGCGGCTGAAGTCTTCTTCCAGCGTGATCTTGCGCGAGTACATTAGGTCCGTTACGTTGATGATGTGCACGCCGAACATCGTGCGGAACGGTTCCGTGACATCGCCCTTCTGCTTGTCTTCAACGGGAGCCTTGAATTCCTCCGGCAGTTCCGAGGGGCTGAACCAACCTAAGTCGCCGCCCGTTGATGCGGTCTTCGTATCCTGCGAGAGATTCAATGCAAGTTCGGCAAAATCGCCGCCAGTGCGCACGCGCACGGCAAGCGACTCGGCATCCGCGACCGTCTGCGCCAGATCTTCCGCCGCCGGAGTGATCTTGAACAAGATGTGATCGCTGTTGATCTTCTCGCCCGTGCGCTCGTTCAAACGAATCAGATGCACACCAAACGATGACACGACAGGTTGACTCAACGCTCCCGTTTCGAGCGCATAGGCCGCCGCTTCATACTCGGGAACCAAATCGCCGCGATTGGTCGTCCCGAGCTTCCCGCCGCGCGCCGCCGTGCCCGGGTCCTCCGAATAGCGCGACGCGTACTCTTCAAATGTGATTGAACCCGACTCAATCGCCGCGCGCGCCGAATCCGCGCGCGCAATCGTCGCGTTCACCGACGCATCCGACAGCCGGTCCTGCAGCAGGATATGCGCAAGCCGGATCGCGTCGCGCAACGGCGGCAGCGAGTCCTTGATCGTCTCCCAGAACTGCACCACTTCATTGCGCGAAATCTTGATGTTCGCAATCTGCTTCCGACGCTCGCGCTCGATCAACAAGGTCTCCTCGACTAACGGCCGGAATTGGCGCTTGATCTTAGGCAGCGGCATGCCATAGTAGGCTTCGAGCTTGTCTTGACCGCCGACCTGCTCCATCAAGTTGTTCATGCGCGCATCAAGCTCGCGGTCGATCTCTTTTTGCGTGATCACCACGGAGTCCTGACGCGCCCGCGTGAGCAACAGCTTCTGGGCAATCAAGTCTTCCAGCACGAGCTTACCCAAAGAGTCCATCTGCGCGTCGCTCAGACTCTCGAGCTTTCCCGTCGCGCCGAGCGAGTACTGAAGGTACTGTATCACCTCGGACTCGAGTATAATCTCGTCGTCCACTACCGCCACGACACGGTCAATCGCCTCTTCGCCGAACGCGACAGAGACCACAAACAACAGTGCAATCGTCAGAACTCGGATCATTTCACCTTGCCTTCATTCACAATTCGCGGTTGGTAGCGGCTGCGCAAATCTGTCAGCCAACGCTCCTGCCTTCTTTGACTCTGCTCGACGAGCAGCTGTTCCCGAATCTCCTGCCGCACCGCGTCAAGACTTAACTGCGTTCCTTCCGGATAGACCTCGTGCAAGCGCATCAGGCGATACCCCTCGCCAAACGGCAGCACCGGCGTCAATCCGCCCGCCTTGATCGCCCGCAAGCTCGCCTGCAGCGCCGGTTCAAGCTCCGACGCCTGCGCCAGCCACTTGCCCTCCCAAATCACAAATCCCGACCGCAACTCCGATGTGTCCGCCCGTTCCAGCGCACGCCGGAAGTGCTTCAACGAATCCTCGGACTCGCTCCAGAAGCCTTCGATCAGATAGCTGTCGACGGGACGACGGAACTCGCTCTGATGAGTGTTGTAATACTCCGTGATCAGCGAGTCGGTGATCTCGGGCTGCGCTTGCCGCGCGAGCAGAACCGAGCGGTAGTATTTCATCAGCGTCTTCCGTACTTGCCGCTCGACGTGCGGATCATTGTGCAGCCCTGTGGCCTCGGCCTCCTGCTCGATCATCGCAAGCTCTGTCCACTCCGAAAACGCGGGAACCCGTTGCTCAGCCGTGAGGCTGTCGTACGGCGCGCCGGCCCAGTATTCAAACTCCGCGCGCGTCAATCGCCGGGTTCCAACTTCGGCCACAACGTCCTTGCGCTGCGCGTCTGTCGCGCAGCCAGCCAACAGCAGCAGACTCGCCGCGATGAAGCCAAACCTATTGATCACGGGCCGCCTTTTCCGGTCGTTCCGGCGGCAATGGCCACAACGTTGAGAGCTTCTCTTCATCGATATCGAGCGGATAGCGCGACAACAGCATGTTCTCCATGTCTTCCGTCAGCTTCTTCGTGCGCACGACGCGATTCTCCCGACGCGCGTCCGATTTAGCTTCGTCCCACGTCTTCGTCCGCGACGGGAAGATGTCGAGCAACTGGATTACGGAAAAATTCTTGCCGATGGACGCGACTGCGGAAATCTCACTCTTCTCTTGCAGTTGGAATGCGGTCTTGCCGATCAGACCGAAGCGCTTCTCCTCGAACGGTCCAATGCGGCCCGTGTCGTTCTTCGTCGACTCTTTCTCGTTGAACTGCCACGCGAGCTTCCGGAAATCCTCGCCCGCTTTCGCGCGCTCGTGCACGCGGTTGGCCTTCGCCGCATCTTCCTTGATGAAGATCTCGCGAATCGTGCGCGTCTCCGGCTGAATGAACTCCTGCAAGTGCTGCTCGTAATAGGCGCGGTCCGCATCTTCGTCGAGATTGAGCTTTTCTGTTATCTCAACCTTTTCCACCAGACGCGCGATCGCCGAGCGCTTCTGCTTCAAGACCTCGGGGTCTTCTTCGGCCTTCTTGATGAATCCCTCTTTAGTGGCCACATCCTCCAGGAACTTCGGCTCGACAATCGCGTCGACGAGGTCCTTGACAGACTGGGGATTTTTCCAATCCACACGATAGGCGTTGGCCCCGACCTTGTCGATCATGTCCGCGATTGTGACTTTGCCGAGTTTGTGCGTCGCGGCAACACGGTCTTTCTCTTCCTGCGTGAACATCGGGCCGAGTTCCTTGTTCAAACTCATCATCGGATCGACGAGCTTCATCACAAAGTCACCCACAACTTTGTCGTCAAGCACAAGATTGTATTGTTCGTGCAGACCGAGGACGTACTCGCGTGCCTTGGTCGATAGCTTCTGGCCCTCCGACTCGCGCATGCGCATCGCCAGATCGTCTTTCATCTCTTCAAACGACGGGCGCCCCTGAACCTCGCGTGTAGAGT
The DNA here is from genome assembly GCA_016703065.1 of bacterium. GTDB lineage: Bacteria > Electryoneota > RPQS01 > RPQS01 > RPQS01 > JABWCQ01. The sequence goes on from JADJCU010000001.1 coordinate 702,654, forward strand.
CGATCCAGATAAGATGCCAGCCGAACGGCGATTCGACGGGTCCGGTAAGGGTGCGCAGCTTCGCGCTCCAGCACGCCTGCTGAAACTCGTCTACCATTCGGCCCCACGGAAACCAGCCCAGATCGCCCGAATCGCGCGCTGTCGTGTTGTCTTCGCTCAGCATCGCCGCCGCGACTTTGAAGTCAAGGCCGTTCGAAATCGCAGTCTTGATTGAGTCAATTCTCGTCTTCAGCCGAGCCTTTTCCATATCCGACGTATCCACCGCGCCCTTCTTCACCAGAACATGACGCGCCGACACCTCTTTCGACGACTTGTCGTAATAGTCCCGCAACGCGTTATCCGTGATGACCGGATCAATGATCTTGCTGACATACAGCAGATCGAGCGCCCGGCGCTGCGCGGTCGACTTCAGATTCTCCGCGATCTCGACGTTCATGTCAAATTTGCGCGCGAGGCCCTCTTGGTACTTGGCTCGTTCGATGGCCATGTCCCGCGCCATCTTCTTGCGCTCGTCGAGCGTGCGTTGCTTTATGTTATCTTCCGTCCGGAACTGCGCGAGCATCGCATCGCGATATTCCTGCTCCGTCACAAGCTCCTTACCAATCTTCGCCACATAGGGCTCTTTCTTGCCGCAGCCAATAATGATGAGAACCACCATCAGGCCGATTAGTCCTGCAATGCGCTGCATGTTGTCGATCCGTTTATGTTGATTTCAGATTCAGAACGAAATGGTAGCTCGTGATGTTCATCCCGTGCGTCAGATAGAAGCGGTGGGCATCCCAGCGTCCGGCGTGAGTTCCACTGTCAAGGTGCACCGCCGCCAGTCCTTCGGCTTTGGCGGTCTCCACAATGTGCGTGAACAAATGGTCAGCCGCCCCTCGCCCCCGAGCCGCCTCGGCCGTGACCAAGTCATCAATATACAAAACTTTTGACCAATGCAACATCTCGGTCCGACGGTAGCCAGCGGCCCCGATTGCTGTGCCGGTGTCGTCTTCTAAATATATAAGGATGTAACCGTGTTCGCGCATTTGGCGGAGCGCCTGCTCTACAAACGCGTCTTCGCTAAGGTGCGGCCGAAGTTCGCGCATCACCGGATACACAAGGCGGAGCTGTTCGGAGGTGGTCGCGTGCCGGATGGTCATGGGCTGGGCTGCGGGTTATTGCGGCTGATCACAGTTTGCGCTTCACCATGAGAACATGGGCGCCTGATTGAGCCGGCAGGTTTAAACTGTAGAAGCTCGTATCCGTCGTCCCAATGATGTAATAGCTGTTTGCGCCGGGCGGATAGAGATGGACCTCGAACAACGAATCGTAATACTGGGCGCTCCAGTGCAGTTCGAGCGCGCTGCCGTTCACTTGAATAGTCAGATCGTGGATTACGCTGTCGACCAGTCCCCATTCATTCGAGAAGAGCGAGGCATTCCCGGCCAAATCCCGCGCGCGCACGGCAAAACGGTACCTGTTCAGCGGCGGCGGCAAATTGTAGACGCGCTGTACCGAGATGCTCTGATTGCCAAGGTTGACATATAGCTCGCCGCTGCTCCTTGAATAGTGCGGCGAATCGTCGGTGATGGCAACGGTGTCGTAATAGACTTCGTATGTATCGAAATGCTGGTCAAATGCGGGCGGATCAAACGTAATTTCCACACCAAGCCCTATCGCGGGTACGATGCGAGAAATGTGCGTTCTTGCGGGCGGTGTGATGTCGGGGACTTCGTGCCACGTTAACGCGGAATCCCATGCAATGATCATGGGCATATAGTAGTCAATGACGTTCCGGAAGTTTGACAACCGCGCCGGAGGATCACCCGGCAGCCACCGCGCGAAGTCCGTCGGCATCCAAAGTGCGTCCGGGTATTCGTCCATCTCGACATGCACGAAGTTCTCCGTGTGCAAGCGCTGATCGTGTTCCGCGTGGCAATAGCTCCCCTGCTGATTGTCGGGCGCGCCGAGATAGTCCATGATGCTGCGCAGCGCCACGGTGTCCGCACCGAAATAGCTGTACGCCGGGTTGCTCCACAACGTCAGATACTCATCGATGCCCGTTACGATTCCGGCGTCGCCGTCAAGCCCTAAAATTGGATAGCGCGGCAAAGCATGGACGAAGTCGCGATGGTGGCCGATGTCTCGAATCGGTGGATTCGGAGACGTGTCGTCGTTAAAACACGACAGTTGCATGTCTCCCAACGATCCGTGCTCGTTATGATCGTAAGAATGCAATTGGACGGCGACAAACGCGCTCACCGGGGGGGTGTCCCATGCGTCCGTTGCGGCTTCGTGAGCGACTGCAAACGGGTGGCGCCCGTTTCGTGACGGATCCGACAGCGAGAGATCGTTTACGTATTCGCCAGACAGCGTTGAGTCCCACATGACTTCGCGGCCTGCGCCTGCGATGAGCAGGAGTTCAAATTCTGCTCTTATGAACAGCTCTGTGGCAACGGGCGGCGCCATGTAATCGTCTTCGGGATGCGGAACCTCCACGACGGCGCCTGCATGCCGCGGCGCGGGATTGAAAACGAAGACTCCCCAGCCGTTGCGAAAACCGCCGACCACGTCGTTTTCTGGGTTTGCGTCACCGTTTGTGTCCACGAAACTCGAGTCCAAACGCTCGCGAATAATGTAGTATTCTCGCGCCCCCGCATCGTCAAGATGCACAAGTTCGTAGCGCCACGGAGTTTCGTTGGCGACGAGTGCCGCATCCACGCCTGCCCAGTCGTGGGCGATCGCGAAATTAAACAACGCGCGCCAATTTGCAAGGGTGGCATCACCCTCCGCGTCTTCAGGAATGTAGCGGAATCCGCCAAATCCATTCGTTATCGGATCAAGATTCGGAGGACCATAGTCGTTGTAATTCAGACGCACGTTTCGTTCCGACACATGCGAGAGCCAATTGTCGTACGAGCAGTCGGGACAGGCATCGAGCAGAAATCCCCTCAGCGATCCGATCTCTTCCACCATGCCCAACGCCCAAACGGGGCAGAGCAGAAAGGCGAGAACACTGAGGAAACGCCTTGTCAACGCCGGATAATCCGCTTCACGTTCAGTCGATAGAGCACCGGCTCTTCGAACGGCGCGAGCATGAATGTGTTCGCCGTCGTCGTTCCGATGATCGTGTAATCGACCTGCTCTTGAATGTAGCTGTAGACCTTGAACAGCGAGTCGTTCGTTTGGAGACTCCAGTTCAGGCGCAGCGAATCACCTTCGACCTTTATCGCCAAGTCGTCGATCTGCCCATCCGTGATGCCGATACTACCGGAAAGCGGAGATTCGTAGCCCAGAACATCCTTCGCTCGGATGGCGAATTGATAGCGCCAAACAGGCAGCGCAAAGTTGTTCATCTGAATGCCGCATGTCAGCTGATCTCCTAAGGCCGAGAAGCCCGCCGTGCCGCGCGAAATGTGCGGCGACGCCAACGTCACCGCTACTGTATCATAGAAGATCTGATAGGTATCAAAGTGACGATCAAAGGCGGAATGGTCCCATCGAAGGTATACGTCGCTGCCGCCGATATCAGTCGCGCCAACCAGCGCGCATGAATCCGGGGCTGTTGTGTCGGGCAGCGCGTGCCACGTGAGAGCAGAGTCTATCGCCGTAATGAACGGTTGATAGAAACTGAGCGCGTGTGTGAAACGATCCCAGTCCGTTGGCGGAGCGCCCGGAATCCAACGCGTCCAATTCAGCGGCATCCATATCCGGTCGGGATATTCATCAAGCTCAATATGAATGAAGTTTTCCGTGTCGCGCAGAACGTTATGCCCTACGTGGCAATACTCCGCCTCCACATTCCCCGGCGCGCCATAAAGATCGCCCACCGAGAAGATCGTGCATGTCGTGTCCTGGCCGTAGTATGTGTATTGAGGCGAGCTGAAAAGCCCGGCATATTGATTAACCGATACGACAATGCTCTGGTCGCCATCCACTTCCGTTACCGGGTAGAACGGCAAGCCGTGAAAAAAGTCGAGATGTTCTGCCACGTCGCGCACGGGCGGGTTCGGCTTGCTGTCATCGAGGAAGCAGGACATCTGAATGTCCGGCAGCGAAAGATGCGTAGCGTGATCATAGGAGTGAAGCTGTATTACCACGAGCGGATTCAGCGGCGGTTCATTCCACGCATCTGTTACGGCTTTCGACAGCACTGCGAACGGATGCCGCGCGTTACGCGACGGGTCCGAAAGCGACCTCGCATTGGTGTATTGCGATTGTGTAGAGTCCCACATGACTTCGCGGCCCGCGCCCGCGATACTCAAAACTGCCAGCTCCGCTTGTTGAAACATCTCAATTCCGACCGGGATCGAGAGAAAATCGTCTTCGGGGTGAGGCAGTTGCAGGACGGCCCGCGAATGGCGCGGCGCTTCGGCAAACACAAACACACCCCAACCCTTGTGAAAACTACCGTACACGTCGTTGCTCGACACCGTGTCGCCGTTGACATCCACCATCAATGTGTCGAGGCGCTCGCGCATAATGTAGTAGCGGCGATTCGACGCCGGCTCGTCGAACGCGACCATCTCATAGTTCCATAAACTGTCATAACGCTGAATCAGAGAGTCCGCTTCATGCCACTGCGCGTTGACCGCGTAATCGAACACGGCCCGCCAGCGCGCAAGCGTGGAGTCACCCGCGGCATTTGAGTAGATATAGGAGAACCCGCCGAAGCCCGCTGTTTGCGGGTCGAGATGCGATGGTCCGTAATCGTTGTAGCCGGGCCGTACGATCCGCTCGGAAACGTGAGACTGCCAATTGTCGTACGCACATGTCTCGCAGGTTCCCATCAGGAATCCGGTTAACGTACCATTCTCTTCGACCATCCCCATCGCAACTAATGGCAAACATAAGAATAGAAATAGACTGCGACCCAACATACAGGGGTCCTCCGGGTTATGAGATCTCCAGCAATGCTCCCGAAACTGCTCCCAGATATTCTTCCGCGTAGAAGAGCCGCTTTTCCCAGCTCTCTTTCTTCTTCAAACTCAAGCGAACGGTCACGCCCTTCGAGGCGTCAAACTCAATCGGAAACCCGTCGCTCCGCGCCACAAGAGATAACATCTTGTCCCGCCCGGCGTGATCCGATGTGAATATCAACTCCATACGATCCGCGAGCACATTCACTTCATCCGCGCCGAGCTTCTCCGCAAGTATTCGAATCCGCACCATGTCGAACAGGTTGCGCGCCGCGTCGGGGAATTTTCCAAACCGGTCAACGACTTCGCGCGACAACTCGTCGATTTTCGACACGTCTTTCGACCGCGATAATTCGCGGTAGATGTTCAACCGCAGGCCGCCCTCAGGCAGATAGTACTCGGGCAGAAACGCGTCCGTGTCGATCTTCAATTTCACTTCGCGCTTCTCTTCAAGCTCCTGCGGGTGGTCAAGCTGCACTTCGCGAACTGCTTCTTCAATTAGCTGCTGATACATCTCCGAAACCAATGGAGTTGATGTAGCCCGATTGCTCGCGACCCAGAAGATTGCCCGCGCCGCGAATTTCGAGGTCGCGCATCGCCAATTGAAAACCCGCGCCCAACGACGAGAAGTTTGTCAACGCCGACAGTCTGCTCCGCGCAATCCTTGACATTTCGAAATGCGGCGGAACGAGGAGATATGCGTAAGCCTTGCGCGAGCTCCGTCCAATGCGCCCGCGCAATTGATGAAGCTGCGCCACGCCAAGCCGGTCCGCGCGATTAATGATCATCGTGTTCACATTCGGCATGTCCAAGCCCGACTCGATGATCATCGTTGACAGGAGCACGTCGAGATTCTGCTCCGCGAAATCAAGCATCACCTGTTCGAGCTCGTGTTCGTTCATCTGTCCGTGAGCGACGCCAATTCGAATCTTGGGCAGCAGCCGGTGCAGCATCTCGGCAACCTGCTTGATGCTCTGAATGCGGTTGTGCACGAAGAAAACCTGCCCGCCGCGCGACAGTTCATGCTGAATCGCCTCTTTGATCACCTTCTCGGAAAATGGCACGACGTCCGTCTCGATGGGTTGACGGCCCGGCGGAGGTGTCGTGATTTGCGACAGATCGCGCGCGCCCATCAACGCCATGTGCAGAGTGCGCGGAATCGGCGTGGCGCTCATCGCCAGGACGTCAACATTGGAGCGGAGCGAACGAATCTTCTCCTTCTGTACGACACCGAACCGGTGCTCCTCGTCAATGATCAGCAGACCCAACTCGTCGAACTGTACGTCTTTCGAGAGCAGCCTATGGGTTCCGACTATCACGTCCACCTCGCCGGCAGAGAGTCGCTTGAGCGTTTCCTTTTGCTCCCGCGTCGATTGAAAACGCGACATCACGCGCACATCCACCGGCCAGTTGCGAAAGCGCTCACGGAAATTGCGGTAGTGCTGCTGTGCCAGAATCGTCGTCGGCACGAGCACGGCAACCTGTTTTCCGTCAGTAACTGCTTTGAAGGCCGCGCGCATCGCCACTTCCGTCTTTCCGTAGCCGACGTCGCCGCAAACCAAGCGATCCATCGGCGTCGGGCTCTCCATGTCGCGTTTCACCGATTCGCTCGCGGTCAACTGATCGAGCGTGTCTTCATAGGGAAAGCTCGCCTCCATCTCGCGCTGCCACGGCGTATCGCCCGAGAACATGATGCCGCGCTCGGCGCGCCGCTTCGCATAGAGCTTGATGAGGTCTTCAGCAATCGAGACCAGCGATTCCTTTGTCTTGCGCTTGAGTTCGCGCCACTCTTTGCCGCCGATCTTCGACAACGGAGGCTGAAAACCGTCTTTGGCGGAGTACTTTTGTACCGAGGCGAGGTTCTCAAGTTTTACAAAGAGCTTGATGCCGTCGCGATATTCTATCTGCAGGACTTCGCGCTGCATGCCGCCCACGGCGATCTTCGTCAATCCGCAGTAGCGGCCGATGCCGTGCTCCACATGCACGACGTAGTCGCCGATCGTCAGAGCATCAATGTCGTGCAGCGGCACCGCGTTCTTGAACTTCATGAACTGCCGCTTGCGCCGCTTGCGGCCAAAGATGTCGTGATCTACCAGAACGACGAGGTTCGCGTTCTCAAGCATGAAGCCGTGGCGCAAACCCCTTCGCGTGAGCTGAACGCATGCTCGGGTACGCCGCGCTCGGTCAAAACCTGCGCGAGCCGCTCCGCAGCCAGCGAGTTGTCACAGAGCAGGACCGTTTCGAGTCCTCGCCCGGAATATTCTTTCACGCGATCAGCAAGCAGCGGCAGATTGGACGCGAAACGCTCTTGCGGAGAGCCGCCGAAATCGAAAGCGTGTGAAGTGGGATGCGGCGCGCTGTGCAGGAACACCTGCGAGAATTTCTGCACCGCTGAATAGATCAACTCCGGCTCCATCCACCGGCCGGGCTCGCGCATCGCGCGCACTTGTGTGGCCAGCGGGACCGGAACCTCTTCATCCTCTTCGTAGACGATGTCGTGAAGCTCTTCTCGCAGGTGCTCTTCGCCGACGTCTTCATCGTCATCGTCTGCCGAAGATTTCAGATCGCGCAGCCGCAATCCGGGCTTCGCCGTGCGTTCGGCGTAGCGTTCCTTCACGGTCTGATAGGCAGGCCGGCCTTCGCTCCACACAATGATTGTGTTATCCGGAAGATATTGCAACAGGTGGGAGTTCCCGGTGCCCGGCGTTTCAGCGGCCATGATGGTCACTTCGCCGAGCTTGCCTGTCGAGCGCTGCGTCTGCGGATCAAAACTGCGCAAGTCGTCGATATCGTCGCCGAAATACTCCACACGCACAGCATTCGAACTGCCGTACGGATAGATATCGAGCACCGCGCCGCGCACCGCGTATTGACCGACGCCTTCGACCATCACTTCGCGTGAATAGCCCGACTCGTGCAAAAACTGTATCAGCGATTCGCGCGGCAGCGATTCACCTTTGGTGAGCGAGTACGTGTTGCGCGAGACTTCGGTCAGGTCCGGCAGCGGATCGAGCAGCGCCGATGCCGGAGCGATGACCAGCGGTTGCTCGCGGCGCGTCAAGGTCATCATCACCTCGGCGCGCTCGGACAGCTCGATCGGATTCAGCTCGCGATGATAGTCCGGCAGCCCGGGAAATAGGCTCGTGACATTCTCGCCAAGCAGAATCGTCAAGTCATCGGCGAACTCTTCGGCGTCTTCGAGCGTCTCGGCAACCAATAGCAGCGGGCGCTTCGACGTCTCATATAAGTAGCTCGCAACCAGTACCGGAAGCGCCCCCGGCACATTCTTCACCAACACCCCATGCCGCGCATCGGTGAGCGCGGCTAACGTTTCAGCAAATCCATCAAACGAGTATATTCGTTGCTTCAGCAGGTCCATCGTCAATCAGGGTTAGCAGTGCCTGTTGTCCATATTCTTCATCAATGTCGCCGCCTGAGCATTCTGGTCAAAATCATCCACGTCAACACCCCCAGCGCGACCATCCCCAGGAAGAACAGCGCGTAGGAAATGCGCCAGTCCAACGGTTTCGTCATCATGCTGAACTCCGACATGCCGCCGATGCTTGCGATCAGATTCAGCGGCAGGAAGATCACATTAAGCAGCGTCAAATCCCGCAGCAACAAATTCATGTTGTTGTTGATGATGTTGCCGCGCGCGTCCATCAAACCCGAGAGTACCGTCGAATACGTCTGCGCCTGACGCGAGCACTGCTGATTGTCCAAGCGGATGTCATCCAACAGCTCCTGCTGATCTTCCGTCAGCGCGAGCTTCTTCAAATTGACATTTAGCTTGGTCATCACGAGCTCGTTAGACTCGATTGCGTTCATATAGTACACAAGGCTCTCGGACAGCGAGAACATCTGAAGCAGGTACTTGTTCTCCATCGAAGTGTTGATCTTCGATTGGATTTCGCCGGTGATCAGCTTGATCCCCTTCAAGTGTTCGAGATAGTGCCGGGTCGTGGACTGCAAATAACGGAGAAAAACGGCCGCGGGTGTTTCGATACCCCTGTACTCGCGCGGAGAAAAGTAGATGATGTCCGCTGAGGTCACGAATGAAATCTTGTTCGGCTCAAGGAAGATACCGACGGATAACACGTCAAAACGCAGCGACTCGTCGAAACAAGCCTGCAGGGCCTCTTTCCAAATGATGAAGGTGCGGCCCTCTTCATAGTATTCGATACGAGAGATTTCGTCAGGGTCAAGCGCCGATTCCACGTCGTGAGCGTCAAGGCCGAGCTGTTCGATGGCCTCCTGCCGCTCAGATTCGTCCTGGCAAATATACACGACCACGCGCGCGTCAGCAGCCGTTGATTCGGCAATCTGCCTGTTCGCAATATTGTAATACTTGATCAATAGTCCCTCGGGCGGTTAGGGTAGGTGATCTCTACCTTGATCCGGTCCGGGTCTTCAAAGAAGACCCCGTAGCTTTGCGGACCCCCGGCGTGCGGGTGCCGATCCGCATATAATATAATGATGCCGTGCGCACGGAGTTTGGTGGTCAGGTCGTCTACCTGTTCGGGCGATTGAACACGGAACGCAAGGTGATTTAGCCCCGTCCGGCAACGGTGATAGCCAGCAACTAAATGTTTTTCTTCTGTTTGAACAAAAACGAGATAGGGAAACTCCGCTCCGCCGGTCGCGCCGACTGACGGACGGTAGCTTATCCCTTGGGGCCATTCCTGATAAATTTCGTAGTCCAACTCCTCGCACAAGAGCCACCCCCAGAACGCGCGGGTGTGCTCAAGGTTGGAAACGTAGATTTCGACGTGGTGAAGCATCGGATGAGATGAGGTGATAGGAACGAGCGCGAACTCAGTGCACAAGATAGCTGAATGCGATTCCACCGCTACCCGTTATCTTACGTCCCGCATCTCCTTCTTCCTCGGCCGGACCCAACTGCTCACATCTTCAATCATCTTCTCCCCCCACACGCCGCTCGGGTCGCGAGATTTCAGGCCGACCTGCTTGACATCTTCAACTGTGAAGAAGGCCTCTTTGTCCAGCTCGTGGATTCTGCGCAAGAGCTTGGGCACGTCGCGCCGCTTCTCCGCGACAAACAGAATGTCGACCTCGCCTGACTTCGTTCGGCCATCCATTTCAACCACGGCATAGTTGAGCTCCCAGAGCTTGTTGGCCAGATCGACTTCGCGCCGTGAAATCACGCGCACCATTTGATGGCCAATCGCCAGCCGCGATTCGATCCACATCCCCACGAAGCTGCCGGCCGCGAAGCCCGCTGCATATACAACACCCAAGTACCATTCGTCAAGGTTCGTGATGACCTGTGCGACGACGTTGATCCAGATCAGAACTTCAAGAAACCCAAAGATTGCCGCGAGGACCTTGAATCCGCGAAAGATTGAGATTGTGCGCATGGTGCCGAAACTCTGGTCGGCAATGCGCGCACAAAAAATGCCGAGCGCAAGCAGCCACACCTGCCCTTGACCGACGCTTGTCAGCCACTGCACCAAGTCTGTCAAGAAACTCACTTTGGCGTTCCCTTCTTCGTCAACCAATCCATGCGCTCCTGCCCTTCTTTTAGGTAGCGCCCGTAAAGTGTCTTGAGGCGCGCTTCGGCTTTGCGCTGCGAACCGTTTTCAACAACTCGCGTCCAATAGCGCGACTTCACCCACTCGCCCAATAGTGTGTTCCAACTCATTTTGCGCGAGATGAGCGCGACGGTCGGCTTGGTGTAGTCTGAAAAAGCCGTTGACAACAATGCGAAGAACTGCGCGCCGAACATCTGCTGACCATCCGACAAACCGCTCAAATCCAAGAGGATGCCGCGTTTGTGCGCGAGGCTGTCTACTGCAGCGCTCAATTCCTGCGCGAGTCGTGCCGAGTCGGAGCAGTCGTTGATCGCGATGCGTCCGAAATCCGCGCCCCAGACACCATAAGTTAGAATTTGCGCACTCGCGGAATCTGTCCACACCCATACACAGATTATGAACAGTAAGAAGCGCGATTTTCGTGTCATATCATGCTCCCACTTTCTCAGCAATGCAGAGAAACCGCTTGATGCATGTCCCGCAGCCGCGAATTCGGCGCGATTCGTTCTCAATCGGATCGTTTCGACGACCGTTCAACACTCTCCACAAATTCACACGGCTTATGCACATTTCATCATTCGTGTGAATCAGGCTGTGCGCAAGGTCGTGGTGCGGTTTCCCGATGTTTACAGCAGCGGCGTATTTTGTAACTTTGCTTCGGTCTTGCGGAACTTCGTGTTTTTCACTTCTTTGTCGCAATATGAATCTATTCATCCTCGACAAAGACCCCAAGAAGTGCGCGCGCGATCACTGCGACCGCCATATCGTCAAGATGCCGCTCGAAACCACACAGATGCTTGTCTCGGCCTTCTGGCTCTGGAATGGCATCACATCGCTCGCCGACAAGCGCGCCGCGACAAAAGACAAGAAGTTTCTCGCCCGCGTATTCAATGATTTCCCGCGCACCAAACCCGATGGCTCACCCGACCCGTGGGGCATCGGCTACTACCTGCATCCCTGCACAATCTGGGTCCGCACAAACGACCGCAATTTTCTCTGGGCGCTCTCGCTCGGCGAAGAACTCGCGTTGGAATATACGAGCCGTTATGGAAAAGTTCACGCGGTTGTTCCCGTGCTCGAGTGGATTCGCGCGCAGGATGTCCCCGCTCCGCCCGCCTCCCGTAAAACCCCCTTTGCCCAGGCCATGCCCGACGAGTGCAGAGTCCCCGGCGACGCCGTCACGGCCTACCGCAACTACTACCGCATACACAAAGCCAAATTCGCCGTCTGGAAATATTCACCGACGCCGAATTGGTTCAAGCTTCAATGAGTTTTCTTCCTGTCGTCATTCTGAAGCCCGCCGCGGGCCGAAGAATCTCTCCGCTTTTCCGGAGGGATGCTTCACTACGTTCAGCATGACGACTCCTTCTTTTTTTACTCTGCTCATATCGCTGGCCACGCATTCTCCCATGTCGTGAACAAGTGCGTGCTTATGCTCGCTTTGCGCGCGGCGTCAATGTTTTTTTGCAAATCGTCAATGAACAGAATTCGTTCCGCTGGCAGCGCGACTTCTTTGACAATTGCCTCAAATACACCTGGATCTGATTTCAGCTTGCCCCGCTCGTACGATGTCAGCACGTGATCCACATCGAGAGCCCACGAGAAGTTCGTCGACACCCATTGAATATGCAGCGGGTCCGTATCCGACAGTACCCACACGGTGCCCATCAGCTTCAACTGTTCCAGTGCATCCCGTGCGCCGGGAAATTCTTCAAAGATATCACACCAGATTTCGCTCAGCCGTTCGCGGCTCGCGTCTGTTTTCGGCCAATTCAATAAGTCGCGCAGCTTCTCAATGAACACTTGAGGAGTGCACTGGCCTCGTTCAAAGCGCGATTTGCTCTCGCCAAGTATGTACCGCCCCCGTATGTCACTGCGCAGCGACTCGATGTCACGCAGTGACCCCCGCTCCGCAGCGCGCGCCACAAACCGCTCAAAATCAAGCTTGAGCAGAACATTTCCCAAATCTACAAGGTACAAGCGGTCAGTAATTCGCAAGTCGAAAGCTCCGTCTGCTTCTAAAGCGGCAAGTGTGGTCAGGTCGAACATGTGTCTTACTAGTTAGGGGCGACACGCGCGACGGGTGCGGCCGCTTCTCGCGTTCTCTTGTCTGGGATACACCGCGCCAGCACACTGGATCCAGCGTCAACGCTGGCGCATATCCTTTTTCCACATCACATACGCTTGCAAGTAGTTGCCGAACTCGGTCCAGCCTTGGCAGTTCTCGAAGGCGTAGGGTAGGCCGCCCTGGCTCCAGCCGCTCTCTGTGATCTCCAGCCTCGTAACCCCTTCTTCTCCGAAAAGTCAAAGCGCACGAGCGAGAGCTTGCCCTTCGAACCGTGGAGCGGCCAATAGAACTCGAGATACTTCTCTTGGGCAAAGGCCACCGGATAGAGCGGAAAGGTGCCGTGACTTGGCCAGGTCCAGAACACGGGCTCGAACTGCGCGTTGAAGTCGCCCTTGACTTTGTGCACGAAAAACTTCTCGACGTGCTTGGCCTGCGTCGCCGCTTCCCACACCTTCTTCAGTGGTGCGCGCATCGTCGTCGCCAGCGTAAAACCAATCTTCCCGCGCGCTAATGTATAGTCCGCGCCTTTCGTGACCCTTTGTGTCGCCATGCGGCCTCTCGCTTTCTGTGGATTGTGTGATGGCTGAACCTAACTCAAACGGCTACCGCGCAGCGTCATCGTGCCCCGCTTACAAGCGGGCGTACTTCGGGATGATTGATCTTTCCTCCGGCCGCGCCGACGTTTGAGAGCAGCACAAAGAGTCCGAACATCACCACCACGGCTCCCCACGCCGCCCACACCGGCAAGAGCGCGTGCTTCCGCGTGAACCACCACAACAGCAGAATCAGCACGCCGAACGGAATGACGATATTCCGCGCGGTCTCGGCGAGCTCTTCGTGCGGGTGAATGTAGCGCTCCATATTGGCCGCGTCGGGCTGCGCTTCAATGATGTGTTCGGCATCCTCGCCGAACTGAAACACCACCCCCGTGCAGAGCGTCGCCGCCACGACAAATCCCAGCGCCACCCGCTGCCAGCGGCCGTCCTTCCACAGCGTCGCCAGAATCAGAACCACTGCGCCCACTATATATAGGAGAGCGGGGATGTGCGCAAGGATAATGTGCCAGTGCGCGCCGTTGATCGGTATCGGAATCAAGGTTACCTCAACATTGAAGATTCAGAATGGAAAGGGTCTGAAGGTCCGCTTTTGCTGTTTTCCATTTGCTATTTACTGTTTTTCCGCTCTCGCATCACGTCCACATTGAATTTCATATACGCTTTGAGGTACGTATGAAACTCCGTCCAGCCTTCGCACATCATGAACGCGACCTTCAGGTCTTTCTGCTTGTAACCGTAGTCATGCACGCGGAAGATGGTTTCGCGCGGACCCTTCTTGACGAACTCGAAGGTCATGGTCGTCATGTACTTCGGTCCCATCGCCGGCCCCACGAACACGATCTTCTCAAACTTCTTGTATTCAATCGGATACATGTCCATCGTCTCGTCACCGTATTCTTTCCACCACCAGCGCACCGGCGCGAGGTCGGGACCCCATTCTCCGATCTGCTTGTCGCAGAAATACTTCTTGATGTGTGCGGGGTCGGTCACCGCTTCCCAGACTTTTTTGAGCGGCTGCTTGATAATGTGCGACGTCGTGTACCCAAGCTTGGACTTGGATACCGGGAGTTTTTGGTTGTGTGGCATGGTGGGGTGTTCCTTATTTGATTGTGTTTGAATTTCTATTGTAGGGGCGGATGGCAATCCGCCCGCGTCAGGCAAGATCGAAACTGTTTGCGTTATGGTTTATTGGGGAATCAGGCGATCGGGGTTCTCGTTATCCTGTTCCCACATAATCGGATTTTCGAATATGTACTTTCGCGCCAACGACAGCTCATGTTCATTCCGAAGCACGCGATCAAAGAAAGAGCGTTGCCAAACCTCCGCGCCGCGTGTGCCGCGAAGATCATTTATTCCCTTTGTCGAGGCCCTCTTGAAGGCTGCAATGACGTTGCTTAAGGACGTTGTTCTTGCGTACGTTTCTTTCTCGTTCACGCTTGAGACGTTCGAGTCGCATGGGGCGGGCGGATTGCCATCCGCCCCTACACCTATTGTTGGAGTGTTTTGTGTATACGGACCAACAAAGGCGTCGTTGAGATGCAGAATTGCATGAACGTGATTCGGCATGATGACATACTCATCCAGGAATACCGTGTCTCGAATCTCCTGCGTCCTTTCCCATTCCGTCTCGACAATCTTGCCAAACTCGTTCACGACCATTATTCCATGCTCGATTCGACCGAATAACATCTCCCGCCCCTTAACGCACAGTGTTAAGAAATACGTTCCCGCAACCCGGTAGTCGTATCCCTGCAATCGTAATGTGTTCCTGCGCGTATAGTTGTTGCCCATGGTCTAAGATCTGATGTAGGGGCGGCAGGCGTGCCGCCCGCGCCGTGCATGTCGTTTGACGTCATGCTATTCCCCAGTCATCTCCCTCCAATCTTCCCCCCACTATCCTCCAGCACTTCTCTCGCATGCTCAGCAGTAATCCCGCGAAAGTGCATGACCAGCGCGGTCTTCAGTTCGCCGTCGGCGGAGCGCAAGAGTTCGTCGGCCCACTCGTAGTCACAGCCGGTGATCTCGATCAAAATCCGACGCGCCCGCGCCTGCAGCTTGCGGCTCCCCATCCGCAAATCCACCATCAAATTCCCGTAACACTTCCCCATCCGCACCCACGCCGCCGTCGAAATCATGTTCAAGGCGAGCTTGGTCGCCGTCCCCGCTTTCAGCCGCGTGGAACCCGTCAACACCTCCGGCCCCACAGGAAGCGAGATGATCACATCCGGCTGTGCACTGACCTCCTCATATCCCATACTCTCGGCATCAAACTCGTTGCAAATCAGGAGCGAAGTGAAACAACCTCGTTGTTTTGCGTATGATAAACCACCCAGAACATAGGGCGTGCGCCGCGAAGCCGTGATCCCCACCACCACGTCGTCATGCCCCAAGCAGCAGAGCTCGAAATCGTGAATAGCCCCGTCCGGGTTGTCTTCCGCCCCCTCCGCCGCTTTCCTGAGTGAGTCATACCCTCCCGCGATAAACCCCTGCACCTGCGTCGGGTCCGTCCCGAACGTCGGCGGACATTCGCTTGCATCCAGCACCCCCAACCGCCCCGACGTCCCCGCCCCTACATAGATGAGGCGGCCCCCGCGCTCAAAGGCCTGCACCACGCGCTCGACGACCTGTTCAATCTGGGGGATCGCCGCCGCCACGATCTCCGGTACCGTGCGGTCCTCGGCGTTCATCGCTTCGAGAATCTCGCGCGTGGTCATCTTGTCGAGGTTCTGAGTGCGCGGATTTCGAGCTTCGGTCGTTAGCCCGGCCAGTTCCTGAAAAACGTCTTCTTTCATCGTTCTACGGTGAGTTTCAGCAGCCGACTGCCGTCGGCTAAGTTGAGTTCTGAGAGGAGCTTAAGTCCGACTTCTTCGGGCCAGGCCTCGTGGCGCCAGTCCCGGCCCTTCCAAAACAGCAGCCATCCGTCGCGCTTCAACAGCTTGCGACACCAGGCCGCCAACTGCGGTAGCTCCGTGACTGCCCGGGCCGTGATACAATCGAACTCGATCTCGACCAGCTCCTCGACGCGTGAACAAAGCACCGTAACTCGTTGTGCGAGCTCTGTTTCACGTGAAACACGCCCCAAAAAGGCTGCTTTTCTTGAGTTTGACTCGACTAAAGTATATGACAAATGAGGAGATACAATTGCCAACGGAATCGCCGGGAACCCCCCCCCACTGCCGATATCGAGCACGGATCCCGAGGGCGGCAAGAGGTCCTGTCCTGCCAGCGAGGGGGCCAGATGGCGTTCGCGGAGCCGCGAGCGGTCCGCGTGCGAGACCAGGGGAATTCCGGCCTCTGCGACACGAGTAAGATAGTGGTTAATGTGCTTTTCTTGTTCAGGGGTCACAGAGTTTCGCTATTCACAGGTTGTAAACAGTTCGTGCGCCGTGCGGCTCACAGAGGGCTCCTCTGTTGGAGGTTGAATTTTCACGATTTGGAGACAGCGTGTCGACTGTAGCTTGAGCAAATTCACATAGTTATCCACCGCCGAGTGTGGATGTTTCACGTGAAACGCTCCAAAACAAGAGCTTAGAGCTGACCGAGCTTTTTCAGGTGGATGAGCAGCGCCGAAGTGTCGGAAGGGCGGACGCCGCTAATGCGACCTGCTTGACCCAGAGTCTTGGGTTTATAATAGTTTAGCTTCTCGCGAGCTTCATGCGACATGGACGCAACCCCCCCCAAATCCAAGCCTGCGGGCAGCTTTACCTCTTCCCAGCGGCGTACCTGCTCCGCCCTGACCCGCTCTCTCTGAATGTAACCCTCATATTTTACATCCATTTCGACTGCCGCCAGCAGGTCGTCGTCGAGGTTCTGGGCAGAGTGCTGCCCGAGTTGTGGACTTTCACGAAACATGGTTTGGAGGTCAGCTTCCGGGCGCTTTAGGATGGCCGCGAAGCGGCTCCCCTTCAGCTTAGGATCGGACAGTAACCCCGACTTAGCTAATTCGGTCAGACGTGTTTCGTGAAGTAGCGAAGTGATTTGCTCAAGTTTTTGTTTCTTATCCAAATACGCATCAAACTGCGAATCAGTGACCAGACCCAACTCGCGGCCGATCTCGGTTAAGCGCAAATCGGCATTGTCTTGCCGCAGAATCAGCCGGTGCTCAGCTCGAGACGTGAACATGCGGTAGGGCTCGTCGGGCGTCTTGGTGATCAGATCGTCGATCAAGACGCCGATGTAAGCCTGATCTCTACCAAGCGTCAAAGAATTACCGCCGTTTAGTTTCTGTGCGGCGTTCACCCCTGCGATCAACCCCTGGGCAGCCGCTTCTTCGTAACCCGTGGTTCCGTTGATCTGCCCGGCGAAGAACAAGCCATTTATCACCTTGGTTTCTAAGGAGTAGTGGAGCTGGTGAGCCGGGAAGAAATCATATTCGACCGCATAGCCGGGGCGCATCATCTCGGTTGCTTCAAGGCCGGGGACGGTCCTAAGCGCATTAAATTGAACATCTTCCGGGAGGCTCGAACTGAAGCCATTCATGTACACTTCGAACGTGTCCCAGCCTTCGGGTTCAAGAAAGATCTGATGACGGTCCTTATCAGCGAAGCGGACGATCTTATCTTCGATGGACGGGCAATAGCGCGGCCCGCGGCCAGTGATGCGGCCCGAAAAGAGCGGCGACCGGTGTAGACCGGCGCGCAGGATGTCGTGAGTATTTGTGTTTGTGTAAGTTAGATGACACGCAAGCTGATTAGTGACCGTCTTGGGGGATCGTACAGAGAAGGGGATGATTCGGCCATCACCGGGCTGGGCTTCACAATGGGCGTAGTCAATCGTTCGACCGTCGAGACGCGGCGGTGTACCGGTCTTCAGACGGCCAACTTCAAACCCTTGTTTCATCAGCATTTCACTGAGCCCGAGCGCGGGGGCTTCGCCGATCCGCCCGCCTGGGAGCTGCCAATCGCCCATGTGCAGCAGTCCGTTCAGAAAGGTCCCGGCACAAAGCACGGCGGCGCGGCACTCTATGCGCTGGCCGCTGGCGGCGACACAGGCGGACAACCGCCCGCCTGTCGTCTCGAAATCTATGATTGTATTCTGCTTGAGATCAAGATTGCGCTGGCTTTCAAGCGTCTTGCGGGCCTCGCGAGCATAGAGCACTCGATCACACTGCGCACGCGGCGACCAGACGGCGGGCCCCTTAGAGCGATTCAGCATCCGAAACTGGACCGTCGCAAGGTCGGCAAGCCGCCCCATTTCGCCGCCCAGCGCGTCTATCTCCTTGACTAATTGGCCTTTAGCAAGTCCGCCGATGGCCGGATTGCAGGACATCTGCCCAATCGTCTGGAGGTTCTGCGTCACCAGGCAAGCGCGCAAGCCCATGCGCGACGCCGCGAGGGCCGCTTCGATCCCCGCGTGACCGCCGCCGATCACGACGACATCATAGGTAGTGTGTATGGCCATCCGTTTTTCTTGCTAAGTCGAGTACAATGAGTTGTTTGAGTTGTGTTTGCTGCTTGATAAGCAGATTTTGTTCGCTTCGCGGCTACTTGCAAAGTTGAGTGCAGAGGGTGATTTAACAAGATGTTGTGTCCAAAACCGATCGTGTTGATTAGTGGCTAAGCCCTAGAAGAACTAACCCGCCGACAATAGGCACGAAGTAATACAAAAACAGTAGTATGTTTGAGAGCGTAGGGTGAACGTGTTTGCTGACGCACTGCGACAGCCCACAGAGTCCGTATCTTTTCAGTAGTGGATTCTTGTCGAATTTCTTTGCTTGTTCGACTGCCCCAAGAAGCAGCCTGTGGTAGTAAAAGAAATCTATAAGAAATGCGGTTGCCCAGAAAAGAAGTGGAACCCCGTATATAAGCTCAATGCTCACGTCTCCCGGCGAGAGTCTTAGCAGGGCAATTGATCCACCAAAAAGTGCCGCTAACACGGTTAGTGTAGAAGCTCTGAACTTGATGATAAGATCATTAAAGTGCATCTGTACTTCAATTACCTCGCTCCACTCTTTCTGGTAAAGCCCAAGAAGTTCCAATAGCTTTTCTTCTGAGATTAATGAAGTGATGTCGCCAGGTATTGCGTTGGAGAATTCACGATCTGGCTTCTTCCTGTTCTTGAAGAACAAGTACGTTCGATCGGCGACGAGCGTTAAGACGACAAAACCAAGTCCGATGCCGATAGCAAAGAGTATTGTTAAAGATATCAAGCTTGCCCCTTATGTGTTGTTAGGAGCGCATAAAGACCATGCCAAGGTGGCTCGCATCTCAAAGTGCGCTCGAAATGCTCGATTTGCTCGGGGGTTTTTGCCCGCGAACGCGGGCGCTACATTTTCGATCTCGCTTCGCGCGGGCGGATCGCCATCCGCCCCTACGATTTTGATTTCGCTCGCTTTGTCTCGCTTGGTTTCTTTTTCTGCGCGGTGCGGTTGGAGGCTTCGATGGCGAGCTTGCATAATTCCCATAACGCGTCGTCATCTTCCAAATCCTCAGAAGACAAGCAGTAATAGCCCATCTTCATCGCGGGCTTGTCTTCGAACGGCGCAAACTGTTTCATCTTGCGCGCCTCGAAACGCCCGCGCGTCTCCTCGTCGGCCTTCAAGTAGACGTCGTCGCCGTCCGTGAGCGCGAACATGCGGCCATTCAAATAGAACCCCGCGCCGCCGAACATCCTCTTAATACTCACTTTGCCCAACACGCGCAAGCGATCAGCGTAGTAGTCGAGAATATCTTGATTGATGGACATAATTGTAACGCGCTTAAATTTCTCAATTTGTTTAGATTGATACAGAAGCCCCCCTTAATCCCCCCAAAGTTCCCAGGCCAACTTTGGGGGGAGACCAGAGAAGCAATTGCTCCACGTGAAACGTTACGTCGTAACGGGCGGCACGCCTGCCGCCCCTACATTTAGGCGATCGTTCTTCCTGAAGACTTTGACCGCCTCCCACAACAACAGCGCGGCGAGGATGATCAGCAGCAACGCGACCCACGGCACAAAGCTGGTCGGCAGCGTGAAGCCACTCGACGTGACAAATCCTCGAGTAACATATTGTAACAGCGCCCAGCCGCTCATGATATACATAATCACTGTGGGTACGCCCGCAATCGGCCACACCCACTTCGCGCGATACGTGCGGTGGAGCCATACGGTGATGCCCAAGAGCCCGATCGCCGCCAGCAATTGATTGCTCGCGCCAAACAGCGGCCAGAAGACGCGCCAACTCGGAATCACTGCGCCACTCGCGTCGGTCGCCGTCTGCATGACAAAGAAGAGCGGTACAAACGCCGTCAGCGCCGTCGCCGCATATCTCCCGAACGTGTTTTGCCAGCCAAACAGCTCCTGCAGGATGTAGCGGCCGAGACGTGTGCACACATCCAGCGTGTCGTACACAAATGTTGTGAATGCCATCAGCCCGAACAATACGCCGAAGCTCGCGGGAATGCCAAACACCTCCATGAAGCGACCCAGTCCGAGCGCATAGATGAAGTTCGGCTTGCCGCCCAGGTCCGCTACCGCTTCCTTCGATAAGATCATCACGCACGACAGCGACACGACCGCTACCATCGCCTCTAAGAGCATCGCGCCGTAACCGACCTTCTTCGCATCCAGCTCGTTGCGCAGCTGTTTCGAACTTGTGCCGCTGGCGATAATCGAATGAAAGCCCGAGCAGGCTCCGCACGCGACGGTGATAAACAGAATCGGAAAGAGCGTCGCCACGCCCGCCCCCTGCGGCACGTTCCAGCCGATGAAGGCCGGGTATTGAATCTCACTCCCGCTGAACAGCACACCCAGCGCCCCCGCAATCAGCGCCGCGAACAGAAAGAAGCCGCCAAGATGCCCGCGTGGCTGCAAGAGAATCCACATTGGCACCGTCGCCGCGACGAAGCAATATATCAGGAGAGCAACGACCCAGACTTTTTGCGCCGCGAGATCGCTGAGTCCCAAGCCGCCCGCGAGATCAAGCGGCAGATATTGGCCAAACCAGATCGCCGCGCCGACCAACGGCAGAAAGATCAGCGTGGTGGTCAGTAGCGAGAGCTTGGTCCACCTCAAGACGAACGCCATCACCACCGGCAACGCGAGATACAGGAGTGACGAGGTGGCGATGCCCGCGCCGCTCACCTGCTGGCCGTTTTCGAGTGTGATGTTCCCGACGAAGCTGCCGGCCACAATATCCGTGAATGCGACAATAATATAGATGAGCGCAATCC
Organism: bacterium; assembly: GCA_016703065.1. GTDB lineage: Bacteria > Electryoneota > RPQS01 > RPQS01 > RPQS01 > JABWCQ01. Next base: position 723,882 of record JADJCU010000001.1, read on the forward strand.
AGACGAAGGTCAAGAAGAGCAAGTAGCTGCGGCGTGTCATGTGCTCGCGCACGACTTCGGCAATCGAACGCGCCTTGTGACGGATTGATGCCACCAGCGAACCGAAGTCGTGAATCCCGCCGATGAAGATCGCGCCGAGCAAAATCCATATTAATGTAGGCAGCCAGCCGAACATCATCCCCGCCACAATCGGTCCCACAATCGGCCCCGCCGCCGCAATCGCCGAAAAGTGCTGACTCAGCAGAAACTTCCAGTCAATCGGATCATAATCCACACCGTCTGCAAGCTCGACCGCCGGGGTCGTCTTGCTCGCATCCAGCTTGAGCAGGCGCGCAAGCAGACCACCGTAGCTCTTGTAAGCGACGAGTAGAATGATCGCGGAGGCGAGGATGATGGTGAGGAGCATGACGTGTTGTTCGCGTGTTGGCTAATGTCCAGAGACAAACCCAGAGGGATTCTTCACTGCGCCGAGCCTTCGTTCAGAATGACGACGTTGTATTCCGCTACGGCACCGTAATCACAACCTTTCCGCGTGCGTGGCCGGTTTCGACGTAGCGGATAGCGTCGGGCACTTCGGCGAGCGGATAGACTTTTTCGATGACCGGGTGCAGTTTGCCTCCTTCGATCAGATCTTTCACGGCTTGCAGGCGCGCCTTGTTGGGTTTCGAGGCGACCATCTTGAACTTCTTGCTGCCGAGCGAGTGCAATGGACCGAGGAACATCACTTCCAAGAGCAGCTTGCTGTTGCCGCCGGGCATCGCGTAGATTCCGTTCGGTGTGAGCGTGCGCTTGAAGTCGCGGATCGGATAGTAGCCGTTCACGCAGAGGATGACGTCGTATTGCTTGCCGCTCTTGGTGAAGTTCTCTTTGGTGTAATCAATCACGTGGTCCGCGCCGAGCGAGCGCGCCTGTTCGTGATTGCGCGCGCTGCAGACTGCGGTGACTTCGGCGCCGAGCGCTTTGGCGATTTGTACCGCGTAGGTTCCGACTCCGCCGGCCGCGCCGTTGATGAGCACGTTCTGTCCCGGCTGAACCTTGGCCACGTCGCGCAATCCGAAGAATGCCGTCACAGCGGCGAGGGGGACGGCTGCCGCTTCTTCAAAGTTCAGATTCTTCGGTTTTGCAACGAGAATCTTCGCTCTCGCGCAGGTGTATTCCGCGAAGCCGCCCATGCCGTCATCAAAGGTTTCACCGAAGACTTCGTCGCCGACTTTGAACTCGGTGACATTCTTGCCAATTGCTTCGATAACTCCGGCGACATCACCGCCGAGGATGTGGAACTTCGGCTTGGGCTTGGTCAGCCCCAACATGAAGCGCACGGGAAACGGATCCGCGCGCAAGAGATGCCAGTCTGCGGCATTCACGGACGACGCATGGAGCTTGATTAGAACTTCATCATCTTTGGGGGTCGGCGTGGGGACGTCTTCGTATTTCAGAACGTCCGGCGAGCCGTATTGACGGAAGGTAATGGCTTTCATGAGATGTGATTATATCTAATGTAGGGGCGGCAGGCGTGCTGCCCGTTCTTGTATTGCTTGAATAGTTCCTTACAGAGGATGACAGGGGGCCTCAGGGATGTTTCACTGCGTTCAACATGACGAGCGCTTGGTGTTCGCGATTCCGCTTGGGGGTTTTTGCCCACGAACGTGGGCGCTACGGCGGTGCGCAGAAGCCCCCCTTGTTCCCCCCAAAGTTGCGGACAACTTTGGGGGGAGACCGGAGTTCAAATTTGTTTCGTTCTTACGGCTTGGATGTAATCCACGTAGGGTGGGGGGAAGCCTTCGTCGCGCAGTTCGGCGTTGATCTGGCCGCGATGATGCGGCGCATGCAGAATCAGGTGCATCAAGATCTCGCGCACCGTATTCGAATAGTCATTGCCCTGCGAATTTGTGTAGCTCGCTGTGCGTTCCAAATCGGCTTCGGTGAAATTCGTGAAGAATTTCGTCCAGCGTCGATCAAGCTCGTGCTGCTGCTCGTCACAGTCGAAGATGCCCCACTCCGGCCAAACCAGATGGTTGCGCGGGTCGTTCGTCATGCGATCGAGCCAGAGATGCTCGGCCGCAAGGACGTGCGCCAGCAGCTTCACGGCTTTAGGCGGCGGCGTCTCGATGGTCAACAATTCCTCAAGAATCCTGCCGTTAGCCCAGCGCGTGTAGCGCAACAGATGCTGCAGATCGGCAAGCGTCATTTTATCATCAACTCATCTTTCCAGTTTGCGCTCGCATCCGGGACCTTCGGCAGCGAGGTGATATAGTTCCAAAGCGCCGCATACTCGAGACTGTCGGCATTCTTCGTATCTCGCACCGGCATCGCCTTCGCATCTATGGTGGTGCCGTCCGGACGAATGCCTGTCTTGAGCAGCGCGACAAAAGACTCCAACGTATAGCGATCGAGCTTCGTCGTGAGGTTCGGTGCTGGCGGCCAGCTCGGATCTCCGTTGAATACTGGGCCGCCGCTATAATTCGGGGCGTGACACCCCATGCATGCGACTTCCGCCAGATACTTGCCATACTCCGCTGTCGGCGCAATCCCGGGGCGCGCACCGGGTTTGAAGTTGTGGTTGACCACGGCGGGCATCACGACAACCTGGTCCCGCGCGACCAGCATTTTGCCGATCGGACCGAGCGATAGCGGCTCAATCTTACGATTGATCTTCGGCGCGCTCATGAGATAGGTGTAGATCGCGGCGATGTCTTCATCGGCAATGCGATTGTTATGATAGACAGGCATGATAATCACGCCGGTCTTGTCGCGTTTGATGCCGTGACGAACAACTAAGTCGAGATCCTGAACCGAGTAGTCCGGCGGAAGCCCGCCGACGCCTTGTGTGATGTTCGGGACATTAAACATCGCCAGCGGCCTCATGTCCGTACTCATGCCGGCCAAATCGTCACCGTGGCAACCCGCGCAACCGGCAAGGCCGTGTGCCAAATGCTTGCCGCGTTCGATTGCGGCGCTGTCGGCCGTCACGTAGAGGTTCTTTCCTTTGATCCCGGCGTAGGTACTGCTCGTCTTGTTTGACGAGCTAACATGAAAGTACCCAAAGACAACAAGGACAAACAGGATAAGCGCCGAGGCACCGAGGCCGATCCACTTCAACACGTTCTTCATACTGTTCTCCCCCGAAGTTAGTTGTGGTTGTTAATTGCGGGCTTCAATCATGTAGTTTCCTTTGAGAATTTGCTGATGATTAAGCTGGTGATTAAAGTCTTGTAGCTACTCGAGGTATTCAGGCGCCTGCTCAGAGAGCAGCTCTTCCAATTGAAAGGAGTGCCGCAGCGGGTGCATCACGGCGTGTTCTAACATGCCTTCGATGGGCAGATCGAGACCCCAGCGCGTTTTGTGCACGGCGTTGAATTTATCTTCCGTAACCTCGGCCAGCGGCTCGCGCCACTTCTCAAGCAGATGATCAAGATAGTCGTCGCAGCGTTCTTCGATTTCTTCGACTGCGGGGACCTCGGCGATCTGCGGGTCGGGCAAACCGAGCTTCTCACACATCCACGTCATGTAGCCGCGACCGGAGCGCAATACGTGGAAGAGAACATGATCGAGACTCTGATAGTCCTTGTCTTCGGTTTTCGGCAGTTTGATCTCGGCGGATTTCGCGGCCCACCAGATGTCGAGAAAATCCTGCATGAACTGTTCGTGCATCAGGACACAGGCGCGCGCGCCGCGGTATTTGTAATGGGACAATTCGGCCATGAGTATAAGCTCCATTTGGGGTAGACTGTGCCAATTTACCTAAGCTGAGAATATACGAAACTTGGGGGACTTAAATGCGAGCAATCACGCACTTAGGGGGCGGTCTGGCATGAAGCGCCGACCCGTCTATAGTTTTTATATATTTGTATTTGTTGTCTTTGCATCATAGAATGCAGGGTTCTGTGAGCGTCCGTCTGGTGAGGCATGTGACATTGCACCCCCGATTTCGCTCCACACAAAAAGGCCCCGGTAGTTAGTCGGGGCTTTCCGATAATACGTTGCCATGCCGCACTATAAAAGCGGAGGAAGATCGCTCATGTGGCTGAGGATTCGGTGTACGCCGAGATCCTTCAGGCGCTGCTTGGACTCTGTGGTCTGGTGGCGGGCGCCAGTGAATCCCCAAACCGTCATCCCGGCGCTTAACGCCGCCGTCGCCCCAACGACAGAGTCTTCAATAACAAGACATTGCGAAGGCAAGACGTTGTTCTGCTCGGCTGCGTGTAAATAAACATCCGGGGCAGGCTTGGGACGGGCGACCATAGAGACCGAGAAGATGTTCCCGGCGAAGTGATGCAACAGGCCGACCCGCTCGAGCATCATCTCAATCTCGTGTGGACTCGAACTTGACGCGATCGCTTTCGGCCAATGCTTCAACTTGTCGAGTGTCTCGGCAACACCGCCAATCGCTTCAAGCTCCTCGTGGAAGGCGCGCTCAACCCGCACCTTCATCAAATCGCGAAACTCCGGGGGCAGGTCTTTCAGACTCTCGAGGTATTCCGGCGAGCGAGTCGAGAGACCGACGTAGCGGCGAATATACTCTTCTATAGAGATATGCTGCCCGAATTCGGCGCGCGTTTCCACTTCAATGCGCGCCACAAGCCACTCGCTGTCCACGAGCACGCCGTCGCAATCGAATATCAAAAAGTCAAATGGCAAAAGACCGTCGCGTGAGAGTGGGGCTAGGCGGTGCGCTGGTCGGTGTAACTTGCACTGATAGCGATGCCGCCGCGCGTGTTAAAGTGAGCGATCACTTCCACGTGCAGCGGTTTGACGATCTTCATGAAATCCCTGCCGATGTCGACCGCAAGATGTTCATGAAAGACACCGACACTGCGAAACGTCTCCAGGTAGAGCTTCATTGACTTGGACTCAACCACATACTTGTCCGGCGTGTAGATAATTTCGATCTGCGCAAAGTCCGGCTGCCCGGTCACCGGACAGAGACAGGTGAACTCCGCGCAGTTCAACGTGATCTCAAGCTGACCCGGCGAGTGATTTGGAAACACTTCGAGTGTGCGCGATGGTTTGGTCTTGCGGCCAAGCGATTTCAGCGTTTTTGTGTCGGACTTCTTGGTGGGCATGGGCCGGGAGAATAGGGTGTGCGTCGCGGGAATCTCCGCGCCTTTAGTCGCTGCGAATGCGCGAAGAGCGGATTACTCGCGGCCCTGCGTGAAATAGGACGACGTCGCTGCGGGTTCCGTGATCAGTTTCTTCAAATTGCTCAGCGCGTCTTCCGCTTCATACGGCTCAAGCTCCTGAAAGGCGGCCGGAAGACTCGTGCACAACAACAGACGCTTCTTGCTCACGATGCCAAGCTGCTTCGCGCCGGTGCGCGTGCTGGTGAACAGATAGACATGCTTCGGCATGATATTCAAGTATGCGCCGATGCGGCGCGCTGTGTCGTACGCGTACACATCATTCAGACCCGGGATCGGCAGCACCGCGCGCTCGATTCCCTCCAGCAATGCGTCAAACGTCTTGTACGATTGCAGCTGGTCAAGCTGCCCGACTAATTTCTCTTCGGCCAACTTCAGCGACTCGGCAGGACTTCGGCGCGGGCTCTTGCTCGCCTTGCCGTCACTCGTCGCTGCCGCCGCGCGGACTGCCGACTCCAGAGTGGGCAGACTCGCGTACCATGCGTTCTCTGCCTTGACCTTCGGCCGGTTGTTCTCCACGTAGTTCTTGACGACGGACTGCATAACTGCTTCGCTTAGTACGGACATCGTTTCCTGCTTTCTGTTTATTCGGCAATTCAATAATACTTAAGAATTCATGTTTGCGAAGAAACCACCTACTTCCCGATGCAAAACTGTGAGAAGATGCGGTCGAGAACCTCTTCGCCAATGGTTTCACCGGTGATTTCACCCAACGCGTTTGCGGCATCGCGAAGATCTGCGGCCAGCAATGTCGGCTCGGCAAACTGCTGCTGTGCGCGCACCAAAGCATCTCGCGAACGCTGTAACGCGTCGTGGTGACGCTGCTCGGTGAGCATCAGATCACCGGCTGTTTCAAGTTCGTCAGAAAAATGGCGGGTCAGCACGGCGAGCAGCGTCTCAACTCCGGCCCCGGACAAGGCTGAAATATGAAAGACTCCGCTGTGCGCGGTGAACGGTGGCTGCGGCTCGGCGCGACTCAGGTCACACTTATTATACACCAGGAACGGGGATTTGTTCGCGAGTTCTGCCAGCATCGTGCTTCCAGGCAGATCACCAGTGGCGCTATCTATCAGCAGAAGAACAACATCGGCGCGCACGAGGGTCTTCAGCGTACGCTCGATTCCAATGGTCTCGATTTCATGCTCGGTGTCGCGCAGGCCCGCCGTGTCCTGAAAGATAACTTCATGGCCAGAAAGTTCGAGGTGAGCTTCCACTACGTCGCGCGTGGTCCCGGGATGGGGGGACACAATGGCCCGCTCGTCGCCGACGATTCGATTCAGAAGGGTGGATTTCCCGGCGTTTGGCGCACCAACGATGGCCACCTTCATCCCCTCGCGCTCGCGGCGGCCCCGGTCGAAAGTTGCGCTTAAATGTTCGATCTTCGCTTGTAGATCTAACAAATCCGTCTTCCGCGACTCGAGCGACTGAAAACTCACGTCCTCCTCGCTAAAGTCCAGTTCGAGCTCTAACAATGCCAACAAATCCAATATCTTCGACCGCATGTCGCGAATACTCTCAGAGAGCTTTCCAGCTAATTGGGAGACCGAAATGCGGGCTGCGGCCTCCGAGCGCGCGTGAATTAGGCCTGCAACCGCCTCGGCCTGAGCCAAATCGAGCTTGCCGTTCAGAAAAGCCCGCTCAGTAAACTCGCCCGGCCTTGCGATGCGCACGCCGCATGACAATATCAATGATAATATTCGCTTAGGAGATACGTTCCCGCCGTGACACGAGACTTCGACGACATCTTCCCCTGTATACGAGTGCGGAGACCTGAAGGAGCTGACCAGCGCTTCGTCCAGTAATTCATTATTATTGTTGCGTATGCCGGAATAGGCGCAGGTCCCGTTGCGCTGATGCAAACTCCACTCCCCCGTGGCTTCGCTCGATGCGTTTCGTTGCGGCGGAGGGCCCGCTATCTTTGCCGCGACCTCCCAGGACCGCGGACCGGAGATGCGAATGACTGCTATCCCACCAATGCCGGGTGGGGTTGCAATTGCGGCGATGGTGTCAGGTGAGTGGGTCACGACACCGGTTGGAACGGACTACACGGCGTATCGCGCCGGGCATAGAGCGGGTGTTTAGGCGAGCCGTCCCCGTTCTGGCCGATACACGTGAGCGGACGCGGAAGCAACTCAAGTACCTCCAGCGCGCGGGTCCGCGCATAGGTCTGCGCACCCCAGGCGACAACAATTGGTGCGGCGAGTTTCGACAGGTGCACATTGTTGCGCGGACCGATGCGCTCGCGCTCGCTGAAGTTGTTATGCAGTTCCGTCGGACATGTGCAGACTCGCGCATAGAGATTCGCGACCAGCACCGACCCGTAACCCCACCGGCTCGACAATCCGATCACGCGGCGAATCGTCGGATCGTCCTCATGCTCGCTGGCGCGCGATGGATTCAACAGCACCCACGTCAGGCGCGGCAAGGCGTCGTCCCACGCGCGCGCGAGTGTATAGCGATAGTTGCGATCGGATGAAAAGTGCGCGGAGCGGTGCATGGCTCTCCGGCGCTATTTCAATCGCTTCTTCACCGAGTCAATCTTCTCGGCGAGCTGCGCGAGGTTTTTGTCGACGTCGACGAGCTTGGCTTCCTTCTCTTCGCGCCAACCGGCAACTTGATCGGCAAACTCGTCCGTGCGCGCGTTCGTCTCCATCTCGTTCAGCCGCGCGATTTGCTCTTCGAGCTTCACGCGAAAGTCGCGCATCTTCTCGAGCTTCGCTTCCCACTCTTCCAAGAGCCCGCTCGTGCGCTCTGTCCATTCTTCGAATTGACGTTTGCGTTCGACGCGCGAACTTTCTATACGCGCCGCCGCCGCATCCCACGACGCGTCGAGCGCCTTGCGAATCTCGTCGCGCTGTTCGCGCGCCAGTTCGGCGCCGCGCTGCCACGGCCGCAGCTCTTTGATCTTCTTGTGACAGTCAAATGGATCGCCGCTCGCCGCGAGTTCCGCGCAGAGCTGCATGTGCTCTTTGCCGAGCGCGTAGTTCTCCTCGCGCACGGCTTTGCGCTGCGCCCAGATCGCGTCGTCCGCACTCTTCCATAGCTTCCACAGCGCTTCGCGATCCTTGGGCACGAGTGCGCTCTGCTGCTCCTTGGTGCCGCTGAACTCTTCGCGAATCGCTTTCATCTGATCGGCGAGCTTGTTGAAGTCGTCCGCGAACTTCGCGTTCGGTCCGGCCTGCTGGAGTTCGATCAGCCGCGCTTCAAGTTTGCCGCGCAATTCGAGCGACACGAGCTTTTGCTCTTCGCGCTCCGCGTTCTGCTGCGCGCGCACGTCATCGCACAAGGTTGAGAACTCGAGCCAGAGCTGCTCGCGCTCGGCGTGCGGCAGCGGCTTCAGAGTTTTGAACAGGCTGCCGATCTCTTTGGCGTGCTCGAAAAATTCCTTGTAGTTGCGCGCGCCGTTCTTAATGTGGCCCGTATCGAGCGCGCGAATCGCGTCCTTCAGCTTCGCGAGGTTCTCTTCCGCCCCCTCGTTGGAAGGCGAGTGCGGGACAGGGGCTGGAGCCTCGGACGGTTCGAGCGAATCCGTAGAGAACGTTTCAATCGGTTCGGGTGCCGCGTCAGCCTGCGGAGTTTCGTCCGGAGTCAACTCCGGCTGGTCGTGAGTGATCTCGTCGTCGGGGTACATGGGTGTGTGCGGTTGTGGGGGGCTTGTGTGTTCGTTACCCAGCGATTTTCTCGCGAAATTCAATATAAGAGTCTTGTCCGAGCTGTAACTTGCCGTGACCAATAGGCCAATAGCCAATCTTGGGGGTTGCCGGTATTGACCACCTCATGGCCTGGGCGATAACTGCCTGTTCTTCCAATCGGATTTGATAATTCCGATTGGGGTCGAAGTCAACAACCCATCTTATTGGGTTTTTCAGGAAACGTTCGCCGCGAACGCCAGACATCAAAGCGGGCTCCGTCTGAGATGCCAAGGGTTGTCCATCACACAATAGGGAGACTTTGATGTCAAGAGGATTGCCGAAGGTAGATTTCTTGAAGTCGGCATCACTTATCTGGACTTTGTACAACTCTACAACGTGTGTTGCTTTCTTGGTAGGCCAAGCGGGGTCCGCGATCTTGCGGAGTTCCTGAACGGCGTCACGCGATCATCCTGCGATAATCAAAGCAATAAGAGCAAGACGAAGTATTCCCATTCCTGGTCCTTTCACTGAATGCGTTGACATTATGTTGTGCGTCTATTGTGTCCTTGCATAGGAAGATAGGACGAGAAATCCCGCTCGGCTTCGGCCATTGCGGGTCTGAAGACCCACAACGGCGGGTAACGATGCGCTTCGCAGGGGCGCGTGCTTATCGTGCGCGGAACGCCATCCGCCCCTACACGCTGACGCTGGAACTTTTTGCGAATCCGAATTGTCTAATAGGTAGAGCGCCAGGCAGAAAGGCTAAACCGCGAAAGCGGACATGGCCAAGCCGGTGGGCAAAACAAATGTCTGGCGAACTCTTTGGAACGGCGTACCGGGGACGGGGCGCCGTTTTTTTCGGGTCGGGGCGGGTGAAGACACCTGCCGCGCGAAGAGCCCTTTGGGGAGACCGGAAGACTATTTCTTCAGCTTCTTCTTCGGCTTATCTTCGACAACCACGGCGGCAGGGAACTGCTCAGGAAGTTTGATGAGCCGCTGCTCGACAATGGCCCAGACGTTGAACAGCGTGTAGTAGAGCGACAGGCCGCTCGGGAAGTTGTTGAACAGCAAGACCATCATCACCGGCATGATGTAGAGCATTGCCTTTTGATTCGGATCGGTGAGCGTCGCCTTCGACATGAAGAACTGCGACACACCCATCACGATCGGCAACAGGCCGACGCCGCTGCCATACATCGGAATCGAGAACGGCAGCATGAACATGAAGTCTGGCTGACTTAGGTCGCTGATCCACCCGAAGAACGGAGCCTGCCGGAACTCAATCGTCGAGCGGAAGATGACGAACAGACCGTAGAGAATCGGCATCTGCAGGAGCATCGGAATGCAGCCCGCCGCGGGATTCACGCCGCGCTCCTTGTAGAGCGCCATCATCGCGGCATTCAGCGCCTGCGGATTCTTGGCGTGCTTCTCTTTCAACGCTTCGAGTTCGGGCTTCAGCGCCGCCATCTTCTTCATTGCGACCTGCGACTTGCGCGTCAAGGGCCACAGCGCCACCTTCACCAGCACGGAGAAGATGATGATGACGATACCATAGTTGCTGATAAACGAACCGAGGAACATCAACAGCCACAGCACGGCGAGTGAGAACGGCTTGACGATCTGCCAGCCCCAGTTCATCGTCTCTTCAAGGCCGACGCCGTAGGCTTCCAGATTCTCTTTGCGAATCGGTCCCCAGTAGACGTCGACGCGCGATTCAATGCTAATCGCCTCCCACGGCATGCGCAGGCCGGCATCATAGAGGTGCGGCACGCTCTTCTCTTTGGGATTACGCGAGGTGCCCAGAATATCCGCACCCGCAGCAGGGGTCGACGGAATCAGCGCGGCAATGAAATATTTCGAGCGCGTCGCAACAAACGGCGTGCGGCCCGTCGCGGTGAACTCGACCTTGGGATCGCTGCCGAGCTGATGATTCTCAAGTTCTTCGCCAATTTGTGCGTACGCTCCGCCGAACTCATGATCCGATGCGGGATCCGGCTCGGTGGTCGGGACGCCGCCTTTCCACGTGAGTATGTACTCGCGCGTGTCCGGCAGCGTGAATCCGTTCGCCTTGATGTTCAGTGTAAAGCCGTAGCGCTCGGCATCCACAACATAATAGATGACGAGATGTTGACCGGCGGGGCTCGTGTAGTGCAACTCCACCGAGTCGCGGCCGCTCGGAACAAACAGGCGCGGCGTGCTCGGCTCGAAATAGAGACCGCGCAGCGAATTGATATTGCGCGGCCCGAGATCCAGATCGAAGTAGCCCATCGCGGAGTCGCCGCGGGTGGCCATGGCGTGCAGATTCACCGGCGGGCCGCTCTTCAAGTTGTAGTCGGACAATACATAGGACGTCACGCGTCCGTCGCTGCCGAGCATCATCTTGAACTTCGGCGTCTCGACCTCGACCAGCTCGGTGGTATAGGGTCTGGCGGGAACGAGCGAATCGGCCCGCGAATCCGGGGATGTCGGCGAGATATAGGATGAATCTGCTATCGCCGGGGCAGACTTCACGGCTTCGGTTGCCGTGACTGTCTTGGCGGTGTCGGACTTCAGCACCTCGACGACCTGCTCCGTTTCCGGCGGTGCGGGCGGGGAGATGAGCTTATAATAGTAGGGCAGGCCGAGTAGAATCAGGCCGACCACGACGAGCGCAAGAATGGTGTTACGATCAAACACGATGTTGTTGGTTAAGTTTTTGTTCCCGTTGATTCTGGCACTTCATCAACGCCCCCCGGATGCCAGGGACCGCACTTTACGATTCTCCGCAACGAAAGCGTAAGTCCTTTGACAAATCCTTTTTTTCTAATTGCTTCTATCGAATAATCCGAACAGGTCGGCGTAAACCGGCAGCGCCCGCCTACATGCGGACCGAGCGTCACCTGATAGGCGCGAATCAGCTGGATCAGAAGCCAAGACAAAGGGGAAAATCGGAAGTGTGAAATCGGAAATACGAAGTCAGAGGGACATCAGCTTTTCAGCTAATCGGACTTCAAATTCAGCCCAGCTTGGGACGGATTTGCGAAAGAGAACGTAATAGTGCGTGTTGTCCGGCCAGAGGTTTTTGTTTAAGCGATAGAATTCTTTGAGTTTGCGGCGATGACGGTTGCGGTCGGCCGCGCCCCCAACTTTGCGCATGGCAGCACAAGCTAACTTGCGCTCGGGCTGCCCAGGCAAAAAAAAAGAACCAGCTCCGGGAGTGTCCGTCGCTGGCCCATTTTGCGAACCCGTTCCAGCTCCGAACGGCCCGACAGGCGCTCGGATCGTGGGAACTTAGTGTCGTTCATCCGAGACAGTCAGGCGCTTGCGACCCTTGGCGCGACGACGAGCCAAGACCGCACGCCCATTCTTGGTGGACATCCGCTCGCGGAAACCGTGCCGATTGCGGCGACGGCGGCGGGAGGGCTGGTAAGTTCTTTTCATTGCTCACTCTAAGCTGTATTTTGATTCTTTCTTGCTTCGGTTGCAGGCGAACCTGAATAATACGCAATACGGGGCTTATTGGCAACTGTCCGAAGTGCGCTTCGAGAGGTTGATTTGCTCATAAATGCTTGTTTTTGTTTTATTGCCTGCGAAAACAGAGGAGGCAATCCAGCCGACTGCGGGCTCCGCAGCGCTGCGCAACAGCCTTGACGTGGGTGCGGCGCCACTCCGTGCTCACTACATGATGACAGGCGCGCTGGGAAGAAACTGCCAGAATTCGTAAACTGAAAGTCACGGGAAAAAATGTCCTATTCTGTGAGTTTGATTCATTGGGACCTCGAATCACGCCTCGCCTCTCGAATTGGTCTATAGCGCAAAACATCAGAGCCCGAATTAACAACTCTCTAACGCTCGTAAGCATGAGTTTTTAGAGGAGTTATTCTCCTTGACACTCCTGTGGATATGCTATATTATGAGCCCGTCGCGTAAACAACGCTCGCTTTCCTCTCGGAAGAAGCCTGTTTACGTGCCTTTTTCTCACCTATATTGTATTCCATCCTCGCCTATGGCCTCTGTCGAATCTCTGCCGGCCGCTGATCTCTGGACTTCGATCATGGCGGCGGTTGCGCCGTCCGTTTCCGAGACCACCTTCAGCTCGTGGATTGAAACGCTCAAACCCGAAAAGTTAGAAGATCGGGTTCTTACCTTACTCGCTCCCTCAAAATTTCACCGCGAATTCGTCGAAGAACATTTCGTTGCCGGACTGGAAGCGGTCGCACTCACAAATACCGGCGAGCCGGTGCGCGTACGGATCCGCGTTCAAGGTGGTGGTGAAATCCCCCGCCAGCGCAACTTAAGGTTCAATACGGGCGCTCCGGTGAATCGCAGCGCGTCGGAGTCGAATGGTCAGAATGGCCACGCGATTACCGTCACGGATGCGGCGGTGGAAGCGAATCTCAATCCGCGCTATCGCTTTGAAAATTTTGTCGAGGGAGATTGCAACAGCTTTGCGCGCGCCGCGTGTTTGGCAATTTCCGATTTATCACGGCCCACGCTGTGGAATCCGCTGTTGATCTACGGCGGCACCGGACTCGGCAAGACGCACCTGTTGCAATCGATTGGTAATCGCGTGCTTTCAGTGCGGCGGAATGACGGCATTCGCGTGCGCTACGTATCTTCAGAACGCTTCACACAGGATTTTATTCAGTCTGTGAGATCGCAGCAAGGATCCGACTTCGCGGAGAAGTACCGGAATGTCGATCTGCTGCTGGTGGACGACATACAGTTCTTTGCGACGAAAGAGCGTACGCAAACGGAATTCTTCCACGCGTTTAACGCGCTGCATCAGAGCGGACGGCGCATTGTGATGACCTCCGATCGCCCGGTGCATGAACTCGCCGGATTCGATGAGCGGTTGATTTCGCGGTTTGATTCCGGTCTTGTAACGAATGTGAATCCACCGACCTACGAAACACGGTTGGCGATTCTGCAGGATCGCGCGAAACATGAGAAGTTTCCGCTTCCGCTCGACGTGGCTGATCTGCTCTCTACACATATAACGAGCAACGTGCGCGAACTTGAAGGCGCATTTGCGGCGCTGGTTGCGCACTGTCAGTTCGGCCGCGTTCCCGCGACACTCGAACTTGCGCAGCGCGTGATCCAGGAAAAGACGGGCAAGCGCACGGGACGTCCGCCGGTGGAGTTGATTCAACAGACCGTTGCGGACTATTTCAAGTTAAGTCAGGACGCGCTGCGCGGCAAGTCACGTAAGAAAGAAATTGCGCATGCGCGTATGATCGCAATGTATCTGATGACTGAACTTACGGAGCATTCGCTAAAGACCATCGGCGGATTTTTCGGAGGCCGTGATCATTCAACCGTGATTCATGCGCGTGATACGATTGCGGAGCAGCGCAAGACAGATGAAGTGCAGACAGTGGCCGCATTACACGACCTCGAGCGCCGACTTTCGCTTGGACCGATCCTGCGGACAAGTATGTGAATAGATGTTGGCAAGGCCGTGAGTTGTCGACTCGCGGAGTGAACGGGCGGGGATAGTTCGCGGGGGTCTCGGGGACAATACGGTAAGAGGGGACAAGTGAAGCGCGGCACACACTCTGTTATCAGCACAACAGAGTTCAGAATAACCAAAGAGTAGAAGACTCTATCCACGAATTCACAGCCTCTGCTGCTACAACGATTCTTTCTTAATCTCTCTCTATCCTCAGAATTCAGAAACCATCCATGAAGTTTTCCGCACCACAGAGCAGTTTAGCCGGAGCGCTTGCGCCGTTGTCTACCGTTGTTCCGCAGAAAAGTCCGATGCCGGTCTTGTCGCACTTTCTCGCGGAGCTAAAGGGCAATAAGCTCGTGCTCACGGGTTCAGATATCGAAGTCACAATGCAGACGGAGCTTGAGGTTCAAGGTCAGAAAGACGGTCGGACACTCCTGCCGTCACGTAAATTTCTGGAATTGATGCGCGGGCTGCCGGACGTGACGGTGTCGATTGAAGCGAACAAGGAACACCGGATCACGATTACGGACACGGAAGGCAAGAAGTATCAGTGCTCGGCGGAGTCGGTGGATGTCTATCCGCAAGTGCCGCAGCTGTCTGAAGTTTCGACGTTCAAACTTTCGCGCAATAAACTGCGCCGCATGATCAGCAAGGTGCTTTTCGCGGTGTCGCGGGACGAGCTACGCCCGCAGTTGACCGGTGTGTTCCTCGAGTTGTCAAAAGAGACCTTTCGCCTCGTGGCGACGGATGGACATCGACTCGTAAAGATCGGTACTGCGGCAAATGGCTACAAAGGCGACACGCAGACGGCAATAGTTCCCTCGAAGGCGATGGCTGCCGTACAGCGCATCGCCGAGGGCGAGGGGGAGATGGAAATCGGTTTTGCGGGATCGCAACTTGGCTTCCGTGCCGGAAATACGACGCTGATTACACGCCTGATTGAAGGACGCTATCCCAACTACGATGCGGTGATTCCGACGGAAAATAAGCATGTTCTGACCGTAGGGTTGGATTCGCTGTTCTCCGCCGTGCGCCGCGCGAATATTTTTTCAAATGAAATTTCGCGGCAGATTCGCGTGCATCTCGACAAGCAGCAGCTGCAAATCAAGGTCGAAGACATCGAGCAGGGCAACGAGGGATTTGAGACGATTTCCTGCGAATTTTCGGGTGAACCGATGGACATCGGGTATAACGCCACGTACGTAAGTGACATGCTGCGGCAGATTGACACGCCGGACGTACGGTTCGAGCTGGGCTCATCGACGTCGGCGGGCATTGTGAAGCCGACCGAACAGGAAGAAAATGAAGACCTGCTGATGCTGATCATGCCGGTCCGGCTCAACTGAAGGCCGCGGCAGAGACTCGTTCGAGAACATTGGCGGGCTAATAGCAACCCCCGGCGTGCGGCGTCGGGGGTTGTGCTTTTTATATATGGAGGGGCAGTTGAAAACATCTATTGCAGCAACCCATGTCGTCAATGCTGGTGATTAGAATTCGATCTCAATACCCATCAGCGGCAATAGACCCCACTGTTTGTATGTGGCGGGTTCGTTCTTGTTCTGGTTCCAATAATACGATGAGATGTTCTCGCGGGCGTAGAGGTTCTGGATAGCCAGGAAGACGACACCATTCGCGCTGCCGAACGTGAAGCGGCGATCAGCGCGGATGTCGAGCGTGTGATAGGCCGGAAGGCGCTCGCTGTTCACGTCGTGATAGTCGTAAACGGCGCGATTCGCTGCGGTCGAGGCGGCAAGGTCAAGCGGCGTATAGGGCGCCCCGCCCGCGAAGATCCAGCGCAGACTCAAGTCCCAATTCTGATCCGGTTTGTAACCTCCTATCAACGTGGCCAGATAGCGGTTGTCATAAATACGGTCGCGCCATACGCCGGAATAGTCACGATAGCGCGCCCGCGAATAGGAACCGCTCACGGAACCGTAGAGTCTTTCGACGAGCTTCTTTTGTATCATCAGCTCGATACCTGTGCTAAAGGCGTGACCATTGTCCAAGAGCAACTCGTGTGCCGTGAAGCCGTCTTGATCGTTGGTTTGATCGAGCACCGAGAACTCGGCCTGCGCCGGATCGAGCGACAGATGCTCGTAGTGCTTGTGATAGGCCTCGATGGTCAAACGCGTCTCATCATTGACCAAGTGGCTCGCGCCCAACACATAGTGCACCGCGAACGGATTTGACAGCTCTTTGAATTGTTCGTTCTGCGAAAGCAGAACGTAGGGCAGCGCCTGCTGATAGAGACCACAGCTTGCCGAGAGCGTCGTCGCGTCACTCGCGTCATACGTAACTTGGGCGCGGGGTGCGAACGTTGTCTGCCCGGTGTAGCTCTGATGATCAACACGCGCGCCGGGCGTAAAGGTCAGGCGCGGCGTGAGCAAGAGTCCGGCGCTCAGATAGCCGCCAAGATTCATTGCGGTCTCGGCCTTTCTTACGCGCAACTCAGGCACGGCGTTGCCAAACAAATCGGTGGTGGCGAAATAGACGCGGTCATAGTCAAACGGCACGGCGGAGGCGCGCGAGCCGCACGAAACATTCATCCGCTTGCTTACGCGAAAGCGATGATCGCTGCGCAGCGTGAGCGTATGCTCGGTTGCAGCAGTGGCCGAGAGCGGTGCTTCGCTGACCTCGCTCCACTTGCTTTGCCAGTTCGTGTACGTGTGCGCGACGGATGTGTTCGAGTAACCGCGCGGACCCCACAGGTGCCGCCAATTTGCGCCGAGAGTGTTGACTGTCCAATCGGCCGTGCCATACACGTTCTCGTCATTTTCTTGCGCGCGGGTGCGGGCAATGTGACTGTGATCGCGGCCCGCTAAATCAAGCATCGTAAGTTGATTGCGAGGCGATAGATCGTAGACGACCTTGCCTAATAAATCCGAATACCATGGCACGGCACTCGCCTCGACGTTAAACGCATCAACGACGAAGTCGAAGTAGCTGCGATTGGCCGCGACAAGAAACGAGCCGCGTTTGTTCGCGAGCGGACCATCGAGCACGCCGCCCACACCAAGCAAGTTCAAGTTGAATTGTCCGTTCACGCGTTCGCGATCACCGGCGCGCAGCGCAAGCTCCATGACTGAAGAGAGCCGCTCGCCATGTTCGACGCCGAAGCCGCCCGCTTGAAAGGTAGCGTCTTCGAGAAGATCAACCTGAATCATGCCGAGCGCACCGGAAGCCGCGCCTTGCAGCGGAAAGTGATTGATGTTGGGAACCTCGATACCGTCAATGCTGTAGCCGTTCTCCATCGGTGAGCCGCCGCGCACAATCAAGTTATTGCGCGTGTCATTCACCTTGGAGACACTCGGCAGCGACATGAGCACGCGGCTCACATCGCCGACGGTGCCCGGTGCGCGACGAATTTCTTCATACGCGAGCACTGTCGTGTTGGCCGGAGCATCGGCGGGTGTCGTGAAGTAGCGCGGCCGAATAGTCACTTCCGCGTTCTCGATGGCGAGCACGGCGAGCTTCAGCGTGAGTGTCGTCGCTCGCGCGGGGCGGATATTCACATCAGTGTACACAATAGGTGCATAACCGATTGCGGAAACAGACAGCGCGTGAATTCCGGCAGGAACGTTGGAAATCGTAAACCGACCCTCAAGATCGGCAGCGGCGCCAAGCTGGGTACCCTTGATCATGAGTGCGGCGCCAATAACTGGTTCCTGAGTCTCGGTGTCCACGACGATTCCGCTAATCGTGCCGGTGAGCTGTTCCGCGGCGAAAAGTGTCCTGACGCAGAGTAATATGGTGAGGGTGCGAAGCAAGCTGCGCATGAAATGTCCCCTGAGAAAAGAGTTGACTGTCAGAGTGGAAAGCGTATTTTATTGTAGGCGAGGATTGCGCATTTCAAAGCCGATCACTCGGGCGGCATCCCCGCAGAAGCGCCGGAGTGTGAGTACAGCGCCGCGCAGTTCGTCGTCAGGATAGTCCCGGCAAATCTCCTGCATGGTGCGAACGTACAGTTCGTCGACCGAGGCTATGGTCTCGCGGCCGGACTCGGTGATTTCGAGCAGGGAGGCGCGGCGATCGGTGGGCGAAGCGATGCGCCGGAGGTGGCCCATCTCCTCGAGTTGATCGATTAGTTGTGTCATGTTCGCAGCGCTCCGCACCATAAACAGGGATGACTTCACATCGGTGATAGTGGGCGGCGCCGGATAGACGTTGACGGTCGCCAGAACGACATACTGCGGGTGGGTCAGCCCAAACTGACCAAAGATCAGCTTTTCCCCGGCCCGGACGGTGAGTTCGCCAACGGCTATCAACAGCGCAGGCAGGGCTATGGCAAGCGCCGTATGGTCGTAAATGTCTGATTCAAAAGGGTTCATGGCGGGGTTTTGGAGATTTGTTGATACTTTACTTAAATATAATACACGAATAAAACAATTACAACTCCGCCTGCAAGAGAGCGCGACACCACAAAAACAACTGTCTATTAAGTATTTGTCACATGAAAAACACGCCAATCACTAAAATCCTTGATGGCCTATTGCGGGACAAGAGGTACCAGAAGGGGCTTAGGCTGGCGCTCATTGAAGAGCGCTGGGTCGAAATCGTGGGTGAACAGATCGCCAAATACGCACACGTGCAAGGGCTCGAAAGGGGGCGGCTCCTCGTGAAATGCGACCACGATGTCTGGCGAGCGACGCTGCACCACACGAAACCCGAGTTGCTCGGTCGCATCGCGGAGGTTGTCGGCAAAGGTGTGGTGAAAGAGGTGTTTCTGGATTAGAGGGCGGGGAGGTGCCGAGCAGTGTTCAGGAAAGGAAAGAACAAAGATGCGAAACTTGTTGAGTTCAGTAATGTTGCTGGCGGGTTTGGAGATCGCGTTCGGCCAGCCCAATGAGATCGTGATCACATATAATGATTGCGACCACCCGTTGACGACACTTTGCGGTGGCGGGGTCGCAATACCGGATTACTCCGTTGAAGTGGAACTCATGTGGGATCAGAACAACAACGGCCCGGATTCGACAGACCAGCCCGCACGTCAGTCCGAGAACGGTCCCCCGTTTACGATTCCCATGAACGGCGGCGACCTGTTAGGCTGCGAGGGCACGTTCATTTCGGAATCCACGTTCACTCCGTGGCCAAGCCCACCGAATCCACCGCGATATTGGCTGCGTATCTACATTGCGGATGGCCCGACGACCTGGAGGACCGGCTCGTTTACGGTCACGGAATGGTACTTCGAGCTGCTTTTGCAGCATAGTCACTGGTTTTGTAACGAATCGCCGGTCGCCTGCACGCCGCCGCCGCAGGTGCCGGGGTTCATCGTGCGCGAGGATGGATGCAACGAATATTCAATTGAATGGCAACCCTATCCGGCCTGGACAGATGTAGATTCACTGTTTCTGCGACGGGGCGAAAACGGACAACTGATAGCTCGATTGCCGCGAATCGCGACCACCTATTCTGATACTACACTTCCGCCGGGGCGGGCAGAGTTTGTGATTTTCGCGCGCCGGGTTTGCACCGCCGCGCAGGACACAACGTTGTCCCCAATTGCGGTATCCGACGGAGCTCGATTTGTTCGACCGTCGAGGGTAACAAGCGTGGCAGCGACAGACGGAATGCCGACAAGCGTCACGATTACATGGAGCCCCGTTGCCAATGCAACTTCGTATCGGGTGTACCGCGACAGCGATTGGATTGGAACGTCCGGCGCGCTGCAGTATACCGACGAAACCGTGTCACCGGGCGTAATTCACTGGTATTCCGTCACCGCCTACAACAGCAACAACCCCGACAATTGCGCAGAGGGTGAGCACTCCACCTTGGAATCCGGCCACATGGCCGCCACCGCCGTGCCGCACGAGAGGCCCGGAATTCCCGACGAGGTCACGCTATCGCAAAACTATCCCAATCCGTTCAACGCGGAGACAACCATCGAGTTCAGTGTGCCTCGAATGATGCCGGTGCGGCTTGAACTCTTTGACACCGGAGGGAGACTTGTGCGGACGCTCTATGAAGCGCAAACCAGCGGACGCGCCGTTGTGCGCGTCTCGCTCGAAGGAATGCCCAGCGGCGTATACATCTATCGGATCGGGACACCGGAAACGGAACTAAGCAACAAGATGCTATTGATCAGATAAAGGGGTCGGAAATGAAGAAGATTGCGCTATTGGCCGCGCTGGTCTGCGCGGCGGTGATTGTGACGTGTTACACCAACCCCGAGACGGGCCGGAAGGGGCTGATGCTGCTCAACTCGTCACAGGAGGCGTCGCTTGGGTTATCGGCGTTTCAGGACATCAAGAAGAACACGCCGCGCACGACGAACGCGAGCGAGCAGGCGCTGGTCGAAAAAGTGGGCCGCAAAATCTCGGGCGTCGTGAAGCTGTCGAACGCGCAGTGGGAGTACGTCTGCTTCAAGTCGGAGGAGCCAAATGCGTTCTGTCTCCCGGGCGGCAAGATCGGCGTGTACAACGCGATTCTTCCGATCACACAAAATGAAGCGGGGCTGGCCGCGGTAATGGGACATGAAGTCGCGCACGCGACCGCGCGGCACGGCGGCGAGCGTATGAGCGAATCGCTCTTAATCAGTCTGGGCGGCATCGCGCTGGATGTTGCGATGGCCGAAAAGCCCGAAGAGACACGGCAGCTTGCGCTCGGCGCATACGGCGTGGGCACGACCTTGGGCCGCACGCTGCCGCACTCGCGTTCGCAAGAGCTCGAAGCGGATCGTATGGGCCTGCTCTATATGGCGCGCGCAGGATACGATCCGCGCGAAGCCGTGAAATTCTGGAAGCGCTTCAAAGATTTCAAAGGCGCAGGCGGGAGCGTCCCCGCGTTCCTGTCCACGCACCCCACCGACGACCGCCGAATCGCCCAACTTGAAGAATTAATGCCCGAAGCCATCGCAGAATACGAAAAGCACAGGAAGTGATGAAAATGATCAGAAGAGTGGTGATCGGGTTGATCGCAGCAACGGGGCTGGTCTTTGCGGGACAGCCGCCCCACTTGCGGGTTGAAGTGGAAACGAAATACGCGTGGATCTATCAGAAGTCGATTGCGCGGGTGTGGGCGACGGCGTCCAAGGATGATACGACCCGCGTCAACGTTGGCGAGCTCTGTCTGCAGCTCGACTGTTACGGACAGCACAAGGTTTGCGAAAGCGACACGAGCTACCTCGAACTAACGGAAATCAAGCGGCGCGTAGCCACCAAAAAGAAAACCGCATACGTCAAGGCGTGGAGTAATGAAACCGCCAGCGATACGGTGCGCGTAGAGATGAAACCCTAATCCCCCCGGCGTGCCGCTGGACCTATTGCGTTGCGCCGTGAGCCTACGCGCAAAAGCATCTGCACGGAACCCGAAAGAGGACATTGAGCATGGATCAAGTTACGATCAAGAATACACTGATTGCGGGCGTGCTCATCATCTGGGGCATCGTTGAAGCGATCTGGTGGTGGCGCGGACGCAAGGGCGCGGCCACCGGGACGGCTGCCGCCGGCAGTGCGCTCAAATCGCCGGAACGCTGGCGCAACATCTTCACGTTCGCGCTCATCGCCATTGCAGTGTGGTGGATCACAACAAATGGCTTCGCGCCGGCCTGATGCGCAACAGGCCTCTCGGGTCGAGAGGATTCGTGTACGCAGTAAGAACAGAACAGGAGACAGATAATGATTGCACGACTGACGATTCCACTTGCACTGTTGCTTTGTGCGATCAACGTTCAGGCGCAGTGGGACATCGATAACGCCGAAACGCTGGCCTTCGCGAGCGGCGGCGTTGAGAAGCATCTGGCCGTGGATGACGCCGCGACGCTGCATGTCGTCTTTCAATCAGGTGTCCAGCTTCGTTACTATTGGCGGGAGCCTGACGCCGAGACGTGGCACGGCCCGGAAATCGTAAACGACTCGCTCTCGATGTCGAATCTCGGCGAATTTGCGATTGCGTGGAATCCGCAAAGCGAAGAACCGGTTGTTGCCTATACTTCGAACAACCATGTTTGGTTTGCGGTGCGGCAGGGGGCGGATAATTGGACGCGCAGCATGCTGAGTGACCCGAACGAACCGGCGGTTACCCCCGACGTTGCGGTGAACGAAAATGGACAGCTCTATGTTATCTATGTCATTGAAGTCGCCGATGTCTATCAACTTGAGTTTGCCTACTACGACGGCAGCGAAGAGTGGTGGGATGACGTGATTCCCGCCGACCTCGGCGCCTTTGGGTCGGGTGCGTCGCCGCGCATCGGTATCGATGGCGATGGCGTGGGGCACGCGCTCTTCCGTGCTGTTGGCGGCACGGGGTACAAGGTACAGCACGCGACGAACAACGAAGCCGGCGGCATGGTCTGGGAGCTTACTGATCTGCAAGTGCCCCATCCCGAAAGCTATCCCGGTGATATCGCGGTTGAAGCGAATGGCACGGTACATTGTGCGACGCAGGGCAGCGAAGGGTTCGGCATGCCGCGACCGGTGTATTACCATTCGCGCTCGCCGCAAGGAACGTGGAGTTTCGGATTGCTTATCACAGATATGTTAGCCGCAGGAACCCGGTGGTTTCCTACGAACACAGCATGGCGGGCATGCGATGGCTGCCGCTCTCCGGGAATTTCTACACGGGCGAGATCTTCTATTCCGGGGCGCCGACCAATTGGGCGCCGGAGTATATCTATGACAACATCAGTGCAGCGCCGGCCTTTGTAATCGATAACGACAACTTCGGACACTTGCTCCTTGAAAACGGCGGCGGCGACGTGCTCTATCTGCGCAGCGACGAGCCGCTCGCGGGCGGTATGTTTGAACCCGTCATCGAGATAACTCCCCCTGATATCGAATTCGACTCGGTTGAAGTTGGCGAAGACAGCGTCGTCGCCGTGCGACTCGAAAATACTGGCACAGGGACTCTGACGATTGTGGCCTTTGGCGTCACCGGAACAGGCTTCAGCGGGCCGCCGCAGTGGATAGTGGTGAATCTGGAGCCGGGCGCATTCATGACGACCGAGGTGCGGTTTACTCCGTTGGCCGAACAGAGCTATCTCGGCCGCGTGTTGGTGTGGAGCAATGCGTCGAGCAGTCCCGATACCATTCGTCTTTCGGGCCGCGGTTGGGTGTTTGTTGGCGACGCAACAGACGCTCCGTTGCCGCGCGTTCTTGAACTGAAACCCCTCTATCCGAATCCGTTTAACGGCGCGGTGAACGTGTCGTTCAGCTTGCCGAAGACGAGCGAGGTTTCACTCCGCGTGTACGATGTTTTAGGACGTGAAGTGGGGAGCTTAATCAACGGCATGCTAAATGCGGGCGAGCATCAGGTGGAATGGAATTGTGCTGAATGCGCGGCGGGTGTCTACCTGTTCAAGCTAAATACCGCCGGACAGACGCTGGCGCAAAAGGCGGTGTACGCGAAGTAGCAAGATGAAAGTTATCGTCTATTTCATCATTTTGGGCGTGCTTGCGGTGGCGATTGGGGCGTTCTTCTTTCGCTACGGTCGAAACAGCGCGTTCATCAACTACATCGAGACTCAGTACGGCACGTACAAGGCATGGCGGTACATCTTCATCGTGATTACAATCGGGATCGCGCTGCGGATCGTTGCAGACTTGCCGGTAGATAATCCGTGGGTGGGCGAGTAAGACGCCCCCCAAAGTTGCAGACAACTCTTGGGGGATAGCGGCGACAAACTAAAAAGAGCGACCTCACGGGATCGCTCTTTTTTTCTTGTATGAGTGCTCAGTGCCTATTGCACCGCTGTGCCGTTGGGATCGGCCGTGACGCCGGTGTTTCCGTGGTCTTGTGCGACCACTTGAATCTCATAGCTTTCGCCGTTGTTGATCGGTGTGTAGGTGAACGACGAGAAGCTCTGGCCGTCAGGAAGAACCATGTAGTCATTGCCCGAAGGATCGACGAGGGCCGCCACGATGCCCGGAACATTGCCGTAATTCTGATCGGGATACGCACCGTGGTCAATTTCGTAGACCGCGAGGGCCTTGCGGAAGTGGTCCACGTCCGCCACTGCCGCAGTTACCTGGGCGCGATCCTGCGATGCCAGAAAACGCGGCACTGCTATCGTGGCAATGATCCCGATGATCACGATCACGACCAGAAGTTCGATCAGGGTGAATCCGCGTTGACGCTGCATATTCAAGGGTCTCCGGCTTGAGTTCCTACACCCTTATCGCAAGCGCAATGCCACCGGCCCACGGTTGTTTTTACAGGTTTCGCATACGGCTGCCGACCCCTGTGTTCGTTGCAGTCTGTGTCATTTGCAACAGGTAGATTGCGAAGCGCGACTCGAGGGCAGGTCGGCATTTGCAGGTCGTTCACGCAACAACTTGTTTTCACAGCACATACAACAATTGGCCCCGACTCTGAAAAGCGACGCCGTTCCAGTCGAAATGTGCCCGTCGCGGCCCAAAAAGTTGTAATAAAAGGTTGAAAATTCGTATATTTATCAGATTTGGGGTCGATGCGGAGAGGCCCGGTTGAGGCGGGCCAATGGTGCTTGCTTAAACCAGAGAAAAAACGGGCGAAGTGGTCCGCACTCGTACTAATTCGAATTCCAGTTTGTGCGATGAAGCGCGGTGACATGACGAGTCGCATATCTTGCTTTGCGCACAACAAGAGAATGGGTAGCCAAGAGATTTGGTGATTCGTTCTGATCGACGACACGACTGTAGCAATACAAGGAGCACATCCACAACACACAACACGCAGGCAGGGCCTGCTCCGGAGGAAACCGGTAAGTAATGGCGGACAGCGAGCCGCCGCTTGAAATTCGGAATGGCGCGGACAGTGAGCCGCACCGAAACCAATCACCGTTTCAACACAAGGAGTACGATTATGACGCTCGAACAGCAAGTCAAGCTGTGGCACCTCTCCACGCAAACGAGCTTTTGTCACTGGTGGGCGCGCGGTTATCACTATGTCGAAGTTCCTTCCATGGTGCGCGCGTCGGGAGCCTGTGAATTTGTGGATTCTCTGATGGAGGCGTCGCTCGACTCAAGTTTGAATTGGGCCGCGCAGCCGGTGTTCTTGAAGCAGACCGGACAGCTGCACCTCGAAGGCGCGCTCGGGCTCTTTCCCAAGACGTTTACAGTCGGCAGAAGTTTTCGCGGCGAACGCCACAACCCGTCCGACGGACGGCATTGCATGGAGTTCAGCTTGCACGAAATTGAATTCGTCGGCGAGCAATCCGAACTCTACGGCGCGCTCTTGCAGGAGATTCAGGGCTTCGTGCAGGCGCTCGCGTCAAACATCGGCGCGCACGCGCACGAACTGGGGATCGCGAAAGAACACGCCAAGAAGCTGCAGAAGTGGGCGAACACGCCGTTTGCCAAGCTGACATACGACGAAGCAATTGAAATCTTGCGCAAGGACGGCGAGCCGATTCAGTGGGGGATGGATTTCACGCATTGGCAGGAACTGAAGCTCGCTGAAATGTTTGGGCCGGTGTTCCTGACGAAATTTCCCGATCCAATGTGGGAGCACGCAGAGTTAGAACGCCGCGAACTGCGCGTGATTAAGTTCTTTAACATGTTTCCCGACGGCAAGGGGCGAATTGACAGCGCGGACCTGATTCTGCCGGGCAGCGGCGAGTCGGTCGGCGCGGCGGTGCGCTTGCATCTGCTTGATCTGCTGAAAGAGCGCTTGACCAATTCGATCATGTTCGAGCATCTGGCGTCGCGTCGCTTCGAGTGGTTTGCGCGCGCCGGAAAATACGTTGAACAAGCCGACGTCGAAGCCTCGGTGCTGGCTGACTTCGCGCCGTATATCGAGCAGGTTTCGTCGCACGCGCTGCCCCACGCAGGCTGCGGCTTCGGGATGAACCGAATTCTGCAATCGCTCGTCGGCAAGGCCACGATTGAAGAGATCGACGCCTTCCCCGTGACCTTTGCGAATTTCCAGCACGCGACCACGGTCGCCGTAATGGAAGCGGCGAGGGAAGGGCATCTCATCGAAGCATAACCGCTACCCCCCTATACCCCCCAAGTTGCAGTGCCAACTTTGGGGGGAGACCGGAGGGCAATCCACCCGGGAGACCAATTTGTTCATCGGACACGACGGCGTCGCGCTGGCGGCGAAGAAGATTGAACCAAAGCTGTCGCTCGGTTGGCTGTTGTGCTTGATTTTGATTGCCGGGTGTGCGGGGTCGCGGCAGATGCGACTTGAGTACGGAGAGTCACAATACAAATATGCTATTGATTTTAGCACTCCAAACATAGCGAAGCTTGCGAACAATCCTGCGGAGCCGCCTTTTCTAAATGGTTGGCCAAGACACTCAGCGTTGGGATTTAGTGATTTGCTGCCACTTAGTCTTCCGCGAGACGGAATACTACCACTCGATGAAATTGCGTTCGAGGAGTTTGACCCACAACAACGGCAACTCCGCGTCTTCGAAATCAAGAAATACCGCGCGATCTTTCACGGAGCAGAGCGCGAAGAGTTTGACAAGCGCTTGAGTGATTTGCAGGCCGCGCTGCACGGAGACGCGACGCGCTTTCCCGAAATCCTACCCGCAGTGGAAGCCTATCCTGCGTTTCATGTCAACATTGCGACCGTTTGCGGCGACGGCTGGAAGGGGATTCGCAACGTCACGATGTACGTGCAGGACAACTGCCTCGTGGAAAATGGAAGGCTGTTTTACACGATGCAGGGACTGTCGAATGATGAGCGCTATTGGATTGCGGCCTATTGGCCCGTAACTGCAAGCAACCTGCCGACGCTCGATCATCAGATCACACACGACGAACTCGAAACGCTTAACTCGCCTGCGGCCTATACGGCCTACCTGGTCGGAATGATCACGCAACTCGAACAGGCGACCTATACTCCGCCGCTTGATGAGATTGACGAGATGACGAGCGGACTGAAGCTGACAGAGTAGATCGCTACGAAACAGAACACGTCCGACGACGGCGACACAACACAAAGATTCACATGCCCGAAACAATACACGAAAGTAAAGTGAGCAAAGACTACGGCGCATCGTCAATTACGGTGCTCAAAGGCTTGGAGGCTGTGCGGAAACGCCCGGCGATGTACATCGGCGACATCGGTGTGCGCGGACTGCACCACCTCGTCTATGAAGTGGTGGACAATTCCGTCGATGAAGCGATGGCGGGGCATTGCACTGAAATCGAAATGAGCGTCAACGCCGACGGCTCGGTGACCGTGCGCGATAACGGGCGCGGTATCCCGGTCGAGATGCATCCGACCGAGAAGAAGTCTTCACTCGAAGTCGTGATGACCGTGCTGCACGCCGGTGGTAAGTTCGACAAGGATTCCTATAAGGTCTCGGGCGGTCTGCACGGCGTAGGCGTATCGGTGGTGAATGCGCTTTCGGAATCGCTGCGCGTGGAAGTCGTCCGCGATGGCGTGCGCTATCAACAGTCATACAAGCGCGGCGCTCCCGACGGCCCGGTGCACGAAGTTGGCAAAGCGCGCGGCCGCGGCACCACAACAACGTTCATGCCCGATCAGGACATATTCAAGATCCGCGACTTCAATTTTGAAACGCTGCTCGAGCGCTTGCGCGAACTGGCGTACTTGAATCGCGGACTCAAGATTGAAGCGGAAGACAAGCGCGACGGCAGAAAAGAGACCTACGAGTTCAAAGGCGGCATCGCGGAGTTCGTGAAATATCTCGACGAGAACCGCACGCCGCTGCAATCGAAGCCGATCTATTTCTTCGCGGACCGCGAAGGCGTGCCGGTGGAGATTGCGCTGCAATACAATGACGGCTACACTGAAAATATCGTCACCTACGTCAACAATATTCACACGGTCGAGGGCGGCACGCACCTCGTTGGCTTCAAAGCGGCGCTGACGCGCACAATCAACAACTACGCGGCGAAGAACAAGCTGTTCAAGAACGACAAGATGGCGCTCTCGGGCGACGACGTGCGCGAAGGCCTGACGGCTGTGATCTCGGTGCGCGTGCAGGAGCCGCAGTTTGAAGGGCAGACCAAGACGAAGCTCGGCAACAGCGAAATCAAGGGCATTGTCGAGCAGATCGTCAACGAGAAGCTTGGCGAGTACTTCGAAGAGCACCCGCACGACGCGAAAAAGCTGATTGAAAAGTCCATTCTCGCGGCGCGAGCGCGCGAAGCGGCGCGCAAGGCGCGGGACTTGACGCGGCGCAAGACCGCGCTCGAATCCGGCTCCCTGCCGGGCAAGCTCGCTGATTGTTCGACGAAGGATATCGAGAAGTCCGAGCTCTACATCGTCGAGGGCGACTCGGCGGGCGGCTCGGCGAAGCAGGGACGCAACCGCGAGTTTCAGGCAATTCTGCCGCTGCGCGGCAAGGTCATCAATGTCGAGAAGGCGCGGCTTGACAAAATTCTGGCCAATGAAGAGCTGCGCACGCTGATTACGGCGATTGGCGCGGGCATCGCGACGGAAGAGGATTTCGAAATTGAGAAGTGCCGTTACGGCAAGATCATCATCATGACTGACGCCGACGTGGACGGACAGCATATTCGCACGCTGCTGCTGACGTTCTTCTTCCGCTATCAGCGGCCATTGATCGAGCAAGGCAAGATGTTTATCGCGCAGCCCCCACTCTACGGCGTGTCGAAGGGTAAGAAGAAGCGTTACGCGATGGACGAAGTCGAGCGCGACGCGATCATTCAGAAGGATTTCAACGGCCCGCAAGGCGTGATGGTGCAGCGCTACAAGGGACTCGGCGAAATGAATCCGGAGCAGTTGTGGGAGACGACGATGGATCCTGAGAACCGCACGCTGCTGGTGGTGACGCTGGAAGACGCCGCCGCCGCCGATCACGTCTTCTCGATGCTGATGGGCGACGCCGTTGAACCGCGCCGCGAATTCATCGAGCGCAACGCCAAGTATGCGACCGCGATCGACGTGTAAGAGGTTGTTTTGTGTTTAAGGAAATAGCTGACGTGTTCGATCTTCTTCAGCGTGAAGGCTTCATCACTTCATGGGCGCTTGGTCGCGGAGTCGCGACGATCTTTCACTCAGAGCCCTTCTATACGGAAGATGTAGACGTCTTCGTCGAACTCACAGGCGAATCCGCACTGGTAAATATGCGTCCCATTTACGACCGTCTGAGTCAGATGGGAATTGTAGCACAGGGCCAATACGTAATCATTGCGGGTTCCAGTGTGCAGATTATTATTCCTCCTGACGCACTTGAAGCGGAAGCTATGCGCGAAGCCGTAGAAATGGAAACGGGGTCGGGCATTGCGAGGTTTTTCAGACCAGAGCACCTTGCTTGCATCTATCTAAGACTGGGGCGACCGAAAGACAAAACGAGACTCGTGCTCTTGCTCAAGGACAAGAAGTTTTCGCACGACAGATTTCTCGATATTAGCAAGCGTTTTGACCTGGAGCAGAAATGGCTGGAATACCAAAAGCTGAGTTCTTGAAACAAGCGTTTGAGCAAAAAGAGATGCGCCGCAAAGAGATGAGAGCGCTAAGTTTTGAAGAAAAGTTTGCTGTCTTAAAGCGCATGTTGGCATGGCGACGAGAAGCGATGAGGATGACGGAAAAGAAGTCGCAATGAACGAATCCCTGAAACCTATTCTTGCTGAATTGAAACAGCGGCTAACCGAACTTTACGGCGAGCGGCTGTCGCAGCTCATTCTATTCGGCTCCCAAGCCCGCGGCGACGCGACCGAAGATTCCGACGTGGACGTGCTGGTTGTGTTGGAGGGGGAGGTGGACTTGGAGGAGGAGGTCAGGCGCACGAGTGATTTACGGCTTGAGTATTCGTTGGAGAAGGGGACGCTTATTTGCCCGGTCTTCACGTCAAAGAAGAGATATCAAGAACGGAATAGCCCCTTGCTCATGAACGTCCAACGCGAGGGATTGCGTTTGTGAAGGGAACGCCATCGCAGATGATTGATGCCGCAAAACGATCCATTCGCGCGGCACGAGTGCTTCTCGATGAAGACCTGCCAGATCAGGCCGCATCTCGGGCCTATTATGCGATGTTCTATGTCGCATCGGCACTTCTTAAGAATGAGAGCCTTGAGTTTTCAAGCCATTCTGCGGTGCATGCGGCCTTTGGACGAGAGCTTGCGAATCCAAACCGCGCGTCCCTCGCGAGATGCATCGGTGGCTGCTCGACGCATTCGTTTATCGAACGGCGGCAGACTACGACACGGAGCACGACATGACCGCCACAATCGTAAACGAAATGATTTTGCAGGCGGAGGAGTTCGTCCGGGTTGGGGAGGAAAAGGTTGGACGACAGTAAGGCCGACGACAAGAAGTGGTTGTGGCTGTTTCTTAAGATTGGAGGGGCGGTTACCGTCGCTTGGCTCGCGACATTTGTTCTTGCCGTTGCTTGTGTTCGTCAAGATGGTTTGGCTGGTCAGTTTGGCGATGTATTTGGAAGTATTAACGCGCTTTTTTCGGGACTTGCCTTTGCAGGCGTTATTGTAACCGTGTGGATGCAGCGCGAAGAACTGAAACTTCAGCGCCAGGAGTTGGAAGCAACCAGAGCGGAACTTCGCGGCCAAAAAGAGCAGATGGAGCTGCAGAACGAGACTTTGCAGCGACAGCAATTTGAGGCGACATTCTTTCAGACTTTAGCTGTGTTTTCGTCTTACATTGATCAGATGGCAATAGGAAGCGGCAGCCACACCCTTTCAGGTTCTCAACTTTTCAGAAGTCTCAACCGGACTCTACTAGGCAGCTACAAGATCGAGAAACCGAAAGACTTTGATGTCATATGGGAGAAGTTCTTGCTACAATACCGAGATATTGTGGAGCCGTTTGTCCGACTCGTAAAGGTCCTTTTGAATCAAATCCAGTTTCATGCGCCATCGCGAGAGAGTGATTACTATGTTCTCGTTAGGGCTCGGCTTGACAATGATCAGTTAGTTGTCCTATTCTTTGCCGGGCTTTCCGCTCAACACCAAGATCTGCGGTTCCTCGCCGAGAAGTGCGGGTTGTTTCGGTACCTAACCGATTCCGGGTGGACGGCAGAAGGCGAAAACCTAAAGAGTAGCTACGACGGAACCGCATACCATTAACGTCCCCCCATGCACACATTCGAACTAAAACACACAACAACGGCGTCGGCGGCGCAGCTGTGGCTGGCGCTCACAGATCCTAAGTATATTACCAAGTGGGACGGCAACCGCTGGGTGCACAATGACGGGTGCGTGGGCGGAAAGATGCGCGCGCGCACCGAAGAAGGCACGCTCGCCGAAGCGGAAATCCTGCTTTACGAACCAAGCGAGCGCATCGCCACGCTTGCGCCGATGCCTAAGAATCCGGAAGAGCCCGAAGAGGGATTCTATTTCGTGCGCCTCGAATTCCGCATCGAAGCCCACGGCAAAGAGACCACGCTGCACATGAAAGCTAACGGCTTTCCCGACGAGTCGTCGTGCACCATGATGCGCAATTCGTGGGGCGGATTCTATCTCGAGAAGATCGGCAAAGTCGCGGAGGGAGTGCCCGCCGCCGATACGCTGCACCCTCACACTGCGGGCAACGACTTTCCGGGACATGTTCGGCATACCGAGCTTGCCACGGCAAGCGTGTGACACTGAGCTAAACAGCAGGCCGTCGCCGGCTTGAGCGACTCACGATAATTATTCAGGCGGACGCCGGGAAGCGATCCGCACTCATCATAGCATGAACACAGACCGACGAAGGAGATAGCGCACGCGCCGCAATGCGGCAATCAACATGAGGGAGCAAGCGCCGCCGGATGATCGTGCCCGTCCGACGAGTTTGCGAGTTTCTATCCGTTTTCAACATGGGGAGAGCATGTTTGTCCGCATATCTATCACCTAACTGATTTGATGAAAAGAAGGCTATGAGTTTCGTTCGACAAGGCCGGAGCTTCCGAGGAAAACGCAACACGCGTAACACCATCCCGGAATCTCCAGACGGTTACATCGTGCAAGTGCACTTCGCCGGACGTCCCGGCACCAACAAGCGAATTATGAACGCACTGCGACGCGAGGTGGCGCAGTACACCGACGACTTGAAAATGAATAACAGTTTGCTCGCTTCCGGACGCTACCTCTCATCCGTCGGCGGAATGTGGCTTCTCAAAGTAAAAACATTAGTTGACGCAGAGAAGATCGCGCGGGAATACCCACCTGTAAAGCGAGACCTGCTTACCTTCCGACTCAATGTGCTGGTGGATTCCGACGGCTCGCTGTTGCGCGCTTCAGCGCTTGATCGCGGTCGCGTGGACCTTTCGCCAGCTTAAATTCCCGCCCCGGCGCGGGTGAATAGGCAACAATGCACCCCGAAATTCTGATTCTCGGCGCGGGCCTCATGGGTCGCGTCGCCGCCCATTTCTTTATTCACCATCCCGACGGACCGTACAAAGTCAGACTTGCCGAACTTTCACGCGGCACACTTGATGAGGCCGTCGCGTGGCTCAATTCGGAGCTCGTCGAGCCGATGATCGTCGATGTGCGCCGCGATGATTCACTCGATAAGGTTATGTCCGGAATCAAGGTCTGCCAATCGTGCGTGCCGTTCTTCCTGAACCCGACGATTGCGCGCGCATGTTTGGCGAACGGCGCGTCGTTCGTCGATCTCGGCGGCAATCCCGAAGCGACCGACAAGATACTCTCAATGGACAAAGAGGCGCACACGAAAGGCGTGAGCCTCGTGCCCGACACGGGGCTTGCCCCCGGTCTGACGAACATCCTCGCGTGGGAGCTTGTGCATCGCTTTACGTCGTGCGACGAAGTGCACGTGCGCGTCGGCGGTTTGCCGCAAGATCCGAGCGGAAGATTGAAGTATGCGCAGTTCTTCTCGATCCACGGACTGCTGAATGAATACCTCGAAGACGCGCGCGAAATCCGCGACGGCAAGGAGGTCGAAGTGCATTCGCTCGATGAAGTGGAAACGATGCACTTTGATGGTGTCGGCGAGTTGGAAGCATTCATCACGGCAGGCGGAACATCCACGCTACCGCGCACGCTGCTTGGTCAAGTGAAACGGCTCGACTATAAGACAATCCGCTTCCCGGGCCATGCCGACTACCTGCAGTTCCTGCGCGAGATTGGCATCACGTCAAACCGTGCCTACCTCTTCGGTGGAAATCCCGTGACGCCGCGCGAGATTCTCGGCAACGTCCTGGAAGATACGCTGCCGAAGAATGCGCCGGATCGCGTGCTCGTGCGCGTGTGGGCAAAGGGCGACGGCGGCCGCGAGGAAAAACTCGAACTCAATGTCCTGAGTGACGACGTGAACGGCATCTCGGCGATGGGGCAGATGACCTCTTTCCCGTCGGCGGCGATTACGCGCGCGATCTATCTTGGCGAGATTCCCCCCGGCGCGCATCCGCAGGAGACCGTCATGAATTTCGAGACCATGAAGAAAGAACTCGCGCTCCGCTGGATTAATCTGAAATCTTAAATTACTCTTCGTTCTGTTTGTCGGCCGCGTGAATGCTCACGCGACTTGCTCTCTCATATATGTTTGCGCAATAGTTGGATTCGCGGATGAATCAATCATTAGGGAGGATTGTATGAAGACGCTGACTGTTGGAATTATCATCCTATTGTGTCTGTTCTGTGACAACACGAAGGTCTGCGCCCAGAGCTGCGCGTCGTTGTATACGTTTACGCCGTTGACGGACGCGTGTGACGGCGGTAATCCACTTCCGGACGGTACGATTGCCTGCATCTACTGGGATCAGGACAATGACGGACCGGACGGCTCCGACCCCCTGCCCGAGATCGGCGAATGCCCTGCCTGCGTGAACTTCAACTGCTTCACCCTAAACGGGGACGAAGTGATGGGCATACCGGGCACGTTCTTCCTCATGGAAGCATTCTGCTTTGTGCAGGCGATACCCACGCCCAGCGCCTTTTACGTGGGAATTCACATTGGCGGGAATCTGTGCTGGACATCCGAAGTGTTCGTAATTGTACAGGGCTTCACTGAAATTGAACTCGACGAGTGGACCTGCGGACCATGTCCAATTGAACCGCCCGGCGAAGTGACGGGTCTGACCGCGACCCAGAACCTATGTGGACGAATTGAATTGCATTGGAACGCCGCGCGAGGCGCGTGGATTTATGGTCTGTATCGCAACGGAGAGCAGTTTGAACTCGTGCCCGGCTTGTCGTACATCGATGACGATGTGCCGGGGCCGGGGACATGCTTCGACTATAGCGTGCAAGCGCTGAGCGAATATGGCGCGGGGCCGCTTAGTGATGCAGTAGAGGGTTGCAGTGGAAGCGAACTGCCGCCGCCGCAACTTGTAACGGCAAGTCACACGCACAACGATCGCGTGCATCTCGAATGGATGTTGCCGGGGCAGGGATTTCAGGTGGTCGTGTGGCGAAGTGAGGCCGGAAACGTCTTGCAATTAGAAGCGATTGACACTAGCGCTCTGAACGCTACGGCGTATGACGACTTCTCGGCAGCACCGGGCATCGAATACGCCTATCGGCTTACGTCGTTGAACGAACAGTGCAGTGCTGCAATTCCCAGCGACATCGTTTTCGGGTTGCGACAGGAGGTCATTCCGATTCTCTTTGAAGAGCTTGTCGTCGCGACAGACCTCGCCGGCGCAATGTCGGCGGAGGTTGCCGATCTTGACGCTGACGGCGACTTGGACGTTGTCGCAGCGGGTATGTTTGCCGACAAGGTCGCGTGGTATGAAAATGACGGCGACATGAATTTTGCCGAACACGTGCTTGTGACCGGTTGGCAAGGCGCGCGCGCGGTGGACATTGGTGATATTGACAGCGACGGTGATGTGGATATCGCTGCGGTGGCCTATTTCGAGAGTTCGCTGATGTGGTGGGAAAAGACTCCGGCGGGCTACGTCATGCTGCCGATTTCCGGCGCGGTCTTTGGAGCTACGGATGTAGAAATTGTGAATGTCACAGGTGATGGGGCGGTAGAAATTCTCACGACAGCGGCGGCCACCGGCGAAATTTCAAAGTGGGAGTACATCGGCGATCAGGAGTTTTCACGCTCGATTTTTGCTGACGATCTGCCGGGACTGCGCTCGCTGTCGAGCGGTTTCTTTCGCAACCCAAACAGTCTGCGTCTTTTCGCTGCGGCGCACGAGAGCGGGGAGCTTGTGTCCTGGTCTTCAGTCAACGCTTACGCTCGCCAGTCGTTGGGGTTCTATCCCGGACTCAGCGCGTGCGGCGGCGCCCAACTCAATATCGAGGCAGACAGCGTGGTGGATGCGTTCTTCTGCGTGAACGATGATAACTACCTCGGCTGGCGCGACGGAGCCACGGGCGAGGTCCACGACGTTTCCTCACTCATCGAGTCCCCGCGTGACGTTGTGGCCGCTCGCGTCGATGGCGATCCGCGCGATGATTTAGTGCTTGCCTCCGCACATGAGATTTCATGGTGGCGCGGCACAGAGCACCGCTTTTACCGTAACGTGATCACCGACAATCTGCCGCAGGCCTCCGCCGTGCGCGCGCTCGACTTCGACGGCGATGGTGACATGGATGTTCTTGCGGCGGGCGACAACGAGATTCGACTCTTCCGTTCAACGCTCGCCGACGATGCAAATAATCAGACGCTCGCGCAGCCTGTGGTTGAGGATGATGGCAGCCCGCGTGGAACAGACGCACTGCCGCGCGACTTCGCACTAAAGCAAAACTATCCGAATCCGTTCAACGCGACGACGCAGATACGCTTTGAGTTGCCCGAAGCGAGCGAGGCCGCGCTGACCATTTTCGACACGAGAGGCCGTGAAGTTGCGACAGTCGTAAACGGAGAAACGGCCGCAGGTGCGCACGTTGTTGCATTTGGCGCGAGCGGATTGCCCTCGGGGGTCTATTTCTGTCGGTTGACTGCGGGAGCGCATGTGGAAACCAGGAAGATGGTACTGCTGAAATGATGCGACATGCGCTGACGATTCTTGCTGTGAGTGATTTTCCGAAAGCGCTTGCGTTCTATCGTGCCGCGTTCGACTTTCGGCAGACGGTGGATGTGCCGGTCTATGCCGAGTTTGAGCTGGAAGATGGGCGCAGAATCGGGATATATGAGCGCAACAGTTTTGGCGCGAATACGGGAATTGTCCCGAATGCCGTTGGCGCAGACGAACTCTCGGGCGCGGAGCTGTACTTCTATTGCGACGATCCCGCGGTGCAATGCGCGAAGCTCATCGACGCGGGCGCCGTTGAACTCTCTCCATGGCAAGCCCGTGCTTGGGGTGATGACGCGGCCTATTTCCGCGATCCCGACGGACACGTACTTGTGATCGCGCAGGTAAGAAACTCGACCACTGAACCTGCCCCAAAGCAAGTCTGACCCGGCACCGAATTTGCACATATATAATGATACGCGCGAATTCGCGCATGTGTTTGTAAAACAAATATTTAGAAAACATCACGTTGCAACCATAATGGGCGCGTTCGAGAACGTTCAGGGGAACCCGTGGTCCGCTTGGCGGGTTTGAGAACATGTACGCAGGGCGACTGCGGACGGGAAAGGACTGATTCATTTGATCGAAAGCGAGAAGGATTTTTATCCGAAGGCGTACGACAACCCGCGCTTCCTGCATAGCGCGCACGCCCGCAGCCTAAGAATCTTAGCCGAATATCTTGAACCGCAATCGCGGCTTCGTCTGCAAAAGATCCGCAGTACCGTTGTGTTCTTTGGCTCTGCGCGCTCGGTGCCCGAAGAAGAACTCGAGCAGCGCATCGCGGACCTCAGGAAACAGTGGGCAAGCGAACTCGGCATCACGCCGAAGATCATCGAGCAGCGCGAGACCTCCTTCCGCCGACTGTCGCACTACTATCAGGAAGCAGAGCGCCTTGCCGCAAAAGTCGCCGCGCATTTTCAACAGCTGCCCGATCCGCGCGACCGTCACGTCGTGTGCAGCGGCGCGGGACCCGGAATGATGGAGGCCGCCAATCGCGGCGCACATCGCATCGGCGCGAAGACCGTCGGACTCTCGATCAGCCTGCCGCATGAGCAGGGAGTCAATCGCTATCTCGATCCGCCGTATACGTTCGAGTTTCACTACTTCTTCATGCGCAAGTACTGGTTCGTCTATCTGGCGCGCGCGCTGGTCGCGTTCCCAGGCGGATTCGGAACCTTTGACGAACTCTTCGAATGTCTCACGCTGATTCAGACGCAGAAGATTCGACGCAAGCTGCCGATTGTACTCTTCGGCAGCGAGTATTGGAAAGAAGTCGTCAATTTCGACGCCTTGATTCGCTGGGGCGTGATCTCGCCCGAAGATATGGACCTGTTTAGAATTTGTGACGACGTGGACGACGCCTACAACTATCTCGTCGAACAGATTGACGTCGCACGCGCAGCCGAAACCACAGAGGAAGCATGAGTCTGGGGAAACAAATTTCGACATTGCTAATCGCCGCCGTGCTGCTCGGATTGGGCACCCGCGTGGCCACCAAGAACGAAACTCCGTTCTGGGGATTCCCCGAACCGATTAAACTGATCTCGCCGCCCGAGTCTATCGCCGATCCGAATGCGGCAAAACCGGACAGCA
Source organism: bacterium (assembly GCA_016703065.1). Classification (GTDB taxonomy): domain Bacteria; phylum Electryoneota; class RPQS01; order RPQS01; family RPQS01; genus JABWCQ01. The sequence goes on from JADJCU010000001.1 coordinate 761,472, forward strand.
TGTTTGCCGCAGCGACTGCCCCCTATGAGGTGGACCTCGCGACGACGATGGTGCTCTATATGAAGCGCAACAAGAGCAATATTCACTTCGTCGACTCGCGCGAAGAAAACCTCTACAACGAGGGTCACATTCCCGGCGCGCTGAACGTGGCCTTCGACCATATCGACAAAGAAGCCGCGAAGTTCCTGGCCTTGCCCAAAGAGGATCTGATCGTCATCTACTGCGATGGAGGCGATTGCCACCTCTCGCACGATCTCGCCGAATGGGCGCTCGCGAATGGCTTCAACCGACTGGCTGTTTTCACCGGCGGCTGGGCCGAGTGGTCCAAAGAGACCGAGATGATCGACACGGCCGAGGCGAAGTCGGAATAGTCCATGAGTTGGCTGCGATTGCAGATTTGGCGGGCTTACCCGGAGCGGGTAGGCCCGCGCTGTTTCGAGACCCAAGTGAAGCTTGATGAAGGGTCGTGAAGGCGAGAGGAACAACGGGCGAAAAATCCGCCCTTTCTTCCCCGTAACTTCTTGAAAATAACGGGACTTTGGCTTGACTTTGTGAAAATGTATTACTATAATAAAGGGCTATGCATAGGAGCCTCCGCGAGCAGATATTTACGGGCTTAGATTGGGCCTTCCGCCTCCTGTTGGCGGGGGTGTTTCTCTATGCTGCCTGGCCGAAAATGCTGGATCCACATGCATTCGCCAAGGCGATCTCGAACTACAAAGTCAGCCTGCCGGTTGTCGGCTCCGACTACATCTTCCTGACCGCAATTCTGCTCCCTCCGCTCGAAGCCGTCACCGCCGTCTGTCTGTTCGTCAACCGCATGAGACGCGGCGCCGCACTGATGGCCGTCTTCCTGATGAGCCTGTTCATCGTCCTGATCGCCCAAGCCGTCTTGCGCGGATTCAATATCGATTGCGGATGTTTCGGGGCGTCCTCGTCTTCTGCCGAACTGGCAACCAAAGTCGGATGGAGCAAAGTGGCCGAAAATTTCGGCTATCTGGCTGCTGCGATCTTCGTCTACTTGCGCGCCTGTCCGCCGAAACCGAAATACAGACTGTAGGAGGATTCGGATGGGAAAACAGCTTGCCGTTCTACTCTGGCTCGGCTGTATCGTGCTGTGCGCGACGCTCGCGCGAGCGGCGCATCCGCAGCTTCCGGTTAGACCGGCCATCCTGCCCGACTTCCGCATCCCCGCTGAGAACAGCCGTTCGCTCGATGAATCGTGGACATACTCCGCGACCCTCGAAGACGCAAGCCCGCTCCACCCTCAACTCCTCGGCGCTGTTCCAGTCGGAGTCGCGGCAACACACCAAGGCCGCGTGTTCATTGCTACGCTTCATACGATCTTCCGATCCACCAACGGAGGGCGAACATGGGCAAACCTCGACCCGCAACCGCCGCCAACCTTCTCGCCTTCCTTCAACGCCCTCCGCTCGCCGAACTTTATCTCTGATATTACCAACCGACCTGTTCGACGGAAAGATGCGATCTACGATACGTTGTACGTAGGCGCATTCAGCACGGAGGACGACGACGGCGCAATTCGCCTGATTCGCGGCTTCGGATCCCAGCACGTCGTATGGACAGACTCCTTCTTCCACGCCGATCGCTGGTTGACCAGCGTGGTCGCGCCTGACTCCAACGAGTGCCTCGCCTTGGCCGGGTTCGACGAGCGCATCTTTCGTAACGTTAACACGAGCGGCGGTCCCAATTGGGATACGCTTGAATACGAATTCGATGGGAACTGGGCGAGCGAGATTACGTCCGTCGGCGAATTCGTAACAGCGGTCGGCTCGCATCGTTGGGTTTCACATGACCGCGGCGCAACGTGGGAATCGCGTCCACCGGCCGATCCGCTGGGCGATCGCGATATCGATTTCTCGCCGAGCGGAGCGCGCGGAATTATTTCCGGAGGAGTCGACAGCCCACCACTCGGCTGGGTTCGTTTCACCACAAATCAAGGTGAAACGTGGTCGGAGCGAGTCCTGTCTACGAACGTACCTTTAAGCTCGGTGCTGATGGTGAATGATACGCTCGGTTTCGCGGCGGGCGGAGTTGCCGCGACTGCCGCCGGGGAAATCTGGCGTACAACCGATGGCGGTGAATCGTGGTCGCTCGATCTGAGCGCCGACGCGGAATTCACCGAACTCGGCCTGTCGCGTGAAAGCGGAGCATATGTAAACGTCATTGCCGCAGGCTACTACGCGGATTTCCGCGGTGCCGTATGGCGCACGCATATCTTCATGCCGGATACGACCGGCGCAATTCTGGTCGCAGAGCCGGATACATTGCGCATGTTTGCGGGTATCGGCGCGAACGACTCTGAACCGCTCACAATTCGCAATCTCGGAACCGTGAACGTGCTCGTCTCGGACGTGACCTCGACCGGACCGTTCTTTAACGACTGTTGTGCGTTTGAAGTGCTCCTGGAGCCGGGGGAACAGATGACCGTTACGGTTACCTTTGCTCCGACCATTGACGGCGTGTTCACGACACCGTTGCGCGTGACCAACAGCGCGGGCGAGTTCCTCGAAGTCGTCGCGCTCGGCCAGACGGGAGTCCGTGCCGAGGAGCCGCCGTTTGTGCCCGGCGATGTGGCCCTGCTCGTCTTTCCGAACCCGGGGAACGCCGAGTTCCGTTTGAACTATAGCCTTGAGCGTGCGGGCGCGACGAGGCTGAAAGTGTTCGACACGCAGGGACGCGCCGTGGCAACCCTTGTCGACGACCACCGCGCTGCGGGAGAGCATGTCGTGAATTGGGATGCGGGCCGGCAGCCGAGCGGCGTCTATTTCGCCGAGCTGCGCGCAGGCAACGCGCGGCAAGTGCAGAAACTGGTGCTCATGAAATGAGATTGCTTGGCCAACTCATCGTTGAAGAGTTCCGCTCGCGCTGCCTTGAAGGCAATCCGCTCGGGGATCAAGTCGTACGCGAGACACCCGTCTACCTGCCCGAAGGTTACTCGAAACAAAACGACTATCCGCTGCTCGTGCTGCTGTCGGGATTTACCGGAAGCGGATTGACGCACGTCAATTGGAGCGCGTGGCTCGAACCGTTTCCAGTCAGGCTCGAACGACTGATTGCCGAAGGCGCGATTCCGCCGTGTGTCGTGCTGATGCCAGATTGCTTCACGCGGCTCGGTGGCGCCCAATATATCAACTCGAGCGCAACCGGTGATTACGAAGATTACCTGTGCGGTGAGCTCTTGCCGTGGATGCGTAAGGAGTATCGCGCCGGAATCTCGCCGGAGCGCACGTGCGTCATCGGCAAGTCGTCGGGCGGTTACGGAGCATTCGTGCTCGCGGCGCGACACCCGGAGCTGTACGGCTGGTGTATCATGCACTCGGGCGACTGCTACTTTGAATACGGCTATTTGCCGGAATTTCCGCAAGCGCTGAAAGAACTGCGCAAGCATCCGTCGCCGAAAGACATGATCGCGCTCTACGGCAACCAGCGTAAGCGCGTGTCTAATGAGGCCGTGAACATCACGGCGATGTCGGCTTGCTATTCGCCAAATCCTGACTCGCCCTACGGCTTCGACTATCCGTTTGACTTGCAAACGGGAGAATTGCGCGAAGACGTGTGGGCACGGTGGCTTATGCACGACCCCGTGCGCATGGCAAGTGACGAGCGGACGATTGAAAACCTGAAACGGCTGTCGGGGATCTACATCGACTGCGGAATCGCGGATGAATTCCACTTGCAATGGGGCGCGCGCATTCTCTCGACGAGACTCGCCGATGCCGAAGTTGCGCACACGCACGAAGAGTTCGAAGGTGGCCACTTCAATGTGCAATGGCGCTATGACGAAAGCCTGAAGTGGCTTGGTGGAAAGTGGTGACACCATGGGCAAACTCAACAAAGAGTGGCATCTCGTACATAAGATGCCCAAAAACCCGACCCTGGAACAACGATTAGATTGGCACGAAGCGCACGCGAAACATTGCGCGTGCCGTGAGATGCCCGAAGAGTTGGCAAAACTGATTAAAGCAAGAAAAAAGAAATAGCCATGGACCTCGAAGCGCAGAAATATCCGATCGGGAAGTATGACGTCTATCGACCGGCGAGCGCCGAAGAGCGCGCTGAACGAATCGCCGTTTTGCGGGCGTTGCCGGGGCAACTGCGCGCGGCCATTGCCGGACTCAACGATGCGCAGCTTGACACGTCTTACCGCGAAGGCGGATGGACTGTGCGGCAGCTCGTGCACCACGTCGCCGATTCGCATTTGAACGCTTACACACGCACAAAAGTCGCGCTCACCGAAGATAGTTTCGAGATTCGTCCCTACAACCAAACCAATTGGGTAACCACCCCCGACGGGAGCTTTGCGCCGGAACTTTCCCTGAAACTGCTCGAAGCGATTCATGAGAAATGGACACTGTTGCTCGAACAGCTGACGCCGGAGCAATTCGACCGCAGCATGACACATCCCGAGCGGCCCGGTCAGCAGCTTGACGTGAAATGGCTGCTCGGCCTCTATTCATGGCATGGTCTGCATCATACCGCGCATATCACCAAACTGCGCGAACGAATGGGATGGTGACAAGATGGAAGAGCTGAAATATCCGATCGGCAGATTTCAGATATCGCAGACTCCGACCGCTGCCGAACGCAAGACATGGATCGAGATGATCGAAGAGTTGCCCTTTGAGTTGGGCAATGCGATTGCCGGGTTCAATGACGCGCGGCTGGATACGCCGTACCGTGAGGGCGGCTGGTCGGTGCGGACCGTCGTGCATCACATCACGGACGCGAATATTCATTTCTATTGCCGCACGAAATTCGTTGTCACCGAGAACCGGCCGACGATTATTGGCTTTGACGAGCAGGAGTGGATCAAGACGCCCGACATGAAGCTGCCCGTCGATTCCGCGCTGGAGCTTCTGGAGGGGTTGCACGTCCGCTGGGTTGAGATTCTGAAGTCGCTTCAGCAGTCGGACTTCGAGCGCAAATACGTTCACTCGGTGCGCGGCGTGGAACAGCTTGATTTCATCGTCGCCTACGCGGCGTGGCATGGTCGGCATCACACGGCCCATATCGCGCAATTACGCAAGCGGATGGGCTGGTAGAATCCCAAAACTTCAATGGAGGTTGGCATGAACACGCGGTTCATTTTGGCAGGAGTGCTGGCGGGGATAGCGATGTTCGCGTGGGGCGCCGTGTCACACATGTTCCTGCCGTGGCACGAAGCAACCATGAACACCTTTCGCGACGAGGACCTTGTTGCGGAGGTGCTCATGAAGGAAGCGCCGCACTCGGGAATCTACGTCGCGCCGATGGCGGGCATGCTTGACGAAGGCCTTTCGGCCGATGAAAGCGACAGACGAATGCAGGAAGCGTGGGACAAAGGCGCAAAAGGGCCAAACATCTTTCTGTCGTTCCACCGAGAAGGCAAAGACGGCATGGCCGCGCCGATGATTCTTGACTTTGCCGTGCTCTCGCTGCTCGCCTTTGCGATGCTGCTGCTCTTGCGCGCGGTGCCCAACCTTTCATTCACCGGCAAAGTGTTGTTTGTGCTGATCGTCGGCACGCTCGGCATGGCGCTTGTGCAAATCGAACAGTGGATCTGGTGGAGCTTCTCGACAAGTTATGTGCTTGTCAATATCGTCGACGGCGCGATCCGCTGGGCCGTAGGCGGCGTCGTGTTGGCGAAATTAGGGACACCGCGTGACAGGAATCCGGTGATTCGGAGATGAACATCTACCACGTCTGGTGCAACCTGAAAGAGTCGCGGCGCGATTTGGAATTTGCCGAGAATGTGCGCGCGCTGATGGAGCACCTCATGAAGACGGGCGAGATGACAAGCTGGAGATTGACCCGACGCAAACTTGGCTTTGGACCTAACGAACTCGGCGAGTTTCACATCACGATGGAATTCCCCTCGCTCGTTGAACTTGATAAGACCTTCGGGGATATGGCGCGGCGAAGCGGCGATGTCGAAACGCTGCACCGCAACGTGTTCGTCATGGTTACGGACTTCCGCTCGGGATTGTCACGCGACTTTCCCGATCAGGAACGCGAAACTACACCCGACTCGACTACGAGCCGGGGATAACCTTTAACGCATGGAGCAGATGATGAAGAAGCAATTCCTTGTTTTAGTGTTTGCCGCGTTTGCCGTCGGCGCGATTCAGGGCGCCGCGCAGGAAACTGCGCCAGCGCCGACCAAGCAGGAGCAATTGGCCAACGAGGCCGACACGCTCGAAGTCCGGCGCCGCGCGCTGCGCGAAGAACAGACAATGCTTGACAAGCGCGAAATCGAACTTCAGCAAGAGATTGCCGATTTGACCTCGCGCTTGAAGGCTGCCAAGCTCGAACTCAAGAGCAACGCGATCTCCCAAAAGGACCTCGCCAAGCGCGGCAAAGAGCTGAAGATTGACACCAAGCAGCACAAGATGGAAAAGAAGCAGGCCAAGCGCGCCGCCAAGGAAGCCAAGAAAGCCCAGAAGTAAACACTCGAGATATGTCCGAACCCAAAGTTAAACGCGGATGGCAGCCGGTCGAAGAGGTCAATTGGGACGCCTTCGAACGCGCTATCGCCGAATCGAAGAACAAACAGCAGATTCTCGCGCACTTGCGCAATCTGTATGAACAAAAAGGCTACGCGAACATGATTCGCGCCGCCGAAGTCGCCTATAACCGGCTCGTCGAAGTGCTGCCGGGCAACAAGAGTTCGATTGGTGTCTAGTACTAAGGGATGCGGGACAGAATGAAGACGTCTCCGGAAAAGCTTTTCCTCATGACGAGCGCGGAGTTCCTGCGCGAGTTCTACGGAAAGATCGACGAAGCGGTGAATCGACTCGACGAGTCGCAGCTTTGGGCGCGGCCCAACGCGGCCTCCAATTCGATTGGCAATCTGTTGCTTCATCTGGCCGGGAATGTGCGTCAGCACATCATCAGCGGGTGCGGAGGAGCGCCCGATGTGCGCGCGCGTTCGCAGGAGTTCGCGGCAATCGAGGGCGGCACCAGGACTGTCCTCCTTGCCAACTTGAAGCAAACGGTAGAGGAAGCGTGTGCCGTTCTGCAAACGCTTGACACAGCGGCGTTGCTCGAAAAACGCATTATCCAAGGCAACGACGTTCTTCTGCTGCGGGACATCTATCACGTCGTCGAGCACTTCTCCTACCACACCGGACAGATCGTCATGCGCGCCAAAGAGATGAGCGGCAAGGGATTCGGCTGGTATCAGCATCTGGAAGGAACGTGACACGAGCGACGACTTAAGACCGAGGCTGGAGCTTGACCGCGACCAAATCGCAGCCTTCTGCGACAAGTGGAAGATCGTCGAACTGTCACTCTTCGGCTCAGTGCTCACCGACGACTTCCGTCCCGACAGCGACATCGACGTCATGGTCACGTTTGCCAATGAAGCGAAGTGGAGTGTCACGCACCTCTTGTGGATGGAGCGGGAGTTGGAGAGCTTGACAGGCCGTCATGTAGACCTGCTGACAAGGCCCGGCGTGGAACGAATGGAGAACTACATCCGCCGCGATTCAATCTTGCGCGGGACAAGAGTTTACTATGCGGCGCGACGAGGCATTTCTGCTTGATATGGTTATCCACGCGCGATTCCTTGCGGAACTGTCTGCGAGATCGACGCTTCCTGAGTTCATCAAGGACAAACAAGGACAGCTGAGTGCGCAGAAAGCTCTTGAGATCAAAGGTGAAGCCTCGCGTAAAACTTCGACGGAGTACGAGCGGACACACCCAAGTATTCCGTGGCAGGACTGGATCGACTTAAGAAGCGCTTTCGTCCACCAGTACTTCAGGATTGATACTGCAGAGTAATGGGAAGCTGTGAAGCAAACCCACGAAGATGTTCTCGAACACATCGTTCCGTTAGTTCCGCCTTCATATGATGATTGCGATCGCGAATGACCATCGACCGTCACACTACGCTAACACATGGCCGACAAAGATAATCTTGTTTTACCCTTAGCCGGAAACGGGAACGGCGACTCGCGGATCATCCCGGTGAATGTCGAAGACGAAATGAAGTCTTCGTACATCAACTACTCCATGTCCGTAATCGTCTCTCGCGCGCTGCCCGACGTGCGCGACGGACTGAAACCCGTGCATCGCCGCATCCTCTATGGCATGCTCGAACTCGGCCTCGGCGCCGGTCGGTCATACAAGAAGTGCGCGCGCATCGTCGGCGATGTCATGGGTAAGTACCATCCCCACGGCGATCAGGCGATCTACGACACGCTTGTACGCATGGTCCAGGATTTCAGCCTGCGCTATCCGCTCGTGGACGGACAGGGGAACTTCGGTTCGGTCGATGGCGACGGCGCCGCGGCCATGCGTTATACCGAAGCCCGCATGAACCGCATCGCCGAGGAGATGCTGGCGGATATTGACAAGAACACCGTCGACTTCGTACCGAACTACGACGAGTCGATCATGATTCCGTCTGTGATGCCTGCGAAGTTCCCGAATCTGCTCGTCAACGGTTCGGACGGCATCGCAGTCGGTATGGCCACGCGCATTCCGCCGCACAACCTGCATGAAGTGTGCGACGCCGCGATTGCTATGATCGGCAACGAGGCGCTTACGACTGTCGATCTAATGCAATACATCACCGCGCCGGATTTTCCGACCGGCGGTACGATTTTCGGCAAGCAGGGCATTCGCGACGCCTACCTGACGGGCCGCGGCAAGATTGTCGTCCGGGCAAAGGCGAATATCGAACAGCCCGAAAAGGCTAACCAGCGTACCAAGATCGTCGTCAGCGAAATTCCATATCAAGTTAATAAGACGCGCCTGATCGAGCGCATCGTGGACCTCGTTAACGACAAGAAGATCGAAGGGATCGCCGACATTCGCGACGAATCGGATCGCGACGGCATGCGACTTGTGATTGAACTCAAGCGCGAGGCTGTCCCCGAAGTCGTGATGGCTTCGCTCTACAAGCACACTCCCATGCAGGAGTCGTTCGGCGTGATCATGCTCGCGCTTGTTCACGGTGTGCCGCGCGTGCTGACGCTCCGTGACATGATCTCAGAGTTCCTCGAGCACCGCAACGAAGTGACACTGCGCCGGGTGCGTTTTGAATTGCAGCAGGCGCTCGACCGGCTGCATATCCTCGAGGGTTTGCAGATTGCCGTCGATCATATTGACGAAGTCATCAATATCATTCGCGCCGCGTCGTCACCGGAGACTGCGGCGATAGAATTGCGCGAACGCTTCGGCCTTTCAGAGAAGCAGTCGAAGGCGATTCTTGATATGCGCCTCGCCCGCCTGACGGGCCTCGAACGGCAGAAGCTGATGGACGAAATTCGCGAAGTGCGCGCGAAGATCGCCGAACTCGAACCGCTGGCCAAAGATGAAAACCGCGCCCTCCGGCTCGAAGTCGTGCGCAAAGAGTTGATCGAGATCAAAGAAAAGTACGGCGACAAGCGGCGCACGGATGTCGTTGAAGACGAAGCTGAAGTGACCATCGAAGACATGATCGCCCCCGAAGAGATGGTCGTGACGATCTCGCACTCGGGTTACGTGAAGCGCTTCCCGGTGTCAGGCTTCCGCAAGCAGGGCCGCGGCGGTCGCGGCTCACAGGGCGCGACGACTAAGGATGACGATTGGGTTGAGACGCTGTTTATCGCGTCCACTCACGATTACATTCTCTTCTTCACAGATCGCGGAAAGTGCTACTGGCTCAAGGTGTACCAGATTCCGCAGATGGGCAGAGGCACGCGCGGCAAAGCGCTCGTGAATCTTATCGAGCGCAGCGCCGACGAAAAGGTGCGCGCCTACGTTACCGCGAGCGAATTCTCCGAAGACCGTTATGTGCTGATGTGCACGAAGCGCGGCACGGTGAAAAAGACTGCACTTTCGGAGTTCTCGAATCCGCGCTCGAACGGCATTATTGCCATCAACATTGAAGACGGCGACGAGTTGTTGGATGCCGCGCTAACCGACGGCAGCAACGAAGTCATCATCGGCACGACCGAAGGCAAAGCTGTGCGCTTCAATGAGAGCGATGTTCGTTCGATGGGTCGCACGGCAACCGGCGTGCGCGGCGTCCTGCTAAAGCCCGCAATCGACGCGGTCGGCATGATCGTCGTGCGCGGAGATTCGACCATTCTCACCGTGACCGAGAAGGGCTATGGCAAGCGTAGTGACGTATCGGACTATCGACTGACCAAGCGTGGCGCAGGCGGCGTGTTGGCGCTCAAGACGACTGACAAAACGGGCCGCATGGTAGCCATGAAAGAAGTCGGAGACAGCGACGACCTGATTATCATTACCGAGCAAGGTGTTGTGATTCGTCAGAATGTCAAGGATATTCGGACCATGAGTCGCGTAACCCAGGGTGTGCGCGTCATCAAACTGGACAGCGGCGATAAGGTTGCCGATGTGGCCAAGATAGTTAACGAGGACGACGAGGCCGAAATGGACCTCGACATTGAATCATAGGAACGCAGATTACCCGTTCGCACAATAAGGGGGTGCCATTTGCAGCATTCGACAGATAATGCGGAGAATAGTGTTTCAGAACAGCAAGGCGATTCACTTTCAGCGCGCCTGAAAACGGCCACCATCGACTTGCACCATGAAGTCGAGCATGGTTCCGAAGTGAATCGCCGGATTGTCACGAAAATCAAAAGCGAAGGCGGCGATGCCGGGACCCTGCGCGCAGTCTATCGCGACTCTTATGTCGCATTTCTAACTGCCGCATACGGGTTCGAGCATGCTGTGCTGACTGCCGTTCATGAGTTTGGCATTCTCGCGGATCTCGCAGCACAGGGTTATTTTGCCGAGCACGTCGATGCGTCGGCGCTGATCCAGGAAGATCTTGAGAAACTCGGATACGAGACCGCCGCGCTCGCCGCACCCGCTGACTTCCTGAAGATCACTTGTGTGGCCGAGCTGGCAGGCGTCGAATATGTGCGCCGCGGCTCACGAAATGGAAACGCATATATCGCCCATGCCGTACGCGGCAACCTCGGTCGCGGAGCGGAGAACGGTGCCGCCTTCCTTAATCTCGACAGCGGCCAGACACGGCCAAACTGGGAGCGCTTTCGCGCGTGGCTCGATGAGTTGTCCCTCGATGAACACGAGCGCCAGATTGCCATTGATGCCGCGCTCGCAACGTTCCGTGCGGTAGGCCGTTGGCACGAGCACATCTCGAAAAACCCGCCACTTTGAGCAAGCGTGCAGCAAGCCTATAGGATGAAGCCAGAGAATCATAGCGCGGCTCGATCAACAGATCGCAGCCAATCGACGCGCAAGCGTTCACTATTGAGCAGCTTCTGGCTGCCAATGGCGGGAAGCATGCTCGACTTCTTTGCTGTGTTGGTAGCGTCGCTTACCGCGTTCTATGTGCGCTTCTTCGGTCCCGTCTATGAGGTCTTCCATTCCTACTGGGTGCCGAGCGCGATTGAGTATCTTTCGTTTGGCGCGATACTCGGATTAACCTACGTGCTGATCGGCTGGTCCTATCAGCACTACATGACTGAAGCCGCTGTGCCGCTCGATCAGGAAATCGCGCGCATTATTCGCGGATCGGTGCTCGCGATGGGCGTCGTCATGGCCGGAATTTTCTTCTATCGCGAATTCTCCTATTCGCGGCTTGTGTTCCTCCTCACGGTCGCGTTCATGATCCCACTCTTGATCGTGGCTCGGGCTGTGTATCAACGATTGCGCCGCTCGCTCTTCAAACGCGGGATCGGCGTGCAGCGCATTGCCGTGTGGGGAAGCGGAACCGAAGCGGCAAGGCTCTGGAACAATCTCGAAGGTCAGCGCGCAAAGGGCTTTGATCTCGTCGGCGCACTCGGACCATCGCCCGTGGAAGGTGGACCAAGCTTAGGCGACGTTTCGGCACTCCGCGCGCTTTGGATTGAACACGAGCTCGACGCCGTGATGCTCGCCCCCTCGCTGGAAGACGAAGCCAAAATTTCCGATGTCGCGCGCGCCGCTGAGGGCACGCCGCTTGAGTTACTCTATGTGCCGATCGCGGTGGATGTAACTCGCTCGCGCGTGCAGGTATCCGAGATCGGCGGACGGCCCGTCCTCAAACTCAAAACACTGACGATGGTGGGATGGGGATACGTCACGAAACGTATTCTCGATTTCGCCTTCTCCGCGCTGGTTCTTATCATCTTCTCGTGGGTCTATGCGCTGGTAGCGCTGGCGGTTTACTTCGACAGCGGAAGACCTCTCTTCTATAGACAACGCAGGGTCGGTATGGACGGCAAAGAGTTTGACATGATCAAATTCCGCTCGATGCGAACCGATGCCGAGAAAAAGACCGGAGCGGTGTGGGCCGTGCGAGGAGATCCGCGCGTCACCCGTATCGGTAAGTTCCTGCGCCGCTGGTCGCTCGACGAAATCCCGCAATTCTGGAGCGTCTTGCGCGGTGATATGTCGCTCGTCGGCCCGCGACCCGAACGTCCGGAATTCGTCGACAAATTCGCGGAACACATCCCGAACTATCTTGATCGGCACCGCGTGAAAGCCGGACTGACCGGTTGGGCCGTGGTCAACGGCTTTCGCGGCAGCGATACCACGATTGAAGAACGCACGGCGTACGATTTGTATTATGTAGAAAACTGGAGCCTCTGGCTCGATCTGCGGATTCTGCTGCGCACGGCAGCCGCGGTGATTTCCGGCAAGGGTGCAATGTAAGGAATGAACATGGCGGAAGAGCAGACGAAACGGAAACTGCGCAAGAAAAACGCGCGCCCCAAAAGGCAAAAGGCCTCCAATCGCGTTTCCGACGCGACGGTCAAACGGCTTTCGAAATACTACCGCACTCTGCAAAACGCGCTGAGCGCGGAAAAAACCACGATCTCGTCGGAGGAAATCGGCAGACTCAACGGACTTACCGCCGCGCAAGTGCGCAAAGACTTGTCATTCTTCGGTGCTTTTGGCAGACGCGGGCTGGGCTATAGCGTCGTTGATTTGCATCGCGCTATCAGCCGGATTCTCGGATTGCATCGCACGTGGAACGTCTGCCTCGTCGGTGCGGGAAACATCGGCACGGCCCTCGTGCACTTCAAGCAGTTCGCCGAGCAAGGGTTCCTCATCAAATGCGTGTTTGACAGCGACCCGCAGAAGATCGGTAAAGCCGTCGGCAGCCTGAAGGTCCATGATTTCTCGCAGATCAAACCGTTGATTGAAGAAGAGAACATAAAGATCGCCGTCGTCGCCGTGCCGGCATTTGTCGCGCAGAAGGTAGTCGATCAGCTGGTCGATGCGGGCATCCGCGCAATCCTGAACTTCGCGCCCATCTCGATCTTCGTGCCCAAGGGTGTCGCTGTGCGCAACGAAAACATGGCCATCGAAATCGAAGCGCTATCCTACGCCCTGTCGAGCAAAGGTCAAAAGCCGCGGCAGATCCTGACCGACTGATCCGTCGCGACCACACTCCCATAACGAAAAACCCCGGCGACAAGCCGGGGTTTTACTGTGGGCAAGTTGAATTCTCATTTCAGCAGCACGACTTTGATGGACTCGCGGACGATGTCATCGTGTGCGGCAACGAAGTAGACGCCGCTCGAAAGTTCCGGTGATACGGTGAACGTGAACAATCCGCCCAACGCCGGACCGGAATGGAGCGTTGCGACTCTGCGGCCCAAAATATCGAACAGCGCAATCTCAAACGCGCGTCCCGCAACCCCGCGAGCGAAAGCGTGAATGAATTGTTGAACGGATTGGGAAACACGGACTGCAAATCCCATGTTCCCGCAACGGGCCGCTCCGGCTCAGGATGTATCGCCGACGGCTGCGTCGTGTCCGGCGGCGACGTCAACCACGGCTCAAACAACACTGAATCCCCCACCAACGTATCCCCCTGACCCAGCGGATTCAATTCCGCATGATACGGCCCCGAAGCGTGCCCCCACCAGTTATTGCGTGCATCGAGAATGATGGGGTACTCGGGCCGAGCGGAAACACAATTCCCTATGTTTCCGGCGATAATATTGTCTCTGAAGTGCGGAGCACCGTGGTTCATGGATTCGAGGACGCTGCCTCGCGTTGGGTCGTCGCTTGAATTGCCGACAAAGCTGTTTAGTTCCACAATCGCCGTGGCATACGCAAACGCGTAGACAGCGCCGCCCCCTACATTACGATTGTCGCGGAATATATTGTGCGAGATTGTATAGTCATTGTCTCCGTTCACGATCAGAGTGCCCGTTATGTCTGACGTTGAATTATGTTCCAATACGTTGCCAATGAATGTGACGGCACCGTAGATTCGTCCAAGATGAACGGAGGGCCAAAGTGCATGTGTATCATGAAACCAACAGCCGCGAATTTCTCCTGTGAAATCGTTAGCGGAGAGATCATTGCAGAAGCCGTTCCACGGCGTGCTGTTTTCGTGAAAGCTGTTTCCCGTGACAGTTCCCCAGCCGCCATAGAGGGCAATTCCGCCCACACCACCGTGGCAACTCGTAAACTCGGAGGAGTCTATTGTTATGTAGCAGTCATTCTCATGAAAGCCAGCGGCCCCCCCGTTCGACAGTAAGTCATGAAGTATCGTTTTGCTCACGGCTAACGTACAGAAGTCGGCATAAATACCTCCACCTTGTAACTGTGACAAACAACTGTCTATGGTGGTAGACAGCACCGCTAGGTTCGTCTCCCATTCCCACCAGCCGCCACTTACAAATATTCCACCCCCGTTGTCAGCGACCCCTCCTGTGATTCTGCAATGATCGATCGCCAAGTTTGAGTGATTGACATATATGCACCCGCCTGCCGTGCCGTCGTATCGTGGGTCAACTGTTCCGCTTGCTCCCGTAAGAGTTAGCCCAGTTAGTCGACAAGAAGGCTCGCCGTAGGCAACAATGACAGCACTGGCAGAGTCCGGATTGTCATCTGATGCCGTTACGTTAGTTTGAGCGATCCATTCGGTGGAACCATCTTACAAATATCGGCTTCCGATTGTGAGTGGTTTGCTGTAGGGAATGATCGGACCGACATGAGTGCCTGCATCCAGAATCAAGACGTCACCGGGCAGAGCTTCGGCTATCACTTGCGAGAGTTGCTGCGTCGTATCCACAAACAACGTGTCTGCTCTTGCGGACTCCGTGTAGATTACCAACAATAGGAGAATGAGTATCACTTGTCTTGTCCCTCCAAAGGGAAGTTGCCCCCGCAGGGATCTGCGGGGGCAACTCGTTGATGTCACGGACTCTCGGTACCGCAATTAGGCATTGTCGTTCCCGTGTCGGCAAAGTACGCTTTTCCAGTGCCACCTCCATAATTCCATACCCATGACGAGAACAGGACGTTCGCACCTTGGTTGAAGCTGTAGCCCGACGAGGTCTGTGAGCTACCGTTTCTCGCTGTCGCTTGATCTACAACTCCGGACCCACTGATCCAAGAATATCCTTGGATGTTGCCCACCGTCGGCGCACACACTCTAATCTTGTGCGTTCCAGTTACTGTGATCGTTGGGTACGTGTCGAGCGGACCGTTTCCTGTGTGGACGTGGCTGTCGTAAGTTGCGTAGGCGGTGGCGAACATCGCCGCGATAAAAAGTCCGGCGATCCACACCTAAGTGATTTCATCTTCATGGCTTTCCCCTTTGTTCATCAATGATCAATTCTGCTTATCCGTCCTTGCGCAAGGGACAAGGACAATATAAGCAGAACGGGGGGGGGTACGCAAGAGCTAATGACCCTATGTGACAAGTCGACGCTTGCTTTGTTTCCAATCACTTGCCGACAAATGTTGCAACGAAGAAACCGTTCACAAATGGGCGCTCTTCTCACACGCCCACCTTCAAACACAACTTTGCAAGCGTGCACTCCGCGCAATTCGGTTTGCGCGCATTGCACACGCGGCGGCCATGCCAAATCAGTGCGTGCGAAAAATTGATCCATTGGTCCTGCGGCAGTAAATGCATTAACTCGCGTTCAATCTTCACCGCGTCATCCGACTCCGTCAATCCCATGCGATTCGCCAATCGGGTCACGTGCGTATCGACCACCACGCCCGATGCAATCCCAAACGCCGTACCGAGCACGACATTGGCCGTCTTGCGTCCAATCCCCGGCAGCTTCACAAGTGCGGCAAGCTCTTGCGGCACAACGCCGCCGTGCTCGTTCACAATGGCGTGCGCAAACCCCAAGATGTTCTTGGCCTTGTTCCGAAAAAAGCCTGTCGATTTAATAATCTCTTCGAGACTCTCTTGTGTTGAGTGGGCAATTTTCTCGGGTGTCGGGTACTTTTTGAACAGCACCGGAGTCACCATATTCACGCGCTCGTCCGTGCACTGCGCCGAGAGAATCGTGGCCACCGCCAGCTGAAACGGCGAGTCATGAGTCAGCGCGCACTCCGGAGCCGGATAGAGCTTAGACAGCTCCTCGGCAATCTTGCAAGCGCGGACTGCGAGTTTCGTCATCTACTTCAGCAGCGTCAATTTGCGTATTTCCGTCTGCCGGGCCGCCGTAACCCGCAGGAAATAGAGACCCGACGCAAACGCCGAACCGTCAAACGAAAGCCGATACGTCCCGGCGTCACGCTCCGCATCGAGCAATGTTGCTACCGTCTGCCCGATCTGATTGGTTACAATCGCCGACACATGTGTCGCCGCTGGCAACTCGAGCGTGATGTGCGTGGACGGGTTGAACGGATTCGGATAGGCCTCGCTGACGCCGAATTGCGTCGGCAGCGGATGCTCGCTCGCGGGTGTGCCGCCGTCCAGCGTGAAGTTCGCCGCGCTTTCCATGTATGTCCCCGACGGATCAAGCACCGTCGCAAGCCGCAAACGCGCCGTCGTCGAATTTGCTCCGCGCGGCGTCCACATATAGCTCCCGTCGTTGTCGGTGCCTGCCGAGATCATCTCCCAGTTGCCTTCGGGATAAGTACGGTTCAACAGAATACGATAACCACCCGGATACTCGGCCGCGGTCCACGTTACCCCATAGGGTGAGTTGATCGTTAGCGTTTCACCGCCGTTAGGAGTGAGTAACGTCATCGCCGGAGGCCTGACTACGAAATCCGCTTCCGATTGATCCATCAGCCACGGCGAGTCAATACTTGTAACCCGCACCCGGCAACGCTCCCCGCCCGGCATCTGCACGCGCCAAACGAAATAGTCCGTACCGCCGTAACTCTCTTCGAGAAACTCCCACGGCGCATTCGGAAAGTCCCGATTCAACTCAATTGACACCGGACCGTCGACAAGCACTTTTTGATAGCGAATCGTGTCATTCGTCGCGCTGAGTACCGTCTCGCCGCCATCCGGTGACAAAAGGATGATCGCAGGCTCCGCGATGCGCGTATCGGAGTTCGAGGTGTCCGCGAGATCGATTTGCGTCGTATGTTGAATGCGGAAGCGTGCGTGGTCCGTGACCGGTCCGGTCACGATCCATGAGTATTCACCGTCGTTCGCCGTGTTCAGCGCAATATTCTCCCACGCGCCGCCCGGATAGCTGCGCGTCATGCTCAAATTGACGGTACCGCCGTAGGTGATTCCGGCCCAACGCAGCAGAATCGTGTTGCCTAAGGCCAGCAGCTCCGAGCCGTTCGGATAGAGCATGGACAACGATGCCGATCCCGTTGGTATCTCCCACATGCCGCGGCCATGCGTCGCAGCACGCAATATTCCCGTTTGCGGCTGCATGTCCATGTCGTCAATGCGAACAACCGGCAATCCTTCGCCGAAGATCTGCCAGTTCGCGCCATTGTCTACCGTGTAAAATACTCCAAGATCGCCGCCCGCGTATAGAGTCGAGGAATTGTTCAGGTCTACAATCACATCCTGAAACGGCACGTTCGGCAAATTGCCTGTGATGTTCGTCCATGTCGTTCCGCCGGTCGTCGACTTCCAAACGTGTCCGCCCGAGAAGCCCGACTTGGTGACATAGACGGTGTTCGCGTCATACGGGTCGGGTGTCACGCGTGTCACGTATTGTCCCGAGAGATTGCCGGTGACATTCACCCAACTGCCGTCCCCCGCGTCATAACGCAACACATCCGCGCTGCTGCCGAGGTAGAGCCGCCCGCTCAACGCCGGCGACGCCGCGAGCACCTGATTCGAGCTGCCCACCGGACCAAGGTTCGTCCATCCATTGCCGCGGTTCGTGGACATCCACACACTCGCCGGTCCGTTGTTCGTCGTTGTATAAATTGTGTTTGGTGCAAACGGATCCTGCACCATCGGCGTCACCCACGGGCCATCGCCAGTGATGCCGCCGTTGATATCCGTCCAACTTCCGCCCGCATTGTCCGTACGGAACCGATTCCCATTCTGATACTCGACATAAACCCGATTGTCGTTCGTGTAATCGATCACGCAGTAGCCGCCGTCACCGCCAAACACAAGGTCCCACGCGTTGTCGCCGTCATAGCGCGACGTGCCGTTATCCTGCGTACCGCCATAGGCCAGCGCCGTGTCAAGCGTAGCATTCCCCATCGCATAATATTGATACGTGGCGAAGTCCGTGTTCTTCTCGTGCCATACGTCGCCGTTATCATACGAAACGAAAATGCCGCCGTCGTTAACATTCCAGACTTCATTCGCGTTTGTCGGGTGATAGACCAGCTCATGATGATCCGCGTGCGAAAAAGTCGGTGCGCCATACTCATGGTACCACCACGACTTCTGCTCCCAGATTTCGCCGCCATTTACCGTGCGATAGATATCAAGCCCGGCGTTCAGGACCATCGCTGCGTCGTTGGGGTTCGCGGCAATGGCCATGTCGTACCAGCCTTGACTGACATAGTGACTCTCTTCGTCATCGCTGGACATACGCTCCCAGCTTATGCCGTTGTCCACGGAGCGATAGACGCCGATCATCTCAGAGCCGTTATAATTGAACGTCCCGGATACGCCGCAGTATACCACGAGCGGATTCCCCGCGCAGAACGAAATCACGAAACGGCCTGCCTGTTGCGCACTCGGAAGCCCGGTGCTTGAGCCTTGCCAGGTCGCGCCGTTGTCTGTCGAGCGATAGACGCCGTTATTCGTCGCGCCGTAAGAGTCACCCGCGCCGCATAACAACACGTCGGGATTCTCCGGATCGCGCTTCAGCTCATTCACATTCCCCGCGCGCACCAGCGTGAAACCCTCGGCGCCGTCCGTCGAGCGATAGAGTCCGTCGTTATTCGAAGCGAGCACAATGTCCGCATCGCGCGGATCAACGCTGATCTTGAGAATGCTCTTGCCCTCTGAATAGGCATAGTCCATGAACGTCGAATTCCATGTCGCGCCGCCGTCGGTGGACTTGAAGAGACCGACGCCTTTGATCGCATCGCCGTTCGGATAGCCCTCGCCGGTGCCGAGGTACATGATATTCGGATCACTTGCAGAGATTTCAAAACACCCGATGGCCAGATTGGGCAGCGCGTCGGTGATCGGATACCACGATTCGCCCGCATTGTCGCTGCGGAACAGTCCGCCGCCAACCGAACCCGCGAACACGATGTCGGGGTTGTTCGGATGAAAACGAATCGTGCGTGTTCTGCCGCCATGATTGTTCGGGCCAAGCGGAACCCACGGCTCGTCAAGCGTGTGGCGCGGCATGCGCTGCATTTCCTCGAATCCGCGCATCAGCGCCCCCGCCGGTATCGTGCCGTCCGCGCCCGCGCGTTGGAGCACATCCCATTCATACCGCTTAAACGGCTTGAAGCCATGGGCGCGCGGCCACTCGTCGCGCTGACCGTAATACGCACGAAATCCCGCGAGATGAGAGGTCACATCAATCTCCGCGAGTGGACGCTGCGCATAGACGTTTATCGTGAAAAGAATGGCGAGCAGCGCAAGAAGTGGGTACATGTCTATCAGGTCCTGTTTAAGGTGTTAATACTAAAGTAAAGGCGCGACCAAGGCCGCCAAAGCGTTGTAGCTGAGCTGACCGGTGATCGTCGTGTCGATCGCACCGGCGCGGTCAATTACAATCGTCGTAGGGAGCGCATTGATGCTGCCGAACACGCGCAGCACATCCGCGCCAAAATAGCCGCATGAATACGGAACGGCATGTTCGCGAAGATAGCGCTCAGCAGCGGCGCGGCCATCCCGCGCGTATGTTACGCCGACGAGCTCCAGGCCCTGCATATGAAAGTCGCTGAATAACCGGTTCAGATCGCTCTGCTCGTGCTCACATGCGCCGCAGCTTGTATCCCAAAAGTTCAACAGCACAACCGAGCCGTAAAGCTCCGCCGCGTCAAACCACTCCCCGCTCACCAGTTCAAGCGTGAAGTCGAGCGCGGTACCGGCCCCTTCGCGCGACTCTTGAATATCGCACGCGGAAATGGAACACAGCACACCTGCCATCAGCAACGCCGCGCGAATAAGGGATCGCGCATGCAAGTATCTCCTTTCCATCGCACACCTCGCCGGTTCAAGACAAGAAACCGAGAGAATGAAGTCTGCAGAAAAGGTGCGTTAAGGCCGAAAGCTATTCTTCAAGCAGCGGCGCAATCGCCGCCGTAAATTCGTTATACGTCATGCGGCCCGTGTGCTCGCTTGCGATATTTCCCGCGCGGTTGATCAGATATGAGCGCGGGATCGCGGGCGGATAGCCATAGATCGCCTGGATACTCGAGTTGATAATGCCGGATGGATACTCGACGTTATTCGCAGCGATATACTCCGTAACTTCCGTCAAGCCGTTGAGCGCTAACGACACGCCGACGATTTCCAATCCCGCGCTGTGGAATTCCGCGTAAAGCGCATTCAAGTCCGGCTGCTCCTGACGGCACGGCCCGCACCACGTGTCCCAGAAATTGATGAGCACTACAGAGCCCGCGAGTGTGTCAGCAGCTAAAGTTGTCCCATCGACCAGCGGAAGCGTGAACGTAAGACCCGGGCCGCCCTCCGTCGGCGAGTGCCATTCCGGTGACGAGCTGTCCTGAACTTTATCTTGGCAGCCCAAGACCACAAGAACAACGATTACCGATATTGCTCGCAGCATCGTATGCTCACTTCAGAAGCAACAGCTTCCCCGAATGTGATAAGCGCCATGACTCAAACCGGTAGATATAGACGCCGGTGGCGAGCCCAAGCCCGGCGTAGCTTACAGTGTACGTCCCCGGGTCTTTCCATTCATCCACGACCGTCGCAACCAGTCGGCCTGTGATGTCAAAAAGCTTGAGTGTCGTGCGCGATATTTGGGCAACATCAAATTTGAATGTCACATTCGCATTAAACGGATTCGGATACGGAGGATAAACGAAATACTCCGTCGGCACGAACACGGCTGGATCGACATACACCTCTTGCGACGCGCCGTCAATCGACCATTGCCTGCCCAAAGCATCTGTCCCCGTTAGGTAGTAAGTATAACGCTTCCCCGCCTCTACGTCTTCGTCCGGCACGACATAGTGACCTGCGTATGCTCGCCAAGACTTGATTAACACGGAGTCCGGGGAAGTGCTGGTCCTGCGCCAAATAAACATCGAATCCAGATTTGTAGCGTCCGCGATAGTGAATCTCACCGAAACGCCGCGCTCCTCTGTTCGGACCAGATACTCCTGAACACTTAACTCAGGATGAAACGGTCCGCGAATCACGCCGTTGCTGGAACCCACAGCCCAGCGAATATCAGCGGACTCGCATTCGGGCGCGTTGAGCCACAAGGTGTCACTGGACAAATGCGAGGCAAGCCCCTGTTCGGCATTGAAGATCACGTCAAAATGGAAGCGCTCTGATGTCCAACGCCCCAAAGCTAATCCCGATGCAGTGCCAGTCGCATCATTGCCGAGCAACAGGAAGTGTACGAAGTTCGCTCCGAGCGACCCCGAGTTAATCCGATAGCCCCATGCGGGAGGGCCTTCCACGAGCAAATCAAGTGTCGGAGGATCGGGAGCGAAATACCTGGATGGAATTGTGTCGGTACGCGCGATAACGATATCATTTTCCCAAAGCGAAACCGAAATTGCCGTGTTGTCATCAAGCAGCTTAAACGTAACAGGTTCGACGCCGCCCATTCCCTCAACAAGATACGTTTGCTCGATATCCCCGGATTCCGCTCCGATTACGTCGAATCTCATGCCCCGTAACGGCGGAGTCGGAGCAGCATAACCGAAGGCAACGACATTGTCTTGCAGATCAGATTCGTATGCGAAGGAAGCCGGACAGCTGCTTGATGAGTCGAATGCTACAAGCGGAGTAAGGCCGGCAGCAGCTTGAATCAAACAGAAGCTCTGAAAACCACTGCCCCCTGTCCTTGAACTTGCAACATACGGAAACTCGTTCGGCCCAGGAATCAATTTCAGCGTGGCCGTGCCGGGAGGGACAAAGACGTCGGACTGGGCATAAGATTCATTACTGTCTCGGTGGCCAATGGTCACGTGTACCTGCCCGCCCTGAGCCGTAACAGCGAAACTGCTTAGAGCATTTGGCCAGAAAATGAAACATGGACTTCCCCAGCAACCACCCGAACAATCATCAATCGGAATCCGGACACACTCTATTAGTGGACCATTAGTGTAGGACGAACCATTCGGATAGACCGCGTAGCTGGAGTACCACCCCAAACGGCGTAGCAGTTATCGCCCAGGTAACGCGATCCGTCAATCGTCCTATGAATCTCGCTGTAGTAATTCCAGCCTTGGTGTATCGAGTGAGACTCGTATGAAATTGTGTCAATGCCCACAATCGCACTATTTCGATCAAACCAATAAACATGCATGTCGTGGCAGAACTCGAACAAACCAGCTTCCGTTTCCCGAAAGTCAGTGGGCGATAGCTGTGATAGTTCGACCGGCGCCGGGATGATCGACAGCATGTTACCGGCTAAATCAAACTCAAGCACATAACGACCCCTTGGACGGTCCTCATAGCCATCAAGGTCGGCGAAGATCAGAATGTTGCCGCCGTTCCCCAAAATCAATTTGTCAAGTTGCTCATTCCCAGGCGTTTCTATCCGCCGCGTCCAAAGAGTGTCTAGGATCGCCTGAGCCGAGACGGTCGCAAATAAACCCAACCCTATGAGGCAGATAAACCCAATCCTATATCTCCGTCCCATCGCCCACCTTGCCTTTCTGCATAGATTTCGGCAAATTCGAGCAGTAGCAACAACTTAAGATACGGAATTCGCGAGCCGAGAGCAATCAACTCCGTGCGGCTTGTGTGCCAAACTCACAGGCCGAAAATCCCCACTTTCGGATGTGCAAGACCCGTTCCGCTAAATATAAACAATATCTTACACCATCATGAGTCGCGCAAACCCTGCGGCATCCCCGCACGCTATGCAGAGCCTAACTGCGCGACCCGTACTCTTGGATGGTGCCCTTGGCACCGAACTCGAACGGCGCGGCTTGACTCTTCCACTTCCGCTTTGGACTGCCGAGGCGATACTCCATGCCCCGGATGCCGTCCGCGTGGTGCATGAAGCCTATGTACGTGCCGGAGCGCACGTCATCACCGCCGCCACTTTTCGCACCACGCGCTGGACGCTCTCCAAAGTCGGTATGCCCGACCAAGCCGAAGAGCTGACCAGGTTAGCCGTAAAGCTCGCGCGCGAAGCCTCATCGGGCCCAGCGTCCACGCTGGCGCCGGCGCTGGTCGCAGGGTCGATGGCGCCGCTCGAAGATTGCTATCACCCCGAACTCGCGCCCGGAGATTTGGTACTGCGAGCAGAACATCGCCACAACGCGCACTCTCTCGCCGCCGCCGGTGTCGATATCATTCTGGTCGAAACCCAGAACTCGATTCGCGAAGCGCGCATCGCCACACACTTCGCCCGCGCCACCCGCATTCCCGTCTGGGTCTCATTCATCGTGAAATCCGGTGACGAACTCCTGAACGGCGACTCGCTGCGCGACGCTGTGCGCACGGTGGTCAAATACGGAGCTGAAGCTGTGCTCATCAGTTGCACGCCGCCCACCGTCGCCGCGCAAGCCGTCATGAACGTCTCCATGCACGTGCACGGACAAATTGCTATCGGCGTCTATCCCAACGCGCTCGACCACAGCATCTCCCCGCCGACTTCGCCGACTGGGGCAACCGCATGAAAGCCATCGCCGATATCCTCGGCGGCTGCTGCGGTATCGGACCGGAACACATTAGAGAACTAACTCGGAAAATGGTCCCGCAGCCATAACCCAAAGGAAGCCTCGTGAAGTACGTCGTGATCTGTCTGATGCTTGCAGCTGTGGCCGCTTACGCGGGCCTGCGTGACTATGAGGGAGGCTGGACCGGAGAATATCCCGCGCCGTTTGAATTACGTTTAATCGTCCATCAGGCCAGTGACACGCTAAGCTTGATGCAACTCACACACGGCGGCGCGCAGGTGATGAGTTCATACCAGACTTCCGGAAATCGAATTCATGCCGATTTCGCCGAAGGACTCTTCTTCGACGGAACGACAGGGCCCTCCGGCATTCGCGGTTTCATTCAATCAGGCTTTCATCAATACCACATAGAGCTGACGCCGGACAAAAACTCTTCGGGCAGCTTCCAAGGCACATGGCGCCCTTTGTTCGTCCAAAACATGGATCAAAGAGTCCTGTTGAGTATCGAAAACGTGCAAGACGACTCCTACGAAGCATACCTGATTCTTGGTGACAAGCGCGCGCCGCAATTGATGTGCGGAAATTTCGAGAAGTCTGGCGACACGCTGATATTCCAGGATTACCGGACTGGAATTTTCTTGCGCGGCCATCTGGACTCGGACAAAATCAATTTGGATTTTGTCGTCGTCGGTCAAGTCGCGGCCACCGTTCCGCTTCACAAGTCGACCGGCGATTTTGAACAGCAAGTACCGCAAACGGGGACAATCACAAATCTGAATGATGGCTGGGAAGTGAGCCGGCCCAATGATGCGCAACTCGCGGCCTTCAAAAGGCTCGACGACAGCGTACGCGCGGAGGCGCTGCCGAACACACATTGTATTTTGGTTGCGCAACATGGAAGTCTGATTCATGAGGCGTACTTTGAGGGCTATGACGCCGCAAGCCTGCATGACCTCCGGTCGGCACAAAAGACCATTACCGGAGCGGCTATCGGCGCGGCCATTGATGCAGCGCTGTTCAGCAGCGAAGACGAGCTTCTCTATAGCCATCTGCCTGAGTCTCATCAAGGCACCAGGGACTCCGATCCGC
Organism: bacterium; assembly: GCA_016703065.1. Classification (GTDB taxonomy): domain Bacteria; phylum Electryoneota; class RPQS01; order RPQS01; family RPQS01; genus JABWCQ01. Next base: position 786,471 of record JADJCU010000001.1, read on the forward strand.
GAAAAGCGCAGATTACGCTGCGCCACTTGCTCACGATGAGCTCCGGGATCGATGCCGTAGATTTTGGAACGGATCGCAACTCGCCTGCTTCGGAAGACTCCTATCAGCAAACCGGAAACTGGTCTTACACTATCGTAGATGCGCCGATGCTAAACGACCCCGGCAGCGTCGCGAACTATGGATCGGCAAACGCCTGCCTTACCGGTATCATGCTCAGCAGCGTCACCGGCGGCAAGCCGCAGCTGTTTATGGACGACGCGTTGTTTCATCCGCTCGGCATTTCGGACTACGTCCTGCAAACGGATTATGAAGGAACCACCTACGGCGCGGGCGGCATATTCTTGTCGCCGCGAGATATGCTGAAATTCGGTCAACTGTGTCTGAATGGCGGACTGTGGAACGGCAATCGGCTGGTGAGGGCGTCGTGGATTGAGAAGTCATGGGAAAAGGTCGCGACGCTCGCAAACTCAGAGAAACATGAAGGCTATGGCTACTTCTGGTGGGAGCGTTCCTATTCCGCGATGGGCAAAGAGTATCTGTCTCACGAAGCCCGTGGAGCTGGCGGCCAGTATATCGCCGTTATTCCCCAGCTTGATCTTGTCATTTGCATCACTTCGGGCAATTACCGCAATGGCAAATACTGGCAGCCGGAGAGAATCATCGAAGACTACATTCTGCCCGCCGTTATCCGCTGAGCTATTCCAACGATTCACATAAAGAGAGTCCCACACATGAAGTCCATTGCACTGTTTGTCATTGCGGCCTCCGTGTTTACACGTGCCTGCCAGGGGCCGGAAAGCGGACCGAAATCCGCACCCGAAGGCTTCGGCACTGCGAGTTCAAGCGAACTCGTGGTTGAAGCACAGCAGCCCACTCAACAAGTCGAATGGGGAATGACCGCCGAATTTGCGCTCAATGTCTCGTGGAAGAGCGGTCAAAAATACGCCGTCCAAGTTGCCCCCGCCAGCGGCACTCCCGAATGGCTGAACGTCGCCGTCAAGCCCGTGATTCTCGATCCGCCGGGAGTCGTCACCGTCTCGGTAACTCCCGAACTCGGCAAAGCCAAACGCGGCAAGCACACGATCACCTTGCAGGCTACCGCCTTCGGGATGAAGTCTCCCGTCGAAACGGAACTCGAAATCGAAGTCGTGCGCCAATCCGGCTCCTTTGAAGCGCTGCAAACTCTGAATGCGACGATCGAATGCCGCAACATCTGCGGCGTGATCGCCAATGGCCGCATTGCTTTCTACGATCTTCTGAAAGAGAAGGGGCAGGAGTGCGATCAAAAGGGCGGCCTGCCCGCTAATCAGCGGCTCGGCGCGCGCGAGTATTCGCTCTCGCAAAAAGGCTACGGCTTCGGCCGCACGTGCACCATCGCCGGGATTTGGGAAAACACCGGAACGCTCACGCTTGTCAACGTCGGCTTCTTCGACACCTCCATCAAGCGCGGCGAGTCGTTCATGCAAATCCGCAGCGCCGAGCGCGTTTGGCTCTCGCCTGACAATACTATCGCCATCGCCCAAAGCGGCTCCGCTTTCACCCCCTACGATGTCATCAGCGGCAATCAGATCGGCGAAACCTGCCGCTCGACCGGCGACGCAACCGGCATGCGCTACGAAGCCAACAAACTCACCGTCTTCAGTTCAAACAACTGCGAGTGGGACGTGCGCTAACCGGCGCGCCGCACGGTCAAGCGCGCTGCGCAGGGCCTTAGTTTAGTGCGAAGCAAACAAAATGAACGAGGCGACCATTTGGTCGCCTCGTTGCACATACAATCTGCTCGCGGCGGCAGGCGATTTCGCCAGCCCCGCTAACCGTGATGTATTGCTCTACTTCACCAGTGTCAACTTCTGCACCAGCGACTCTCCTCCTGCGGTCGCGAGCTTCGCAAAATATAGTCCACTCGGCGAATCGACGGCGCTCCACTGCACCACATGCTCACCCGCCGTCAGCGGCGCGTCGAGCAGAGTCGCAACATTCTGCCCGAGCAGATTGTAAATAGCCAATGTCGCTCGGGTGCTCTGCGGCAGTGTGAAACGTAACTCGGTCGCAGGGTTGAACGGATTCGGATAGGCACCGAGTGTCACGCTCGTCGGAAGACTGCGCGGAGTTTCATCCGGCGTATCCAAACTCACTTCAGACACCACCTGCGCGTACACATTTGAGAAGAGATCGCCCACCGCTCCCGCACCGCAGCAACGGCCCGGATTGCTCGACCGCATGTCCTTCCACAGTGCGAGCGTGGCACCGTTCGACCACGGCAGCAAAATCGGCTCCTGCTGATAGGTCGGTATCGCGCACACCGGATAGCCATCCGCCGGCCACGTGAAGCCGTTGATCGTGGCCGGTTCGCCATCGCCGGTCATGTGCATCGCGTAAAGATCGATCTCGGTATAGATGTCGCTGTTGCGATAATCCTCCCAAATCAGCCACGCGCCGCCCGCACCGTCATGCGTCATCGCCAGCGCGTTCTGATCAAGCGGATGATCGCACACTAATCGCTCCGCGCCGCTCCATTGCGCAATCCCATCCGAGTTGTAACGGCACACATACGGATGCGAGGCAGAGCCATTCCTGAAATCCGAGTAGCCGAGCAAAAATCCGCTCTGTCCATCGGAACTCAAAACGTGCCGCACGACCGCCGCATCCTCCGCCGAGAGCCTTCGCCCCTGCGCGCCCCACGGCTCCGTGCCGTCTTGAGCAATCACGACCCCCCGCACATCATATGTCGCCGAGGCATTCGGCAGCGGACGCTCATAGGTCACCAGCAGATTGCTTCCCAGCATCAACAGGCTTGCGCCGCGATCGCGTTCATTCAAATTCCCATAACTTCGCCCGGCGTTCGTCCAATGCTCGCCGAAGCCGCCGTCTTGCGTCACATGAAATACCACCGCATCCGTATTGGTCCAGGGGCCGGAGATTCCGGCGAGATAGCATCCGCCCATACCGTCGGCGACGGCATCGGTCAACACCGCATCGCTCCCCGTCGTACCCGGAAACTCGTGAGATAGGCCCGGCCAGTCTAAGTCGCCCGAGGCAGTCACGTGCGCAACCGAAATCCGCGCGACAAACTCCTCATTGAACCGCGAGTAGGCCGCAAACACTCCGCCGCTGCCATCGGGAACGAGCACGACCTCGCCATAATAACCGCGTGGTGAACGAAGCAACGCCGGTTCCGACCAGAGCAAGTTCCCCGCGCCGTCAATCCGATTGATTTGCAGCATGCTCGATATGCCGAGCGAGTCTCCGATGAACGCGAGAAACGCGCCGCCTGCCCCATCCTCAACCACCGTTGGCGGAGCAAAGATCGAGAAGTGTTCGCCCAACGCAATCTTGCGGCCCTGTGGTTCGAGCTGGGACGTGCCGTGTTCGTCGACCAGTTGATAGTAGACATCGCGCTCATAGCGCGAACGGCCGTCGGTCCACATCACGGCAATCTTCCGCTCGCCGATGCGCGCCCCCCGCGGATCGTAGCTGTCATAGGTCCAGCCGCCGCTGATAAACTCCGCACCACTCACAAGCATCCCCGAACTCGACAGCTCGCCGACCAGCAGACTTTCAGGCTGCGCAATCTGGCGGCCAGAGACGATCACCACCCGCGCCGGACCGTCTGCGGCCTGTTCAATCTCGCCGCGCAGCTTCTTACCCGTGCGCGACCACAGGTCGTGGCCATCGTCGCCCCATAACTTTGTGCCGTTTGCCGAGAGCTTCTGCACCCGAATGTTCTGCTCCGTGAAGCTCTCGATTCGCGTCCACAGGAGCACGAGTTCGGCACCTTGCCAAGTCCAATCCAGCGGCGACGTGCGCAAGGCCGCATTACCCAAATTCACCGGCCCCCAATTCAGCGCTCCCGTCTGACTGTAGGACCAGATCGTAAGCTCCGCCTCGTCCGGTTCAAGCTCATAGTCGGCAACGGCAACCACCATATCGCCTGCAGGCGATTCGCTCATATTGACAATCGTCTGAGTGTTTGTGCCCGACGCTATCGTGATGCCGTCGCTCGTCCAGCCGGGAAGCGGAGCGCGCGTCGAATCCAACAGAGTGAGCCGCGCATCGCCAAAGGCGTCGTCGCGATTATCCGTCCACGCAAGGGCGAGTCCGCCGGAGAGCGAGCGTATCACATTCTGTCCGTAATCCGCAAAACCGGTCAACGCTTCATCGCCGGGAAATCCAATTTCACCGCTCGCTGTGAGCTTCTGAATCACCAGTTCATGCTCGACGGCCACCATTGCCACCAACACATAGGCGCTGTGGCCGACACATTTCACATCGAGCGGTACGTTGTTCCCTTCCACGCGGTCAACGAGTTCAATTCCACCCAGCGGGCCAACACGCTCGCCATTCGGCGTCAAGACTTGCGCAAAAGCTCCCAATCGCGTATTCGCACCGGTCGTATTACGATCGTCCGAGAAGACGATGAACGCGTCGCCGGTATCATTCAGCGCCAGCCGCACGTCGAACTGATCGCGCTCCGTCTGCACGACGGGCACGCCGCTGGCCGGCGACCACTGCGCATTGCCGTTGGCGTCGTAGCGTTGTGCCATCAAATCACGAAAACGGCCCGGCGCATAATCTTCCCATACGACCAGCACGGAACCATCGGCATACGCCGCAACCACCGGCGCGCGCTGTTCGCTGATATTTCCCGACACCAGCCGCCCCTCAGCTCCCCAGATCTGTTCGCCGCTGGGTGCGATCCGTGTGCCCCATACGTCCCGCGTGCCGTCGCGCAGGCAATCGTAGTAGAAGAGTGCGACATCTTCGCCCGCTGCGAGGGCCGCGCCATTCCAACCGAGGTGCGCACCCTGCCGAATCGCCACTCCATCCTGCTGCCAGGCAAATTGAGCGAAAGCGAGCACGGGAAGCAAGCAGGCAAGCAGCGCAAACAGAATGGACTTCATGGACATCCTAAGCTCCGGGTTTGACATTCTCTAATGTAACACATTCTGCTCAAAAGCTGTTCCGCAGATTCCCGCATATATCGACAACTGATTCCGCCCCCAGCACCCTAAGACCAACAAAAACAACAAATCATTTATCGCAATGTCAGACATTCCTCCCCGGCGTAGTCAAGCGCTGCGCAACCAAGCCCCATCCGGCTCCAAATGAAAAGCCCCCGCATTCCTGCGGGGGCTTCTGCTATCTATCCACCCAGGTCCGGCGCGCGCGCCAGCGTACTGGGTCCAGCGTTCACGATGGCTACTTCGCGGCGGAAAGGTGCTTCGAGACCAGCTTGGTCATTTCGAACATCGAGACCTGCTTCTTGCCGAAGATCTTCGACAGCTTGTCGTCGGCATTGATCATTCTGCGGTTCGCCTTGTCCTGCAGGCCGTTCTTCTTGATATAGTCCCAAATCTTCTTGGTGACGTCCGTGCGCGGCATGGCCTTCGCACCGATCACTTCACCCAGAGCGGCCGACGGCTGCATCGGGGCCATGAAAGCGGCGTTCGGTTTACGCTTCGCGGCTTTCTTCTTGGTCGCCTTCTTAGCCGTAGCTTTCTTCTTGGTTGCCTTCTTGGCCGTGGCCTTCTTCGGCGCGGCCTTCTTGGCGGTAGCTTTCTTCTTCGTGGCCTTCTTGGCGGTGGCTTTCTTCTTGGTCGCCTTCTTAGCCGTAGCTTTCTTCTTGGTCGCCTTCTTGGCGGTGGCTTTCTTCTTTGCGGTTGCCATCTTAAGCTCCTTTGCGCTGATGGTTTCTTGAACAGGGTTATCTTGCAGTCTACGAATTGCCTGTCGAGTGCTGCCCTCCTAATCCCCGGAGACGGGCAGCCGTGCGGACCGTGCGGCGATCCTGCCGGTTTATCTCAAGGCCCGGAACTGTCGTGAACCGGACTCCAATTCAAAGGAAAAAATCAGCACCACAATGCGTGCCAAACATCACACTCGCAAATATACTCACTTTCTCTTTCTTGTCAAGAGGCAATGAGCATTCGATGACCAATCAACTCAGCATACGCCGCGCAAGTTTCCAAAGAGCGGCTGACGAGTCAGCACCATGCGCAAAACACCAACCGCCCTCATCTTCACGAGCACAGAACCGGAGCCGCCACTCCACGATCGGACACGCCCGATTCCCCGCGTGCGCGCGTTGATTTCTTCGAGAAGTAATTGAAACAGAGTAAGTTGAGCGGCGCCGCCGCCGCGCTCTGCGTTGCGCGCCGAGTCGCACCGCAGAGCCTTCGCCTACGATGCGGAAGAGCGCTTCCTGCCAGGGTCCGCTCTTGCCGTGATGCGTCGCGACACAGTAGAAAATGCCGTTGTCATGTCAAATTTCCCTATGAAAACGGCGCGCGGCTCACTATTTTTTCAGCAGCGAATGCCTCCGATTCCATTCACAACACCACAATTCCGCTGGCGCTCACGGGCACACCATAGGCGGCAAAATCACCCGGCACACGCCGTCGCCAATAGCCCCGGAATGCCCCGGAACTTCGACCAATAGTGCCGAATTGAGTTTCCTGACTCAATTGGGTATATTTAAGGTTGCATTGAAGAACTCACCTGCGCCGCGACCCCTGGGACTGCGCCGCAAATTCGCCTCTGAAAGGACCCCTAAATGAGTATTTCTACACAGGCTGAGCAGAAGCTCTCGCTGGAGAATATCCATGAAAGCTCGGCCTATAACCCATATCGCGGGCACATTCTGCCCGAGGATGTCGAAGTCCAGGAATGGATCGAATCGCTCGACTACGAATATGAGCAGGGCGGCCCCGAACGCGTGCAGGCCCTCTTACAGTGGCTGCAAATCCACGCACAAAAGCTCGGCGTATCCGTCCCCTTCCCCCTGACTACCCCTTACGTCAATACCATTCCCGCGGACAAGCAGCCCGCCTTCCCCGGCAGCCGTGAAATCGAACGCCGCATCAAGAGTATCATCCGCTGGAATGCGATGGCCATGGTCGTGCGTGCCAACCGTGCCGAAGACGGCATCGGCGGACATATCTCCACCTATGCATCTGTGGCCACTCTCTTTGAGATTGGCTTCAACCACTTCTTCCGCGGCCCCAATCACGCCGAAGGCCCGGACATGATCTATTTCCAAGGCCACGCGTCGCCGGGCATCTACGCCCGCGCCTTCCTTGAAGGAAGACTCTCCATTGAGCAGCTCCGCAACTTCCGTCACGAGCTGCGACCGGAAGGCGGCCTGAGTTCCTACCCGCATCCGTGGCTCATGCCCAACTTTTGGCAGTTCCCCACGGTCTCCATGGGACTCGGCCCGATCACCGCCATCTATCAGGCGCGCTTCAACCGCTATCTCGAAAACCGCAAGCTCCGTCCGCAGCACGACTCACACGTATGGGCCTTCTTGGGTGACGGCGAAACTGACGAACCCGAAGCCCTCGGCGCGATTGGACTCGCGGGCCGTGAAAAGCTCGACAACCTCATCTTCGTCGTCAACTGCAATCTGCAGAGGCTCGACGGCCCGGTGCGCGGCAACGGCAAAATCATTCAGGAGCTGGAGACCATCTTCCGCGGCGCTGGCTGGAACGTCATCAAGCTCATCTGGGGCAATGACTGGGACTACATTCTCGCCGAAGACAAGAACGGAAGGCTCGTCAAGCGCATGGGCGAAGCCCTCGACGGCGACTTCCAAAAGTACACCGTGGAGTCCGGTGCCTACATCCGTGAACACTTCTTCGGCAAAGACCCCGAAGTACGCGCGCTCGTTGATCATCTCTCCGACGAGCAGCTCTCGCGGATGCGGCGCGGCGGGCACGATCCCGAAAAAGTCTACGCCGCCTACAAAGCCGCCGTCGAGCACAAGGGGCAGCCGACCGTCATTCTGGCCAAAACCATCAAGGGCTACGGACTTGGTGAAGCGGGCGAAGGCCGCAACATCACGCACCAGCAAAAGAAGCTCAATGACGACGAACTGAGACATTTCCGCACTCGCTTCGGCATTCCCATTTCCGATGAGGCCATTGCCGCGACGCCCTTCTATAAACCGCCGCAGGACAGTCCCGAGATGACATACATCAAGGAGCGCCGTGACCTGCTGGGTGGTTCGATGCCGGCCCGCGTCGTGAAGGTAGAGCCGCTCGCTCCCCCGGCCGGAGACTTCTGGAAAGAATTCGCCGAAAGCAGCGGCGACCGCGAAATGAGCACGACGATGGTCTTTGTGCGCATTCTGGCCAAACTGCTCAAGGATGAGGCGTGGGGCAAATTTGTCGTCCCCATTGTCCCCGACGAGGCCCGCACCTTTGGCATGGAAGCGCTGTTCCGGCAGGTCGGCATCTATTCGAGCATCGGCCAGAACTATGAGCCGGTCGACCGCGCCTCGCTTCTATATTATAAAGAAGCCACCGACGGCCAGATTCTCGAAGAAGGCATCACCGAAGCTGGCGCGATGTCGAGCTTCATTGCCGCTGGAACCGCCTACGCGAATCACGGCCTCAACATGATTCCGTTCTTCACCTTCTATTCGATGTTCGGGCCGCAAAGAATCGGCGACCTGATCTGGGCCGCCGGGGATGCGCGCTGCAAGGGCTTTATGATGGGCGCGACGGCCGGGCGCACCACGCTGAACGGCGAAGGGCTCCAGCACGAAGATGGCCACAGCCCGATTCTCACGCTGCCCTGCCCGAACCTGCTGGTCTATGACATCGCGTTCGGCTACGAACTCGGCGTGATTGTCAAAGAAGGCATGAAGCGGATGTATCAAGATCAGGAAGACATCTTCTACTATCTGACCATTCAAAACGAGAACTACACCCACCCCGCGCAGCCCAAGGGCGTCGAAGTGGGGATTCTGCAGGGCATCTACCTCTATAAGAAGTCCGAGGACAAGAAGGCCAAGCTGCGCGTGAATCTGTTCGGCTCGGGCTCGATTATGCTCGGCGTGCTGGAAGCGGAAAAAGTCCTGTCCGAAAAATACGGCGTGGCGGCGGACGTCTACAGCGTCACCAGCTACAAGACGCTCTACACCGACGCGCTCGCCTGCGAACGCCACAACATGCTGAACCCGACCGAGCCGCCGAAAGTACCGTTCATCACCTCGGCCTTAAAAGGTGGAGCGGATATCACCGTTGCCGCCAGCGACTACATGAAAGCCCAGAGCGACTTAATCAGAAACTGGGTCCCCGGCGAGTTCCACTCCTTAGGCACCGACGGCTTCGGCAGAAGCGAAAGCCGCGACGCGCTCAGAAACTTCTTCGAAGTCAGCACCCCCTATATCGTCCAAGCCGCGCTCGCCAAACTCGCTCAGCAAGGCAAACTCAAACCCGAAGTTGTGGCTGGACACATGAAGGAGTTTGGGATTATAGCTGGTAAGAGCGATCCGTGGGTGTCGTGAAATAAGAAAGCAGAAGCCCCCCTTAGTCCCCCCAAAGTTGCAGACAACTTTGGGGGGAGACCTGAGTCTCTGATCTCCCCCCATTTTCGTCTGCGAAAATGGGGGGATTAAGGGGGGCTTCTGAAGAATCTATGCCGAACCGCAAATGGCCAGACATTCCCAATTTCACATGGGACTATGCGCAGCAACTTCGGCGCGAACAAACCGCGTCAGAGAAATTGCTTTGGAAGCACTTGCGCAATGAGCAGCTCGGTGTGAAAATCAGAAGGCAGCATCCAATCGGGCCGTTTGTCGCGGACTTCTATGTTCAAGAATGCAATCTTGTCATCGAACTCGATGGCGATTCTCATTTTTCAGAAGAACAACAAGCCTACGATTTACGCCGAAGCGCATATCTGCTTGAGCGGGGGATTACAGTCATTCGCTTTCAGAATCATCAGGTGAAACAATCCTTGAGCTGGGTAGTGGAACAGATAAGGCTTCAAATCGAGATGCTGAAAAAACAGTGTCAGAAGCCCCCCTTAATCCCCCCAAAGTTCCCAAGCCAACTTTTAGGGGAGACCTGAGTTCTGCTCTCCCCCCATTTCTGTCTGCAGAAATGGGGGGATTAAGGGGGGCCTCTGAGGTTCGTAACTCAGCCAAGCCTTCGCTCAGAATGACGACAGAATAAGAATTTCGCAGAACGGGGATTTAGCACAGCGACTTGGCGCCGCGACTTCTGGGTAGGTTCAGCTATCGCAAGATTAGCTCTTAATTCCCCCGTAGGAGCCGGAGAAATGGAGAAAAACCGATGCACAACGTCAAAACACGTTTCCCTAAGACGGCTTCCTCGGGGGTCGCGTAGCCATGCGGTTCTATGAAGACCTGGCGTGGGTGTTTCGGTTGACCAGCCCGCCGGAAGATTATGAACATGAGTCCGAGGTGTTTGCGGAGATGCTGCGGCGGCACGCGCGGATTCCTGTGCGAGCGATTTTGAATCTGGGCTGTGGCGCGGGGCATCACGACAAGAGCCTGAAAATGAAGTTTGACGTCACCGGAGCGGACATTTCGGACGAGATGCTGAAGCTCGCGCGTGAGCTGAACCCCGACGTAAGCTATGTGTCGGGAGATATGCGCACTCTGCGCCTTGATGAAAAGTTTGACGCCGTGACGATCTTCGATTCCATCGACTACATGTGCACGCCGGAAGAGCTTCGACAAGCGTTCGACACGGCATTCGCGCATTTGAAACCGGGAGGAGTGTTCCTGACAATCCCTGACGAAATGGCGGAGACTTTCAAACAGAACCTCACGCAAACCGATCATGGGGAAAATGATAAAACTGCCGTCACGTTCATCGAGAACGGGTATGATCCGGATCCACGGGATACGACAGTAGAAGCGACATTCGTGATGCTCATCCGGCGCAACGGAAAGCTCATTATCGAAACAGAGTCCCTCATGCTCGGTTTGTTTCCACGCAAGACATGGCTCGACTGCCTTGAGAAAGCCGGTTTCCTGCCGCTGCAAGAAATTTACGCGGACGAAAACGGACGGGAATACCCGGTGTTTGTCGGAGTGAAGGAAAGAAACTGAACAGAATCAAAACCACCATGCCCAACTTCAAAATACCATTTCTCGGAGACGGAATCACCAAAGGTGATGTCGTCAAATTGCTCGTCAAAGTCGGAGATTCGGTCAAGCGTGATCAAGGCTTGTTCGAGCTCGAAACCGATAAGGCCGTGATGGAGGTGCCCTCGGATGTTGACGGCAATATCACCAACATCATGATTAAACCCGGCGACAAAGTGAAACCGGAGCAGGTCGTGATGCAGATTGAGGCGAGTGCGAGTGTATTGGCTGCCCCTGTGGCTGCCGAAAAACAGAAACCAACTCCCGCGCCAACTTCTGCCCCTGTAGCGGTTGCCCCTGTGGCTGCCGAAACAAAGACGAAACCAGAAGCCCCCCTTAGTCCCCCCAAATCTGCAGACAGATTTGAGGGGAGACCTGAGACCAACGGGCACGTCAAAGATGAGCGCCTGCTGCCTGCCGGACCGTCGGTGCGCAGGTTCGCGCGTGAACTCGGCGTGGACCTCGGCAAGGTTGCAGGCACCGGCCCGCGGGGCCGCATCTCGAGTGACGATGTAAAATCGTTCGTTCGCGTGTCCGCGAAAGCGCCGAGCGCTGCTGGAACAACGAGCGGAGCAATGGGCCCGCAAGCCTTACCCGATTTCACCAAGTGGGGTGCGACACACCGCGAACCGATGTCGAACGTGCGCCGCGCGACCGCGCAAAAACTATCGCGCGATTGGAGCACCGGACCGCAGGTCACGCAATTCGACGAAGCCGATGTCACCAAACTCGAAGAGCTGCGCAAACAGTTCGCTCCGCGCGTCGAGAAGGCGGGAGGCGCGCTCACGATGACCGCGATTCTGCTGAAAATTTCCGCCGCTGCGCTGAAAACGTTCCCGCAGTTTCGCGGCAGCCTCGATTTTGCCAACGAAGAAGTCGTCTTCAAGGATTACTTTCACATCGGCGTCGCGGCCGACACCGAGCGCGGACTGCTCGTGCCCGTGATTCGCGATGTCGATCAAAAGAACCTCACCGAGTTATCCGTCGAGTTGACCGAGAAGGCCGCGCGCGCTCGCGAACGCAAGCTCACGCTCGAAGAAATGCAGGGCAGCGTGTTCACGATTTCAAATCTCGGCGGCATCGGCGGCACAAACTTCACCCCGATTGTCAATCAACCCGACGCCGCAATCTTAGGCGTCTCGCGCGCGCAGACCAAACCCGTCTGGAACGGCAAAGAGTTCGCACCGCGCCGCATCATGCCGCTCGCGCTTTCGTATGATCACCGCTTGATAGACGGCGCCGACGCGGCACGATTCTTGAGATGGATTTGCCAGGCCGTGGAAGAGCCGTTTGTGTTGAGCGTGGAAGGATAGTGCTCTCTGGTCTCCCCCCAAATCTGTCTGCAGATTTGGGGGGACTAAGGGGGGCTACTGGAGCATTTAAGCCATGAAACGCAAATGGACAGAGATAGAAAATGCAACGTGGAACAGAGCGCAACAGCTAAGGCGTGAACTCGCGACTTCAGAAAAATTGCTCTGGCGGCAATTGCGCAACGATCAGCTCGGCGCCCGTGTGCGAAGGCAACATCCGATTGGTCCATACATTGTTGATTTTTTCGTTCCAAGTTGCAAACTCGTTATTGAGCTCGACGGAGACTCCCATTTTACACCCGAACAGGAAGCACATGATCTCAGACGCACAGAATTCTTAGGTCAACAAGGCTTAAGAGTACTTCGATTTCAGAATCACACCGTAAAGGAAGCTATCGGTGGAGTGATTGAACGCATTCGGGCTGAGATCGAAAACACCGACGGTTGATACAGAAGCCCCCCTTAATCCCCCCAAATCTTATGCGAAGATTTGGGGGGAGATCAGAATTCAATTTTCCACACATGTCTGACTCTTACAAACTCACCGTGCTCGGCGCCGGCCCCGGAGGCTATGCCGCAGCATTTCATGCTGCCGATCATGGCCACGACGTCACTCTGATTGACCTCGAAGCCAATCCCGGCGGCGTCTGTCTCTATCGCGGCTGCATTCCTTCGAAAGCGCTCTTGCACACCGCCAAGCTCATCACCGATGCGCGCGATTCCGCGGCACATGGCGTGACGTTTGACAGTCCGAAAATTGATCTCGACAAACTGCGCGCCTTCAAATCCTCCGTTGTGACCAAACTCACAGGTGGACTCGGCACTCTTTCCAAGCAGCGCAAGATCAAATACGTGCAAGGCCGCGGCAAATTCGTCTCATCCAACGCGATTGAAGTCGAGTTGGTCATGGGCGGCACCGAGCGCGTCGAATTCCAAAAAGTGCATTCTGGCCAGCGGTTCGCGCGCCGCGCAGATCCCGAGCTTTCCTAACGATTCGCCGCACATCTGGAATTCGCGTACGGCACTTGATTTGCCAGAAATTCCCAAACGACTGCTCGTCATCGGCGGCGGCTACATCGGTCTTGAACTCGGTTCGGTCTACAGCGCGCTCGGATCGCAGGTCGTTGTCGTCGAAATGCTCGACAGCCTGCTCGCCGGAGCCGATGCCGATCTCGCGCGCTATCTTGTGCAGCGCCTGACCAAAGAATTTGAGGCCATTCACACGAGCACCAAAGTCGCCGCCGTCGTCGCGGATGCGCTCGGTGTCACGGTGAAGTTCGAAGGCAAGCACGCCGCCGAAGAGCGCTTCGACAAAGTCCTCGTCTCGATTGGCCGTCGGCCCAATGTCGAAAACCTCGGCCTTGAAAATACCAAGGTGCAAGTCGGCAAGGATGGCTTCATCACCATAGACCCCGCGCGCCGCACACAGGATCCGAACATCTGGGCCATCGGCGATTGTGCCGGACAGCCGATGCTCGCGCACAAAGCGAGCGCCGAAGCACGCGTCGCTGTAGAGGCCATTTCGGGTGCGAAGTCCACCTTGCCCCACGTGCAATTCCCGCTGTCGTGTTCACCGATCCCGAAATCGCCTGGGCCGGGCTGACCGAAAACGACGCCAAAGCCCAAAACCGCGAAGTCAAAGTCTTGAAATTCCCCTGGCCCGCTTCGGGCCGCGCGCTTGCGATGGGCCGCTCCGACGGAATAACAAAATTCATCTGCGAACCCGCCACCGGACAGATTCTCGGCGCAGGCATTGCCGGAGTACACGCAGGCGATCTAATCGGCGAAGCGGTCTTGGCCATCGAAATGGGTGCCACCGCCGAAGATGTCGCGCTCTCGATCCACCCGCACCCCACCCTCAACGAAACCCTCATGGAAGCCGCCGAAATGATCTACGGCTCCAGTGTGCATTTCGTGGGCAAGCGATAGCTCCTAAACCTGTTTGTGACATTTCCCCCCGCTACACGTCGCTCTGGCCCCGCCGGAGTCTGGCAGAACCGTTTACTTTGGCTGCTTGAGCGGCCATGGCTTGTCTGGCTTGCCCTGTTTCCGGTTGCTGTGATCTACACCCGTCCGTTCTTGTGGGGCGGGGACGATGCATGGGAAATGGCCGCAGCGATTCGTGCGGCAGCCGAGAGTCTGCTGGACCCGCGTAATCCGATGCTCGCGTTGCCGGGCGACACATCGCCGCGCTTCACCCCGTACGTCATCGGATGGGGAGCGTTCATGAATGTGACCGGCCTCAGCGTGTATGTCGTCCTGCAGGTCACTGCATTACTGAACTACGTGCTGTTCGCCACTGGCCTGACACGGTTTGTCACAGTGCACTTTGACGACAAACGGCTGGCGACCGTTCTGATTCCGGTTCTGTTCTTTGTCTGGGGAACAAGCTATGGCCAGGCAAATGCCTACAACTTCTGGTTCTTCTTTTTTAGTCTGCCCTATGTCTCGACGTTCGCTTTTGGAATCGGTTTTCATGCGCTGGCCGAACTGGCAACCTTTCTGAAGCAGCCCGGTCTCGTCCGGATCGTCGCCTATCTTCTGTTGGCAATCTTGGCGTTTCTGTGCCACCCGATTACCGGACTGTTCGTGTTTGCCGTCGCATTCGTCATGGCGCTGTTCGGCGGATCGCTGCGGCGGGCGGTCTATTTGCAAGCCGCCCCCGTTATTGCTCTGCTGTGCGCGCTGGCATGGCCCTACTTCGACTACGGGAAAGTCTTTCTGTCCGGCACGCAGGACGCCTGGTATATGCCCGAAATGTTTTCGCACCAGCTCCCCGCGCTCGGGACTGCCTTCGCAGGGTTCGGGATCGCCGTTTATTTCCTGTTTCAACGGAGGCACCGGTTCGCCGTCACTCTGTTGGGGACATTCACGCTTGTCTATCTTGTGAGTTGGGCGACCGACATCTATATCGGCGAGCGGTTTCTGCTCTTCGCGGCCTTTGCGCTGCATCTGTTGATTGCCCTGATCGGTATTCAACTGCTTGAAGACTGGTTGGGCGGCGGGTCCTTCAAGGACTCTTCATTTAGATTCCGCATCTTCACCGTGCTGCTAATCGGCCTCGGGGCGCTCCCGTTTCGCGACCAGGACATTCGCATGACGGGATCACTGTTAATCTCAAATACGGTCATGCGCCGCCACGGCGAGACGATGCGTGAGCATTACCAGTTCCTTGAAGAACATCTCCGCGCGGGAGATGTCGTGCTCGCCGAAGGAATGGACGGCTGGACGCTGCCTGCGATCTCGGGCGCGCGGATCGTCTTCCAGCGGCACGGGAACCCCCTATTAACCACAGAACTGGAAACGCGACTGGCCCACACCAACGCGTTTCTGCTGGGCGCCGCGAACGAGCAGGAGCGTTCGGCTATTCTTGATCGATACGGTGTGACGCATGTCCTGCTCAACCTGCGGGAACCGTCTGCATTCTCGCCCAACTTACCCGCCTATCTCGACCAAATCGGAACCCGCGTCGCCGAACAGAACGAGCTGGTGCTATACAGAGTGCGGGCGGCTGCGTGATTGCTGATCCGCATAACACAAGGTCCTATTCATGAAAAAGATCATCGTTATCCTCGCCTGCCTCGCGACCTCTGTCGCTGTTTCCGCACCTCGGATTGGAATCAAAGCCGGACTCAATTTTGCCAATGTCGACAAGGACATTCCCGACCAATCTGTGAATTTCGATCCCGAGATGCACACCGGCATCATCGTCGGAGCGTGGGGCGAACTCCCGCTCGGCGCGCTCGAAAATTTCGCCGTGCGTGCCGATTTCCTCTACACCCAGAAGGGCGCGCAATACGATATCTTCAATAAGCAAGTGAAAATCATCGCCGATGAGATCGTTGTCTCGCCTTTCTTGATCTATTACTTCCCGACGAAAGTTGTCCGGCCGTTCCTCGAAGCGGGTCCGGAGCTTGGCTTAACAGTCGCGGACGGCTACAAGATTGACGACGAGAAATTCGAATCCGGCGGCAACTGGAAAAGCTCGAACTTCTCGCTCAATCTCGGTGCCGGAGTGGAGTTCTCGCTCGGCGGCAACGCCCTGTTCGTGGAAGGCCGCTTCAATCGCGGCCTGACCAACATGGGCAACTGGGACGCCAATGCCGAAGGCGATTTGAAAGCCAAAACCTACGGTGTGCAAATGCTCGCGGGGATACAGTTGTTTTAAGCCCCCTTGACTTTTTGCCCAAATGTTCATATATTGGTCGAGCCTGAATAGTATTGATAACCCCTTGAATTGCATAACCTAAGGACCCATACATGCAGATGTCCAAGATGATGATCCAGCCCCGGCTCGACTACTTCAAGATGATTCACGGCGTCTCCCGCCGCATCATCGACCAGATGCCGGCCGACAAGCTCGACTTCAAGCCCACCCCCGAAGTCCGCAGCTACACTGAGACCGTTCAGCATATCTACGGCTCGCTCGAAGCGATGATGAAGATGGTCGAAAGCGGCAAGTTCGTCGAAGAAGACAAGCCCAAGAACCTCTCCAAAGCCGAACTCAACGCCTTTGTAGACGCGAAGTACGCGAGCGCGATGAAAGTCTGGGACGGCATCACCGATGCGCAGCTCAATCAGAAGATCGAAGCATGGGGAACCAGCTTTGACGCCTGGCAGATGCCGTTTTTCGCCGTCGACGAACACTGGCACCACCGCGGCGCTCTCACCATCTACCTGCGCATGAATGGCATCACGCCAATCATGATCTACGACTATCAGCCTTGTTAACTCATTCCGCTGAAGAAACTCTCGCCTGGGCCGAGTCGCTCGCACAGCGGCTTCGCCCGGGCGATGTTGTCTGCTTGAGCGGCGAGCTCGGCGCCGGAAAATCCGTCGTCGCGCGCGGTATCGGCAAAGGACTCGGGGTGAGCGAAGATATTCTCTCGCCCACGTTTAACTACGTCCTCGAATACCAGGGTCGCCTGCCGCTCTATCATGCCGACCTCTACCGACTGCACGGTGTCCACGACTTTGTGGCTATGGGACTCGAAGAGTATTTCGAACGCGACGGCGTGTTTGTCATCGAATGGCCCGAACGCATCACCGAGCTGCTTCCCGCCGCCTGCTATCACATTCACCTCCAACTCCTCGATAATCCTTCCGACCGCGCCATCCTTCTGACCGAACCCGCGCTATGATCCTTGCTATAGACTCCTCAGGTCGCGAGACGATGCTTGCCCTCGCGAAAGACGGGCATATTCACGAAGCCCTGTTGCCGAATCGCGACGAACTGCTTGAGCGCTTTAAGGCCCTCCTCAGCGCAACAAAGTCCACGACGGCAGAGATTGCCGCACTTGCTATAGGGGCCGGACCCGGCTCTTTCACCGGCTTACGCGTCGGTTTCGCCTTCGCCCACGGCTTGGCACGCGGTTTGGATATACCGCTGTGGCCTGTACCTTCGTTTGAAGTGATGGCGCACTATCTGTTGCCAAAGCACAGCACCGTCACTGTCCTTGTGCAAGCCCGCAAAGAGCGCTGGTTTGTCGAGTCTTTCGGCAAATTTGCGCAGCCCAGAGCAGTGCACGATGCCGCCGGGTTGCTGGCCGCCGTGCCCGCCGGGGCAACGCTGTGCGGACCGGGAGTGACCACCTTGCCAGCGGACCTGAAAACCTACTGGGCCGAGCGGATCACCACCGACGCGAAGGCGCTGCGGCCACAGGCAAGCGTGCTGATCAGCTTGGCACAGACCAAATGGCAAGACCGGGAGCCGCTAAAAATCTCCGAAGCGCTGCCGGATTATGGGTTGGAATTTGGAGCGAATTAAGAAGCCTCGCGTTGACTACTAAACTCCCACATCTGAAGCTGCTGCTCGTCGCCCTGTTGTGGTGCGCGTCGACCGCCGTGCGTGCTCAGGCCCCCATTGAAAACATGCAGGGCAACGAGCGCGCACCCGAACCGGTCTGGGCACGCCATTTCGGTTCGAGTGACGACGACGGCGCCTATGCCGTGCTGACGCTTGAAGATGGGACAATCGCGCTTGCAGGCGATATCATTACCCCCGCCGGAAACCGCCAAATGTGTCTGCTCAAGCTGGGACGCCACGGCGATCTGATCTACGAAAAACACTACGCCGGTTCTGGAGTCTCGTCGGCCCGGGCCATCCGCACCACCAATGACGGCGGCTTTGTTCTCGCCGGATCAACGCGCGGTGTCGGTGGTAATGGCACAGACCTGTATCTTGTAAAAACCGATTTCGACGGTGATGTCGAGTGGTCACGCATCTCACAGGATCGCGGCGGTGATTTCTCCGAAGATATTCTGCACGCGCGCGGCGGCGGATTTGTCAGCGCCGGAAAAAACGCGCTCGACCTCAAGGGCGGCTATAACATCGTCAAGATGAATAAGCCCGGCACCATCGTCTGGACGCGCAATTTCCCCGGCGAACAGGCCAATGCTATCGTCGAAATCAGCAACGGTCGACTCGCCGCGCTGGGTGTCACCGAGACCATTCCCAACGAAGCGCGACCCAAACCACCCAAGGATATACCCCAATACCCGTGGGTAGACCCTGCGCAGACCGATGATGAACCCGTGTGCTCGAACGAGGCTGCATGGCTGTTCAGCGAAGTGGACTGGAAAGGCTCGGTCCTCTTCCAACGGACCTATTGGAAGAGCAAGTACGACGTCGGAAATGCGCTCTTGCAGACCGATGACGGCGGATTCCTGCTCGTCGGATCGGCCGGAGGATGTCCCGAGGACCCGTCACTCTACGACTGCTGGATTGTGCGCGCCGACAGTACGGGCGACACCCTCTGGACGCAGACCTATGGCGGCATTCTGGAAGATCAAGCCTACTCCGTCATCGCAGAACCGGACGGCTTCGTGATCGCGGGCAGCACCCGCTCGTGGGGAACCGGCGAACGCGACGCCCTGCTGTTCAAAATTGATAAGCGCGGCACCATCGTCTGGAGTACCGCTGCCGGCGGACCCGGCGATGAAATCTGCTACGAAGTGCAGTCGACCCGAGACGGTTACATCCTGTCCGGCACCACCACGTCCTACGGCGAAGGGGACACCGACATGTACCTCGTCAAGCTCCAAACACTGCTCGGCCGCAGTTCGCGTTAGACAACTCAGATTTTGCGGTATAGCAAAGCGGGCAGCCCATATGAGCTGCCCGCTTCCTTTTGTGTCCAGCCGGTCTAATCTCGTCGCCCGAAATCAAAATCGTACAGCAATTCGACGCGGAACGTGCGCGGCGGCATTCGGTAGCGCTCCATCTCTTCATACTGCTCGTCGAGGAAGTTCTCGGCATGAAGACTCAACCGCGTGCTCTGCCGGAATTGGAATGATACGCGCGCCGCTAACAGCATGTATGCGTCCGGAGTATCGTTCTGGTAAAACACCACCGTGTCCGTCTTGCCCACGTAGCGCATCTCCAAGCTGTACGTCGTGCGCCGGTGTGTGTATTCAAGCCCGGTGAAAAACCGCCACTCGGGGACATACGTCAGCGGCCCCAAATCGTTGATATCCGTGTTTAGATAGGTCGCCGAAAAAATCGTGCTCACGTTCCTCGGCCAACTCGATCTGAAACTGAACTCGCCGCCCTGAATCTGCGCTTCCGCCAAATTCTCCGTCTTGAAGCGCCCTCCCGCCAACACGTTCCAGCGAATAATGTCATTGTAATCGTAATAGAACGCCGCCGCATCGACCACCGCGTGATCATTCAGGCGGTAGTTCAGACCAACTTCGCCGAAATCCACCGTCTCGGGATCTAAGTCCGGATTCGGTGTGAACTCGTAGTCCTGCGTGCCGACGCGCTTCAAGAACATCTCCGCAATTGAAGGATTGCGGAACGCATGGCCGACCGACCCGCGCAGAACGAGACTCTTCAAGGCCTGATAAGACACCCCCGCCTTGGGCGATAACTGCTGCGATGTCTTGCCACCCACCAGGTGCCGATGGTCAAAACGCGCTCCCGCCGTCAGGTTCAGCTTCGGGGTCACGCTCCAATCGTCCTGCGCAAACCCCGCCACCGTCAGCGCCTGCTGCTCTCCATACAAATACGAAACGGGTTCCCCGTTCACAAAATCCCATAGCGCGTCAAACCCGAACAGAAGCGTGTGCCCGCCCGGCAGAATCTTGGTCGACTGTTCGAGCACACCCGTCTTTCGCGACAATGACCGCGTCTGAAAATCAAGCGGCGTATCGCCCTCGCGCGGATCACTCGCCGGATTGAACAGAGAGCGCGTGTTGTCACGATTGTAAAACAACCCCAGCGTGTAATTTGAACGCGGGGATTCCCCCCGCCGATAGACAAGATCGGCCGAAAACGTCTGCTTGCGCTGCAAGTCATTCGAGTAGATGTCGCGCACTCGCAGCGGATCGGCCACACTCTCCCACGGATGCGGATAGTCATTCTCGCCGCTCAAATAGATCGTCGAAAGCGTCAAATTCCGCTCCGGAGTATAATCATAAACCAGCTTCGTAAACGCCGTTAGATTCTCCGACGACGACGTTTGCCGCCACCCCTCCGAGTTGCGGCGCGTGAAATTCGAAAAATACCCCAACCGGCCCACGGAATTTGAGTGGCTGAACGACAGATCCGTCCGCGTCTGTAGCTTCTCCGTGTATCGCGCCCACACCGGAGGACGTTCATAGATGCCGTACCCCGCCCGAATCCGCGTATATTCACGGTGCGTAGGCGAATGCGTAAGCATATTCACGACGCCGCACATCGCGTTTGATCCGTAGAGTGCGCTATACGCCCCCTTTACAACTTCCACGCGCGCAATCACATCCTCGGGATAAAGCTGCCAGCTCGCTCCGTCCGTATCCGATATCACCGCCGGTCGCCCGTCCACCAACAACAGTGTGCGATTGCCCACACCACCGCCGAGCTTATCCGAAGAGCCGCGAATCGAGACGTTCGAGACGATCGCCCCGCCGGTGCGATGCACATCCACTCCCGGCACGGCTTCCAGTACGCGATCCAATGAACTTGGCGCGCGAGCCTGAATCTCCGTTGATCGCACCACTTCAACTTTCGTCGTCGACAAGCGCGCCGTCGTCTCGCGAGCCTGAGCCGTGATCACTACTTCGTCGGCCTGCAGCAAATCCGGGTCAAGGTCGAGAGCAAATACGAGTGTGTCGTCTTGACCAATCGTGAACGGCTTCTCAAGCGCGCGGTAGCCGATACTCGTGATCCGCAGGGTCCAGTCGCCGCCGCGCGGCAAATGCAGTGTGAACTCGCCAGCCTCATTGGTCGAGGTCCCGCGCAGCGTGCCCACCAATTGCACGTTGACACCAAGCAGGCCTTCGCCGGTGTCCAAATCCGATACCAAACCCCGCACCACCGGAACGGCGAGCGCGGTCGAAGATAAGAGCAAGAGAAAGATCAGACGAAGCATAAAAAAGCAAACAAAGTGTGATTAAATTCAACCGAATGCCTTGATGGCTACAGAGTCAACAGGGGCCGTCTGTGCAGACGGCCCCCGAAAGATAGCAATTCCGTGCGAAAGGCGAAACCTCAATTGTTGAGATTGATGCCTGTGCGTCCGTAGTTTGAACCGGAGTCAATCACCACGGCGTCGGGGTCAGGATCACTCCCCCGACGTGTAGCCGTACGCGCCATAGCAGGTCGCGCCGGGTCCTTGCACGTTGTTCCACAGCGAAACATAGTACGTTCCCTCGGCCAGACCGCTGAATGCGTACAATGTCTCGCTCGGGTCCGTGATGCGGAAGTAGGCCAACGGCTGACCCATCGGCGGCTGTTCCGGTGACACCGGGAAGGTCGTCACCAGCACCAGCAATCCTTCATTCGGACGCGTGCCGGTATACGTCACGCTGCCACTGATATAGTGCGGGGCGGGAGCGTAGCCATTGACCTCGAGATCGTTGTGGTCAAACTGCGTCTCGTTCAACACGATGCTCGTCGGGTGCGCATTGGCGACCAGCGGATGGCTCGGAGAAATCTGTGTATCGAGACCATAGCTCCCGTACCACTGCGCCGACGCGGGCGGCTGCGCGTTTGTCCACAACGAAACATAGTAGGTGCCAAACGCGGGACGGAACTCGAAGTGAGTGTCCGCAGCCGTGACGAAATCATAATCCGTCGGTGCGCCTATCACCGGCTGCCAGCCGCTCACCGGAAACGCCGTGAGCATGACCAGTAACCCGGCCGCAGGATAGTCGCCCGTAAGGTTCACGTCACCTGCGATTCGGCCGCGCTCGTCGCAACCCGGAACGGGCAGGAAGTAGTCAAAATAGGTGTGCAGCGTGATGTCCTGCGTCGGTGCGCTCTCCGTAAACGACACTGCCGTCGGCAGCGAGTCATTTGCAAACGGGTCGCCGCCATACATGCCAACGATTGGCTCGTCGCACGTGATATCCGTGACTTCCGGCGCGCGCCATCCGGTGACGATCGAATTGTAGGTGCCCAGCGAAACGCCCGTGATCTCAAACTGCAGCGTGTCCACGTCATGTGCGTTCGCCGGATCGGGATCAACCAGATAGCCCTGATGGGTGTAATACGCTGGAGGGCCGCCTGCGGCATTGACGCACCACGAGCAGTTGCCCGCATTGATGTTCCAATTCTCAAAGACCGAGACCTGTACCGCCCCGGAATCTGGCCAGTCGCCATGGAAGAGCAGCGTGCCGGTCAGCGTGCCGGTCACCGGCGGGTTGCCATCGTTGTCATCGTCCTCTTCGCAACCGAGAAACAGACCGGTCGCCAGAGTCAGAATAAGTGCAATTAGGCCAAATCGAAACTTATTGGTTAGAAACATGTGTGTTGCCTGCTAACATTGTGAAAAGAGTCGCAATCAGAGGCAATATAGAAGTTCGAGATTTCGAAGTCAAGATGTTAAACTGCCAAGTTGCCCCTTTGAGAGGAAATCACTAAACTCCACTTCCCACCGGGAACATTTCCTTGACAGGGAGCGTTCTTCTCGTAATGGGTTAGTCCCTGCCTGTGGGCGCAGTTCCCGCCTAAGCCACCCCTTCCCAACACCTTACATGAATATCCGTGCCAACCAGAGCCTCGAACGATACCTTCAGGAAATCGGCGAGGTTGCCTTGCTTACTCCCGACGAGGAGATCAAACTTGCCAAACGCATCCGCAAGGGTGATCAAATTGCCCTCGAAAAGCTCACCAAGGCAAACCTCCGATTCGTAGTCTCGGTGGCGAAACAATATCAAAATCAGGGACTTTCGCTCGGCGACCTGATCAATGAAGGCAATCTCGGCCTGATCAAGGCGGCTAAACGCTTCGACGAGACCCGCGGCTACAAATTCATCTCCTACGCCGTCTGGTGGATCCGTCAGAGTATTCTGCAGGCGCTCGCCGAGCAATCCCGCGTCGTCAGGCTCCCGCTGAACCGCGTTGGTGCCCTGAACAAGATTGGCAAGACGTTCTCGAGCCTCGAACAGGAATATGAGCGCGAACCGACCGCCATGGAGATCGCCGAAGCCCTCGATATTTCCGCCTACGAAGTGACGGACACGCTGCGCATGTCGGGCCGCCATCTGTCGATCGATGCCCCGTTCGCACAAGGCGAAGACAATCGCCTCCTCGATATCGTCCATAACGACACCCAGCCGCCGCCCGATGCAACCCTGATGAAGGAGTCGTTGCGTCAGGATATCGAGCGCTCGCTCTCCTCCTTGACCCCGCGTGAGGCCGAAGTTATCCGGCTCTACTTCGGGCTCGACCGCGAACATCCGCTCACGCTGGAGGAGATCGGCGAACTCTTCAAACTCACGCGCGAGCGCGTCCGCCAGATCAAAGAGAAGGCCCTGCGCCGCCTGCGGCATGCCTCGCGCTCAAACTCGCTCAGAAGCTACCTCGGATAGCCCATCTCTAGAATCAGCCAAGCGCCGACCCCAAAGGGCCGGCGTTTTCATTTCCGGCCAGGTCTAACGGTCTTTCCTCCGCGGGGTCAGCATTGCTTCTTTGGAAGCGTGGCGCAGCATTTGCGCTGTGAATCCACCTAATACTTTCGGATTTGAATCAACCAAGCGGGGTCAGGCATGCAAGGCAAAGAATCACAGATTGTTCATAAAGCGCAGACCTTCAGTCCAGACCCGCGCGAAGCGGTAAATGAACTCAGAGCGGCGTTGAGCTGTCCAAACATGGCAGTCGTCGTGTTCTTCTGCTCTGTGGATTACGACCTTGATGCCCTTGGCGAAGCGTTGCGTGACGCGTTCCCATGCCCGATTGTCGGCTGTACAACTGCCGGAGAAATCGGACCCAACGGCTACAGCGATGGCAGCATCACCGCCTTCAGCATTGAAAGCCCTGTACTGCTTGCCTATCCGAGCCTGATTGAGAATGTTTCAACAAGTGATTACCGGGCGATTGACAAAGTCTCTGCCGCAGTTGCCGAACAGACCATTGCAGCGCAGGACCGCGTTCCCGGCGCGAATTTCTTTGGTCTGCTCCTGATCGACGGACTCTCCCTCAAAGAAGAGCAGGTGGTCGGCTTGCTCTACCACGCGCTGCCGGATATTCCGCTCGTCGGCGGATCCGCGGCCGGAGGCGCATCGTTCAGGCAAACCGCAGTCTATTTCGATGGGAAGTTCGTAAATGATGCTGCAGTATTCACCCTGTTCGGAACCTCGCTTCCCTTTGAAATCTTCCGCACCCAACACTTCGAACCGATTGACGGGAAGCTGGTTATCACTAAGGCAAGACCAGAGGAACGTATCGTCGTCGAAATCAACGGCCGCCCCGCAGCGAACGAGTACGCGCGCTGCCTCGGCATCAACCGCGAGAATCTGAGTAGCGAAGTCTTTGCGACCCATCCGGTTATGCTGAAGCTCGGTGGTGAATACTATGTCCGGTCCGTCATGCAGCTCCTTGACGACGGTTCCCTGAAATTCGCCTGCGCAATCGACGAAGGCCTCGTGCTGACGATGGCCACCGGCGTAGACATGGTCGAAAACCTGCGCGAGTCGCTGGCCGCCCTCGAAAAACGAATTCATCCCAAAGTAATCATCGGGTGCGAGTGCTTTTTCAGGAAGCTCGAAGTGCTCGAAAAAGATATCAAGGACTCCATGAGCCGGATTATGGTAAGGCATAACGTGATCGGTTTCCATACGTACGGCGAGCAAATCAATGCGGTTCACGTGAATCAAACCTTCACTGGTGTCGCGATCGGCGGGGAGTAACGCGAGTGGACGCATCGCTTGCGCAGAAGCTGGTCGAACTCCAGGAAGAGCTGACTGCGCTAAAAGAAATTAACCGCGCTTTGATGAGCCGCGTGGAGCGTAGTACCGACCACGCCGGAGGCTCCTTCTCGCTCTTCGAATCAAACATCGTTCTTCAGCACCGCATCAAAGAACGCACGCAGGACCTGCAGCAAAGCAAGGCGCGTCTGGAAGCGGAGTTCGCAGAGCACAAGCGCACGGAGTCGGAACTCCGCAAACTGCAGGAACACACCCGGCAGATCATCGATACCGCGCTCGATGCCGTGATAGCCTTCGACCGAAACTGGAAAATTGTCGATTGGAATCCGCGCGCCGAAAACACCTTCGGCTATGACGCCGCATCCGCCCTCGAATCACTCAACGTCGAAGCGCTGATCGCGCATGGCGGCCACTCTACGCTCAGACGCTATCTCGCCGAACGAATCGACATCGAGGAACGCGGCGTGCGGGCGCTGGAGCTAATTGCCCGGCACCGTGATGGACATGAATTTCCCGTCGAAGTCTCCGTATCCGTACTGTTGCGCGATGACGAACCGCCCCTGTTCAGCGCGTTCATCCGCGATATCACCGAACGCAAACTCGCCGAAGAAGCCCGTTACCGCACGCTCTTCGATAACTCCCCCGTGGCCCTCATGGAGCTTGATGCGGCCGTAGCTAAACGGTACGTGGATAGATTAGTTGAGCGCGGGGTGACTGATTTGCGCGGGCATTTTGCCGAACACCCCGAAGCCCTGGATTTCTGCGTCGCGCAAATCGGGATCGCCGATGTGAATCTCGCCGCAACCCGGCTCTTCCGGGTCAAACGCAAGCAGCATTTCATCGAGCATCACCCCGACTACTTCAAGGCAGGGGAGACCGAGCTGTTCCTCGAATCGCTGATCGAAGTGACCTCGGGACACGCGGTCTACGAAACGGAAGCGGCTCTGACGATGACCGATGGACAGGTGATTCATGTGTTGATGAACCTGTCGCTTGCGCCGGGCCATCGCGAGTCTTGGGCAAAGGTCTTCGTCTCGATGCAGGACATCTCGGACCGCAAGAATGCCGAGCAGGAGAAAGCGCAGCTCGAAGCGCAACTGCACCACGCGCAGAAGATGGACACAATAGGCACACTCGCAGGCGGCATCGCGCATGACTTCAACAACATGCTCACGCCGATCCTCGGATACGCGGAACTGCTCTCCGATCCCGTGAACAGCGCCGAAGAATCTAAAGCGGCGACCGACCATATTATCTTCGCCGCGAAACGCGCGCGCGATCTCGTTCGCCAGATTCTTACTTTCAGCAGACAGGTCGAGCAGGAACTTAAACCGATTGCTCTTGAACCCTGCGTGCGTGAAGCGCTGGAACTCGTGCGCGCTTCATTGCCGACCACCGTTCGCATGAACGTGACTCTTGCCAGCTTGCCCGGCGCCGTGCTCGCCGACCCTACTCAGATTCACCAGGTCCTGCTGAATCTCTGCACGAATGCCTATCAATCCATGGAAACCGGCGTCGGTGCGATCGAAGTAAGCTTGCAGGCAACGCAATTGCAGCAGGACATCGCCGCGCGCTCACCGCAACTCCGGGCCGGGCAATTCGCCTGTCTCTCGGTTACTGATAATGGCTGCGGCATCGAGCCACATCTCCTGAGTCGCATCTTTGAACCATTCTTCACGACCAAAGAGGTCGGCAAAGGTACGGGAATGGGACTCGCCGTCACGCACGGAATCGTGCGGAAGCACGGCGGAGATGTGATCGTTCAAAGCGTGCCGGGCGAAGGGAGTTGTTTTCATGTCTACCTTCCTCTGGTTGAGGCGGTTGAGACCGGCAAGCTACCAATCGTACCGCAAGCACGGAGTGGGCACGAGCGCATTCTCGTCGTAGACGATGATCCTCTGGTTGCCGTAACGACGTCCAAGCAGCTCGAAAAATTGGGGTACATTGTCACGACGTTGACCGACTCGCGGCAGGCGTTGGCGGCCTTTAGCGGGGCGCCGCTGCGGTTTGATCTCGTCATGACCGATCTGGCCATGCCGAACTTGCCCGGCCAGCTGCTGGCTAATGAACTCCGAAAGATACGCCCGGACATCCCCGTTATCTTGCTGACCGGGCATTGTAATTTGGTCACCGAAGAGACCGCCCGGTCTTTAGGGATCTGTCGGATTCTCTTCAAACCCTCGTCTGCATCAGACCTCTCTGCGGCCATTCGCGAGGCCCTGGCAGCTGCACCGGCGTAACCTCTATCCAAATCGGCATTCGGGAACAAAAGTACGAACGCCGCGTTAGTTTGATATGAAACTAATCCACATCGAACTAATACGAGATCGGGGATGACAAGCATGATCAGGCTACGCAAAGCCGCCGATAGGGGATATGCAACTCACGGCTGGCTCGAAACTTACTTCACTTTCAGCTTCGCGGACTACCGCGACCCGGCGCATGTCCATTTCCGCGCCCTCCGCGTCATGAACGATGACAAAGTGGCTCCCAAATCCGGTTTCGGGATGCACCCGCATGACAACATGGAGATTATCACCTACGTCATGGAAGGCGAGCTGACACATCAGGATAGCCTCGGAAATCAGGGGACGATACGCGCCGGAGAGTTCCAGATGATGCACGCCGGAAGGGGGATTCGGCATGCCGAGAAGAACGACTCCGACCAATGGACGCACCTCTATCAAATCTGGCTCTTCCCGGACAAGCGCGGTCACACTCCCGGCTACGATCAGCGGTCCGCCCTCGGCGCAGAGGCGGACAACAAGCTGAACCTGATCGCCTCGGCCGAGGGCCGCAACGGCTCGATACAGATCCATCAGGACGCGAGTCTCTATCTGGGCAAGGTCAACACAGGAAAGTCACTCGAGTACGACCTCGCGGCCAAACGCCACGCGTGGGTGCAGGTGACGAAAGGCGGATTAACGGTCAACGGAATTGAGCTTACAGCAGGCGACGGCGCGGCCATTTCCGACGAACAGCGTGTCGTTCTGAAAGCTGCCACGGATGTCGGAGGTGAATTCCTGCTGTTTGATTTGGCTTGATCTGTTGACTGTATAGCTGCGGGTGGCTAATCCTCCTGAATCTCGCCTTCCCCGCACAACTGACCCTCATGGGGCCGCAACTTCCCTTGCGGCCCTATGTTTTGAATTTAATATCCACTTCTCAAAGCAGTTCAGTTTCGTTGACAGATTCGCAGGATTCCAATAGATTGGCTATATATAGGGCGAGACCTCGATCCGGCATCCTTTGCATATGTACATTTGCTTTCCCTCGGAGGAACGATTATGCGTTACTTGATCTTAGTAGTGATATGTTTGTCTGTAAATCTGGCGCTGGCTTTCCATCCCAATGATGAGTGTTCAACCGCATTGCCGTTGACTACAATTCCGGCTTCCGGTCTGATGAATACCGCAGGCGCCGCTTCCGATGTGACTCCTGTATGCAGTCCGGCCGTTCCGGTGAACGGTGTCTGGTTCACCGTCGTAGGCAACGGCACTACCCTGCAATTCTCGACGTGCGACATGGATGGCGAAGGCGCACATGCGCTGCAAGTCTACGAAGGAACGTGCGGCGGCCTCGTTTGCGTTGGCGGAAACGACGCGACATTCTGTCACATCAACACCAGCACTGCGGATGTCAGATGGTGCGCTGAAGCCGGAGTGACCTATTACATTCATCTCGGCGCCGAATCGTCCGGCAGCATTATTGCCTACTACGCGCTTCATTCACTCGGCGCGTGTAACTACATCGGCGGAAACTGCGTGCCTGAAGTTGTGTTTGCGCCAGCGGAATTCGGAAGCACCGCGCGCAACCGCGATGATTGTTGTTTCATGGATGCCGCGGATCAGCATTTTCTGGTCTACCTGCCCTATGCGAGTGACTGGAAGTTCCTGGCCTGCGGCGGCTCACAGCCTCATCAATATCTCGGCACCGACTTCTGCGGCAACAACATCTGCGAACAGTCGGATAATCTGGGCGAAGAGGAGCCCGGCTGTTTCTATGGCTCGCGGTGCGGCTGTATGCTGTTGGGACCGGGCTACGTCCATGTGACTGTCGAGACGTCCTTTGATGACGGCATCGGCCAGGATTTTCAGTATAAGATCCGCGACTGTAATTTGAACAACATTCTGCCGCCGATTGATCTCGACCCCGAAGATGTCTCGTCGTCCTGCGAACTCGTGTTTGGCGGAGGCTATCGCCTGCTTCGTGTCTTCTCCCCAACGCTCGACCCGGCACGTCCGCCCGTCGTAAGCGTGGCGATTGGCTGTGAATCGTGCGAACAGAATATTGCGCCCGCCGCTTCTGCCGCGTATGATCCCAACGGGTGGGTGCTGCATCCGCCAAGCCCGAATATTACCGGACAAGAGCTCCCCTATTGGCAGAATGTGATTCAGGGCCAGGGCCAGGGATATGTATGTGTCCGGCTCGAAGGCTTCCTGCCCGTTAATCTGCTCGACTTCACTGCGATTGCGGGCAACGACGAGATCACCTTGCGCTGGACGACCGCTGCCGAACAAGACCTGCACTCCTTCGCGATCGAGCGTGACGGGACGGCGCTACACGAGGCCGCCGCAACCAACTCCGCAACCGGCAGCACATACACCTATGCCGACCGCGACGTGCAAGACGGCGTGCGCTATACGTACACGCTCTTTGCCACAAACCTGTTGGGTGAGCGAGAACTGCTCGCCACCACTGACGCCACTCCCGGCAGCAACAGCGGCGTCATCGGCGGCTTCGCCCTCGCGCAGAACTACCCGAATCCGTTTAACCCCGAGACCACGATTGAGTATTCCATCAACGAATCCGGCCCCGTCACGCTAAACGTATTCGACCTGAATGGCCGCGAAGTCATGCAGCTTGTGAACGGCAGTCAGTCCGCAGGCGCGCACTCCGTCAAGGTGGATGCGTCCTCGCTGTCGAGCGGCATCTACTTCTACCAGCTCGAACACAACGGCCTGAAGCTCGCGCGAAAGATGGCGCTGCTGAAGTAATACACCCCCTTTGTCACCCCGGACCTGTCGAGCAGGTTAGGCGCGAGACCGGATGCGAAAAGCCGAGGCATTCACCTCGGCTTTTCTGTGTTCGTCGAACCCTATGCGCTCGCGTCACTCTTGGGCAGTCGCGAAGACCGCTCGAAGTCTGATCAGCAGCTCGTCGCGCACGGCGCGAAATCCGGCAAGAACCTCTTCCGCCGTACCCTGCACACCTGCGGGATCAGGTAGTCCCCAGTGAAGCTGCAATACCGGTCTAATAAACACCGGGCACACTTCCTCCTGACACAGGGTGATGACAGCAGTCACGCTTGTCAGAGCAATGTCGTCCAGACCTTTGGAATATTGCTGCGACGCATCTATGCCGACTTCACTCAAGACTTCTATCACCTGCGGTCGAATCACCGAGGGCTTTGATCCGCCGGACGAGATCTTCACGTCGGACGGTGCAAGATGACGGGCAATCCCTTCAGCTAACTGACTCCGTGCCGAGTTCGCAACACACAAGAACAGCAAGTGACGAGGCTGCCATTCGCGCAGGCGCTCTGCCTCTTTCCTCCAATCACCCATGTCTATTTCTCCTCGGCGAGACAGGCCGGAGCCGTTACGTTTGAATCCATGCTGTGGTCAAAATACTTGCGGCGAATCCAAAGTGACACGCCCACGAGTCCAATCAAGACCGGCACTTCCACAAGCGGACCGATAACCGCCGCAAAGGCGGCCCCGGAATTCACGCCGAACACCGCAATCGCGACCGCAATCGCAAGCTCAAAGTTATTGGATGCCGCCGTGAATGACAACGTCGCCGCTTTGGAATAGTCCGCGCCCACCTTCTTTCCCATCCAAAACGAAACGAAAAACATCAGCACAAAATAAATCAGCAGCGGCACCGCGATGCGTATCACGTCGAGCGGAAGCGCGAGAATCCGATCACCCTTCAACGAAAACATCACGAGTATCGTGAACAATAGGGCGATCAACGTGATCGGGCTGATGCGCGGAATGAACTTCTCGTGATACCACTTTTTGTCTTTGACGCGAATCAGAATCGCGCGCGTCAGAAAGCCCGCGATGAAGGGAACCCCGAGATAGATGAAGACGCTTCTGGCAATCTGCCCGATGGTGATGCTGACTTCTGTTCCGGAGACGCCGAACTGCGGCGGCAACAACGTGATGAATACATAGGCGTAAACCGAATAGAATAGGACTTGAAAGATGGAGTTGAACGCGATGAGTCCGGCCGCGTACTCCGTGTTGCCGCTGGCGAGTTCGTTCCAGACAATGACCATCGCAATACAGCGCGCGAGTCCGATTAGAATCAGTCCGACCATGTACTCGGGATAGCCCTGCAGGAAGATGAGTGCCAGCGCGAACATCAGCACCGGGCCGATGACCCAATTCTGTATCAGCGACAGAACAAGAATTCTCCAGTTGCGAAAGACCTCGCCCAACTCTTCGTAGCGAACTCTGGCGAGCGGCGGATACATCATCAGGATCAACCCCGCCGCAATCGGAATCGACGTCGTACCGACGCTGAGTCGGTCGAGCTGAGCCACAACACCGGGATAAGCATAGCCCAACCCGACGCCCGCCGCCATCGCAAAAAATATCCACAACGTCAGATAGCGGTCTACCCACGAAAGTCTATGCGTCAGTTCCTGAATCTCGTGCTTCATGAGTTGACGGCCCTCGCTCGTTTGTGCGGAACCTGAACGGGAGCGCAGCGCGCTTGACTCGTCTTCCATGCGGCGAGTTTGGCCTCCAGCGATTTCTTGCGCCCGGGTTCCATGCAGCTTACGACGCTTTCGAGCAGCGCCCGCTGTTCCGGCGCGAGAGTCTCCGCGATATGATAATAGATCCACACGGCGGAGCGGCGATCTTCGACGACACCCGCATTATAGAGATAGCGAAGATGACGCGACGCTTTGGACTGTGTGATGTCGAGCGCGTTCATCAGATCGCAAACACAAAGCTCGTCGTGCCGCAGCAGCAGGCAGAGCATCTCCACCCGCGTCTCATCGGCCAGCGCTTGCAGGAGTCTGGACAAGTCGTTCATAGATCGCAATATACCCGTTTATCCGGTTATACGCAAGCACTCGCCCAATGCCTTGTAACACATTGTTTTAGTAATAATTAAATCGTTGAACATGCTTGACAGTCGAAAAAAGCCGAGGCTCATCACCTCGGCTTTTCAGATGTACTATGCGCGGGCGGAACGCCTGCCGCCCCTATAAAAAGATGCGGCGACTCCTTCGAGCCGCCGCGCCAGCGCAAGGGGTCCAGCGTCCACGGTGGTCACTTCATCAAAATCATCGTGCGGCTGAGTTGGGTGCCGTTCGCGACGAGCTTATAGAGATATGTTCCGCTCCCCAAGCCCGAACCATCGAACGCGACAGTGTGTGAACCTGCCGCTTGATAGCCGTTCACTAACGTTGCCACTTCGCGGCCCGTCAGGTCAAAGACCTTTATCGTAACGTCGCCGCCCTCTTTCAACTCAAACGGAATCTGCGTCGTCGGGTTGAAGGGATTCGGATAGTTTTGCCCCAACTCGAAAGCCGTCGCAACCTCCGAAGCAGCGTCAAGCGTCAGAGCGCCGCCGTCCATGGCTTCAACCTTGCGGCAGATTTCGCCGACGCCGCCCTGCATCGCTTTCAATTCTTCGGCAGTGATCGTCTTCTCGCCGTTGACCGTAAACGTCATACCGCCGTCACGACTTTCGACGACCATCGTCTTCTCAATCGGTCCCGAGCCTTCGCCCTTGTCGGTCACGTCGGCCTCCACAAACACCATCTTCTTTGGGCCGTCGCGTTTCAGCAATTCGGCATTCGCGGGGTCCTTCGGATCAAATGTCCACTCGCCATTGCCGCACTCGGCTCCCAGCCGCTGCATGTGCGCGGCAACCGAATCCGCCGGACCTTCAATCTCCATCGTCTGAACGAAATACTCCTGCTTGCCGTCCTCCGACGTGAAGTGCGCTTCCCGTGTGACAATCTTCACCACGTTGCTTACCCATTCCGGGTTCGCAACCGTCAATCCGGTCAGACCCAGCACCAGCACGAGGCTGGCAACCAAGACCGACGAGCGCGCCCGCGACCGAGGCTTGACGTTCTTCAACTTATTCCGCAGTGCGTCACGATGTGAATCCACCGAGGACTCGGGCGTCTCGACGTGGTTGAGTTTCTGTTCCCAGTTGTCCATTCTTCAATTCTCCATGGTTACTTGGCCGGCCTCGATGAAGAAATCATTGAACGCTTCACGCAGACCCTGATCCGCACGAAGCTGTGCAATGCCACGATGAACCAGGGATTTCACCGTGCCGACCGGCCGCCCGAGGACTGCGGCAGTCTCTTCTAAAGATAGATGTTCAAAGTACCTCAACACAAGCGGTGTGCGATAGGTCTCCGGCAGACGGTTCAACGCCTTGCGCAAGAATTGATACATCTCGTTGCGTTCAACCTCTTCACTCACCGCTGCAACTTCACCCTGATCGCATTCGATCTCGCCCCCTTCGCGCCACCAATGCTTCGGAAACGGAATCACACGCGCAATCTGCCGCCGCCGCAGCTCCCGCCGCCACTCGTTCACCGCAATCCGCAGCAACCAAACCTTGACCGGAGCACGGTGATCAAACTGCGGCCACCCACGACACGCCCGGAAAAATGTCTGCGCCGTCAGCTCCAATGCCGTTTCCGTATGTCCAGAAATATGCAAGAGATAGCGCCAAACGTCGGAATAGTGGCGGTCATAGATCGGGGCAAACTCGTCAGAATTCATGCAGACTCCATAAGTGGCTTCATACAAAGGAACCCGGATGCGCTTGGGAAGTTGCACGAGCGCAGAGGACTACCACCTTGCCGTTGGCCCGACAGCACAAAGCCGAGGCGGTGCGCCCCGGCTTGGTTACCTTGTAGTCCACCGGCGGCACGCCTGCCGCCCCATCATCTATCGGCGTACTCTGGCTTCCACCTGTTCTTTCAACCACTCGAGCGTTTCAATTGTATTCTCAGGATGATTGTTAAACACCGCGCACGGCTCCCCGGCGGGATCGATCAGATAATAGCGCGGATGCTCGGAAATTCCGCCGAACTGCTCCGCGAAGCGCTCGGTACTCCAGACGAAGTTCAGCGTCCACTCTCGACCGTTAACATCCAAACTATCAATCAGCGCGCGCGCTTCGGGCGTTTCGCCGCCGGTGTGGAAGCAGTAGAGCGGAAAGGGCAATCTATTCTCGTGCGCCAGTTGATTCATGAAGGGCAGCGACCGCTGCACACAGGTCTGTCAAAGGTAGGTCCAGCACTCGAGAATCGAGTAGTGGCCCTTGAACACCTCTTTTGACAGTCTGCTCCCGTCCTTGGCCAACGTCACGTCAAGAGCGAGCGGCGCCGCGGGCAGAACCTGCGGCAACAGCGCAAAATATTCGTCGGGCATCTTGTGCGTCGCGTAGTGCGTCAATCGAAAATCACGAATGATCTTGTCATTCGGATCGGCAATCGCGCCCGCTTCAAAGGCCGCAATCGCCTTCGCATCCTGCCCAAGCTGCTTATAATAGTATCCCGTGTAAAGATATGTGTCGGGCCGGTTCGGGTTCGCCGTGATGGCGCGCTCCATCAGCTCAACGACGCGCGGCAACGAATCAGGACCACCCGCACTGATCGCCACAGCCTTCAGCCGTAGACCCCAATAGTCGTTCGGATCGGCCCTCAGTATTTCATCGGCAATACTATCCGAGATCGCCGCGTTATTGGCAGCGCGTGCATAAAGATATTTCGCGGCCTTGTTGTTCAGGCTGTTGGCGCGCAAAAGAAAATGCGCCACCGGATCGTCGAGAAACGGAATCAACGCGTCCTGAGCAATGCGCCCGATGCTGACGTCATCGGGATTCTGGTCGAGCGCGAGTTTGGCCACAATCTCCGCATGATTGGGCATGGCTGGAGACGGTGATGCCAGATCAACACGCAGCTTGGCTTCAGCCTCCGGGACGACATAGAGCGACGGCGTGTATTTTGCGCTCGCAAGCGAAACGAACAGACAGAGGGCAATCAAAACTCTCATACAGCACCTCGGTTTTGGTTTTGGGACCCACCGAAGAATAAAACGGACACCACGTCGGCTACTCGTATCTCCCCAACCACCACGCCTGTTTGGCGTCCTGCGCGATCACCTTGTTCAATTCGTCAATCGTCATCTTGCGCAAACTCGGATTCGGCGACTGCCGCTTGGCGGTCTCATAGTTCTTGCCGTTGATAAACCCTTCAATCGCTGTCACGCCGGCGTACTTTGAAATCGGACACTGAAAAATCCAGCCGTCCGCAAATTGTTCGAGCCTGAAGTTGTCGTAGCCCTGACTGTACACCGATGTGCCGCCGGAGAGCTTGCCGAATGGTGTGCTCTTGAGATCAAACCCGACCGGATAGTAGTTGGGACCAAGTTCCTTCATCAATCCGTCGATTTGTCCGTCCGCGGCATAGACATAAATCCCGCCGTAACCGTCCAGCGGTGGCCAAATCGCGTGCAGATACACCGTCATCACACGAGCGCCGAGCGTGCGCTTCACGAAGTTCCCGAAGCGCTCGGTTTCAAAGCGAACGAACTTCCCTTCTATGACAACAGGCTGATGATACCCCGAAAAGCCGTGGTGTATTCCGCAGTAAACAAGCACCTTTTGCGAATCCGCAACGGCATCGGTCACAACTTTCGCCCACAAGTGCTCGCCGCCGCCCTGCCAGACCTTCTTCTTCTTCTCTCCATGGTCGAGGTCAGCCTCTGTCTCGATAAAGGACCAGTCCGGAGAATCGTTCATCCCGAGAATCCTGAGCTTCGGCAAGCTGTCGGGAAGTGGGTGGTTCAACTCCCAAGCCGCCTTGAAGATGTCGACATACTCCTGAAAGCCCCAGAACGCGAACTGCTTGAACGTAATCTCCCGCGCCAGAGCCTCATCATAGGAGTCACCGCTTAACAGGCTATCAATCTGAGCCTGATCCTCGCGGCGCGCAAATTCAGTCGCAACTGCGCGAATCCCGCGCCCATAACAAAGTGGAATCAACTCCTGTATCAGCTCGACATTCTGCCGAATGCGGTGATATTCCCCGAGTATAACCACGTCGTGATCGGCGAACTTGCTCAGCACATACTCGGTAGGAGTCTGCTTGTGCTGATCAAGATAGCCCTTCAATTCGTCGCGCAGCGCAGCGTCAATCACCGGCGGAGTATGATAATGCTCCGCACACGCAAGAAAGAGCAGGGGCAGGAAAAAAATGATGTGCTTCATGATTAGAATGTACTAATGTCGGCTACCTCATCAACATCAGCTTCGCCATCACGCGTTCGCTGCCCGCTGAAAGCCGCGCGAAATACACACCGCTCGGTTGCGAGAGTTCGAGCGAAAGCCGATGTTCACCCGATGCCATATGCCCGAGTGACCTTTGCAATACAACCTGCCCCAACGTATTGTACACGTCCAGCGCTACGTCAGCCGGAGCGCGAAGAGAGTAAGCGAGCGTCGCCATCCCGTTAAACGGATTCGGATAGACCGAAAGGTCGAGCGTCGTTGGTAATTCAACCGGGTCGCTCGCGGCATCCTCGATAAACAGAGAATCTATCACCGCGACCAGCGCGTCCTGATCGCCGAAGCGCGTGTCCGTCCACACGCACACCGCCTTGGCGTGCTTCGCATCCCAGCCGATGTATTCGCCAATCAATCCCGCATCAAGAGTGCCTTGCCCCGGATCGCTGAATACTTCTGTGATTCGCTCATTCGCCCGCCACGTCTGGCCGCCATTCTCGCTCACCGCGAAATAGACATCCATCAAGCGGTTCTCTGGATCGTTGCGACGGTCATACCACGCGCACCACACGCGCCCTTCCTCATCCACCGTAATCCACGGATGGAACTGATCCACGCTATACGGCTGCGTTTCATCATCAATTAAGATTGGCGCGCTCCACGTCGTCCCCTGATTGTCGCTCCGTGTATAGAACACGTCTGTGTGCGCGAAGTTACTGCTGACATCGGTGAACAGTGCGTGAATCCGGCCTCGATGCGGCCCGTCCGAATTGTCCACGGCCATGACCATATACGAGAACACCAGCAGCGCAGGCTCGATCTCAGCTTGAATCAAGCCATTGTCAAAGATTAACTCTTCATCTGTCCACGTCACGCCGCCGTCGAGCGAGCGCGCGAACTTGATCCCGTCGTCGCGATAGCTCACCCACGTCACATAGACTTCGCCGTTCGGTCCGGTCGCAACGTTTGCCCACTGCACCGAGCGCGATGTCGAGAGCTGTATCGGTGCCGTATACGCCGAATCGGGTCGCTTGCTCACAAGATAAATATGCGTGGAATCGTAATTGCCTTCGTCATCCTTGAAGAAGTGCGCCCACGCAATATAGAACGATCCTTGATAGGGCGAATCCGGCGAATTGTCAATCGCCATCATCTGCTTGTCTTCAAAGGCGCTTTCGTCCGTCGTAAGCATGGCCCATACCGAATCCGTCCACGTCACACCGCCGTCATACGACGACACCGACAGCAAGCCGTTGTCCGTGTTCCCGCCCGCCGCAAATGAAATCATATTCGCCGTGAACACGCCGTTATGATCCACGACCAGCACCGGATCGCTCTGCCACTCGTAGTACATCTGCGGAAACAGCGCGTCCTCCCATGTCGCGCCCCCATCGAGCGTATAGCCTACGCCAATCCGGCGGTAGCCTTCGCGGAAGTCCCGCCACACCGCCACCATATTATCCGGATCGAGTGGATTGATGCACGCCATCTCTTCATTCTGAATCTCGCCCGACTCGTCCGAGTTCAGCCGCTGATTCAGATGCTCGTCAAAGTGCGTAACAAAGCCGCGTTCAGCCAACGGCCGATGCTGCCAAACCGAGTGCGGCTTCTGAAACTCGGGCAACCGTGTGACCCGCGCAAAAGATACGGAACTAATAAGCAGTACTATAATGATGTAGCGCATGGTGCTGGACCTTTCGTTAAGCATACAACGCAATATACCCTTCCCTTTTCCCTTTGGCAATGGTACCGGAGTTGCTCTGAGAGGTCGCCACACGGCATCAACCAACGAACACCCTGCACGTCTATGCATAAACTATTGTTATATATACGAATGTAAAATTGCCAACACAGAGCGTCGAGTTTCGGGGGGCGCCTCCGTTGCCCCGGATGGCTTGCCGCGCCGCACCATATTTTGTACATTAAGTTGTACAACACGGAGGACACATGGCCAGACACTTGAGTATCACCGAGGCGCGCAACCTCTTGACCCGGCTTCCTGAAGAACTCGAAAAGACCCATGAAACCGTCGCCATCACCCGCAACGGCGAGCCCAAGCTGGCCCTCATGAGCTGGGACCTCTACCAGTCAATGGTCGAAACGATGGATATCATGAGCGATCCCGAACTCGTGGCCCAAATCCGCAAAGGGATCGCCGACATTGAGGCCGGACGCGTCATTCCGTGGGAAGAAGCGCGCAAGGAACTCGGGCTTTGATCTACACGGTCGTTGTGACCCGCACTGGCGCGGACACGCTGAAGCAGAAAACGGAGAAGCGGATCCTCAGGCTGCTGGACGAGAAGATCCGCGGACTGGCACACGTGCCGGAGCAGCAAGGAGAGCCGCTGCGCGATGAATTTGAGGGCTATCGAGCTTTGCACGTAATCGGTAACCGTTACAGAATCATCTATCGCGTAGAGCGAGACATTGTCTCCGTGTTTGTCGTTGGCGCAGGGATCCGCAAAGCCGAAGACAAGCAGGATGTTTACGCTGTCATGCGCCGCTATGTCCGGCTGGGACTGATCGAAGTTCCCGAGGCCGCGCCAAAACCGCAGAAGAAAACCCGGAAATAGATGCCCGATACGCTGCAAAATCCGCTGCCGAAAGGCGCCTTCCGACTGAAATACGAAGAACAGCTTCGACTTGTGCCGTGGCCGTTCAAGGGGTATTATAAGACCCTCGCCGAAAAGAACGGCTACTACAACCGCGTCTTTATGCAGGAGTGGGGCAACGGCCTCGAACACGAACCCGTCCTCGAAGCCGGCTGCGGCGAGGCCAGCGACCTGACGCGCCGCGAAGTCAAGATGCACTTCCTCGTCGGCATCGATCCGCTGCCCGACGACATCGCCAAAAACGAAGGCCTGAAATTCAAAGCCATCGGCGTCTTGGAAGACCTGCCGTTGCGCGATTGCTTCTTCGCAGGTTACTACAGCGACTCCGTCTACGAACACATTGACCACCCGGTCAAGTGCACCCGCGAAGCGTTCCGCGTGCTCAGGCCCGGCGGACGGATAATCATTAACACCAACTCGGTGTTTAATCCGTTCATGTTCCCCAACAAGTTTCTTTCGCTAAAATGGCGCGAACGCCTGAAACGCGTCGCTAAAATTCAAAGCGAAGGCACATTCAGAGCGCCTTATAAGATCAATACCGCTCGCCGCCTAAGAAAATACCTGCGCGAGGCAGGATTTGTTGACATAAAAATCTATCGGTGGGGACTCCCGGCGATGTATCGCCCGCGCTGGGTCCTGTTTCTTCTGCTATGCATGGAGCTATTGGCTGAATTGCCCATGTTCTGCGGCCTGAAACATCGGCTCATGGCCACCGCAAGAAAGCCGAGTTAATGCTCTCCGCTCGCGGAAACACGTGTCTTCACCTGCCCCGCTAACTGCGATGTGCACGAGGGCCCCGGAGTCTCAGAACTTCCACAGCGGCTTCGGTAGCTTGCTGTTAATGAAATCGCGCTCGTCCTTGGAGAAGCCGCGATTGACCGTCGAAAAAATGATAAACAACGCGCCGAAAATGAACACGCTGGCAATCACGCCGAGCAGGCTGTCGAGAAACGGCTTCAGCAAATGGAGTACGCCGCCCGCGGCGGCAGCATTCAGCCAAATGCGAATGTTGCCCCAGACGTCCATGCGCGCGTTGGCGATCTTCTTCACAAAGTAATAAACAAAATTGTTCTGTGTCACAACGGCAAGACCCGTAATCCGCGGCAGCACATTGAAGCGGTAGAGCGGAAGCAGAATCAGACCGGCGATAATCTTCAGCACGCCCGAGAGCTTCGCGAAGATCAGAATATCCACCCGCTCGTGGTTCTGCATCATCAGACCAAGCGGCAATCGCACCGAAGCGGCAGGCATGAAGAGCGCCATCACCGCG
This sequence comes from bacterium, assembly GCA_016703065.1. Classification (GTDB taxonomy): domain Bacteria; phylum Electryoneota; class RPQS01; order RPQS01; family RPQS01; genus JABWCQ01. The sequence goes on from JADJCU010000001.1 coordinate 826,974, forward strand.
ACCAGTATCCAGGCGTCGCCGTAGCGCGGATCGAAAACGTGCACAATCACTTCCCGCGCCATCACGGCCAGCCAAACGGCCACCGCGACAGTCGGGAAAAGTGTCGCCTTGACCAGCAGCCGGAAGCCGAACTCGGACTTCTCTTTGTTCGCACCGTATTCGCTGAAGAAGAGCGGCTGAATCACCGGAGCCAGCATCTTCATCGGTAGCACTTTCAGCGCAAAATCATTGATGCGATTGGCCAGCCCGTAGAGGCCCGTCGCTCCGGCGCCCAGAATACTCGACACAAGAAAGAAGTCCGTGGCCACCGAGAGCACGGACACGCCGATCTCATTCAAATAGCTTAGGCCCGCGAACTTCTTCATCCGCGGCCAATCCAGCGCCGTATTGCCCGGCTTCGCCGGGTCCGGCTCGCCAACCAGCGCCGACCTGCGATAGCTGAGGTGATAGAAAAGCAAACAGCCAAGCAGTGCAATACTCTCCGCAATCGCCACCGAGGTGAAGTCGCGGAACTTGAAATAGACCAGCACGAGCAGCGCGAGCCGGAACGCATTGTAGGCAATTGTCACCCAAAAGATGACGGACTGCCGGAACATCGCGCTGAACAGGATGTGATAGACTTCGGTAAGCAGATAGAGGATCGCGCCGAGGCTGAAGATGCGCACGATATTCGACTGACCGGGGAAGTTGATCCAGCCGCAAATCGCCGGCGCAAGCACATACATAACGGCCACTAACGCCAAGGCAACCGCAAGCTGCGCGCGAAAAACGTGGCGATAGATGCCACGGATACCGCCGCGCTGTCCGGCCGTGAATAACTCCGGCACATAGCGCGTCACCATGTTTGGCGTGCCGAGCTGAAACACCATCGCGAAGTTCACCATCACGCCGATGAAAAGCAGCGAATAGAGCCCGTACTCCTCGACGGTCAACACGTTCAGCAGCAGCTTGATCGCAATATAGGAAAAGACCGCAGCCTGCGCCTTGCCCAAGATCGAAAACAGCGTGTTACGCAGCGTGTGCCGGCGTGGCGGCTTGGATGAATCACTCATGAACGAGTCAGAGAGACCTTAGTTAGGTTCGACAAATCAATTTGCATCGGTACGATCTGCATACACATTCCTGCGCGTCCCACGACTGCGCAACGCGCTACGAAGACCTGATTGCGATGGCGCGCCGCCGCGGCCTGAACGGTATTGCGCTCACTGACCACGACACCATGGACGGCTATCACCACCTCGTGAAAGTGTGGCCCGCGGCCGAAATGCACCTGATTCCGGGTTGCGAACGCACCCTGTTTGACGGATCGCACATCATCGGACTGTTCATTCAATCCATGCCCGCCGCGACAACCTTGCGCGAAGCCATCACCGAAATTCGCGCGCAGGGCGGCTTGGTCTATCTGCCGCATCCCTATCGCGAGTACTCCGGAGTTCTCGGCGCCGCCGCACAGCATTCAGACGAGGACCGCGCCTGGGCTGTCGAGCACGCCGACATCATTGAAATCTATAACCGTAAATGCACTGCGGAAGAAAACAGCCGCGCACTCGAACTCGCGAAAAAATACAAAAAATCGTTTGCCGCCGGCAGTGACGCTCATCGCCGCCATGAAATTGGCTTCGGCGTGACCCTGCTCCGCGAACGATTTGACACCAGACAATTTGAAACGCTCGAAGCGTGGGGACTCGCCCAGCGTGATGCCGCGCGCGAAACCGCCCACCGTACCCCGTCCGGGCATTTCAGTCTGAGGGTTGCCCTGCGTGCAATCTTGCAGATGATCGGATTACTAACTCTCGCGCGATCCTTGCGCAACAGCTGGCGGCGCAGCCGTCAACCCCTTCTCGAACGCTACCAATGAACAAGAACGCCTTCTCCGTCTGCCGTCTGGACACCATCCAGCCCTACAAGCCGAGCAATCAGGTCGCCTGGTTTGTTCCGCCCGAATCCATGCCGCTGAAACTCGACTGGAATGAGTCGCCGCTGCCGCCCGCGCCAAGCGTCATGGTAGCCGTGAAAAAGTTCCTCGAGCATCCCAACGCCTTAAACTGGTATCCCGATGCCAATTCGCACGACTTGCGAACTAAGCTCGCCGAGCATTGGAAGATCCCCGAAGAATGCGTGCAAACTTATTGCGGGTCCGACTCCGCGCTGCACGCGGCCGCACGCATCTTCACCCGCCTCGGCGATCGCGTGCTCATGGTCTCGCCGACCTATGACAATTTCCGTATCTACGCGCTCGAAGCCCAGTGTGCCGTAACTCTCGATGGTCCCAAAGATATCTATACGTTGCGCGGTGACGAATTGGCAGCCCTCGTCGAGAAACATCACCCGCAATTGGTCTACCTGTCAAATCCGAACAATCCAACCGGATGGCTCGTTCCGGAAAACGAAGTGGTCGAAGTCGCCAATCGCTTTCCCAAGACCATGTTCATCGTCGACGAGGCCTACGCCGAGTATTCTAACGTGACGGTCATCCCCGACGCCGTGCAGATGCCGAACCTCGTCGCGTTCCGCACCTTCTCCAAAGCCTACGGCCTCGCCGGACTGCGGGTTGGCTACATCATCGGCTCTCCCGGTAATATCGAGTTTCTAAACTTGATACGCAACGGAAAAAACGTCTCAATGATCGGCCAAGTGGCGGCAATGGCGGCGCTGGCGGACGGCGACTATCTGAAAAAATCGCTCGAACGCGTGCGTGCCGGACAGCGCGTTCTCGAATCTGGCTTGACCCGGCTCGGCATTCCCTTTCGCGCATCCCCCGCGAATTTCGTGCTGGTCAAATTCGACGACGCCAAGCGTATTCAAGATGCGCTCGCGGATCTTCTCATCTACGTGCGCCCCATGAGTCATCTGCCCGGCATGACCGGCTACCTGCGGATCACACTCGGTGATGAAACTCAAATGACTCGTTTCGTCGCCGCGCTCGAGAAGGTGCTCTAAGGCTCATCATGTGGATTGCGTTTGTCTTGCGCGCGCGCGGAGCTTCTAACGGCGAACACCCGAACCGGATCGTCGCTGGCGCCTCCTGCGAGCTGGCGATCCTGCGCGAGGACGGCGACGGACCGTTCTACCCGCATGTGATCGAAGAGGAATCGAACGCAACGTACCGCTTCTTCGCCGGTCGCATCATCGGACATTCATCGCGAACGGTGCCCAATGCGGCGCCGTTTTCCGCCTCCGCGAAAGCGGAACCTGACGGAAGCTGGATCGGCCTCGAATTTGATCGCGCCAACGGCACAGTCCGCATCGCTTCCGACCTGTTCAATCAACAGCGCTGGTTCTATGGTCGCATCGGCCAACAGTGGGTCTTCGCCAACTCATTGCGCTGCCTGCAGCGCGTCGCCGCTCCGCGCCCGCAAATTGATGAACGGGCGATTCCATACATGCTGCGCATGGGCTATCTGCCGGAGCCGTTCACCCCACTCCGCGATGTTTTCAGCCTCGGCTCGGGTATGCAGCTTGAAGTGGGCCTTCACGAGTCCAAGCTAAGCTCACGCAGCAAACTTCCCGTTCACAGACGCAACCTCCTGAGTGGCGAAGAACACGGCGAGCACGTTGCGCAGACGCTGGTCGATGAAGTCACTCGCGAGATCACGGGACTCGATCACGTGTGGATTCCGCTCTCCGGCGGCGTTGATTCGCGGTTTCTGCTGGCCTGTGCGCTCGAGTCGCTTGCTCCCGAAGCCATCTCTACCGTAACCTTCGGCAGTGCGCATTCTCTGGATGCGCGGATCGGCTCCGCGCTGGCCAAAATGTGCGGCGTGAAAAACCTCTTTCTGCCGATGGACGACCGTCCGCTGAACGCAATCCTCGATCACAACTTCGCCGTGTCGGAAGGCCTCTATTGGACAGTTCCCGACTATCCCGTTGGTCCATTCAATGACGCGCTGCCGGCCAACGCCGTGGCGCTGAGCGGCTATGTCGGCGACCCGGTGTTCGGTTCAAAAGAGGGCAAGCTCAGCAGCAGCGAGCCCGCTGCCGGACGGGAAGCTGAGTTGATCAGGACTTACTGGAAGGCCGCCACCTATGCCGCTCCCTCCGACGTGATGGCGCTCTGCGATCTTAATGACGATGACCCGCTGCATGTGCGCGATATCTATCGCGCGATTGTCGGATCAACGATGATGGAGAGCTTCGACTACTTCTACTTCGGACAGCACAGCGTCAACCGCACGCTCTATGCTGTGACGCCCGCGCGACATAAGGCCTTCTACGTGATGCCGTTCATCTCGCGCGCTGTGCTCGACTGCGCTTTTGCAATTCCCGGCGCTCTGCGCCATAGCCAACGTGCCTACTTCGCCGCGCTCAAGGCGCGCTTTCCCGAATTCTATGCCTTTCCGACCACGCGCAATCATGGGTATCCCATCGCAAATCGCCGCTCGTTTCCCCTGCTCCTGACGCGGGCGCACCGCCGGATGATGCGCGAACTCGACGAACGGCTTGGCGAGTCATTCGGTTGGCACGTTTACCATAACCCGCGCGCGAACTACGCGCATCCCCGCGAACTTCTGCGCCGCAAGCATCGTGAAGCCGTGCTCGAGGGTCTTGCCCGGTTGGATCGTGTCTCCCTGATCAAGCGCGGGGCTCTTCATGCAGTCAAGCAGCGCGTCGTGAATGGCAAAGGCGTCGATCCGCAGCTGCTGCGCGGTCTCTTGACCGTAAGTCAGTGGGTTGAAGTTTACGGAAACCAAGCGTAGCGCCAAGACCCGTGCCGCGTATACTCTTCGTCACTCAGTATCACTATCTGCGGCGCACCGGCGGCGCGGAGCTTCAATGCTGGATGCTCGCCCGCGAACTGTCCCGGCGTGGGTGGGACGTGCACTATGTAAGCGAGAACAACCGGCCCGATGCGCCGCGCGAACTCGACGGCATCAGTCTTCATTACGTGTCCGAGGAGTCTCCTTGGTACGATGCAAACCGCGCCGCGGTCGCGAAGATCATTCGTGATCTGAACCCGGACGTTCTCTATAACCGCGTCTATAATCTCTACACTTCACACACGATGCGCTTTGCTCCCGCGCACACGGTGACTATCTGGGCGTCGGCAGCGCAGCACGACGGGCAGGTGACCTCCACGCTCGGCGAACTCTGGCAGACAAAGTCGCTCAAGCAATATCTCGTCCTTGTTCCGCGTACGATTCTAATCCGGCTCAAAGCGCGCGCGGGTGCGCTGAAAGCGAAACTCGTGCTCGCCCAATCGCGCGACCAAATCTCCATGCTGCAGGAGCGCGGCTTCAAGCCTGAACTGCTGCGCAATAGCATCGTCGAATCAGGTCAGGCGACGCCTCAATCGCATGACGGAAAACCGGTCGTCCTGTGGGCCGGATCGGTCAAGAAGTGGAAACGGCCCGAGCTCTTCTTCCAACTTGCGCGGCGCTGCGCGGACCTCGACTGCGAATTTGTGATGGCGGGCGAGCTTCAGGATGAGCTGAGCAAAGTGCCGCTCGAGCGGGCCGCTCGCGAGCTTCCCCAGTTTCGCTACGTCGGCTTCGTGCCGCCCGAACAGATTGGAAAGCTCTATGATCGCGCGCACCTGTTTGTCTCGACCAGCCGCGCCGAGGGCTTCGCGAACACATTTATTCAGGCATGGCTGCGCGGCATCCCGGTCGTGTCGCTGGATGTCGATCCGGATGGGCTGCTAAGTGCCGAGGGTTTGGGCGCCGCCGCGCACTCCATCGATGAGCTTGAGCAGAAGCTGCGCGCGTTTATTCAAGATGTGACTCTACGCAGGACCGTCGGTGCCCACGCGCGCGAGTTTGCTCTGCGCGAATTCGATTTGGTTTCCAATGTGAACCGGCTCGAAGCATTGATTCAAAGCAGACAGTAGGCGACAGATTCTGTAGAAAGCAAAGGGCGGCTCCGCGCGGGAGCCGCCCTTTCTCGTTCATATCATCGCTGTGGACTACTTGACTGCAATCGCACCCGGCTGATCAATGATGCCGATCTGAGTAATGCGGAACTCAAACGATCCCGCGCCATCCCAAATCGCAATCGCGATAAACAAATCACCCTGGCCCGTGAAGTCACACGTGAAGTCTTCCGTGTTGCCCGTCGCTTCGCTGCCGCAATCCATCTGCGTCCCGCAGGGCGCGAAGGTGTATACGTCATAGTCGTTGCCCGTCGCGGTCGCCAGCTCGAAGTGATAAGTGCCCGTCGTGATCGGTACCCGCAACCAGGCCGCGTCGCCGCGAGATCCCTGCAAGTCACAGCCGACGATTGTGCCAAGCGCAATCTGCCCCGCTGCTTCGCACGTCATCGGACAATCGGTGCCGCCGCCGCCGCAACCTTGCGCACATGTCGCGCCTTGCGTCCACACGCCGGCGACCGTCGCGCACTGGGCCTGGGTCACATTGTCCGCGCAATCCGCGTTGTTGTTATAACAGCAGCGGCCCGTCGGATCCTGTCCGCCGCAACCTTGCGCGCATGTCGCGCCTTCGGTCCAAACTCCGGTCACCGTCGCGCACTGGGCCTGCGTCACATTGTCCGCGCAATCCGCGTTGTTGTTATAACAGCAGCGGCCCGTCGGATCCTGTCCGCCGCCCAGACTGCGTACAAACGTCGAGACGAAGGAGTGCCAGTTGGTCGAGCGCCACTGCAAGTTGGAATAGCTGACCGAGTCGGGTACAAACTGATTCAATTGCCACGGAATATAAACATTCAAACCGCCGCGGGGTACCGGGTTGTCCGGACTGTGGAAGTACGTGTCGGTAAACGGAACCGCAGCGTTCAGCGCATTTCGCACGGCAACGGCGTTCTGATTGATCAAATTGCTCGCCGCAAGATTCGGCTGAGCCTGAATCTGATTCGTAAACTCACGGACGTCCACATAGGTCGGATTGTCGAGATTCGTCGAGTGCGTGCTGTTCCATGCGGTCAGAACCTCATTCCAATGTGCGCCGCCTTCCTGTACCAGAATATTGCCAAAGTTGCCCAGCGCCGCGCCCAGATTCTGCATCTCCGACATCTTGATCATGGCGTAATGCGTCGTCTTCTGCTTAAACTGCGCGCGCTGAATGACGCTCTCGACAACTTTGTGCGCATAGTCTTCATTTGAAGCGCCCTGATTGTCCTTCAGCCAGCCGAGCCAAAGATCCGCGCCAAGGATGTTCTCCATCGGCATCGTGAATTGACAGCTCGTCATATAGTCGCACACGCTGCGCAGCTCGTAGGCCACTTCAGCCATGCTCATCAGGCAGGCGTGCCAGGTCAGAACGTCCACACGCTGCAAATCTGAGGTTGCAATTGCTTCCCGCGTCTCCGGAAGCGTTAACAAACCGCCCGCACCCGCCAATTCATCCGAACAGCTGCCCGGCCAACCTGCGCCGTGATCGTCGATGATCAACTGGTAGTTCTCGGCAGGGTAGTTCGCCTTGCAATAGTTCAGGAAATTCCGCAACGTCTGCGGGTCGGACATGTCCTTGGTGCCCAGATTCTCCAGCTCCGGCGAGCTGAGCTCATTCGGATTCTCGTTCGGAAAGTACTCCACCTTATAATAGCGGGCGTTGCCGCCACCATTGTACTTCGAGACCATCGCAATCATATTCAAGCCCGACTGGCTGCCGACCTTTTCCATGTCCTGCACGTCCTGAACGATATACGACGTGCCATTGTTGGCCTGATCCAGGTCGTTGTTGCCTGCGCCGTAGAGCATGACCGTCCACTTGGCCTGACCGCCGCCGCCATCGTCTCCGTCGTCGCCGCCGCAACTGACGATCAGCGCCAGCGCAAACATCGGCACAATCACCGCGATGCTCCACCAAAATGACTTGTTCAGTTTCATTGTTGTCCTGCCTTTAAGGAATGTATTGACCTGCACTCGATTCCACGAAGTTAACCATTCGCCCCAAGACTTTCAAGGGCGAAAGCGGTGGCCCAAAACTACTCTACCCAGTCCGCGATGAAGATATTCGTCTCGCCGAAGGCCTTGCTTGCCCCGCGATTGCTCGCCCAAACCAGCTTCGTCCCGTCATAGCTCCACATCGGGAACCCGTCAAACGTCGGACCGTACGTCAGCCGTTCCAGGTCCGAACCGTCAGGCCGAATGCGAAAGAGATCAAAATTCGGCATCCGCTTATTCCCCAAACTGTCCGCATAGTTCGTTGTGAACATCACCCATTCTCCATTCGGATGAACGTACGGACAGAAGCTCGCCGAGTTCAAATTCGTGATCTGCCGCTGATTGTTCCCGTCTGTGTCCATGATCCAAAGCTCCAGCCGAACCGGCGACACCGCCTGCTCCGCCCACAACTGATTCCACTTCGCAAACTCCTCCGCCGTCTTCGGATGGAACGCGCGATAGATAATATGCTGGCCGTCCGGCGAGAAAAACGGACCCCCGTCGTAACCAATCGTATGCGTCAACCGCGTCGGATTCGAGCCGTCGATGTTCATCTTATACAGTTCAAGATCGCCGTCGCGCCCGGACGTAAATATGACCTCTTTGCCGTCCGGAGAAACCGCCGCCTCCGCATCATATCCGGGCGCATTCGTCAATTTCACAAGCTCCGAGCCATCCGTTTTGCACTTGTAAACGTCAAACTCGAAGAGCCCCCACACATAGCCTAAACTGCGATCCGGCTTCTGCGGACAGCTTGCCCCGTGCTGATGCGTCGAACAGAAAACGAGCTCATCCGTTCCCGGCACAAAAAACGAGCACGTCGTCGCTCCGCTCCCGGTGCTGACGAGCTTCGATTCGCCCGTCTCAATATTCATCGTGAATATCTGATCACACTGGAAACTGTCGCGCGTCGCCTGATAGACCAGCCATTTCCCGTCCATCGAAAAATACGCCTCCGCATTCTCTCCGCCAAATGTCAACTGCCGGACATTCTGGATATGCGACTCGCCGGCATACCAGATCGGAGTCGGTGCGGCAGGTTCGGTCATGCCATGAGGAGGGTCGCCAGCGAAAACAAGCGAAACAAAACCAACAATCGTGATGAACAAAGTGCGAAACATATCGAAGAATCCTATTTCAATAGTTTGTTGGCAAGCGTGGGAAGAATGACTAATCCAAGCACCAGTAAGATCCAAAGCTCGCCCTTCCAGAAATAATACATGGCCGCAAGCTCGTGCACGTTGATCCCGCGCATCAGGCCAAATCCAAACTCAAAGATGACCGTCATTACGCACCACAGCGCCCCCACGAGCCACAGATCGCCCGGCCCGTACGCCGCGCGCTGCATCCGCAAGAAGACCATCGTCATCGCAAGCATCAACAGCAGCGCGGTGAACACGCTCAGCTGATGCGCCCATTTTCCAAGTGTCGGCAGAAGCCATGGCTTCAATACCTTTTCACGCAGCGCGGCATTGACAATCGCCGTCAACAGCAGCGCGAACCAGAACAGAATCGCATAGACGTAGAACATTGCCCGATGTCCTCCGCACTTGGTTACACTTAGTGCTTCTCCGGCGGCGCCTTCAATGCGACGTTGGTTGTCTCGTGCTTCCCTTCGCGCACATACTCCACGTCTACCGTGTCCCCCGGCGCGTACGTGCGAAGCGCGAACACAAAGTCATAGATGTTATTCAGCGTGACTTTCCCCATGCGCACGAGCAAGTCGCCGCCCTTGATGCCCGCCGTCGCCGCTGGACCGCCCTCGCGCGTTCCCGAGAGCAGCACGCCAAGCAGTGTGTCTGCCTGCGAGTAATCCGGAATCGAACCAAAATAAACGCGGAAACTGCCGCCGCCCTGATCTGGCGGTTCGCTCGTCTTGACATACGTCAACGGCGACGTATACGCATCGACCTCGCGCAGTGTGTTATTGGCAAGCATCGTAATCCGCGCCGCTCCCTCGTAGTTGATCAGATGCGCGTCGTCGGTCGATTTGTGATAGTCCGCGTGCGCGCCGCTGAAGAAAAACAGCACCGGCTTCTCGGCAAGATAGAAATTCATATGATCCGATGGACCATAACCGTCGCCCTTGCACGTGATCGTCAGCCCCGTGCCCGCTTTCGCGCGGTCGACAATATCATCGAGCTCTTCCGCGCTCTTGCACGAGAGCACCGTAAACTCATTCTTCTCGCTCACGCGGCCGATCATGTCAAGGTTGAGCATCAACCGCACCTTAGTCAGATCGAGCGGAAAGTTCTTCACAAGATGTCCCGAACCGCCGAGACCCGTTTCTTCGGCTGTGAAAGCCACTGCGAGCACGGTGGAGTTAATCGGCTGCTCTTTTAACATGCGCATCGTTTCGAGCATGCCCGCCACGCCGCTGGCGTTGTCGTCCGCGCCATTGTGAATCACATGCGCCTGCTCATCGAGACTGCCGCTCTGCCCGTAGCCGAGATGGTCGTAATGTGCGCCAATCACCAGCACGTCCGGCCCGGCCGGGAGTACCGCGCCGACGTTCTTCACATTCACCGCTTGACGCGACAAATCGGTCACCATCTTGGCACTGTCTTCAACAACCGCAAGACTGCGCGGCTGGGTGTTTGAGTCAATCGAGCGTTGCAGTTTCGCCAACTCAAACTCAGGAAAGAGCTGGACCAGCGCCTTGCGCGTGACCCGCAGCACCGGAATACCGCAATCAATATAGGCTTCGCCGGACGCGGGCGGCTCCAATTGCTCAACTTGCGTCGTATCCGCATAGAGCGGACCGTCCACGATCAGCATCGCAACCGCGCCGTGCTGCTTGGCGTTGCTCGCCTTCGTGCGCAGTGTAGAATGCAGCGTCGAATTCAACCCTTCAAATTTCGAAGTAGAGTCAAACTCGCCCGGCTCTTTGCGCATGCACAACACAATTGCGCCGTTCACATCCACGTCGGTATAGTCGTCATACTCGTATTCCGGCGCGGTGATTCCGTAGCCGACGAACATGACTTTGCCGTTGGCTTCACCCGCAGCGGAAAAACCCAGCGGCATAATGCCCGTCTGTGTGTCGATCTTCTGGTCCTTGTATGTCAGGCTGTTGTTCTCGCCCAATGTAAACCCCCAGCCCATTTCAAACTCCTGAAAATAGGAGTCGCCGAATGCCGGCTGGAGACCAATCGCCTTGAACTGCGCCTCAATATACGACGCGGCGTCATCGAGACCTTTTGTGCCGATGCCGCGTCCTTCGCGCAAGTCGTCAGCAAGGTACTGAACGTGTGCGCGCAAGCGGTCCTCAAGCTCGCCCGCCTGAGCCACTACCGCCACGGAAAACAACAAACAAAGTAAAGACAGACGTTTCATGCTTAACCTGTTAAGAGTGGAATATGTGAAGAGGATTCTGTATCTTTGCCGATGTAACAGGAAACCGGATTATGGAAAAACGCGTCAAACAACTCCTCGACGATGCAGTCGACTATGCTGCGGGCGGCGAAATGCCTGCGCGCAATTTGATTGTTGAGGTCTCCGAGCTCCCCGCCCTGCGCATTTCCAAGCCAGAGGAAGCCCGCGAACATCTCTGGAAGATTCTGGCGCATCCCCTGCGTGGTCGCGCACTCGCCGTGCTGAATGCCGTGGATTTGCTGATCGAAATCGTGCCGTCATGGACCGCTTACACACACGCGCAGGATGATCGCCTGGCCGCAGTCGAGGCCGTCCATCTTGAACAATGGGCCGACGGTCTCAGCGAGTGGTCGTTCGGCCGCATCTGTCGCTTTCATGACGGCGGAGTCGACGGCAGACTAAACGGCTGGGCCTTGACTTCGTTTGCGACACTGTTGGCGTACGAGTCCGACTCGCTTGCCGGATATCTCTCGTCGGTGCGCATGGACCTCACGCAGCTCGAAGCTACCGACGGCGAGATCGAGCGCATCATCTCGATTCTCACCGAGTATCCACTGGTCTACGCCGCGATTCTCGCGGGTGACGTGAAATCCTTTGCCGTTTCGCCGGGCGCGATGCTTGCCGCGCTCGCAAGCACGATGACTAATCAAGAACTATCCAAAGAACAGATCTGCGCCGCAATCGATGCCGCGGATCGCTGGCTCAGAAGATAATGAAACTTCGCATTGACATCTGGCTGCATCGCGCCCGCATCTTTAAGTCGCGCACGCAAGCCACCGAAGCCTGCAAAGAAGGAAAGATCATGATCGGCGAAAAGTTCGCCGATGCTCACGATACGGTCGATGTGGGCGCCACGATTAAGATCCGTATGAAGGGCCTGTACCGCACCTACAAAATCCTCGAAGCGGCGGATATCAATCTCTCGAAGCTGGAAGCGCCGCGCATGTATCAGGAAATCACCGACGAAGCGACGGCCGAAAAGTTCCGGCAGATTCAAGAGTCGAATAAACTCTGGCGCGAAAGCGGAAAGCGGGAGCAGGGTGCGCGACCGACCAAACGGGACCGCCGCGACATCGACAAACTCAGAGGCCGATAGCTGCGTGGTGAGTCAAGCGGAGTAGCTTCAGGCGGCGGAATGGCCGCCTTTTCCTATTCAAGCAGCAGCTTCAGGGCTGCGGCTAATATTTCGCGCGGAGAAATCTGCGCGATGTGTCCAAGCTTGGCACAGGTCAGTTCGTCGCAGTTTGGACGGAACTTGCACGGCGCCGCCAGCAAAACATTCCTCGGATCGTCCGGCACATTCCAATTCGACGGTCGGCCCGGTCCGAAAATCGTCACCGTCGGAAGACCGCACGCCGCAGCGACATGTTTCGTGCCGGAATCAGGACCGACGTATAGCGCGCAGTGGCGATAAAGCGCCGTGAGATCGGGAACGTGCGCGTTGTCGAAATGCGGAACCGTGTAATGAACTTTTTCCAGAACTCGCCGCGCGTATTCCTCTTCGCCCGGCCCGCTGGTCAAGACGACTTGCATGTGCGATGCGCGCAGCAGATCAATCGCCTGCGCCGTTAAGTCGGGCGGATAGCGCTTCGACGGATTGGAACTTCCCGCCGCGACCGCGACGATGATCCCGGTCAGAGCATCCACAACGTGCTCGGCACGCTTGCGCGCTTGGTCATCCGCTTGGTCTGAGAATATCTCCAGCTTGCGCCCATCGCCGGGAATACCAAGCAGTTCGAGCTGCCGCAACCGAATGTCGACGGCGTACAAGTCCTCGTCAGACTGTTCTTCGATGAAATGATGCGTATAGGCCCAGGCCCTGCCCCGCCGGCCCAGACCGCATCGCACCTTCGCGCCTGTCGCAAAAGTGAATTGCGCGCTGCGCGGATTCGAGAAAAAATCAACAACCAGATCATAGCGCTCACGCCGAAGGCCCCGCAGCAGCTCAACCATATCCCAGAAACCGCGATACGGTGCAACCCATAGCCGATGAATTTGCGGATGACTCCGTAACGTCTCTTCCGCAGGGTACTCCGCCACGAAATCAAGCTGGGCCCCCGGGAACTGCTTCGCCACAGCGCGAATCGCCGGCGTGCACAACACCGCATCTCCGATGCGGCGCAGTTGCAGCAACAGAATCTTGCGCGGGTGGAAATCGGGGAAGGGACGCGAGAGCTTCATGTTTGGCGCGATAGACTCAGCTTAAGAAGCGGTGCGGATATTCCGGGTGTAACGGCCTTGATGTCGAGCGATTCTGAGGTGACTTCACACCATAAGTAGTGGTGCATGTCGTCTGAAGTCTTGAGCTTCGAACCCCCGCCGCCGGAGATGACATACGTGACGCCGTCGTGCTCTGTCGTCAGCAAAGAGTGAATGTGCCCCGAGAACACTGCCCGCACTCCGTGTTTGGCAAACAGCCCATGCAACAGCTGGGCATGAGTGCGGTTTTCCATTCCGTAGTACGTGCCTTCCCGTGGATCAAATATCGGCTTATGGCAAAACACCACCGTATGCGAAGCCGCCGTCGAGCGCGCCAGTGTCGCGGTAACCCACTCAAACTGCGACTCCGCCAGACTCCCCCATGAGTTGTTCAGCAGGATCAGGCGAATCGGACCCATCGTCACGTCACCGTGATCACTGCCAAACAGCGCGCGAAAATACTGCGCGTGCACAACACGATGCTGCACGTAATCATGATTCCCCGGCGTGACCATAAGCGGCACTGACAGCCGCCGCAGCATCACACGCAGTCGCCGATACGCAAGAGGCGTCGCTCGCGCCGCCAGATCACCCGTCGAAACGGCGAAGTCCGGCTTGAGAGCATTCAGCTCCTTCACAATGTAGCCAAAAGCACTGTAACCGCTCTCGCGCGATGAAAACGGAAACTCTGAGCCCGCAACATCACCAAAAATCGCAAACCGTATATGCGCTAAGTCGCGCGGCTCAACTGCGACACCCGTACCCGGCCACGCCGCGCGCCGCCGGCCCTGAAACAGCCTGAACTGCGCCGGCTCAAAGGAATGGTCAGCTACAGGCTGCCGCAGCTTGCGCGGCATGTGTCGCCCGTAAAAGAAAAGTATTAGACCGCGCACCAGCATTGCCGCAGCGACAAGCCATGGGATCAGCGACACCTCTTGCGGCAGCGAGTCGTAACCTCCGCCCAGCGGATACTGCCACCACAGCGCTCCCGCAACAAGACCCGAGCCAACAAGCAGCCCAAACGTCAAACGCCGCGCATCCGTAACGAACGCCACCGTCAGCAGCACCGCCGCCAACAACGCGATCACCGCATGATTCTGTGACAGAACAAGCTGTTCCGGTTTCAAGAATCGTGCAGCCGTTAATGTCATCATGGCCGCCGCGCTTAGCAATGCGACACTCCCCAGTGCGCGCAGCCGGCCTTCGGGTTCCCCTGCGAACCATCGCGCCAAAAGCGCACCGACGCAAAGCGCGACCAGCGGACCCACAGCGCCGGCCAGCACCACCCAATCTTCCTGTCTCGCGAAATGCGCCGCCAGCGACAAGAGAACAAATCCCCCAATCCAGCGCGGCCACGCAGCGTCCATCACAGTTCGGGAAACGAACAGCAAGGCCAGCAGCCACGGCGCCCACGGCAGCGCGAAGATCAACGATTCGGCGAGCGTCATGCTGATGTCCGGACGAATCGCCGCGATGTCAGGCAGTGGAACGACTCCCGAGTTCTTAAGCAGTAGACCAAAGATCGCCGGCGATACCGCAATCAGCAGCTGCATATTCGATATCTTGAACCGCGCCCGCAGCAGAATGAGCGCGGCGAAAGGCAGCGACGCAGGAACCCACAGTCCGTAGAGCGCAGTTGCAAGTCCATTGAGGATCGCGACAAAGAATAAACTCTCGCGAAAGGTGTCTGCGGTTGCGCGTGCCGCAAACCACACCGCCGCCGCGGTGACAAACATCATCGCCGACGCCGACAACAGCGGCGGTTCGCTTAAGACGATTGCTGACGGAACAAAGCTCGCGAGGATTGCCGCAGCGTAAACGCCCTTCCCCGCGCCAAGCAACCGGTCCGCCGCGTCGTATGTGAGTCCCGCAGCAAGAATCGCGAATATGCCGCCAAGCATTATCGCCGGCGCATCGTACAGCGCAAGTTTCGCTGTCGAGTACACAAACGGAGCCCAGCCGAGCAGCACCAGAATCACAAACATGAACGCGCCAAGCGCCTGATCACGCCGCGTGGTCAAATGCGAGTCCCAGTGGCTGTCAAGATCTCCTCGTAGCGACGCATTGAGTCGTCCAAGCTGAATTCACTCCTCACCCGCTGCTCGAATGTCTTTCGTGCCGCAGTCAGCGTGTCGACAGCTGCGGCAAGACCCGCGAGTCTGCGCACAAACTCCTCTTCATCACCCGGCGCGACCAAGTAGCTCTGCAAGTCTCCACGCAGCAGTTGCGGCATCGCGCCCACCGCGAAACCCAGCACGGGCACGCCTGCGGACATCGCTTCCAGCACAACATTCGGCGAGCCCTCGCTATCCGAGGTCAGTAGGAACAAATCCGCATCGCCGACAACGCTCGCGAAGTCGTCGCGAAAACCCATGAACCGCACAACGTCTTCAATCTGAAGCGCGCGAGCCTGTTCACGCAGCTCGCGTTCGTGCGGACCTTGTCCAAACAGCGCGAGCTTGACGCGCTTCGATTTGGAAATCTCCGCGACACATCGCAAAAGCCGGTCAAACCGCTTCTGTGATTCAAGCCGTCCCGCCGCGGCAAGCAACAGCTCGTTTGGTTTGCACGCGAGCTCCGTGCGCAGTTTGACGCGTTTCTGCTCGACGGACGCCACGCCGTTATAAACCACGGAAGCGCGCCTGAGCACAAAACCCAATTGCCGATAGCGCTCAAGGATGCTGTCAGAATTGACAATAACTTGCGCAAGCAGCTGGTTGGCCAAAACCCGATGCCGCAACGTGTTGCTCCAAAGTGTAAACCCATGCCGCGCAACCACGCGCACCGACGTGAGCTTTGCCGCCAGCCCGAACTGCCACGCCTCTTTATTGAAGTTCGTCAGCACAACGTCGGCGCTCGTTTCACGAAGAAGCGCGCGCGCGCTCAGTATCGCGGCCGGATCAAAATCTCCACCGAAGCGCGAGAGTCTTAGGTCTATGCCGCGTTCCAGCGCGCGTTGCGCGAGCTGCGAATCCGGTCGTGCCACCAGCGTTACAACGTGACCCTGCTTGGAGAACCAATCGGCAGCCTCCACGAACCACTTCTCTCCGCCGCCCCACAACTCAGGCGCCGCCGAGTTGACCAGCAACAATCTCACTCGATGACGCTCTCGCGTTCGTAAAGCTGCGTCAAGGTGCGATAGAGATCGCTCGATGCCATTAGCGAGTCGTGCGTGCCCTGGGCCGCGACTTGACCCTCGTCGAGCACCACTACCCGGTCGGCGAATCGTATCGAGCTCAACCGATGCGCGATGATTATCACGGTGCGCTTGCGGAAGAGCTCTTCGAGCGCGTGCTGAATCAGCCGCTCTGATTCGTTGTCCAGCGCGGAAGTTGCTTCGTCGAAGATCAGCAGCGGCGCGTCCTTGAGCAGCGCGCGCGCAATCGCAATACGCTGTTTCTGTCCACCGGAAATTTGTGCGCCGCGCTCACCGACGACCGTATCGAGTCCGTGCGGAAGCCGTGCGACAAACTCCGTGCACTGTGCGCGCCGCATCGCCTCACGCAGCCGCTCTTCCGAAACGTCGTTCATCCCGTAGGTGAGATTGAAGCGCGCGCTCTCGTTGAAGAGAAACACGTCCTGACTGACAACGCTGATGGAGCGACGCAATGGCGCCAGCGATGCCGACTGCACGTCTGTGTCGTCCCACAGCACTCGCCCGCGCTCCGGCGAATAGAATCGCGGAAGTAAATTCGCCATCGTCGTCTTGCCGCTTCCGGAGCGGCCCACCAGCGCGACGCGTTCGCCGACCTTGATGTGCAGGTCGATGTCGCGCAATACCCACTGCTCCGACGGCGGATACTTGAACCAGACATGGTCAAACCGCACGCCGCGCTCAAGCGAGCCGATTTGTAAGCCGAAATCCGTTTCCGGTTCGATCGGCTCTTCGAGGAGCTTCTCGATTCGTGCGCCTGCCGCTGAACCGATCTGCAGATAATTGTGCAAATTGCCCACCGCGCGGGCCGGGGCGAGCATGGAAAAGAGCACGACTATAAATCGGATGAAGTCCTCCGCGTCGAGCAGCGAACCTGTCAACACCTGCTGTCCGCCCAGCAGCAGCACCGACGCGATGATAATGACGCCTATCGTTTCGGAGAGCGGCGAGGCAAGCCGTTCGAGCCGAGCCAGTCGCAGCGAGTTCTTGAACAGTCTGAAGGAGCGATTCTCGAAGCGGTCTGTTTCCCGTTCCTCCGTTGCCGAAGACTTGATGAGTCGCGCCCCGCTTATTGTCTCCTGCAGCGCACCCGTGATCTCAGCAAGCCCTTCCTGAATACGGCCCGATTTGCGCTTCAGACTGCCGCCGGTCTTGCGATACAGAATTCCAAAGATCGGCACGATCACCAGCGCGGCAAGCGTAAGCTGCCACGAAATACTGAACAGGATCACGAGCATCGTGACCACCGTAATCGGGTCGCGCACCGCCTGGGTGAACACACGCTGGAAGGTCACGGCAAGCGTATTCACGTCGTTCATTACCGCGCTCATCAGCTCGCCCGTCGAGCTTTGGTCAAAGAAGCGCTGCGGCTGCCGGATAACGTGAGCAAACACGCGGTCGCGCAGGTCCTTGATCATCCGCTGCTCGACATAGGATACGAAATGCATCTGAAGATACGCAAAGAGATTCTTCAGAATGAACACAAGTACGAGCGCCAGACACATGCGCGGCAGAACTACGCTCGGATCGCCGGCGCCGAGTATCTCCCACGACCACTGCTTCATGCTGTCGTAAAGCCCCCGCAAGCCGCCCGTCAGAATCTCGGTCTGTTGCGCCCCATCGGATTTGTTCGGCAGAAAAATCAGGTTCATCACCGGCGCAATCAGCCAAATCGAGAGCGTATTGAAGACGACAAAGCACATCGTCGCCAACGCGGTCAAGATTAAATGACGCGGATAGCGCTTAAACGGATTAATGAAACTGAGATAAGTTACCACAATTAGAAAGTGAATTCCAAAAATTGCAAAGGGCGTCTTCATGCCCCAATCGAGTCGTCATTCTGAACAAAGCGCAGCGAAGTGAAGAATCCCTCGGGAATCTCCCCGGTCGCAGATCCGTAAGGAACTAAGAGCCCCCCCTTGCAAGCTCTCCAAAGAACTCTTCCATCTTCTCTGCCATCGCGTCCCAATTGTGCGTCGTGGCAATCGCCGCTTGGCCGCCGGCGATACACGTGTCGCGCAGCGTTTTGTCCCCCGCCAGCTCCAAAATCGCCGCGCTCATCGCCCGCGCATCGCCCGGCGGAACAAGCACTCCGCGTTTCCGGTCATGCACAATTTCAGCCGATCCTTCGATAGCTGTGGCAATCAGCGGCACGCCGACCGACCACGACTCCAAAATGAAATTTGAAATCCCCTCGCGATAGGATGACGATACCGCAATCTGCGCGCGCGCCAACTCGCGTGCAATCTCCTTCGTAAACCCGCGCAGTCTCACATGTTCCGAAAGATCAAGCCGCTCAATCTGCGCGTTCAGACTATCAACCTGATCGCCCTGACCCCATATCTCGCAAATTAGTCGCGGCTCTTCCTGCACGGCCAAGGCCATCGCGTCGATGAGTACGTCAAACCCCTTCTCGCTCTCCACGCGACCTGCGGCAATGACCAATAGACTCTTATCGTGTCGCGCTGCGTTTTGGGCCCAGCGTTCTTGCTGGTCTACCCCGTTGTAGATGACCCGAATGCGTTCGCTCTTTATCCACGGATGTGCCGCAAGCGAGGCCTTCACCGCTTCCGCATTCACAAGAATACCGTCCGGCCACGTCGAGTAGCGCAGATGTTCCTTGATCGTGTGCGGCAGTGTGCGCGTGATCCCCATGCGCATCACATACTTCGCGCGTGTGCCAAGGTTCGCCCAACCGCCTAACCAATAGTCGCGGCTCCGCGTCGGCAAAAAAATATCAACCTTCTCGCGCTGAATAAATCGCCGCAGCTTCCAGACCGTCTTCACGTCCGCATCATTTAGGAACGGAAGCACCAGCCAATGCACCTTGCCCGTCCGCTGCCGACTGAGCCACAGCTCCGGAACCCGCACAGCGACCGTGACCTCATGACCCCGCGATGCAAGCGTTTCGGCCGCATTAAGAGTCCACTTCTCCTTCCCGCCCCACATTAGAGAGGCGTTCGAAAACAGGATGCGCACGGGCTTACAATTCTATGACACTACAACCTTCAAATATCGCTAAAAATAAAGGGATAGTCAAAGTGCCCCCGGCTTACAGTAATGACCAATGTTGACTTCTCGTACTAAATTTCGCATATTAGGAGCGATTGGATGCAGAGCCGCGAAAAGCTCAACAGAAAAGTTAGAGACATCTAACTTATTAAATGCAAAGCAAACATTTTAAGTGTCTTAGTTGTGAATTTGTCGGGCAGAGGGAAGACCTCTGCCACCTCGACTGTATGCCGCTCGGCAGCCGCTGCCGACTGGTCGAAATCGAGGAGCCCTCTGATAATCTCCTGCGACTAATGGAAATGGGCCTGGTGCCCGGTACTTCCGTGGTGATCGAACGCACTGCGCCCCTCAATAGCCCCTATAGCCTCCGCCTGCCGGGGTGCACGCTGGCCGTGCGCCGCGAAGATGCCAAGCATCTTGTCGTAGCCCCTCTCCCGACTCGTCCGAATGATCCTGTTCGCGAAACATGTTGCCTACACGCCGACGCCCACACGTCGGCTTGTTGCTATTGCGGGCAACCCGAACTCCGGTAAGACAACTCTCTTCAACCGCCTCACTGGAGCGCGGCAAAAAGTCGGCAACTATCCAGGTGTTACCGTAGAACGAAAAACTGGACAGCTTACGCTGCCCAGTGGAAATATTATTGATGTTGTAGATTTGCCCGGAAGTTATAGCATCGCCGCGCGTTCGCCTGAAGAGCAGATTTCGCATGACGTGCTCTCCGGTTTTACCGAAGGCCTCCGCCGTCCGGACACGGTCGTCGTTGTGCTCGATGCGACCAACGTGCGCCGAAATCTCTATCTTGCCACGCAGCTCCGCGACATGGGAGTGCCGTTGGTCGTCGCGCTCAACATGATTGATCTCGCGCGCGAGCGCGGCTTCCATATTGATTGCGAGAAGCTCTCCGTAGCCATCGGCTGTCCGGTTGTTCCGCTTGTCGCGCGCTCGGGAGAAGGTGTTGATCTGCTGCTCGAAAAACTCGACAACATCTCGCACGCAAAAGATAAACCCGGTCAGGTTCCGCGCTTCATCGATCAGCTTCCTCCGGCCCTCGAACCACCGGTCACAGAACTCGCCGATGGCCTTGTCCAGAGCAAGCTCACCGATGTTGATCACGCGCGCGCCGAAGCGCTCTGGCTCTTAATTTCAACGCTCGACGGCGATGAAGCCGTGAGCATCACGCCGACGAAAGCCGCACTCACGAAGCGCGTCTTGCAGAAGTCCGGACTTACGACGCAGGAAGTTCGCGCGATTGAGACCAGCGGCCGTTATCAATACTTGCGCGATCTGATGACGCTCTCCGCTGCGGTGGAGCAAGACCTGCCGCATCGCGTGACGCAGGCGTTTGATCGTGTTCTTTTGCATCGCGTGCTCGGCCCGATTGTCTTTCTGTCCGTGATGGCGATTGTCTTTCAGTCGATCTTTTCGTGGGCCGAACCCGCGATGGGACTAACCGAGAGTTTCGTTGGCTGGCTGTCCGGCGCGATTGCGAGTCTGATTCCTGCGGGACTCTTCCGTGATCTTGTTGTCGACGGCGCGGTTGCGGGCTTCGGCAATGTGATCGTCTTCCTCCCGCAAATCCTGCTGCTGTTCTTCTTCATCGGATTGCTTGAAGATTCAGGTTATATGGCCCGCGCGGCATTTTTGATGGATCGGATTATGTCAAAGGTCGGACTCGATGGCCGCGCATTTGTGCCGCTCTTGTCAAGTTTCGCCTGCGCGATTCCCGGCATCATGGCGACGCGCACGATTGCGTCGCGGAAGGACCGGCTGGTGACGATTCTCGTGGCGCCGCTCATGTCGTGCAGTGCGCGGCTTCCGGTTTACACGTTGATTATCGGAACCGTCTTTGCCGCGAACCACCGAGTGCTCGGAGTGTTTTCGATTGGCGGACTGGTCCTGATGGCGATGTATCTGCTCTCGATCTTTGCGGGAATCTCGATTGCCGCGCTGTTCAAGAAGACGATTCTCAAGAGTCCGCCGCCGCCGCTTTATCTCGAATTGCCGACTTACAAGCTGCCGTCGCTGCGTTCCGTCGTGCTGAATCTGCTCGACCGGGCGAAGCTGTTTGTCGTGCGGGCCGGAACGGTCATTATGGCCGCCACGGTGGTGCTATGGGCCTTGATGAATTTCCAGATTGGTGCGGTTGACACGACCGCGCTCGATCAGCAGCGCGCGCAGATTGAACAAAACACAACTCTGGCTTCCGCGGCGCGGGACGGCGAGCTTGCTAAACTTGACGCGCAAGAACATGCGATGAAGATTGAGCAATCGCTCGGGGGTCAGATTGGCAAGCTGATTGAACCGGTGATCGCGCCGCTCGGGTTTGATTGGCGGATGGGAGTGGGAATTATTGCGAGCTTCGCGGCGCGTGAGGTGTTTGTCAGTTCGCTCGCGGTTGTGCACGGCATTTCGTACTCGGATGACGACGACTCGACGCTGCGCGAGACGCTGCAAACGGCGCGGAATGAGTCCGGCGCAGTTATTTACACGCCGCTGGTTGGTTTGGCGTTGATGGTGTTTTTCGTGCTCGCGTGTCAGTGTATGAGCACGGTGGCGATTGTGCGGCGGGAGACCAACTCGTGGAGTTGGCCGGCGTTTATGGTAGGGTATATGTCGGTGCTGGCGTGGCTGGGTGCGTGGGCAGTGTATCAGGGCGGTAAGTTGATTGGACTAACTTAAGATGTCAGCGACACTCGATACAGTGCTTGTTGTGTTTACCGTCGTGCTTGCGATTGGCTATCTCGCGTGGAGGAAATTGCGGAGCGCGCGGCGCGCTAACCGGGATTGGTCGAGCGGACATGCCGAGGTGTGTGATAGCTGTCCGGTGTTAGAGATTCGGAAGGCCCGCTTAAGAGCGGGGCACAGGTAGGGGAAGATGTTAGGGGCACCCGCAGCGGGTGCCGCCGGGATATAGGGGCAGGCGTGAGCCTGCCTTTTTGTTCCTGCAATACAGTCTCGGTGAGCGGGGCAGGTTAAGAAACCTGCCGCCGCGAATCAGAACCACATCCCCTAACCCCTTCCCCGTGAACGGACAAGGGGGACACGTTTTCTAAGCGGTCGTCTGTAGTAGTGGTCTCGGTTTCCCCGCAGGTACTTGGAGGGGCGTGCCAGCACGACAGGTACTTTGCTGATCAGACTGGACCGCCCGTTCAGGCCGTGTGGTTGGCCTCTTCCGCCGGGTTCCTCCGGGACGGTCTTGTGTGGTTAGCCGACGCTAATATAATACATTACTTGCGTCTTGTCAAGTAAAGGCAACGCAATATTATCAATATGTTATACATTTGGGCAAGAGAGGGGGAGGCGAGAACAAAGGATTGGGGCACCCGCAGCGGGTGCCGCCGGGGGAAGCATGTTCGCACAACAACAGATTCAGAGGCCCCCCTTTCCCCCCAAAGTTGCGGACAACTTTGGGGAGACCAGCGCCGCTGGACTGGTTGTGCTGGCGCTCCTGATTCCGGTCCGAGGCCCCTTTTTCCCCCAAAGTTGCAGCAACTTTGGGGAGACCAGCGTACCGCTGGACTGGTTGTGCCGGCGCTCCTGATTCCGGTCAGAGGCCCCCCTTTGTCCCCCCAAAGTTGCGGCAACTTTGGGGGGAGACCAGCTGGGCACGCTGGTTGCTTTGTTGAAGGTGAAGCAGAAGGTGCTGGAGCATCTGTTATATAGAGTCACATGAAGACTAAAACTTTAATTATCCTTGTCTTGGCTTCCCTTGCGCAGGCCCAATCGTGGCCGTCGGGGGCTGTTCCGGACCTCAGCGCGGGGGCAAAACCTGTCTCTGCGGGGACGCTGCGAGTGGCCGGTTTTGGCGCTCAACTGGAAAATGAGACCTGGCAAGATCAGCGCATGGGACTCGGTCTCGAACTCGGAATTGGACGGGGTCTGGCCCTCTCGGCCGGAAGTTCGAACCGTGATGTCTCGGGACACGGCGCCTTTCAAAACGGCGCGGAAGACGCCCGGCTGGGACTAGGGTTCTGGCCGCTCTCTTATAAGGAGAGCGTTCATTTCGGCATAAATGGCCAACTCTATTTGCCGACCGGATTTCGCGATGAGCAGAGCTACTACGACTCGACGACCAATTCCGTGATTACGCTGCCGGCCTACTCATTGAAACAGACGGCGGGACAGCTTTCGCTCGGCACGGCCTGGATACCAAGCCGCGCCGCCGAGCTCAGTGCATTCATGGGATACTTCGGAACCTCTAACAATTCTGAGCAGGCGTTTCGATGGGGGCTCGGCCTATCTCTAACTCCGTTTGGAAGAACCATTGGCGCGAGTGTTGCCTACGCTCAATCGATCACACGCACGGGCAGCCTGCCCGATACCGAAGTGCTGCGCGGTGGCCTTGACGTTCAATTGCCATGGGGCTTCGGTCTGCATCCCGGACTTTATGCCGAACTCGAAGAGGATCCGCTGATGGGCGGAGCCTTAGCTTTGAGTTTCACGCGCCGATTGCCACGCTCGGTGTTTCCCGAGCGCGCGGTCGACCCCGCGCCCGCTTATCGCGAAGGCGCATTGCTGGTGCCGCCACCGCTCTCGACGTTGCCGATGGCGGATAACGATGCGTTGTGGACGCAATTGCGTGACGCGCTGACGCCGTCCTTTGAAGTCGTGCTGCCGCTCGCATCATTAGATAGGCCGGGACTTCCGTTTGACGAGATGAATCGCGCGAGCTTCTGGAACACGATGGCCGCGATTGGCGCGGCGCATCCGGAAACGCGCTGGTTATTGATTACGCACGTCGACAACGAAAGCGTGTCGCGCGAAAATAGTCTGGCCATTCCGTTGCTGTTCTCCAAGCCGCAGATTGAAGCGGAGTGCAAGCTGCGGATTCAATTGATTGATCTGTTTGAACAGACAGCTTATCCCGAGCGCATGGTGCTTGCGACGGCGGCGAAGAACGACGGATTGCGCAGCCCGCTGTTGTCGTCTGTTGAAAAGGAGAAGGTAAGTCTTGAACGCGCACGCGAGACGATGCTTGCGGCGTATCAACAGGCCGGGCGCGAAGTCTCTCTGTCGCTGCCGCCGCGCGCGGAGGGCGAATGATGCGCCGCGTGCTGCTCACGTTGAGCCTGCTGTGGATCGCGTCGTGCACCTCGCCGACGGATTCCACGGACGATACGACACAGGCGGAAGACGTCTACGCACTGACGGTACAGGCACTTCCGAGTGCGATACCGGCGGACGGAGTCTCCAAGCTCACCGTGTTTGTTGAATATCGGATCAACGACCAACCGGTTGCGGATTCAACGCGTGTGATACTATTGAACCCAATGGGCACACTTGCCGCGGGGACAATTTATACGATGGGCGGCGTGGCACTTGATACGCTGACCGCAGACTCGGTCGCAGGGATTGGCTGGCTTGTCGCCTATGCCGATGGACTGCGCGACTCAACGGAAATCATGTTCACCAGCGTAGACGCCGGACCCGATGCGCTGCCGCGAGATTCGTTCGGAAACTCCGATGCCCGCGAATAGACAAGGAAACAGAATGACTAAGAGGATCGCACTCCTTACATTTTTCGCCGTGCTGACCATTTCGTGCGGCAGCGGAGGTTCATCGGGTCCAACGACACCCGTTGGTCCGGAAGAGTTCAGTCTCGACTATTGCCGCGTGGTGGAGGTCGACAATCGGATGCGCGTCGAATGGTCCGCGAACAGGATTACGACGGGCGAGTTCCGATACGGCCAGACGGTGTTCACACAGCTTGTCAATGTAACGACGCCGGCGGACACACACAGCGTCGCGCTGTCGACGTACTCGTTTAGTTCATTGTATGTTTACAGGCTGACGGCGATTGATGCGGAGGGGAATCGCTTGGAGTACACCGGAGATTTTGAAACGCCGGACAAGGCGACGCCGGAGCCGATCATCTCCCAATTGCGCATTCAGGAGATTACGGAAGCTTCGGCGCGGGTGACGTGGCAGACGGACGAGCCGGCCTCGACGATTCTCTATTATGGAGAGGGAGTGGCGAGCGATTCAATCACCAATTCTGAACTGGCGATGGACCATGTCGTGCTGCTGGGTGGGCTTAGTTCGTCAACCTCCTACACGGTGCGGCCCGAAGCGGTGGACGCCGACGGGCTGCGCGGAGTGGGAACCGACAGTCTGTTTGCGACGGCGGCGCTCTTGACGCTGTCACTTCCGGCGACGCAGCTTACGCTGGGAGATACGGTGCTTGTGCCGGTGACCATTGATGCGGCGAGTGACTTAGCGGCCTTGCAATACTCGATTGTCTTCAGCGAAGGCAATATCGAGATTCTCGGCATCAGTGAAGGGCCGTTCTTTGATGACAACGAGGGATTCAACTTTTTCCGCGCCATTGCGAATGGCGACAATCGTCTGACGAACACAATGACGTGGGTGATCGAATACAACGGCAACGAGCGCATCGGCACGAATGCCGACGGCAGCGGAGTTGTCGCCTATCTTGAACTTCGCGGTCTTGAGCCCGGCCCGGCGGGGGCTGAATTTGCGGCGGACTCGACGTTCGGGCTGGATATGTTTGCGCAGATGCGGACATGTTCACTGCGCGCGGGCCTTATCACCGTGATTCCGTGACCTTACTCAGAAGCAATAACTCATTCAAATATTCGGCGCATGCGCCGGAAATCGGGAGACACATCATGCGAACTTGGCAAACTTTGTTGCTTACTTTGCTCATGATTATCGTGAGCGCGACGCAGCTGCTCGCCACCCCGACCTACCGCTCGTTTGTCGAGTGGAATGGTCCGTACTATCATGTTCGTCACGGCTTGACGGCGGACTCGAGCGGCTATCTTGACTATCAGGTGAATAGCCCGCTGCCGCTTTACAGCACACCATTCTCGTCACCGACCGCAGTGGAGCTGTTTGGCTCGGTCGACGCGATGCGCACATTTGTGGTCGATCACGACCATCGCCGTGTGCAGGTATTTGGCGCGCCCGCGCAATGGAACGTGGAAGCGTTGTTCTACAGCGCGACTCCGGTGCAGGGGAATTACGGCGGCCGTTCGGTCAAGTTCACACTTGGGGCGACGCTGCCGGGCAGCGAGCGCATTTGGATCAACGGCAAGTTTTTCAAGCGCGTTAATTCGCTGACGGGATATGGCGCGGCCGACTCCGTTTACACGATGGTGTACACCGGTGTGCCGAACACGGGCGGTATTGCGACGCTTCCGCTCGGCTGGGAATTGCAGGCAACAGACAGCGTGCGCGCTGAGTATGCCTACGCAACGCCACCGGGAACGGCGGGAGTTGGCGACGTTGACTATGTCCTCTTTCAATCGACGCCGACGGATATTCCGTTGCAACTGAATGAAGCGAGCGCGGCGACGGATCCGGCGATGACCGATCTCACGTCGTTGGCGATTAACGCATCCGTGCGCAGCGGCGCGGTGGTAGACCTCTATTTGACTAATGCGCTGACCGGCGGCAACGGCACGCTGGCGAGCTATGACTTGACGAATATCGGCACGGCAGGCGTGTTCAATCATGTTGATACGTATCCCGGCGAGCTGGGACGTCCGTATGACGTGGAAGTTGTCGATCGCGGCACCAACACCGACGGGACAGTGGCGGAAGGCACGCCTTCGGGAGCCGCGAACTCGACGTTGGCCGAGAGCATTCTAAACCAGAATACGTATCTTGGACACGACTATCGCATCACGTTCGCGTTTGACACGACGACCGGGATGAACGCGAACGCCGCACCGGATGTTGAAGAGGTTGACCTCGCGTGGGACCTCGCGAGCGGCCGTTTGCACATGGTGATGACGTCCGACCATGACGATCCGGGTACGGCTTACTCATATAGCGACGATTATGGCCAGACCTGGTCGGAACCGCTGACGATTTCGCCTGCGACGCTGACCGGAGCGCATGATCGTCCGCGCATCGCAATAGAAAGCACCGGCACGCTGCATGTTGTGTATGAAGCGGTCAACGGCAGCGGCGACCGCCACATCTATCACACACTTTCGGCGGATGGCTTAAGCTGGTCCGCAAGTGTCGAGCTTACCACGGCTCTTACTCCGTCCACGGTGACGGCGAATCGCTACTGCAACTTGCTGGTCGATCCGTCGGATAACGTGAATTTGATCTGGGCCGGCGATGACGATGTGTATCATCGCATCTACAACGGTTCATGGGGCGCCTCCACGCTTGTCGCTTCAGGCGGCGGCAGCGGATTCGCCGCACCACATGCGGTGATTGACGAAATCGGCCGCATTTATGTGGCGTATGTCTCGGACGCTGCGGCGCCTGCCGACATCAGCTATATGATCTACAACGGCGCGGTCTGGGGCAGCTATGCCACCGGCGGATTCACGTCGGGCACGCCAGATGTTGTGACCACCGCTTCGGGTTTTGTTTCCGATGGCGGCGGACGCGGCGAAGCGTTCCCGCTTCCACAAGTTGCACTGGTTGATCAGAGCGTCTATGTTTTCTGGGCGGGAACGGGCACGGAAACGTACGGCACAGATCAGGCTGATCTGCGATACAACTCGATCGCGGCGCTTGACGGCAACTTCACGTCCGGTGCGGGCACGGCCATCACTACCGGTGATGACGTCGCACCGCTGGCGTTCAGCGTGGCCGTTGATGCCTATGACAACGCACACATTCTCTATCCTTACGCCGCGACCGTTGACCGGGAAGGTCTGCGCTATAAGACGTACGACTACAGCGGCGACACGTGGTCGCCCGCAACGACTGATCCGGGCCGCGAGATTCTTGAAGAAGGCGCGGCAGCAACTGTTTACGCGCTCGAACCGCGTTTAGTGTGTCCGGAAATCGCCGGACAGACTGCGCCGATGTTTGCGTGCGCGAAGGCTTACACCTCGCTCGGCGCAGGTTCGCCGCGCGCGCTGTTCAAGGTGATTGACGGCGTGGTCTCGATCACCGATCAGACGGCGCTTTCGGAGATTCAGGCCTGGCGGGTGTGGACCAATGGCGTGGCTGACGTCGCGGGAATTCCCGGCTTGTCGTTCACGATTACGAACACGACCGACTTTGTATCTTCGACGGATGACGTAGACGGTACGAACTTCAACGTCGGTGACTATTACGAACTCGACGGGACGCCTGCTGAGAAGAACGACATTCTGTTCCTGTCGGATACAGACAACCATCGCGTGAAGGTGATTCGCGCATATGAGAATATCGACCACTGTTTTGCCGGTGATACGCGCTGGGATGTGCCCGGTCAGTCCGACGGCACGCCAAGCCAATCGTATAAACTCGCGACGGTGGGCGGCGAAAACAGCTTCACCGTTTGGGCGAGCGCCGACAACACGCCGTGGACGATTGTCGACGACCTGCTGATCGCGGGTCCGACGGATCGCTATTGCGAAGTGGACCGGTATACGCGCGAACTGCGGTTCGGCGACGGCGCGCACGGCTTGATTCCGCCGGACGGCATCTTCATTCGCGTACGCTATGACGAGTCGGTCGACGAAGCGGAATTCGGAACGTTGGGTTCGGCGAGCGGACAGCTCTCGTATCCGCGCGGTATTGCGGCGGCCTATAACGAGAGTCTCGGAACTTACGACGTCTATGTGTGCGACACGGGCAACGACCGCGTGTCGAAGTACGCTTACACGCCGAATTCGAGCGTGAACCCGGACTCGTGGACGAATTTCAAGACGGCGTGGACAAACGTGAGCGCGACGACGGACTTGCTGAATGCGCCGCAGGATGTTGAAGTTGTCACGTTGAACGGAGATGTGTATCTCGTCATCAGTGACAACGGCAATGACCGCGTTGTGATTTATCAGGACGCCGAAGCAACGGGTTCGGGCGGCAACAGCGCGCCGGGTTACGTTGCGCATGTCGGCAGCGAAGGCAACGCTCTCAATCAGTTCACGAATCCGATGGGACTCGGAGTGGCCGCGGAGGACAGCGGACTCGTGATTCTCGCCGCGGACGCGGATCGCAATGTAATCGCGAAGATCATCAGCCGCGATTGGCTGTTTGAGTTCGGCAGCGACAGCACGGGCGGAGTGGACAGCTCGAGCATTTTGCCGGAACTTGCGATTCTCGACGGTCTGGACGACGACGAATACCTGCTCCTGCAGCCGGGCGCTGTTCGCACGCTGCGTCTTGTGACGAACAATCCTGATTCGCTGATTGCGGTGCGCGCAAACTGCACGTTCCCGGCGGCGATGATACAGGTGCTGAATATCAGCGAGGGCAACTTGTGGAGCGGTGAACGTTTCACGAACACAGTGTTCCTGACCGACGTAAACAACACGGCGGGTACATTTGATATCAACGCTTCGATGGTCGGTGACGACGACGGACTCTCGCTCACGGGCAGCCGCGTGGTTGCGACCATCACAGTGCAGGCGCTTGCGACCGTGACGATTCCATCCACGGGAGCCATCAGCTTTGCGGCGGCGACGGATTTGCGCGGCGTGGGCAACGTGGCGACCACGGGCGGCATGCGCGACGGACTTTCGCTGCGCGCGGGACGTTTGGCGGATATCGCGACGACGAGCGGGTCGCCTGGTGACGCGCCGAATATGATTCCCGAGCCGGACGGTCAGATCAACTTTGCCGACGTGAATATCTTCACGCAAGGCTGGAACGGTGACGGCATCAACTTTGATCCGATTGCTGATATTGGGCCGTACCTTGGTTCCGATGTACCGAACTTGATCGCGAATCCGGACGGCGGACTTGACGCGTTTGACCTGTTGTCGCTGTCGACGATGTACACGTGGTACAACAGCCAGAGCACGAGCTCGATTGCCGGTCGCACTCCGGAAGACGGCAATCTGGATGACGGCGGTCATTTGAACATCAGCTACGCGCCGTTCACCGGCGGCATGCTGTTGACGCTTGCAGTGTCCCATGCTGAAGAACTGACGTCGGCTCATTTGGTCCTGGACGTTTTGAATCCCCATGCATTAATCAGCGATGTGAATGAAGGCAATCTGCTAAATCGCGGCGCAGAGACGATTTTCCTCGCGCATTCCAACGGAGCGAGCGCCGACATCAATATCGGCCGCTTGAGCCGCACGGTTCCGGGTGTGTCGGGAAGCGGCACGCTGGCGACGGTCGTGTTAAATATTCCCGCGACGGAGATGCCACTGGTGCGCGTGCGTTACGAGCTGCGTGACCGCGAGAACGGACTCTTCGGACTTGGCGAGACGCGCAACGTGTCGTCGTCGGTGGTTACGGAGTTCGGTTTGAAGAGCGCGTATCCGAATCCGTTCAATCCGGCGACGAACATCACGTTCGTGCTGCCTGAGGCTGCGGATGTTACGCTGCGCGCGTTCAATGTGATCGGTCAGGAAGTGGGCACGATTCTCAATGGCCGCATGGAAGCCGGAGAACACACGATGCTGTGGAACGCAGAGAACGCCGCCGGCGCGCTGCCGACGGGTGTGTACTTCGTGCGACTCGATGCGTTAGGACGCACGGACTTGCAGAAGGTCATTCTGCTCAAGTAAGAAACACCATTCGCGCGGCGGGTGCAAATCGAGACCCTGAGAGTTCTCCACCCGCCCGCAAACTGCTTGTTACCTCCTCCAAATGAAAGCGGGGCGACTCTGGTGAGTCGCCCCGTTTCATAGTTTCCAAGAGAATCTTAAGCGTGCTTAGACGTCGGCGAGATAGCGATTGTCTTGATCCATGTAATCCCGGACGTAGCTTTGCACGAATTCCCGAAGCGGTCGGCGAATTTGGGCAGCCCGGCGGCGTTGAATTTGGTCATGTCGGCGCGGGTCTCGTACTGATAACGGTGACGCAGGTCTTCGGGCATCGGGAAGTACTCGATATTCACCGGTTTGCCGAGCGCTTGGCACACGTTTTCGGCCAGTTGGTTGTAGGTATGCGGAGTTCCGGTGCCGAGATTGAAGATGCCGTTGACGGCAGGTTTGTCGAGCAGGAACTTGATCCCGGTCAGGACTTCGGCGACGTGAATGAAGTCGCGGCGCTGTTCGCCATGACCGAAATCGGGGCGATGCGATTCAAAGAGTCTGACCTTGCCGGTGTCTCGCACTTGCGGATACGCGTGCAGGATCACGCTGGCCATGCGGCCCTTATGATACTCGTTGGGGCCGAAGACGTTGAAGAAGCGTAGTCCGGAGACTTTGTCCTGGAGCTTGTTCTCGAGCACCCACATAAAAACCTAAGGCGCCGTCGCCATAGACGGCAGCGGAGGACGCGTAGATGAAGCGCACTTTGTGAGCCAGCGACCATTCGCAGAGGATTTTCGAGTAGTCGTAGTTCCACGTCATCAGATAGTCCACGTCGGTCTGCGTCGTATCGGCGCACGCGCCCATGTGGATCACGGTCTTGACGTCGTGTCCCCACTGTGAATTTTCGAGCGCTTCAAAGAGATCGCCGCGGTCGATGAACTCGCGGAACCGCAGACCCCGGAGATTCTTCCACTTCTCGGTCTTTCTAAAGCTGTCAACGAGAATGAGGTCATGCACGCCGCGCTGATTCAGCGCCCACGCGCAGGCACTGCCGATAAATCCTGCCGCTCCGGTGATTAGAATCATGTTGGTTGGCTTAATTATCTCAGCTATTGCGGTTCAGGACGGCGGCGAAGGGCAGGGTTTCGCTTTCGATATTCGTTTCGTCGGTTACAGCGGCGGCATCGCGGACTTCGCACTCGAAGGCGTGGACTTCCCACGGTTCGAGATCGAGATAGATGCCGCGCATAGCCAACTCCACACCGTCACGAATGTAGACTTTGTTCGAGAGCTTGTCGCGCAGAATGACTTCTTTGCCCTGCAGATTGCCGAACATCAGATCGACCCAGCACTGACTGCGATAGTCGGCCCAGTTAACAAACACGCGGACATGCTGATCCTCGCTATCGTAGGCTTGGGAAAGAACCCGCCAGAACGATTCGTTGCCCTGCCAAGCCTGCCGCGGATGGAGGAACGACCACTTGCCGGTCTTGACGGCGTCGAGGGTCAAGACGCTCATCAGTTGTTCGTAGAAGTCCGTGATCTCGGGTTGCGGTTCTTCCGGCGGCATGCGAAGCAACTGTACCGGAGCTTTGCGGAGGGCACCGAGGAACTGACCTTGATAGAAAAGACGAGCGGAGGGCAGCGTGAGAATCCAGGTGGCTGCGGCGCGATGCATCGGGAGAGCAAGCCGAGCGGCGACGCGTTCTTCATCGTGATTTTCGAGGAAGCGAATGCGGCGGCGGTGCTTCTCTTCATCGTAGTCGAACTGCACGCGCGAGAGTCCGGTCGGACCAACGGCCCAATCGAGCGGGTCCTTGTCGTAGGTGTAGTCGAAGCCCATCTCATTCAATTCGAGATCGAAGCCCCAATAGACTTCAGCGATGAAGAGGAAGTCGGGTTTCCGTTCGCGTACGCGGCGAATGGCATTGGGCCAGAATTCGCGCATCTCGCCGCCCCACGTCTTGGTGAAGATGTGCGAGAGAATGAGCATGGCCATATCGCAGCGGACGCCGTCGCTGCGTTCGGCTACCGAGACGAGTTCGTTGACGACCGCCACCTGAGTTTCGAGTTTGCGGAAGTCGGGCTGCGCCGTATCTGACCAGGCCGGGAAGTAGGGATCGCGGCCATGGGCGATGACTTTCGGGCCACTGTCGGACTCGACCATGAACCACGAGTCGGGGTCGCGTTCGAGATCGGCGGTCGAGCCCTGGATGTAGCGCTCGGGGTTGGATTTTGTCCACGGATGATCGCGAGCCGTGTGGCTGGGCACGAAATCGAGCAGGAGCTTCATGCCGCGTTCGGCCAGTTTGCGGCGGAAGGTGGCAAGACCGGCATCGCCGCCCAATTCGGGGTTGACTTCGTAGCCCACGATGGCATAGGGCGAGGCGGTGATGTCCTCCGGGGTCCAATCGGGCAGAACGGCGGAGTAGTCTTTCTTCAGGCCTTCATGCACCCGCGCGATCTCGCGCGAGGCGACGCTGGGTTTCCAAATGCCCATCAGCCAAACGGCATCTACGGCGCGGGCCTGCCAACGGTCAAAATGTTCCAGCGGAACGTCGGCAAGGGAAATCGGCGTCCCGTCCCCGAGCTGCCGCAGCCACAGTCGAGTGTTAATTTCGAGAATCGTCCGAACCGAGTTCATGTCCGCCAACCTTTCACGGGTTTGGTTTCATGTGCTTGCACCTCTGGGCACTTTTCTTATATTACAGCATTAAGCGTTGAAAACAAGGCCAAGATTGGCCATCTGGCAGGAAGAAAGGTAAAATATGAGGACAATGATGCATTTGGGTATTATCCTGGCCATTTGCATGGCACTGGGCTGCGGTGCGGCGAACAAGCCTGCGGAGGCCTCGAAGGCGAACAAGATGGATGAGAAACAAGCAACCAAGACCGAAACCGTGAAAACTGATAGCGAAAAACCTGCCGAAACCGCCGGGACCAGTCAGTGGAAAGTAAAAAGTGACACCGTTACCACGGCCTCCGGTTTAAGGTACTTGATTATGACTCCCGGCACAGGCGAAAATGCCAAACAGGAGACTTGGTCATTGTTCATACCACCGGGTGGTTTCTGGATGGATCAAAGTTCTATTCCTCATATGATGGTGGAGGAACACCACTCGACTTTCCGCTCGGAGCGACTCCGCCGCGCGTCATTGCCGGCTGGGAGGAAGCGTTGCTCCTGATGAATAAAGGCGCAAAATGGCAGCTCATCGTTCCGGCAAATCTGGCTTACGGTGAGCAAGGCCGTCCCCCCGCGATTCCGGCTAACGCCACGCTCATCTTCGATGTCGAACTGCTCGATATCAACCCGAAAAAATAAATGCTTGTTAAGCACTTTTGTGCGCTGGCGCGTGACGCCGGGTGTTTGTCGGGGCGGCCAGTGGGCCGCCCTGTGTTTTTTTTGGGGAAGTGTGACCTCGTTACGGTGTGGATACTCGGCAATGCACTTAGAAACCACCGTATTTGAAATAGATACACTTAACGAGTTACGCTAAACACAAGTTCCTTTGTTGAACCCCTTGACTCTATGGGGGGGGGGGGGTAGTATATTAGTGGTGAGCCTCTGACTTATGGGGCGAAACCAAGAATAGGGAGAAAGAAAATGAAGATCGTTGTGCTATTAGGACTTTGTTTGATTACGACGGCGCAGTTGTTCGCTCAGACGGAAGCGGATATGTGTGTCCTGATCACGGATCCATGCTGCGACGCGAGTTGGTCCACTTGGGACTACTCGGTACCAGCGGGCAGGCAGATCACAGGTACCTATGTTCACTATGAAGGCAGCGATCTCAACGAAGTTACGGTTGAGTGCTGGCAAATGGTAAATGGGTTGCCGAGCATTCGTAGATGGTCCGTGACAGATCGTTGCGGGTGCGGGACCGTGTCGACAACGACCGGACATCCCATTGGGCAGAATACGGACTTGCGATTTACTGTGAAGTGTATGGGTTGCAACAGCGAAAACTGCGCAATTGGTTCGACAGCGGTTTACCTGTACACAAGCATCAACGCGGCAACGTGCCCGACACAATGTCCAAAGGATTAATCACACGGTTTGCCGTGCTTGCGGTCGTTCAGGTGCTCGCATTCATGAGCGCGGTCGCGGAGCTGCGCCGCGTACCGCAGGATTACTCCAATATTCAGGCGGCGGTGGAGTCTACCTTGCCGGGTGATACGGTGTTGCTGTCGGCTGGAACGTATCGCGAGGCGGTCACTGTTCCGGCTCGTGACATGACGATCGCGAGCGAATACGTGTTGAACGGCGACACTGCCGAGATTGCGCAGTGTATCTGGATGAGTACGGTTATCGAGGGGGACTCGTTGCGCTGTCTAACCATCGCGGATATTTTAGAAATCGAACCGACGATTGTTATTCAGGGGATTCGCTTTGCGTTGGCGAGAATTGAGGGCGGTGACATGGGCGGGGCGATTCTTGTCGAACATTGCAACGCGCGCGTTGAGGATTGTAGATTCGACTCCTGTCAGGCAGGATCAGGAGGAGCGGTTGCGGTTCTCTCGACGCGGGCGGAGCTCAACCGCTGCCGATTCACGTATTGTGGAGCGGGCTACTTCGCAGGGATTGTGTATGCAGACAGCAGTCACGTTCTGGTCGATTCCTGCCTTGTGCAGAGCTGCGCGACCAACGGCGACTCAAGCACGGTGCCGGATCTGTTCGGGATCCGGACGAGTAACCTGACTGTGCGGCACACGGAATTTACCGAGTGCGGGCACGGCGCAGGCGGATCCGGCGCGCATTTCGTCAACGTATGGCTGCCACGCGATACGGTCCGGATTGTGCAGTGCGAATTCTTCAATAATCGATGGGATAATCTCATCAACTGGGGCGGCGAGTTTCTGAACTACCTGCTGATCGACTCGTGTCACTTTCACGATGAACTGCTTGCTCAGGCGCTGTACAGTCAGGGGCTTCCGGACTGTACGGTTACGCTGCAGGTAACGGACAATGAGTTTGAGCGATTTAGCTACGAGTTGCCATACGTGATGCACGGCCTGTTTGCGTTGGATCAGTCGCACGCGCATACGTTGATCTCGCGCAACTTGATCTCGGAGTTTCCATTAGGACACAGCACGCTTGGCTCGCTTTTTGGCAGAAATTTCGCGGAGAGGGAAATAAGCCGCAATTATGTCGTGAACAACTCGAACTGGTCGCATTTTGGTCCGCCTGACAAGCAGTTCTTCTTCTTCGTGAACGCGGACACGGGGGAGTTTGAGCACAATATCTTCCTGAATAATCGCGGGTATTCGATTTACCAAGCGCCGCCCTGGACGGGAGCGCACGCGCGGCACAATTACTTCGGTCACGAGACGGGGCCGTACGACTCTGTTAATAATCCGGGCGGGGAGGGTGATACGATTTGGTGGGCGGTGGACTATGTGCCGTGGGAGCCGGATTCAGATTTCACGTCTCCCGTGAACGAAAGGCACTCAGCGCCTGTCGTTACAAACAGTTTCATCGGCAACAGCTATCCGAATCCGTTTAACGGGGAGGTGACGATTGAGTTTGTGCTGCTGCAGGATCAGCGAGTTGATTTAGCTATCGTGGATTTGAGCGGGCGGCACGTCGCCAGTGTACTATCCGGCCAAGTGCGAAAGGGGGTGCATATCCGCACGTGGCGGCCCGAGCACTCCGCGAGCGGAATTTACTTTGCACGGCTTGTCGCAGACGGCGCGGTATCGTGCAGTAAGCTGTTGTATTTGAGGTAAAGCACGTTTACCATCGCGGAAGCGTGACCTCGTTACGGTGTGGATACTCTGCAATGCACATAGAAACCACCGTATTTGAAATAGATACACTTAACGAGTTACGCTCAACACAAGTTTCTTTGTTGAACCCCTTGACTCTATGGGGGGGGGGGGTAGTATATTAGTGGTGAGCCTCTGACTTATGGGGCGAAACCAAGAATAGGGAGAAAGAAAATGAAGACAGAATCATCTGTAATCAGGTATCTCGGAGCATTGGGTGTGTTGGCCACGGTTCTGGCGCTGGCATCAAATTCACGAGCTTGGGATGCACGCCATGTTTACACAACGACAGACAGCACGACCGTGACATTTACGCCGGGAACACAGAGCGTGCACCATTCGGTTGCTCAGGCACCGACTGTTGGCAGGGCGCGATGCTACTTTGCGCAGAACGCAGGAGTCTATGCGGATGCGTTTGCAATGAACGGCGATGTAAAGTGCGCTCATGCGACGCTTCAAGTTCGTACTACAGACTTCAAAAGCTTTGGCTGGGTGACTTCGGGTACGGCGATCTGTATAGGTTACGATAACTCCAGTCCGTACGCGCAACAGGCGCTTTGCCCGCAGGAGCCGGGACAGTAGCGACCAGATTGATAGCGCGACAATCCTCTCATGATATGCCTACTAATTATTGCTCTGTTCTTGACCGGGACGGCGGCACAGAGCGCTGTCATCGAGCTTACGCCCGGCCTGTCAATAACGGGAGCAATTGAATCTTCGTCGTCAGGAGATACGATACTCCTGAACGACGGCCTCTACGTCGAAGCAGTTCGAGTTCATGAACACTCCGTCGTTATTGGCAGCAGGTTGTTACTTGACGGCTCCGCCGAGCATATTGAAAACACAATTCTTGTGGCGGTAACGGACAACCCGGACTCGGCAAGTTGTGTCTCGGTGGCCCTGCCGAGTAGTGACAGTTGCACGATTCGCGGCCTAACGATGACTGGTGGCGAAGGAACTCTGTGGTCTTCACCTGACGGCGATTTTGCTGCGGGCGGGGCCGTGTTTGCGAACGAAAGTCGGCTAAGGGTCGAGGATTGCGTAATTCGGGAATGTCAAGCGCAGTTTGGCGGCGGAATAGCTGTTGAGCATCCCAGCCCCATTCAGGCAATCACGTATGCCACGATTGAACGCACGCAATTTGCGAATTGCGCCGCGGAAGCCTACGGAGGCGGTCTCTATCTGTGGCGGACGGCCACTGAGATTCGCTTTGCCACATTCGAGGCGTGTACGTCAGATGCAGGCGGTATTCAGTCCATTGGTGCGCAAATTACCGTTTCGGCTTGCACGCTGCGCAATTGCGGAAGTGCGGTCGGGGCGATCTTCGCAGGTGGTGACAACTCCGTGGTCGAGGACTGCCTGTTTGAAAGTAACGGAAACCCGTGGACAGAATCTGAATTCGGATTCTGCAACCTTGCGGCGTTTGACAGAGTGACGATTCGTGGTAACATATTCCGAGATAATACGACTAACGACATGGCCATTCTGGTGCAGGACTTCGACCGCTTCGGTGTGCCGTTCTTCTATGGAAACGTGATCGAAAGACACACTATGACTGATCGCAGCGGCGCGATCTACTTGTCGAATTGCGAGGGAGTATTCAGTCATAACATCATGCGCGATTGCTATTCGGATCGCGGCGCATCGATTTCTCCGGCCGGATCGGGCGTTCTTCAAATCCGCCACAATGTCTTTGTGAACAACGGCCAATCGCCAGACGGATTCGGCTCTGTCCTCAACTACTCTGCGGCGAGCATGGGCATTCCCGCGATGGCGGATTCCAACGTCTTTGCAGGGAACATAGGGCCTGCGATTTCTTTCGATCCGGCAATGCCCGGTCCGGTCAGTATCAATGCGCGGAACAACTGGTGGGGTCATCAGTCAGGGCCTTATCACCCGACTCGGAATCCAAACGGGCGGGGGGATACCCTGCTGTTGGAACTTGTTGAGTTTGAGCCGTGGTTGACCGAACCGCCGGACACGTCGAGCGCGGTGCCTCCGCGACAGCCAGAGAGTGTGATTCTTGGTTCTACATGGGAAGTGATGGGAGTCTATCCCAACCCGTTCAATTCTAAGCTGAGCATTGATGTCGCCGGGTTCACGGATTCGTCTTTCAAGTTGGCTCTATTTGACTTGCTCGGAAGAGAATGTGCAACACTGTATTCCGGTCGAATGTATGGAGGAACCGTTTCAGTTACTTCCCCACCGCTTCTCGCGAGTGGAGTCTATTTCCTTGTGGCCAGAGATAGCCGCTATATGAAAGCACAGAAAGTTGTGCTCTTGAAGTAGGGCAATTCGCGCCCCCCTAAAAACGCACAAGGCGAACCTCACCGGTTCGCCTTGTTGATTTTCTGGGTTAGATGCGCGGGCTAAGACGCGTTTTCGGCGTGCTGGGCGCGCTCCATGCGTAGTCGCGACAAATCGTCCTGATAGTACCGGACCCGCGAGAGCAGTTGACTGATGACCGGATGCTCCGGCGTCACCGTCTCACCATGCGCAAACATCTCGCAAATCTTCGCGCCCAACGCCTCATGCGCGGCGCGTAATCTGCGCTCGGTCTGGACCTCGTCCATGCGAATCCGGCCCTGTCGCGCCAACTCGTCACCGCGGTCGCGCCAATCCTTTAGCCCGGCGATGACCGTTTCGCGGACGTCATCCCACAAATTCTTGCCTTGCGGCGGTACGGTCGTTGTCATCTCGCGCTCCTTGTGGCTGAATTCCTGCACAGCTATTTTACGCTCTGAGATGGATGTCTGTTCCGCTTAAGAAGCCCCCTTAACTCCCCCAAATCCGCAGATGAATTTGGGGGGAGACCAGAAGAATTAGAGGCCGATTTCCTTCATGAGCCAGCCGCGATAGGCCTCGCCGATCTCCGAGACTTCGAAAACCAGAATCTCGGGCACCGTGTACGGGTGAACCTCTTCAAAATAGCGATAGATGTCGTTCAAACGCAAATGGTGAGATTTGATGAGCAACAGGACTTCAGGATTGTCCGTTACTTCGCTAAACTCCCACCGATACATCGAGGATGCTTTCGGCAACCTCGTCACACAAGCTGCGAGTTGCTTCTCGAGAAGTCCTCTCGCAAATTCCTCGGCCTTGTCCTCGTGGTCAATCGTGGTTACAATCAGTATCTCGCCGTGTCCCTTGGCCATCGCAGTCCTCCCTTCAGCGGCTGAACTCTATTTCGACCGTGATCTCCTGACTATCGGATAGTTTCATGAATAGAAAGTCGGGCCGGGCAATCTGGTGTTCCCTTTAGACTGATCGGCCATTGATAGCGCGCATTCAGGATTCCGGTCAGCGGGTCGTCAACTCAGCTGGCCGAGAATCTCGTACTCCTTCGTGACGCCGTGCAGTTCGAGTTCGCCGCGGATCAGCGTGCTGGACGTGCCGCCGCTCAGAATGCCGGGGGGGTCCGCAGAGACGAACTCCGTGATCCGCCAGACGACCTCGGGGTACTTGCTCGTCTCGAGGTGGTTCTGCCGCATGTGCTCATTGCGCAGCGAGAGGCCGGTGTCTAAATTCCCAAGCGGTACGCGAATCGTGCCAGAGCCCGGACCCGCGAGATCGGACAGGTCCACCGTCACATCGCCCGTGACCTCGTCCGTCCGGCCGACGATCCGCTCGAGGGGGGCTTCGGACACGAATTGGATGAGATTACGAGCCGCTGTTGTCTTGACAGAGAATTTCGTACCTTCTGCCCAACTGGAACCGACAAGCAGGATCAGCGTTGCAAGAGCGAGCAGGGCGTTCATAGGTCTCCGGAGGCTGCGATTAGCGGACAAGGTCCTGGAACTTCTTGGCAGGGGCGAACTTGGGGAACTTGATTGCCGCGGCCTGCGGGGTCGATGCCAGATCTTTGGATGCGGCGCGAGCTTTGCGCTCGGCCAGATAGAAGGAACCGAAGTCCGAGATGGTGACGCGGTCTCCATCCCAAACGGCATCTTGAATTGTCTCGATCACGGTTTGCAGGACTTCTTTAGAAGTCTGCTGCGAAAGAGCCGTTTTTGCCGCAATTGCAGCGATTAATTCTCGGTTAGTCATTCAACAAAGTCAATATAATCAAAACCTCAACATGCCACTATACGAGTACAAGTGCGAAGAGTGCGGTCAGGTGATCGAAATCCTCCAAGCCAGTACCGCGCACCTCGCGGAGAATTATTGTCCCAACTGCCAAGCTGTGAAGCCCGTTGCGAAGCTGTTTTCGCTGACTGCTTCTCCGCAAGGCTCTGGTTCCGATGGATTTGCATCTACTTCTACCGGCGGTGGCGGTGGTTGCGGCTGCGGTCGTGGTTTTGGCTGAGGCGCCTAAGAGAGGCCAGTTGGCCTCTTCTACTGCAGACGCTTCTTCAACTCCGCAATCGCGGTTTTCACGCCCGGAAACTCTTGATCATCGCGCAAGGCCGGCAGCGGTTCGCTGGGAGCAGGTGTCTCGGCCAGCCTCTTGGGCCGGAGAATGATCATCCCCGGCTCGACTTTTTGCGCTGTAGATACCACGTCAAACTCAAGAAAATCACCCTCTTTTAGA
Source organism: bacterium (assembly GCA_016703065.1). Classification (GTDB taxonomy): domain Bacteria; phylum Electryoneota; class RPQS01; order RPQS01; family RPQS01; genus JABWCQ01. The sequence continues at coordinate 868,259 of JADJCU010000001.1, forward strand.
CCAACATGAGCGACAAGTCGCTGGGGCAGGGTGATCTGATTTTTGGGTCGTATCTGTGCCGAAAGCCGTTTCGCCATTTCTCTCCAGTTTTTGGAAAATCCAACTTTTTCAAGATACTGTTTTCGCTCGACCGATGCAAGTTGCGAAGGGTCAACTAAAATGTTGATAAATATGGTCTCACTTTTGCAAGAAAATGCTTGACAAGTAGCTAATTATTTGTTAGTTTCGACTGTCTTTGTGAGAGGGGTCGCAGAGTAGTTAAGCTGTTTCTAAACATAGAGCTAACGGTTGCCAATGCGGCGACATGGTCTATAGCGTGTGAAAGTCAGCCGCTTTTGGTTGGGTCGCACACAATTCGTGAACCCCAACATATTGTGGTGATATCTTTCGGAGATTGATGGCGAATCGCAAGTTTTCACTAATTCTACTGTCGCACGACCTGAGCAAGAAGGTCGAGTTCACGTTTACCCGGGCGAAAGCGAAGGCGCTGCTTGCCGGGTTAGTCGCGAGCTTTCTTCTGTTCAACGGAGTGACCGGATTCCTGGCGAGCAGAATCGCCGCCGACTCCGGGAAGGCCCAGTTAGAAGCTGAAAACAGCGCCCTTCGCGAGCAACTGGCCAAGTTTGATACCAAGATCAAGTCCGTCGAACAGAAGCTCTCAACGCTGGCCGAGACCGACAACATGCTGCGGCTGATGGCCGACCTGCCGTTGTTACCCGCCGACGTCCGCAAGGTTGGTGTAGGCGGCACCGCAGAATTGTTGCCCCCGGGTCCGATGGTTCCGGAGGCTCAGGAGCTGACCGGAATACTTGACCGGCTCGACCGCGAATTGGAATTACAGAAGACCAGCTTCCGTGAGATCCACTCGAAGTTGGAGTCGAACGCAGCACTCCTTGAACATCTGCCGACCCTCCGCCCTTGCGATACGGGTTACTTCTCGTCGGGCTTCGGTGTCCGGGTTGACCCGTTCACGAGGAAGGCGACGCATCACGACGGTCTCGATATTTCCGCGCCGCGCGGGACTCCGGTTATGAGTGCCGCCGCTGGCACGGTGGTGTATGCGGGCCGGTACTACAACTATGGGCAGTTCATTGTTGTGGATCACGGCGGCGGATATCAGACAGCCTATGGTCATCTCCATAAGATTTCGGTCCGCAAAGGTCAGAAGGTGACAAAGGGGACGGTGATTGGCCAGGTCGGTTCAACGGGGCGCTCGACCGCACCGCATTTGCACTATGAAGTCCGGGTGAACGGCGTGGCCGTGAATCCGATGGACTATGTGTTCGATGACAAAGACAGCTTCCCGAACATGGCTGAAGAACACTCCGAGCAGGGAGATGCATCCGGCGGCTGATACGCCGTTCCAATTTGAATTATTGCCCGAAGCATTGCGCTTCGGGCTTTTTTTGCTCCGAAGAGTTGCACCTGCAAGGGTTTAGGCGTAAATTACCCCATCCGGCGTACCCAGCGTACCCAGCGTACCGCTGGACCTAATGCGCTGCCGCCAGCGCACGGGTGTAGGTTGAGATGCCTAACGCGGGCGGATCGCCGACTACTCCAACGATGCAAGCGTGATTTTCGAGAAACCTCAATGTACCCAGCGTACCGCTGGACCTAATGCGCTGCCGCCAGCGCACGGGTGTAGGTTGAGATGCCTAACGCGGGCGGATCGCCGACTACTCCAACGATGCAAGCGTGATTTTCGAGAAACCTCAATGTACCCAGCGTACCGCTGGACCGAATGCGCTGCCGCCAGTGCATGGGTGTAGGTTGAGATGCCGAACGCGGGCGGATCGCCGACTACACCAACGATGCAAGGGTGATTTTCGAGAAACCTCAATGTACCCAGCGTACCGCTGGACCTAATGCGCTACCGCGAGCGCACGGGTGTAGGTTGAGATGCCTAACGCGGGCGGATCGCCGACTACACCAACGATGCAAGGGTGATTTTCGAGAAACCTCAATGTGGATTTTCCTGCTTCTCGTGTTATACTCTTCAGCGCTTGCGGAAGGTCTGCGGTTTGGCGCGGACTTGTCTTTTGTGCCAAAGCTCGAACATCACGGCACAGTGTTTTCTCGAGAAGGTCACGAGCGGTGCGCACTGGAAATATTTCGCAGCGCGGGGGTGGACGTGGTGCGGATTCGGCTGTGGCATTCGCCGAGCGAGCCGTGGAGCGGACTGGATTCAGTGATGGCCTTTGCGGAGCGGGCACAGGGCCTGGGATTCGATCTACTTCTGGATTTTCACTATAGCGACGTGGGCCGACCCCGCTCACCAGACCAAACCGGCGGCGTGGCAGAGTCTGACCTTTGCGCAGCTTGAAGACTCGATCTACAGCTATACCAACTCCGTCGTCCGCAAATTTCATGAGGCGCAGGCACTGCCGGACGCAATACAGATCGGGAATGAAATTGGCGCCGGGCTGCTCTGGAACAGCGGACGTATTGGCGGCGCTTATGAAACGCCGCAGCAGTGGGCGCAATTTACCAGTCTGTTGAAAGCGGCGATTGCGGGAGTGCGGGATAGCCTGTCTCCGGCCGAATGGCCGGAAATTGTGCTCCATCATCAGGCGGGCGGAGACGCCGCAGCCTGTAACTGGTTTTTCAGTCAAGTCGAAACTTACGACGTGCCGTTTGATGTGATTGGAGTCTCGTACTATCCCTGGTGGCACGGGACGCTATTAGACCTCGAAGAGACTATCACGGTTCTGGTCGCGAACTACGGACGACGAGTGGATGTGGTCGAAACGGCCTATCCGTATATGACCGGATGGTGCGACGATGAAACAAACATCATCTGGACGGACACGCCGCTCTTGCCCGAGTATCCTGCCACAGAAGCGGGACAGGCGGCATTTGTCGGGGCGCTGGGGGCGCTGCTGATGCAAACGCCAAATCACGGAACACCATTGTTGTGCGCATGGGAGCCGGCGTGGATACCGGCAGAAAACTTCGGTTCACCGTGGGAGAACACGGCGTGGTTTGATTGCAGCGGCAACGCACTCGACGTTTTTTCACAGTTGCCCGGCCTGGCTCCGGAAGGGCTCACGCTGGTGCGGATTGGCAACGATTTGCGGTTGAGATGGCGCGACGACGCCAATCTCTATTATCGCGTCTATGCCGACTCGCTTGCGAACGGCGAGTTCCCGACTTTGCTTGGTTCCACAACCGCACACCAATGGCTTCTGCCGAACGAGTTCGCTGCGCATGACTATCGCTACTTTGTTGTAAGAGGAAGCGCGACGCCGTGATTTACGAAACACATCCGGACAATCCCAATCCGCGGGCGATACAGAAAGCAATTTCAGCGCTCGAACGCGGCGACTTGATCGCTTACGCAACCGATACCGTGTACGGACTTGGCTGCGATATTCACAGCAAGAGCGCAATGGAAAAGGCGCTCACGTTGAAGGGCTATTCGAAGTATCACGCGCTGTCGTTTCTGTGCGCGGACCTTTCGGACATCAGCAATTTTGCGAAAGTGGATACTCCGGTCTATAAGATGCTGCGCCGCTGCGTGCCCGGCGCGTACACGTTCGTGCTGCCGGCAACGCGCGAAGTGCCGAAGCTGCTGCTCACGAAACAGAAGACGGTCGGGCTGCGGGTGCCGGATCATCCGGTGTGCCGCGAGCTTTTGAAAGCGTTTGGCAGACCGATTCTGTCTACATCGGTGACGGGGCGCGACGGCGAGCCGATTGTCGATCCATTGGATATTCAAGAGGTGTGGGGGGACGCGATTGCGGTGATTCTCGACAGCGGAATCCTCGAACGAGCGACCTCGACCGTTGTGGATTGCACGGACCCCGCCGAACCGGCGATTCTGCGCGAAGGTAAGGGCGCTATCGAATTGATCTACTACTAAACCCAGGACCGGAAATGAAGTACGGCGCAAAGAACAAAATTACGGGCCGCGTGGCCGAAGTGAAGACAGGCGACGTGATGTGTCAGGTGAATCTGGTGATTGACGCCGGCGCGGAGATGAGTTCTGTAATGACCATGGACTCGCTGAAGGAGCTCGGTATTCAGCCGGGCGACAAGGTGCGCGTGGTGGTCAAGGCCGTAAATGTGCTGTTGGTCAAGGAATAGCCGCGAACGACTGAACGCATTTCAAGCTGGCATTTCAACCGGTGTCCACCGCCTCAGAATTCACACAATTTTCCCGCCGCGAGCTGAAGAAGCGCGCTCGTCAGTGGTTTCCGGTGTTAATCCGGTCCATGGCGATGCGTACGCTGTTTTATGTCGCGGTGCTGCTGGCGGTGGCGGTCACTTGCAAGCCGTGGAGATGGGAATGGCTCAGACCGGAAGAGGCCGCATCGATCGCCGAAGGGTTTCTGTTTAATCAGAAGGTGAATCTGGGCGCCTACACGCTGATCCAAGCGGCGGAATATCACCACGACGGAGTCTGGAACGCTACGCGGGATGAACAGGGGTTCAGTTACAAACCGGCCATCGGCTATGTCAACCGGTACTTCCATGCGGAAAACCGCGAAGACAGTTGGACGATTCACGTATCGCCCGCAGGTCGCATCTATCGAGTCAAGCACGACGTGGACGATCTGATGCCGGATCAGAAGCTGGGGAAGAGCGAAGCCGTGCTGCTGGTCTACGAACTGCTCTCTACAGGGCTCGGAATCGGCGCTGACCGCCTTGAGTTGGTCAAGGACTCGCTCGCCGCGCTGCCGCAGCGGCACGATTGGTATTACACATTCAAGGACCTGCAAGGTTCTCCGCATAGCAGCTTATTCGCGGTGCGTCTGGCGGGCCGGACGCTGGTTGATTTCTCAGCGTTCGCTGCGCCGGAAGTCGTGCCGCTCGACGCGCGTCCGCCGGGATCACGGTTGAGATTCGTGGCGTTCGCGCTGATCATCTTCGGCGTGTTTCAGATCATTCTCCATCACCGACATCCGATTTCATGGAAGCGCGGGATGTGGTGGGGCGCGATTGCGATGCTGATTGTGCTTGCGGCGCGCACGCTCACGATTTCGCAGGCGACGCTGCTGGTGCCGGGAGGAAGCGGGGCCGAAGATTTTATCAAGCGCGTGGTGCTCGCGGCAGCAGTCGAGGCGGTTCAGAGCGGCATCTTAGTGACGTTGATTGTCGCATCGGGCGAGTCGATTGCTCGGGATCTGCTGCCGAACATCTCGACCTTAACGCGGATTGCGCCGTCGCACCGCGGGTGGACGGGAGCCTGGATTCAATCGGCGCGCTGGGCCTTGCCTGCGGCCGCGATCTTTCTGCTGCTTGAAAGCGCGGTCGGGTTGTTGGAAGAGCCGGCGGGATTGGCCGGACAGAGTCTGCCATTGGTCGGGGAGATTCTTGGAACACCAATTCCCGTCGTGGCCGCGCCAGTGCTTGTGGCCAAGGCTGTGTTGTGGGAGGAGTTGGTTTTCAGACTGTGGCTCTTTCCGCTACTGCTTTTCTGGGTGCGCGGCACACTGACATCGCTACTCTTGATGGCGGGAATCTCGGCCTACTTTGTGGGTTACACAGAGCACAATTGGCTCTCGATTGGAGCGGCCATGTGGGTGGTGTGGTCGTTAATGGCGGGATGGCTCATGATGCGCGTCGGAATTTTGGGCGCCTTGCTTTTCCATGTGCTGGTGCTGGGAGGGTATCTGGGAATTGCGCTGGTGTGGACGGGATTCGGGATGCCAGCGGGGCTGTTTGTGATGCTGGTGATTATCGGGACACTGGCGATTGTGGCCATTCGGGCGGAGGGGCTGTGGGGACGAAGCGCTGACAATGCTTGAAATTCTGAGCAAAATTGGCTAACTTGATAAATTGTGGACGATTGCAAAAACCTCTCATTTTATTGAATTTACTGACCGATCGTGAACATTCTTCTCCTGCTTAAGGCCGTCGCGGACAGCGAGGCCACAATCAAGACCTCGGCTGACGGAAAATCAGTTGCGCTCGACGGCGTAACCTGGGTACTCAATCCGTTTGATGAATTTGCCGTCGAAGAGGCGTTGAAGCTCCGTGATGCTGCGGGCTCCGGCGAAGTTGTCGGCGTCAGCGTTGGCGGCGAAGAGGTCCAAAAAGTTCTGCGCACGGCGCTCGCGATGGGCGTCGACCGCGGGATTCATGTCAAGGGCAACACGGGCTTTGATGCGCTCGCCACGGCGCGGGCGCTGGCCAATGCCATCAAGGGACAGAGCTACGATCTAATACTGTGCGGCAAGTCCGCGATCGATCATGATAATCACGGCGTGGGGATGATGGTGGCTGAACTGCTTGACCTGCCGTCCGTGAGCGTAGTTGTCAAGGTTGAGCAGAAGGACGGAAAGCTGGTCTGTCATCGCGAGATAGAAGGCGGCATTCAGGTTGTTGAAGCTCCGCTGCCGTGCGTTGTCGCCGCGCAAAAGGGATTGAACGAGCCGCGTTACGCGTCGCTCAAGGGCATCATGGCCGCGAAGAAGAAGCCGATTGACGAAGTTGCCGCCGATTTTGGCGCGCTGCAAGTTGAAGCGATGCAGATTCTGCCCAAGCCGGAGCGCCAGCCGGGCCAGATGCTCGGCAACGGCGTCGATGCGATTCCCACGCTGATTCAGAAGCTGCGCGAAGAAGCGAAAGTGCTGTAAAAGGAAGGTATGATTCTCTCGCCGGGCGATGCACTCAAGGCGCTGCGTGACGGCAGTGATCGTTACGTGGCGGAGCAGCCTGCGCCGTGGCGGGCGGGTGCGACGCTGCGCTCCAAGATTGCGCACACTCAGGAGCCGTTCGCGTGTGTTGTGACGTGTTCCGACTCGCGGGTCGCTCCCGAGATTGTGTTTGATCAAACACACGGCGATCTATTCGTCATTCGAGTGGCCGGAACGATTCTTACGCCCGAAGTTGTCGGCTCGGTGGAATTCGCCGTCGAAGCGCTGGGCGTCAAGCTGATCGTGGTGATGGCGCATTCGGGCTGCGGCGCGATTGAAGCGGCAGTTTCCGATTTGCCGCTGCGCGGAGCGGTCTCGGCGGTCATCGCACGACTCGGCACGATTGTCATCGAAAAAGAAGCTGGGGCTTACGGGCGACGAATTGGCCAGCGAAGTGTCGCGGCAGAACACGCGCAATCTCGTTACGCAGCTTCCGCAGCAGTCACCCGCCATTCTCGAAGCGCTCGAACTCGGCGCTGTTTCAATTGTGCGCGCCTACTACGACCTCGCAACCGGAGTCGTGCAGTGGGAACGCTGAGACTCTTCAATATCTTCACGCCAGAACACCTGGAACATCATACAGGACCCCGCCAATGACCGATACTCGCACTGTTCACACTGTCGGCCCTTCCGGCGCATTTGCTTCACTTTCCGCCGCGATCACGGCAGCGTCGCCCGGCGACGTGATTCAAGTTCAACCCGGCCTCTACAGAGAATCGCTGGTTATCGATAAGGACCTGGAAATCACCGGGTCGGGGCGCACGAGGACATCAAGCTGACCACAGAGCGGGACTCGCTGCTTGCGAGCCGCGCAGGGACGTTGATTCTCAAGAATATCACCCTGATCGGTAAGGTCCGCACGCAGCCGGTCATTCACGTGCTGGCGGGGAATCTCGATCTCAAGTTTTCTACGATAGAAGGCGGAAAGTACTCCGTACTGGCCGATGCGGGAACGCGCGTTGCGATCAGCAACAGTTATCTGGGCGACGCCGAGCGCGGGGGCGTGATGGCGAAATCCGCGCTGGATGTCGCGGTGGATAATTCGCTGGTCGAGCGCTGCGGCGGGAGCGGCGTGATCGCGGAAACGTGCGACGAAGTACGCGTCCTGCACAGCACGTTTAATGACACAACGCCGCACGCCATAGAAAGCACGGGCAACGGATTGTTTGAAGTCGTAGACACGGAATTCACGGCGATATCGCACGCGCAGATTCTCGACAATTACAAGCCGGTCAAATTCGATAACGAAGAGCGCCCCTGGTACACGCGCAAGCACGGCAACGGCGAACAGTAAGCCGGGGCCGCACTCGTTACTTCATCGCACCCCCATCTCCCCGACCACATGATCCGATTTCTGTTCGTTCTGCTGCTAACCGCGTGCGCGGCGCTGGCGCAAACGCAACTGCCCGATACTCGCAGGCAGCTCCTGATCCCCGGCGATTCGGTGAGCATCGAGCTGTCGCTGCTCAAGGGCGACATCTTGCATTGGTCGCTTTTGGCCGAAGAGGGTCAAGCGAACGACGGTGAAACACGCGTGAATGTGAGCACGAACAGCGGCGGAGAGATTTGGATTAAGAACATTGGTGCGGCACAGGAAGAGCTGCAGGAAGATATCAAGATTGATCAGGACGCGCTCTATCGCATCACCGTGTCAAAAACGGGGCAGCGTTCGCGGCCGATTACTCTTGCGGCGTGGCCGAAGTTCGGCAAGAGCGGACGCACGCCGTTTCCCGTGAAATCTGAAGCAAAAGACGTTGTTACGCTTGCGGCAGGTGACCGATTCAGCGTCGACTACGAGTTCAAGCTGGCCGATACGACGCGCTTTGAGACGATTATCAATCTTGACTTGCCGACGGACCTTGTACGCTTTTGGGCGACGACGCCGGCCGGCGATTCGATTCCCGGTCAAGTGACGGTGAAGCGTTGGCTGGGTGAAGCGGGGACGATATCATTACGCGAAATGGCGAAACGCGGCGGCAGTTTCACGCTACGTCTTGAGTGCGATATTCCTGAAGGCGGCGAGATAATCTTCCGTCGCGCTCCGGGGCGAACGCCGCCGAGTTGGCTTCCGAAAGAGGCGCGCATTGCAACGCTGACGGAGCATTCGCAGTGGTTGTGCATCACGGTGCCGCCGTATTCGGTCGCACGAGATAGCGAGCTGGGTAAGGAAACGCTGCCGCCAAAAGCGAAATATGCGGCGCAGGCGCTGCGCGTGAGTGGCGTGGATACGGCGATTGTCGCGGTCTTGCGACAGGTGTATGAGCAGCGCGATTCGCTCTATCTGTGGCGGCGCGACAGATTGTCCACTGTAACGGGCTATGACTCGTCATTCCTGGAATTGCCGATGGCGTTTGATCCGCCGAAGCTGCATGCGGGCACGACGACGCCTTTGTCGGGCGAACCTGAAGCGAAGGCGGCGCTGAAAGCGCTGTCGTGGTTTGTCGAATCGGCATCGGGTAAGAATGTCGAAGGGACGCTGTTTGCGTGGCAATATGATGAAGTAACTCTCATCTATCCTCAGGCGCCGAACGACCGGTTCTGGGTGCAATCGGAGCTGCCGCTTGCAAGAACATTGCGGACGTTCATGCCGACGAGCCGCGAGTATCCCAATACAATTCCACTACCGCCGGCAGACAAACTGCGGCCCAAGCAGTTCGCGTATCAAGGACGGACGGTGCGGGACGAAAGCCGCCGCATGCTTGGTCTCTACTTCTATAATCCGACGGCAGAAACGGTTTACCTTGGGTATCGTGTCGCTCGTCCGATTGAGCGAACGGCGATTGGGTCGTTCAAGAAGTGGCCGAAGGCGGCGCGTTGGTCAATCGGGATTGCGATAGTCTGCGCGATATTGGGCGGTTTTGCGATTTGGGAGCTCAAGCAGCGTGACCGTCGTCGGCGCAAACAGGCGGAAGAGTACGCAAGCGAACTCGAGAGCGCGCGGCAGGTGCAGCAGAAACTGTTGCCCAAGGGACCGATGGAGGTGCGCGGTCTACAGGTACTGGGATTGCATCAGAGTATGCAGTCGGTGGGCGGCGATTACTACGACTTCTTCCCGCTGGAAGATGGGCGGGTGCTGTTGTGCGTTGCGGACGTGGCGGGACATGGCTTGCCTGCGGCGCTCCTGATGTCGAATTTACAGGCGACGCTCCATGCGATTGCGAATCAGCGGAGGCCGATCAACGAGATCGTGGCGCTGCTTAACAATGGATGGTGCGCCGGACATCGCCCGACCGATTCGTGACGCTGATGATGGCCGAGATTGCCGCAGACCGCTCGATGCTCACGATTTGCAACGCGGGACACAACCCGGGCTACCTGGTACGCAAGCACGGGACGATTGTCGATCTTGACGCGGGCGGAATCATGCTCGGCGTGATGGAGATGTTCCCGTTTATTCAGATGGAGTACAGCCTGGAGCCGGGAGATTTGCTGGCGTTTTACACCGACGGCATTCCGGAAGCGGAGATCGGATTTGAAGATATGTTCGGTTACGACCGGCTGCAATATTTTCTCTCGGAGAATCGGGACCGTCCGCTGCCAGACATTGCGCAGATGCTGTTTCAGCGCGTGACGTCGGATACGGTACCGGTGGGAGACGATATGGCGATTGTGCTCGTGCGAGTGGCGCTGGGGAGCGGCTCGAAGCAGACGGCGGAAGAGAGAGGCAAGGCGGTCGCATAGTTTTGGGATTTTGAAGCGCGCGTTGATTACCGGAATTTCCGGACAGGATGGAAGCTATCTCGCTGAACTGCTGCTGGCCAATGGCTATCAGGTGTTTGGCGTTGTGCGCGGAGATGTGAAGGCGCAACATGCGAATCTTGCGCATGTGCAAGAGCACGTGAAGCTGGCAAGCGTGGATTTGCGGAACGCTCGTGACGTTGCGCGTTACGTAACAGATATTGCACCGGACGAAATCTACCATCTGGCGGCGAAGACGTTCGTGCCGAGCTCATTTGACAAGCCGGAAGACGTCATCACGTTCAGCGTGAAATCGGTGAGGAATCTGCTGGATGCGCAAGGTGACGCCAGACTTTTTCATGCGTCGTCCTCAGAAGTATTTGGCAATGCGAGCGAATCGCCGCAATCGGAAGCGACGCCGTATCATCCACGCAGTCCGTATGGCGAAGCGAAAGCGCTGGCGACGAAGCTGGTGCGGGAAGCGCGCGAGTTGCACGGGGCGTATGCGGTGTCGGGGATTTTGTTCAATCATGAATCGCCGCGCCGGGGGGCGAATTTTGTGACGCGAAAGATCACGCGCGGCGCGGCCGCCATCAAACGCGGCGAACAGGGCGTTTTGGAGCTTGGCGATCTCGCGGCGCGGCGCGATTGGGGATACGCGCGAGAGTACGTTGATGCGATGCGGCGGATGCTGCAGGCAGATGAGCCGGACGATTTCGTGATTGCCACAGGCGAGACGCACAGCGTGCGCGAGTTCTGCGAGTTGGCGTTCGGTGAACTGGGGTTGGATTACGAGAAGTAAGTGCGTGTCAATCCCGAGTTCGTGCGCGCACCGGAAGCTGTGCAGTTGGTCGGTGACGCGGAGAAGGCGAAGCGTGTGTTAGATTGGGAAGCGCGGATGCCGTTCGCCGAGTTGGTCAAGATGATGGTGCGGGCGGATCATGATGTGCTGTCCCCATAGCTTGCACGACCATCACCTATTTCCCGAATTCTCTATTCATTCATTTCCTATTATCCATTTTTCTCTCACATGTCCACGATTCTCGTTTTCTGCGATTCCAAGAACGGCAAGCTGAAGCCCTCTGCCCGTGAAGCCGTGAGCGGTGCGCATAAGCTGGCGCAGGCTCTTAGTTCCGATGTTACCGCTGTTACGTTCGGCGAATGCGGCGACGCCGAGTTGCTCGGGGCGTTCGGCGCGAAGAAGGTTATTCAACTCACGAATCCTGAACTCGCTTCGTATTCGAGCGAGGCTTATGCGCAGGCCGGCGCGGAGATGATCAAGGCGCTGTCGCCCGCGGCAATTGTGGTGTCCGCTTCAGCGCAGGGCAAAGATTTTTCGCCGCGCCTTTCCGCACGCGTGAATGCGCCGCTCTTGACAGACTGCACCGAGATGAAGGTGGAAGGCTCTGCGGTGTGCGCGTTGCGTCCAATTTATGCGGGCAAGGTGATGCTGTGGGCGAAGATCACGGGGCCGTTTGGCATTTTGAGTTTGCGTCCGAAGGCATTTCTGCCGGTTGAAGTCGGCGGCAGCGCGGAAGTGAGTGCGCAGAGTGTCGCCCTTGACGCTGCGAAGATTCGCGCGAAGACACTCGACGAGAAGGTGCAAGAGGGCGGGATGCTCGACGTGACCGAAGCGGACGTCGTGGTGAGCGGCGGTCGCGGGATGAAGGGACCGGAGAATTGGACGATGCTCGAAGAGCTTGCGGTGGCGCTGGGCGGAAGTCTGGGCGCGTCGCGCGCAGTGGTGGATGCGGGCTGGCGTCCGCATCATGAGCAGGTTGGACAGACGGGAAAAGTCGTCGCGCCGAGTCTTTATGTTGCCGTCGGCATCAGCGGCGCGATACAGCACCTTGCGGGGATGACCACGAGCCGCACGATTGTCGCCATCAACAAGGATGGTGACGCACCGATTTTCAAGGTGGCCACCTATGGCATCGTCGGCGACGCGCTGGAAGTCGTTCCCGCACTAACGGCCGCAGTGAAGAAGGCCAAGGCGGAGTAGATTTCGACGGTGCAGACAGAGCCAAAGGACTGACAAACCCACAGGGAGAGACTATCAAACCACTGATCACCCTTTTAGCTTGCTTGTGCTGGTTCACGCTGGCGCAATCGCAGCCGCTGGATTCGCTGCAGCGGGCCGCGCAGGCTGCGCTTGATGCGGGACGCTCTGAAGAGGCGCAACTCACGGCGCTGCGCGGACTACGCGAAGCCGAAAGTGTGGATGATCTGGCCGAAGTGCCGTTTCGCGTTGTGCTCGCGACCATTTACGTGGCGCGGGACCAAGGCGAGTTCGCATTCGCGGAGTTCCGCCGCATCCTTGTGATTAATCCCGCCTTTGAAATGGACCCCGTACTCACTTCGCCCAAGATTATCGAGGTCTTTCGCAATGCGAAACGCGAGTACATGGACCGGGTGTTGTCGCAGCCCGAGGCTTATCGACTGCCGGAAGCCAACGCGAAAGTCGCGGCATCGTGGCGGAGCGCCGTGCTGCCGGGCTGGGGGCAGGCGTACAAACAACAGAAGACGAAGGCGGCGGTGTTCACCGTGGTGCAAGCAATCACGCTGGGCGCGTTTGTCGCATTCATTTTCGAGGCCGACGCGCGCAAAGATGAGTATCTGGCCGTGCACGAATACGGCAGTCCGCTGATCGAAGAGCGCTACAACGACTATCGCAGCGCGTATCGCACGCGCAATCTGCTCGGCTACCTATCGCTCGGCGTCTATTTGGCTAACTATTACGACGCACTCTATGCGCCGGTGAGAAAACCTGACAAGCCTTGAACATCGTTCTCGTCGGACCTGCGTGGCCGTTTCGCGGAGGAATCGCGGAAACGACCAACGCCCTTTATAAGACCTTTCTCGAACGCGGACACAACGCGCACGTCGTCGGTTTCAAGAAGCAGTTTCCCAAGCTGCTGTTTCCGGGACAGACGCAGTTTGATTCGTCACGCGAGGACAATCTGCCGTCCGAGCGGACGCTGATTCCGTGGAATCCGTTCACATGGCCCGCGACTGCGCGCGCGATTCGGCGCCACAATCCCGATCTCATCATCTATAAGTGGTGGATTCCGTTCATGGGTCCGGCATTTTGGGGAGTGTCGAAGCTGCTGGGCGGTTCGTACCGCAACCGGACCGCGTTCGCATGTCATAACGTGCTGCCGCATGAGAAGCGCGCCGGGGACATGCTGTTCACGAAGATGGCGCTCGGCAGCGGGTCGTTTATCATGACGTTCAGTAAAGCCGAAGCGGAAACAGGCCGCAAGCTGTTTCCTGATCGCGCTCGGGAGTCGATTCGCGCAACACCGCTGCCGGTCTACGAATGCTATGACGAGTTCACGGAGGGGGCACAAGCGGCGCGGGCGAAGCTTGGCATCGACGCGAAGAAGCTGCTGCTGTTCATCGGGCTGATCCGCGAATACAAAGGGGTCGACGTACTGCTGCGCGCGATGCCTGCGATTATTCAGCGTGACCCGGAGATCAAGCTGGTTATCGCCGGGGAGTTTTACGAAGGTCAGGAGAAGTACGAGAGTCTGATCGACGACCTGAAGATCCGTGACCATGTGATCGTGCGGCCCAAGTTCGTGCCGTCCCACGAAATCGGACTCTATCTCGCGGCCGCAGATCTGAACGTATTGCCCTATCGGCACGCGACGCAATCGGGGATTCTCGTCACGGCTTACGCGCACGGCTGTCCGGTGCTCGTGACGCGCGTCGGCGGGTTAGCGGAAGTTGTCGACGACGGCAAGAGCGGATTCGTTGTTGAAGGAGAGAATCCGCAAGCTATCGCGGATGCCGTCATGAATTACTATAACACAGGCGGCCGTGACACGTACGAGCCGCATGTGCGCGCGAAGTCCGAAGAGTTTTCGTGGCACCGGCCCTGTGAGCTGCTGGAAGCATTTGCGCGCTCCGCACCGAGCAGACCTTAGTCAACATTCCATATTGTCGATGACTGAACACGCAATAGATTACGATCCCGTTAAGGCGTCACTGGGCCGAGTGGTGGCGAGGCAGCCGCTGCTGCGACGGCTGTTTTACACGATGCTCGGCGCGCTGTTTCTGCGCAATTGGTATATCCGCCGCGAATTGAACCGCGCCAGACCCACGAAGAGCAGGTGGGACATTTTCGATGCGGGCTCGGGGTTTGGTCAATTCTCCTATAAGATGGCCAAGACATTTCCCAATGCGACGGTCTACTCGATCGACGTGAAAGAGGAGCAGATCGAGGATTGCGTGTGGTTTTCGAAGGCCGTGGGCCAGACGAATGTCACGTACAAGATCGGCGATCTCGTGCAGTATGTGAAGCCCGACAGCTATGATCTGATTCTGAACACGGATGTCTTGGAGCACGTGCTCGAAGACGAGAAGATGCTCGGGAATTTCTATGCGTCGCTCAGGCAGGGCGGGATTCTGATAGCCTCGACGCCGGCGTCGACGGAAGGCGCCGCGCAGTACGCCGAAGGTGATATTTCCGTGATCGGCGAGCATGTCCGCGAGGGCTACACGCGACAAGAGTTCATCGATAAGGCAACACGCGCCGGATTCAAAGTCGAGCGGCTGGACGCGACCTACGGCCCGTTCTGGGGTCAGATCGCCTGGAAGCTCTTGCAGCGTATGCCGATTACGCTGCTCAATATCTCCAAGCTGTTTTTCATCGTGGTTGTGCCGTGGATCATCTTATTCTATCCGCTCGCGGCGTTCGCAATGTGGATGGACATGCGGACTGTGAATCAGCGAGCCGGAGGATGGATCTTCGTCGGGCGCAAAGCGTAGTTTGGCTTGATTGAGCCGATCCGTGAAGAGGTGGTTAAGTTAGACCACCTCTTTTTGTTTTTCTGCGCCGTTGCTCAATCAAAACACGAGCCGCGCACTTTGCGCCTGTGGTCGAAAAGCCGCAACGTCATTGGCGCTTCGGTGGATTTCCCGCTACCGGTATTTTCAGGGTCTCCTGCATAACTTCCGGCATTTACGGATATTCGCTGTCTCAATTGTGTTGTATTCGAGTGGCGCATGGCTTGCCAAAAGCAGATGCGTCAGATGAGTACACAATGAATGCACGCTTTGGTGCGAAGGAGACAGTAATGAAGCGCATGATGATGATCCTGACCCTGTGTGCGGCGACGATTAGCGTCGCATATGGGGAGCCGTTCTCAAACGTAACGCCGGCCGGGTTCTCTGCCGGTATG
This sequence comes from bacterium, assembly GCA_016703065.1. GTDB lineage: Bacteria > Electryoneota > RPQS01 > RPQS01 > RPQS01 > JABWCQ01. Next base: position 883,764 of record JADJCU010000001.1, read on the forward strand.
TATAGCGTTGTTGCTTGGGGTGATGTTGACGCAAACGGATATGATGACCTGTTTCTTGGTGGCACAGCCCAAACCGGAAGCAAATTGTTCATGAGCCTCAACGGCGACTGGACGGACGCATCGGATCAATATGGAATCGATGCAATCGAGCATGTACGCAGCGCGCGGTTTGTGGACTATGATCGCGACGGGCTGCTGGACCTGTTCTGTTTAACAGGCAACACGGACGGCGCGGAGTTGTATCGACAGAACGAAAACCAGCGCTATCAGCGAGCGAGTCTGCATCTTGAGCAATCCGCCGACGCTTCTGTGCGTTCCATGGTGTTCTGCGACACCGACGGTGACGGCGCGCCGGAGATTCTGCTAAGCAATCGCTCCAGTGTTGACGATGCGATGGTCGTACTGACGCAGAATTCGCCGGAGTATGTTGAGGTCCGCGGAGCGGATGACCCGTTTACTGAGACCAATGTATCGCGGATCAGCCCGGTAGATTTCGATCAGGACGGCGATCTTGACTATTTCCTAACCAAGTCAGACGGCGAAGCAGCGCTCTGGGTGAACCATGAGGACCGCTACTACGATCTCGGCGAAGAGACTGATCTGCCTCACAAGATCGGTGACGATGGAGTTACGTGGGCCGACTTTGATCGCAATGGCTATCTTGATTTCTTCGCATGCGGCAGCAGCGCGAGTGACGGTATCTACTATCAAAGCGCTCCCGACGAACAGGGTGAAATGCCGAGCTTTACGCTTCGTAACGACCTCTGTCCCGCATTTTTGAATCTGGAAAATGTGCGGAACGCGCATGCTGTTGACATCAACGGTGACGGTTGGACGGACCTGTTTCTCGCGCGGCACAAGGGTGCGGGCAACGAGGTCATTCTGAATCTCGGCGGCAATGGTTGGAGACAACTGCTGGATCACGGCCTTCGCTTCGTTGAACTCGGATGTATGTCCGCCGCGTGGTGCGACTACGATCACGACGGCGACTTTGATGTCGCGATGGCTCAGGGCGGCGCCGGAGCGACGCTGTTCCGCAATAACATGGAGCCGCGCAATGAGTACATCGGCCTCAAGTTGTGCGGTTCCGACGACTGTGCGACGCCGGTTCTCGATTGTCTGGTCGAGATTAACTTCCCGGAAATCGGTAAGCAGTGGGCGGCGACGTCGATGTATTCAACGACGGCTGACGGCGCCACGAAGTACCTCTACAATGCGTCCAACGAACACAGTGAGTCGTTCGAAGTGCGCGTCCTGTGGCCGAACGGCGCCGTAAGCACATATACCGAGAATCAAATCGTATTGTGGGCGATAAACGAACTGCACATGCCGTTGCTTCCGACGCCGGACGCCGACGGCTTTATCATGGCCCTGGCGCTGCCGGTAGAGCCGGAGCTGGGCAACTATCCAAACCCGTTCAATCCGACGACGACCGTGAGCTTCACACTGTCGGAGCCGGCCTTTGTGTCCCTGTCTGTATACAACCTGCTTGGTCAGCAGGTGGCAACACTTGCCAATGAAGGCTTCGAAGCCGGCTCGCACTCGCTGGTTTTCGATGCGTCGTCCCTCACTTCCGGTATGTACCTTGTGCGCTTGGAAGCACCGGGTCAGTCGGTCGTACACCGGATGCTGCTGTCCAAGTAGGCCGGGCCTTGAGCAAGCCCGTGGCACGATAGAACTTCTCCCTTTCTGTCCGTGCCTGAAAGTAAGCCCCGCGTTCCCGCGGGGCTTCTTCGTTGTGCGGCGAGGGCAGTCATTGCCCTTGCGGATATAGCGAAAATCCGTTAGCTTCTACGGATGCTTATACTGGAGGGTAAAGCTCTATGATCGAGAGACATTTTCTGAAAATTGCCGCCGGTGTGACCGCGCTGTTTGCTCTGATTCGCGTCTTCGCGTTTCAGGCGCTTGCCGGTTCGCTCGTGTTGAAGTTTCCCGTGCTGGACAGCGAGACGTACTATCTGTGGGGGTTTTCGCTCGGGACCGGGCATGGACACCCGGACGGGCCGTTTTGGCTGGCCCCGGGTTATCCCATCTTTCTCGGGCAGCTCTTCAGCTTCACCGGTGACCATTCGCCCGGGATGGTCGTGATCGCGCAGATGCTTCTGTCGTGCGCGACGTTTCTGGCGCTGATGCTGCTGACGCGAAAGCTGTTTGGAGCTCTGGCGGCGGTGTGTGCGGGAGTATTGGGTCTGCTCTATGCGCCGTGGCTCTACTTCGACGGCATGGTGCTCTCGGCATCGTGGATTCTGTTCCTGAATACCATGATGCTCTATCTCATGTTCGGTTCGGGGGGGATGTCAGATGGTGAGCCGCGCGGGATTTGGCCGTGGATTGTCGCAGGCGGAGCGTGCGCGCTGTCGGCGATGGCCCGACCAGCGGTGTTGCCGTTTGCGGCGTTGTTTGTCGTGTTCTTCTTATGGCAGATGCGGAAGCACAAGTGGAGTGCCAAGCCGCTTCTCGCATTTGTGATTGCATTAGTCGTCGTTCATGCGCCAATTTCTATTCGCAACGCACGCGAAGGGGGGAGTCCGATCTTCGTCACGGCGTCGGGTGGAGTGAATTTCTATATCGGTAACCGCGCAAGGGCAACGGGCGTCTACGATGAAGTGCCGTTCATTGAATCTTACGATGCGCCAATCGAATCGGAAGGCTATCGGTTGGAAGCGAGTAAGCACGCAGGGCGGGTGTTTACACTTCCCGAGGCCGCAAACTGGTGGCAGGATCAGGCGGAGCGGGATATTGCAAAGAATCCGATCGGATGGAGTGGGCTGCTGCTGAGGAAGTTGTGGTGGACGTTGCGGAATGAAGAGGTTGCGAACAACTTCTCGTTTCGCGCGATGGAGATGGTCAACGGCTGGGTGAATCATCTGCCGCTGCGCTGGGGGCTGTTGCTGCCGCTGGCTGTGGCGGCGCTGGTGTTGTGGTGGCCGGTGCGCAAGCGGCTTGTCGCGTTCGGGCTTTATGAGACAGGGTACGTCTTCACAATTCTGCTGTTCTTCGCATCGAGCGAGTATCGCTTTCCGTTGATTGCGGTTGCGCTGCCGCTGGCGGGGGCGACGATTGCGGGGATAGTCGAAGGGTTCAAGAGCAAGCAGACACTTCGCGTCACGGCGGCGCTGGCTGTGTATTTGCTCGTGATGCTGCCTGCCAATGCGCCGTCAAAGGTGGCGTCCGCACAGGTGTTCCCACGCGTGGACTTCGCGAATATTGGTTTCGTCGCGCTGCGAAATCAGATGTACACCGAAGCGATGGCGATGTTTTCTCGCGCGCTGTCGCTCGATCCGGCAAACGACGAGGCGCGCATCGGTTTGGCCGACGCGCTTTGGTACACGCGCAACTTTGATCAGGCACGCGAAGAGTACGAGCGCGCAGGTACGAGTCCGCCGGATGAACTCTCGGGGGCGAGAATGGACTCACTCCAGCAGCAGCTTGCAGCGATTTCGTTAAGTGCAGGCGACTCTGCGGCGCTGGCCTATCTTGACAAGGAGATTCCTGATCCAGCGAGCATGAACGTGCGCGACCTGTGGGTGACGCGGGCGCGATTGCAGGCGAAGCTGCGCGACTTCATGTCTGCGTACAAATCCATGATGCAGGCGCGAGAGCTTGATCCGGAGAATCCCGAGTGGCTCTATTGGGCGGGACGGTACGCGATCATGCTCGAGTTTCCGCGAACGGCGGATTCATTGTGGGAAGAGGCCATCAAGATCTATCCGGCATATGCGCCGGCGCGGATTGACTTGGGCTTTCTCGCATATGAGTGGGGACACTTTGAAGATGCGGTGATTCAATCGCGCGAACTCGAGAAGATTCAGATTGCGGACGACTCGGTGCGGGCGCGAGCGCAAGAGCTGGACTCGCTCTTGAAGAATTTGAACTGGTAGTCGCTGCCAGAGCGCCGCTTAGGGGTGTTCTGACCGCGGTTGAACCGTTCGCCGAGCGGAATCGCGGCAGTGGTGTGGTATTGCTTGACATTCGATGTGTCGAGTTGTATATTTCGATGTATCGAAATAAGGAATTTGGGCTGTGAAAACACTTTCTCCTGCCGCAGAGGATTGTTTATTATTTGCTTACAGAATTGTCGAGAAAGGGGAGGAGCTCTCCGTCTCGGCACTGGCACGAGGACTGGGGGTGGGCGACTCAACGATTACGGCCATGATCCAGAAGCTCGCGAAACAGAAGCTCTTCCATCACGTGCCACGCCGGGAGATCAGCCTTTCGGACAGCGGGCGCGAGCTTGCCCGGGGGTTAATTCGTCGGCATCGGCTGATCGAGACCTACCTCTTTCAGAAGCTCGGCTACTCGTGGGACGAGGTGCATGGCGAGGCCGAGCGGATCGAGCACGCCGTGTCCGAGAAATTTGTCGAGGCGATCGACAAAGAGTTGGGCTTCCCGAAATTTGATCCGCACGGCGACCCGATTCCCTCGGGAGAGCATAGCGCCGACTCCCGCAAGCTGCGCCGACTGTCCGATATGCACGTCGGCGATCACGGCAAAGTGGCGCGGATCGTCGACGGTAAACCGGACGCACTCATCTATCTGACCAAGCTCGGGCTGGAACTCGGATCAGACGTGGAAGTCACCTACGCGCCGGCGCAGGACGAGATCGTGCACGTGTCGGTGGAAGGTGTGCAGCGGACTCTCGGAGCGCACGTCGCGGCGAACATTTTGATAGAAGGGTAGCGAGATGGAAGCAAAAACAACTCACTCTACACCTCCAGCTTCCCTTTCCGAGGTTCACGGCAGCGTCGCAATTCCCACCAACAGCGGAGTACTGCGGCGGCTGTTTGCTTTTGCAGGGCCGGCCTATCTGGTCAGCGTCGGCTATATGGATCCGGGCAACTGGGCTACGGATTTGGAAGGCGGTTCGCGGTTCGGCTACGCGCTGATCTGGGTGCTGCTGATGAGCAATCTCATGGCCGTGCTCTTACAGGCATTATGTGCCCGACTCGGAATCGTCGCGGGGCGTGATTTAGCGCGGGCGTGCCGGGAGGCCTATTCGCGACCTGTCGGGTACGTGCTGTGGGTCGTGTGCGAACTTGCGATCATTGCGTGTGACCTTGCAGAGGTTATCGGCTCGGCCATCGGCTTAAATCTATTGTTCGGCATTCCGCTCTTGTGGGGAGTCGTGATCACTGCCGTGGACGTGTTCCTGCTGCTTTACTTCCAGCATCTCGGTATCCGCAAGGTGGAAGCCTTTATCTTGACGCTCGTCGCCACAATCGGCGGCTGTTTTCTAATCGAGATGTTCCTGGCTAAGCCCGACTTTGGCGGAATCGTATCCGGTTTTGTGCCGTCGATAAACAATGAGAGCTTGTATGTCGCGATAGGAATTTTAGGCGCGACAGTGATGCCGCACAATCTCTATTTGCATTCGGCGCTCGTGCAAACGCGGGCGGTCGGCAATTCGTCGGCAAACATCCGGCAAGCCTGTAAGTACAACTTAATTGACTCGGCCATCGCATTGAACGCAGCCTTCTTCGTGAACGCGGCGATTCTTGTGCTGGCGGCGGCGGTCTTCTTCAAGAACGGTATCGAGGTCAATGAGATTCAACAGGCGCACGAACTGCTCACCCCGCTGCTCGGCGCAAAGATCGCCAGCACGGCCTTCGCTATCGCGCTCCTGGCAAGCGGACAGAGTTCGACGCTGACGGGGACGCTGGCGGGACAGGTGGTGATGGAAGGATTCTTGAATCTAAGAATCCGGCCGTGGCTAAGAAGAATTATCACGCGTTCGCTGGCGATCATTCCCGCCGCATTGACGATCTGGATCATGGGCGACTCGGGAAGTTATAAGCTCCTGATTCTGTCACAGGTCATTTTGTCGATGCAATTGCCGTTCGCAGTGGTGCCGCTGATTCAGTTTACGAGCGACAAACGAGTCATGGGCGAGTTTGCGAGCAAGCTGTGGGTGAAGATTCTCGCCTGGCTCGCCGCCGCTGTTATCATCAGCCTAAACGTCAAGCTCGTAATCGGCGTGCTGGGCGATTGGATCGGCGGCGCGGCGGGAGGCGTGCAGTGGTACCACTACCTTGTGATTCTGCTCACGATCGGTCTGGGAGCACTGCTGCTCTATCTCGTTGTGCAGCCGATTTTCAAACGCAAACGCGCCGTCGAAGCAACCGCGCCGCTCTTCGTGCTGCCGGAGCCCACGCAGGTTTCATATTCACGGATCGCCGTAGCGTTAGAGGCGACGGAGAGTGACAGGACGCTCGTTGAACGCGCGATGGCATTGGCAAAGGAACACAAAGCGGAGCTGCTGCTGGTGCACGTGGCGGATGGCATGGCGCCGCGCGTGTGGAACAAAGAAGCCGAAGACCATGAAGTGCTCGCCGACGAAGCGTATCTTGAACGGCTGACGACTGACATCACGCAGCGCGGGATCGTCACGCGGCCCGTTATGGGATACGGCAATCCGCCGGACGAAATTGTGCGGCTCGTGAAAGCGGAGCAGGCCGATTTGATTATTATCGGCACGCACGGGCATCGCGCAATAAAGGACGTCTTCATGGGCGCGACGGCGACGCGCGTTCGGCATCATGTCGAGATACCGGTCCTGATGATCCGAGTATAACGGGGAATAGACTCACAAACGAAGAGCGCCGCGAGATGATCGCGGCGCTCTTTGCGTTGGGAGATTTCTGCGATGAATTATTTCATCAAGATCATCTTGCGCGTCAGAATTCCCTCGGGCGATTCGACGCGATACAGATACACGCCGGATGGGAGGTCGATTCCGGCGCCGAAGCTCGCCGTATAGATGCCCGGCGCAAGATCGTTGTCGATCAGCTTCTGCACTTCGCGGCCCGTAATGTCGTAGACGGTCAGCGTCGTGTGTCCGCCGCGCACAATACCGAATTCGATTTCGGTGGTGGGATTGAACGGATTCGGGTAGTTCTGCGCAAGATGGAACGTCACCGGCCGGAGAATGACTTCATCCGATCCGCTCGTGCGCTCGACCTTGACCGGCCACGGCGCATACACGCACTCGGAAAACAGGAAGTCGCCGTACTGGACAAACGGCCAGCGCACTGTGCCGTTAATCAGCGTGCGCGTATTCCAGTGCATCGAATCGATACCGCTTGGAGTCTCGGGGAGATTCAATCCGCCGGGAATAACCGGACCGAGACAGCCGCTGGTATCCTGATCAAAATAGAGCGAAATCCACGCTTCATCGTCGGGGTCGGTCAATGACCAGCGCAGCACTGCGAGTGAGTCCACGAAAAGCGTGTCACCACCCGGAGACTGAGGACCTGGCGAGAGCCATTCAAATGTAGGCGGCGAATTGGGGACCCAAACGATGAACTCATCAAGGTTGGTGTTGTTGGTCTCGTTGGACTCCGGCACATCGTTCTGGGAATCCACGATCAGCTCGACCGTGTATTCACCAGCTTCGGAAATGCCGAATGGCTCCGTGTACCACGTGTAGGTTGTGTCCGGCGGGCTATCCGTAAGGAGAGAGTCCACGATGGGTTCGCCATTCAGCGTGAGCGCAACGTGGTAGGGAGGATAGGTGCTGACGCCGCCGTTACACGTGGACCATGTGTACTTAAGGACGATCTGGTCGTTGGTTTCAATGCGCGTGGGCACCGTAACGGAATCCGGTTCCAGGACATCCACGCCGCCAGCAAGCAGATCGTACGTGCCGTCGTCCCATGCGACAATGATATCGTCGACAAATGCGCCCTTATCCCACAGCTGGTTGTTGTTCGACTTGAACCACCAGAAGATATACACATCCGTGCGCCCCAATGCGGAGACGCTGTCGCGGGTCGGAATGTTGCGGTAGAGCGTCTTCAAGTCCATCGAGAAATGCTGCCATCCATTTTCAGTCTGATTGTACAGCGTGCTGTCAATCCAGATATGTGTGGTGGCCAACGTGAACACTGAATCGGCGCCCCACGTGATCGTGTCGCTGAGATCCATGTTGTTCAGGAAATAGAGGGCAAATTCGACGCGGGCCTCGGTGGCGGTCGCGAGGTTCACCGGACCATAGGTCATATATGTCGTCAAGTTGGCCGGGTAGTGATCCACTTCAGGGTCTTCGGTAGCGGGACCACCGATGCACCAGCAGGCCTGTTCGTCATCCTGACAAAAGGTTTCGAGCGCGACGCTGTAGAAGCGGTCCTGCATTCCCCAGGCGAGCTGAGTCTGCGGATTAGGCGTCACGCGCCAACGGCGGACCGGGTTCGCACCGGTCGGCTTGACCCACGGCCAAGTTGTACGGTCGTTGTCGAAGCACTCGATCAGGACGTTGTTCCAACAGGCGTTGGCCACGCTGCGCGGCGAAGTCGCAAGGAACGGCAGGCTGAGCAGCAGGGCGGCTCCCGCGAAGAGTAATAGCGGACGAAGAGTCGTACTAAAGAGTTTCATAGGTCCTTTCCCCTCCACAGAAAAGGAAGAGCGCCGCCGGCCGTCATTGCGGCGGGCGGCGCTCCTAATGGTGATTCGGGATGCGTGATCAAAGAAGCTGTGCAACAGGCCCACACGGAATGTGAGCGCAGTCGAACGAAGCGGTTACTTCATCAAGACAAGCTTGCGCGTGCTGGTGAAGCTCTCGCTGCCGCCGTCGGCCTTGATCGTGTAGAAGTATACGCCGCTCGACAGATCGCTGCCGTTCAGGTTCACGGTGTGCAGTCCGGCTTCAAAGGCGCCGTTCGCCAGCGTCGCGACTTCGCGGCCCAGCAAGTCGTAGACCTTGAGCGTCACGTTGGAACGCACGGGAAGCGCGAACGGGATGTTCGTCTCGGGGTTAAACGGATTCGGGTAGTTCTGCATCAGGCTGAACTCGGCGGGAGCGGCTACCGGGAATTCCGGCGTGGCCGTGAGGCCCAACAGCCAGCTGATCGCGGTGGTCATCATCGCCGTGCGATCCTCGGCGGACGAAATCGCCTCGAAGCCGAAGCCGAGGTAGACGAGCTTGTAGGTGCCGTTGTCCACGGTCACGCCGGCGCCCTGCGTGTTGCCCTGATACTCTTGATCGTAGTTGAAGATCAGGTTCGCGCCTTCGAGCGCGCTGATGGACGACTGACGGTTTTGGTTATTCGCACCATCGCCGCCGACCAGACCGAAAGCCAAGCCTTCCGCGGGTGTACCTTCGAGGCCGGTGACCGACGAACCGATTGAGAAGTTCAGATTGTAGTCGGCGTGTACGTAGTCCGAGAAGAACTGATCGTTGCGCATGTCGAAACCCATGCCCTGACCGGTCATGAACAGGTTGCCGCCCATGTCGAGGTAGTCCTGCAGATTCAGCTGATCCAGCGGAGTCAACGTCTCCTGCCACAGGTTGCCCGTGAACCAGACCAAGGCATCGACGCCTTCGAAGAGGGCCGGGTCGGCTTCGTCCAGCGCGGTATCCCACCAGCCCCACACGACGGGCATGTCCGCATCCGCGAGCGCATTGGCGTAGTAGGTTTCAAAGGTCTCGCCGCCGTCGGCGTCGATCACGAGTACATCAAGACCGGCCATCAGGCGCCAGCTCAAGGTTTGAGTGATCAAATCACTATTTGACGACTCAATCACAAGACTCATGTTAGCAGACCCGGCGTACGTGCTGGGATTGGCGCGCACAATAATGAAAGTGGATTCGCCGCTGCCCAGGCTTACAGGAATGCTCGTCGGATCGGAAACGCCGCCATCTTCGCCGACGCTGTAGGCCCAACCGGCGGGCCAATCACACGCAAGCGTAAGGGTGTATTCATCGTCCATCGTCCCGACGTTGTTCAACTCTACGAGGTAGGCCATTTCGCCAGCGCTCGGTTGGATGATCGACTGAACGGGATTGTCATTGGTCGTCATGAACGCGAATTCGGACGAGATGTTCGTGATGTAGCCTTGCTGGATATCTTTGCTACTAATATTCTGAATCCACAGCGCAACCTCGAGATCTTCGCGAGCCCAACTTCCAAGTTTGTTCATGATCACCGAGAATTCCTGGGGCGCGTCCGGCGTTGCGGTCACCGAGATACCTTGGGTAGCATGCCAGCCGTGATCGCGGAACGGCTCGGAGATATGATCTTCGCCATTTGGAGCGGCGTAAGGGTCCACGTTCGTCGTAATCAACGAGCCAAACAGCTTCACATTGGTGAAGTTGCTGCCGGCTTCCGCATGCAGTGTACCCTGAACCTGAATCTGCGTGGAGCTAAGTTCCAAGGCAACAACATCTTCAAACCAAGCAGGGCAGGTCTCGCCGAACTCGGTGCGCACGAGGCTCTTGATGTTCGTCGTGTTGAACGGATAGGATGGGTTGACATTGCCAATCACGGATCTGGCACGCCTGTCACGTTGTACCACTGCCAGCGGAGCTGATTTTCCGCCGTGTTGTGCAGGTAGAACTCGTCGTTTGGTCCGGGCCAATTGACGTGATAGCTGACCTTCACACAAGTATCGCGTCCCATCTCATTGACCGCAGCTTCCAGCGCTGGGTTATTGGCGAAACACGGTCCGCAAGACGTGTTCGTGAAATGCTCCAAAACAACGCACTGGCGTTGTGCGGCGTGAGCGCAAACCGCGGTGCTCAGCGTAAGCAGTGCGGCAACAAAATTCTTCCTAAAGCCGTTCATTCAGGCCTCCTATGGGTTCAGTTCTATGCTAAGGCAAGAAAAAATTCCTAAAAGCAAGTCGGGTGCGACGTGCTGCGAACCTCAAACTTCAGTCGGCACGAGCAGTCGCTGCAGTCATAGCCAGCGATTCCGTTACACTCGGTCAAACATACTGCCACTTTGTAATACGGAACTACCGACGAACACTGCAAGTCGAATCGACCACTTGCTTCAGTTAGGCCCGGAGAACAATTTGTAACATCTGAAGTGTTTAACACGATTGTACCTGTATTGGTCGTTACTACCACGCAGTAAGTGCAGACGTCTGTCGTCGGGCAATTGTCGAGTTTCAAATGCCAGTCATACGATGTTGTGCACCCAAGCGCGAACGTATCAACGGTGCAACCTAGGCATGCGCTCCCGTTTCGGCACGACAAGTCTACGAATGATTTGCAGTACCATGGCTCGCAGTTGCAATTCTGTGCCATCGCAGGGTTAGCGAGGCAAGTTACGAATAGAAAGAGCAACGAAACAAAGAAGTGCCGATACATAGGTCCTCCGTTGCCGAACTCTGGTTTAGCCCTGATAAGAGAGAGTATTTGTTCTAATATAGCCCTTTCTCAGGGCAATTCAAGCGTTGTTGTCACTTAAGCAAAAGGTGCTCCGGGGAAAATCAGGGGGCGGGGGACACGGACAGGAGGCGCGAGGGCGCACGGAAGGTATTGTAAATTAGAAAATAGGGAATGGAAAACCGAATCGACGGAAAGAGTCGTGTAGGTGATTATGCGAATGCATGATGAAAAAAGAGAGGCGCGGAATGCAAGCTGTGCACTCCGTGCCTCGGGCCAGCGTACCGCTGGACCTAAGGTGCTACGCCAGAATTTGGGGGTCGGTGATTCTGCACACGCGGGCGGATCGCCATCCGCCCCTACGATCAGAATACCTTTCTTCCCCCGGAGGACCGGGGGGAGACCGGACTTAGTGCCCGCTACTCTGGCTGGGGTCGAAGGTGAAACCGGCATTCTTGAGGACCATGGAAACGTCCTCCTGAATTGAGTCGAGCTTGGCTTGCGATTTCGCCTCGATGCGCAGCACAAGCGTCGGCTGGGTGTTCGAGGCGCGCACCAGGGCCCAACCGCCGTCGAAGTTCACGCGCACGCCGTCCAAGTCAATCGTCTCGAGGCCGCGGCCCTTGAAACTCGTCTTGACCTTGTCCACGACGTCAAACTTCACTTCATCGGGGCAATCCACGCGAATCTCAGGCGTCGAGAAGGTCGGAGGTAAGTCGGAGAGCTCCTGCGCGAGCGAATGCGGCAGACGCGAGATGATCTCGAGCAGACGTCCGGCGGAGTAGATGCCGTCATCGAAGCCGAAGAATCTATCGGCAAAAAAGAAGTGACCGCTCATTTCGCCCGCAAGCGCAGCGCGCTCTTCCCAGAGCTTGCTCTTAATCAGGGCGTGGCCCGTCTTCCACATGATGGGTTGGCCGCCATGCTTCTTGACATCGGCGAAAAAGTTCTCGCTGCACTTCACGTCGGCGATGACCTTCGCGCCCGGCATGTCTTTCAGAATCGAACGCGCGAAAAGCGTCATCAGCATGTCGCCCCAAATGACTTTACCCGATCCGTCTATCGCGCCGAGTCGATCCGCGTCGCCGTCAAAACCGATGCCCGCTTCAAGTTTGTGGTCGGCCACGAGCTGCTTCAGCGCGACGAGATTTTTCTCGACCGTCGGATCGGGATGGTGATTGGGAAAGTTGCCGTCGACATCGGTGAAAATGTCAAACACTTCGGCGCCAATGGCGCGGAAGATCTCCGGGCCGCAGAGTCCGCCGACGCCGTTGCCACTATCAACCGCGACGCGCACCTTGCGCTCGAGTTTCAGATTCGCGGTAAGCCACGCGATGTACTCCGGTAGAATGTTGTAGCTGCCGGCGGTCGCGCTCGACTTCTCATAGTCCTGCCGCTCGCACAGCCCGCGAATCTCCTGAATCATCGCGCCGTGAATCGAGGTCTTGCCGTAGGCCATTTTGATTCCGTTGAACTCGGGCGGATTGTGCGAGCCGGTGACCTGAATCCCGCCGTCAGTCTTCAGATGCACAGCGGAGAAATAGAGCACCGAGGTCGGCACCTGCCCGACGTCAATCAATTCGAGGCCCGTCGTCAAGAGACCAGATTTCAGATCGCTGACAATGCGTTCGCTGGTGAGACGGCCATCGCGGCCAATCGTGAATTTCTTGGCGCCCTTGCGGCGAATGAACGTGCCGATTCCGCGGCCCAATTCATAAACAACTTTCGGCGTCAGGTCATTCGCGACGACACCGCGGATATCATACTCGCGAAAAATGTTGGGGTTCAGCATGGGGAAATATGAAATGTGAAATAGGAAATAGAAAGGAGGGAATCACGCGCGACCGGTCACATTCGATGCGCTTCGACAGCGTTCCAACTCTTCCTCCAGCGTCTTCAGGACATCGAGTCGGTTTTCGATGCGGCGGAGGCTGTGACGGGAGACAGACTTGTCGCGGCGCTCGATGACCAGTGACGTGCCGTCAAGCGAGAAATTGTGAATGTCACGCCACTTGCCGGAGAAGGAGCTGATCAGACGGGAGCGCAGTTTGAAGCCGTCGTTGGTGCAAGTGAGCCTGCGCAATGCGGTGATGCGGTGATGAAAGATCCCAATCACGATGGTCATGACACCGACAAGCATCAGAAGCGATCCCGGCTGAAACCACTTGCCCGGATGCAGCTTGTGATAACCTTCGATGACAATCACAATGCCTGCAATGATGTCGAACCAGCCGACTTTGCCGTGGCCATGCGCGCCGTGTTTCCATTCGCGTTTCAGCGATACAATCAGTGCCACGCCTGCGATAATCCCGATGATGTCAATCCACAGATGTTCGGTATGGCCTGACAAAATCGCCGACACACCGAGCACAATCAGCATGATTCCCGGCGTCGCATGATTCATCATCTGTGCGCGGCGGGCACGGTCGGTGAGGTGAAGCTGAAGCGTGCGCACGCTGAGATGATTGCGGAAAAGTGAATACAGAAGCCCCCCTTCGTCCCCCCAAATCCGCAGACGAATTCGGGGGGAGACCGGAGGCGGAATTATGCGAGCTTTGCTTCGAGGGAGATTTCGGCGGAACCCATCAAGAGACGCGAAATCGGACAGCCGCCTTTGGTTTCGACGGCGATTTCGTGGAACGTAGCGGCATCCATACCGGGGACTTTGGCCGTGCAGACGATGTGCGACTTCGTGACGGTCGGTTTGCCGTCGACCATATCGAGCGAGACGTGCGCGACGGCTTCAATATGCTCGGCGGGATGTCCACCCTTTTCGAGCCCGCCAGAGAGCGCCATCGCGTAGCAGCCGGCATGCGCGGCGGCGATCAGCTCTTCGGGATTGGTGCCCTTGCCGTCTTCGAAGCGATCATGGAAGGAGTAGTTCGTATTCTTGAGCGTGCCGGAGTCGGTCGTGAGTGCGCCTTTGCCAGCTTTGAGCGTGCCGCTCCACACGGCGGTAGCTTTGCGAATTGCCATGGGTAATTGTCCTGAACGTGTTGATGTTTGTTTGCGATGAAGGCGAAAGACGATATTAGGCGCTGGTGTCGGAAGTGGATCGTCCCCGGCACTTGGCCTCGGTCTCGCGCAAGGTATCGGTGTAGAGTTTCTCGTACTGCGGAATGATCGAATCAATATGAAAGACTTCCTGCGCGCGGCGGCGTCCGGCGCTCCCCATGGCGCGGCGCAGTTCCGTGTCCTCGACCAGCTTCAGCGCGCTTGCGGCCAGTCCGTCAATATCACCCACAGGATGCAGGAAGCCCGTTTCGTTCTTAATGACCACTTCGGGCAGGCCGCCGACATCATAGCCGACGACGGGCATCTCGCAGCTCATGGCTTCGAGCGCGGAGAGGCCGAAGCTCTCTTTGTTGGACGGCAAGAGGTAGATGTCACCGACCGACAGCAGATCAATCAATCCGGTCTGCTTGCCCAGGAAGCGTACTTCGCCCTGAAGGCCAAGCTGCCGCACTTGAAGCTCGGCAATACTGCGCTCCGGGCCGTCGCCGACGAGGACGAGTTTGGCTTTCACGTTTTGCCGGACTTTGCTGAACGCGGAGATGATATCGGGAATGCGCTTGACGGGGCGGAAGTTGGAGATGTGCAGAATAATCGGCTCATCGGTCGGAGCCAGCCAGTCGCGGCGCATGACGCACAGATCGCGCTTGTATGCTTCTGTGTCGATGAAATTGTAGATGACGTTCGTGTGGCCGGTGTAGCCGATGTTCTCGCGCGTTTCACGAGCCAGATCGTGCGAGACGGCGGTGACCGCATTCGACTGTTCGAGCGTGAATTTCACGACCGGCGCATAGGCCGGATGCGCGCCGACGAGCGTGACATCCGTGCCGTGACAGGTCGTAATCACGGGCGGGAGGCCGCCGTGCATTTCGCGGGCCAGATATGCCGCCGTCGCATGAGGAATCGCGTAGTGCGAATGCAGCACATCAAGGCCGTACATCTTCACGCAGTTGTGCAGCGTCGAGGCGAGCGTCAGCGTATAGGGAGTATTCTCGAACAGGTCGTAGCCCACGACCGGCACTTCGTGAAAGTAGACGTTCTCCTGAAAGGCAGGCAAACGAAAGGGCCGTGCCGTCGAGAAAAAATGCACCTCGTGTCCGCGCACGGCCAAGGCGCAGCCAAGCTCGGTCGCAACAATGCCCGAGCCGCCGTACGTAGGATAGAGGATGATGCCGATTCTCATGGGTTACAGATCATTGAGAAGATGCAGAAACTGCTCGAGACTTATGTCTGCGTCTCGGAGTATCGAACGAAGCAAAGGCCGCGCGAGAACACGCGAGCCATGATCGGGAACACACGCGGTCCTGCCATCTTCATGACGAAAGATGACGTGACTGCCTCGCTGGCGGCTGCGCTTGAAGCCAAGGGTCAGAAGCAAGCGTTCCATGTCCCGCGCAGCAATCAGAGGCAACTTTGTCATCCGGCGACAGCTACGGTCTGAAGTCCCACAAACACGGGCAGGTCGTCCACGTCTTCGCCAAGGTCCTCCAACACGAGTTCGACCACTTCTTGCATATTCTTCTGCAATTCGTCGAGCGTAGCGCCTTGTGAGTGAGCGCCGTGAAGACCCGGTACAGTTCCGACATAGAGCTTTGTCTCGGGATCATACTCCACGAACACAACAAACTGCCTCATTACTTCCCCGCTTTCTTCTTTGCCGCCTTCTTCACGACTCTCTTTTTCTTCGGTTTGATCAGCATATTTCCTGAGCAATTCGGCGCGCCGCAGTTACAGCGATACTTCTCTTTCCAGTCGTCGTGCTCATCACCTTCACCGGTCAGGCCGTAGTTGTAGGTCAGCTCTTCGCCGACTTTGATGGAACGAATCGCTTCGATGAAAATGCGGCCCCGGTCCTCGACGGGTTCGCAATTCGGATCGCAGGAGTGATTGATGAAGCGCGCGTCATTGCCGCCCACCGCCGCGTCAATCGCCACCGCGCCGTCGCACATTTGAAAGAGAAACGTGTGGTGCCGCTTCATTTTAGAATCGTCATAACGGCGGTCGGCTTCATCTTCGGGAATAATCTGGCCCGTGTATTCGATCACACGCGTGCCTTTGCGAATGGCCTTCGTGGCAAACGCGCCCTTGCCTTGAATATCGGAGCCGCGAACGACGAAGTAGGGAGAATCTGGCATGATGTTAGGTATGAGGTGAGAGGTATGAGGTCTGAGAATGAAATTCAAGTAAGGTGCCGGTACTTTTTCGGAATCTTGCGGTCGAGCATGATCTTGCGGCACTTGCGCGAGCCGCAATGGCAAACATAGTCTTCAAGCCACTCTTTCTTGAATGGGCCTTCGAGGTAGAGATGGTAGTCGTAGAGAATCTCTGCTCCCTTGGGAATCTTCTTTCGCGACCGAATGTAGACGCGCTCCGCTTCTTCAATTGTCTCGCAATTCGGGTTGCAGGAGTGATTGGCGAACTGCGCGGCGTTACCCCGGCGGTTTGCGTCAATCAGCCAGCCGTTGTCGAGCGTGAAGATCACGGTATGATGCGCTTCAGGCTTGCTCTCGTCGATGTCGGGCAGGTCTTCAGGCGGCATGCGCGTGCCCTTGTATTCAATGATCAGCGTGCCCTTCGGGATGTCTTTGCGCGCGAACAGTCCGCGCCCGTGCAGTTTGCTCTTCTTGACGAACCAATATTCGCCGCGGGTGACTATGGGCATAGGGTCAGGGGGTTGTCAACTTTGACCGGTTCGCGCAGGTAGAAGACCTCGGCATACTTGACGCCGATCTGGTCGCCGAAATAGCGCGCGCGGCGCTCATGACGTTCAAAAAACGCGGGCTGCGAGAGGATCGTCGTCGGATCGGAGCTGTTCGGATCGAAGAACTGCGACTTGTGCGCACGCGCCGCGCGCAGTTTGTGCTCCCAATAGTCGGTCACGTCAACATAGACATTGCAGTCCATCATCCACGACGAGGGCCAATAGAGCAGCCGTTTCGGGTTGTGCGGTTCATATTTCGCCGGGAAGTTCGCGGCTCCCGCGACGAACATCGAATGTTTGACAAGCTCACTCGTGCCTTCGTGATCAGGGTGCTTGTCGTAGCCCCAGTGCGTGAGCACCAGCGTCGGTTTGTGACGGCGAATGCACTCGACGACCTTGACGCGGCGTTCGTGCGTGTCCTGAATCTGGAGGTCGCCCAGATCGAGGACCTCGCGGAATTCGAAGCCGAGTATCTGCAGGGCCGCCTGTGCTTCGGCCGCGCGAATTTCCGCGTTGCCGCGTGAACCGCGTTCGCCGCGCGTCATGTCGACCATTCCGATTTTCGCGCCCTGCGCCTGCATGCGCAACAGCGTGCCGGCGCAGGAAAGCTCAACGTCGTCGGGATGCGCGCCGATGGCCAGCACGTCTACTTTCTGGGTGTTAGGTTCGCTCATGCGTTATTCGGTAATGACGATGTGATGCGCCGCGCCGTCGGCGGGCAGCGTGTCGAGAATTTCCAAGAGACCGTGAATGCCGTAATGCAACAGCGCCCACGCCGTGCCGTAGATGCGCTCCATCGGTTTGCCATTCGGACGGACGGCGAAAAGCAGCTTCTGCAGCCGCGCAAGCTCCACGGCGTGCCGCTGCTTGATCGCCTTGTTGGCCTTTTGTTCGAGCTGTTCGAGCGGATGCAATGCCTTGCCAATCGTTGCGCCGAGCGCTCCTTCAAGCGTCGGGTCGAGATCGTGGAGCAGCGATTTCAAATTGCCGAACGCCGATTCAATCGCAGTCTTAGCGGCCGCAAATTGCCCCGTGGTGTGGTGTTCGTCCGCCGATTCGAGCAGCCGTTTGATCAGGTCGTGCTCGGAGTGCATGAACACATCTTCCCACGAAAGGCCGAGTTTCTCACGCAGGCGCTCGCACTTCTGCTCGGCCAGCGTCACAGAGAGCCGGGGGAACAGCGACGGCGGCGTGACGTTCAACAGGGAGTAGAAGGGCGCGAGCTGCGCGTGATACTCAAGCTCTCCCGGTCCGCCAACGTAGGCAATTGAAGGCAGAACAAAATCCTGATAGAGGGGCCGCAGACCGGCCTTTGGACTGATGCTCCACTCGCCGCGCGCCACTCTCGCTTTCAACTCGTCGGGACTCACACGCTCGCTTGAACCGTCGGGATGCTTCACAACTCCATCAAGGGTGACTGCGCGCCGTACGAAGTCGTCCCCGACAACATAGAAGAAATGTGCATCCGGGGTCGGACTCATCGGACCGGTGAAGCCCTGCGCGCGCACTTCAGCGGAACGGGCCACGAACGTATCGCGCAGCTGCTCACGCCGGTCAATCACGCGCTCCCAGAGTGGCTGAGCGAGTGTCTTTAATCCGTTGTGACGGCCTTCGCAGATGAACAGTCCGCGTTCACCGAGTGTCGCCGCGAGCAATCTGCCCATTGCGGTCGAGAGATCGCCGTCACCGTAACTGTGCTCCAGCGCTTCGGCGGCGTCGCCGGCAACATCGGGCCATTCGGCAAGCAAGCTGTGCAAACCCGCCAGCGACGATTCGCCCAGCGGGTAGCGGCCGACCTCCTGATTGGGAAGCTCGTGCTCAGGAGTGAAGCCGAGGGCTCCTAACGTGCCGTTTGCCGTGGGAAAGTGAGTGGCGCGAATCTCAGCGAGATCGTGATCTTCGCCTTCGAGCCAGAAGAGGGGCAATACGGGGAACTTCAGTGTCGCCTCGAGGGCGCGAGCCAACCGTACCGTGTGGTAGGCTTTGACTAAAGTGAAAAAAGGACCGCCGAGATAGCCTACCTGCTGTCCGGTGACGACAACGACCGCTCGCCCTGCCCGCAAATGCGAGAGGCGCGCTACTGTCGTGTCGGGAAGTCCGTAGAGCGCACCTTCCTCGGCCAGAAGGTCCGCAAGCTGTGGGAAAAACGGGTAGCCGGCGAGGCGTTCTTCTGCGGTTTTGCGGCAGGCCTCCGGGTTCGCAGGCGAGCGGGCGTATAGTCCTTCCGCCGCAGGCAGTTCCGCCACAACGGCCCGCCACGCCGGACCGAAACCCGGGAGTCTGTCATAAGAGATTGTTGCCCGGGCTGTGGCCCTCGTTACCACCGATTCCATCCCTTGTTCCATTCTGTAAGCAATTGCAAAATATACCGATTCGAGCCCGGTTTGTCAAACACAAGTAGGTGCTATTATGGTTCGAGCAGCATGTACGAGAATTGCTTTTCTCTAAGATAAGCCTATATTTACTTTCTTATGCGACTGATTCTAATAGTCCTCGTGGCCTGGGTTATCGGTTTGGGCAGCTATTTGCTCTACGACCGCTATTGGCCCGGCCACACTGGAAGTGTCTACGTTACCAGCACGCCTACGGGCGGCGAGATCTGGATGGACCTCGCCCCGGTTGGCAAGACAACGCCCGCCGAAATCAGCGAAATTCCCATCGGCAAGCACTCGTTCACGGTTCGACTCGGCGGTCAGCGCGCCACGCCGTTTGTGCAAATCGCTGAAGTGATGCGCGGGAGTTCGGACACACTTAGCTTCACGTTGCAAGATGATGGCAGCTCGGGGTACCGTGATCAACGGATTGGCTCGGTCACTCCACCGGCCCGGATACCGCCGGTCGAAGAAGCGATATCGGAGAAGGTGCGAAAGCAAGAGCCGTGGGATGTGCCGCGACAGGCGCCGCGCTCGGTAGACAGCTTGACGATGATGCGAGGGGGTGACGGCGAGCCGACGGTTTCGCAGATTCCCGAAGACGCGCCTCCGCCGGAGACGATGAGAGACGTGCAGCGCGCCGCATTTGACACCGTGTCGGGCCGCGAGTCAGCGGCTACCGGAGCCGTGGAGGTGTCAAGCTCAATTCCCGGCGCAACAATCATTCTAAATGACCGCCGACTGGAACAGAAGACGCCGACTGTCTTATCGCTGCCGCTGGGAACTCACACCATTCGCGTAGAACTGCCGGGATATTCAAGTGAACCGGAGCAACACGCAGTAAGACTGTCGCGCGTTGCCGGCGGGCAGCTCGTGTTCTTTACACTCACCGAAGAGCAGCGCGCGCACAAAGAGTTCACGATTACTACCGAACCTGTGGAGGGGGCGATCTTCGTCAACGGCGATTCGGTCGGTTTTGGACTGGCCGTCGTGCCGCACGATTTCGGAGTGTTTTCGATCAGCTACGGGGATGTGGAGGGCTACATTGCTCCCGAACCCTCGCGATTGGCCGTGACTCCGGCGAAGCCGAATCCCACGGTGACCGCTACCTACATGCGCAAAATGCGGATCGCCGCTGAGTGCGGAAATGACGGGCAGGTCGATGTAAGCGGGGACTTGCGTTGGGAGATTGGAATTTATGACCGCGACAAAGGCGCGCGGCAATCGGATACCCACGGCCCAAAGGTCAACGAGATTCCCGGTGTGACGAGAATGGCGTGGGAGTTGGGAATGGGAGATCCCAACCGCAATCCGACCGGCTCTGATTACATCAAGTTTATCTTCACTCTGCCGCCGGATGTTTCACCCGCATCGCCGCTGAATCTCCGGCTCTATATGTATCGCTCGAACCGCAAGTATCCGCTGTCGCTGTCTTCGCGCTGTGAAGTCACCGTGACGGTCAATGGCCGCGTGTTCCTCGACAATTACCGTCCCCGTCACGACCAGACGGGAGCGGATAGTGAACGGTTCGAAGAGTGGTCACTTCAGCATACGCTTGTACCCGGTGAAAACCGGATCATGATACGAACTGGTGAAAAGAATCAATTGTTCAACTATCTCTGGAAGTTTGAGGTGCTGTAGGACGTGAGCGCCCGCTTCAAATCGCTGTTCAAAGAGCCGCCGCTGCGGTTCATCAATCCTGAGATGACCTGGACAGAGGTCGTCAAGTTCCTCATTCTGGCGAACGTGACGGTCTTTGCTGCGCAGGAGATTCTCGGCTGGCACGGCTTCCTGATCTCGAATTTCGCGCTGATTCCGGAAGATTTCTTTCACGGAAAGGTGTGGACGCTTTTCACCTACATGTTCCTGCACGGCGGGTTCAGCCATATTCTCTTCAATATGCTGGCCCTCTGGATGTTCGGCTCCATGTTGGAACGCGTCTGGGGATCGAAGGAGTTCCTGAAATACTATCTGCTGACCGGATTGGGCGGCGGATTGTGCTATGCGCTGTTCAACATGCACTCGCCCGTGCCGACGGTCGGCGCTTCCGGCGCGATCTACGGTCTGCTGCTCGCGTATGCAGTGCTGTTCCCGGAGAACGTGATTTACATCTGGTTCGTGATTCCGGTCAAGGCCAAGTATTTCGCGATCATCTTCGGCGTCATCGAGTTTCTGGCGAGCTTTAATCCCGGCTCCGGCGTGGCGCATCTCGCGCACTTGGGCGGTATGGTGATGGGCTATGCGTATCTGAAATGGGGGAAACTGCGGCACAGCGCGCCGGGTCAGCGCATGCGCGAATGGAAACGCAAGCTCGACGAGTCGGCGCGTGAGCGCGAAGAGCTCGAGATCGAGAACGTGCGCCGTGAAGTCGATGAATTGCTTGATAAGATCAACCGTGTCGGTATGGACGGCCTAACCAAGGAAGAACAGAAACGGCTCGAGAAGGCCAGCAAGTTCCTGCGGGACAAGGGCGTCAGACAATAACTCCTCGACAGTTTGTGTCAAAAGGCCCAGCATCGCTGGGCCTTTTTGATCTTGCAATTAACGCGAATGACTATGTTACTCACTCGCAAGCACAATGTAAAAACGTTGGGGGACGGCGGCGGAGTCGGTGTACGTTGTGCCGGTAGTAGTGCAGAGCGATGCGGCGTCGGAGAAATCGGGAAGCGTGGCGGCAAGGATTTCGTAACTTGTCGCGCCGGAAGCAGGAAGCCAGCGCAAAGTGACCGTGCTGTCTTCATTGGCCACGATCGTCAACTCCTGCGGCGCGTCGAGCATCGGTGTGATGCTCAGGGTTAGTTGCGTGGTGTCGGCCTGACTATTCGTATCCTGCACACGCAATGTCAGCAGCACGGCTGCGCCCTCGGTTGGAGTGCCGGAGATGCGCCCGTTTGAAGAAAGCACTACTCCGTTTGGCAGCGTTCCTCCGATCACCGAAAATGTGTAGCTGCCGGTGCCGCCAATCGCAACCAACGTGTCGGCATACAACGCGCCTGCTGCGCCGCTTGAGAGTGAGGTATTCAGAATGACAGGCTGCAAGGCCTCGCTTGCGGAACTCTTCAGGAACCATGCATTCGGATCAAAGGTCAGGCTCGTGGGTGAGTGACCCATGTCGAATGTGTATTCCTCTCTGTAGTCGCCGCACAGCGCACTCTGTGTCACCGTCTGCGCGCCGCCGAAGCGCAGCTCGCAGCGGTTGACGAACGGAACCGCTGGGGTCGCATGAATCTGCCGCAATCTTACGGCTGTGCGCAAAACGCCATCGACCGTGCCCGTGCCATAGGAGTAGCGGTAGGTCGGCCGGTTCACTTCGTATAGATACGCGTGAATGAACGGCTCGATATCATAGCCCACAATATCATTCATAGCGGCGATGAAATCGTCCGTCGTCGCCGCGCCGTATTCGTAGCGGGCGCGATATTCGCGCAGGCCCGCGAAGAAGAGCGAGTCGTTGTTGATGGCGCCGCGCAGGGTGTGCAATACCCATGCGCCCTTGTTGTAGACCGTGTTACCGTCGAAGAGCGACGAGGGATTCACCACCGGACCGGACGGATCACTCACGGGCTGTCCGTTTACCATGTAGTCGCGCAGCCCATTCGCTCCGCCGAGGTGCTCAAACCAGAGGGCCTCGCTGTAGCTGGCAAAGCCTTCATTCAGCCAGATATGCGGCCAATCCGCAAGCGTCACCATGTCGCCCCACCATTGATGGCCGAGCTCGTGAACCAAAATCCAGTCGTAGGTGCCGAGGCCATTCACGATGCTGCGGCCATAGGAGGTGTTGCACTGGTGCTCCATCGCCCCGCTCCAGCGGAACATCGAGTGCCCGTACTTTTCATCCAGGAAGGGGAATTCGCCAAAGCGTTCGGTCAGCACCGTGATCGCCTCGGGCATGATCTCGAAATCAGCAATCGACTGCGTGAGTTTTTCGGGATAGACGTAGTAGTCAAGCGGCATGCTGTCGCCGCTCACGGTGACGTACCAATCGCGGAAGAAGGCGTAGTTGGTCGCGCTTGCGCAAATCAAATACGAGGCGATGGGGTATTTTTCGAACCAGCTGAATTGCCGCGAGTTGGCCGGAAGGACTGTAATCCCCTCGAGCAAGCCATTTGATGTCGCCGTCAAGGTATCCGCAACGATCAGGTGAATGCGCGCGCTGTCGGCTTTGTCGTGCGGCGCATCTTTGCAGGGCCACCAATCCCGCGCGCCGGTCGGCTCGGAGAGCGTTGCGATGGAGGGCACCGTATAGCTTGACACAGACCGGTTGAACCAATCGAACGTCGAGATGCCGCCGCCCAAACAGGGGCGCCCGCGGTAATAGACGGTTAGTGCGAACTCCTCATTCAGTGCATAGTCGCGCTCGAGCGTGACGACGGTCTGCTGGCTTCCGCGAGTGTAGGAGAGCAACTGCCTACCTGTGCCGCGCACGGAACCCACGGCCAGAGTATCGCAGAAATCGAGCACGACGTCACGAAAATCGGGGATCAGGGCCTGACCGTGAATATCGGTGTGGCCCGTAATCTGCTGCCCGGCGAAGTTACGCAGATCGATCCAAAGCTCATAATAGAATACGTCATAATCGGCCTGTGTCTCGTCCAGCGCCGTCTGCTCGCGGCGGATCAGGCCATGCCAGCGGGTGGCTTCCAGATTGTGAAACTCGGTGGGATTGGCGGGAGGGGTCTCGTCTATTTCGGCCCATGCGGAGGGAGCGAGCAGGAGGAGCAACACGAAAAACACGTTCATCGAAGAGGCGTCCTTAAAGTCATCTTCATTATCGCATTAATTTAGCGTGTTCAGAGTGTGAGTGCAAGCAGGTTGGCGTTGCCCGGAAAATTGTTGTGTGTTATATTGGGTCAATACTCTACCCGCAAAGCCGGAGACACAATCATGGGCTGCCTCAAGGGCGTTGTCGAAGTCATTCTTTATGTTGAGAATATGCAGGAGATGGTGGAGTTCTATCGTGATGCGATGGGGCTTGCGGTGAAGAACCCGGCTGCTGCCACCGACTTCCGCAAGGAGGAGTGGGTCGTCTTTGATACGGGGGCGTGCAGTCTCTGCCTCCATTCCGGGGGTAAGCGGCGACTTGGCCCTGATTCGCCTGCCTTTGTGTTCCGGGTATTGGATATCGGAGTTGCCCGGGGCGAACTTACGGAGCGGGGTGTCCCGATGGGCGAACGGCGACGGGTGGCGCCCGATAGCTGGTTTTGCGATGGCGAGGATCCGGAGGGGAACCGGTTCTCAATTGAATATATGGGAAAGCGGTGAAGCGCTCTGCGCCACTGAGCGAAGGGTGTTGTAGTCCGGCAACGTAATATAGCCTGCGAACCATCACCGAGCACAAAACGTGATCGTCAGCTTTGAGGCGCAATCCAGAAGGGTTGCGCCTCTCTTTTCGCATTTGAATAGGATATCGGCCGTCGCGTTTGGTGTTATTGTTGAGTAGTTGCGTAAACAGTTCTATAGCAAAGCTGTTCCAATAGGAGTTGCAAGCCAGGTGAGATAGAGTGTAGATGCGTATTATGAATGCAGCGCGGCGGATTTGTTGGCAATCAACAGCTTCCGAGTGTAGTGATTCTGCATGACGACGATTCGCAACCTCTTAGGCGCTATGAACGGGAGCCACTTCTTGCCATAATTTAGCGCGGGGCAAGTTCGCCTCGCAGGGATGAACATATTGTTAAAGAGGAGCAGGAAGTCATGCGTACAGTAATCGGAGTTGTTGTATTGTTTTTCGCAGTGACCGCGTATGCGCACACGTCATACACGGGTCGTTCAGGGTCGCCGGGCCGACAGACGTGCGCCAGCAGCTGTCATGGAGGTCCGGTCGTGAATACGGTTGAGATCACCGGATTCCCGATTGAGTATGTTCCCGGCGCGGCGTATCTATTAACGATCCGAAGAATTTCCGGCGGGACGATTGTCAACTTCAACGGCTCTTGCCGTGTCGGACTGAGTGGAACAACGAATGCCGGCGTGATCAGCGCGGCGCTCGCAACCACGATCTACAACGTCACAGGCGAGACCAATGGCGTGCGGTTTTCAACGGCCAATCGAGACTCCGGACAATTCACGTGGACCGCTCCGGCAGCAGGCACCGGCGTCGTGCGCTTCTACGCGGGTGCGATACAGACCGATCTCGACGGTGACAATAGCACGATTGTGCTCACTGCGAATGAGGCGGCACCGTTGCCGGGTATTGCTACTGTACCGATTCCTGCAGACATGAGTGTCGATGTCGCGACAACAGTCGTGCTGAATTGGACAGCGGGCGCTGGCGCACTCTCACATGATGTCTTTTTCGACACGGTGAATCCGCCAGCCTTCGCGGGAAATCAGGTCGAGGCTGCATTTGACCCGCCCGGTGAATTGCAAACTGGAACGACTTACTACTGGCGAGTCGACGAGCGCAATGCGGCGGGTGTCACGGCCGGTCCGGTCTGGCAATTCGTTACGCGCTTCCCGGCGTCGCCGCCAACGCACCTAACGGCAGCTCTTGATGGAGACGGTATCCGGCTGTATTGGGCGCCAAGCCCGAACGCTACGGTCTATAATGTCTACCGGGATACACTCGAAGTGGTTAATCCGGTTCCGGCGAATCTGGTCGGGTCGACGGTTGACACGACCTATTCGGACATCAGCCCCGTGCCGTCGAAGGCAACATATATCATTACTGCACAATAAATTACACTTGTTTTTTGTGGGTCGGGCGGTCTTCGGGCCGCCCATTTTTTTGTGGGCATCACTTGACTTTTAGAAATCATTTCGTATTTTTACGAATACAGAACATCGAGGCTACCATGCAGAACGCACCGGACTTCACTACCCATCCACCTGACACCTCCCTCGAAGACCTCGATATGTCGAAGCTGGCGCGCGCCCTCGGGCACCCGCATCGCGTCGCTATCATTAGATATCTGCTCAACAGCCCCGGCTGTATCGTCGGGGATATCGTCGAGCAGCTGCCCGTCGCGCCGTCCACGGTGTCACAGCACCTTCGTAAGCTCAAAGAGGCGGGATGGATCAAGGGCGAGATTGACGGACCGAAAATCTGCTACTGCATCGAACCGCGCGCCGTGCAGAGATTCAAGAAGCTATTTGAGATATTGACGGAACCGTGCTGCTCATAGAGAGAACGGCGCCGGATAGGGAAATGTTCGCGCCTACATCGCCAGCGGAAACGTCGTTGTGACGAGCAGCAAAGGCGCAGCCCATCTATTCATTCCCGCTAACTACGTGCGCTCGGAAGCCAATGCGGCCTTCCTCGAAAAGAAGCTTGGGATTCGCATAACCGCGCGCACCTTCAATACAGTTACAAAGCTCATCGAACTTAGCCAAGGAGAAGGACCCAACATGGATAACCTCTTGAACATTCGCGACGTCGTGCGCGAGAAATATGGACAGGCGGCACGCGGCGAAAGCTGCTGTGGTACGTCGGGCTGCTGCGGCGCAACGAATGTCGAAGATATCGCGACGGCGATCGGCTACAGTGAAGACGATCTCAACGCTGTACCTGATGGCGCAAATCTCGGGCTCGGCTGCGGCAATCCGCTCGAGTTCGCAGACGTTCAGCCCGGCGAATCAGTGCTCGATCTGGGCAGCGGCGCAGGCTTTGACGCCTTTCTTGCGTGGCGCAGAGTCGGGCCGCTCGGCCGCGTGATCGGCGTTGATATGACGCCCGACATGCTCGCCAAAGCGCGCGCCAATGCCGAAACGCTGAACGCGAAAAATGTCGAATTTCGCGAAGGCATCATTGAAGATCTGCCGCTCAAGGATAGCGCGGTGGATTTGGTGATCTCGAATTGCGTCATCAATCTCTCGACCGACAAGCCGCAGGTGTTCCGTGAAATCGCGCGCGTGCTCAGGCCGGGCGGTAGAATGCTGGTCTCCGACCTCGTGCTGAATCGCCCGCTCTCGGAGGAACTCAAGAACAACGTTGAAGCCTATGTCGGCTGCGTCTCGGGGGCATCGCTCAAAGAAGAGTACATCACCTATGCACTCCAAGCGGGTCTCACCGAAGTCGAAATCGTGCATGAGAGCAACTATGACGTCGGTCTCGACTCAATCGGCGAAACCCTGCGCAACGAAGCGCTGGAAGCTATCTCCTCCGTCAAAGTGCGAGCCTACAAGCCGCAAAATAGTGAGTGCTGTTCGGGGGATTGCTGTGAGTAGGTTTGGACGCGAGGTCGCTGTTAATCAATAGCGAACTGGTACGGCAATCAACTCCACTTAGGAGGACAATTTATGCGAACGAGAGTTCTGTGTCTGCCATTGGTGTGTGTCGCCGCCCTGCTAATGCTATCCTGCGATGATGAAGGCGGAACTGGTAACAACATTGAAGTTGTCCCGGCTGGCTACGGCCGCATCACAGGAAGCGTAACAGATCAATCCGAAACCGCAATTCCCAGCGCTTCGATCAGCTACTCCTATGAACTGGACGTTGCGATTCCGTTCGAGAGGTTCTGACATACCGGTCTCGCTCGATTCCGTTGAACTTGCCAACTTGCCAACTTTGCAGGAATCGGACTCGACGGCGAGATTGTGCTGTATTGGAGCACAGCAAGTGAATATGACGCGGACCGTTTTGAGATTCTAAGAGACAATGCAGTTGTCGCGATGATCGAGGCGACGAACTCGGCCACCGGTGCTGACTACACTTGGACGGACACAAATGTCCTTAACGGAATTCTCTACAACTATCGGCTGATCGATGTGGACAACAACGGATACCGCGAGGACCTTGGGAGCATCGAAGTGTCCGCGGAAGGTGGCGCAGTCGTCACAGAATATGCCCTGCATCAGAACTACCCGAATCCTGCTGTCGGCGTCACGAACATCGTGTTCGACCTTGTCGACCCGAACACCGTCCAATTGACGCTATGGCAAAGAGACGGCAATGACACGACGACACTTGCCCAAGGGGTTTGGTCAGCGGGCAGACATTGGATTGAGTTCGACGCAACAAACCTGTCCAACGGGCTATACGACTATCGTCTCGTGGTAGCGGATTTCGATACCACACAGACTATGCTGCACAACGCACCAGCGGGGCAAGCAACGCCCAATTCAATTACAAGCGCGGACGGCGGATATTCCATCGATATCGCCGTTGGCAATACGATTCAAGTCGTCGATGGTTCGGGAAACGCACTTGGCAATGCTGTGCTCCGCGACGTCCAAGTCATGGCCTCAAAACAAGGTTATCTCTCTGCCGAAGACTCGGTCACTCTGCAGAATCAGGAACTGCGGACGTTGGATTTCACGTTGACAGAATAGACGCGCGGCGGCTTGAATATGTCCACTGATCTGCGTACCTTTGTCCTGTAACTCGCATGCCTTCAGATCAGACTATCCATAAACCAATAGAGGATTCTTTCCATGCCCTTCGTTGCCAAGGACTTCGGTACTAAGCTCTTTGAACTTGACGGCATTTCCAAGAAAACCTGTGAAGAACATCTCAAGCTCTACAATGGTTACGTTAACAAGACCAATGAAGTGCTTGAAAAGCTCGCCGCGCACGACGGCGCGGGCGCGAATCAGGTCTATTCGGAAATTCGCGGTCTGAAAGTTGACATGAGCTTCGCCATCGCCGGAATGCAGAATCACGAAATCTACTTTGCACATCTCACGCCCGGCGGAAGCGCGCTCGGCGGCGACCTCAAGAAGCAGATTGAAAAGGACTTCGGAAGCTACGATAAGTACATCGCAGATCTCAAGGCATCCGGCATGGCCGCGCGCGGTTGGGTTTGGCTCGTGTGGTGGGAAGACGGCAAGCGTCTGTTGAATTGGATCGGCGACGCGCAAAACTCCTACCTCGGTTGGAACCTGAAGCCGATCATGGCCATGGACGTCTACGAACACGCGTATTTCATTGATTTCGGCGCCGCGCGTCCCGGTTACATCGACGCCTTTATCAAGAATCTGTGCTGGGAAACCGTCGCGAAAAACTACGATGCGGCGAGAAGGTAAAACGCTCCGTGTCCGCAATCAAATATGGTTGGGAGAAAGCGCTTCCGGCGGTCGGCTATGACGAGGCGATTGCGCGTGTGACCGATTTGCTGAAGGACGAGGGCTTCGGCGTGCTGACGGAAATTGACGTCAAGACCACGATGAAGAAAAAGATTGATCTCGACTTCCGCAGATACGTTATCCTCGGCGCGTGCAATCCGCATCTTGCGTCGCGCGCATTGGCTGCCGAACCGCAAATCGGGCTGATGCTGCCGTGCAACGTCGTGGTGCAAGAGGATGAGCACAACGGCTCCATCGTTTCCATCATCGATCCCAAGGCGATGTTCCTGTTCATCGAGAACGATGCCCTAATACCGGTCGCCGCGGAAGCGGAAGAAAAGCTCCAGCGCGTGCTCGGAAAGCTCTGATTGAATCCTGTCCGAAAAGCAAAGCGGGACGCACGATGTGTGTGTCCCGCTTTTGTTTGCGTGAATCTGGTCGTTACTTCGGATGCTGGAAATATACTTCGAAGTCGATGCCACTCCGCGTGTAGGTCACCCGCAGCGGCCACTCCGCCGTGTCGGGGAGCATCCTGTACTTACGCGCATAATCAAAGGCCGTCTGATTGCCGTTTACAATTTCCGTCGTGAACAACAATGAGTCGCCGCGCACTCGATAACGTCCGGCCTCTGTGAATTCGTCCGCCGGTTTCGCCGGGTCAGTCGGCGCATTGCGAAAGTAGTAACGGTAGCTCGAATCGGCGCGAAGTTCGAGGGCCATGCGCTGCAGGTTCAAATAGCCGACCGACTGCGCATTGGCGAACCATGTTCCGGTGAGCTTCGGCAACGGAGTCACTTTGGGCGCTGAACACGCGGCCAACGCGCCAACACAAGCGAACAGGAGTGCGAGCTTCATTTTAACAGAATCAGACGCTGCGTGTCACGGAGATCGCCGGCTTGCGCGCGCAGCAAGTAGACACCGCTCGCAAGTTCCGAGGCGTCGATGGTCAACTCATTCCGCCCCGCATTCAGCATGCGGCCAAAGAGCATGACGCGCCGACCGCGAATGTCATACAGCGAGAATTCGACCATCGTTGAATGCGTGACTTCAACCGGCAACCGCGTGACGCCATTGAACGGGTTCGGATAGGCCGAGGACAGGGCAAGTCTGGCGGGCAATGGTGCGTCATCCGTATCTTCGGTGTTTACGACGAGGGACGCAGACGTCATGAGAAGCGGCGCGCGCGACTGCGCGTTGTACATGTTGACGAACTGATCCGTTTCCGGCAAGTCAAACTGGTCAAGATAGCCGACCAATCGAGGTTGTATTGTCTGGAAGAATACGGCAACATGCACAACCGAGCAGGGCGGCAAACGATAGGTCACACGATCGCTGCCGCTGCCTTCGGCGCCGGTGACGCGGTTGAAGTTTGAGTCCGACGGCGGGACGCCGTAAATCTCGACCGTATCGTACGACGCGTGTTCGGTCGTGAAACCGAGCGGCGGCAGGCGATTGTCTTTCAGGTGCGTGGCTGCGCGCAACAGCGTCCACGTGCGCTGTCCCTGATCATCGCCCAGCACGGCTTCATACACCTGAACCTGATCCTCGTTCGTGATCATATCGTAATGCGGTTCATATTCAGCGTCGTAGCCGACGATTTCGCCGTTGTCGTCGGGACGTCCCGATTCAAACACGAGATTGCCCGCAGCATCACGGGCTTCAAGATGGAGCCACATCCGCCGCAGCGGAATGCCGGTCGGCAGTTTATGACCCGTGAGATTGGTGATCGTCACATGCACAATCGTAGAGTCCGCGCGCGGCTCTGACTCAAGGTCAAGGTCGCACGAGAGGTCGCGCAGGCTGCGCTGCGCCTCGGCAATGGTCGTATCAAAGTGCTGCGCCTGCGCCGTAACGCCAAGCGCCTCCGCATTGTCACGCAGCATCTCGAGCATGGTCACGTTCGCGCCGACAAACAGATGCTGGTAGTATGGTTCGCGGATCACCTGGTGCGGCGGCGGCATCAGTGAAATGTCCTGACCATTAACAGTCGTCCGCATGTGACACGATTGGCAGCTAACCTGCGCTCCCTGTGAATAGAAGCTGTTTTTCCATTCGATATAGGGAGTCTGCTCGGGAAACTCGCCGATCACGTTGCCGGCCTGATCAAGCGTTGGCGTCATGAGCGTGTGACAGGCGGCGCAGAGTTCGGATGTGTTGACGTGCGGGCTGTGCACGGCGTTGAAGTTGACGAAATTCACCATCGGTCCGGTCAGCGGATCGGGATACGGCCCGAAGATGTCACGGTCGCCGGTGATCTGATAGCCGCCGTTATAGCTTTCCGGCGTGCCCAGGTTGCCCGGTTGAATCTGATGGCAGGCTGTGCAGGTTACACCGTCGCGCGCCAAGGGATCGTTGTCGAGCTGTGCGAACGTATACGTCGAATCCTCATCCCACAGATTCTGCGTGTAACCTGCGGGAACGTGGCAGACCGTGCAGCGATTCTGAATCAGATCGGAGTGTTGAGGAAACTGCGCCAGTTCAGTGGCAACCTTCGCACGCCACAGCGGGTCTTTCGCGGAGTTCGCCATCATGGTTGAGCGCCACTGTGTCACGGGCGAGACGTCCTTGCCGTTTTCAATCATGATCAGCCCGTCGGACTCGTGGCACATGACGCATGTCCCCGATCCGGAGAAGAGCGCGGAGGTTTCGGACGGAAGTTCCTGCGCGGTAAGTCGAGCGATCGTCAACAGCAGCAGAACAACACATAGTCTTATCATTATGGCACCTCTATCTTATTCAAATAATATACTCACGGATTCGCCGAGAGTCCAATACGGATCAGGGCAAAAACTAAGAGGCAGCGCTTTGCTGCCTCTTTGAGCATGCTTGATTTTCTGCTACTTCAAGAGCACCAACCGTGTGACCCGCGAGAGGTTGCCGGTTTCTACACGCGCGAAGTACGTTCCGCTGCTCCATGTCTCGCCGTTGATCGGGACGTCATGGCGTCCAGCGGTCAATCCGAATAGCCGTTCCTCCAGCAGCGCGCCTTGCAGGCTGTAGATCGTTAGCTTGATCGCCCCCGGATACTCGAGCGTGATCGGCAATACTGTGACCGCATTAAACGGATTCGGGAAAGCGGGTCCCACCGCAAACGCTTCTGCAAGCGGCGCGTCGCGCGCGGTGACCATAGTGTCCACGGTGATCTCCATGCGCCACGCGATAATGCCGCCGACCTGGCTATGCCAGTTGTCTGTCACACGCAGAATCCACGTGCCATTCATGCGACGGTTGTCAAACAGGCCAAGCGGGTTTTCGGGCCGAAACGAACCTGTGAACGGCGCAACGCCGTCGCAAATGTCGATTGCGGCCTCATCGTCAAAACGCGTGTCCGTGTAATTATCACGAAACTCGCCGCACTCGTACGCCATTCGCACAACCTCTTCGTTGGGCGCTTCGACGTAGATGCGAAGGTCCTGATCGAACGTATGACCAATAGAGAGCACAACGTCGATATCGGTAATCATGTAATAGTCGCCGATTTCAAGCCGCGACTCGGCGATTCCGTCGGGGCCATCAGGAATATCAATCGGCACATCCGTGGAAACATAGGTAAGGACGACTTGCGAGAAACCGCAGGCAGCCGCCGCGAACAATATGAATGCAATGATAAGGGTGCGCATATTGCCCTCCTTCAAACAACATGCGTAAGGTTGCGGCGGCGCGCGAAGGGCGCGCCGCCGCCGCAAACCAGTTACTTGACCAGCACCATGCGCGTCGTTTGCGCGTCGGATCCGGCCGTGACTTTCGCAAAATAGCTGCCCGTACTCCAGGTGCTGCCGTCAATCGGAAGCGAATGCTGACCGGCAGAAAGATCGATCGACTGCGCCGAAACAACCTGACCGACTTCGTTGTAGATCGTTATCTCGATATGAGTCGCTTTCGAGAGTTCGACCGGAAGCGTCGTCGACGGGTTAAACGGATTCGGGTAGTTCTGCGAGAGTTTGAAGCTCTCGGCCACCGGACCGCGCACGGGATTGGCTGATGTCGAACCGCCCGAGGTGAAGGTCAAATCACCCTCGGTGTACTCAGGACCCGTCGCACCGGAGTTAGAGAACAACATACTGCGCAGTGGGTCTTCGGTAATGAACTGGTAGTCCCATGACTCCTGAACCGGGCCGATGAGATTGCCGTTCAGGTAGGCCGCGGTGTAGCCGTGACTGAGTACGCGGAGCGCCGATTCCGTCCACAGAGGTGTCATCAGATTGCCCCACGCGTTCACCGTATTCAAGCTGCTATCAACCGAAACACTCGAGAAGCCAGGAATCGGTTCAAACGTCACCCGAAAGACAGATGTCCAGGACGTATTATATGTGCACGGAAAAGGCAGTGCCAACGCAGGATCGTCCGAGATGTTTGTAATGCCGCCGCCAAGTTCGGTTCCGAAACCGAGGTACCAGAGTCCGTCGCTGGTCACTCTGAAGTACGACCAGGAGCTGGCACCCTCAATGGTTGCGGCGTGCGTCGCGGTGGGAAAACTGTCAGTGAACGGAGTGGTCGTCGGATCGACGTAGTCCGTTGAGCCCGATGTGCCGAAATTAGCAGACGAGAGATCCCAGGTCATATTCCCCGATCCCTGCGTGCCAGTAAAGGTCGTCGTGCCGATTGCGTGCGTCATCGCGGACTGCCCCGCTGATGGCGCGTCGTTCTGATTCAAGGTGATTTGAGCCTGCGCAAGAGCGGCAAATACCACCATCGAAATAACTCCAATCAATGCTCTCATGTGTCTTACCCCGTTAGTTATTGTGGACATTCATCAAGCTTCAATCTTTTCGATGTTCGCGCGCGGCAGAAGAACAGTTTCGTTTGAGTCGTCCAAGGTCACGCGCAGCACGCGCACTTTGGCTTCGGTATCGAGGGCCGTCAATTCCGGCGGCAGCTCGCTGACTTTGCCGATCTTGCCAAACCAAGGTTCACGGATGATTCGCACGACGTCGCCAAGTTCGAGTCCGGCCGGTTCGTGGTGTTTGTCTTCGTGATGCGTCACGTCCTTTCGCGCAATGATGATCTCAGGCCGCATGACGCCCGCGCGAATCTGCGTCGCGCCGGAGACAGAGGCCTTATGACCTTCATTGCCTTTCAACAAATCAAATGTTCGACGCGCCATCGCAATTCGACCAAACCCCTCGGTCAGCACCAGAGTGATACCGATCTGTTCACCGCCGGTAATCGCGACGCCTTGCTCGTAGCCAAGCAGTTTCTTCAAATCAAGACTGTCAAATCCGCCCACGACGAGTGCCGCAGCGCCGCCCGCAATCGCCTTCTTCACGGCTTCAAGCGTCGCAAATGCGCCGCCCACGAGTATATCGTGCCGGCAGTCGGTCGGTATTTTTGCTTCATCGATCAACTCATCGGGCGCCGACGCGACCATGCGCAGCTTGCCGAATGTCTCGCCACCGATGCCGAAGATGCCCTGAATGAAGCTGCCGACGGCTTGAACCTCAACACCTTCATTCGGGAAAATTTGCGTCACCCGGCCCTCGATATACGACTCGATTTCCACAGGAACCGGCGGGTCGCGAAAAATCATCTGCCCGGTCACGTCGGAAATGGATTCGAGTGAACCCGAGACCGGTGATTTGAGCTCATTCTTGAACAGCCCGAAGAGCGATTTCGAGCGCGCGATGACCTGTCCCTTTTCAACTTTGTCGTTCTCTTTGACCAACAGAGCGGCCCGCACATCCGTCGGCAGGATTCCCAAGAGATTTGCGGCATTCAGTGGAGTTACGTTGCCCGGCAACTCCGTGCGCGCAACGACCTGTTCCGATGCAAGATGCTCGCCCACGTGCACCGTCACGTTTCCGCGCAGCGGCAAGATGCGATCCTTCGTAATTACCGTCGTTTCAGCGACACGCAGTCCCGGCGTAAATGAAGTGGCCATATATTCCGATCAGTTTTTGAATGTCTACGTCTCTATTCGCGCTGCGTGTCGAGTCTATCTGGGTCTTGCAAACAGCTCGGAAAAGAGCACGCGCATCTCTTCCATGGAATTGGCGGCGGCCTTTTCGTCATAACTGACGCCGGACAGCCCAGTTTCGCCAGCCTTCGGATTTGTGAAGGCGTGCATCGCATTCGGATAGTGAACGATTCTGTAATCCACCTCTGCGGAGTTCATTTCGCGTTCAAAAGCCGCAACGTCGGACGCCGGAGTAAACGGATCGGAGTCGCCTTGCAGGACCAGCACGCGGCCTTGAATGTGCTTAGCGCGAGTGCTATCCGGCGAGATCAGGCCACCGTGAAACACAACAGTTGCTTTCACGTCCGCGCCATTGCGCGCAAGCTCCAGCGCCGCCGTCCCGCCGAAGCAGAAGCCAATCGCCCCTGTGCGCGCCGTGTCCACGAAGTCCTGCATCAGCATCTGCTCGTAGGCGGCGCTGGTCATCGTCTCAAACCTGTTGAAGTCCTGATAGAACGCGCCCGCGTACTGCTTGGCCTCTTCCGCTTTGGTCGTCACGACGCCTTTGCCATACATATCCGCGACGAAAGCGATGTAACCAAGTTCAGCCAATTCCCGGGCGCGGCCTTTCACATAGTCATTGATCCCCCACCACTCAGGAAAGACCACCACGGCCGGACGCGGCTCGGTTAGAACCTCGGGCCGCACAAGATAGCCCTGATAGTCCTTGCCGTCTACAGTGTAATCCACTAACGTCGCTTTTGTCGCGGCGTCAGCTATCAACGCGCAGCACATCATCATACTCCATAGGAACAGTGTTTTCATCTGGTCACCCTTTTAGACTTCTTCTTGACCGCCTTGGTAGTGGTCTTCTTTTTTGCCGGCGCGTTCTTCGAGGTCTTGGCGCGCTTGATACAATCGCGAATAATCTGCTCCGCTTCCCAGCGGTCTTTCCAGCCCATCGACGTTACGTGTTTGCCCTCAAGCTCTTTGTAGACGCGGAAGAAGTGATCCATTTCGCGCAGGAAATGCGGCGGTACGTCCGAAAGACTGTGATATGTTTCGAAAGACGGATCGGTCGCGGGAACGGCGAGAACCTTCTCGTCGCCGCCTTTCTCGTCCTGCATCATCAGCACGCCGAGCGGTCGTGCCGCGACGACGCAGCCCGGAAATGTTGGAGTCTTCACCAGCACGAGCACATCGAGCGGATCACCGTCGTCGGCCAGAGTTCCGGGAACAAACCCGTAGTCGCCCGGATAGTGAACCGGTGAAAAGAGCGGGCGATCGAGCACGATGGCGCCGAGTTCGCTGTCATATTCATACTTGTTGCGGTGACCGTACGGTACTTCGACGACTACGTAAATCTCGTTGGGGATGCGCGGTCCCGAAGGTAATTCATGGAGTTTCACTGTAAATTCCTAAGCTTATAGTTGCGGCCGTTTAGGCAGACGATGCTCGTACTTCATGCCGCGCATCATTGCGTTCTGGACTTCGCCGCAGATTTGATTTATCATTTTCAAGCCGCCGGAGTTGCGCCGCATCGCAATTCGAAACGGCCGTTCTCCCGGAGGAGCTTCTATTACTGTTAACATCGCGTTGGTGACTTCGCGCGGATCGGGAGCGGCCTCGCTGGCCAGCATCTCCTTCGTGGCCTCATGATTTGCCATCGCTTCAGACTGCTCTACCGGATAACCCGCAAGCCGGACGGGATCATCGGGATCGAGGATATTGGCGCGAAATCTCGAAGGATACGCGCCCGGCTGCAAGATCACGCTGTCAATGCCGTGCGTAGCGACTTCATAGGCCAGCGCCTCAGCATAGGCTTCGAGCGCAAACTTGCTCGCACAATATGACGCAAGATAGGGCAGCACGGTGCGCCCCAAGCCGCTCGACACATAGATCAACAGTCCACTGCGGCAGCCGCGAAAATGCGGAAGCACGGCGCGGTTCAAGCGGTGTACGCCCAATACGTTGACATCCATCACGTGCGCGAGCTGTTCAGGAGTGCTTGCTTCGGCGACTCCGTTGACGCCAATTCCGGCGTTGTGAACCACCGCGTCAAGCTGACCGTCGGCGAACACGGTAGTTACCGCCCGGTCAATCGACTCCTCCGAGGTTACGTCCATGTCGAGCACCTTGACACCGGGCAACGAGCCCAACACTTGTGCAGTCGCGCTGTTCTTGGCCGCTGTTCCGCGCATCGTTGCGTATACGAAATGCCCGGCTTGCGACAGTTCACGCGCCGCAAGTTCGCCAAACCCGGAGGAACAGCCGGTGATTAGAACTCGTGCCATCGTCAGACGCCGTGATGTTTATGCGGTTCGTGGTGCTTCTTGGGAAACAGCAGCGACGCGATAATCGATAGCGCCAACAGCAACGCAACGGTCGCAAGCGCCCACCCCAGCGGAATCGCGTAGGACGTGTGCCCGAGCAGCATCTTCACGCCGATAAACGACAGCACCGCGGCAAGCCCGTATTTGAGATAGTGGAAGCTGTCCATCATCCCATGCAGCGCAAAGTACAGCGAGCGCAAGCCGAGAATGGCGAAGACGTTCGACGTAAACACCACAAACGGGTCGAGCGTGATGGCAAAAATCGCCGGAATTGAATCCAGCGCGAACACCACGTCAGTAAAGTTGATTACCTGAAGCACGACAAACAGCGGCGTCGCCGCCCAAAACCCGCGCCGCCGGATGAAGAAATGCTCGCCGTAGAACCGTTTGGTAATCGGGAAGATCTTCTTCGTCAGCGCAACCATCGGGTTTTTGTCCGGCTCAACTCCCTGTTCATCCTGCAGGGCCATCCTAATACCCGTGTAAATCAGGAATGCGCCAAAGATGTAGAGCACCCAGTCAAAGGCCGCAATCAGGGCCGCGCCCAAAGCGATCATTACGCCGCGCAGAATCATCGCGCCCAAAATTCCCCAGAACAACACGCGATGCTGATATTCCGGCGGAACTTTGAAATACTGAAAGATCAGAATGAACACGAACATGTTGTCTACCGACAACGAGAGTTCGATCAGATAGCCGCTGATATATTCGACCGCCGTCCGCTCACCCTTCCACCAGAAGACAAACCCGCCGTAGAGCAGCGCCAGTGTGACCCACACGGCACACCAGCTCAGCGCTTCCTTCTTGCTCATCACCTTCGACTTCTTGTGGAAGACACCGAGGTCCACCAACAACAAGGAGAGAATGCCGACGGTGAAGATTATCCACTTGACAACTTCGAGATCCAAGGTACTTTGCCCGTCCTCAGTTTATATTCAATACTATCTTGCAATCAAAACATGAAACCTGTTAGTCATGACGAGTCGGCCCTGCGTGTTGGCAAACCGCCGCGCGGCCCCCTCCATGGCATTGCGCACAGGTTCCACGCCCAACTCACGCACGCTAAATCTTGTTGCGCCCGTGCCCGACTGGCTGTGCCAGTACTCGTCAAAACTCTCAAATTCGCGGGTCAGATCGATGTCCGCACTCTCCTGAATCGTCAAGCCAGCGGCGGCGACGGCACGATGCAGCTTGGCGGGAGGTGAAAGCGAGAAAGGACCTTCGAAGGTCGGAGGTGTCGTGAATAGCCTCCGTACGGCCGCACCGACGGCGGCAAAATCCGAAAACTCCGTTTCACCGAAACAGGCGATGCCGATCGGCGCGTCCGGTTTTGCCACGCGTTTGAGTTCGCGCAGGGCGTTTGCCGGGTTTTCCGTGAACTGCAACGAATTTAACGCGGCGACCACATCAAACGTCCCGTCCGCAAAGGGCAATGCTTCAGTATCCGCGACACAAAATTCCTCGCGCGGCATAATCGACCGGCAAATGGCAAGCATCTCTTCGGCCACATCCGTGCCCGTGATGCGCGCTCCGCGCGCCAACGCAATTCTCAGTGCGCCGCCTGATCCGCAGCCTGCATCGAGCAGATGCTGCCCGCCGCCGTTCAAGATTCGGTCGAACACCCATTCCGCACACGGCAAGCTATAGGCTTCGAGATTCTTCGCCCAAAGCTCTGCGCTCGGTCCCCAGAGTTCCGCCTGTCGCTGACCGGACGCCATCTGCTACAGATAGACCGCGGTAAACTTCATTACCCGTTTGCCGCTTTTCAACAGCCACATCGTGTCGCCTTGAACGTCATAGCTTGATACCGTCTCAAGGTCCGCGAGGAATTTCCGCTCAAGGTCCATCACACCTGAACACGCCTTCTTGGTCGCGGCAAACTGATCCAACGTGATCTTGTTGCCGGCAAGGGTGTATTTGCAGCCGAAGCGATTGCAGCCGCCGCTGCCCGTCAATTTGTTGTTGTGGAGTCCAAGCGTAATGTACGGCTCGCGCGCGAAATCCTCCGTTACAACTACCGCTTCGCCGCGAAACTCGACGAGCTTCCAACGTCTGTTGCGGAGCTGCTGTTCAGGCGCCGGCGGCGCCTTGGTCGTATCTTTGGGAGTGTCCTGCTTGGGAGTCTCCGGCTCAGCCGTTGACGTGGCCGGTTGCGGCTCCGACTCCTTGGACGGAGTGGCCGTTGTAGTCACATCCTTGACAGTATCCGGCGCCGCCGGAACAACGGAGTCAGGCTGCGTAATCGCGAGCGGCTGCGGAGACCGTTCGGCGATTTGCTGCTGATCTGATTTGGACTTGCAGGCGCCGATCACGAACAACGCGGCCACCGCAAGGATCGTGATTCGCATCATGGCATTTGCTCCTTTGCCCACTCTTCAAGTGTCAACAAGGGCTCATCCAGGAGCGCCTGCGCCTCCGTCGGATCGCCGGTTTCGCCGAACGTCTCGAAGGGCGCCATGAAATCCGCAAAGCTCTCGAGCCACGCATTCTCTTCGTCTTCCTGCGCGAACTTCTTCGTGTCCTCGATCGAGAGCTGCTCGACTGGCAGACCCGGTCGCAGGATGTCGCAATAGAGCTTCAACGCGTCATACATCTTGAAGCCCTGCGGCCCGTGCACCGTGTAGCGCTTGTTCGCCGCCGGAGACTCGTCA
The DNA here is from genome assembly GCA_016703065.1 of bacterium. Taxonomy (GTDB): domain Bacteria; phylum Electryoneota; class RPQS01; order RPQS01; family RPQS01; genus JABWCQ01. The sequence continues at coordinate 923,835 of JADJCU010000001.1, forward strand.
TCCACGACAAACCGCAGCACCATCTTCGCGTAGTCTGACGCTGCTGCGAAGTGCCATGTCAGCGGCTGCGCACCGACCATCAGGGCGCGATCCGGAAGGACAAAGTAGTCGAGGCTTTCGAAGAACCATGTGCAGCCCCACACCACCGTTGGAATCCCGCAAGATTCGAGCGCGAGGATGCCTTTCGAAAAGGCCGCGCGCCGTGACCACGAATGGTTGGGATCAGGCTGCCAGTCGCCGGTAATCAGCGACAACCGTTCGACGCCGCATTCGCGCGCGGCTCCCGCCACGTTAATCAATCCCTGATGCAGAATCTCTTCCGGATCGGCGTCGTGATCGGGATTCAGATTTATGTGCACTGCGGAACACTCGGCGAACGCGTGGACGAGCGAGTCGTAATCCAGAACGTCGGCATAGCAATACTCAGGGCGCGTTCCGAAGCGTTCCTTGGCGGCAATCGGATCGCGGCTCAAGACGCGTACGCCGATCTCTTCGTCCAACAGCTGTTCCAGTACGGGCGCGCCCAGCATTCCCGTCGCGCCAATAATTGCGATCATGGCTTGCTTCGCTTTCTACATTCTTGAGAGGCAGGCCGTATCGGGCCGCATCGTCGTTATCTCTTCGATCACCACTCCGGCGCGAACCACGCCGTCGGTCGTATCCTGTTCCATGCGCCCGCGATACTCCACATAAACGGGTGCGCCGGGTTTGCCGAATTGCGTGTAGGCGCGTTCCACTTCAAGCCAATCACCCTTGAATTTCACGACAAGCCGTTCGTTCGTGCGGCAATCGAGCAGCGTCGCCGCATCGGCCATGTAGCTCAGCATGCCCTTCATGGGAATTGCCTCAGCCTGATGCTGTTTCATGAGCTGCCGTGCTTCGCGAGCGTCTTGACAGCCGACGACCAGCAGGACAAACAGGCAAAACTGTGTGCATCTCATCACGTGCGTCCGGTAATTGCTGCGCTATATACTCTCGACCATTGTCGAGGAGATGCTGACTTCCGGGTAGCGTTCGCCGGCAATCTCATCGGGATCGGCAAGCTCGCACAGGTCGCGGACGTCTTCCGCCGACAGGTGGACATCCAGCGCGCCGAGATTTTCTTTCAAGCGGTGCAGCTTGCGCGTGCCCGGAATGGGAATGATATCGTGGCCCATCGTGAGGACCCATGCCAGCGCGAGTTGCGCCGGTGTGCAGCCGAGCGCTTGCGCCCTTGACTCAATCTTTTCGAGCCAAACGGCGTTCGCGTTAAGATTTTCGCCCTTGAACCGAGGGAACACGCCGCGCCGATCGCCGGGCGACGCAATCGAGGCCGGGTCCTTGTATTGTCCAGTCAAAAAGCCGCGGCCCAACGGACTGTAGGCCACAATGGCGATGCCGAGTGCGCGACAGACGGGAATGACTTCGTGTTCGATTTCGCGTGACCAGAGCGAGTACTCGTATTGAGCCGCAACCACCGGATAGACGGCGTGCGCGCGGCGTATTGTCTTTGGGCCTGCTTCGGAGATTCCCAAGAAGCGCACCTTGCCTTCTGCGACCAGATCGGCCATGGCGCCCCAAGTGTCCTCAATCGGAACCGTCGGATCCACGCGATGCTGATAGTACAAGTCAATCGTATCCACACCGAGCCGTAAAAGGCTGGCCTCGCAACTGCGCTTCACATAGTCGGGCTTGCCGTTGATGCCGAGAAACGAGCCGTCAAAGCCGCGCACATTGCCGAACTTTGTGGCCAGAAACACATCGTTGCGCCGCTCTCTGTGCACTCGTGACAACAGTACTTCGTTGAGACCAACGCCGTACATGTCCGCCGTATCCCAGAAGTTGCATCCAAGATCGAGCGCGTCGTGCAAGAACTTGATATTCTCTTTGGTATCCGACTCTCCATAAAACTCGGATAACCCCATGCAGCCGAGTCCCAGCGCCGAAACCTTCGGCCCGAGATCTCCTAATTGACGAAATTGCATAAAATGAGAGAATTGGTTTGAGTTCTGAATTACTTAGCCGTTGCAGGTCTCGAGACCCGAAACGGTGGTGACATATCATTGTACGGACGGAACGCTATCCGCCCGTTTCCTCTTTGATTGTAACGCCCAGATTGCTCGGCAAAATCCCCCAGCCCCTGTCACCCTGAAAATAGGAGGGCCGCTGTTATCCTTGGCAAAAACCTATTCAAGCAGACCGATATCCCAAGCGCATGTTTGGCGCCGAACACAGTTTGCTCTGAGTCCTTAATATGAATCATGGAATCGGAGCAGACAGGTCATCGCGAAAAATCCAAACCGCATTTCCCCGATAGGTACCGTCTTGAACACGAACTTGGACCAACCTCGACGATTCGTCTATTACGTGGACCCTTGTTCCGCAAGGAATAGAGAGAACATGACCAGCTTGTTTCATTTGTTCAAGACCGAATGTATCATACGCACTGCATGCCTTTATCATGTCTTCATGATTAGCCCTGCTTGTGGCGGCGAGGACATTCCCGATGCCTTAGACAAAGGCAATACGGCCTATTACCGTATTCGAGGACGTGCGTTCTGTGTCTCTGTTCTGAAACAACCCAATTGCACCAATCCAAATGACGGCGAGCAAGACAATCGTTCGCTTCGTTGCAGAATCCACGGTGTCTCGACTCCCTACGTGCGGTTCAACGACAAACTGCCTACTTCCTCACCGTCGCCACGCCATCATCATGCGCGTCGGCCAAGATGAAGTCCTGAATCTTGGTCCACTTCTGAATCTTGGCGACGCGATTTTCCGTCTGCGGCGACAAATCGAGTGGGCGGCCCCGCGTGTCAATCAGCAAGCCGACCACGCCGCCGTGGAGCGTCGCATGAATTTCCTTGCCCGATCCCGCACCGACGTCAAAGCCTTTTTCTGGTTTGATCGTCGCCTTGATTTCGTCGCCCGGCGCAAGCGGGAAGAGCAGCAGCTCGCCGAATGGCACACTCTGAGAGAACGATTGCCCGCTCTTGCTCATGCCGGTAATCGTCAGGCACGGCTTGCCGTCTTTCGTCTTGCCAACAGGACACACGCACGAGCCCAAGCGCACGAGACAGTCCTTTTCAAACACCTGAATCGCGGCCTCTTCGTGCACGCTCGCGAGCACACCAAGATGCGGCATCATGAAAATCGAATCCACTGCAAGTTCGGTCACACCTTCCGGTTGAAACGCGTCCATCATCATGTGCGCGGCTTGACTGCGGCGCGGCGCATGCGACAGCACGCCACCCGAGCCGACGATGATGTTCAAAGCCATCATGTTCACGACGGTTTCGCCCGAGCCACTCTGGTCAAACGTGTCTGAAATCGTGCGCTCCTGCTGCACGCCCTTCAACGACGTCGCGAAGTTCTTATGCTGAATGAACGCGAGCCGAAGCGCTTCACGCGATATCGCCTGCTCAATCTGCAGCTCCTCTTTGGTTTGAGGAATCGTCGTCGGGCGAATCATCTTGTTGGCGATGCGGTTGCGCAATTCGCGTTCGTCAATTTCGAACGGTACCCAGCGCATGATGTTCTCGATCCCTGCTTCGGCCAGCACGTTCATCACCGAATAGCTCATGCCCAGATTCGCGGACACCGTGCGGTTGAACACGGTCTCTTTGGTCTCGGTGCCCGGCACGCGAAAAATCGAGAACACATCCGTCGTCGCGCCGCCGATATCCACTCCGACGAGCGTAATGTCGCGCGCTTTGGCCACGCGCTGCATAATGTCGCCTACGGCGCCCGGCGTCGGCATAATCGGCGCATCTGACCATGCCATCAGCTTGCGATAGCCGGGGGCTTGCGCCATAACGTGTTCCATGAATAGATCGTGAATAGCATCGCGCGCGGGACCCAAATTCTCGCGTTCCAAAACGGGCCGCAAATTGTCGACGACGAGCAGATCCACCTCATTGCCCAACACCTTCTTGACCTCGTCGCGCGCCTCTTTGTTGCCGGCATAAATCACCGGCAGTTTATAAGATGAACCCAAACGCGGCCGCGGCCGCGCGGCTTTCAACAGCTCTGCAAGCTCGACCACATGCTTGGTGGTGCCGCCGTCGACGCCGCCGGAGAGCAGGATCATGTCGGGCCGCAGTTTGCGAATGCGCTCAATCTTTTGGTGCGGCAATCGTCCGTCGTTGGAGGCGAGCGTGTCCATGACAATCGCACCGGCGCCGAGCGCCGCGCGTTCCGCGGATTCCGCGGTCATGGCTTTCACCACACCCGACACCATCATCTGTAAACCGCCGCCCGCCGATGACGTCGAGATATAAATATCACAACCGCGCGTGGCCGACTTCTGCTTGATGATGCCGTCTTTCTCCGTGAACTCGCGGCCCATGATCTCACCAATTTCGGAAATCGCGTTCAATACGCCTTTCGTCACGTCTTCAAACGGCGCTTCCACCGTCGTCGGCGCTTCACCGCGACACACCAAGCGGTATTCGTTGCCTTGCTTCTCGATCAAAATTGCTTTCGTCGTCGTCGAACCGCAGTCCGTCGCCAGAATTGTCGTTATCTCAGATGGTTGTATAGTTGGCATGATTTCTTGGTTGGTGAACAAAATCCTCACTCGCGGCGCTCGCCGTCCTCTACCCCAACACCCCCAACAATTCCGGCACCCGATACACGCGATTATTATATCGCCCTGTCGTCTCTTCAATCAAACCGAGTTCCACGAACAACCGGAAATAACCGGCCAGCGCTTGCGGCGTCACGTTTATCACCAGAATCGCCTGCGCCTGGGTGAACACGGGTCGCTCGAACATGAAGTCCACTAACTCAATCGCGCGGCTGCGCGTGCTCGCTTTCACCCGTGTGGCGTAGTGCTCGCGCAGCTCCAGGATGCGCTGACTCCGCGCAATCGCATCTTCCGCTGATTCCTGAATCGCCGTGAGCATGTAATTCAACCACTCGGTCCATGCGCCAAGACGCGTGACCGACTGCAAGCCCCGGTAATACTCCTGCCGCATCACCGCAATGTAGCTCGACAGCGAGAGTATCGGCACGGATAGCAGCTTCTCCCGCTGCAGCATCAGCGAGATCAACAGTCTTCCCACGCGCCCGTTGCCGTCCTCGAAGGGATGAATGGCTTCAAACTGATAGTGCGCGAACGCGATCTTGGCCAGAATCGGCAACTCATCGTCCGTGCGCGCGAAGCGTTCCCATTGTTCCAGCAACTCCGGCACACGGTCCGGCGGCGGCGGGACAAAACTCGCTTGTGCAATGTTCGCGCCCGGAGTGCCTATGTAATTCTGCGTCTGGCGAACGGCGCCCGGACTTTTGTCCCGCCCGCGCGCGTCCCGCACGTCGTGCATCAGGCGTGCATGAAGTTCGCGCAGCAAGCCCAGCGAAAGGTCGCGATGCGTGATTTGTTCCAAACCAAAGCGCAGCGCGTCATAATTATTGAACGCTTCGCGCGTGAAACCGTGGCCGTGTCCGTTCGGCTCCGCTTCGTAGTGATAGACTTCCGCGACCGTTGTGTGAATCCCCTCGATCTCCGAACTCAACACCGCTTCCCGCCGCATAAAGGCATACGTCAACAGATCCGGATTCGGGAGCTGTTGACCAAGTTCCGACAGCCGACCCAGACTGTGTTCCGCCTTCGCAAGCTGCCGAACAGTCTGCGGCTCAAAGGCGATTTTGGGTGGAAGGGGGTGCGGCAGAAAGGCCTGGTATGGTCCCAATACCGGATGGGTCAGCTCCAGCAGCTCGCCCGGACTTGCACTGGAATACCAGCCAACGGACATAAAATCCTTTGAAAACAGCAGTTAAGGGATTATTTAGAGAGTCTGCTATATCTAAAGAAAAATGAGTAGTTTCCTTTAGATACTCACAATTAGCTAAACTCCCGTTTCAATCGCAAGCACTATCTAAAGAAAATACCATATTTCCTTTAGATGTTCCTGCCGGTCTAAAGCCAATGCGTCAGCGCAACGGGCTAAGCGTCCACGCTACTTTAGCGCGCTGGCCAGGCCTTCTGACCGGTTTCCCTGTCGATCAATATGATCGCGTTCATCGGGCAGCTTTGGGCGGCGTGCAGAATGGCTTCGTCGTCCGCAGCGTTGGCATCGATGACGTGCGACTGCATTTCGCCGTTGAGCGCAAAGACCTCCGGTGCATCCATGACACACAGCGTGGAGCCCACGCACTTAAATTTGTCAATCTTGATTTCGTATTTCGACATAATTGCTGGTCTCCCCCCAAAGTTGTCAGCAACTTTGGGGGGATAAAGGGGGTATGATTTAACCGTTATGAGCTATCGGGCACGTCGTCCAGCTTACCGGGAACTCATTCAGCGCGCGTGACACAATCGCCGGCTGATATTCGAGCACGTTTGCCATCAGCTTGGGCAGCTCCATGCGCTCGGCCATGATGCGAAACGTTTCGCCCGCTTCCAGCCGCGCCAGCGGGCCGCCCACACACACGTGAATGCCATGCGCAAATGCAACGTGCGGATTGGGATTGCGCGTGATGTCGAGCTTGTCAGGATTCGGGAAGATTTCCGGATCGCGATTCGCCGCCGTTAATGCCAGCAACAGCCGTTGATCCTTCTTAACCAGCTTTCCGCCGACTTCCTGATCATACCTCGCCCAGCGCACCGTTGCCTTGACCGACGTATCGTAGCGCAAAAGCTCTTCCACCGCGCTGTCCACCAAGGCCGGATTCTGCTTTAAGAGTTCCCACTGATCCGGATTCTGAATAAACGCCAGCGAACCGTTGTTGATCAGGTTCGTCGTCGTCTCGTGCCCGCCGAACACCAGCAGCACCACCGTCGCAATCACTTCGTCGCGGCTCAGGACACCGTCCTTCTCAGCCTGCGTCAAGAGTGAAATCAGATCATCCTTCGGATTCTGCCGGCGCTCCTCCACCAGCGGCGACAGATATGCGACGAACGAGTTGATCCCTTCGCACGCGATTTCGCGGCGGCGCGGCTCGTCGGCGCGAATGAAAAACAGCACGCCGATCTGTTCCGACCAGTACTTGATATCGTCGCGATCCTTGTCGGCCTCGGGAATGCCCAGCATATTCAAAATCACCGTCAAGGGAATCAGATAGGAAAACTCCTTCACCATGTCGTATTGCTTGCCCGCTTCGATGCGGTCGATCACCGAGTGCACGATCTCCTGAATGCGCGGACGGTACTTCTCCAGCGCGACCGGAGTCAACACCGGATTTAAGAGTCTGCGAATCCGCGTGTGATCGGGCTGATCCTTGAAGATAAACCAATTGGCCAGCACATCGAAGATCGGCTTGTACTTGATTTCATCTCCGGGCCGCATCTCTTCACCGAGATATTTGATGCGCTGCGACGACCAGCCCGCCGGATCGCGCAGCACCTTCACGATGTCATTGTAGCTCGTGAGTACCCAGCCGCCCCACTTTTCGTTCCAATACACCGGATCATGCGCGCGCAGCTTGTGATAATAAGCATGCGGATCGTTCATCACGTCCCGCGTCATCATGTCATTAAAATACTCGGTGGTGTGCATGTGTGCTCCTGTTAGAGTTTACAATGTACTGCGCGTTAATGTGTAAGCTATTTGTAGGGGCGGAAGGCATTCCGCCAGTGTGCGAGGATTTGCCGCGGCTGAAGGATCCATTCAAAGGAAGCAACCATCAAATGCGCAGGCCACCCAACCCCAAACCGTTGTCATGCTGAACGCAGTGAAACATCTCTCTGATCTCCCCCAAATCTGCCGCAGATTTGGGGGGACAAAGGGGGGTCTGAGAGATTCGTAACTCAGCCAAGCCTACGTTCAGAATGAATGTGCTAATGACACCAGAAGCATTCTGAAATAATTGAAGCTATGCAGCAAATCTTGACACGCGTCATTTCCGAAATCCAAACTCCCCTTCTTTTTCGGCGGCACAAGGATTATTGCGACTGCGTAGCGCAACGGGTCCAGCGTCCACGCTGGTGTACTGCTCGCGGACTCCGCAAAACGCTTGAAAGCATCGCCACGCCCTGCTCCGTGAAAGCACGCGGAGCATAACGAAGTCCGCCCCAACTTGAGGTGCCAAAATGGAACCTCAAGTTTTCAACTTCCTCTGCGGTCAAGTGGAACATGAAGTCATCAGGAAACCTGTCGGAATTCCTTGTTACTTGACGATTTAGATGCTTCGTTTCGATGCCGTACAGCTCCGCCAAGTCCCGGTCCAGCATGACTTTCTGGCCGCGCAGCACGAGAATCTTGTTCTCAATCCGTTCTACAGGAATCAGGTCTTTCATGTTCAATCCGGTTTGAAGTCACCATTTGTGACCACAAGATTTCCAATTCCGCCCGGGTTGCGTTTCGCTCAACCCGTCGTGCGGCCCTGGGTCCAGCGTCCGCCTATTCCCCAAACACAGTCCCCTTGTTCAACTCTGCAAGCGCACCATTGTAGGGACTCTTCGCAAGTTCCTCGCGCAAGTCGAGAATGTACTCCTGTCGGCCCTTGATTACCGGTGGCCAGAGCGCCGCAACAATTTCCAAACCGATCTCCGCATTGCCCGTGTAGATCATCTCCACCAACGTGCGATGCAAGACAGCGTGCGAAGCCGACATGAATTCGGACTCCGATTGCGCGTTGTAGTCGCGCCACTCATTGGCACTCTGCACATCATGAATCAGCGCGAGCAGCTCATGCGCCGTCGGTTCGGGCTTGTGCATCAATTCCGGCGCGGGCACAAACCCCTCGCGCGACGCTTCGAGCACCACGGTCGGCAGCGGCGAGTCGCTGTGCGGCAGCTTCCAATAGTCGAGCGTCAAATCGCCCGCCGTCACGTCCCACAGACCGTCGTCGTCGCGATCTGCCCACGTCCCGGCGTGCTCAATCGTGTCAAGCACTTCAAAATTGTACCCGAGCGAGAGCACATACTGCGCATAGCAGCAGTGCGCGCCGCCGGAATAGGTTTCGATCACGACGTCGCGCACATGATCGCCCGTCAAGTCATTCGGCAGACCGAGCGAGTCCGCATCCAGCACGCGGACCACGTAGTCGCTCACGTCCCACATGTGCTTGTCCTTCTTCATCACGACCAACTGCTGCATCAATCCGTCGCGCGTCGGAGATTGCGTAAACTTGTAGTCGCCGATCGTCGTCGTCTGTGCGCACAGCAGGCTTGCGCACAGCAGCACAAAAACTATTGGCATGGCTCCGTTCCTTTGGGTCCAAAGCTCGCATACGTGACGCCATCCGTACCCACAATATCAAACGTCTCCCATTCCGCGCGCCGTGCCCAATCGCGCACCACGATGTTGCGCTCAGTCTGTGTGAGCGCATAGAGCTCTTCCAAAGCCGCGCGCTCCGGCGGCACGCCAAACGCGGCTTGATAGAGATCGGCAAAGCTGTAGGTACAATGGGAAGACATGGGAGAGACTAAATACATGGTCTGAGGCGGCGCGGCGTTGCCAGAACATCGAGTCGCTGGTAATCACGAAAAATACGGATTTTTGCCCGCAATATCAAACCACCTGACCCGCTAAATCACAGTAGAGAGAGGAGTTAGCTCCTGATACGCGGGCTCCGATGCAGAGTCACTCCGGCAGCCCGGCGGATCAGAGAGAGCCGAGAAAGCTCTAAAAAACAGATGTTGTGTAAAATAAACATCCATCGAGAGCCTGTAGCCACTCGGGTATCGGAACGCAAAATACAGTATTTATTTATTTTTTATTGTTTTATTCATAAGTTATTGTTATCACAAGAGCACCATTGAGAGGCCTGATGCCTCCGATTTTCGCCCTGCGTCGATTTCGACGCGAAAATTTAGTTACGTATAAACAGATATTTATTTTCATTCCAACCCAGCATTATTGAACAAACGGACAAGTCAAGTGCTGATTTCCTCGCCACTTGTGTTATTTATACAGAAATCGCTTGACAAACCGTCGTTAATATCATATATTGGAGTCATCCACAACGGAGACCCCAACCCCATGCAGAATCCTGCCGAGTCGGCCATCACTACGGCCCAAGCCCTGATCGAAAACCCCACAACCCTCGATCTCGATCAACTGACACATCAACTTGAACTTGCGGCTCTCGAAGGGGCCGCGCTGCGCGGACTCATCAACATATATGAAGATGAACTCCGCCGCGAACTCAAGAGCAAGGTCGATCTTGCCGGAGGCATTCCCGCGTGCCCAGACGCCGCCCTTGCCTTCACCCTCAGCGGAGAGCAACTGCTCGCCGCCCGCCGCCAGGCATCCCTGCACTTCAACCGCGTTTTCGCCCTGGCGCCACTCTCCCGGAGCGCTATCCCCACCTCTTCCTCCCGCGTGCCCAAAGACCTGCTGCTCCGGTCAGGTCTCGGCACAAGCTAACCTCGAGTCTCCCCCGGGCCGACCGGGGGGACTACCGGGGATCAATCTCCCCAACTGATTCCCCGCCGTTCCGTATTCCCTCCCCAGACCACTCCCGCTCAAACCACATTTCTCTTGCTGCAATCGTGACGCTCTCTAATGAGAGCGCACTGCCGCGCGGCACTACTCGCAGCATCCGTAATCTCCGGAGCGTCGCGAGTTATGGTTGCCCCTCAAATCGCCCGGCGATTTGAGGGGACAGGGGAGGAGCATCTGTCACCTATCTCTCAACTCACCACAACCCGAAAGGAATAAGCGCCAGCACAAGTCTGGTGCTTAACAAGTACCAATGCCTACCTCTTTCAAAGTCAACAATGAAGGTGCCGGAGCGAATCTGCTGCTCACCTTCGAAGTCGATACGACCGCCAACCGCGATTTCACGTGGTCCGATCTCGACAGTAATCTCACCGCAGCCGCCATGGCCGACAGCAACAAAGTCGGCATGGGCACGGCAGGAACTCGCCTGATCGGCAAAGTCATCTCGGTCTCCGATGATCTCGCCGCCGGAACAAGCGTGCCGCAACTCTGCACCGTGCAGGTCACCGGCGTCGCGCGCTTCCTCTACAGCGGTACCGCGCCGAGCGTCGGCAATAAAGTCGAATGCGACGGGACCGGAAAAGTCCGCAAAGCGCTCACCGCCACAGATGTTCCCGCCGGCGGCACCGCGCATCGCGGCTTGGTCATCGCCGTCGACACCACCGCTACTACGTGCGACGTACTCCTCGACGCCTGATCTTCTACTCACTCACCCTCCCTTATCCTACATCCCTTCCACACTATGACTCTCGACTTTTCCCAAGCCTACTCCCTGCGTGACAAGGTGCAAGAGCACTCGCGCAGCGGAAATCTCGCCCTCTATGCCGAAGCGCAGGAGCGCGGCATGACTTTCACCGAACTACTCGAAGAGCTCGATCCGTCGCCGCGCAAAGCGGACGGCGCGCTCGACTCACCGCTCGATGCGTTTGAACGGCAGCTCTTTCTGGCCGACATCTCTTTCGCGGGTCGTAACGCAACGACGCTCGAACAGTTTTTGTCCGGCCCCGGAATGATCCTCGCTCCCGAATACGTTTCGCGCGAAATTCGGCGCGGCTATAAAATGGTCCAGGACCCTGAAGAACTCGTGGCGGCTATTGTGCCCGAACGCGGTCCCACCGTCACGCCGCTCTACATCAAGACCGACTTCGCCAAGAAGTCGCAGCGCCGCAATGACAGCGCAGCCTATCCGGTCGTCAAGCTCGCCTATCGTCAAAAAGAAGCCGGCATGATCGACCGCGGACGACAATTTGATTTCAGCTACCGCATTCTGAAAAATCAAAAGCTCGCTGAGTTCCGTGTCTTCCTCTGGTGGATCGGCGCGCAATTGGCCGCCGATGAAATCGCCGAAATCTACAACATCTGCATCAACGGCGATGGCACCTCGCCCGCTCCGGCCAACGTATTCAACGGCACCGGCGGCGCGTTTGCCTACACCGATCTCATTCACCTTGCCATGTCCTTCGATGGTCCCGCGCGCATGACGCATTTGCTCGGTGCGAAGTCCGATATCGAAGCCGTGCTGAAGATCTACGAACTGCAGGATGCACAGGCCTTCCAGGGCGGCGCCTTCCAAAACACCGGTGACTATCGCACGTTCCTGCCCCTTAACACGCGACTTGTCGCAGTGGAAGGCGCTACCGCCACGAAATTCGCCGCGCTCGATCACCGCTTCGCGATTCGTGAATCCGTCGCTCAGCCGCTCTTGATCGGGCTGAAAAGATCATCACGCACAAACTCGAATCCGCGGTCGTCTCCAAGGAATCCGTGTACACGATTATGGTTGACGAAGCCGTCTCGATGTCCGACTACTAAGCGCGCGTCGTTTGAATACGACTTGGTCGCGATTCTGAATGACGCGGAGAATCCCTCCGATTTCCCCCCAAAATCGCGTGCGATTTTGGGGGGACAGAAGGGGGGGTCTAACCCAAAACAACACAACTCACAGATATGCCAAAATCCTCCTTGCCCATGCCTTCGCAAGTCAGCCCCTGCAGATGTTGAACTTCGGCGGAACATTGGGCACCTCTGCAGTCTACCTGCCCGGACCCGGCGGTATCGCCGCCGATGGCGTTCCGATTCCCTACGCCGGAACGCTCGCCAAGCTGATCCTATTCGATGGCACGAACATCCACTCTGACGGCTCGACCGTGACCTTCGCGACCAATGACCGGATCGCCGTCTACTGCCAAAATGTCGGAGGATCATTCACGGTCAAAGTCCGAATCAACGGAGTCTCGACGACGCTGCAGGTCAGCTCCGTGCCCCTCAATTCTACGCTGTTGGCAACGGTCGTTTTCGCCATTAACCGGACATAAGGAGCGCCCGTGTCGTTCACCACAGTTGATACTATTCGCAAGCATCTCATTGCTGCAGTCGAACCTGAACAGTCGTTTGAAAACGTGTCGGTTCAATTCGTCGGCACTGATCAAGCCCTGCTTCCGCATGCAAATCTCGTCGATAGCACCGTGCACGTGAAGCTCCTCGCTTCCGAACTTCCGGAGAGGGAATCCGCCGTGCTGCTGGTCGACGAAGACTTGGCCGCACTTTCGAATAAGTCGCTCGCGCGCGGGTCGATCGTCGTGGCCAAGGACTTTGCGCTCACGCAAGTCTTCGATGAAGAACGCGACTACCGGGTGGACTATCAGAACGGGAGGCTCTGGCGACTTTCTGCTGGAGACATTCCCAATTCGTTCCCGGTAGTCGTCTGGTACGACCGCTATGAGAATTTCGAGGAGACTGCCGATTTCATCGTCGACTATGCGGCGGGAAGCGTCCGCCGCGCAGCGGGCAGCGGCATTCCCGACGGAGCGACCGCGTTGGTCGATTACACCGTCGCACAGGGAGCGGCAGAAGACGCTTTGATTGAAGTCGCGATCACCGAAGCGGAAGATGTGATTGTGCGCAATCTTCGCGACGGATACTCCGCCAGCTCAACCGATCAAGGTCTCAAAACCGGAGCAAATTATCTCACGCTCTCAATCGTCGCCCGCAGCATGAGCGCGCTGACTCTGACTCGGAATGTCGGTTCCGACGCCTACTCGCGCGCCCGGGAATGGCAGCAGCTCTCGGAAAAATGGCTCGCCGCCGCGTGGCAAGTGCTCGCTCCCTTCATCACACCGCACTCGATGAGGCCGCCCTTTGCCGACTAATACTGCTATCTTCTCCGCCGACTCGAAACAGGCGGTGCTCGAAACCCTGTTTCGACTCGCTAGGGAGGAGAAATCCGTCCCCGCAATTAAACTCTATCTTGAACTCGCGGAACAGGCTCAAGACAACGGAGCCGATCTGTCCTTCGAGCAGGCCGTCGAACTACTCAAACAACATGACACCGAGCGAATTACAGTCGATTAGGCTTTGCCGCGCCAATCCGTGGCATTTTCTCACGCGATTCGTCCTAACACAGGACCCCGCGCGCGGAGACTTGGCCTATCCCGATTTCCCCTATCTGAAGGCGCTGTTGGAAGCGGCGCTTGCGCATCGTTTCCTGCTCGTTCCCAAGTCGCGGCAGATGATGGTCACATGGAGCATGATCAGTCTCCTGCTTTGGCGCGCGCTGTTTCGGCAAAGCGGAGTCTATCTCCTCCTCTCGCGTAACGAACGCTGCGCCGAAGAGCTGCTCGACCGCGCGCGCTTTATCCTCGAACGCCTGCCGTCGCACATGCAGCCCGAGTTGAAAACCAACAATCGCTCCGAACTCGAGTTCGCCGCGCTTGGTTCGCGCTTGCTCTCGCTTCCCGCATCGCCCGACGGACCGCGCATGTATTCGCCGACCGCCGTGTTCTGGGACGAGATGGCCCCTTCCTCCGTTTGACCGGCAAATCTGGAGCGCGCTGAAACCTGCGCTGGAAAGCGGAGGGAGTTTCGTCGGAGTGTCGTCTTCCGGCGGCGCGCTCAATCTCTTCGCGTCGCTTGCCGCTCCATCCGAAGAGAGTGATCCGTCGCTGTTCCACGTTCATCGCGTCCACTACTCCGAGCATCCGGAACGCAACACCGAGCACTGGAAGAATCGTGCTGCGCGCGGTCTCTCGCAATCGCAATGGATGCGTGAACAGGAAATCTCATTTGAGTCACTCGACGACCGTGTCTACTCTGAGTTCGATGCGGTTGTGCATATCCTTAAAGAGGGAGTTTCACCCGCGCAGAGAGTGGGAACTCTACCGCTCGATTGACTTCGGCTATCGCAAGCCGTTTGTGCTGTGGCTGCAGCGGTTGCCATCCGGCGAGTTCGTCGTCTTTGCCGAATGGGACGGAAAGGATGCCACCACGGAAGCGATGCATGCGGCGATCTTGCACACGGATCTGCTCTTTGGACTTGCCGAGAGCGACTTCACCTTCAGCTCGTGCGATCCGGCCGGAGCCGCCGCGCAGGACAGCGGGTTGTCGCCGGTTGATGATCTCACGCGCAACGGCATGAAACTCCGCTATCGGCCATCGCGCATTCTGCCGGGAATTGAGCGCGTCAAGTCCGCGCTGCGCGACGCCACGGGCCGGATCTCGCTGTTCGTCTCGCCGCGCTGCCGGAAGCTCATCGGCGACCTTCACGGCTATCGCTGGAATCCCGCTAAAGATGAACCGATCAAAGACGGTGACTGCGATCACTCGCTCGACGCTTTGCGCTACTTCTTCGTTAACCTCGATGCGCACGAAGAGCGCCTTCCCTCTTCGCCCCGCATCGCCCGCTGGTAGCTGACAAGAAGCGGCCCGGATGTCCGGGCCGCTGGTAACAATCGAACGTGACCTCAGGGTCACTCAGTCTTGACTATGCCGGTCGGTGCCGCAGGAGCCGAGAGCGCCGGATTGCAATCCCGCGTCACCACGAAAATCCGCTCCGAATCGTAGTAGCTCGCCGTGTAAATGACGCTGCCGCTAACCCAGCCGGACGCTTCCTCCGTGAATGTCGCAGGAAAGACGGCGTTCGGATCTGCCGACGACCATACCCGCACCAGCGACAAGTCCGAAACCCAGAAGCGAATGGAATACAAGTCTGCGTCGACCAACTGAATCGTCGTACTATCCACCGGCTCGCACACGGGCGTCAAACAGAAAGCGGCGTTGTTATAGACTACTGTGGGCGAGTCATCAAACACCTGAATCATCTGCCCGTCTCCGAATGGCGACGTGGCCCAATAAAACAGACACTCATCTGCAACCAACTGCGCAATGTTGATCCACCCCGTACCAATGGGACACGGCGGATCGATGAACATGTCATACTGCATCAATTGAAATGCACCCCAATAGAGCGGAGGATAGGGCGTGCCGGTCAACAATGACGTGTAGCTATGGCTGGTCATCGTCACGCTGTCAAGGAATTCGACATAGAACTCACGCGGGGCATCCAGACAGCCTATCGTGCTTGCGAACCCCCAGAAACGTACGCCACCGATCTCGGTGTCCGCATCGAAATAGTCCCAGTATTTGTAGAGACTGTTTACGGCGGATGGATACCCGGTCCCCGGTTCATCCGGAACGAATGGAGGTTGACTGACTGCCGAGTTGGGACCGCAAGTCGGTCTCGTGAAACACGCGCCCGTGGAGCAAGGCTCCATCAACGTGAAGATACCATCGTACAGTCCACAATCTGTCAATGACATGACAATACACTGCGGATTCTCCGGTTCGCCGATGCAGCATGAACCCCAGCATTCAGTCACGGACAGCGTATAAGGTCCGCAGTTCCCCGTCGACCAGCCGTCCACGGTCAGGTAATAGCCGCCTGCACTCAGGTGCTGACAAGGTATGGCGGAGAGCATCCAGCCGCCGCACCCGCCGTCCGCCCATGAGATGGCTCCGTCGCAGCAACTCTGCGAGAGAAACATGAAGCTGTCCCAGATGCTGTCGTCATTGCAGAGGGAGAAGGTCCAGTCCGATTCGTATGGAATGTTCACATAGTACGCAATCTCTTCGCTCGGCTGAAATCCGCAGTCGTCGTATCTTCCGCACGTATTCCAACTGTGAGCTCCCGGTGCAGTCATGGCGAAGTCAATCACGCAGCCGTTGGCAGGGATGAGGTCCAAGCGGACGCGGTAATTGCGCAATCCCAGGATTCCGGTCGTCACCAGTGGCGCGACAAACAGCGCGTAGGTTCCGGGAGCCAAGCTCTGTGTCGTGAAGACCCCGACCGAACAAGGGTAAATGGCCCCACTGCTGTAGTAGATGTTGACAGGGCAGCCGCCGGAAGTAACAAAGATGTGCGCCGGGAACTCGCTTTCGAGATAGATGTCCAGCGAGCAGGCCTCCGTCAATGTAAACCGATAGAAGTCCGTGTCGCGCCGGTCGCCGCCCCATGGATCGCGGTAGGTGAAGCCGTTGCCGCACACCCATGTGAACGGCTGAATGCTGCCCCACAACTCTATTTCAACGTTGTTGCAGGCGCCGTTACAATCTGAAAATACATTCACTGTGTCGGCGTACTCAAAGCACTCATAGACATCACCCGATTGACAAACCACGTCACACAAATCATGCAACAAAATCGAATACGCGCCCGAGTTGGCGCCGTATCCGTCGACGATGATATAATACGTCTGTCCGGCATTCATGTTGAGGTACAAACGAGATTGCAGGCCGTAGTAGTCGTCATTGCAGCCAACCTGTGTGTTTCCGGGGCACGCGCCGCCGGTGTTGACATACAAGTATGTGTCGTAGCTTGAACCCTGCAGGGAGATTTCGTAGTAGTTTGTTGCGACCGGAGTAAATTGATAGATGACGTCAGGCGCGTTGGTCGTGTTGCAAGGTGTGATGGGGTTGTAGTTGTTTACATATCCCGCCGTTGTGCCCGTGAAGGAGATTGGCACGCCGATCATTGTCAGAGCGGGACAGGCGTCCGTGCCTTGATCGAGCGGATTGGGCTGCGGACGATTCACGTCGCGCTGCGCATAAAGGTCGTTCAATTGAGACTTGATGTTCGTGAAGATGACGGGGTCCAATCCCGACGAACTGACTCCGCCCGTCAATTGCAGTTCCAACTCCCGGATTTGCGCTTCAAGCGGTGAAGTCGGCGCAGCAACCGTGCCGTTGTGTTGTTGACCCAGTGGTATCGCTGTCGGAGGTTCCGTGACCCGAACATTTCCAACATGGCCGCGAACGAGAGGCAGTAGTTCCTGAATCCGCGCTTGCCATGCCGGATCGGGAGTCTCTCCGTTGTCTCGAGCGGCTTTCTGCTTCAACTCAAGTTCAGCAATTTCAATTCGCGGGTTGCTGAGAGAGCTCGGCGCATTTGTTGCCGTATTGGAAGCATAAGACAGCATAGTCGCGCACACTACCGCAAATATCATCATTAAACGTATCATAGCTGGCTCCTTGTGTAGGTCCTACAAGAATATCTTCACGCGCTCAGGCAATGTCAAGGCTTTTTCTCCAAAAAAAACGGCCCGTTGCCGGGCCGCTTTGAGTCGAATCAGTTGCTCTGCGAACTATCTCTGCACTGGCGCGGCAGGACTAAACGGACTGCTGATCACCTGCACCGGGCTGTCGCCACCTTCAGGCGAAGTCAATAACGGCGCACATTCCATGGTGACCACGAAGATCATCTCGTAGGCCGGAATGTCCGGTGAAAAGAATGAGTAGGTGAAGGTTCCAGCAGAAAGATTGCCGCCCACCAGGACGTTGTAGGAAGTCGGGAAGACCGCATTCGGATCGGTTGACCACCACAGGGTTACGTAGCCGGCCGGCTGCCACCAACGCAATGTGTAGGCATCCTCGATGCCCGTGTATAGCTCAATCGTGACGCTGTCCGGCGCAGCGCACTTGCCGCCCAAACAGAAAGCCAATTCATGCGTGGTTTGGTACGGCGTGCCGCCGAGATAGTCTTCGAAAGCACGGATCCCGTTGCCCAACACCGTGACTGACCAGTAGAAATGACAGTTATCCGAGTTCATTTCCACGATGCGCACGTAGCCATCGGAGATCGTGCACGGTGTGGGCAGGAACGTGTTGAACTCAACGATCTGATAAGCGCCCCAGTAGACAGCAGGCAGCACCGTTCCCGTCAGCGTCACGGCGTACGTCTGCGTCACGTTGTTCACGCTGTCAATGAACAGGATTTCAAAGTCCCGCGCGCCGGTCGCGCAACTTGCATCGCCCAACACAACGCCCCAGAACTTCACCGAGTGAATATCACCAACTACTGAGAAGTCTTCGTATTGCCTCCAGTCGGTGCTGGGATCGGACTGGAACGCATTCCAGTCTTCATCCGGCAGCGCGGGAAGCTGGCTATACAGCGCATCACCGCTGCACGTCGGACGCGTGTAGCATGCTCCCGACGAACACGGCTCGGCGAACGTGAAACTGCCGCCTAACCCGATGCACATGCTGTTTGTGCCATATGCGCAGGCCGGATTCCCCGAATCGCCGTAACAGCATGAGCCAATGCACTCATACACATTCAATTCGAACTCGCCGCACGAGCCTGTGGAAAAGCCTTCAACGGAGAGATAATACACACCCGCCGACAACGGCAAACAGTTGATCGTGGACAGCGGGTAGCCGCAGCCGTCGTCGTCCGAGGCAATGACGGTCGAACAGCAATTCTGAGTCAAGTAAATCACCGGATCCCAGCTCGGGTCCGAATTGCAGAGCGAGAAGGTCCAATCCGACGTGTAGGGAATCACCACGGCATAGGTCTTCTCTTCGCTGTCCCGCAAGTTGCAGTCGTTGCCCGCGCCGCAGGTGTTGTCGGAAAGAGAAGCCGGAGCCGTGACGTTGCCGTCCAGCGTGCAAGCGCAGGGAACCAGGTCCACGCGCATCCGATAGTCGTACAGTGCGTCAAGTCCCGAATACACGGTAGGCACGACCACCACGGCATAGGAACCGGGCTGAAGGCAAGACGTGATAAACGTCGCAGTCGAACAGGAATAACCCCACGCCGGCAGGACCTCAAGAATGTTCCACGGGCAACTACCGCCGGTGATGAGGATCTGCGAGCCGAACTCGGCGCGAATCGTCACTGCCAAGGAGCAGGCCTCCGTCAGCGTGATGCGGTAGGCATCTACATCCCGAGTATTGCCGCTGTCAGCGTTGGTGTATGTGAAACTGCGGCCGCAAATCGTTTGAAACGGAGGATATCCTGAAACGACTCTACTCCGCCGTAGAACGTTGGGTCACAGCCGCCGTCGCAATCTGTCGCTTCGTTGCCCGCGCCCCGGAATTCGCCCGCGCACTCCGGAATGTCCGTCGGCTCGCAGTCCACGTTGCAGTTGGACGTGATGCTCAACGCGTAGGCGCCGGTGCCGGTGGAGAATCCGTCCACAATGATGAAATACGTCATAACTTCAAAAAGGTTCAGCGTGAGCTGCGAGTTGAGACCCGCGCCGCCGTCATCATCACACGCGACCTGCACCGTGCCCGGGCAGGCGCCGGTTGTGTTGATCCACAGATACGTGTCGTACGAGCTGCCGTCCAACGAAATCGTATACGTCCCCGTGAACGGAGGCACAAAGGAATAGATCACATCGTTGGAATTCGTGTTGTTGGGGCAAACACCCGGATTCAGCAATCCATAGTTATTCGCCATGCCTACCGTCGTGCCGTTGTCGGTGTAGGGAACGCCCGTCACCACGGTGGCCGGACAGACATCCGCGCCCTGATCAAGCGGGTTGCGCTCGCGGTTGATCGGGCGCTGCGCGTAGAGCAGATTCAACTGCTCTTTGACACTGAGGAACGTCACGTCATCTGCTTGCCTGCTGAGACCTTGCATGAGTTGCAGCTCCAGCTCCTGAATCTGCTGCTCGAGCGGCGACAGCACCTGAGGGCGAATGATCGCACGCGCGCCGAAACCGTCGTTTTCCACTGAACGAAACGCCGTGGCGGGCACCTTCGAGCGATGCCCCTTGATCAGCGGAATCAGTTCATTCATCCTCACGACCAGCGCGGGGTCAATTGCATTACCAGCCTGTTTCGCGGAGGCAATCTGCGCCTCAATCTGCGCAAGCTCGACGGCGGGCGATTTCTGGGTCGGACTCAACAAGCCTGACGATTGCGCCTGCACGCACGCAACACAAGCCAAAACAAATACTAAAAAAATCCATCTCTGCATGTTCAGCTCCATAGTTAATTTTCAACTGCAATTCCCTACAATTAAATAATATCGCTAAATATTCCTCGTTCTGTCAAGTTTATAGGCCAAATATGTCTACCCGTGTTTGAAGTCCGCAACCTCGCAAAACGGAAGCGGCCCGGGAAAACCGGGCCGCGTCAGGTGAGTGAGCTGTATCGCGCAGACTATTCGATGAGCTGGAAAATGTCGGATCGCTCAATCGCTATCGGAGGCGGGCCGCACTGATTCGTGACGACGTAACGCTCCTGCGGATCAATCGAGTTATGCTGAATCAGATAGTAGCCGGCCGGCAGATAGGCGCCGGCAACTGCCGTGTAGGTGGCCGGGAAGATCGCGTCGACATTCGTCGAATGCCAGAGTGTCGCGTAACCTTGCTCAACTTGACGGAAGTGAATCGGATAGAAGTTCGTCTGGAAAATCTCGATGAACACGCTGTCCGGCGCTGCACAGCCGCGTTCCAAACAGAGCGACATATCCACGGGCAGAACGGTCGGACCGCCGCTCGTGTGAATGACCACGTTGCCATTGCCCTGCGGCGATGAGACCCACGCAAATACGCAGGCGTCACCGTCCGTGCTTTTCACCTGCACACGACCGGAGAGAATATTGCAATCAGTCGGCAAATCCACATCGTATTGATAGACCGGGAAGTTCGGCCCGTAGTTCTGCGGCATCAGGTAGCCGATCGCCGAGGCGTTGTAGGTCTGCACCGCCGGCCCCGCCGAACTGTCCACGAACGTTATCTGGAAGGAGCACGGCTGATTGATGCACGGTTGACCGTTGGTATAGTCTGTGAACAGACCCCAGAAACGGATCGAAGAAATCGGCCCCGATGCGCCGTAGTCTTCCCACAGGCCGTAGTTGATGTAGGTGTCCGAGGCAATCGCCGTCCACGCCTCCGTTGGCAGATGCGGCAACTGTGCGAGCTGGGAACTGTCTTCGCACTGCGGGCGCACGCCGCACACTTCGGGCGCGCACTGCTGCCCTTGTGTAAACTCGCCGCCCAGTTGCGCGCACTCCGACTGCGACATGAACGCGCATTGACGATTGTAGTAATCGCCGCCGTAGCAACACGAGCCTGCGCATACGAATGCCTGCAGGTAGAACTGAGCACAGTCCCAGGCGTTGACGCCTTCAATCGTCAAATAGTAATTGCCCGGCTGCAACGGCACGCAGTCAATCTTCGCGTGTCCGTTCGGTCCGCAGCCATCCTCGCTCTGCGCAATGATTCCGCCGCTGCATTCCGAAGTGAGATACAGGTAGTTATTCCAACCAATTCCGGTGTTGCAGAGTTGGAATGTCCAATCGGATGCATACGGAATCACGACGCAATAGGTTGCGTCGTCACTCGGTCGCAGTGAGTTATGTGAAATGCCGTCACAGCCGTTGGCCGTAAAGGACGCCGGCGCCATGAAGCTGCCGTCAACACGGCAGCCGGAGCAGGGGATCGGGTCAATCTTGAACAGATACGACTTCGGCGTCGTCATCCCCGAGTAGAAGTTCGGCGAGAGCTCAAATGAATAGGTTCCTGCCGGCAGACATTGCGTAACATACGTTCCGCCATTGCAGGCCGGGATGTTCAGCAGCGAAACGAAGTTTTGCGGCAAGCAGAAGCCGTACTCATTGATCTGCACGTTATATGAAAACGTGGCAAACATGGTTAACGAGAGACTGCACGGTTCGGTCAACGTGAAGAAGTAGCTGTCATTGTCGCGAATGCTGATGTTGTTCGGGTCCTGATAGGTGAAGCACTCGCCGCGCTGAAACTGACACAAGTTCATCGGCTGCCACTGCGGAAAGCCGCCGTACCACTGATTGTTACAGCCGCCGTTGCAGTCCCACGCTGCGTGCGACGGATCGCCCACCGCTTCCGCGCACTCCTGCTGCCAATCGTTCTGATTCCCGACCGGGCCGCAGTCAATGTTCAGGTTCAAGACAAAATTCCCCGAATACGTAAACCAACCGTCGACAATAATCCAGTAGGACTGCCCGGCGTACAACCACGCCTGTACACGCGATTGCAGTCCGTAGTAGTCGTCGTTACAATCGAGTTGCGTGGTGCCGGGACAGGCGCCGCCGGTGCGAATGGACAGGTACGTATCGAAGTCGCTGCCTTGCGTGTCGAAAATGTAGTTCCCCGTGTTGGCAGGAACGAAGCGGTAGATCTTATCCGGCGCTGTGGGTGTGCTCGGAATAGGACACGGGCCCTCGGGTGTGAAATTGTTCGCCGCACCAATCGTCGTACCGTAGTCCGTCCACGGCTGGATGTTGTTCGGCATATCCACCGCCGGGCAGGCATCCGCGCCGTCATCCAGCGGATCATGCTCGCGCGGACGCTGTTCGTAGAGCGCGTTCAATTGCGCTTTCAACTGCGCGTAGGTCACATCATCGAGTGGACTCGAGTGCCCGGCATTCTGGAGCCGCCGCTCCAAATCCAGAATCTGCTGCTCAAGTTCGGATGATGCGCCCAAGTAGATCGGGGACTCCGGGTAAAAGTCAATTCCCTCCGCATTCATGTCTGCATAAACCTGACCCACAACCACTAACACCAACAGCAACAATGTCTTCATCATGCGCATGTGTCTACCCCTTGAGTTTGAAAGTGCCACAATGTAAGGCAATTGTGAGCGTGTGTCAATGCATCCGCGAGCGAAACAAAAAAAAGTGCGGCCCGGTCGCCCGAGCCGCATCTGATTTCAAATCGCGGCGGCACCGCTGCGGGTGCCCCGCAACCGGTCACTTCAACAAGACTGCCTTCTGTGTCGCGCTAAACTGTGGCGACGCGAGTTGCACGAAGTACGTGCCGCTGGAAAGATTCGCGCCGTTGAATTGCATCGAGTGCGTTCCCGCACCAAGTCTGCCACTGAAGATTTCGTTCACTTCTCTCCCCAACATATCAAACACTACCAACCGTCCGGTCACTTCGCGCGGCAAGTCAAACCTGATATTCGCCGTGTTGTTGAACGGATTGGGGTAGATGGGGTGGAGAGAGAACGCTGCAGAAATCGGGGACGAGCCTTCGGTGGAAAGAGCGGGATCCGGGCCGGTTCTGACCAACCAGATGTCCCAATCAATTGCGCCAAATGACAAAGTCTGCCCGCCCAATATGAATCCGCCGTCGGATGTGACAGCGACCGATTCGCAATATTCACCATTACCACCGCCAAACGTACGACTCCACAGCAATGCGCCCGTGGAAGACAGCCGGACGAGCCAAAAATCGTCGTTTCCCACGCCAAATGAATAGCTCGAACCCGCGAGAATGTACCCGCCGTCTGATGTTTGCTGAAGCGAGTAGCAGAAGTCGTTAAATACTCCACCGTAAGTGTGAAGCCACTCGAGCGTCCCGTTGCCGTCCGTTTTTACGAGATAGAAGTCTCGGTCATCAGAGACACCGCTCTGTGTATGGCCGGCCAACGCAAAGCCGCCATCAGAGGTCTTTATCATGTCGTAGGCAACATCATTCGTGGCCCAGCCGAAGGTCCGACTCCAAAGCATCTGGCCAGCCGAATTCGTTCTCACGAGCCACGCGTCCGCTTCACCTGCGCCAAAGGACATGGTAAAACCGGCAAGTGCGTAGCCCCCGTCGGCAAGCTGCTCGATCGCATAGCAGATGTCCGTTGAATTTCCGCCGAACGTCTGAGTCCACTGGTCTTCGCCTGCCGCATCCGATTTGATCAACCAAAAATCCGCGCCACCGGCACCGTACGAGCTTGTTTCACCACCAAGTGCAAATCCGCCATCGGATGTTTCTACAAGCGCATTGGCAAGATCCCTGGATGCGCCGCCCCAATAGCTGATGGTTTGGGGATCACCAGCCGCTGTGTAGGTCGCGAAGTAAACATCTTCTTGCCCTCCGCCATATGACGTCGTCAGTCCTGCCATGGCGTAGCCGCCACCGGTACGCGCCACAACATCGTTCGCATCCTCCGTCAACCCGCCGCCCAGCATGCGCGTCCATTCAGCGTTCCCGTTGACATCCGTCTTGACCAACCACGCGTCAACATCCGATGGACTGAAATTCGTTCTTCCCGCCAGAATAAATCCACCGTCGGTAGTCTCGTCGACAGACTTGCAAAGATCAGCGCCCGTCCCCCCGTACAGGCGGCTCCACAGGCTATCAACGGGTTGCGCCATGACGCCGCACGCCAATCCAGCTATTAACAGTAGGAGAATCAGACTTTTCATCTCTCGACCTCGCTGTCCATTTTTGGATAAAGAACTCTATTTTTAATATCGATAAAGCAATTACGAATGTCAAGCAGATTCGAATTCAACCCAAAATTGTTCGCAACGGCGACTGTCATAGGAAAAGAGCGGCCTTGCGGGCCGCCCTTCACAATTAGGTCTTTCGTTGGTTATTTCAGCAACACAGCTTTCTGTGTCGCGCTGTGGTTCGGTGTTTCGAGTCTCACAAAGTAGGCACCGCTCGACAATCTGTTTCCATCGAATTGCATCTGATGACTTCCCGCCGCGAGTTTGCCGTCGTACAATGTGTTCGTCATTCTTCCCAGCACATCATAGACCACCAATCTCCCTGTCACTTCGCGCGGCAAATCAAATGTGATGTTGGCCGTGTTGTTGAACGGGTTGGGGTAGATGGGGTGGAGGGAGAATTGAGTGGGGAGATTGGTGTGATGTTCGGGAGTGGTTAGTGCGGCTGAGACGTCGAAGATGGCTACGCTTTCACGATGCGTAAGAAACGCGAAACTCCCGCAGTATGCGACGTCCCATATCTCTATTAGTTCATAGTATCCCACTTCTTGCGGAGAGCTTGGCTGAGAAATATCCAGCACACGAAGCCCTACAGAACCATCTGCGATGAACGCTTGATTGCCCTCGACCACTACGCTAGTGATGAATTCCATAGTTGATACGTGACCAACTTCTAACGGGTTCGCGACGTCCGTAGCGTCAATTATCCGCAGGCCGCCAGTCAAGTCAGCAACGAATACGTAGTCACTTTGAACAAACACGTCGTACGCATCACTTGTAGACACGTGGCTTACTTCGGTAGGAAACGCAGGATTTGACACATCGACAATTCGCAAACCATGAAAGCTTCCTGCCGCGACAAACGCGTAGTCTCCTCCAATGGCAACTTCTCTTGGCCCAGCCGGCGGCGAATAACGGCCCACTTCTTCAATTGATTGCAAATCTGAAACGTCTACTATTCGCAGGCTGTCCGTTACAAGGAAGGCATAGTCGCCCGAAACGGATATGCCGCCGAGTTCTCCGTGTTGCCAGGTAGCGAAGGACCCGATTTCGTGCGGAGATGACGGCGCCGTGATGTCTACGATGCGTAGACCGCTGTCACCGCAAGCTATGTACGCCAATCCATCACTCACAGCAACGTCCCATGATATGCCTGGCGTCTGAAGACTTCCAACCACCGTTGGTGACGTTGGCATCGAGTAGTCGACAATGTGCAATGATCCGTCAACGCAAGTGATGTAGACATATTCATCGTTGACCGCGAGCGCAACGGGCTCTGCATCAAACTCAATCTCGGCAAGTTTTCGCACATTCAAACTATCTGCGTAGATGATGCTTGGAAGCATAAAGAAGGCCACGAGTATAAAACGCATCATGTTTCCCCATGTTTGAATATTGCTGCTAACGTGTTTAGGTCGTAGCGAAGGCAGCCTTTACTCCGCCACCGAGCGCACGTGATACAACCGATTGCTCTGAAGTGGTGAGTTGTCAATAAAGAAAGTGGTATCTGGCGGAAACGGGATTCCGACGCACATCCAGTTGTTTGGATTGGCAAATGTCGCGGCGAGGATTTCGTAACGCCGGATCGTAACCGGATTGCCGAAAATGTCCGTTGTGACAGGAAACCAACTAAGTCGTGAAGATAGAGTCTCTGGAACACACCGAACTGCTAAGCCCAATGGTGCTGATGGCGTGACTTCAACAAAGGCGGATAGGCAGTCGAGAATGTCAAACTCAAAGAAGTCACAGAAATAAACAAAATCCCCGTCTGCAACAACTGCACTGGCAATGCCATAGTTGTAGTAATATCCTACCACTTCCGGCGAACTCGGCTCGGAGATGTCCATGGCCACAAGCCCGTGGTCTGATACCGCTGCATATAAGATTTCGTCTTGAAGGGAAAAGTCCTCCGGATAATCTAAGGAGTCAATATCAGCTAATACGACTGGGCTTGTTAGGTTTGAAATGTCCACGATAGAGAGTCCTGCAAGGCCTTTCCCAAGAAACGCTAACTGTCCGGAAACGATGAAAGAACTTACTCCTGTCAAGGCGTCATCAACGAAGCCGACTTCGAAAGGCGCGGCGGGATTGCTAACGTCTATGATGCGAAGCCCAGGTTGCCCTACTGCTACGTAAGCGTAATTGCCTGCCACTGAAATATTTTGGGAAGTTCCTACAATATCATAGTAACCGATTTGTGACGGGGCGAGAGGGTTGCTGACGTCAAGAACATAAAGCCCGTCATTGGAAGCAGCCACATACGCAATTTGGTCTCGAACAACGACATCATAAACTCTGTGGAGATCGTAAATGGCAACCTGAACCGGTGCATATGGATCATGAACATCAAAAATCCTCAGCCCGTCAAAGCCTGAGGCAACATAGAGATAGTTTCCCTCAAGTGCCAAATCTTCTGCGCCATATGCAGGAACATAGGCTATGGTTTGCGGGGAGCAGGGATTCGAAATGTCGATAACGGAGACGGCACCGCCCGGGACCACATAGGCGAACGGACCGCCTAATGCGACCGCCTTGGCGTATTCGTCATCCCATGTTCCAACCCGTGTCACATTCAAACTATCCTGTCCCCAAGCCACCCCCGCCAACACAATCAAACCAATGATAATGCTACGCATAACGGACATCCCATGATAAATACACGCTATTCTGCAATATAGCACGTGGCCAACATCCAAGTCAATAGAAAAGCTACTATTCCGCAAAATTCCCCAACCCCAACCTCACCATGTTCTCCTTCCGCAAAAAAATTCCTACCGAACTGCCGGCGCGAATCACGACGGCGCGGGCAACCAATGCTCAACCACTTAATGTGCACAGCGAACGGCCCGAAACGCCGCGCAGCGTGACCGGAAATCTGTTTACCGCGACGCTCGATGGCAATGAATTCGTCTGGACCGGCACCAACCGCGCCGAGTTCTATCGCTATTTGCGCGATCATGTGCCGATTATCTCGTCCGCAGTCTGGGCGTGGGTGCATCTGTGCGCCACGCCGCAAAGCTACGCGCTCTCCGGCAGCGAAGACGAGAAGCGCAAAGCCGACGCGATCCTCGCCGCGCTCGAAAAACGAATGCTCGAAAATCCGCTCGTCCGCCGCGACGGTATCGCGCATCTGACCGAGCAGTTCTTTCTCGAACTCTTCACCACCGGAAGACTCTGCGGCGAGATCATTCCCTTCCCCGACGGCAAAGGGATTGATTACTTCCACACCATCGATGCCGATTTGATTCAGTGGGAGCGCGACGGACGCTGGCGGGCCTACATCGAAGACGAACAGGGCAAAAAGACCTATCTGAATCCGCAGCGCTTCTTCTATGCGTCGCTCGGCAGTGACATCCACAACCCGCGCGGCATCGAACCACTCGCGTCGATACCCTTCGTCGCGCAGATTCAAGAGGCCATGCTCTCCGATATGGCCAGAAGCGCACGCATGGCCGGCACGCCGCGCCTGCAAATCAAAGTCAAACCGCCGAAAGCCTTTCAACACGAAACCGACAAGGAGTATCAGGTGCGCGCGAATCGCTATTTCGACGACACGGTAACGCAATTCAGGTCGCTGGATGCCGACGACAACATCTTCACGTGGGACGATGTGGAGATCACGCTGATCGGCGGCGACACGAACCGCAACTTCACCTGGCGGCTGAACCGCGAACAGGTGATCGAAGATGTGATCACGGGCTTGCGTTTGTATCCGTGGGTCGTGGGCCGTTCGCACGGCACGACCAAGAACTGGGTCGAAGCGCAGTTCAATCTGCTGATGCAGATTGTGGACTCCGTGCAGAATCTCGGCAAGTCGCTGGGGAATTACTTGCGCAGCACGGAACTCGCGATGCAGGGAAATCTCTGCAAATGTGAACACGTGTTCGAACCCAATCAGGACCCGTTCCAACTATCGAGAATGCAGGCGCGCAATATCGAATTCGACACGATTGACAAAAAAGTCAAGCGCGGCTACATCTCGAAAGACGACGGAGCGCGGGAGTTGGGATATGCGAAGGCGTTCGGTGCGGAATGACGTCACCCAATCGCGTCGTCATCCTGAAGCCGCCGCGGCTGAAGGCTTGCCCTCGAACGCAGTGAAGGGATCTCTCTGAAAAACGTTACGCACATCACGCAATCATAGAGGGATTCTTCATGCCGCCAAGCCTACATTCAGAATGACGACTGAATTAAAATTGTAGATAAAAAAAGGGCGCCACTCGCGCGACGCCCTGAGAAAAAGAAACCTCGTACAACTATTCCGCCTTGACGACGTAGAAGTTCGTGATGTCTTGTGTGAGTAGAATGCCCGTGTCTGTGTAGGTTGAATCCGGTGTCGTGCCGATTAGGTTCGCGGGTTCAATCGGGACATCCAAAGTCGTTGAACGATAGACTTTGTAAGTCGGCGTATCGCAATCTACATGCGGCCAGAGCAAAACGATGTCATTCCCGGAAGCGGCAATCACCAGCGAATCCGGCGCAGGACAGGACAGGCTTGTGAGGGTAAAAGTGTAAGGGCCAGATTCAGCGATGGTAAAACCATCCACAACGAAATAATAGGTGCTGTCCGGTTCGGTCAAAAAGCTGAACGATGCACCGTCCAAGCCGCCGCAAACACAGATAGGCGAAGCTACAGTTGCACAGTTTGTGCGGAGTTGAAGGCAGGCGGACCAGAAGTCGTCTCCGGGGGTGGTCACAGACGCCTGCAACAGCACTGCGCTCGTGGCAGTGAATCTATACAGCATATCCGGTGCTGATCCAAGATAACAGTCACCATTGAACTGACTGGCAAAAGCTTCGGTGTTATTGACATCCGTGAAAGGCAGGGATGGAATCACCGCGCCGGGGCAAGTGTCGCTTACAGCCGTCGCTTCCTGCAGAGTGATGGTGTAGTCGCCATAGTTAGAGGTGGTGAAGTAGCCATCCACGAAAAAGTAATAGGTGTTGTTCGGCGCCGCCCAGAAGGCAAACGACGCGCTGTCTGTGACAAAACCGTTGTCGCAGTACGGGGACGCGCCGCTCACACAGTCGTTCACGCGAAGAGCCAAAGAATTCGACCACCAGGAACCCAGACTGACTTGTACAATCAAGCTCTCGGAAGGAGAATATTGGTAAACTACATCGTTCGCGGAATATGAGTTGCAAAGGGAGGATTGATTGGATGCAAATACGGTTGATCCGTTGTCCGTGTAAGGCACGGATGGAATCAGCGTTCCGGGGCAAAGGTCGTTTTGGACAGGGGGATGTTCCTGCAGCGTGAAGGTGTAGGGGCAAGTAAAGTCGTTGGTGGATGTTCCACCAACGATGAAATAAAATGTACTATCCGGTTCGGCCCAGAAGACAATCCTCGAACTATCCCCGTGAAATCCGTTATCGCAGAGCAGGGACGATTCGGTTTCACAGTTGTTCTTGCGAATTTTTAGAGCGTCCGCCCAAATGGCGTTTACGGTTGCGACGAGCAGCATCGAGTCCGGGGATGTGAATTCGTAAACGACATCCGGCTCCGTTCCCGAAAAACAGCCCCCAGAGTAGTCATGGTTTGCATATTCAGTTGATCCGCTATCCGCGAAGGGCAACGATGGAATCAACGTTCCGGGGCAGACATCAAAGCTGAAGTCCTCAAGGGCGAACGAAAAGTAACCGGAAGAAAACGTGTCGGCTTCTCCATCAATTATAAAGTAATACGTACTATCCGGTTCGGTCCAGAAATCAAACCCCCAACTGTCCACACCTCCGTCTCTACAATCGCAGAGAAGCGACGTTCCGGTTTCGCAGTTGTTTTTGCGAACTTGCAGGCAGTTGTAAAAGTACGCGGTCAGCGACGCCCGTACATACATTGAGTCCTCGCTCGTGGGCGTAAATCTAAATACTACATCCGGCGCTGAGTGGGAATAGCAGCTGCCACCGTATTGATGATATGCAGCCGAGGTTGATCCGGAACTCGCGAAAGGCAAGGATGAAATCTCGGTGCCAGGGCAAATATCGCTTGGGCCGGACGCTTCCTGAAGAGTGAAAGTGTAGGAACCACTTGAAAAGTATTGGTATACTCCATCCAAGATCAAATAGTAAGTGCTGTCCGGTTCGCCCCAGAAATATAGGTGCGAGCCAGTCACGTTTAATAGACATCGGCAGTCCAATGACGCACCAGTTTCACAATTGTTCGTGCGAACCTGCATACATTCCGGCCAGTCCGAATTTAAAGAAGCCACTAAGATCGTTCCGCTCGTGGGAGTAAAGCTATAGACCACATCCGGCGCGGTTTGGGTATAACAACTGCCAGTGTATTGATGGGTAGCATTTAGGGTTGATCCGCTGTCCGTGTAAGGCAAGGCCTGTATCAGGGTGCCCGGGCAAAAATCGTTAAGGACAGGGGAAATTTCCTGCAACGTGAATGTGTAATTGCCCCACGCGAATAGGCCGGCGCCATCCACAATGAAGTAATAGGTGCTGTCCGGTTCGGTCCAGAATGCGAACCACGAACTGTCCAGGAAAAATTCATCATAATAGCAGAGAAACGCCGCTCCGGTTTCACAGTTGTTCTTGCGAACTTGCAGAGCACTTTGCCATGAAGCGTGCACTGCGGCCCTGACAAGAACAGAATCCGTGGCAGTGTATCTAAATACTACATCCCGCGATGAAAAAATATCGCAGCTGCTACTGTATTGCTGCGTCGCGTATTCTGTGGTGCCGGTGTGCAAGAAAGGCAATGCCGGAATGTCAGTTCCGGGACAGAAATCACTGACTAGCGAGACATTGAACTGATACAACGGCGCAATCGCCCACTCCGGGATGGATTTCCCGATCTCGATATAGATGGTTTGCCCGGCGAGCATGTATAGCTCGCGGAGCGGGTAGCCGTCCGTGCAACCGCTGTTGATGATCACCGCGCTCCCGCTGCAACAGAGGCCATTTCCCCATATGCTCATCTGTTGATCACAACAGCTATTCGAGCCGCACATGTCAAAGTGGAAAATGCCGGTTTGTGGTGCCGTGAAGACATAAAACAGGTCATTGACCGGTTCACCCGGGCAGTTGGGATTAACTCCCGATTCGAGTTGTCCTCCGTCGCTGTAGGGCAACGCGCCCACGACAGTGGCCTGTGCGCATGTGCTTCCGCCAATGGCATAGCCAAACTGAGGAATCAAGAAGATTCCCAACAACAGAATGGTTAAGAGTCGCATGGGGGCACGATCCTTTCGTCTACCGAATCCTCCGAACACATCACAAAATCACTCAGAATTCAATATAGTTTACAATTCTCGTGCCGTCAAGAGGTATGTTGCAGTTTTGAAACTTTTTCACAAGCTGGGTTTCCACGCGACCTTAACTACAATAAAAACAGGGCACCACGATTGTGATGCCCTGTGTATCCAAACGCGGGCGGCACGCCTGCCGCCCCTACATAGCTACTTCATCAACAGCAGCTTTTTCGTATCGGAGAATCCGTTGGTTTCGAGGCGATAGATGTAGACACCGCTGGCGAGTGCGTTCGCATCGAAGTTGACCGCATAGCGGCCCGCTTCGTGGTGGCCCGTTGCAAGCGTCGCGACTTCGCGGCCCAAAACATCGAACACCTTCAGACTCACGTCACCCGCGGTGATCAAGTCGTAGCCAATCGTCGTGCTCGGATTGAACGGGTTCGGGTAGTTCTGATGCAACTCGTACGTTTCGGGCATGAAGTCCTTGTTCGGATCGGCCATTTCGATCGCGATCACGCCGTGATCGTCATTCGGGCCGTTGGGATTCGGACAGGCTGTGCCGGTGACGTTCAGCGTATACGCGCCACGCCGCGTCGAGTAGCCGTGCACCATCAGCCAGTAGGTCTGATTCGCGTTGGCCGTGAAGGTGATCTGGCTTGACGTGCCGCAGAAGTCGTCGTTGCAGGCCACCAGCGTCGTGCCGGGGCAAGCGCCGCTCGTGCGAATGCCGAGACCGGTGTCATAGCCCGATCCGCACAGCGAGACCGTTACCACACGGCAGGTCGAAAGCGTGAGCGCGTAGACGTGTTCGCGTGAACTTGCGCCGACGCAATCCGCGTAGTTGTTTACGGCATTGGTCGTGTTGCCGGTCGTGGTGTACGGCACCGCGCTGATCGCGACGCCCGGACAGACATCCGGATTTCCGCCGCCGCCACCGCACGCGACGCCCGTGACGTTCATCGTGAAGTTGCCGCTGTTGGTCGAATAGCCGTGCACGCGAATCCAATAGGTCGTGCCTGCATTCGCCGTGAATGAAACTACAGATGACGTTGAGCCGCTGCCGCACGCGGTCGCGTCGTCGTTGCACGCGACCTGCGTTGTGCCGGGACAGCTGCCGCCGCTATAAACACCAAGTCCCGTGTCATAGGACGACCCGCACAGCGAGACGGTGACCGTCTGGCATGACGCGAGTGTCAGGCTGTAGATGACTTCCTTCGATGTCGCGCCGACGCAGTTCGCGTAGTTGTTCGTCGCGTTCGTGGTGGAACCGGACGTCGAATACGGCAGCGCGGTGATCGCTGTGCCGGGGCATGCGTCGTTGGCCGGAGGTGTTCCGCCGCCGCCGCCTGTGCCGTTCAGTCCATCGAGTGTGTTTGGCGCCGTGCCGTTCGGATCGAGCCAATTGGAGAGCCGCGTCGAGCTCGTGCCGCCGCCGGCCCACGAGGTGGCGAGTTTTCCGAAGTAGTCGTTGACATTATTCGAACAGCTCGCGTCGCCGCCGTGAAGCTGGCCCGTAATACGCGAATTCTGATCAAACAGCGGCGAACCCGACGAGCCGGGTTCGGTCGTGCCGTCTTCCCACGCGCCGATGTTCCAGTGATTGTCGCCCGTTGAATACCAGCCGCTTGATGTCGGCGGGTTGTTGTCGAACGAGATCTTCTTGATGTCGCCGCTCGGATGGTGAATGCAGATCGAACTTGTCGACGGCGAATTCACGCGATTCCAGCCGTTGTAATACGGGTTGTAGGTCGACGGCGGTGTGCTCGAAAGCTGCAAGAGCGCGAAGTCCGAGGTGCTCCAGCTCGCGCGCAGCGTGGCGTTGGCGACCGTCTGATTGGTCTGGCCGTCCACATTCGCGCAGCTCGCGCTCTCGTAGTTGAACATGAACACCCAGCTTGTTTCGCCGCCCAGACAGTGGTAAGCCGTGAGGAAATACGGCGTCTGATTCTGCGCGGTGTTGTTAATCAGCGAACCCGTGCAAATGCGCGAGCCGCCGGACAAAATCATGGCCACGCCGCGCTTCTCGTCCTGCCAGTTCGCGCCTTCGGGACAATTGATATTGTTGTTGCACGTGCCCGAAGAGCCAAACGCATCGAGTGCGCGATCCCGCGGACGGCTGAACACGTCGCGGTAGCCGTGATTGACCGTCATGATCGAAAGCACGCTCTGATCCGCGACCGCCGCCGGTTCGAGATACTCGAGCGTGATCGCCGCACCCTTGACGGGCTGCGTGATGTTCCTGCCATCTTCCCAGTTGTTGGAAACTCGTGAAGGCGCCGATCAGCTGCGAACGGTCGTCGTTGTAGATAAAGAGCTGGCCGCCTTTGGGAATGAACCACTGATCATAGACCAGACCGATGGTGTTAGCGTTCTCCGAAGCGATGCGCAAACGCCAGAGGCGGTCACCGGTGGGCAGCGCCTCCCACAGACCGCTGTTCTGGAGGTTCAAGTTCACCGGCAATTCGGCCGCAAAGCGCAGCGGCACATCCTTGCCTTCGGCTTCGTCAGCCGCCATCAGTGCTGTGTGATCCTGCCGCTCCATCGTTACCGTCGGTACCGCCGACGCGACGGACCACTCCTCACTCGGCGGTGTGCCGCCTGCCGAGATCTGTGCATACCCCATTTGACTTGCGGCCAGACAACAGACCGCCACCAAGACCCACCGATACAGCTTGTGCATTCCGTGCTCCCTAAGCTTTGTGTTTTTCGCGCTCCGTCTTCCCGGCGGAGGGTTAGTAGCATAATTGAATTGCCCCGAATTGTCAAGACCGTCACGCCCTGTCCAGAAAATAAACACCCGTGCGGGGCGGAATGTCGCCAAAACGCAACGGGCGACTCGCCCGAGTCGCCCGTTGCTCAAGCACGCTGCGGCTGCTACCGCAAGGACCTTCGGGCGAACTCCAAGACCTTCGGGAAGAAGTCGGGATGAACCGCCGGGGGTTCGCCCGTGCCGTCGAAGGCGTTCTGAAATGTGCCTGAATTGTTGAAGCCGTGATCCATGCCCTTGATCTCAATATAGTCGGCCATCCCCGGATGCGATGCATTGACAACACTCTGCGCCCACACATGTTCGTTGGCGGCCGTTACGAAATCGGCGGTGCCGTACACAAACAGCACGGGACTGGCAACGCCCTTCCAATATGACGCGAGACTGATGTCAGCGATGTCGCGCATGAATTGTTCGGAGGCCGGATATTGCAGGTCCTCCTGCCACTCGGGATGATCGCGCAGAATCTCGTCCAACGGACGCTTGACGACATAGAATTCGTGCATCGCCGCCGCATGACGATCGAGCAGCACCTCGATCGAGTCGTATGGAATTCGCGCGAGCTCAAGCTGCCGTCGATTATTGATCATCTCGTATTCCTGCCAGTCGATTCCCGAAGTAGCCACCGCAATGATCCCCGCGCAGGGCAAATCGCGATAGACCACCGGAGCCGACAGCCCGCCCATTGAATGTCCGAAGTAGAGCATCTGATTGCGGTCGAGGAAGGCGAAACGGTCGAGCGATTGGATTCCCGCCTTGAGTCCACGCACTTCATCGAAAAAGGTCTGCGCGGCGCACGGAGGACCTTGACTGTCGCCCATCCCCGTCTTCTCGATGCGCACGGTCGCGAAACCGTTGCGGGTGAAATCATAGAGAATATCGCGGTAGGAGAATGGTTGCGGCTGTGGCACGTCTACGCTGTAACAGCCGATACCGCCCATCAGCACGACCACCGGAAAAGGGCCGACTCCTTTGGGTTTCGTGAGCAACAGTCGACGCAGCGCGCCGTCGAGCGTGAAGGTCTCGTAGATGATCTCAAACTCGTCCGACGATTCCCGTGACAGCTCTTTCAGCTTCACGCGCTTGGTGAGCAGTTTCCCGGCACGGGACAGCTCGAATGTAATCGTCTTGCCGACGGCGGAGGCCTTAAGGCCGGTCGTGATGTCGAGCGAAGAGAAGAGCAGGCGGTCGTCCATCTTGTGGAGGACATCGCCCTCCTGCAGACCTGCGGCCTCGGCACTCGATCCGGGAATCACGCGCTGAACCGCCACGCCATTGGACCAGCCCTGCGCGGATGCGGCGAGCTGTTCGGTGTTGGCGGGCGCAAGCTGGGCGCCCAGCCACGGGCGGCGCGGCAGTGGATCCTTAGCAAAGAGCGTTGTTATGCAGAGAAGCAAGGCGGGAAGCCTGATGAGAAACATGGCGAGACTCCGGCGAGAGATTGTTTCAAGAGTATACACTGTTAGAGCGTCGCTTGCAAGTGAAGTTGCAAAAGAAACGGCCCTCCGGAGAGGGCCGCTGACCGTCGCGCAGATTTTCAGATCAGTGGGATGAAGGTCCAGTGTCGGGCAAGCGAAAAGCGCTCTGCGCGCGCGCATTCGGCACCCACTTGACATGATAATACAACTGAGGCTGCGAAGCGATGATCCCCGGGTCTGTGTAAGCGTTTGCGGAAACCGATCCGATTAAATTGAATCCGCCGTCAATCTGAGACGAACGCCAAACCTCAAAGTCTGTTATCCCCGGCAATTCCGACCAGTGCAAGATGACATCATTGCCGCTGGTGCTGATCACCAGCATCGGGCCGACTGTGAACGTGTCAATTTCCACGCCGCTCCAGTGGCCGACGTCATCGCGCACGCGTACGCCGATGCGATGAAAGCCCGGCGGAATGTCCTGCACATAGACAAAGGCCTCCTCTTGGAATTCATCCCATCCGCCATCGGTGGGTGCAAGCGGCAGGCCGTTGCCCTGACCGGGGTCCACATTGATCCAGAATTCCGCTCCGGCGATGCGGCCGGGATTCGTATCAACTCGGGGGAAGACCATGAAGAACTGACTTTGCGCGCCGCTCCAGTTTCCCCCTTGATCAAGGCAGCGAACGAACAGCTTGTGCATGCCGGGTGTGAGCTCCGCGACCGGCAGGTTGCGGATCAACTGCACTTCACTTGCATCTGCGACGTCATAGGAAAAGTGTGTCCCATTGTCAACCCAAGCCTCAAACGCAGTAACCACGTGCTGAGTCACCAGCGCCGGTGCGAAGACGAAGACGACTTCGGACTCAGGCGCGCCCCACATGCCCGCTGCGTTGCGGGCGCGCACATAGAGCCTATGAAAACCCTGCGGCAATGAGTTCAGCGGAACGTTGCCGATCCATTGCACTTCAGCGCCGCCGCCGACCTCAAAGGCCGTGTGCGGTCCATTATCAAACCAGAACTCGAAAGCCGTGATCGTGCTGTCCACGTGCAATGCAGGCGGTAAACGATACACCCACAGACTATGCGCACCGCCCCATCCCGACGAATCATCGTGCGCGCGGAGATAGAGCCGATGCAGACCTTGCGGCAAAGACGCGATGGATACGTTGCGTGACACATTGATTTGATTTCCGGGAACGATGTTCACCGGCGTGCCCGTGCCCGGGGGCGCAGGAACGTCCCACGAGTACTCAACAGCCGTAATGACGTCGGCGCACAGTCTCGCAGCCAACAGCAGCGCACAAAGGATGTGAATCGAACTTCGCATCAGTAGCGCGGTCCCACGCGGCCGACAGTCGTGACACCGGCGGAGTCACCATTCATGATCACCGGCGATGAGGTGAGAGATAAAATGAACGGAAAGGCGGGCACCCCGTTATCCACAAGCTGGTAAGGCCCGCCGTAGCACCCCAGGTCGGAACGAGAACCATCGCGGTCATTCACCGAAGGCAAACCGGCGTTCTGCAGGATTGAACCGTTGAAGATGTGCAAGTTGCTGACGCCATGTTCGTCGCCGTTGGCTTCATTGTAGGAAATGAACTGATCTGAGGCGAACGAGAGTCCATTCGTTCCGTGCGGCGGCACGGTATTCTGCGACGCGTTGTATTCAAAGACCGCGGTTGGCGAATAGGTACCCCACGTCGGACCGGGATTCCAATCCCACACGATGTTGTTGGCGGCGTAGAGCCAATAGGTGCCGGTCGTGTTGAATATCTCCTTCACGTTCACCATTGTGTTGTTCACCATCGTGACGAAGCGCGGATCACCTACGAGCACGGCCTGATTGGAGACCGTTGCCGACGATTGCGCCAAGATGCAATTGCGTACGATCAGCGAGTCCTTCACGGACCACAGGACGATGGCGCCATTCACCCCCCCCGACTGTAAGACGCAGCCATCAAAGGTCAGCCACTTGCCGAGTGACGCAAGATGTCGGTTAAAACAAGGATGGACTCCTGTCGTCCGCACAAAGCATCTGCGAACCACAAGGGAATCTGTGGCGGATTCGGCAAAGATCGCTTCGTCACAACAGTACTCCACGCGCAATCCTTCCAGCAGGGAGCTTGTCGCGAAAACGTCGAGCACAATGCGCGAAGTTGTCACTTGGTCCCAGCCCGCGCCGATAATCGCCGTTTTGCGTTGAATCAACAGCTCGTCCGTGTAGTTACCGGGGCTGACAAGCAGCGTGTCACCAGTGCCGGCGGCAGTGTAGGCAGCGAGGATGGTTGTGTACTGGCCGCTGCCGTTGGGGTTAACGTAATGGATAGCCGCGTGGCACATGACGGACATCAAAACCAACGCAAGAACTAATAGAAACAGCCTTTTCATAGCCCTCCTCAAGGACCAAAGTTCTGGAGAAATTGAAATTGGAGCAAATGTACAGATATACCGCCAGACTTGCAAGGAAGCCGGTGGGGCTTTTGCACTAAGGGAAACAGGCGGCCCAAAGACAGGACCGCCTGCTTGATCCCCCATACAATGTGCTTACTTGCCGTTCTTGTGAGCCTGCTCTTCGACGTCGTTGTTCATTAGGAGCGCAGGATTCTCGAGGACAATACTCATCACAGCGTCGGCCTTTGTCAGACCAAGCGCGGCGGTGTTGCCGGATTCGTCGGGTGCGGCCGCGGCGACGGGAACGTATTCAGCGGTGACCGCGAAGAAGACTTCAAACGACGGCTCGTTTAGACAGCCGGAACAGTCGAAAGAGTTGGTGGCCACATCGGCAATCAGATTGGCAGGCGCGACGATGTTGTTCTGATCCGTCGAACGATAGACGTGATAGACACTGGCATTCAGCGCACTCGACCAGAAGAGCTGCGCCGACGAGGTGGAAGGCTCGACGCGAATGACGAGACTGTCGGGAGCAAGGGCGACCGGCGGCGGGCAGGGCACGCCACTGGCGTTTATCACATAGTTGCCGCAGTTGCTCGAAAAACCGTGCACCAGAATCTGATAGTTGGTATTCGGTTCGGCACGGAAAGTCGCGGTGGACTGTAAGGAGAAGGCGCCGCCGCAGTTGTCGTCATCGCTGCAAACAATCAACGGCGCGATGTTCGGACACGTGCCGCCGTAGATCCCGAGGCCGGTGTCATAGGAGGAGCCGCACAGCGATACGGTCACATCCTGACACGATGTCGAAAAGTAGTTGTACACGACTTCCCGCGAATCGACGCCCACACACGGCGTGTAGTTGTCGGCCATGCAGCAGGTGTTTCCGAAGTCAGTAAACGGCAGCGTCGGAATTTGCAGTGCCGTCTCGCAGATGTCGCCGACCGGAGAGGGTACCGCGCCGGGAATGTTGTAGAACTGAATCGAGAACGGGTCTGCGCTGTCTTGAAAACCGGAAACAACGATGTAGTAGGTGCGGTTGGCCTCGGCAGCCCACGTCGCTTGACTGGCCAGACCGCAGTAGTCGTCGTTAAACGCGACAACGGTCGTGCCGGGGCAGGGGCCGCCGGTGCGCACTTCGACATACGAGTCGTAGCCAGTTTCAAAGCACATGGAGACGCCCATATTCTGGCAAATCGGCGAGGTGTATTGGAACAGCACGTCTTTCGCCGCCGGGTTGAAATAGGTTGCGATATCGTCGCGCGCGGGCCGTGTGTCGCCGAACTCGTTAAACGGGAGGCTGGGAACGACGTATGGCGTGGCACAGGCATCGTTCCAGACTTCCAGTTCGAGCGACGAGAAGCCGGTCGCACCATTGTATCCGTCCATGGTGATGTAGTAGACTTGGCCGACGCTGGCATCAAACACCACGGCGCTGGCCAATGAGCTCGTTCCGCAGAAGTAGTCGTCGCTGCAACCGGTGGCCCATGTTCCCGGACAGGCGCCGCCCTCGCGCACCTGAAGAATCGTGTCGAAATTGATGTAACACGTCTTGGCGCGCATTTCCTGATGGTAAGGCGAGATCCAGTACCAATGCACGTCCTGTGCGTCGTTGGACTGACAAGTCGGGTTCACGTCATCTCCGCCGCAATCCGTCGCGCCGTAGGTGAAGTAGGGGACTTCGGTGATTTCGTAGCCGGGGCACTGCGCGTTACCTTGCGCACCGGCGGCGGTGCCGGTGACATTCAGGACAAAGTTACCCCACGAGGACGCATAGCCTTCCAGCACGATGGTGTAGCTGACGCCGCCTTGCGCGTTGAACGTGACCTGACTCTGCGTGCCGCAGAAGTCGTCGTTGCAACCAGCTTGCGTAAACCACTGACTGCAGCTCCCCTGAAACACGAACAGCTCCGTGTCGAAGTTTGAGCCGCACGTCGAGACGGTCACGGTGTGATCGCAGGGCAGATTCAGCGTGTAAACAAGTTCGGGTGCGGTGTTCGAATAGTTGCAGGCGATGGTGTTGAAGTTGTTGGCGGCAAACAGCGTGCTGCCTGACGCAGAGAACGGCAGAGTTGTAATATGCGTGAATCCCGGCTGACCACAGGAGTCGTTGGGCGGGCCAGAAGGCTGCCAGTAGTTGCTGACTTGCGAGCCGCTGTTGTTGGGATCAAGCCAGTCGCGCAAGCGCGTGCTCTGATTACCGCCGCCGTCCCAGCTTACGGACAGTTTGCCGTATCTGTCCGCGGCATTCGGCGTGCTGCAAGAAGATAAACCGCCATGTAACTGGCCAATCACGCGGCCAGTGTTGGCGATGAGCGGCGAACCGGAGGAGCCGCCCTGAGTGACGCCGTTGTCCCATTGCACTGCCCAGTGGGTATTGGGGAAATTGCCGTTCCAACCCGAGGTGGTCGGAGGATTGTAATCTTCACAGCCCTTTTTCACATCGCCGATCGGATGGTGAATGCCATATGTGGACGACGGCGCGCCGGTCCAGCGATCCCAACCCATGAACGCAGGTATGAAGGGTGAGTTGGGGCGCGGACGCGACAAGCGAAGCAGGGCGAAGTCCGAGTCGAGCCAATTTGAGAGAAGCGTGGCGTTCGAGACGACGTGGTTCAAACTACCGTTAGTATTCGGCGAACACACTGGGCTTTCGTAGTTGAAGTAGAAGAGCCAGTTATTCTGATTGCCATTCAAGCAATGGTCGGCGGTCAGGAAAAGCGGATCACCGTTCTGCAGAGTGTTGTTGAGCATGGTGCCTGAGCAAACGCCGCCCATCGGATCGGCAACCAGCGCCACGGCACGCTTCTCTTCCTGCATGTAGCCAAAGCAATTAATATTGACATGACAGGCTTCGGCATCGCCGAAGGCGTCGAGTGCGTCGCGGTCGCGGGCTTCGACGTCATGAAAGTGGCGGTAGCCGTGCAGCACGCGCAGCACCGACAGTTCGCCGACGTCCGACTGATCAACGGGCACATGATACTCGAGCGTGACCGCTTCGCCGCGAATAATCGGCGTTACGTTGGTGCCATCCCAATTGTCCACGCTGGTATAGGGCCGTAGATCATTGAACGGTCGTCGTTGTAGAGAAAGAGCTCGCAGGGCTTGACGATGCGCCACTGGTCATAGACCAGCCACGTGTCGGTGGCGTTAGGCGAGACGATCCGCAATCGCCAGATGCGCAGGCCGTCGGGGAGCATTTCCCACGAACCGGAGTTGTTGAGGTTGTAATTGATTTCCTGCGGCCGGGCAATCAGCGCCGGAGGAGTCACGCCTTGCTGCTGCGCGAGCGCGTAGTTGGCCTCGTCTTCCAGCAAGAAAGTGCGGTTGTCCTGCGCGGTCAGGGTCACCGTCGGCGCGGCAGATACGGAATACTGTGAACTTGGCGGCTGAACAGGAGTCTGCGGATCCACCAGACTGGCGTTCTGCGCGAACAGATTGCCCGCGGCGACCATCATCAGTGCTAAAACAGGCATACACGTAAGTAGTCTTTTCATCGGCATTTCCCCATGCGTTGAAATGAGCAACGCGCCGCATCACTTCGCGGCGCGCTTCCCGGTAAATTGCATTCCGAAACAATAGTGCAATATAGCTGATAATTGCGAACCCGGCAAGGGTCCGGTCTCTCTGCACAAAACTAAATCTGTTGCCCCCAGTTTCTAACCCCTTGTATTCCTTCAGTGCAACTCCACGTCTGGAAGCAGATACAGGGGCCCGGTCCGGTCAGCCTCCCTTCCGCACGACACGCTCACATCCTCTTCCGCCTGTCATTGGCGAGCCGAACCCCCTTGTACATTCTCAGCCGTTACCGTGAAAAATACCCGCTCGGCGGATTGGGAAAGGCAACCCGAGCACTCGTAAGACGTTGCCGTCACTTCGGCGACTAAATTCGCAGGGGTCACAATGAGTTGCGGGTCTTCGGACCTGTATACAAAATACCTGTTGGCTTGACCCAGGTGTACCCACCTGAGTTCTGTGGACGCCGTGGTCGGGTTCACGCGTATGGTCAACGCGACCGGCGCGACGGTCGGCAGCGTCGTGCAGGGTATGCCGGAGATAGTGAGCACAAAATCACCTGCGGCATTGCCGTAGCCTTCAAGGACGATAGCATACATTTGATTGGCCTGAGCAGTGAATTGAACTTGACTCTG
The DNA here is from genome assembly GCA_016703065.1 of bacterium. GTDB lineage: Bacteria > Electryoneota > RPQS01 > RPQS01 > RPQS01 > JABWCQ01. The sequence continues at coordinate 966,397 of JADJCU010000001.1, forward strand.
CGCGCCGCAGAAATCATCACTGCATACTTCCAGCGCAATCCAGTCGGCGCATGAGTTCACCGAATACACAAGAAGCTCCGTGTCGAACTCCGACCCGCACGACGAAATGGAAACGCCGCGCTCGCAGGGCAGAGTCAGCAGGTAGATCACATCCGGTGACGTATTCGTGTTACAGCCCGGCCCGGTGAAGTTGTCCGCCGCGAAGAGCGTGCTGCCGGTTGCGGAGAAGGGCAGCGACGTGATTGTTGTGAACCCCGGCTGCCCGCAGGAATCGTTGGGCGGGCTTTGCGGCTGCCAATAATCCTCAGAAGTCACACCTGTGTTTAGCGGATCGAGCCAATCGCGCAGGCGTGACTCCGAGCTGCCGCCGCCTTCCCACGCCAGCGAGAGCTTGCCATAAACGGCCTGCACAAACGCGTTGCTATCGCAAACCGGCTGCGATCCGCCGTGCAGTTCACCCACGACGCGGCCATCCTGATTAATCAGCGGCGATCCGGAGGAACCGGGCTCAGCGAGGCCGCTGCTTGGAAATGTTCGCCAATGCGAATTTGGCGCGCCGCCGCTCCAACTGCTGCTCACTGCGGGACCATCCGCCTCATGTGCTTTTTTTACGTCGGCACGCGGATGGTGGATGCCGCACGAACTCGAAGCCGCAGTGTTGGCATTCGACCAGCCCAAATATGCAGGGATGAACGGAGAGTCCGGACGTGGGCTCGATAACCGCAACAGCGCATGGTCAGAGGGTTCGTGCGACATCAAGAGCGTTGCGTTCTGAATTACGGATGCCAAATTGCCGTTCTGACTCGGCGAGCAGGCCGGGCTTTCGTAATTGAAATAGAACAGCCAGTTCGTCACATTGCCGTTCAAGCAGTGAAAGGCCGTTTGCACGAGGGGATCGCCATCTTGTGTCGTGTTGTTGAGCAGCGTGCCCGTGCAGGAGCCGCCCGCCGGATCAACGATCATGGCCACGGCGCGTTTTTCTTCCTGCATGTAGTCAAAACACCAGACGTTGATTTGGCAGGCCAGCGCATCGCCAAACGACTCCAAGGCATCGCGTTCGCGCGCTTCGCGGTCGTGGAAATGCCGATAGCCGTGCAGCACGCTTGCGATCGCGAGCTCCCCGATCTCTGTTTGGCCCGCCGGAACGATATATTCGAGCGTGATTGCCTCTCCCTTGACAATGGGCGTGACATTCGTCCCGTCCCAGTTGTCGACAGATGTGTACGGCCCGAAGATCATCGACCGGTCGTCGTTGTAGAGGAACAGCTCGCACGGCTTGACGATTCTCCACTGGTCATAGACAAGCCACGTGTCGGTTGCTCCGGGCGAGATAATGCGCAGCCGCCAAATCCGCGAACCGTCCGGAAGTGTTTCCCATGAACCGGAGTTGTCGAGCGACAAGTGAACATCCTGTGGTCGGGCAAGCCGGGCAGGCGGTGTTGTGCCGTCTTCCATGGAGAGCAGATAGTTCGTCTCGTCTTCGAGTAGCAGTGCGCGGTTGCTCAGCGCGGGGAGAGAGACCGTAGGCGGGGCGGCAAGCACGGTGTGCGCGCTTGCCAAAGCGGAGGGGGGTTCAGGAGGATAGACCTGACCAATACAAGTCGAGTCATCCAGACCGAGGGCTAAGCACACAGCCAACATCGTCGCCAAGATATTCATACGAGCTCCTTCTTATCCACGAGCAAGCGCGCCGACCAAGGGACCGTGCGCTGCTATAGCACAATACTCATCCGTGTGAGCAATTTACCGCAATTCTATTGCATCGTCAACAAACTCCTAACCTCCGTAGCGGTTTCGAAACTCCAACATTACAGTTCTAACCCCTTGTATTCCTTAACTGGAGTCCCACCTCATGATCCTTCAGCACCGTTCCCACCCTGTCGGCCTCCTGGCCACGCCGAATGCGATCGACGCCCTGTCAGAAATCCATGCCCTCCCCAACCCGCCGCTGGTTCCACTCAAGAACGAAGAGATTCACGTGCGCCGCTGTCGCCTGGCCGGTGATGCTGTTGACGGGCACTTCGGCTGCTTTCGCACAAGTGACCTCGAACACATATTGCAGCTCGCGCACGGCGCGCCCGCACTGATCGGGCACAATCGCTTCTCGATTGCCGTTGCGAGATTTTTCAGCGGCACCATCGAAACGCACCAAAATCACCGTTACATTGTGCCGAATTTTTATTGGCCGAAGGCCCACAGCGGCGCGGAGGACTTTCGCGTGCTGCTCGATAGCGGCCTCATCACCGAAGCCTCCATCGCCTTCACCTTTGAAAAGCCGACCTGCTCGGTTTGCGGTCATGACATCCGCGACTGCGACCACGAGCCGGGAGTGATGTACGGTCAACAGCTCTGTCACTATTGGTACGACGGTGTGGACAGGGTGCTCGAAGGCAGCTTCGTCTATCGCGGCAGCGAACCCGGCACCGGGATCCTCTCGGAAATGCGCGGCTCCCGCCGCAGCCTCAAGCACAAGCGCATGACGATGCGGCTGGGGGGCAAGGTGTACGAGGTGCTGCCTGCATAAACAAAGCGGGCCGGTCATATGACCGGCCCGCTTTGTTTTGAGATAACTCTCTTTGTTTAGTTCGCCGCAAGCGCCGGACAGACGGCCGGAGCGGCCACATTCTGAATCGTGGGAGCAGTCGTGGTGAGGATCGTGCAATCGGAGCAGAACGTGACATCAGCAACGTGATCCCACCCTAAACAACAGCTGGCTTCAGCGCAACTGGGGTCCGCGCGCGCAATGAAGGAGTCGTTGATGATCACTCGATGACCAAACCCTGCGGCAGCGGGCACGCGCCCCATCGTTGCAGGCTGGTCAAACCAACGGATCTTGCCTTTCAAGAGTTGCTTTTCATCCAGGTAGCCGCCGTTGTTATCTGAGCGATAATCGTCGTTGCCGTAGTTCGCTCCGCCATGTGGATAGTTGTTGCCGCCGTAGGTCTTATGCGACGTCAACGTGATGGGCGGAACAAGTGAGGCGAACGCGTTCGGTGGCGGACCTCCGGTGCACGCTACCAACTCGCTCGTGCGATCGCCTTTCGCATCCTGTCCCCAGTAACAAACTTCGGGGGTTTCGGCGATGAAGAACTTGAGTGTTATGACCACTTCAAAGGCAAATCCACATTCGAATTTGCCGTTCTTGCACGTTGTGACGGGTCCGAGCGGAATGTTTTTCTCTTTGCCGTAAACGCCGTCTGTGGTTCCCGCCGTGACAAGTTCCATTCCGTTACAGCAGCAGGCGATGGCGATACGCGGGATCTCGATATCCGGGAAATCGAATAGATAGGTGACTCCGCCATTCAGCAGCGGGTCTTCGGGAATTGTCGGCGATTCCGTAATCACGTGATCGAGGAAGATTGGCACAGGATTCACAAGAATCATCGAGTCCATTCCGGGATACCACGGGAATGTCGCTTGACCGCCCGTGAACATGCCCGCTTGCGATGTTTCCCACAGCACGTCCGATAACGGAGACCAAACCCCTTGCACGCCAGTTGTATCAACCGTGAACAAACCTGTTCCGGGATTGTAGTCTGCGATGAAATTGGAATAGGTCACCGGAACTACCTCAATCGTGTGCGTGACATCCGCATAGCCGCCGTTGATAAAGTTAACCCGCGCTGTCAGAGTATGCGGCCCGGGTGTAACATCCGTGAAATCCGCGGGAACTCCGATAACACTTGAAAGATTCCACGGGCTTGTAAGGTTTGACCCAAGCAAGACCCCGTCGTCGAAGAGGTCGAGCCAAATTTCATAGCTCGCCCATTGTTCAATGTGCAGGAAGTCACTCAGCACAATCGTGTTTTCACCCGCAATGCGCGCCCCGTCCGGCGGCCACGCGATCATGGGCTGCGGAGTACTCAAAACGTCATCGGCTATCGCTTGAACGGCGTAGAATCCAATCGAAGGCAAGCCGGAGATATCAATATCAAAGACACCGTCGGTGGTTGTCGTCAATATCTGATCGATTTCGGCTTCAGTCGGGCCATACAGAATCACCCATTGCGCGTCCTGCAAGATCCGGTCGTTATCCGCCGTAATGGTCGGATCCCATTGCAGGCGAATCATGCCGTTTCCGAGCGGTTGAATCGTGACCTCAATGGGTGATGTGGATTGCAGTGACAATTGTTCAAGCGTGATCGCCACTTCAGACGGCCCCGGCGCGAGTCCGTCCATGCAATCTCGTGCAATCAGTCGCGCTTCATACGAAGTGAACGGCTCAAGGTCAGAGATGACATGTGCACTGCCGAGTCCCCACATTGGCGCAGTCCTGAACACGGGGTAGATGCTTGCACCGAACGGAAAATCAACATACATAGATGTCAAGAAGCCGTCGGATGAATACTCAATGGCGTAATGGGTATCCGTGCCGTTCAGCGGATCCCACGGCAGATTAAATTGCAGCGTGTGCGACGCGGTAGCCGGGAAGAGAATTGGTGGCGGGGGGGGGACGGCGGGCAAGCAGCCGCTGCCAAAAAGTTCGATGCGCAACGGCGGACTGCCGTCACCTTGTACAATCCAGATTACGCCGTCAAAATCACCAACACTGGGAGGAGTGAATCCAATTTGCATCGATGCGACTTCGCCGGGCAGGATGACCAATGGCGGAGGTGTCACGACGAAGAAGATGTCACTATACGTTCCGACAAATTCTATGCACGTCGGATTCGGGCCCGTGTTGCGGATGTTCAGATCGGCAAGCTGAGTTTGAAAGACGAACTGTTGATAAACGGTGTTGTTTAGCTCAACGGCTTCTTCAATCATGCCGCATAGAAGCGGTGCGTCAGGGCTGTTCGGTTGATTGGGCGTGCAGTTGTGAAAACGGCCCTCCGAGAAGAACTGCGTACACTCTTTCCAAGCGAGCGGATCGTTTGTCCACACCTGATTCTGATCGCGCTTCTCGACACTGTTCCCGGCATTTCCGATTGCGAGGTCGGGATACAGCGTCGTTAACGAGCCGTCAATCAGCTGCGCCGTCGGACCATTGCCATCGAACAGCGCCAAGTTATCTCCGCCGTCATTCAGCGCCCAACTTGCGTCAACCTCATTGCATACGACCACCGGAAACTCGGCTATCGGCTGCTTGCTGATGACGAGATAGCCATTTGGCGGGATGACCGTAAAGGGTGGAATGAGTAACGCGCCTTCGGTAGAAGGCGGCGGCCAGACTCCGCCATCGGTTAAGACCCAATTCGAAAGTGTGCGCGGGAAGGGTTGGGTGTTGTATAACTCAACCCACTCCACGTCTGTCACACTTGTGTCATCGTACATAACTTCGTTGATCAATACGCTGCCCGGCTGAGCATAAATGCTGCGGACGCAAAGCGCCAGCAGCATTCCCAGAGCAAACCTCAAAAATGAGTTCATGGCCATCTCCCCAATCTGTGACCGATTGTACTTGTATTCAATCTATCACAACCGTTGACATCTGTCAACGAAAATACAGGATGCCGCGAAATTGGTTAGCGTGCCGGAACATGTGTAAGGGTTGGAAAAACAAATCACGTACCGAATGACGGGAGGAAACTGAGGCGGAGAGGGGGTAAAGAGAGGGATTGAACGCAGAACAGGGAGAATCGCTAAGCCTACAGATATGACAGACCAGACGAGTTCTGGACTCGTACATAAAGAATTATTTCTTCCAACCGAACTTTTTAAAATCCACTTTGTCTTTTTCGTTGAACTCGACGCCTTCATGTTCGAGAATCTTGCGCTGAATTTTCGCTGCCATAGGATTGGAGCGAATCGAGATGTAGCCTTGCGCATTGATCACGCGCTGCCATGGAACGGTTTCGACATCACCTTCACTCAATGCATGCAGCGCGTAGCCGACCATGCGAGCATGCCGCTCCAGACCGGCGACGCGCGCCACTTGCCCGTAGCTTGCAACTCTGCCGCGCGGAATCTTCTTCACCACGGCGTAAATTCGCCGATAAAGACTGTCCGGTACGTCGGCTGATTTAGACGTCATAGTTCAGCAGCTTGTAAATCATAAGCGCGCGAATCGTCAGCTCACGGTCGCGTGCATTTTTTTCGAGCGGATAGTACCAGCCGAGCGAGGCCGGAAAGTCCTCCTGCTCAAAGTGCCATTGGCCGTCCGCGTCCTGCGCGACTTCCAACTCATCATAGAGCCATTGCAGATGCTCGACGTCGCCGATAATCCCCGCCCGCGCGCCGAGGTCAAGGTCATGCAGCATGCGCACGGGTTCGGCGAGATAAACCTGTTTATCAGGAATCACCAACCGGGTCGCTTCGGGCAGGAGTGGCACAGCAAGCTGCTCCACGGCCTGCAGCAAGCGAGTCAACAGCGCGCGCTTGGATAACATGCGCTCCGCAGGACAGCGCCACCAGACCATCGCGGAGTACGCTGCGGATGTAGGCGGCCCCTGCTTCGTCGACAGCCAGTGCTCCCACTCCAGCGTGATCAGTTCAAGATAGGTTTCGAGCAGCGGATGAGTCCCGCGTGTGGCACGAGCCAGGACGTGAAGACACGCGTCGCGCACGAGCCGCCGCTCCTGCTCCGGAAACTCCCACGTCACGTTGTCCTGCGCGAGCGTCGGAAGCACGACATACTCCAGGACCTTAACTACTGTGGGATGTTCTTCAACGCCTGCTTCGCAAAGCCAGAGCGTCGTGGCCACGGTCTGCGACAGCCGGTCACCGAAGGAGCCGTTAGCAAGTTGACCGTCCATTAGTTCCTGAATGCGCGGCTCTTTCACGAGCGCGGCCTGCGCTGACGCGGTTTCTATCCAACTCTCATCGCGGCCCAACACGTCGCGCAAAATGCGATAACGCAGAATCGGACCGCTATCCTGATAGAGCTGTTGAAATGAGGGGGGCAGGTCAGGAATCACAACGGGAGCTTGGAAGGATGAAACTGGAATATCGAAATGACGAGCAGATAATGCTCAAAGGGAATATGCTAAGGACATTTTGAAAAAGCAAACGGGGCCGCATTGCGCGGCCCCGTTGATTGTTTGTGAACGGTTTACGAGCTACTCTTCGCGGCGCATCGGAAGCACTCGCGCAGGTTCAATAGCAGTCGGCACCACGTCACACGGCTCATGCGTGTATTCACAGTACGACAGCACGTAGTATATCCAGATCTCGTTCGTTCCGTCGTTCACAATCACGCCGTCATGCACGAAGAACGTGTCGAGCGTGGTGGCGACATACGTGACCGGAGTCGGAATTAACACACTATTGTTGTCGCTCGTGCGATAGACGCGGTATTCGGTCGCTCCCGGTACCGGAGGCCAACGCAAGGTGACGTCCGTGATCGGATCGTCCGGGTTCAATGAATCCGGATAGCTGATGACCAGACTGTCGGGCGCTTCGCAAACCGTCGGTTCACATGCCGAGCAGACTGCGGCCAACACATAGTCCCAACATTCAACGGCCTGAAATCCTGTCGGTTTGAACTCCGCAAAGTAGATACCGGCCGGGAGGCACATCGAGATGCACTGCGCGCCCTGACAACCTGCTATGAACTCGCAGTCCACGAGATCGCGCTGATCGCACGGGTCAGTGCCCGGTCCGCGAACATAAAGGCTCAGGTACCCGTCGAACTCACTGCTGACGCAGAGTCGCACCTGCGAGGGCTGCGGGACCAGCAGACGATACCAATCCGTGTCCACATATCCGCCTAAGAACGCGATGCTCGTGCCGCAATAGACCTGTCCGCAGCCGAGTGGCAGAAAGAGCTGTTCATCGGCGGCGCAGCCGCCGTTGGTCGTATCGACTAAAGACGGACAGGGTTCGTTTTCCAGCAGCGCGCCCTGCGGACAGGTCACTTCGCACGGAGCAGGGCAGGCGCAGGATTGACAGGCGATCAGCACGATGTACGGTCCTTGCGTCGCCAGTTCGCCATAGATTCGCAGCATGTAGAAGCCCGGTTCGAGACAGTCCGTTGTGATGCGGGCGTCCTCACCGGCACCGCTGTTAAAATCCTGATAGAGAAGCGTTCCGCAGTCAGCGCTCCACAACTCTCCAGCAGGATTCAGGCCGTGACCAAACGGATAATAACCGCCTGTGTCGTTTCCAAGAATGTCGATGTACAATTCACGGCAGCCATCGGTGATTTGAATCACGTACCAATCCTGATCCGGCGCGACCACGCTCACGATTTCACCGCACACGTTGTCACCGCAACGGAGGATCGGATTGAACGTGCCGCACTGGTTGTTGATCGGTTCAATGTCCTGATTCGGATACGGGCAGGTATCGCACGGGCACGGTGAACACGAGGTTGCAATGACGTACGGGCCGAAGTTCGTGGCTTGTGGCTCGGCGGCAACGTGCAGCCTATAGATGCCCGGCTCAAGGCAAAGCGAGTCAATACGTGCATCCTCTCCGACACCGCTATTGTCGTCAAAGGCAACGAAGTTGCACCCGATGAATTCATAGAGGGTGACGCGCGGGTTCAACCCTTGTCCAAACGGGAACTGACCGGGGGTGTCATTACCGAAAACGTCAATCGTGACATTCTGGCACGTGTTGAAGATCTCGAAATAGTAGTAGTCGTTCGCACCCAATTCCTGATAGCCGCACACGGTATCACCACACAAGATGACACCGCCGCCGCCGGAGCAGACGTTGTTCGGTTCGATGTCCTCGCTCGGCCACGGACAGGCGCATTCACACGGTGTGCACCACACCCACAGCTCGTAGGGTCCGATGCTCCCTTCGTGTTCGACGAGAACATTGTAGCTGCCAGCCGGCAGGCAGAGCGAGTCAAGCAGCGCGTCCAGACCGATCCCGCCGTCAGAGTCTTGCGCCAGCATCGTCAGACAGTCCGCGCTCCAGAGGGAGACTTTCGGATTCAAACCAAGGCCGAATGGATAGTGGCCGGGTGTGTCGTTGCCGTACACCGCAATGCGAATGTCCGCACAGGGGAATTGCGTGAAGTTCAAGCGATACCAATCGCGGTCGGCGGTCATACTGATCTCGCCGCACAACGAATCACCGCAGGTGATGTTCGGAGTATTCGGACCGCAGTTGTTGTTGACGGGTTCGATGTCCCGGTTGCCCAAAGTGCACGTATCCTGAGCGCATGGCGTCTCGGGGCACTGCTCGCCTTGCAAGACGTTGAAGAGATAGTTGCCCGCATTCGGTGCCGCGCCGCCGTCGACGACCACGAAGTAGAGCACATTGGCCTGCAGGGTCACGCCCGCGCAGCAGGCGTCGTCACCGCAGACGTTGTCGCTGCAGCAGACCAGCACTCCGCCAGCACTCGGACAGCCGCGCCAGATCGTGAGTGCACTGTTGTAGGCCGAGCCGCACAGCGAAAAGGACAGGATTGCCGTCACCGGCGGCGTGATCGAATAGACGACGTCCGGCGCGGCACTGTTGCTGTTACACGGCACCGGGTAATCGTTGATATGGCCCAGGGTGGTGCCGGTGTCGCAAAATGGAATCGACGTAATCGCTACTGCGGTGGCGCAAGTTTCTCCACCCTGATCGAGGGGATTGATGGGATTGCGGCCGTCTGTTTCGTTTGCCGCCCACAAAGGGACCGCGCAAACAAGACAAAGCAGGGCCAACCAAACGGTTCTACATCGGATCATGTTGTTTTCTCCCGGTTTAATCACAATTAGTCACCAGTGCTCACGTAGCTATGCTATACCATATAATAAAACAGCTTGCACCAGAGGTGCAAGCTGTTTCGGAGTAGGACAAAATTTGGACCGGTCAGTCGGGAATAGAGACTGCTGGTTTCGGACCAGGAGTTGGGGGGTTCCATAGCGTAGGCCGGGATCATTAACCTCTTGACTGCTACTACTCGAGTGAAGAATTATCTGTCACAATAGGGCAAAACAGACTCATCGAAGCAACGAATATGCTGGTTTGGGTACATAACTAGCCTGTTAGATGCGTGGCGCGCTGTTTGCGCATTAAACTGCTGAAAACACTGAGATTAGGACTATGTTATGTCAGACAATGCATCGGCTGTTACCTGCCGGGCCTGTGCGCGAGAATGGGTGACCATAGAGGAATTCGTACAGGATGAAGAGATCAAGACCGAAGGCTTCCTCCCGGACTTCGCTCGGCCCGAGCAAAGCAGCTTTTTGCTTCGCCATGTCACCGACACATGCAAAGCGATGATGCAGCTGAAGGCTCGACTTTTCTCGCACCTTCGTTCCGGTCCGACGTATGATCAACTTCTCTTGCTGTCTGATACGTGCGAAGGGAAGTGTCTTGACTACCGGAACCTTGAACCATGCGGGGCGAAGTGCGCGATGGCGTGGACACGGGACGTGTTGCAGTGTCTAAGAACTCACACCCTGTTGTACGAGAAGAGCGCGAGCGCGTCGGCCTCCTAAGGACAACGAACCAGAATGTGCCGATAAATTGCAAACAGCCGCACGGGGGGTGCGGCTGTTTACATTGGGGCGGTATGTGCCGCCGCAAATTCTTAAGTTCCTACAGACCGGCTTGCGCGCGGCTCACAATGCGAACGGATTTCATCTTGACCTTCTGAAGCGGCGTAGAACCTTGCACCGGAGTCTCGGCAATCTTGTTTACAATGTCCATGCCCTTGATGGTCTTGCCGAACACCGTATACTGATTGTCAAGGTGCGGTGTCGCGACGTGGCAGACAAAGAACTGTGAACCGGCGCTATTCGGATCCGGCGTGCGGGCCATCGACAACGTGCCCGGCTCATGCTTGCGATCGTTGAACTCGGCGTTCACATTCCAGCCCGGGCCGCCGGAACCTGTGCCCGTCGGATCGCCGCCCTGAATCATAAAGCCCTTGATCACGCGATGGAAAATTACGCCGTCATAATAATTGTGATCGGCGAGCCACTTAAAATTGCGCACGTGATTGGGTGCCTTGTCGGGATACAACTCGCAGACGAGCGTGCCCTTGATCGCGCCGCCTTCCTGCTCAATTTCAATTACGGCAACGCTGTCGCCATCCACGGGATAGTCGGCGGGCCACTTCTCCAGCTTGGGTGTATCGGTCACGGGTTTCGCTTGCTCCTGAGTGTTCTTGACTTCGGTTTTCTTCGGCTCTTCCTTCTGGACGGCCTTCGTGTCCGCCTTTTCGCTCTTGCCGCAGCCCGCAAACGCGATTCCCGCGGCAATCAGTACGATCCAAAACGCTTTCATGTGGTGTGTGATCCTTTGTGAGGTATGATGAAACTGTTGTTGTGTTAAAGTGAACTTGGCAAACGCGCCGCCGGTCCGGTTGGCCTCGCAACTACCTTGAAGATGACGACGAAAAAGCCGTCGGCGGCGCTACACCGTCAACAGCGGCCCCACCGTCTTCTGTGCCGTAAGGTGCACCGCGATGTCAAGATTGTCGAGCGCGGTGCGGGCGCTATCCCGCGCAAGATCGGGATGATTGTTCTCTTCGGACAAGTGCGCCAGCACCACGTGCTTCATCTTTCCAGTGTTGCAGTCGCGGAGTACGTTGGCAGTCTGCCGATTCGAGAGGTGGCCTGTACTTCCTGCGATGCGGAGTTTCAGATGCTCGGGGTAAGGACCCGTGCGCAGCAGATGTTCGTCGTGATTGCTCTCGATGACCGCGATAGTGGATTCCGCAAACGCGCGATGCAGGTCGGGTGATACTTCGCCCGTGTCGGTGGCAATGGTCACGAGATCATTGCCGCAATGAATTTGATAGGCCACCGGATCGGCGGCGTCATGCGAGACGGGCAGTGCGCGCACAGTAAACGGACCGACATCCACCGCGATGCCGTTCATCGGAAAGGCTTTCTGCATGCGCATGAAGCCCGGCGAGATCGCCGCAAGCGTGCCGGCCGTCGCATAAACCGGAATCGGTGCGCGCTTCAAGAGGGATGCGAGGCCGCGCGTATGGTCATTATGCTCGTGCGTGAGGAAAACGGCGCTGATGTCCTGCGGACGCTCCCCAATTTCCTGCAACGCGAAGATCAGGCCGCGAATTCCCAGACCGGCATCAACCAATATGCGCGTTGAGCCCTCACGCAATAGCAGCGCGTTGGCCTGTGAACCGGAGGCGAGAATTGAAAGGTGCATCTATTTCTGCAGAACAAGCGTGTCGGCGAGAATGTCGTGCAGTGCCTGCTTCTTCTGCGTGAATCCGGCCATGATGAATCCGATGCCGAGAATGATACCACTCAGAAATTTGCCAAAAAAGCGCGCCGTAGCCCGCGGAAAATTCAAACGGCGGTACTGCTCGTCCGTGACGACGATGCCGATCGCCATTTTGCACAGCGTGGCCTGGAGATTAGAGATTTCGAGAAGCGCAAAGTAGAGCCACTGCACAACCACGGCAAGCACGAAACTGATTTTAAAATCGTCGAAGTCCACAGTCCACGTAAAGGAACCGGTGACCAACGAGAGCAGCAACCCGTCGATCAGGGAAGCCAGCACGCGCCGCCAGAATCCGGCATACTGCACCGGAGCAACATTGAGGGAATGCGTCGCCGGATCGGCCTGCGGGGCGATGCGCGGCAACTCGCGGCCGCAGTGCGCGCAATAGCTCGCGTCCTCGCTATTCACTTTGGAACAGTGCGGGCAATGCATGAGGTTCTCCTTCTGAATTCTGCGTTCACCCCCCGGTCTTCCGGGGAGATTTTTTACACCGCCCGGCTGCCGCGCTTTGTCAGCGGGTGGCCGTTGCGGCAAAGCGGGCAGTCTTCAACCGTGAACGATTCGAGCACGAGCTTCACCACCGCGAACGGCGAGGGTGTGAGATGCGTTTCCCCGCGCTGAATTAACGCGCCGATCCCGACCACGACGCCGCCTTCGCGCTCCACGGCTTCCTTCACTTCCGCAACTGACAAGCCGGTCGTTATTACATCCTCGCAGATCAGCACGCGCTGACCGCCGATAATCTTGAACCCGCGCCGCCATTCCATTTTGCCCTCGACCCGCTCGGGAAAGGCGAGCGCCGCACCGAGGTCCTTGCCGACTTCGTGCGCTACCAACACGCCCCCTGTCAAAGGTCCAACTACGAGATCGGGATTCGCAATGCGGAAGTGGTTCGCAATGGCGCGCGCGAACTGCTCTGTCAATTCCGGCTGCTCAAGCAGCCGAAACTTCTCAATGTAAACTTTGCTGTGTCGACCGCTCGAGAGCAGGAAGTGACCTTCCAAAAATGCTCCGCAGTCGCGTAGATGAGCGAGGGCGCTGTCTTGATTCATGATAAAGGCCCTTGAATACGGTCATGTATTTCTTACTTATGCCGAGTAGCCGTCGTCGCGTTGACGCACGACGTAGGTGTCGGCGAGAATATCGTGGAGCGCCTGCTTTTTGCCCGTAAACGCCGCCATGATGTACCCGATGCCCATGATCATGCCGGAGAGAATCTTGCCGAAATAGCGGCCCGTCGCGCGAGCAAACGTCACGGTGTCGCCGTTACGGTCGATCACTTGCAGTCCCACGGCCATCTTGCCCAGTGTGCCGCGCGAAGCCGAGCTCTCCATAAACGCGAAGTAGAGCCACTGACCTATCGCAAAGAGCATGGCCAGCACCAGCCAACCGCCCAGAATCGCGATGATCGTGGCAGGCTCGATATCGTCGAGGTTCTCGAGATCTTCAAGCGACGCAAAGCTGCCGAAGCTCAGGACAATCTCCACCATCACAAACGCAAAGCAGACCACCGAGATCACGATCTGGTCAATCAGATACGCGACGAAGCGAATCCAGAATCCCGCGTAGTGATAGCGCCGCGGCGGGCCGACACGACCGGTGGGGAGCGAACCCCGCCGGAGTACCGCAATGCGGACAGAATTTGGCGTCTTCAGCGAGAGTGGCGCCGCATTTGGTGCAGAACATCTCTGGAATTGGGAAAGGTGAATTGAAAAATACGAACGCAGAAAACCGTCCGAACAGTATCTGCTATGCGAGCTGCTGCGACAGCTTCTCGACTTCCTGCCTGGCCGCTGCGATGCACTCATTGCCGCTCGATGCGTAGAGCACGGTGCGTGAATAGTTCAGCAGCGCGAGGCCGCGCACGGCGCGAAGCTTCTGCAGCACATCCTCGCCGCCGCCCTGCGCGCCGCTGCCGGGCAGCAGCAAGGGCAATTCGGGTGTACTCTGTAAGACGGCTTCCAGCGCGGCAGGTTTCGTTGTGCCTATCACCAGACCAAGATTGCCCTGCGCATTGGCCGACTTCACTTGCTGCGCGATCTCGTGAAAGAGCTTCCTGTCACCGACTTGCAGCTCCTGTACCTCCGCCGCGCTCGCGTTCGAGGTAGCACAGAGCACGAACACGCCCTTCTCGGCGCGGCGGGTAAACGGCTCTAATGCGGCCATCCCAAGATACGGCTGAACCGTGATCGCGTCAGCTCCTAAGCCGTCAAACAGCGCCCGCGCGTACGCTTCGTTGGTGTGCTCAATGTCACCACGCTTTGCGTCCACCAGCCAGATTACGTCGGTCGGACAGCAGATGCGGAGCCGCTCAAGCGCCAGCCAGCCGCCGGAACCATAGGCCTCAAAGAAGGCCGTGTTCGGCTTGAAGGCGGCCACCTTCGGAGCCAGAGCAATGATTATTTCCTCGAGAAACTTCTGCGCCGCCTCGGCACCGTGACCAAATTTGGACGGGATCTTGGCGGGATCGGGGTCAAGCCCGACGCACAAGGGGGACCCTGCCCGGTCGATGGCGGCTTTAAGACGGGAGAGGAAGGGCGACACAGGCAGAGTTCTGGAAATTATGGAATATCGTGAAAATATACGAATTCGTTGCCAGATGTGCAACCGCCGTCCAGTGTAATTTGCCGTCAGGAGTTGAATTTACGACAGGCGTGCCGTATCTTCGGACTTGCGACGAAACGTGCGGTATTGGGCAGGAGCGCAGATTACGGCCGGGTTACGCCTTTCGCTTAACCCGACTCAGGGACACAAGGTCATGCAGAACTATTTCATCGATACTTGGGCGCTCTATCTTGAGATGGCGCCGTACCTGCTGCTGGGCTTCTCGCTTGCGGGAGTGCTGCACGCTTTTGTGCCGCGCAAAGCGGTCGGACGGCATCTCGGCGGGGAGAATCTGATCAGCGCGTTCAAAGCCGCCGTGCTGGGGTGCCGATGCCGCTCTGTTCGTGCGGAGTGATTCCCACAGGTGTCGGTTTGCGCAAACGCGGAGCATCGCGCGCAGCGACGGTTTCCTTCCTGATCTCGACGCCGCAGACGGGCGTTGACTCGATTCTGGTGACCTACGGCTTTTTCGGGTGGACGCTCGCCATCTTCCGTCCCATTGCGGCATTTATCAGCGGTGTGCTCGGCGGCGTCGCGGTAATGCTCGTGAAACCGGGTGCGCGCGAAGAGGAGTGGATGAAGCACCATCAGCATTCCGAAGACGCGCTGGCTGCGGCGGACGAACGCCGCTCTTTTGCCGATAAGCTGCGCGACGGCTATCACTTCGCGTTCAAGGACCTGCTGGGCGACATCGCCTTTTGGCTCGTCATAGGCATTCTGGTCGCGGGACTAATCTCGGCGGTCGTTCCGGATGATTTCTTCGCTGGCAAACTTGGGCACGGCATCGGCGCCATGCTCGTCATGATGGCGTTCGGCCTGCCGCTCTATGTTTGCTCGACGGCGAGTGTGCCGATTGCCGCGGTGCTGATGACCAAAGGCGTTTCCGCCGGTGCGGCGTTTGTATTCCTGATGACCGGACCCGCGACCAACGCGGCCACCATGCTCGTCATTGCCCGCGCGCTCGGCGGCAAGGTACTCGGGATCTATCTTACAGCGATTGCCGGATTCGCCCTGCTGTTCGGATTAGGACTCGACTACATCCTTGCAAAGTCCGCGCTCACCGTAACGCTGCCGGAACACCTCCACGAGCACGGCCCGACGTGGTGGCCACTCGCGGCGGCGGCTGGGCTTGGCTATTTTCTCCTGCGCTATTTCTTCGCCAAACTTTATCGGCGGTTCGGGGCCGCTCCTGTTGCCATGAACAACGAACATCAATTGCTGATCGACGGCATGAACTGCTCGCACTGTGTGAAGAACGTGCAAGACTCGCTCGAAAAAGTCTCCGGCGTAACGGCGTGCGAGGTGAATCTGGAGAAAGGAACGGCGGTTGTGCAGGCTGAGAATGTCGAACGCGCGACGCTCGCCGCAGCGGTCGAAGGAGCGGGGTATAAGGTGAGAGGATGAGAGTGATCCGGCTCCCCGAATCGGGTCAAACGCGGAGCGCCCAACCCGGCCCGAAGTTCACCTAATCGCTAAACTCCCGGGGGACTTTGGGGCTTAGCCAGGTCGTCAGTTCATAGGGCAGCGCGTCAATCAGCGGAGAGAGTTCGTACAAGTAGAGCGAACTCTCTTTTTGTTTGCCCCAAAACACAACCTCTTCGCCCGGCTCGGGCTTGTCACCCGTGACCAAGGCGTACGAGCGGTCGCGCGACATCACTCCGACAAGCGGAAAACGTGTGCCGCGATAGAGTATCTTCGCGTGTCCGACAATCGAGCGCGGATAGCCTGCGGAAAATCCCAAGTCGATCTCAATTCCCCAGCCGTCAAACGGTGCCCGATAGAAATGCGGCGCGGGAAACCCGTGACCTTTCTTGATGCGGCGTGCGTTCAGGATTGGCGCGCTCAAAGTCATCACCGGCTCAAGCGGCAAGAGTCCCGCAACGGACGGCGACGGCGGCTGCCCATAGAGGGCAATCCCCGTTCGCACGAGCGTTCCGGGAACTTCGGGAAGCGCGAGCGCGGCGGCGGAATTGGCCAGATGCGTAATCGGTGGCGACACGCCGACGCTTTGCGCGAACCGAATGATGTCGTTAAACAGTCGTATCTGTTCGAGCCCGCGTTCACGATGCTGCGGTCCGCCATACGCAAGATGAGAATAGATTGCATCAAGCCGCAAGTGCTTCAGTTTCGCGACTTCCCGGAGCGTTGAGTCATATTGCGAGCAGTGAATTCCCACCCGGCCCAACCCCGTATCGAATTTCAGATGCGTTGAAATCGGAGCGCCGAGCTGCTTCGACACCGACTCCAGATACTCGACTTTGTACCACGAAGTCGCGGCGCACGCGAGGTCATAGTCGAGAAGGTGTCTAATTGGCTTGCCCACCCAATCCGTCATCACAAGAATCGGCTTCGTCACTCCGGACTTGCGCAGCGCAATTCCCTCGGCAGGCGAACTGACTCCGAAGCCCCATGCTCCTGCTTGGTCAAGCACACGCACACAAGCGGCCAACCCATGCCCATACGCATCCCATTTCACCACGGCCAGCACGTGTTTCGGAGCGACACGCTCGGCGAGGGCGAGGAAGTTATGACGCAGGGCGGTCAGGTTGATGCGGGCAAGAGGCATGGGGAGGAAAGTCAGAAATCAATAGTCACAAGGAAGAAGCCGACGGGAACGAAAAAGGCGACCACGAGGGTCGCCTTGTCAGTCTCGTAACTCTGCTTAGTAGTTGCCGATCACCCGGAGCACCGTCGAGCTTGGCCAGCTCGGTTTGTGCCCTCACGTGTGCCTCGGTTCCGGTGAAGAGTGAACTCGTAACGATGGCTTCCAGAGCCTTGCGGCATTCCGCCGGACTCTTGAACGTCATGGCACGGTCAAACTCCGCGCGGGCAAGCTCGGTGCGCGCCATCTGTCCCGCCGATGTCTGCGGATAGTCGCGCGCCGCTTCGGTCACACGGCCCGCATCAAAGAGCGCTTGCGCCGCCTTTTCACGCGCGCGAATCGCCGACGGAGTGTCCGAAAAATTCGCAAGGATCTCGTCGATCTGGTTCTGTTCGAGCAACTGTTCAGCTCGTTTCACTCGCGCCTCGTGATAGACCGGCGTATCGCGAAACTCCGTCATGACCCGCTCGTATTCCCCGGCCTTCAAGAGCTTGGTCGCAAGCGCCTCCTTGGCCTTCCCTGCGGCCGGCTCCTGCGGATAGCGCTGAATGACCTCCTCAAACTTCCCCTCCTGATAGAGCTTCTCGGCACGCTCGCCCGGCGAGGCACAGCCAAGGGCCCACAGCAGGGTCAGCGCAAGCAGAAGTCTGGATATCATGCGCATCGGTTTGTTACGGCTTCTTGGCAGGTTGAGTACCGACCGTTGTCTTTACTTGCGGAGGAGTCTTCCCGCGCAGAGTGCTCAAGAGACTGGCCGCATCCTTGTAAATCGGCGATTGGTTATAGCTGCGCGTGATCTCTTCCAAAAGCTGAATCTGCTTTTGGCCCTTGGCGGCTTTAGCCTGACTGAAGAGCTCGTCGGCGCGCGCATTCTTTACGTCCTTGCCGCGATCCGAATTGGGATACGTGGCAATCAGCGAATCGAACAGCCCCTGATTGTAGAGGTCGTTGGACAACACCCGCTCGGCATCCGCAGCCAGCGTGGTGTTCGGGAACTTCGTAATCACGCCGCGATAGTCTTTTGCATCAAACAAGGCCTTGGCCTGAGCCTGCACCGCCAAATAGGCTGCACGGGTGTCGGAATAGTCCTTTAAGACTTCTTCATACTTGCCCTGTTCGAGCAGGTCCTCAGCCAGCAGCGCCTTGGCGCGGCGGGCAAACTGTGTGTCCGGGTACTTCTTGATAACCTCTTGGTACTTGCGCTCTGCAAGGAGTTTCTGTGCACCGGCTTCCGGTCCTCCGCAGCCCACTGCGGTCAAGAGGACAAACACGGAAATGAGACTTCCCAAAACAAAATAGCGAACTGACATGGCTTTGGCGCGGGTTTGTGATTGCTTTGTCTTTTGAACTCATGAAGTTAAGGATTCCCTCGGGGAATGTCAAGCATTCTATCTGATTTGACTGCGAAGATTCAGCAAGAACAACCCGTTGCGAACTCGCTACCCGAGCGACTCGGGCACGCCGAGTGCAATGTGTCTGCATTCGCTGGCTCAGAACTGTTGACTGTTCCGTGTTTCGATGCTATATTACTTGTTATATCAAAGGTTTACCTTGAATTGTCCCGAGACACAAACTTTTTCAGGATGACACGGATGAAAACTCGGCAACGTATGAACAAGTCTGCCTTCGCCTACGTACTGATCGCGGCCCTCGCCATGACCCTGCTCGTTACGGTCATTGCCAGCGCTCAGCCCGGCGATGCGCGGGAAGTGACGATGAGTGAGAAGATCGGCGCAATCGTAGTCCTCTATCGCGCCTTTGACAGTGTGATCTATTTCTTGCAGGGGTTGCTCCTGTTTATCGGCGTCGGTATCACAATCTTCTATTACATGAAGTTCAAGCGCGCCGAGTTCCAATCCGACCTGCGCAAGCGTGTTCATGCGATGGCGGACGAAGTGACGCTGCAATCGGCCATTAACTTCGAAATCGAGAGCCTCCAGAACAAGTATATCTTTCTCGACCTGATGATTGCCGCCGCCCCGATGTCCGGACTCCTCGGAACCGTCGTCGGCCTGGTGCAGGTCTTCAGTGAACAGACGCTCGTCGACCACGTCACGATGCAGTCCATTGCCTCCGGTATGTATGTCGCCATGGTCACCACCGTGTGCGGCCTGATTGTCGCGCTCATCGGCGTCCTCGGACGGCACATGCTGAACAGCATTCTTGCTACCATGCGTGAAGAGTTAGCGGGGGCAAAGTGATATGCGCAAAAACGACCCGTTTGCCGAAGCGACCACGTCGCTGATTGATATTGCCTTCATCATCATTCTGTTCCTGATCGTCTCGACGGTGATTGCCCCGGAAGATGTCGTGCCGCTCAAGCTGCCGAACAACTTCGATGAAGGGACGCCGTACTTGCAGGTTGACCGTGAACTGATTATTCATGTCCGCCGTTCGGGCGCCGTGGAAGTTTCCGGTGAAATGCTGGCCGACTCGCTCGAAAGCGACTCCGTGCTCTTTCAACTGACGGATGCCTTCATCGAGCGCTACAAAGTCGTGCAGCCGGACGGAAAGGTGATTCTCCGAGCGGACAGCGGAGCCGTTTGGGACCGACCGGTGCAGATCATGCAAGCGTGCGGCAAACACGCCATGCCGCTCTCCATCGCACTCGAACCCGCCGATTTGGCAGAGGAGTTGAAGCCGTGACCGAGCGTCAAGCCCTGATCGGAATTCGCGCGACGGCTTTTCTGCTGACAAGTCTGATCCTGCTCAATCTGCCGTTCGTTCCCTTGAAACGGTGGAGCGAGAAGTATGACTGGCTCATGTATATCAATCTCGAAGAGATTCTGATCATGCGCGAGCCGCCCAAGCCAAGACCGATTCCGATTCCCGTTGAACAAGCGCGGATTGCGCCGCGCGCCCAACCTTCGCCCGTGATTGCTCCGACCGACGTCAAGTCGAAGCCGTCACAGATTACCGTCGAAGAGCCGACCCTCGAAAAACCCGAGTTCGGCATGGTGCACGAACTCTTTGACACGCCGCCTGAAGATCGTCCCCTGACCAAGCTTTCGCCCAATGCGTCGCCGCTGCCGGATATTCTCACGCAGCGTTCCGAAGTGGGCGAGTCGCGTCCGCCGGCCGCGATTCCTGCTCCAACGTCGCAAGCTGGGCGCGTCTACAAGGGAACCGGCGCGCCGAATCTCGAACCCGCAATTACACCGGGCTACACCGGTCCAGATTTGAGCTTGCCGACCGCCGAGCAGCCTGCGCTCGGGCTATCGCGCGGCGATCAGCTCGCCACGTCGACGACGCCCGGCATTGCGCGCGGTGAACAGGATTTCCAATCGTCCGTTGGCAAGCAAGCCGGACCGGGCAATGCCGAGTCGATTTCACTTGGCAACGACCTCGTCGGTGAAGGAGAACTTGGCGGACTGATCGGCTGGCTGAAAGCAAATCCGGCGGCGTTCTCGCCCGTGCTGATGGCCTATATGGAGAGCGGCTCAACCGACCTCAAGGGAGTGACGAGCTTTATGGGCTGGGATATCTTCATTCAATTTTCCGAAGACGACGGTCAGTTGAAGATATTTCTGTCGCGCGGCGATCAAGGTATTCTCCTGGCCGATTCGGATTTCAAACGGCGCTCGCAGTTTCTCGGATTGGGCAACGTGTCCCGCGCGGGCCGCGACGTCAGCGCGATCAATGCCCGCCGCGAAAAACCCACCACGCAATATACAACCGAGTTCTATTCCGTCTTCCAAGGCTGGATGAACAGCATCGGAATCGAACTCGCTGGACGATGACCATCCAGCGAACCGCTGGACCTAACGCGCTTCGCGACATCCGTCTCCCCGAGTCGGGCTTAGCTAAGTGCAACACGGTCGGAATCTGAAACGGATCAAACATGAATAAGAACCGATTACATAGAATTGCCCTTTTGCTCGCACTGTGTTGCGCGAGCACTCTGGTCTTTGCCCAAAAAGATGCGCCGAAAAATCAGGAAGCTGACTCTCTGGCGAAGCTCCTGTTTGGCGAAGAGAAGACCGAAGAGCAGGCGAGTTCGCTGTTCCAGCACGGCCAGGAGGATTTCAACGCGGGCGAAGAGTTTCTGAAAGATGCCAACGCGATGCGCGCGTCCGGGCAGGATACGACCATGAAAACGCGCGGCGGAGTGTTTGGACTGATCGGACAGGCGATCGGCGACACAAGCAAAACGTCGAAAGAGAACGACACCCGCAAACGCGCAACCGCCGCCTTCAAAAGTGCCGCCAAGAACTTCGAGCGCGCGCTCGCTAAACAGCCCGAAATGAAAGAGGTGCAGCTCTGGCTCGTGGCCACTTACGACCGCCTCGAAGAGTGGGACAAATCGCTGCCGCTCTACCGCGAAATTCTGAATGAACGGCAGGGCGAAGATAACCTCTGGTTCGCGTATGGCTACGCATGTTATCGCGCCAGACAATACGACAAGGCGGTGACGGGCTTCGATCAGGCGATGCGCATCCGCGAACTCGTCACGGGAACAACCGACTCGATTCCGAATAACTACCGGCTCTATCTGGCCGAAGCCTACCTGAAAACCTATCAGGATCAGAATGCGCTGAAGATGTTCGCCCTGGCGCAATCCAAATCCACGCCCGAAGACTCGGCGGAAATTCAGAAGACCATCGACTGGATCAATTGGGACAACGGCGGCATTGCGGCGGCGGAATATCGCGATGCGGCGTTTGCTGCGGAGAGCAAAGAAGACTGGAACGGCGCGCGCGAAGCCTATCTCGGCGGCATCTCGTCCGCGCGCACGATGAAGGCGCGTGATTTCCTGACGTGGCGGCTCGCACTTGTGACCTACAATCACGGCAACAAGACTGAAGCAATGCAGCGCCTCGAGGAAACGATAACGCGGCTCGCCGCCGAGTCTCCGCAAGACTACAAAGAAAGCTACGGCCGCATGCTCTATGCGTACGGGCAGGAACTGGTGGCCAACGGCGACCGGCGAGGCGCTCTCGAATACTTTCTCAATAGCACAAAGATCGCGTGGGAAGGGCAGGGCGGCGGCTACGTATCCATTGCGCAGATTGCCTCAAACGACCTGACGCAATCCATCGAGAACGCCGAACGCGCGTTGACCTATCCGCTCACGCCCGAGCAGCGCAAAGCTGCCTACGAAATCCTGGTTACCTCCCATCGCTCGAAAGCGCAGTGGGAGCAGATGAAGAAATATCAAGCCCTCTTAGGAGGACAATAGGTGAAGCAAATGAGATGGCTATGGGCCGTATGCGCGGCGCTGATGATGACGATGAATGTGCTGGCCGACGTGGACTATAAGCTCGTGACGCAGCAAAACGTCACGGACTTGCGCGAAATTCAGGTGCTGCGCGATGAATTGTTCTTGGGAAACGAGACGATTGAGCGCGTGTTGATCACCGACATCCTGAACGACGGATTTGATCAGAACGACGCAGTCGTACTTTATCCGACGGGCCGTGTGCTCAGGCTCGAACCGATCAGCGACCGGCTTGATTCGCTGTTGCGGTCGTTTCGCCTGCCGCCGAACACGGAGATCTACGAAGGCCGGCAATACTACAGCATGTTTGACTCCGTGTCGATCAGCGCACGCGGCGCAAAAGCGCTCGGCTATGGACTATTGGGCGGCCTGCAAGAGCGGCTGATGCAAGGCTATCGCGGCAGCGAAGTCGAAGGCTATTTCAAATTCACGAACAGCGGCGCGCAGATTCGCCTGTGGAATTTCGATTCGACGCGTGTGAGTTTTCCACGGCCCGAGCCGTCGCGCTTCGATACCGTAACCGTGTTCATTCATGATACCGTCTTTGTCCCGGAGATTATCACAGTAGAGAAAGACCCGGTGGTGATTCGCGATACGGTCTATCTGCCGAGCGAATTGCTTGAAAAGCCGCGCGGACTCTACTATCGCGAAGCGCTCGGCATGTTAGGCGGAGGATATTCGATGGCGCAGCGGGAAGCCTCACGAGGTCGCTTAACCTTCGCCGCTGGCAACGAGTGGGAATTCGGCGTCTGGGACAGATGGATCGCCGGACGGCAGGAAATCAACTCGCGCATTGGCTTGCGCTTCTCCGCCGAACTCGCGCCGTGGAAGAGCGACACCCTTTCGGCGCGGTTTCTCGCGACCTCGGGCGAGATCATGTATATTCCCGCCTGGGATCGCTCGCTGTTTGTCTTTGGCGGCGTGCGAGCCTACTATCAGGACAATCTGTTCTGGGACCGCGTGCGGGCCGGATGGAAAGATGATTTCGTCACTGAGCCGTCCGCTCAGGATTTGGGTCACTACGAACTCGCGACGAAATTCGGTATCGACAAGCTCGCACCTTACGGAGCGGGCAAGCGCATTGGCTTGTGGATGCGGCTCGCGGCAATCTGGCCCGGACCGGATGACAGCGGTTTCACCTTCTGGCAGGATGTAGCCTTGCAATCCGGACAACCGGTAACCGACGAGTGGTTGTGGAAGACGAAGAGTGCCTACGACATCGAAGGCAATGTAAACGTCAAGTTCTCCGACCAGACTCAAATGACTGTCGGTGCGGGACTGCACCTTGAACCGGAGCTTGCCTATTCGTATGCTTCGACCCCCGGTCACACACTGCTGCGCGAGAACGCCATCGACGCGACGCTGTTTCACCAATCTGTTGCACTGCGCTGGACGATGCTTAGCAGTTCGACCTATCGCCTGAGACTCGAAGGCGGCGCGCGCAATCACATGCTCACCGCGTCGTTTGCCAACGACGAGCTGAAAGACCTGGTCGAACAGCAGTTCTTCCCTTACATCGAAGCCCCGATGTTCGACGGTTCGTTGCAGCTTGACATCGACATCGTGCAAGTCAGCACTGGGGTAAAGGCCTATCTGCCGGATGGCGAAGATGTGCAGATTCGTCCATGGGGTGGGCTGTACTTCCTGTTCAAATAGGAAGGATGAGCTTTGAACTACGAAAGCGGGCGACCTGATTGGGTCGCCCGCTTTGTCATAAATAGTCGCGATACTCAGTCGCTCAATTCGCTTGCCGCCTCATCGTCGACGATCCAAATCAAGCGGCCTTCGTGCGGATTCACCCGTGTCGCAGGATAGCGATAGTCGTTGTCAATCAGAACGTCGCGCAATCGAGCCGACTTCTCTGCGCCTGTCACCAGAAAGATCACAGCTTGCGCGCTGTTTAGCGCCCGCAGCGTGAGCGTCAACCGCTGCGGAATAGCGTTGCCTTGCACTTCGACCGCTTCAACCACTGCGCCCGATTCAAGCGCCGGAGTACCGGGAAAGAGTGACGCCGTGTGACCATCCGCACCCATGCCGAGCAATACCGCATCAAACGATATCGTCTTCGGCGTGAAACGGCCCTTGAGTGTCCGGGCATACGACTCTGCGGCCTCGCGCGCGTTTTCATGCTCTGCGGGCATGCGAAACACCTCGCCGACGGGAATTTTGCTTAACAGCAGATCATGCGCGAGTTTGTAGTTCGAGTCCTTGTGCGTCGGGGCGACCGCGCGCTCGTCCACCCAAAATACTTCCCAATTTGCAAAATCCATCTCGTCGCGCCAATCAGCCGAGGCGAGCAATTTGAACAGCAGCGCCGGAGTCGATCCGCCGGAGAGCGCGATCCGAAACACGCCGCGCTCTGCAATCGCCTCTTCCTGCAACTCTAACAACAAGGCCGCCGCGGCTTCCGCAACGTCGTCGGGATATTCGCAATAGACTATTTCGGGATTCATGAGAAGAGTAACTCCGGGAGCCAGTCATGCGCCAGCCGCACACTCTTGTCGAGTCGTGGATCGCGGCCCCACGCGTGAAGTTCGTGCGCAAGCAGCGACAGCATATCGACGTCGCGCACATGCGCCGCGTGCGTATGCGGTCCGCACGTCAACGTGAAATGATCGCGGTCGCGCAAAACCGCCGCCGTCGTGCCGTCCGAGAACAGGAATTCCATGCCTGCCGGTGCGCTCCCGCCGTCAGGTGAGAAGACGAGACGATGTTCTCCTGCAAATTCTATCACGGGCCGGCGGCCATGCAAAGCAACGCTGGTTGTCTGCCACTCCATCGATGACGCTATCCACGCTCCGCAAAGCAGCGCGCCGCACGTGAGTTTGTCGCCCGTCGAGTGGATTCGCACTTCAGATAGCCTTGTCACAGTCGTACATTTGTCGAAAAGCTCCGCAATCGCGCCGCGCCAGCCCGATAGTTCGGCCCAAAGCAAGTCGGTGACCACACACTCCTGCGGTACTGATTCATAGAGCTCGAACCACGGCTTAAGCGTCGACGCCGGAGCGAGATGATCCGTCGCACAGGTGATGACGCGATCCGCCGAACGCGACAAATTCGCAAGCAGCGGATGTGCAAGCGGCAGCGACGGATGCCAAACGACCGCGGTGGCCAGACTGCCGAGTGACAGAGAGTGAATCAGCGAGGCGGCTCGCAGCGCGGAGTCGCCGTCCATTTCAAGGATGATCGCCTCTGAGCAGATTTGCCGCTGCTCGCCTTCGAGTTTGCGGCAATGCGCCGTCACCCAGGCGCGCTGGGCAGCGGGTATGGATTCGTCGAGCGACACGAGCATCGTCCTTGTCGGATGCACGAGCGCCAGTTCCGGAACAAGCTCGCGCGTTTCCGCTTCTGCCCCGCGCTGACAAACGAGCACGAGATTGAA
This sequence comes from bacterium, assembly GCA_016703065.1. Classification (GTDB taxonomy): domain Bacteria; phylum Electryoneota; class RPQS01; order RPQS01; family RPQS01; genus JABWCQ01. The sequence continues at coordinate 992,287 of JADJCU010000001.1, forward strand.
TGCCGTTGCCCGCGTTACCGGATGATCTGCCGATTCGACCTCGCGCCAAAGCAATTCAAGCTCCTGCTCAATCTTCGCGACATCCACCTCCTGCGGCGGAGCCACTTGCGCGACGCCGTTCACAGCTTTCTCCAGCGATGGTTTCTTGCCGCGAGAAGAACATCGGCTTCAGACGGGCCCCAGCTTCCGGCGACGTATTGCGGAAGCGCGTCATTTGCGTCGTGCGCCCACGCATTCAGCACCGGCTGCACAATCCGCCAGCCTTCTTCCACCGAATCGCGCCGCGCAAACAGCGTCTGATCGCCAATCATCGCGTCGAGCAGCAGCCGTTCATACGCATCCGAGAGTCGCCCGCCGAATGAGCTGCCGTACCGAAAATCCATCTCAACGGGCCGCACGTGCAGCGCATGACCCGGAAGTTTCGCTTCGAACTTGAGGCTGATGCCTTCGTTGGGCTGAATGCGAATTGCGAGCACGTTCTGTTCGAGTCGATCAACGGGGGATTGCGCAAACACCATGTGCGGCACTTTGCGGAACACGATCGCCACTTCAGTGACGCGTTTGGGCATGCGTTTCCCCGTGCGCAAATAGAACGGTACTCCGCTCCAGCGCCAATTGTCGATGTGCAGCTTCAACGCGGCGTACGTTTCCGTGCGTGAGTTGGGCTTCACACCCTGCTCTTCGAGATAGCCCGGCACGGCCTTGCCCGCCACCGCACCCGCAGCGTATTGCGCGCGCACGGCGATGTTTGGAACATCCTGTTCCGTGAAGGGCCGCACCGATTCGAGGACCTTGCGCTTCTCGTCGCGGATTGCTTCCGCCGCCAAACTCGCGGGCCGCTCCATTGCAATCATCGCCAGAATCTGCATCAGGTGATTCTGAATCATGTCGCGCAGCGCGCCCGACTCTTCATAGTATTGCGCGCGCTCTTCGACTCCCAACGCCTCGGCCGCTGTAATCGCCACATGATCGACATAGTGATGATTCCAAATCGGCTCAAACAGCGTGTTCGCCAACCGCAGCACCAGGATATTTTGCACCGTCTCTTTGCCGAGATAGTGGTCGATGCGATAGATCTGCTCTTCCTTGAACACGGCAGCAGCCGCGCTGTTTAGCGCTTCCGCACTGGCGTAGTCACGGCCAAACGGCTTTTCAATGATGATCCGGCTCCACGCTCCCGCATCCGAGGCCGAAAGACCAACCGCGCCGAGCGCCGCAATCGTCGGAGCATACCCCGTCGGCGGAATTGAGAGATAGATCAGATGATTGCGCGGACCGCCGGAGCTCGCAAGCTCCGTCAACCGAGTCTTCAATCTGTCGAAGCGACCGCCCTCGCCCGCATCGGTCACCGTGAATATCCGTGCGGAGAATTTCTGCGCGAATGTCTCATCAGGAATCGAATCCGGCGCAAGCTGCCGAGCATTCGCAATGACCTCCGCGCGGAAGCCGTGCTCGTCAAGCGGCTTGCGCGATACACAAAGAAACTGAGTCTGCTCCGAGAGACGTCCCTCACGTACAAGATGCGCGAGCGAGGGAAACAACTTGCGCTGCGCCAAGTCGCCCGTGCCGCCGAAGATGATCAGCACGCACGGATCGGCCGGATGCTCCATCAGCATTCCGCTGCGAAACGGATTGGCCGTGCTGTCGCTCATTTCTCCGTCTTCATCGCGTGACCGCCGAACTGATTGCGCAGCGCGCTCAAAAGCCGCAATCCGAAGCCCTCTTCATCCCGCGACGCAAAGCGCGCGAACACCGCCGCCGCAATCGTCGGCGCCGGCACGGCGTAATCCACGCATTCGTGCACGGTCCAGCGACCTTCGCCGCTATCCGCCACCCACGGCTTCACTTTCTCCAATTTGGGATCGTCCTTCAATGCAAGCGTTGCCAGTTCCAATAGCCAGGAGCGCACGACGCTCCCGTTCTCCCAGAGCTGAGAGACGGCTGGCAGATCAACCGGAAACGGCCCGCGGTGCATCAACTCAAAGCCTTCGGCGTAGGCCTGCATGATCGCGTACTCGACGCCGTTATGCACCATTTTCACGAAATGACCCGAGCCAACACGCCCGCAATGCAAATAGCCATTCTCAGGCGCAAGCGTCTTCAGCGCGGGTTCGAGCAGCCGATACGCGTCTATGCTTCCGCCGACCATTAGACAGTAGCCAACTTTAAGACCCCATACGCCGCCCGAGGTTCCCGAGTCCATTAAATGGATACCGGACTTCTCAAGGTCGGCGCCCCGGCGCATCGAGTCCCGGAAATTCGAGTTGCCTCCGTCCACAATCACATCGCCGGGCTTGAGCATCGTCTTGAGCGACGCTATGGAGTCGTCGACCGCTTGGCCGGCAGGAATCATCAACCACACGACTTTCGGCGACTCGAGTTTCGAGACGACATCCGCAAGGTCCGCCGCGCCAATCGCCCTTTTGACACCGCGACATCCACAGCATCCCGCGAGCGGTTTGTCACCACGCAGGTGTGGCCTCCGCGCAACAGACGCTCAACCATATTGCCGCCCATCTTTCCCAGACCGACGAATCCCAGTTTCATGGTAACCCTTTGATATAAAAAATGTTGACCTGCGGAGCGCCGGATACCGATGACCCGCCATTCCGAGATAATTAACCGATTTTCTGTTGTGATTGCAATTTACGGGACAATTCGCCTTGAGATTCTGCGCTGTAACACGTATTATATAGCATATTATGGCACTTGCGCATCAAACATCGAAGAGCCGCGATACAATGCGCCACCCTACGTACCCGTTCGGATCAGAGGATCAATCAATTGTATAGAGCAGAAGCCGAGCAATCCCGCTGGATTTGGCTGATCATGCTCTCCGGTCTGGCCTTGCGGCTGTTTGGTTTGGCCGACGAGAGTCTCTGGCTGGACGAAGCTATTACGGCTGGCCGAGTCTACGAATCAGCCGGCCAGATTCTGTTCGGGTGGGATTCCGAAACACAAGGACCGCTCTACTATCTATGGGTGAAGGCGTGGGGTTTGACCTTTGGCGCGGACGAGTGGATGCTGCGTATCTGGTCCGTCGTCTGGGGGACCCTGGCGATCTGGTACACCTATCAGCTCGGACGTCAGCTTTTCACGGCCACGGGGGCCATGCTCGCGGCACTGTTCATGGCGGTGCATCCGTTCGCGATTCACTACTCACAGGAAGCGCGTCCTTACGGACTCTTTCTCTGTCTGGCTGCCGCCTCCTACTACTATCTTCTGAAGCTGATGCGGCAGCACAGCTGGCCCGCCGCTCCACTCTATGTCCTCGCGACTGCCGCGGCATTCTACACTCATGCCTTCGGCGTATTCCTGATCTTCAGTCATCTTTTGATCTACTGGAGATTCCGCGAGGAGCCGCAATACCACGGTTCGCGCCGCTATCCGCGGCCCTATCTATATACGCTGATCATTCTGTTCATCCTGTGCGTCCCGGAAATCGTGCAGAACGTGTTGGCCGCACTCGACAAGATCAGCGGGGACAGCCCCGCAGGGTGGATTCCCGTGCCCACCGTGAAAGATCTGCTCAAGCTCCCGCTCGAGTATTTCATGAACTTCACGGTCGGTTGGATCGTGCTGCCGCTCGCTACACTTCTCGCGCTCTTTCGCGTCGCCACCGAACCGCAGCTCAGGCTCGGCTTTCAGTGGCTTGTCATCGTTGCCGTCTGCTTTTGGCTCCTCCCGTGGATCGCCTCGCTCGCCGTTACGCCGATCTTCGTCGTGAGATATACGATGCCCGGGTTGCTCGTCATCATCTTCCTGATGTCGAGCTCCACTGCGACTCTGCAGGCGCTCCCGCGTACCCTCTTCGCGCTGGCTATTCTCGGACTCACCATGTTTCCACTCTGGGACTATTACACCAAAGTGGACAAGGACCCGTGGCGGCAGACGGCGGAGTATCTGGCCGCGCGCGCCAAACCCGGCGACGCGATCTTCAACTATCCCTCCTACACGCAAGATGCGCTGCGACATTATCTGCCCGTGCCGCTGCGAGCGCAGTACGTGCGGCCTAAATCGACCGAAGAACTGGAGCGCGCCCTTGCCAATCGCGAACGTGTTTGGATTGTAACGTCGTATCCGGTTTCACCGCGCAATGGCGAGCCGCAGCTGAAAATGCTCCGGGAATGGGGCAGCGAGCTGCGTCATGTCGCAATTTGTGACGGCCTCGACATGAATCCGAATGCATTCTGGTACGCGCCGATCTCCGTCGAACTGCGCGAAATGCCTGCGATCTTCTCTGGACCGGAAATGCCTCCAACACCTGATTCATGATACTCTCGATTGGACTATACGCTGCCATCGTGCTGCTCACGCTTGCCGCGCTAATCGTGCTCGGTTATAAGCCGCGCACGGAAATAAACACCGTCTTCGACAAATACCGCCGCACCCCCGCACTCCGCCGCACGGTGACCGCGTGGTTCTTTGTCATGATCGTCGTGTTCCTGTTCGTACAGGCGCTGCGTCTGCCCTTTCTCAAGTACGTTCTCCGCAGATTGCCCTGACCGCCCATCTCTACGCAACGGGATGGGAGCCCGTCCACGCACTCGGTCTCGCCGCGCTGCTCGTCTGCGAGTGGCTGGTGCTTGTGCACTGGATGATCTACATCTTCTACTGCTGGAAGGCGACACATCATTACGAGCTACCGCCGACGCTCCCGCTATCCGAGGCGGCCCCGGAAGTGCTCGTCATGATTGCCTGCTGCGACGAAGACCCTGATATTCTCGCGCGCAGTATCTCGTCAGTGATGAAACTCGACTATCCGAATTTTCGCGCCTGCTTAATCGAAAATTCCCGCACGCCGAAGCGCAAAGCCGCATGCTCAGCCGTTGCGCGGCAATATGGATTGCCCGTTCACGATGTGCCGAACCGCGGACACAAGGCCGGAGCGCTCAATGACGCCCTCCCGACCCTGCGGCAATCGGCGAAATATATTGCCGTCTTTGATGTCGATCATATCGTGAAGCCGGAGATGCTGCGCGAACTCGTTCCGCTCCTTGAACGCGACGACAATGTGGCCTTCGTGCAGACGCCGCAGCTTTACGCGAATGCAGAAGAGACCTGGACGACACGCGCCGCCGCCATGCAGGAGATGATGCTCTACGACTCCGTCATGGAGGCCAAAGGGTCGATCAATCAAGCACTGTGCTGCGGAAGCAACTTCGTGATGCGCATCGCCGCGCTCGAAAGTGTCGGCGGCTGGGATGAGCGCTCGGTTTCCGAAGACCTCCTCACCTCCTTTCGCCTCCACGCGAAGGGCTGGACGTCGCTTTATCACCGCAAAGCCTACGCGATTGGAATGGGACCGGTCACGGTATACGGCTATTGGACGCAACAGCGCCGCTGGGCAACGGGCAACACAACCGTCGCCAAGATTGTATGGACAGCCATGTGGGGCAAGAATCGAGTCCCGTTCAAACTGGGCATCGACTATCTGTGGTCTTCGGGCTACTATCTGGTTACGCTCGCGCTCGCCTATCTCGCGACCGTGCCCATGGTCCTGCTGCTCTTCGTGCGCTTCGGTGTGGGCGGCGCAGATTGGTATTTGCAGCAAACGATGCGGCCGATTGACTACGTTTACGTGTCGGTCTATCCGCTCTATATCGCCGTCGCACTCTTCCCCTACGTGCACATGCGGCTGCGCGGCTACTCACTGCGCAATCTTGTGCTCCTGCAGGGACTCCTTGCGAATACAATACCGGTATACATAACTTCCGTGCTAAAGGGGCTCTGGAAGGACATCAAAATCTTCGAAATCGCGCCGAAAAAGGCCATGAACCTGCACAAATCCTTCTGGCGCACACCGCAAGGATACATCTTTGTTGCGTTGATTGCGGTCGGCGGCCTGTTGTTTCACATGTCGCGCACCGAAACCGTCGCTCTATTTGTGCACGTGCTGCTGTTCTGGACGTTCATGTATACCATCTCCTTTGCGCATTTCTTCATCTTCACGATTGAAAGCAGGCGCGTCGTCGAAGCCGAACGGCGGGCCGAAGCCACTACTCTAATCCATGGCGAAGCAGAAATCCAGTCCGCTAAAGACTAATACTCCTGCCGCCGAGCCGCTGTCCGTCGATACCGGACAACGAATTGCGCGCGGCGCGTGGTGGTTCGCCGCAGCCACACTTCTGCTGTCAGCAGGCGCGCTGTTCTTGCCGGAAGCGCGGCTCTGGGCCGTGCACCAGTTCGCATTTCTGCATCTGGCGGTGGCGTTGCCGATGCTGCTGTGTGCCGCCTTCCTGTTGTCCCGGCGCGGAGCGGCCACAGCACACGCGCTGCTTGACAAGATCCCTCGCTTTTCTCCGTACCACTGGGCAGGATTCGCATTTGTCGTATTCATGCTGTTCAGCGTCTATGGCAGTCTCTTGGGTGATGGACAGCTTTCAATTACGCGGCTTGCGCACGTTGGGGACATGATCGACAGCGGAAAACGTATTCCGCCGGGCCGATTCGTTGCCCAAAAAGAGCCGGGAACAATGCTTCTCCACGAAGCCGCGTTTCGGCTTGGACTTGCCTTCGTGCCTGAGTCAACGGTTGCACAAGGAAACCTCGGTCGGCAGGAGCGTGTCGATCGGCAGTTGGTCTATCGGGGAATCGCCCAGTGGGTCTACCGCATCCTGTCCTCAATTGCGGGTGCGCTGCTCGTTCTCGCGCTGTTGCGTTTCATGCGAGCACGCCGGCAGCTTGATGCACCGCTCTTCTGGCTGACGATACTGGCCAGCGGCGCGTGGCTGACATTCTTTGGCTACGTTGAGAACTATGCGTGGGTGTCGCTGCTCATGGTTCTTTTCTTGATGGCCGGACTTCGCGCAACGGAACCGCCCCGCGCAATTCCGATCTGGCCGATTGTGCTGTTTGTCATTGCGTGTGCGATGCATTACATGGCGATTATTCTCCTGCCGGCGCTGGTCTACCTGCTCTGGACGATGCACGTCGAGCCGCGTGACAAGGCCGGGCATGCGCTTAACGCGCCCGATCTGCGCGCGAAAAAAGTTGCGACGTACTTTGTCGTTGCCGGAATCATCGGCTATCTGTATGTCGAAGGCTGGCGCGGCTGGGTTTCGGTGATTCCGCTGCTGCCGAGTTTGGTGTATGATGGATACGCGCTGCTCTCCCCCAAACACGGCGTTGACCTCTTGAACCTCCTGTGGTGGGCGGCGGGTGTCGCAGTGCTCGGCGTACTGCTCAGCCGCCGCGCCAATGGAACATTGCGCGAACGCAATCAGGAGAACTTCCTCCTGCTCGCGGCAGGTTCAGGCACGCTCTTCGCCATTGTCTTCAGTCCGAATCTCGGCATGGCCCGCGATTGGGACATCGTGAGCGCCGCGCTCTGGCCGCTCATCTTCTGGGGCGCGTGGCGCGTAGCCAATCTTGCGCAGGAAAAAGATACGCTGCCCGGATTGCGCGCCAGTCTGATATCGATCATCGTGCTCTTGCTTGTTCCAACCGTGCTCGTCCAGGCCTTCGAGCCGACTGCCATCGCGCGCTTTCGCGCGCTGCTGCATCTCGATCGTTCGCGTTCCGCTTACGGCTGGGAGAATCTCGCCCTCTACTATCAACGCACCGGCGAGATCGAAAAGCGCGTCGAAGCATGGCAAGAGGCCGTGGCGGTCGATCGAAATCCGCGCTATCTCTTCAATTGCGCCGAAGCGCTGAAACTGGCGGACAGACTTAGCGAGGCCGACACCCTCGTTGTGGCCGCCGCCACGATGAATCAGGAATATGCTCAGCAGCTGTTCTACTATGCAGTTGGTCACGCCAATCAAGGCAACTATGCGCGCACGAAAGCGCTCGTCGATACGGCGCTCGTCTTGGTCCCCGACATTCCGCACGGCAAGACGATGCAAACATGGGCCAATCGCGTTGTGTTTGTCAATCACATTGCGCAAAGCGGTGACACCGCGCTCGCTTTGCAGCGAGTCGCCGAGTTCATGAAAGCCGATTCGACCAACAGCTTCTGGAAAGAGTACGAAAGAAAACTGCGCGGCAATCGGTGATATTGTCACTTGACACTGCGTCCGGTTTGCAGTAAATTCGTTCGGTGCACCGAAACGCGGTGCACCGACATGCGGTGCGCTTAGACCATTCCACCATTCCGGAGGTATGCTATGAAACACGCACCTTCCACCTTAACCGCAATGCTGCTGCTTGCGGTTTCTTTTTGGGCGATTTCGGCAAACGTTGCGAACGCATGTTCGGAATGTCTATGTTTCAGCGATGTAACCTGCTCCAACTCGCCATGCGATCTGACCGCGAATTGCAATCGCTTTGAATTCACGCCGCGCTGTGATGGTGATTATCTTTTACGCACGGAAACACAATGCACGACTGATTCTCTCGGTGCAGCCTCTGCCAGTCGTGCGCGAATCTCTATTGGATTGATGGAACAACCGAGGAGTATCTCGCCAACTGCCACACCGCGAATTGTAACAGTCAGCCGCCGGAATGCGCTCGTGATTGTCAGAGCGTTGAACTCAGCTCGTCAAAAACGTACGTAATCTATGTCTGCAAGCGCTATTGCCCGGGCGTGGCGAGCAGTTGCGAAGAATGCAAGAACTCCTGCACGGCCTATGCTTGCCTGTCCTATGGCCTTTCAAACGATCCGTGCCGTCCGTGATCCAAATAGCCGCAATTAGCCGAGTGATTTTGGGAATAGCCATTGCCTCGACGTTCGCGATGGGCACCGTGCGGCGTGTCCCGCAGGAGTATCTGACGATTCAGTCGGCGCTCGATGCTTGCATGTGGTTTGATACAGTCATGGTTGCGCCAGGAATCTATCACGAATTCCTGCATGGTCCGGAAGTCACGTTTACTTTGTCGGGTGAGCATGAACCGGTCGGGAATCCTGACCTTTGGTCCTTGCTTGATCCTATTCCATTGCCGGATGCTGATACACCTTCTTGTCTCTCCATTACGGCCGATACGGCGTTTATCAAGAACATTGCATTCTTCAATCGCGTCGAATACCGCGAAACCGAGAGTGGGCTTCGAGAACCGGCGGTGTGCGCTCAAATGGTGATCTTCTCAGCTTGGAGAACTGTCGTTTTGACTCCGTATCCGAGGCCACGCGCGGAGGAAACCGAGTTCATCTGATCTCCTGTACGTTTGTCGGATGCACATGGTGGTGTGTTCATCCTAACAGTAATGGAAGCGTGTTTGCTGAGTCGTGCGATTTTGATGGTCGTGGAGAATGGCTGGTGCGCGGTTACACGGGATCACGGATCGAGAATTGCGAATTCGTCTGCTATTCCAACGTGACCGATCTGTTGTCACTTTCTGGAAGTGACATAGGTGTATCCGGCTGCCGATTTGGGCCAAGCTCCGGTTGGTATCCGGTCGTCCGGCTGAACACACTTGGGGATTGTGTCATCGAGGAGTGCCTGTTCGACAGCATCGATACACGCGAGTCGCTCATCGACGTGTCGATGGCATGCCCCGGCCCCGTCGGAAGCCCTGTGACGATACGCAATAACATCTTCCGCAACTACTGGACAACCGGACAATCCGTCGGGACAATTGCCATTAGCTTGTTGTGCCAGGGCGACCCAACCGGAGACTTCGGCATCGTTGAGAACAACACGTTTGAGAACGGACGGGCCGGAGGGGCGCATGCGCCCGGACTTGTGATTCGCGGCTCCGTCGCCTTCCATGCTAATCAGTTGGTGAATCTTGAACCGCAGACTTTGCCGGATGTATGGGCTGATGCTCGTCTTCAAGACACAATTCTGGCGCGAGCGAATGCGTTTCTTCCACCGGGGCTTGCAATGTCGACGGCAGGGACTGTTGCCGACGCACGCTGGAACTGGTGGGGAGAGAGCACCGGGCCATACAACGCCGCGAACAATCCGGATGGTCAAGGCTCCGGTGTTGGGAACAGTATTCAGTTTGATCCGTGGTTGTTGCAGCACCCTGATTCCAGTTCGGATACATCCACCGTTGCGGAGACGCCGCGAGCCCTTGTGCCCTCCAACTTTTCCCTATCCGCCTTTCCCAACCCCTTCAACCCGACGTCGACTCTGATGGTCACGGTTCCGCGCGCCGGCGAATATGTCGTGACACTCTATGACGTCACCGGACGGGAAGTGCGGAGACTCTTCAGCGGGGGCCTTGCGGGTCGAACAGAAATTGCCATCAAAGGTGAAGGTCTGGCGAGTGGCCTGTACTTCGCGCGCCTGCACACAGACCGTCAACAGTTCGCCGCAACAAAACTCCTGCTGCTGAAGTAGCTCCGCGCAATCATCACGGAAACAAAAGCGCCCCACCCGAAACCGGGAAGGGCGCTGCCTGTGCTTTCTGCTGAACGTTCTTACTTCAGCAACGTCAGTTTGCGTACAGCGGAGAAGTCACCCGCCTGCAATTGGTAAAAGTAGATTCCGTTCGACAGGCCGGACGCATCAAACGAAAGCTCGTGCGCCCCGGCGGCAAAGCTGCCATCCGCGAGCGTCGCCACACTGCGGCCCAGCGGGTCGAACACCGTGAGCGTTACGCTCGACGCCTCTGGAAGCGAAAAGCTGATCTGCGTGCTCGGATTGAACGGATTCGGATAGTTCTGATTCAAGGCGAATTCCGTCGGCATGGCATTGTT
>JADJCU010000002.1 GCA_016703065.1 bacterium
GCACAGCTCTTCGGCCCCGGTTAGCGTAATGGAGGGCGGAACGCACGCCGCTGTAGACCGAAAACTCGACAAGCTGCGTAACTTGACCAACAACTATACACCACCTGACGGTGCTTGTAACACGTATCGTGGACTGTTCGCAGGGCTCGAAGAACTCGAGCGTGACCTGCACTGGCACATTCACAAAGAGAATAACATCCTGTTTCCGAGAGCATTGGCAGGAACAAGCAACTGAGATTCATCTTCTCCGTTTTCGTTAGCACAATTGGCACAAAAAGGGCTCAGGATTACTTCGGTTTAGTCCGATAACGACAGTTCAGTCAGGCCGCCCATGTTTTGGCGAAATTGCCGTGTGATTTGCTTGGCTGGCATTTGGTTTCATTGCCAGCGGTTGCTCGATCAAAAAATGTCCAGATGGCCCCATCCGAAACCACCGACGAGTTAAATCAATGATTTAACGGCAGATACAGATTAGGACTGTCACGCAGGAGGTCGCGGGTTCGGGCAGTTGATTGGCCGTGCTATTATGCTTGAAATCCAACATGTCTACGGCGTCGCACGGGGTCAAGCGCCAAGTTAAACTGCTCAGTGACCCTGACGCTGCTATGCCCAGCAAACGTGATACTGTGTAGATGTCGCACCCGCGATCAATCAATTGGTGTAGGCCTTCAGACCAAATGGCACAAAGGGATCGGGGCAATTGCGGCGTAGCGTGATGGATAAGTTCAGTCATGCGGCCCGATCGAATTCTGCAGCATCGAGTTTGAGTCGTTTCGGTCGATCCTGTCATTCCGAATCGAATCACGGGAAATCGCGTGGTTTTCATCCGCTTCCCGCACGCTCTCGCTCCGACAAATCGTCCAAAAAATCGTCTCGTTATCGCGCCAGAGTCTTGTAAATGGACTTTAGGCCGTTGGAAGGCGTGCATAGGCGAAACCGTATCGTGGGTTCGAATCCCCTCTCTCCGCAGATGACTTAGCCCTTGACATGTAAATGCCAGGGGCTTTGTCTTTTGGATGTCTCGGGGATGTAACGTGAGATGTGACAGGGGTCAGAGATTTGATTGAGCGCGCGGCCGGCTCCTTTCAACTTGGGTTGGGGCGCTGGGCAGGCCCTGAAAGCAGCGCGAAAAATTCGCTGCGATGATAGAGTGTTGCTATGGGATGTGACATATGTTATATTGTAGCCGTGAATAGCTGACTGTTCTGTGGAGTGGGGCGGATGGGGCACGATACTTGCCTTATTTGAACTTACGTTTGCGAAACAGTTGATGTTTGGATGAAAAATAAGTGACAATACGGTGTAATAGGCGACTATCAAGAGAGAAGTCTTGAGGTCAGACAGTATGAATCATTTTCCATGGTATCGCATATTGCCAATGGTGGCATATTGCCTTTTCTGTGTGGACTTGCCGCTATGTTACGCGCTCAGTCCACACGGCGATATGTTGCAGGATTGCAACGCGTGCCACACCGTATCAGATTGGACGTCGCTCCAATTTCCGCTGGCGTTTCAACACGACACCACGACCTTTCCGTTGGTCGGACGCCATGTCGGTGTGTCTTGCCAGTCATGTCACACGAGCTTGGTCTTCGCGGAAGCGCAGACTGCCTGTGCTTCGTGCCACAGCGATATCCATTCCGGGCAACTCGGGCTAAGCTGTGACCAGTGTCACGACGCGAGCGGATGGGATGAGCGAATGGTCATCCGTAATCGCCATGACGAGTTGCGCTTTCCGCTGACCGGACGCCACGCGCAAATCGACTGCCAGGCTTGCCATGCGGACGGCGACTATGCCAGCTCGGAGAGTGCTTGCATCGCCTGCCATCAGGAAGACTACGAAACGACACAGAATCCCAGCCATGTATTGGCTGGGATTTCGTTTGAGTGCGCCTCGTGTCACAGCACTGAATTCATCGACTGGTCAGTTCCCGGATATGCTCACACGTCGGTGTTTCCGCTTACCGGCGGACACCACGGAGTGCAATGCGCAAGCTGCCACTCCGAGCAGCAGTATGCGGCGACCAGCGCCTATTGCTTCGATTGCCATAAAGAAGATTATGATCACGCGACCGCGCCAAGCCATCAGGCACAGGGCTATCCGGAGAACTGTCTGGAGTGCCATACGACGGCCAACTGGGAGTCCGAGTTTGATCATCAACAGACAGTGTTCCCGTTAACAGGACAGCACGCGACTACGTCATGCGGCAGTTGCCACAATGCCGGCGAATTCGCGGGGCTTGCGGCCGGCTGCTGGTCCTGCCATGTCTCAGATTATCAAGCGACCGATGAGCCTGATCACGACGAAACTCAACTCCCACATGACTGCGCCGGTTGTCATACGGCACAAAGTTGGAGTGCGGATTTTGACCATGATGTAGACACGGAGTTTGATCTGACCGGTGGTCATTTGTTGATCGGCTGCAAAGAGTGCCACCATGGCGGCATGCTTGATGGTACTCCTTCGCAGTGTATTGACTGTCACCTTTCGGACTACAATGTGACCACCGATCCCGATCATGACGCGGCGCAGCTGTCGACAGCTTGTCTCGAGTGTCATACGACGGACAACTGGAGGCGACGTTTGATCATCGAACGACGTCGTTCCCGCTGACGGGTGCGCATGTGCAGACGTCGTGTCAGCAGTGCCACGTGGGGGCGTGTTTGAAGGGACGCCGTCACAGTGTGTTGAGTGCCACCTTACGGACTACAACGCGACCACCGATCCTGATCATGAAGCGGCGCAGTTCCCGACCACGTGTCAGACGTGTCACGACGAGTAACTGGAACTCAACGTTCAACCACAATGCGACGCAGTTCCCGCTGACGGGTGCGCATGTGCAGACGTCGTGTCAGCAGTGCCACGTGGGGGGAGTGTTTGAAGGGACGCCGTCGCAGTGTGTTGACTGCCACCTCGGTGATTATAACGCGACCGCTGATCCTGATCATGAGGCGGCGCAGCTGTCGACTGCTTGTCTCGAGTGTCATACGACGCTCAACTGGGAGGCGACGTTTGATCATCAGACGACGTCGTTCCCGCTGACGGGTGCGCATGTGCAGACGTCATGTCAGCAGTGCCACGTGGGGGGCGTGTTTGAAGGGACGCCGTCGCAGTGTGTTGACTGCCACCTTTCGGATTATGACGCGACCACCGATCCTGATCATGAGGCGGCGCAGCTGTCGACTGCTTGTCTCGAGTGTCATACGACGCTCAACTGGGAGGCGACGTTCAACCACAATGCGACACAGTTCCCGTTGACGGGTGCGCATGTGCAGACGGCGTGTCAGCAGTGCCACGTGGGGGGCGTGTTTGAAGGGACGCCGTCACAGTGTGTTGAGTGTCACCCTTCGGATTATGACGCGACAACTGATCCTGATCATGAAGCGGCGCAGCTGTCGACAGCTTGTCTCGAGTGTCATACGACGGACAACTGGGAGGCGACATTTGATCATCAGACGACGTCGTTCCGCTGACGGGTGCGCATGTGCAGACGTCGTGTCAGCAGTGCCACTGGGGGCGTGTTTGAAGGGACGCCGTCACAGTGTGTTGAGTGCCACCTTACGGACTACAATGCGACCACCGATCCTGATCATGAGGCGGCGCAGCTGTCAACAGCTTGTCTCGGTGTCATACGACGGACAACTGGGAGGCGACATTTGATCATCAGACGACGTCGTTCCCGTTGACGGGTGCGCATGTGCAGACGGCGTGTATTCAGTGTCATGCGTCCGGTATCTACGATGGGCTGCCAACTGCGTGCGTCAGCTGCCACCAGGCCGACTATAATGGAACGGCTGATCCTGATCATGAAGCGGCGCAGTTCCCGACCACGTGTCAGACGTGTCACACGACGAGTAACTGGAACTCAACGTTCAACCACAATGCGACGCAGTTCCCGCTGACGGGTGCGCATGTGCAGACGTCGTGTCAGCAGTGCCACGTGGGGGGAGTGTTTGAAGGGACGCCGTCACAGTGTGTTGAGTGCCACCTTACGGACTACAACGCGACCACCGATCCTGATCATGAAGCGGCGCAGTTCCCGACCACGTGTCAGACGTGTCACACGACGAGTAACTGGAACTCAACGTTCAACCACAATGCGACGCAGTTCCCGCTGACGGGTGCGCATGTGCAGACGTCGTGTCAGCAGTGCCACGTGGGGGTGTTTGAAGGGACGCCGTCGCATCTCCCGGGATTGACGCGACAACGACCCTGAAGCGGCCGCACGTCCACGACGAGACGACCACGTTCAACACAAGCGCGCAGTTCCCGCGGCGGGGCAGCGTCCGCCACGGGGGAGGTTGAAGCCCCAGTGTGTTGACTGCCACCTCGGTGATTATGACGCGACAACTGATCCTGATCATGAAGCGGCGCAGCTGTCGACAGCTTGTCCCGAGGTCAACGACGGACAACTGGGAGGCGACATTTGATCATCAGACGACGTCGTTCCCGCTGACGGGTGCGCATGTGCAGACGGCGTGTCAGCAGTGCCACGTGGGGGCGTGTTTGAAGGGACGCCGTCACAGTGTGTTGAGTGTCACCTTTCGGATTATGACGCGACAACTGATCCTGATCATGAAGCAGGCGCAGCTGTCCGACAGCTTCTCCCCGAGTGTCATACGACGGACAACTGGGAGGCGACATTTGATCATCAGACGACGTCGTTCCCGCTGACGGGTGCGCATGTGCAGACGGCGTGTCAGCAGTGCCACGTGGGGGGCGTGTTTGAAGGGACGCCGTCACAGTGTGTTGAGTGCCACCTTACGGACTACAACGCGACCACCGATCCTGATCATGAAGCGGCGCAGTTCCCGACCACGTGTCAGACGTGTCACACGACGAGTAACTGGAACTCAACGTTCAACCACAATGCGACGCAGTTCCGGTTGACGGGTGCGCATGTGCAGACGGCGTGTATTCAGTGTCATGCGTCCGGTATCTACGATGGGCTGCCAACTGCGTGCGTCAGCCGCCACCAGGCCGACTATAATGGAACGGCTGATCCCGATCATGAAGCGGCAGAGTTCCCGACCACGTGTCAGACGTGCCACACGACATCAAACTGGAACTCAACGTTCAACCACAATGCGACGCAGTTCCCGCTGACGGGGCGCATGTGCAGACGGCGTGTCAGCAGTGCCACGTGGGGGGCGTGTTCGACGCGACGCCGTCACGGTGTGTGGAGTGCCACCTTGCGGACTACAACGCTAGCACGGATCCTGATCATGAAGCGGCGCAGCTGTCGACAGCTTGTCTCGAGTGTCATACGACGGACAACTGGGAGGCGACATTCAACCACAATGCGACACAGTTCCCGTTGACGGGTGCGCATGTGCAGACGGCGTGTCAGCAGTGCCACGTGGGGGGCGTGTTTGAAGGGACGCCGTCACAGTGTGTTGAGTGTCACCTTTCGGATTATGACGCGACAACTGATCCTGATCATGAAGCGGCGCAGCTGTCGACTGCTTGTCTCGAGTGTCATACGACGCTCAACTGGGAGGCGACGTTCAACCACAATGCGACACAGTTCCCGTTGACGGGTGCGCATGTGCAGACGGCGTGTCAGCAGTGCCACGTGGGGGCGTGTTTGAAGGGACGCCGTCCAGTGTGTTGAGTGCCACCTTCGGGACGCGACCGTCACGGCCGGTCCCGCCGGGCCGTGAAGCACGGGGGGTGTTTGAAGACCCAGTGTTGAGTGCCACCACGGACAACGACCACCGATCCTGATCATGAAGCGGCGCAGTTCCCGACCACGTGTCAGACGTGTCACACGACGAGTAACTGGAACTCAACGTTCAACCACAATGCGACGCAGTTCCCGCTGACGGGTGCGCATGTGCAGACGTCGTGTCAGCAGTGCCACGTGGGGGGAGTGTTTGAAGGGACGCCGTCGCAGTGTGTTGACTGCCACCTCGGTGATTATGACGCGACAACTGATCCTGATCATGAAGCGGCGCAGCTGTCGACAGCTTGTCTCGAGTGTCATACGACGGACAACTGGGAGGCGACATTTGATCATCAGACGACGTCGTTCCCGCTGACGGGTGCGCATGCAGACGGCGTGTCAGCAGTGCCACGTGGGGGCGTGTTTGAAGGGACGCCGTCACAGTGTGTTGAGTATCACCCTTCGGATTATGACGCGACAACTGATCCTGATCATGAAGCGGCGCAGCTGTCGACAGCTTGTCTCGAGTGTCATACGACGGACAACTGGGAGGCGACATTTGATCATCAGACGACGTCGTTCCCGCTGACGGGTGCGCATGTGCAGACGGCGTGTCAGCAGTGCCACGTGGGGGGCGTGTTTGAAGGACGCCGTCACAGGTGTTGAGTGCCACCTTACGGACTACAACGCGACCACCGATCCTGATCATGAAGCGGCGCAGTTCCCGACCACGTGTCAGACGTGTCACACGACGAGTAACTGGAACTCAACGTTCAACCACAATGCGACGCAGTTCCCGTTGACGGGTGCGCATGTGCAGACGGCGTGTATTCAGTGTCATGCGTCCGGTATCTACGATGGGCTGCCAACTGCGTGCGTCAGCTGCCACCAGGCCGACTATAATGGAACGGCTGATCCCGATCATGAAGCGGCAGAGTTCCCGACCACGTGTCAGACGTGCCACACGACATCAAACTGGAACTCAACGTTCAACCACAATGCGACGCAGTTCCCGCTGACGGGGCAGCATGTGCAGACGGCGTGTCAGCAGTGCCACGTGGGGGGCGTGTTCGACGGGACGCCGTCACAGTGTGTTGAGTGCCACCTTACGGACTACAACGCGACCACCGATCCTGATCATGAAGCGGCGCAGCTGTCGACAGCTTGTCTCGAGTGTCATACGACGGACAACTGGGAGGCGACATTTGATCATCAGACGACGTCGTTCCCGCTGACGGGTGCGCATGTGCAGACGTCGTGTCAGCAGTGCCACGTGGGGGGCGTGTTTGAAGGGACGCCGTCACAGTGTGTTGAGTGCCACCTTACGGACTACAACGCGACCACCGATCCTGATCATGAAGCGGCGCAGTTCCCGACCACGTGTCAGACGTGTCACACGACGAGTAACTGGAACTCAACGTTCAACCACAATGCGACGCAGTTCCCGCTGACGGGTGCACACCTCTCTGCCGACTGTAACCAATGCCACTCGGGCGGAATCTACGGCGGACTGACTACTTTCTGCTTTGATTGCCACTTGGCTGATTACAACGCGTCGGCAGACCCTGATCACGAGGCAGACCAATATCCGACCACGTGCGATGATTGTCACTCGGCTTCCAATTGGAGCTCCACGTTTAATCACAACCCGCTCTTCCCGATAACGACGGGTGATCATAGAAATGTGTGGGACACGTGTTTGGAATGCCATCGCACACCCGGTGACTTCTCGCTGTTCAGCTGCACGCATTGTCACGAACATCGCCAATCCGAAGCAGATGATGAACATAGCGACGTCAACGGTTACGTGTGGGAGAGTGGCGCCTGCTATGGCTGCCATCCCGACGGACGTGATGCTCCGAATCCGCCGAGACACCCCGCAACGCCGAGGCCGAAATGACAGGGCGATTCCGGCGCGTGGTCACGACACCTATCGTGGTTATACTGTTGACCTGCCTCTCTCCGCTTCACGCTGCTGAGCTTGAGGCAAAGGTCACGTACGTCGCGTGGAAAACGCTTTACCTGAATGCGGGCAGAGCACACGGGATTGAAAGCGGACTGAACGGACTATTGTATCGCAACACGAGTTTGATTGGCGAAATCTCAATCGCGGCAACCGCGGATTCGACGTGTGTTGCGACACTCTCGGGCGACAGTGTTATCGCGTTAGTGGGCGATCGCGCGGTGATTCTCTTGTCAGACCATACCGTAGAACGGCTTGATGGCTCCGAATCAAATAAGTCAGATCAGGTTGGACCTTCGGAGCATCCCGGGTCGCAGGCCGCAACAAGGAAATTGCCGCAATTCATCGGGAGGCTTGCTGTTCAATTTGACGCGTACGACGATCGCGCTGACAAAGAAATCGCTGAACTTCTGCCCGGCTTTTCAACCCGAGTCGTGATCCGCCGCATCGCTGGCGAAGGCACGGAATTAGGGTTGAGATATCGCGGCCGCAGATTAAGCGGAGGTGCGGATGAGATGTGGCAGCACCGTCTTTACACGGCAGCGCTGAATTTCCTGCCTGCGCACGAGCGATGGAAAGCCAGTTTAGGGAGAATTCAAGCGGGTTCGGTGGCGGGAATCGGCTATATTGACGGCGGCTATGGAGAAGTGGCAGTCGGTAGATCACTGGCAATGGGCCTGTTTGGCGGTGCGCAAGCTGAGTTGGACATGAGCCGAACGGACCTGTCCACGAGCAAAGCAGGCGCGCTAGTGACCTATAGAAACGAGAAAAATCCTTCGAAGAGAACTTCGGCAACAGTGGCCCTGGCTGGAGAATATCTCGAGGACATATCAGTCGAGAGTTCATTTACCAGCAATTCACCCACTCCTCGGGCGGCAGATTCTCGCTTTATGAATCGGCGGACATAAATATCAACCGCGGCTGGAAGCAAGACGCCGAAGGCGGTCTAATTACGCCGGCCAATTTTCTTCTAAGTATTCGCTTTGCGCCGGTCCGGTCGATTACGCTTTCCGCTGGTTATGACGGACGGTCCCGCTACCATACGTGGGAAACCCATGACACACCAGACAGCCTGTTTGACGATGCGATTCGCCACGGAATGCGTGCCGGCGCAGAACTGACGATGCTGCGCAAGGCAAGGCTTAGTGTTCAGCAAAGTTTTCGCAGTGAACCCATTAACGATAGGCTATACCCCTCGGGCACCTACACCTTGTCCACCAACTCACTATGGCCGGGCGCATTGGGCGCCATGATCCGATACAGCCGCTTCGAGAATCACTATACAACAGGAGATCAACAAGCCATCAGCGTGAGCGTGGCTCCGCTTCGCGCGTTCGATTTGCGATCTGAGTTTGGCGAGACAAGTTACAGCTATCTGCGGACGGGCACGTCGATTAGCAGCAAATGGGTTAGAGCGAGTGCTGATGTAAATTTGCTCACCGGGTCCTACTTCTCAATTCAGGCGGAGCGCAACATGTCAGCTGCATCCGACGGTCTTCGCGCTTTCGTTGAAATCGGCCACCGCATCCGGTGAGACACGCCGGGGAAGAGCGTCGGTTTGATCCAGCCCACGAACCGCGTACCGTAATACGTGCAATGATGTTTCCTGTCAGTACATTTGCAGAAACGGCATAGCGCGGGAAAGCGGCCACGCCGTTCCTGCCAATCTGAAATCACCATTTCGGCGCGCGCGAATTGGCTCGAGTTTCTGCTATTTCTCGCGGCACTCGCCTCGCAGCTTATGCAAAATCGTCTCGTTGTCGCGCTGATGGTCTTGTGAACACAGAGTCGTGGGACGAGATGCAAGATATACCCTGGCCGGAGAACTTAAAGGGGATCGGGCCAAACCTGGTGAAACCGGGTCAGGTGGATCGTTGTCCAATGAATCGCAAGTTGCCGCGGTCCTGCCAGTGGCCGTCACTTGGTTTCAATTGGCGGCACTTGCATCAATCAAACAGCATTCACTTGGAATCACTTGGCTCGCCGGACGAGTTAAATCAATGGTTTATCAGTAGATACGCGCGGGGTGTCACGCAAGAAGTCGCGGATTCGAGTCCGGTTGGCCCTGTTATGAGTGAAGCCCTCAGGAGCAATCCTGAGGGCTTGGATTTTTCGGGAATAGCGGGCGGGCTTCATGCAACAGACCCGGCTACCGCCGACTCGAGCGACAATCAGAAAGTGGAGAAATTCGTAAGGAAAAAGTATCTTGTTACACTCGATAGCCCGGCAAACACATTACCTAACCACCCCCGAGGGTTGGCAACGGTTGGAAAACGAGGAAGTCATGTCAAAGGTCCTGCTGTTCATGTTGCTGGTGCTTAGCGCCTGCGTATCCAGCGCTCGTGCCCAGTCCTACACGTCATATTTCACGGGTCTCCCTTTTGATAGTCATGCCCAACCGGCCGGCGGAGTCTGCATGATGGGCGGGGCAACCGAGCATGACGAGGCAATGCGCTGGTTTCTACGACGGGCCCAAGGGGGTGATATCCTCGTGTTGCGGGCAAGCGGTGCAGACGGCTACAACGATTACTTATATTCCGAGTTGGGCATCGATGTTAATTCCGTTGAGACGATCGTGTGTCACAATGCTAATGCAGCAAACGAGCCATATATCCACAATCGGATTGCCAATGCCGAAGGAATCTGGTTCGCCGGCGGCGACCAATGGGACTACGTCTCGTTTTGGCGAGACACTCCGATTGATAGCCTCGTCAATGTGGCTTTGGCCGTGCGTAATGTTGTTGTTGGCGGAACAAGTGCGGGCATGGCAATCCTCGGCGGGTTCTACTTCACGGCGCAGAATGGTACAGTAACATCAGAGGAGGCGCTCGCCAATCCCTATAATACGCTGGTCACGGTAGATTCGACGCACTTCCTCGAAGTCACTTATTTGGAAGATGTCGTCACGGATACGCACTACGATAATCCGGTCCGAAAAGGGCGGCACGTCGCTTTCCTCGCCCGTGTTCTGACTGATTACGGCGTTGACCCGAAGGGTATCGCGTGCAACGAATACACCGCGGTCTGCATTAACGACAGTGGCTTGGCGAGAGTATACGGCGACTACCCTAACTATCAGGAGGCCGCGTTCTTCATTCAAACGAACTGTGAGTTGGCGGACTTCCAGCCCGAATCGTGCACGCCCGGTCAACCTCTCGAATGGAACCATGACGAAGCGGCGCTTCGTGTCTGCAAAGTGTGGGGAACTAACGACGGCGCTAACACCTTTGACCTGAATGACTGGGAGATAGATCATGGCGGCGTGTGGGAGAATTGGTCTGTCAGCGACGAAGTCTTGAATGAAACGGCGGGAACGCAGGTCAACTGTGATTCCGTATCCGGAGTCACTTTGGGAACCACACTGCCGCAAAGCATACAGGTTGTCAAAGCCTATCCGAACCCCTTCAATCCATCGACCACAATCCGTTTTGAGATTGCACGCGGTACATTTGGACGTCTGATGGTCTACGACGTTCAAGGGCGCCAAGTCGCGGTTCTATTTGACGGACATTTGAACTCAGGACAGCACGAAGTCGTCTGGGACGGATCGCCTTACTCATCGGGTATCTATCTAATAGAACTTGTTGCGGGAGGTCAGCGCTCGGCCACAAAAGCACTGCTGCTGAAATAGGATAACGCCAGCTTAGCCGGTGACTGCCGGACTAAGCGCCGCGTGGTATCTTGTCGGCTCGCGCACGCGCGACACCACGTTGGCGGCTCACCCTACGCCGTTCAGAACATATTTTGATTCCGTATTCAAGCATGACACCGGCTCCACGAGCACAGGGGCATTCATGCGATTATCTTTACTCCTACTCATCACTTTCGGCGCGGTCATGATGGGTTGCGTCACCGAAGGCGACAAGATCTACAACAGCTACAACTACTTCCACCCGGACACTACGGGCAACGACGACACGACGGCAACATATTCCATTGACATCACTGGCCCTGCCCGAAATGAGGTTCTGGAAATCTGGCATGATTGGGTGGAGAATCCGTATTCCAATTACGGAGACTGCAATTGGGGATACCGGGTCGACACGATGTTCTATGCCGAAGTGGCTACCAATATCCCCGAAACGATCATTGAAGCCCGGGTGTTCCTGCGTACGTCCGCTTGGGGTAGCTTCTACGAACACTCGTCGATAACGAATCCCGGGAATGACCTGTTCGTTGTCAGGATATTCAACTATTCCACTCAATTTCAGTACAACGTGCCGGGTGACATGGACTGCGCGTTCTGGGTCAACCTGACAACCGCCGATAGCGCGAACTACATTAGCCCGACCGTTCCGTTCAGAGTGGTATCGCGGGTACACTACGATCTTGAAACGATTCCGGCTACTCCTGTTGCGGATACCTTGTTCGAAAGCACCTATCAACAGCGCCTGACCATCAGCTGGTGCCGCGAGTCACCCGATATCGACAGCTTTCACGTGGACATTCGGCGGGATGCTACCGCAGAAATCCGGCGCCTGTCTTTTTCGGGTTCCGAATACTACGGCACGAACTTCACCGACTACCTGCCGGTAACAGACTACTCGGTCTGGGTTAGCGCGCTGAATGAGTACGGCGAGTCAGCCCCATCTGATACAATGCAAGTGACAACAAACGAGCCTGTTCCACCGGAGGAGTTTCGAGCGTCAACGTATTCCGATTCGCGAGTAGAGTTGTGGTGGTACAATCGATCCCACCCGGACTCGCTGTTGATTGCCCGTAGGGACACGCTGGGGGACTGGACGACTATTGGAACATTGGTCTGTGAAGGCGGTTACTGTCCCACTGCCTACAGCGTTACGACTGCGGTTCGAAATGCGATCTATTACTACCGCTTGGGGATGCGCTTTGAGAACGGTCTCTGGTGGGCGCCGGATTCCGTCGGAGTATGGCTTTCCTGATCTGGATTGGGTGCGTGAGCAGGGCGAGAGAATCCGGGGAGAATTCCGCGAACTGCGAAAGTAGTTGAGCGAAACTTCAGGCAGAACAACAGGTGCTGTACTCTGGCCAAAACCTCGGCTTGACTTCGCGGCCCTCTTGACTTAACTTATGTCGTACTGAACGGTCTCAAATTTCAGGCCCAAACGGTATGAAAACACGACGCGAATGTCGCTCCTTACGCAGAGTTGTCTGTAGAGGGTCGGGTTCGCGTTTTTGTTTCGGGCAGCACCAGTCAGTGTCGATCACTTTCACACTACTCAAGGACGATCATGAAGACCAACCTACCCCCTCGCATTGAACAGAATCTCGAATCGCAAGTGCGAGTCGCCACGCGGCTCAGGGAACAGGCTGCCGTTTGTGGACCGCGGCCCATTCCGTTCGTTACAATCTCACGCCAATTCGGCTGCGAGGCGATGGCCCTCGCGGAATCACTTGCCCACGAGTTTGATGCGCTCGAGAAACTCGATTCGGGCTCCTGGCAAGTCTACGGTCGGAAGCTCATTGAAGCAATGGCCGATCAACAGTACTCGTTCGATCAACTCATGTCCGCACTGGACTCCAAGGCACGGAGCGGGATCGAAGAATTCGTTGAAACCCTTGTCGGTCAGATATCGGATCTTAGACTGCTCCACAAGCTCGTACAGGCAATGCGGGCAACTGCGACGCTGGGCCGCTGCATCATCGTCGGCCGCGGCGGAGCAATCATGACGCGCGACCTGCCCGGCGGTCTGCATGTCCGCCTCGTTGCGTCGGAAGAGCACCGACTCAAGGGCCTTGTCGAGCGGTCGGGTTGGCCCGAGGTTCGCGCCCACGCTGAACTCAAAGAGCAGGACAGTTCGCGCCAGACCTTCTATAGGAAATACTTGCGTCACGATTCAAACGACCCCGTACTGTATGACCTCGTCCTAAACTCAGAGCGATTAAGTCAAGCGGAACAGGTCGCACAGATTGTGGCCTTGTTTCAATCCCGCCGCTCGCTGCCGTAGAACACACACGTTTTCGCAGAAAGTGAAGCCCTTAGGCAGCGGCCTAAGGGCTTCAATGTTTCAACCCGTCACCTGTGTCGGCTACACCATGCCGAGGGCGCCCAACAGCGTGATGAAAATACCCATCAAACTCTCACCGGCGATGATGCCGGACGCGGATGCTACAGTATACTGTTCCGCTAATGCGGGCCGCAGCTTTCCATAAACGAGGGCAATGACGCCGCCGATAAACATCGAGAGCGCATTGTAAAACGGCAAGACAAATGCGAGCCCGAGTCCCATTGCGGAAGGTATCCACTTCTGATACTTCGGGAACAACCGTTCGCACATGGGAATCAGCAAGCCGACAATTCCGCCAATCACAAGCGCGGCGCGCGCGGTGGGGTGCAACGATTCAAGTCCGTTCGACAGTAATCTCGCCACTGATGCCCAGACTTGGGCCGCCGGGGCCGGGAATTTTGTCGATCCCAGAATCGAGACATCCGGAACGACAAGGAAGAACGCAGGAACGGTTACGGCAGTACCGATGAAGATGCCGGCGAACTGCGCGAGGAACTGCTTCCGCGCATTCGCTCCCAGAACGTAACCGCTCTTGAGGTCGGTCAATAGATCGGAAGCAGAATCAGCGACGCCCGCTGTGATACAAGCCGACATCAGGTTTGTGTTCATCTGTTTCGGAGCAATGGCGCCAAAAGTGAGCTGCGTGATTTTCCCCATGGCGCCGACTGGTGTCGTGTCCGTTTCACCGCAAGCACGACACGCCACAAGCGCCAGAAAGAAGGACAGGAAAACGGCCAACAGCGCCATCCACCAAGGTACATTGAAATAGACTGAAGCCAGCCCGACGATACCAATTGTGCCGATGATCATGCCGCCCGCAAACCAGGTACCTGGCACTTCAATTCGTTCAAGCGGATCCTCATCCTCGCTGCGCTTGTTCCGGCGGAAGATGCTCTTCAGGCCCGAAAACGCGCGCAACGCAGTTCTCCATTCGAAAATGAACGCGAGCAATCCGCTTGTTACCATACAAGCTGCGCCGCCCCAGAGACTCCAGGAGACAATATTTCGGAAGCCGCCGGGGGATTGCGTATTGCTTGCTCCAGATTTCAGAGAGAGAATTGAACCGGCTGCTGCCGCGCCGGGAATTGAGTCTAAAATTGTCAGAGACGTCTCTGCGTAGAGAGCGCCTTTCAGGGCGCTGTCCACCCGCATTTCCAGACGTTTGCGCAAATAGGCATCTTCAGGCTCCATCACGCGCACGTTGCCAAAGAATGGATTGGTCGAGCCATCCGCCGTGCGCGGACTGTTCAGCGCCTTTGCCAGTTCCGGCAAACTCTGGTATGTCGTCGCCTGCGGCCAAGTGTAGACGAGCTTGGACTTCTCGGACCCGTCTTCGATCAGATAGTCGCCCTTGGCCATTTCAATCTCGAAGCCCAACGCGTGTCCGGCAGGCATAGTTAGCGGAAACTGCAAATCCTGCGTCGAGCGAATGTAAGGCAGCGGATGTGCGATGACCTGCCTGTCCATCATTGCCGGTGCCAGAAACACCCAGTTGATGAGTGCGCCAATCAATATGCTGACACAGACTCTCATGCCCATCAAGGCCCCTGCGCCGACGAGGATCATGCTCGCGTCGAACTGAACAGTGTACATCGCCATTCGCGAGCCGAAGGTGTTGTACAATGCGGGCAGCCAGCCAAACAAGTCTCGGACAGCGGCTATCGCGATTCCTACTCCGCCGAACTTGAAGAGCAGCGATGCGGATTTCGATTCACCGCCGTCATGCCCAACACCGTGAAGACTCTTGAGCGTTTCTGCGGCCGCGATTCCCGACGGGAACTTCAGTCGTTCGATGTTAATCATCTGCCGCTTCATCGGAATGGCCATCGTTACGCCAAGCACGGCGAGGAAGAAAATCCACGCCGAGAGTAGTCCATATCCGATATGCACGCCGTTAACGAGCAAATAGGCGCTGATCGCCGAGACGATTGTGCCGCCGGTCGAGTACCCAGCTGATGAAGCTGTCGATTGCATCGCGTTGTTCTCAAGAATGGACATGTCCGTCTTGACCCAACGTGGAAAAGCTTTACGGAGTGACTTCCAGATTGTGAAGCTCAAAATGCAGGACGTGATCGCGACACCAAGCCCCCAGCCGGTCTTGAGGCCGACATAGAGATTCTGCAGTGACAGAACAGCGCCGAGGATTGATCCCATGATGACCGAACGCATGGTCAACTGCGGCATGCTGTCGCCTTGGTAGACGTTTTCGTACCACTCGCGTTCGAGCTCTTCAGGAGTGAGTTTCTTAATAGGTAGTTCGTCAGCCATGTTGTCACGCGCTCCGCGGCGAATGTGATGAGATGCGGTTTGTCTTAGAGAATTCCAAAGGCGATTAGCGCCGCTATTGCGACTCCCATTATGCTCTCGCCGCCGATCAAACCTGACGCTGTCGGAATCGTGTACATGTCATTTGCTTTTGGTGCGCGCTTTTCAAGTATCCAGGCAATCAGGGCGCCAAGAAACATGGCAAAGCTCGTATATGCCGGAATCGTCATGGCGATACCCAGCGCCGTCGGATTCGGCGTGTACGGCTTGATCTTCGGGAAAATCTTCTCGGCGACGACAATCACTACCGCGAGAATAAACGCAATCGCCATCGCGATCACGGCGCTCTGCGGCAGCGTCCGGATGCCCTGAGCAAGCACCTTCGCAACGCCCATCCAAACCAGTGCGGACGGCGCCGGGAACTTGTCGCCGCCCAATACGCTCACATCCGGAACCAGAATGAAGTAGGCCGGTACTGCCAATAGTGCGCCTGCAAGAACACCGAAAAGCTGAGCGATAAACTGCTTGCGCGGATTCGCGCCAACCATGTGTCCAACCTTGAGATTGCCGATGGTGTCACTACAGCTCGCTGCAGCGCCTGCCGTTATTCCTGCCGTCATGAGATTCGCCGTAACATTTCCGGCTGATATGGCGCCGAACGTCAACTGCGTTACCTTACCAAGCGCACCGATCGGGTTGATCCCCACTTCGGCGCCGGCGCGCGATGCCACGGCGGCCAGAATGAACGTTAGCAATACTGCGATCAACCCCATATACCAATGAACACCGAACGAGCCGAACATCATTGTCAAGGCCAGGATGCACATGATGCCCGTGACGATGAAGCCGGGTGCGAACCATCCCATGGGGATTTCAATATCATCCAGGACACCGGTTTTCTCGCCGTTCGTACGTCGCCCGAAACTTGAAAAGATGCTCGCGAACGTCCTGCCAAGAGTTCTCCATTGGAAGGCCAGCGCCAGCAGTCCGCCCACGACCAGAATCGTTGCCCCGGGCCACAGTGACCACGCGCTGATATTACGGAAGCCGCCTACAACTTGAGTCCTAGATTGTCCCGGTTCAAAGCCCATTGCCGCGATGATCTGTGGCGACGACTGCTCCTTGTCGATCGCGAGCTTCGCCTCCCAGAAAGTAGCCTTCGACGCTTCAAAAAAGAGGGTCTTGGCCCCTGCGCCGTTGGCCTTACTGATCGTATCGCGAACACTGATCACACCATAAAACGGATTTGGTTCGTTGTTGGCGAGATATTGGGCGTTAAAGTCCTTAACAAGCTCGTCGTTATTCGCGTAGGACTTCTGTTGATACCACGTATAGCGATACGTGTTCTTGCTGCTGCCTGCGGCAAGCTCCGGGCTGACGTTCGCTTCTTCAAGTGTAACAGTGATGCTCTGACCCGGTTGAATCACGAGCGGAGCGGTCAAGAGCGTCGCGGCTTGCACCTGCGGCGCGGGATGCTTGATGATCTTGTCGTTAATCAGATTCGGCGCGAGAATCCCATAGTTGAGGATCAAGCCTGCCAGCATACTTAGGCCGATCTTGATTCCGAAAAGTGCGCCGATGCCGATGAAGATCAAACTGGGTTCAAAGGTCATCGTGAGTTTGCTCATCGACACGCGGGCAAGCGAGATGGGCAGAGACAACTGCGCAGGAATCCAGCCGAGCCCGTCACGCAACCCGGCGATGATGATACCCGCGAATCCGGCGATGCCCAAC
This sequence comes from bacterium, assembly GCA_016703065.1. Classification (GTDB taxonomy): domain Bacteria; phylum Electryoneota; class RPQS01; order RPQS01; family RPQS01; genus JABWCQ01. The sequence continues at coordinate 17,616 of JADJCU010000002.1, forward strand.
GCCTTTGCCTTACTCACGGCCTCCGTACCTTTCGAGTACATGGCCTTGAGCGTTTCACCAGTCGGAATATTCCCCGGGAAGCGCAGGTTGTCGACTTGAATCATCTGGCGCTTCAGCGGAATCGCCATGAACAAACCGAGGTACAAGATGCTGCCAATCAGAATCGCGAGCTGCCACCAGACGAACTCGTAGCCAGTCAGCATTGAGAGCGCCGGCACCGCCGACACAAGACCCGCTGAGGAAATCCAGCTCGCCGCGACGGCAACGGTCATCATGATCGTGTTTTCCATCATGCCGAAGTCGCGCCGGACTATGCCCGCGCCCTTCAGGCCTTTGAAGATCGAAAAGATGAGAATCACCGCGACGATATCGACACCCAATCCCCACCCCGACTTCAGGCCGACGTAGAGATTGGACAGCGACATTAGGCCGCCAAATAGCATACCGGAAACTACAGCACGGGCCGTTAGCTGCGGCACGTCTTTCTGATAGACATGCGCATACCACTCGCGGTCCCGTTCTTCTACAGTCATGTTTTGTGTCGGGTCAGACATGGATTACCTCAGCAGTGCAAGGGCGTTTAGAGCGGAAGGGGAGAATGCAGGAGAACAGGGCGGAGCGGTCCTGCGCGCTTGCACGTGCGAGTGCCGCGCAGCGGTCCACCGATTTTGGTCGAGTTAATGGAAAATGGAAAGGTCGGGACCACCGAGTGGGACCTTAAGGTGGTCGCGGGGCAGCATGGTGCCCGATTCAGGGCACCGGCGCAAGAAGGCCGATGATGTGTGCAGCGGTTTACTCCCTATCATCGCAATCTAAGCTATTCTCAAGGATATTGCAAGCGGCAAATGGGATAAGCTCAACAAAATTAAGTTAATGGGATTGGCTTGGTCAAGTTCCATTTCCGTACGAAACTCATGAAATTGCTTTAATTGATTAGGTTCGCCCGACTCAATGCCCAGCCGCAGCCGCATTCTCCCTCTCGCATGAACAATCGGGACGTAACGGTACATCACACCGGAATGAAGGGTGATAATCTCACCTTGCTTGACTCGAAAAAGGAAGCTATCTTGATTGTTCGTAGCAGTCCTATTGATTCCATTGAGGGCGAGAATGCTTCGACTGACCGCCCTTCCCTCAACGATCCCCCACTGGAGCCGCCGTGAGCACATCTCAATCAACTATCCAGCTCGTACCGTATCACCAAACTGGCGAATCGCCGCGCAAGGCCGCGTTGGCCCGCGTCGAGTTCTCCTTGTCCGGCCTGTCAGACAACGACGTCCAAGTCTTGGGCCACTTGGCCGATGCCGTCGACCTGATTAATCCGCTTTACCGCGATCAGTTTGATCCCCTGACCCCTGTCATTGAACGCGTGTTAGGCAGGCTCTTGTCTGTTGCGTCTGACACCGAGCGTGAGGCCATCGCGAATTACCTGACGATTCTCAATCTGCAGAATAGCCCTTACAGCCTGCTTCCGCGCAAGAACCATTTGCTCGGCCTCTCCAAAGAAGCGGCACTTGACCTTGTTAAGAAAGCGGGTGGTGGCGATCTGGCCCGGGAGTTCGATCAAGTTGCACACTACTTCTTCGACGGGCTCGCGCTGCCGGACAGAGCAGGCATGTACCCGCACGACATGACCGAGGATGAATGGAAGGCGTTGGGTGACGAAGCAAACGTCGTCAACGCGAGCTTTGAGCGCCGCAACGGCAAGATTGTAGGTCGGTTAAACGAAGAGAAGTATAAGGCTACGCTCAAACCAGTTGTCGACCACCTCTTGGCAGCTCGCGATCTGACGAAGCATGCAGGCCTCCGGCTCTATCTCGACAGCAAGATCGAGGAGCTGCGCTTTGGAACAACAGAAGCCCGCCGGTTGGCGGATTACATGTGGATCAAGGCCAATTCGCCCATTGACTTAATTCTCAGCTCGGCGCTCGAGGTATATCTCGACAATTGGACGAACGCGCGCGGTGAAGCTGCCGGTGCCGTGCTAATCGAGAATCATGAAGCTCAGACTCTTCTGACATCGTTGGTGGATCGGCTGCCCGGGCTCGAGGCGACGGCGCCGTGGAAGAATCGAAAAGTCATTGTGGACAAGAGCAAGCTGCCGCATCTTCGGTTTGTCGACGTGTTAAATTGGAGCGGCGACTACGTCAATAGTCCTATGACGATTATCGCTCAGTCATTGCCCAACGATCACTGGGTCGTTGACAACGTGGGTTCCGTGAATGTCGTGTATCGCAACACTGGGAAGGCCATCTACTCGCTGTCGGGCGAAATGATCGCGCGGGAGTTCCTGCCGAGAGACGTCTTTGAAACCTATGGTCCGTTGATGTTTGAGGCGACGCAGATCCACTCTGCTTTGCACGAACTCGGTCACACCACGGGCGCTCTTGCGCCCGAACACGTCGGCAAGGAAGCGCGGGATCTACTCGAAGCAGAGTATTCGCCGCTTGAAGAGGCTCGCGCAGAGCTGTTTGGAATGTGGGCGATGCCTCAGATGGCACGCGACGGCCTGTTCTCGATGCAAACGGCCGAAGCTGGTCATTATGGAATGGTCATCAGCATGGTGGGTGGGTTGCGCTTTCAGCCCGAACAGGCGCATGTGAAAGCGCGCAATCTAATGTGGCACTACTTCATGCAGAATGGCGGCGTCGAAGAAGTGCTCGAGGATGGCAAGAAGAAGTTCCGGCTGCGATTTGCGCGACTCGATGAAATCGTGGCGGAGCTGCTGGGCATTGTAGGCGACACCAAAGCGTCTGGAGACAAAAGCGCCGCCGCGAAACTGCGTGAGACGTATTGCTTCACCGATCCGATGCGTGAGGATATTGAACAACGCATGGCGTCATTCCCACTCGGCAGAGGGTTGATCTTCCCCCGCATCAAGCGGGACGGCAGCCGTTACTTGCCCGACCTGGAGTACCCGGCATCGTTCAACGATCAAGCGCGGTACCACGCTCGTTTGCAGGACTAATCGCGAGCGAACCAGTTTTCGAAATGATACCCCCTGCCGAAAACGGTAGGGGGTATTTGTCTGCGAACGTCCGGCCTGACAGACAGCTCAATAGTCCGCACGAAAGCAGTTAACAAGGTCAGCTCACCTCGTAACTCATTGCTTACACAAATGTAAGGAAGCAGGCGACTATAGTAGAAAGATAGAGGCACTGCCCTTTTTACTGCGATCGGTCTCTTTGAAGTACATTCAAGCACAAACCAAGCAAGTCTTAAAACATATGCTGTTGAAACATGCACTTACGAGAGCACTGCTGGTGCCAAGATTTGGCCATTCCGCTTCTGGCTACCCACTATTGCTCATGATGAATGCTATTGACAGAAGTTTCACGTGGACCTACATTACGTGTTGGCACTGCGCAACTTGCTAGACATCGCATCGGTCACAGCCGTAGGACAGAGGATTGTGTTGCTTTCCGCGGTCAAGGGGAAGGATCGCAGATGAGAATCGTTGGTAAAGGTGAAACACGATCTGGCGCAGATAGCTTGGTCCTACTGACTGTTGGCGCGATCGCGGAACAGAAGTTTGGGATTACTGAACGACAGTTGCGCAAGGAGGTGGCGTTTGATTAGGGTCGTTATCGCACACGATCGCAATGACACCGGTGTCAGCTTAACAAGGCCTCTGGCCGACGCTCAGGATATTGTGGTGACTGGGTCGCTGAACAGTGCCGCGCAATTGCTTGAATGGATCAAGGCAAATGACGCCGATGTCGCGGTCTTGGATCTGTCGATGCCTGGGAATTCACTTCTCGATGTGCTGACTTCAATTCGCACGATCCAAGGTAGTTTGCCGGTACTGGTCGTCACATGGAATGCGGCGGACCAATACGCCGTGCGAGTCATGCGAACTGGGGCGAGTGGGTACGTAAGCGGTGCATCGATGAGCGACGAGCTCGCACGTGCAATCCGTATCGTTGCCCAGGGTCGAAAGTTTGTGACTGAGAGTGTGGCTGAGCAGTTAGCGCTGTTCATCAGCTCTCCGCAGAGCATGGCGCGGCACGAACTGCTGTCCGATCGCGAGTATCAGGTCTTGATGATGTTAGCCTCAGGCAGTACGGTTACCGAGATCGCCGATCAGCTTTCCTTAAGCGTCAAGACGATAAGCACATATCGCAGCCGCGTGCTGGAGAAGATGCACTTACATACGAATATCGAGCTTGTGGAATACGTCAAGTCGAATCAACTGAACAGTTGACAATCGCTTGCACTTGATATGACAAAAGCCCGGCGACATCGCCGGGCTTTTGATGTTAACAAATATACTACTTGAGGAGGAGCATTCTCCGCGCCTCTGATTGTCCGGCGCCTGTAACACGCGCGAAGTAGTTGCCGGTCGCCCAGCGGTCTCCATCAATTGCCAAATCGTGACGACCAGCGGGAAGCACCATCGTTCGGGTCGAGACAAGTCTGCCGGTCTCATCATAAACTGCCAAGGTCACCGAGCCTGTTCGCGTAACATCCACAGGCAGCATTGTAGTCGCATTGAACGGATTCGGATAGTTCGGACCGACCACGAAGGCCTTTGGCATGAACGTAGGTCCGGGCGAAACTGGATAGGCAAACTCATTCATCTCAATGGTCCCAAAGTCAAAATTGGGATCAACAACGTCGAAATCGGAGTCTACGTTGACAACGGCGATTCCGTCTTGATTCACCCACGCATAGCTAAGAAACTGCAATTCGGTAATCAGCTCACCGTTCAAGTACGTCGCCGTGAAATGGTGCGTAAAAAAGCGCAGCACATCGAATTCCCCGAACGGCGTTGAAACAACACCCCAGCCGTCAACCAACACAGTGCCGGAATCGATCATCATCATGACCATGCCCGGCTCCAGCTCTTGCGAAGTACTCAAGATAGAAGTCCACGTTGATTGATAGGTCACCGGCAACGACATAACTAAGACAGGGTCATCAAATAGTTGGACGAAGCTCTCGCTTGCCGTGCCGAGCATTAGGCACACGTCCTGATTAACTTCCTCGAACGAGAAGGAATTGTCGTCGATAGTGCCGATTGCTCGCGTTGCAGTCGGAAAGCTCTCTGCGAATGGCGTGGATTCCGGGCTTACGACGTGCGTGAGCACACTTGCCTCCCATTCATAGTCACCGAACGCCCACTCACCATTGGCGCCGGCACTGCCTACGTCAAACTCCACTCCCCACAAGACCTGATGAGATGTGAAGGCAAAACCTGGGCCCGCCATATCTGTGTGTGAAATCGCAATCTGCGCCGTTGCCGTGAGTGCGGACGCCACGAGAGCAAGTACCGCGACTTCGCTTGTTGATATTCTCATTCCATTTCCTCCTGAATTAGGTTCCAATACTCCTGATTAAGGCATAAATACTCTTCAATCCGACTCGGCTTGCTTAGGTGCGACGGCCCCAAAATCACTCGCAGCCTTTAACGACTGCACCTCCTGCTGCAAGCGGGAATTCTGACGTTCAAGCAGCTCCAGTCGTTTGGCCAGCTCTTGAATTGCCGCAAGCGCTACCCCGTCCGGGTCCACTGTCGAAATGGCAGTCTCGCAATCGCCAACGTCGAAGATGTGATAAAACTCCTGAGCCATAGGCCCAATGTGCTGAACAGACTCGTCTTGCGTAACGTAACTCCAGCGTTCAATGGGCAGCGTCATTACTCGCGCGAGAATGTCCTGCGTGTCAACTTTGCCCAAACGGCGTTTGACAGTCGAGTCCGACAACGCGCCCCAGACTCCGCTTCCAGCGGGCAGGGATGCGCCCACATTGGTTGCACTGGCGGTCGTATAGAATCGGACCCCTCCGGGAGCGCGGGCGGTAAATGTATTGGAACCCCACGATGCAGTCGTATCTCCTCCTCCGCTCCAGACAAACGCCCCGTCCGACGTCGCGCGAGCGTATTGACCGGCGGCAAAGCTGTTGTCGCCGAGGGCTTCGTTGTGGTGGCCGCCCACGACCGTCGAGTATCCGCCGTCGGCTGTATTGCTCAAACCGCCCGTGATGCTTGCATGACTTCCTCCGGCAACGCACAATTGACCGCCGGCAATCGAACTAAACTCGCCGCTTGCTTCGTTGCTGGCACCCGCTCCAATGAACGATCCGTAGGCTGACGCTGTATTGCCGACTCCGCTGCCGACAAATGAGTGGGAACTGAAAACCGTGTTCGAGTAGCCCGCGCCGATGGCTGACAACGGACCGTCCACGTAGTTGCGGCGGCCGCACAAAATTCCCGCGGCGTCATCGGCAACGCTGTTGCTGTCCGCAAGGGCCAACCCGCCACCGCCGGCGATTACGGAAAAGTCACCACGCGCCTGGTTGTAGCGGCCACCGCCAATCGTTGCTGTGTAACCATTGGCATAATTCTCATAACCGCCGCCAATTGTACAGGACGTATTCTCAACTTCGTTGTAGTAACCTCCAGCAATCGTTGCGCCAGAGAAGCTCGCTCTGTTCTGATAGCCGCCGCCAATCGTCACAGAGGCAGCTGAAGCAGTGTTATTGTAACCGCCGCCGATTGTGGCGTAGACTCCGGTCAAATGATGGTCGTAGCCTCCACTGATTGTGCCATGGCTAGCATTTAGCGTGCTGCTCTGTCCTCCCGCGACAACAGAGTACTCTCCTGTGATGTTATTATCTGAACCGCCGCCGCAAGTCGAGCTCTCTCCATCTGCGGAGTTCTGATGTCCCCCGGATACGGTTGCATGCTCGTGTTGCGTTTCATTCGAATCACCTCCTGCAATCGTCGAGTAGTTTCCTCCGCAATAGTTCGCTTGACCGCCTCCGACGGATGCTGCAATGCCCAATGCCCAATTAGCATACCCGCCACCAATGCTCGAATGCGGTTGCGTCGCCTGATTGCGCTTTCCACCGAGAATACTTGAAAAATTCCCGGAAGCCCTGTTCGAGTCGGCCGCGACGCCTCCACCGCCACCAATGAACGAGTGGGCGCCGTATGCGTGGTTGTACTGACCTCCGGCAATTGCGCTAAAATGCCCGGATGCGATATTGTTTGCGCCCGAGACAAACGCATGGCCTCCCGAATTGGTATTGTCAGTTCCAATGTTTGCTTTTTCCCGTCACAGCAATATCGCCGGAAATTGTTCCCCCGGACGCACCGTCCACCGTACTCACACGAAATGCGTAGGGTACCGAAGGCAATGGCATTCGCGGGGTCATTTCGGAATCACCGCCAATAGTAATGCCTAACCAGCGCTCGTCGCTCGAGAACACTGTTTCGTCAATATTGAGGAAGAGCACGTTAAACAGTCCGTCGTGAATTGTGACCAGTGAACTCAATTGCGTCCACAATCCCGTGGCAACGGGATCGGGCCCGTCATAGATTGAAAACGCCATTTCTATTGTAGTATCCAGTGGAATGCCGTTGCTGTCAGTCAAAAATCCCTGATAGTTCATCTGATTGGGCGCCGCCCCAATTGCCTTGGACAGGCAAAGAATAGTCGCAAGCAGGAAGACTGCGCGCATGATCGTCTCCTTGTAAATAGTCGACAGAAGCGAGCGATTGATTATAGTCGCGGAACAAAAAGAACAAGCGAACCCTTCCGCAGCAGCATGCGAGGATTCGCTTGTCAATTTAGTTGGCCGTAGACGGAATCCCGCCTGCAAAAGGTGCTATCGAAAAAAAAGTATGACAAATGTGTCAAAGAGTCAACCCTAACACGTTTTGAATGCAACTCTGGAAAACAGTTCAACGACTTGCTTAGTAAGTGAACGCTTCAATGGTACTCCATTGTCAATTGTTCATCGCGACCGAATTGGAGGAAGGATCACGGCGGTTTAGCGCGAGTCGAGTGCCGCGCCAAAAAGATATAGAAGTCCACTTCTGCGTACGGATGCGTGGAAATCGCAACGAAGAGGCGCGGAAATGTGGTGCAGAAGACCTCACCATATGATTGACCTCTCGCACACTGAAAATATTCCCCAACGCGCAGATTTGCAGCCAATCAAACTGAACGCCGCTATCGCCAAGACGTCGCTGACGCACAAGGAATTGACTTTCTCCGACGACAATACTTGATACTCTGTGAAGACCGTAATAACTTCTTCTTGAATCACCTCGCTTAGTGATTTCGTGCAGCAGTGCATCTCGAGCAGGCGACGTGCAGCGACCGCAGTGCAACGCGGTGTACTGGCTTTGCAACAAACGCAAAGACGAAAGAAAGAGAAACATGAACTACAGTCATCACTTTTTGTTAACGCTATCGATTGCCTGCTGGCTGGCAGCGGTTTCAGACGCCGGTGGACAGTGCCAAACATCCGCTCTGGTCAGTCCAGGTACAAATGAGCCTCTTGCAAGCTACACAGTGTCGATCTCGACGACGGATATCCACTGCCTTGCCGGAGGCTCGTTCAATATCATGACCTTACCGCCCGGCGCGGTGATGTTCGAGAATGGGATTGATTCCTTTTTTGATGTCTTTCTGGATGTCAGCATGGATCATCACGTACGCGATGTTGGGCTGACCCCGATTTTGCCGCCCGGAATGCCCTTCCAGATGATAACAAACATTAACTACGATGATCCCTGGTATCCTCCGCAGGTGCTGGTCGAGGACGTGTGGGTCAATCCGGGGAATGGCCGCTTCGAGTATTTCCGGACTGTTACGCCACCGCAGTCTGTCCCGCCCATGCTCTCACCTGGCGAGTCGTTCTGTTTCATAGTGATACATCAGGTATACCACATACCGCTAATGGTCCCGCCGGGGATGGGTCAACCAGTGATTTCCGTTTCACCGGGCTGCACGCCGATGGATCCGTGTCCGGACATGATGCCGTGCACACCGGGCGGACCAAATGATTTCCGCGCCGATGTGATCTTCAGCGGTGGCCAATGGATACTCGAGTTTGAATACTCAAACCCGATGATCGAGCCGGCCTGTTATTGCGTAAGCTACACCGGCAACCTTCCGCTCGGATTCGCACCTGTACCATTGCTTGGTCTTGACGAGCGCACGCAGGAGTTCACGCTGTCGATGTCGTCATTGGGTGGGAACCCAATTTGCGGTAATCTCGAACTCTTCTCCTATCCGGACGGACTGCAGCTCGGGGCGCCGCCAGCGCCTTGGTTCATGTCAATTGGCGAAGGCGATGTAATCGCGCGGGGAGAAATCGGTCGCGGTGACTTCACGCCTGGTCAGACTGTGAAACTTGTTGCGCACTTGAATTTCAGCGAGCTGTGCGGCGACGCTGACGACATGTGGGTAATAGAGGACCTTCGCGTAACGGCCGAAGGTCTATTGGCAGTGGCGGACCTTGGCGGCCAATGTGTGCCCGCATCCGTACACGTGCCGGGGTCGATGGAATTCGGCGAGGCACAGTGCATTGAAGTCTGTCACGATGTGTACTACATTCAACTAAATGCGCCGCCTGATGCAACACCAAGCGTAACAGTCACGCCGGGCTGCAATCCTCCCTGCACACCCATTGAGCCTTGCACTCCGGGAGCGTTGGAGCACTGCGTCTACTGGGTTGAACGCATCGGTTCTCATTGGTATCTGCGCTTCGAATACTCGAATCCAATGATCGAGCCAGTCTGTTACTGTTTGTACTACGACGGCCTGGGTCTTAATCCTCCGCAAGGCAGCGTGCTCGCCGCTCTTGACGAGCAGACACAGTTCTTGAATGTATCGCTATGGAATTCACAACCGATGACTCCGCTCAGCGGTACGTTGACCCTGTCGCAGGTCCCTAGCTGCAATCCTCCGTGGTATTGGGTCGACAGCTTCTTTGACGTCTTTACGGTACCGCGCCAATGGGAGTTGCCCCCCGACCGTTGTGTCGCACGCCGGGGGAAGCCTTCCTTCTCCAGCTCGACGTAGTGTTTGATAATCCTGCGGTGATGCCGCTCTCGTATCATGAAAGCGTAATAGTCGGGGTAGATGGCGCGCTGCATCCGTTTGACGATCAGGCTCAGCCGTGCTCGGGCGACATTGTGCCACCTCTGATGCTGCAGGGAGAATCCGCGTGCTTCGTGGTTTGTCATAGAATCTATGACGTGGCGTTAGATTGTCCACCAAACATGACTCCGGTTATCCGAGTAGTTCCAGGCTGCGTGCCTCCCGATTGCCCGCCGGTTGCCTGCATTCCCGGGGAGACAAACGACTACGTCTACGAAACCTACTTCGACGGCACGCAATGGCATTTGCGATTCGAATATTCCAATCAGTTCATTGAGCCTGTGTGCTACTGCGTAACCTATCTGGGCTGTGCGCCGACTTTCCTCCCGCACTTGCTCGCTTGCGTCGACGAGGAGCGTCAAACCTTTGATATCTCGTTGCTGATCGAATGGTCGGACGGCTCATCGTATCCGCAGAACGGGACCATCCACCTCTTCTCCGATCCGCCGGGAGCATTCTTTGGCAGCGCCGTATTTGATTTTATCTATACAGGCACGGATTGGCTGACTGTGGAGACTCAGGTTGCAGCAGGTTCGTTCCTTCCCGACAGCTTCTTTGACATCTTCGCCTACATTGACTTCGCTCATCCCGCACTGGAAGACATGTGGTACCGCAACCCGGCATATGTTACGCCGGACGCAGCGGAACCACTACTCGAAAACGCGGATGAAGGCGGCGAATGTACGGGTGAAGTCGTACCGTCTTACGGTATGTTCCCGGGAATGTCGTGGTGTATGATCGTCTGTCACGACATCTATCACATTCCGGTCTACGCGCCTCCGGGTGCGCCGCCCGTGATTTCGATTACTTCAGGTTGCTTCGGACCGGAAGTGGATCAGTGCGAAGTGTGGGACTGCATGCCCGGCGGGTCGTATGACTATCGTTGGGACCTGACTTGGGATCCCGACAACTTCGCGTGGGATCTCGAATTCGAATACTCGAATCAACTGCTCGAGCCCGCGTGCTACTGTCTAACTGTGTCAGCGGCTCCTTGTAGTTCGGTCACCGACTTGGTAATCCACTACGAGCCGTCGCCCGGGCGATCCGGATGTCTATTTGTCATGGCATGCTCCGCAAATCGGACTCTACACCGTCTATAGCACGACGAACCCCGATCACACAACTCGGCCGCCAAGTCCGGAATGGACTGAAGAGGGAAGCCTCTGGGCTGCAGAACCCAGCGATGTGCTGTGGAGCACCACGATGGGCAACACCGTATACAAAAACTACGTCGTCATTGCGCATTGCGACCAGCCGACTCGCTAATCACGCAACACAGGTCCGATGCAGAGAACCCCGGGCAGCCCGCCCGGGGTTCTCTCATGCTTCATTCATCGACCACAGGCATCCTCTGTGGTTCAGAAAGGCTGACACGTCCCACATTTGATCGCATTGTCAGATGTAAATGAATGGGAATATAAAACATAGTGATCGCCCTGCCGGGCAGGATGCCGGGTCAGTTGCCTACAGTGTTTCGGATCCGTGGCCGCTCGTCTGACAATTCCATGACACTCGATTGTGCCTTGTTCGTTACATTATGCACCAAAAGTTGACAATCCGGTCCCAACCAGCCTAAGATGATCATCGGAACTCGCGGCAGCGCCCTGGCAAGAACCCAGACTGAATGGGTCAGAAAGCTCCTTGAAAGCAAGCTTGATGCACCTGTCGACGTTCGCATCATCTCTACACAAGGGGATCGTGTCACGGATCGGCCGTTGCGCGAGCTTGAAGGCAGCGGCTATTTCACAAAGGAACTTGAAGAGGCCCTGCTTGACGGGCGTATCGACGTCGCTGTGCATTCCTTTAAGGACATGCCTTCTCAGTGCCCCACAGGCCTTGTGTTGGCCGCAGTGTCTGCCCGCGAGGACGCGGCGGATATCTTGGTCATGCTCCCGGATGCAATATCCCTTGACGAGAAATCGCTATTCCTGAAGCCCGGAGCAATGGTCGGTACAAGCGCGGTGCGCCGCGAAGCACAACTCAAGTCCCTTCGCCCTGATGTTGAGACGCGCGATTTGCGCGGGAACGTCCCGACTCGCTTGAGTAAGCTGCGCGAACGCCAGTACGATGCAATCTTGCTTGCGAGCGCAGGTGTCCGAAGGCTCGGCCTCAGCCTGTCTGAGTTTCGGGTTCCCCGTTTGGAGCCCGCGCAATTTGTGCCCGCTCCCGGACAGGGCGCGCTGGCTATTCAGATGCGTGATGATGATAGATTCCTTGAACATGTAAGAGCGGCCATCCACTGTGACGGACATGGACGGCCACGAGAATTGAGCGGCAGGTGCAATCGCTTCTGGGTGGCGGTTGCGGCCTGCCGCTTGGTACTACGCATGTCACAACGATAATGGATGGAAGATGGAGGGTTCTGGTACAGTAAAGCGACCGGCGCTGTTCGTGCGTCAGTGCTCGGCTCCGAACCTGACCTCCTCGCTCAAGAGCTCTTCACAAGACTCACAGTGTCCCGACAATGCCTGGTCGAGTGCTGATTACCCGGGATCTCGCTCTTTGTGGCGCACTCCCCGAACTTCTACGGCGGTCAGGTCGCGTCGTCCACGGCGTGTCCGTGACGGCTACGGAGTTCACGACTACCGCGTTACCTGACTGTTCAAAACAGGAGTGGATAGCTTTTACGAGCGCCAACGCCGTCCGCGGGTTGGCGCATTTGTTTGGTACTAATTCACTGGTTGGCCTTTCGCACCTGCACATCGCGACAGTCGGCAAGGCGACGGCAGCGGTGGCGGCAGAGTACCTTCAGTGTGAGCCAAAGTTGGTCAGTACTATCGCAGATGGCGCACACCTGGCGGTCCTGTTATCCGATATGCTGCCGGAAGGGACACGGATTCTTTATCCCTGCGCCTGCGATCACGACTCGAACTTCACACATATCTGCCGGTCTTACGGTTTGGTTGTGACCGATCTCCCGGTGTATCGTACGCTACCTAAACCGGCAACGCAACTTGACGCAGAGCTATCAGCGCTCGGCAGTTTCGATGCAGTGCTGTTCTATGCTCCAAGTGCGGTTCGGGCATTCGGCGCTGCCTGCCGGGCAAGGCATGGCTTCGCGGCAATTGCAATTGGTCCAACGACTCTGTTCGCTTTGGATGAAGCGGGCTTCGGCTCGCTTGTCGTCGCCGATTCGCCCAATACCGAGGCGTTGTTTCGAGCCGTCGAAAACGGTCTATCCCTAAAGGCGGAATCCGTCCATGCCTGAAGAAGTACTCGCGCCGTCCGTCGCTGTTACGCAGAAGAAGTCATTTCTACGCGCCGCGCGCGGCGAACACATGCGAATCCCGCCGGTTTGGCTGATGCGGCAGGCAGGCCGTTACTTGCCCGAGTACCTCGCGGTACGGGCAGATCACGATTTCATCTCCGTGTGCCGCACGCCCGACCTGGCTTGCGAAGTGACGATGCAGCCGATTCGGCGCTTTGACTTTGATGCCGCTATTCTCTTCAGCGACATTCTGATTCCGGCAATCCCGTTGGGCTGCGGATTGCGCTTCGACAGTGGTCATGGACCCGTGATCGAAAGGCCGGTCCGAAGCCGGAACGAAGTTGATTCGCTGCGCGAATTCGATCCCCGTGAAGAGCTGGACGACGTTCTTGCCGCAGTTAAACTGATTCGGCGGGAACTTCCGGACGACAAGGCCTTGATTGGTTTCGCAGGTGCGCCCTTCACATTGGCGTGTTATTTAATCGAAGGCGGCAAACCCGATCCCTTTAGGAATGTCAAGCGCATGATGTACTCCGACCCGGAGGCCTTCACTAAGCTGCTCAACAAGCTCGCAGATTTCACTGCGGACTATATGCTGGCGATGATTGATGCCGGAGCAGACGCGATACAGCTTTTTGATACATGGGGCGGCATCCTCACGGTCGCGGAATTCCGCGCGCTGAACCTTCCGGTCTTGCAGAGAATCGTCGCGGCGCTGAATCATAGCGTCGCCCCCACGACCTACTTCGTGCTCAACGGAATGCACCTCGCGAGCGTCGCAGAAATCGGCGCCGATGTCTACGGACTCGATTGGCGCATGCCAATACAATCGGCTAAGGCGCGATTTGGTACTCAGGCATCCCTTCAAGGCAATCTTGATCCGGTCCTCCTGCTCACAGATGAAACGACGATCCGCCGCGCCGCGCGTCAGATCATTAATGACGCTGAAGGCGCCGGTTTCATCTTCAACCTCGGGCACGGCATCCTTCCGGACACACCGATTAGCTCCGTTGATATCCTGTTGGACGAAATCCGGAGTTCACGAGCATGAAGACCGGAACTTGGTGCAACATCCCCGAGGCGAAACTCTACGAGATGATCGAGGAACTGGACACGAGAGGGCCCCGCTACACCTCATATCCAACAGTTCCCGTGTGGAAAGCGCCCCTTTCCCCCGATCTCTATGCGCACGCGCTAAGTCGTCTCGGCGCAAACAACGACAGCATTGCCGTGTATTTGCACTTCCCGTTTTGCCGGCAGCGTTGCCTCTATTGCGGCTGCAATGCGCATGTTACGCACGACGAGCAACGGATGCACCGCTACATGGACGCCCTTGAAATAGAGATCAAGCGCGTGTCGAGCATGTTTGCGCACAGGGTTACCCATTCGCAGCTTCATCTGGGCGGTGGAACGCCGACGTATGTACCTTCTGACCGATTGGCCCGCGTACTCGACATGCTGATTGAGTGGATTCCGGGAAGTAAGTTAGCCGACCGATCTGTGGAAGTGGATCCGCGTGTGACGACCGACGAGCACTTGTATCTACTTGCCCAACGCGGTTTCACTCGCATTTCGGCAGGTCTTCAGGACTTGAACCCCGATGTTCAGGCCGCCATCCGTCGTGAGTACAGTCTGGACCAGATCACTCACTTCATCCAACGCGCCCGCGCAATCGGTTTCACGAGCGTGAACATTGACCTGATTTACGGACTGCCACGGCAGCGCAGGGATACGTGGCAGGAAACGCTAACTGCGGTCGCTAATTTGAAACCAGATCGACTTGCCTGTTTCGGTTACGCGCATCTTCCCGCGCGAATCAAGCATCAGCAGGCGATCAATGACGAAGAATTGCCGTCGGCCCCCGACAGGCTGGGTATGCTGCTTGACGCGCATAGGGTACTCGGTGACCACGGCTACGCTGGTATCGGAATGGATCACTTTGCGCTGCCGGAAGACGATCTCGCAGTTGCGCAGCGGGAGGGACGACTGTGGCGCAACTTCATGGGTTATACAACGACCCGCGGATTGGAGCTACTCGGCCTGGGTTGCTCTGGCATCAGCGAATTCACGTCGCTCTTCTCGCAGAACGTCTCCAACCCGGAGGTCTATGCTGAACGAATCGAGGCTGGAGAGTTGCCTCTCGAACGTGGACATGAGCTGTCCAAGGACGATTTCACGACAAAGCAGATCATCAACCACCTTATGTGCAACCTCGAGATCGAGATTCCCGACAAGGACTTTGACGCCGATCCTGAGTTCGAAATGCGGATGGAGCATGCTATGAAGCAAGTTGCAGGCTTCGAACCGCGAGGGCTCGTCACCAAATCCGGTCGCGGATATCGGATCACCCGTCTCGGCCAGCTCTTTGTGCGCAATCTGGCGATGCCATTTGACCGTTATCTGAACGAGCAAACAAGCGTATTGTTTTCCAAGACGGTCTGATTCATGAATACCTCCGCACTCTTGCTAATCAACATGGGCGGACCGGCTCGCCGCAACGATGTTGAACCATACCTTCGCGAGATCTTCAGCGATCCTGCAATAATTGATTTGCCCGGCATCGTTCGCAGACCGTTGGCCGGGATGATTGCCCGGCGCCGGGCCGATGAAGTTGCGGATCGTTACGAGTCTATAGGCGGCTACAGCCCGCTCTTTCACTGGACTGAGTCGCTCCGACGCGGAATTCAAGAGTGTCTGGAACAGCAGGGTGACGATGTTGGCGTTGAATGGGCATTCCGCTACATGTCGCCAACTATCGACGAAACCTTGGTGAACATGCAGGACCGCGGCATTCGGCAATTCAGCGTATTGCCACTGTTTCCCCATTACACGCACACGATGACGGGCTCGGTGATGAAAGAGGTTGGTCGCGTGGCAACCCGACTCGATTTGGAGTACGACTACGTTGAGGATTGGGGTTTGGACGACGACGTAAATGTGGTCTGGACTTCCTATCTCCACGACGCGCTTCGACAGGCCGGGCCGAATGCGCGAGTCATCTTTGTAGCGCATGGAATTCCACAGCTCTACGTGAAACGTGGCGACGACTACCCTGAACGCGTGGTCGCTTCGGCGAAGAAGCTGGCCGCGACCCTCCCTGCACACGTCGAATGGTGCGTGGCATACCAGAGTAAAGTCGGTCCACTCGAGTGGACCAAACCGTATATGGAAGACGTGCTCGACAAATGGTCGCGCGTCGACGCTCCGATTGTCATGATGCCGCTCAGTTTCGTGGCTGATTGCCTTGAGACACTGTACGATCTTGATGACGTTGCCCGGAAGATCGTCACTTCAAATGGCGTTCGCAAGTATGTTCGCGCCCGCGTGTTTAATGACGACCCTCAGTTCGCTCGCGCGTTAGTCACGGTGTGGAAAGAACGGCATCATGTCGGCTGTCGATGACCGACTCAGGCCGCGGGTCCTGGTCATTGGTGGCGGTATCGCCGGACTCGCCACAGGATACCTGATTCTGGCGCTTGCGCGTGAGCGCGATATTCAACCGGAATTGACAGTGCTTGAGGCGCAGGATACCGCTGGAGGTGCCACCCGCACCGAGCACATTGACGGCTTCACGTGCGAATGGGGTCCCAATGGATTTCTCGACAATGAACCTGCAACACTCGACTTGATCAAGCGACTCGGATTGCAGTCCCGGATGATCGTCGCATCGCCCAGCGCGGCTCATCGGTATATCTACCACCACGGCACAATGCATGAAGTGCCGCTCGACCCAATGTCGTTCATCAGATCGGACATTCTCCCATTTGCGGCGAAGTTTCGGATGGCGCTTGAGCTCGCAGTTCCCGCTAAACGTGACGGCGCGGATGAAACCGTGTATGACTTCGCCGAGCGCCGCCTGGGAAGTTCATTTGCGCGGTACTTGATTGATCCAATGGTGTCCGGAATTTTCGCCGGCAACGCAAGCGAGCTTTCGCTTCGCGCAGTGTTTCCCAAGATGGTTGAAATGGAGTCCGATCACGGCGGCCTGTTCAGGGCCATGCTTGCAAAGCGCCGCGAAGCTAAGAAGTCCGGTAAACGCATCGGCGGCCCCGCCGGGGCCAATGCCAGCCTGACGACGTTCATGGACGGCATGGGAGAACTGACGGCCACCCTTGCGAGAGCCTTAAGCGAGAATATTGTCACACGCTCCAATGTCCGGGCAATACATAGGCGCGGAGAGCATTTCGAGGTCATTACAGAAGCTAAGCGGCTCAGCTCTGATGCAGTAATCGTTGCGTGCCCATCCTATGCCGCTGCGTCGATCGTTGGCGAGTTGTCGCACAACGCGGCGCGGAGCTTGCGTGACATCCAGTATGCGCCGGTTGACGTCGTCGCGCACGGGCATCGCGTCGAGGACATTGGAAGGGAGTTGAACGGATTCGGAGTCCTGATTCCACGGGGTGAGCAATATCGGGCGCTCGGATCACTGTGGTGTGATGCCATTTTCCCGAATCAAGCACCGAAGGAAATGCATCTGTTGCGTACAATGATCGGCGGAGCGCATGACCTGAGTGCGGCCGATTTGAGTCATGATGAGCTCGAGCAGCTTGCCCGCGACGAACATCGTCTCCTGTACGACGTCAAGCAACCTCCCGTTTTCAGCAAAGTCATCCGGCACCGTAAAGCGATTGCGCAATACACACGCGGACATCTCGATCGCGTCAGGGACACCGAGTTGCTGGAGCGGCAACTGCCGGGATTATACTTCACGGGCGCATCGTATCGCGGCGTGTCCGTCAATGGCTGCGTCAAGGATGCGTTTAGAGTGGCGCGCCAGGTGCTCGAGCTATGGAAGATAAGCTGACCATGCTGCTTTATAATCTCCTGCCTGCATTTCTCATTCTGATGTACGGCGGATTGCTCGCGTTTTGGGCAATTCTCTATCACAACCCGGACGAACTCCTGGAACGGCTCGCAACGCGTATCGGTTGGGTCACGCTTGGTGTATATGCGATCTGGTTAGCAACTTTGTCAATTGCGCAGCGGCAAATCCCAATTTTGACCGCCGGTCAGATCAGTGTCTTTCTGGGATTCCTGATTTGGATGGATCAGCTATTCCTGCAGCGCCGGGCTCCACAGAGAATTCTGGTCGTGCTGCCTCTGATTACGGTAGTTGTCCTGCTGCTTGTTGGCTTCGCGGGAGGCTTGCGGCACGCGGCGGCGCCTGAACAACTGCATTCCGCTTGGTCCGCAGTTCATATCATCCTGTCTATGGCCGGTGTCGCGATGCTGTTCGGCAGCGGAGTCTACGGCACCGGATCCGTACTCCTCAAGCATGAGCTTAAGTCGCGTCGGTTCGGCCGCCTGTTCTCGCGTCTTCCGTCAATGGACGAGATGCACAGGCTGCGGGCCTTTGCGCTCTACTTCGGCTGGTCCCTGATCACCGCGAGCTTCGCTTCCTCCGTCGTCTTTCTCTTCTCGGCGCGTTCGGGCAGCCCGAGCTTTTTTAGTCACCTGCATGAAATGTTCGCCTTGTGGGTTGTTGCGTCGCTGCTCGCCCTGTCCGAACGATTGAAATGGTTTGGCGATCAGAAACAGGCCCGCCTGACCGTTGCTTTGTCGGCGCTGATCATTCTGCTGATTGCCGGTTCCGTCGCGCAGATCTTTTTCGGAGGAAGGTCGTGAAGCTCGAGATGATCGGCCTCAATCATCGCGCGGCAAATTTAACGCTGCGTGAGCGGGCAGCGATTGCCCCGGAGAGCTTGCCAGGCGTTCTGAAACGCGCCGTGGCTCATCCGAATATTGAAGGAGCTGCGATACTTTCCACGTGCAACCGCGCCGAGCTTTACCTTTCTCCGACGTTTCACTTTGACCAGACGGAGTTCCGCCTTCTCTACTGTGATCTGTTTGGCCTTGATCCGCAGGACGGTGAGTCAGCGTACATACACCGCGACTCCATGGCAGTAAAACATCTGTTTCGGGTGTCGTCGGGTTTGGACTCGCAGATGATCGGTGAGATTCAGATTCTTGCGCAGGTCAAGTCTGCGTACGCGACAGCCCTTGAAACGGCGTGCACCAGCGCTATCCTGAATCGGCTGTTCACTCATGCGATTTCGTGCGGCAAGTTGGTGCGCACACGGACTGCGATTTCGCAGGGCGCGGTGTCCGTCGCCTATGCGGCAATCGAAGTTGCCCAGCGCCTTTTTAACAAACTTGACACAAAGAAGATTCTCCTTGTTGGTGCAGGCGAAACGAGCGCACTTGCGGCAAAATACCTCGCCGATGCTGGAGCCTGCACGTGGCGCGTTAGTAACCGAACTCAATCACGAGCAGAGGCCTTCGCCTGCAAGATCGGAGGTTCGACAACGACCTTCCCGCCAACCAACGACGACTTCGACTGGGCGGACATCGTTGTCTGTGCAACCTCGGCGCCGACACACATAATTACGAGAGCGTCGGCGGACAGCGCCGTGCGAGCCAGAAAGCGCCCGTTGCTGTTTCTCGATCTTGCGGTACCGCGTGACGTTGACGGAGCATTGGGCGAATGCGAAGAAGTGTATCTATATACGGTTGACGATTTCCAGGAATTGGTCGCCGCAAATCTTCGTGCCCGGCAGAAAGAGGCGTTGCGCGCGGAGGAAATCGTAGAGCGCGAAGGCGAAACATTTGCGGAATGGTACCGTCAGAACCGGATCGCGCCCAGTATACAGCAGCTCCAAATCGCATTGGAGACGATTCGAACCTCTGAAGTTGAGCAACAGTCTCACCATTTCCATGAAACAGATCGCGTTGAAGTTGACAAATTCTCGCGCTCACTGATGAAACGTGTTACAAGCCTTATCGTGGCGAACATGCGTCGCGCTTCGGAAGACGGAAAAGACCTCGATCTGGCGCGGGCAATAGCGTTGGCATTCGCGGGCAAAGATCAAGAAACAACAGATAAGATACTCGAGAAATTAAGTCATGAGCTTTCCCATTGAGCGGCCCCGACGACTTCGGCGCACTGAAAACCTGCGTAGGTTGGTGAGCGAGACGAGACTGAGTACGTCCGATTTCGTGCAGCCGCTGTTCGTGGTGCCGGGCAACGGAGTGAAAAATGAGATATCGAGTCTTCCGGGCCAGTTTCATTGGTCGGTTGACCGCGTCGTAGAGCCTGCGCAGCGCTGTTCTCAGGCGGGAGTTCCCGCAGTGATTCTGTTCGGGATTCCCTCCCGAAAAGACGAAATCGGCAGTGCTGCCTATGACGACAATGGCGAAGTTCAATTGGCGATCCGCGCGATCAAACGCGAAGTACCTGAGCTGCTTGTCATTACGGATGTTTGTCTCTGTGAGTATACGTCACACGGTCACTGCGGAGCAGTCTGCAACAGCGAAGTCGCCAATGACCAGACTCTTGAGTTGCTCGCCAGGGCCGCTGTTAGTCACGCTCGCGCAGGCGCCGACATAGTCGCTCCATCCGATATGATGGACGGCCGCATCGGGGCCATCCGGCAGGCGCTGGACGCCGAAGGATTCGAACAAGTTGCGATTCTGTCCTACGCGGCGAAGTATGCTTCCGCGTTCTACGGGCCGTTTCGTATCGCCGTCGATTCCGCTCCGCAATTCGGCGATCGCCGCGGCTATCAGATGGATCCTGCAAATGCCGAAGAGGCGCTGCGCGAAGTTGAGCTTGACTTGGCCGAAGGTGCCGACATGGTCATGATCAAACCCGGCATCGCATACCTGGATATCCTTCAATCCGTGAAACAGCGGTTCCGCAGGGTGACATCGGCCTATCATGTCTCGGGTGAGTACGCAATGATTGAGGCCGCAGCAGCGCGCGGTTGGGTGGACCGTAAGCGATTGGTGCTCGAATCGCTGCTTGCGTTCAAACGGGCCGGAGCAGATTTCGTCTTGACCTACTACGCCATGGAAGCGGCGGAATGGTTGAATCAGGAGCAGGACAGATGATCAAGAGCCTCGCTGCCAATGAGCACGTCGTACGAGTGTATGATCAGTCGCGAAAATGGTTTGAGCGTGCCGAACGCGTCCTTCCGGGCGGGGTCAACTCACCCGTGCGCGCCTTTCGCTCGGTCGGCGGAGACCCTCCAGTCATCGCAGGCGCGGCGGGTGCAGTACTTGTAGACGTTGACGGAAACGAGTATATTGATTACATTGGCAGCTGGGGTCCGATGATTCTCGGTCATCGCGAAGCGACCGTGGTGGCAGCGCTGCGCGCAGCGGTCGACACGGGGCTTAGCTACGGCGCTCCATCCACTCCGGAAGTCTTGCTTGCGGAAGAGATCATCTCCCGAGCACCGGGTCTGGACATGATCCGCTTTGTGAACAGCGGCACCGAAGCAACGATGAGTGCAATTCGCTTGGCGCGGGCGGCAACCAAGCGCGATGTGATCATCAAATTTTCCGGTGGTTATCACGGACATGCGGATTCATTCCTTGTGCAGGCTGGCTCGGGCGCCGCAACATTCGGGTTGCCCGACAGTCCCGGCGTTACAGCTGGCGCCGCTCAGGACACTCGCTGCGCGATCTACAATGACCTCGGCTCAGTCCGGCGGCTGTTTGAAGCGGAGCCGCAGAGGATTGCAGGAATAATTGTTGAACCGGTAGCCGGAAATGTCGGGTGCATTCCGCCTGCTCCGGGATTTCTTGCCGGACTGCGCGCCCTCTGCAACCGCTCCGCATCGCTCTTGATCTTCGATGAAGTGATGACGGGCTTTCGCGTGTCTCGCGGCGGCGCGATTGAACTCTATTCAGTTAGACCTGATCTCGTCACCTTCGGCAAAGTCATCGGAGGTGGTCTCCCCGTTGGCGCGTACGGCGGCCGCGCGGAGCTCATGCGACTTGTCGCGCCGTCGGGACCCGTCTACCAAGCCGGGACTCTCTCGGGCAATCCATTGGCAATGACGGGCGGTCTCGCGACATTGGCAATGCTCGACAAGGCCGCGTACTCAGAGCTTGAGCGAAGGTCCGCGCGGCTTGAAGAGGGCCTGCTGATGGCGTGCAAATCAACGCATGTGCGCGCCCGTGTGCAGCGCGTCGGTTCAATGCTCACCCTATTCTTCGCTGATCATGACGTCCGTAACTATGCTGATGCGCAGCGCGCCGATCATGGACGATTCAAGAAGTTCTTCCACGCGATGCTTCGGCGCGGAGTGCATCTGCCGCCGTCAGGCTATGAATGCTGGTTCGTCTCCCTCGCTCATGATGATCAGATCATTGAGCGCACCGTTGAGCTTGCGGGGGAGGCGCTCTCCGAAATCACCCAATAGGAGTCAGGAACGACAAACATGCTGACCTCGCTTCGTAATGCGTGGCGCAACCCCAGGCTGCCCTTCCGGCGGCATTTTGTCGTTTTTGCCCTGATCTCCCTCTTCGCAATCGCACAGCTGACTTGGTGGAGCATTTTTCAGTTTCATGAGGGTCGTCGAATTCTCTCGACTCAAGAAAGCTACTGGACACAGCAGATTTCGATTGCGACCGAGAAACGGCATGAGCTCGGAGGCGATTTCGACGGCTGGCTGCTGCGCGCATTTTCGGACCTCGAGAGTGCGTCCGGCGGTGCGATTCGAGTCAGCATGTCCGCAAGGCAAAGGCTCGACGAGTTAGCTGGGTCGCGCATGCGCATGTTCATCTCGGAAGGCGCGTTCTTCGGGCTGCTTGTGCTTGTCGGAGTGCTCTACATGTTTCGGACTCTCCGCGAAGAGATCGCAATTGAACACCGGCAATCCGTGTTTCTCGCAGCCACATCGCACGAGTTGAAGACGCCAATTACGTCGTTGCGTATGTATCTCGACACGCTCCGCGAGCGAGCGTTGCCGCCGGAGAAACGCGCCGAAATGCTCGAAGTAATGTCTGTTGATCTCGACCGGTTGAATGACCTGATTGAACGGCTTTTGCAGGCACAGAAGGTGCTTACCGCTGATTCGGACACGGCCTGTGAACATGTAGATATCAGCGAAGAAACCGTGCGCGCCGTGAAAGAGATGGTGCATCGAATTGAGTTTACCGGCAAATTCCGGCTCAACATTGATACCGAATACGGCCGGCACGCTCACGCTGATCCCCGGCGCTGGCAATTGGTGGTCAAGAACTTAGTCGACAATGCCGTCAAGTACTCTCCGGACGGAGGAATGATTGACGTGTATCTGGCGCGCCGCGAACGCTGGATTGAGCTGAGTGTTGTTGATCAAGGAAGAGGCTTTGCTCCGGATGAAGCGTCGCGGTTATTTGAACGCTTCTATAGGTCCGGGAACGAAGACACACGGACTACCCAGGGTGTCGGACTTGGTCTCTATCTCGTGCGGGAGATCGTCCACTCGATGCGTGGGCGAGTGATGGCGCGAAGCGAAGGCGTGGGCAGAGGTTCGAAGTTCGTAGTCCAGATTCCGTTAGCAGCAGAAATCGGCAATGCCTGAACGAATTCTCATCGTTGAAGATGAAGATCATATTGCGCTTGGCCTGAAGCTAAACCTGGAGGCTGAGGGTTTTGAATGCGTGCACGTCGGCGATGGATTAGGCGCAATCAAGGCGATTCAATCCGGACAGCACGACCTCGTGCTTCTCGACATTATGTTGCCCGGCGCGAGCGGGTTTGATGTGTGCGAGCGTGTCCGGAGCGAAGGGAATCACATTCCGATTCTATTCCTCACCGCGCGAGACGGTGACGACGCTCGTGTCAAGGGCCTCGAACTCGGTGGTGATGACTATATCACGAAACCGTTCAGCATCCGGGAACTTATTTTACGCATACGCGCAATCTTCCGACGCAGTGAATGGTATCGGCAAACTCCTGCAGACGGTAGCGTTCTGCAATTTGGCGGCTCGCGCATTGACTTGGCTGCATACACCGCAGAGACGGCGCGTGGCCCGGTTTGCTTGACTCAGAAGGAATGCATGATCCTTAAACTGCTGGCCGAGCGGGAAGGAACCGTCGTTACGCGCGACGATATTCTGGAAAAGGTGTGGGGTTACGATCGATATCCGTCGACCCGCACGATCGACAATCATTGTCCGCCTGCGAAAATTCTTCAGAAGATCCGCGCCGACCGCGCCATATCCATTCGGTCTATGCGGCGGGTACAAGTTTACATCTGCTCCGACTGGGGAGTAACGACACTCATCTTCTTTGTGAAAAAGCCCTCGGGAGTCACCTGAGGGCTTTTCAATCATTGAGCAAACTATCATTTTGTCGCCGCTGCCAGAAGCCGTGCCGCCTCGCGTCGACCATCAGCCGCAATCTCCTCCTCAACTCCTGTCACAAGCGTTCTCGCGCGCACAACGACCTTTCCGTTTACAAGCACAGTATGTGGTCGGGTCGGTTGGCAGAAGAGCAACGCGGCAACTGGGTCCGCCGCGCCCGCGTATCCAATCTCTTCAAGATCAAACATCACGATGTCCGCTGCCATTCCGGGAGCGAGAGTGCCAATATCTGTTCGGCCAAGCAGCTTCGCTGAGTCAGCGGTCGCCAGGTCCAGAATACGCCGCGCCGTGATGAAGTTCCTGTCCTCCGGTGTGCGATGATTCAGCATAGCCTGTCTTAGCTCAGCAAGCATATGCGAGCTGTCGTTCGAGGCGCAGCCGTCCACCGCCAGACCGACGCGAACGCCACGAGCAAGCATCTCTCGCAGCCGCAGTTTACCGGAGCCCAATCTGCAGTTGGACGACGGGCAATGCGCGACGCCCGTGTCAGTTCGCGCGAGCAAATCAAGCTCGTCGTTGTTGAAATAGATGCCATGCGCGAACCACACGTCGTTGCCTAACCAGCCCCAGTCTTGCATTAGGGCAAGCGGCCGCTTACCGTAACGGGCCAGACAATAGTCATTCTCGTCAAGCGTCTCGGCCAGATGCGTATGCAGCCGTACGCCGAGGTCCCGCCCCAGGAGCGCCGTCTCGCGCATCAATCGTTCGGACACGTTGAACGGACTGCACGGCGCAAGGTGTACTTGCCTCATTGAATGGCGTGCAGCATCATGGTGCCGCTTGACACAGGACTCGCTGTGCCGCAACACATCGTCATCACGCTCTACGAGATCATCCGGCGGCAGACCACCATGTGAATGCCCAAGCGTCATCGCCCCGCGCAACGCGCTAAATCGAATGCCAAGCTCTTCAGCGCATTCGATTTCAAGGCCCAACAGGTCGCGTTGCACTCCCTGTGGAAAGAGATACATATGGTCGCAGGTTGTCGTGCACCCCGATAACAACAACTCTGTAATCGCCAGCCGAAAACTGGCCCGCATCATCTGCTCGTCGAAGTGTTTCCAGATCGGATAGTGAATGCGCAGCCAGTCGAATAGCCCGCACTCCTGTGCGGCTGGAAGACATCTGGTCAGCGCCTGGAAGAAATGATGGTGCGCATTGACCAATCCGGGAATTGCGACTTTTCCTCTGCCGTCAATCATCTGTTCGCCCGGCAGGGGAAGCAAATGTCCGAATTCCAATATCTCATTGCCCCGATACGAATCAAACCGATTCGTTGGCGTGGCCCGAAATGTGGGCTGCGACCAGGTCATGAATCAGGAGAGTTGACGATGAGTGTTGCATGGTCAGGGATATACAAAAGCACGCGGGTTTCCCGCAAGATACTCCCCAAATCCGTGAATGTCAAGAAGCAAAGACACCCCCAGGAGAAAACCGGGGGTGTCTTTGATGGCGAACCCAGATCTGCTCTCCTGGAGTTCGCGGCGTGCGTCTATGCGGCAAGCGTCACCGAAGCAATCAGGGACTTCTTATTTCACGCGATGCGCGACGAGCTTCACGCTGATCCGCTGATCTTCCGCGACCTTCATGATAAGGAACTCAGGCCGTGTGATGCTGGAATCTTGCAGCAGCACGGAGAACTCCGCTTCAATAGTCAGCTCATCTCCCGAAGCCGATGGCGTGAAGTACGTTGTCGGGCTGATCGACTTGGTTACTCCGTGCAGCGCCAGCATTCCGGTCACCGTGACCTGCGTTCGCGTTCCGGGCTGCAAAGTGCCGGTCGGCAACGACAGCGACGAGAGCGAAAACACTGCTTCTGGAAAGCGTTCCGTCTCCAGGTGATTGTCCCGCATGTGTTTGTTCCGCAGACTCATTCCCGTGTCAAGCGAAGCGAGGTCAACGTGAATTTCACCCGAACCGCCGCCGCTCGACAGAGTCACATATCCCGTCACTGCGTTGGTCTTTCCCACGATTTCTTCCAGCGGAGCATCGCTCGTAAACGTGACGAGGTTCTCCGCCGCATCTCGCGTAACCGTGAACGTGTCATCGGCAAGACAAGCGGCCGCCGCGCAGAGCATGGATATGGCAAGTAGTCTCATTAATCGGGCCTTCCTGTGTTAAGTTCCGCGCGAACATGGTTACTTCACGAGCAGCATTCTGCGGGTTTCAACTTGGCCGTTTGAGGCAAGCTGATAATAGTAGGCGCCGCTGGGCAAGCCCGCGCCTTGAAACTGGATCTTATGCGCGCCGCTTCCGATTGTGCCGTTCAGCGGCTGAGCTATCTGCTGCCCCAGGATATCGAACACGGTCAGCGTCGTGTGACCTGCCGATTCGAGGGTGAATTCGATAGTCGTCGAAGGGTTGAATGGGTTCGGATAGTTTGCCACGAGGCCAAACGATGATGCAGTGTGATGATGATGCGGCGGACTTGCACTCGGCGTTTCACTTATCTGACCGCGGAAGATTCGCCCGTCTGCCGTGACAAGGTAGCCGAGTGTGTCCGATACGAAGTACACGCCGTTGAAAGTCGCCGTGGCCGGCGGAGTTTGCGTATGCCACATCGCCCCTCCTTCCACGCCGTGCGCCAGAAATCCGCCGGCGCCGCACATCCAGCCAATGTCGAAGCCGGTAAAGTGAACGTCCATCAGTGCGACGGTCGTTCCGCTCGTCTGAGGTGACCAGGATTGCCCTCCGTTACTCGTGGAGTAGATACGGCCCTGTCCTCCTACTGCCCAGACATGATTCGGATCGAGCGCAAACACAGCTTCGAACTCGTCTTCTTCGCCGCCCGGCACACTGAGTTGAATCACCCAGTCATCGCCGCCATTTGTCGTGTGCATGATCACGCCGTCCGAGCCGACGATCCAGCCTTCCTGAGCATTGAGCATGTGAATGCCGCGGAGGTCGTCCTGCGCTGGGCTGGCCTGCGGGGCCCAATTCTGACCTCCGTCCGTCGTATGGATTAGTATGCCGTCCTTGCCAGCGGCCCATCCGTGTTGCGCGTCCGCGAACCAAATGTCACGCAGTTTGTCTCCGACTCCGCTTGCTTGCGGCGTCCAGCTTAGCCCGCCGTTACTCGTATGCAAGATCATCCCGTTATTCCCGCACACCCAGCCCTCTGTCGCGCTGACAAAATAGACTGCCTCGCAATCGTCCGCTGTCCCCGTCTGCGTCCACGTATCGCCGCCATTTGTAGTTCGCAGTACGCCCTGCTCACCTGCAATCCAACCCGTGTTGGCATCCCAGAATCGTACGTCTGCGAGCGGCAGTGACGTGGGACTATTCTGTTCGACCCAAGTCGTATCCGTATTGGATCCGCTGCCGATCTGGATCAGACCCGTCATCTCGGAATGGTACAGACAGACGTACGCCACGCTTGATGTGGAATTCACGATCGTCCCCCAAGTGGCGCCGGAGTTGAGATTCCCGCTATCAAACTGTCCTCCTACTGCGGTCGCTGTGTGCGGGGCCGAGTCACCATTCGTGAAGATAACACTATCTCCGGTCTGCGCAACGATTGTCTGCGGCACAAAGGAGAAATTCAGGATCGAGACATGGTGCGTGGCCGCGAAGGCCGCAGTGGTCAGCCAGATCGCTGCGGTAACAAAGATGCTAAGGAGATGTCGCATGGTCTGATCACTTTCGTGCTTGAAATTTATATGTTTGCTGCAGATTTTGGTCGCGGGGCGCGCCGGGATTCCCTGTTGAAGCTGCCTCCGCTGAAAATGGTGACGAGCGGGGACCGCAAGGGTCTGTAGCGGTTCTGGCAAGGTCAACTGCCCGTTGCGGTCCCCATTTTGCATTGGGCAACGGCTGTGCCACCGCCCGAAGTAGGCCCCCAGAGGAATATTAAAACAAATAAATACATAAATATAGACGCTGATCAGCTACTTGACATGTCATATCAAACAGCTTGCCAATATCCCGCGATTTGTGGGGCGCTGCTGGGACATCTTGCATTAATAGTGGTTTTATAAATTTATGACTGAGGAGTTCGTGCCACACTGTTGGGTAGAACCTACGTGCAGCATCAACAAAGATATCCAGTCATAACTGAGCCCTGTCATCGTGAAATCAGAACGCCGACCCCGCTTCACACGCTATTTCGCCTTCAATTTTCTGTTGCTCGACCTCTTGATCGTCGGGGCTGGCGGCATGGTCGCCTACGGGATCGGCCGGTCCAATCTGATTTCTGTCGCCGAGACTTATGGAACAGCGGCGGTAAACCATTTGGCGCGCTCGATCGACAAGTTCTATCTTGAGCCCTGGCAACTCACCTTCGACTCCTTTCCGTTCGACCACCCACTCGCGCACCGCGAGTTGACCGGAATCGTGCGCACGTTTGTCAGCGGCTTTCAGATTGAGAACATCAGCATCTATGACAAGGCGCACACGATTGTCTTCTCGACCGACTCGCTTCGAGAAGGTTTCTCGGATCCGACAAACTCGATGCTGCTGTCTGCGCTTTCGGGGCGACCATCCTCTATTCTTGTTAGCGAGCAAACGGTAGAGCACATGGCGACTGCTTCATGCAAGACCGACCACATGCGCGCCTACATTCCGGTCGACTTTCGGACTGCTGACGGCGGAAGCTCGCGCTTTGCGTTTGAGATTCTGATGAACGTGGAACCCACGTATCGCAAAGTAGAGCAACTGCGCAACTTCATCTTGATCAGCACTCTGCTCACCGGCCTTGCCCTTTTCTTTGTCGTGTGGATCATCGCGGTGCGCGCGGATCGTGCGATCCTCGCCGAAAATCAGGAGCGTAATGCGCTCGCGCTCCAAATCCAACGACAGAACGAAAACCTCGAGCAGATAGTCGAGCAGCGCACACAGCAACTTCGTGACGCGCAAGCCGGTCTGGTGCAAATGGAAAAGATGTCCGCCACGGGAGTGCTCGCCGCCGGAGTGGCGCACGAGATCAACAATCCGGTCGGGATAATCAAGAACCGGCTCGAACTGCTGCTCGAAGACGTACAGAAGGAGCGTCCGGTGCACGACATGGCCGATCACCTGTCCATGATGCATCGCCAAACGGACCGCATTTCAAAGATCGTCAGCAAACTGCTCTCTTTCGCGCGCAAGTCCTCAGGCACGAAGAAACCTATCCACGTGGATCAGTTGATTCAGGGTGTGATCTTACTCGTTCGGAAAGAGGCTGAGAAGCGCGGGATAGCGCTGACGTCGGAGCTGGCTGTAGGGCTGCCGGCGATTCGCGGCGAGATTACGGAGCTCGAACAGGTGTTCATCAACCTGATCATCAATGCGATGGATGCCACGCCGACCGGCGGCCAGATCACGCTTTATGCTGTGCCGGCAAATGGGTTCGTCCAAATTCGCGTTTCTGACACGGGCGCTGGAATCGACCCCGGCAGCATCACAAAAATATTTGATCCCTTCTTTACAACGAAGGACGTTGGTGTTGGGACGGGCCTCGGTCTGGCCATTTCCTATCGCATTGTCGAAGATCATGGCGGCACGCTACTGGTTGCCAGCGCACCTGGGTTCGGCACGACATTTACCGTGAACATACCCGCAATTCAAGCATAGTGAACAAGATGAAACAAGTACCACGCATTCTCGTCATTGATGACGAACCCGATCTGCTCGAGAATTGCAGGATGATTCTCTCGCGCGAAACATACGACGTGTTGACGCTGAACGACGGTCAGCAGCTGGATCGCGCGCTGGCGGAGTTTGACCCGATCTCGTCATCACGGACCTGATGATTCCCAACCGAGACGGCATGAGATTCTGAAGCATATCAAGTGGTCACGGACCGATCTCCCGGTGGTCATGATGACGGCATATGCGACGATCGAGACCGCTGTTGAGGCGATGAAAAAAGGCGCAACCGATTATGTTGTGAAGCCTTTCTCCCGTGACCAGCTCGTGCACGCTGTTAACCGCGCGTTAAAGGAGCGCCGCTTGTTGCAGGAGAACCACCGGCTTCGTCACGAACTCGCCCAACAGAAACTTACATCGTCAGTCGTCGCGGTGGACCCTGCCATGCTTGAGCTCATGCGAACACTTGCGCGTGTAGCGGATACGGAGGCTACCGTCCTCATCCAAGGCGAGTCCGGCACAGGAAAGGAAGTCCTTGCTCGTGCTGTGCATCAGGCCAGCAGGCGAAACGCCGGACCGTTTCTCGCGGTCAACTGTAGTGCTTTGCCAACAAATCTCGTCGAAAGCGAGCTCTTCGGTCACGAGAAAGGGGCATTCACTGGTGCCTCGATGGTTCGCAAAGGAATGCTCGAAGAAGCTCAAGGTGGCACGTTTTTCTTCGATGAGATTACCGAAATGGACTTGAACATGCAATCAAAGCTCCTGCGTGTGATACAGGAGCGAACGATCCGCAGGGTAGGGGGAACCGCAAGCTTCCGATCGACATTCGGATCATCTCCGCAACGAATCGAGATCCGCAAGAGGCCGTGACTCAGAAACTGTTCCGTGACGACCTCTACTTCCGTGTCGCCGTCGTAACGCTTCACGTCCCGCCTCTGCGCAAGCGTCCCGACGACATTCCCCCGCTCGCTCTGCACTTTTTGAAAGAACTGAGCCAGAGCTACGGACGCACGATTGAAGGCTTCACTCCGCAGGTGACGGAAATCCTCTTGGGCTACGCCTGGCCGGGGAACGTGCGCGAGTTGCGCAACGTGATCGAACGCGCCGTCTCCCTCGCGGCAAAACCGATGATCCGCGAAGAAGACCTCCCGGCTCAACTGCAATCGGGTTCGATTCGTCGGGGTCCGGTCGTTGAGGCGAAAGAGACCTACGACATCGCTAAAGCGAGACTGCTTGATCAGTTTCAGTCGCAGTATTTCTCACAGTTGCTCACTGAGGAGAAGGGCAATATCAGCAGAGTTGCAATTCGCGCTGGAGTGGACCGCAAGACTGTCTATCGCATCCTGAATTCGGTCGGTCTCGCCAAATCGGCTGAGTGAATTCAGCGCACCAAACGCACGAAAGGCTCGCACATTTGCGAGCCTTTCGCGCTTTGTGATCGCATGGAAACGCTACTTCAGTAGAATCAACTTGCGTACCCGAACAAACGTCTCGCTTTCCAATCGCACGAAGTACGTTCCGCTTGCAAACCGTTCTGCATCCCATTCGACCCTATGGCGGCCCGCAGAAACACGTCCACTCAAAATAACGTCTACTTCCCGGCCTGCAATATCGAATATACGAAGGGTAGCGAAAGACTCCCGCGGGACATCGAACGTCAATGTGGCCTTGCTGTTAAACGGATTCGGGTACACTGGGTGCAGCACAAACTCCGATATGACGATGGCGTCATCAGCGACTGACGCCGCAGAGTCGGTCAGGAACAGCCAGTTGCGCGACAATGACTCGATGGAGGTGTCGGGCGATTCAATATGTGCAAACACCGACCAACGGATCTGATCTCCGCTAAATATGTTCCAATCGGCCGGAATCGTCGTGAAGTGGTTCGCGGTGTCAAGCGGAATGTTGAGTTGCGCGGTGCCGCGCGTCAGCCGCAACGAATAGGTCACTTCGTTCTGTCCGCTTGGATCAATTGAATGCTGCCACCTGAAGTCCAGTGGCCAATTCACTGGATGGGGATGCCCCGTGATCGGCTCAATTAAGTCGAAAGGTGTCAACGTCTCCGGTCGAGTGAACGTGAAACTTGCATTGCAGTACCGTGCGCCGCCTTGCGCGGAAAACGCAGTGACTTGCCAGTAGTGCACGCCACCGGCCAATGGAATTGTCAAAGCAGTGTCGGACGTCACCTGCTCGACGCTTGGTCTGTCGAACAGCGGGTTATTCGCAACCACGACAAGATAGTAATTTACCGGCAAATCGTCTGTATCCCTGCTGACTTGCCAAGACAGCTCGGCATGTTGACCCAAAATGGTCGCCCCGTTGACGGGCATTAAGAGCGCAAACGAACTAGATGGAGTATACTGAATCGGCGAGTAGAAGACGCCGATATCATTGATTGAACTGTCGGGATCGAAGGGCGCAAACAGGCTTCCGGCGTTAACGCAAGGCGATTCTGCCGCAATGTGAAAGTTACCGACAGCAGGATCAATCAGCTGGGGATCGGCGAACAGATTTCCATAAACATCTGTGCTGTCTTGATTGAAGTTTACAGAGTCAAGGTGACCTATTCCATGCGGTCCGTGATCGGGCGACCCATCTTCAAATTGGAATGCGCCGCTTTCACCTGAAATGGAACTATGATCCACAGCCGCCGCCGCGCAGTCACCCCAGAAGCCGATCGCTGGGCTTCCACTCGACTCCGCCAAAATGCAGGCAGTGACAGTGGCGCTTGAGTGATTCATGAAAACCGCGCTCCCTTGTCCGGCGGAGTTTTGGTACATCACGCAATTCCGAATCGTCGCACCATCGCCAAGCAGGGCCGCAGCGCCGCCGAGCTCAGACACGTTGCCGCTAAACGTAGACTTTGAAACGTCCAACACTCCACTGTCAAAATAGAGCGCGCCGCCGGATCCATTCATGCCGGTCGCAGCATTGTCGACGAAATCACTGTGCGCTATTTGCGCTTCGGCGTCGGCACCCGAGACGCGTACTGCAACGCCGCCCAGATTAGCGGCCATATTGCCCCTGAAACGGCAACTGTCAAGAACGGCGCGGCCCGTCCCCGTAACACTGACGACACCTCCGCCTTCTAACAGCTGCGTGCCGCACGAATCAAAATCGCAGTTCCGAAATGTGCAGTCACCTCCAGCCAGCTGAACAACGCTTCCCGATCCGGACGTATCCTGCGCAAACGAAGAGCTAAGCGCGGTCACGGCACCGCCATGGACTGCCATTCCGGAAGAGTTTCCCCGGCAGTTTCGGACCGAGGTCTCGATCATCAACAACGTACTCACATCAGTCACGAGAAACGCAGGCTCGGTCAGTTGGGCGAATTCACATCCTTGCACATAGGCGCGGCTGTCGCTCCGCAGCATCAAGCCGCCGACCGTTGACCGCACATCGCACTCATGAAGTGTTAGTGCTCCACCGCGGGCCAGAATACAAGTCGGAAGGTTGCAATGCGTAAACACCGACGCGCCGACAGTCACGCTGTCACTGGTTACATGCATGACACCACCGACGCCCTCGATATTTCTAAATGCACAGCCCGAGACTTGCAGCGAGCTTCGCGATGTGGAGAGGAACCCGCCTGCTGTAGTGTCGCTCAGTCCATTCTCGAACACGCATGTGGCAAGCATCGAACCGGGTGTCGGGTCAATGAAATGGAGCCCCGCCCATCGGCCCGTAAACGCCGGGTGCGTTGTGAAGACAATCGAATCGCCGGATTCACCTAAGGCGAACAACAACCCATCAACCCGGAGACTATACTCTCCAGCAAAAAGAAACGTCGCTCCGGCGTCGATGGTTACTGTTTCACCTGCTGGTACAGTCAAATCGCATGGAATGATATATGTTCCGGCGGGAATATTGCCCGAAAGATCGCCGCATAGAAAGGCGTGAGGTAATTGATACGTCGATTCGAGAGCTCCGAGGTCCGGAGGTGCAGCGACTGGACTCGGCCTTGGAGTATCGGCCAAGTCGAGACGAAGTTCGTCAATTGTGGGTGCAGTTCCTATGCTGGCCACTCGCGTGTTCTGTGCCAGCCGAAAGTCCTCTTCCACCGTGTCGATAAACGCCGGGTTGCTGAACGTATTGTAGTGCGTGTCGACCGAGTCCAGAAAGAGATTAAGCCGGACAAACTCGCCAAATCCCCTCCGGAAAGGTACCGACAATCGGCGCATCTCCGACGTCGAAGAAGCAGTTCGTCCCCAAGGTCAGTTGAGCATTGACATGCCCAATCGCGCCGCTTGGCAGATGTGCAAAGATCGTATTGTGGACAACCAAAGAACAACCATCTGCCTGTATTGCCGTGCCTTCCGCAAGCGACGTATTGAGCGCGACCGTCGTGAAGTCAACGAGAATCTCCGCGTTCTCCGCAGCGATTGCGCTCCCGACGTTGCTCACGTTGTCATACCATAGACAATTGCGCACCGTCGTCTGCTGAACCCAGCGCTGTGTTGCTGAGTACATGCCGCCGCCCCGGTTTCCGGCTTCATTTCCGTGGATCTCACAGCTCAGCAAGCTCCGGGTTCGCGCGGTAGTCCATATACAATCCGCCGTCCGTAGCGTTCGTTATTGACACCGGTTGCGCGGCCGTGCTCAATTACTCCGTAGTTGAGATACGAGCTGTCATTAGCCACGACGAACCGCAGCCCTCGCCAACCGCCCGGAGTAACAAGTGTGTCACAGGTGAAACGCACCGAGTCGCCTTCCAAGCCATCGCCACGCAGTCTGCCGTTGACGACGAATTCAAACGGACCCGTGAACAGTACGGTCGTTCCCGCCAGCAAGGTCAACGTGCAATCCGTGGGAACAACGGCATGACCGGAAAAGACCACATAGGGGCTATTCTCCACTGTCCACGTGCCATGAACATTGCCCGCCGCGACCCAAGTGGTGTCGGCAACGGCATTTTGCGCCGCGAGCAAACTCAACGCAAGGAGGAAGTAACGCCCGGATAGTGTGCGATGTTGGGTTGACATTGTGTTCATGATACGGCGCACTCTGTTGAAAATCAAGGCCCGCAGTTCGATTCTGCGATTGGACTGCATGAATAGACCGGGTTTTACGGCAAAAAGCAGGCCCTTGGTGTCTCTTCCAAGGGCCTCACGACGCTAACACACGGGCCTACTTAGTCGACCCTGCGGGTCCGCCCAGTTTAATGCGCGCATCTACCACGACGCAGCGCTCCGCCTCCGGGAACGCCAAGAGCGGATTCATGTCAAGCTCTCTGATCTCAGGGAAGTCGACCGCGAGTTGGGACAGTCGGAAAGTCAATTCGTGAATGCGCTCGAAGTTGACGGATTTCTCTCCACGCACGCCGTTAAGGATCGGGTAGCCTCGAAGAGACTTGATCATTGCTTCGATATCCGTATCGGCTAACGGTGCGAGCCGGAAGCTCACGTCTTTTAGAACCTCGACATAAATGCCGCCCATACCAAACATGATCAAGGGACCAAACACGGGATCCGCAGTAATCCCCATTACGATTTCCCGTCCGCCGCTCACCATTGGCTCAATGGACACCCCCCACTTGCCAGCATCGATCTTGAGCTTGCTGATCGTTTTGGCGAAGTCATCCCACGCGGCTTCAACTTCGGTTTTGCGACCTCAGATTAAGGCGCACTCCGCCGACGTCCGATTTGTGCGTTATGCCCTCTGCGACAATCTTCATCACCACAGGATAACCAAGTCGCTTCGCCGCCGTCGCCAATGCATCCCGTGAAAACACGGTCGTCGACTGCAAGACTGGAAACCTATACGCGCGCAGAATGTCGAAAACCTCGTCCGGTGCAAGCTGCTGTCTGTTTTCCTGCGTTGCCTTGGACAGCACGCCCTTCACGCATTCTGTGTCGACATCATCAAACGTCCGCATCTTGCCCTTAGGCCGTTCGCGCACTGCACGAAATCTGGTCATCGCCGCAAGCGATTGCACCGCCGACTCCGGGAACACATAGACAGGCAGCCCGGCCTGACGCAGAATCGGTGTACCGGACACGTCACCATCCCGCGTCATAAAACACACCAGCACCGGTTTCTTGAGCCCGATGTTTTTATTGTATGCGGCGGCAATTGCCTGCGCCACATCCCGCGAGTCGCTTGTGATCGGCAGGACAAAGATCACGATCATCGCATCCGTATTCGGATCGTTGAGCAAGATGTCGCCAACTGCTTCAAAGTGTGATGAGCCCGCACTCGCGACCATATCCACTGGATTGCGCGCACTTGCCAGATCAGCCAGCACGCTCTTGAGCTTCGTGGTTGTTTCCGGCGTGAATTCCGCCATTTCGAGCCCGTTACCTTCTACTGCATCCGTCGCAAGGATTGCCGGGCCGCCGCCGTTACTCATGACGGCCACTCGAGAGCCTGCTGGAAGCGGCTGCGTCGCGAAGGCTTGCGCATAGTCAAACAACTTCTCTACCGTGTCGACGCGCAGGACGCCCGCGGACTCGAAGATCGCATCAACAGCCACGTCCGCCGCCGCCAAACTGGCCGTATGTGAGCTCGCCGCGCGCGCACCGGCTCTCGTACGGCCCGATTTCACCGCAATGATCGGTTTAGTCGCCACCATTTCGCGAGCCACTTGAATGAATCGCGTTGCGTTGCCAAAGCTTTCAATGTAGAGCAGAACTAAAGACGTTCGCATATCGTCCTTCCAGTAGGCAAGCACATCATCGACGGAGACGTCTGTGCGGTTACCCAGACTGACGAATGATGACAATCCAAGCTGCATGCCAGTCGTGCGTTCAAGAATCGCGACTCCCAGTGCGCCAGACTGCGACAGAAATCCGATATTCCCCGGTACCGGCTTCGGTCCGGCGAACGTCGCATCCATCCGCACTTCGGGGTCCGTGTTGATCACTCCCATACAGTTCGGCCCGATCATGCGAATGCCGTAGCTGCGTACCTTGTCAAAAATCTGCTTCTCAAGTTTCGCACCCTCTTCGCCGGTCTCTGCAAATCCCGCCGTGATCATGATAATCGATTTGATACCCTTTCTCCCGCAGTCGTCGATCGCTTGCAAGGCCAAGTTCTTCGGGACACAGATTACAGCGAGATCAACCGAGTCAGGAATCTCCAGCACGCTGCGATACGAGCGCATCGAGTTGACAAAGCTGGCGGCGGGATTTACGGCGTAAACGATACCGTTAAATTCAAAATCGAGTATCTTCTTTAGCATGTCGCGGCCAATTGTGCCTGGCTTTCGGCTGGCGCCAAGCACCGCGATAGATTGCGGCCGGAAGATGCTTTCAAGGTCGTCGTGAATAGAGTGAGAGTTGGTCATGTGTTGAGAGTTTGCATTGATACGAAATGGACGCCGTAAAATACGCCGATTTGCGGGGATCTGCAACTCTCCTTTCGCACCGGCATGCCCGAACAGAATTGCGACTTAGAATCCTACTCCTCCCGGTGTGAATACGCTCGGGCATGCCCCGTACAACACCTGACCTTGTGTAGGCTAAGCGTTTGTATTTACATAAACTGCCTAACTATCCCTGAAACATGACAACGCCTGTCTAATTCGACCCGAGCCGTTCTTCAGGTTGACATTCCTGCGCCGCGCCGCTATATTGGATAAAGAGATCAGTGATTGCGAACCTGCGCTGTCGTCCTGAGTGCTCGAAGATGGTGCGTAGCTCATCTCATCAGCAAGAAAATTCCTTGCTACGGGCGGCGCGTACCATTGTGCCGCCGTTTTCATGACAAGGTCGCCCACCCCGCGACTGCGCGATCGTTTTACAGCATGCTTGTACACCATAGCCAAATGAGTCACTAATCATGAAAATAAAACTGACAAACTGGGCACTCATCGTCGCCGCAACGCTCTGGTCGATTGCTGCGGTCTCTGCTATCGAGCCGGATTCGCGGAGGCCGCAGGAATCGTTGGACGAATTTTCAACGTTACTGACCATTCTGCGCACCGACGAAGGCTTCGAGCTGCATTGGTATCCGTCTTCGGGTCTGAACTACTGGGCGGTGACCTTCTCTGCGAATGCGCAGATGACCAATCTGGACACGTTGGCGGTTACCGCAGATACCTTTTACGTGCTGCGCGACGCCGAGGGCACGTACACCTTGGGTTTCTTCCGTGTGGATCCGATCGATCTTGAGCCGCCCGCTGACACGGTCATCGCCGTCGAGTCGTTCGAGAATAACCCGTCGTTACAGAGTCTTGGAGGTGAGGATCTGGAGCCTGCGGCCTTTGAGCTGACGGATGCGGATCATGTTGGCGAGTCGGGGCATGCGCTGCGTATGTACGGCAATACGTGGAAGCGAATTGCAATTCCGCCCACACAGATTGACACCACAACCGTTTGGGCGATCTGGGCGAAGCTCCTGACCCGGGGTGAAGTGCAAGCAATTGGAGTCGGTGACTCCGCGAACTATCTGTACTACATCCTGTGGGGAAAAGAGGCCCCGCAATCGCTGAACTGGAACACAGTCTACGAAGGCTGGTTCGCCGCAGGCGAGTGGCAGAATGTCGAGCTGCCGATCGGCGAAGATTGGGAAGGTCGATTCGGATACTCACCTCGCCTGACAGATATTCGCTTCATCAATGACAATGACACCGTTGCAGTTGATGGCGAAGTTCTCTTTGATGATCTGCGGGATGTAACTGGCGCGCAGGCGCCCGCTCCGGTCGCGGCATTCGACTGGACTGTAGTCGAAGATGGCGACCCGGACAGCATTACGGTGGTCTTCCATTCGCATTCATACGACGTTGACAGT
Source organism: bacterium (assembly GCA_016703065.1). Taxonomy (GTDB): domain Bacteria; phylum Electryoneota; class RPQS01; order RPQS01; family RPQS01; genus JABWCQ01. Next base: position 56,154 of record JADJCU010000002.1, read on the forward strand.
CCGTGGTTGACGCATGAGTGGAACTTCGGTGACGGAAGCACATCGTCGGTGAATCACCCTGTGCACAAGTTTCGCAGCCAGAGCCGCCATCCCGTGACACTAACCGTGACGGATTCTGAACGCAACGACTCATGGGTTGCTCATGCCGTCGTGGACAGCCCGATCACGGCGCCGCGCGATTTATGGTTTGCGTTCGCGGGCGACGTCATCACCGGGCGCGGCTACGAGAATAACAACGGCATCATAGAATCCTGGGGCATCGACACTCTGTTTGAACCGTGCTATTCTGTCTTGTCAACCTCCGATTTGACCTCATTGAATCTCGAATGCCCGATGACCACTGCAACGACGGCCCATCCAACCAAAGGCATCGTTTTCAAATCGAACCCTGCAAACGTCTCAGGTTTGGTCAGTGCCGGGGTCGATTTCGTCACTCTTGCCAACAATCACGTCTTCGATTACATGATCGATGGAATGACCGAGACCATGTACGTCCTCGATACGGCCGGAATCGTACACAACGGCTCGGGAATGAACGACGAGTTGGCTCGGCGCGTGCGATTCCTCTCGAGCAATGGTCTGTCTATCGCTATGCTCAGCTTCTCGGACCGAACCGGTTCCTACAACAACGTCCAGCCCTTCTTGGACGCGGGTCGATCCCGTCCCGGGTTCGCGATGTGGAACCGCGGTGCGATTGAAGCGACGGTCGACGAAGCGGAGGCGCTCGCCGATTTTGTTGTGATCAACACCCACTCGGGCAGCGAATATTCGTTGGCGCCAATTCTTCAAATGCAGGCGGAGCAAGACCCCTTTGGCGATGAAGACATGCTGTTCGAACTTGTTCCTGACACCCTTGAACGGCAGATTCGTCAATACGCGATCGACAGGGGCGCCGATCTCGTGATTGCCCACCACCCACATATTATCCAGGGCTTTGAAGTCTATGACGGCAAGCTAATAGCCCATAGCCTTGGCAATTTTATCTTTGACCTGACGTATGCGGAAACCATGCCGACGGTCATTTTGCGCACGCACTTCTCGGCTGGCATCGGTGTCGACAGTGCGATTGTTTATCCCGTGTACATAAATCACTGGATTCCGCAGTTGACTCACGGCGAACTCGCGCGCAACCTATTGGACTACGAATCTGAAATGTCGCGCAGACTCGGTACATGGCTGGTCCGACCACCGGATGCTGATAGCGCGCTGATCATCTTCGACACCACAGGGGTCTTCCGCTCTTTGAGTTTCGAACTGGACACGCTTGCGCTGTCGCAGGATGGCACGTGGTGGATATCTGCGCCGCATAAGCTGATTGCGAATGGCTACCCAACCAGCGCCGAAATCGTAGAGGGCGCTGGCTATCAAATCCGTTTTGGTCGCGAGAAGCTTTACTACGGCAACATGGAAGACGAAGGTTCAAATGAGTGGCTGTTAAATAGCGCCGACGAAGGCTATGTCACGGACGTGGTTCACTCTGGTTCCCGCAGCATTAGACTTCGCCGCACGTCCGGGACGCCGGGCAATGTTGTGTCCAACATCGAATACAGACTGCCCATCAGCACATCACAAGAATACAGCGTTGTGGGCTGGATGAGCACTCAGAACGCGGGCACGACAAGTTTGCAGGCGCAGTACTATGGTCAGCGGTCCGGTGGAACTGCACTCGGGCTCGCGGATATCGGCGGAACGATGGTCGGCACTTCTGGCTGGGTGTTGAAACATGCGCCGCTGCTTCTGCCGCCCTCGACCACTTTCATATCGGTCAGGGTGTCGCTCTTGGCTCCGGCGATTGGCACGGGCTATTCCTGGTTTGATGACGTTGCCCTTGTGGAGTGGGGCGCGTGGCAGGATGCACCTGCGATCTCCGGCTTCCCCAAAGACTTTCATTTCGTTCAGGTTCGCACCACGACGAACACGACGCAAGCGACATTGAGCTATGTCCGCCAATGGGTGGACGTGGACCAACCCGTCATGCCAAGCAGCGCAGCCGTAGATTAGGCAAACACAACCGCGAACAAAACAAAGCCCCGGCGCAAACCGGGGCTTTCTTATTCTTGCTAACGAACCAAGTTACAAGGCTTGCAAGCGCTCGTTCTGTGCGTCGGTGCGTAAACGGGTCAACTCAGCATCGATCAAAGTCGCAGGGAAAACACCATCCGCCTGATAGACAAGTCTCTCAGCTTCGAGCAGCTCTGCAACTGCGTCGCTGCCCTTAGGAATCGTCTGACCGGCCGCAGGAATCATAGCATCTGTGCGCATATCGCGCAGAAACTCGGCCCTGTTCTTGATCGCCAGCCCTGCTCGCGCCGCCTGCGCAATGCCCGCTAAGAGCAAATGCGGAAATGTCGAACCATCAGGCAACCGGAACTCCACCGTCTCAGGCGATACCGCATTGCCGGACTCGTCAGTCGTCGTAACTGGCAAGCGGACAAGTGCCTTTCGATTGAACTGCCCCCATGTCACGGATCCTGGCGACTCTTTGCCCTGAAACAACCTGACAAAAGAGCTGCTCTTTCGATTACCGAACGCCATCAGTGAACACCCGTGATGGAGTAGACCGGCAATCAGCAATTCCGCTTCCTTACCGATTCCGCCGCCTGTGACTAAGACGCGTTGGTACGCGCCCTTCTTCATTGGTGCAAGGTGGAAGTGCATTCCGCTGCCTGCATGGCCCCGCCGCACCACAGGATCAAAACTGATCCGCATCTCAAACTCTCGTGCCAAATTGCGCAAGACCCATTGCGTCAGCAGCACACTATCCGCAGCCTCTGGCAACGGCTGCAGCGCCAACTCAATCTCATGCTGTTCCCATGTAAGCTCATTCTCTCCTCGCGCTGCGGCGAATCCGACCTCGCTGTGCCCATATTTGATCGGCACGCCTATCTCGGCAAGGGCGGCCAGGGCGCGACGGCGCAAGTCCTGACCGAACACAAAGGGTGCGGCAGCGTGATAGCCGCGGTCCTCGAGTCGCTCGTCCGAGGACTCGCCGAGCCTGTGGCCAACAAAATATTCGACCTCGCCCAAAGCGTGAAGTTCAAATCCCGCGCCGTCAGACAACAACTTGTAGGCCTTGCGCAGGATGGTATCCGCTGACTGGGGCAGGGCTTCGCCTGCCCGCGTCACGTGACTGCACAGAAGCGCGAGTGTTCCTTCCGTGGAAAACGGATCGACGAATGCGGTTTCAATCCTTGGCCTGAGGACGATGTCCGACGCGCCAGCGCTGATCCCTGATCCCGGAAACAGACTCGATCCGTCTGCCCGTTCTCCAAATCGCACGATGCGCAGGAAATGGTCGTGATTCTGCGGAACGAAATCCAGCGTCTTGAGTGTTCCGTCACCGCCAACATGCATCAACGCAATTTGGCGCAGATCGAGCTCGTTGTAAGCTCTGGCCAAATCGTGCTCGGTCCACAAATTTCGCTTCTTTCCCAGTGCGCGTTCCAGCGGCGAGTGGCCGCGAACAAATCCACCGTCTGGCTCAACCGCAGAGCGGTCAACAGAAGAGTCGGTCTTTCGGTTCATAGGATCGTCAACAAATGATGCAAATTAGTTGCGTTGCTTGTCCCGGTGGCAGCGCACGCACAGGTCGCGATCTGCTTCGGCCGGGAGCAAATACTCTGCCTTCCAGGCATGGAGATCGTGGCAACTCAGACAATTGAGTTCTCGCGATGTCAGTGGATCGATCACGCCGGTGCCGATCGGATGGGTCACGACATGCTGATGCGAATGGCATTCCGCACACAATTCACCAACGGGTTTGCGCAGGTAACCCTCAAGCGTGGACCCGTGCGGATTATGGCACTTCGCGCATGTATACTTGGCATGCGGATTGTCGCCCTCAAGTTTCTGGCCGTGGGAGGGGTCGTGACACTTGACGCAAAGCTGCTTCTGATTTCCCGCAAGCAAGGCGACCTCATCCGACGCGTGCGGATTGTGGCACATCTCACACGAGTTTGTCTCCGTTGCTCCATGCGGTTTCAGTGTTGCGAATTGGGCGGCCTCTGCATCGTGGCACTCCGCACAGATGCTCTGCACTGAACCCTTGAGCGGGAAACCCTTGCCCGCCGGATCTTGCACGTGACATGCGGCGCAATCGTGATCGGCAAACGGCGCATGTTTATTGCTCATAATCAGGAACGGCGCATCGGAGGCGTGCGGATCATGGCACGCGGTGCAGTTCGCTGTGAGCGGATTGAACTCCTTGTGCCGACTAATTAGGCGCGCCTCGTCCGAGTGGCACGACAGGCAAAGGGACGCTGCTTCGATCTTGAGCAATCCGGCGTGATCGGCGCCGTGGGGATCGTGGCACTTTCCGCACATCCCGCCCTTCATCGGCCCGTGCACAGTCCGCTTGCTAAGCCAGTCCCGAACCTCAATATGGCACGACGCGCAGAGTTCCTTGTTGCTCGTGTTCAGCAGATTAGCCTTGTCCGAGGCGTGCGGATTGTGGCATCTGGTACACTCGCCTGCCGCGACCGGATCATGCTGATGCGGCCTTCCTGCCCAAGTCAGCGCTGCGCCGTGACAACTTCCGCACAGCGCCTTTTCGTCGTCGACCAACAGCTTCTCATGGCGCGAGGCATGCGGAGCATGGCACTTGCTGCATTCACCGTCAAGCAGCGGTTGATGAACGTGCGGTTTTCCCAGCTCTGTCGCCAAATCGTCGTGGCATTCCAAACATGCCTTGCGTTGGTCGACGGGCGGCAACTGACTCATGACCGCAGGGCCAGGCACGAGTCCCGCCAAAACTGCGAGAAACAAAATCAATCTTGCGTAGTTCATGGCTTACCTCCAACCGGCTCAACGTGGCACGCGGCGCAATCCGCAGACTCGAACGGCGCATGCTGCTTCGCCAGCAGGATGTGTTCATTGTTTGAGCCGTGTGCATCGTGACACATAGCACAGTTCATGCTGGCGCCGCTTTGCTGCAAATGACTCGCGCGAAACTCCGGAGTTTCAGGATCATGACATGACAAGCACAAAGCTGGTACCTCAGTAGTGAGCAGGGTCTTGTGCTTGCCAGTGTGTGGTTCGTGGCAGTTTGCGCACTCGCCTGTGGCCGCCGGGGGATGGGCGTAGGTCGCTTTTGTTGCCGAGTCGATCTCTGCGTGACACATCAGACACAACTGGGAGGCTCTCGCTAACAGCAGATGGTCATTGCCGCTTTGGTGAGGATCATGACAATCGGCGCATCGTCCTTCAGCAATCGGCTTATGGACCGAGGCCGCCGTCTTGATTGCGTCAGTAACATCTGAATGGCACTCACCGCAAGTAGATGCGGTCGACAACCTGAGCAACTTCTTCTGTTGGCTGGCATGCGGGTCGTGGCAATCAAGACACGCCCCTTCAACAAAGGGCGGGTGAACACTTGCACCCTCCGTGACGGTCATCATCACAGAATGGCACGACTGACACATTGAATTGTCCGTGGCTTTCAGCAGCGTTGCGTTGTCGCCCCCGTGCACGTCATGGCATGAAGAGCATTCGCCCTTGAGAAATGGAACGTGCACAGTGAGATTCAAGAACAGGTCATTCAAGTCGTCATGGCAGGTGAGACACGATTTGTCCTGCGTTTGCCGAAGTAGTCCCTCTCCGTTGGTTCCGTGTGGCTCGTGGCACGACCAGCAGTTCTCAGAATCAACTGCGGGATGCTGCACAGACTTCCGCATCGCGTCGGCAACATCCGCGTGACAACTAAGACATCTGCCTTTCATATCGGGCACAAGCAGACTCGCCGACTCATCACCGTGCCCCTCATGGCACGAAACACAGCCGTCTTTGGCTACTGGATGACCATGAGCCAGTTTCGTTCGCGCGAGTTCATCCCCATGACACTCGCCGCAGACTTGACCATCCGCCGCCTTGAGCAGCGCCGGGTTCGCCGATGTGTGGGGAGCGTGACAGGTCGTGCAATCCTCGGATTGCACGGGCGCGTGCGTCTTATCTCCGTGCTTCTCGAGCGGATCATGGCAGCTCGTGCAAACGGCGCGTTCCGTGTCAACAAGGCCAAATGGCTCCGCGCCTTTCGGATCATTGTGGCACTCGGAGCAGGATGGACCCTCTATTGCGGCGTGCACAGACTTTGGCAGCAGCGCTTTCTGCTCGGACGAGTGCGGCACATGACAAAGCGAACAGTCCTTGTCGCCAACCGCATAACCCGCATGTTGTTCGGCAAATGTCGCGTCGCCTTGGCTGTGACAACTTGCACATAGCTGTTGCTGTTCCAGCACAAGCAAATTTCCGTGCTCGCTGCCATGGACCTCATGGCATGCCGTACAACCATTCGCGAGCGGCTTATGCTTATGTGACGCTTCAAACTCCTGTGCGTCATGACACTGGTAGCACATCCCGGGCACCGCAGCCTTTAACAGGTGTGGTGCGTTTCCGCGATGCGGATCATGGCACTCCGTGCATTTGCCGGCTCGCGCCGGCTCATGAACGTACTTTGCGCTTAGGTTTAACGAGTCGGCGGCGTGACACGCCGTGCACAGCGTGGCGTCCGTTTCCTTGAGTCGCAGCGCGCCTACTTTACCATGTGGTAAGTGGCACGCGCTGCACTCGCCCTTCTCAGCGGGCTCGTGGGCGAACTTGCCGCGATAATCCTTCGCCTCATGACATTCGAGGCAATTCTGCTGTTTGTTGAATCGGGCGCCGCGCTTCACTTGAGCTTTAGCGTTTGGGGGCCAAACCGCCGATAGCGCCGTGAACGCTGCGAGGATGAGAATGAAAAGCGATCGTTTTAGCATGACAGGGTTCAGGGGAACTCCTTACGGACTGCACGAAACTCGTTAGTGAATACTACTCGCCGGACGGCCCGGAAATCTGCATCGCCCGAATCGCTTCGTCATTCATGACGATCTCCGCATGAGCACGCAAGTCCAGAATCGTAGCGTCAATAGCCTTAAATTGTTTCTGTCGCTCTACCATGGACCTGATCTTCTCTCGCGCCTCATCGAGGGTTTGCAGCGGACCGGGTTCTCGATCAACAATCTTCATCACGGAATAGCCTTCGTCACTGACCAGCGGCGGTAGACAAGAGCCTACTGCCGTGGTGTCAAGCTGTTCCGCAAACGCGGGCGGAAACAGCTCCATACCCGTCCAGTCTCGCAGACCACCACGCTCCTTGAAGTCGTCGATGGAGTACTGCTCTGCCATCCACGCGAAGTCGGCGCCAGCGAGAATCTTCTCGTAATCCTTCTGTGTTTCCTCGAGCGTCTCTCGCGTGATCGTCGCCACGCGCACCCGACCCGGCTTGCGAAAACGCTCTTGATTCGTCTGATAGAACTCGGCAATCTCTTGCTCCGAAACCTTGATAGTCGGAGCAACGACTGATTGCAGGTAGTTGACAACGAGCATGGAATCTCGGAATCGCAGTGCGTCATCGTCAAACCGCGAGTCTTCAACGAATCGCTTAAGTGTCGCGATCTCCTTCAACTGCATCACCTGCACCTGCTCGTCCAGCGTCTCGTAGAGCACGGCGGAGTTATAGCGGTCATTACGGCCAACAATCCTGTGGATGTACTTCTGTCTTAAGTCGGCTTCGGTCAGGTTGCGCGACGCGCCAACTTTGGCGATTGTACGATCCGTCGACTCCAGACCGAGGTTCATGCGAACCAGGATAGAGTCAACAGCAGCCGTATCAACGTGAACAGGAATCCCTCCTCCTTCTATAGCAATGAAGTTCTTCCGGATAACCGTGGCCTTGTCAATCATTAGTTGCCGCTTGACCAACACCTGGACACTGTCGAGAATCGCCTTGTCGGCCGGAAGAAAAGCCTCAGCCCGTATCGCTGCCCACGCCTGCCACAGGAATCGCGGTCCCACCAGCGTGCCGAGCGGCGCCGTCTCCAACTCTTTGACCAGGTCCTCCGGCAGATCATAGAGCGGATAGACACCCGCATCACCGCCCACATTCTTGTACTTGTCGATCGCGTGATTGCGGGACAGCGAGGCCATGGACACGCCTTGATGAATGCTGTCGACAATCGCGGCGCACAGCCCGGAATCTGGCACGCAAATTAGACGAATCATAGCGCGGCGATAGAATTTCTCAAATCCCTCACTGATCTCTTCGTCCGTTACCGGAATGCCCTCCGGCTGAATCTCTTTCATCATGGCTTCGTAGGCGCGGACTTCGCGAAACCAGCGCACTGCGTCAACAATTGTACGCTCCGCGTCCATGCCAAGCGCCATTGCATCCTGAACGAGTAACCGATCATTGACCAGTTTCGTGATCAGCCGCTCAACGTCGAAGTTTGACCGCTCGACCTGCGTCGTATGCGACATGTGGATGCGCCCCAACTCAAGTTCAAGCATCTCCGATGTGATCTGCTCGCCGTTGACAGTTGCGATTAACACAGGATCTTGCGCTTGCGACGATCCTGCGTATGACAGTAGAAATAGGAGAATGGCGAGTAGTCTGGTAAGCATACCGATGGAATTGGGTTTAGTCATGATGTGGTCCGTTTGCGCACGGTGGGCAAGTCATCCACCATGTCGCGAATCAGCTTCTGAGTCAATTTCGCCGGACTGTGAGTGATGCCGGTCATGAACGGTGCGAACTGTTGAGCTCCATGCCGTTCGAGGTTGCGCGCCCAGATGAGCGTACCCGCATTGGCATCGATCATGCGCATCTCAAGACCTACTTCAGGGATCGTGCCCAGAATCGCGCTTCGCGAGTCGGTCAAGCTGCTGATCGTACCGGTCAGGACAACGTCAACACCCAAGCTATCCGCAAGGGCCTTGCTGACAGGATCTACGCTCTGGCCGTGTCGCAAATCGTCGCAGGCGAGCATCACGTTTCGCACCGACCCGGGTTCCGCAACATTGAATCCTTTGCGTGACAACTCCGTAACGAGCAAGTCGGCTATCATCTGCCCTGACTGGCTTTCCGGGGATTCGCTGAACAACGGAATGATCGCAATCTTTGAGCACGCCACAAGATTCTGCGGTGCTGAGAGTTTCGAGTAAATTGCCGTAACTTGTGCAGCGTTAAGTCGTTCAGTTGTTCGGATCGTCGCGAACAGCTTGCGCGCAATTGCGCGGGCCACTCGCTTCGGGTTCTCAATAACTGGTTTGGAGAATAGCGCTGTCTCACCGCCTCCCGTGACCGCAACCCAGTTGCTCCAGACCATCCGCGCTTCAGCGGCGTGTATCAACCGCGCGCTGATAGTTGCTTCCGTAAACGTCTCGTTGACATTAAACTGATGAATAGTGCCGACCAGAACAAACTCTGCTCCCAGCGAATCGGCAACCGCCCGAATCTCATCCGAACTCGGTGTTGCGGTGTTGCGAATTCGAAGTTCTCGCAATACTTGGGCGACTGAATCTTCAGGGATAAGATCGAGTTTCCGTCTAAACAGAGCCGCCCGAGCGCTGACATTGATGAGCGCTTTTGCATCGCCATGCGCTTCCGGATCCGCAAAAGGCAGGAGCGCAATCCGTTCCGCGCAATGCGCCTGAGCGGCAAAAGCCGCGCATAATATCAGAATTCGCCCGACTGACATAACCGAGAACATTAGTCAAGCAATGATTTGACCAATTGACGAACAGCTTTTCGCACGGCGTCGCCGCGCGTAGATTCCCCGACGCCCAACAGCCGCGCGAACGAACCAGGACCTCCGGTGGACACGGACGCGCTCCAAACCGTATTGCCAGACGCGCAATCGACCATTCGCGCATTCAGACTGATGACGTGCGAAGAAGACGTGCGACCCGAAAGCTGCGCCGATTCCCCGACCGATCCGAAGATCACGGCCTGAATGCCTAACGAATCTGCCATCTTCTGCAAACCAACAAGGTCAAGTTCGGCGGCCTTGCCCTGTCCCACATTGGCGAGCACCCGCGACGTTTCACCGGGTTCCACGATATCAAAAGCGTTCGCAGCCAGCAACTCCGTGACAAACAAACGCGTCGCATATCCGGACGCGGTCTGCTCAGTGGATAGGTTTTCAAATTGGACAACCGCCACTCGTTCAATCAAACCGAAATCATATTCAGGATGAATAAACGTGGTCACATGTCGCGCGGCACATCCGATCGCCAGCGTGATCCCAATGAGTGTGAGCAGGATTCTGCCGTACTTCATGACTTTCCCGTTCAAGAATGACTAAAAACGTGTGAACAGTGAAACCCGCGACGTCGTGGACGTTGCAAGGTTTTCCGTGTCGCTGAGTGAATACGAGCCGTTTACTTCCGTCCGGCTTGTCCAGCGGAAGATCACCTGCGCCGAATACAGAGTGGCCGATTCGGATACGCTGCTCTCAACCCGGGACCAATTGGCGCCGAGAGACAGTTTATCCGTCGGTGACCAGGATGCTATTCCGTCAAGCGATCTGTCTTCGCGGATCGGGTCCTGCGTCGCGCTTGCATCTGCGGCAAGGGAGACGTTGTCGGTGAGTCGATAGGACAGCCGTCCGCCAAGCGTCGCCCGGTAGCGGTGCGGCGCCGCGATGCGGGCACTGAAAGTATCATAGCGATATGTCACCGACAGCTGCGAGCGTTGTGTCGGCTCTCCGTCCAGCGAATAATACATCGAGCGAACGAAGAGCTTGTCGGGAGTGTCGAACCGTTCGTCTTCGCTGTAACTTAACTGTGTTGACCCGCGCAAGGCAGGAAACAAGAGCGCGTTCAATTCGAGACGCGCGTAATCACCACGGCGACTCAGGGGTATCCCGACCCGCTCTTCCCGACGTTCGACCGACATGACGCTTGATAGCGCCTGAGACCACATGGATCGTACTGCGACGTTCTGCGACGTATTCTCGATTTCACTCGCGGTCGCGTCGGGATATCTGGTTGCATTCCATTGATAACGACCCGTAATGTTGAACAACTCGGTCGGAGTGAAATGGAAAGAGGACAGCAAGATGTCTTCCTCGCGGGCGAGCGTGACTTGCGACAAGGTCTGTCGTACGCCTTCGCCGCCAACTTCGAATTGAAGCCACTTCGCGGGAGTAAACAGCATCCGCGCTGTGCCGCGATGGTCAGTGGAGCGGTCTTTGTCTGGAATCTCAGACCGCAAGACAAGGCCGCGCAGCTCGGCGACCCTGATTGGCGCATTCTGCAGCACCGGTGCCGCGGCGGCCTTAATGTACCTGCTCGTCAGCCGATCAAACTCGAACTCAACGCGCCGAAACGCGCCATTGAACACAACTCCTACCAGCCCGCTAACGCGTGTCCAATTCAGATTGTCATTGCTCGTCCACAGCGTCCACGTCTGACCGGTCATTGCCAGCGTGTCCAAATACAAATGTAAATGATCCACGTCTGTCGGGACGCCGAAATCCAAACCGAAGGCGTGGTAGTCTCCGTTAACAAGGTCGTAGTCCACGTTCGCCGCAACTTCCAACAGGCCGTCAACCAAACCGGGCGCGTATTCTAATGCGTCGAAGTCCGGCGCAGCATCGTCAATATATAATCCCGCCGCAACCGGCAGCACGATCAATGATTGCGCACTCGTCTCGCTTTGGTCCCGTTCGGCGCGCGACGCAATCTGGTAACTTGCCTGCACATTCAGGACTCGCTTGACCGGCGAAACGTTGTAGTCGAGTTTGCCATTGTGCGAATCCGAGCTCCTGCGAATGCCGCTGACGCTGTTGGTCACGTACAAATTCGAATACGCATAGGAGCTGAACAGACTATTAGTCGAGTAGTTGGCTCCGGCCGAGATGTTTCGCGTGCGAGTGTCGTATCCGATTAGATCGAGGTCATTGACGTTTTTCGCCCAATTGACCGAGGCAAATAGTCGCGGAAGTCTATTCAGAAAACTTTGCGCGTAGAGGCCCGCAGAGTGATTGTCTACGACGGACAAACCAAGATCGTCGCGGGTTCTGCGCATGGAGGGCGTCGGCGCGCAGGCCCAGTACGTCGGTGTTCCAGTGCAGGGCTCCAGACGGCTGCATCTCGACGGTGCGGTTCCCTAACGTGGTCGTCGATGCGCTCTGGGAGTTTCGGTACATTCCGTTGAGCGACCAGCGAATCGTGCTTGTCGGCTGCCCGGTCCCGTATAAGAAATACTCCTGGTCATAAGACGTTGTTCTGCTAGTGTCCAGTCGGCTTGAAGCCGCCGAACCAATCAGACTGCCTCCCCAGTTCCCCCTAACTTGCGGAGTTATCCACACTAACATCACCAGAATCGCCCCCAATCGGGCGGCTGCCGGCCAGTTTTGCATGTATAATTCCGTTCGCATATCAATTTTCAATAAGTATCAAAAATAGTAGTGCTCTGTCGGCATTTTTAAGTCGCACTCCGGATAAAAAGAAAGGACCGTTGCCTGTTGAAACCACTGGCGACCGGTCCTTGAGTGCGTTTGCAATTGAGCCGCTCAGCGAGCGGCTTGTCTAGATGTGTTCTAATCAAAGAGCTATCAAGCCAAGGGATTCTACCGTGCCGGCACCCTGCGTAATACAGGGTGCCGGCAAACGGCGCGATAGATCAGTCAAATCAAACAGTCAGCCTACACACTGCGTGCTGGCAATTCTTAGAACGCGTTGTGGTCGTTCTTGTCCTTGTTGTGGCACTTGTTGCAGAGCGAGCGCTGATTCAGACTGTTATAAGTCTGCGGCATGACATAGGAACCGGACTCAACACCGTCTTCTTCGTATATGGAAATGTTGAAATCCCAGCGTCCAGCATTCTGACCACTCGTCGCATGCGCGCGGTGGCAGGTAATGCAGCTGACCTTGCTGTTGTTATCCGGTGCAGCAGTCCAAGCGACGGTCATGTCAGGATCTTCGAAAGGAACATCGGAGATATAAGACGTCGCTGGCGTGCCGCCGTTCTGATTCATAGTTCCGGCATACAGACCGTAGACGTTCTGAATCGCCGAGCTCATGCCAACACCGCTCGGGTGACGATACTGGTCGGAGTTGTCGTGGAAGTTGCCGTGGCAATTCGCACACCAACCACTCATACCGCTCTGGTAAGCGATATGATTGATGTCGGTTTCAGTCGATCCCACGCCGGAAAACGGCAGGCCGATAGCGACCGGAGCCGCATTCGTGAAGTTCACATTACCGGCTTCAACATGGTCGCCAGCGCCGTAGAGCAAACGATAGTTCGCATTGCCGTGAGGATCATGACAGCTCGTGCAGCCCAACGAGGCCGCAGGGTAGTTGCCGCCCGGCGACGTCGGATTCAAACCGTCAACAACCGTGCCCTTGCTCGGGGAAATCACGGTGTGGCCAGCACGCCAACCCGGAATCGGATTCGAAGCGCCATTATGGCCGTCATTGATGTTATCTTCCGCCAGGAAGACGAAGTTACCCGGACCGCGTTCGGCCGGTGGTGCCATCACGTCCGTGCCCCATACCGCGCCGCGGCTCGCGCCGTGGCAGGAAAGGCAAAGGTCGGTGCCATTCGCGAACTTGAGCAGGTAAGGATAGCCTTCCCCGGTTCCTTCAATCTGCACGCCGTTACCGTTCGTGTTGTGCATCGTGTGGCAGCCCGCACAATAGGCCACGCCGCCGTCATGGAAAGCGAGGGCGTTCGAGACTTGCAGACAGACGAGTGCTGCAAACATCAGAACTACATAAACAGATCGTCTCATTTGAGACCTCCTTGAACAACAGATACTCATCTCACTCAGGAGATGTATTACTGGGTGAATAAAACAACCAAACAACATATGTGAAAGAGACGTAGTAGCAAGTCCTATCGTCCGGCCTCGGCCACCGGATCACTGATCAACGTAACCGCCTGAACCCGATTGGCGAACTGTTGGCCGACGAGAATCACGCCGTCCGAGCAAACCGCCATGGTCGTCGGATGGAAGAAGCACCCCAGCCGCATGCCGAAGTTGCCGACTTCCCGCACAAACGATCCTTTAGAGTCCAGGAACTGCAGCAGGTGCCGATGTTTGTCAAGGACTACAAACCCGCCCTCCGGGGCCAGCGTAGCCGCCATCGGGAAGCTCAACTCCGTGGGACCACCACCCGCAAACCCGACAAACCGCTCCACCTCGCCACTCAACTTACAGACAGCCGCCTGACTCATCATCGGCAGCGTAACGATCATCATGTCGCCGATCACATTCAGGTTTTCAAGCATCGGCGTCATGCGAGCCTTCTCGTCGCCCGCGAAAAGTTCAATAGTTCTGAGTGGCTCGCCCGCAGTCGAATACACAAATACTCGAGCCGGCTCTGCCGCCAGTAGCATTAGCTCGTCGCTCGCTGTGATCGCCAACGACAGCGGCTCAACCGCATCAGAGTCAAACTGTAAATCAAGGTGATTCAGGAAATCACCGTTATAGTCGAATACGGCAAGCGTGTGTTCCCGCTGATCTCCTAAAACAAAAATCCGTCCCTCGGAATCCACGGCCAATTGGCGGGGGTTCGGGAGACGGTCACGCGTCGAAAATTCGAAGCTGAAACGACGTTGCGCGTCGTAAATTGCGATCCGGGCGCCTGCGCCGTCGGCGATGTAGACCTCGCTCGTGCGCGGGTCTACATAAAGGCCCGTCGGCTGGGGTGCCGCCTTATCGCCCGCCGGATAGCGCAACGACAGGGCAATACTATACTTATTCGGCTCCGCCGTCGCCGTCAGGGCACACAACAGCAACAAAGCCGCTGCAGCACCTATTGATAGATGTCTGAGATCAGCAAATGGTCCGGTATTTAGGGGGAGCGGCCTCATGGCCAAACTTTCAGTGATTTCGGGTATCGTACTCGATCCCGGCATCATTCCACTTCGATTCTCGTCAGTGCGAAATCCTACTCTTTTGGTCACATTATCACTGGATTAGCGCAAGCTTGACGTGCAGAAAGATACCACAATCGAATTGAGAACGCAACGGGAATTGGCTTAAATAACCTTGTCACACAACGGGTTGGTTCATAGCACTAAGTCGCTGGAAAATCAAATGCGAAACTTTTCACAAAACCGAATCTGGGTCAGTGACAGTGAAGCATGAAGGCGAAAGAAGGAGGCATTCTCCTCGCAATGCCTCTCAATGAGTGTCAATTCAGCGCATTGGCAATCATACTCTTGTGTGAAAAAAGTCACACAACTCAGCTGAAAAGAGTATCCAATTTGCCGAATTCTAAAGCTGACAAGTTACATCCACTTTTCAAATGAACCACTGTGACTTTACTACATTGCTACCCAAGGTCCAAATGGGCCAAGCAAACCCACCGCATGTAATAATGACCAACTTGTGAACAACGCTGGAATCGAGTATATTAAGGAAGACGAAGTCATCAGCGCAGAATCTGCTCATTGGCTTCGAAGGGACAGTCATCTCCGCCTCCCCCAGGGAATTCAAGGCAAAGCAGTTCATGCAGTTGATCGCGGCCGTTATCCTCATGTTGTGCGCATGGCAGCCTTCATTGGCCGCAACGTTCCATTCCGATGGCGTCGCGTCGTGCGGCGCCTGCCATACGCTGCACAATCTCGAGAATGGTCGTCCGGTGAACCCCGCGCCCGACAACAACTACTTGTTGGTCATGAATTCGGCTTCTGATCTTTGCCTGAGCTGTCACTCGAATAGCTTAGGTGCGGTCTGGTCAGACTCGCCTATGCACCCGGCACCGGAGTTCGGCGCCGGGAATTTTGTGTTTATTGGCGCGCCTAACATGAACGATGCCCCGGACGGTCTGACCGTCCCATTGTCAGGCAGCCACGGTGTCCACAATTGCGTTGCGCCGTCACAAAACGCCCTTCAGGACCCGGTTCATGCAAGCAGCTCCCGGCGGCAGCTTCCGTCAGCGGAACTCAGGTGCACGAGCTGTCACGATCCGCACGGCAACCAGAATTTCCGAATGCTGCGCGGAGCAGGTCCTTTGCCCGGTACAAACTACATGTTCGTCGAAGAGGCGCCACTTGCGCAAGGACTTACCCTGAACGGCCTGCCCGAGTCCCGCTCGCAGCACACGGCCTATCAAGCGGGTTGGACAAGCTGGTGTGCAAACTGTCACGGCCTGTACCACGACGAAGGGAGTGTCGGGTTCGAGCATCCGGTGGATGAAACTCTGCCAAACGAAGTCGTCACGAGCTACGGTCTCTATGATGGAAGTGGCAATCCGACCGGCGGCAATCCGCTGCTGTCGTATTTGCCGCAGGTCCCGTATGAAGATATGAGCATGACGACCGTGTCCACTATCGGTCCAACCGCCGCCAGCCGTATTATGTGCATGTCCTGCCACCGGGCGCATGGGTCAAGCGCTGTGGACCTTGGGCGGTGGGACTTCCGAACTGTCAACATTCGGATGGACGGCTTTCAATCGGGCTCGTATCCGCTTCCGAACCCCTATGGAAGTGGCACGATCGAGCGTCAACTGTGTGTGAAGTGCCACGAACGCGACACTCGTACCCACGGATTCTCGCAGGCCTGCATTGAATGCCATCGGTACGACACAGCACTCACCAAGGTTCCGTCAGAAGTGATTAAAAGGCGGCCGTAATCACGGCTTACTCCTCTCTGGAGAATCTTACATCTTTGGTCTCATTGCATGATCAGCCTTGATTTGGCGCCGAACCTAGTGCATACTATATTCATTCAATGTGACAAATACACAGCAATACTGCTTGACAAATCGCCAATGTATTGCGTAATTTTCAACGTAGGTTGTTCGGCACCGGACTTCGACACCCCGATTCATGTTCGACATTACTGCAGTTAGTTGTTCTGCTGAGTGCATCACGTGCGTTCCCAAGACCTTCATCCGCTCGCGGCAGCGTCGTGCGCGGATTTTTCGTGCTATTCATTTCTTAACCATAGAGCAAGTGTACTATGACACCCTCTCTTGACGTTCAACTCTTCTGGTTTTCGTTCTGGGCGTACCTGATCGGATGGTTGTCCTTCACAATCTGGTTGGCCGCACGGAAGCCGCTGTGGACACGCATCGGTTCGGTCTGTTTTGCGCTGGGCTTTGTTCCGCAGACCGTCGCGTTCTTCCTGCGCTGGAACTACACTGGCCATTTCCCGATGGCCAACATGTACGAGTACATGGCGGTCATGAGTTGGATGGCCGTGGTGAGTTTCTCCTTTTTGACGTGGCGCTACCGGAACTGGGTAATCAGTGCGCTGATCTCGCCGGTCGTTATTATGTTGATGGTGGCCGCCTCGCTTCTGCCGAAAGACCCAAGCCAGCAGCTCATGCCTGCTCTCCGTAGCTCTTGGCTGATGATCCACGTAACTCTTGCCTCGGTCGGGGCGGGCGCCTTTGCCGTAGCCGCTGCGGTGTCCTTCGTCTACCTGCTCGCAGTCCGGAGCGAAGAAGAGGCAAAAAAGACCTTCCGACCGTCGTTTAAGATACCGCTGCAAGTGCTGCTCATTATTCCGGCCGTGATCGCTCTCGTCGGCGGCGTGACCGACGCGCTGGCCAGCCAGTCCTCCATGATGCTAATGGGCGCGCCCATGTCTGGTGGCAATATCCTCGTTCTGCTTGGTATCTACTTCGTTGCCGCAGGCGTTATCTGGAACTACATGTTCAAGTCTACTCCGGGCATTGAATCGCGTTACTGGGCCGCTATCGGTTTTTCCGGGCTCTTTCTTGGGGCGCTGGCAGCAGGCGTATTGCTCAGTGCCGGGAAACTTACGTTAACTATGGATAGCCCACTCCGCATCTTTGAGTTCTTTGGAGTAACGCTCGTCTTTGGAACGGTCGGCTGCTTTGGTCTTCACGCCGCGCTTGGCTTCGGTGCGGTCGCGGGCAAACTTCATCTCGATGGACGGCTGCTTGATGAAATCAACTACCGAGCAGTCGCGCTGGGCTACCCTCTTTACACTCTCGGCGCGCTGTTCGCAGGAGCTATCTGGGCTGAAAGCGCCTGGGGTTCCTTTTGGAGCTGGGACCCGAAGGAAGTCGGTGCTCTGATCATTTGGCTCTTTTATAGCGCATTCCTTCACGCTCGCTACCAGCGCGGATGGTCGGGTCCGCGCACTGCCGTATTGTCCCTGATCGGTTTCGCGATGATGATGCTTTCTTTGTTCGGCAACTATTTCTTCGGCGGTTTGCACGCCTACAATTGATCTCCCACCACTCTGATTTCAACTCTTGAATTGTGTCAAACGGCAATAAGATGACCGGAACTTCGCACAAACCGAAACTGTGGGCAATGCTGTCCACGATGAAGTTTGCAATTTGGATACTGATACTCCTCGGCGTCCTCTCCCTTGCGTCGCTCTTCAGTGATGAGCTCATTTCTCAGGAATGGCTGAACTCCGAGCCGGAGGGCGGACTTGACTCGGTCTGGCGGTCGCTATACTATCTCTTGCAGATGGATGACCCGTTTCGCTCGTGGTGGTACCGCGGCCTGATCGGCGTGCTCTCGCTCTCGCTATTTGCGTGTATTCTGGAACGAACGCCGATTGTCTGGAGAATGTGGAGCAAACGCCCCCTCGCGGACACCACGTGGGCAACCGAGCAGACCGTACCGATTATTCTCACGACCGCAGAACCGGTTGCCTCGCTGCGCGAGCGGCTGTCGCACAAGTTCGGCTGGCGGCTGCAGACAGAAGAAGTCTGGGTCGGCGAATCCGGCAGACTTGCGCTCTGGGGTCCGCTGCTCACTCACCTCGGTCTGCTTTTGCTTGCCCTGGGCGGACTGGTTGGCTCGTTTGGCGACACAGAGGTTCGCAACGGCGGCTACGCAGGCGACACGATAGAAGTTGACGGAATGCCGTTTCAAGTGCGTATTGACAGCTTCCGGGTCGAATTCTATCCGTTGCAGCCGCAGCAGTGGGTTCTGGTCGATGGTGAATGGATCGGCCGCCTGATCAAGAAAGACAGCGAAGGCTCATGGAAGATCGAGCGGCGCAACGACTCGGGAGAAGTTGAATACGTTTCAATGGAAGAAGAGTGGATCTCCAACGACTGGGATTTGCGATCCGCTGGCGGCAATGTCAAGCAGTATATAAGCTCCGTATCGGTCATCGAAGGCGACGAGATCGTAGACCAGCGCGAAATTTCGGTCAACACGCCGCTTCGCCGTTCTGGGTACCGTCTCTACCAGAGTTCGTTTGATCCCGAGTCGCCCCGTGTCCGCGCGTCGTACGATGTTGTCACACTTCATCTCACCGACTCAACTGGCTCCATTGTACACCAAACACAGCTGGGGCAGGGCGACTCATATCAGGTGCCCGGCGATTCAATCAAGCTCACTGCGGGGCGGTTGTTGCCCGATTTCAAGCTTGACTCGCGTCGCAAGGCCTACAGCGCAAGCGCGAACTTTGCCAATCCGGCGCTCGAGCTCATCGCGTCAGGCCCGACAGGGTTTGAAAAGACGATGTGGTCGTTTCTTGCGATGGAAGGTCACAGCACGCGCTACGGCATCTATAGCTTTAAGGTGGCTGGCCTGCAAAATGAATCCGCCCAGATGGACATCGCAACCATCTTCGATATTCGCCACAGTCCCGGAACAGAATTCCTCTGGTTCGGTTTTGCCGTTTCGTCAATCGGCCTGATCCTCTGCTTCTATGTCACTCACAGGGTCATATATGTCGAAGCGCCTGTTCCGAATCGCTCACTGACCAGAGTCATCGGCGTCTCCAAGAAGATGACCCGCATATTCGAGCACGATCTGTCTACAATAGCCAAGCAATCAGGCCACGAGATTACAATGATCGTCAAGCCTGAGATTGACCACTATTGAGGAGATTACATAGGAGAAAACGAAGAAGGCTCGCTGTTTGGCGAGCCTTCTTTATGTAAATGCAAACTTAGTCAAGGCTGCGACGTCAATCGCTTTACCAGTGCCTCAACCGTCTGCTGGACCTCACTGCTAAGCGGCAGTCCCGCTTCAAACTGTTTGCCTCCAATGGCAAGAATCGTCAAACGCTGCGGCAGCACATCTAACGCTCGTCCCACTTCTATCGCGTCGGCAACACCAAACGAATGTGTGGATGCAGATCTCCATTCACTCGGAAGCGCCTTTTGGGTTGCCTCCCACTGCCGTAGTTCGCCCGGGGCGATGTTGCCCAACGCTGCATCAACGATGGTCACATCGTCATAGCCTGACCACGCGTCCATCAACGCCGCTCCTTCGCCTGAACATTCCCGTACGTCGGTATTGCCGACCGTGGCTCGCTCGAGCTGCCTCACAACTTCAATCCCTGCGGCATCATCACCCCGGAACTCGTTCCCGCATCCAATGATAAGGCAGCGTTTCACATTCTACTCCTGCTCAATCTGCAGCTTCAGGAAATGGGTGGCGCAGGAGATACATGGATCATAGTTCCGCACCGCCTGTTCGCACCGCAACGTCAACTCTTCCTTGTCGAGACTCAGGTTCTTCTCAACGAAACTGCGCAGGTCATATTCCATCATCCGTTGGTTCTGGGACGTTGGCGGAACAATCCGCGCGTCCATCACCATTCCCTGATCGGATAACTTGTAGTGGTGATAGAGAATCCCGCGCGGTGCTTCGCTGCACCCGGCGCCGGACGATGAGCGAGGTACAACTTCGACGGATGGCTTGTCCGGCGGAGCGTAGCCGCTGATAATCTTTGTCGCCTCTTCAACCGCGAATAATGTCTCTATCGAACGTACGACAATGCTCTTGAATTGATTCGCGCAAGGTGGCTTGACGCCGGCGGATTCGGCCTCCTTTTGGCAGAGCGGGCTCAGCTTATCAAAGTTCAGATTAAATCGCGCCAGCGGTCCGCATAGGTACGGCGTCTTGCCGTCCTTCAACGAGTGCAGCGCATTGGCGTGGGGGACGTGTTCTTCTACAAAATGCCTGTTATATTCCGCCGCCGTGATATCAAGACCCTTGCTCGATACGATTCGCCCTTCATGCACCGGATACTCATCGGGGTGCCTGAGTGATACAAACTCGTAGTCATGGTCGAAGTCGGGGAAGGAAAGGCCTGCCGTAAACCGAATCATCTCTACGGCCATCTCCTTCGCCCATTCGAGTTCCGGCAGCAGTGCGGAGAGTGCCTCCTTGGTCGGGGTCCGATAGAAGCCGCCGACTCGAACATTGATCGGATGTATCTCCCGCCCTCCGACCACGCGCATGATCTCGTTGCCCAGCTTCTTGAGCCGCAGCGCGTTCTTCACAAGCTCGGGATGATCTTTGGCGATCTGAATTGCGTCCTGGTAGCCAAGGAAGTCCGGCGCGTGCAGCATGAACACGTGCAGAACGTGACTCTCAATCCACTCGCCGCAGTAGAGCAGTCGCCGCAGATTGCGCAATGCGCCGTCAACGTGAACGCCGAAGGCGGATTCGATCGCATTGCATGAACTCATTTGATACGCGACCGGACAGATGCCGCAGATTCGCGCGGTGATGTCTGGAACTTCGTCAAAATGTCTGCCCCGCAGGAATGCTTCGAAGAACCGGGGCGGCTCAAAGATATTCAGCTTGACTTCCGAAATCTTGTTATCCTTGATCTTGACCAGCAGGCCGCCTTCGCCTTCAACGCGGGCCAAGTAGTCGACTTTAACGGTTCTACTTTTCATGGGCCTCGCTCTCTTTCCGGAACGGCTCCGCGCTCGCGTTGAAGTTGCGGAAGATTCGCATCACGCCGTCTCCGCTCATGCCAAGCTCCTTAAAATGACCTCCAAGTGAGTTTGTGTTCGTCGCCTCTTTAGGTCCATAGCAGCCGAAGGAGCCGCGATTGAAAGACTGACAAAGCGCGCCGCAGCCCGAATGGGTGACGGGCCCCATGCAGGGAATCCCCTTCGCGACCATGATGCATGTCGTCTTGTTCGCTTTGCACTCCATGCACACACTGTGCGGAAAGATATTAGGCTTGCGCTGATTCAAGAACGCGTTCAGCACTTCCAGTAGTTGATACTTGTTGACCGGGCAGCCGCGCAATTCATAGTCCACAAACACGTGGTCCGAGATCGGCGTCGACTTCTTCAAGGTCTCGATGAAGTGCGGAGAACCGTAAACGAGCGAAAAAAACTCGTTCACGTCTTTCCAGTTCCGCAAAGCCTGAATCCCGCCGGACGTAGCGCACGCTCCAATTGTGATCAGTAGACCCGAGTCGCGCCGAATCTTGTGAATCCGTTCCGCATCGTGCGGTGTAGTAATCGACCCTTCGACAAGGGAAATATTATACGGCCCGGGCTGGATTTCCCTGGACGCTTCGGCGAAATTCGCGATTTCAACAACATCGGCGACTGCAAGCAACTCGTCTTCGCAATCGAGCAGACTGAGCTGACAGCCGTCGCACGATGCGAATTTCCAGACCGCGAGTCGGGGTTTTGCCATCTTTTTCATCTTATATCTCCCATCTCCGCAGCCACGGCGTCAGAACATCATGCGGATAGACCGGTCCATCTTTGCAGATGAACGATGGCCCGAACTGGCAATGGCCGCAGAGCCCGATCCCGCACTTCATATTGCGTTCCATTGACACGAACACTCGGCTCTCTGGCACACCTCGCTTCGTAAGCTCCATGACGGTGTAACGCATCATTATCTCCGGTCCGCACACCATCGCTACTGTGTTATGCGGATCAAATGGCGCTCGCGAGATCAGGCGCGTAACCACGCCGACGTTGCCCCGCCAACTTCCGGTCGCGCGGTCCACGGTAATGCCAACATCCATGTCGAATCGTCCGCGCCACTGTTCAAGCTCTTTCGTAAACAGCATGTCGCTTGGCGTGCGCGTGCCGTACAAGAGGGCAATCTGTCCGTAATCTTCGCGGTTACGTAGGACATGATAAAGGGCAGGGCGGAGGGGAGCAAGCCCAATTCCGCCCGCAACGATTACGACGTCGCTGCCTCGCGCCGGAATCACCGGCCAACTCGTCCCGAATGGGCCGCGCACTCCGATCAAATCGCCTTTCTTCAAGCGCCGCAGGGCCTCTGTGACAAGCCCAACTGACCGCGTAGTATGGATCAGAGGAAGCGGCTTAAGCGGATCACCGCTGATCGAAATGGGCACTTCGCCCACTCCGTAGGCATAGAGCATGTTGAACTGTCCGGCCGCAAACGCAAAACCCTCCTCCGGCCGTTCCGGTTCCAACTCCAGCGTAAATGTATCGTCAGTCTCTGCATACGTTCGCTTGACGCGAAACGGCCGCGGAGTCATACTATGTATCTGTTCTGTCATATATAGTAAGGAGCGCGCAGAAAACTGCGCTGCCGCTCAATTAGAAAGATGATTTGTGAGCGCGAGGAGCATAGACATCCAACAGTTGGATCGTCAGCGCCTTCAGCCGCTCTGTGATAATCGGCACGAACCGCTTCAGCAGTTCGCGTTCCAGTTCGTGATCGTGCTCGAATTTCGCGCGCAGGCACGTCGCGTCAATCTTGACCGCTCGCACGAGGTCGAGCGCCCGCGCGTCGCCTTGCGTCTGATAGGGTGGAACAAGCCACTCCCAACCCATCACTTCGCCCGGCCCAAGCGTGAGAAACGTAATGGGACCTTTGGTCGGCGAGTATACATCCAGCGCGACCGTGCCGTGACGGATAAGGTAGAATTCATTGTCCTTGTCGCCGTCGTGAACGACAAACTCACCCGCATTGAACCGCACGTTGCTCGCGCAGCCAACCATAAGCGAGATGTATTTAGGATCGATGCCGTGGAATATTGGATGCTCGGCAAGCAACGGTTCAATCGTTTCCATCGAGCGCCTCCTTTTGTTGAGCAGATGATCTTATTGCAGCAGCTTCTTCTGTAATATCAATGCCGACCGGGCACCACGTGATGCACCGGCCGCAGCCAACACACCCAAGCGTGCCAAACTGATCTTGCCACGCCGCGAGCTTGTGCGTCATCCATTGTCGATAGCGCGACATGCCGGTCTGGCGAATACTCCCTCCGTGTATGTAACTGAAGTCCACACTGAAGCAGGAGTCCCAGCGTCGTTCTCTCCGCGCTTCGCTCCCATCCAGCGAGGTCCAGTCCTCTACGGTTGAACAGAAGCAGGTTGGACACACCGATGTGCAATTCCCGCAGCCCAAACAGCGTTCCGCCACCTCTTGCCACCGCGGATTCTCGAGCTGCTGATAGAGTAGCTCCTTCAGCCCATGTGTGTCCAATGTTCGACCCATCGTCTCAACCGCGTGCGCAAATAAAGCCCCAGATTCTTTCAAATCCTCTTCTGTGACTGGCCGCGCCGGAAGGCTTGCCAGCAGCTCCTCGCCTCTCCGTGATCCCGCTTGCATCAAGAAGCGGTGATCATCGTTGCCCATCAACTCCGTCGCGGACAGGTCAAAGCCGCTGTCAGCTTTCGGCCCGCTGTTCGTTGAAGCACAAAAACAAGTTCCGCCTGCCTGCCCGCAGTTGACAACGATGAAGAACAGATTCTTCCGTCTTGCAGCGTAGAATGCGTCGCCGTAGGGGCCGCGAAGCAAGACATCATCCTGAATAAGTATTGCTTTCAGTTCGCAAGGCCGGATCCCTACGAACGCGATGTGCGGCAGCGGTTCCGCCGTTTCCTGAGACTTCAGGTCATTCTTCTTGCCCCGCCAGATGACCTTTCGGGCGGCGTGCAGGACTGCCTTGGGCGACTGCGGACCAACGTTGTAGCCGAAAACTGCCTTGTTCGCCCTGCGGGTTAGTCGGTAGCGAGCTGGCCCTTGGCGGTCGGAATAGCCAATGGGGAAGTCGTCAACCGATTGAATCTCGTCGAGGACGATGACCCCATCTTGGACCTTTGGTCCAATAATCGTCCATCCGTTATGCTGTAATGCCTCAAGCAACCGGGGAAAATCTCCTCGACTTAATACAGCCTGAGGTGCCGATCGTGATCCTTTAGTCATGTTTCTTAGATGTTTCCGTTAGCCATGTAATGTGCTTGTGAAAATTTACGCAATCCTTTTTCGGCAGTCAATCCGTTTCAACGTAGCTTTGTCACAGAGCAGTGCTGCAAGGTCGTCGATTGTCTTCTGAAGAACCCTGTCCAGACGATTTGTATCCGTATTGCGGGCATTTGCAACAACGGCCCTTACATCCTCGGCCTCCGTTGAAACTCCCAGAGAGGCGTCACGCCTCGATCATTTTGAGGGTCTAAACAGTAAAACAAAATAAAATATATACATAATAAATAGACTGACCGCCCGGTTACTCTTGACTGGCTGGTCGGTTTGCACTAAATTGTGCGAAAGTTGACTGACCAGTCGGTTTGGAGACACCATGACAGAACACCAGAGCAAAGACCACCGCCGCGAACAGATCCTCGATGCAGCTGCCGAACTCTTCGCAAGCAAGGGCTTCGAGAAGACCTCTGTAGACGAAATTGCGAAGGCCGCAGGCCTATCAAAGGGCGCCATCTACTGGTATTTCCCTTCCAAAGAGAGCATTCTGATCGGCCTTGCGGAGAAGTATCAATCCCAAAACCAGACAACGGTGGTTGAATCTGCCAGCGAGGATATGTACGGCCCCGAGGCCGTCTACAAGGCGCACCGACATATATACGCCGAAAAGGCCAACAACCCGATCCCCGACTTGCTGTTCCGGCAGTTCGTCAGTATGGGATCTAAACACCCCGAAATTGCGGACGCTTTGGCAAGAAGTCATTGCAATTGGGTGGACCTGATCACCGGCCTGTTAGATGACGCTGTCGCGAAGGGATATTTCAAGCATTTTGACACTCGGCTTGTGTCCGAGGCGATCAGTGCGATGTATGGCGGCACGTGTATCACCAAATACGACAGCCCGGATCGTGCCGTACAGATTGTAGAATACGCCTGCAAGTTGTTTTACGACGCGCTCGTCACTGACTTGCGGATAAAGGAACTCGCTGCTCAGGCAAATGGGGAGACAAAATGAGACTTCTATCAACCCTGCTATTGGGACTCACGATTGCGGGAACGCTGAATGCAATGACGCTCGAGGAAGCGGTAGCGCTGGCTAAACAGCGCTCGCTTGCACCACAGGGCGCGCGCATTGACCAGCAGCGCACGCGCGGCCAGCTCGACGAAGCGTGGTCGAACGCGCTGCCGCAGATTGAGGGGTCGGTCGGCTATCAACGAGCCATGAAGAAGGGAAAGCTCTTCTTTCCCAACCCGGACAACGGCGAGTTAATGCAGCTCGAACTTGACCAGAACAACGCGATCCTCGCCAATGTAACGCTGAACCAGCCGCTCTATACGTTTGGTCGTGTGGCCGCCGGGGTCCGCGGAGCGAAAGCTGCCGAACACGCGGCTCGGCATGCGGTTGCGCATCAGGACCGCCAGACAGAACTCGACGTCATGCAGCGATTCTGGAGCGTGCTGATGCTGCGGGATGTCGTCCGCGCCCGCGAGCTTAGCCTCGCCGTAAGCGATAGCAGTCTCGCCCGGGCGGAGCGCATGCGCGCAGTCGGCCCTCAGTGACTACGATGTCCTCCGCGTTCAGGTGCAGGCACAGAATCAACGTCCGCCCCTCGATCGCGCTCGCAGCGATCTTGCGCTCGCCGAGCTTGCTCTGAAGGACTACCTCGGAGTGCCGATGGACACGACAATTCGCGTCGAAGGTGACTTAAGCGTCTACGATGTCCCGACCGACACGTTGGATGGCCTGAGCCAATTGCCGGAGCGGGATGATCTCACGGCCCTTCAGCAGATGTCAATTGCGCAACAGAATCTCTACACAATCTACCGCAATGCCCGTTGGCCGGTGCTCGCAGGGCAGATGAAATACAACTGGCAATGGCAAAACGATGATTGGGACGTCGATCCCCGCAATAATTACTCGTCCCTCTATGCCGGTGTTGCGCTTTCAATTCCGATCTGGAGCAGCGGCGCGGTACACGGTAAGGCATTACAGAGCCGCGCCGATTGGAAACGCGCCGAATTGGCCTATTCTCAGGCCGAGCGCGGTGCGCGACTGCAGTACGAAGCTGCAATCAAGGACCTCGGAACCGCCCACGCGAATCAAACAGCGGCGGAGCTTGCGGTCAAACTGTCCGAGGAAGCCCGCCGCATCGCGCAAACGAAATTCTCGCAAGGGCAATTGACTCCTCTTGAAATGGATGCTGCCCAACTTGACGAATTGACCGCGCGCGTCTCATTGGCGGATGCCACTTACCGTCGTCTTATTGCCGGTGCCCAACTGCGCATGGCGCTCGGCCAGAACCCTTTCACGAACTGAGATCAGGAAACTACGATGAGTAAGACTCGAACTACAGCTATTCTCGCCGTCTCAGTGCTTGTAATCGCGCTGATTGCGGGGAAGGTGATCAATCAGGCGCGCGGCGATGTCGCCCAGGACGCCTACACCGGAATCATTCCGGTCAGTGGCTTCGTGCTGCGGCCGGCTCCTTTCACCAAGAGCATTCAAGAAAGCGGCACACTGAAAGGCAAACGCGAATCCGTACTCGCGGCCGAAATCGGTGGCCAGATTGAACAAATTTACGTCGAAGTCGGAGATTATGTGAAGCAAGGACAAGCCCTGCTCAGACTCGACGATGAACTGCTGAAACTCGAGGCCGAACGCGCGCTGATTGCCTATGACAAGGCACGCTTGGACTTTGATCGCGTTGAAAAGCTCTATCAGGAGCGAAGCATTTCCGACTCCGATTACGAAGGCGTGCGTCTGGCGCTGAAAGCAGCCGAAGTTCAACAGCGCTACGCAAAAAAGACCTTTGAAGATGCGACTACCCGGGCCCCGTTCTCGGGTACGATTGCCGCGCGTATGACGGAAGTCGGACAGATGCTGGACCGTGGTCAGCCCGTCTTTCAGCTTGTTGATACTGAGAAACTCAAACTTCCGATCGCGGTCACCGAATCGGAGATCCACGAAGTTGCCGTTGGAGCTTCCGCGAAAGTCTTCGTTGAGGCATTGGCAGATACGTTTCCGGCCGAGGTCACTGCTGTTGGTCCGCGCGCCATGCAGGGAGCGCGCACCTTCCCGGTCGAGATCACTCTCGATGCGGCCGATGGTCTGAAATCGGGCATGTTCGCCCGCGCCGTCATTTTCGCCGGAGTAGATTCGGCAAGCCTGCTCGTACCTCGCGCCGCAACGCTCCCGGATGTTGGCCGTACCGTCGTCTTCACCGTGCAAGACGGCAAGGCCAACAAGGTTCCGGTCAAGATTCTTGGAATGTCTGAAGATCTGATTTCTGTTACTGGTCCACGCCGGCGACACCGTGATCGTTACCGGCAATCAACTGCTGTCACAAGGGTCGCAGCTCTCGCTGACGCTGCAATAGGGGAGTTACAACATGACCGTAACAGAACTATCCATTAGGCGGCCCAGCGCGGTTGCGATGTTTTTCCTCGCCATTGCG
This sequence comes from bacterium, assembly GCA_016703065.1. Lineage (GTDB taxonomy): Bacteria > Electryoneota > RPQS01 > RPQS01 > RPQS01 > JABWCQ01. The sequence continues at coordinate 84,273 of JADJCU010000002.1, forward strand.
GTGCTCGGAATCATGCTCTATCAGCGGCTGCCCGTTGACTTGTTGCCGACCATGAATTGGCCGATGGTCACGATCGTTACCACATGGCCGGGCGCCGGACCGAAAGAAGTCGAAACGATGATCTCGCGGCCCGTCGAAGATGCCGTGATTTCGCTGAACAAGCTTAAAACGATCCGCTCTGTCAATCGCGAGAACGCGTCCATCGTCATGCTCGAGTTCGAGATGTCCGCAAACGCGGATGTCGTGATGCAGGAGACGCAGCGCGTGATCACGACGATTCGCGCCCAACTGCCGGACGACGCGGATGAGCCGCAGATTCTGAAGGCGGATATTGGCGCAATGCCTATTCTTCGCCTCGCCGTGTCGAGCGATATGTCCGACACAGATCTCTTCACTTTCGTGGATGAACACGTTAGGCCGCGGCTTGAACAGGTTGACGGCGTTGGCCAGGTGATGATCACCGGTGCGGCGGAGCGTGAGTTGCAAGTTGCGGTTGATCCGGAGCGTTTGGCAACTCATGGCTTGTCCCTTGAAGAGCTGAATCGTGTGCTCGCTTCGGACAATCTCGATGTGCCGGCCGGGCGGCTCTTCTCGACGTCACAGGACTATACCGTTCGCCTCACCGGTAAATACCAGACACTCTCCGAGATTGAGTTGACCCGCATTCCGCTGGCCGACGGCACTGCTATCTACCTGCGCGACGTCGCCGTGGTGACCGACACGGTGAAATCGGACCGCTCATTGACGCGTCTCGATCAGGCGTCAGCGCTGGGAATTCAAATTGTCAAGCAGTCGCAGGCAAACAGCGTGCGCACCTCCGACCGTGTCCGCGGCGTCCTTGACAAAATCGAAGCGGAATATGGTTCACGTGTCGAAGTCGAAGTCGCGCAGGATGTCACGGTCTTCAACCGCAACTCAATCAAAGAGGTCCAGCGCAACATCGCCGAAGCACTCCTGACCGTCGCACTCGTGCTTCTGGTCTTCCTGCATTCGATGCGAAACTCCCTGATCGTGTTGATCGCAATACCGCTGTCCGTCGTGTCTACGTTCATCACGATGAAGCTCTTCAACTTCTCGATCAATTTGATGACCATGATGGCTCTCGGCACGGTCATCGGCGTGCTGGTCGACGACTCAATTGTGGTGCTCGAAAACATCCACCAATGGCTTAAGCGCGGTGAAGACCCCAGGAGTGCGGCCATCAAAGGACGAAACGAAATCGGCCTTGCGGCATTGGCGATAACGCTTGTAGACGTTGTGACGTTCTTGCCAATTGCCTTCGTTGAAGGCCTCGTTGGCAACATCTTCCGCGAATTCTCGCTCGTTTTCGTCACGGCGCTGGTCATGTCTCTTCTCGTCTCGTTCACGGTGACGCCGCTGCTCGCAAGTCGCCTGAATAGTGCGGAAAACATCCACGGTGAAAAATGGATGCGCGGGTTCGCGCGGTGGTTTGAACGTCAGTTCGGCCTGCTGGAATCACTCTATAAGGCGATATTAACCTGGGCCATCGGTCACCGTCTTGCCGTTTTCTCTTTCGCAACGGTCGCGATGATCTTTTCTATCGCATTGATTCCGCTCGGCTTCATCGGCAGCGATTTCGTACCGCCCATGGATCGCGGGGAGTTCGCTGTCTTCACGGGAAATGCCGCTTGGCACGACGCTCGAAGAGAACAGCGCCATGATTGCGCGCATTGAGAACTACCTCGCTTCCCACCCGGAAGTGAGGCAGGTTTTGAGCACAGTCGGCTTGCAGGAGTCGGAGTGGGGCGTCAACCAGAATCCTCGAGTGGGCAGCATTCAGGTGCGGCTCCTTGATCGCGATAGACGGACGCAGCCGACGTCGGTTACGCAAGCGGAGATCGCCGCCTACTGCAAAGATATTCCTGGCCTTGAAATCCGCGTTAGTGACATCGGTCTCTTCGGAACCGCGAACGCCGCTCCGATTCAATACGAAGTGCGCGGGCAGGACTTGGACAGTGTGCAGGTCGCCGCCGACTACGCTATGTCCGTTCTGCGCAATATTCCCGGCGCCCGTGATGTGCAAACAAGCTACGAACTCGGCGCGCCGGAACTGCAAGTCATTGTTGATCGCGACCGCGCCGCTCAAAGCCTCCTGACTCCGGGACAAGTTGCGATGGCCTTGCGCAGTGCGGTGAATGGCAATGTCATCACTGAGTTTCGCACGGGTGAGATTGAAGTAGACGTTCGTTCTGTCCTGTCACCGGAGTACCGCAATAACCCGACTAAACTCGCGGACGTTGAAATCAAGAATGGCGCCGGGCAGATGGTGCGCTTGGGCGAAGTCGCCCGCATCGAACGCACGAGTGGACCGTCGTCCATCACGCGAAAGGACCGCGAACGTCTGGTCACGGTGTCCGCAAACGTCGTAGGACGCCCGCTCGGCTCGGTGCAGGGAGACTTTGATCGCGAAATGGAGAAGTATACTCCACCGCAAGGTGTGGGCTTTTTCGCCTATGGCGATGTCGAAAACATGCGCACGATGATGACCGACATGGTGCAGGCGATCTTCCTCTCTATACTTTTCGTCTACATGGTACTCGTCGTGCTCTACGAAAGCTACGTCTATCCCTTCGTCGTGATGTTCAGTGTTCCGGTCGCAATCGTTGGCGCGCTGATTGGTCTGGCCGCGACCGGCTATACACTATCGATGTTCTCGATGATCGGACTCCTCACCTTAATGGGATTGGTGACGAAGAACGGCATCCTGATCGTGGACTTCACAAATCAGCTCCGCGAACACGGCTATTCGATGCGTGACGCTCTGCTTGAGGCCGGACCCCGGCGCTTGCGCCCGATTATCATGACGACGTTAACGATGGTCGTCGGAATGCTCCGCTCGCCTTAGCGTTGGGTGAAGGTTCCGAAATGCGCGCAGGCATGGGTGTCGTGATCATCGGCGGCCTGCTGTCGTCGCTGCTCTTGTCGCTCGTTCTTGTGCCCGTGATGTACACCGTGTTAGACGGTCTCAGCAAGAAAAGTTGGAACATTGGAGAAATTCCTCAGAAGTCAGGCGAGACGGCTCCGGCCCTGAACTGAAGCACGTCTGTCAGAACATCTGGGTTCACATAGAGAGGGCTTGTCCGTACGGACAAGCCCTCCGTCATTTCACCCATAAGCACATGATTAACATTTTGTTATGCACAGCGCTCGGCAAAGAGCGAAGTCGTATCTGACCAAGTCTCACCTTGAAACTCTGACCGGAAAACCATATACTTAAGTTTGCCTGCTTCACACCCCTTTCCAATACGGGATTACCTCTGGACCGCATCTGCCTCGACATCCGCAACGAGTTCGACCCGCTCGAAGTGGTCATCGTACACCGGCCCGGTGACGAACTCGACCGCTTGACTCCGGGCAACGTGCAAGGATTTCTGATCGAAGATATCCCATACTTGCGGCGGATGCAGGAGGAACACGACTCCTTTTGCGAGATAATGGCGAAGTCCGGTGTCAAGGTCTTGATACTCGCCGACCTCGTTGCCGATGTCGTCGCGACTCCCGAGGGCCGGGAACGCGTGGTGCGCGAAGCCTGCGAATTGAACCACAACCCCGCGCTCGCGCAGCCTATCCTCGATCATTTTTCAAATGACGAGATCACTCGCGTCGTGTTTCAGGGGCTTACGGAGCAGGAGTTCGCCGCCACGACGCACCGCTCAACGGACGGCTTGCATCTGCATCACGATAGATTCTTAATCGATCCGAGCCCCAACTCCTACTTCACTCGCGATCCCGCAATGGTCTTCGGCGATGAAGTCATCTCCTGCAACGCGCACTATAACGCGCGCATTCGCGAGACGTGGGTGACGCACGCAGTTATCGATCTGCATCCGTCTCTGGCCGGAACAAAGTTCATCTTTGGCGAAAGTGAGTTGGAGTCTCGGCCCTATACCATCGAGGGCGGCGACATCATCGTGCTGAATCAAGATGCCATTGCCGTAGGCCGAAGTGAACGCACACGGTCAGAGACGATAGGCGTGCTCGCCGCAAATCTCTTCCGCACCAGGAAGGCCAAGCGCGTGTACGAAGTGGAGATTCCGCCCGAGCGCGTCTTTATGCATCTCGATACCGTCTTCACAATCGTCGGCCCGCAGAGTGTCGTGGTCTTTCCGCAAGTCGTTGAACGTGGTCCGACGGTTAGCGTTTACGAACCGACCACCGACGGCAGCAAACCTTGGCCGAAGCGTGAGCGTCGATCTGTGCTCGACATTCTGCGCGATGAGCTGAATCGCGACCTGAATATCATCCGTACGGCGCGCGGCGACTTGCGTTACGCCGCCCGCGAACAGCGGTCGGCGGGATCAAACATGCTCGCTCTGGCTCCGAATCGCGTTGTGTCTTACGAACGGAACATACACACAAATCTCGCTCTGCGCGACGCAGGCGTGGAAGTTCTCGAAATTCCCAGCAGCGAACTCGTGCGTGGATTGGGCGGCCCGCGCTGCATGTCCATGCCGCTGCGCCGCCGCCGCTCCGGGTGAGAACGACATCTCGCTCCTCAATCAGCTTCTTCCCTTATTCACATATCTCCTCACAACATGAAACGCATCAAGACGATCATCCAGGGTGCCGCGGGCCGCGACTTTCATAACTTCAACACGCTCTATCGGGACAACGAAACCTATGAGGTCGTGGCATTCACCGCTGCTCAGATTCCGGGTATTGATGACCGCGCGTATCCTGCGGTCCTTGCCGGTAAGCTCTATCCTAAAGGAATTCAAATTCACGCGGAAAAGGACCTCGAGAAACTGATCGAGAAGCATCAGGTAGACGAGGTCGTTTATTCATACAGCGACGTCAGGCACGAGTATGTCATGCACTGGGCGTCGCGCATCATCGGTGCCGGTGCGCACTTCAAGCTCGTAGGCGGCCGCGATACGATGATCAAGTCCAGCAAACCCGTTGTTGCGGTTTGCGCCGTCCGCACTGGAGCTGGCAAATCACAGACCACGCGCCGAGTCGCCGAGTTGCTGAAAGCGGCTGGCAAAAAGGTCGTCGCGGTCCGTCATCCCATGCCCTATGGAGACCTGAGCAAACAGATCTGCCAACGCTTCGGTACGATTGCCGATCTCAAGAAACACAAGTGCACCATCGAGGAGATGGAAGAGTACGAGCCGCATATCGCGCGCGGCCAGGTGATCTACGCGGGTGTCGATTACGAGAAGATTCTTCGCGAAGCGGAGAAGGAGGCCGACGTGGTGTTGTGGGACGGCGGAAACAACGACCTGCCATTCTACAAACCCGATGTCTATATCACGGTTGCAGATCCGCTGCGGGCCGGAAATGAACTTTCGTACTATCCCGGCGAGACGAACTTCCGCATGGCCGACGTCATCGTGCTGAACAAGATCGACAGCGCTTCCTCAGAGCAGATTCAAGCTGTGCGGCTCTCCGCGGAGAAATACAATCCGAAAGCAATGGTGATTGACGCCGCATCGCCGATTAGCGTGGATGATCCTGCCAAGATTCGCGGCAAGCGAGTATTGGTCATCGAAGATGGTCCGACGTGCACGCACGGCGAAATGAAATACGGCGCGGGCGTCGTCGCGGCCAGGAAGTTCGGCGCGGCTGAAATGGTCGATCCCCGGCCCTACGCGGTCGGTTCGATTGCCGAGACCTTCAGAATCTATCCGGAGATTGGCTCGCTGCTTCCCGCGATGGGCTATGGTGACCAGCAGATGAAGGACCTCGAAGCGACGATTACCAAAGCGAAAGTCGACGCGGTCATTATCGCCACGCCCATCGATCTGGGCCGTGTGATCAAGATCACTAAACCGCACGTCCGCGTTCAATACGATCTGCAGGAGATTGGCCAGCCAACGCCCGAAGACGCGCTTGCTCCGATTCTCGAAGGCGGCAAGAAGCGCAAGAAGTAGTTTAGTCCGGAAGTGCATCAACAGGAACGCCTGACCGCAAGGTCAGGCGTTCCTGTTTCTGATGTCCCAGTCATCGTCCGTGACAACAGGGCGCGAAAGCGATGAAGCTATCCCTTCACGAGCGTGTTACCAATCACCAACCGCTGAATCTGATTGGTTCCCTCGTAAATCTGCGTGATCTTTGCGTCGCGCATATACTTCTCAATCGGATAGTCGCGCATGTACCCGTACCCGCCGAACACCTGCACGGCATCCGTCGTCACTTTCATCGCGACATCCGACGCCAGCAGTTTGCTCATGGCGCTGTAGCGGGAGATGTCCTTATTGCCTGCGTCAATATGCCGTGCCGTCTGATAGAGTAGCGCCCGCGCCGATTCAATCGACGTGGCCATGTCGGCCAGCATGAACTGAATCGCCTGCAGATTCAAGATCGGATGTCCGAATTGAAAGCGATGCCGCGCGTAATCCACAGCCAAGTCAAATGCGCCCTGCGCGATACCCAGCGCCTGCGCTGCCACACCGGGTCGCGACTTGTCGAGCGTTTTCATCGCCACGATGAACCCTTCACCGTCACGGCCGATGCGATTCACGGCCGGAACGCGGCAGTCATTGAAAACGATCTCGTTGGTCGCCGAAGCGCGAATACCCATTTTGTCCTCGTGCTTCCCAACGCTGAAGCCCGGAAAGTCGTCTTGCACGATAAATGCCGTTGTGCCGCGCGAACCCTTTGTCGGATCAGTCACCGCGATGATTGTATAAACGTGCGCAACTCCGCCGTTCGTGATGAAGATCTTCGAGCCGTTGAGAATGTAATCGTCTCCGTCCCGCACAGCGCGCGTCCGCATCGACCCTGCATCACTGCCGGCGTTGGGTTCGGTGAGACCAAAGGCCGCGAGATACTTCCCCTCGGCAAGATCAGGCAAATAGCGCGTCTGCTGCTCCTCATTCGCGCTGAGCAGAATTGGGAATGTGCCGAGCGCCGATGCCGCCAGTGCGAGCGTAATGCCGCCGCACGCCTTCGACAGCTCTTCCGTCACAATGGCCAGTTCAAACACTCCCATTCCAAGACCGCCGAACTCCTCGGGAATCACAATTCCAAACAGACCGGATTCCGCGAACACCTTGACAATATCCCACGGAAACGTCCCATCTCGGTCATACTGCGCCGCCACCGGGCGAATCTTCTCTTCAGCGATCTTACGCGCGAGGTCTCGCAACGCCTTCTGGTCTTCAGTCAGGAAGTAATCCAATTCCATGTCAGGGATACTCTCTATTGTATGCGATTGTAAACCAACACAATGTATAAAATCCCCGCGAGATACAAAAGCACCAAATCTCACAAACAAAATGTGATAATATCAGGCGGAATTGTTGGGAATGCTGAAGTTGGGGGAATTGGAAGAGAGGCGACGCAGCGGAAGTAGCATCGGATCCCTGAATTGCGTGAACCACGTTGCAAGTTCGTTTCTCTCTCAGTATATTTGTCATAACACACGCACCCAAGCGGGGTTTCCCCTTGGCAAGCACCTTTGAACGAGCGAATCCTCGGCTTTGTAAGCGGAAGATTCGCTCGTTTTTCTCTCAATGTCTATGTGAGCCTCAAGATAGAACTCATCAAACACCGCTGCAATTGCTCCGGCGGCAGCGAGGCAGACTGACATCGCTTGGCGCCATGGACTGCCGCCCAAGGTTCAGCCTGAAGACGTTCTCGTTGCTTAGAAGAAAACAGCTCATATTCGAGCAGGTATCTTGGACACAGGAGGACTCTCAATGAAGCGATACATGAGCTCAATAGTAATCTTATGCGTGATGGTCGTTGAATGGGGCCTCGACGCGACGCGGTTGGTTGCGGGTAGCGGCGTATCATTGCCTCACAAGCGATTCACCATGGCCATGTTTGGAGCGGGCGCGGGACAGCCACAAGACGCCGGTAAACACGGGCGAAGCCACTGGACATCTATTAATTGGGAAGTTGTGCTTCACAAGACTGAACACGAATTGTGTTTCAGATTCGGCGCTTTGACGGTGTGGAAGATTGATTTCATCAGTGAAGACACTCACTCCGATCACGACTTCACAGATTTCGGCGTGCTATACGGACGAACAGAGTCTTGGGGAAAGTGGGCCGCTTTTCACGCGAGCTTAGGCGTCGCGTTGGTGGGCGGCGAGACTTATGAAAGTGGGGAAAGAGAAGGACCTGACGGCCCCCCGACGGATCGCTTCGTCACAGTTGGTGCTCCGTGGGACATCACTGCGATTGTCACGCCTACTAGGCAACTTGGGCTAGGGTGGAAGTACTGGGGGAATCTGAATGCCAAGAACTCGTTTTCAGCATGGAGCGTTGTATTAGTTGCAATCTCGCCGGGGCTGTAAATCTCGTGGCGGCATCCGCTGTGTTTTACACGTATTTGTCATTGAAAAGGATGCGACTGCAAAAAGCCCGCGGCAAACACCTCGGGCTTTCCTTTCTCAACGCTATCACCCATTCACGCTGTAGCGCCAGCGGCACCGCGTCCACCGTCCACGTTGACTTACATCTCGATCCAGTTCTTCCAATAGAATTCACTGGATGAATCGTCGTTCAATCTCTGCACAATCTGCCAATACCACTCCTCGAGCGGAATCTCGTGTTCGTCGAGTCGTGGAAACGGATTGTACGTGCCACCGGACAACGCCCGGCCGATCTGATCGAGCGTGCCGAGCGCAAGTTCCGGGACGTCACGCATTCTGATCCCCGACAGCTTCATCATCTTCTCAAAAACATACGACTGTGGAATCGCACCGGGAATAAACCCCAAGGCTCGTGTCCGCATCACTGGCAGGAACAGATCGAGCACGATTCTGCCGTGACCATACGCCTTGATCGTGTCCGCTTGCAGAAACTCCTTCGGCAAGTAGAGACTCGTCGAATATGGCCCCTGTCGCCCGTAATATGGACTCTCCGGATCGCGGCTGATAACGTCGAGACTGCCCCGCCAATCGATATAGCCCGTAACGCGCACCTTGATACCCGCATCGGCAAGTCTCTGCGGAAACTCAACCGCCATGCGACCCATGATATGCCGGGTGTTCTCAATCTGCTGGTCCGTCAAATAGCCGAGCTTGTATTGGAACAGCCCCTCGTCATCGACGTCCTTCACGTAGATTGGCGGCATTCCGGGCAGCATTCCGGCCATCGCTGCGGCCACGCAATTGATGTAAACAACCTCTTTGGCGCCAGCCTCCTTCAAGGCCTGCAAAACCCAATCGAACGACTGCCCTTCAAGGGACATCCCGTCATTCGACAAATGGTAACGCGACCCGAACCCCATGTTCTCTGCGCGGTGCACCATCTGCTTGCCCATCTCGAAGCCCACCGACCGCGACAGGTCGCGCGCAAGCACGGTCACGCTTCCGTCAACTGCCGTGAATCGCCGTACGGCGCTTTCGATCGCTCCGCCAAGTCCCGGACCCGTCGCGCCCGCAAGCACGAAGTGCCGCCCGCGAATCCAATCCAGTCCGTACTGACCGTAGGGAATCAGTTCATTGTGCCGTGACCAGATCCGATCAAGCAGGTCCGTCGCCTCTTGCGGATAACGGGCAACCTGTTCAGAGGAAGGGCGGGGAACAACTGCCTGATACTCTTTGATTCGAAGTCCGGGATGGGGCTGGGCAAATGGGGAAGGGGACTGGATCATTCTGGTCGGGGGTGTTCAATTAGGGCGAACTTGTTCAAACAAACTGTCCGAAAATATACGGATTCCCGACCCGAGGGGCAATTCCAACGACAAGATGAAATTAAGTCCAATTAAATCAAAAAAATAGCCCTCCGAAATCGCGGAGGGCTTGCTTCACCCAAGAGAATTCCGCTCACGACACATCATGCCTTGCCCCAACGTGCCGTGCTTGCAGCTCTTGCCTCCCGTGCTCCAACCACTCAATCCAAGTCCCCAAACCAATCCCCGTCTTCGCCGACACCGGGAATACAATCATGTCGCCGTTGACGGTCGAGATGCGTTCGCGCAGAAGCGGCACACTCACGTCGAGGTACGGAAGCAAATCGAGCTTATTCAGCAGACAAGCCTGACATTCCCGAAACATCAGTGGGTACTTCACGGGCTTGTCCTCACCTTCAGGCAGCGACAACACCACGACTTTACGATGCTCTCCGAGGTAGAATTCCGCCGGACACACCAAATTACCGATATTTTCGATGAACAAGTAGTCAAGCTCATGAATCGGCAGCTGCTCAATCGCCGCGCGCACAAAATGCGATCCAACATGGCAGTCGCCTCCAAACGGTTCAGTATTCGCTTGGACGACGGGCACACCGAGTGGGGCCAGCCGCTCGCTGTCCAAGGTCGATGTAATATCCCCTTCAAGCACGGCACAGCGAAGTCCGCGGCTTTGCAGAAGGTCAATCGTCTTTGCCAGGAGCGTCGTCTTTCCCGCGCCCGGTGAACTCATGAGGTTCACAACAAACACCCCTGCGGCCTCAAATGTCTGGCGGTTTGTAGCTGCGAGCGCATCGCTCTCTTCAAGCAGATTAGTTAATACAGGGATCCGCATGATCCGGCTCCTCGAGTGTTGTCGTTATGTCCACAATAGTCAGTCCCCGGCCCTGCACGATGGTGACATGGGCAGATCGGCACGCCGGACAAAGGAACACCGGTTGTGCCACAGTGAACTTCTGTGCGCAGTCATCGCAGACGCAGCGCACGTCCTCTTCCTCAATCGTCAGTCCGGCATTCGGCAGGCCGCCATCTGATTTAATGGCATTGAACAGGAACGTCAGCGTTTCTGTCACAACTGCATCGAGCTTTCCGACCCGCAACCGCACGTCAGTCACATCTTGGCCCTTCGTCTCATCGGCCAGAGCCTTGTGCACTCCGCTAATTATGCACCGTGCGAGGTACAACTCATGCATGGTCAACAAATCCTCGGCAAGAGTTCGCCGCTTGGCCGTTGCAGTCTTCGCATTCCGCCAAGTGCCGTTTGCACCCGCACTACACCCCTATCGTCCTCAGTAATCTCTCCGATCTTCATTGCTTGTGCGCCGTCACTGGTGCCTCGCAACGTGTCGAGTACAGCGTCTGCGTCAGACTGCGCGACGACCATCACGGCCTTTCCCTCGTTTGCCAGATGCATCGGATCAAAACCGAGCAAGTCACAAACCGCTCGCGTCTCGCGTCGCACCGGCACGTCGCCTTCTCGCACCACCAGACCGCACTCAAAATCCTGCGCAAGCTCGTCGAGTACCGCTGCCAGCCCTCCACGAGTCGGATCTCGCATCCATTTGACGCTCCGATGCGACGTTAGCACGGCGCCAACCATGTCCACCAGCGGTGCACAGTCACTCAATATCTGCGATTCAAACCGCAATCCGTCGCGTGCGCCCAGAATCGCGATCGCGTGGTCGCCCACAGTCCCCGTAACGAGGATCGCATCGCCGGGTAGAATGCGCTCGGCCGACAATCCCAACCCGAGTGGCACGCTGCCGATGCCCGCTGTATTAATATACATCCCGTCGCATTGACCACGCGGCACAACTTTGGTGTCGCCGGTCACGACCTCTACGCCGATGCTCGTCGCGGTGTCTGCGATAGATCCAACAATGCGTTCCAAGGTTGCCAGCGGCAGCCCTCTTCAAGAATCAGTCCCAGCGAAAGGTATAGTGGTGTCGCTCCCATGACCAGCAAGTCATTCACGGTTCCACACACGGAGAGCTTTCCAATATCGCCGCCCGCAAACTCGATCGGCTGCACAACAAACGAATCTGTTGTGAACACGACGTTCTTCGCATTCCAATCGAGTATCGCGCCATCCATCAGCTGTCCGCGAGTGCCGTTCTGCAACCGCGCCGCAATCCGATCACGAATCAGCGTGCGCATGGCCGTTCCGCCCGCGCCATGACCAAGCGTGATGAATTGCTCGCTACGCATGGATCGGCTCAAAGTGAAAAACCGCCGCACATGCGCCCTCGGAAGAGACCATGCAGGCGCCCGCCGGACTCTCCGGTGTGCACGCCTTGCCAAAGAGCGGGCAGTTTCTTGGATGCAGCGCGCCCCGCAGCACGTCACCGCATTTGCACGCCGGATGCTCTCTGGCTGCGGGCAATTCGATGGGCAGCAAGCCAGCATCCCATTCGCTGTATTCGTTGCGCAACACCAACCCGCTCTTTGGAATCACTCCGAGGCCGCGCCATTCGCAGTCGACTTGCGCGAAGTGTCTTCGCATCAAGTCTTGCGCGACTTCATTCCCGTTTCGTGTGACCGCGCGCGCATAACGATTCTCGATAACTGCCTGTCCTGATGCACATTGACTCGCCAAAGACAAGACGGTCTCAAGAATGTCGAGCGGCTCAAAGCCCGACACGGAGCACGGGACACGTAACTCACGCCCAATAAAATCGAACGCATCACTGCCCACAACCGTCGTCACGTGCCCGGGGAGGATCAGTCCGTCGATCTGCGTCTCGGCGCTCGACAACAGAACTCGCAGCGCTTCCGGCATCGTCTTCAGCGCTGACAGAATCTTGAAGTTCTTCACACCGCGCGTCACAGCATCTGCCAGTGTCGCCGCCAACGTACACGCAGTCGTCTCAAAACCGATGCCAAGAAAGACGATCTCCGTGTCACGATGTGCATCTGCGAAATCGAGCGCATCCGCTGCTGAATAGAAAACGCGCACGGGAATGCCCCGCGCGCGTGCTTCTGCAAGACTGATGTATGAACCCGGCACGCGAATCAAATCGCCAAAAGTCGCCAGCGTAACTCCGTGTTGCTCCGCAAGTGCGATTGCATGATCGATGAATCCGCACGGCGTAACACAGACGGGACAGCCGGGTCCTGAACAAAGCTCAATCGATTCGGGCAGCAGATCGTGAATCGCAAAACGATAAATCGTGGCTGTGTGTCCGCCGCACACTTCCATGAATCTCAGCTTTCGTGAAACGCTTAGCGACTGCAGCCGCCTTAAGACCGCCGAAATCAGATCGGCGTCACGGAAACCGCTCAGCGCCTTCACTCGCCCTCCCGCACAAGCTCCTTAAGCAGATCAAGCGTCTTGAGGGCTTCGCGCTCATCTACCACCGTCAGGGCGAAACCAGCGTGTACCAATACATAATCCCCACAGCGCGCCTCGGGTGTCATCGTTAGCATAATGAAAATCTGAACTCCGCCGCTTTCCACAATGCCCCGGCCGCTATTGACCGCCGTAAGCTTCATCGGCACAGCAAGACACATGTTAGAGCGTCTGAGCGTTTGCGACACAAATTTGCCCGAGCGCCAGCCCGCCGTCGTTTGCGGGAACATTTGCCAGGAAAGCACGGTCACTTTGCAGCGTCAGCAAAGAAGTGATCCGCTCAAGCAAAAATGCGTTCTGGAAACAACCACCGCCCAGTGCGACGGTCGTGTTTCCTGTCGTTTCGACTCCGCGCAGGGCCAGGTCGCTGAACCCCTGCGCCATCGTTTCATGAAATCGCCTCGAGATCACGGAAGTCGCGACGCGGGCAAGCAGGTCATCGACGACCTCGTGTATCATCGGGATCGGAGACAATACGACATGTCCGTCGCTTTCGAATATATCGAACGAGTAGGGTGGAAGCGGCGCGCTGCTCATGATACCTTCCAATTGCATCGCGGCCTGCCCTTCGTACTGCGCGGCAAGTCCGAAACCGCACAATGCTGCAATCGCGTCAAACAGCCGTCCAACACTCGTCGTCGGCACAAACTTGCTCCTCATCACTGGTGAAAGCAGCGCCGGAATCGCCGTCCGGCCATACTCCGTCTCAATCGCCCTGAGCAGCGGCAGATCGAGTGACGATAGCTCATCGGAGTAGGTGGCGTTCAACCAGGAAAGCGCCATTCTCCATGGCTGCTTAGCGGCCGAATCGTTCCCCTGCATCGGCACTGCTGCAAGATGCCCCAGGCGATCGAAGGACTCGAAGTTACCGAATAGCAGCTCGCCGCCCCATACGGTGCCGTCAGTGCCATACCCCGTTCCATCAAGAGCGATACACAGCGCGCGGTCTCTGCAGTGATGCTCCGCGAGTGTTGCCGCAAGATGCGCATGATGATGCTGCACGCGGACGAGCGGCACGCCATGCTGCTTGCTCCACTTCTCAGCCATCCTGGTAGTCACGTAATCTGGATGCAAATCACATGCGACGAGCTCCGGACGGGCGTCAAAGATATTCAAGAAATGACTGATCGCCTTCTTCGACGCAAGCACGCATGACTCGCCCTGCATGTCGCCAAGGTGCTGCGACAAAATCGCGGACGACTCTTTGCCCAACGCAAATGTGTTCTTGAGTTCGCCGCCAAATCCTAATGTTGTGCGCCTAAAAGCCTCATGCAACTCCACGCTTTCGGGGACATACCCGCGGGACCGCCGAAATACACGCGGCATGTTGCCTAAGACGCGCACGACGGAGTCATCGGCAAACATGTGGATCGCTCGATCATGAATCAGCGCGGCATCGGCGGTCGCCTTCATCTCGCGCAGCGCGTCGTCCTGCTCATAACAAATTGGCTGCTCTGATTTGTTCGCGCTCGTCATGACAACAGGCCGGTCGAAGTGCGACAACAACGCGGCGTGGAGCGGAGAATACGGAAGCATGACGCCTAAGTGCGGTGAGTCCGGCGCCACTGACGGTGCGACGGCGCATTCGACACGGCGTTCCACAAGCACAATCGGTGCCCTCGCCGAACTCAGACAATCCAGTTCAAGGTCCGACACGTGGCACCACTCGTGCAGCGTCTCGGCATCCGGGAACATCACCGCGAGCGGTTTGACTTCACGCTGCTTGCGGCGGCGCAATCGGCGAACCGCGTGTTCGTTCGTCGCATCGCACACCAAGTGGTAGCCGCCGAGACCTTGCAATAGCAGGATTCCCCCGTCGCCGAGGAAGTCCGCTGCGTTGTGAATTGCTTCCTCATGTTTCGTGCGGGTTCGCCATTTGCCGTCGCCCACAACCATGAACTCAACGACTGGCCCGCACGCTGGGCACGCGTTCGGCTGAGCATGAAAGCGCCGGTCAACCGGGCTCTCGTATTCACGCCGGCAGTCGTCGCACATGTGAAACGGTTGCATCGTCGTCAGTGGCCGGTCGTAGGGAAGCGCGCGAGTAATAGTGAAGCGCGGGCCGCATTGCGTACAATTGATGAACGGATACCCGAACCGACGATCATGTGGATTGTGAAACTCATTCCGGCAGTCCGGACACATCGCGAGATCTGCGGACACATGCGTGAATCCGTTTTGCGAAGAAACTCTGCTCACGAGAATCTCGAATCGGTCGTAGGCCGCGTCGACGAGTTCAACTACACGCACATCATCTACCCGCGCTCCAATCGGGCAACGTGCGAGGAATTCCTCGGTAAATTTCTCGACAATCGACAGTTCACCACGAATTCTAATCAGCACTCCGCTGCCGTCGTTCCACACAGCTCCACGCAACCCGAACTCAGTGGCCAAGCGATAAACAAATGGTCGAAATCCGACACCCTGCACAACACCCATCACATGTAGCTCGCGATGCACCATTGGTTCATCGTCGTGATGATGGACCAGATAATCGGTATCAGCGTCTAAACTAACGTGAGGATCGCATGATGAAAACAATACAGGTGTGCGGGTCCGCGCCTACTTGGCCGCCAATTGAGATTGCAGTCGCGCTCGCGTGAACGCAATCAAACCGCCGCTATCCATGATCGCTTGCCGGAGCTTTGGTAACGGCACGATGTCAAAGCTCTTGCCGGTCGTCATGTTGACCAGCATATCGCCCTTGATAACGAGTTCGTCGCCTTCGGTCGCTTCAACTTGTGGACATATCACCAGCTGCAACCCGAGATTCACGGCATTCTGTAAGAAGATTCTCGCAAAGCTCCGCGCGATCACTATGATGCCGTATCCGTTGATCGTAGAGGCCGCCTGCTCACGCGAGCTGCCACACCCGAAGTTCGACCCGCCGACCAGAAAACTCCCCGCTGGGAATTTCTTTGCCTTCAAGTCGGCATTCAAAGCCTGCATATCCGCAAAGCAGAACTGCGGTGTTTCAGACGGCAGCACAGTCGCCATGAAACGGCCGGGATAGATGTGGTCGGTGGATATATCGTCACCGAGAACGTGAATGACTTTCGGCATGCTATACCTCTCTGGGATCGCTGATGACGCCGCGCAAAGCACTCGCTGCGGCAACTTCGGGGAGCAAAGGAACACTTCAGCGTGCGGATTTCCCATCCGGCCCTTGAAGTTGCGATTCGTCGTCGACAACGCAACTTCTCCGTCACCCAAGGCTCCTTGGTGTACGCCGAGACAGCAGCCGCAGCCGGGATTCATTACCACCGCACCGGCTTCCATCAGGTCTTTTAGATAGCCGAGTTCCATTGCCTCTTTATAAATCTTCCACGAAGCCGGGAAAACAAGCATCCGCGTGCGCTGACTGACCTTCTTCGACTTCAGCACTCGCGCCGCTGCGGCAAGGTCATCCAGTCGACCATTCGTGCATGAACCAATTACGATCTGATCAATTGGTTTGCCGACGATCTCCGTCACCGGCTTCACATTGTCCACGGTGTGCGGACAAGCGACCTGCGGCGCCAGCGCATCGCCATCGATCGTGACAACACGTTCATACTCTGCATCCGCGTCAGGCGACTCCATCCAAAGCGGATCGCTCACCTTGGCTTCGTCCCTAAGATAGCGCATCGTTTCGCGATCCGGCGGAACGATGCCGACTGTCGCACCTGCTTCCACAGCCATGTTGCACAGCACAAGTCGGGAAGATGTGCTCATGCCGCGAATCGTGCTGCCGTGAAACTCCAACGCGCGATAGTTTGCGCCGTCCGCTTTGATCATACCAATAAGTCTCAAGATGACGTCCTTCGCCGACACAAATGGTGACAGCTTGCCATCAACAACGACTTTGATCGTCTTCGGGACTTCAATATTCAGGGCACATCCCAGAGTCCACACACTCGCCATTTCCGTCGCGCCAATTCCAAAGGCGAACGATCCCAGCGCGCCGTGCGTTGTCGTATGACTATCCGTGCCCACCACTACGAAACCGGGACGTACATACCCAAATTCAGGCAGAATTTGATGACAGATGCCACCCTCGTCGCCCCGAATGTCGTGAAACTTCGTGATACCCTGATCTGCAACGAAGTCGCGCACGCGCTTATGATTGGTCGCGGTCTTCGAACTCTCTGCTGGAATCCGGTGATCGAAAATAATCGCGATCCGATTCGGATCCCACACGCGGGCCGGCACCTCAAGCCCTTCGTAAATCGTCTTGAACTGATGCAGCACGAGGGCCGCATTCTCGTGCGACATTGCCAAATCGACCTTTGGCTCTACGACGTCGCCCGCTTTCGCGGAGGCGAGGCCTGATGCTTTGGCCAGAATCTTTTCAGACAAGGTCATGGACATATGCTTCTCCTGACGCTATATTGCTTTTCAATTCTCAATTGTTCGATTTGATCGGCAGAGTACCCCAACTCCGTCAACAGGACCCCAGTGTGTTCTCCCAATTTCGGAGGCGGCGCGGTCACTGCCCCCGGTGTCTTGGAGAACTTCGCGGTCATGTTGAAGAGCTCAAGCTCGCCAATACCGTCCACAGCGACCTTGTTAAACGTTTTGCGATGCTTGACCTGTGGCTGCTCGAGCGCGTCTTCCAGTGTGAGAATCATCCCCGCCGGCACATCGCGCTGATTAAGCTCGTCCACCCAATAGCTGCCTTCACGTTCACTCAGTTTCGCTTCTAATAGTGGCGTTAGCTCTTTACGATTGCGCTTGCGGTTATCGCGCTCTTGAAACCGCGCATCCGTCTTGAGCTCGGGAACTCCGAGCACGTCGGTCAGAGCTTCCCACTGCTCCTGCTTATTCGCGGCGATGTTGATAAATCCATCCTTTGCCCGAAACACGCCCGACGGCGCGGCAGTGAAGTTATCATTGCCCATCATCACCGGATGTTGCTTGCCGATCATCCAATTTGCGACCACCCAGCCCATCAACGGCATGATTGAATCAAGCAATGCGACATCAATGAACTGCCCTTCTCCGGTTCGCTCTCGATGATAGAGTGCGCCCATGATCGCGAATGCAGCGTTGAGCCCGCCGACCGTATCACAAATCGGGAAGCCGGTCCGCAGCGGATTCAGCCGCTCGTCACCGTTAATCGCCATTTCGCCCGAGAGACCTTGAATGATCTGATCGTCCGCTGGCTTCAATGCATCCGGTCCGGTTTGGCCGAATCCCGAAATCGCGCAGTAAATGAGGCGCGGGTTAACTTCTCTAAGCTCATCATAAGACAAACCCAGCCGCTTCATAACATCCGGCCTGAAGTTCTCCACAACGACGTCTGCGTCGGCGACGAGCTTCTTAAACACGTCTTTCGCCGACGGAACCTTAAGATTCAGAGTCAGCGAACGTTTGTTTGCGTTCTGCGCAAGAAAGCTCGTTCCCATCAACATAGTGTTGTACGCTGGGACGCAGCCAAGTTTGCGCGCCAGATCGCCGTCTTTCGGATTCTCAATTTTGATGACGTCAGCGCCGGCAAGGGCAAGGTGCAAAGTCGCGAACGGACCGGACAGCACGTTCGTCAGATCGAGTACTCTGATTCCCTCTAATAGATTCATCGGATGAATGATGTCTTAGTGAGCGATAGCGTAATTCAGTGGACCGGACTTATAAACCATACCCGGCAGCTCCCGCCCAAAATGTTGCGCCATGCCGCGCGCGGTTGCGATCAGGTCGGCGAGTTTAAGGTCGGTGCGTTGTGATCCGCGTTGCCAGTAATGCACCAAATCTTCCGTGCACACGTTTCCGCCCGCAACCTTTGTAAACGGACAACCGCCCAATCCGCCGACGGCGGATTCAAAAATTGCGACGCCGGCATTCATCGCCGCGCGGCAATTCGCAATCCCGAGTCCATACGTATTGTGTAAATGGCAGGCGCATTCGGCTTGCGGGTTCATCTTGTGAACTGCCGCAAACAGAGTTTCGACCTGTTCCGGCACGGCATGACCAGCCGTATCCGCGAGCGATACGGCATTTAGACCTGCGGCGAAATACTGCTCCAGAATACCCAGCACGCGCTCAGCCGGAATGGCACCCTCAAAGCCGCAGCCGAACGCCGATTGCACCGAGACTTGCACGCGTTTCCCCGTGCTATGCGCGGTCTTCGCCGTCGCAATGATGCGTTGTGTTGCTTCCGCGACAGTCATGCCGGTATTCATCTTGCTGTGCGTCTCGCTTGCCGAAACTCCCATGCAAAACATATCAACTCCGCAGGCCAGGCCGCGATTGAGCCCTTTCTCATTCAGCACAAGGCCCGAAAGCACCGTTTGGGCGGGTTTCTTTCCCGGCCGATTGAAATGGGCGAACAATGCGTCCGTATCGGCCATTTGCGGCACCTTCTCAGGATGCACAAACGAACCTAATTGAAGCATGTCCACTCCGGCTGTGATCAGTTCTTCAGCCCAGCGTATCTTCACGTCCAGCGGTACGACCTGCTTTTCCATTTGCAGGCCGTCCCGCAGTCCGACTTCGTGCAAGATCAATCTCATGGTGTTTGTGCAGTACGGGTGACTTAGATCTTGTCGGCGATGGCTTGACCCATTTCAAGCGTCGTGTTCGCGCCGCCCATGTCGTAAGTCTTCACCTTGCCCTCTTTGATCACAGCGGCGGTCGCACCTTCGACCTTGCGGCCAAGGTCGGTCTCGCCCAGCCAATCAAGCATCTGCTTCGCCGAGAGAATGGTCGCAATCGGATTGACTTTGTACTGTCCGGCGTACTTCGGTGCTGAGCCGTGCGTCGGTTCAAACACGCCGAGCTTATCACCGATATTGCCCGAACAGCCGAAACCCAATCCGCCTACGAGTTGCGCGCACAAATCGCTGACAATGTCGCCGTATAGATTCGGCGCCACCAGCACGTCATAATTGAACGGATTCTTGAGCAGCCACATCATGATTGCGTCGACATTGGCTTCGTCGAACTGGATGTCCGGATAGGCCGCGCCCACTTCACGTGCTACGTCAAGGAACAATCCGTCCGCAGCGCGCACGACATTCGCCTTGTGGACGACCGTCACTTTCTTGCGGCCATGCTTGCGCGCAAACTCAAATGCCGCTCGCACGATGCGCTCTGAGCCTTTGCGCGTATTCACCTTGCACGACACTGCGAAGTCATTGTTGCCCAGAGTCTCAAACACCTTGAACGGCTTCGAGAGCCTGGAAAGCGTGGCCTTCAGCTCATCAGGTACCGGGGAAAACTCCACTCCCGCATATAAGTCTTCTGTATTCTCGCGGAACACTACAAGGTCAATGTTCTCTTTGAAATTGAGCGAGTTGCCGGGATAGGACTTGCACGGCCGATGGCAAATGTAAAGATCAAATTGCTGGCGCATCCGCACGATCGGCGAGCGGTAGATGAGTCCCTTGCCTTGCAGTGACGGCGTGAGCTCTTTCTCGGCCAGCTTGACGGGCTTTGATGTAATCGCGCCGAACATCGCAGCGTCGACGTTCGAGAGCAGGTCCAGCGTGCGCTGCGGAAGCGCGTCGCCTTCATTGCACCAGAATTCCCAGCCAATGTCTCCGTTGACATACTCAGCGTCAAAATTCAGCTTCTCGAGCACGATCTTCGCAGCTTCCAGCACTTCGATGCCGACGCCATCGCCGGGCAGCCAGCCAATGCGATACTTCTTCTTCACGGTTTGAGTCCTGCGGTTATTGTAGTTGCGGTTCCATTTAACAAGGCGTGCGGGCGACGGGAAACGGGGGTATTCCCTAGCCTTCGCCCAACGGCCATAATATTGTGAAAATTTTCACGACAAGCCAGAGCGTTCATGCGTAATGTGACACTTTTACATAAAATTCGAGCAACAGTTCTCAAGCACTTAAAACTTGACACTATTGGTCAAATTCAATCTTGCCTCGCATTCGTAACGAGCAATTGTGCTGTAATGATAGGCGTAGGTCTCTATTAGTAGATTTCCTGCGCAAGACCTGACGACAGATTTCGTGCAACGAAAAGGGCCAGTCCTCACGGACCGGCCCTTCAACCGCGAGCGGCGTCGTCAACACCCCCCGGCTACCTTTTTCGCCTTTTTCTCCGGTGTCGCCGGCTTATTGCGCGCATCTTCCAATCATCCTGTTTATCGTCACACGCGCTTCCGCCCGGAATTCCGCGACTTCTGCGTCATGCCGCCCTCCGCTGCCGACGAATCCATTGTCCTCGAGAATCTCCTTGCGGAACTTACTAATGCCGCCTTCCAGCACAGCCAAATTCTCGTACCCAAGCTTTTCTAACACGAAGTATGCCGTTCGTGCATCTGCTTCATCGTTTCCGATCAGCACCTTCTTCTGATGCCGCAGCGCGAACTTCATGTCCCATTCCTTGGCGAACAGCTCCCGCAGCTGAACATTCACGGCGCCGGGCAGTTTAAGCGCCGCATAGTCCCCCGGAGCGCGCACGTCGATGAGTAAAATACTCGGCTCATGGTCCACGAGCCGAAAGGCCAATTCATCCGTCGGCATCAGCTCGACCGCATGCTCTCGCGCGTACTCCGGTTCCGAGACAAGTTCAAGAACATAAGTCTTCCGGTCAGGCAAACCTACCAGCACAACTCCGATCAGCACGGCCGTCACTCCTGCCGCGATGTGCCGGCGCGAGTTGAACTCGTGCGATGGTGCAAACGCCGACACTTTCTGTTCAATGATACTTGTAACAGCAAACGCTCCCACGGCGAATGCAATTAAGATCAGGGCGAAAACTCCCGCACTCATTCCGAGGCTGTCGAACACAAGCAACGGCCCCAGCGCGCTCGACAGATAGAACTCCTGCCATTGCGGATAGAACTCCGCAAACGCGAACACGCCCAGACCAATTCCGCCAAGAAAGAAGTAGGAATCCACCTTGCCAATCGCTGCGGCGCTGACGCTCGTCCCCGGGCAATAGCCTCCGAGGATGAAACCCACTCCCAGCACCGCTCCGCCCGCTAACGTCGGCCACAGCCATAATGGGTTGACAAAGATCGCCTCGGTATCAAGTAGCCCGGCAAATCCGAGCAGCATTATGCCCGCCATCGCCGTCATTGCCGCTGTGAAAAAGACTCGCAGCACCGTGAAGTCGTAGCCATAGAAAAGACCCGCCAATCGCCGCGACGAGGAGAACCCCGCCTGCTCAAGCACGAATCCGAATGCAAGCCCCAGTAGCAAGGCAACGATCAAGTTCAACTGATCCGATATAATCTCAGGAACAAATGGTCCCATAGTAAGAATCTCTCTCTTAATCTAAATCCACAGCCTGCGGAAGAAGTACGCCACCACATAGCCGGTCCCGAAGATCGCCAACATCGTCACAAATCCCGCCACTGACAGAACGGCCATGCCGCTTAGCGCCGCTCCGCTCGTGCAACCGCGCGCAAACTGCGCGCCGATCCCAAACAGCGCCCCGCCGATCACGGCAAACACCCACCGCGTCCTCTTTTGTATGCGCGGCCCGCTTTCCGTTCGCAATCCGAGCCTGTCCGATACCAACCCCGAGATGAATGCGCCAATCGGCACTCCACTGCGCTCAAAAACCAGCCAGCTCTTCAGCGGTGTCTCCACGTGGTTTTCCAAGTACGGTCCATAGAAGGGTGAACTCGCCGCATGTTCAGGGGCAACGCTCGAAACGATACTCACCACAGCATCCTTAACGGCTCCACTCGCGCCTAAGCCCCGACCCGTTACGAAAATGCTGGCCAGCAGGACGAGTCCCAGCAGGAATCCCGCCAGATACGGGTTCATATATTTTGTCGGCTGCTCGGTCATGATTCCATCAACTCCTTTACGGCTTCCTCTTCTTCCTCGGATTGCGCCGTGTCTTCGCCTTCAAGCTCCTCGTAACCGGTCACCATGGCCTTCAAGTTTGACGTCGCCGTGTGCCCCGTCGTCGTCAGGTAGATGTGTGCGACGAAGAACGAGATCAGTGCGAACGCGCCGAGCGTGTGAAACCCCGCGATGATCGAAAGACCATCAATATTCAGCGCCGTAACCCCGTACTGCTGCGGATACCGATAAAACATATAGAGTAGACCGGAAATGACCATCACCGGAATCACGAGTACCTTCAGTCCCGCGTACACGAGCTTCTGCAACGGGTTCAATTTGCTCAACACCGTTCGTTTGGTCGGGTGCGGCGCGCCGCGGAATATCCCTGTGACATAGTAGTCAATATATGCGCGCAAGTGCGTCGATGTGGGAAGATACTGCCTCCATTCGCCCGACGATAGATGCCAGAAAATCGCAAAGCTGATAAGCACGAGAAAGGCGATCGCCACCGTGCTATGCAGCCGCACCGCCTGCTCATAGCCGAAGAATGCGAACGTCCCGTGGATTTCGAACCCTGTAACGCCAAGTAAGATGATCATGCCTGCCTGCGTCCAATGCCAGAAGCGCTCAAAGGCGCGATATACGTATTCACGTCTCATTTCGAGCCCTCCTGCCTTCTCCTGGCAATGATATAGCGGCCAAACCCGTGGGCCGCGACACCAAGGATCGTCATAATGAGCGCTCCAACTCCCGCTCTTTCCACCCACTCAATACGATCTCGTGCGGGCAGGTAGAAGTCGTCTAATCCCGCCAGCCTGCTATCCGCTTGCGTGTGACACTCGATACAGTTCACGGACTTGTCAGCAGGGGAGACCATATGGTTGATCGGCCAGTACATCTCCGTCTCAGCGAACCCGTACTCGCCGCTGAATGGCAAATCAATCAGCTTCATTCCCGCCGCTGCCGCTTTCTCCCAATCGAATTCCTTCCAATATCCGCTGTCCCCGGGATGCGTTGACACCGTCTTCGGCTGAATCAGGTAGTTGTGCTGGCTATCGTAGATCTGCTTCGTCCTGTGTACCTTAACCGGGACAATCTTAGCGTCAGGATCGTCGTAGGATCCGTGAAGTGTGTTGATCCGCAATACATTGGAAGGATCGAACGTGTCTCCCACGAGGTAGTGCGAAGCGGTCCCATTGAACCAGACGTAATCCGGCGTCACGTTACGGCCCCACTCGAAAGACCCCTTGGTCGACAAGTAGGTCTCTACGCCCAGAGAGTCGTCGTGGACCTTGAACGGTTCCCCGTCTTTCAACCGCCCCGCCGTCGACCAATCCCAGGCGAGTTTTGTCGGATGCTCCTTAGCGTATACCGGAATATGGCAAGTTTGGCAAGCGACTTTCAGCGTGTGATTGTTCAAGATGCCGCTTTCATGCGGAACCGCGCTGTGACACGACTGGCAGTCGACGCGCTGCCGGTTCATCGACGACACGGAGTACAGTTTCCCCAGCATTTGATGCTGTTCCGCACTATGGCACGACACGCATTGCATATCGACACCCTCGACAGCCATGTGCACGTCGAGCTCGCGTGACGGCTCAAACAAGGCCTGTTCAAGATCGCCGTGTTTGACATTGTTTCCGCCGCCGCCGAAAAAGTGGCACGAACCGCAATTCGTTCTCGTCGGCTTACCTACATGCTGCGCGACGGCGGCCAAGTCTACTGATGAATCGGGATTTCCGGCGTTCCCTTTCATGTAGAGATTGCTATTGTCGTGGCAGGCGAGGCAATCGACATTGTAGGGATTCCCGAAATTGAAGCTCGCGTCGCCGTATCCGTATCCAATGTGACAACGGTTGCAGCTCTGCTCATTCCCCGAAATGCCGATACAGAAGTTATTCAGAACGTTCTTCTTTCCGACCTTGCGAATCCCCTGCCCCGGAATATACTCGGTGCGCTCCCAATTCCAGTGTGAAGATTGCATGACCTCAAGATGTCGCTCGGTGTGACAGGAGATGCAGGTGGCCGTAACGTCCTGCGGCCCTGCAAAGGGACCTTTCAGGGCCGCGAATTTCGTGTGATCAACCGAGGCTTTGGGTTTGACGGAATACTCTGCCCGCAGAGTTTCCAACGGCGTACGTTCAACGCTTCGCCGCGGCAGCACGCTGACCACTAGCAGAATCAGTCCGCCGACCAGAAGGAGTGATATTATGATGCGTTTCATGCGTTATTTACGAAGTAGTTCAGGAACTGCGGTGGTCCATTCCTTCTGCCGGTGCGGGATCATCGCCCGTGACAACTGCTTGTCCTTGCCTTTGCCATTCGCTGACTCCTTCGCGGAGCTGCGAGGCGTGTAGTCCGTGTTTCTTGAGAATCCGGATCGCTTCGCCAGCCAGCAGACAGTACGGCCCTCGACAATAGGCGACAATCTGTTGATCCCGGGGCAGTCGGTCGAGATAATCTTCCAGCTTCTCCAGCGGTACCGAAATCGCGTAGGGGACATGCGCGGCCTGGTACTCGTCATGTGGCCGTACATCAAGAACGATGACCTTCCCGGATTTCGCCAGTTTGGTCAGTTTCACGCGGTCCACATTTTCGAGGTCAGTGCCGGAGTCGCGCAGTTTCGCCAGAGCCCGGTCCACTTCGGCAATGTGAGTCTCCGCGACCTGACGCACGAGGCTGATCAACTCATGCACAAGGGGTCCGCTCAAACTGTAGATTATGAACGTCCCGCTGCGCGACGACTCGACTAATCCCGCAGCTCGCAGCACTTGAAGGTGTTGCGAGGTGTTCGCGAGGGTCATTTGCGTGTTTTCCGCCAGCGTATCGACGCTTTTGGAGCATTGATGTAGTAACTCTATAATCTGTAATCGTTTCGGACTCGACAGGGCCTTGCCGATCTTCGCGAATTCAGTGTTCAAGCTCTCACGCATCTGGAGCATTGTAATCATGACTCAATATGTCAATTAATAAATTGATTAATTGAATATACGAATAATCAGAAGCTTTGTCAAGGCACTCTCCTTC
The DNA here is from genome assembly GCA_016703065.1 of bacterium. Classification (GTDB taxonomy): domain Bacteria; phylum Electryoneota; class RPQS01; order RPQS01; family RPQS01; genus JABWCQ01. Next base: position 109,993 of record JADJCU010000002.1, read on the forward strand.
GTATGTGTGACTTTGAGCCATTCCTGGCAACTATATCACATCCCTTCTCGCTTAGCTTTGTAGTCAACCCTCGAGAATGCTATATTGAACGGACCTTGAGTGAACTTCATCCTTTTGACAGATAAATAAGGAGCACCCCAAGCATGGGACTCGCCGAAGACGCCCTTGAATACCATAGCCGTGAACCCAAGGGCAAGATCGAAGTCATCCCCACGAAATCCGTAGAAACTCAGTATGACTTGTCGCTGGCCTACAGTCCGGGAGTTGCTGAGCCTTGCCTTCGCATCCACAAGAACCCGTCTCTTGTCTCAGAATACACCGCCCGCCAAAATCTTGTTGCCGTCGTGTCAAACGGCACCGCTGTCCTTGGTTTGGGCAATATCGGTGCGCTGGCCGGCAAACCTGTGATGGAAGGGAAGGGCGTTCTCTTCAAACGCTTCGCGGCCGTCGACGTGTTTGACATCGAAGTCAAGAGCGAAAACCCCGACGAAGTCATTAAGGTCTGCCAGTTGCTCGAACCCACGTTCGGCGCAATCAACCTTGAAGACATTTCCGCTCCCGCCTGTTTCTATATTGAAGAGACCCTTAAGAAGACCATGGGTATTCCCGTCTTCCATGACGATCAGCACGGCACGGCGATTATCTCCGGCGCCGGCATGCTCAACTCATTGAAGCTCGTTGAAAAGGACATAAAGAAGATCAAAGTCGTCGTCAACGGCGCCGGTGCCTCGGCCATCGCCTGTGCGAAAATGTACATTTCGCTCGGCGTGAATCCTGATAACATCCTGATGTGTGATACAAAGGGAACGTTGCGGCTGGACCGTGAAGACATGGCGCCCGACCATCCGAAGTATAACCGTTACAAGGGCGAATTCGCGCGCAAGACAAGCGCCAAGACGCTTGCCGACGCGATGGTGGGTGCGGATCTTTTCTGCGGCTGTTCAGTCGGCGGAGTGGTAACGCAAGACATGGTCAGGTCGATGGCCCCGCATCCAATCGTCTTCGCCCTCGCGAACCCTGATCCTGAAATTTCCTATCCTGACGCGAAAGAAGTCCGTCCCGAGGCCATCGTTTGCACAGGTCGCAGCGACTTTCCGAATCAAATCAACAACGTCTTGGGCTTCCCCGCCATCTTCCGCGGCGCGCTGGATTGTCACGCCTCGCAAATCAATGAGGCCATGAAAATGGCCGCGTCGCATGCGCTCGCCGAACTCGCGACCGAAGACGTTCCCGACTACGTCAGCGCAGCCTACGGACTCGATTTTCTCCAATTCGGCGCCGAATATGTGATTCCCAAGCCAATGGATCATCGCGTTCTTCTGCGCGTCGCGGTGGCAGTCGCGCAGGCCGCCGGAGAAACGGGCGTTGCCAAGAAGCCCATCACGGACTTCGAGGCCTATCACAATAAGCTCGAAAGACTGCTCGGCAGCGGCCATCATGTTACCAGAATTTTCATCGATCAGGCTCGCGTCAACCGCAAGCGCATCGTCTTTCCCGAAGGCGCGCATCCGAAAGTGCTGCGCGCGGCAGGTCGTTTCGTCAAAGAGCGCATCGGTTATCCGTTGTTGATTGGAGACACGCAATCCATCAATGCGCATGCCGACGAATTAAACATTAACCTCAACGAAATCGAAATCCTCGACCCGGGCAAAATGTCCTTCGCCGAGGTCGAGCATTTGGCCCTCAAACTCTGGGAATTGCGCAATCGCAAGGGGATGACCATCCCCGAGGCTCGGCGGCTTGCCCGCAACCCCAACTATCTCGGGCCGTTGCTCCTCCGCGAGGGGCGAGCAGATGCGTTGGTCGCCGGCGTCTCGCAGCACTATCCTGACACCGTTCGCCCCGCTCTGCAAATTCTCCCCAAGCGTCACGGCGTGAATCATGTTGCGGCGATGTATGCCCTTGTCTTTAAGAATCGCAACCTGTATCTCGCCGATGTGGGTGTCAACGTCGAGCTGAAAACTGCGGAAGATCTCGCCGAAGTCGACATCCGGACCGCCGATACCGTGCGCCAGAACTTCATGGTCGAGCCGCGACTTGCGCTCCTGAGCTTCTCCAATTTCGGCAGCGTACCCCATCCTGCATCACGCCGAGTCGCCGATGCCGTCCGCCTGATCAAACAACTGCGCCCCGATATTGTTGTCGATGGCGAAATGCAGGCCGAAACGGCGCTGGACGAGAACATCCTGCGCACCTATCCCTTCTCAAGTCTGAACGGAAAACCGGCCAACACGCTGATCTTCCCCGACCTTGCGAGCGGCAACATCGCTTACAAACTTCTTGTGGAACTCGGCGGCGCTACTCCGATCGGTCCCATTCTGATGGGCATGAGTCACGCGGTTCACATTCTGCAGCAGGATTGCAGCGTGGCCGATATCATGCAAATGGCGGCCTACGCCGCCGCTGATGCACGGCATTCATAACAAGAACAGCATACCAAAAAGACGAGGGCTTGCCGCGGCAAGCCCTCGTTGCTATCTTCGATTTCAGGAATCATTACGTCACGTTTTCGCTGGGCTGTACGACGGCACGCGATGCTTTCGCGGCGCGAAAATACCCCGACAAACGCCGAAATCCACTGTTCAATCTTAACGTAGAAAGCCGGCACAACCAATAGACTGAGTGCGGTCGACACAAAGACTCCGCCGATCACCGCTATCGCCATCGGCGACCGAATTTCCGTTCCCGGTCCGATACCCATCGCCGGTGGAATCGCTGCCATAATCGTTGAAACCGAGGTCATCAATATCGGCCGCATTCTGATCGGTCCTGCCAACTGCATCGCGTCACCTGCAGTCGAAGTAGGCGTTCGCCGTTGGTTCGCATAATCGACGAGAATTATCGAGTTCTTCTTGACGATACCCATCAAGAGCAATAGTCCGATCATGCTGAAAATGTTTAGGGATTTCCCGCCGATCAGGAGTGCCACCACCGCGCCCACGACAGAGAGCGGCAGAATCGTCAGAATCGTCACTGGGTGCGAATATGAATTGAACTGTGATGCAAGAACCATGTAAGCAATCAGAATCCCCATCGCCAAGGCGAAAATCAAACCGCCGAACGACTCCTTAAACGCCACACTCGAACCGCTGAGCATCGTGCGATACCCCGCAGGCAAGTCATTGGTGAGATCCTCAACGTACTGAATCGCTTCTTGCTGCGAATGTCCGGGTGCGACATTTGCATAAACCGTTATAGCGCGCTCACGGTCCTTGCGCGAAATCGCCTGTAGCGCTGGCAGCTCCTCATACTTGATTATGGTTGACAACGGAATCAACTCTCCGCTCCGGCTTCGCACCTTGAGCCGCTGAATGTCTTCCGTGCTTTGGCGCTGATCCGCCAGCAGCCGCATCCGAATATCGACTCGCCGACCGCCCGCACTGTATTTTCCCACCCGTTCGCCGCCCACCAACGAGTTGATGGCCGTCGCCACATCCTCTATTGATATTCCCAAGTCCGCGCACCGTGCCCGGTCCGGCGTAATCCTCAATTCTGGCACGCCAATTCGATAATCAGAATCCACATCTACGGCCAGGCCGCTCGCTTCGAGATTTGCGGTAACCTCGCCACTCAACTTTTCGAGCGTTTTCCAGTCCGGTCCAAGAATCGCAAACTCAACGGGGAATCCTCGTTGCGCAGTGAAACCCTGCTGCGACAAGTCTTGGACAATGACCCGCACTCCGGGAACACTGTTCAGCTCCTTCCGCAACACTCCGGCAAACTCTGCTTGCGTCTTGTCGCGATCACCCGGCGGCACAAGTGTGACAAACATCACGCCGCCGCTCGTCCCGCCGCCGAAGCCGCCGACAATCGCCAGCGTGCGCTGAATCTCGGGATAGGTCCCGAGCTTGGATTCAATCTGCTTGAACAGCCCGTCCGTCTCACTGATACTCGAACCGACCGCTGTCTGCAAACGCAGCATCAATCTGTTCTGGTCCTGGGACGGCACGAATTCACTTGGCAATCCGCGCATCACAAACAGCGCGGACACAAAAACAAAGCCCGCACCCGCGAGAATAGTCCCGGGACGCTTGAGACCGTTCGAAAGCGCGCGTGCGTACCGGTTCTCAAACCCGCTGAACATCCGGTCGACCCATGCGCCCAGGCGGCTCCGACTCTCACGCGAGCCATCTAAGATCTGCGAACAACGCGCCGGGGCAAGCGTTACGGCCTCAATATAGGAAAGCACGATCGCCACGCACAGCGTCACGCCAAACTGCAGGAAGAACTTTCCGATGATGCCTTGCATGAACACGACCGGAATGAAGATCGCAACAACCGCGAGCGTCGCGGAAAACGCCGAGAACGTAATCTCCTTCGTTCCCTCCAATGCGGCTCTTACCTTGTCCTTGCCCATCTCTGCATGACGCACAATATTCTCGAGTACCATAATCGCATCATCGACCACGATTCCCACCGCGAGCGCCAATCCGAGCAACGTGAATGTGTTGAGCGTGAACCCGAGAAAATAAATGACGGCGATCGTTCCGAGCAGCGACATTGGTATCGCCAGCACGACGTTGAGCGCGTTGTTGAGGGACCCAAGAAACAACCAGCACACCAACGCCGTCAATATCACCGAGAGAACCAATTCCAGTTGAATCTCGTGTACTGAATCTTCAATGAACTGCGTCGAATCGAAGTTGACGCCGAGCTCCATTCCCTCCGGCAGTGTCTTCTGAATCTCTGCCATCTTCGCCCGTACGGCCTGCGCCACGGCCACTGCATTCGCTCCGCGCTGCTTCTTGATACCCATGCCGGTTGCTGGCGAACCGTTGACTCGCATGATGCGCCGCGCATCTTCAAAGCCGTCTTCAACAATCGCGACGTCCTTCAGGTAGACTTCAGCTCCCGGCGTGTCGCGAATGACGATATTCCGAAACGTCGCCAGATCGAGCGCTTCCCCCATCACGCGTACGCTGATTTCGCGTCCGCTGTTCTCCAAGCTGCCCGCCGGCAATTCGATGTGTTCACGCCGCAGCGCCCCCGCGACGTCATTCACTGTCAAACCGCTGGCGTCCAGCTTCGACGCGTCAATCCACACCCGTACATTACGCTCAAGCCATCCACCCATCTGAATCTCGCCCACACCCGGCAGTGTCTGCAGCTTCTCTTTGACCTGATAGCGCGCGACGTCTGAGATTAACTGCTGCTGAAATGGCCCGGACAATCCAATCCACATGATAGGATTGTCCTCGGGATTCGTCTTACTGACCGTTGGTGGATCAATATCAGTTGGTAAGCGTCGCTGCGCCTGCGCAACTTTCGTCTGCACGTCCTGCAATGCCACGTCAACGTCGCGCGACAGGTCCAGTTCAACCGTTATGTTGGCGCTGCCCTGACGAGACGTTGAAGTGATGCTGCGAATGCCCTCGACTTGCGCAACGGCCTCTTCGACAATCTCCACAACATCGTGTTCAACGACGTCCGGCGATGCGCCTTCCCAACTAACATTTACTGTGATCGTCGGAAAATCGACGTCCGGAAACTGGCTGATCCCGATTCGCGACAAGGCGACGATGCCAAACAGCACCGTCCCCGCCATGAGCATCCACGCGAAGACCGGTTTGCGAACGCAGGCTTCTGTTAAGTTCATGAATGCGCTCCGCCGCTGTCTGGCTTTGCGCTCTGTGTGTTGACCGGGACAACACGAATGGCCGCACCTTCAAAGAGCGCTTCCGCTCCGCGTACGACCAGCCGCTCACCTGCGGCAATACCACTAATCACTTCCACCATGCCGTCTTGCGTCTGCAACCCGAGCTTCAATACTCGTTCATGCGCTACTGAGTCTTGAATCACGTAGGCCAGAAATCCCCTTTCGCTCGGACGAATACTCACTTGTGGAATCACGGGAAGTTGCTTTGCTTCACCGAGCAGGACAGAGACCTCTGCAAAGATACCCGGTCGCAGTAAGCCAACGATGTCCTCTTTGACTTCAGCAGTGACCGCGAGCATCCGGGTTTCCGGATCCGCTGACTCTGCCACAGCCGTTACTTCGGCCCGCAAAGTGTCGCTCGATTCACGCACAGTGAATAACACCGCGAGACCGGGCACCAACGCCTGCGCCTCATGCGCGGGCACGCTGAACTTCAAGAGCAGCGGATCACGCCGGATCATTGTCGCGATCACCGTTCCAATTTGCAGGTACTGACCCGTTCGCGCAAGTCGCGATTGGATCACACCGGACACCGGAGCAGGCACCCGCGAGTCGCGGTAATTGAGTTCAGCCAAATCCACATTCGCCGCTGCCGCCGCTGAATCCGCCCGCGCCGCAAGTGCCCGTGTCTGCCAATTGTCGAGTTCTTCTGCGCTGACAAACCCCGGATTCTTCCCCTGAATATCCGTCCGCCTCGCAAGTCCCAGCTCAACCTCCCGCAAGGTAGCCTTCGCCTTGTCATACGCTGCTTCCGCAGTCTTTAGCGCAAGTTCATAACGCTCAGGCTCAATCTCGATCAAGCCCTCACCGGCCCGTACACGATCACCTTCTTTGAACGCAATTCGCTGCACGACTCCGGCAACGCGCGCCGTGACCGGGACGATTTCAAATGCCTCGACCGAGCCCACAGCTTTCACCATCAACTCCGACTCGCGCGCTGCGACGGGCAAGACCTCGACCGGAAACTTGAGCGGCCCTCTTGCGTGCGCCATCGGTCTTGGCACCCGTACTCGAGCAACCGACGTACAATCCGCCCACGGATGCTGCAATCACGACGAGCAAAAACTTGTAAAACTTCATGAGGTAGGACAAAGTAAGGTCAGAAAAAACAACAGGGTATCTAACGTGCGGCAGAAGGGAAAAATATCTTATATTAAACTCTTGAATATAGCGTTTTTCTCCCGCATTGCTCACTGCACCACAAACAGAAACGGGTGCGCATTTCCGCGCACCCGCCCATTGAAAAGTCAAGCTGTCAAGTCTGCGGGCTATGCTCTGCCCGCAACGTTTTCGCGAACCCACGTAGCCCCGGCTTCGACGGCCACGATGTTCTGCTCGCCGAGCTGTTTGCGCTTGATGCCCTTCGGCACTATGTGCTTCAAATGATCGAGGGGCAAGAGCTTGCTGTATTCAATGTACGCACCCAACAGCACCATGTTTGCCGACGCCTTCAGGCCAAGGTTGTCTGCGATCTCTGTCAGCGGAATATACAGGACCTCAATATCCGTCCGCTTCGCTTTTCGCGCGATGATAGTGCTATTGACGATCATTAAGCCGCCGGATCTCAAGGTCTCCTCGAATGCGTCCATCGACGGATCATTCATCACGGCCAATACATCCGGCTTAACAACCATCGGCGAGCCGATCGGCTCGTGCGACAATACCACCGAACAATTCGCAGTGCCGCCTCGCATCTCCGGACCATACGACGGAATCCACGAGACCTGCAAGTTCTCCTGCATCGCAACCGCAGCGAGAATCGCTCCTGCCGTCAGCACGCCCTGTCCACCGAAGCCCGCGAATTTGAAGTGCATCGTCTTGAATTCTTCGACGAACTTCTTGTCATAGGGAAACGGCTCGCCAAGCATGCCAAGTTCAAGGGATTCGACGACTTCCTCGTCCGTGTACTCCCGATGCTCCCGACGATGTCCGGGTCGCGTTGCAATCTCGTCCTTCATGACCTTTTCTGGGAACACCGGCAGCATCTCTTTTGCGATAAATTCGCACGCCGCATGAGTGTCCATCTTCCAGCCCGTCGGGCACGGCGATAGAATCTCGACAAACGTGAATCCCTTGCCGTCAACCTGCGCCTGAATCGCCTTGCGCACGCACTTCCGCGTGTTCATGATTCCCTTCAAGTCCGCAAGATGACACCGCGCCACAAACACGGGCGCCTCAAGCGTCGCTATCATCTCGGCCATGTGAATCGGAAATCCCTCGTTCTCCTCCGAGCGGCCATAAGGGACTCGTCACAGTCTTTTGTCCCATCAAGCTCGTTGCCGCCATCTGTCCGCCGGTCATGCCGTAGATTGCGTTGTTCACGAAGAACACGGTCATATGCTCGCCGCGATTCGCCGCATGAATAATTTCCGCCGTGCCGATCGACGCCAAATCGCCGTCACCTTGGTACGAGATCACAATCGAATGCGGCAGCGTTCTCTGTACGCCCGTTCCGACCGCCGGCGCGCGTCCGTGAGCTGCCTGTATGTTTCCCGTGTCAAAGTAGTAGTAGGCAAACACCGAACAGCCGACCGGCGAGACAAACACTGCGCGATCAGCGAGCTTCATGTCATCGAGCGTCTCGGCGATTAGTTTATGCACGTTGCCGTGCCCGCAGCCGGGGCAATAGTGCGTTGTATCCTTCGGGCCGCCCTTGCGCTCGAAGTGGTCGTAGAAAGTATGGGGCTTTTCAAGTACGTTCATGCTCATAATGTACTCCTACTTCACATAGCGACGCGCTACGTCGGTTAATTCTTCGACCGACGGCACCATGCCGCCCATCCGGTTGTAGAAATAGAGCGGAATATCTTTGCCGATGGCCAGCTGCACGTCGCGCAGCATCTGACCATTGGAAAGCTCGACCATTAGGAATCTCTTGCCCTGCTTCGCGAGCTCTTCCAATCGCTTCGAGGGGAACGGGAATGCGGTAATAGGGCGGTGCAGTCCGATTTTGCGCCCTTCGTGCCGCAGGGTTTCGACAACCGACAGCAGCAACCGCGAAACGAATCCGTAACCAATCACCACCAGTTCCGCGTCCTCAACCTTGATCTCCTGAAAGCGTACTTCGTTCTCTTCGACTTCCGCATATTTCCGTTGCAAATAGCGGTTGTGCTCTTCCAGGCCTTCCGTGCTCATGAAGATCGACGAGACCAGATGATCCTTCGAAGAACGATCCGCGTAAAGCGCATAATCCTTGCGCGGAGCAACAGACCGCTGCGTCGGAAACTTAACCGGCTCCATCATCTGCCCGATATACGCATCTGTCAGAATGTATGCGGGCATGCGATACTTGTCAGCTAAATCAAAGGCGAGAATCGTCAGGTCGGCCATCTCTTGAGCGCAGTTCGGCAGGAACACCAGGCACTTGTAATTGCCGTGTCCGCCGCCGTGCACAACCTGGTTGTAGTCGCCTTGCTCCGGCCAAATGTTTCCCAAGCCCGGTCCGGCGCGCATCACGTCGATAATCACGCACGGCAGTTCCGCCGCCGCGATATATGAGACACCCTCTTGTTTCAGCGAAATACCCGGTCCGCTCGAGGCTGTCATCACTCGCGCGCCAGCGCCGGACGCGCCGTAAACCATGTTAATGGCCGCAACTTCCGATTCGGCCTGCAGGAACGTGCCGCCAATCTTTGGCAGGTATTTCGCAGCGGCCATCGCGACTTCCGACGCCGGAGTGATCGGATAGCCGTAATACTGTGTGCAGCCTGCCAGCACTGCGGCCTTCACGACCGCTTCGTTTGCTTTGATGAGTTCCATAGTCTTCCCGTGCCTTAGGCCGCACTCTCCTTCTTGTAGACGATCACCGCACCCGGTTCCGGACACGCATAGAAGCACGCGCCGCAGCCGGTGCAGCCGCCACCATTATACTCTACCCACTGATAGCCCAGTTCGTTAAACGACTTCTCGAGATTTACGTGAAGCACAGCAGGTTTGCAGACCTCAACGCAGCGCAGGCAAGACTTGCACAGGTGCGGGACAATCTCGACGCTGGGGGTTACATGATCTGACATCTATCCTCCGATTCAGTTCTTCGTCCGCCGGCCTTCGTGCTCGGAAGCCGTCCGTTGGCCGCACGAAATACAGCAATTGAATACATCCGATAATATACGGAAGCAAACACGCGCCTGCAAACCTCTGCCATGCTGTTGGCCGGCACTCGGGCCGCATCGTACCCATGCCGGCTGGAGCCAGTTTCAATGCAATTATAACACAGAAAAGATTTAGAATCGGCCTAAACAAGTCACATTCAACACAAATTCCCACCCCTGCTAAAGCGACTTTGTCACAGGAAAAAGAAAAGGAGGAACACTCGTGTCGAATCCGGTTTGTCGGTGAATCGACAATGCTGCAACCAAATATCGAATCCCAAAGTATTACGAGTAAGTCCCGGCCACTGCCCGCATGGGCGCAACCGCCGATCGAGCGTGTCAGCTCATCGGCACAGGAGGTCCTGCCATGACACGTTTCCCTCTTCTTCTCGTCTTGGCAATCGCATGTGCTCACGTTGCCCTTGCCCAATTCGTCCTGCCCCGTCCGGAGCCAACCCCCGACCTGCCGCGCCACACATGGCAAGTCGAGTCGCGCTATGTGGACATGCAGGTCACGCATCAGGTTGCAACGGTAACCGTGACTGAGACTCTGCTGAATACGTGTGGCCGCGCGTTCGAGGCGGACTATCTTTTCCCCCTTCCGCCAGACGCCGCGGTGAGCAGCCTGACTCTGACCGTCGATGGCCGGGAAATGTCCGGTGAGATCATGGATGCGGACGCCGCGCGCCGTTACTATGAAGACATCGTTCGTCGGCGTAAAGATCCCGCGCTGCTCGAGTACGCCGGCCTTGGCTGTTTCAGGCTGTCGGCTTTTCCTCTCGAACCCGGCAAACCGGCCAGGATCTCGTTACGCTATGATCAAATCCTCCGCCGCGAAAGTGATCTCACGGAGTTAACCTTTCCGTTAGCCACCGCCCGCCGGTCATCGGCGGAGGTCGCCGAGATCGAAGTCGTCGCCGAAATTCACGGCACACGGGACATCACGACCGTCTATTCTCCCACAGTCGATATCGAGGTCGACTATCCGACGTCTCAAGACGCGGTTGTTCGTTACTCAACTCGCAACGAATTCCCGTCCGCCGATTTCGTGGTCTACTATCGCGAGGACACGTCCGAGGTTGGCGCAACCCTCCTAAGCTACTTCCCTGAGCGCGGCAAAGATGGCTACTATTTGCTGCTCGTCTCCCCGCATCCGTGCGCGACCTCTCAGGCGCCGCTTGCTAAGGACGTGATTCTGGTGTTGGATCGTTCGGGTTCGATGAGCGGCGAAAAGATTGCGCAGGCCCGCGACGCCGCCCGTTTCGTCATCAACAATCTCAATCCCGAAGACCGCTTCGAGTTGATTTCATACAATGATGGTGTCGAGACCTGTTTCAACGCGCTGCTGCCCGGAACCAACGAGAACCGCGCGCGCGCCCTCGAAGACGTGAATCGAGTAGAGTCTGGCGGCGGCACGAATATTCACGATGCGTTGGGCCGCGCCATGGAAATCCTGTCGAACGGAAACCGGCAAGCGTCGTTGATTTCTGACGCAACACGCCCTGCCTACGTCTTCTTCATGACCGACGGCCTGCCGACCGTAGGCGTCACCGACGAGCAGCTGATCATTGCGGACACGCGCCGGGCCAATGACACGGGTGCGCGTCTGTTCTGTTTCGGCGTCGGTTACGATGTCAACGTTCGCCTGCTTGACAATCTCTCAAACACTCAGGGCGGCCGCTCTTCCTACGTCAAGCCCGAAGAAGACATCGAGGCGAATGTATCGGCACTCTACGCCAAAATCAAAAACCCTGTCATGAGCGACCTCGCCATGTCGCTTGACGGATTCAAACTCCGCGACGGTCAGCCCTCCCAACTCGGCGACCTCTTTAAAGGAGACCAGATTGTTCAGGTTGGTCGCCTGGCAAGCAACCGGCCCTCGAACGTCTCCGATGATCGCATCGCAGCAAACCTGCTCGTCTCCGGCATCTTCGAAAACCGTCCTCAAGACTTCAACTATCCAGTCTCGATCGAAGTCGGGAATCGCCGCTCCTCTTTCAAGTTCATCGAAAAGCTCTGGGCGCAGCGCCGCGTGGCCTTCTTGCTGGACGAAGTCCGGCTCAAAGGCAAGACCGGCGAACTGATCGACGAGATCGTAGAGCTTGCCACTCGCTACGGCATCGTGACGCCCTACACGAGCTACCTTGCTGACGAGAATAGCCGTCTGTCCAGCGTCTCTGAATTGCGGATCGAAACCTCGCGCCGCGCGGACGCCCTCTTCGAAGACGTACAAGGCAAGGACGCGCAGGTGGAATCCCAGTCAATCCAATCCATGCGCTCTCTTATCGCGCCCAAGGCGTCCGTCGCGCAGGACGGCTCGCTAAGAGTCAGGGGCGGTCGCGAAATGGAGGCCGACGAGACTCAGAGCGTGTCAACGATGCGTCAAATCGGTGGCGAGATCTTCTACAAGCGCGGTGACTACTGGATCGAGTCCTCGCTCACTCACCTCGATCTCGAAAAAGACCTTGATCAGTGTATCCACATCAGCCGCTTCAGTGACGCGTACTTCAACTTGATCGCAGCCCAGTCCGCCGCGGAGAACGCGTTGCTCTCCGGCCAACGCGACGGGGAGAAGTTCTCGTGTCGCTCGGTGGTCGAGCCTACCTGATGTACCTAATGCTGAGCGATTAGGCGTGTGCAGGTTACGCCGCCGCTCCCGCTTCTTCCTCGGCCATGACCTTGTCCACGTCATGCGCATGCGTGTACTTCGCCAACAGCGAATACACAACCGGCACGAGTACAAGCGTCAGAAATGTCGAGAAAAGCATGCCGCCAACAACCGCGATCCCAAGCGGTCGACGCGCTTCCGCCCCGGCTCCGAGACCTATCGCAATCGGCAATATCCCAAACACGGTCGCGAACGAAGTCATTAAAATAGGCCGCAATCGAATCACCGATGCTTCAACCACTGCCTGCATCGAGTCTCTCTCTCGCTCTCGCAACTGATTCGCGAACTCGACAATTAGAATGGAGTTCTTGGTCACCAGTCCAATCAGCATGATCAGCCCGATCTGCGAATAGATGTTCAGCGACTGTCCGAACACAAACAGCGACACCAGCGCGCCAAACACCGCAAGCGGCACTGACAGCAGAATCGTAAATGGGTGAACAAAGCTCTCAAACTGTGCCGCCAGGACCAGGAAAATGAACACCAGCGCCAGCACAAAGAAGAAATACAGGCCCGTGCTCGAATCTTTGTATTCAAGCGACTGTCCCGCATATTCCCGCTTGACGCTCGCCGGCAGACTCGTCGCCGCGATGTTGTCAAGATCGCTTAACGCCTGCCCGAGTGAAACGAACGGAATCAGATTCGCCGTGAGTGTCGCGCTCCGGCGGCGGTTGAAATGGTTTAGCTCCTTCGGCCCCGCCGTCTCCTTCACCTCAACGACATTCGCCAACTGCACCAGCCCGCCCTGTCCGCGCACGTAAACTCCTTCGATCACGTCCGGCGTCGCGCGGTCTGCCGCGTTTACTTGCATGATGACGTCATATTGCTTCGCGCCGCGCTTGAAATCGCTCACGACCCGGCCACCCAACAAAGCCTGCAGCGTAGACCCGATATCGTTGACCGACACACCGAGCTGCGACGCCCGATCCCGATCAATCGTAATGCTAAGTTCCGGTTTGTCGAGCTTCAGGTCGCTGTTTACATTGTAAAGATATCCGAGCTTGTTTGCCGCCGCGTTCATCACGCCCATCGCCTGATTCAGCTCTTCATAGCTATCGGCCTGCAGGACGTACTCAATCGGACTCGACGAAAACTGACCAAGACTCGGAGGATTAATCACGAATGCCAGCACGCCCGGAATCGAAAACAGCTGCGGAAACAACGACCCGACAATGTCCTGCTGCGACCTCTCGCGATTGTCCGCAGACCCAAGATTCAGAAACAGAAACCCGTCGGTCACGCGGCCCGGACCCTGAAACCCCAGGCCGGTTGCTGTAAACAACCCGTTCTGTTCCGGCAGCGCCAGCAGCATCTCTTCTACTTTCCGCATGTGCCGGTCTGTATAATTCAGCGTGGAGCCTTCCGGAGCCAGCACAATTCCGAAACCGATTCCCCGATCTTCCGTCGGCACGAGTTCACTGGGCATGAACTTGAAAATCCCCGCACTCACGACGACCAGCACGATGGCCGTCACAATCGTGGCCAGTCGATGCCGCAGCGCCCATTTGAGAATCCGTTCGTACGTGCCATTGAGCCACTCAAAAAAAGCGTCAAAACTGCGGCTCGCCCAACCCTTACCGGTCCCGTGAATCGGCCGCAAAATTCGTGAACTGAACATCGGCGTCAGCGTCAGCGCGACAAATCCCGAAATCGCCACCGCAATCGCAACAGTAAAGCCGAATTCACGAAACAGTCTTCCGACAGAGCCGGTCAAGAACGCTACCGGCACAAACACCGCCACCAGCGTAATCGTAGTCGCCAACACGGCGAACGCAATCTCCTTCGAGCCGTCGAGCGCCGCGCGCAGGCGGCTCTTGCCCATTTCCATGTGCCGGAAGATATTCTCGAGCACAACAATCGCATCGTCCACGACGAGCCCGATGGCCAGCACCAGCGCCAGCAGCGTCAGAATGTTGATCGTGAATCCCAGAAAATAGATGACGACAAACGTGCCGACAATTGAAACAGGAATCGCCAGCGTCGGAATCAACGTCGCCCGCATGCTCTTCATGAAAGATAGCACGACGAGAATAACCAGACACATTGCGATTATCAAAGTTTCTGCGACTTCGCTGATCGAATCGCTGATAAACTCCGACGAGTCGTACGCGATATTCAGCTTCATCCCCGCAGGCAGTGCCGCTTCGAGTTCATCGAGCTTCTCGCGCACTTCCCGCGCCACGTCCAGTGTCGAAGCCTTCGACTGCTTAACGACCCCCAGGCCAACCGCAGGCTGTCCGTTGTAGCGCGCCACCGTGCGTTCGTCTTCCGCGCCGATTTCAACGGTCGCTACGTCGCCGAGCCGCACAACTCCGTCGGCGTTCTGTGCGATGATCAACGAACCAAACTGCTCCGGTGTGTTGATCTCGCTCGGCGTCGGCACCGCAAACTCGCGCTCGCTGCCCTCGATTCGCCCGCCCGGTATCTCCGCGTTCTCCCGCGCAATGGCAAGCTCGACGTCCGTTGGCGTCAATCCCCGCGCCGCCAATCGCTGTCCGTCGAGCCACACGCGCATCGCATACCGCCGCTCGCCGCCAATGATGATCGAACCCACTCCCGGCAGCCGCTGCAGCCGTTCCTTCAACACTCTGTCCGCTACTTCTGTCAATTCGAGGCCGTTGTGATGCTCACTCGACAACCCGATCCAGACAATCGGCTGCGCATTCGCATCAACCTTCTCAACAATCGGGTCCTCAATATCGCGTGGAAGTACCCCGCGCGAACGCGCCACGCGGTCGCGGACATCGTTCGCTGCCTCTTCAACGTTGCGTTCCAGCTCAAACTCAATCGTGATCACTGAACCCTGTTCGCGACTCGACGACGTCATCGTCTTCACCCCGGAAAGCGTCGCGAACTGCTCCTCTAATATGTCCGTAATCTCTGTCTCGACAACGCTGGCGCTCGCTCCGCGATACAGTGTGACTACCGACACAATCGGCGGGTCAATGTCCGGATATTCGCGCACCGGAAGCCGCAGAAAAGCGATGATCCCGAACAGCACAATCGAGAGACTCATGACTGACGCGAACACGGGCCGCCGAATCGAAAGATCACTTATCTTCATTGACTCGCTCCGCCCTCGTTAGCCGCCGCCTGCCGCGTCGCCGCCGAATCCAGATCCGCCACGGGAACAACTTTCGCGCCGTCAAAAATCTTCTGCTGACCCGCTCGCACAACTATTTGTCCCGCTTCGATTCCTCCCAGCACTTCCACGAAATCGCGCGACCTGCTGCCCAGCTTAACCGCCGCCCGCGCAACCGACGAATCCGCCTTCACAACATACACGAATGGCTGATTCTGATCCAAGAAGATCGCCTCACTCGCAATCGTCATCGCCGAAGGCCGCTCCGCAGCGTAACCGCAATATTGGCCGACATCCCCGGACGCAGTTTGCCCTCCGCATTATCTATTCTTGCCACAATCCCGACGTTCCGCGTGCGCATGTCCACCTGCGGTTCGACGACCATTACTGCGCCCATGATCTCCATATCTGGGAACGCCGTAGTCATGATTCGCACCGGCGCGTTGATGTAGAGGTCCGCTAAATAACGTTCCGGCACTGAGAAGGCCACCCGTAGTTGTTCCAGCCGTGCGAGCTCAGTAATCGGAGTTCCCGGCTGAACAAACTCCCCGGGACTGACTTTCCGCGCGCCAACAGTGCCTGCAAATGGTGCCGTAATCCTGGTCTTATCGTGCTGCGCCTTGGCAAATGCGACATTCGCCTCTGCCACTCGCAATGCCGCTTGGGCATCATCAAACGCCTGTTGTGAACCGGCGTTTTGTTCGACAATAGTCTTCACGCGATCAAACGATGTTTGCGCCTGATCTCGCAGCGCGATCGCGCGGTCAAGTGCCGCCTTGAACTCCCGGTCGTCTATCTGCGCCAGCAGTTCACCCTTACCGACGCTGCCGCCTTCGCCATACGGAATGCGTGTGATCGTCCCGCCCATTTCCGCGACAACGGTCACGGCCTCGTCCGCTTCAATTGAGCCAATTGTCTCGAAGCGATCTTCCACGGCCTGCACTTTGGCCGTTGTGGTCTCGACAGGTGTCGGTGGCATCGAAAATCCGCCGCCCCATCCGCCGCCCATGCAGCCCGCGAAGCTAAACGCGACGACCGCCGCACCTGCCGCCAAGAATTGTGTACTCTTCATTCGATGTATTTCCTGTTCGATATTGATTCTTGTAGCTTCTGGTGCCATCATCAAGGTGCCAGCACGCGCATCGTCGCTGCGGATTTGGCTGTTCGCACCAGCGTTGCCGAATATCGTCGCTGCGCATTAACAAGGTCTGCCGCAAGTCTGACCAATTCAAAGGCCGATGTAGCGCCGCCTTTATATTCGATTAGGCCAATGCGCACTTGATCATAGGACGCAGATACTCCAGTTTCCGCCATCGCGAGTCGCTCTTGAGCCTTGAATAGTTCACGATGTGTTGCCCGCACCTGCTCCTCAACCACTCGTTGCGTTTGTGCGCGACGATGCTCTGCTCGTGCTGCTTCCGCCCGCATTCGGTCCCGCTCACCAAATTTCCCTCGCGGAAGAATCGGCACGGTCAGCCTCAACCCCAGCGCCCAAGACGGATAGTCTCGCCCGATCGCCTGGTCTAAGGCGTCACTGAATCCCGTGTCCAAATTGTTGCGCAAAGTGTCAGAACCGAAAACCACATCCCGACCCGTGCCGGCAATCCCATTTCCTCCGAGCGCTCCAAACAGGTCAAGTTGCGGCAGGGCATTCCAACTCGCGGCCCGCGCTAACGACTGCATAGCCTTGGCCTCTTCCTGCGTAGCTTTCAATTCGCGATTCCCGGCCAGCGCGCGTTCTACCACTGCGTCTTCGCTTTCGACTGCCGCGATGCGTTCCGGCTCCTCGACGGTCCGATATCGCGTCTGGCCGTCTGGCCGCGCACCGATGAATGTCGCAAGCACATCACTCACTCGCGTCAAATTGTCCTGGGCGTCCATTTCGTTCAGCTCCTGCTCGGCCAGAAACACCCGCGCTGTATTCACGTGATTTGGGCCCGCAAGTCCCGCGTTAAACCGTATCTCGGCCTCTCGTAAGAGCGCTTCCGCAAGCTCCTTCGTCACCAGCGCCACGGCCAGATCGCGTTCCGCCGCATACAAATCCCAATAGGCCGCTTCGGCCGTCGCCCGCGCCACCTCTTGTGCCTGTTCGTAGCGCAGCTTCGCGGCCGCATAACTTCGCTTGGCCTGACCGCGTTGCCCCCATTTCGCAGGACCAAACCCTTCGAGCAACGGCTGTGCAAACCTCAAGCTGCCTGTCGCGTCGTACTGCGGATTCAAGGACGCAAATGCCGAGTTGGATTCGTAGCGCGATCCTACAATAGACGCTTCCACCTTTGTTCCAATCGGCAGGGTAACCCTGCCCCCGACCTGACCTCTTGATGTCTCGGGATGTAGCACGGCTGCCCCGGTGAATGGCGAAGCCGATGGCTGTTTTTCACTTGCCGTGCTGAATTCGCCAAACAGCTCAGGGTCAAACTCCCCGTTTTCCCGTGCCAGTGACCCTCGGGCGGCTTCAAGCGAAGCCCAAGCATCCCGCATAAGATATGAGTTTTCAAGAGCTTTAGCAGTCGCATCCGCAACCGTTAGCGGAGTGCCCCCTAAAGTCGCCAGTGCCGCCGACAAAGCGCTGTCCGGCGTCGTCAGCGCAAAGTCGAGTTCCGCCCGGCCCGGAACGCTCGAAATCAGCAAAATCAGTAAGAATATGTTAGTTTTGGGCATGAAAGCGCATAATTTGTGTTGCACGTATGTTCCAAACAATATACCTACTTCAAGCTAAAGAAGCAATCTGTAACTTGGAATCGAATCTGTATTGTCCTTTCCCTTGGTATACCATTAGACAGCGAAAAAACCTATATTCTCTAATGTTGTCCAAAATAGGATAAAAATTGTCATATCATAAACTTAGCCTGTTTTTTCTCTACACCTTGACCGTCCTGATCACGCTCTATTTGGCCGGTTATGGATGGGAGTACTATTCGCTGCCAATGCACGAACGGGCGAGACATGAACTTCACGAGGAGTGGAAGCCGACCGGATTCATCGGGCAAGGTGCTGGGATAATCGGCAGCGCGTTCATGGTTGTCTTGCTCCTGTATTCGTTGCGTAAGCGCTGGCGACCCATGCAGCAGGGGTGGGGCGACATTCGCTACTGGCTGAACTACCACATCTGGATGGGCATCACCGGACCGGTGTTGGTCATCTTTCACACGACCTTCAAATTCGGCGGAATCGTTGCCGTCTCGTTCTGGTCAATGGTGGCGGTCGCGCTGAGCGGTGTGCTTGGTCGCTATCTCTACTTGCAGATTCCGCGCAGCCTAAGCGGCGAAGAGCTCTCGGCAACTGAATTGGCCGAGCTCGAAGAGCGCACCCGGCGGCACTTTTCGTCCGAAGTCTCAGGCAACCCCAAGGCTCTCCAGATTCTTGAGCGGTTCATCGAGGAGAACACTGCCCATTCCGGCGGATTAATGAACTGGTTGACCCGCGATCTGACTGCCACGTTGCGCTACAGGGCGCTGCGCCGCCGCTTGCAGCACGAAGCAGGTCTCACTTCACACGACGCCAAACATCTCGTCGACCTCGCAAAGCGCCGTGCTCTGTTGGATCGGCGCATCGCCTTTCTTGCCACGGCCCGAAAGCTGCTTCACCATTGGCATGTCTTCCACAAGCCGTTTGCCATCATCATGCTCGTCATCATGGTCGTGCACATTGCTGTCGCGATCTCACTTGGCTACACCTGGATCTTCTAAGCTCGCCTGATGAGTATCGAAACCCTGATCTATATCGTCACCGGCGCCCTCGTCGTGCTCTTCCCCGCGCTCTATGTTTGGAACGCGAAGAAGAGCAGCGACAAGGCCGCAAAGACGCTCGAGACTTCGACGATCGCCGGACTCGACCAGCCCGTATCTCTCCATCCGGTCATCGATCCCGATCAGTGTATCGGCTCCGGCTCATGCACGAAAGCCTGCCCGGAAAAGGGCATTCTCCAGTTGATAAACGGCAAGGCTGCGCTGGTGAACCCGTCCCGCTGCATCGGCCACGGTCAGTGTCAAGCGGCCTGCCCTGTGGATGCGATTACACTCGTCTTCGGAACCGAAAAGCGCGGCGTCGATATTCCGCATATCAAAGGGAATTTCGAAACCAATGTTCCCGGTATCTTCATCGCCGGCGAACTTGGCGGCATGGGCCTGATTCGCAACGCAGTCTCGCAAGGCAGGCAGGCCGTCGAAGCGGTCGCCCAGCAAGTCAAGAACGATAAGTCCGGTGAAGCTCTCGACCTCGTCATTATTGGTGCCGGCCCGGCAGGTATTTCCGCATCGCTTCAAGCAAAGAAGGAGGGCATGCGCTTCGTCACTGTAGATCAGGAAGACCTCGGCGGCACGATCTTCACCTACCCGCGCCAAAAGCTCGTCATGGTGCAGCCCATGGAGCTTCCTTTGCACGGTCTCGTTAAGCTGCGCGAAGTGGAGAAGGAACCGCTCCTCGAACTGTTGAACACCGTCGTCCGCGACCACGAGCTCGACATCCGTGAAGGAGAAAGAGTCACGGAGATCAAACGTGACAAAACCAACTATCGCGTCACGACGACCAAATAAGAGTACTAAACACTCAAAGTCCTCTTGGCCCTTGGCCGCCGCGGCACGCCCCGCAAAATCGGCTGCCCCGGAGAGAAGTGCGAGAAGGTCACCTACCGTCTGCTCGATCCTGAGAAGTACCATCACAAGCGCATCTTGGTCGTTGGCGGAGGTGACAGTGCGGTTGAAGCCGCTGTCGCTCTCTCCGGACAACCCGGCAACACCGTCCACCTCTCGTATCGCGGCGAAAACATCTTCCGCATTAAAGAAGGCAATCGCCAAAGTCGAGCGGGCCGTTGAGGATGGCAAGGTAACACTCCTGCTGAACTCAAACGTTACATCAATCGAGTCTGACAGAGTCCATATTGATCAGCAGGGCACTGAGCTTGTGCTCGGCAACGACTACATCTTCGTGATGATCGGCGGCGTGCTCCCTACCGAGTTCTTGAAGAGCGTGGGGATTGAATTTGAACGAAAATTCGGACAGGCATAAACGATGGCAGAATACAAACACGGCGGCGCAAGCAGCAAAGGCAATCGTGTCGCGTTCGGTGCGGCGCTGATCGTCGTCCCGGCGCTACTGCTCTGGTTATACTTCGCACCCCAACCGGGCGGTGACACCGAGCCGAGTTTCGAGACGCTCGAACACGAACAGGAGCAGACTCAGCTAACGCCGCTCGAACAAATGGAGCAGATGTGGAGGACCGCCCCCGGTCACGGGCCCGTTGCGCTCGAACTGGCAAACCTCTACTATCAGGATGGCCAGTACGAGAAAGCCGTCCAGTTCTATCGCGAGTTCCTGAAGAACGACACAACGTCCACCGGCTGGCTCGTGCATCTCGATCTCAGCCGGTCGTTTTCAGCTCTGGGCCGCGCCGACGAAGCCATCGGCGAGCTGCAACTCATCTTGAAAGATCATTCGGGCCATTCCGGCGCGCTCTACAATCTCGGTGCGATCGAAGCCAATCGCGGCAACCACGACGCTGCCCGTAAGCATTGGACCGAGCGGATCGGGCTTCATCCACAGGACACCCTTGCGGTCTACGCACAGGGCGCCTTGCCCAAACTCAAACCTGTCAAGCATCCATAACACATGCGCTTCGTCTGGATCGCTCTGTTCTCGCTTACCAGTTTCTGCTGGGCGCAACTCTCTCCCGGAGACCTGTCGCGCTACCATGCCAGGCTCGAAGGGCTTGCGAATTGCACGCAATGTCACGAACTCGGCGAAGACGTCACGTCCGCAAAATGCCTGACCTGCCATACCGCGATCAAAGAGCGTATCGAGGCGGGCAAGGGCTATCACTCAAGCCCCGAAGTGAAGGCGGAGCGCTGCGCCAAATGTCACGGCGAGCACTTTGGTCGTGAATTTGAATTAGTCTACTGGAAAGACGGCCCGGAGAAATTCGATCACGCTAGGACGGGCTGGCCATTAGTCGGTGCGCACGCAAATCAGAAATGCGTCGCCTGTCACGGCAATCTAAACGCTTACGGCAGGAGTGAAGTCCTTGACAAGCTCGGCCCCAACACAAACCTCGAGCGCACTCATCTTGGCTTGGTGACCGACTGCAACTCCTGCCATGCCGACGAACACGGCGAGCAGCTTGCCAACAATTGCGAACAGTGCCATAGCGCGGAGCAATGGATCCCTGCCTCAGGTTTCTCGCACGACAAGTCGAAATTCCCGCTGACCGGCAAACACGCGAGCGTCGAATGCGCGAAGTGTCACAAGTCGGAGCAAAACCCCTTGCTGACAAGTACGGTCCTCTTAGTCGATAAACTTCGTCCGACCGAACAGACACGCTACACCGGCCTTGATTTCACAACTTGCAGCTCTTGTCACAAGGATGTTCACGAAGGCAAATTTGGTCCCAATTGCGGTGGCTGTCACACGACGGAGAACTTTGCCGTCGCACAGATGGCGAAGGACTTCGATCACAACAAGACTGGCTTCCCGCTAACCGGCCAACACATTGGCCGGGATTGTATCAAATGCCACACCACAGGCAAGATGACGAATCCTGTCGCCCATGCCGCGTGTAAAGACTGCCACAAAGACGAACACCGGGGTCAGTTCGCGGACCGCGTGGATGGCGGCGCCTGCGAATCCTGTCACACCGTCGATGGCTTTGTACCGGCGCACTATGGCGTCACCGAACACGCGCAGAGCAAGTTTCCGCTCGCCGGAGGGCACCTCGCAATACCCTGTGTGGTCTGTCATGCGCTGACGTTAACCGATCGCGCGGATCCCTACGCCAAGTTCGCTTTCACCGACCAATCCTGCAAAGGCTGCCACGCCGACGTTCACCGCGGGCAGCTTGACAAGTACATGCAGACGTCAAGCTGTGACTTCTGTCACACCGTGGATAGTTGGCGCAAGATAACCTTCGATCATGCCAAGACTGGCTTCCCGCTCGTCGGCAAGCACGACCAGAATCAATGTATGTCGTGCCACATCCGTGAGCATCAAGGTACGCCCCGGGAGCAGATCAAGATGGCGCCGCTTGCTCGTGAATGCGAACTCTGCCACAAAGACCCGCATCGTTCGCAATTCGTACTCGCAGAGCTGGACCCTGCCGCTCCCGACCTCAAGATTAAATGTAGCCGCTGTCACACTCCGGACGCCTGGAAGACGCTGCTCTTTGATCACTCCCGCGATGCGCGCTGGGTCTTGGACGGTGCACACCAGAAAGTCGCCTGCACATTGTGCCATAAGCCGCAAAGTGATGCGGCAGGCACCTTCACACTCTACCGACCGTTGCCCCATGCCTGCAGCGATTGTCATGGCGGAACCCTACCCCAGAAGCAATGATCCGCATCCTCGTATTCCTCTGCTTGCTTGCCTTCAACGCCGCGCGGGCGCTTGAATCGCCGCACGGTCCGTTGACACTCGATTGCCAAACCTGTCACACGACGGACAATTGGACAAAGATGAAAACCGACTCCGCGTTTTCGCACAACGCCATGACCAACTTCCCGCTCGTCGGCAGGCATCGTGGAGTATCGTGTCTTGCCTGTCACACGGACCACAAATTCAAGACAACGAGCGCCGCCTGCCTCGACTGCCATACGGATATCCATCGCGGTCAATTCTCCGCCAACTGCGCAGACTGTCACACTCCCAATCAGTGGGTCGACGAACCCAATTTCCGCAAGGCTCACGAGACGACGCGCTTTCCGCTTGCCGGCGTCCACTCCGCAGTGGATTGCCAGAGCTGTCATGCGAATGGTCAATACGCTGCGCTGTCAACCGCCTGCATCTCGTGCCATGCCGATAACTTCGCGACAGCCCAAAGCCCTGATCATGCCGCTGCGGGATTCTCGCAGAATTGCCTCGAGTGCCACCTCGTTGAACACCGCGCACTGGAAAGGCCCCGCGTTCCAGCATTCGCAGGCCTTCCCTTGACCGGCGGACACGCACTAACCGACTGTCAGGCCTGTCATAGCGCAGGCTTCGTGAATACGTCAAGTGCGTGTGTCGAATGTCATCAACCCGACTATGCGAGTGCGCAAAACCCGACACACGAGGCCGCAGCGTTTCCAAGCACGTGCGAATCGTGCCACACGACAACCGCCTGGCGTCCCGCTGAGTTTATCAACCACAACCAGACTCAATTCCCGTTGACAGGCGCGCATGCGCTGACCGAATGTGCACAGTGCCATGTGGGTGGACAATACACCGGCACGGCGACTCAATGCGTCGGCTGTCACGAACCCGATTTCACCGCAACCGCCAACCCCGAACACGACAGCCCCGCATTCAATACATCATGTGAATCCTGTCACACTACATCAGCGTGGCGCCCGGCGACATTCACTACTCATGATCTAACCGCTTTTCCGTTGACCGGTGCGCATCTGCAAACCGACTGCGCACAGTGTCACGCCGGAAATCAGTACACCGGCACTCCGACGGATTGCTGGTCCTGTCACGAAGAACAGTATAACGGCACGACTGATCCGAATCACGTTGCCGCAGGGTACTCCCAGAACTGCGCCGCCTGCCACAACACAGGCGATTGGAACGACGCCACATTTGATCACTACGTGACGACCTTTCCGCTCACCGGTCGCCATATTGAGACCGAGTGCTTGGATTGCCACGTCGGCGGCGTTTACACTGGCACACCGACGGATTGCTGGTCTTGCCACGAATCACGTTACAATGAGCAGTCCGACCACGTGCAAAATAGCTTCCCGCACGACTGCGCGGTCTGTCACAACACGTTTAGCTGGGAACAGGCGACCTTTGATCATAACACGTTCGACTTCCGGCTCACTGGCTCTCATATCCAGGTGAAATGTCTCGATTGCCACGTCGGCGGCGTCTATGACGGCACTCCCACCGATTGCTGGTCGTGTCATCAGGACGACTACAATGAGCAGTCCGACCACGTGCAAAACAACTTCCCGCACGACTGCGCGGTCTGTCACAATACGGTCGATTGGGAACAGGCGACATTCAATCATAGCAACACCGAGTTCCCTCTTACGGGAGCGCACATCGAAGTCGACTGTCAGCAATGTCACGTCGGCGGCGTGTATGACGGAACACCGACAGATTGCTGGTCATGTCACGAAGAAGACTACAACGAAGCCGATGACCATCTGTCCGAAAACTTCCCGCATGACTGCTTGCAATGTCACAACACCAATGATTGGGATAGTGACTTCAACCATAGCACGACGGCCTTCCCTCTGACCGGTGCGCATATCACCACCGCCTGCCTCGCCTGCCATGTTGGCGGACAGTTCGAGAATACGCCGACCGAATGCTCGTTCTGCCACCAGACGGACTTCAATGCGGCGAGCAACCCCGACCACAATGAAGGCTACCCGCAAGAGTGCCTCGAGTGTCACACGACCTCGAACTGGAGCTCCAATTTCGACCACGACGACGATCACTTCCCGATCTACTCGGGCCGCCACAATAACGAATGGAACCTCTGTATCGATTGTCACACGACCGCCGGAAACTTCACTCTGTTCAGCTGCATCGACTGTCACGAGCACGACGATCCCAATGACTTGGCCGACGAGCACGACGACGAAGACGTTGAAGGCTATACATACACACCCACGTCATGTTACGCGTGCCATCCCGACGGCAATGAGCGGGGTAGCAGCACGCCCGACCATCGCCGAGCTACTCCGCGTCGCGTGGAGGTCCAGAAATGATAACTCTGCGCATCGCCTTTTTACTCGCCCTGGCCTCAATCGCGACGGCAATCGAACTGCCTTGCAAGGTCCAATACGTCTCCGCAAATTCCGTCTATCTTAGCGACGGGCGCGCCTCCGGAATTGTTCCGGGCGACTCCGTAATTCTATCCCGCGGCGCATCCGAATTGGCCCGCGCGATCATTGCCTTCTTGTCCGAAAACTCGTCCTCCTGCGAAATCGCGGACGCCGCAAAACGAATTTCCAAACACGACGACGCAGTGGTGTTCACAACCGCTGAACCAAAACCGCAAAGCGCGCCACCGACTTCCGCACAACTCGACACGCTTGTCGAAACGCCTGGCCCGCAATCGTTGACGAAACGGGCTCCCGGCGAACGGCCTAATCAACTGAGCGGACGCATCAGCTTCGACTACACGATGCAGGATGACCGCGAGCCTGCAAACTACGACTACACTCAGCCCGGCCTCTCTGCGCGCGCCGTGCTGAAACGCATCAACGGCTCCGACTTCTCCGCTCGCACCAATCTCCGCCTGCGCAGAACCGTGCGAGCCAACGACGATCTGTCCGCGTCAACCAATCGCATCTACGAAGCCATGCTCGCCTACGAGCCGGAGTCCAACCCCCTCACCGCAGGCGTTGGACGATTGAATCTGCGCGAGACCCGCGGCATGGGTTACTTCGACGGTGCCTATGCCAAATACGACGCGAGTCAGACAATCGCCGTCGGTTTGATCGGCGGTTTCGAGCCCGACCCCGAAAATACGCGGATTCAAACTGATCGTACAAAGCTCGGCACATTCATCTCCTACCGTAACGCGGTTGGTGTTTCGCAATACATGCAGGCGACCGCCTCTCTCGCAGGTCGCTATCTTGATGGCGAAATCAGCCGGGAATTCCTCTATCAGCAATTCAGCTTCACGCGCGGATCGCGCTTAAGACTCTTCGAGAGCGCCGAGCTGAACTTGAACCGCGCTTGGCTGAAGGACGCTGAAGGGTCGTCACTCACGGTGGCAAGTCTCTTGTTTGACGCGCACTACAGTTTTTCGCGCGCACTCGCTATCAGCGCCGCCTACGACAACCGTCAGCCCTATTACACTGCTGAAACCCGCGCGCTGCCCGACAGCGTGTTCGACCGCGCCCTCCAACAAGGCTTCCGCGCCGGACTTGAGACGCGCTTCGCTGAATCGTACTCCGCCGATATCGGACTCGGCGCTCGTGGCGGCGCCGCCCAGGAGAGTCAAGCGACCAGCGCGTGGCTCAGGGTCGGGTCATCCGATCTCGCAAACACCAGACTGCGCGCCTTCGCCCGTGTGCGTTGGTTTGACTCGGACTTAAGCTCCGGCCTCCAACCCTCGCTGAGTCTATCACGCGAGTTCGCAAAGGGGTTGGACGCAGGAATCGAGGTCGGACAGAATAGCTACGAATTAGTCGACGTCTCCGACCGAATTTCTCAGCAATGGGTTGCCCTCCTGCTTGACATTGTTCCAGCCCGCCACACCTATCTTGCTGCCGAGTTCGAGCAGGGCTTCGGCGATGGCCGTGATGTAGCGCTGCTTCGGCTTGCCCTCGGCTATAGGTTCTAACAACATCCGGCGGGCGGCCTCTGGGCCGCCCGTGTTCGCCTACCATCGGGACCATATTTTCGCACGGTGCGGCTTCACCCCCCCCGGAGATCGGGCAGCTTCGCCGGGAAGACCCGATTGGGAACACTTCTTGTAATATACCCACATAATACCCCAGAATTGCGCACCCCCTGCACACGTGTGCATTCCGTTTTCAACCTCTCGACTGCTGCGCGTGTCATACACATATACAGCACGCCATGCTCACTCCGGCCTCTCGGACTGGGTCGCCCACATCGTACCTCACGTGAAGAAAATTGTTGATATAATTTGGCTTACGGCGACATTTGCCCTCCTCTTGTCCTGTGCCGCCCCCCACGACAACCCGTTGGACCCCGAGTCCGACTACTACGTCGCACCCCCGGAATCTCTGCCCGCATCGCCCACGCCGATCTTTCACACTGATTTGCGCAGCGTGCACATCTCCCGCATCTTCCCGACCACGGACTCCTATACCGTTTTGGCTGAACTCTGGCCCGACTCGGCGCTCCAAATTGACTCCGCCATGGCCCAGTACGATGGCCGGCCGTCCGTAGATCTCGCCTTCACAAATGAAAGCAAGTGGGCCGCCGCCTTCACGAGCTCCTATTTCAACGACGACCATCTTGAATCAGTTATCGGGGTTCCCTTTACGTTCCATGTATGGACTCCTAAGGACTCCTTCACTGTTGGACCGGAATACTTGTTTCGGGTGCTTCAGGAAACGCCCACCCTCGTTTCCCCTGCGTCGTCTGAAGTAACCGGACCCCGGCCCAATCTCGCCTGGAATCGTTTCGATGCCCTCTATCCCTTCACGTTTCAGGCATCCATCGAACGCGTGCTCGAGTTCCAGATCGTCGCGCACATCTGGTCTTCAGATTCCCTGCTCGCGACTCAAAACTCCCTGCCCTTGGTCGATTCCGTGATGGCCGATTCATTGGAAGATGGAAACTACTACTGGACGATCTTCGTCTATGACAACTATGGCAATAGCACGCGGTCTCGCGAAGGATACTTCACCGTGAGCGCCGGAGCGGGGCTGTGAGCGCTGGACTTCTAACGGCGGAACAGGTCCTGCAGGCAGGACAAAAACTCCTCGAGCTTCGCCCGCTGAGCGAGGTCTTCGAGACGATTCTCGACATTACCGTTCAGACGATGCACGCTGAAACCGCGATGATCATCGTGCACACCGACGAAGCCCTGCAACTTGCGGCCAGTCGGCAGAAGAGCGGAGAATCGCGCGGCCTGGACGAAGTCTCGCAATCGCTGGTCAAGGAATCGATTACGTCCAACAAGCCGATTCTCACCGAAAGCGCTGTTGAGGACCCGCGTTTCTCCGGCAAGTCGTCAATCATCTTGCAGCACATTCAATCGGCAATGATCGTCCCTCTGTCGGGCCGCAACGCCGTCGAAGGAGCCCTCTACCTCGATAGCCGCTCCGACCGCGATCTCTTCCGCAAGGAGAACCTCTCGCCGCTATCGACTCTCGCCGCTTTCGCGACCCTTGCCATTGAAAACGCCCGCCGCTACGACCGTGCCCGCAGCGAAATTGCCGCTCTGAAATCCGGCGATTCCAAACGTCTTCTGATTGGCGATAGTCAGGCCATGCGCGAACTGTATAGCTTGATCTCCCGACTGGCTCCCAGCGACTTGCCCGTCATCATTACCGGCGAATCAGGAACAGGCAAAGAGCTTGTCGCCCGCGAAATTCACCGCCAATCCAACCGCGCGCCCAAGTCCTTTCTCGCCCTCTATTGTGGAAACGTCTCGCCCGAACTCTTCGAGAGCGAACTCTTCGGTCACAAGCGCGGCTCATTTACCGGCGCAACCGCAGATAAGCAAGGCCTGGTCGAAGCTGCGGAGGGCGGAACGCTCTTCCTCGACGAAATCGCTGACATTCCGCTCTCGCTGCAAGCCAAACTCCTGCGCTATCTGCAGGAATCCGAGTATCGAAGAGTAGGGGATACCGAAACGCGCAAGGCAAACGTCCGCATTCTTGCTGCGACGAACAAAGACCTGCAAACCGAGATTCAAGCAGGCCGGTTCCGCGAGGACCTCTTCTACCGTCTGTTCATTCTGCCGATTCACACCCCGCCGCTGCGCGACCGGCTCTCCGACGTGCCGCTTCTCGTCAACCACTTCCTGCGCAAAGTCGGCACCAAGATAACCGGCATTTCTCCCGACGCGCTGCGCCGACTGCAAACCTACTCGTGGCCCGGCAATGTGCGCGAACTCGAAAACACCATTGTCCGCGCCGCCGTGATTACCACAAGCAATCGCATCGAGCTCGAAGACATCTCACATCAAGTCCTCAGCAGAAGTGCGACTTCGAACGAGGACTGGAGTTGGAAAGCCGCCGAAAAGATGCACATCATGCAAGTGCTGACGCTCTGCGGTGGCAATCGATCCAAAGCCGCCTTGATGCTCGGTATCTCGCGGCGCTATCTGCATTACAAATTGAAAGAGTGGGAAGAACCGGTCGCGAGATGATACCGCTGGCCGAACGCTTGAGGGAGCGAAAACTGATTGCGCGGGGAGATATCTCCTCCGCCTATCGCGCGCGTGATGCGCGTCTTGACCGGGACGTGTTCTTGAAAGTCCTGCATCCGCAGTTCGCCGAAGATCAGGACTTACGCGCGCGCTTTGAACGTGAAGCCCGCGCCGCCGCTCGGCTCGATCATCCTCAACTTGTGCGCATTCACGAAGTCGGAGAAGACCCCGTTGAGGGGCCGTACATGCTCCTCGAGTGGGTAGAGGGGGAGACCCTTCGCAGCAAAATCAAGCGTGATAAGTCGCTTAGTCCGGAGATGCTGCGGCGGCTTGCCGACTCGTTGCTTTCAGCGCTCGCAACGTTGCACGATGCCGGAATCCTCCATCGGGACGTCAAGCCTGAGAACATCCTGCTCCGCAATGATGGTCAATTCAAACTGACGGATTTCAGCCTCGCGCTGCTCTCCGATGCTCCCAAGCTCACCCACCATTCTGCAGTAGTCGGCACTCCCGCCTATCTTGCCCCCGAGCTCGCGCGTGGCAAAGCGCCGTCGGTCCAATCCGATCTCTTCGCGATTGGGGTCGTGCTCTTCGAGTCCGCCACGGGTGTAAATCCCTTTCTCGCTGATTCCCTGTTGGAGTCCCTGCGCCGCGTCCGTGAAGTCGAGCCCGAGTGGTCGCTCCTGCAAGGCATTGCTGATGAGCCTCTTCTTGAACTGATCAAGACCTGTCTGGCCAAAGAGACAGAGGCTCGAGTTTCCGATGCCCATTCCGCATTGGCCCTTGTCCGCGACGGTGTTGCGCCCGTGCTATCCGTGCCAAGGACCCCGTCAAACAAGAAATGGGTATGGCCTGTAGCCGCACTGTTTGGCCTCGTCCTCACCATTCTCCTCTGGCCGCGCACCGATCAAACCGCAACGGATCCGATCACTGACAGACAGGCCGCAGAGGATTCTCTTGTTTTGACCGAGCGACCTTCATCGATTCCGGACAATCATAAGATGATACCGGCTGAGACGCCTTCGTCGCCAGTGATGCCTGTCACCAAAACCGTCGAGAAGCAACTGCGAGACACTTCGCGTAAAACAACCGAAATTGCGCCTCCATCTGTAACCGCGCTGCCGGACTCCTTTGAGCTCTTCTTAAACACGACCCCTTGGGCCCGTGTCACATTGGCCGGTGTCGAACTCGGGACGACTCCGCTCGGTGCCGCGCTTAGATTACCTGCCGGAAGGCACGTCTTTATGTTCCGCAATCCAGCCTATCCCCCGATTCAAACGACAGTTGAACTCAGTGAGAACTCGCGCGTCGAGTTTGCCCTATCCGACTTCGTCGAGTATCTGAGCATCTCGGTCGAACCCTGGGGCGAAATCTACCTCGACAATGAGCTTATTGGAACGTCTCCGCTCAAGCGGCTTCCCGCCGTGTTGCCCGGTGAGCATCGTCTGCGCATCACACATCCGAACCTGCCCACCCTCGAGAAAACGTGGCTCGCCGCCGCCGGTGATACGCTCACGATGCACGCCAACTTGCAAACATCTGAACTTGCCGTCCGCGCTGCGGGAGGTGGCAATTGATCCCGCTTCTCACTCTACTCGCGCTAAGTTCAACTCTGTTCGCGCAATCACCGCTGCTGCAAGAGGTCGATTCACTGTTCCGGGCAGGAGAATACGAGCGCGTCGAACTACTGGTTCTGCGCGCCGAACGTCAGCCTGAACTGGACACCGGGGATCAGGTTACACTGCAACTCCTCGGCGGCTATTCAATGATCATGCTGGAACGAGTAGATGACGCCAAAGCGCATTTTGTCGCCGCATTGGAAATCGACTCGTCGTTGACTCTGGACCCGGTCACCGTGAGTCCCAAATTCCGCGTCGTATTCGACGACGTGAGGCGCCAGTGGAGGGCCGACCACTTGTCGAAACCGCCCGCTGAAATAACTCGGGAAGTCTCAACATATCGCTCCGCTCGCCGTGAATCCCATCTCGTGAACTTGCTCATTCCCGGCACCGGATTCCTTCGCGAAGGCAAGACTCTGCGCGGCGCGCTTCATCTCGCCGCACAGGTCGCTGTAACCGCGCTCTGGCTCTCGAGCTAAACCAAAATAAATCGGCCCGCGAAGACTACCTCGCGGCCTCTTCTTCTCCCTCTGCTTCCTCCCTCTACGACACCTACGACACCCACCATCGCCGCATGTGGACATACGGCTTAACCGCCGCCGCATTCTACGTCGCATCGCAGGCTGACCTTGCCCTCTGGCGCTCATCGGCCACCTCGATTGAAGTCGTCCCGTCCATCTCCGGCGCCCGTCTCCAGTTCTCCTTCTGATCTCCTCTCCAAGCTGCCCAAGTGCGCACCCCATTCACATCCCTGTGATTGCCAAGCGCAATCCCTGCCAATCTATGTCCTTAAATATATTGTAAAACATAATCTTACGTCGTTGGTACAGCGATTGCCGTAACAGTAACCGGTATACAGCTTACGCTCGCTTAGTTCTCACCTACTATTTGAGGAGAAACCATGAAGAAACTATTGTTTGTTGCGCTGCTTTGCCTCGTTGGCGCCACAGCAGTTTGGGCACAAACCGGTACCTTGAATGTTACCGTCGTCACGATGATAGACGAAGTCCAGACTCCGGTGGCCGGCGCGCTGGTCGTCGCGGATGGCCACGGTCACGGCCACGATCGCCCGCATTTTCAGGGCATGACCGACGAGAACGGATTCATTTCGTTCCCCGATATTCCGGCTACCGAATACGAAGTGCGTGCTGGCGCACCCGGCTATCCGCCTGTTGAATCTGATGAGTTCGACCTCGCTGATGGCGAAACCTATGAACTCACATTGACGCTCGTCGCGGTCGCCCAAGAGCCGCACATGATCGTCTTCCCGGACCACGACGTGCATTTTGGTCCCGTTGGCGTTGGCACCACGTTCACCCGTGTTGTCCACGTCCGCAACAATGGCTTTGCTGACCTGAACGTCGCCGTAGCGGTCGCCGGCGAAGCGTTTGCGCTCGCTTCCGAAGCTGAATTCACGTTGTCCCCGGATCCGATGAACAACGAAGCCGAAGTCCTTGTAACCTTCACTCCTGCCGACCTGCTCGAGTATACGGGTACTTTGACGCTGACGTCTAACGACCCCGAGCACGGAACGGTTGAGCTCGAGCTTGACGGTATTGGCGCAACCATCGTAACTGGTGGTCTGTCGGTTGATGTCGTTGTCGCCGACTCGACTGGTGCCACGACCCCGGTTGACAGCGCCCGCGTTCGTGTCGCCTTCATCCGCGATCACGGCGGACCGCGCCCGCAGCATTTCGTTGGCTGGACCGACGCCAACGGTCATCTCGACATTCCCGAAATCCCCGTTGGTCTCTATAATGTGAACGCTTCCAAGCGTGGCATTGGCTTCGCCAGCGAAGATGTGGACATCGTGGAAGGCCAGACTGCTTTCGCAACGCTGACTCTCGTTGCCGCAGACTCCGGTGGTCATCACGGCCATCCGGGCGGCCGGGCCAGCAGCGGCCACCATTTCGAATGGTTGACCTCGCCGGTGTGGTGACTCTGGCATATCCCGATTCCACCGACTCCACGCGCGTTCGTTACCTCCTGGATGTCGACGCCGACAATGTGGCTGATTACCGTCTGAACTTCGGCCCCGCTGATTACGTGCCGCCGTCAGAAGCGACGCGTCCCAATGCCGGCGATGAAGTCACCATCTCTGGTGCCCTGATGTCGCACGGTGAACCGCCGATGGTCCACGTTCATACGATCAACGGTCTGCTCTGGTTTGAGCCCCGCGATCACGGCGACGGCGCGCATGGTGGCGACGGCGGCGGTCGTGGCGACGGCTTCGGCTGTGGCAGCGATCTGACCTATGTCGATATGTCCGGCGTCGTGATGTCCGTGATGGTCTTCGAATCGGTCTTCCTCGCTGTTGACTACAACAACGACGGCAATGCCGAGTACGTGATCGACTTTGGCGATAACGTTGACCCGATGAATTCCGTCGTCCCGCAAGTTGGCGAAACTGTTGATATCGTCGGCGGCATGCTTGGTTGCACCGCAGAAGGTATGGATCAGGAGTGGGTCGTCGTATACGAGGTAAACGGCGAGTTCTATCGTATGCCGGGCGACACCGATGGCTTGGATCCAATCCTCGGCTCGGCGGTCTCCGAAAATCCGAATGCTGTCCCCGTCTCGCATCTTGTCGCGACGAACTATCCGAACCCGTTCAACCCGACCACAACGATTGACTTCTCGACTCCGATCACTGGTTTGGTTACCATGACCGTGTTCGATGTGTTGGGTCGTCAAGTCGCTACCTTGATTAATGACAATCTGGCTGCCGGTTCCTACACCACCTCGTGGAATGCGGCCGGTCTGCCTTCCGGTATGTACATGTATCGTTTGACCGTAAACGAGCAGAGCATTGTTAACCGGATGCTGCTTCTGAAGTAAGTCTTGCTCCCTCAGGCAAGAGCCCCCACCCGGTTTTCCCCGCCGGGTGGGGGTTTTCATTTTCAGCCATCCGCATTGACGCTTGTCGCCCCGCGGCGATGAAGCGAGGCCGTGCCCAGCCGGAACCTGAAAAACCTCGCGCGTGCGGCGAGCGTCATCATCGGCCATGCGAACCACTCATTCCACCGCGTGAGCAAATCCTCTCAGGATTTCGTATAATACCAAGCTTGCCCGGAACACCGGGAACTCAACAGATAAGCCGTTGTAAACGATAAGAATAGAGTCTTCTCGATCATGACCCCATGGACCCGCCGTAGTCGAATTGATGCCTTGCATCGCCTCGCCAAAGAGCGAACCTCGTTCTCGATGGTGCCATGGGCTCGCTCATTCAGCAGCAGCGCCTGTCCGACGCCGACTTCCGCAGTGACCGCTTTGCCGAATGGCCGCGTGATCTAAAGGGCAACAACGACCTCCTGTCCCTGACACGCCCGGATGTAATCAAGCAGCTCCACGCACTCTATTTCGATGCCGATGCGGATATCATTTCGACAAACAGCTTCACCGCGAATGCCCCGTCGCTTGCAGACTATGGCATGGAAGAATTCGCGCTCGAGTTGAATCTGGCATCTGCAAGAATAGCCCGCGAAGTCGCCGATATCTATGAGTCGTGATCCGTCTCGCCCGCGCTTCGTCGCCGGAAGTATTGGCCCAACCAACAAGACTCTGTCTCTCTCGCCCAACGTCAACGATCCCGGCTACCGCGATCTAAACTTCGATCAAATGGTCGAAGTCTATCTCGCCTGCGCGCGCGGTCACTTTGACGGCGGTGCCGACATCCTGCTGATTGAGACATCGTTCGATACTCTGAATGCCAAGGCCGCGATCTTCGCCGTCGAAACCCTGTTCGACGAGCGCAGTGAGCGCATTCCGGTGATCGTCCGGGACCATCACCGATGCCAGTGGCCGCACCCTCTCGGGTCAAACAACTGAAGCCTTCTGGAATTCCGTTGCCCACGCGAAACCGTTTGCCGTCGGCCTGAATTGCGCGCTCGGCGCTCAGAGTCTCTATCCGTACCTGCAGGAACTCTCCCGCGTTGCTGATTGCCATGTCAGCTTGCATCCCAATGCCGGGTTGCCAAATGAGTTCGGCGAGTATGACGACACACCCGGGAACATGGGCCGGGTCATGGGCCAATTTGCCGAAGCCGGACTGCTGAACATTGCTGGCGGCTGTTGCGGCACGCGTCCCGAACATATCCGCGCAATCGCCGCGTCGGTGCGCCGTTATTCGCCGCGTAAGCCTGTCAGCCTGCCCGTGCGTCTCCGTGTGTCCGGTCTCGAACCGCTGACCATTGGCGAAGAGAGCGGCTTCGTGAATGTCGGTGAACGTACCAATGTCACAGGCTCGGCGCGGTTCTCAAAACTCGTTCTGAACGGCGACTACGAAACCGCCGTCGAAGTTGCGCGTCAGCAGGTCGAGAGCGGTGCGCAGATGATCGACATCAATATGGATGAAGGTCTGCTGGATTCGCAGGCCGCCATGACGCGTTTTCTGAACCTGATTGCGACCGAACCCTCAATCGCTCGCGTCCCTTTCGTCATCGACTCCTCAAAATGGTCGGTGATCGAGGCAGGCCTGAAGTGCATTCAAGGCAAACCGGTCGTCAACTCCATCAGCCTGAAAGAAGGCGAAGCCGAATTCCTGCGGCAAGCCAAACTCTGCCAGCGCTACGGCGCGGCAGTCATTGTCATGGCCTTCGATGAGCAGGGTCAGGCCGACACGGTTGAGCGTCGAGTGGCTATCGCTCAACGCGCCTGCAAGCTGCTGATAGAACAGGCAGGCTTTGTCCCGCAGGACATCATCATTGATCCCAACATCTTCGCAATTGCCACCGGGATCGACGAGCACAACGACTACGCCGTGCAGTATTTCGAGGCCGCGCGGCAAATCAAAGCGAAATCTCCGCGTGTGCGCATCAGCGGCGGTTTGAGTAACGTCTCTTTCTCCTTCCGCGGCAATAACCCCGTGCGCGAAGCGAAGCGGTACGCCGTGTTCCTCTATCACGCGATTCGCGCGGGCCTTGACATGGCCATCGTCAACGCCGGCGCGCTGCCCATCTACGACGACATCGAGCCCGATCTGTTGGAAAGGGTGGAGGATGTCGTGCTAAATCGCCGCGCCGACGCCACCGAACGTCTGCTCACCTTCGCGTCGACCGTCAAAGGCAAAGCGAAAGAGAAACCGCAGAACTCGAGTGGCGCACCCGCGATGTCGCCGAGCGTCTGAAACATGCGCTCGTGGAAGGGATCGATGATTTCATCGTCGAGGACACCGAGGCCGCGCGCCTGATGTTCCCCGAACCGATTGAAGTCATTGAAGGTCCGCTTATGGCCGGCATGAATCACGTCGGCGACCTGTTTGGCGCGGGGAAAATGTTCTTGCCTCAAGTCGTGAAGAGCGCGCGCGTCATGAAAAAAGCGGTCGCGCATCTGATTCCCTACATAGAAGCGTCGAAAAAGGCCGGCGAATCCAGCAGCAAGGGCCGCATCCTGCTCGCAACCGTGAAGGGCGATGTGCACGACATCGGCAAGAATATTGTCGGCGTCGTCCTGCAATGCAATGGTTTCGAAGTCATCGACCTCGGAGTCATGGTCCCCTCCTCGAAAATCCTCGAACGTGCGCAGGAAGAGCGCGTCGATCTGATCGGATTAAGCGGTCTAATCACCCCCTCGCTCGAAGAGATGACTTTCGTTGCGTCGGAAATGGAACGTCTGCGCATGTCTACGCCGCTCTTGATCGGCGGCGCGACAACGTCGCGCGTACACACCGCCGTCAAGATCAGCCCGAATTATTCCGGCCCGACCGTACACGTCCTTGACGCGTCACGGGCGGTCGGCGTGGCCACCAGTTTGATTAGCAAGCAGCTCCGTGCAGAGTACATTCGCGATGTCGCCGCCGACTACGAAAAGGTCCGCGTCCTGCGCGCTCAGCAGAGCGGTGCCACGAGACTCGCCGCCCTCGCGGACGCTCGTGCCAATCGCGCCGCGCTCGAGTTCGCTTCGCCTCCCAAACCCGCACAGACCGGTGTCACGGTTCTGAGTGACTATCCCCTCAACCGTCTTGTGGAACGCATCGACTGGACGCCGTTTTTCCAGGCGTGGGAGTTGAGTGGCCGTTACCCCGCAATTCTCGAAGACCAAGTAGTCGGCGACAGCGCCCGCTCACTCTTCGCCGATGCGCAGACAATGCTCGCGACTCTGGTGCGTGAGAAGAGCATCTCTGCGCATGCCGCATTCGGCCTGTTCCCAGCCAACAGCGTCGGCGATTCAATTGAGCTTTACACCGATGAGTCGCGCAAACATGTGTTGACCACATTCCATATGCTCCGCCAGCAAATGCAGAAGGACAAGAACTCGCCGAATCTATCACTTGCGGATTTTGTCGCTACGAAAGCGTCCGGCATCCCCGACTACATGGGCGCATTTTGCGTTACGGCAGGCGGCAACCTGACTGAACTCGTAACCGCGTACGAGTGCCAGCATGACGATTATCGCGCCATCATGCTGAAAGCTCTCGCCGATCGCCTCGCCGAGTCGTTTGCTGAGCATCTCCACGAGCGTGTCCGCCGCGAATTCTGGGGCTATGCGCCCGCCGAGTCGCTCACGAACGAAGAGCTTATCAAAGAAACCTATCAGGGCGTTCGTCCCGCTCCCGGGTATCCCGCCTGCCCTGAGCACTCCGAAAAGCGCACTATCTTTGATCTGCTTCACGCCGAACAAAATTGCGGCATGACCCTCACAGAGCATTTCGCCATGCTCCCGGCGTCATCCGTCTCTGGCTTCTACTTCTCGCATCCGCAGGCAAAATACTTCGGCGTCGGCAAAATCGCCGATGACCAGGTGCACGACTATGCCCATCGTAAGGGCATCTCCTTCGAGCAGGCCAAGCGGCTGCTCTCGGCAAATCAGGACTAAACCAATGCGGCAAGCTCATCGCTTGCCGCTTCCCTATCATGATCGACCTCCGCTCCGACACAATTACAAAACCCACTGTGGAAATGCGCGCGGCGATGGCCGCCGCCGATGTTGGTGATGATCAGTTCGGTGAAGACCCCACCGTCAATCAACTGCAGCGTCGCGTCGCCGAATTACTCGGCAAGGAAGCATCCCTCTTCTTCCCGACCGGTGTCATGGCCAACCAATGCGCCCTGCGCACACTGACTCATCCCGGCGACGATGTCATCGTCATGAAAGATGCCCACACCGTCTGTCATGAAACCGGCGCCTCAGCAGCCAACTCAGGAATCCAATTCACCGAAATCGGTAGGCTGGGAGAGTTCACGTTCGAGGAGTTCACGTCCGCCATCAAGCATCGCGGTCACATCGTGCATCCGCCGACCACCGTAGTCGAAATCGAAAACACCCACAATCGCGCTGGCGGCGTGATCGTGCCGCAAGACTTGATCGAAAGCGTGTGCGCCGCCGCGCGCGAGGGGAACATCGCGAGCTTTTGTGACGGCGCCCGGCTGTGGAACGCCGCACTGGCCTCAGGCAAGACCTTCGCCGAGCTTGCAGCGCCGTTTGATCTCGTGTCCGTTGCGTTCTCGAAAGGCCTCGGCTGCCCTGCCGGCTCCATGCTCGTTGGGTCAAGAGATATCATCCACCGTGCCGTGCGCTATCGTCGAATGTTAGGCGGAGCCATGCGCCAATCCGGTATCCTCGCCGCCGCCTGTCTCTACGCTCTCGACAATCACTTGGAACAGCTCCACAACGATCACCGCAATGCGCGAATGCTCGCCGAACTGCTCACAAAGTCGTCGCGCGTCGCAATGAATCTCGCGACCGTACAAACCAATATTGTCATCTTTGATCTGATCGACGGACCAGATGCGCCTGCATTGGTCACTCGCTGCGAGCGGGTAGGCGTACGCTTCTTCGCTTTCGGCCCGCGTACGGTACGCCTTGTCACACATCGCGACATATCAACCGCCGATTGTGAGCAGGCCGCCAAGCAGATCCTCGCTTCGCTCGCCCCCTGATATTCCTCGCTCCTCCTCTCTATCCCTCACTCCTCTCTCGTCAATTCCCGCTCGTTTTGCTCGATCGTTCTTCTCGTTTCGTTCCCGTTTCCATTGCCTTGGTTTAACGGACGTTATGCTCCTCTCGCATCATGTGCCGCACCCGTATGGAGGAGCCTGCCTCCTCGCGTAAGTTGACAATCGAGGGCGGATTTGCGGAAAATACAGAAGATATCTTCAAGTGACCTCTGCACTTAATTCAAACTAACTAACTCATAGCCACTATTTCTGCTTGACTGCTCCTAATTGCTTTCCGATATTAAGGGTGGAGTCAGCCGGACTGAGGAACTACTGCCACAGATTGTCGGCCGCCGCTTCCATGGTGCGCAACTACTTTCGCATCTACATAAATGCGCGCCTCGGGGCTGTGCGGCTTGGCGCCATACGCCGTGCTCCCACACCGTAGACAACTTGCAGCAGGCCCACCGTAGCCAGAGTCACACTCCTTGGATAGATTGGAGTTTATTGTTCGCGAATTTTTCATAGCCTGTTGGGAGACGATCAAGCTTCCCTTCTGGCTCTTCGGAGTAGGGTGGAAGCGGCTGAAGGCCTTCGGACCGAGACGTATCGGGCTGGTCCTCTTCGCCACCGCAATGGTCACTGTGGTCTCACTGCTGTTCTTTGTAAGAGTAACGTCGCAGCCTTCGTTTTGTAGGTCTTGCCACGTCATGGAGCCGTACTTCCAGGCCTGGGAAACCTCTACGCACAGCAACGTCACCTGTACCGAGTGCCATATCCCGCCCGGAATCGAAGGCACAGTGCATTCGAAGTTCTTGGCGATGTCAATGGTCGCCAACTATTTCACCGGCGTCTACAAGCGCTCCAAACCGTGGGCAGAGATCGATGATCGCAGCTGCCTGCGCTCCGGTTGCCACGACACACGTCTCCTGCAAAGTACGGAGAACTTCCGCGGTGTGATGTTTGATCACAAGCCGCACCTGGAGAATGTCCGTCGCGGCCGCCAACTGCGCTGCACATCTTGTCACGCGAATATCGTGCAGGGTGAGCACATCGCGGTCAACGAATCGACCTGCTTCCTTTGTCACTTCAAGCCCGATTCAGTCGGTCAAGCTACTGAACTGTCGCGTTGCACACACTGCCACAATCCGCCGCAGGGCGAAATGGCCGCCGATACGAGCTTCGACCACACCGAAATGCTTGCGCGAAAAACGGATTGTTCCAGCTGTCACGCTACCGAAGTGGCGGGCGACGGTTTTGTTCCGCGCGAACGTTGCAACTCGTGCCACGCGCAGGTCGATCACATTCAGCGCTATGACGACCATGAATTCGTCCACCAGATACATGTGACCGATCGCAAAGTCGAGTGCACACAGTGTCATATTCAAATCCGTCACGGCAAGGAAGCGGTGCAGCTCGCCAGTGAAGAGCGCACCTGTGGCGAGTGTCACGGCGCTCCGGATAACGCGGTTGAACGGGTCTGGAAGGGCGATCTGCCCGGCCTCCCCCTGTCGCCGTCGTCAATGTCCCGCGCCGGAATGGCCTGCACCTCCTGCCACGTCGGTGAGATTCACACCAAGTCTGAAAGTCGCCCCAAGCCCGCCTGCATGCCGTGCCATGATGCCGACTATGACAACCTCTGGCCGCTCTGGGCGGAGCCGATGACGCGCCATATCAGTGAACTCGAACAGCAGACGGCAAAGCTTGAGCCCGCTCTGCGTGACTCGATGCGCATCGCCTTGGAGTTGTACCGACGAGGTAACCCGCTCCACAACCCCGAGCTAATCAGGCTTCTGAGTGAGAAGATCACCGGGACCTCGACTCCCGGCGGCCAAGCCTGCGCAACCTGTCATCCGGGCGCTGCGAGCGCGGTCGTGGCCTACCATAATGGCACGTTCGACCATCGCAAGCATACAGCGCTTAAAGACTGTGCCCAGTGCCATGAGCCCGAGCGTAATGACCGCCACGGCAGACTGAAGCTCTCTGCAAACGAGTGCAATTCATGCCATCACGAGCCGCTGGCGAACGGCGAAACGGAGTGCGCCAGCTGCCACGCCACGCAGGCCGCCGTGTTTGCCGGCCGGGTCCCCGAGTTCGCGGCGGCCATGCCGTCGTTCAAAGTAGACCTTGACGTGACCTGCAAAGACTGTCATAGCGTAAGCGGCGCCAACGTCTCTCGCGACGCCTCGTCGGCCTGCATCATGTGCCACGACGAGGACATTGCCGACACGCTTGCGCACTGGAAGACCGCATCCGTTCAAATGGCCAAACAGGTACAACACGCGCTGACTGCCTACCGGGCAGGCAGTGAACAATATAGAAGAAACCATCAATTCGCAGTCATGCTTCAGAAAGATGGGAGTGGGACTGCACATAATCCTGAACTATTCAAGCGGTGGTTTGAATCGCTTGGAGCGGCACAATGACAACTCGCAAGACGACGAAAGCCTCCGCGAAAGGAGACGCTATGAACACCCTGCCTCGAACGCGCGTTAGTAAGCAGGCACGTACTGATGGTGGACCGGCCGCCCGAACGGCTGCTGAGTCTCCCCAAGGACTTCTGACTTTGTCAGAAGCCGCCGAGATGCTCGGACGCGTTCACCGTACCACAATCATGCGCTGGGTGCGTGAAGACCGCCTAAAATGTGTGCGTTTGTCACGCAAAGTCATTCTTTTTGAGCGCGACGAGATCACACGCTTCATCCGAGAGCATCGCGCAACGGGTCACTAGGCAATTTCTTGCCTGCCATCGCCTTTTGCACGAGCAATTGCGCAAATTCGGCGAAAACAAGAGCAATCAAACCATCAAACGACCGTAATGAAGGGATACCGGATAAATTAATCTTCAATAATGCCTCCGTTTTGTGAAGACGTGAATTAGAGTATTTGAGTCTACAAATCTGAATTCTTTGTGCTTGAGGAACTGACCGTGCAAGGAGACAGACAGCCTCAGGTTGGTAAGAGTATTGCTGTTGGAGAAGAAGTTGTTTACAATTGGTGCAGTGACTTAGCATTGCGCTGAGTCGCAACAATTCGACTACACAATGATCCTCCTACAGCGTCGAACCAACAACCGTATCAATGAGTTGCACTTCACTGCGACAAGCGTGACTTGCGGCCTTAATCAGACCAGACTTATCAACATTTATATTTCCCCCTGTGGATGCTCCACAGGGGGCGTTATATTCCGGTAAAGGCCGGAACAACACTAAATGGGAGCAAGGCCCTAACCCAGGGGTGCCAAAATGAACCGTAAAAGACTACATCCCGCACTATTCCTGCTGATCAGCCTTCTAACCGTCGGCGTTGCGTTTATCGGCTGCGAAGGCGACCAAGGTCCGGCAGGACCTTCCGGACTGAATCCTGATTCGGCGCCGATCATCACGGCGGTCGTCGCCGCACCGGATTCCGTCGGAACAGGCGAGAGCA
Organism: bacterium; assembly: GCA_016703065.1. Lineage (GTDB taxonomy): Bacteria > Electryoneota > RPQS01 > RPQS01 > RPQS01 > JABWCQ01. The sequence continues at coordinate 152,195 of JADJCU010000002.1, forward strand.
CGACGCTGTTTGTCAGCGCCTATGATCCGAATGGCGACGCCATGACCTATCAGTGGTCGGCAACCAGCGGCACGCTGTCGAATCCGACTGCCGCCGTAACGAACTACACGCCGCCCAGCGGCATCGGTCTCTACACGATAACCGTGACCGTTACCGACGCCGATGGAAGCACCTCCGGCACAGTAAACGTCGGCGTGAACACCTACGTACCGTCAGTCTTCCCGAGCTTCTTGGGTGACAATGCCAACCGGTGCAGCCACTGCCACGAAGCCAAGGTCTCGGGCTGGGAAACAACGCACCATGCCGAAGCTTACGCGTCACTCGTAGCCTCTGCCTCTGAGAACAACCCGTACTGCTTGCAGTGTCACACCACCGGATGGGACGACATCGTTGCCTTTGATGGCAGCGTCACCACTCCCGGCGTGGACAACGGCGGCTACGATGACTATGCAAATGTCAATCTGCGCAACGTAACCTGTGAAGCCTGCCACGGCCCGATGGGCCCGGACTTCTCGTCCCACGAACCGGACATTGAACTTGTCTCCCGCGGCGAAACCTGTAATCGCTGCCACTCGCAGTACGAAGAATACCAGACTTCGGGTCACGGTCATGCGATCGAAGTGGCCGGTGGAGTGGAAGAGTTCAACACAGAGTTTAATCGGTCAAGCTGTAACTTCTGCCATATCTCCGAAGGCTTCATCAAGAAGTGGGATCCCGACTGGGCCGACCGTGCCGTCCCGGCCGACGGCTGGCAGGTCTCCTGCGCAACATGCCACGACGTGCACTCGCTCAACGCCGAGAACAACCCCGCCTACTTGCGCGGCCTCGATGAATTCCCGATCGTGTACGCCGGTCCGGATCATCCCGACACACTGTGGATTCCGAACGAAGAAGAAGGCTACCTGAGCTTCGGCAAGGGCCAGCAATGCGCCCAGTGCCACCACGCTCGCCGCAACGAAGCCAACATCAATGGCCAGATCAACAACGGCTCGGCTCACCCCGGTCCGCACGCATCGTGTCAGGCCGATATGATTATCGGCCGCGGCTCATACGAAATTCCGGGCAAGACCTACGTCCGTGAGTCCCCGCACCAACCGGATACCGAAAGCGGCGAGACTTCTTTGGAGAATATGTGCGTGACCTGCCACGTTCACACGATTCCCGGCGACACCCCCGGACACGACTATCACGGCCACAGCTTCGCCCCGGTCGTTGAAGCCTGTCAGCAGTGCCACGGTACCGGCAGTGATTTCGACTACCACGGCAAACGTACCGAGATTCAGGAGTTGATGGATTCCCTGTTCGCCATGTTGCAGAACGACGGCGCTGAACCGATCTTCGATACGACGCTCACTGAGCGTTACGAGCGTGAAGCCGCCTACGCCTGGTTCTTCGTCAACAACGAAGGCTCGATGGGTGTCCACAACTACCCCTACGCACATTCGCTTCTGACCAACGCCATCGACCATCTGCATGAGAATGGCGCTGCGATCACCGAACCGAAGCCGACCAAGTTCGCGTTCTTCAAGAACTAACTACTCAGGCTTAAGCGCCTGCGGGCCTCATCGCCCGCCGACGCCCATTCTTAGCGGCGGCGGATTCCTTGCAATGCTATGGCAAGGAATCCGCCCCGCGCATTTTCAGAAGGGAAATAATCGCACAACCATGCGAATATCCAAGTCTATGCAGATGTTACTGCTGTTAACTCTGCTTCTCGGAATCGTCGGCCCGCCGTGGACGACCGACGCTGCCGCCGCGCCCACGTTCACGGGCCGAGCCGGACTCTGGTCATACGTCCGCGATGATTCCGTCGACCATGTCCAAATCGTCCCGCTGCTCAGCCTAAACGTCAATCGCTTGGGCTGCAGCGAAGAGTGGGCCGTCGAAACTACCTTCCGCGGCTTCGCAGACTATCAGAATGGCGCAACCAACGGCTCGGCCGTCTTGCGTGCTCACCGTGCCGTGATCATCTGGAAAACCGAAGGTACCGGCTGGGAACTGCGCGGCGGTCAACAGTGGGTGAGCGAAGGCATCGGTCGCGGCAACGACGTCGGACTCTGGAGTCGCCACGAGTTTAGCCGCAAGACCGACCTCCGCGCCTATGTCGGCGCGCGCCTTCCCAATACGCTCGCCTTCGATCACGCGATTCCCGAAACCGGCATGACCGGAGGACTGAATTTCCGCACGAAATTCGGCCCGCGTCAACTCGGCCTGTCATACTTCTACGTCGGCGACGATGCCCGCGTCTTGTTCTCCGGGTTGGGCTTCGACTACTTTTGCGCATCACTCACCGATGTGACGATTCGTATGCGCTTGCACATGAATCTCGAGCAGGAAGCCATCGAGACCGGCCAACTCTCCGTATACTGGCAGACCAATGACAAACTCTTGATCAACGCCGACGTGCGCTCGCAGACTCCGCGCATCTTCGAGGACTCCTTCTTCTCAATCTTCCTCGACGAAGCCAAGACCAACACCGCCCGCGCGGGTGCTGAATACGAATTCTACAGGCACTTCTTCGCCACCGGAATGGGCTATCTCGTCTTCACGGAAGAGGACATGCTCTACAAGACTCGCCTCGGCCTTGGGTGCAAAAAGATTGAAGTCGGCTACACCCACTGGCTCTCTGCCGGTAAGGGCGACATGGACGGCTTCTACGGCGAAATCAAGCACGGCTGCAAGGCGCTCGACGGCTACGCAGGCTTTGACTACGCGCGCGGTTCAAACAGTGAAATTCGCCCCAACAGCGAGGATCAAGTCATCTTCGCCGGCCTCGATTGGTCGCCCAAGTCGTACTTCACGATTGGCGCGCGCGGCGAACACTTGAAAGACAGCGAGCGCAGTGAAGACTTCCGCGCTCTCTTTTCGCTCATGACCACGTTTAAGTCAGGCGTAAGGAGCGGATCATGAGAACCATGGTGATTCTTTTCACGCTCTGCGCGGCCTCCGCATTTGCGTCTGAACACGCGCTCGTCGGCTCCGACGGCAAATTACCTTCGGCCTTCAAGCATGACGTCCACATCGAGCAGGGCGTCACCTGCGCCGCCTGTCACGTCGGCGTGGAAACCAGCGTCAAGGGCACGGACAACCTGATGCCCCTCTGGTCCGTCTGCTCCGACTGCCACTCACCCGAAGACGTCGCCAACAAGGGCGTCGCATTGGGCGAGCAAAAAGACGGCTTCGTCTATAAGACCGTAACCAACTACAGCCCGATCTTCCGTCATCAGCGCCATCTCGAGAAAGCCAAACTGGACTGCAACGTCTGCCACGCGAATCTCGATCAACCCGTCGCCGACGGCAAGCGCGGTCACTTCCCGCTGATGTCCGACTGCATGTCATGCCACGAGCAGCGCTCAGTGCATCGCGATTGCAAGACCTGCCACCTGCCCGGCGAAAAGCTGACTCCCGACGATCACAATCTAATGTGGGATCAGCGTCACGGCTTGGCCTCAACCGCTCCCGATGCGCAGTGCATGATGTGCCACATCAGCGGCACGAAGCTCGACTGTCAGGCCTGTCATCAGGGCGACGCGGTGATCAATCCGCATCCGCGCAACTATCTCCGAAGCCATGGTCAGGACGCGCATCTTTCGGACTTCCGCTGTGGAACCTGCCACGAGCAGCGCAGCTTCTGCGTCGACTGTCACCGCGACATTCACCCTCGCCTTCATCTCGTGCAGTGAAGATCGTGTCACCGAAAGCTACGACACGCATCCGAGTAACTGGATGGATCCGTTTAGCCCCGACTGGCATGGACAAGCGGCAATTGGTTCAAGTGGTGCGAGCTGCTTGGATTGCCATGCGATCAGTAGCGCCTCGAATAGCATGAACGGTGAAGGCGCAAGTGCCGCGACACCGACGGCAGGTGCTGCCTGCTATGATTGCCACTCTTATCCGCATGTCGCGGACATGAATCGATCACATGCCGAGCACTTCCGCACTCTGCAGAACTGGTCAACGGTCAGCAACTGTCGATCCTGTCACGGTGCGGACTTCGCCGGAGGCCGCAGCGGCGCGAGCTGTAACGAATGCCATACGCAGCAGGGTGGACCCGCGGCGTGCAACACCTGTCACGGCATGCCACCCACCACGACTCGTCCCATTGGCGGCTACAACCCCGGCGTACATGCCGCGCATTCGCGCTATGCCTGCACCGAGTGTCATGCTCGCGTGAATGGCTTGGATCATATTGACGCGTTGCCTGCCGATGTGTCGTTCGAGAATGCTCGCATCTCAAATCAACACGGCTATCCTGTGAGCTACGAGAGTCTCGGCGGCGGCAACGGGACGTGCGCTACCTACTGTCACTCGGACTTGCACAGCGGTCCGCCGCGCGTCGCGGTGGCTTGGGCAGCTGGCCAGACATTAACAACGTGTGTCTCGTGCCATTCCGTGCCGCCGGTGTCGGACTTTCATCCAAACAATCCGCGCTGCCACGAGTGCCATCTGAACATCGATCCGGAATTCGAACTACAACAATCCGAACGCGATTAGGTTCTTGCCCGGCGACACCCTTCACGTAAACGGCGTCGTCAACGCGATCTTCCCCGGATAATCGCCATCTGCCTTGAAATAGCAAGCGGCCCGGCATACGAGAGATGTCGGGCCGCTTCATTTCCGCTCCGCTCTCCCCCCAAAGTTGCCGCAACTTTGGGGGACAAAGGGGGGCCTCTGGCCGGAATCTCAAGCGCTAGCGCAACCAGTCCAGCGGCACGCTAGCTCCCCTTCTCCGTTTACGGGGAAGGGGCGGGGGATGGGGTTTTGCCTCCGCTCGTCGGGGCGGCAGAACAGGCAGCCCGTCTCGTAAGGATGCCGCCCGCCCTCCGCTCTCCCCCAAAGTTGCCGCAACTTTGGGGGGACAAAGGGGGCCTCTGACCGGAATCTCAAGCGCCAGCGCAACCAGCCCAGCGGCACGCTAGCTCCCCTTCTCCGTTCACGGGGAAGGGGCAGGGGGATGGGGTTTTGCCTCCGCTCGTCGGGGCGGCAGAACAGGCAGCCCGTCTCGTAAGGATGCCGCCCGCCCTCCGCTCTCCCCCCAAAGTTGCCGCAACTTTGGGGGGACAAAGGGGGGCCTCTGACCGGAATCAGGAGCGCCAGCACAACCAGTCCAGCGGCACGCTGGTCTCCCCCCAAAGTTGTCTGCAACTTTGGGGGGACAAAGGGGGGCCTCTGACCGGAATCAGGAGCGCCAGCACAACCAGTCCAGCGGCACGCTGGTCTCTCCCCAAAGTTGCCACAACTTCGGGGGGACAAAGGGGGCCCTCTGACCGGAATCAGGAGCGCCAGCACAACCAGTCCAGCGGCACGCTGGTCTCTCCCCAAAGTTGCCACAACTTCGGGGGGACAAAGGGGGGCCTCTCGCGCCTCCCCACTTATTGCCCAAATGTATAACATATTGATTATAATTGATTGTCTATATTTGACAAATCCCGATTTATGTATTATATTAGCGTCAGCTAACCAAACAAAACCGCCCCGGAGGAACCCGGCGGAAGAGGCCAACCACACGGCCTGAACGGGCGGTCCAGTCTGATCAGCAAAGAACTTGTCGTGCTGGCACGCCCCTCCAAGTACCTGCGGGGAAACCGAGACCACTACAACAGACGACCGCTTAGAAAACACTCATTGTAAGCGTAAACGCAGCGCCTGCGGGTCCAGCGTCTACGCTGGAAAAGAAAGCGGCCTCAGCTTTCGCCGAGACCGCCACTACATCAATCGTCCAATCATCAGCGAAGCGCATTAGGTCCAGCGGTACGCTGGCCAAGGCCGCAGGTGCAGGACCCAACCCGGCTTCCGCCGGAGCTTGTCTACCCAAACATCGAGTAGAGAATAAACACTAACAACACCAATCCAGTAAGAAACGCTAGCCAGCCCCACGTCGAGAGCACGATCTTGTGCCACCGTTTCATAGGCGGAACAATGTGACCGTCGAGCTTGCCTTCGTTGACCAACTGCTCAATCTCCCGCGGACGTTCACGTTCAAGCTCTTCAGTCGACTCACGGCCCGTGAAGATCACATCGTCAAACGGGAACTTCGACGGACGCAAATGCCCGTTGAAGAAGTGCACAGTGAAGATGAATGCCGTCGCCAGCAGTGCCTCTTCACTGTGAACAATGTGCGCCAGATTGATCATCCAGCCCGGCAGCAGTTGCGTGAAGAACTCCGGATACCACAGAATGAAACCGCTTGACCCAATGATCACGACACCCCAGAAGACCGCGAAGTAGTCGAACTTCTCCCAGTAGGTGAACTTACCAAAGCGCGGTTTCGGACCAAGACCCAGGAAATAACGGAAGTGGCCGAACATATCCTTGGCGTCTTGAACCTGCGGAACCATCGAACCATCACCCCAGAACAGTCCGCGCTTCTTCTGAATCAGCGCCGCATAGAGAAGACTCAGAACGTGCAGAATGAAGGTCGCGATCATCAGTATAGCGCCGACGCGATGAATAATTGCCATCTCGCGCAAACCGATGACGTGGTTGGTAATCCAGTAAGCCGCTTCCGAATGCGAGAACTTGAGCGGCAAACCAGTCATTGCCTGCACCAGGAAGCTCGAGGCCAGCGTGATGTGCAGCGTCCGCTGCCATGGTGAGAAGCGGCGAACCCACTTGCGCATCACTTCGGGCGTCCGCTTCGGTCGGCCTTCGATCAAGCCGCGAATGAACCACAGAATCGTGTGCAGTCCGAAGAATCCGAAAACTCCAAACAGCAGCGAGGTCATGAACTTCTCCGCGACCGTTACGTTGCTCTGCGGAGCCGTCGCGCCCTCGCCGCCGCCGTGCGGGTCGTAATGTGACAAGAACTGTACGAAGTTCTCGTTTGCGTCCTTGTGACAGCGCGCGCACGTCTGAATGATCTTGTCCCGGCTGACCTTCGATTCCGGATCGTTTTGACTTCTGATGTCGTGATTGCCGTGACAATTCACGCATGTTGCAAAGTCGTCGCCCTGATAGCCAAGGTTGTACGCCTGTCCGTGATACGTCCGTTCGTAGGAGCGGACAACTTCCGGATTGAGTTGGAATTTCAGCGCGAAGTCGCGGTTGCCGTGACACTTGCTGCACATGTCGATGATGTGCCGGGGCCGCATGTCGTCGCTGACCTTCTTGATATCTTTGTCTCCGTGACACGTCACGCACGTCGGCGCCTCGGTGTGACCTTTGGCGTAAGCAATGCCGTGCTCGGACTTCATGTACTCCTGATATTCCGTCGGATGGCAGTTTTCGCACTGCATCCTTAGGTTCGACTTTGGCTCTTCGCCCGCGACCTTCCTTCTGAAGTGATAGACGTGACATTGCGTGCAGTTTGCGATGTCACCGGTCTCGGTTTGCGTCATCACCTTGCCGTGCGCGAGGAACTCCTTGGCGTGTCGCTCGCCTTCGTGACAGCGGTTGCACGTTGCCGGGAGCTGCTCGCGGAAGATGCCTCCGCCGGCATGAACCATCTGCGTTTGGTGGCCGGTGTGGCAGGCGACGCAGGTCATCAGTCTTGCATCGACACTGTCTTTGCGATGCAATGACTCTTCGTATCCGGTATGGCAGGTTGCGCAAAGTGCGTCCAATCGTTCCACGGACGCGTGCGACGCCGGATCACTTGGTGACAACACACCATGTTCGCCGTGGCATGTGACGCAGTTGGGAGCGTCCAAATCGCCGCTCTTCAGCTTGTTGAAATGCTGACTGGCGACGTAGTTCTTGGTTTCGCTCTTGTGGCACTCCATGCAGCCGTGCACGTTGTATTCGCGCCACTCGGCCACCGACATGCTGTCGCGCCGCGATTTGAAATGCGGGTCATGACACGACGTGCAGCTCATTTGCGCGCTGGCCGCCTTGCCCGTTCTCGAGTGCACGCTCTTATCAAAGGCTTCAAGTTCAGTCCGGTGGCAGATTCCGCACACCCGTCTGGAGTCCGCATGATCGGTAATCTGGTGCGAACCGTGACAGTCCGAGCATTCAGGAACGCCGCGGAACCCCATCGCATTCAGCTTGTTGAAGAAGCCGGCCATGAAGGTCTTCATTTCGGCATCATGGCAGGTGCCGCAGTTAACCTCACGCGGTCGCTCGTGCGGGAATTCCGCGCTTTTCAGATCGGCGTGGCAGTCAATGCAGTCCAGACCTTCGTGAACGGAGCCTTTCAGGCTGTCCGTCGTCACGCAGAGGAGTTTTTTGCCCGTCAGCGTCTCGGAGGTGAGCGTAGGGTCGTTGTGGCAATCCATGCAGTCGTTGTTGGTTTGCGCTCGCAACGGAACGCCAACCATCAGTACTGCAAGAACGAGGAGAATCTTGGCCTCTAAGGTCATTAATCGGATCGCGTTACTTGTGATTCGATTCGGTTTCGGGAGTAGTCTTCGACCCTTCGTCTGCAGCTTCGCCGCCCGGGGAAGTGAGTTTCTCGTACCAGCGGCGATGCCGGTGTTTGACGAGGTCGAGGGAGATCTTACCGGTGAGCCACGTCCAGCTCATCGGATACTCTTCGGGATGGAAGATCACGAAGAAGAAGTGCCAGACGACGATGGCGAGCGTCGCCAGCCAAGCCTCGTAGAGGTGAATGGTCTGGCTAACTGGCACGGCCCACGCGGGCAACAGCGGGGAGAGTTCTGCGGGAAACCATAGGACGAATCCGGTCGCGATCATCAGGATCGTTCCCCAGATGAGGGCCCAGTATTCGGCCTTCTGTGAATAATCGTAGCGGTCAAATCTCGGGGCTTCTTTCGACCTATTCAAATGGTAGGCCATGTTGCCGGTCATCTCAGAGATATCGGACTTACCGGGCAGCAGCGCGGACCATTCTTCACGTCCTCGTCGGGTCATGAAGAGATAAACAACATGATAGACCGAACATCCGATCAGCCCAATGGCCATGACGCGGTGGGTGACGCTGCGAATGCCTTCATCAACACCGACCATGGCCAGGAGCTTCACCCACCATGCTTCAGGGTATTTCAAGGCGAAGCCTGTGACCGCGAGTAGAATAAAGGTCACGGAGAGCGCCATGTGCTGAATGATCTGGTGCTTGTCAAACCGCGTGACCTTCTTGCCGGCCGTCTGATGTTCTTTGGCTTTGGCGAGATGGTAGTTCAGGATGACGAGATTATGCAGGACCATTCCGCCGATAACGACGATGATCATGATCCAGTAGATGCGCGCAATCCACCACTGGGCGCCGCCTTCGGTCGGCTGGAGTGCCTGATGGGTGTACGACTGGGCGAAATTCGCGTCCGCCTTGGGATGGCATTTCGCGCACGTTTCCACAAGATTGCTCTTGTAGATGGACGATAACGAGTCGTTTGCCGTGCGCACGTCATGAGCGCCGTGGCAGTCGTTGCAAGTCGGCGTCTTGTCGTCCTTCGCGACGGTCGCGAGTCCATGATAGCTATCCGTGTAAGTCGAGACCACATCCGGTGCGAGACCATACTTGCGGATGATATCGGGGTCTTCGTGACACTTACCGCATGTTTCCGCCGCGATCTTCGCATGACTGACTTTGCTCTTGGGGTCTTTCGGCGAGATCAGCAGGTGTTCGCCGTGGCACCCGGTGCAGGTCGGGCTGTCATAGATTCCGCTGCTCAGCGCGCGATAGTGAATCGAGACCTCATAGAGGTCTTTTTCATCTGTATGACACTGGCCGCACGTCTTGTGAATATTCTGAATATTGATCGTCGAATTGGGATTGCTGCTTCCGAGCACGGCGTGACCGCCGTGGCAGTCGATGCAAACGGGAACGTCCTGGTTCCCCTGCTGCAGCAGTTTGCCGTGTGTGCTTTCGAGATAGTTCTCGAACGAGCGCGGCAGTCTCACATCCGGATCCAGGGCAATCCCGATTTGACTGTGGCATGTGGCGCACGTGGAAACCTGATTGCCGCGGTGCATCGGCGACTCGGGGTCCGATACTTTGCGGATGTTGTGCGCTCCGTGACAGCTCTCGCATCTTGGGGCGCGGGGTGAACCGCTGGCAAGCGCGTAAGCATGCAGGCTCATATTGTAGCGGCGCACGGATTCCGCATGGCACGCACCGCAGGTCGCTTCAGCGGGAGATTCATTCGTCACGCGCAAAGACGTATCGGAGGGAGCTCGACTGCGGTGTTCGCCGTGGCAGTCGAAGCAATGCGAGAGATTGCGGCCTTCGTTGAATTGCCCGTGGACGGACTTCTTGAACTCAGCCTGAATATCCTGATGGCAATTCAGGCAGGCCTGTTCGAGCATCTGAGGTTGCTTGTCTTCGGCATGCACAGAGTGTGAGCTATGACAATCGGTGCAGCTCGGCAGGCCCTCCTTGCCGGAGTTGGCCAGACGACCGTGAATACCGACGTCATAGCTTGCATACGACGCGGTGCGTCCGTGCCGCGGTACGTGAAGCCTGTTGTGGCACTGTTCGCACGTCTGATCGATTCGTTCTTTGGAGACTTTGGCGTTACCGTTCTTGGTGCCGAGTACGTTGTGCGTGCCATGGCAAGCCGCGCACTTCAGCACGCCCTCGTGACCACCTGAAGCGACTTGTGCGGCGGCGTCTTTGTGACATGCGGCACAGTCCACCGCCTTGAGCTTCTCGTCATGGGGGAAATCGTCAAAGCCCTTGAGGTCGGCGTGACAGGCGACGCATGCGAGCGCGGCATGTTTTGAGCGTGACAGCGAATCGGACGTCACGCACAATGAGACGACTGAACCATCCGGATTTGTCCTTGTCAGGGAAGCATCGGAGTGGCAGTCGACACAGGCCGCATCATCACCCGCATAGGCGGGGGCGAGCAGGCACACGAGCAGGAGCAGGGGATAGATGAGGAGACGGTTCATGAGTTATTTCATCTTAGTTCCCGGCAGCGCTGCAGGATACGAGATATCCGCATCGTGGCAGCCGGAACACGTAGGAGTAAGCGCAAAATTACGATTCGGATGACACTCTTCACAGGAGATTTCGACGTGTTCTTCGTTCAGCGAGAGGCCGGCAAGTTTGTGATTGAACGACTTCATGTCCCACGACTTGTGGCACGAGTTACAGTCGGGTGAAGGCTTCGTGAAATGATGCGAGTTTCCGTGGCACCGTTTGCACGACAACCGTTCGTGGTAACCTTTGAGCGGCCAGCCGGTACGATCATGCGAGAAGGCCTTTGCCTCAGTTTTGAGGTGACACTGATCACAGCTCATTTCGGCATGGCAGGAGTTGCAGATGCCATGCAGGGCCTCTTCGCTGTGGCGGATCTCTGTGGTAGTCTGATCCGACTTAGCATGGCAGGACGCGCAACCTTCGGCGTGGTGACAAGAGGCGCAGTCAATGCCGTATTTGTCGGTATGATTGCGATGGAACAGGGTTACGACGGTGCCTCCGCCGTAGGTTGAGTTCCAGACTTTCTTTTCAGGCTGGACGAGACCTTTGAAACGACTTCCCGACTTGGGCATTCCGGCATGCGCAGGCGGAGTTTCGCCCTTCTTGACATGGCAGATCTCGCAGGCGGTGTCGTGGCTCCAGTCCTGATGGCATCCAAGACACTGGCGGTGATAAGCGCCTTTTAAGCTCGGTTGTTCGAGGTTATCATCGGCGGCATCAGGCGGGTGGCAGTTTTTGCAGGCGGTGATGCCACCGATTTCCTGAAAGTGGTGGCAATCTTGACAGCCGCGATCCATGGCCGTCATTTCGGCATGGAGGCGATGTGAAAAGTCAACGGGCTCGTATTCGGCTTCGATTTCGTTTATTAGAATCCGATCGGGTCCCAATTTCAGTTCCTGCGGCGTAACACGCGGTCGGGGACAGCCGCGCAGGCAGGGATCTTCAAGGGTTGGGGTGCTGCAGACGTGACATTCAGTACAGCCGTTCGTAACTTTCGAAGGTTGTGCTTTGGCCAGAGAGTTATCGCTATACAGTAGCAGCGCGAGGAGTGCAGCGATGAGTGAGAATAATTGCATGGCCGGATTGCTCCGACTCTCTATGGTTTAGTATTTACGGGTCGAACGCTTGTTTAAGGCCTTCCAAAAGGGAACGAAGGAGAGGAGCCCAAGAATGGCCACGATATACTCTCCAGCCTGAGTAACAAGGGTGAACTCATGTAGTGTATGCATAGTGGTCGTCCTCTCTTAGTGGTTTTCGCCGGCGTAATCCGGATGCTGCAAGAGGATCGGCATGCGATTGACGATGAACTCGTAAATCAGCACGCCCAGGGTGAAGATGCTGACGGTGACTGCGATCTCTTTCCAATGCGGGACATAGCGTTCGGCGGCGTTCCAGTTCAGGGCGATCGTGGAGACGTTCAGGCGATTCAAGACAAGTCCGATGACCGTCCAGACTCCTGCGATGCGTGCCCACGAAGGTTTGAGATTACGGACCGAGAACATGAACAGGAATGCGGGCGCCAGAATGAATCCGAAGACTTCGACGAGCCACCACTGGCCATAACCTGTGGTCAGGAGAGCCCATTGATGTTCATGGGCGACGCCGATGACCTTTAGCCAGAAGTAGAGATAGAGCACGAGTGCGCCGCCCTTTGCCAGTCCGAGGATCAAGCGGTCCAAGTCGCGGTGACTAAGATGTCCGGTTTGCTTCTCGAAAAACTTGTGGGCCAGTGTTGACTCGATGATGATCATCCCGATACCGCCAGAGACGGCGGAGATGAGGAAGAAGACTGGCAGGTACATGCTGTACCAGAGCGGATGCAGTTTGCCGGGCGCGATCAAGAGGAGCGCGCCGAGCGAAGACTGATGGAGGGTTGACAGGACGACGGCCATGACCGTTGCGCCAAGCGTAAGGCGGACCGCCCACGTGCGGAGTCGTTTTGCGCCGATCCATTCAAAGAGCGGGGGCAGAAATTCGATGAACTGGCAGCCGAGGTAGAGGGCGACGCACCAGCCGACTTCGAACATCACGGAGCTTGTGCCCCACGAAACAAACATGGGGTAGGGGAGACGCCAGGGGCGACCGAGGTCGAAGGCCAGACCAACGACGACGAGTATGTAGCCCAGGAAGCCGGTGAGAATTGCCGGCCGAACCAAGGAATTATACTCGCGCAAGCCGAAGATGTGCGAGATTGTGCCGATCGTGAACCCACCGGCGGCGAGTGCAACACCGCAGAGAACATCGATACCGATCCAAATACCCCAGGGGTTGGCATCCGTGAGATTGGACACGGCGGCGAGGCCTCCGGTGAAGCGCTGAAACGCGACGGGAATACCCACGGCGAGAATTGCCCATGCGATGAAGTGACCGGGAGTAAGGAGACTTTTGAAGTAGTCGCGCGGAGTCATGCCGAGGAAGATTTTGTCCCGCATGAAGTTCGGCGCGATGAGTGGAGTTCGGTGGACAGGGGCAGTGACCGTAGCCATTAGTGCTCCTCCCCCGGCTCTTTGTTATTGCCGTGCGGCTTGCCATTCTGTTTGGCGGCCAGCTCGTCTTTGCGCTTTGTGAATAGATAGATGCTCAAGAAGAAGGCGGGCCAGATGGCCATGACCAGCGGTGCGGCAGAGAGGTAGTTGCGAGTTAGCGAAGGATACGGTGTTTTGCCGAGATCCGTTCGGAATCCGAGCGTGTCGAAGGGCTGCGCCGCGAGATACATCCAGCTTGTCCCGCCGACTTCGTGCTCGCCGTATATGTGGTCGACATATTTCTCGTGGTGACGAGCGATTTTTTGGCGCGCGACTTTGATCAAGTCTTCGCGTTTGCCGAAGGTCATCACTTCCCGGGGGCAGGCCTCGGTACAGGCAGGTGGTTTGCCTTCTTTCAGGCGGGTCTCCAAACAGAAAGTGCACTTCCGGACTCGGGGGTGGAGTGCACTCGCGTATTCATAGGTAGGGATATCGAATGGGCAGGCTATCATGCAGTAGCGGCAGCCGATGCAGACGCTGGCGTCGTAGGCGACGGCGCCTTGATCGGTTTTTGTGAATGCACCGACGAGACAGGCGGACGCGCAGGCGGGTTCGTCGCAGTGCATACACTGTTTCTTGACGTAAACCGGCGAGTCAGGATTCGAACCGGGGAAACGATTGACAACGGTAAATTGTCCGGGATGTGTGCGGCGGGGTTGGTCGAACACTGTTGCATCTTCCGGCGCCTTGTCGAGGGCGGGGAGATTATGTTCTTTGGCACAAGCGAGTTCGCAGCGCCGGCAGTTTTGGCCGATGCACTGAGTGGTATCAACGAGAATTCCAAAGCGGTCAGGATTGCCTTCGAATTCCTCCACTGCGGCAGACGCGTCATTAGGCAGCGCACCTGCTCCGACTCGCACGGCGGCCAAACCGGCGAGCTTGAGGAAGTCTTTTCGACTGATATTCATTTTCTGCTCCCCCCTTTATCGGCTCTATGCGACTTTTTTCACAAAGATAGTTGCGAGAAGTTGCGGCAAGTTGCGTTTCAGGGAATTGCAATAACAACTACAGCCGGTACACGATACGGAATTCCGCAACGATGCACCGGCTGTAGTCATAGGTGTGAAGAGAGTTATTCTGTCTTACCGGCGGTGCTATCGGCAACTTCCGGTACGTGGTGTACGATCTTGTCGTAGGCTTCCTTGAAGTTGAAGCCCTTGAAGGTCGGCGACTTTTCGTTATGGCACTTGGTGCAGGTGGCTTCTGTCGGGATGATCATCCCGGCCGCCAGCGACGCTTCGCGGCTTTCCATGACCTTCTTCGACTTGTAGTTCGAGCCCGGTCCGTGGCAGGCTTCGCAACCGACGCTGCCGAGGGCTTCGGCATTGTGCATCGTGGTGTCTGCACCAAAGCCGCTGGGGGTACCGTAGCCGGTGGTATGGCAGGCTAAACACTCGGCGTTATTCTGCTCGCCCTTGGCAACTAACGATTCCATGGACTTGGCGTGCTTGGTCTCAAGCCAGCCTTCCCAGATATTGCCGTTCTTTTCGCCCTTGTGACACATCTTGCACTTACCGGAGCCGATGTAGGCCGGATCACCGGTCGGGGCTGCATCTTCAGCGTAGACGGACAATGCCGAGAGGGCAAAGCCAAACACAATCAATGCACCGAGGATCTTTGAACTAGTTCTGCTCATTGCTCTTTCCATTTAGCTGGGTGTGGGAGTGCCGTGAAACTGTTCAATAGCACGGCACTGACTGTTATTTTGCGATCAGTTCTGCGTCGCACATAATTCCCCGCGTGACGAAAGTCACAGATGTCGTGGTGGCGGGGTGAGATTATACCCACTTTTCGGCCTTCACGACTCGGACAATATAGCAGTTACACCCACAAATAGCAACCGAGGTTTCCGGGTTATCCCTTTGCAAAATATGATATTCGGGGTCTAATTAAAGGGTCAATTGGGCCTAATTCAGCGGACAAATTTATCCAATTTCGACCGATTGTCGGCCAGAAACGGTGAATATTGAAGCAGATAGGGTCGGAGTCTGGGGACGAGTGAGCAAGGGGTAGCGGCGGCTCAGCGATATGTGAGATTAGCACTGATTAGCGTGACAGGATCACAACTCTCGGTGATAAGGAGGAAAGGCGAATTTTGGGGAGCAGGTCCAGCGCCAGACCGGACGCGCAGGACATCCTCTTCAAGCAAAGAGAACGGGCCGCAGGAACATCCTGCGGCCCGTTCAGGCAATACAACAGACGGACAGGATTACTTCAGCAGGAGCATCTTCTTCTGTAGGACAGACTCGCCAGAGGTCAGTCGATAGAAGTAGAGACCGCTGGGTAGACCCGCAGCGTCAAACTGAACCGCATGACGGCCTGCGCCGAGTGTTCCATTCACCAAGGTCGCAACTTCCTGGCCGACCGCGTTGAAAATGGACAGCTTCACGAAGCCCATTTCAATCAAGTCGAACGAGATGCTGGTTTCCGGGTTGAACGGATTCGGGTAGTTCTGGTACAGAGCGAGTTCGGTTACGACCTCAGCGCCAGCGCGCGGAGCGGACTCGAGTTCGCCTGCCCTTTCGCGCACACCGTCAATGCTAACGCTGACGAGTTCGTAACGATAGACACGACCGTTTACGAGACCATTGTCGACGTAGGAGTAGGTCGAGCCGGACGACGAATTCGTAGCGGAGATCTGCGCGGTGAGCACGCCATCGCGAAGCAGTTCAAAACGGTCGTTATCGGTTTCGGACGCGGTGCTCCAGTTCAACTGGATTTCGCTATCACGCGGAACAGCGGAGAACGAGGCCATCTCAACCGACAGATAGCGCTCGAAGCAGATGCAGACGCAGCCATCCGTGCCGGGGATCAAGATGTTGTGCCAGCAGGAGTCACCCCAGAGGGTCCAACCGGTTTCACTGAAGAGGAACTGAGCCGGCTCGCAGTCTTCCGAGCAATCGTCAGTCATGCAGCCGGGGGTGATATGCAGTACGGGGTAGTCGCCCGCAATCAAACCCGTGCCGCAGACGAAGATATCAACCAACTGACCGGCGCAGAGGTAGGCACACTGGCAGCCGGGCGGAAGGCGATCGTTATCTTCGTAGATGTAGATTTCACGGTCACCATCACACGAGTCGCAGTCGGGAACTTCAATGACGATATCCAGGAAGTTCGGCGGGCAATTGTCGCTGGTCACTGTGACAGTCAGGATTAAATTCCCACCATCGGAGTCGGGTGTCAAGAAGATGTCAAAGAACGGCGAGATGGTCTGGCCAATGGCGATATTGCCAAGAGCGACCGGGTTTGCCGAGGTGACATTAGCTGCACCGGCGTCGCCGCCGATGTTCGTGAGTTCCAAGACGGCGTTCAAGCACTCGGCCGTTCCGTCGTTGAAAACGTCAATGCTTACGGTGAAGTTCGGCGTGGTGATACCACTGCCATCCGGATTACAGCGCAACGTTGCGCCAGCGGAAGAGAGACGCAGTTCACCCTGACCGCAGTCGCTGATAATCTGGTTGATCGCGCCGCCCGTGCCGGCCCCGTTCGGAGCAACGATGCGCAGGCTTCCCGCCGTAGTCGCCGCATAGTCGGACAGAGCAGGGAGGACGATACCGGGGCCCGCATTGCCCGGAGTCGGGACGTAGACAGAGCTAATGCGGATTCCGAGGCCAGCTGCATCAAGAGCACGCTGGTGAGCATTGACGAGATCGGACGCATCATGGGCATCATCGCATCCGCCGGGAGCGGCGTCGGTAATCAAGACGATGATCTTCGCGGCAGCGACACGGAAGGGTGACGTGAAGTCGGCAGCAACACACTGGCCATCCATCGTGATGATCTCACGGAGGGCTTCGTCGGACGCTTCGGGCAGGTTTGCGCCACCGCTCGCGACCAATCCGGCGATAGTCGCTTGCACGGCTGCCGTATTAAAGGTCAAGTCATGTAGGCCATAGACCTGATCGTCAAAAGTAACGAGTCCGATGCGCAGGTCGCCTGCAGCGGAGTTGTTTGCCAGCGCAATAATATTGGGCAAGCTCGCTACGATGTTGGCCAGGGCACCGCCCATGGAGCCGGTAATGTCAACGGCGAAGACGAGGTCGATGGGTCCGCAATCACCCGGGGCCGGACATTCATCCGCGCACGTCACGCCGGGTGTCCACTCGCCGCCCAAGGTGAAGAGGCAAGTCGGCTCGTTCAGACCGGAAATGCACGCGGATTCACCATTGCTGAAATAGCAGCAACGGCCGGTTGGGCAGGGATCTTCTTCGCAGGAGGCATTGGGTTCCCATGTGCCATTAAGGTCTTCGCAGGCGCTCTCCCCGGTGTCGGCGCAGCCGGGTCCGGTAGCTGACGCATAGCAGCATCGGCCGGCCGGGCAAGGTTGAACGTCGAGGACGAATTCACCGCAGCCGGCAAGCCCTTCGACGGTCACGTAGATTGTGCCTTCGGCAAGATACAAGCACTCGCAACGCGCGTTTGGATACCCAGCGCCGTCATCGTTTGTGCAAATATCGTTCGTGCAGCACTCGTAGCCGATGAACATAAAGGGGTCAAGTTGAAGTCCGTGATGCTGCAGGTCACAGTCCAGAGGCCCGCATAGGGAATCTGCACGGCGACGACGCGGTCTTCACCGTCCCACAGATCGCACTCGCGCCCGGAGCCGCAATTGGTGGACGTCAGACTGCCCGGAGCGGTCAGGCCGGCCTCCGCACAGGGCGCATTGCAGTCGAAGATGGACAGCACGTAGCTTCCTACAGAGTTGCTCCAACCGTCGACGACGACGTAGATCGACTGACCTTCAATGAGGTCGATGCAGGCGACAGTGGATTGCGTGGTAGGCGTACCAGAGCACGCCGCATCATCGTTACCGCAGATGTAATCGTCAGGGTAGGTCGGAGCTTCAGCATCGGTTACGTTCCAGAGCGACAGTTCGGTATCAAAACTCGAACCGCACAGGCTGAAGGTGAACGACGTAGAATACGGGGCAGTCCAGCGGTAGACGACATCCGGCGCAACTGCACTATTCGTGTAATGAAATCCCTGATAGCAGGATGGATCCGTGACGTGAGGTACGTTGTCAGCGGCCTCGGCCGTCGAACCGCTTTCGAGTCTTCTGCCCATGTGTGATCCAAGGTCCACGGCGTCCGACCAGGTTTCACCGCCTTGATCAAGTGACGCATCGAGTTCAACCGTACGGCCAGACTCTGCCAACAGGCCATTGAACTCGCTGGTCAAGGCCTCAGGTACGAGTCCGGATTGCTTGGCCGCAGTGATCTGGGCGAACAGGTCGGCCAAACGGAGCTCGCGTTCGGCTTGCTGGCGCAAGAGGGCCTGCTTCTCGGCGGTCACCGTCTGGTCAAAGTTCTTTAGGGCGGCGAATACCTGCATGGCACACACCGCCAGAATACAACACAACAACATCATTCTTTTCATGAACTCTCTCCTCAATTAGAGCATAGTTGATTTCATCCGTTTTGGATTCGCACGTAATATAGGGACGGATGCGTGCGAAAAGCGAAAAATTGACAACATATGTCAACAATTGTTCATATTGACCGCGAATCAATTAGTATAGTAAGTATATGAAAGGGATTGAGTTTTATGCGAGATAGCCAGTCGGCGCCTGTATTGTGGGTCTGAATTGTTGCAGAGGCCTCTTACGGAGCGGCGGATCGGGCGAATGTGTAATAGCATACAGACGCGACGGATCGACACGAGCGAAGCTACTAACTATATGCGATGGCGAGCTCAGGAGACCCCGTCAGATTTCTTAGCGCGGACGTTGAGGTTTCAAGACAAATGAGTGCGAGTTATATTTCGGCCATGATTAGTCAAACTAAATCGTAACGGAGGATAGATTATGTGTAGAATTGCGACAATCTGTTTAGCTCTTTGCATGATCGTCGGCGTAAGCATGGCAAGTGTGAAGACCGATCCAGTAACGGGCACGGTATCTACTGGGCGTATGCCGGAGCAGTCGATCTTGACACTTGGCGAATGGGGCCTGCAGGCCATGGCCGGGGATTCGGAGCTTGAGGCGTTGTATGCGGAAGCGTATGCTCGCAAGGAAGCAGGTCAGGATGCTACGGAGATATGGGCGCGGATTAACGCTCTTGTGAACGAGGATAGAGGCCGCAACGAGTCCAGACTCGACGAGGGCGGCGAAGATTGCGCGTCGGCCGTTGTGATTACGAGCTTGCCGTTTTGTGATACCGGTAACACTTCGGACAACGCGAACGACTACATTCCGCCGGCAGGAGTGAATTGCAGCAGCGCGCCTCCGGCAGGCGCGGGCAGGGACGTTGTGTATCAGTACACTCCGACGGTGACTGAAGTCGTGAGTGTTTCGCTGTGCGGCTCGACCTTTGATACGTTTCTGCACATTTATCGGAATTGTCCGGGGAGCGAAAATGCCGAGCTTATTTGCTGCAATGACGACAATGTCGGTTGCGGACCGAACAGCCTCCGGAGCTGCTGTCCTGAGGTTGTGCTGATTCCCGGAGCGACGTATTACATCGTTGTTGACGGATGGCGCGAGAACAGCAGCGGCGACTACGAGATTTCGATCAAATACGATTTGACCTGCACGCCGTGTCCGTGCGTGACCTGCCCGGCCGACGCCTATCACAGCACGGAACCGGATTGCGTGAACGGTTACTCTGACGAGACTAATGGCGGGTGTGTACCGGGTACGCCCGGTTTCTTTGAGCCGTTGCCGTGCAACATAACGCTTTGTGCCACGGGCGGCCGGTATTTCGTGAATGATGTTGCCCTTAACGATGTCGACTACTACACGTTGAATGTCGGACCCGAAGGTGACAGCCTGTCTTTGCATTTACGACCCGGTGCGGCCGGCGATTGGGCGATGTGGCGAGTCGTCGAGGGGCCGATCTGCTCTGGAAATGTTCAATCTATCTTCGGGATGAACTTCGCGGCCTGTCAGGATCGGTTCTTTTCGGCTTGTCTGACACCGGGTGAATATGTGATCGGCGTGTTGTTGAGCGGTAACATTCCGTGCGGGACGCCGTATACGATTGATATCCAGTGCTTGAACTGCCCGGAGCGGTGCTGTTATCGTACGGAAGACGGCCCGGCGTGTGCAGAAGATTGGACGCGCGAAGAGTGTGCGGCCGTGGAAGGTCTGTGGCAGCCCGGTTTGACGTGTGATGACTGCTGCCCGACGGATTTCTGTCAGGATTTCATTCAGATTCCGGGCGTCTACGAGTATACGAATACAGCGAACAGCTGCTGCAGCGCTCCGGTCAGTTTCTGCGTAGGCCTTGATGGTTGCGATCATGGGACGTGCTACGCAGCTTACCGCGCAGTCATCTATCAGTTCACGATTGAGGATGATGCGATCATGACCTTGACCGCCAGCGGACCGGGTGATAATCAGATCATGGTGTTTACCGATTGCGCCGATCCGACGGCCTCGTGTGTCGCCGCGCTCGACGCAGGCGTACTTGGCGGCCCAGAGACTATTACGGATCTGTCGCTTCCGGCCGGGACGTATTATGTCGCCACATCGCACTACCTCTGGAGTCAATTCGTCTGCGGCGAGATTACGCTTCATATAATTAGCGACACACCGTTGCCCGTGGAGCTGGCGAGTTTCGCGGCGACACCGCTTAACGGCGCGCTTGAGTTGAACTGGTCGACCGGATCAGAGCAGAACAGCAGCCACTTCAATGTGCTTCGCGACGACGTGAAGATGACTGAAGTTGCGGCGACGAACAGCCCGTCCGGTTCGAGCTACAGCTGGACAGACACGCCGCTTGAAAACGGCCGGTCGTATCATTACGCGTTGGTGGCCGTCGACCTGAATGGTCATGAGAGCATTGTCGCCGAGACGGATGCCTCGCCGTCCGCCGACGGTGCGGTTGCGACCGAGTTCGCGCTGTACCAGAACTACCCGAATCCGTTTAACCCGGAGACGCAGATCGCGTTTGATCTGCCAACCGAGACGGTGGCCCGTCTGATCGTTACGAACGCACTCGGTCAGCAGGTCGCGACTTTGGTCGATGGAACACTGGTATCGGGCCATCATACGGTGACTTTCGACGGTTCATTGTTGCCCTCCGGTCTGTACTTCTACCATTTGCAAGCGGGTCATTTCTCTACGGTTCAGAAGATGATTCTGCTGAAGTAAGAGCGGCAGAAATCAGGTAGGTCGAACGGGTCCCGTGAGGGACCCGTTCGCGTTTGGGGCGTTAGCTGGGGAGGGTCGATAACCGTCAACATGCCTCTTGTTAGAGCAGACTAGGGGGCAGGTCCTCGACCCTCGGTCAGAGCACTAAAGATATGAATATGTTAAAGATGACTCTGACGGGGCGGACCAGATATCAAAGGACATTGAGGGATTAGGCAACCTGATCGAAGGAGCTGTGCAGATGCTAACATATTTTCGCAGGGTGCAGGCTATTGTCTTCCGTGAAATAATGCGATACCTTGTGCAAACGTGGATATGCCACGATGAAATGATCTTGGAACCCCAATTGAAAGGTCAGAAACATGAAGCATGGGTCTCGGTTATTGCTGGCATTGCTGTTTCTGTGGGTCGCCTCGCTGCAGGCGGCGGAGTTTTCCCCGGCGCTGGACTACCAGCTCGACGACGCGCAGTCAGGCGACTTCGTCAGCGCGCTGGTGATCTTGGAGAGTCCGGTAGATATTATGGCCCTTGACTTCCAACTTCACGCGCGCAAGGCGTCGCTGCTGGAACGTCATCAGGAGGTCATCGGCGCATTGAAGTACAACGCGGCGCAGACTCAGCCGGCCTTCCGGGCCGAGTTGGATCAGGCCACGCGCGCGGGACTGGTTCGCGGTTATACGGCCTACTGGATTGAGAATTTGTTCGTCGTATACGCCTCGAAAGACTATCTTGAGACACTTCGCGATCGTGGCGATATCAAGGCGGTTACCGAGAATTTCCGCGCCGAGTTGATCGAGCCGATTCTGTCGGAAGACCGCGGCCCGGTGCGCGACCATTTGGATATTGAGACCACGACTCCGGGTCAAGATGCGATTCGCGCGACAGAAGTGAATCGCGTGCTCGGTATCACAGGAAACGGCGTCCTGGTGGCTAACTGCGACACCGGTGTTGACGGAGCTCACCCGGCACTTGCCTCGCGTTGGCGTGGTTTGACGGAACCTGCTTCTGAGTGCTGGCGCGATGCGCTGGGCGGCGGGACGACGTTCCCGTCGGACGGCAATGGTCACGGCACGCACGTTATGGGAACGATTACGGGCCGCGAGTTCAGCGGCGGGGACACCAACACGGTTGGTTCGGCTCCGAACGCTCGGTGGATCGCGACCAACTCGATCAATCAAGGCGTTAGCGGCGATTTTGACAATGATATCATTGCGGACTATCAGTGGTTCGCGGATCCGGACGGCAACCCAGGCTCGTTGGACGATGTGCCGGACGTCATTCAGAATTCGTGGGGTGTGTTCACCGGTCTTGGCTATGCGCAGTGTTTCGACCTTTGGAACACGGTTATCACCAACTGCGAAGCAGCGGGCCCGGTGATCACCTGGTCGGCGGGTAATGAGAGCACGAGCGGCCTGCGCAGCCCGGCGATTTACTCGCTGAATGCCTATCAGATATTCTCGGTTGGCGCCGTGGACGCGACGAACTTCGGCGCGCCGTATCCGTTGGCCGGTTTCTCCAGTCAGGGTCCGACTCCGTGTACTCCGGCAAGCCCCGACAACATCAAGCCTGAGATCAGCGCCCCCGGTGTCAATGTGTACTCATCGATCCCCGGCGGCGGCTATAGCAGCGGTTATTCGGGAACGTCGATGGCCGGTCCGCACGTCGCGGGCGTTGTCGCGTTGATGCGTGAAGCCTGCCCGAATTGTGATCACATCACGATTAAAGATGCGATCATGTCGACTGCGATTGACTATGGCACGGCCGGTCAGGACAACCAGTACGGACACGGTTTCATCGACGCGTACGAGGCGGTTCTTGCCGTGTCGAACCTTGGCCGCGTTTGCGGTGTTGTTACGGATGTTTCGAGCAACCCGATTGCGGGCGCGCGCGTCAGCATCACGTCGGGTCCGAATTTCACGTTGACGGCGCCGGACGGTTCGTACTGTTTGCCGTTGGGTGAAGGCACGTACACTGTTGAGTGTTCCGCGTTTGGCTACATCACGCAGAGCGCGGCCGGCATCGTGATCGTTGAAGGCGACACGACGTCGCAGAACTTCACGCTTCCGCTTGCGGCTCAAGGCACCGTTTCGGGTATTGTGACGGATTGTTTTGGCAATCCAGCAGTTGGCGCGACGGTTGAGGTTTTGAACACGCCGGTACTACCTGTGACCACGAACGGTTCGGGTTTCTACACGATAACGCTTCCGCAGGGGACGTACGATATGCGCGCATCGGGCGCGGGTTGTGCACCGCATGATGTGGCGGGAGTTGTGATCGGCGCGTCGGCGACGCAGCACTTCACGCTGTTGTCAGACCCGATCTACTCTTGCAGTGATCCTGACGCTTACGGATACTACGCTTGCGAAAACGGTGATACGGGCGGTCCGACCTATTCTTGGACGGAAATCGCACCTGACGCAGGTGGTCCGGGAACGGACACGGGTCAATCTTGCGACGACTGTGCGACCGGCCCGCTGGCGATGCCCTTCCCGTTCCAGTTTTACGGGACGGTCTACACGGACTATTACATTGGTTCTAATGGCATGGTCACGTTCGGCGCACCGTTTACAAGTTTCTCGAACCAGTGCCTGCCTAACGCGTTTGGTCCGGCAGGAATCTACCCATTCTGGGACGATTTGTACACGGCCTGCTCGACGGCTCAGCTTGCGACCTATTATGATGTCGCGGGTCACCGTTTGATCATCGAGTGGTACAACACGTGTCATTGCTGCGGCGAAGGCACGCTGGAGAACATTCAGGTTATCATCTACGACGCCGCGTTCTATCCGACGGCTACGGGCGACAACGATTTCGCGGTTCAGTACGGTCCAGTGACGTCATTGGCCAGCAACACGGTCGGTATTCAGTCCATCAATGGCGGCATCGCCCTGCAGTATGTTTGCGACGGCACGCTTGACGTTCACTCTCAGGGCGTGCAGGACGGCCGCGTGATCTATTTCACGACGGGCCCAGGCTGTGACCTTGGTGATCCGAACATCACGGTGACTCCGGCGACGCTGGACGGCGCTGCACCTGAAGGCGGCACGGACACAGGCAGTATCGAAATCTGCAACACAGGTCTTTGCCCGCTGCGCTGGAACATCGGCTGGAATCAGACGACACCGACGCTTGCGCTCTCGAGCTATGTTCCGACTAACACAGTGGAGCTCACGAAGGAGCAGATTGAGTTGATCGACGCGATCAATCGCGGCGAGAAGCCGATCATCAACGTTGAGACTCGTGAAGGACATGCGCCGCTGGACGCGCAGGGCGGACCGGACGCATTTGGCTACCGTTGGATCGACTCGGATGAGCCGGGCGGCCCAGTTTATGATTGGTTCGAGATCAACGCGATCGGCACCAACACTGGGTTGTCTTTCGACGACGAAGTTACAAACGTAGGACTGCCTTTCACATTTGATTTGTACGGCGTTTCGTACAATTCCGTGAATATCTCGTCGAATGGTAACATTCACTTCGGCGCGGCGAACGTATCCTACACGAACCAATCGCTGCCAGTCAACTTTGGCCCGTTTGCGATGATTGCGCCGTTCTGGGACGACCTATATCTTCCGACTCAGGGCGAAGTCTACTACTACGACGACGCGGCAAACAATCGCTTCATCGTGGAGTGGGACGCGATTGCGCACATCGCCTCGCCGACCGATATCTACACGTTCCAGGTTATTCTGTATCAGAACGGCCGCATCGTGCTGCAGTACGAAGACCTGCAAGGGAACGGCAGCTACGGCTTGACGTCCTGCACGGTGGGTTTGAACGACCAGGCCGGGACGGTTGGTCTTGAAGTGGTCTTTGACGCTGCGTATTTGCACAACAACATGGCTATTCAGCTTCAGGCCACGACTGATTGGTTGACGATCACCCCGCCTCTGAACGGGGAGTTGGAAGCGGGTCAGTGCACGAACGTTGCAGTAACGTTTGAAGCGGGAGAACTTCCTGCCGGAACGTACACGGGCACGCTGGACATCTTGAGTAACGATCCGGACGGCTCACCGACTTCCGTCCCAGTGACGTTCGTCGTTGGCAGCTATCCTGCACCGCTGAACTTGACGATCATTTATCTTCCGTCGACGAACGAGCTGCGATTTGAGTGGATCGGAGTGGGTGCACCGACCTACACACTGTGGTCGGCTACGGATTCAGACGGACCGTATTCGACGCTTGTGACGACGACGTCAGGGACGACCGTTACGATCCCGAATCCGGGTATCAACCGGAACTTCTACATTGTGACCGCGTCGAATTAAGGACTCGGAAGTTAGTGTAGTACAGCCCCCGGGGAGGACCCCGGGGGCTGTTTTATTTTCGGGCAGGGGGTGAAAAAGCGTTTGAAAATTGTTGTCTTCAGGCCTCAGGCCTCTCGCACGGACTAAATGAATCGGCTCTGTGATGAGATGAAGTCAATGGGATAGAGTAAGTTGTTCAGATATTGAGTTTGTGAGGACGGGGCTGCAAGCGGGCGGGGGTTTTGACGATGACAGGGCGATTCTTGAGGATTCAGGAAGTTTTTTCGGCGACGGTGAAGGCTTGAAACCTTGAGATAATTCAGATATCATAGGACATTGTGGAAAGTCCACAAACACATCCATGCATGAGGGAATCGGGAAAGGTTGATTACGATGAAGAAACAAGTTTATCTAGTCTTATTCGCGGTCTGTATGTTGGCAACGGGTGCAGGTGCAGCGGACTACTCGCCGGCCCTGGACGCCCAGTTAGCGGCGGCGCGGTCGGGCGAATTCGTGAGCGCAATCGTTATTCTTGAGAGTCCGATTGATATCATGAGTTTGGATTTTGAACTTCATGCGCGCAAGGCCTCGCTTGCCGAGCGGCACGGAGAGGTAATTGGCGCACTGAAGTACAATGCGGAACAGACACAGCCGGCGTTTCGCGCGGAACTTGAACAGGCGCGATCCGTTGGCGCCGTGCGTGGACTCACGGCATATTGGATTGAGAACCTGTTTGTCGTGAGTGCGACCAAGGAATTCCTGGAAACATTGCGGGATCGTGGTGATATCAAGTACGTCACGGACAACTTCCGCCCGGAGTTGATTGAACCGATTCGAACGGACGGTCGCGGTCCGGTGCGGGATCATCTGGACACAGAAACGACGACACCGGGGCAGGATGCCATACGCGCGACGGAAGTGAACCGGACGCTGGGCATCACGGGCAACGGAGTGCTTGTCGCAAATTGTGACACCGGTGTGGACAGGACACACCCGGCCTTGATGTCGCGTTGGCGTGGCAATACGGCGCCTGCAGCAGAGTGCTGGCGTGACGCAGCGGGATTTGGCGATGCTGCGCCCGCCGATTGGCATGGCCACGGGACGCACGTGATGGGCACGATTTGTGGTCGGGCGATTTCGGGAGCCGATACGGTTACCGTGGGTTCGGCGCCGAACGCTCTGTGGATCGCGTCGAATTCAATCAATCAGGGAGTCGGTACTGAGTTTGACAACGACATCCTTGGCGACTACCAGTGGTTTGCGGATCCGGATGGCAATACGGGGACACTGGACGATGTTCCTGATGTGATTCAGAACTCGTGGGGTGTATTTACGGGTTTGGGCTACGCGCAGTGCTTTGATTTGTGGAATACGGTGATTACGAACTGCGAAGCCGCAGGCCCCGTGGTCACGTGGTCGGCGGGCAACGAGAGTACGAGCGGTTTGAGGAGCCCGGCGATCTATTCGCTAAATGCCTATCAGATTTTCTCGGTGGGTGCAGTTGACGCGACTAACTCGGGTTGGCCTTATCCGTTGGCATGGTTCTCGAGTCAGGGTCCAACGCCATGCGCGCCTGCGGTCCCGGACAACTTCAAGCCTGAAATCAGCGCGCCGGGCGTCGACGTGTATTCGAGCATACCGGGCGGCGGCTATGACGGTACGTACAGCGGCACGTCGATGGCAGGTCCGCACGTGGCGGGCGTCGTGGCCTTGATGCGCGAAGCGTGTCCGGATTGCGACCACATTACGATCAAGGATGCGATCATCGCCACGGCGCGCGATCTCGGCGCGGTTGGTCAGGACAATGAATTCGGTCATGGGTTCATTGATGCCTACGACGCAGTGCTTGCGGTGTCGACGATGGGCCGGATTTGCGGCGTCGTCACGGATGCATCGAGCGCACCGATTGCCGGCGCCCGTGTCGGCATTACGACGGGCAGCAACGCAGTCTTGACGGCCCCCGACGGTTCCTATTGCATCGCCTTGCCGGAAGATATCTATACACTTGAAGTCTCGGCGTTTGGATACATCTCGCAGAGTTTTTCCGGGCTAACGGTCGTCGAGGGTGACACGGTTTCTCAAGACGTCGTGCTTTCGCTTGCTCCGGTTGGCACTGTGTCGGGAACGGTAACGGATTGCAACGGCGGAGCGGCTGTTGGTGCCACGGTTGCGGTGTTAAACGTTCCGATTCCGCCTACGACGACGGATGGCGCAGGCTTCTACTCGATCACCCTGCCACAAGGCACATATGATATGCGGGCGAGCGGGGCAGGATGCGCTCCGCACGTGGCGAACGGCGTTGCTATCGGGGCAAGCACAACTCAGGACTTCACGCTCCTGACCGATCCGCGTTATCTTTGTTCTGTTGCCGATCCATATGGTTACACGATGTGTGAAGACGTGGACACGGGCGGCGCGCCGTTCAACTGGCAGGCAATTACACCGTCGGAAGGCGGCTCCGGTATGTCGGTTGGTCTGATTTGCGGAGACTGCGCGACCGGGCCGATCGCATTTCCGTTTCCCGTGCAATTCTATGGCACGACCTACAACGATTTCTACATTACGACAAAGGGCTACATCACATTTGATTTCGAGACATTCGAATATCTCAGCGCATGTTTCCCGGCAGACTGGATGCCAGCAGGGATGTATTGTTTCTGGGACGATCTGACCGGTGCGAATCCCGAGGCTGATATCGCGACGTATTATGACGCGACAAACCACTGGTTCGTAATTTCGTGGCACAATGTTGGACACTTCTCAAGCTGGACCACTCTTGAGAGCTTCCAGATTATCATCTATGATCAGATCTTCTACTCGAGCGCGACGGGCGACAACAATGTTCTGTTCCAATACCAGTTGGAATCTGATGGCGCGGGTATTACAACCGGTCTGAAGACGGCCTCCGGCGGGAACTTTTCGCAGTATGACTGCGACGGCACTGCGGACGCGTCGAGTTTTGGCGTGGAGACGGGCCGCTCGGTATTTTTCTCGACGGGACCGGGCTGCGACTTGGGTGACCCGGTCCTGGCTTGGACCGCGAACAACTTGGATGGTGTTGCGCCATTGGGCGGGAGTGACGCAGGCTCCGTGCAGATTTGCAATTCCGGTCCCTGCCCGCTGCACTGGAGCGTGACTTGGGAACAGACCACGCCAGCCCTTGCGGCCACGCTTGCGATCCAGCCGACGGTGCGTGAGATGCCGCGATCACATCTTGAGCGCTTGGCCGCGCTGCGGCGCGGTGAACGTCCGGCCTCTGAGCCGGAAGCGGAGCGCGGTACGTCGCCGCTGGACGCACAGGGCGGACCTGACGAATTCGGATATCGGTGGATTGATTCCGACGAGCCGGGCGGTCCGGTTTTCAACTGGCTGGATCTCGACGCAATCGGCACCAACACCGGAATGTCGCAGGACTTTGAGACGGTGGCATTGACGTTGCCTTGGACGTTCGAGTTCTACGGCGTGGGGTACAACACGATCAACGTTTCCACGAAGGGGAATGCGCACTTCGGCGCACCGAACTTCGACTATTTTAACACGTCGTTGCCAAACGAATTTGCTCCACTTGCATTGCTCGCGCCGTTCTGGGATGATATCTATCTCCCGGCATCCGGTCAGGTCTTCTACTATGACGATGCGGCGAACAACCGATTCATCATTGAGTGGGACGACTGCGAGCACTATCCGGGAACGGGAGACAATTACAACTTCCAAATCATTCTGTACAGCAACGGGCGCATCGTCTTCCAGTATGACGACATGGGGGTAGGCGCGATTGGTGTTGTCGAGGCAACTGTTGGTATCCAGAATGAATCAGGCACGGTGGGTCTGGAAGTAGTCTATAACGCGCCATATCTGCACAACGAAATGGCGATTGAGATTGCGGCGACTCCGACTTGGCTGACGGCTCTGCCTCCGTACAATGGGACTGTAGACCCGGGTCAGTGCGTGACGGTCGATTTTCTGTATGAAGCCGGAGACTTGCCGGCCGGTGTATACACCGGTGATCTAGTGTTCACGAGCAGTGATCCGACGCAGGCGTCGGTTGACCTTCCGGTTACGTTCAGTGTTGGAGCGTATCCTGCGCCGCAGGCGTTGACGATCACATATCTCGTCAGCACGAATGAACTGCGGTTCGACTGGGTCGGTGTCGGCGCTCCGAACTACAGTCTGTGGTCAGCGGCGGATTCTGACGGGCCGTATGTAACGTTAGTCGGCACAACACCGACCACGTCGCTGACTGTTCCGTACCCGGGAATCGGCAAGTTGTTCTACATCGTGACGGCCTCTAATTAGGCGCCGGAGCCGGAAGTGACAAGCGGTTAACTTGAATAAGAGCCGCGAAATCAACGGGTAGGTATAAACAGGAACAGCCTTCGGAACGAATCCGGAGGCTGTTTCTTTGTGTCATTTGAGTTGCGAAACAAGGGGCTTCATGCGTACCTTGTTCCAGTAATGATGTTTCAAATCGAGAAAGGCTGAGATGAATCGTAACGTGAAGACTGCCTTGTGGCTGATGTTGGTTGTCCTATTACCGCTGTCCGGCAGAGCTGAAGTAGAGCGGAATGCGTTGCGCAATGGCATCGTGAGATATGCATCGGATCACTTTGGCGCGTTGGCGAACAGCCCGCTTGAGTCCGGCATTCTGTATGACTTGGTGGCACCACTATCCGGGATCGAGCGCTTCGATGGCGGGTTGGCGGCTGAACCGACAACGTTCGCCGCTTGGGCGCAAGTTGCTCATGAGCTGCGGCGCGCATCGCTGGCGAGCAGTGCGCTGCCGGACCGGAGTGTGCTGCGAGCGCTTCGGCAAGAGGCGCAGCGGACCGACGGGCATCCTTTGATTTTTCTTGCCTACGACTATCTGCGCGTCATTGACGGAGTGGATCGCGATAAGCTGATCGAAATGCAAGGCAACAAAGTGATAGGGTTGCGGACAGAGTGGCTCACCGAGCGCCGGGTTGCGGCGATGACATCGCTGCACGACTGGACCTATCACGGATCTTCCGTGCGGTTTGATTTGGACTTACGGGAAGGGTATTTCAGCAATCTCGCGCCCGCAGAGAAAGTAGAAGTCGATTTTGATGACGGCGCTGGTTATCGCGATATCACCGGGAGCGCGGAGGTTGTGGTCCGTTATGCCGCGACGGGTGAGAAGACACTCGCTGCGCGACTCACGCTGACATCAGGTGAGGTGCTCGTTGCGCGGACGCGCTTTGACGTGCGCAGTCTGGATGCGCCGCCGCCTTCGGCAACGTGGTCCTTGACGGCAAGTCATAGCGTGTCGGGACCGAATGCCACGGGGGAAGCGTACATCTTGTATGCTCCGGGGCACACGATGCTTGAGCGGCCCGTAGTGCTGGTGGAAGGGCTTGATTTGGACAATAGCCGGAATTGGGACGAGCTGTACGATCTGATGAATCAGGAGCTGATGATCGAGTCGCTGCTTGAGCTCGGGTTTGATGCTGTGGTCTTGAACTACGGGAACTCGACCGTGCATGTGCAGAACAACGCATTTCTTGTGCAGGAGCTGATTGAAGAGCTCAACTCCGCGACGGGTGGAGTCTACCCGCTTGTGATTGTCGGAACCAGTCTTGGCGGATTGGCGACGCGTTACGCTTTGACCTACATGGAGGCCAATAGTCTGCCGCACAACGTGAGCCGTTTTCTATCGGTGGATTCGCCGCAGAACGGGGCGAATATTCCGGTGGGGATTCAGCACTGGGCGGACTTTTTTGCGGGGGAGAGTGATGAAGCCGCGGCAAGCCGCGACGCGCTGAACACACCGGCCGCGCGGCAGATGCTACTCTATCATTTTGGTTCGTCGGGCGGCGGCACGGCGAATGCGGACCCGATGTTTACGGCGTTTCAGGCGGAGCTTGCGGGGCTTGGCGACTATCCGGAGCTGCCGCGCATTGTGTCGATCAGCAACGGGAGCAGTACCATGCAGAACAGCGGTTTCCTGCCGGGTGCGCAGATTATCCGCTGGGTGTATGACAGTTTCTTTGTTGACATTCGCGGCAACGTTTGGGCCGTGAGCAATTCGGCGAATACGCGGGTACTTCAGGGCGAGATCAACGTGATTTGGCCGTTACCCGACTCGTACCGTGACGTCTTCATTCAGCCGTGTTTGTCGTGGGACAATGCGCCGGGGGGAACGACGCCGACGATGCTGGAGCTTGCGGCTGTTCCGGCGCCGTACGGCGATATTGAGGCGCTCTATCCGTCGCACTGTTTCATTCCTTCAATCAGCGCACTCGATTTGAACGTTACTGATCCGTTTTTCAACATTGCCGGGGCGCCGAATCTGTATGCGTTGACGCCGTTCGACAGTCTGTATTTTCCAAATGCGAATCAGGAGCATGTACAGATTACGCCGGAGAATGCGGACTGGTTCATCAGCGAGATTGTGGGACCGTTGGAGGCGCCGCAGGTGACGATTGCCGCAAGTGTTGACAGCGTCATTCTGAATTGGGAGTCCGTGTTTGGCGCGAACAGCTATCGCGTTTACACGTCTTCGGACGGCGCGATATGGCCGCTCAGCTATGCAACGACACCGGCCTCGACGTGGAGCGCGGCGGCGGGTGATTCCATCTCCTTTTTCAGGGTCGTTGCGGTGCGCGAATAGAGGAGAGTTTATCGCAGAAGTGAAAGCCCCGGCTGCTTGGCCGGGGCTTTTTGTTGACCAGAGATCATACCGGGGCTACTCAGGCACAGGGATGCGGTCGGCATTTTCCTTGACCCATTGTGCGAACGTATTCAGCCCGGGATTCAACGAACGGGCCACGTTCAGATCACGCGCGCCGACAAACTGTTCCTGAAAGTCATGCTTGAACTGGAACATATTGCTGATATCGTCTGCGCCGGGGAATCCGAAGCCGCGATAGACCTCGAATGGAGGGGAGACGTGTGTGATGGTCTTACCCAGTTCCTTGCTAAGCGTCGCGGCCATCTCCGCGCCCGTGACATGCTCACCGGCGATGCCCACGGTTTTGCCGATGAAGTCGCCGCCCCTGAGGAAGATGCCAAAGGCGCATTTGCCTATATCTTCAGCGGCAATCCCCGGGAGTTTCTTGTCCCCCATTGGCAGCACGAACATGAGCGTACCGTCGTGACCCTTTTGCGGACCCATTCCGAAGAAGATCAGGTTTTCCCAATAGAAACTGGTCCAGAGATTTGTCGACGGCAGGCCGATTTGGGCGAGATACGGTTCGACCTTACCCTTAGCATCAAAGTGCGGCACCTTGTATTTGCCATGCAAGGTCGGCATTCGCGGGTCATCGATCGGCATGAAGTTCCGGGTGTCCTCGAAGGACGACCAAATGTAATGCTTCACATCTGTGGCCTTGGCGGCATCGGCAATGTTCTTGGCCTGCTGAGTTTCTTTCGCGGGCGAGAAGTGATCCCAGAAGAACGTTACGCCGAAAACGCCATACGCTCCGGCGAACGCGCGCTTCAGACTTTCGATGTCATCCACATCGCCTGGTACAACGTCTGCACCGAGCACGGCCAGAGCTTTGGCCTTTTCGGAATTGGGATCGCGGGTGACGGCGCGGGCAACGAAGCCGCTTTCAGGGTGACTGAGAATTGCGCGTACCAGTCCGCCGCCTTGCGCACCGGTCGCCCCCATTACGGCAATAATCTTCTTGTCAGACATGGACTTCCTTTGTATTTCGTGAACGGGTTAGGGTCTTCAAACAGTCAGCCCCGCCATGGGCGGGGCTGAGGAAACGACTCGAATCAGGAACTGGTTGTCATTTGACCAAGAGCGCATCGACGCGCGCTTGCAGCGCGTGCTTGGGCAGCGCGCCAACCTGACGGTCCACCATTTCACCATTCTTGAAGAAGAGCAGCGTGGGGATCGAACTCACATGGTATGTGCGGCTGATTTCCGGCGACTGATCGACATCCACCTTCGCAAAAGCCACGCGGCCCGAATATTCATTGGCCAGGTCTTCGACAATCGGGGCAATCATCCGGCAGGGACCGCACCAATCAGCATAGCAATCAACGACCACCAGATTATTAGCCTTAACGGTCTGCCCAAACGACTGGTCTGTCACCTTGAGCACCGAGTTAGCGGCGACATTCGACATCTTCCAAACTCCGATATATTGTTCAATTCAAAGAGTGAATTAAGTTACGACTTCAGGAGGGCTTGAATCTTCTGTTCGAAGAATTCCTTGGGGCGATAACCGACGACGGTTTCCGCGATCTCGCCGTCCTTGCCAATAATGAAGCAGGTCGGAATCGAGCGCGGGCTGCCGAAAATTTTGGCCGCATCTTCACCGAAAATACCGTTGTGGTAGTTCATCTTGATTTGATCGGCAAACTCTTTGACTTTGGGCGCACCGTAACGCGCGAAGGCGAGTCCGACGATCTCCACGTCACCCTTGTACTGATCGTACAATTCGATCAGATGCGGGATGCCCTTCTTGCAGGGGCCGCACCACGTGTCCCAAATGTCAACGATGACGACTTTGCCATAGTATTGCCGCGCGTCCACGGTCTGACCGTCCACAGTCTGATACGTGAAGTTGAGTTTCTTTGCATCATCGACTTTAACGGCCGCAGCCTTCTCGCTCGACTGACCGCAGCCGATTGAGGCAAACATAAGCGTGGCGAGCACGAGCGTGAGCATGGACTTCATAATGGCTTTCACAGTTGACTTACGATGGACTCTCAAAATCATGTCGTCTCCCGAAGGAACAAAGGGTGAACGAAATCTGTTTGCGATTGGTTCCGGTCCACGAAGATACACAAAAAAACGGGGACTCACAAGCCGTACAAGGCACTTAATCAATGACTTGGTTATCCAGTGCAAATAAGGGGTTAGGACTTGTCCGCAGGAATGGCCGGGGCCATTAGTGGTGAATCAGGATGCCACAGGCGGAGAAGAAATTGGCAAGCAGCTTTTGGCCCTGCGGAGTGAGGATCGACTCGGGGTGAAATTGTACGCCCTCGACGGGCAGGGTGCGGTGGCGCAGCCCCATGACTTCGCGGTCAGCCGTCCACGCGGAGACTTCGAGTTCCGTTGGTAGGTCGCGTGACTCGACGAGCAGGGAGTGGTAACGCCCGGCATCGAACGGATTTGTCAGGTCGCGGAAGCTGGTTCTACCGTCATGAAAGACGGGCGTTGCCTTACCGTGAACGATATGGTCTGCCGTGACGATGTGCGCGCCATAGTGGAGCGCAAGCATCTGGAGGCCGAGGCAGATCCCCAGAACCGGCAGACGGCCGATGGCGCTCGCGACGATATCAGGCATATTCCCGGCATCCTCAGGCCTTCCCGGTCCGGGGGACAGGACGAGGGCGGCTGGATTCAGTTTCACCAGATCGGTTGCGGAAATCTCGTCGTTTCGCGCGACAACCGTGCTGACCCCGAAGCTGCCGATGGCCTGTACGAGGTTGTAGGTGAAGGAATCGTAGTTGTCGAGGACGAGAATCACGTGCGGCGAGGCAACACCGAGTGGATTAGTGCAATGGACGACATGTGCGAAGATAGGCAGGTTGGCCACGAGAATCAAGGAGTAGGGGATCGAAAGGCCAATGCCTCCGAATCGAAAAGAGGCCGAAATATTCCCTTGGATGCGCGGGGCAAGGTGCGCCTGTTGTTCGGATTAATCATTGTTTATAAATAGCTTGCCAAGATGAAGTAACAGGCGGGTCGGTATGGTTTTGCGAGAGAAAAGAGCATCGATACCGCGAAAAGAATTGACTTCCAGAGCATATCGAAATATATTAGATATACTGCAACCGATACAACTTGCAATCATGAAAGGACACGGAGCAGTTCCATGAAATCGATTAAAGCTATGTTTTTGTTTGCGATGCTGTTTGCTTTTGGGCTCAGCACCGCAGAGGCAGCAGTCGGCTGGGCAGGCCAGATTTGGCCGACGAGCGGACAGACGCGCGTTCCCTATAGCAACATAGGCGTCTACGTACAGGTTTGGAAAGGCGGCTGCACAGAAGCCGCAGGCCCGTGCGCTGATCTCGAAGCGTTCTTGTATTACAAGCGCGCGAGCGAAGCTATGTACACTGAGGTCCCGATGGCGTTCAATGTGCAGATCGGCAGTAACGATGAGTGGTGGGCCGACATTCCGTCGTCCGCGCTCAACGGTGGCGAAGACGAGTATTTCTATGTTCGTTTCCACGATCTGACTGACGACACGTGGTATGACGGCGCGACAGATCAGAATGGCATTGCTCCGCCGTTGACGCTTCACATTCTGCCTGGCATATCGCAGGACGTGGCGGTCACGTTTCGAGTTGACATGAACTGTGTCAATCCTCTGGGTTACGCGGGCGGTGTCTATTTCACGGGCGACTTCTTTGGCTGGGGCCAGTGC
The DNA here is from genome assembly GCA_016703065.1 of bacterium. Taxonomy (GTDB): domain Bacteria; phylum Electryoneota; class RPQS01; order RPQS01; family RPQS01; genus JABWCQ01. Next base: position 188,230 of record JADJCU010000002.1, read on the forward strand.
AATCCGTTTGGCTTGATGGCTGACGGCGACAACGACGGGATCTGGGAAGGCACGTATGTATTCCCGGCAGGTTCGAACACGGCCCTGCAGTATAAGTTCCAGCGCAATGACGGCACGACGTGCCACTGGGAGTGCGGCGGCAACCGTGAAGCGACGATCAACGACGATTCCCCGACTCAGGTACTTGATCTGCAGGTTTACTGCTGCGAGACTTGGGGACCGAGCGAGATTTCCGAAGCCGGTTCGTATTGCGTGAGCCTTTGTTGCTGCACGCAGGAGCTGTGGATTCGTCTGGTGTCGCAGTACAATCCTCCGATTTTCAGCAACTTTGATTGGACGAATGGCTGCGTCGCATGCGGCAATCCGGATTGTTTGGCCGGCAGCGGCGACATCATTTGGGATATCCGTCAAGGCGGCGACATGAATTGGTATCTCGTACTTTGTTTGGCCCCGAACGCGGGTCGCGAGATTCCGCCGGGTGAGCCCTCGTATGCCGGATGCTTCTGTATTACGATCGATGAAATCCTGCCGGTTGAGATGTCTTCATTTGATGCGATTGGCATGGACCACGCGGTTCGTGTTGATTGGGCAACGGCGACGGAGCAGAATACGAGCCACTTTGTGCTCGAACGTTCGACTTCGCAGGCAAACTGGAGCACGCTGGCTCAGGTTCCGGCTGCTGGGGAGAGCTCTTCCGAGCGTCGTTACAGCTTCACGGATGAGAACGTAACGGTCGGCACGCTTTACAGCTATCGTCTGACGACGGTTGATCTGGACGGCAGCGTATCGGTGCACAGCGAAATCGCGAGCGCGACGCCGACGAACGGCGCGACGGTGAGCGAGTATGCGCTGTCGCAGAACTACCCGAATCCGTTTAACCCGGAAACGAACATCAGCTACTCGCTGGCGGATGTTTCGGAAGTCAACTTGACGGTGTTCACGGTGACGGGCGAAGAGGTTGCGACGTTGGTGAACGGCACGCAGAATGCCGGTTCGTATAACGTCAACTTCAATGCATCATCGCTTCCGACGGGCGTGTACTTCTACCGCTTGACGGCCGGATCGTTCACGGCAACGCACAAGATGCTGCTGCTGAAGTAGTCCAGCCAGCGTGGACGTTGGACCCGATTGCCGCCGGCGCGATGCGCTCGGCGAAGATTGGACTGAAAATACAAGCGGGCCGCTCGAACGAGCGGCCCGCTTGTGTTGTTAAAACTGAGTGCGCGTTACCTAAGCACCAGCGTCAGCGCTCCGTTTTTCAGGACGCGATAGAGTGTCAAAGCGACTTCGCGATTGCATTGGACCTCGTAGCCAGAAGAACCGCTGAAGCTCTGGAGCCAAAGGCCGAGCTTTTCCCGCCACGGGACTTCGATCTCGACGGGCTGATTTTCAGGCAGGGAATGCACCATAAGAGTGGGGCCATCGAGCCATTTGACCTCGAACATGACGGGGATTTCGCGCTGCAAGAGCGAGGGATCCATGTCCATGGCGTTGCTTACGATTTCGAGGAGCGAATCAGGGAAGCGGGGCTCATACTTCAAGAGCCGCAGACCGGAGAGACCGAAGACGAGCGCCGTATCCGGCTGGAAATCGAGCGCAAGTTGATTGACGTCGAGCGGTTTCGTGCCGGAGTCCTCGTGCATGGTCCATACGACTCCGCTGCCAATCCGGATTTCGAGTTCCTGATGTGCGGCGTCCAGAACCACGTAGGGTTTATTTGACTTAATCAGCTCATTCTGCGTCGCGAGAAAGCGCCATTCGCGGTACAGTGAGTCCGACTGGGCAAACGAGGCGGAGCACGTCAGCGATAGCGCGAGAACGGTCCACAGAGCGCGCTTAGAACACATACACGCCGGTTCCTATTGGCACGGTTTCATATAGGTATTTCAGGTCGTCGGAGCCGAGTCTAACGCAGCCATGACTGACGGACATTCCGAGCAGGCGCTCGTAGAGCGTGCCGTGAATGAAATAGCCGTCACCGAAGCCCATCGCGAAATCGCCCATGACATTGGGATCAAGGCGATCCGAGTTGCTTTTGGGAACATCTTCGCCTTCTTCGATGAACGCCCAATCGGGTTTGCGCCACCACGGTTCGACAATCTTGTTTTTGATTGCAAAGACGCCGGACGGCGTATGGAAGACCCACTTCTTGCCGGTCTTGGGATCGGTGAGTTCGCCCCCGGAGCCGGTTGAGCAGACCGCTTTGAAGAAGACGGAATCGGCGGTGCGCAGATAGGCCGTATTCGTGTGTGAATCAATCACAATGTACTTGTTCCTGGGCAGCGTCTTCTCAAGGTCTTTGCGCAGCCGCTTCACTTCCTTGGCGATAGTCTTCCCGTCCGGGATAACGGCGAGCGCAGAGTCGAGTTGATCGAGCGCCACAGGTCTGGGCAATCCGGGGGGCGTTTTGGCGAGCGCAAAAGCGACCGCAACACCGACTGCAAGCAGCAGAATCAGGATGACGATTACTCGCTTCATTGGAAACCCTCGAGCTTTCGAACGATGGTCACGGGAGTACCCACAGTCGCATATCTCATCAGGTCAGACATATCATTGTCGGCGAGCGCGACACAGCCGTCAGTCCAGTTCTTGTTCTGACCGCCGTGTCCGTGTATCTCAATAAGTTTGCCAATGCCCGCGCGAGAGGAGATTCGTCCGTTGCGCTTATTGGCGGCAAACCGCTTCTTGTCGTCATCATTGGGGTAGTTCAGCAAGAGCGCCTTGTAGTAACGGCTGGCGTGGTTGATCTTGCTGACCTTGTAGCGGCCTTCGGGGGTCGCGCCGTCGCCCGCGAACATCTTCTGGTAGGCGGCGTTGAATCCCAGGTCACATTTGTAGGTCTTGAGCTTCTTGCCGCCGTCAAACAGATGAATGCGGTTCTCTTCTTTGTCAACTATCAGGGCGACACTCCCGTTCCGTCTGCTTTCGGCGAGAGTATTGGCAACCCATGATTTTGCGGCTTTTATGCGTTCGAGCTCATCGGCATCGTGATGATTAATAGCGATGCGGAGCCCGGCGAGCTGTTCGCGACACTCTTGGCCAGCGGCAAGTGCGCCGTCGATATCCTCCTGTTGAAGGAGACTCATGGCTGTGGCCTGACTCATTTGCGCGAGGCTCCAGAGCTTTTCGGCACGATAGAGCGTCAATTTGTCATCCAGAGCCTTGCGCCACTGGGTCAAGTCTTCAGTAAGATCATTGAGCTCCGTGTTGGCCTGAGCGAGGGCGGATTCGCGGCGGTTCTTTGCGGAATCTTCGGCCGCTTGAGTCAGTGTGCGGGCGTACGCAAGTAGAGTATCGGCGGAATTGTAGTTTCGGAAGAGGGACATTTTGCCCTGTTGGAAGGCCATCTCTTCGCGGGCCTTCTGGAGCGCAACTTCAGCAGATTCCAATTCGTCTTTGGCGTACTTGCGGGGGCCATTGACGCGGGCATTTGACAGCGCAGATTCCGCTCTGACCATATCGGCGAGCGGGGGGGTGTCACAGCCGTACCACGCGAAGGCCAGGAACAGTGGTACGAGTAAGATAAGACGTCGAATTTTCCGGTGCAATGTCTTAGGATGCGAAAACGTTATAGGTTAGAGCAGGCAGGGAGCCGCGCTCTAAAACGCGGCTCCCTGCCCATTGGTTCGATTCGTGCGACCGCGCGAGGCGGTCACAAGTTACTTCTTCTTGCCTTTGGCCATTTCAGAAGCGCGGGTGATTTCGTTCATGATGTTCTGAACGCGCTGCTGAACGGTTTGCATCTTGGTGCGGGCGGAGAGATACTTGGCCTGATTAAACTCGGCCACTGCGGCGTCATAGGCGGCGCGGGCGGCAGACAGGTCGCTCTTGATCAGTTCGATATCAGCCTTGTTACCCTTGCCGACCGGAGCCTTCATGAGGGCGGTGTCAGCGGCGGCGAGCGAAGCGGTCAACGTAGCCTGCATGGCGGTCAGCTCGTTTTTGAGGCGCTCTTTCTCAGCAGCGGCAGCCGTTGCAGCCTGATTGGCCATTTCGGTGGCCTTGACGAGCTGGGCCTTTGCGGCGTCGTAGTTGCGGAACAGGGCGAACTTTCCATCCTGCTCTTTGACCGCTGCGAGACCTGCATTCAGGGTGTCACGAGCGGCGGTGAACGCCTGACCAGCATACTGCTCGGCTTCAGCGGTACGGGCAGAGGTGAGTGCGGCATTGGCGGCATCCGCTTCCATCTTGGGCGGTTCCGCGCAACCCGCCAAGAACAGCAGCGGGGCAACCCAGAGAGCTACGAACAAAGTCTTCTTCATGGTGTCCTTCCTAAACCCGGATTGGAGTGGATTGACACGGAGTCGTTGCGGCCGGGTAACCTTGGCGGCCCGTGGGCAGGCAGCGAACCGCCCGCCAACTTCAAGTAAATGGAAAGTAATATCTAAGAGTGCAATCCGGCGTCAGCCGGGAAAGGCAGCAGGTGATTTTCGAGCATCAAAGTGGCCTCACGGGCGATATCCGCCTGTTTGTCCGCAGGCAGCATCGACGCGCGTTGCCGGATCAGGAGCGAGGCGATACCGTGCACAGCGCCCCATAGACCAAGCGCGGCGGCGTCAGTTGACGTGTTCATCATGTGCCCCTTGGCTTGGCATTCGGCAACCGTTTTGACGAGCATCCGGTAGGCGCGTCGGCCATAGCGCCACTCCGCGGTCTTGATGATTTTCGGCAGCGGAGTAAAGAGCATGAACATAAGATCATAATATTCAGGCTCTTGCAAAGCAAATTCGAGGTATCCTTCGAGTAGACCACGAAGCCTTGCTACGGGATCAGCGATCTTTGCCTGGTGCTTTTGGCGGGTGAAAAGATCGCGAAAACCCTCGTTATGCAAAGCGAACAAGATAGCATCTTTATCCTGAAAATACAAGTATATAGTTGCCGGACTATACTCGATTTTTTCAGCTATCTTGCGAATCGAGACGTTCTGGAAACCGTCTTCCGCAAAAAGCGCTTTTGCGGATTCCAGAATTCTGGAGCGCATCTCGGCTTTTTCCCGCAGTTTACGGTCAACGATCGCCACGCAAGTCCCTCTGAACAACGTTTACTAATAGAACAGAGTATACTAAATTACAGAGACGGTGTCAAGTGGGATTGTGGATAACTCTGGACGCTGGAAATAAAGATTTACTTTATTATCTTGTAGTTACATACATCATCCAATGGCCTTCTGTGCGAGTGTCACATAAAGACTGTTTCACGCCTCCCGATTCATCATTTATCGCCATTTTGTCGCATAGCTGGCGTTGGCCCCTGCTCATAGCGGTTGGTTTGACTGGTTTGGTCCTGTGGGGCGGGCAGCGGTCCGAGGGAGCTGCCGTTGGGCGGCTGCCGGTGTTTGCAGCGTCGTCTCAAATTGGCGAGATCGAACTCCGGCATCTTTCACCGGACGGTCAATTGCGGCTTGGGTTCAAGGGAGCAGGTGTGGATGCCGTATCTCAGCACCGACTTGAGTGGTGGCAGCTCGCTGAACGCGAAGACCGACCGGGTTATCCCCGGATTGATCCGCAGAGCGGAGGTTCAGGGCTTCCGGGCGCGAAAGGGGAGGACGAAGATCCGGCATACTACTCACCAGCGGATTTCGCGACTCCGGAATTGGCGGCACGCATCTTCGCGGAGGGAGGCTTGTATCTGCTGGACAGGCCGACGCACGACAGCGGTTTTCGGCTCGAGTCGTGGTTAGTGCAGCGTATTGGGCCGAAGCACGTGAAGCGATTGGTTGGAGTGCGCTGGGGAATCACGGTTCGGGACGGCGCACTCGTCGCGCTGCACCATCCTGAACCAGTGGCGCAGCGGTCGCGCTTTGACTGGGAAGAGTCGCTTAGAATCAGCGGGTTTGGTATCGGGTGGGACATTGAGGATGAACGCGGCGGGATTCTGCCGTAAACGATCTGCATCTACCAAGAGGAACCCATTATGCGCATCACTGTGGCGTTGAGCGCCTTCGTGCTGTCCGTTGGAATTTTGTACGGGGCCGTCACACCGAATCCAGCCGGCGGATTCACGTCTGTGCAGTCGGTGGCGCTACCGGGTACTCCGGAGCAGACCTTTGACGTAATGACCGGCGAGATCGGTGCGTGGTGGGATCATTCGTTTACTGAGAAGCCGCACAGTTTGCGGATCGAACCGTGGCCGGGGGGGAAGTTCATCGAGGAGTTTGATGACAAGGGGAACGGGGCGCTCCATGCGACGGTGATCTACGCGGAGCGCGGCAAGCGGCTGCGATACGACGGGCCGCTCGGACTATCGGGGCGCGCTTTGAACTGTGTCGTGACATACGATTACGCGGCGCAGGGCGACAGCACGATGGTCAAGGTGACGGTGGAGATGAGCGGTCAGATTGATGAGGAGTGGGCGAATAGTGTCGACGGCGTGTGGCACCACTTTCTGGTGGAAGCGTTGCAGCCGTATGTCGAGAAGAACAGGAAATAGAATTCAGAATGCAGAAAGCAGAAGCCCCCGGCGTGCTTGCCGAGGGCTTTGCTTTTTCAGTGGAGCCGGATGGCTACTTCATCAACAGCATTTTGTTCGTGAATAGCTGACCGGCAGTTTCGAGCTTGGCAAAATAGACGCCGCTGGCGAGTCCCGTGCCATCGAACCGCACCGCATGCTGACCACGGGTGATGTCGTGATCCAACAGTGTGCGGATCATGCGACCGTTCACATCAAAGACCTCAATCTTGGCGTGTCCATCTTTAGCGACCGCGAAGGAAATCGTCGTGGACGGATTGAACGGATTGGGATAGTTCTGATGGAGCACGGCCTCGGCGGGAGCCGGGACACGAGGTTCATTTGCCGAGACGATTTGCGTGGTCCAGAAGATCACCTGACCGGCGGTGATGTAGACCGGTTGCGTGTGGCCCGTGCTATTATAGTTGCAATCGGTACACGTCACTCCGTTCTGACACTCGGGATTGCTCGGGCGGCAGAAATTCTCGTATGGTTCAATAGTCGGCCAGATATCGATGGTCTGATTCGGTGTGACTTCGACAAAGGGCACATCCCACGGGTAGACGCGGTCTCCGGGGCACCATCCGGCCCGGCTGAATTGCCACGTGCCGCCCTGGGGACTGCACGGATTAATTGCGCAGTCATTTCGCCAGAGCAGATGGTCGTATTGATCGAGCCCGACCCAGACTCCGTGGGTTTTTTGCGAGAATTCCGCAGCGTTATGCGTGTTGCCTTGTCCGTGTCCGGTGGTCCACAGGCGTACAGTGGCAAACTCGGCTACTTCGTCGACCGGGACGAACGAGATATCAAGATGATTCTCGATCGGGTCCGCCGGGTCGCCGTAGACTAACCCGCCGAAGTTCCACAGTTGTTCGACGCGATAGGGCTTCAAGGGCATCGGTCCTTCGATGAAATAGAAGGTGCAGGACACGAGCCACCCCTGATTGCCTCCGATCCAAGTGTCGACGAAGCTATGCAGCGAGACGTTTCCGCGCAAGAGGGACTGGTACTCCAGCATGTCAAAGCGCCACTCGCAATGGCCCGGTCCACCGCCGCCGGTGATATCGTAGGGGGTGATGACGCGGGCGATCTCGATGTCTTCGAGCGTGGTGTCCGTGAGAGCACGCTGGACGTAAAGCCGGGCGGTCCGGTCCCAGGGGTCGCAGTCTCCGGGCGAGCCGGGGCAATCCAGCCGGTAAATCATATAAATTTCGCCGCACTCAAGAGCCGGCTCTGGAAACTCGAAGGAGGCCGTGTTATCCCGGCCACCGGCCGCGAAGTTGTGCAGCTCTTGCAGGAATGTCAAGACGACGGTTGTATCACCCACTTCGGCTACGGCAGGCACGGTAAAGGCCACGAGCAACATAAAGACGAGCGAACGCATGGAGAACTCCTTTGTGAGACAGGTCCTAATGTACCGAACTGCTCGCACTCTCACAATAGGGAGCTTAAACAGAAATTTCTTAAAAGGTTGCGCCGATTGACGCCGGGCATCTGGTCACATCAAGGGATTTCTCGACAATACATGTAAAACAGTTGCTTGTCTACGAGGGCGTTCGTAAATTGTACGGTTACATTCAGCACAAACAAGGAGAAATCGAGATGAGAATGCTGACTTTGATTGTCCTTTTGGCGGCATTTGCACTGCCGGGTTGGGCCGCCTACCCGCTCGGAGTCGGGGTGCACGGCGGCTACGACATGCCGGTGATTCAAGGGGATGTCGGAGCGGGTCCGTTGTTTGGGATTTCAGTGCGCGGAAACATCGTAGGACCGCTGCACGGGCAACTGCTGTTCCGCAGCACCTCGCAAGCGGATGTGGAAGAGGATATCGACTTTCCGGGTGAGCCGACGTTGACCATTCCGGGGGGAACGCTATCCGGGTTTGGCTTGAATCTGCTTCTGGCGAAGAAAGACCCAGCGAGCTTCTGGCCGTACTTCCACCTTGGCGTGTCGAGTAATTCGTTGTCACCGGGGGCGGACTTCAAGGAAGACGAATCGCTTTCGGGCATCAGCGGCGGTCTTGGTGCAGGAATCAATCTGTATCAGCGCAAGGTGTATCTTGATATCAACACGGGGCTGTTGGTCATGCGGTTCCACGACAACAACGCGTCGCGCAAGAACTGGCAGACGACGTTGGGCGTGCAGTATTTTATTCCGATCAAAGGCAAGTCCAACTAAACCGCGCACAAGGAGCGTAACATGAAGCTGAAACTTTGTATTCTTGCCGCGTTGTTGGTGACGATTGTCAGCGGCTGTGGTTTGACTTCGGGCACCGCGTTTGTATCGCAGGAGATAGAGCGAGACATTTATACGGACACGCGGCCTTCGGGCGTGACGCGGGGCGACGGCCACCTCGACGTCGAGCGTATGGACAGTGTGATCGTGAATCTGACTGACAACAGTGATTGGTCGGATTTTACGATCGAGGGTGTTGAGGATGGCTGCATCAATGTCACGGCGACGAATCACCTTGATTCGCCTGTGTCCGGTGAGATTTGGATTGTCCCCGATATTACTTTCAGCGCAGGCAACGATCCGGATGCTGTCCGCAACGCGCCGGGCGCATTCCGCGTTTTCAGCGGCCTTGCGCTGGCCCCTCTCGAGACGCGCCAATTCATGTGCTTCGAGACGATCGAAATGCTCGAGAACACTGATCAACTCGTCGATGTCGTCCGCGCGGGCACATTGCAGGCTTGGGGACTTGGCGACCAGACGATCTACTGCTTCAGCCTGACTGGAATAGTCTTCGGGTTCCACATAACGGGTTCACTCTAATTGGAGCTTTCGTGGTCATGGCGCCCGGCGGGAAACCTTGCCGGGCGTCTTTTTTTTGGTTGGGAACTGAGCGGAATTTGCCGGCGTTTTCCCTTTTTGACCACGAGCCGGGTGCGGCGCCGCGCAGACGGGTTGCCAATCACGCCGCTAAAGGCATGATATATAATGAAGTTGGGTGAAAACGCCCCGCTTGACAATCGGCGTGCATCTCGCTATCTTATCAGATTACCCTGAATCGAACTCCATGGCCCTTCAACAACCGACTCCGCAGCTAACCGAACGCGAGAAGCTCATCCTTCGCGCGGTGGTTCAGCATTTCATCCTCACGGCAAATCCGGTGGGGTCGCGGCACGTTGCACGGAAGTTTGGCATCGCGCTGTCGGCAGCCACGATTCGTAATGTCATGTCCGACCTTGAGGAGATGGGGCTGCTTAGTCATCCACATACGTCGGCGGGGCGCATGCCTTCGGATTTGGGCTATCGCCTGTACGTTGATGATCTGATGGACCTGGGCGAGCTGACCGGGGAAGAGCGCGAGGCCATCGAACGTGAGATAGAATCCGTCCCTGCGGAGCTTGAAGGAGTCTTAGACGCCACGACCCGTGTGCTGGCTTCGGCCTCGAACCTGCTGGGGATTGTTGTGATTCCCGAACTGCAGAAGGCGGTGCTGGGTCGAATAGAGTTGGCGCGGCTTAGCGAACGAAGGTTATTGGTTGTGATAACGCTTGAATCGGGTCCGATGAAGTCGATCATGGTCGAACTCGAGCAACAGATGAGCGAGGAGTCTGTTCGTCATGTGACGGCGGCGTTGAATCGGCGGCTGGTTGGTTTGACGGTTGGGGCTATTCGTGAACAGATTGCGTCGCGGATGCAGAATCTCGGTGAAACGCCGCAGAGTCTAATCAGACTATTCGTGGAATCAACGGACGAGCTGTTTAATTTTTCGGGCAAAGAGCATGTGAAGATCGGAGGGCGAGCGCAGGTGATCAATCAGCCGGAGTTTTCGACGCCGGGCTCGATGCGCGGGATCATCGAATTGGTGGAAGACAAGGACATTATCATCCACCTGTTGCAGAATCCGGACTCGCGGGGGCCGATTTCAATTTCCATTGGCCGCGAGAATCCCGACACGCGCGCGAAAGACCTGTCAGTGCTTTCGGCGGACTACAAGACGAGTTCGAGTTCGGGGAAACTTGGGGTGATTGGACCGACGCGCATGGATTACTCGCGGTTGACGAGTCTGCTGGAGTATACGGCGCGAGTGGTCAGTAAACGACTTGCATAACACGGATGAAGATGAACGAACAAGATAAGACAACGCCAGAGGTATTGGAATCGCAACCGAGTCCGGACGAGCTTTCATCCGGTCCATCGGAGCATGAGCTTGCGCGCGCGGAAGCGGCGGAGTGGCGGGACAAGTACGTTCGGCAATTGGCCGAGTTTGACAACTATCGCAAGCGGATGCGCGGCGAGTTGGAGAATGTGCGCGAGAGCGTTGCTGAAACGGTGTTGCTGAATCTGCTGACGGTATATGACGATTTGAATCGTACGCTCGATGCTCCGGCGGCTGACGACGCTACATTGCGGCGCGGTGTGGAGTTGGTACAGCAGAAGTTTCAGGCATATTTGGAGTCGCGAGGAATTACGCGGCTTGAGTGCCGCGGCAAGGAGTTTAATCCGGACGAGCACGATGCGATTTTGATGCAGGCGCGCGGGGGATTTCCGGCGCATGTTGTTTTGGAAGAGGTGACGCCTGGCTACAAACTGGGAGATCGTGTTATTCGCCATGCGCAAGTGATCGTGTCGAGTGAGCCGGACGACGGCGCAAACGATGGGGAGCAGCAGTAGTAAGATGGCGAAACGTGACTACTACGAGATCTTGGGCGTCGAACGCGGCGCGAGTCAGGACGAGGTCAAGAAGGCTTACCGCAAGTTAGCGATGCAGTATCACCCGGATAAGAACAAGGGTGACGCCGCAGCGGAAGAGAAGTTCAAAGAGGTTGGCGAAGCCTACGCCGTGCTGTCGGATCAGCAGAAGCGCGCGCAGTATGACCGGTTCGGTCATACGGCAGGCAGCGCCGGTCCACGCGGCGGCCAGCAAGGCGGAAGTTTCGAGTTTGATTTGAGCGATGCGCTGCGGCAGTTCATGGAAGGCGGGATGTTTGGGGACATCTTTGGCCAACAGCAGCGAGGCGGGCGAGGATCAGCGCGCGTTCGCGGTAACGATTTGCAGTTGAAGTTGTCGCTGACGCTGGAAGAGATATCGGACGGAGTTCGCAATACGATTCGCGTGAAGCGGCGGCGTCCATGTCAATCGTGCGGTGGCAAAGGAGCGGCGGCGGGAAGCGCTCCGCAGGAATGTCCGACTTGTCGCGGACAGGGTCAGGTGCGGCAGGTGTCACGCACGATACTCGGGCAGTTTGTAAATATCCAGACTTGTCCGCAATGTCACGGCGATGGGAAGATCATTTCGAATCCATGCAAGACGTGCGAGGGTGAAGGGCGGACGCGTGTTGAGGATACGATTCACGTCGATGTCCCTGCGGGTGTTGCGGCGGGACAATATCTCACGCTGCGAGGCGAAGGGCACTCGGGGCCGCGCAACGGTCCGGCGGGCGATTTGATAGTGCTGATTGAAGAAAAGGAGCACGAGTATTTCGAACGCGACGGCGACAATATCATCTACAAGTTGACTGTTTCGGTTCCGCAGCTGCTGTTGGGAGCGACGCTTGAAGTGCCGACGCTGTCCGGGAAAGCGCAATTGAAGCTCGAACCGGGGATGTCACCGGGTAAGATGCTGCGAATGCGCGGCAAGGGGCTTCCGGCGCTGAACGGGTACGGGCGGGGTGATCAACTGGTTGAGATTGAACTGCATGTTCCGAAGAAGCTGAGTGCAGCGGAACGGGCGGCGATTGAAAAGCTGATGGAGAGTGAGAACTTCAAGGTGCAGACGAACGAGAAGGGATTTTTCGAGCGTGTACGCGAAGCATTCGGGCAATGATCTGGAAGTTTGACTTCAGTCGCCGCTCACTCGTCTGGCTGCTGGGGCTAAGCTTTGTTGCGGGCACCGGACTGGAGATTTGGGAGCAGTGGAGCGGACGGCGCGCAGTTTCGAGCGCAGGGATCGTCTCGATGGGTCACGATGCCCGGCTTGCGGAGTTAGCGGATTCGCTATATAAGGCGCGGCAGGTCGAGTTAGCGAAACCGATTGATATCAATCTTGCCAGTGCATCGGAGCTCGAACGACTGCCGGGAATTGGGCCGGTGCTGGCAGAGCGGATCCTTTCAGAGCGGGAAACGAACGGGCCGTTCGTGACTGTTGATGATCTTGACCGTGTGTCGGGAATCGGAGTGAAGAAGCTCGCGGAGCTGCGCGCTCGCGTAACAGTAGCAACAGAGTGACAGTTGGCTGCCCGGGGGCAGTCTTGCCATAAGGAGCGGGAAGATGGCGGTGCGGATATCCGCGGAGCGCGGCGCGGCAAGCTTCAGGTTGAACTGCGGCCAACCGCGGCGCGAACATTGGAATCGGTGTTCGACATGCTGCGCAATGACATTGCTGAGACGCGTGTGCTGGACTTGTTTGCGGGTGTGGGATCGTACGGCGTACTGGCGTTGCGGCGCGGGGCGGATGTCGCAGTGTTCGTTGACAAGTCGCGCGAAGCGGAGAAGAGGATGAAGAATGCCCTTGCGCAGTATCATCTCGAAGACCGTTCAGTTGTGCATTGCGAGGACGTTCATCATTTTCTGCACAACGCGGCGCGCTTCACAGAACCGTTCAATGTTATTTTTGCGGATCCGCCGTACGAGAAAATCGTACCTGCGGAACTGATGGAACATATCCTCGACTCCAAACTACTCGCGCCGGGCGGATTAATTGTATTCGAGCATTCCAAGCGACAGGCTCCGCCGGATGTTGTTGGTCTAAGACTTCGCAAGTCACGCGTGTTTGGTGACACCACGGTCAGTATCTGGGATTCGATGGCTTAGCCATGCTCACGCATCGCGTCGCAGTCGCAGCTTATGTATTTCGAGGCGGCAAGGTGCTGCTTCTTAAGCGGGCCACACCGCCGCAGACATTTGCGCCTCCGGGAGGCAAGCTTGAAGTGGGCGAGGATCCGCTGGCCGGGCTGCACCGCGAAGTCTTTGAGGAAACCGGTCTGGAGATTGAGGTTGTCGGTGTCGCACATACGTGGTATGGGAGGGTGACATCGGGCGACGACCTGCTGCTCTGTATCAATTTTCTTGCCACGAGTGAACATGGCGAGCCGCGATTAAGTGACGAGCACACAGAGTGGACTTGGGTCGCGCGGGCAGAGCTGGAGAACGGGACATTTCGCACGCAGGATGAGCAGGGGAACGGCTATCGCGCGATTAGTTTGCTGGAAGCATTTGACAGTTTCGCGCGATGGATGACGACGCACTGACTCGCGCGCTGATTCACGCCCTGCGAGAACGGCGCGACAGTTTTGAAGCGCCCGATGGCCGACGGTATTCCCGGCAGGACATGCAAGCGCGTTTACGCGAACTTATTGCTGCGGATCTTATCGTGATGCGCACGTGTTCGCTGTCGGCGGCGATTGTCGTGGCTGCGCCGCACGTGAGTTTTGACAATTGGACTCAGTATTACGCGAATCGGGTAGCGCCGGCATTGCAGGCGGGCGAAGTTCTCGCGCGCAACTTTCGCGATGAGGACGGCAGCAAGATTCCGGTGTCGATCGGTCGACATCTTCACGTCAATCGTCCGACTGAATCAGAGCGGCGGGGAGGACGGGAATTTGAATCGGATCGCGCCCGGGCGGTGCATGCGGACTACATTGGCGCGCTTGTTCAAGCGGGAGGAAAGGCTCCGCTTGATCTGCTGATAGAACTTCACGGACATCATCGGCACACGGTACTCGAAGCCGCAACGACCGGAATATCAGAGGCGGAGGCCCGAGTAATCTTAGACGCGTATCGCGCGGCGACAGGCAATCAGACAGGGAGCCCCGAGCTGCACATTGAACCATTGCATGAGTTGCGGTATGCAGCGCGTTCAGCGAAAGAGTTGGGTTCACTGCGAGACAGCGTCTGTCGACGCGCCCTGCACCTTGAGTTGCCGCGTCAATGCCGGGACACCGCAGCGAATCGCGAGGCATTTCAACCGATCCTCACCGAGTGGCTGCGGAGCTGCATGACCATGTTTGAGATGGCGGCGTGAGTGTGCCTTTCGCATTGCCGTTGGCAACCATGTCGAGCGGGGCACCGCCTGAGTTGTTTTGGGCGATCCCGTTTGTGCTCGTGCTGGCGCAGATTGCGGTCTGCCGTTGGTCGCGCCGCAAGTTTGGGAGAAGTACTATCCGTGGTTGACGCTTCCGCTGGGCGTCGTAGTCGCTGCGTACTATTTCTTTGGCAGGCATGCCTCGGAGCAGTTGCTGCACGTCGGTCATGAGTATGTCTCGTTTATCGCGCTGATCGGCTCTCTGTACGTGGTGTCGGGCGGAATTCTGGTGGCGATGACCGGGCGATTGACACCGCATCAGAATTTGTACATTCTTGGAATTGGGGCGGTACTGGCAAACATTGTGGGTACGACGGGCGCATCGATGATTCTGATTCGTCCGTTCATGCGCGGCAATGCTTGGCGCTTCAATAAGTACCACGTCGCATTTTTTATTTTTATTGTGTCGAATTGCGGCGGCGCCCTGACGCCAATCGGCGATCCGCCGCTGTTTCTCGGCTATTTGCGCGGCGTACCGTTCTTCTGGGTGTTCGGGGCGCTGTGGTACAAATGGCTAATCGCCACAGTGATTCTGCTTGTTCTTTTCTATATTGTTGACAAACGCGAGTACGACCGACATTCCGAAGGGGAGCACGTCGCCGCAGAACTTGAAGACCGTTTTCGCGTGCGCGGCTTGATAAACGTCGTCTTTCTGGCCGTCATTATTGGGGCCGCATTTGTGCAAACGCCGGTCATGCTTCGCGAGGCGCTGATGGTTGGCGCGGCGGTGGCCTCGTATTTTTTGTCATCGAAGCACATTCACGAGCGCAACAATTTCAACTTCCATCCCGTGCGTGAGGTCGCGATTCTGTTCCTGGCGATCTTTGCCACGATGATGCCCGCGCTGGACTGGCTTGCGCACAACGCGAGTGCCTTGGGGATCGAGACAGCGACGCAGTTCTACTTCCTGACCGGCGGACTGTCGGCAGTGCTGGACAACGCGCCGACGTATTTGAACTTTTTGACCACAGGTATGGGTCTGCACGGTCTCGATGTAGGCAATTCCAAGGATGTGATGACGTTTGCGCTGGAACATCCGGACCTGTTGCGTACGATCTCCATCTCGGCGGTGTTTTTTGGAGCGATGACGTATATCGGCAACGGCCCGAACTTCATGTGCAAGTCTATTGTAGAGCATGAGAAACTGCCTACTCCGACGTTTGTCGAGTACATTTACAAGTACGCATTGCCGTATCTCCTTCCCGTACTGCTCGTGACATGGTTTATGGTCATTTGAAAGGCCTGGGTACAGTGCTGGCGCTGGTTCTTTTGAGCGCCGGCTGTGACTTGTTTGATACCCGGACTCCGGAGACGCCGGAAGGTCCGCAGGGGACCTGGTCGACGCCGCTCGAGAGCACGGACGTCCTGAGCAATTTGTCGTCGGCATTGTTCGAGCGGAATACGTCAAACTACATGCGTTCTTTCTATTCTGACAGCTTTGTGTTTGTCGCGGATCCTCAGGTGTTGCAGCAGCAGCCGGACATGGTCGGCTGGGACTACGCCGCTGAAGGGCAGTTTATTGACCAGCTGTTTGGCGAGGGCGTGCTGCCGCAGGATCGAAGCGCGTTTGTGGTGTTCAGCAACATTCGACCGACAGGCAGCACGGACACCGCAGAAGTCACAGTGGACTATGAGCTTACTGCTCCGATTTCCTTGGCGGGAGCGCCCGGCACGATGTCCGGCCAAGCGGTGTTTTCAATGCGCATCGGTGATCAGGGTTATTGGGAGATCGACCGTTGGATAGACAGCCGTACAGGCGAACTTTCGTCGTGGAGCGATCTCAAAGCGCTGCTCTCGCTGCGTTGATCCTGAGCCTATGGCTGTGCGGCTGCGCGAATCCGTTCGCTCCGGCGTTGCGCGGCGATGCGGGAACGATTTGGTCGGACGCGCAGACCGTGGGCGGATTGCTCGAGAATTTTGTGACCGCGTACGAGCTGAAGGATTCGCTCAGTTACGCCGAGCTGTTGGATGAGACATTTCAGTTCAGCTATTTCGACGTGGACTTGCAGCGGCAGGACGGATGGTTTCGCGAAACGGATTTGCGTTCAACTGCGCGTTTGTTTCGCGCGTATGATCGAATATCGTTGATCTGGGCGGGCATACCGGCGGAGACGCTGGCATTGTCAACACAGGACAGTGTGATTGAATTCCGCGCCCAGTATCAGCTTGTGTTGGATAACGTCTCTCCATTATTGGGGTTTGCCCGGTTTACGGTGATCAAACCCGCAGACAATCGGTTTCGAGTCCTGTTTTGGCAGGATGAATTCTAAATCATATTTGAAAGGTAAATCGTGCTGACGTCCCGCGTATCACGCCTGACGATCTCCCAAACGTTGGCCATCGTCGAGAAGGTTCGGACCTTGCAGAAGCAGGGGAAGACCATATATGACTTGTCGGTAGGCGAGCCGGATCATCCGTCACCCGCCGCAGTCAAGCAGGCCGGCCACCAGGCGATAGATGAGAATTTTACGAAGTACACCGCTGCGGCGGGAATAATTGAGTTGCGCGAAGCGATCGTGGCGAAGTTGAAGCGCGACAATGATCTTGAGTACTCACCAAAGCAAATTGTGGTGGGGAACGGAGCGAAGCACATTCTTGCGAGTGCGCTGCTGGCGTTGGTAGAGCCGGGGGACGAAGTGATCGTTCCAGAGCCGTGCTGGCTATCCTACCCGGAGTTAGTGTGGTTGGCCGGCGGAGAAGTCGTCTTTGCACCAACGAAGGTCGAAGACGGCTTTCACTTGAAGGCGGAGGTGCTTGATCGGTTGATTACTCCGCGCACGAAGGTGGTGATGCTCAACAGTCCGTGCAATCCCACGGGAGCGGTGTTGGGCGAGAGCGAGATGGAGGCGCTAGCCGAGGTGCTGCGCCGACATCGCGCCTATGTGATTTCGGATGAAATTTACGAATACCTGCGCTTTGACGGGCGACAGCATGTGAGCCCGGCGCACTTCCCCGGAATGCACGAGCGGACCGTTGTCGTGAATGGCGTATCGAAAAGTTATGCGATGACGGGCTGGCGCATTGGTTACGGCGCCGCTCCGCAGGAGATTGCGGACGGAATCGCCAAGATTCAGAGTCAGATGACCTCATCACCTTGTTCGATTTCCCAGAAGGCGGCGCTCGCCGGACTCAGCAGCGGGTTAGACTATCCGGAGATGATGAATCGCGACTTCTCACGTCGGCGCGACATCTGCCATGACGGTTTGAAGAGTGTGAAGGGAGTTAACATTCCGCGTCCGGAGGGCGCGTTCTATGCATTCCCGCAGATTCCGGGTATGATTGGCGGTACGGTCAAAGGGCAGCCGCTGAAGGATTCGATGGGATTCGTTGACTACCTTTTGACTGGGTATCAGGTGTCCGTGGTGCCGGGCACGGCCTTTCGCGCTCCCGATTGTATCAGGTTGTCGTTCGCTTCATCCGACGAGATTGTTCAAGAAGCTGTGAAGCGAATCGCAGCGGCCGTCGCAGATATCAAGTAGCCCGACTCCCCTCAAGATGCCAACGTACGAATACGTCTGCCAGAATAGTCATGAGTTCGAAGAGTTCCAGAGTATGCTCGATCCTGCGATAGAGGTGTGTCCGCTGTGCGGCGCTCCTGCGGAGCGCCGGATTTCGGGTGGTACTGGGTTGATTTTTCGCGGCTCCGGCTTCTACATCACGGACTACGTCAAAAAATCCGGCGAGGGCAAGAGTGCATCGGCCAAGAGTTCGACTGTAGAGACGAAGTCGACGAGCAGCGGTTCATCGTCAGGTTCAGAAGGGTCGTCATGATACTGTTCGATCGTTACGCCAAGCTGAAGAAGCAGGCTCCCAATGCCATAGTGCATTCAGGGCAGAAGCAGTTGCTCGCGCACTTGAGCGGGACGCTGCGGAAGAACGATCTTCCGGAGTTAATCGTGGAACCGACATCGGTTGAGGACTTGCAAGCTGTTGTGCGGTTCGCGGCGGAGAAGGAGATGCGCGTAGCGCTGGCGTGCGGTCAGTCGCCGACAGCTGTGGCGGAGCTTGAAGGAGCGATGCTGATCTTGACGCACCGCCTGGCCGGGCCGTCACAGTTGTCGAAGGATGGTCTGGGCTTGTGGGTATACTCGGGTACACCGCTTGAGGCGGTAGCAGTAGAGCTCGCTCAGCGTCGTATGGAGTGGACTCCGCTGCATCCGGTTGAGCCGGGCGAGACGATGGGCACGTTCATTGCGCAAGGCGTGGAAGGTGTGCGCTGTCATCGCGCCGGCGGTGTTCTGTCCAATATTCGTCGGATAGAATGGATCGGTTTCGACGGGGAACGGTTTGTAACCGGACCCGGCCTCGCGGGTGATGGTGTGGATGTCGCGCCACTGCTGTTCGGCAGTGGCGGTCGCTACGGTATCATCACTCGGATTGAGATCGCGTTGCAGCCCGCGCCGGAGACACGCACATTGGTAGTCTGCGAGTGCGATTCCGTTGATGAGCTGAACGGCTTGTATCAGACTTGGCAATTCGGTTCGCCGATGCCGGTCGCGCTGCCGTTTTGGACCAAGATCGCAACGAACGCGCTGCGGCAAGGGAATGACGATCTTGTGACAGACGCTGCGAATGCCATGTTGGCCTGCGAATGGGACGAAAATGTCGAGCTTGATCACGACTTTGCGGTACGCAATCAGCGCGCAGCCGGGCCAATTGAAGTGAATCAGCTTTGGCAGCATCTGTTCCGTTTACCCCGCACACTTGCGCGGCTGTTCCCGTATCGAACAGCCGGGCGGTTCAGATTACCAGCAGACGCTCTATGTGATTTCGACGAACGGGTGAACGAGCTGGCGCGGGATCGCAGTTTATCGGTAGCAGTTTGGGGCACGCTGGGTACCGGTCACGTGCACACCTGGGTGCTCAGACCTGATGAAGAAGCGCGCACGGCGCGACGGGCGGCGGAATTGCTGGACCGCTTGGCCGAGGACTCACTGAATCTTGGCGGCTGTCCGGTTGTACTGTCGAGTGGCTTAGCGGACCTTGCGCCATATCGGGACGCGTTGACCCAGAGTTGGGAGCTGACGCTGCTGGGGAAATGCGATCCGCATTCGCGGTTCAAACCGCATCGTTCGACAACCTCACCCGGATAGAAGTTTCCGCAGGACGCAAACAGCAGAAGCCCGGTGACCTTGCCACCGGGCTTCTGCTTTCCAGACTATTTTGGACGATCAGGCCTGTGCGAGTTTGTCGAGCGCCTTGAACGTAATTGACTTGGGGCGCTGAATTGGTTCGCCCCACGCACGGCTCATGACCATTTGTGAGCACATACCCATCGCGCGCGACACACCGAAGAGCACGGTGTAGTAGTTGGCTTGCGTAACTCCGTAGTGGTAGAGAAGTGTGCCGGAGATCGAGTCCACATTCGGCCATGGATCCTTGATCTTTTGGATGGTCTTGAGGATTTCCGGAACAACGTGGAAGACCTGGGTCGCGAGTTTGAAGACGGGCGACTCGGGACACTCTTTCAGGCCGAAGTCCATGAACGCGGTGAAACGCGGATCGACGACACGCAATACGGCATGGCCGTAGCCGGGAATCACCCGACCCGAGCCGAGCGTATCGCGAGCGAACGCGTCAAGCTGTTCATTAGACGGATTGCCATTGAACTTCTTCAAGACATCGAGCAGCCATTGCAGGACTTCTTGATTTGCCAAGCCGTGCAACGGACCGGCGAGACCATCAAGACCCGCGCTGGTCGCGAAGTAGGGGTCAGAGAGGGCCGACGCAACACAATGTGAGGTATGCGCCGACACGTTTCCGCTCTCATGATCCGTATGCACGGTCATGTAGAGTCGCATAAGACGCGCGAAGCCGCCGTTCTTGTCTTCAATACCCATCATGTAGGCGTAGCTCGCGCCCCAATCGAGACCTGGCTTCGGGGCGATGCGCGGGCCGAGATCGTATTTCCAGCGATAGATTGCCGCCGCGATTTCGGGAAGCCGGGCGACGAGGTTCAGCGCGTCTTCGAGCGACGCTTTCCAATAGTCATCCTTGCCCATACCCTCGTTGTAGCGTTTGGCAAACACGGATTCACGCTGCAGGGCCAGGATGAGCAGGTTTAAGACGGCCATCGGATGACTATCCTTCGGCAGCGCTTCGAGCACGTTCCAGACATACGCGGGTACTGTGCGGCGCTTCTCGAGTTCGCCTTGCAGGTCTTTCAGTTCATCAGCCGACGGCAATTCGCCCGTAAGGAGCAGCCAGAACACCTCTTCTGGAAGTTTGTCAACGAGCTTAAGAATTGGGACGCCGCGAATAATCAGGCCGTGATCTGCGGGGACCTCGGATGTGTCACAGAGCAGCGACTTGATGCCGCGCTGGCCACCCAGCAATGCTCCGACAGTAACTTGGTCAATTACCTTCTCTCCGTAGGTCTTGGCAAAGTTCTTAATCTCATTTTGGTAGACCGGTATGGTCTTCGATAGTTTGTCGTGAAGCAGTGACATTGGAGTCGGATCCGTTTAGCTAAGGTTTGCAATAAAGAATCGGCTAAGGTAGTCTATTATCGGCAATTGCGGAATGAAATGCAACCGGGGCCAGCTTGTGTTTTTCGGGTTTACGTGACACTTTTACATAATTTTGGGAGGGCGATGCCTCGGAGCTGATCGCGAGTATTTGTTCACGTTTGGCCTCGGGGATGCCGCTGTCTGAGTGCGGCAGGAATCCACGGGCTGGAGGCGAATCGCAACTTGTGTATGATTGATAAAGAAAGACTTAGATAGAAATACAAGATAAATCGTCGGGCCGTCGCCGGTCCGGAATGGATTGCGGTTTTGCCGATAGTTCCGTAATTTATTAGATTAACACGTTCTCCATGACAATCCAGACCCTCATCATCGTTTTGGCCGTGATTGGCGCCGCACTTCTGGTGTGGTTTCAACTGTTGCGTCTTGGCCGACGGGCGGAGAGCGAACGTGAGCGGGCGGCTTCAACAGAACACCGTCTGAATCAGTTGCAGGAAAGTGTAGAGCGGTCGCGGCAGGAGAGCCAGAAGACGCTTTCGGACGAATTGCGTGAATCGCGGCGGGAGCTTGCGGGCGAGCAGGAGCTCTCGCGGAAAGAGGTACGAGAGAGTATCGAACTGTTTCGGAGCAGTCTGGAGGCGCTGCGGGAGAGCCTTTCGACGGATCAATCGCGCGCACGGACAGAATCACGCGAGACGTTGGCGCAAAGTGTGGAGAAGTTGGGCGAGCAGTTCAAGAATTTGCAGCAATCGAATGAGCAGAAGCTCGCCGAGATTCAGAACAAAGTTGATCAGAAGCTGTCGGAGACGATTACCCGGAACGACACGCTGTTTAAGGGTGTGACGGATCGCTTGACCGAGCTGCACGCGACGAACGAGAAGATTCAGCAGTTCACGCAGGAGCTTGAGGAGCTGCAAACTGTATTGAAGGCGCCGAAGTTGCGCGGCGAATTGGGCGAGATCGAGATGGAGCGAATGCTGCGGGACTGTCTTCATCCTGATCAATTCGAGATACAATATCCGCTCGGCGCAGGGCGGGTGGACGCAGTGATCAAAAATCCGCACGGTTGGCTTCCGGTGGACAGCAAGTTTCCGCTGGAGGCTTACAATCGACTGCGCTCCGCGACCAACGACCTGAAACGGAAACGGCGCGCAAGGAGTTCTCACGCGCCGTCAAGAAACACGTTGATGACATCGCCCGGAAATACATATGTCCGCCGGAGACTCTGCTGTTTGCCGTGATGTACGTCCCGGCCGAAGGAGTCTACTACGAATTGCTGTCGACGCCGGAGCTGATGGAATACTCGCGTTCGCGGAGTGTGTTTCCGACGTCACCGACATCGTTTTGGGCGCTCTTGCAGGTGACTGTCATCGGCTTCAAGGGGATGATGATCTCCGAAGACGCGCGGCGGATCACAGGCCTGCTCAAGGCGTTGGGTGACGATTTAGGGAAGATGCGCAGCAAGTTCGACACGGCAGTGAATCAGGTGCGGCAGGCGGGCAAGAACCTCGACGACGCGTTGACGGAGCTTGGCAATGTGCAACGCAAAGTCGAGGGCATCCAATACTCGAGCAGTGAAGAGCTTCGCGAAACATCACATGAGTTGCTCGCAAAACCGGATGGAACGCTGTGGGAACCGTAGGGCGCACGCGACCGATACCCGACCCGAGTCAGTTCGAGCTGTTTAGTGTTGCAGCTGAGCCGGCCAAACCGTTGCCGACCCAACCGGAAAGGTTCCGGCGCGGCCCGCGGCATCATCCTCAGGGGCTGGTCTACGATTTACAGAACTGCTTTGACGTCATCAACGAGGTGATGTTCAAACGCGAGCTGCTGCAGCCGGTGATTCGATGGAGCCGCAATCGCTGGCGCTACACGCTTGGTCTATGCGATGTTGAGAAGCGCGTCATCACGCTCAACACGTCGCTCGATGATGCGCGGATTCCCGAGATGGTCGTGGCGGGTGTGATGCACCACGAAATGCTGCACCTTTACTTCGGCATCACCGAAGGGCCCAACGGCGGACGACGCTTTCACACGCCGGAATTTCGCGCCGCGGAGCGGTTGTTCCCCGCCTACGTGAAGGTAGAAGAGTGGCTCCGGGACAATTGGCCATTGCGAGGCAGACCTGCGCGCAAACCCCGCCCGGTCACCGGAGGGTTTCTCTCGTATCTTGCGATGATGCACGGCGCAACACCGGAGCCTCAGCCGTAGAGTTCCATGTTTCGTTCGACCTGCCACTCCTGTCCGGGGACGCCGTTGCACGTATAGGACGCGTGAAAAGTCACGGCACGGTCGAGCGATAGCGACACTGAGCAGTATTTGGTCAGCGACAGGTTTATCGCCTTCTCGATTGCGTCAGGAGTCATCTCTGGACCTTCCACCTGGGCGTGAAAGTGCAATGACAAGAGCCGTCGCGGATGAGTTTCGGCGCGGGTGGCTTCGACCTCCATGTCGAAGCGCGTAAACGGTTTGCGGCTCTTGCCGAAGATGTGCACCATGTCCATGCTGACACAGCCACCGGCGGCAATTACGAGCAGCTCGATGGGGGCCGTCGCGGCATTGCCTCCACCTGACGGGGGACCGGCGTCCACCGGAACCCAGTGATTTGAATCAGCTTTGGCGAGGAAGGCCATCTGGCCGGTGTGCCGAAGCAGTGCTTTCAAGGGAACCTCCGAAGATTCTGGAGTGTAATAGGTTTATCAGAGTTCATAGGGAACGTCGGAATATGTCGAAATTCGCATCGTTAGGCCGTCTGCTGGGAATCGTCGTTTTTGCGACCGCATTATTTGCGCAGGATTCCGGGAATCCGGTTTCGCCGGGTGTGCCGGTTCGCGCGGTATGGAGCACGAACGCAATTGCCGCGGGAGGCAGCTCGGAGCTCGGGCTGTTGTTCAGCGTTCCACCGAAGCATCACATCACCGACGTCGAGTTCGGCCTGTTCTTTGTTGAGGTGGCCGATACGCTGGGTCTGGATTTTGGCGACCCGGAGTTTCCGAAGGGTGAGCCGTTCCATGATGAGGTGTGCTACCGCGGTGACGTTCTGGTGCGAGTCCCCGTAACGGCAGCGGCGGATGCAGTGCTTGGCAGCTACAGCGTATTGGTTAACGCCGGTTACCAGATCTGTCAGGAATTCGGGATGGAAGTGTGTTTCCTTCCGGAAGACAAGCTGGTAGATACGCCGGTTGAAATCGTAGCCGCGGGGTCGAGCATTGTCGCGGCGAACGAGAAGATTTTTGCAGGCGCTGAGGCCGCCGAAGCCGAGCCGGAGCCGCAGGGCCTCGAAGCGAAGCTGATGGCGGCATTGCAGAAGGGCTCGTGGACGGCGTTTCTCGTTGCGTTTCTCGGTGGCATCCTGGCAAGTTTCACGCCGTGCGTCTATCCGGTAATTCCGATCACAATCGGGTATATCGGCGGTTCGAGCGCAGGCAAGCCGCTGCGTGGTCTCGGTTTGTCCTTGATCTTTTCGCTCGGCATCGCCATCGTCTACAGTTCACTTGGTCTATTCGCGGCGGCATCCGGCACACTATTCGGATCAATATCAGGCTCGCCGATTGTCAACATCAGCATTGCAGTAGTATTTGGCCTAATGGGCATCAGCATGCTCGGCGCATTTGATATTGCCTTGCCTGCGGCATTGCAATCAAGTTTGACCGGCGGCTCGGCCAAGCGGGGCTTCTTCGGCCCGTTAGTGCTTGGCATGGCCTCGGGTCTGGTGATGGCACCATGTGTGGGTCCGGTCATCGTGGCGTTGCTGGCGTGGGTTGCTCAGAGCGGCGACCTCTTCTACGGGTGGGCGCTGCTCTTTACGTTCTCGCTCGGACTTGGCTTGCTGTTTCTTGTGATCGGGACTTTCGCCGGAGCGATTCAAGCGCTGCCGCGCGCGGGTTCGTGGATGGAGACGGTTAAGAAAGGGTTCGGCTGGGTGCTGCTCGCCGGGGCACTCTATATGCTTCGCCTGACGCTTCCGCAGCCGATCTATTTCGCATGCTGGTCGGTGCTCCTGATCACGTTCAGCGTGTTCTCAGGCGCGTTCGACACTCTGACTGATGAAGCGACGCCGAAGCAGCGCATTGGCAAAGCGCTTACGCTGGTGATCTTTCTGTTAGGCGGCATCTTCCTGTTCAAGTCGTTCTACCCTAATTCTCTTGGCGGGGCGACGGCCAGCAGCGCGCACAGTGAGCTGGAGTGGATGGTGAACAAGGAAGAGCAGGCAATAGAGCACGCCGTGTCGTCCGGTAAGCCGGTGTTGATTGACGTCTATGCCGACTGGTGTGTGGCATGTGTCGAGTTGGATGAAAAGACGTGGGTCGTTCCGGCCGTGCAGAAGCGAGTGGACGAGTTTGTGCGGCTGAAGCTCGACTTCACGAAAGAGACTCCGTGGGTCGCAGACATGAAAAGAAATACAAGATCACGGGGATGCCAACCGTGATTCTACAGGAGGGCGAGCGCGAGATCACGCGCTTCACGGGGTTCAAACCCGCTGAGGACTTCATCGCACTTCTGGATCGCCATAACCTCTAAACTGTTCGTAGTATGCAAAGGAGATGACGTGTCCAATCTGGTCACTGTAACCGACTCGAATTTTGAAGCGACAATTTTGCGCGCCGACCGGCTCGCGGTCCTGGACTTCGGCGCAGAGTGGTGTGCGCCCTGTAAGAAGGTCCATGCGATGCTGGAAGACTTGGCGCCCGACTGGACCGACAAGGCCGTAATTGGCGAAATTGACATTGCGGCCAATCCCGAGACGCCCCGCAAATACGGGGTCTTAAATATTCCGCAGGTTCTCTTCTTCAAGAATGGTCAGCTTGTCGAAACCGTGAACGGAGTTTTGCCGAAGGCGAAGCTCGAAGAGAAGTTCCGCAATCACGCTCAATAACTGTCAGTCACGACTATGAACGCACGAGTGCCGCTTGGACAATCGGCCCTCTCGTTGTTGGTGCCAAACGATGCGAGCCGCTACTTCTTACCGGGGGTCTTCTTGGCCGCGGCCTTTGTCGTGGATTTTGCTGCTGACTTGGCCGTCGACTTAGCCGGGACTTTCCTGGGTGAGGGAGCTTTTGCGGCAGGTTCGGGTGCGGCCTTTACTGCGCCTGCGGATTCACCCGTTAGAGCGGTAATATCGTCTCTGAGTTTGGCGATCTTGGCTTCGAGTCGCTCTGTGACTTTGCTCACTTCACGATTCATCGCGTCGGCGTGACCGGCCTTCAGCAGAGCGCCGAGCTTCCACTTGCCCGACGACGCGTGGAGTTCGCGCTCGGCCATTACAACCTTGAGCTTGAGCGCGCGAACTTTCTTGTCAGTTGCTTCATCCATTGAGTATGACCTTTTCAATTTGGCCGAGGAAACGCGAGCATTCTATTTGGTTTCGAAGTAGACGAGCGGTCGGGTTTCGGCAGGGGCGCTTCCAATCACGAACGCGCCGGCAAGTCGGTTGAGGCCAGTCTGCACGCTCGTGGTGGAACGACTCCAGTAGGCGCGGGCGAGCGGTTCGCCCCGAGTCACCCGGTTTCCGCGCCGTTTGAAAAACTCAATTCCGGCGGTCGGATCAATCTCGTCCGTTGCAATGCATCGTCCGGCACCGAGGTCAACTAAACCAAGACCGATATCGCGAGGCCGAATCTCTTGAAGGAAGCCGTCATCCTGCGCGAGAATTTCCTGAGCGTTGGCGGCTCTCTCGCCACTTTCGAATTCGCGCCATACGGAGGGATCGGCACCTTGCTCTTCGGCAATGCTCTGGAAACGTGCAAGGGCCGTGCCGCTCTGCAGAATGCGCAAGAACTCATTTTTGCCGTCATCGGTCGAGGAGCACACCCCGCCCAACTTCAGCATTGTTCCGCCCAGCACGGCACAAAGTTCAATCAGCCTTGCGTCACCGTCGCCGGTGGCAAGGATATCCAGGCACTCAGCGACTTCAATTCGGTTGCCGGCAGTGCGGCCAAGTGGTTCGCACATATCGGTCCCAACGGCAATCGTCTCGACGCTATATTCGGCCGACCAGCGAACGAGCCGTGCGGACAGTTCGCGCGCCTCGAACTCGTTTGTCAGAAAGCCGCCCGGGCCAATCTTGACATCCATGACCAACGCGTTAGTTCCTTCGGCAATCTTCTTGGACAAAATGCTCGCAGCGATCAGCGGCGGGATGGCAACGGTGGATGTGACATCGCGCAACGCGTAGAGCCGTTTATCTGCGGGCACGAGGGACTCGGTTTGGGCACCGAACGCGCAGTAGTGCTTCGTCAACGTGCGCGCGAATTCTTCGTGCGTGAGCGTTACACGCAGTCCGCGAATACTCTCGAGTTTGTCAAGCGTGCCGCCGGTGTGACCCAGCGCGCGACCGGAGATCATCGGTATGGGAACTCCGGCTTCGGCGACGACCGGGGCAATGATCAGCGAGGTTTTGTCACCAATACCGCCCGTGGAGTGTTTGTCAACTTTGCGGCGCGGAATGGAATCGAAACTCAGGCGCTCACCGGAGCGAATCATTGCGTCGAGAAAGCGCAGGCCTTCGCGATCATCGAGTCCGCGGAAGTAGATCGCCATCAGCAGAGCGGCCATTTGATAGTCCGGGACCCGGCCAACGGCAAACTCGCTCACCAACTCGTCGATCCCGGCATTCGTCAATACGCCGCCGGACTGCTTCTTCGAGATCAGCTCAGTAACCAGCACTGGCGGCAGCTAAGCTGGTAGAACCGCGCCGTCGGGAATGACCGCATCTTTTTCGACAATCACGATGCCGTCGCGCACAGCATATCCGTCGCCGTCGTGATCAGGCACATTGTCAGCGGGATCGATGCGCACGCCGTAGCCGATGCGCGCATTCTTATCAATGATTGCGCGGCGTATGACCGTATCTCCTCCGATTCCCACATCGGGACGACCGATTTCTCGATTGAGTTCGAGTGACTCCGGCGTTTCGAAGAAGTCCGCGCCGCAAACCACAGAGTCGATAATCTTGATGCCCGATTTGGTGACGGTGCGCGTGCCGAGCACAGAATGCTCGACAGCCCCGTGCTCAAGCCGGGAGCCTGCACAGATCATGGCGCGTTTCAAATAGACTTCGCGCATACTTGCGCCGGGCAGGAAACGCGGTCTTGTAAACAGGCGGAGCGTCGGATCGTAGAGTCCGAATTGCGGTTGCGGATCGGTCAACGCGAGATTGGCATCGTAATAGGCTTTGATCGTTCCGATGTCTTCCCAATAGCCGCTGAACGGATAGGCGAAAACGCGATGCGAGTGAATCGCCGAAGGAATGACATGCTTGCCGAAGTCGGTGCCGGTATCGGGGGAGAGCAGCTGCTCGATCGCCTCCCAGCGGATGATATAGACGCCCATCGAGGCCATCACGACCGGACCTTCAAGGTTGAAGTCCGCAGAGCGAAAGACTTCGCCCCGAGAGTTCCCAACCACGAATGTCGGCGGGAGACTCGGGCTTCTCTTTGAACTCGACAATCCGGCCTTCATCATTGACTTGCAGGATGCCGTAACGATTGGCATCGGCAAGTGTGACGGGATAGGTCGCGATGGTGATATCCGCCCGTGAGCGGCGGTGCAACGCGATCATGCCGCGATAGTCCATCCAATAGATGTGATCACCGGAGAGAATCAGCACATCACTCGGATTTGACGGGCGGATGTGGCGCAGATTCTTGCGCACGGCATCGGCCGTTCCCTGCAGCCAGTCGTTTGTGTCGAGTGTCTGTTCGGCGGCGAGCACAGTGACAAAGCCGTCGCGAAACGCATCGAACGTGTATGTCATGGAGACATGACGATTCAGCGAGGCCGAGTTGAACTGCGTAATAACGAATATCTTGCTCAGGTCCGGAGGAGGCAATTGGATACGGGAATATCAATAAGTCTGTACATGCCGCCAAACGGGACGGCCGGTTTGGAGCGGGGTTTTGTCAACGGATGAAGTCGGGTACCACGACCTCCGCCTAAGATGACAGATGCAACATGATCCATTAGAGTAGATGGGGGGAGTATATGAAAAGTCTAATCGAGATGATTGAGTACGACATTTGCGAGTCGCTCCGCTTCTGAGCGGACAGGAGCCTCCGCGAATACTCGCACAATAGGTTCGGTATTGGACGCCCGCGCTTGAATCCAGCCATTTGACGTACGCCACTTCAGGCCGTCGAGCAGATCGGGCTCGCCCAATTCTGTCAGCGTGTTTAGCTTGCCAAGCGCGGCGCGCTGCTGATCTAAAGACTTTGAATTCGCGCTTGCGCTTTGACGAGCTGATACTGCGGCATGTCATCGAAAAAGTCCGCTGAACACTTGCCGGAGTTTAAGAGCGCTTGGAGCGTTAACGCCGCGCCGACGGCAGTATCCCTCGAAGCGTGAATCGCGGGAAGCATGACCCGCCATTTCCTCGCCTCCGATGGCCGCTCCAACTTCAAGCATTTTCTTGGCGACATGTGCTTCACCGACTTTGGTTTCGATGAACGGTCGGCCGAAAGCGGCAGCGATATCGCGGAGCGCAAGGCTGGTCGAGCAATTCGCAACGACCGGGCCGTCTACATGCGGCAGCGTAGCGAGCGCGGCTGCGCAGAGAGTCAATTCTTCGCCGGCGGGGGCGCCGTCGGAGCGAATGAGCGCAAGTCGATCTGCGTCCGGGTCAAGCACGAAGCCGATCTCGACGCTTGCCGCGCGCATAGCCGTACACACATCGACTAAATTCTCGGCAACCGGTTCGGGCATGCGGGGAAAACGGCCCGTCGGTTCGAGATGGAAGGCGACGACTTCACAGCCGAGCATTTCCAGAAGTGTCTTTATTAACTCGCCGCCAGCTCCGTGGACGGCATCAAGACCAACGCGAAAGCGCCGCGCGCGAATCTGTTCTGTTTGCAGAAAGGGAAGGCCGAGCACGGCATGGATGTGCCGCGTGTTGGCTAACTCGTCTCGCTCATAGGTTCCGACATGGAAGGCGTCAACGTCAAACTGTTTTGGCGATTCGACGCTGTGACGGAGTGCCGTTCCGCGCTCTTCGTCGATGAACAACCCGTCCGCGCCATAGAACTTGAGGGCATTCCACTCAGCGGGGTTGTGACTCGCAGTGATGGCGATGCCGCCGCGCGCGCGATGATGCTCGACCGCAAGCGCTACGGTTGGCGTTGCGACCACTCCGACGTCGATGACGCTGCAGCCCGATGCGGCAAGGCCCGAAATAGTGGCGGCCCGCATCATGGTCTTCGAGATGCGGCTATCCCCTCCGACGACAACGGGTCCCTGCGCGCAAGCGTGCCCGAAAGCCTGTGCCCAACGCAGACATACTTCGGCAGTCATGCTTGCACCGACAATACCGCGCACTCCGGACACGGAGATCATCAAGGGCGCATCTGTCACCATCGGCCCGGCCACTCTCTGCCGATCAGCGCGGCAAGTTCTTCGAGAAACTTCTGATCTGACTTGTCGAACTCGCCGATCTGTTTGCCGTCAATGTCGATTTCCCCAACTATTAGTCCATCGGCGTAGATCGGGACGACGATCTCTGAACGAGTCTGCGTGAAACAGGCGAGATAGCGCGGGTCACTCTGCACGTCATCGACGATGATGGTTTGTGCTTCACGGACCGCCGCACCGCAAATGCCTTGCGAAATCGGAATGCGCACATGCCCGGTAGCCTGATCGCCGGACCACGGGCCGAGCACGAGGTCAGCTCCTTCAACCCAGTAGAGTCCGATCCAGTCGTAGGCCGGATTCAGCGCGCGCAACGACTCACACAGCGCCTGACAGCGCGCGCGAAAGTCACCGGCCGGCAGCTTTTTGAAGACGGAATTGGCGGAGAGAGAGGTCATCAAATCGTATGAGAGTTACACCAATCGAGGAAGCGCTCCGCGCTCCATGCCGACGGACAGAGTTCGGACGTGATCGGACCTTTCGCCGCGAGTTCGATCCCGAAATCGATTTCATCGAGACCGTCCATGGCATGCGCATCCGGATTGAGCGGAATCGGAATACCGTATTCAATTGCTTTGCCGAACCACCGCCAATCCAAATCAAAGCGGTGGGGACTGCAATTAAACTCGATTGACTTGCCATGCTCGGCGGCGCACGCGAGCAGCCGTTCGTGATCGACCGGATAGCCTTCGCGTTTCAGCAGAATCCTTCCGGTCGCGTGTCCGAGGATATCAACATGCGGATTCTCGAGCGCGCGGCAGAGGCGGACGGTGGCGTCATCGCGCGTCATCTGAAAGCCCTGGTGAATTGAGGCGACGACAAAATCAAAACCACGCAGCAGTCCGTCGTCGAAATCCATCTCGCCGCCCGGAAGGATGTCGCACTCCGTTCCTTTCAAGATGCGGAAGGGCGCGAGCTCGTCGTTCAGGTAGTCGATTTCTTCCCATTGCTCCAGCACTCGTTCAGGCGTCAGTCCTCCGGCATATCCGGCGCTTTTGGAATGATCGGCAATGCCCAGAAATTCGTAGCCGCGCAACATCATCGACTCTGCCATCTGGCGAATCGAATGGTGACCGTCAGAGTAGGTGGAGTGCACGTGCAGGATTCCGCGAATGTCCTTGCGCTCGACGGCAGCGGGATAGTCGGGCTCCGATGAGCTGCGAAGGGCAAGACCTTCTTCGCGGAGCGGCGGCGGAACGAAGCGTACCCCGAGAGCAGTATAGACTTCTTCTTCGGTTGCGCATTCAGGCAGCTTTGCCGCTCGACTCAGGAGGTCCGCGCGATGGGCTTGTGAACCCGTTGCGAGGACGAGTCGGGTGCCCAACTCTTGCGGAGTGCAGACGGAAAGTTCGACTTCCATGCCGGTCGGTTCTTGTCCCTTCCAGATCGGACTGTCGAATGACGCCCACGCGATCGAGACGAACTGCGCAAGCCGCTCACGAACTGCGGCGGCTTGATCTGGTTCGCAACAGACGATGCAATCGAGATCGCCGATGGTCTCCATGTTGCGCCGCAGACTGCCGCAGAAGTGAACGGAGCGAATACCGGACAGCGCGGCGATCTCGTCGGACAGCACTGACGCGGCCTGCTTCGCATGGTGGCGCAGCCTCCGCTTGCCAATTGTCTTCAGAAAGGCGACACTCGCGCGAAATTTGTCAAGTGTCTTGCCGCCAAAGCCCGCGACCTTGTTCAGTGCACCGGACTCGATGGCTGCTTCAAGATCACGTAACGACTCAATCTTCTGGTCGCGCCACAAGGTCTTGGCCTTTTTGGGTCCCAGTCCGTCGACGCGCATAAGGTCCAACACTCCGGCAGGGACACGCTCGCGCGCGCCGCTTAGATACGCAAAAGTACCGGTCGCAACCGCTTCGTGAATGGCCTCAGCAATCGACGGACCCACGCCCTTGACCATGCTCAGTCGGTTACCCACGAGCAGTTCGTCGAGTGTCGCATGCACCAAACTCAGTTGCCGGGCGGCATTTGCGAAGGCTTTGGCGCGAAAGCTCTCTTCATCGAGCAGATCGAGCAAGAGGGCATACTCTTCAAAGAGCGCAATCAGTTCGTGACGGGTCATCGGTTCATGCCGACAGCAGCGCAACAAACGCCTTCATGAACGCCGGCAGGTCGTCGGGCTTGCGCGAGGTGACGAGCTGCTTATCGATCACGAGCTCTTCATCAACCCACTTCGCACCCGCGTTGACCATGTCGTCTCGAATCGCGGAGAAGCTGGTGACTTTGCGGCCCCGCAGAACACCGGCGGACGCGAGCACCCATCCGCCGTGACAGATGCACGCGACGGGTTTACGCGCGCGCATCATATCACGCACGAGTTCGAGTACCGGTTCACTCATGCGGAGTCGATCCGGTGCCCACCCGCCGGGAATGACCAGACCATCCAGCGCGGAGGCTTTCACTTTATCGGCGCTCTTGTCAACTTTGGCAGGATAGCCGTACTTGCCGACGTATTCAGGTGCGCTGCCGGTGCCGACAAGGTAGACGCGGCAGCCGGCCTCGCGCAAGCGCATGACGGGATACCACACTTCGAGGTCTTGATAGTGATGTTCGACCAGTACGGCTACACGTTTTCCGGCAATCGACATAGCAGTTGAAATGGGCTTAACCTGTAACTCTGCGAACCAGTGCATCGGCGCGGCGGCGAAAGGCGGGCGCATCCATCAGGACTACGCCCGCGATAACCAACGCACCGCCAGCGACGAGCGGCCAGCCGATGGTTTCACCGACAAAGATCGACGAGAGATATGTGGCGATGACCGGCTGGGGCGTGGTCAGGATGGCGACTTGCGATGGATCGACGAGCTGGAGAATCTTGTACCAGACAAAGTAGGCGACAACGGTAAGCAGGAGTCCAGAGTAGAATGCGCCGCTCCAGCCGACAGCAGTCACCCGAGTGTAGTCCTGCACAAGCGCGGCATGCACAAGAAAAGGCAGGCTGACAGCGGAACCAATGATCAGCAGGACGCACGTTGGGGAATCGCGCCGTACTTTGTGACCAGTGACTTACCGAGCACAGTGTACGTCGCCCACGCAAGCACGGCGGAGAAGATCAGCATGTCTCCGATGAAGAGCTCCGAGTTTATGTCAAACGATGTGCCCTGCGTTACGACGATGGCGAGCCCGCATAGCGACACAGCAATGGCAATCAGCTTGTGCCGGACGATTCGCTCGTAACCCAACGCCGCCGACAAGAAGAGCGCAAAGACGGCGGTTGTGCCGTAGAGGAGCGACGCGTGCGATGGCATGGTCTTGCTCATGCCGACCAGATAGATCAACTGGTTAACCGGCACCGCGACGAGTGCAAGCAGGAAGATGCGGGGCCAGTCAGCGCGGTCAATTTTGGGCCACAGCCGACCGATCAAGACGACGGAGCCTAATCCGCCCAGACCAATCAACAGTCTCCAAAAGCCGAACGCAATCGGGTTGAACTCGCGCAGAGCCAGCTTGTTGAAAACGTAACCGCCTCCCGTCACAGTGACGTGGGTGGCCATGAGCGCTAACAACATCGCGGGGCGGGAAACCGCCGGCCTAGCGGCAGAAGAGTTCAACAATCTCCGCCGTTTCACTCAGGTCGGGACGCACATCATCAGCGCCCGTTTCACGAAGCATTTCAACTGAGTACTTTCCGCCTGTGGCGACCGCGAGCGTTTTTACGCCGATGGCCTGAGCACCGCGCACGTCGTGCTCGGTATCACCGATAACCCACGTATCATCAGGCGTGAACTCGGTTTTATAGAAACTCTCGGAAGCGGTCACCGCATCACGCAAGATCATGAAGCGCTCTTCGTGCTGATCGCCGAATCCTCCGACCGGGAAGTAGTCGCTCAGGTTGAAATAGCCAATCTTGACGCGGGCACCGGCCTCCATGTTGCCAGTCCCGAGCGCGAGAGCGAACTGCTCTGGCCGTTCAGCGAGGGCAGCGAGCAGTTCACGCACGCCGGAATGCAGAAAAGTCCGCTTCGTATTGGCGATTGACGCAGGCAACTCGTGCAGGTAGTGAGGTTTGAAGGCCTCGTAGGGCGCGCGCCAGTCGCCCGTAAATCCGCTTCGTTCAAAGCACTCGCGGAAGATCAGCGGATCGGTGCGGCCATGCATCGAAACGCCATCTGTGTTGGGCTTGCGGCCCAAGATGATCTCGAATGCCTTAGCGTAGGCCCTCGATGTTGCGCCATCGAGGTGCGTCAGCGTGCCGTCTATGTCGAAGATAAGTAGCTTCATAGGTATTGAGAATGTAATTTAAGACAAGACAGCCAGATAATCAAGAAGTTTTCATACGCAATTGCTTCTTAGTGCGGCACCGCCTATCTTGCTTGACACTCACTCCGCAAACCGCCCGCGAGTACCGGAAAACCTCGGGGCGACCACAAAACTTAGGAAAACCGGATATGCATGTTCTCGTCCTCTGTCTGTTATGCCTTGGTTCTGCATTCGCCGCTGAAACCGTTGTGAATGCGCAGCTGCATCGCGACTTCAATCGGGACGTCTTCACGTCAACCGTTGAGATTTGGAGCGGCGATCGACTTGGTGCTTCGTTTTTCTTTGCCGATTTCGACTTTGCACGGTCAGGTCAGGCGCAGTCCTATTTTGAAGTGAGTCGGCATTTCGCCCTCGCACGGACGAATAAAGCGGAAGTCAACGTATCAATTCAATATAATGATGGAGTTACACCCATAGACGGGAGCGGAACGAAGGCTATCCCGCGCACCGTTCTTGGGGGATTGGCCGTGACTGAGCTTCGTACCGGAGATGCCGTTCTTGAATTTCAAGCTCTTTTAAGACAAGAGTTTGCGTCAGATTTGGGCTGGCAGGTGACCGGAGTGTGGTTTTGGCCCCTTCGTAGATCGCCGTTTGAGTTTTTGGGGTCCGTGGACTGGAACTCCAACGAATATGGCGACCAGCCCGCCTCGCTTCAGGCCGAGCCGCAGTTTCAATATCGCTATCGGAGTGCGGCCGTCGGTACAGAATGGGAAATCTCGCGCAATTTTGCCGGAGCCTATACCGAGGAAGACGGGTTCGAATACGGTAAATGGTACCTTCATCCGACCGTGTTTCTCCGGTATGACTTGTAGCCAAGTGTGGGTAACTCGGCTCGCCCTCTCGCTTGAGCGGGCGAATAATGATTAAGTCTATAGTTATAAAGACTTAAACATTAGAATAGGGTATGTCTACGGCTTGACAAGTCAGCGGAGGTTTGTATATTAAGAGTCTACGCTAGTTTGGAGATTGGCAGGACTGCGCGGGCTGCGGTGGCCGTGAGGCTCCGCCTCCACCTTGTCAGTGACAGGGCTACTGGCGGAGCATGGGCTCATAGCTCAACGGTTAGAGCAGCGGACTCATAATCCGTCGGTTCCAGGTTCGAATCCTGGTGGGCCCACCGCGCGGCGACCACCGGTACCAGCGATGAAAACGGAGTTCCTTGTCTTGCGCACCACGCTGTCGGCGGATCATATGTCAATCGTTCGCCTTTACGGCACGTGGGCAGGGAAATGTAGTTCGAAAGAGGTGTGCGGACATTTTTCGCGCACCTTTTTTTCGTTAAAGGGCATCACAGAGTTAAGGTAGGCATACAAGAGTGATCATTCAGGACGCAACGCCCGAACAGATCCGGCGCGCATTGAAAGCGCTGTCGGCAATTCAAGAGATTGACTTAGAGTTGGCGGAGATCGCCGAAGAACGCGGCGGTTTGCCGGAGCAGGTGAAATCGCTGACAACGCGCATCGCGGAGTACGAGGTGTTTATCACCGCGAAGGAGCGCGAGCAAGTGGAGGCAGAGAAGGTAGCCGGCGAGAGTTCACATAAGTTAGCTGTGGCGCGTGAGCGCCTGACCAAGTACCAGGAGCAGCTTTACGCGGTGACGACGACGCGCGAATACGACGCGATCACCACTGAGCAGGATACTGCGAAGCGGGAGATTGGCGAGTACGAGCTTCTCATCAACAACAACACGACGCGGGCCGTTGAGCTGGTTCAGATGATCGAGGACAAGCAGGCGGAACTGGTTCAGTTGCGTGAAGACAAGATCGCACGGGAGCAGGAGCTGGAACGCAAGCTTCGGGAGACTGAAGGCGAGGAAAAGGACCTCTTGGAGCGCCGTGCGGTTGCGGCCAGGGAGCTGAATCCGCGTTTGTTGGCTCACTATGAGCGAATTCGCGACGCCAAGGACGGACGCGGTATTGCCACGCTGGTTGGCGAAGCGTGCGGCGGCTGTTTTGCGTTGATTCCGCCGCAAACTCAGGTCGTGATTCGACAATCGCGCGACATTTACGCGTGCGAATCGTGCGGTCGGTTTGTTGCTCCCGACTCGGAAATCAACTAGTTGGAACTGCACGCGCACATCGACGGCGGCGCGCGCGGGAATCCGGGTCCGGCGGCGATTGGCGTTGTGATTCACGACGGCCAGGGGCATCTTCTGTTTGAAGAAGGAACCTACATTGGTCACGGGACAAACAATGAAGCGGAATATCGGGCGCTGATCAGATTGCTCGAGGTTTGCGCGAGCGATCCCGTGATCACGGGCCGCGGCGCATCGATTCTGCGTGTTGCCTGTGACAGTCTGTTGATTGTCAATCAGGTGCTGGGAGAATGGAAGATCAAAGAGCCGCGCTTGCAGGAGCTTAACAGTGAAGTTCAACGCAAGAAAGCGCAGTTGAACGGACTGACGCCGCGCATTCGGCATGTGCGCCGGGCAGAGAATAAATACGCGGATAAGTTGGTGAATCAGGCATTGGATGAAGCAGAGCGAAAAGCCCATACATGTTCAAATTCCTAATCTTCCTGCTTATCCTCGCGGGTGTGGGCTACGGCGCTTATTGGTACTTCTTTAAGGCTGATCAGCGTTTGCTGGATCAGGCGCGAGAGGCGATCTCGAAGGGCGACTACACGTCGGCATTGAATGACATCGAGCAATTGGTTTCGAAGCATCCGCAGTCGGACAAGGTGACGCGAGCGGAAGAGCTGAAGCAAGAGGCCGGGAAGAAGCTGCGTGACGAACTTGATCAGCAGATTGACAAACTGATCTCGCAGGACAAGTTGGACAGCGCGAAGGCGATTGTCAAGACAGTGCGCGAGAAACTGGCGTATCTTGCCGATAACGTTCGCTACGCCGGTGATATGGAGATGAAGATCGCGGTGGCGAATGCCGAAGAGGCGTTTCGTCAGGCGGAAGACGCTGCCGGGGCCGGGGACCACGCAAAAGCCAAGGAGCTTCTGACGGGGATCAAGGAGCGGCATGGGCAGACGGAATATGGACGGCGCGCAGCGGATTGGCTGGCGAACTACAAGGTGCGCTATAAGCTGAATCTGATTGGAGTGGACTCGCCCGACGGTGCGAAGTTCGACCCGGTGATCATCAACGCGAGTGCCGCAGCTCCGGATTTCTATGTCATCGCGGAGTTGAACGGTTCACGGATTTTCATGACGGATATCGTGAAGGATAAGATTGCGGCCCGCTGGAATAAGGTGCAGGAGGTGAGCTTGCACGATTCAGACGAGTTAACGTTCAAGATATACGATGATGATGGCTTGCGCGGCAATGAACTGGTTGCGACAGCCAAGCTCACGCCAGAGCAGCTCAGCTTGGGCAGGACGACACTTAGTACGGAGCACGGCCCGCTTGATTTGCTGGCTAAGCTCGAGAATGGTCCCGCAGTTCACTGATCGCGGACAACGGAGAGTAAAGCAGCTTCGCCGGGTGATCGCGCTTGACTTCGGTCAGGTGAGGAAAGTCCGAACTTCATAGAGCAGAGCGCCGGCTAACGGCCGGGTGCGGAAACGCAACGGAAAGTGCCACAGAAAATATACCGCCCGCAAGGGTAAGGGTGAAAAGGTGCGGTAAGAGCGCACCGCGTAGTCAGCAATGAATGCGGCAGGGCAAACCCCGCTCGAAGCAAGGCCAAGTATGTCGGGAGTCTCCGCTGCTCGTGGAGCACAAGTCCCGGCGGGTAGGCCGCCAGAGGTGATGAGTAATCATCATCCCAGATAGATGATCACTGCCCGCAAGGGAACAGAATTCGGCTTACAGGCGAAGCCCCAGCTTATCGCTGGACCAAATGCCGCGGCGCAGCGCTGCGGAACGAACAACAACCTAAAGATACAGCGAAGCGCAAGACGTGCTTAACCAGCACTCACTCAAGTTCTTTGTTTATATGAAATACAGGAATTGCCATGCAACCCAAATGGGAAATGGTGGAGAGTCGGCCACATGAGGAGATCGAGCGCCTAAGCCGACAAGCCCAAGTCCCCTACACCGTCGCGCGGATTTTGTTGAACCGCGGGATGGACACGCCCGAATTGGTGGATCGGTTTTTCAACCCATCCCCATCGCACCTCTATGATCCGTTTCTCATGTCCGGAATGGAAAAGGCGGTCGACCGGATCGTCGACGCCCTTCATGCACGCGAGCGGATCGCAATCTACGGTGACTACGATGTGGACGGAATCACGTCCGTGTCGATGCTCTACCTGTTTCTCCGCGATCTCGGTGGAGACGTGGTGGCGTACATTCCTGATCGGCAGAATGAAGGTTACGGCATCTCGCAGGCGGGATTGGACGAGGTCAAGAAACTTGGCGCTGAGCTTGTCATCTCCGTTGACTGCGGCATCACGTCCGTTTCCGAAGCGAAGTACGCCAAAGGCCTCGGACTTGAGCTGATCATCAGCGATCACCACGAGCCAGCCGATGAGCTTCCCGACGCGTTGGCCGTCCTTGATCCGAAGTGCTCCGACTCCGGCTATCCGTTTAAGGAGCCTGCTGGAGTAGGGGTGACGTTCA
Source organism: bacterium (assembly GCA_016703065.1). Taxonomy (GTDB): domain Bacteria; phylum Electryoneota; class RPQS01; order RPQS01; family RPQS01; genus JABWCQ01. Next base: position 227,360 of record JADJCU010000002.1, read on the forward strand.
AGCTGGCGCAGGGGATTACGAAGACGCTGGGTTTGGCCAGCGATTACGCTTTCAAGTACATCGATCTTGTAGCGCTTGGAACATCGGCGGATATCGTTCCGCTGGTCGACGAGAACCGGGTCTTGGTCAAGGAAGGCCTTGAGAAGCTGAACGCGGCGCCCGAGGTCGGGCTCGCAAGCCTGATTGAATCGGCGGGTGTGCGAGGCGGTCGAATTGACGTTGGCCAGATTGTCTTTAACATCGCTCCCCGGATCAACGCGGTAGGCAGAATGGGCAGCGCGATGCGAGCGGTTCAGTTGTTAACGACCCGTGATCAGGTCCAGGCGCGCGAAGTTGCGCAAGTCCTTGAGACGGAGAACCGTCGCCGCAAGGAGATTGACAACGATACGCTGACGCAGGCGCTCGAGGAGATTCGCTACACGATGAATCCGCTCGAACGCCATTCGATTGTTCTGGCTCGCGAGGGCTGGCACTCAGGCGTCATCGGGATCGTTGCTTCGCGGTTGATCGAGCGGTTCTATCGCCCGACGGTCATGATATCGGTTGAGAACGGCATGGGCAAAGGTTCAGCGCGCAGCGTGTCGAATTTTGATATCTTCAATGCTCTGAAGGCCTGCTCTGATCTGCTCGAGCAATTCGGCGGCCACAAGTATGCTGCCGGCCTGACGATTCCCGCCGAGAATATTCCGGCCTTCAAAGCGCGTTTCGAGCAAGCCTGCAAAGACCTGATGACCGAAGACGATTTGGTGCGCAAAGTTCGGATTGAAAGCGAGATTTCGCTCGATGAGATCACGACCGACGTCGTACAGTCGCTGAAGCGATTTGAGCCGTTCGGTCCGCAGAACACGCGACCGACGTTTGTGAGCCGCGATCTGACTGCGGCCTTCCCTCCGCGCATCGTCGGCCAGAATCACTTGAAGCTGATGGCGACGCAAATGGGCACTCAGTTTGAAGCCATTGGATTTAACCTCGGTGACCATATTGACAAATTCATGAATGGCCGCCGTACATACGAAATGGTTTATGTGATCGAAGAGAACGAGTATCAGAACCGCAAGACGACTCAGCTGCGCATAAAGGACATTCGATGAGCACCCGTCGCTTGAAGATCATGGCCATGATGATTATGGCCGCCAGCCTTATGGGTATGGGCCGCAAAGAAGCGAAAAACCAGGATCCGCCTCCGGCACCAATTAGCGGTGTCACCGGAATAGTCGAGATATGGGAAGGGAACTTCATGCCGATGATCGACAAGGATCGTCGTGACAAGCAGATTCGTTCCGGCGCCGGATTGCGAGTGCGACTGCATGAAGCCGTGAAGGGTGCGGGCGGTCCGACAGTTGATTCTGTCGCGACGGCTCTGATCGGCGAAGCGGTGTGTGATGATCAGGGCCGATTCACGATTCCCGCTCGGGCTGGGCTCTATAGCATCTTTGTTGAGGACAGCGGCGGCTGGTACGCGAACGGTTGGGACGGCGACGGAGTGCAAGGTCCGGTTACCGTTGAGCCGATGAAGCTGACAGAAATCGTGATAAAGAATATGCGCAAGGCCACTCACTAATCATGCGCGGCTTGAACATGGCGCTGCTCGCAGTTCTTTTGGTCAGTGCGTGGGCGGCGTACGGGCAATATCCTGTCAGTTTGCCGTCGCGTGATGACCAAGTGGATTCGCTCGAGGTAGATACGACGGCCGCCGATTCACTTAGGGCACCGGCGCCAGCCGCTGTCTCGGAAGAGGCGCAGACTGCCGCAATGCTCAGCAAGGTGCAGGCGGACGCGCAGAAATGGGTTCGCCGGCTGCTCTATCGCGGTTATTTTGACGACGAAGATTCAGGTGTCTCCGCTGTCTACGCCTTGACGGCTTGGAAAGAGAGCTCAGGGCCATACGGACCTGTTCTCGCACATGTGACGGTGACCTATCTTGGTGCGGTGTCCTGGCTGGGGAATCCGGCCGCGTGGATTCAGGCGACGTATCGCAGCTTTGAACCGGGTCGCCCGACGGTTGACTTTGATATCATTGTTGGAACGGGCGAAAAGCTCGGTGATGTGTATCGTGGTCTTTGGCGCGTGAATAAGGATGAACTGTCGGCGGTAAATTTCAAGATTCCGCCGGGCGAGCTGGATGTCGACCGGCAGGATCAACCGCGCAGTGAAGAGCAGATGGAACTTAAGCTGTATGCCGGGACATTTCCCGTTACAGTTTATCGTGGATCGGGCACGGAAGGGGAGAAGGTCGTTGCCTACCGCGGCGCCGAGATTCCTCCGCTCAGTCTTGTGCGCTTATGCTACGGCACGTATTGTTTGAACTTGCGCGATCGCGCAAGCGACGTTGAACCAAAACTTCAGGTCCCGCTTCCTGTTACAAGATAGAAAGGAAGCTCCGATGAAAGTGCTCGTAACGCTTGGATTGTTGTGCGGTGTAATAAGCGGATTGGCAGCAGAATTTGCGCGGGACGGCGACGGCTGGCTCTATCGCGACACCGTCCGGTTTGAAGAGCCGGTGGTCAATATCACGACGCTATCCTGTGAAGCGGTCAATGGCAAGGTCGAATTGACCGGTGAAGATCGCAACTCGGTCGTGGTCATTGCCTATGTTGAGATTCGCGCCGAAAAGCTTGACGAGGGTGAGAAGTACCTGAAGGACTTTCGTCCGGTAGTCAGGCGCGGCGGTCATGAGATAAGCGTCTACGGCGAGTACCCCAAGCATTCGTGGTCATGGGACGAGATGAGCGCGAACATGGACTTTGTGGTCAGCGCCCCAAAGGATCTCAAGCTCGATGCGTCATGTGCCAACGGTTCGATTACCGCCTTGAACATGCGCGGCGATGCGGAGCTTGAGACAGCGAACGGCGAAATCAGCTTCATGTCCAATGAGAGTTCAATGGGCAGACTTGTCGCCGATTGCGCAAACGGCGAAGTCAATGTGTCGGTTGCCGAGTTGCTGGGTAAATGTGATCTGAGTACCGCGAATGGCGAAGTCAGCATGCTGGTCTCGAAAGTGCTCGCAGCGAACATTTCGCTTTCCTGCGCAAACGGCGAGATCGAGCTGGTGATTCCGGACGACGCAAGTGTCAAGATTAGTGCCAGTTCGTTGACGGATGGTGCCATACAGACCGACTGGGGTAATGCGGAAGCCAATGGCTTCTCCGGGAGCGAGATTGAGCTGACGGCTAACGGCGGCAAGCACTCGATTGACTGCAGCACAGTGAACGGCGAGATTTCGATTCGCAAATATTCATCAACGGCAAATTAAGCGCATCTCGTATTGAAGCGGCTTCCCACAAACGTACGCAAGTCTGATCCCGGCTTTTCTGAGAACGCGCACGCGATGCGGGCGTTGGTCAGCGAACTGCAATCCAAGCTTGCCGGTCTGCATCCAGCGGCGGGACCGAAGCAGCATGTCGAACGTCATCAAGCGCGCGGCAAGTTGCCTGTACGTGAACGACTATCACGACTGTTTGATCCGCAATCGCCGTTTCTTGAGTTAAGTCCGCTGGCGGCGCACGGGATGTACGACGACGAAGCGCCCGGCGCCGGAATGGTGACGGGGATTGGCGTGGTGCACGGCCGCGAAGTATTGGTGGTGGCGAATGATGCGACCGTCAAAGGTGGAACGTATTTCCCGATGACGATCAAGAAGCATTTGCGGGCACAGGAAGTGGCGCTTCAGAATCATTTGCCGTGTGTCTATCTGGTCGACTCGGGCGGAATCTTCCTGCCGGAGCAAGCGGGGACTTTTGCCGATCGCGAGCACTTTGGTCGCATCTTCTACAATCAGGCGAATCTTAGCGCGAAAAAGATTCCCCAGATCGCGATTGTTATGGGGTCTTGCACGGCAGGCGGCGCCTACGTTCCGGCGATGTCAGACGAGACCGTGATTGTCAAGGGCACGGGGACGATTTTCATAGGTGGTCCGCCGCTGGTGAAGGCCGCAACAGGTGTCGAGGTGTCCGCAGAAGATTTGGGCGGCGCGGATGTGCATACACGGATCTCAGGTGTAGCAGACCATTTTGCTGAGAACGACGGACAGGCGCTCGAAATTGCGCGTTCGATTATTGAGGCGCTTGGACCTCGTCCCAAATTCGAGTTCGACCGGGAATCTGCAGAAGAGCCGTACTACGATCCGGAAGAGCTGTTAGGCCTTGTTCCGGTGGATATTCGCAAACCGTTTGACATGAAGGAAGTGATCGCGCGGATTGCGGATGGCTCGAGGTTTCAGGAGTTCAAGGGCCGCTACGGCACAACGCTCGTGTGCGGCTTCGCCCGAATTCACGGGTATCTTGTCGGTATCATTGGCAACAATGGCGTGCTTTTCGGCGAGTCGGCAAAGAAGGGCGCTCATTTCATCGAGCTGTGCTGTCTGCGCAAGATTCCACTGCTGTTCTTACAGAATATTACGGGCTTCATTGTCGGCAAGGAATATGAGCACGGCGCGATTGCGTCCGATGGCGCGAAGATGGCACGCAGTGGCGTGTGCCAACGTGCCGAAATTCACCGTCGTCATCGGGTCTTCGGCAGGCGCCGGCAACTACGCCATGTGCGGCCGGGGCTACAGTCCGCGGCTGCTTTGGATGTGGCCCCATTCGCGCATCAATGTGATGGGCGCACAACAGGCGGCCGATGTACTTGTGCAGGTGAAGCGCGAGCAGCTTGAGTCGAAGGGGCAGGTGCTGAGCGACTCCGATGCAGAGTTCATTCGCAAACCAGTGCTCGAGCAATACGATCGTGAAGGCAATCCCTACTACTCGACCTCCCGACTGTGGGATGACGGGATCCTTGATCCGATCTCGACACGGGATGCTATCGGTTTGGGCATTGCGATGTCGGCCAACGCTCCCGTTCCGGACTATTCGCCCGGCATCTACCGCATGTAGTTTATGGACGAGGTGACGTTCGAGGAGCGACAGGATTTCTTTTTACGCGGAGTATTGGCTTTCGCGTCCGGCGCGGCCTTCTTTGTAATACCGCTCTTTACGACGATGCCGCTGCCATTGATTCTTCTGATGTTTGTGCTTGGCGTAGGGATGACCTACTTGATGGCGTCCTTCATGCAGATGCACACGCGGGTCACGACTACCGAGCTCACGTTCGGTCCGAAAATATGGACAAAGCGATTTCCGCTTACGGCAACGGAAGTTGTCGGGCCGGTGGACATTCCCCTCGCGGCGGGAATCGGAATTCACGGTCTTCGCGGCAAAGTATATTTCAACATGCGGTTGGGCAAAGGTCTCGCCGTTAGACACAATAATCGAGTTTACGTGATCGGATCTCAACGCATTCCGGAATTCCAGATGGCACTCGAGGCCGCATTGCGCGGGTCAAGAGCATGAGCTTTTTGCGCGTTGAGCGACAGATCGATGTAACGCGGCTCACTCTGGCGCGGGCGGACGTTCGTAACGCGTTCAATTCCGAGATGATCGCGGAGCTAACCGCGACGCTTCGACAGTTGGCCACCGAGCCGGAATTGCGCGTGCTCGTGCTTGCGGCAGACGGGCAAACCTTCTGTGCGGGCGCGGACGTGAATTGGATGAAGTCTCAGAGAGACGTTTCGCAAGCTGAAAATCTGCTTGATGCGCAAAGACTATTCGACCTCTTTCGAGCGACCTACGAATTCCCAAAGCCGGTGATAGCGCGGGTGCAAGGCGGCGCGTTTGGGGGCGGTGCGGGGTTAATTTGCTGTTCAGATATTGTCGTCATGGCTGAAAATGCGCTTACGGCATTCAGCGAAGTGCGGTTGGGCATTGTCCCTGCGACGATATCCGCGTTTGTGCTGCGGAAGTTGGGCGAAGGCCGGGCACGCGAATTGGTGCTCACTGGCCGCAGGATTTCGGCTCAGGAGTGTTTGCGGATCGGCTTAGCCAACGAAATCGTGGCTGACTCCCAACTCGATGACGCTGTAGCGCGTTGGACGAATGAACTATTGCTTTCGTCGCCGACCGCGCAAGTTGTGACTAAGGAGTTGCTGCGAGCAGTGCCGCGCCTATCGCTCGATGATGCTCGTGAGTTTACGGCGACGCGGATAGCCAAACAGCGCGTGAGCCAGGAGGGTCAGGAAGGGCTTTCGGCGATGCTCGAGCGGCGCGCTCCGTCATGGAGTCCGGTGAAATGATTCGGTCGCTGCTGGTGGCGAATCGCGGGGAGATTGCCGTGCGAGTCATGCGCAGCGCGCGGGCCCTCGGTATTCGAACGATAGCTGTGTACAGCGACGCGGACCGTGACGCGCTGCACGTTGAGATTGCGGATGAAGCTGTGCATATCGGCGCATCGCCGGCGCGCGAGAGCTATTTGAATATTGAAAAGGTCATCGCTGCGGCGCGGGAGCACGGCGCCGACGCGATTCATCCGGGCTATGGATTCTTATCGGAGAATCCGCGCTTTTCGGAGGCTGTTCAACTGGCGGGACTGATCTTCGTGGGCCCGCCGGCCTCAGCGATGCGCAAACTCGGTGACAAGATCTCTTCGCGCGAGCTCGCGACGGCAACCAATGTACCCATCACACCCGGCGCGCTGCTGCCGAATCCTACTCCGGAAGCGACGCTTGAAGCCGCGAAGAAGATCGGTTTTCCGCTTTTGATCAAAGCTGCGGCAGGCGGCGGCGGCAAGGGGATGCGAGTCGTGCGCGAGGCCGCCGAAATCCCTGATTCACTTGCGGCGGCTCAGCGGGAGGCGCAGTACGCGTTTGGCGATGACTCGGTCTATCTCGAAAAGTACATCGACAATCCGCGACATATCGAGTTTCAGATTTTTTGCGACGCTCACGGCCATGCTGTTCACTTGGGCGAGCGCGAGTGCTCGATCCAACGTCGCCATCAGAAGATAGTCGAAGAAGCGCCAAGTGTCGCCCTGGCACCAGATTTACGCCGACGTATGGGCGAGGCCGCGCTGACGATTGTGCGGGCTGCGGGCTATTGTAATGCGGGCACGGTGGAGTTTTTGCTTGGCGGCGAGAATTTCTATTTTCTCGAAGTAAATGCGCGCCTGCAGGTCGAGCATCCGGTAACTGAGATGATTACCGGCGAAGACCTCGTCGCCTGGCAGCTTTTGATCGCAGCGGGTGAAAAGCTGCCAAAGCGGCAGGAGGAGATTCAGTTTCGCGGTCATGCGATCGAGTGTCGCGTGTATGCCGAAGACCCCGCGAACGGTTTTCTGCCCTCAACGGGGACAATACTCAAGCTCGAAGAGCCGCATGCACCGGGCGTGCGCGTGGACTCTGGGATACGCGAGGGTTTCGAAGTTCCGATCTACTACGACCCAATTCTCAGCAAAGTGATTTGCTGGTCGGATAACCGCGAGCACGCCATCTACCGCATGCGCGACGCCTTGAAACACTATGTTCTGTTAGGTGTGCGCACGCCGCTGGGCTATCTGCAAGACGTGATGGCGCATCCGGAGTATTGCGCAGGGCGAATTTCAACACATTTTCTGGGAACGCACTTCGTAGAGTGGCGAGAGAACGCGCCAACGTGTGAAGCTCTGGCAGCGCTTCTGGCGGCGGCCAACGAGGCGTCGCGCAAGACGGTTACAACGCAAGGAAGCGGAACGGCCAAGCGCCCATCTCCATGGGAAACGCTGGGCGATTGGCGGATCGCCGGAGCAGGCACATGAACCGCACGTACCGACTCGCTGACGAGGTAGTCGCCTCGTCTGTGCTGCACAAGGGCCCTGAAGCGGTAGAAGTCACTTCCGACTGTGCGGTGTCGACGTTGCGGCTCACGCGCAGCGGCCGGCAGCTGATCTTCTCTGGCGAGCGGCAGCGATATCGGACCATTACGGCGCGAACGAAGGATCGTGTGTTCGTCTGGATGGACGGACGGATTTACGAGCTGCAAGAGCTCGAAGAAACGAGCGGCGGTGAAGCTGGAGTAGCGCGGGATGATATTCGGGCGCCGATGCCGGGAACCGTTTTGAAACTCAATGTCAAAGTTGGTGACAGCGTAGCGGCGGATGAGATTGTGGCGGTACTTGAAGCGATGAAGATGGAACACAACCTGCGCGCTCCTCGGGCAGGCGTCATTGCGTCGGTTTCCGCGCACGTGGGTCAAACCGTCGTCGCGGATGCGCCGCTTGTGAGCTTAGAACAGGCATGAGCGAAATTCTGACACCTCGTTGCGTTTACGTCGGCATTCACGATGTACCTGACGCGATCCCGCAGCTTGCGGAGCTTGGCCTTGGAGTCGAGGTGATGTTCAACTCGGCCACGGATCTTTGGCCGAAGATAAAGTGGGATGTTCTGCTCGGATTGAGCGACGATCTGCAAGAGGCGGGTCTGCACGTGGCTTGTCACGGACCATTCAACAATTTGAATATTGCTGCCAAGGACGCTCACATAGCGGAGTATTCCTATCAGGCGCTGTCTGCAGGAATCGAGGCCGCCCGTGTGTTGGGTTCGCCGTTAATGGTTTTTCACACGGGTTTTCTGCCGCAGTTTCCTCCGGCGGGCCGGGCCAAGTGGCTCGATACGTTTTGTGTGAAGTTACAAGAGCTGCTCGAAATAGCCGCCGACAATCGAATCGTGTTGGCAATGGAAAATACATACGAAACTGACACAACGCTATTCGAGGACATTTTCGGGCGCGTGCAGAATCCGTTCCTTGGGATGTGTTTGGATACGGGACACGCGGCTTGTTTCTCACGCGTTCCGCCCGCGCAATGGCTGGAGCAGTTTTCAGAGCAGATCGTACATTTGCATTTGAGTGACAATGACGGTCAGGCGGATTTGCACTGGGGCCTCGGTAAAGGAGTGGTCAATCTGTCGACGTTGATCGGCCCTCTGCTTGGGCGGGGATCGCGGCCGTCGGTGACCTTTGAAGTGGCGCTTGAAGGTGCGCGCGCTTCGAACGACTATTTGAATCGTGTGCTTGCAGCAGCACAACCTTCGGAACATGCATAATTCGGATAAAGACACTCCCAAGAAGAAGCCCAATCAGGCTGATATCGACCGGATCGAGCGCGCGCTGCGCGACGCCGATTTGTCGCCTGAGGAGTATCAGGCGCTGAAAGATGAATTGAAACGCAACCGCAAGCGCAACGAAGGCGCGGGCGACAATCCACTCGATAACTTGTACGAAGAACCTTAAGGAGCCGGACTACTCCGATGAGTCTTGGAGACCGTTTACCGTTAACCGATGAGCAGAAGATGTTGCGCGACATGGTTCGCGACTTTGCTCAGACGAAGATCAAGCCGATCGCGGCCGAGATAGATGAAACTGAGCGCTTTCCGCAGGAGATCTTTGCGGAGATGGGCGAACTTGGTATCTTGGGCATCCCGTATCCCGAAGAGTACGGCGGCGCCGGAATGGATTACACTTCATATGCTTTGGCCGTGGAAGAAGTCGCGCGTGTGCGGTTCGACGGCCTTAGGTCTTGCGGCGCACGTGTCGTTAGGCTGTGGTCCGATCTACCTGTTCGGAACAGAAGAGCAGAAGAAGAAGTACCTTCCTGACCTTTGCGCTGGTAAGCACATGGGTGGATTTGGTCTCACCGAGCCGCAGGCCGGCAGTGACGCGGGCGCCACGCAGACGACCGCAGTCGACAAGGGCGACCACTTCTTGTTGAACGGCACAAAGGTCTATTGCACGAACGGGTCGTACGCGAAGACGTACGTCGTGAGCGCAGTCGCCGAAAAGGGCAAGGGCACTCGTGGGATCAGCTGCTTCATTGTCGAGCGCGATTGGGACGGTTTTGCCGTCGGGAAAAAGGAGCGCAAGCTTGGCGTACGCGGGTCGGACACCGTCGTGCTCCATTTCCATGACGTGAAGATTCCGAAAGAGAACTTGCTCGGCAAGCCGGGTGAAGGTTTCAAGCAGATGCTGATCACGCTGGACGGCGGTCGCATCTCGATTGGTTCGATGTCGCTTGGTCTGGCCGAGGGTGCGTACCTGGAGACGCTGAAGTATGTCACTGGCCGCAAGGCGTTTGATCAGCGGATCGCCGATTTTCAGGCGACGCAATTCAAACTGGCGGACATGCTTGTCAGTATTGAAGCGGCGCGGCATTTGATTTTTGATGCGGCACGCAAGAAGGACGATGGCGAGGAATTCTCGCGCGAGGCTGCGATGGCCAAGCTCTATGCGAGTGAGATGGCGGCTCGCGTCACGTCCCAGGCGATTCAATTGCACGGTGGTTATGGCTACATCCGGGAGTATCCGGTGGAGCGCATGTTCCGCGACAATAAGCTGACCGAGATCGGCGAAGGCACGTCTGAGATTCAGCGACTCGTTATCGGGCGCTCGATTCTGAAGGAATGGGAATCGGCCTGAGCGAGTCTATTGCGGCGGAGCACTGATGCAGATTGATTTGGGCACGCTGCGTCTCGATTTGCTCGATGACGGGCTCTTTGAACTCCGGCCTGAGACGTTCGTCAAAGTGACGAAGAGTTGGAATACCGAACTGCTGAGCAAGGGGCGGCACCACCCACGCATCAAGGTCGGGTTCAATAGCCTTCTGATTCGAGGTGAAGGGAAGACCGTTCTGATTGATCCCGGCACCGGTGACAAGGAGCGGATGGCCGAGCGGCGAGAATACAATCTCGACTGGCCGCGCAAGGTGCTGCCGCAGTTGCGACAGCTTGGTGTGCGCCGGGAAGATGTGGACATGATTGTCTTAACTCACCTTCATTGGGACCACGCAGGCGCTTGCACGACCGTGGGGTATGCCGGGCAGATTGAGCCGACTTTTCCACGCGCACGGGTTGTCATTCAGCGCCGCGAACTGGATGGAGCGCGGCAGGCGCTGGCAGAAGGTGACGATGGTTACTGTGCCGACGACTTTGAACCGCTTGCCGCCGCCGGGAAGTTCGAGTTGCTTGAGCGGGACGACGAACAGCTCTTCCCATGGCTCAGCTGTCATTGGAGCGGAGGTCACTCGCCTGGACATCAGATTGTCCGCGTCGGTTATCCGGAAACGGTTCGTGTCAGTTATTTGAGCGATGTTCTACCTACAACCGGGCAACTCGCGCTCGACAGCGGCATGTCGTATGACCAGAATCCAGGCGAATTGCGATGCGCCAAGGAGAAGTTCATGAAAATTGCCGCACGTGACCAAGATTTGGTCATTTTGGTTCACGCGCCGCGCAATCGCACCGGTTTCTTGTCGGAAATAGAGTCCGGCGAATTCAAGTTTGCATATACAAATTCCTAACCGCGTAGCGACCGGTAGTCGCCGGGCGCTACACTCACAACAGTCAGACAAACGATCATGAATCCGAATACTCCGGTCATCACCAGCGGCGCGCGTACCGCGATTGCGGCCTTTATGGGTTCGTTCGCGGCTGTTCCGGCGCCAGCGCTTGCAGCTCACGTATTGAAGGCGAATTTAGAGCGGTCGCATGTTGCGCCCGACGAAGTCGATGAAGTGATCCTTGGTCAAGTTCTCCAGGCGGGCGTTGGCCAGGCCCCGGCACGGCAGGCCGCGCTGTTTGCGGGAATTCCCAATACGTCGTCGGCTTGGACGCTGAACAAAGTCTGTTCCTCCGGTCTGCGGGCGGTGATGTCTGCGGCGCAGGCGATCTCGTTGGGCGAAGCCAAGATCATGATCGCCGGCGGAATGGAGAATATGTCGCTCGCGCCATACCTGCTCGACCGGGCGCGCTCGGGCTACAGGCTTGGGCATGGCTCGCTGAGCGACGAGATGATCCTCGACGGTCTGTGGGATCCGCACAAGAACATCCATATGGGATCGTGTGCGGAAATGTGCGCGCGGGAACACAAGATTTCACGCGAGGAACAGGACGAGTTTGCCGCAGAATCGTATCGCCGCGCCATCGCCGCGCAGAAAGACGGCAAGTTCAAGCAGGAGATCATACCGGTTGTGATTAAAGGCCGTAAGGGCGAGGTATCGGTCGATGTGGACGAGGAGCCGGGCGGCGTGAACTTTGAAAAGATGCCGCAGCTCAAGCCGGCGTTTGACAAGGAAGGCACGATCACTGCGGCGAATGCGTCGAAGATCAATGACGGCGCGTCTGCGGTGATGGTCATGTCGTACGAAGAGGCTCAGCGTCGAGGCGCGAAGCCGCTCGCGCGCATTGTTGGTTACACGACGCATAGTCAGGCCCCCGAGTGGTTCGCTACGGCACCGGCTCCGGCCGTGCAGAAACTGCTGCGCCGTATTGACTGGAAAGTATCCGACGTTGATCTGTTTGAACTCAACGAGGCCTTTGCTGTGGTTGGTCTTTACAATGCGAAAGAACTTGGCGCTCCGGCGGATCGCGTGAATGTCTGGGGCGGCGCGGTGGCGCTCGGTCATCCGATTGGATCGTCCGGTTGCCGTATTCTGGTCACGCTGGTTCATGCGCTGCGCGATCGCGGCGGCAAGCGAGGCATCGTCGGAATCTGCAACGGCGGCGGCGAAGCCACCGCTATGGCTGTCGAATTGCTCTAAATTAATCTTGGGCCCTGCCAGCGCGGCCGGGTCTACAAGCCTATTCTATCCATGACTATCAAAACAGTGGCCGTTATCGGCGGCGGTACGATGGGCAACGGTATTGCCCACGTAAGTGCTCAGAAGGGTTGTGAAGTATATCTGATCGAAATGACGCAGGCGGTGCTTGATCGGGCGCTCGGGACGATTGACAAAAACCTCGCGCGGCAAGTCAGCAAGGGCGGTCTCTCCGAAGAGGAGAAGGCTTCGACGCTGGGCAGAATCCACGGCACGCTGAAACTTGAAGACGCGGGCACCGCGGACCTGATCGTCGAAGCGATTGTTGAGAGCGAAGCGGCGAAGAAGGACCTGTTCACGAAACTGAATTCAATCGTGAAGCTCGAGGTGATTTTATCGTCAAACACGTCGACGATTTCGATCACGCAGATTGCCGCGGCGACGAAGAATCCCGGTAGATTCATCGGCATGCACTTCATGAATCCGGTGCCGATGATGCAGTTGGTCGAGGTGATTCGCGGTCTGGCTACGGATGACGACACGCACAAGGCAGTGGTTGATTTTTCGATTGCTTTGGGCAAGACGCCGATCACGGTGAATGATTTTCCGGGTTTCGTCTCAAATCGTATTCTGATGCCGATGATCAACGAAGCGGTTTACTGCCTGATGGAAGGTGTCGGGGAAGCAGACGCACTGACGGCGTGATGAAGCTCGGTATGAACCACCCGATGGGTCCGCTGGCGCTGGCGGATTTGATTGGCCTTGATGTGTGCCTTGCGATCATGGAAGTGCTGCATCGCGATTTGGGCGATTCCAAGTATCGCCCCTGCCCGCTGTTGAAGAAGTATGTGGCCGCGGGTTTTCTGGGCCGCAAGTCAGGACGCGGCTTTTACAACTACGCTAAATAAGGAACGACGATGATCATCACGACGACTCCACGATCGAGGGCCGAAAGATTGAGAGCTACCTTGGCATAGTTGCCGGCGAAGCCATTGTGGGCGCGAACATTTTCAAGGACCTCTTTGCCGGGATTCGCGATATCGTGGGCGGACGCAGCGCGGCGTACGAAGCAGAGCTGCGCAAGGCGCGCGACCTCGCTCTCGAAGAATTAGGTGAAGCTGCGACCAAGTTAGGCGGCAATGCGGTAGTAGGAGTCGACTTGGACTATGAAGTAATCGGCTCCAACGGTTCGATGCTCATGGTCTCAGCGTCGGGCACCGCTGTGCGCGTCAGCTGACGCTTCGTTCGAAGACAATTTGATTTAACTCTCTACATTCATAATTCCATTCATGGACCACCTGCTAAGCGAACAGCATCTTGAAGTTAAGCGCGTCATTCGCGAATTCGCCGAGAAAGAGATAGCCCCGACTGTCGCGATGCGCGACGACAAAAGTGAATATCCCCGGGAGATAGTCAAGAAGATCGGTGAACTGGGTTTTCTGGGTGTGAACACACCTGAAGCGATGGGCGGCGCCGGAATGGATGCGGTGACGTATGCCATTGTGATCGAGGAGCTGTCACGGATTGACCCGTCCGTCGGTGTCGTGGTATCGGTAAACAACTCGCTGGTGTGCTATCCGCTGCAGAAGTTTGGTTCACCCGTTCAGGTGGAGAAGTACCTGAAGCCGCTGGCGGAGGGCGCGAGACTTGGCGCATTCTGTTTGACTGAGCCCGGCGCGGGATCGGATGCGTCCGGTTTGACGACCACCGCCGTTAAGGACGGCGATCATTACGTCTTGTCGGGCGAGAAAGCCTTTATCACAAATGGCATAATCGCCGACACATTTATTGTGATGGCGCGCACCGACAAAACGCAGAAGGCCAAAGGCATCAGCGCGTTCATTGTCGAGGATAGCTATCCCGGTTTCCGGCGCGGCCCGAATGAGAAGAAGATGGGCATCCGCTCTTCCGACTGCTGCATGATCGTCCTGGACGAGTGCCGCGTTCCGGCGGAGAACCTGTTGGGCAAAGAGGGCGACGGGTTCAAGGTGGCGATGACGGCGCTCGATAGCGGCCGGATCGGAATTGCGGCGCAGGCGCTTGGTTTCGCGCAGGGCGCGCTGGAAGAGGCCGTCAAATACTCCAAGATTCGCGAGCAGTTTGGACAGCCGATATCCGAGTTTCAGGCGATACAATTCAAATTAGCGGACATGGAACTGATGACGCAGGCCGCCCGGCTGTTGAATTATAGCGCCGCGCGTAAGAAGGACCTCGGCCAACGCTTCACGCACGAGGCCGCGATGGCCAAGCTCTTGCGTCTGATATTGTCATGAAAGTTACCATGGAGGCCGTGCAAATCCACGGTGGAAACGGCTTCCTCAAAGACTTCCCCGTTGAGCGCATGCTGCGCGACGCGAAGGTCACAGAAATATACGAAGGCACGTCCGAAATTCAACGGACGATTATTGCACGAACCCTATTGAGCAGCTAATGGAAACTACATTGAAACAGGAGCCGCGAGTGGCAAAATCGCGCTTCGACGAAACGCTCAAAATATGGATGAGCGGTAAGCTTATCCGGTGGGAAGATGCCACCACGCACGTCGCGACTCACGCCTTGCACTACGGGTCGGCGGTCTTTGAAGGCATACGCGCCTACAAGACGGATCGTGGGACAACGATTTGGGGATTGAAACAGCATATTCGCAGACTGTTTGATTCGGCGAAGATTTACCGCATGCCGATGCCGTTTCGACCGGATCAGATAGAACTTGCCTGCGCTGAAGTCGTGATATCGAACAATATGGACGAAGCGTATCTTCGCCCGCTATTCTATCGCGGGTATCATTCGCTCGGTGTTCACCCGCGTGAATGCCCGACGGAGTGCGTGATTATTCCGCTGCGTTGGGGCAAATACCTGGGAGCGGAGGCGCTTGAGCAGGGCGTGGACGTCATGGTGTCGAGCTGGACCCGGATCGCGCCGAATACGCTTCCTGCGCTGGCGAAGTCGGCGGCGAATTACGCGAATTCGCATATGACCGTTGTCGACGCTCAGAATTTCGGTTTCACGGAGGGCATCGCGCTCGACATAAACGGATACATCTCAGAAGGCTCGGGCGAGAACGTGTTTGTCGTGCGCGACGGTAAAATCGTTACTCCGCCGCTCGGCGCGTCAGTGCTGCCCGGCATTACGCGCGGTTGCGTGATTCAATTAGCGCAAGAACTTGGCATACCGCTGGTGGAGTCGCTCGTACCTCGTGAGATGCTCTATATCGCGGACGAAGTCTTTTTCTCCGGCACGGCCGCCGAGATCACGCCGGTTCGTTCGGTTGACAAGGTGACCATCGGAGAAGGCAAGGCCGGTCCGCTTACGAAGAAGATCCAGACAGCGTACTTTGATCTGATTCAAGGGCGTCGTGACGACGCACTTGGCCTGCACTATTGGCTCTAAGAAAGCAGAGCATAATCCATGCGCAGTAGACGCTCGGCGCGTGAGTGGGCCCTTCGGGTCCTCTACGCCGTCCGCTTGACCGGGTATCCGGTTGAGCAGTGCTTCAGTGACATACTGAAGGATGCCAAAGAAGATCAGAACTTGCAGTTCTGTCGTAAATTGTGCACGCATGCGGCGTCGGGTGACGAGGAGATCGACGCGGAGATTCGGCGCGCCGTTCAGAAGTGGGACATGACGCGTCTGGCCGTGCTCGATCTCATCATTCTACGGATGGCGGTTTCGGAGTTCTTGTATTTTGACGACATTCCGTACAAAGTGACGATCAACGAGGCAATCGAGCTGGCCAAGCAGTACTCGACGGCACAGAGCGGCCGCTTTGTAAACGGCATCCTCGATGCTGTTTGCGGTGAGATGAAGAAGAAGGATACGCGGAAGCAGAAACAGGCGGCGGTTGAACCTCGATGAAGATCGGCATTCTCTCGGACATACACGGGAACCTCCCGGCCCTCGAGGCAGTATTGGAAGATTGCGAGCGTCAGGGTATTACGACGCGGTTTTGTCTCGGGGATGTGGTGGGGTACGGCGCGAGTCCAAACGAGTGCTGTGAGATGGTCCGGGCGGATTGTCAGGCCACGGTGATGGGTAATCACGACTCGGCGCTTGTGGGTCTGACACCGATGCAGTTCTTCAACGCCTACGCGAGGTCGGCGATAGAGTGGTCGGCCCAGATCATTGAAGAAGGCCACTTGACGTGGCTTCGAGAATTGCCGTTGACCCATGCGCACGGGGCGGCGATGTTCGTACATGCGACGCCGAAAAACCCGGGTGCCTGGAACTACATCCACAATCCGGACGAGGCCGCACAGCATTTTGACATCATGTCACCGGGCCGCACAGCATTTATCGGGCATTCCCATATTCCAGCCTATTTCATGGGACACGAGAACCGCCGAATTATCAATGTGGGAGCCGTGGGTCAGCCGCGCGACCGGAATCCGCAGGCGAGTTACGTCGTCTATGACATGGACAGCGGTAGTTTTCAGTGGTGCCGCGTGAATTATGATATTCAGCGGGCGGCCCAGAAGATTCGCGAGGTCGGCCTTCCGGAGTTTCTCGCCTCGCGACTATTTATTGGAATGTGATCGAAAACAGGATCAATCGTGAAAGGGCGGCAATCGTGCCGCCCTGTCATTCTCGTAAGCACCAAAACTTCCCTTATGTTCGACTTTTTCTATCCAAGATATTCGGCACCAAGCACGATCGCGCCGCGAAGAAGATGATGCCATTCGTGAACGCGATCAACAAGGTCGAGGAAGAGTATCAGTCTCTCTCGACGGAACAACTGCGGGCAAAAACGGACGAATTTCGGGCGCGTTTGGCAGAAGGTGAAACGGTTGACGACCTCACGATCGAGGCGTTTGCCGCTGTGAAAAACGCGTGTCGCCGTTTGATGGGACACGAGTACGAAGTCCGCGGGCAGAAGATGACGTGGAACATGATTCCGTATGACGTGCAGATCATCGGCGGCCTCGCCCTCCATCAGGGTAAGATTGCGGAAATGGCGACAGGTGAAGGCAAAACGCTCGTCGCGACGTTTGCGCTCTATTTGAACGCACTTCCCAGTCTCGGTGTGCATCTGGTCACGGTAAACGATTATTTGGCGCAGCGCGACTCAGAGTGGATGGGCCCGATTTTCGACATGCTCGGGGTTTCGGTGGGTCTGATTACGGCCGACATGCCGGCGCATCGCCGCCGCGGCGAGTATGGCAAGGATATCACCTACGGCACAAACAACGAGTTCGGGTTTGATTATTTGCGCGACAACATGGCGCACCACATCGACTATGTTGTTCAGCGCAAGCACAACTACGCGATCGTCGACGAAGTTGACAGCGTGTTGATCGACGAAGCGCGAACTCCGCTGATTATTTCGGGGCCGGTTGAGCACTCTACGCAGCGCTTCGAGGAGATGAAACCCTCTGTGGATCAGCTTGTGCGCATGCAATCGCAACTTATCATTCGGCTTGCGGACGAAGTAGAGAAGATGCTGGCTGAGCCGAAGGTCGACGAGTTTGAGGTCGGCAAACGCTTGCTCATGGCGTACCGGGGATTTCCGAAGCACAAACGGACTCTAAAACTCTTTCAAGAGCCATCCAATGTGCAGCTTCGCCAGCGCGTGGAAAACGAATATCTGCGCGACAAGAAGATGAACAAGCTCGACGAGGAGATGTATTTCTCGATCGATGAGAAGTCGCATCAGACCGACCTGTCGGAAATGGGCCGCCAGCAACTTACGAAGTACTTCGGCGGGGATCCGGACCTCTTTCTGTTGCCGGATTTGGCCGATGAGTTTGCGAAACTCGACGCCGATGACTCGCTGTCACCGGAAGACCGCGCGCTGAAGAAGACGGAGCAGCAAGGCATATATGCGCATCGCGCCGAGCGCGTGCAAAACGTCGCGCAGTTGTTGAAGGCTTATGCGCTCTACGAGAAAGACGTGGAGTACGTTGTCCAGGACGGCAAGGTGCAAATCGTGGACGAGTTCACGGGGCGCATACTGTCGGGCCGGCGCTATTCGGACGGGCTGCATCAGGCGATCGAGGCCAAGGAAGGCGTTAAGGTCGAGCGCGAGACACAGACTATCGCGACGATTACGCTGCAGAACTACTTCCGGCTCTACAACAAGCTCGCCGGAATGACCGGTACCGCCGAAACCGAGGAATCGGAGTTCTATTCGATCTACAAGCTCGAGGTCATGGTTATACCGACGCATCGCAAGACGCGCCGCCAGGACCTGAACGATTTGATTTACCGTACTAAACGCGAGAAGTACAATGCGATTGTCGATCGGGTCGCCGAACTGCACCAGAATCGGCAGCCAGTGCTCGTAGGAACAACTTCGGTAGACGTTTCGGAAGTAGTTTCGCGGATGCTGAAAGGCCGCCGGATACCGCACGAAGTTCTGAACGCGAAGCAGAATCAGAAAGAAGCCGAGATTGTCGCGAATGCCGGCCAGCCCGGTGCGGTGACGATTGCGACGAACATGGCCGGCCGCGGCACGGATATCAAGCTTGGCGCGGGTGTGGTGAAGTGGACCGGCGGAGAGGGCGACTCGGCCAAGGCGGAGGGTGGTCTCTTCATTCTCGGGACGGAGCGGCACGAGTCGCGCCGCATTGACAGACAGCTTCGCGGTCGGTCTGGCCGCCAGGGCGATCCGGGTGCGACTCAGTTCTATGTTTCAGTCGAAGACGACCTGATGCGGCTGTTCGGGTCTGACCGTATGGCGACCGTGATGGACAAGCTCGGCCTTAAGGAAGGGGAGGTAATTTCGGCGGGCATGATCACGCGTTCGATCAGCCGGGCACAGGAGCGCGTTGAGGCCTACAATTTCAGTATCCGCAAGCACCTTCTTGAGTATGACGACGTCATGAATCAGCAGCGTACGGTTGTCTATTCACGCCGCAACGTCGCGTTGCGTGGCGGGGACCCCGCCCCACTCGTGGACGAGATGATTGACGACTATTTGGAGTATATCTTTGAGAAGCATGGCGAGGGCGACGAGTTAAATGCAGATGCGTTCGCAGAGGAGATCATGCGAACGTTTTTGATCGACTTTACGCGCGATGAAGCATTTTTCCATTCATCGGCGGCACAGCAGCGTGAAATTCTGCGGGACAAGGTTGCAGAGGCGCGAACGAACCGCGAGGCCTTGCTCGGCGAAGAGCTGTTCCGCGATTTGCAGAGGCAGGCAATTCTGCGGGTCATCGACATGAAGTGGAAGGATCATCTCTACGGAATGGATGGCCTGAAAGAGGGTGTAGGACTGCGCGCCTATGGACAGAAGGACCCTTTAATCGAATACAAGAAAGAAGGGTTTAAGCTCTTTCAAGCGATGTTGGACGAAGTCAACGTTGACGCGTTGCGTATCATTTTCAGCTATCGGCTGCAAGTGTCGCAACCGGCCGAGCAAACTCCAGCCGCTGCGCGGGTAACCCGCACGCCTGCTATGACGTATTCCCATGCAAGTGCTACGGGCGCAGCCTACAGCCAAGCATCGGCACCGGCCGGCGGCGGGCCCGCACCCCGAGCGTCCGGGGGGCCGGAATCAGTCGGTAAACAGGAGCCGGTTCGCGTGGGCGCCCGGGTCGGCAGGAATGACCCATGCCCGTGCGGCAGTGGCAAGAAGTATAAGAAGTGCCACGGGTCTGCGGAAGAAGTTTCGGGCTAAGAAGACTTGCCTTTCCCCGTTTTTTTCGCTACAATGAGTCCGTACCCTGTTTTAGATGGCTAAGATAAGAGATGCCCGCAGGTTAGCTGTGGGCTGGACCACCGCGGAACCCTCCCCGCATCGCGGGGGTAACATGGAAGGTCGCTGCATGGATCAACGAATAGTTGAAATTATTTTGTACGTAATTGGTGAGATTGAGTCTCGCCGTGTGAACCTGGATGAAATTGACGGTATTTCGGAAGATCTGATTCGGCAGGGATTTTCCCGTCGGGAGGTTGCGACCGCATTTTCGGTCTTTAACCAGCGTGTGATGGGTGCACGGGATCGGTCACAGATTTCGGAGCCCGAGAATCCGAATGCTTTCCGGGTCCTGCATGAGATAGAATTGCAGTATGTCAGCAGCGAGGCTTTGGGTCATGTGCTTCAGCTCCTGCGTTTGGGTGTCCTCCAGCACGCGGATGTCGAGGAGCTGATCGAGCGATGCGTGATGATGGGCTCGCCGGCCGCCGAGGTTTCCGAGATGAAACTGATGGTAGCGACACACTTATTCGAGAAAGAGCTGCTTCCGAGCGAGAGCATGGTGCCGGCGGCGTCCGCCCGGCTGTCGCCAGAATTGATACACTAAATTGGAGACTGCCCCGTTTTGGGACAGAATCTGATAATTTCTATGATTTTAGCCGCAAACGACGGCTGGTAGCCAAGTTGCAAACCTCTAAGCTTTGAGCGCGTGCTCGAAGCTTTTCCTTTCTGAGGGATATGCCCAAAAAGACCACTAAGAAGAAGAGCGGTTCGACCAAAACTGCAGCGCCGTCGAAGGCTGCAAAGAAGACCGCGTCGAAAAAATCCGCGCCGAAATCAAGCGCGACCAAGCGTCCCGTTTCCAAGTCGGCATCCAAGGCCGCGAAGAAATCCGGCGGCTCACGAGTCACCCGATCTACAAGCGCGACGGGTCAAGTTGACGTTTCTACTGCGGGCCGCAAATTTGTGATCGTGGAGTCCCCGGCAAAGGCGAGAACGTTGTCGGGCTACCTTGGCCATGACTACGCGGTGGCGGCTTCCGTAGGCCATGTACGCGACCTTCCTGAGAAGAAGCTCGGAGTCGATGTCAAGAAGAACTTCGAACCTGAGTATGTGACGATAGACGGCAAGCAGGATGTGATTACGATGCTGCGCCGGAATGCGCGTGACGCTTCGGAAGTGTTTATCGCGACTGACCCTGACCGTGAAGGTGAAGCGATTGCATTCCATATCGCGCACGAAATCGGGCAGGAGTTTGACGGGAAAATCCGTCGTGTGCTTTTCAATGAGATTACGCGCGATGCCGTTAAGAAGGCCTTGGAGAAGCCCGGAAAGATCGACTCGTCAAAGGTCGACGCCCAGCAGGCGAGGCGGGTGTTGGACCGACTTGTGGGCTATCTGGTGTCTCCATTGCTGCAAAAGATCATTGCGCGCGGACTCTCCGCAGGGCGTGTGCAGTCCGTGGCGCTGCGCCTGATTTGCGAACGCGAAGCGGAAATCCGTTCCTTTGTTCCGCAGGAATACTGGACGATTGCCGCGCTCCTTTCCGCCAATAAGAAAGAGACTTTCGAGGCGCGGCTTTCGAAGATCGAAGGCAAGAAGGCCGAAGTGCCGGACGAGAAGTCCGCCAAGAAGATCGTGAAGGAATGTTCGGGCAAGGCGTTTGCGCTGACGGACTTGAAGGCTCGCCCGACCAAGTCTTCGCCGTCGGCTCCCTATACTACGTCGACGCTGCAGCAGGATGCAGCGCGCCGGCTTGGTTTCTCGAACGACCGGACGATGTCCGCAGCGCAGCAGCTTTACGAAGGAATTGAACTGGGCAAAGACGGCTCAGTCGGTTTGATTACCTACATGCGTACGGACTCGGTACGTGTTTCGCCGGACGCGATTTCTCACGCCCGCGATTTTATCGGCCAGCGCTACGGCGAGGAGTATCTTCCTGCACAGCCGCGCGTCTTCAAGACGAAGAACTCCGCGCAAGATGCGCACGAGGCGATCCGTCCGACCGACGTCACCCGCGATCCTGCCTCAGTGAAGAAGTACCTCAAGGCCGATCAATTCAAACTGTATGAGATCATCTGGAAGCGCTTTGTCGCGTCGCAGACGGAAGACGCGCGCTTTGAAGTGACCACAGCGACGTTGACAGTCGGACCGTACGAGTTTCGTGCTGGCGGACGACGCGTCCTGTTCCCCGGCCATCTGCAGGTGCTTGCGGAGGCCGTCGACGATTCGCCGCGTGATGCGCGCGAGCAGGTCGAGTCCGACATGACCAACGAGCTGCCCGTGCTGAAGGTCGGGAAGGACTACTCTGCGGAGAAGATCACACCGTCGCAGCATTTTACGGAACCGCCTCCGCGCTTCAATCCGGGCTCGCTGGTCAAGATGCTCGACGAATTGGGTATCGGGCGGCCGAGTACCTACGCTCAGATTATCTCCGTGCTCGTGAAACGCAAGTACATTACAAACGAGCAGCGGCGTTTCCAGCCGACGGATCTCGGCGAAGCCGTGAACAAGTTTCTGGTTGAGCAGTTCCCGGATATTTTCAATGTGTCTTTCACGGCGCAGATGGAAGAAGAGTTGGATTCGATCGAGAACGAAAACGTTGCATGGCAGAGCGTCGTGAAGGACTTCTACAAACCGTTCTCGACGGACCTTGCCCGTGTCAACGAGAATCGTCAGGAGATCAAGAAGGGAACCCAGGAGACGGTTGAGAAGCCGTGTCCGGACTGCGGCGGCGAATTGGTGATTAAGTGGGGGAGAGCGGGCAAGTTCATTGCCTGCACGAACTACCCGGAATGCCGTTACACCGAGCCGCTCGAGGCTGAAAAGATTCCGGAGTTTCCCGAAACTGCTTGTCCGAAATGCAGCAAACCGATGGCGCCGAAGAAGAGTCGGTTTGGCTGGTTTCTTGGCTGCACCGGTTATCCGGACTGCAAGACGATTCTGCCGATGCCGGACCCGAATGCCATTGACTGCCCGCGGCCCGGCTGCGGCGGCAAGATCAGCGCCCGCCGCTCGAAGCGCGGCAAGGTCTTCTTTGGCTGTTCGAACTATCCGAATTGCGATTTTGTAAGTTGGAATCGACCGATTGCCGAGCAGTGCCCTGAGTGCGGAAACAACTACATGGAGGAGAAGAACCTGAAGGCAGGTCTCATCCACCAGTGTCCGAAGTGCAAGCACAAGATCGACAAAGAGCCGGCAGCCAAGCCGTAGGTCTCGAATCACTCGTCGGCGAATATGTCGCTCACCTCGCGGCACGCCGTCGCTCGACGAATACTCAGACGGCCTACGAGCGTGACCTCGCGCAGGCATTGCAAAGGCTTGAGCAGCTCTTGAAACGGGTGCCAACGCTTGCAGATTGGCGTTATGAGAATCTGCGGGATGTTATGTACTCGTGGGCGTCCGAAGAGCTTTCCGCATCGTCATTGCAGCGCAAACGTGCCGTGTTGAGCGACTTCTCTCGCTATCTGCGCGGGCGCGAACTGATCGACAGCAATCCCGTTGCGTTGCTGGATAGTCCGCGCGTCAAGCGACCGTTGCCCCATTTCTTCTCGGAATCACCATTGGCGAATGTGCTTGACAGCCTGGGTTCGGGCTGGCCGGAAGTGCGGGACCGGGCACTGCTCGAATTGCTTTATGGCGGCGGATTGCGCATTTCGGAAGCTCTCGACCTGACGCAGGATCGATTGGATCTTGGGCGCGGCACCGCTCGTGTAATAGGTAAGGGCAAGAAGGAGCGGGTAATTCCACTCTCGAAGGCGGCGGTTAGTGCTATGTCGGACTACCTAACGGCTCGCACTACAACGTTCCCGGCGCATCCGGAAGGGCCGTTGTGGCTTTCAGACCGGGGTTTGCCATTGACCCGCTTTCGTGCTGCAAAAATCATCAAGTTTCGCTTGGGGGGACTGATGGCAGAGGCCAGTCCACACAAGCTAAGACATAGTTATGCTACGCACTTACTGGCCCATGGCGCGGAGCTAAGTGCGGTACAGGAATTGCTCGGTCATGAATCTGTTCGGACAACCGAACGCTATACGCACGTTACGACCCGGCGGCTGCGCGAGGCCTATACTATGGCTCATCCGCACGCTGACGGGGCAAAACCCCATGACGCAAACGGCGGGGAGGATCCCGCCCAAAGGACGGAGCCATGAGAACCCAGATCACCGCAGTTCATTTCAATGCGACCGACAGTTTGAAGGAGTTTGCCGAAACCGAATTACAGCGATTGAAAAAGTTTGCGGATGGCATTCTGAATTGCGAAGTCGAGTTTTCGTTCAACAAACAAGAGAAGAAAGCTAACATACATATAAGCGTGGACGGAACCGTTCTGAACGCGTCCGCCGTGACCGAAGATTTCCGCAAGTCAACCGTTCTGGCCGTGGATAAGCTCGAAGCTCAGGTTAAGAAGCTCAAGACGAAACAACACGCCCGCCACTAATTCATAGGCGACACATGACCGAGCGGCTGCAGGTTAGCGCATTTTACCAAGAAGTTCAAAGTCGACTTAAGCTCAAGCTCCGCAATAGTCCGCGGGGCTTGACGCGTGAGATTACGCAGAAGGAAGTCCATCGACCTGGGCTTGCGCTAGCGGGCTTCATTGAACTATTCACATTTGATCGCGTGCAGATTCTCGGCAACACTGAAATCAAGTATCTTCAGTCCCTTTCCGACGAGAATCGTCGTAAATCGCTGACGCGGCTCTTTGAGTTTGAGATTCCGTGTATGATCGTAACCAACGACAACCCGCTCCCGCTCGAGCTTTCGCAGGCGGCTGACGGCGCCGGGGTTGCGATTTTTCGTCGCCGTTGACAACGACGGAAGCGACGCACCTGCTTTCCGATTACCTTGATCAGAAGTTTGCGCCGCACGTTACGATTCACGGCCTCGCTGGTGGACGTTTATGGGACGGGCCTGATCTTTACGGGCCGAAGTGGAATCGGCAAGTCGGAAGTATCGCTCGATCTGGTGGAGCGCGGCCATCGGCTTGTGTCAGACGATATGGTGACCTTGACGCGCACGGCCGAGAATGTGTTGATCGGGCACGGCCGCGAGTATCTCAAGCACTACATGGAAATTCGCGGCATCGGGATCATCGATGTTGGCCGCATGTTTGGTGTCCGCGCGATTCGTCAGCAGAAGCGCGTCGAAACCGAAGTTGAACTGGTTGACTGGCGCCCCGACGTCGACTATGAACGCGTCGGCCTGGACGAGCAGCATAAAGAGTATCTCGGCGTCAAAATACCGCACGTTGTGCTGCCGATTTTTCCGGGCAAGAACATCACGGTGATTGCCGAAGCCATCGCCTTGAATTTGCATTTGAAAATCTACGGTTTCCATCCGGCGCGCGAATTTAGCCGCGCATTGACCGAAGTGATGGAAAGCAAGACGAAACTGCAGTCCTATCTCGAGAAGGACTTTGAATAGACCGGTATGATTCGCGGCGTTTTGGTAACTCACGGCTCGCTCGGGCAGTCGCTGCATGACGCGGCGTTTTCCGTACTTGGACCTCAGGAAGGCGTGACGGTAGTTTCAAACTCCGGGTTATCGCTTGAGCAGATTCAGGAAAACGTACGGAATGTTATGACGGGCGACTCGACGCTGATCATGGTCGACCTCTGCGGCGGCTCTCCGTTCATGGCCTGCTGTTCGCTGACCGGACTGACTGCGCATTATGCGGTCGTCTCGGGAATCAACCTGCCGATGCTGCTCTCGTTTTTCACTAAGCGCGACCAACTTACCCTTGCCGAACTTGCCGAGACGGTTGCCCGCGACGCCGTGCGCGGCATTCAGTCTCGACCTCCTGTATGATCTCATTTCCTTGGCGTCGCAAGAAACTTGCGTATCCGATCGTCCGGATCGACGATCGCCTCCTGCATGGTCAAGTAGTTGTCGGCTGGGCCAACGCACTCGGGCTGGACTATCTGATCGTCGCCAACGACCGCGTGGCCGAGAATCCGGGCCTTGTTGCTGCGCTGAAAGCCGGCGCGGCGGAGGGAACAACGGTGGATGTCTTACCACTCGAGGACGCGATTCCCGGTCTGATATCAGGAGCCTATGCACAACGCAAATCGATGGTGGTTCTCGAAAGCCCGGGCGATGCACTCAAACTACTGCACAAAGGTGTGACCTTGAAAGCGCTCCACGTCGGCGGGCTGCACTTCCGTGAGGGCAGTGAAGAGCTGCTGCCTTACGTCTTTCTCTCCAACTGGGACCGCATGGCGCTCGGCGAAATGCTGACGCGCGGTGTGCGCATAACCTGCCAGGATCTTCCTTCCACCTCACCGGTGGTTTATCGCGGTTAACTGAATGAAAAAAGAAATTAAGGTCGGCGGCACCCTGCTGCTCTCCCTTGTAATATTGATCGGCGGCATCATGTGGGGGAAGGGCCTCCGCCTGAATGCGAAACGCTATCCGGTCACCGTGATGTTTCTGAACACCGGGGGACTTGAAAACGGCGCAAACGTGCTTGCCAACGGCGTGCTAAAGGGCAGTGTCAAACGAATTGAGTTCTTTGACGGCTATGTAAGAGTTACAGCCTCGATTGATGAAGACGTCGTTATCTACTCCGACTATATCGTGACCATCGAGTCGCCGACGGTCATGGCAGGGCAGGCGTTATCGGTCTACACAGGCACGACGCAGCCGCGCGCGGATCTCACTATGCCTCTTAAGGGCACGGATCCGATGGGCATGTCGACGATGATGGGCAAGATTCAGGATTTTGGCACGCGCATCGAGACCACGCTGAACAATCTGGATTCACTCCTGATTGACGCGCACAGGGTGCTGGGAGACACATCCAATCAGGCCAACCTGAACAAGTTGATGACCAACGCGGCGGAAGTTGCCGAAACAAGCAATGAGATGCTCGCGGCCAATCGCAAACTCCTGGAAGCGTCGCTTGCTGATCTGCGGGCTTCCATGGCCTCCGCGCGGGAGTTGACAGACAAACTGAACAATAGCTCCGGCGGCACATTGGCTTCGATCGACTCCGCGATGGTTTCGCTCACCGGAACATCCAACGAAGTGCGCGACTTGATCGCACGGATGAATTCGGGCGAAGGCACAATGGGCAAGCTGCTCACGGATGACGAATTGTACAATCGCCTGAACGAAACTCTAATCGAAGTTGATTCGCTTTCCCATGAACTGCGCACTAACGGGATGCGCCAGAAGATTGTTTTCTTTTAGCCGATGACCGAACAACGTGGATATTCAAGCTAAACAGCGACTCCTCGAGGTAGCTCGAGGCGACAAGCCTGCTGACCTGGTTCTTCGTAACGCCCGCCTGATCAACACTTTCTCCTACGAGATTGAAGAGGCGGGCGTCGCCGTTTTCGAGGGGCGGATCGCGGGCATCGGCGACTATGCCGCTCGCGAGACAATCGACCTCGGCGGACGATTGCTCGCGCCTGCTCTGCTCGATGGGCACATACATATTGAGTCGACGCTCTTGACTCCACCGGAATTTGCCCGGGCGGTCGTGCCGTTCGGCACAGGCGGCGTTTTTTGCGATCCGCATGAGATTGCCAACGTGCTCGGTGCGCGAGGGATACAATTCATGCTGGACAGCTCTGAGAATCTCCCGCTGAATATCTGGGTGATGATTCCATCGTGCGTACCAGCGACACATATGGAGACCGCAGGCGCTGTGATGGAAGCCGCAGACATGGCTCCGTTTCTAACGCAGCCCCGAGTTCGCGGCATCGCCGAGGTGATGAACTTCCCGGAGTGATTCTTGGCCTGGCGCCTGTGCTCGAGAAAGTGCAGCTTGGTTGCGGACGGCCGGTGGATGGGCACGCTCCCGGTGTAACCGGCAATTGGCTGAATGCGTATGCGGCTGCGGGAATCGGGACGGATCACGAGAGCACGTCGTTTGAAGAGGCACGCGAGAAACTGCGGCGCGGCATGGCGGTGTTCATCCGCGAAGGGTCAACCGCGAAGAATCTCGACGCGCTCTTGCCGCTCGTGAAGCGGGAAACCGCACAGCATTTCGCGTTTGTTTCCGACGATCGCCATGCGGATGAACTCCTGCTCGAGGGACACATGAACGCGACGCTGCGCAAGGCCGTCGGCAAGGGACTTGATCCGATTCTGGCGGTCGCCATGGCAAGCACGCACACAGCGCGAATGTTTGATGTGCGCGATACCGGCGCAATCGTGCCGGGCCGGTTTGCCGATTTCGTGCTGTTTGAAGACTTGAAGGATTTCAGACCGCTGCGCGTCTGGCGACGGGGCGTTCAAGTCGCGCGTGACGGAGAGCTACTGGTATCCATCGGCAAAGCTGATGTGAGCAATGTAGTGAATACCGTTCACGTGCCGGAGCTTTCGCGTTCCGCTCTGTCTGTTCCAGCGACAAAGAAGGCCGTACACGTCATTGACATCGTTCCGGATCAAATCGTGACGACTCGATCTCAGGCTGTCTTGCCCGTCGAAAATGGTGAGCTTCAGGCAGACCTGACGCAGGACATTGCGAAACTTGTTGTGATTGAACGGCACGGCAAGCGCGGCACGATTGGTAAGGCCTTCGTGCGCGGATTCGGATTGCGTAGTGGGGCGTTGGCTTCCACAGTGGCTCACGATTCGCACAACATAATTTGCGTCGGGACCAACGACGCCGACATGCTTGCGGCGGCACGGGCACTTGCCGACGCAGGCGGAGGCTGGGTTGTCGTGCGAGACGGAAGCCATTGGCGCAACTCGCGCTTCCGGTCGCGGGACTCATGTCCGACCGGTCTGCACGCGAGATCGCTCCGGAGTTAGACGCATTGCATCGAGCCGCTCACGGCTTAGGCTGCAAACTTTCATCGCCGTTTATGGCTCTCTCATTTCTCGCCCTGCCTGTTATTCCGAGCCTCAAGCTAACAGATCTCGGCCTTGTCGACGTGGAGAAATTCGCACTATTGGAACTGGGAATTGCCGAAAGTGACTCTGCTGAGACGTAATATCCGCAATCATCAAGATCCCAAATGCCAAGAGAAATTTGCGAGGATGGATCATACGAAACTGCTGTCGCCCCGAAGCCAGCTCTGTTGGAAGGGCCGCATCGTCACCTGCCCGGCCAAGACCGCGAGCTTGAGCGATTCCTGGTGCAGAGCACGGGCAAATGGTTCACCTCGTGAGGTAGCCGCGAGCTTGGGCGTCTCGTCGACCACGGCGCGCACGGCGCTGCGCCGTTTAGACGACTCCGGGTTGCTGACCAGTGAAGGACGGCAGCGCGGTCGCCGGTACTGTGTTTCGCCACTCTATACCCTTGATTTTCCGTCCAAAAACTCTGATATTAATAGTTTAGGTGAGTTGGGCGATGATTAGGGAGGTCGCGGTCAGTGACTTCTCAACGCCCCGTAACCGGGGCTTTTTTATTTAACAAAAACAATCAGTTAGTATTTTGTTACGGATCGAACCTCGCACTTTTCGCGGCACCCGCGATTTTCTTCCTTCCGAGCTCATACCTCGCCGCCGGATTGTGCGGGTCATCGAAGAGGCCTACCGCCGCTATGGATTTC
Organism: bacterium; assembly: GCA_016703065.1. Taxonomy (GTDB): domain Bacteria; phylum Electryoneota; class RPQS01; order RPQS01; family RPQS01; genus JABWCQ01. The sequence continues at coordinate 256,880 of JADJCU010000002.1, forward strand.
AGCCGCTCGAGACGCCGGCGATCGAATATCTGGATGTTCTCACGGGCAAATCCGAAGAGAATGACAAGCTGATTTACGAGATTCGCCGCGCGCGAGGGGATGCTGAAGAAACCGCGGAGAGCGCGATTGCATTGCGTTACGATCTGACCGTTCCGCTTGCTCGTGTGGCTGCTCAATATGCGACGCTTCCCCGTCCATTCAAGCGTTATCAGATTCAGCCGGTGTGGCGCGCAGACCGTCCCCAGCCTCGACAGGGACGATACCGCGAGTTCGTGCAATGCGACGCGGACATCTTGGGGACAGAGTCGCCGCTTGCCGACGCGGAGATTCTCGCGTTGACGCACGAAGTGCTAACGGCGCTCGATTTCGAGGATTTCAGGATTCGGCTGTCGTCGCGGAAATTTCTTGCGGGACTTGCTCATGTTGTAACCGGTGACGTGAGACACTTCGGGGCGTTCTGCCGCTGTCTGGATAAGCTCGACAAGATCGGTTGGGACGGAGTTGAAAGCGAGTTTCAGGCGAACGATATTCCGGCCACGGCTGCTCGCTCGCTGGTGACACAGCTCATGGCGACCGGAGGCGAAAGCCCTGATTTTTCCGCTACGCGTAAACTTGTTGGCAGCAACGCTGCAGCTCTGAATGGGCTTGCAGAAATCGAAACTGTTTACACTGCCGCGCTTGATCTCGGTGTGTCACGTAGGAGCCTTGCTTTCGACGCGACGCTCGCACGCGGACTTGATTACTACACCGGCGCAATCTTCGAAACCGTCCTGCCCGGCCTTCCGCATCTGGGATCGCTGACCGGAGGTGGGCGCTATGATGGACTGGTAGCGACCTTTTCAAAGGAGAATGTGCCGGCGACCGGTACGTCGATTGGTCTCGATCGGATTCAGACTGCGCTGACCCAGCTTGAACGATTCAAGGCCGAGCCATCCGAAACGCAGGTCCTGATTGCGCGATTCGACGACGCCGGAGTCGCGAAGTCGCTCGAACTTGCTGCAACACTGCGCAGGGCGGGAGTGCGCGTTGAGATTTGGTACGACAACGACCGCATGAAGAAACAGTTCGCGTTCGCGGACCAGCAGCAGATTCCGTTTGTTGCGGTTTGCGGTCCGGATGAGCGTGAGCGCGGGATCGTCTCCGTGAAGAACCTCGCCACACAGCAGCAAGTCACAGTCCCGGAAGCGGACCTCGCGGCGCATCTTCACGCAGCGCTTGCGACTATGGGCAAATAGTGCGGCTGCCGTCGCCCCTTCATGCAGGCACCTCCTGAAGCGCTACAAACGGTTCTTTGCGGACATCCAGCTTGACGACGGGCAGATCATCACTGCCGTCACGCCGAACACGGGCAGCATGAAAGGCGTGTGTATTGTCGGCGCGCGGGTGCTGGTCAGCTATTCGGATTCACCGACGCGCAAATTTCCATTCACATGGGAGTTGGTCGAGGTTGCAGGCCGATGGGTAGGGATCAACACGCATCTGCCGAATCATCTTGCGGCCGAAGCGCTTGACCGGAAATTGATCCCCGAGCTTGCGCGCTATCAGACCTATCGTCGCGAGGTGAAACTTCCGAGCGGTTCGCGGATCGACTTCGTGCTGGGAGACGACGAGGCGCTTCTGGAAGTTAAGAACGTCACGCTCGTGGAAGACGGTATGGCGCTCTTCCCTGATAGCGTGACCGAGCGCGGCACCAGGCATCTGAACGAATTGATGGAGGCCGTCGCTGAGGGGCGTTCAGCCTACATGCTGTACGTTGTTCAGCATCATCAGGCAGTGAAATTCTCGCCTGCCGACGAGCTTGACCCGGTTTACGGAACGACGGTGCGCGACGCCTATCAAGCCGGCGTGCAGTTGATTGTCATGAAGGCAGACGTCAGCGATCGCGAAATCGTTCTGCGCGAACGCCTGCCCATAGAACTCTAAAGTATGCACGAACTCGTTACACTGCAAGCCAACCTGCCTGAAGCCGCGCGCTCGCCATTGGTCGATTCCGATGGCAACGGGCCGCGGGTGTATATGCGCACCTATGGCTGTCAGATGAACGTCTCCGATTCGCAGACCATCGAGAGCATGCTCGCGGACAGCGGTTACCGCTTTTGCGATAGTCCCGAGGACGCGGATGTCGTGCTGGTGAATACGTGCATGATCCGCGAGAGCGCCGAGGTGCGCGCGCTTGGACAGTTGGCGAATCTTTCGTCGTTGAAGAAGGGCAATCCGGGGCGTGTGATTGGGATAATGGGATGTGTCGCGCAGGCGAAGCGCAAAGAGATCCTTGACTCGCATCCTTACGTAGACATTGTCGTTGGCCCGGACTCGTATCGCCGGTTGCCGCTGCTTCTGGAAGAGCGCTTCATCTCTCCGCCGGGAACGCCCGGTCTGCTCGAGACAACGCTGATGCGTGAAGAGCTCTATGACGACATTGTTCCCCGTCACCATGGCGGCGTGACGGCGTTCGTCACGATTATCCGGGGCTGCGACAAATTCTGCAGTTTTTGTGTGGTCCCGCGCACGCGCGGTCGTGAGCGCAGCCGCCCGCTGCCGTCGATCCTACGCGAGATCGAGCATCTTGTGAGTCAAGGTGTGCGGGACATCATGCTGCTTGGCCAGAATGTCGACTCCTATCGCTGGCAGGGCCGCGATTTCGCGGACTGTCTGCTCGCCGTCGCCGAATTGCCCGGAGTGGTGCGCGTGCGCTATATGACGTCGCATCCGACTGACATTTCGGACAAGCTTCTACAGGTGATGGGGTCGCATGAGAAGATTTGTCCTTACTTGCACCTGCCAGTTCAGTCCGGCAACAACCGGATACTCAGTGAAATGAATCGTCCGTATACACGCGAGCGCTACCTCGATATTATTTCGCGCGCGCGCCGTTATGTGCCTGGACTCGCGCTATCCACAGACATCATTGTGGGTTTTCCAACGGAAAGCGAACACGAGTTTGAGGATACGGTTCGGCTGATGGAGGAAGTGCGTTATGACACGGCTTTTACGTTCAAGTATTCGGAGCGGCCGTTGACCAAAGCGGCGAAACTCACGGATGATATTCCGGAAGCTGTGAAGGTTGCGCGGCTGGAGCGCCTGATCGACTTGCAGCAGCGGATCGCCCGTGAGCAAAACGAAAAGCAAGTTGGCAAGCTGACTGAGATTCTGATTGAAGGTCCGGCGCCAAAAGACGACATGATGTGGTCGGGCCGGACACCCGATTTTCGACCAGTTGTAGTGCCGCGCAACGGCGAGTGTATTGGCGACCTGATCAAGGTTCGGCTTGACGCGCTTGTCGGATTTACCTTTGTCGCATCGCGGCAGCACTGATATCCGCTAACCTCGGAGACCTTGTATGTGGATTCTTCGTTGGCTATTGTTGTTGGTAATCATATTCTTCTTGGTCGGTTTTCTGTCACAGAACGCCGAACCGAAAGTTCATGTTCAGATCATAACATGGGAATCGCCGGAGCTTCCGCTCTCTTTCATGCTGTTTCTGGCGGCGCTGATTGGCTACATCGTCAGCCTGTTGGTCGCGGTGATCAACCAGCTTCGGCTGCGCAGTGAGATTTCTGCTCAGAAGCGCCGCAATCAGGCGCTGCAGCATGAGTTGGAACGTCTGCGCAATTTTGCCCTCGAAGAAGATCCCGGCACGGGAGTGTCCCACACATGAGTTTCTTTGAATTTCTCTTCTTGCTGATTCTCGTTGCCGGAGGGATCGGCGCGGCCTCCTATTTTCGGGATTGGAAAGTGCGGCGCAACGCTTCGCCGCTAACGCCCTATGCCGAGGGCTTGCGCGCAATGCTCGACGGCGACACGCCGCGCGCGATTCAGAAGCTCCGTGAGACCGTGACTGCGGACACCGAGAACATCGACGCGTATTTACGGCTTGGCGCGCTCTTCGCGCAATCCGGCGACATCAATCGAGCCATCAAGATCCATCGCGCTCTGACATTGCGCGGGGACATTGTGGACCGGCAGAAGCTGGACATCTATCGCGCCTTGACCGATGATTATTTGAGCATCGGCGATCAAGGCCGGGCGCTTGAATGCGTCAACCAGATGCTTGGCATATCAAAGAAAGACGCGTGGGCGCTACGCCAGAAGAGCGATTTGCTTGCGGCGCAAGGGCAGTGGCAGGCCGCTTACGAATCGGCGGAGAAGGCCAATGGTCTTAGTTCCGGCTCGGCAGGACGCAGGCTCGCTGTTCTAAAGATGCTTGAGGGGCAACGGCTCTGTTCGAGCGGCAAAGAGCGCGACGGGCGGATTCAGTTTCGTCAAGCCATTAAGCACGACTCGACGCTGGTCGCGCCGTACCTTTACTGGGGCGACTCGTACGTCCGTGAAGACCGCACGGAAGATGCCGTGAAGATTTGGCGGCGCTTGATCGAGGTGAACCCGGCCCAGAGCTACGTCGCTTTCGAGCGGCTCGAATCGCAGCTCTTCGACTTAGGCCGCTTTTCCGAGATTGAGCAGATTTACCGCACTGTGATCCAGAACTATCCGCAGAACGTGCACGCCTACGCAGCGCTGTCGCGGTTTTTGCGCAAGAAGGGCGACGCTGGGGTGCGATCACCGTGCTGCCCGACGGCCTCGAGCAGAATCAGGAGAGCCTGTGGCTGCGCCGCCGATTGATTCGCATGTATCACGATGTGCATGATGTCGATGGAGTCCTGAATATGTCGCGCGACGTGTTGTCCCGAGTGATGAAAGAGAGTTACGAATACTCATGTTCAAGCTGCGGCCACATTTCGCGTGAACCAATGTGGGTTTGTCCGCAATGCAACAAGGTGGATACGTTCAATGTCTAAGCCGTTCATCGTCATTCTGCTTTGCGCGGCGAGCGTGATTGCGCAGGCCGTGAAGAAATCGCCCGTGGACCTAATGCGGGAGGGTCGTCTGCTTGAAGCGCAGAAGATCGTTGAACAGACCGACGCACCGGAGCGCTACCACCTGCTTCTCGACGCGCTGCGTGAACCGAACGCCATCGAGGCTTGCTTTCTCTATCGTGAAATCTCCGCGCGCTTTCCCGGTTCCGACTGCGACGAGTTTGCTCAAGAGCGGCTGCTGCAAGCGGCAAGCATGGGCATCGACATTTCCGCGTTGGTTCTGGAGAGTACTCCGCCTGCCCGGGAAGGCGAGTGGCCCGTCGAGGAGAGCAACTTGTATGAGGTCGAACGACCGTTGATCGCATCCGTGAGCAAAGATGAGCCGCAAGCGGAAGCGACACCTGTTCCCGTTGAGCCGCCCGTCGCGAAGACGGTGGCCGAAGTTGCACAAGAGAAGACGCAGCAGGTTGTTGAGAAACCTGCTGCGAGCAGTGGTGTCACTCTGGACTACAGCGCTGTTCCATCCGCCAAACCGGATAGCGGCGTCAAGGCGGCTGCGCTCACACCGGAAAAGCTGCTCGTTCGGCCCGAGAAGATCGAGCAGGAAGTCAAGGCCGCAAAGCCCGTTAAGAAACATGGTGAACCGACGAAGCCGCACGACGTCGAGTCGGTCACTCCGGGTGAATGGTATATTCAAGTCGGCGCGTTCGCAAATCACGATAACGCGCACAAGTTCGCGGCGCGCTTGCGGAGCGACGGCTACAATGTGCTGCTGATACCGCGTGACCAGCTGATGCAGGTGCGCGTCGGCGCTTACAAGACCAAGGAAGAAGGCCGCGCTGTAGGAGACAAGATCAAAGCGAAATACGATTGCCCCGCCGTGCTCGTCACGAATCCCTGACCGTTACCCTCCAGTTCGACTCTCTCTGCGCCGTCCCTCGGGACGGCGCTTCATGCCTAAAGCTCAGCGCCGATGTCCACACCCATGTTGAAACAGTATGCAGAGATCAAATCCCAGTATCCGGATGTGATCCTGTTTTACCGCATGGGTGACTTCTATGAGCTTTTTTACGACGATGCGAAAACGGCGGCCGACGTGCTCGGGTTGACGCTGACAAAGCGCAATCACGGTGCGACGGGCGACGTTCCGCTTGCGGGATTTCCGTATCACCAGCTTGAGGGTTATCTAAGTAAGATGACCCGCGCCGGGTATCGCGTCGCCGTGTGCGATCAGCTTGAAGATCCGAAACAGGCGAAAGGCATCGTCAAGCGCGGCGTGACCGAGGTTGTGTCTGCGGGTACGACATTTTCGGACACACAGCTTGATGAGCAGCGCAACAATTACCTTTCGGCAGTCTGTTTTGAGGACCAGCTTTGCGGACTCGCCTATGCGGACATCACCGCGCAGGAATTCTTCACCGGTGTACTGCCAGCTTCCGAACTGGCGGCGCGTTTGCACGCGCTTGAACCTGCGGAGCTGATCGTAGCCGTTGAAGACGAAGCACGGGCGCGTGAGTCGCTTTCGACTTTGCCTGACTGCGCCGTCACATCCGTTGCCAAGTGGCAATTCGCGGTCGACGGGGCGGAGCGGTCGCTGCGTACCCATTTGAATGTTGCCAATCTCAAAGGCTACGGGTTGACCGAAATGCTGCCTGCGGTACAGGCAGCAGGCGCACTGCTGCACTACCTGCGGGGACAGCAAAAGGACCCCATTGCGCTGTTGCCCGATCTGCGTGTTTTTGCGACGGGCCGCGAACTGATTCTGGACGCTTCTACGCGTCGCAATCTCGAACTGGTTGATTCACCGTCCGGCCGGCGGGACGCCACGCTGCTCAGCGCGATTGATCGTACGCGCACGGCGGCGGGCGGACGGTTGCTGCGGCGCTGGATGCTCGCGCCGCTGACGGACTTAGCGGAGATCACCAAGCGGCTCGATAGTGTTGAGGCTCTTGTCCGGTCACCGGAGCTACTGGTCACGCTTACGGAACAACTGCGTGAAACGGCAGACTTGCAGCGTGTTTTGTCGCGGCTGACCACGCGCCGCGCGTCTCCGCGCGATGCCGTAGCGATTCGCCGCACGCTCGAAAAGCCCCCGTGCTGCAGAAAACACTTGCTAAACTATCCGGCACACCGCTTGATGGCCTCGCAACGGCTCTCAGCGAGCCCGAAGACATCACGGGACTGATCGCTGCGATAATAGTAGACGATCCTCCTGCGATGATTGGTGACGGAACAGCCATTCGGGCCGGTTACTCCGCCGAACTTGATGAACTGCGAACCATTGGCACGCGTGCCCGCACCTGGATGCAGGAGCACCAGATTCAAGAGCGCAACCGTACGGGGATTTCGTCGCTCAAGATCGGCTACAACAGGGTCTTCGGGTACTATCTCGAAATCACGAATGCTCACAAGGAGCGCATTCCCGCCGACTACATCCGTAAGCAGACTCTGACGGGCGCCGAGCGCTACGTCACGCCGGAGCTAAAAACGTGGGAAGAAAAGATCCTTCACGCGGATGAGAAGCTCGAACGGCTTGAAGAGGAGATTTGGGAGCAGCTGCGCAGCGAACTCATAAGCCGAAGCACCGATCTGACCCGAATCGCGCGGACGCTCGCCGAGCTGGACACATTCGTGAGCCTGGCGACCGTAGCACGGGAGCAGCGGTATGTCAGACCGGTGGTGAATGAAGGCACAAGGCTCGATATCGTGCAAGGGCGGCATCCTGTAGTGGAGCGGCTCGTTTCGCAGTCTGCAGGCTTCATTGCCAATGACCTCTCGCTCGATACCGAACGTCGACAGATAATGATCCTCACTGGACCGAACATGTCAGGGAAATCGACCTTCCTGCGACAGGCGGCTCTTATTGTGCTGCTCGCGCAAACGGGGTCGTTTGTCCCCGCCGCATCCGCCGAAGTGGGCATTGTGGACCGTATCTTCACGCGCATTGGCGCGGGCGACAATCTGGCGGGCGGTGAATCGACGTTCTTGGTCGAGATGTCGGAAGTCTCGAACATTCTGCGTCACGCGACTCCGCGCTCGCTGATGATCCTTGATGAAGTCGGCCGCGGTACTTCAACCTATGACGGGCTTTCCCTCGCGTGGGCGATCACTGAGTATCTTCATGAACACCCTGAGATTGCGGGAAAAACGCTCTTTGCCACTCACTATCACGAATTGAATCGGATGTCTGCGAGTTACCCCCGCATCTTCAACGCGCGTGTGGATGTCGAAGAGTGGGGGGATCGCATTGTATTCTTGCATCGGATTTCATCAGGTGAAACTGACCAGTCGTATGGAATCGAAGTAGCCAAGCTCGCGGGACTCCCGGCCGCGGTGGTTGCACGAGCAAGAGAACTGCTGCCGCATTGGGAAGATAATGGGTCAAAACCCGCAGAAACTCAGGCCCCCGCACCGCCCGTTCTTCAGCTAACTCTTTTTGAATCCGATACTCAGAGGGTGGCCGATGCCCTCCGAAACCTCAATTTGGACGACTTAACTCCTCGGGACGCTCTTGATAAACTATATGAAATCAAGAGGTTATTCGAGTCGCCTGAGAGTGCTAATCGCTCAAGAAAGCCTTGACTCTACTTCAGTTTATCCTTATTTTTACAGAATATAGGCCACGTAAAGGGAGTAGACCACTCAAGTCCCAGTTGATCTCTGCTTGGTACCTCACCTGCGGAAGGAATGCAATGCAACCGACGCATCCAAAGCGCAGGTCGAAACAACTTCATTAGAGCGATGCAACGAATGGAGCAGGGCATGTCGACCGTGCGACGATGGGGACTGTTTGTGGCTATTCTGCTATTTGCCCAATATGCGAATGCACAATGGGTTATTGGTAGATACGCCGGAGAATTTCTGGACTTAGGCGCAGGCGCGAGAGCACTTGCCATGGGTGGCGCGTCGACCGCGTCGCCTGCGGCAACGACATCCGGCTACTATAATCCGGCAGGACTGGCGGGTTTGTCGAAGCGAGGCGTGGAGTTTATGCATGCGTCACAGTTCGACAATCTGTTTACGTATGATTATCTGTCATTCGCGACGCCAATGCAGAACGGACTGTCGGGGGCGCTGACTGTCCTCTATGCCCGCGTCAGCGACATCCCGCTGACGAGGCTTTCCGACCCTTCACAACCTCTGAGCGATGGCAATCGCGTCGAAGTCGACGGTCAAACCGGCGACCATGAATGGGCAGTGCTGGCCTCAGCAGGCCGCGCGATTGGCCGTCAATGGGACGCAGGTGCGACGGCGAAGATTCTGACGAAGTCCGTTGCGAGTGAAACGGCGGTAGGATTGGGCTTCGACATTGGTGTTCAGCGCGCCATTGGACGTCGCGCCGAATTGGGCGCCGCCATCCGCGACGTATCCACGAGCACTCTGGCTTGGTCGACCGGACGTACTGAGTCGATCCTACCTACCGTGAGCGTTGGCGGTCGCTGGTCGGCTCCGTTGCGCGCCATGAATGCGGAAATCTCTCTGGCCGCCGATGCCGACACTCGTTTCGAGTCGCGCGGTGAAGCGGAGGCCATTTCCGCTGGACCGCTCTCTATCGAGCCGCATGTCGGTGCTGAGTACTTGATTTCGAACACGGTCGCTCTGCGAGGCGGATTGCGCGGCGAACGGTTTACGGCCGGGGCAGGATTGTTGTTTGGCAGTTTGGCGGTACATGCCGCACTTGAGGATCATCAAGACCTCGGCCTCACGCATCGCGTGTCCGTAGGCGTCACATTCTAAGCTAACCCCCTCGCGCAGCAGGCAATCGCATGATCTACTCAATGACCGGCTTCGGGCGCGGGGAGGCCACGGAAAATGGCGTCACCATTGGTGCGGAGTTGCGCACACTGAACAACCGATATTTTGATTTCGGTTTGCGCGCGCCGCGAACGCTGGTGAACTTTGAAGCCGAGGTGCGCGAAATCTGCCGCAAGGGCATCGAGCGGGGTAAGATCTCGCTCACTCTAACGGAAAGCCGCGCCGGTGCGCCGAATGCAACGCGAATTGACAGCGAAGCCGCCAAGCGTGTGGCGCAGCAGCTTCAGGAACTGTGCAAGGAGTTGCGGATAACCGAATCCGTGCATCTGGATCACCTGCTGCAGTTTCCGGAAGTAGTTACGCCTGCCGATTCGCCCGAAATGTCCGACCGCCTGCTTAAGCTGGCGCAAGCCGCGACAGAGACCGCAATTGAGAATCTGCGGCAAATGCGCCTGCAAGAAGGCAAGATGTTGACGGAGGACATGCTCGGTCGGCTGAATATCATCTCGTCGGCTTTGGAGGAGATTAAGAAGGCGCAAATCGGTCTGCCCACGCGTGCGCTGGAGAAACTTAAAGATCGCGTGCAGCGGCTCGTACCTTCTGACAGCTACGACGAAAGTCGGCTCGAAATGGAGCTTGCGCTGATCGCTGACCGGCTGGATATCACGGAGGAGTGCGTGCGCCTCGACGGGCATTTAAGGGCCTTTCGCGGCTCGCTGACGACTCCGTCCGGACAAGTCGGAAAAAAACTCGGCTTTCTGCTGCAAGAAATGAACCGCGAGGCGAATACGATTTCATCGAAGACGTCAAGTCTTGAGATATCGCACCTGACCGTCAGCGTGCGCGAAGAGATCGAACGTCTGCGCGAGCAGGTCCAGAATCTCGAATAGCATGGCGCAATTGCTCGTGTTTGCCGCGCCTGCGGGCGGGGGCAAGACAACAGTAATCCGTGCCGTGCGGGCAAGTCACCCTGAGTGGTCATTCTCGTGCAGCGCCACAACGCGCCCGCCGCGGCCTGGTGAGGTGCACGGCCAGGACTACTACTTCTTTTCCCGCGAGGAGTTTGAACGTCGGATTGCGGCGGGAGAGTTCTTGGAACACGAAGAGGTACACGGGAATCTCTACGGAACGTTGAAAATCGTCGTCGATGACGCGCTTGCGGCGGGGCGGACGATGATTCTTGATTTGGACGTTAAAGGTGCGGCGAGCATCAAGCGGTTCTACCCTGATGCGCTGACTATCTTTATTCGCCCGCCTTCACTTGAAGTCTTGAAAGAGCGCCTGATCAAGCGCGGCACGGATGCGCCGGAAGTGGTGGCCAAGCGGCTGTCCCGGGCAGAAATGGAACTTGCGCAAGCGAATCTCTTCGATTGCGTGATTGTCAACAATGAAATTGAACAGGCCGTCGCGGATGTTCTGACCTGTATAGAGAAAGATTCGCGAGCGGCGGAATAGTACAAGTATTGCGAAATCCATTTACGGGGGAATTTCGCAGAGGAATCACACAGAAGGAACCATGGCTTACACACGCGAAACACATGCCGAATCATTTGTCGGAAAGGCCGAGAATATCTACGAGGCAGTCTTAGTCATAGCTCGCCGCGCGCGTCAGATTGGCGAGCTGCAGAAGCGCCGCGTAGACCGTCATCTCGGTCAGACTGAAATGCTCGAGCAGGCCGCAGCCCGCGCGCGCGCGGAAAGCGGCGATGATTCGGTCGAGATTGAAGAAATTGAGCGCGACAAGATTTCGTTTCCCAAGCCCATCGTATTGTCGCTGAACGAGATGGTCGAAGGTAAGATCGAGAAGCGCTATGAAGAGTAATCGCCGCCCCGATCGGGACGCGCGGCCGGCAGGAGAGCTTGGAGGACGGCGGATATTGCTGGGGGTGACGGGCGGGATTGCCGCGTACAAAGCGGTTGAACTTGCGCGCCTGTTTATTCAGGCGGGGGCCAAGGTGCAGCTCATCATGACTCCCGCAGCGACGAAGTTTGTCGCACCGCTGACCTTTGAAGCAATTACTGCCCGTACGGTCTTTGTCGAGATGTTCCCCGAACAGGGACAAGAATCGCCTTGGCACACTGAACTCTCCACATGGGCTGATATAGTCGTTGTAGCGCCTGCCACCGCGGATCACATTGGCCGCGTTGCCAATGGTCTTGGTGACGATCTGTTGACGACGACTCTGCTTGCGTGCGAACGGCGCCGCGTCATGTGCCCGTCGATGAACCCGCGCATGTGGGCGAATCCGGCGGTGCAGGAGAATTTGAACACCCTGAAGCGGCACGGCTTCCGCATCATTAATCCCGAAGAGGGTGAGATGGCGCGTCCGGGCGAAGAACACGGGGTGGGGCGATTGGCCGAACCCGCGACGATCTACGCCGAAGTGCGCCACATGTTGAGCGCGCCGCAGGATTTGCGCAATGTAAAGGTGCTTGTCACGGCGGGCCGCACTGAAGAGAGCTGGGATCCGGTGCGAGTCCTGACCAATCGCGCATCCGGCCGCATGGGCTTTGCGTTGGCCGAGGAAGCGCGCGAGCGCGGTGCAGATGTGTCGCTGGTGTGCGGGCCGACGGACGTGATACCGCCGAGCGGAGTCCGCCTGACGCGCATCACGACCGCGTCGCAAATGGCAGCCGCAGTAAAACGCGAATTCCAGTACTGCAATATTCTCTTGATGTCCGCCGCGGTCAGCGACTATACGTTCGACAAGACGGCTGCCAACAAGATCAAGAAGGGCGTCGCCGACCCGGAAGTGAATCTGGTCCCGACGGAAGACATTCTCAAGGGGATATCGCAGAACAAGGGGAATCGCGTCATTGTCGGTTTCGCGTTGGAGACCGAGAACGTTCTTGATAACGCATTGCGTAAGCTCCGCGAAAAACATCTCGATGTTGTGGTCGCGAATAATCCCCTTGCTCAGGGAAGCGGTTTTCAGGTCGAGACCAATCAAGTTTTTATTATTCATCGCAACGGCAGCGTGACCGACCTTCCGTTGCAGTCTAAGCGGGAAGTTGCGCGCGAGATTCTGAATGCCGTGATGGAGTTGTACCGCAACCCGCTGCCGGAACCTGACACTGATCCGGAGCTGGATTTGGATTTGGACCTCGAACCGGAAGACGACTACGAGCTTCCGATGGATGAGGGAGACGATCGCGGTCTGGTGAATCTCGACGGACTCGATATTGAAGAGTCGCACGAAGAGCACGCGGCGCCCGCAAACGGTTCCGCGCCGAAGCATGGGAAGGTCTTCGCACCACAATCGAAGAAGCAGAAGCGCCCGCAGCAACAACCGTCCAAACCGCAGCCGCAGGCTCAAGCGAAACCGCAAACGCAACCTCAGGCCAAGGTTGAACCGCCCGCACAGCCGCAGCCCAAACCTCAGGCTGCCCCGCAGGTAAAGCCAAAGCCGGAGGCGCAAGCGCAGCAGCCAGCGCCGCAGGCCGGGCAAGCCGGTCAGGGTAAGAAGAAATCTCGTCGCGGTGGCCGTCGCGTTCGCGAGCGCCGCGAGCGTTTGGCGGCCTTGGCAGCGCAGCAGACCGGGCAAGCTCCGCAACATGGCGAGACGACTCCTGTCGTTTCAACTTCCACCCGCCGGTGCCGGACAAGCTTCATCGGCTCCGAAGGCGATCAAGAAGAAGAAGGGTAAGCCGGCAGGCGAACCTACGCTTGTCAAGGCCGAAGTCACCGCGCCCGTTGCCCAGACCGAGACGGCAAGCACGCCGATGAAGAAAGCCAAGAAGCCTAAGGCGCCGAAACCGGAAGCCGGCGTCGTGACGGCCACAGAGCCGAAGGCCGCGAAGAAGAAATCTGCCAAGAAGGCCGCGAAGAAGAGCCCGACGTCTGAACCGGTGGCATGAGCAAGTCGCGCGCAGTCAGAGACTACCTCGAAACGCTTGCGCTCTTTGAAGAAGACCTCTACCTGCCGCGTGAGCAGAGCATACGGAAGAGCGACGCGACGGTCCCGCGGGAGCTGAAAGCGCTTGAAGGCGCAGTGAGTCCGTTGCCCGCAAGTCTTGCCGAGTTCGAGCAGAGTATCTGCAATTGTGTTCGATGCGCACTCGGCCAAACCCGCACCAAGTTTGTCTTTGGTGACGGCGATGCGAAAGCTCGCGTGGTGTTCGTCGGCGAAGCGCCGGGCCACGATGAAGATCAGACCGGCATCCCGTTTGTGGGGCGCGCAGGTCAGTTGTTGAACGACATGCTCGCCGAAGTCGGCATTGATCGCAAATCGGTCTACATCTGCAACACGCTGAAGTGCAGGCCGCCGGGCAATCGCGATCCGCTCCCGGAGGAAAAGGCTACATGCCGGCCGTATCTGCGCACGCAGTTATCGCTCATCAGTCCAGAGATCGTGGTCTGTTTGGGTAAACACGCGGCCAATGAACTCTTGGGCACGGACCTGCCGATGAAAGACCTGCGTGGGCGCGTGATGCCCTGGGAAGGGATGAAGCTCTTGGTGACATATCATCCCGCCTACTATCTGCGCAACATGTCGCAGAAGGTTCATGGCGACGCGGACTTCAAACTGCTGCGAAGTCTGCTGTAACCGCGAATCGCGTTCCGTCGAGTGGAAATTGGAATTTGAAACCCTGGAATATTCTTCGTGGCCTACCCCGCATCGCCTGAGCGTTCGTCATCGTCCGATCTTTCAGGAGTCAAGGTTCCTCCGCAGGCTCCCGAGATGGAGCGCGCGCTGTTGGGCGCCTTGCTGTCGGATGGTTCGGCCTTCGCCCGGGTAGCGCACCTCGTTGAACAAAACTCGTTCTATCGCCCGCACCACCGCACGCTGTTTCATTGCATGAGCCAACTCGACTCGCGCCGCGAGCCGATTGACCTCATAACGATCACCGAAGAGCTGCGCCGTGCGGGCAAGCTGGAAGAAATCGGCGGCATTCCTTTTGTAAGCGAATTGGCCTCCGAGATGCCGACATCCGCGAACGTCGAGCACTACGCGTCGGTAGTTCACGAGAAGGCCCTGCTGCGCAACGTCATCGCTTTGAGTGCTGACGCCGCGACGGCCGCGACCGATCCGACGGCTCGCGCCGATGAGGTCTTTGAAAAAGTTCAACGCGAATTGGTCGAGCTGATCGGCCGTCGGCGTGGACGCAGCGCGATGTCGTCGTGGGACGCGGTTAAGTCGACGATTGATCACATCGAATACATGAAGTCGCGTGACAGCCACGTGCACGGAGTTTCGTCTGGTTTCGATCGCTTGGACGATTTCACGACCGGCTTCAATCGCGGCGAGCTGATCATAATCGCTGCCCGACCGTCCATGGGGAAGACAGCGTTGGCGATGAACATTGCGACCGGCGCCGCACATCGCAGTGGAGCGCGAGTCGCAATCTTCTCGCTCGAAATGGATGTCCGGCAGCTCGTCTTGCGTATGCTCGCGGGCGAAGCCCACATTGGATTGCAGCGCTTGCGCACGGGCCGCATGTCTAAAGACGAATACGGCCGGCTCTCGATGGCTGCGGGCCGCATGGCCGACCTGACGATGTTCTTTGATGATCAACCCGGACTGGAAATCGGCACTCTGCGCGCGCGTGCCCGCCAACTGTGGCTCGAGAACAAGATCGACCTGATTGTCATCGATTACTTACAGTTGATTACACCGCCGAAGATGGTGGACAGTCAACAGCAATGGATCGCCTTCGTCTCCGCCTCATTGAAAAACCTCGCTAAAGAGCTGCAGATCCCGATTATCGTGTTGTCGCAGCTTTCGCGCGCAACCGAATCACGCGGAGGCGAACGCAAACCGTTGCTTTCTGACCTACGCGATTCGGGAGCGATTGAGCAGGACGCCGATATCGTGATGTTCGTCTATCGCCCGGAGTATTACAAAGACCTGTTTAAGGGCAAGAAGGACCCGCAATACGAAATCGGAACACGTTCTTATCCGATTGAGGGACTTGCCGAGATCATCATTGCGAAGAATCGTAACGGCCCGACCGGTTCGATTCCATTGAGCTTCATCAAGGAATACACAATGTTTGCGCCGATCGAATCGGACGAGTCGTCAGTCTCTGGAGTTTCTCACGACACTGATTATGGCGACAATACACTCCCGGCGGTGGACGACAATCCGTTTTGATCGAATCCGCACGTCGGTCCTCGCGCCTTCACATTCAAGTTGGATTTTGTAAATCATAAATCTCTCGATGTCCGATGCAGCACGCAAACTTGAAGAGACTGATCCTCATTCCGATGTAACAGTCCTTCCTCCGCTGGCGGGTCCTCTTTACGAGAAGATCGAGCCGGAGTTCGTGCGTTCGTTGGATACGATTCGAGTCGCTCTTTATCAGAACTATCCGCAGGCCGATTTCGCGCTCGTCGAACGCGCGTTTCACTTCGCATACGACGCGCATAAGAATCAGCGCCGGCTCTCGGGCGAGCCGTACATCACGCACTTGATGTCCGTGGCCGAAATTCTGGCCGACTTGCATATGCGGGAAGACGTGATTGCGGCCGGGCTTCTGCACGACGTGGTTGAGGATACCGAGACCACGATGGATCAGCTTCGCGCGGCATTCGGCGAAGGCGTTGCCAAGATGGTTGACGGCGTCACGAAGATACCCGAGCTGAAATATGAATCCAAAGAGAAGCAGCAAGCCGAGAATCTGCACAAGATGCTGCTCTCGATGGTCAATGATTTGCGCGTCATTCTGATCAAGTTCGCCGATCGTCTGCACAATATGCGCACGATCGGTCACATGAACCGCCGTCAGCAGGAGCGCATTGCCAACGAGACGATGGACGTCTACGCGCCGCTCGCGCATCGGCTTGGCGTCTATCAGGTCAAGTGGGAGCTCGAAGACCTCGCGTTCAAAGTCCTCGACCCGCGTGCCTATCACGAGCTTGCCGAAAAAGTCTCGCTAAACGCACCGAGCGCGAGCGCATCATTCAACGCGAGTGCGCGCGCATTCAAGCAGAGCTGCGCAAGGCTGGAGTGAAGGGGCAGGTGCTGGGGCGGCCCAAGCATCTCTATTCGATCTATAACAAGATCAAGACGCGCGGCTACTCGTTCGAGGAAATCCTTGATCTGCTCGCGATCCGCATCATCGTCCCGAAACTTGAAGAGTGCTACTTCGCGCTGGGTATCGTCCACTCGCTGTATACGCCGATTCAGGACAAGTTCACGGACTATATCGCGACGCCCAAGTCGAACATGTACCAATCGCTGCACACCAAGGTCTTCGGTCCCGACGGGCGAAAGATCGAAGTGCAGATTCGCACCGACGACATGCACAGCCGCGCCGAGTATGGTATCGCCGCTCACTGGCGTTACAAGGAAGGCGATCAGAGTCGCAAGGAGTTAGACCGTCAGATTGAATGGCTGCGTGGTCTCCTTGACAATCAGGCCGAAGCGGGCAACTCGCGCGAGTATCTCGAAGACCTGAAGATCAACCTGTTTGAAGGCGAAATTTTTGTCTTCACGCCGCGCGGAAAACTGCTGACGCTGCCAGTCAATTCGACTCCTGTGGACTTTGCGTTCGCCGTGCACACCGATGTAGGCCTGCACGCGATGGCCGTCAAGATCAACGGTCAGATTGCGACGCTAAAGACGGCGCTCCACTCGGGGGACTTGGTCGAGATTATCGTCTCGCCCAATCAGCGGCCCAATCCCGACTGGCTTCAGTTTGTCAAGACCAGCCGTGCGCGCAACAAGATCAAGAAGTGGCTCAAAGAGCAGCACTTCGACGAGTCGCTGAAACTGGGCCGCGAAATGCTGACGCGCGAATTGACGCGTTTGCGGTCCAAGAAGACTGATAAGGAGCTGGCCGAAGTCGCGCAGCTCTTCGGGCACAACACGCTTGACGGATTTCTCGCCTCGATCGGTTCGGCTGATCTGACAGTCGAGAATGTGATTCGCAAACTTGCGCCCGAGCCCGCTTCAGCCGGCGGACCGGTGGCCAATGTTCTGTCGAAAGTCATTCGCCGCGTCAAAGGCGGCGATGCGGGAATCCGCATTCACGGTATGGATCAAGTGGCGATCAGTTTCGGACCGTGCTGCCAGCCGTTGCCGGGTGATCAGATAACGGGTTTTATTAGCACGGGCAAAGGTGTCGTTGTGCATCGCGTGGATTGTAAGAACATTCCGTTCTTGATGCGCCACCCTGAGCGCAATATCCACGTGGATTGGGACGCCGACCGCGAAGCCAAGTTCAACGTCCGCGTGCGCATCATGGCAGAGGATCGTTCCCAGCTCTTGGGCGACCTGACGTTGGCGCTGGCGAAAGAGGATGTCAACATGCTCTATATTGAGATGAAGCGCGAAGACCTGTTCGCCGTCGGCCGCTTTGTGCTGGAGGTCAAGTCGCTGCTGCACTTGCAGCGGGTATTGAAGCGCATGCGCGCCATTCCGGGAGTGATTCACGTCGAGCGCCTCGACGAGGACACGAGCTCGAGCGTTACTCCGATGTAACAGGCCGGAACCGAAGCATTTATTTTTTTGAAATAGCGAACTGACACACAATCGCAGAGGAACAGCAGAGGAGGCTGAATGCGAACTTACATCAAGAAAGATGTGGTAGAGCGTGTAGCCCTGCGCAGCAACGAGCGCCCGGATACGGTCGCCAAAGTGGTGAACGACACGTTTACCGTGCTGCGCGAGATCATGGCGGGCGACGAACCGGAGTTGCGGATTGAAATCCGTGATTTCGGAGTGTTTGAGGTCAAAAAGACCAAGCCGAAACCCAAGGCGCGGAATCCGAAGACCAACGAGATCATCTATGTCGCGGCGCGCCGGAAGACGCACTTCAAACCGGGCAAGTTGCTGAAGGAATCGCTGAAGACGCCGCTGGATCAGATTCCTGCGAACGAACTTTAGAGATGTCGCGCGTCCTCGGGCTTGACTGGGGAACGCGCCGCATTGGGGTAGCGATCTCCGACGAGCAAAGACGCCTCGCGGTTGGACTTGCGGTCTGGCCCGCGGAGGAGTCTGCCTTTTCCCCTCACCTCAAGGCTCTCTTGAACGAGGAAGAAATTGGCTTAATTGTCGTCGGGTTGCCGTTGTCGCTCTCCGGTTCGGAAGGGCCGTCAGCCGTAAGCGCCCGGCGCTTCGCCGACAGTGTTGCAACTCTCGGAGTACCTGTGAAACTTCATGATGAACGTTTCACGTCGTACTCCGCAAGTTCGTCGCTCTCGAAAGCCGGGATTACCCAGAAGAAACAACGTGGAAAACTCGACATGGCGGCAGCGGTTTTGCTGCTGCAGTCGTTTTTGGATGAACTGAACAGCGCCTAAGAAGGGTGTCGAGAGACATGGCCGAGAAACTTCGCATCGGTATCATCGGAGCGGGCGGTGTCAGCCAACTGGTACATATTCCGCTGATCAAGAAAAGCAATCAAGCCGAACTGGTTGCGATTGCGGACACGGACTATGCCAAGGCGGCAGCCCTCTCTGACCGCGAGAAGATTCCGAAATATTACCGGGACGCGGAAAAGCTCTTCGCCGATCCAGAGATCGACGCAGTGCACATCAATTCGCCCACGAATTCGCATCTCGCCTTGACCCTTGCCGCGCTCGAGTCCGGCAAACACGTCTTTGTCGAGAAACCAATGGCGCGCAAGTCCGAAGAAGCCTATCGTATGGTGGATGCGGCCAAGAAGGCGGGCCGCACGCTGATGGTCGGCATGAATCTTCGCTTTCGTCCCGATGTCATGATCCTGCACGAGTTTGTGCAAGGCGGTGAACTCGGAACGATTCGCGTAGTCCGTGCATCCTGGCTCAAACGTAAGGAAACGTGGTCGCGCAGTCCGTGGCTGCACGAAGCGCGCATTTCGGGCGGCGGCGTGCTGATGGATTTGGGCATCCAGCTCCTTGATGTCAGCTGGTGGGTCCTGGGCAAGCCGAAGATCAAACGCGTGTCAGCCACGATGTCCAAAGATCGTCTGAATCTCCGGGTGGAAGATACTTTCTCTGCTTATTACGTCTTCCAGGGCGGCGCGGCACTGCAGTTAAACGCGACCTGGGCCTATCTATCGGATGAATCCGCTGCGCTCACCGTGTTCAGCGGCAACAAGGGCATAGCGGAATTGAATCCGCTCAAAATTACCAAGGAGATTCACGGCAGCTTGGTAAACGTCACCCCGGCCGGTCCACAACTGCGCTCGCAGACTCTCTACAACAAATCCTTCGAGTACGAACTCGAACACTTCTTCAATGTGATCAATGGCACGGCCAAGCTCGTTTCGTCGGCGGAGGACTCCGCGCACATTCTCGAAGTGATCGAAGCCACCTACCGCTCGGCCGCCGAGAATCACGAGATCATCCTCGGCGCGGAACACTGAGCATGAAGCGTCATTGGGGATTCTGGCTGTCGGCAATCCTCGGGATTCTCGCTTTTCCCCCAATTTCGCTCTGGCCGCTCGCTTTCATCGCACTTGTCCCCTTTCTTTGGTCTGCTACCGATCCCGAGGCACACCGCGTCTACCGTCCCGCGTGGCGCGCCGGATATCTGTTCTTCGCCGGCGTGCTCTACTGGGTCGGCCTGAATTCCGGCGCTCCGTGGTGGATGTCGGTCATTGCGGCGGCGCTGATGTTCGCGATCCTCGCAACGATTTGGGGACTGACTGCATGGGCAGTGAAGCGCGCAAGCGGAGTTTTGTCGCTGGCGGAATCGGCCTTGCTCTTTGTGGTTCTCTACAAGGCCTTCGAGGTCTTCTGGGGCACCGGCGAAATGGGTTTTCCGTGGGCGGAGTGGGGGCTTGCGCTATCGTCGTCTATTCCCGCAATTCAGCTCGCAGAGTGGATTGACACACCCGGTCTCAGTCTGTGGGTACTGACCATAAATGCGCTGCTGTTTCTCACTTGGCAGCAACGGCGCAAGACGCTTGGGGTTTTGGCGGCGGTGCTGATTGTCGCACCCTTGGTTTGGGGTTCATTTCGCGCGGCACAGGTGGACCGATCTTCGGCCCACTTCCGCGCTGCCGCCGTGCAGGCAAACACACCGGCCGAGACAAAATGGCAGATGAGCGCGGCGGATATTTTAGCCGATCATGTCAGGCTCACGGACGGTCTGGCGCCAGATAGTGTAGATTTCATCAGTTGGCCGGAGACGGCGGTGCCCTCCGCAATTCGTTATCGACATTGGGCGGCCGAATCGCTCTATGCCGTCGCCAATCGCACGGACGCGGTCGTTCTTACTGGCGCAACGGACTACATACTCTCGCCTGACGAGGAAGAGATCCCGCTAAACGCGGCGTTCGTCATTAGACCGCATGCGCGCGCGCTGGAAAGCTCCTCAAAAGTGCGTTTGGTTCCGTTTGGAGAACGCATTCCGGGACAGAAGTGGCTCCCGTTTCTGAAGAATTTGCATCTCGGTCAAGCGGAGTTCAAGCCGGCTGACTCGGTCACCGTCTTTCCCGCCGGAACAGTTCCGCCATTTGCGTGCTTGATCTGTTTCGAAGTTGTTTTTCCCTGAAGTCGCTGCCGATGCCGTGCAGAAGGGCGCGCAGTTCTTTGGCCATATTACGAACGACGGCTGGTATGGCAACAGCAGCGGACCCTATCAGCATCTTGCTCTGACAAGATTGCGGGCCGTTGCGACGCGGCGTGCGATCGTGCGCTCGGCGAATACCGGCGTGAGCGCTCTGATTCTTCCCAGCGGCCGGTACGTCGAGACGCTTGGTTTTGATCGCGCAGGACATATCGTGGGGGATTTGCCGCTGCGCACTGATATTACACCGGCCGTCAAGCTTGCTCACTCATGGCCGGTCATCTACTACGGGTTGCTGCTGATCGTCGCGGCGGTCCTGTGGATGCGCGCACAGCGTTACGGAGCTGTGGGTCACGCATGAGACTGCTGGTCGTCCTGCTCTGTTGTGCGGTTCGTGTTCTCGCTGTCGAATGGACCTCGCTCCTTCCGCAGCCTGGAGTTGCGCGCGACATATCTATGGGCGGCGCGACGTCTGCCATGTTTGGCCCCACCTCGGCCACTTCTCAGAACCCGGCTGGTATCACGGTTTTCCCGCGGGACAAGCGCACGGCAATTGGGGCCACCGTGAACGGTAACGGGCCTGCACAGCTGGGTGCCTATTTCGATCAAATAGCCGCGAATCGCTCCGGAATTCAACAGGCGAGCGATGTGTCAAGCCTGTTGGTGCGGTCGGTCTCGGCGCGTCACCGCTGGGCAGCGGCAACGGCGATATTCGGCGAACCTGTGATGAACCGCCGTGATCAGGAGCGATTCCGGCCACCTCCTGACAAATTCGCCTTGACCGAATATCAGACGGCACTCGCTTTGAACCTTCTGCTCCATTCCCGCGTTCAAGTGGGAGGACGCGTGGACTTCTATTCCCGGGAGCAGTTTGGTGACGGCGAGGGCTTCAGTTACGGAGTAATCCTCAAACCGCACGGTCTTCAAGTCGGATTGCACTATCAGCGCTTTCCGGCCACGGGAGAACGTTGGCTGCATCCGCTCGACCGTCGCGTCGATCGCGGCACTACCGCGTCGCTGGCGATACAGCAGCCCACCTATTCGCTTGCCTTCCAATTGATGAACCTGGCGCAAACCAGCGACATGGCGTTCCTTGAGCCACGCTTCGGCGCGGAATGGCGGCCCTTGCGTGCCGTTGCCTTGCGTTGCGGTGGAAGCGTCTATGCCCAGAGTCGGCGTAGTGTTCTGACCGGCGGAATTGGGCTAATCGATGCGAATTGGCTGCGTGACCGCGATGATCGACTGGCCTTTCCTGAAGATGTTCTGTCCATTGCTGTCGCCCTTGTTTACGATCATGGCCGGCCCGTTGAAGGGTTGACCGCTTTGACTCTCGCATGGCGGCTATAACTCGATTACTTTTTGTTGCGCTGGTCGTCGCAGCGGTGTGCTTTGCCAACGAGCCGGAGGTGCGTCAGGATAGCCTCCGGTCGGACACGCTCATGTTGCTTAGCCCCGTCGACTCGACTGCATCGCTGTTCGAAAAAGAGCGCGGTGCGTGGTACCTTCCACTCGCCGTTATTGTCGCTACCGGCGGGTTGTTTGTTCTGCTGTTTACCGCGCGCAGCAAGTAGGCGCAAACTACTGACCTCGTTTCTTGATGCACACACACTCTAAATACATTCTCATCCTTCTGCTTGGACTATTGCTCTGGGGCTGCTCGTCCCAGACGCGCTTTGTCTCCGAAGCCGGAGTCGATACCGACTGGGCCCGCGCCAAAGACCTCTTTGCCCGCGAACGGTATTTTCGGGCGCAGCAGCTATTGCGCGACATTACATTGAACTACTCGGGCTCGACCATCATCGACTCCGCGTATTTCTATTTGGCGCGCGCCGGATTCGAACAGGACGACTACCTTGTGGCTGCGGACGACTTCAAACGGCTGGTGCAGCAGTTCCCGTCAAGCAAACTCGCGGACGGAGCGACCTACTATGAATCGCGCTGCTACTTTGAACTGGCGCCGGACTTCCGCCTCGATCAGTCGTACACCGATCAAGCGCTGGGGGGGTTCCAGCGCTTCCTTGAAGACTATCCCCAAAGTGAATACGCAGATAGCGCGTATGCCTATATCGACAAGTGTCGCGACAAACTCGCGCACAAGAGTTTTGCGGCCCTGAAGCTCTATTTCAAACTTGAGGAATTCGCTTCCTGTGTGATCTATGCCGACGCGCTGCTGACTGACTACTATGATACGTCGTGGGCGGACGAAGCCGCATACGACAAGATCCGCGCGCTGGTCAAACTGGACGAGCCCGGCCGCGCTCAGGCCGCGATTACCGATTATCAGCGCCGGTTTCCGCAAGGCCGATACCGGGGGAAGGTTGACGACCTGGCCCGCACTTTCGCGTCCGGGCAGGTGCAATCCCCCGCTCCATGATCCGGCTTGGCCTATTCGGTGGCACCTTTGACCCCGTTCACTACGGTCACCTGCGCACCGTAGACGCAGCCCGTCTCGAACTTGGCTTGCCTGAAGTATGGATGCTGCCGAATCCGCATCCGCCGCACAAACTCCAGAGCCCGCTCACCGCATACGCGCATCGCAAAGAGATGCTTCGGCTTGCGCTGGACGAGTTCCCCGGACTTAAGCTCTCTGATACAGAAGAACGCGCAGAAGGTCCTGCCTACACTACCGAGACGATTCGCCGAGTTGTGGCGGAGTTGCCAGAAGGTCCACACGATCTCTGGCTGATTGTCGGTGCGGATTCGGTAGCGGATCTCCCAAAGTGGAAGAACCCCGAGGACCTTTTCACCTACGCACGAGTCGCCGTTTTAGGCCGACCCGGCGTAGATTTGAGGAGTGTGCCGCCCTGGTACATGAGCCGTGTTCGTCTACTGAACACGCCGTTACTGCCAGTCTCTGCCACCGAAATCCGGAATGCCATCCGGAACGGGCTTGATACGGCAGACGCGCTGCCCATCCCGGTGCGCAATTATATCGATTTGAATCGACTCTATCGGAGTAGCTAAGCCCTTCCATTTTGTCAGGGAATTGCTTATCTTCTCAAATTCGGCTCCCAACAGGGCCTTAATGTGATTTATGTAATCAAGGTGGTTAATCCCGGAAGTTCTTGAAATGTTTGTAGATATCCAAAAACGGAGGCGACCCATGCGTTGGACCCACTGGATGCTGCTCCTCTGCCTGACAACTGCGATGTCCGCCATGGCGTCGGACAACGTAGCCCTCGTCATGCCCGTAGGGCAAGTAGACCTCACACCATATCTGGCCAGTTCACTGGACGATCCCCAGCCGGACTCCCTGTTTTACGATGACGGTACCCCCGCCATTCTGAACACGGGAACCAGCTACTGGTGCCGCGTACGTTTTACGCCGCTGGTAGACTTCAACATCATCAGTGTGTATCACTACATCATTGATGGTTCAGGCACTGCGCCCTGTTCCCTGTATGTGTTTGCCGAGCTGCCTGCTCCGGGCGGCCAAGACGGACTGGCGGTTCGCCCCGGCCCGCAACCGGCGAACGGCTGGATTGACGTCAATTTCAATGACACTGTGACCGTCCTTGCGAATCAGGATTTTTACATCGTTTTCGGACCTGTTCCGGGCGGTGGTCAATCCAACGGCGCATGGAATTCGATTGCCGACGGCGGCTCGACCTCGGCCCGCAGTTCGCTGTCCACGCAAGGTATCTTTGGGACGTACCAGAATTTCCCCTACGACTGGATCCTCCGTATCGGCGGTACCTTTGCGAATACGTTTGTAGATCTTGCCGCCGGTGACCTCACCAACGATGTCGATGGAATCGGGCCCGCGTTCGACTTCCTGCCGGGCGAAGATGTCCTGTTCACACAGAGCGTGACCAACATCGGCACGGGTGAAGCGGCAGCATATGTGGTCGACTTCTCGGTCACCGGCCCTGCCGGAACCGTAGTGTACGAAGAGACGATGGTCGGCGAGAATCTCGCTGATGGTGCCACGGCAAACTTCGAAACATCGACACCGTTCACTGCGAACGCCGAGGGCGAGTACATGGCGCGTGCGGTCTGCTCCGCCGGTGATGACGGCTCCGCGGAAAATGACACGGCATATTTCCGTTTCTTCGTAGGCGGAAATGACCGTTGGTATCGATACGACGACGACGAAGATCCCGACAGCTACTTGAACTTCGGAAGTTGGCTCCGGTTGGGGTATCTCTTTCACACCTGCTGAATGGCCGGCAGAGCTGAATCACGTCCGCCTGAACGTCAACGGCGCGGCGACTGGAACGATTAAGGTCTACGTGCACGAAACGGGCGACCTGACGACGGTGTCAGAAGCGTGGACGTCTGCGGAAGCTCTGGTTGCAGGATGGAACACCATCACGGTTGATCCTCCCGTGACAATCTTCGACAACCAGTCGTTGATTATTGGTTACCTGTTTGCAGAAGGCGCTCCGATTGGCTTCGATCTCACACCGCCGAACGCGGCGGGAATTGAGTCAATGGGCCCGATCGCGGTGCAACTGAGTTCAAATGGAACGCAGCTGACTCCTGACGACAGCGGTAACATGTGTGTTCAGGCCTATTTTGCCGTCTCCACCGCTGTTCCGCCGTTCCCGGTCATTGACACAAATCTTGATACGTTGAACTTCGGCCCCGTTCACCCGAGCGCTCCCGGTGTTGACCTAACCCTGCGAGTGATGAATACAGGCGGACAGGATCCACTGAACGTAACCGGAATCACGATTACGCCGGGTAGTGTGGCAGTAGGCTACACGATCACGCCGACAACTTTCAATGTTGCCGCTGGCGGCCATCAAGATGTTACCGTAACATTCAATCCGCAGGTGCATCGCGCCTATAACGGCATTTTGAACATCGCGAGCAATGCCGGCAACAACCCGACGTTCCCGGTCCTCGTTCGCGGCCAGGGTGACAGCACGGCCAGCGCCGTTCGCGAACCCGGAGTGCCGCTCCCGTCGGCGTTCTCGCTGGGTCAGAACTATCCGAACCCGTTCAATCCGTCGACCGATATTCAGTTCTCGCTGCCGAGTGACGCTGATGTCCGTCTGACCGTTGTGAATATGCTTGGACAGGAAGTGGCCACGGTCACTGAAGGTCGTTACAGTGCGGGCGTCTATACCGCCCAATTTAACGCCGCAAATCTGCCCTCCGGTCTCTATTTCTATCGGATCGTGGCGGGCGACTTCACGTCGGTCCGCAAGATGATGCTGATGAAGTAGTACGCTGCAACAATTGATGGCCCCCGAAGTCTGATACTTCGGGGGCCATTTTGTCTGTGGCCCTTCCGTTGTTCCGCCTCTCCATATCTGTCGGAGCCTCCTCGTCGGACTACCCTAAATTTCCCGCAGTTCATAAGGAATTCGCATGAAATCCCTTCTCTCCGGTTTTGCACTACTCGCGGTCGGCATCTCGACGCTCTTGGCGTCGCCCTCCGAAGGCTACTACCGCTGGCCCACGGCCTTCGGCAATCAAGTGGCTTTTGTCGCCGACAACGATCTTTGGATCGCACCTCTCGGCGGCGGAAATGCCCGTCGCTTGACCTCAGCGCCGGGCGAAGAGCGCTTTGCGATGTTTTCTCCTGACGGCAAGTGGATTGCTTTCAGCGGCAACTACGACGGCAACTTGGATGTGTATGTGGTCTCACCCGAAGGCGGCGAGCCGCGTCGATTGACCTTCCACCCGGGCCCTGACTTGGTTGCATCGTGGACCGAAGATGGCCGTGTTGCCTATCGCAATTGGAGTGACAATGGCGCGGGATATTGGCAGATGTTCTTGGTGAACGTCGACGGCGATTGGCCGGTAAAGATGGAAGTTCCCGAAATCGCGCATGTGTCTTTCGAGCCCGGCGGCGACCGGATCGCCTACACGCGCTTCTCGCTCGGTGGCCGCACATGGAAGCGCTACAAGGGCGGCTGGGCGGAAGATATTTATGTTGGCAGCACGAAGACCAACGACTACAAGAAAGTCACGAAGTGGGAAGGCAACGACGCCACTCCCATGTGGCACGGTAACAAGATATTCTATGTTCGAAATGAAGACGACCGTGACAACCTGTGGTGCATGAATCCCGATGGTTCCGAGCTCAAGCGCTTGACAGAGCATCGCGACTATGATGCGCGCTGGGCGAGTCTTGCCGACGGTAAGATCGCCTATTCTGTTGGCGCGGATATCTGGGTGTACGATATCGCCGGGGACAAGACGAGCATGGTCGATATCAAAATGCCCAGCGAGCTGCTGCTGACTCGCGATCGGTTCATTTCACCCGATGACTACACGAACGACTATACCCTCTCGCCCGACGGCAAGCGCCTGGCGCTTGGCGCGCGCGGCGAGCTGTTTACGGCTTCGACCGAGCGTCGCGGTGTGATCCTGCAGACGACTGACACACCCGGCGAGCGCGAGAAGAACCCATTCTACAGCAAGGACGGAAAAGAAATATTTGCGTGGACTGACAAGGATGGCGAACAGACCCTTTGGGCCTATCCTGCCGACAACAAAGGCAAGCCGCGCAAAGTTGCGCCCGGTCCGTCGACCTACAACTTCGGTATCGAGATGTCGCCGGACGGTGAGTGGGGAGTATGCGGCAACAAGGATCGCACCCTCGCGCTCATCAACTTGAAAACCGGATCAACGTCAGTAGTCGACTCTGCCGACTGGGAGATCTACGGCTACGAATGGTCGCCCGATTCCCGGTATATCGCCTACAGCGTGACGCTGCCCAACAAGTTTGGCGGCATCAAAATATATGACATGAAGGAGAAGAAGAGTCATCTGGTCACTGATCCGATGTACGACAGTGACTCTCCGACATGGGATCCCGACGGCAAATGGTTGTATTTCGTTTCGCGCCGCAACCACAGCTCATATTATGGCGAAAACGATTATAGCTTCATCACCCTCAAAACGTCGCAGCTCTTCGCGCTGGCCTTGACCAAAGACACGAAGAGTCCCTATCTTTACGAAGATAACACGATTGAGTCGGGTGACAAGAAAGACGACGAGAAGAAAGACGACGAAGACGAAGCCGGTGACAAGAAGGATAAGAAGGGCGACAAGGACGACAAGAAGGACGAGAAGAAGGTAGAAGTCAAGATTGACTGGGACGGACTGGTCGATCGCATCGTCCAGCTTCCTGCAGATCCGGGCCGTTACGGCGGAACGTTTGCGGGCGAAGGCAAGCTCTATTACTTCTCTTACGACGTGCGCGGCTGGAAAGATGCCCATGACGACGACGATCCGTCTATCGCCCTGCACTGCTATGACATCAAGAAGAAGAAGGACCACACGGTCGCCGATGGCGCGCGCGGGTTTATGGTCTCGCTTGACCGGAAGAAGATGGCTATCCGCACGAAGGACGGCTTCTCGATCATCGAAGTCGGTGACACCGAAATTCCCGAGCCGGACAAGGACGACAAAGACAAGGGTCTGAAACTTGACGAGTGGACCTACGACGCCGATCCGCGAGCGGAGTGGAAGCAAATATACTGGGAAGCGTGGCGCAATCAACGCGACTTCTTCTACGACGAAAACATGCACGGCGTGGACTGGAAGAAGCAAGGCGAGCGCTATTCCAAGCTGATCGATCGCATCACGACTCGCGACGAACTGAATGACATCTTGGGCCAGCTCTTTGGCGAACTGAACGCCGGGCACGCCTATATTTTTGGCGGCGACCGCGGCGAACGCGCGAAAAACGTTGGCGTCGGTCTGCTCGGTATCGACGTCACGCGCGAAAGCAACGGCTTCTATAAGATTGACCGCATTCTTGCGCCTGATCCGTGGGACAAGGAGCGCAGGAGCCCGCTTACCGAGGTCGGACTAAATGTCAAGTCCGGCGAATACTTGGTCGCAATCGACCGCAAGCCGGTCAACTCCGTTCGTAACTACCTCGAACTCCTCGCCAATAAGGCCGGCAAATTGGTCATGGTCTCTGTCAACAGCAAGCCTTCGCTCGACGGCGCGCGCGAATTTGTCGTACGCACGATGAAAGATGAACACCAGTTGCGCTATTGGGATTGGGTGGCGGGCCGCATGGCCTATGTGAAAGAGCATGGCGGCGATGACATTGCCTATTTACATCTCTCGGACATGGGTAGCGATGGCATGGAGCAGTTCATGCGTGAATACTATCCTCAAGTCTACGGCGGCAAGAAGTCCTTCATTATAGACGTTCGCAATAACGGCGGCGGCAATATCGCCCGTTGGATACTTGCCCAACTTGATCGCAAAATTTGGACATGGGGCATGGCGCGAAACGGTGCGCAGGACCACGATCCCTATACGCAGTTTAACGGCCCGATGATCGCGCTCTGTGATGAACAAACCGGCTCGGATGGGGAGACCTTCTCGGAAGGGTGGAAGCGACTGGAACTCGGCCCGCTCGTCGGAATGCGGACGTGGGGCGGTTGGGTCGGAATTCGCGGCGGTAAGTCGTTTATCGACGGTGGCGGTGCAACGCAGCCCGAGTTCACCGGTTGGGGTGCGGACAGCAAGTGGCTAATCGAAGGCCCCGGCGTGACGCCTGATATTGAGGTTCCACAGGTCGTCAAGAATCAGATTGCCGGCAAGGATGACCAACTCGACTACGCCATCAAGTGGTGCCGCGAGCAGATCAAGACTAATCCGCCTAAGTACCCCCAGATGCCGCCGTTTCCGATCAAGGCGGCGACAGGGCCACTGAAATAGTGAACACCTGAAGTAACAATCCCG
Organism: bacterium; assembly: GCA_016703065.1. GTDB lineage: Bacteria > Electryoneota > RPQS01 > RPQS01 > RPQS01 > JABWCQ01. The sequence goes on from JADJCU010000002.1 coordinate 286,554, forward strand.
GGGCGGCCATCTGGCCGCCCCGTTCTTTCTTGAAGGAGAGGCGTCTGCGCCACAAGTGCCCTATCTGTTTGTAATCGCACCACCGCACCAATCATAAGGTACTGATTCTGAACACAATGAAACGCGACGGATTGACACGCTCTCCAACGGAGAACTTGCGCGTGTGTTTGAAAACCGTTGGAAATTGGTGAGCTTTGCTATAGATTGTTAGAAACTACAACCTAATAGGAAAGGACGGGTCCCCAATGCTCCACCGGAGAATCTGTCTTGCCGCTCCGCTCACGATGCTCGTTTCCTTACTGCCCGCCATCGCGGAGCAGGCCAAGGCCCCGAGCTCGCTGACCAAGTCAGAACTTACTCGAGAGATGCAGCGTCTCGAAAACGAGATCTGGTCTCGCTCGCTCGACTGCGCTGGTGAAGCCGTCGTCGCGCCGCTTGAAGCTGAACTTAACGCGCTTGGCGAAGCCTATCAGGCGCGCTTTCGGGACGCCGTCGATCCGCTCGATCAGGGCGGGGACGTTTGCGCGGGAGCCACGGTGATTCCGTCCATTCCGTACACCGACGCCGGAACAACCTCAGGCTATGCAGACGACTATTTGACTCCATGCTATTCCGGCGGCAGCTCGCCGGACGTCGTCTATCGCTTTACGCCGAGCATGGATATGACTCTGGACGTTTCGCTGTGCGGATCATCGTTTAACACGGTGTTGAGCATCTGGCTTGGCTGTCCTGGCTCTGATGAGCCTGTCATGCTCTGTTGTAATGACGACTCGCCGGACTGCGCGCCGCAAAGCTGCTGCTCGGGCTTCAACTTCGTGCGCAACATTACCTACTACATCATCGTCGACGGAGCGGCCGGAGAATCGGGCAACTACCAGCTCGTGATGGACTATTCGGTGTTGCCCTCCTGCTTTGTCGGGCTTGGCTGCACGGTGTGTCCGCCGGGCAGCAACTATGAAAATGAGCTGTGCCCAGCAACGTATCCCGACCCCAATGCAGGTCCTGCATGTTTCGGCAGCGGCTACGAGTTGATCAACTGCGGCGAGACAATGTGCGGAAAGGCGACGCACACGAACACGTGGCTCGACCGGGACGCATATTGGATTACGCTTCATCAACGTGACAGTATCCGCTTCTGCATCGTCGCCGAGTTCGACGTGACTATCACGCTCTACGAATTCTTCCCCGGTTGAGTCATGCCAATTGGCTGGGCCGGAGGCCTGGCTTGTGATACAGTTTGCATCGGTGGTTGCTTTGAGCCCGGTTCCTATTTTGTGATGATCTCACCGTCCGGACCTCCGGGAAGCGTAAATTGCGCCAACGGCGATTACACGATATCCCTCGACTGCCAGCCTTGCATACCGTGTCCAGTTTGTGATCCGGTCGCGGGTATCCCGGAAGGGGAGCCGTGTCCTAATTTGCCGGACACCTATAACGGCGGCTGCCTTGGCGGCACCGAGTACGTGACTCCGATCCAATGTGATCAAGATATTTGCGGCACGAGTTGGGGCGAATTCGTTCCGCCGAACCCCTACATCTTCCGCGATCGTGACATCTATGAACTGGTATTGACGCAGCACGACAGCATTGTCTGGACAGTGCATTCCAACGCGCCAACAGTCGTTGAGATCATGGAGCCGTTGCCCGGCTGTGCTGGAGCGATTACATGGGCATCAAGTTTTCAAGCGCCCAAGTGCGATACAGCGCGCGCCTCTGTGTGTTTGCCCCCGGGCCGCTATTGGCTCTCGGTCATTGGCTATCCATTAGGCGGCTACTGTGAACCGTATACTGCGAGCGTACGCTGTTTTCCCTGTCAAACGTGCGTTGACTGCCCACTTTCTGGTCGTCCGGAAAACGAACCCTGTCCCAATTTCAACGATCAGTACAATGCTGGCTGCCATTCGACGCCGCCGACAGCGGTGCCAGTTGCCTGTGGGGACACAATCTGCGGATCGGCGACCTATTATGATTTGCCGGACCATGACTTCTATCAGCTGACAATTGTCACCCGTGACACCGTGACGTGGTGTGTGACCGCGGACTTCCCGGTAACGGCGGCGATTTTCACGCCCAATGCAGTATGCGCAAACATGATCGTTCACTCGCAGGGCAATGCTCCCGCCTGTGTTCCGCTTTGCCTGTCGGTCTGTCTCGACCCGGGAACATATTGGCTCTATGTCCGGCCGACGTCGACATTCGGTTACATGAACTCGATTGCCTGCAAACCGTATGTAGCTTCAGTCCATTGCGCGCCGTGTCCGACCGGGCAGACCTGTACCTACGCAGATCTCGATTTCGATCCAGCGAACAACTCCTGCGGCTTCCAGAATATCCAACTGAGCTGCAACGACACGATCTGCGGTGATATCATTCAGGCGGCCACGCCTGACGACGATTGGTACACGTTCGAGATTCCCTTCGGCACGCCGTGCGTCCGCGTGACGGCGAACGTCTATGGGAATGACACGCCGGGCTTCTATCCGTTTGGTCTTGGTCTGGACCCCGGAATTCAGATCTTCGAAGGTAACTGCACAACTCTCGTCGGCCAGGATAACAACGGCGGGGTAGGCAATGATGCACTGTTGACCACAGCTTGTTTGACTCCCGGCTGGTATCACATTCGAGTGGCCGGAGTCGCAGGGAGCATCGGGCCGTATGTCCTGACTTTACACTGCGACCCGTGTGCGTGTCCGCCGCCCTGTGCCTATCAGAACCGCGACATAGAACCCGCCAACAACACCTGCGCGTCTGCGCCCGCGGAGTTTATATGCGGCGATACCCTTTGCGGCGAAGTCCGGTTGGGGCCGTCGCCAGACGAGGACTGGTATCTCTTCTTCGTTTTCGGACCGGGCTGCCAGCGCCTGACGGTCGATGTCTTTGCCAACGGCACGCCGGGCTATTTCGGCTACCTTGCCGGACTCGATCCAATCGTTGAACTCTGGGACCCGACCTGCACGACGATGCTCGCGATGGACGACAACTCGGGTCTGTCCAACGACAGCCGCCTCATTTCGGCTTGTCTCGCTCCCGGTACCTATCGCATCAAAATAACCGGAGTCGGAGGCTCAAGCGGTCCGTACGTATTCGCTGCGCATTGCGACGATTGTCCGTGCAACGGAGCCTGTCCCTATCCGACGCTGGATGTGGATCCGACAAATGATTTCTGTGATCCGGCGACGACACCGATGCTCTTCTGTGCCGACACAACATGCGGCGAGATTATCTACACTCAACCGGGCATGCCGTTTGACCGCGACTGGTATCAGATCACGGTTCCGCCGACCGGGTGCTTTGCGTTGACGGTGGATTGCTTCGGCGATGACACTCCGGCCTACGCCACTTTCGGGCAAGGGCTTGATCCTACCTTGTGGCTCTACGCGGCGGATTGCGCCACGCTGCTCGAGTTTGACTACGACTCGGGCATAGGCAATGATAGCAAACTCAGCTCAGGCTGCCTCGCTCCGGGAGTTTACAATCTCCTTGTTGAGAGCACAACCGGCTCGAACGGCCCATACATCCTCGCGATCTCGTGTAAGCAGTGCCAATGCCCCTGCACGATTTCCTGCGATCCCGGCCTTCCCGTTGAAGGAGAAGTCTGTCCGAATCTCGGTGCAGACGTCTTCAACGGCGGTTGCTTGACAAGTCCGCCGACCTTCCAGCCTATTCTCTGTGCGTCCCGCTTCTGCGGCACCTCATTTGCCATGGGCGGCCTACGTGATACCGATTGGTTCCAGTTCACTCTCGCGTCGGCTCGCCGCATTCGCTGGATCGTCTCGGCTGAATTTCCGTTCGAGTTCGCGATTTACAAACCGAATCCGAATTGCAGCAGCCTGCAGACAATTCGCTATGGTACCGGACAAGCATGTGAAACCAAGCAGCACATCGTTAAGTGCCTCTCTGCGGGAACGTACTACTTCTACCTTGCTCCCACCGTGACCACCGGAGTGCCCTGCTCGGCCTACTCGTCACACGTGCAATGCGGCAAGTGCCTGATTACGGACCTTGTCATCCATCTCGCTGCATCGAGCATTAAGCTGAACTGGGAGCCCGACGGCACCGATCCGGTCTACACCGTGCACCGTGGCACGCGCGAAGATTTCGAGCCTACCGACGCCACAGCCATTGGAACCACTACTGAAGGCGTCTTCATTGACCAGGATGTCGTCCTGACAGGCGCCGAAAAGTGCTTCTACCTGGTGACAATGGACGCTCCGAGCGACTTGGAACCATAGCGGACAAACAACTCTCACCTTGTTGAGGAAGAAAGGGAGCGGCATTCGGCCGCTCCCTTGTTTTTTTGTTGACCCACTACACCCTTCCGTTGCGTGACATGTTATCATTTCTTACGCGAGACGAGGTATATCGACTCCACATTATTGTTGCAGACCGCAAACATGTGCTCAAATTTCTGCTCCATGAGGTGCAATTGTTCGGCTTGTTTGACCAGATAAGTGGATTATATTGATAACTGTCTCAATCTCTCCGCAATATTCAAGCACTCAATCAATCATTAGAGGAGCCTCCATGCACTCGTCGCGGTTTCTTGTGCTGTTGCTAACAGCCGCGTTGATGTTCGTCGGCTGTCCTAAGGACGATGATGATTCGTCCGACACTCCCTCCGTCACGGATAATGCCAGTGGCTCCGTGACCTCCACGACATCCGGCACGATCGAGACACCACTCGGTGCCCAGATCGTAGTACCGGTAGGTGCCGTGCCGACCACTGAAAGTGGCGCCACCGGCACTATGGTCTTTTCCATCGAGTTGAATAATTCAATTTCCGTCACCGTTCCCGAAGGCGAGAGCATGACCTCCGATGTCTATCAATTCGGACCGGAGGGCTTCACGTTCGCGCGACCTGTTGAAATTGCCGTGCCGGTCCCCGGCGAAGGCGATCCCGGGGAACTCAGTCTTTGGCGCCGTAATCCGACCACGGGCACTCCCGAGTATTTCAGTTCTCAGTATGACGCGGCCACCCGTACCGTCCGTGCGCAGACCTATCAACTGTCGCCGTGGTTTATCACAGGACATTCCGTACAGGATGATGCCTCCGGTTGTCTTCACGTCACCAATGGCGGCTCAAGCTGGCTGAATGTGTGTGTCGACGAATACACGCTCGAGTACCCGGCACAGACCGATTGGATACCCGAAGCGGGCCAAGGTGTTCTGTACGCTCCCTTTGGCACGATCGGCTGGGCGCATGAAGGTAACTGGTATCTGCCGCAAGGCACATACACTTTCTGCCTGCAGCGCGAGAGCGAGATCAACCCGGGTGAATACTATCACATTTTCACCGACCCGATCACGATCGCGAATGCGTGGCACTACAATGCTCCCGACTGCGCCAATCTGAGTAATTCAAGTTTCGTGGATGCCCAAGCAGGCCGTTGCACTTGCATTCCGACTCCTACGACATCAGTCGGCACAGGCGACATTCAAGTCACATTGACGTGGTATAATGTTGCCCCGTTGGATCTTGATCTTTGGGTCCAGGACCCGACAGGTGATTGGTGCTACTATGGGAACGGCCAAGCGCCGAACGTGACGGCCACCGGCGGCCAGCTTGACCGCGACAATCTCTGTGGCAACTATGAAAATGGCCGCCCTGAGAACATCTATTGGACAACGACCCCGCCGGCCGGCGAATACGTCGTCGCCGTTGACTGGTTCTATGGTTGCGGCGAAGACCACGGTGCGCAGGCAATCAATGTTCGCACCGTGGTCGGCGGCACCACACGGACATTTAACACCTCCATTGGTGTCGATGAGCAGATGAAGGAGATTACGCGCTTCACCATTAGCGGTTCGACCGTGACCATGCTCCCGCCGCGCTCTGACGTGCTGTATGACAACGTGGTACGGCCCGCTAAGAACTGATAAGTAACGCCTTGTTTGCAAAACGAGGCCGCTCTCGCAGGAGCAAAAAGCCCCCGACACACAAGTGTCGGGGGCTTTTTCGAAAGTGTCAGCGAAGGACGGCCTGGGGAAGTGACCTCCTCCGCTGGCGAACGATGCTGCCTTCAATGGACTCAGTCAGTCTCGCGCATACCAACTACAATCCAGCAGCTTCGAAAAGTCGTTAACATCGATCATAACAAGACTTATGCCATAACATCGAAAGCCGTTAAAAGTATATATTACAACTCATTGTCAAGAAAAAAAGGGATAAATTGGTCCTGTTTTGTGATGCAAAACTCCGATTGGGAGACAAATCTCCCATCAAGAGGTCATTTATAGTCTTCCTTGTGGAGGTCGAACTGCTTCAACTTCTCGAAAATTGTGCGGCGATCAATTCCGGCATGATCTGCAGTCTTTCCAATGTTGCCTCGGTACCGAGCAAGCAGAGCGGCCAGATACTGCCGCTCTACCCGTTCGGTTTCGTCCCGCACCAAGTCACGCAGCGGCCTGTCCGTCGCGATGGGTGTGGCCGAAGAAATTGCCGCCACCTCAATGAACTGAATCCGTTCAATCTCATTCGACTCCGCGAGCACGACGGCGCGCTCGACCGTATTCTGCAGTTCACGCACATTTCCGGGCCATTCGTGTTCAAGTAGCGCTCGCCACGCGGCCACTGAGAACCTAAGACCCGGCTTACCCAGCCGCTCGGATGCCGTCGCGAGCGCATCCGCCGCCAGGAGTTCAATATCTTCTCGCCGAGCTCGCAGCGGCGGGAGTGTGATCGGCACGACGTTCAATCGATAGTACAAATCCTCGCGAAACCGTCCCGCTCGCACCTGCTCGGCCAGATTGTGATTCGTTGCCGTGATCAACCGGACATTCACGCTAAGTGTCTGCGATCCTCCCACTCGTTCGAACTGGCGTTCTTGAACGACGTTGAGCAGCTTCGTCTGCAATTCCGGTGTCAACTCGCCGATTTCATCAAGAAACAGCGTGCCGCCGTCCGCTAACTCGAACCTCCCGATTCGCCGCTCGACGGCGCCCGTGAATGCACCCTTCTCGTGCCCAAAGAGTTCGCTTTCGAGCAGGGTAGGGGTAAGGGCCGCGCAATTCACACTGACATAGGGCTTCTTTGCGCGTTTTGATTCGCTGTGCAGCGCCTGCGCCAAAATTCCCTTACCCGTCCCCGTTTCTCCGAGAATCAGTACGGTTGTGTCCGTTCGAGCGACCTTGCGTGCAAGGTGAAACACGTCCTCCATCGCCCGGCTTCTGCCGATCATCCGCGCAAAGGTCGAGCGTGACGCGATCTCCTCCTGCAGCGTGGCCAGCTCATGTCGTTGCCGCTCATGCTCGACGACCCGCGCAATTCTCATCCGCAATTCGTCCGAGTTAAAGGGCTTGGTCACATAGTCCGCCGCGCCCGCCTTCATCGCGCCGATCGCGGAGTCAATTGAGCCGTGGCCGGTGATCATCAGTATCGGAACGCGCGAGTCAATTTCGCGCAGCTTCGGCAGCAACTCCAAACCGCTCAAACCTTGCATGACCAAATCACACAACACTACGTCAAACCTCACCTCCGTGAAGCGAGCGAGAGCCGCTTCACCAGATGCGGCAGTCTCGACGATACACTCGTCGCTTTCGAGTAGTTTCGATGTAGATTTACGAAACGCCAGATCGTCGTCCACGAGGAGAATTCTAATAGGGATCATACCGAGGCTCCCTCATCAGTCGATACATGCGCTGGCCGTATCGGCAGCTTCATTGTAAAGGTCGTACCTTCCCCGGGTGCCGACGTGACGTCAATCAGGCCGCCGTGTAACCGGACAACGCGGTAGCAAACGAACAATCCTAAGCCCACTCCCGCAACTTCGCTCTTCGTCGTGAAGAACGCGTTAAAAATCTTTTCCAGTGTCGCCTCGTCCATCCCGATACCCGTGTCGGCCGCTTCGAGGACAACGTGTTCACTGTCTGCGCTTGTGCGCAGCGTCAACGTCCCCCCGCCGGGCATCGCGTCGATCGCGTTGAGCACGAGATTGAGCAGAACCTGTTTCAATTGGTCGCCGTCTCCCCAAAGTTGCGGCAGTCCGTCCGCAAACTCTCGCTGAACAGCGACTCGCTTGGACTCAAGCTGGAGCGTGGAAATGCGCAGAACGGAGTCTGCGATGCTATTCATATCTGTCGGTCGGAACTCTTCCTGGGACGGACGGTGAAAGTCGAGCAGTTGCCGTGTCAGTTTCGCCATGCGACTGACTTCGTCACGTATTAGCTGCACGTACTCGCCGGACTCGGCCTTCGAAATCGACGGCTTACCCAACACCTCGACACAATTCTGAATATTGCAAATCGGGTTGTTCAGTTCATGGGACAGTTGCGCCGAGAGCTTTCCAACAGTGCTGAACTTCTCGGACTGCACGAGCTGCCGCTGTGTCAGCTTAAGTTCGTTCATCTGTTGTAAGAGCCTGGTGTTTAGCCGCTCCAGCTCGCACTGCCGTTCCCGCAGTCGCGCGCGCATCTCAATAAACTGCTTGGTCAAACTGGCCAGTTCGTCGCCGCCGCGCTCTTCAAGCGCGGCATCTGCGGCTCCCGTTTCGAGGGCCAGCGCCGCTTGATTCAGCCGCCTGATCCGCGCAATCATGCGGGAAATCGCGATGCCCCCGATAACGGTCACCGTCAAGACGATGATCGCCGCAAGGGCGCCCACGCTGGTCTGCACGTCTCTGAGCACCGAAAGCTCCGGCCCCAAGTCCCGCACGAGCAGCACGCACATATCCGGCGATGGCCCCCCAGGCAATCCTTCACACATCACGAGATGCCGATGCTCCTCGAGATCGAGTGGAATGGGTCGCGTTGCGGCAGTCATATCCCACGGCAGCGATTCCTTCAGCGGTTGAATCAGCGTCGAATCGACGCTTACAAACAAGAACTGCTGACCAGTGAACACAGCCATGCGGCTTCGCGTAATTTCAGAAATCCCCCAGAGCCAGCGCGCATCAAGCCTGTTGCCCACGAACACGCGCCGTTTGTCCGGTGTTGAAAGTTCCGCCGATGCTATCTGATATAGGTACAGACCATCATGCTGAAATCGTAAGCCGCCGAGGTCAAGCAGTTCTGTGTCGGGCACAGCATGACTTGTCTCTCGTACCACTCGCACCAGCGCATTGCCGTTGCTGTCTTCGACTTGCAATACATCCAGCATCGTTAGATCAAGGAAGTTTCTGCCCCACTCCTCCGCGTCTTGAGCCGATTTGTTCAAGTCAAGCGTCGCCAGATACTCTGCCTGATTCACAGCGACTGCGTGCAGAAACTCCTGCTGCTGGTCGAGCAGATTGCGCAGGACACGTTGGCTTGTTACCAGTTCTTCGCCTACGGTTTTCACCACGCGATCGGCCACGATCCGTCCAAACAGCCACAAACTGGCGACTGTCAGCAGTCCGCCTGCGAGTAGCGCCCAGAGCGTAACGCGCAGAAACAGTGGTGATTTCAGCATGGGAATCTCCCTGAAAATGAAAGCGGGCCAACATCTGTCGGCCCGCAATAGGAACACGTCTTCCGATGCACGGTACTCCCGCGCCTCGCTTAGCGGACTTCGCGATGCAAAGTCATCTTACGCAGATTCGGATTATATTTCATAAGCTCCATACGGTCCGGAGTATTCTTTCTGTTCTTCATCGTGCTGTAGCGGCTCGGCGTCAAGCCCTTACCGCGCGCTTCGGTGCATTCGAGCGTGACGATGATGCGTCCTTCTTTAGTTTTCTTGGCCATCGTGCTTCTCCTTAGGCGTGCGAATGCGTCGCGGTGTGCAATTCAATCATCTTCCGCCACGCCGTCGGAATCCCATTCTTTGTAATGGTCTTCAAACCGCGCGCGGACACACGAACCCGAACCCACTGGCCGGTCGCTTCGTCGAATATCCGCTTGGTGCGCAAATTCGGATACTGCCACTTGCGTGTCTTGTTATTCGCGTGGCTTACGTTATGAGCCTTGTGGCGGCCCCGGCCGGTAATCGGGCAAACTCGTGACATGTCTTACTCGAATGTTGTGAGAAATGGTCGCCGGCTTAGTATGCTTCGGCTTCCTGCACGAAGGGCAGGAGGGCGATATGGCGCGCGCGCTTGATCGCCAGCGTCATTAGACGCTGCTCCTGGCGATCGAGACGCGTCAGGCGGCGCGGGAGAATTCTGCCGTTCGCGCCGATAAAGCGCTGCAGCAGCTTCGTGTCTTTGTAGTCGATGAACTTGATGCCATGCTCGGCAAGATAAGACGGCTTGCGCACCATGTTGGTGCGGATCTTGGCTGAGGGCCTCTTCGGGGCAGGTCGTTTCATGTGTTCGGGAAATAGTTATCCGCGGGCCGCCCGGGTCGGGCACCCTACGTTGAAAGCCTCAAAATATAAGGCATTGGACCTACTTTGTCAAGTCCCGGGGCCTCCTTCCGGCCTCGATTTCAGCCTGTCATTTCAGGCCAATTCGGTTCAATTGGTATTGAACATTTGAATAATTTTCCTTACCTTGTCTCGTCGGGCGCGTATCGGATCGGTGGCGGGAGGCTTGCTCATCTGGTCAGTAAAGCTCGTCCGACTATGACTTTGGCCTCTGTGACTTCGCAAAGTCAGAGAAAAGCTCATTTTGCTAACACCTCACACTCATCTCATTGATTTTGCTCATAATGGGACTGAACAAATTAAAAATAAAGCGTTTGCAGTGTGGATAACATTTTCGAAATCATTGTTTCACCCCTTGACTGACCGGCCTATCGCCCCTATATTACCGCCCCAACAACGCACCACCAGATATTGTGGTTTTCGGCACTGCCGAGTATAGATACAGTATGGACGACTTGCCCCAAGAGGCATTCAAGGATGGACAGGTACGGTCGGTTGCAGGGTCGTTGGATCACAGAGTCAGAGAAAAGTACCTTGGGAGCCACACTTGAGATTCTCGCGCCATTTCACCCGTGAAGGGCAGGATGTCTATTCCGACCTGCGCTTCGTCCCCTGGACCTCCAAGCTGACGTCGCCGGAAGGCAAGGTGCTGTTCGAGGCTAAGGACATCTATGCCCCCGAGAGCTGGTCTCAGGTCGCGGTCGATGTCCTCGCCCAGAAGTACCTCCGGAAGGCCGGTGTCCCCGTTGCCGCCCGTGCGGTATGGGAGGAGGGCGTCCCCGAGTGGCTCCTTCGCCATGAACCGGATTGGTCGGTCCTGGACAAGATGCCGGAGCACAGCCGTTTCGCAGGGGAGCGCGATTCCCGACAGGTGTTTCGTCGCCTTTCCGGCTGCTGGACCTACTGGGGGTGGAAAGCCGGTTACTTCGACACCGAACACGACGCTCGCGTCTACTTTGACGAGCTGCAATTCATGCTCGCGGCCCAAATTTGTGCGCCCAACAGTCCCCAGTGGTTCAACACCGGGCTCTTCTGGGCGTATTCTATTGAAGGGCGCGCCCAAGGGCATTACTTCGTAAGCTCCCGGACCGGCGAGCTTGAACGCTCTAAAAACGCCTACGAGCGTCCACAGCCGCATGCCTGCTTCATTCAATCGGTCCAGGATGATCTTGTCAATGAAGGCGGCATCATGGACCTGTGGGTCCGCGAAGCGCGCCTATTCAAGTACGGTTCCGGCACCGGCACAAATTTCTCAAAGGTGCGAGGCGAGGAAGAGGGCCTCTCCGGCGGCGGCGTATCGAGCGGACTCATGAGCTTCTTGAAAATTGGCGATCGCGCCGCCGGCGCGATCAAGTCGGGCGGCACAACGCGCCGCGCCGCCAAGATGGTCTGCCTCGACGCCGATCATCCCGACATCGAGGAGTTCGTGCAGTGGAAAGTCGTCGAAGAGCAGAAGGTCGCGGCGCTCGTCGCGGGCTCCAAGCTTTGTGAGACTCGGCTGAACGAGATTTTGAAGTCCGCGCACGACCTGACTGTGCCAACGGACTCGCGCCTGAATCCGAAATTGAACGTCCGCCTGCGCACGGCAATACTGCGCGCGCGCGCCGATTTCATTCCCGATCCCTACATTCATCGCACGCTCCAGTTTGCCTCGCAAGGCTACACGGAGATGCGGATTGATACCTACGACACGGACTGGAATAACGCCGCCTATCAAACGGTGTCCGGTCAGAACTCCAACAACTCTGTGCGCCTGAACAATAAGTTCATGCGCGCCGTCGAACGCGACGATAAGTGGGAATTGAAGGCGCGGACTTCAGACCGGGTGCTGAAGACAATTCGCGCCAAAGATCTCTGGAACGAGATCGCTGAGGCCGCGTGGGCCTCGGCGGATCCGGGAATCCAGTACGACACCACGATCAACGAATGGAACACCTGCCCGGTCGATGGCAAGATTGAAGCCTCAAACCCGTGCAGCGAATACATGTTCCTCGATGACACGGCGTGCAATCTGGCAAGTCTGAACCTGATGAAGTTCCTCGATCCGGCCCAGCGCAAGTTTGACGTTGACGCGTTCCGTCACGCGATTCGCGTCTGGACAGTCGTGCTGGATGTCTCCGTCGAGATGGCGCAGTTTCCGTCCAAGGAAATTGCGCGTCGCTCCTATGAATACCGGACGCTTGGCCTTGGGTACGCGAACATGGGCACACTGGCGATGGTCATCGGTCTGGCCTATGACAGCGCCGAAGCGCGTGCATGGTGTGCGGCCCTTACGGCTATTCTGACCGGCGAGTCCTATCGCACATCGGCGGAGATGGCGGCCAAGCTCGGCGCCTTCCCCGCTTACATGCGTAATCAGGATCCGATGCTGCGCGTGATTCGCAATCATCGTCGTGCGGCTTATGGCGGAACGCTGGATGGATACGAGGGGCTGACTGTATTCCCCACGCCGCTTGATGTCGCGCACTGCCCGTCTGATCTCGCGGATGCGGCCCGTGACGTATGGGACGAGGCGCTTGCGTTGGGAGTGCAGAACGGCTTCCGCAATGCGCAGGCGACGGTGATCGCTCCGACCGGGACAATCGGTCTTGTGATGGATTGCGACACCACGGGAATCGAGCCTGATTTCGCATTGGTGAAGTATAAGAAACTTGCGGGCGGCGGGTACTTCCGAATCATCAATAGCAGCGTCCCGCTTGCGCTGGAGAACCTCGGATATGCGGAAGGGCAGATCCGGCAGATCACTCAGTATGTCTCCGGGACAAGTACGCTCGATGGCGCGCCGCATATCAATCGTGACACCCTGAAGGCGAAAGGGCTGACCGATGAAGCCCTTGATCGCGTAGAGGCTCAAGTGAAGAGCGCGTTCGCGATCAATTTTGCCATTGCTCCGTGGATTGTCGGAGCGGACCTCCTGCGCGACAAATTGAAGATTACCGAAGGCGATTTGCACGAGGCCGGCGGTGACCTGCTCACGGCGCTCGGGTACACGCGCGAGCAGATTCGTCTGGCTAACGACCACATCTGCGGTCGGATGACGATTGAAGGCGCGCCGCATCTGAAGCCTGAGCATTTGCCGGTCTTCGATTGCGCCAATCAGTGTGGAGCCTACGGCCAGCGCTATATTCTTCCGCTCGCGCATCTCAAGATGATGGCCTCTGCCCAGCCGTTTATCAGCGGGGCGATCTCGAAGACGATCAATCTCCCGCGCCACGCCTCCGTTGAGAACATCAAGGACGCCTACTATCAGAGCTGGCGCATGATGCTGAAAGCGGTCGCGCTCTATCGCGATGGCTCCAAGCTCTCGCAGCCGCTCAATTCGACGGTGGATGATTTCGGCATCTCGTCACTCGGATTGGAAGAGGGAGACGAGGCGCAAACGTCGCAAGTGCAGCAGGCGGTCGAGAAAATCATCTACGAAACGCGCCGCCGCAGACTGCCCGACCGTCGTCGCGGCTATACGCAAAAGGCCCGCATCGGCGGACACAAAATCTACTTGCGCACCGGCGACTATCAGGACGGGATGTTGGGCGAAATTTTCCTTGATATGCATAAGGAAGGCGCCTCGTTCCGCAGTCTGATGAACTGCTTTGCAATTGCGGTTAGTCTGGGCTTGCAGCATGGCGTGCCGCTTGACGAATACGTTGACGCCTTTGTCTTCACGCGCTTCGAGCCCAACGGCCCGGTCGGCGGCAACGATCACATAAAGTATGCGACGTCCGTGATTGACTACGTGTTCCGCGAGCTTGCGATCACATATTTGGATCGCCACGATCTCGCGCACGTCGTCGACGCTCAGACGGAGACCTCGCGTAGTGACGCGATTAACGGCGCCAAGCATCCCATTGGCGAGGCCGCCGTGATTCCGATTGCCCATGACACCATTGAGGAGAAGGCCGATCGTGAAGAAGATACCCCGTCCCCGCAGACTGCGCCGTTCGCTGCTTCCTCTGCTGTTACTGAAAGTCTCCCGCGTCCGTCCACAGCGGAAGCCGCCTACGCCGAAACCGGCTATACCAACGGGCACATGAACGGCCAGAACAAAAGGCAGCTGATCGATTTGGCCCGCAAACAAGGGTATGAGGGTGACGCGTGCAGCGAATGCGGCAGCTTCACCATGGTCCGCAACGGCACCTGCCTGAAATGCACGACCTGCGGATCAACCAGCGGGTGCAGTTAAGCCAGCGTAATGACTCTGAGCACGAAACGGGCGACTACAAGGTCGCCCGTTTCTCTTTAGTGCTGCGTCAGGTGCTAAGCCCTTGCCCGGCAGTCCCCGCTATGCTTTCGACGGTACCGGCTTTGCGTCTTCGAAGGTCTCTTCAATCTGTTTGTAGTGCCGGCCTTTGAGCCGCAACAAATCGTGCACATCTTCGAGAATAAGATACAGCGCAGGAATCACGACGAGCACGATAAACGTTGTCGCCATTTCGCCGAATGCCAAACTGATGGCCATTGGAATCAGGAACTGCGCCTGTACCGATTGATTCGACATCAGTGGAAGCAGCCCGAAAAATGTTGTCAACATCGTCAGTAGAATCGGACGGAAGCGCCGCACGCCCGCTTGCATCACCGCGTCGCGGATCGGCACCCCCTGATCGCGCAGAGTGTTAACCATGTCGATCAACACGAGCGTGCCGTTCACGACAACTCCCGCCAATGCCACGAGACCAAACACCGACATCAAACTCAAGTTGTACCCATAGATCAAATGTCCGACGACCGCGCCGACAAAGCCGAACGGAATGACGCTCATCACGATCAACGGCTGCGTGAAACTCTTGAATGGAATCGCCAACAGGCCGTAAATCAAAAACAGCGCGAAAAGGAATCCGGCCATCAAACTGCCCATCGATTCAGCGCGATCACGGCTCTCGCCTTCAAGGTCGATCCCTAATCCGGGATAGTCGTGTTTCATCTGCGCAAGTAGGCCGCTCTGCAAGTCCGCCATAATCTCGTCTGGATTTGCCAAAGCTTCATTCACGCTGGCGTTGACCTGCACCACCCGTTTACGATCCGTGCGCGTAATCTCGCTGTAACCCACTCCGTCAGCCACGGTCGCTGCGGCAGTGAGCGGAACTTCACCGCCCATCCGCGTGCGCACGTGAAGGTGCTCGACATTGGTCAAGGATTGTCTTTCCGCCTCGGGATAGCGCACCATGACCTTGACCTCGTTGCGGCCGCGCTGCATGCGCAACGCCTCCGCGCCGAAAAACGCCGACCGTACCTGTTGCGCAAGGTCGCGCTCGGTCACATTCAGCGTCCGCGCTTCCGGACGCAGCGTAAGCTGTAATTCGCGTTTGCCTTCCGCATGCGAATCCGAAATGTCACTTACACCGTTGTACCCGGCCAAAGCGGACTTGAGTCGCTCTGTGGCGGCAAGCAATACGTCAAATTCCTCATGCGACAGCTGCAAACCCACGTCCGCGCCCGACTTGATTAGCTCCGACTGAAACGTGATCTTGTCAACGCCGGGCAAGTCTCCCACACGCTCCCGCCACTCGTCCGCGAAGTCTGTGGTTACGACATTTCGCTCGTCCGGTTGACGGAACAGCATTCGAATCTGCGCAAGGTGCGAGCCGTTCACCTCAGTCAGGCCGCGCGGCCCGCCTTCAAACGTCTGAAAGCCGTTGGCAATAAAGATGTGCTCTACGTTTCGCAGCGTGTCTTCGCGCTTTGCATCATATTCCTTGGCCAGCTCAAGGCCTTTCTGCTCGATCACTCTGCTGATCGCCTCTGTCCGTTCCACTGGCGTTCCGGGTGGCATGGCCACTGACACGACAATCTCGTCAGCGTCAATCTCGGGCATGAAGACAAATTTAATTAGCCCGCCGCCGACCATGCCGATCACGCCGAACATCACAGCCGTGGCAATGGCGATCGTCGTATAACGATGCTCGGTTGCGGTGCGCACAAGCCTCTGGTAGTACTTTTCGCTGAACGCGTTCACCCAGTCATCGAAATGATGCCTGACGCTTTCAATCTTCTTCCAGAACGACGCGTTGCTCGAACTCAATCCACCGCACAAATGCGCGGGCAGGATGTAGAACGAATCGATCAACGAGATGACCAACACGGAGATCATGATGATCGGCACAACGTACATGAATTTCCCGATTGCCCCCGTGACGAAGATCATCGGCAGAAACGCCGCGACCGTCGTCAGAATCGAGAATGTGATCGGCATGGCCAGTTCCAAAGTGCTGTCCACCGAGGCCCGGTAGAGCGACTTGCCCATTTCCCGATGCACATGCACATTCTCTCCGATCACAATCGCATCGTCGAGCACAAGTCCGAGCGCGAGAATGAAGGCAAAGAGCGACAGCATGTTGATGCTGATATCGAACATCGGCAGCAGGAGAATCGCGCCGAGGAATGACACCGGAATTCCCATCGCCACCCAAAACGCGAGACGCACTTCAAGAAACAGGCCGATGATGATCAGCAGCAGCAGCAGACCTTGATACCCGTTATTGATCAACAGGTCGAGACGCTGATCAAGCAGAATCGAGAAATCCTGCCAAACGTCGACCTTAACCGATGCGGGCATCGTAGGCGCGTGTCCGGCGATATACTCCCGGACCGCAGTTGCCACCTCGGCCGGAGTCTGCTTGCCCACTCGAAAGACCTTGATCATTACGGCCGGTTTACCGTCGAACATGGCAGCCTTGTCAATGTCCTCAAAACCGTCGTGGACCGTCGCGATATCTCCCAATCTTACGAGCCCGCCGTCAGGCCGTGTGAGCACCGTGATGTTTTCAAACTCCCTGTCCGGCGTAGCGCTTCTCTTTTGTCCGCAGCAGAATCTCGCCGCCTTCGGTTTTCACCGAACCTCCGGCAAGATCGAGTGACGACTGCCGCACAATTCCGGCGACTTCGTTGAGCGTGAGATTCAGACTGCGCAGCGTCTGTTCCGGAATCTCAATCGAGATTTCGTATGGCCGAGTCGCCGCGAGTTCTACTTGCGTGATGTTCGGCAGCGCAAGTAATTCGTCCTGCATGCGCTCCGCATGCTGCCGCAGCGCGACGTCGGTCGCGTTACCATACACCACGAGCGAAATTGCCTCGCGCCGGTTTGTCACTTTCGCGATCACCGGGTCTTCAGCTTCTTCCGGGAAGGTCTGAACGCGATCGACTTCAGACTTGATATTGTCCAGCACTTCGTCGATGTCAGCGCCTTCAATGAGCTCGGCGGTCACTACGCCTCGGCCCTCAGACGCCTTGCCGTTAATGCGCTTGATATTCTCGAGGCCGCCGATCGCCTGCTCAATCGGGCGAATGATGCCGTCTTCGACTTCGAGCGGACCTGCGCCCGGATACTGCATCGTCACGGTAATCAGATCAAGCTGAATCTCCGGAAAGACCTCTTGATCGACCTGTCCCGCCATCAGAAAACCGCCGACGATGAAGACGAACATAAGAATGTTCGCGGCGACGTGATTCCCGGCAAACCACTTTATGGAGCCTTTCACGAGTTTCTCCCGCCCGCAAGCCTAAGCTTAAGGCCGTTCGCCGCGCCGTTGATTCCGCTCGTGACGATCCGCTCTCCCGCGCGCAATTCACCCCCGATGAAGACGCTGTCCGCAGCGTGGAAATAGGGACGTACGCTGCGCAATTCCAATGTGTCGGCCTGAGTGGCAATCCAAACAATGTTACCGCTTCGCAGCGCGTGTGCGGGAAGCGGAGTTACATTGGCGACCTGCTTGCCGCGTATCGCAACGCTGACAAAACTCCCGACCGCAAGTTCAGGTCCACCGTCCGCGCGCGTTTCATACGGGTTGTCCACGCGCACCACAACGCGGGCCAATCTGCCTATACTATCCAGCACACCAAGCGTCCGCTCAACTCGTCCGGTCCACGTGAATATCTGATCCGCCGCTCGCAGCGTGACAGTTGCAGTCGAGCCCGGAAGCTCGAGCCACGCCAATTCGTCAAGCGGTATTCCTACTTCGATTTCCGCGACGTCGGTTGAGTAAATGATTGCAATCTGCGCTCCGGGCGCCACCATTTGGCCGACGTCCACAAATTCGCGTTTGACGCGGCCATCGAACGGAGCCCTGACGCCTGTGCGATCCCGCGCAAGTTCGGCCTGTCTCAGTGAGGCGCGGGCCGAAGCGAGATTGCTCTCGGCTTGCTTCATCTGTGGCCCGCGCAGAACGAGTGCTTCAGGAAGTTCAGTGGTTGTCTGTTGCGTGTCTCGCATGCGTTCCCATTCGCGCCGGGCCACGTCGGCCTGCGCTTTTTCAATCGCTAACGCGACCTCCGCTTGGGCGACTCGTGCTTCCGCCTGCTCAACGGCAAGTTGATAATCAATCTCCTCGATTCGGCAAAGCAACTCGCCCCGCTTGAAATGTCCGCCGCTGACAAACAACTCGGAGACCCACTCCACTCGCCCGCCGACCTGAGGAGCGAGACTAATCTCCTGCTTGGCCCGCACAGTTCCCGTTCCCGTAATCTCAGCACGGTGCGAATCGGGTCGAGCTACAGTTGTTTCAACCAACACGCCGGGGAATACCGCCGTCTTCTGCTCAGGTTTCTTCCGGCTCGCAATCAATGTGAACATAATCGCGAATCCACCGAGTATAATCGCTGCGGGAACGAGGATTCTGCGCACTTTGGATTTTTCAGCAGTCATACTCTATTGCGCCTCCGTATGAAGTTTCGGTGCGGCAGAACGCGAACGCAGGACGTCGTCCGTCCACGCGCCGCCCACTGCCGTCGCCAGATCAATTCTATTGTGATGCAGTTCGCGCCGCGCGCTGATCAGCGTGCTCTGCGCCTGATAATAGGTGTTCTGTGCAATGAGCACCTGCAAGTATCCGATAATACCCTGTCGATACTGGTCGTCGTCGACGCGCAGGAGATTCCCTGCCGCTGCCGTTTGCGCTTCAAGTTGGACAATGCGCTCCTGCAAGCTCTGACCTCGCGCAAGCGCGTCTTCGACTTCGCGAAAGGCATTTAGGACGACTTGCCGGTAACTCGCCGCAGCTTCGAGCGAAACCGCTTCCGCGCGCTGTGCTTCTCCGACAAGTCGACCTCCTTGAAAAATCGGCGCGGTAATCCCGGCGACAAGATTCCACAACAGCTCGTCAGGGTCGAGTGCCTTTTCAATCTCCTTGTTGACGTTTCCGGCCGTCCCGGTCAGATTGAAGCTCGGAAGCAGAGCAGCATTTGCGGACGCCCATCGAGCGTCACTCGCGAGCAGGCGCGCGCGTGCGGCTCGAATGTCAGGCCGCTGCGCCAGCAACTCGGACGGAACACCAATCCCCACATCAATCGCTTTCGCCGGCAGCATGTGCGCCCCCGACAGGAAATCAGTTTGTGGATAGCGGCCCAATAGAACAGAGAGTAAATGTTCCGTTGCCGCTAACGTGGCGGTCACAGTTTCACGCTGCGCGCGCGCTTGCGCGAGATTCCCTTCGGCTTGATATACGTCCAACGAAGTGACCAATCCGAGCGCGTAGCGGTCCCGGACGCTTTCGTACGCACTGTGCAGAGTCGCAATAGTCTGTTCGAGCAATCGCTCCTGTTCCTGCAGATCTCTGATTTGAAAATACGTCTTGGCCACCTGCGCCGTCAAGGTCATCAACGCAGCGCGTGCGTCATTTTCAGACGCGAGCAGATCACCGAAAGCTGCCCTCCGTCGCGCGGACAGTTTTCCCCACAAGTCAATCTCATATTGCGCAGCCGCGCTGACATCGTAATAGTCAAGCGAAATCTTGCCCGCTCCGCCGAAGGCGCGTTCTCCGTCTTGATAAGACCCTTGCGCTGTGACGGTCGGGAAGAGGCTCGATCTTGTGGCGCGGCTTTGCGCGCGAAACTGCTGAAGCCTTGCAAGCGCCGCTTCAAGCGATGGGCTATTGTCTATCGCTTCGGTGACAAGCTGATTCAGCGTTTCGTCGCCAAACTCCGTCCACCATGCTTCGTCGCGGAATTCACCGGGCCTGATCCGTCGCATGATACATCGAAGGGATGTTTTCAATCTCAGGTCGCTGGTGCCGCTTTACGTAGCCGCAGCCCGCGACAAGCGACGCGAGCGCGATAAGAAGAACTAATCGATTACGCATTGAGTACCTGCTGTTTACCCGTGTTCGGTCCTTGGCTGGTTGGACACCACTGCGGAATCTCGCTTCCATAGAATTGAGTGACCTCGCGCATCAATTGGATTGCCGGTTCAATCCGCTCCCGGCCAAAGCGCTCATAGAGTTCATTGGAAAACCCGAATGCCATCTCGCGCAACTCCCCGAGCTTCTTCTGGCCTGCGTCCGTAAGTTCGAGAATCTTGATTCGCCGGTCGTCGGAATGCGCCTTCCGCTCGATCAGCTTCAGCTTCTCAAGTTTGTCAAGCTGGCGCAGAATCGCAGGGTGCGAATGCTCAAGATTGCGCGTAAGATCAGCAAGCGTGTTGTGACCCATGCCGAGCTGAAGTAGAATGACACCTTCCGACCACCTAAGGCCGAGGGCCTCGGCCCGTTGGTCAAAGATTGCCCGGAAGAGGTAGGCCGTGCGATTACACCAGTAGGGCAAGACTTCGTCGGGATTAAATTTCACTGTGTGCTCTTAAACATAGGTTAAATGGTTATTGTAACTTCTTACAATATACAAACGGATTTATATTTTTGCAAATGCGTGACTATTTTTTTATCAATTAAAAACAATAATTTAACAATACGGACTTTCGAGCAAAGGTCTGCGCCTTCGCGCCGATGCCTCTCGCAAATCCGCCCCACGTTCTTGATTTTACGTTTTGATTTTTGTTCATTTAAAGTCTATGATTTCACTCGCGTTACGCTACTTGCAAAGCGCCGCTATCGTGCGCCTGATTCCAGCATCATTTGCGCTTGCACTATGGATCGGTTGCGCCTCGACGACGCTGAAAGTCGCCGAACAATCTCCACCGCCCGCGCCGGCCGACACAAATTTCGCCCGTGCCACGCTGGCCGGATTTGATAGCGGTATCGTTGTGTGCGCCCATCCGCTCGCGGCAGCTGCAGGCAAACGAGTCCTTGCGGCCGGCGGCAATGCGATGGATGCTGCGCTCGCAGCAATCGCCATGCTGAACGTAACAGAACCGCACGCAAGTGGCTTGGGTGGCGGTGGATTCGCGCTCTATTACGACGCAATCGCCGATTCCGTCTACATGCTTGACTATCGTGAGCAGGCGCCCGCGCGCTTGAATCGTACGACCTACTTCGATCCCGTCGACACGCTAAAGCTCGTGCAGCGTACGGGAGGAACTTCTATCATAGTTCCCGGAGCGGCGCGTGGTTGGCAGAAACTGCATCAGCGCTTTGGCACGCGAACGTTATCCGATCTCTTCTCCGACGCAATCGCCGTCGCCGACACGGGCTTTTTCATTTCAGAGAAACAAGCGTCTATCATCTTCGACAACCTTGAGCTTTTGAGCCGCGATACATTGCTCGCGCGCACATTCCTTGAGGATAGCCTTCCACCCGCCGCAGGATTTCGCCTTCGTCAACCGCGACTTGGAAGTCTCTTGAGCTTTTTGTCTCGCACGCGCCTCGAGAACTTCTATTTCCCGCCGACATCAACGGAAGTCGTGAAAGCGATTCGCGCGAATGGCGGACAAGTCACCGAGGCCGATTTGAATCGCTATCAGCCCGTTGAGCGTAGCCTGCTGCGCATCACCTATCGCGACTATGATGTCATCACGACATCTCCTCCGACCGGCGGCGGCGTGACGCTGCTCGAAACTCTGAAACTTCTCGAAGGGTACAATATCCGGGAGTTGGGTCTCTTAACGCCTGAGTACATTCACACCGTCGCGACGGCAATCCGCAAGGCCCGCACGGACGCCGCAGCGTGGCTGGGTGATCCGGACTTTTCCGAAATTCCCGTCGATACAATGCTGTCGCCAAGCTACCTCACACAGGTCCGCGATTCCTTGCCGCTCGACACGGTGCCGCAGCGCCTAACCCCGCTCGATTCTCTCCGCGCGTTCGGACCCGGCAACACGACCCACCTTGCCGTCGCGGATAAGGACGGTAATTTGGTGACAATCACGCAGTCGATAAACTACTTCTTCGGCTCAGGAGTTGTTGTTCCTGAATACGGACTGCTGCTCAATAATCACCTTGCCGACTTCAACTCAGATACGACATCCGTCAATGGAATCACCCCGAAACACCGACCCGTATCCAGTATGGCGCCAACATTTGTCTTGAAGGACGGCCTACCTGTGCTGGTCATCGGTTCGCCCGGCGGACCGCGCATTCCTGCGGCATTGGTCGAAGTCCTGCTCGCTGTATTGGAGTTTGATCTGCCGCTGAATGAGGCCTTGAACCTACCGCGCTTCTTCCCGGCAGGCACAAATCTCGTCTACGAGACTCGTATTCCTCAGGCGACGATCGATGTGTTGGCCGCCAAAGGATGGAAACCGTATCCGAATGAACCGCTCAGCAACTACTTCGGCGGAGTGCAGGCGATTCACTTCCCCGACAACGGCGCCACGCGCATGGTGGGCAGCTCGGATCCCCGCCGCGATGGCGCGGCAGATGGCTATTAGGACATGAAAGCACGCCGCTTCAGTACTGCGTTTGTCGCTGCTGCATTGCTCCTGATGAGTGGCTCCGTCGTCGCGCAAACGAAACAGCACCCGGCCTACGACCAGATGCTGCGTGCCGCGCAACACACGCAACGGGCGTCACGCGAAATCTATCTCGTTAAACACCGACTTGGCCTGCTGAATCAAGCCGACGACGTCAATCGCACCGGTCTGCTTGGCGAGGAGTACACTCAGCTAACAACAACGCCCGGCTACATCATCGCGAAACGTACGGCGACAAATCCCGATTTCTCGGCTTATCTCGTGCGCCTCCTGCGTGAACAGGATTTGGACAGCGGCGACACCGTACTCGTGACCATGACAGGTTCGCTTCCCGGGCTGAATCTCGCGCTGCTATGTGCACTGGAGACGTTGGACATACCGGCCTTTCGCGTCGCAAGTTTAGGGGCCTCGAGCTACGGCGCGAATCAACTCGCCATGACGTGGATCGACATCGAAGACGTTCTGGCACGTGAAGGGTTGATTGAGTGCCGCAGTGATCTTGTGACGCTGGGCGGTACGGGGGACATCGGCGGCGGCATACCACAAGAAACGCGCGAGGAGCTTCGGCTGAAATGCGCGCGTCTCGGCTATCCTCTGCTTGAGGCGGGCAACACAAGTGAACAGTACGAAGAGCGGCTTGCGCTTCTCGGCGATCCGCGCGGGTATGCGCTTCTCATTAACGTCGGCGGAAATCATCTGATGCTCGGGACCGGACCCGAAGGCCGCGAATTGCCCGGCGGGTTTATTCGTCCCGGCAGCGACACGTGGCAAAGAGTCGTTTCAACGCACACCGGAGGTGTCGTCTTCGACTTCCTGCACGCGGGAGTGCCCGTTCTGAACCTTCTGCATGTTGAAGAGCTGGCCGAACTGGCGGGTATTCCGGTTGATCCTACCCCGCTTCCCCGACTCGGCACCTCGCCGGTCTATTTCGTGGAGATTCCGTGAGCGAAAGTCTCGTGCTGGCAGTCATGATCGGCGTGCTCTGCACGGGTATTTTTGCGTTGCGCATTCCAACGGGCGTGTCGCTGCTCTTGGCCGCGCTTGCAGGAAGCCTCGCGTCGGGCAATGGACTCGCCCTTCATTTCATTGCTGAAGGCTCGCTGCTCTATCTCGATCCGCTCATGATTGTCGCGACGTCACTCTTCTTCATGGCCGTCTTCGAACGTAGCGGTGCGCTGGCCACCATGAACGTCTGGGTCGTCAAGACGTTCGGAGATCGCCGCGCGGTCCTGATTCCGCTGCTGATGCTGCTCGTGATGTTCCCTGGAATGTTTACGGGTCTCACCGCGCCATGCGTCTTGACCACGGGCGCGATGATCGCACCTGTACTCCTGAGTGCAGGAGTGCCGCCTGCGGTCGCCGGTGCCTTCATTGCCGCCGGAGCTTTCTTCGGCATGGTCGCGCCGCCCGTGAATATCTGTGCCATGTTAATCTGCGGCGGCGTCGACATGCCCTATATCGGTTTCGACTGGCCGCTGTTGCTGATGACGGTTCCGCTTGCGCTGCTCTCTGGATTCCTGATTCTCTACAAGAGCCTCGGCGGCTTCAATGCCAGACAGGCCTTGCAGAGTCTTCCGGAGTCAAAATATGACCTGCACGGCCCCAAGCTCTTCGTACCGCTCGTCGCACTTGCGGCGCTGCTGCTCGGCGAGAAATACGCGCCCGCTGTTGTGCCGCATCTCGGGATTCCGTTGATCTTTCTACTCAGCGCTCTGCTCGCCCTCTTCACGGGCGACAAAGTCTCGATCCGCGAGAGCACAACGTGGACGATCCAACAGTCGCTCCCGATTCTCGCGCTTTTGGTTGGAATCGGCTCATTCATCGAAGTGCTCACTCTGAGCGGTGCGCGCGGTTGGATAGTCGTCACGCTCCTCTCGCTGCCGGATTGGCAGCTCTACGTGGGCATGGCGTTGCTGGTGCCCCTCTTCGGCGGTGTTTCAGCATATGGCGCCAGCGTCGTTCTGGGCGTGCCCATTCTGCTCTCCTTTCTGGATCGCAGCAACATTCTTGTTGCCGCCGCACTGTCGATGCTCGCTTCAGTGGGTGATTTTGTGCCGCCCACGCGGCTGGCCGTCGTACTCGCCGGGCCCGTTGTTGGAGAATCGAATCCGACGCGCATTTTGAAACACAGCGCGTGGCCCATTGTTCTCGGCATCATGGTCTCGCTCGGCGCGATCTATTTCGCCAATGACATTGCTAAACTCATCGGGCTCGCCTGACCATGCTGTTCTGGACCTATTGGCTGCTTGCCGCGCTCTTGCTTGCTCTCATCGCGCGTGAACTGTGGCGCGCATCGGAGTGGCGAATGCAACTCGCAGCGGCGCTCGTGCTGCTGCCGCTGCTTCTGCGAGTCCTGTTGTTCAAATGAAGCTGCGTGCCGCAATATTCGCTGTCGGCGTGTTGAGTCTGGCGATCTACACCGGGCTTGGCTTCCGGGCATCCCAGGTCGATGAACCGCTCTATCCGTCGCCGTCCCTGTCAAAGATCGTGCGACTTTCCGAGTACGATTCCCGGCTCCGTGGCACCCGCGCGGATACGGATGTCTACGAGTTCGGCGAACCTGACGGCGGAGCGACCATACTGGTTCTCGGCGGCACGCATTGCGATGAGCCCGCCAGCTACATCGCTGCCTATCTTTTGCTCGAGAATATCGAGATGGAGCGAGGTCGGATGCTCATTGTTCCCCGCACAAATCGCTCAGCGATGTCGCACAAGACCATTGGTGAAGCGCATCCGCCAACCTTTGATATCCCGCTGCCCAACGGAGTCCGCCCCTTTCGCATGGGCAGCCGCTACACAAATCCGCTCGATCAATGGCCTGACCCCGAAGTGTTCGTACATTCCCCATCGGGTCAGGAACTCTCTGGTGCTGATAGCCGTAACCTGAATCGCAGCTATCCCGGTGCAGCAAATGGCAATTTCACCGGGCAGATAGCATTCGCGATCACAGAGTTAGTCAAACAAGAGCATGTCGATTTGGTGATCGATTTGCACGAGGCGTCGCCGGAATACCCCGTGATCAATGCGATTGTCGCGCACGAGCGCGCGATGGATTGCGCGTCGATGGCCGTCCTGGATTTGCAGCTCGAAGGCCTCGAATTTGCACTTGAACCTTCTCCTGCCAACTTTCGCGGTCTGTCGCATCGGGAGTTGGGTGATCACACACTGACCCACGCGACGCTCATGGAGTCGGCTAATGTAAGTCAGGGCCGTCTGCGCGGCAAGACGAATGCCGACCTTGTTGTGTCAGGACTTGATTCGATGTATGTTCGTGCGGCGAAGATCAACATGACACGCGTACCGTACGACGAAAAAGGAATCCCCTTGAAGGTGCGTGTGGGCCGTCACATCGCCGGATTCCACAAACTCATCAGTGCCTTCAGTCAGCTTAATCCCGACCGCGCCGCAGCCTTCACAGGAATACCAACCTACGATGAGCTGCAGCAGCATGACCTCGGTATATACCTTGATCCTCATGATCATCCATAGAAAGTGAGTTCGTCCATGATCAGACATTGGTCACTCGCCCTGCTTCTCTTTGCCGCATCCGTTCAGGCCGCCGACTTCAAGACGCCTGTCTTGCTCACGTCGGGTGGCCAAAGCGCCGACCCGCAAATGATCAAGACGCTGCTGACGCGCGAAAACATTCCCTTCACGTATGAACCGCTCGCGACTTCCGCGATGCTTGCAGGACAGGGCGCGTTGATAATTGTCTTGGGCGGATCAAGCAAGGGATTGGGGGCCGCAAAAGTGAGTGCTGAGCAGGAAACTGCACGCATCACAGAGCTTCTGAAAAGCGCCGCTGAGCAGAAGATAACAGTCCTGGCGGTTCACGTCGGCGGCAAGAATCGGCGCGGCGCCCTGTCCGATGAGTTCAACAAGCTCGGTGCAAACATGGCCGACGAAATAGTCGTCGTAGTCGGCGGTGATGACGACGGCTTGTTCAAAGGTATTGCCGAATCACGCAAAGTCCCCTACTCGTCCGCCGCGAAGATTGCCGACTTAGGTGGCATCCTCCGCGCCAAATTTGCGCCAGCACAGCCGACTCAAGAATGATGCTTAGGCTGAGTCTATTGCTCATCCTGTCGGGCCTTTCCTTCGGCGCGGCCCCGCGAGCGGACTATTGCCTCGATCTCGACGGCGCGTCTGCCGGAGCGCAACTGCAGTGGAACGGCGGTCTGCAAACTCTCGACGGTGCGCGGCAGTATACGATTGAAGCGTGGGTCCGTCCGCGCTCACAGGGCGGGGGAGGGCGGGGCCGCATCATGGATCAGCAAGGCAGCAGCTTCACGTTCTACCTATCAGACAACGGACGGCTCGGCCTCCGCCCGAATCGCGAGGCGGGCTGGCAGCTATCTGAGGAGAACGCCGTGACATTTTGGAAATGGCAGCACGTTGCGGTCACGTATGACGGGAAGTTGCTGCGTTTCTTCGTTGAGGGCAAACTATTATCCGCCACTCCCGTCAATGGTGAGCTCAACATGACTCGCAAGCCCGTCTGGATCGGCAATGGACTCAGTGAGGACAGCACCTATCGCGGCTTCGACGGATGGCTTGATGACCTGCGTGTTACTGCTGCTTGTCGCTGGAAATCGAATTTCAAGGTGCCGCAGCGCGGCGAGTATATCGCACCCGACCCGGCGACCGTACTGTATTTCACCTTTGATGAAGGGCTCGCCTATTCAATCGCGCTCGACTACTCGACGTTCAATACTGAACTGCCGATCAATATGCCGCTCAGGCGCGTAAAATCACCTTGATGAAGATGACGTGTGTTAATAAGAACGCCCGGTGCTTTCGCACCGGGCGTTTCTTTGTCATCCTATCTGATTGTGCTACTTCATGAGTAGCATTTTGCGCGTCAAGACGTTCGTTCCCGCCTGCAGCCTGTAGAAATACATGCCCGATGCCTGGCCTACGCCATTCCAAGTCACGCGGTGCGATCCCGCCGTCATGTTTCCGCTGAGCAGTCTTGCTACCTCTTGACCCGCGAGATTGTACACGGCAAGTTCGGCGCTCGCGTCAGTAGGCAAACTGAATTCTATTGTAGTCGACGGGTTGAACGGATTCGGATAGTTCTGCGCAAGCGCAAACTCTCGCGCAATCCCCGGCGCATCGTCGGCCGCGACAAGGAACATGTCCGTCGTGTCCGTAAGTCCGCACGCTGTGATCAGTCCTCCATTGTGCGTCGACGAGTCAATCATGACGATGTAGCACTGCGGATTTGGCACCGAATTGGGCAGCTGGCATTCAAAGGACAGTTCGAGCTGATGCTCGGGATTGTCAACCGTCAGGATTCGCTCAAGGAATGATCCGCCGGAATACAAGTCAAACCACACTAACGCCTCGCAGCGATCTCCGGCCGGTGGACTCGCTAAGTTAATCCGAATGTCACGTCCGCCGAGAAACTCAATCGCGCCGTTGCCCGCTTCGCTGAAGTGCCGCAAATACGTCGAACCGGAAGCGACGGCCATGTCCGATATCATGCCCGCATTGTCAGCCTCAACTCCGATCTGCACCACGCCGTCCGCGCACACATCGACACCTGCCGAGCGCACGGTGGCCTCCAAATTAGTGGCATAGATCCACTCGCTCGCAGGGTCAGTACGCACCCATACGTTGAAACTCGTCACATTAGCGCCGTCATGCTCAAAGGAGTAGTCGACGTGCAGACATTCTTCATCCACGCTGACGTCGAGGTTTGTTACCGGCGCTGGCGCCGTTGCATCGCCGCACGGACTCTGTTCGCAAGCCCAATCGCCTTCCGTCAAGTAAACTACCTGATAGCCTTCCGCGATGCGAAAAGTGTCTGAGGTCCAGCAGTAATTCGCACCGCCCACACGCAGGAAGTAAACCGGCTGGTCTGGACTATTTGGACCATTGGGAAAGGTCAGAATTGGATCCGAATAGAAATTGCCAGGATAGCCGCACGGAATTTCTCCGTTGAACGGCTGGCACTGGAAAATTGCGCCGTCCGAACTCTCGTCGAACAGCGGCACGATCTCATCCGTTTCGTCAACGCCATTTCCCGTTCGGTCCCAATACACGCACCACGAGTTCGATCCGTCTGCGAACATCACGCGATCCGGCCCGCACGAGTTGCCCAAACCGTTCGGAATTTCGCAATAGTAGAGGCTCCACTTGGTACACGGCCCTTGCAGCCGTCGTTATTGCTACTATACATAGCAGTACCGTCATGAACCATAACCTGTTTGCCATTGTCCAACCTCCCTTGCCTTGTCTATGTTACGAAATTGTTAAGACTGTGTTATGAACCTCTCATATTAGCGTCTGTCGCTTTGCCCTGACCTGCCGCATTCCCTCGCCCCGTCCGATAATTGCAGCAAAAACAAAGCGTCGGTCATTAATCCATCTGCCCTACAAACGACCGCGCTAACACTCTAAGTATACGGATTTCTGCTCACAATCACAGGGCCCAAAAACGGAAGTAGCCCGGCTCGCACCGGGCTACTTCGCAATTCAAACACAGGTGGCTACGGCGTGGCCGAAGAAACGACGACGTAGAATTTGAGTGCGTCCGTCAGAGAAGCGCCCACGTCCGTAAACGTCGTACCGGTAGTCGACCCTTCAAGCGTCGTGAATGGACCGCCAGTCGTCGTCGCGCTCAAGATGCGATAGTAAGGCGCACCGCTTCCAGCCCAATAGAGCACGATATCGTCGCCGTTGGGCACAATCACCAAATCAGTCGGCGCCGGAATGGCCGCCCCAAGCAAACGAATCATCCGCTGGCCGCCCTGCGCATTCGGCACAGCATCATTCTCGCTGTACCAAAGTGAATCGCAGCCGTCATAGAAGTAACTGTTGGTGCTGATCGTTTGATCGTCGCGGCCGAACGCCTCGTATTTCTGCCCGACGGGGTTGTCAACCGCGACAAAGAACGGCCCGCCGAGTACCAGCGGCGCTCCTGCTCCGTCCAGTGTAGAAACTGTTGCCCACGCAACCTGTCCCGCTGGCAGGCCGCCGATGACGTTGCCGACCGATCCGCTGACCTCACTGAATATCAAGGAGCCCGGCAATCCGCCGATTCCGTCTGCCAGCAGCACTCTGCCGGTGATCGGAGAATGCTCGGCATCAGGATGAGTCTTGGCAACCGCAACTTGGAAACCGCACAGGAGGAACGGGTAGCCTGTCGGCGTGTACTTAACGGCCCATGCAAAGGGCGGCTCCTCGGCCCAATTGTACCCTTCAGCCGTACCATCGTCAAATACGATCGCCGCCGGACAATCCTCAACGTCAAAGCTGATCGTGTCTGTGTTGACCGTATTCGTTCCGTCGGTCGCCCGAATGAAATACTCGAACGCGCCCTCAACCACCGCAAACGATCCCGCGAACTCGTCCGGATTTCCCGTCACGGGCATGTTAACCGAAGCGAAGGCGCCGCCGCCACTTACGCGAGAGAACAGAGTGCACGTCAATGGTCCGCCGTCGTCCGTGACCAAAGCGGTGAATGTCGCCGTCCCCGGCTCTTGATCGCCGTGTGGATCATGCGCGATCACGGGCGAATTGTTAATAATGACAATTTCAAAGTTCGCGTCCGATGTGTCTGTCGCTACAGGTTCATTCACCGAAGTCAGCCGCACGCGCGCCGTCGTTGTCGACGGTCCGCCGAAGACCAGCGTACCGCCCGTGTTCGGAACAGATCCGATCAACGTCCATGAGCCTGCGGGATAACTGCGATTGAGCTCGACGTTAACTAACCCGGTCACTCCGCTCGTGGTCATGCTGACCAACTCGAAAGCTGCCCCGGCGAGCACTTCGCCGCCGTTCGGACGAACGACGACAAGG
Source organism: bacterium (assembly GCA_016703065.1). Classification (GTDB taxonomy): domain Bacteria; phylum Electryoneota; class RPQS01; order RPQS01; family RPQS01; genus JABWCQ01. The sequence goes on from JADJCU010000002.1 coordinate 317,207, forward strand.
TCAGGGACAAAAACTGTAAACGACGCGTCTGATTCGTCCGTCGCCGCGGGTGAGTTGATGCTCGTGACGCGAATGCGGCAATTCGCCTGTGTTATCGGCGCGGTCGGTGTCCATGCCTGTGTGCCATCATTGGCCGTGTTCGCCACGACCGATTCCCACGCGCCGCCCGGGTAGTCCCGATTGAGCTCGATGTTCACGTTGCCCGTGATGTTCGCCGATGTCCAGGTGATTGTCTGGCTTGAACCCGTCGAATAGACCTGCCCGCCGTTCGGTTGTGTCACGGTGACGGTGGGGACGTTGGCATTCGAAATTGTGAAGCTGAGCGTGTAGAGCTGAACCGCGTTGGTCGTGCCCTGATAGACGCGAATGTAATACGTCCCGGCGGCGGGCAGACCCGTATTGGGAATCGTCTCCGCAATTCCGGCGCCGTTCGCGCTTGCCTCAGCCATGACCGTTGTGCCGTTCGTGTTATACAGTCGCAACGAGAGGTTCACATCATCCGTCGTGCGCGTCGTGTCGCTCGCCGCACACGTGCAAGGACCGGTTTGCGCGCATTGCTGGAAGAACGCGCCGACTGGAGTGACCGTGATCGTAATCTGTTTGTCGACTGGAACGGTAAACGCGTAGTAGTCCTGGTCGCTGTTATCATCGATCGACATACCGGTAATTGTCGTCGTTCCGTTCGCGGGGCTGCCAAGCGAAGTTGCCGTGCCCGGCGAGTCATTCGTTTCGGCTGAGTCACCATAAAGGCGCTGCACGCCGCGAATATCGTCATGCTGCGGACCATTATAGTCCGTGCAGATATACGGCTCCATTAGGTACACGCAGGCGTCCGGGCAGACATGATAAAGCCCGAATCCGTGCCCTGCTTCGTGTGTGACGACGTTTCGGAAGTAGCGGTAATCGAGGAACGAGTCCTGCCAGTTCTCCGCATTGTCGAGCACCATGTCGCCGGTATTCGGGAACCAGTTGTAGGCCAACACACCCCAGATGCCATCCATGCTAATGGCGGAAATACGAATATCGCCGCGCACCCCCAGCACGCCCGGTGACGTGAAGAGTGCCGCGCCGTCGTCCGTGGGCTCTTCGACGTAAGTGATACCCGACAACGCTTGCCACTGATTGAAGGCCTGACGGAATTTCAGCTTGCCATTCGCCACGCTGCCAAACTTCGCCGTCATCATGGCGTTGATGTTGTTGGGCTGATTCCCGAAATCGGCGTCTGGAACCGTCACTCCGTCTGGTACAAAGCTATACGTCAGAATCGTGGGGTCACCTTGCCCGCCCGCTGTTCCATTGGCCGTCGAGGTCCAACGATTCCCGCTAATATAAGAACCCGCGTTCTCGTAAACCCGGCTGGTCAGCCGGTCAATCGTCTCGTCTGGCGTTCCTGGATAGAAACACATCCGCTTCTCTGCAAGTGCCGACTCCCACGTCGCCTTGTTCTCGAGGTTCACGATCGAGTTCCACGGCGATTCCTCGGCGATAACAGTTCCGCATTTCGAACACAGATGCGAATCATCCGCCAATGTGTTCGATACGGCACCAAACGTACCAATCGCAATCCCCAGCAAGAACAACAATGCCTTATGACGTAGCTTCATTTGCATTCCGGCTCGACAATCCGTACTTTTAATAGTTTGATCGGTCCGGGGAAAATTGTGTAAATGTTTGAGATTACTATCCTTAGAAAGGAGTCAACCATGCGCCATCTGATCATCACCGCGCTCTCCCTCGCAGTGGTAAGCATGATTTGGCTGTTGCCGCCGCGCCACACGAAATCTCCGGTTCTGCCAGGACTCGAATCCCAGTGCCCCACAACGCCTCTCGCCGTCTGCTTCGCCGAAGGTACCGACCCGGACTACATGGCCGACTGGACACGCCGGATTCTCGACCGCCAAGGCACCCTCGATTTCAATCTGGAAGGTCGCTGGCAGTCCACCGCCAATGGCGGTACTGGCTCGCAAGGCACGGGCGTCGCCCTGACCTACAGCTTTGTTCCGGACGGCGTGTCCATCGAAGGCGATCAAAGCGTCCTCTTCGCACGAATGAATCAGATCTTTCCGAATCAGCAAGCGTGGCAAAACCTGTTCGCACAGGTTTTCGCCCGCTGGGGCGAAGTCACGGGTAACTCCTACACTCAAGTCACTGATGATGGTGCCGGTTGGGGACAGGGCAGCCCCGGTGTTATAGGTCAGCGCGGCGACATTCGTATTGCGATGACTCCCATGGACGGCGAGAATGGGGTGCTTGCCTACAACTTCTTCCCCGATCGCGGCGATATGGTGCTGGACGAAGCCGAATCGTGGAATAGCGCCGCGCAAAACTATCGCTTCATCCGCAATATCGTCGCGCACGAACACGGTCATGGTCTGGGGCTGGCTCACGTTTGTCCCATTAACACGACCAAACTGCTCGAGCCGACCTATACCAGTGCTTTCGACGGACCGCAGCATGACGATATCCTCGCCGGTCAGCGCGGATATGGCGATCCCTATGAGCCAAACGATGCTTCCGCAGAGTCCTACGATCTTGGCCAGATTGAAGGGACGGAGACGGTGACGCTGGCAAGCCTGGACGATAACACCGATACGGATTGGTGGCGCTTCACGATTGTGCCGAATCGCTCAGTGAGTGTAACGCTTGAACCGGATGGCCGTACCTACCTCGAAGGTCAGCAGAATTTCGACGGCTCGTGTGAAGCCGGAACTTCGTATAGCACATACGACGACCAGAATCTAAATTTCACTCTGCAGGCCGCCAACGGTACAACGCTCGCGACGGAAAACGGTCGTCCTGTTGGTCAGAGTGAAACCCTCTACCGTCTCGACGTGCCCGCAGGAATTACCGATCTTCGCCTCCTTGTCGACGGTGCGACAAATAATGCGATTCAACCGTATCGACTGACTATTGAATCTATCGATCCGGCGACACCGTATCTGTTGAGCTGCCCGTTGGAAATCGACACAGCCTTAATTGGTCAGCAAATGGACGGTGCGTTGGTCTTGACCAATCCTCCGCTCGGCGGCGTACTCATGATCACGAACATCTCGGTGTCCGGTCCCTTTACGGTCTCACCGCAGGACACGGTCCTGCTCGAACCGAACGACGACCTCGTGGTTACCGTCACGTTTCATGCCGACGAGCTTGGCCCGCATTCCGGAGTCCTTACCGTTTTCCACAACGGCCCCGGCGACAGCTTGACGTGTGACGTCTCTTCTTTTGCCGCAACGTCTTCAATCGTCTTCTTGCCCAGCGCTGTGGCGGATTTCGGCGACATACCGCTGGGTACGTTAGACAGCGCCTTAGTCGGGATTCGCGCCCAGGGCAATGTGCCGCTGACGATTACGTCGATTAATACGCAGGCCCCATTCATGCTCGCCTTTGACGGTCCCGTTTCGCTGGAGCCCGGGCCGCTCCTTCGCGTCTACCCGCGAGTTATTCCAAGCTCGTTAGGCGAACACCACGGATGGATGATTATTCACCATTCAGCGACGACGTCTCCCGACAGCGTCGAACTCATCTACAATGGCACGCCCAGCTTGAATTCGCCAACGGATCCGAGTTTGCCGCGCACCTTCGCCCTCAATCAGAACTTCCCGAATCCGTTCAATCCGACGACAACCATCGGCTTCGACCTTCCGCAAAGCTCACCCGTAGAGCTTGGTCTTTACAATATTCAGGGTCAACTCGTCAAAGAGCTGCTTTCGTCGCCGAACCTGACAGCCGGACGCCATTCTGTTGAATTGGACGCGTCTCCATTTGCCGCCGGTATCTATATCTATCGCCTCGAAGCGGGGAATTTTGTCTCCGACCGCAAACTTGTCTACCTGAAGTAATACACCAAATGATTGCCCACGAACGATTCAAAGTCTCGTCCAAGCTCTGCATGGTGCAGAATCTTGGCGTGAACGGTACACTTTTCGGCGGCAACATGATGGCATGGGTGGACGAGGCCGCAGCGATCTTCGCTCATGAGTTCACCGGCGAACGCTACATGGTCACGCTCAAATTTGGAGAGTTCGAGTTTCATCATCCGGTGCGTGAAGGGGACATTGTCCACTTCTACTGTATGAATCCGAAAATCGGCCGTACGAGTATTTCCTTCGAGATCGAGGCCGACAAGACCGACGGCACCGTCGTCGTTCGCACCAGCGCAGTCTTTGTCGCTCTGGACGAAGCTGGCAAACCAAAGCAGATTGATCGCAAACCCGCCTGACCTCCGCACTCACGAACCGCCATCTAAACACTGGGGAACTATGCACAAGTCCAGCACGCGCTCCGACTACGCCTCGCAGACAGTGAACGGAACAACTCGCAACGGCTCGGCGAATCCTCCGCAGCCCTCGGAGTTGTTTGGATTGAACGTCTTTTCGCTGTCCGTGATGAGGCAGGTCCTGCCGAAGCCCGTGTACAAACACCTTGTTGCAATTCAGGAGACCAACGCGGCCCTCGATCCTGCCACTGCCGACGTGGTCGCAGCTGCGATGAAAGACTGGGCGATGGCGCGCGGTGCGACTCACTACTCCCACTGGTTTCATCCGCTGCACGGCCTCACCGCCGAGAAGCACCAGTCCTTCCTGATTCCGACCCAGGACGGCGGCGTCATCACGGAGTTCACCGGCGCGAACCTCCTGCAGGGAGAGCCTGATGCATCCAGCTTCCCCTCCGGCGGCACGCGCTCGACCTTCGAGGCGCGCGGCTATACCGGTTGGGATCCTACCAGCCCCGCATTTCTGGTGGAAGGCCGTTACGGCAAGACCCTCTATATTCCCAGCGTCTTCCTCGGCTTTAACGGCCACGCCCTCGACAAGAAGGCGCCGCTCCTGCGCTCCATTGATGCGATCAGCAAACAGGCGATTCGCGTCTTGAGACTCTTCGGCCATGACGCCACGCAAGTCGTGACAACCGTAGGCTGCGAGCAAGAGTATTTCCTCGTGGATCGCGAGCTCTATTTGAAACGTCCTGACCTGATGACCTGCGGCCGCACGCTCTACGGCGCCCGCCCGCCCAAAGGCCAGGAAATGGAAGATCACTACTTCGGCTCTATTCCCGAACGTGTGCTTGCTTACATGGAAGACCTTGAAGTCGAACTCTACAAACTTGGCATTCCCGTTACGACACGGCACAACGAAGTTGCGCCCGGACAGTTCGAGTTTGCCCCGGTTTTCGAGCGCGCCAATATTGCCACCGACCACAACATGCTGATGATGTCGGTGATGCGCCGTGTTGCCGCGCGCCACGATTTGGCCTGCCTGATGCACGAGAAGCCATTTGCGGGCATTAACGGCAGCGGCAAGCACAACAATTGGTCTATGGCCGACGATCGCGGCAACAACTTGCTCGAACCCGGCAACACACCGCAGGAGAACGCGCAGTTCCTGGTATTTCTGACGGCCGTTGTGCGAGCCCTGCACTTGCATAGCGATCTGATGCGGGCTTCAATTGCCTCGGCTGCCAACGATCACCGCCTCGGCGCCAATGAAGCTCCGCCCGCGATCATCAGCGTCTATTCGGGCGACACGCTCACCGAAGTTGTTGAAGCAATCATCGACGGCCAGTCCGCGAAAGCAAAAGAGAAGACCTTCCTGAATATCGGCGTTTCGAATTTGCCGCCGCTTCCTCTGCATGACTCTGACCGGAACCGCACGTCGCCCTTCGCCTTCACGGCGAACAAGTTTGAATTCCGCGCGGTCGGTTCAGGTCAGAATATCGCCCGCCCCAATATGGTGTTGAACACGATTGTCGCCGAGTCGTTGGGGTACATGGCCGACGGGATTGAAACGACGTTGAAAACTGAAACGGACTTCAATGCCGCCGTCCGCAGCGTCGTTCAACGCGAGTTGACTGCGCATCGCGCGGTGCTTTTCGGAGGTGACGGCTACTCCGCGGAGTGGCACAAAGAGGCCGAACGACGCGGGCTCCCGAACCTGCGCACAGTCGTCGACGCCATTCCCGCGTTCATAACACCGCGCGCAATTGCCCTCTTCGCTTCGCAAAGCGTCTTGACTGACGCTGAACTGCACAGCCACTATCACGTCAAACTTGATACCTATATCAAGATGCTGAGTATCGAAGCAGGCCTCATGTCCTCGATGGGGGCAACGCAGATCCTTCCGGCCGCGCTCGAATATCAAAGTCGAGTTGCGACCGCCGTTCATCGAACCGAGGACGTGCTGCCGTCCACGACGTTGATCGGGCAGCGCAAATTGCTCGAACTCGTTGCTGCCGCCATTGAACGGTTCATCGCAAGGCTTCAGCATCTGGATCGCGCCCGTGCCGCCGTTCCGGAGACCGACGATCATCGCATCGTTGCCACGTACTTCCGCGACTTCATTATTCCCGCGATGCAAGAACTTCGTGCCGCCGGTGACGAACTTGAAGTGTTGCTCGACGACGATCTTTGGCCGATGCCCAAGTATCGCCAGCTGCTTCACCTGAGTTAGCTGCGACAACCAATCCAAGCCGAGCCCCCGAAAACACTTTCGGGGGCTTGCTTTGTGTATGGAGGTCACTTAACAGCACACGACGCGAATAGCGGTATCATTTGGGGTCACCAATATGTTGAATATAGTAGAATTATGAAGAATGTAGACGTTTGGCGGTTGCCCGCATGTTCCAATATTCTACTATTAATGTCCAAAATATCGAGCTTAAACCCTTGACAATTCGGCGTATCCGCTGTAATTTCCGTAGGTCCCATTGCCCTGCCTCCCTGCGCTCGCCTCACACCCCGGGACACCGAAACGCGCACGTTTCTTCTCCTCGATTCCGATTCCCCCTTATCTTACATACGGGTACGTTAACCCGGAGGTGGTTCATGAGAAAAGTGATTCTCCTGTTTCTACTCATTTCACTCGGTGCACATGCCTTGCCTGCCGCCGCTCAAGGTGTCGGCAAGCTTGCCGGTGTCGTCATGGACACGGGCACGAACGATCCCATCCCGGGAGCAAACGTCGCGATTGAAGGAACGACGCGTGGTGCAACGACCGATCTCGCCGGCGAGTTCTTCCTGCTCAACATGACCATCGGCGAATACACCGTGCGGGTTTCGACCATTGGCTACGCGACGCAGGTCGTGCAAGGAGTGGTCATCAAGTCCGAGCAAACGACGGAGCTGCGTGTTCTCTTGAAAGAGACCGTTCTTGAAGGGCAGGAAGTGGTCGTCGTCGCGCCTCGGGACGTCGTCAAACGCGATGTTGCGAATACGGGCCGCACGGTCGACAGCCGCGAAATATCCGAGCTTCCCGTGACCCAATTCTCGGATGCGTTGTCCCGACAGGCGGGCGTCGTCGGAAGCGGCACGAATCTCCACATTCGCGGCGGACGTCGTGATGAGATTCTCTTTCTTGTCGACGGCCTTGCCGTCCGGGATCCACAGTTTCAGCGCCGCTATCTGCAAGTGCCAAAGTCCTCAATCGGTGAGATGCAGGTTATGACGGCGGGCTTCAATGCCGAATATGGCGAAGCTCAATCCGCCGTCGTGAATCTCGTCACGCGTGACGGCGAGCCCCAGTACACTGGGCATATCGAGCACGTCATGGATGTTGACGGCTTCGGCAATGGCTCGTTTGCCGACTTGAACAACGAAAAGTCCGCGGGCCTTCCGCATCAGTCACCGGATCGCAAGCTCGGCTATCAGGACTACGACTACACCGAAATGTCCTTGTCCGGTCCGGAACCGATTTCCAGCCGCCTGCTGCCGAAACTCGGCGTCACTTTGCCCGGATCAATGTCCTTCTTCGGCTCCGGCACATTCTGGAGCCGCAACGCCAACGAATTCGGTACACAGGTCGGCGGCGACCGCTGGTTCCGGCCGCAGGTCACTGATTGGTTTGGCGGCGACGTGCGCAAAGGTGAAGCGTACAATAACTCCAACCTGAAACTCACATACAATTCTGAGAAGAACTACAAGCTAAGTCTGGGTTGGATGAACAATCAGGAACGGGTCAATCCCTATTGGTACCGTCTTTCGCAGCGCTTTCCCTATGATTTTTCGCTTGAAGAGCAGAAGCTCGGCATGTGGGCCCTCGCTTCCATTCAAGGACTTGCTACTGATGCCGGAGCCTATCCGCAGCGGGTTTTCCAGGACTTGAACGCCGACGGCGTCACCGACGATCTCGATGTCGATTTGGCTGACGATGATCGCGACGGTCGCATGGACGAAGAAGCGCTGAACTGGGTGGATGACGACGGCGACGGACTCGTGGACGAGGACCTCCAGCCGTATGAGTACAACGCAGCGAACCACGTGCGCGCTGAGATCGTCCGCGATCAGCAGATTTTGGCCACCCTGAACCATAACTTGAGTGCGAAAACGTTTCACACTGTTCGCCTTGGAATCTACGATGCGTCGCGTCTGCTGACTGGCGGCGGCAAGTCTGCCAAAGACTATGGCATGGCCTCCGAACCGTTCGTCGATCTGCCGGACGCCGAGGGCCGCTACAATGGCCGCTACGATGCCGGCGAACCGTTCACCGATCAGGACGGAGATGGGATGTTTGATTACAACAATCCCGCCAACGCCCGGGCCAACGTCTATGGCTTCTATATCGCCGGAGACGGACTGGCCGGAAACAATCAACAGCTTGTCCCCGATTGGGCGGAGTTCAAATCCCGTACCTATACGATTAAGTGGGACGTTACGTCGCAAGTCCACGCTCGCCATCAAACCAAAGCCGGCGTTGAGTACAATTACTACAATGTCGCCGCCGAAGATCGTCCTTATGCGAGTATCCTGAACAACGGTAACGGCACCTACCGCGACATCTATCGCTACTATCCGTCTTCCGGCGCGATCTATCTACAGGACAAGATGGAGTACAGCGACATCATTATCAACGCTGGCGTGCGCTTCGACTACTGGCGGATCGGCGGCGAGTCAATTCGCAGTCCGTTTGCGGATAACCCGACCATTGCCACCAACTACATTGATTACGATGCGCCGAGCAAGAGCGGTGACCTCTACGTTTCGCCGCGTTTGGGAATCGCCCACAGCGTGACCGACCGCGACGTCTTCCATTTTAACTACGGCTACTTCTACCAGCGAGGTCGGCAGGACTACTACCTGACCACAGTGAATCAGGTCGCTTCCGCGACCGCCGTCGTGGGTAATCCGAGTCTCGAACCGTCGAAGACGATCGCCTACGAGCTCGGGGTCCGTCATCAGTTTGGTGCTGACTTCTTGCTGGACGTTTCTACGTACTACAAGGACATCAAGAACTGGATTCAAACCGCTTCACAGAACCAACTGCTGTTTGAGCAGGGTCTTCAGGCCTCGGGCCGCTCGAATGCCGCGATCTACTACAATGCCGACTACGCCTCTGTGCGCGGATTTGAGTTCAACCTGACAAAGGACTACGGCTCACACGTTTCGGGCCGCCTGACGTACACACTGTCATGGGCTACGGGCAAGAACTCCTACGACATTGGTTCGGATGTCACACGCAGCAACTACGCCGAACCCGCTGGCGAAACGCCGCTCGGTTGGGATCGCCGCCATCAGGTAGTCTTTAATCTCGGTGCGAACTACCCGCTCAAGGGCAAAGTCCTCAGTGCCGAGTGGCTTCGCACCGGTTGGACCGTTAACTGGCTGTCCCAGTTCCTCTCGGGATTGCCCTATACGCCGACCCAATACAATGGCAGCAACGTGGAAGGACAGGAATTCGCCGAGAATACCCCATGGACCTATCAGACCGATGTGAACGTCGGCCGCTATTTCAGCATGGGTGGCCTGAACTGGCAGGCGCTGTTTGAAGTGCGTAATCTGTTTAATGCGAAGAACATCCTTGGCTGGGACCGCAACCAGAGTACGATCGACACGTACAGCAGCGGCAGCCCCGGCTACATCAATGACACAACCTCTCCGAACTACGGCGTGAATCCACGTGCCGGGGCGAATCCTGACGCGTGGGACATTCCGCGTCAGGTGCGCGTCGGTTTGGCAGTGGACTTCTAACCGAAGGATAGCGCATGAAGAATAAACTCTCATATCTCGCAATTCTCGCTCTCATCGTCCTACTCGGCGCCGCGGCGACGGTTGAAGCACGCCGCGTTACGACTCACCGTGGGCCGGTGCGCTCGCAAGACGACATCGATCCCGGCGCGCGCACGGATGTCATCGAGCACGACATCGGAAACGTGCGCATGACGCTGTCAAATTACGGAGAAGTCGGCAACCCCAATAATTTGCCCGGCATGGCTGGTTTCGAGTTTCCGATCAACAGCGGCAATGACTTTCTGTTCTCTGCGGGGGTATGGATCGGCGCCGACGTAAACGGCGTTCGATTGGTGTCAACCGCCACCGACGGCGATGATGGCACCGGTGAATACTACCCGATGAACATTGTCGCCAATCCGTTCGCCAATACCGGCACCAATCCCGATTGGCATCTGTCGTCAAAGTCCCTGGAGGTCTTTGACGACGACCGTTTCTTCACCATGGGTGCCAAAGATTTCGATGACGACGACGACTGGCGTATGGCGGAGGATGACCTGAACGGTGACACCGAGAAGAGCAGCAATCACGACGGCGGGCGCGGCCTTATCGGATTCGACGATGACGATGACGGTGTTACCGACGAAGAAATCGCCGACGGTCAGGACGACGACGGCGACTTGGCTGTCGACGAAGACACAGACGACTCCGGTGACGCCAACCACGACGGAAATTGCAGCTACGATCCGGAATCTCATATCGATGAAGACCCGGCCGGCGACATGGCCCGCGACTTCATCGACAACGATTTCGATGGCCTCGTGGATGCCGAAGACCCGGATGCAGACGGCGACTGCTGCCCCGGTTTCCTTGATGATGATGGCGATGGCAACGAAGACGAAGACGGCGTAGCGCGCGGCGTGCAGGAGTACTTCTGTGCCTATACAGACGACATACAAGATGACTACGTCGCCGATCCCGACCCCGACGGTCACAGCCCACTTGGCATCATTGTGACGCAGCGCACGTACGCGTTCCCGGAAGACTACGCGGCCGATTTCATTCTTCTCGACTATCGTATTCGCAATGTTAGCCCTCTGCCGCTCCGGAACGTCTTCATCGCGCTTTTCGCCGATCCGGACATTCTCGCGCAGGGCGAACCCGGCGACGCGGCCTCGCTCGACGATTTCAACTACTACGATCCCGAGCGACTCATGGCCGTCCATTTCGACGACGTGAACGACGAGGACCGTGAAGGACCGGGCGTGTTTGCCATGCGCGTCGTGAAGACCCCGGTTGCGCTCGACGAGCTGCGCGTCTCGTTCCGCAACTTTGAACGCGCCGCCGGCGGCGACCCCGAAACCAACTCCGCAAAATACGATAGGATTTCGTCGGGCGACATTGATCCCTTGAGCCCCGAAGCCGGCGACTGGCGCATGTTGATTTCATTCGGCGCAGAAGCTACCGACGGCTTCACTATTCGCCCCGGCGAGACATTGCCCATCACGGTTGCCTTCATCGCCGGCGATGATACTGCGGACATCGGCGTCAATGCAGAGTGGGCGCTCGCGATGTACCTCAATAACTTCCAGGGCCCCTCGGCCCCCGAGCCGCCCGAGTACGTCGTTGACGTCTACGACGACCGTACACGAATTCGTTGGCGGTCTAACTCTGAAGAATCAATCGACGCCATCACTGGTCTTCGCGATTTCGAAGGCTACCATATCGAACGGAAAACGGGTCAAACCGAGTGGCAAACACTCGTGGAGTATGACCTGATCAACGAGCTCGAAGGCGAGTTTGAGTGGCAGAATTTCAACAATGGTATGCCGACGGATTCAATTTGGGATACGGACACGTCTTTCTACTACGTCTACTGGGATATGAACCTCATCCCGGGGCAAAGCTACGAATACGTCGTCCGGGCCTTCGACCAAGGCGTGTTTGGCGCTGGAGTATTGGAATCGGGCCGCACAGGAAACACTCAGGCTGTCACTATCGCGAAACAGGCCGACACGACGGCAACTGATACGGACCTGTCAAAGGTCTACGTCTTCCCTAATCCGTACAAGGGAAGCCACGCGAGCGAAGCGATACCAAAAATCGGCGAAGCAGGTATCGAGTTTGTGCGTAAGCTCTATTTCCGCGGGCTGCCGACCAACAAAGAGCCCGGCAACTGTATGATCCGCATCTTCTCGCTGGCCGGAGACTACTTGGCAAATATTGACCATATGAACGGCAGCGAGCAGACCGATTGGGATTTACGGACGCGCAGTGACCAGGAGATCGTCAGCGGCATCTACTACTATACCGTCGAGTACAATGGCGAGTTCTTCATGGACAAGTTTGTCGTCATCAAGTAATCAAGGAGCACAAACAAAGATGACGAAATCTACAATAAATCTGATCATTCTGATCTGTGCCGCGCTGCTCTTGGCATCGTGCGCCGATCCCCGCACGCCGCCGCCGGCCGCACCGGTCGAATCGCACACCGAGACAATTACGTTGTGGAATAGCGCGCGATCCGACGGTATCGAGCTCACCGCGTCGTTTAATGTCGAGCGGGACATTGCCGACTATGTTACCCCTGACGGCTTTGTACAGCCCGCGCGACTGTCTATCGCGGCCTACATTCGGCCCGACAGCGATATCGCCTGGTTTGAAGCCATCGTCGGTGACACCTTTCCTATCTGGGATGACATTTTGATTCGTTACGCCATCGGTTTTGAAGCGCAGAAAAGCGTGCTCGATTCTGTTGTGGCGGTCCGCGCTCTCTGCGACTCCCTGCCGGAAAGCTGTCCTGACGACACAAGCGGGTTGATTCCTGCGGAGCACGTCGCGGACTCGATTAAGGCCATCTATCAGGATTCAATCGCTGTCGCCGTCGCGGATACCACGGAACTCGGCGGCCGGCGCGACTCCTTGGGTCTTGTCCTTGACGACCGATACACGCTTGCGATTTGGTTGGACGATGATTCGGCGACGGCCTATCCGCTTGCGACTCGCTTACAGGATGGCAGAATCGCCGACCAATCCATCTACCTTGCCGAAACGAACTTTGACTCTGGTCTGAAGGGCCGCGGCTTTGATCTCGACCTTGCAGGCTTCTATGTGGCGGACTTGAACAAAGTAGATCGTCAGGTCTTCCTTAACTGGGCAAGTTGTTTTCGGGATGGCGTGCCTTGCTTGACGCAGGGCAGCCACACGTTGCGCGCCCGAGTCACCGGCGCCGAGACCTACGTGACAGCCGCCCTCATCCTCGTTTACGCGGAGGAATAGCAATATGACTTTTACAAGAAGATTGACCATTCTCGCTGCGACTGCGCTCATCGCCGTTGTCTCAGGCCCCGCTGTCGCCCTCGACAAGGTCGGAACCACTGCAATGCAAGTCCTTAAGCTTCCGCTGGGAGTTCGCGGCATGGGCATGGGTAACGCCATGGTCGCTGCAACCGACGGTGCCGAGTCCGTGTGGTGGAACGTCGGCGTCTCTCGTCGCAGCGCGGAAACGAAGTCCAAATCACACAGATCAACCTGCCTGCTGACATTCAGTGCAACACGGTCTCGTACTCGCGAAAGTGGGGCGAGTATTCTTCCGCGTCGCTGCACGCGATCAACCTGTTCACGAACGACATGAAGGTGCGCACGGTCGCTTTACCTGAGGGCACCGGCGAGTATTTCAATGCCTATGATGTCGTGCTTGGCGCGTCCTATGCGCAGCGATTGACGGACAAATTTTCCCTCGGCGGACAACTGCGCTACTTGCATAGCTCCCTCGAAGACCACTCGTTTGATGGCGCCTCGGTCGATCTCGGCACACTGTATCAGACCGCGTTACGCTCCCTGAAGATCGGCATGACCATCCAAAACCTCGGCCCGGATGTGAAATACTCCGGCACGTTCCTGGACTATCGCGAAGCCGGATCGAATGGCTCGACAACGCCGAATGCCGAAGAGTTTGAAGGGGCGTCACTGCCCGTGATGTTCCGCCTCGGTATTGCCTTTGACGTCTGGGAGATGTTCAAACTTCGTAAGTCAACGGACCATTCGGGCGTTTTTGCGCTGGAAATGGACCACCCGAATGACAACAAGGAGCGTCTGAACATCGGCGGTGAATACAGCTACCGTAAGACGCTGTTCGTGCGCGGCGGCGGCAAATTTGGCTATGACGAGGAGAGCTTCGCCGCAGGGCTTGGATTACGTTTCGACGTGATGGGCGACTACGCGATGAACTTCGACTACGCATATTCGCATTGGGGACGCTTGACGCAGGCCGCCGACGGATTCATGGATCAACCGCACCGTTTTGCGGTGTCCTTCGCCTGGTAGGAGTACCACATGAAAATAAGAATTAGCTCTGCTTTCCTCCTGCTTGCCGTGCTGTTTGTCGCTGGATGCGATGTCTCCGATCCCGGCTCGCCGATCGCCAACCGTCCGCCGACGACGGTGATCACCTCTGCCCCGCGCAATGGATCAATGGTGAATCACTATCTCACGTTGCGCTGGTCGGGCAACGATGGTGATGGAGTCATCGCGGGCTTCAACATGTATATTGATGGCCAAATGGCCGCGTTTACCCTGCGCACTGACAGCTCAATCTCCTTTGCCTCCCCGGCCACCGGCGAATCGGTATCACATACGTTTAGAATCCAAGCCGTGGACGACGACGGAGAAGTCGACTCGAATGCGCCGGAGATCCAATTCTATACAAGAAATGAAGCGCCGACCTGTTTCTTCTCGAGCGACAACATCGTCGCGCCAAACGCCAACGTCGCTCGCGGCTTCAAGCTGAAACTTGAGGCCAACGACCCGAATCGCTCAGGCGTCTGGTTCACGATGAGCGTTGATGACACCGTGAACTGGAGCGATTGGTCCCGCGACTCGGTGTTTATGTTTGCCGATTTGTCGCTTGGCGATTTTCCGGCGGGCGTGAATACCCTCAGTAACGAGGAGTTGACGGAAGGTCTGCATACTATTTACGCGCGCTGCAAGGACTCTGGCTCCGCGATTTCGCCCGTTGTTTCGCGTGCCGTTAACGTGGGTCTTAATCGCGTTCCGGTTATGGGTGAAACCACCGTGCGCTACAATCACGGCACGGCTTCCGACAGTCTGTATAAGGACGGTTCCGTCTACCGCGTCAACAACGCCCAGCTGACGATCGCCTTCGAAGCGACCGCGTTTGCCTATCGCGGTGTGATCCACTCCTTCAGGTATCGTCAGGATGAAGGGGAGTGGAGTCAATGGATGCTCCTGCCTGAACTTGGTTTCACAGATCTGCCAACGGGTAGTTACAGCTTTGACTTTCAAGCTCGCGACGTCGCGGGATCGCTCTCGCATACGTCGTCGTATTTCGTGAATCTCGTGACCCAACAGCTCTCCGACAGTGTGATTGTGGTCGATGAGACCCGAAATGGGAACGGCACTCTCACCTCGCCGAGTGACGCGCAAGTCGATACGTTCTACTCGTCTGTGCTCAACGGCTACCGATTCCGGCAGATTGACATGTCGGCTCGGTCGCCCGGTGCCTACGTGTCTCCCTATGACTTGCAGAACATTGGAGTGATAATCTGGCACGCCGATGACCGCTCTGAGCAGATGCTGGACAACCAAACGCGCATTCTGGTCGAGTTCCTGCGGCGCGGCGGGCGTGTTGTCTTCAGCGGCTGGGACATTATGAACGCGTTCTCCGTCGATGATGCGACACAGCTCTACACTGACTCCGATTTTGAATCCCGCTATCTGCGCGCCTTTGAAGCAAAACGTGATCCGAGCAACAACTGGCTCGCCGTCCAGCAAGGCACTGGGACAATCGGGGAAAACGGCTTCCCGTCATTGACCATCGACCAATCAAAGATCCTATCCAACTGGCAGGGTGCCCTTCCGCGCACCTGGGTGTTCGATCAGCACGGCGAGTGCACTGTAATTGGGCGGCTCACGACGCGAGATCCGGATTACTTTCAAAACGGTCTTGTTGCGGCCTACCTCTATGACGTGACCTTCCGTGTCGCCGTTTTCGGGGTGCCGCTCTACTACTGCATGCAGCCGCAGGTCGCTGACATGTTTGGGACCTTAATGCCCGTGATGCTGTACGGCTTGTAACCTGACGAGAGGGAAAAGCCACAAACGAGCGAACCCGCCGGTCTTTCGGCGGGTTCTGCTTTTTCCGTGCTGTGCATTGCGTCTGTTTATGGGCTGCGCAGGCGATCGACTGCGAGAATCCCTCCGCTGACGAATAGACCCGCAAAAACCGGCTCTATTCCCATCCAGTACATATTGCCGACACTCCAAGAGGACGACAACCGCCAGACCAATGCAACGGCGCCTGCAAGGTAGATGCTAAGCAGTGCGGCGCTCGGTCGCGGCGGACGCTTACCAAACCATGCGAGCAGAGAGGGAAAGAGCAACGCTGGTGCACTGATTGATCCGATTGAATACCACAGGCCTATCACTGAATCCGAGAACCATGCCAGCGCCAGAGCGGCAAGAATAGCCAGCGCCGCCCCCATCTGCACAAATCGTTTGATCGCCTCATCGTCGAGTGCTCTGCCGCGCGCAAACACGTCTCGCCCCAACGCCGCTCCCGCAATGAAAATGTAGCTGTCAATTGATGATGCAACTGTCGCCAACAGCGCTGCAAGAAAGACCGCAACGAGTCCGCTCGGCAGGAATCGCCGCGCAAGTTCAGGAAACGCAAATATAGGCGAGTCGATTTCACCCAACAATGCGCGCGCATATAGTCCTGTCGATGTCGTCATGAAATCGAAGATCGCCCAACACACAATTGCAGCAAGAATACCTGGCAGCACAATTCGTTCGGACCGGGCCGCGTTGGCTCGTTCATAGAAGAGTGGATCAACCAACGTCGTTGAGGCGATCACATACCACACCAGCACGGCTGCGACGGTCTGCCCGCCTGTCGGGGTCAGCAGCTCTGACGGTACATTTGCTCTGACGAAAGCAAGGCCGCCATACTTCAACGCGAGAACAACCAGGAGTATCGCGAATCCCGCGTACATCACCGCGAATTGCACAAGGTGAATGCGCACGATACTCGACAGGCCGCCGCGAAACAAGTACAGGGTTGAGAATGCTGTGCCGGATAGCAGGGAGACATGATACGTCCACCCCGTCATCCATTCGATCAGCTTGCCCAGCATCAGCAGATAGGCCGCCGGCATTGCCGTGCCGAACAGAATCGCTCCGCACAACTTTGCGGCATGTGTTCCGTACGCCAACTGAAACCGATCCGGCAGCGACAGCAACTCGGAGTGCCTGACTCTCCGGGCGAGGAACAGCGCGAATATCAGCGCATAAACATAGTACGGCGCGCCGAAGACGAACCAATTCGACAACCCGTACGTGTAAGAGTATTCGCTGATCCCCAAAATCCCGCCGTACCAGGAACACACAAGCGACATCACAAACGCCGGTCCTGTTAGCCTGCGGTCGGCTATCATGTAGGTCCCCAGCGTCTTCGCCGGCTTCCAAAGACCGATTAGCAGAATGACTCCTGCAAACAGCAGCAGCAGCCCGACGTCAAGTCCGGTTAGGTGTCGAAATCCCGATCCTGTCATTTATAACTCAACCGCGAGTGTCGCATAAACGGCGCGTGGAGCGCCGACAATGTACGTCGGACCGTATCCGACCGCTTCGTATTCGGCATCGAGCACGTTGCTGAACGTCAAGCGCAGTTCGACAAGCGGAACGTCGCCCGGCAAATTCACGAACCTGTATCCAAAGTCCGCGTTCACGAGCGAATATGCGCCAATTGCCGTCTCGTCATTCTCACTGTTGTCGGTGAACTGCTTCCCGACGAATCGAGCCGACAGCGTTGTTGAAAAACGGCCATGAGAATGGGCGACCTGCACATTCGCAAGGTACGACGGGTCCTGGCCGATGCGATTCCCATTCCGCGATGCCGGCTGATACGTGTTCCAGTCCACTTCCGAGTAGTCGATGAACTTGTGATCTGCCAGCGCGAGATTGCCGGAGAATTGGAGATCGCGCACCGGTTCAATTGCTCCGACAAGCTCGACTCCCTGATGTCGCACCCTGTCTGCATTCGCCGAAAGCAGGTTCCCAAGATCATCAAGCTGACCGTTGTCAGTCACAATCGCATCCGTGAGGTCCATGCGATAGTAGTTAATACCGAGATGCGCCCGCCGCCATTGCGCAATCGCCCCCAACTCAATGTTCAGCAGCTTCTCGTCTGTGAGCATCGGTCCGACATACTCGCCGCCCGAACTGCCGTCGGCAAAACGGTTGGGGGCGATCACCGGAGACGAATAGTAATCCTGCGCATTGTAGAGGTCCCGAAACGCGGGCTCGCGCTGCGCCAACGATACATTGCAGTACCCAAGTGACAGCGGCACATGTCTGTCGGCATCACCCTTAAGAAGTCTATAGGTCACGCCCGCGCGTGGTGTCACGGCTGTGAATCTCTTGTCAAGCGTCACATCAAAAAGCTGGTCGTCGCTCAACTCGTACCGCTGAGACTTCACCTGCAAATCCAGCATCGCCCGCAGCGGTTCGGATACTTTGATCAAGTTGTGAACGTATCCGGAGTAAACCTGCTTCGCCACATGATAGTCATAATAGTGTTGATCCGGCGTCGCGCCGTCCGGCAACTGCGAAGCCCATCGCACCAGACCTTCGTGCCGCGCTTCGTGCAGCCGCAGCTCCGCACCCGCGACCGTTTGCCCGTATCGGTGCGTCCAAGCGACCCGTGGCACCCACCCCCCGTCGATCTCCGCAATATTCCTCCGCCTTAACACATTCGCATAAACGGAGTCCGCAGGCAGCACAGGAAAGTACTGCGCGAGGTCTACATCCGTTCTAAACTGGTCATAGTACCCATTGCCTCGAAATACGTAGATCGAGTTGTCGAACATCAGATTGTCGCGCAATCGCCACGTGTCATGCAGCTCATAGTGCGGCTGAAAGAAGTCGTCTACCCCCCGATATGAGAGTGGGTTGTGGCGCCGGTCATCGTCCTTGTTACCGGTTACTTCGCCGTTCAAGTACTCTTTTGTCACCCCTTCATACGCCAGGTGTGTGCGCTCCGGACCACCGTAAAAGATCATCCGCGTGGTATGCCTGCCTGTGAAGCGCGATGCCGCAAGATAGTAACTCCACGTTTTCACCCACGAACCATTGCGGTAGCCGTCCGTATCCATCCGCGTCAATCGACCGGCAAAACCATATTGCTTCCCGACACGGCCCGATGTAAACTGAACCGACGCGCGCCTTGTGTTCCACGTCCCGTACATGCCTTCCGCGCGCAGCTTCGGTCGATCGCCTTGGCCCGGTATCGTGGTCATCAGATTAATTGATCCCCCGAGGGCCGCGGCTCCGTACAGAGAACTTCCCACACCGCGCTGAACCTGCACATCCTGGACATCGTCCGCAAAGTCGGGAAGATCGATCCAAAATACCTCATGTGACTCCGCGTCATTCAGCGGAATTCCGTTCAAATAGACACCGACTCGGTTCTGACTGAAACCGCGCACGCGCAGGTACGAGTACCCGAATCCGCTTCCGCCGTCCGAGTACGTATTGATACTCGGTAGCTGTGTAAACAGCATGGGCAAGTCTTGACCGTAGTTTGTTCTCTCTATCTCTGTGCGATCAAGATTGGCAAACGTCACCGGATAGTCTGACGAGGCGCGCGTCGTTGTGACTGTGACGTCTTCCATCTCATACTGCGGCGCTTCGCTCGCCGCTTGCTCCTTGCTGCTTCCGCGCGCAAACGGTTTCAACTCCACGTTGAATTCCGTCTGTTCCGCATCAGCCAAAACAATCATCGCTGAATACGGCGCAAAACCCGCGTGCGAGATCCGTATGACGATGCTCGCCTCGTTGAATGGCGCGGTCAAATAGCGGCCGAATTGATCCGTCACCGCCGCCGTATCGAGTTCAACCTCCACAATCGCCCCCGCAATCGGACGTCCGTTTGACCAGTCTGTGACCACACCCGTCAACGCGGACTGAGCCAGCGATAACGAGCAATAGAGAAGAATTGTGACTAACTTACCCACTGGTGCCTCCAAAGCAAAAAACCGTAGCTCGTTCACGGGAACGGCTACGGCCTAACACTATGAGGAACCTTGTCTTAGACTGGCCCTCGACTGACCGTACCGTTTCCTTCGCCGGCATTATCCGGATCAGGTTCGAGGGACTCTCTCAGGCCGCTTATGGATTCCTCCACGCGACCACCCCTACGGCTACGAGAGGAAGATAGCCAAACCGCCTCAATAATTCAAGACTATGTGACATTCTCGCGTAATGTTTCACAATGTGACCTCAAATTGCATTGATGTTATAAACTTGACTCAAGGTTAGATATACCTTATATTGGAATATGACTGACAAAGTCTGATTCAGGAAAACCCCAATGCTCATTTCTCTTCAAGCCGACTACGCCCTCCGTATGCTGATGTTCGTCGCCCGTGGACACAGCGAGGGCAAATCCTACGTGACTCGTGACATTGCCGAGCAGCAGCATATTCCCCGCGTCTTTCTGACGAAAATCGTGGCGTATCTCTCCAGTGAGGGGCTCTTGGAAACCCACCGGGGCAAAGGAGGCGGTATTGCACTCGGCAGGAAGCCAAGCGAAATCACCGTCTTGGAAGTTATCGAAGCGTTCGAAGGCGCGCTGGCCTTTAACGAGTGCACCAGCGACCCGACCGTTTGCACCCTGTCCGAGGAGTGTACGGTCCGCCACCTTTGGTCTGAAGCCGAAGACCAGCTTCGAGCCTTCTTCCGTGATCGCACCCTGGCAGACCTGCTCGAGATGGAGACCAAGCGCCACTTCACGCCTCTTGCGCCCGTGTTTCGCGTCGACGCCCCCGAAGCTCACGAAGCCGGCCTGGTCGCGTCTCGCGCCGCTCGCAGCTAATACGTGTTGGTCATGCCGCTTGCCGGCGGCGTCCGGCGTTGCAGCGGTTCCTGAATTAATAATCCGTTATTGAGTCGTGTTTCGTCCTTCTCACAGGAGTAGCCTTGAATCAGCTTGAAATTCGCGACCTTCACGTTGCAGTCGAAGGCAAGGGAATTCTACGCGGTCTGAACCTCACCGTTCCCATTGGTGAGATTCATGCCATTATGGGCCCCAACGGCAGCGGCAAGTCGACACTCTCCGCGGCCATTATGGGCCATCCAAAATACGAAGTAACCGGCGGCGATATCGTGTGGAAGGGCGAAAGCCTGCTCGAACTCGAGCCGGATGAGCGCGCCAAGCGCGGACTCTTCCTCGCATTTCAGTATCCGCAGGAAATCTATGGCGTCTCGGTGAATAACTTCCTGCGCCTCGCCATGACCGAGCGCTTCGGACAAACGCCGAGCTTCAAGGAATTCGATGCCGAAATGAAGAAGTGGCTTCACCTGCTTGACATTCGTCCCGAGTTCACCAAACGCTTCCTGAACGAAGGTTTTTCCGGTGGTGAGAAGAAGCGCAACGAGATCCTGCAGATGGGCATGTTGAAGCCTGAGATGGCCATCATGGACGAGACCGACTCCGGTCTCGACATTGATGCGCTGAAGATTGTCTCAAATGGTGTCAACAGTCTGCGCGGCCCGAATTTCGGCGCGCTCGTCATCACACACTACCAGCGGTTACTCGACTACATCGTACCAGACATCGTGCATATTTTGGTCGATGGCCGCATCGTCAAGACGGGCGACAAAACGCTGGCCTTGCAGCTCGAAGAGCAGGGCTATGATTGGATCAAAGAAGAAGCTCTGGCCTGACGCCCGTGTCCGCGTGCGATTCTGACATCGCGGCCCGAATACGTTCGACGCTGAATCTCGAAATCACATTCAACGACGCCGGTCGTCCGCGCCTCGAGGCGGCAAAACTCCCGACTCCCAAATGGCCCAGCAAGCTCGAACCGCATCGCACGGTCGTGCTCGACACGTCGCCGTCTGCGGATGGCGAATTCTGGCCCACTCCGCGCTTTGAGATCCTGATCGCCAATCTCGATGCTGTTGGTATTTCGGCCGTGCAGGTTGGCGACGCTTCATCGGACCGCCTCGCTCGCGCCACGCATCGTTTCCCGAAACTTGCTCCTGCTGAGCGCGCCGCCGTCATAAACAAAGCGCTGCTTTGGGTCGGACTGGACACTCACTGGCGCATCGTCGCGGCTGCCTTGAATAAGCCGCAAATCGTTATTGCGGCTGCGGGCGTTCTCGTCGATCCGCGATGGAATGACACGTTTGTGGCGAACTCATCGGCGCACGTGCCCGAGAGCAAGATTCTCGGCCCGATCTCGGTTACGTCCGTTGCCGAAGCGGTAAGCGCCGCGCTGAAACAGCTCGGTGCCGCGTCAAAGCTATGACAGGTCAGTCCCGACGCTACGGCCCACCGCTCGCTCGCCTGTCATACTGGCTGCGCTCTCGCTGCTTTGACATCCTGGATAAAGACGGTGATATCGCGGTGACGCATTGCGGAAAGCTCGGCGATTTCATTGCCTGTCTTCCGGTAGCGTCATGGCTCCATAAGACTCGCGGCAAGCGTATCCACTTCGTGTTGGCGCGCTCTTTTCAACCGTTCACGCAAATCCGTTCGCTGCTCGTGCTGCAGCCAATGACGCACGATGTCACCCTCACCGATTTTCCCGTCATCGATTGGGAAAAAGGGGGGAGGCCTTACAAGCACGACCCGCGCCGCTACGGGATCGCTGTGCGCGAGTTCTACAACCTCGGCTTCCGTCGCTCGCCGCGCCGCTTTGTTCCCGAGTACGTCGCCGAAGAATACGGACTCAGCTACGACCCGGATTTCGAGTTGAAGCTCGGCGACTATCCGCGCACAAATGAAATATTGGTCAGCGATGCGCACATGCTTGCCGAAGTGCCGCTCGCGACTCCGATAGACTTCGCGGCGGACATTTTGACCAACGCGCGTCGTATGGCTGGAGCGCGCGAATCGCACGTCGCTCAGTCCGGGATGTTTCATGTTCTGGATTGGGCCGCTGTCACACCGACGCGCGTGTACGTTTATCCGCACTCCAAGAACCTCCACCTCTTTACACGCCGCTTGCACGAGTTCGATATTCAGCACATTGCGCGCGACGTCCGGTCGCGCTGACGCATGTCCGATTACATCGTGCACAGCGGCTGGTGGTGCGACGAATCGCAGCGGCATATCGGAGCGAAGTATAACGACTCCGACAACCGCATCCGCACGCCGAAGTTCTTTGATGTCTGGTACGATTGCGTAACGCGTTTTGCCAGCCCGCGCAGGGTATTCATCGCCGATTCCGCCAGCCCGCTCAAGCCCGACTTGACCGGCAAGTCCATCGAGTGGGTGAGTCTCGCGCAGAATTTCCAGCACGGCATGATCTGCGTGGGCAAATTCGGCGGCTGGACCCGCGCCTTCGCGCTCGGCGCGATGTATGCCTATCTCAATGATGCCGAGTATTCAGTCTTTCTCGAACAGGACTGCCTGATCGTCGGCGACGGCATCATCGAACGCGCGATTGAGAACATGTCCCGTGCGGAGATCTCGTACGGTGGCACAAGCGTCGTCCGTATCGAGCAGAGCTTCGTGATAATCAAGCGCGATTACATTCTGCGATTTTTGAATGATTTCCTCGGGATGAAAGCCAGCGACCGCGACGTCTTCACCGAAGTGAAGTTCCAACGCATTCAAAAGCGCGAATATGCCCTGTCGTTTGCCGGACTAAATAACTCGCGGTTCATTCCCTTGCCGTTTGGGTTTGGTCGCAATCGTCCGATCGACTTCGCGGAGCGCTGCTTCTACGCGCAGCAATGGAGTCGAGCCGAACTTGAAGCTCTGAATCAACGTCTGAACCTGCCCTCGTTGTCGTCCTTACTCAGCGTTTGATTTCGTCTTCTCCCACTTTCTTGATCTCAGCTTACTTCCAACTGTTTCCATGCCAACACCTAAAGAGTTCAGTCTCGATTTAGATAACTACGACCGCTACGGCTTCTCCGTTCCGGAGAACAACCTCGTCAAACTTCCCAAAGGCCTGTCCAAGGAAGTCGTCGTGGAAATCTCCGGCTATAAGAGTGAGCCCGAGTGGATGCTCAACCTGCGCCTGAAGGGCCTCGATTACTACTACAAAAAGCCGCTTCCCGAGTGGGGGCCGGATCTTTCAGTAGTCGACTTCGAGGACATTCACTACTACATTAAGCCGTCGGACAAAGTTGCGAACGATTGGGATGCCGTCCCTAAGGAGATTCGCGAGACCTACGATAAGCTCGGCATTCCCGAGGCTGAAAAGAAATTTCTCGCTGGCGTTGGAGCGCAGTACGAGAGTGAAGTCGTCTACCACTCCCTGCAGGAGCAGTGGAGCAAATTAGGTGTTGTGTTTCTCGACACCGACACTGGCTTGAGAGAATACCCCGACCTCTTCAAAGAGTATTTCGCGAAGTGTATTCCCGCTGGCGACAACAAACTCGCGGCGCTGAACACCGCCGTTTGGTCCGGCGGCAGCTTCATCTATGTCCCGAAGGGTGTTCACGTCACGATACCCCTGCAGGCTTACTTCCGCATTAACGCGCAAAACTCCGGTCAATTCGAGCGCACGCTGATCATTGCGGACGAAGGCTCCAACGTGCACTACGTCGAAGGCTGTACGGCTCCCGTCTATTCGAGTGACTCGCTGCATTCGGCGGTCGTCGAAATCTATTGCAAAAAGCACTCGCGCGTCCGCTATACGACGATTCAGAATTGGTCCAAGAACGTTTACAATCTTGTGACCAAACGAGCGATTGCCGACGAAGGTGCGACAATGGAGTGGGTGGACTGCAACATCGGTTCAAAGCTCACGATGAAATACCCGTCCGTCTATCTCATGGGCCGCGGCGCGAAAGCTGATATCCTCTCTGTTGCCTATGCGGGTTCCGGAATGCACACTGAGGCTGGCGCGAAAGTAGTCCACAACGCTCCCGACACTACGTCCGTAGTCATTTCAAAGTCCATTTCGCGCGGCGGCGGCCGCACGTCCTATCGCGGACTGGTTGAAGTCGCCAAGGGTGCGACGAACAGCAAGAGCACAGTGAGCTGCGATGCGTTGCTGCTCGACGACCATAGTCGCAGCGACACCTATCCCTACATGAATATCAAGGAAGATCGCGTAGAACTTGGCCACGAAGCGACCGTCTCCAAAATCGGTGACGAGCAGGTTTTCTACCTGCAATCACGCGGCATTTCTGAAGAAGAAGCCATGACGATGATCGTGCGCGGCTTCATCGAACCGGTCGTCAAAGAGCTCCCGATGGAATATGCTCTTGAAATGAATCGGCTGATTCAATTGCAGATGGAGGGCTCCGTTGGCTGAGACCCGGATCCAAAACGTACCTATGAGCTATCTCGAAAAGATATCCGCAGCGCCCTCAGTCCTTTCATCGGATGAACGCGCCGCGTTTTTGAACAAAGCCCGCGCCGCTGCTTTGCCGGCCAAGGACAATGAGGAGTGGCGCAAGAACTCCCCCGCTTCCTATCCGTGGGACAAGGTCGAGGCGGCCTCCGAAGCGACGCGGTTTGAGGCCGCAATCACCGTGCGCAGCGGCATGACGCGTGATGCACTGGTCGCAACCCCTGCCGACCGCGATCTGTTCGCAAACATGTTGAACATCGAAGACGGCGACGTCGACGCAAAATTCCTGAACTACCACGGCGCATTCGCGGCGCAGCCTGTCTGCCTGCGGATTCCAGCGGCCGCTTCTGGAGTCGTGATTGACCTGAATCATCGTCACTCCGGCGCCGGACTCGCGGCTCCCGCGACGTTGATCGTAGTGGAGCGCGGCGCTGAAGCCACCATTGTAGATCGCCTGCAAATCGAGAGCAGCGACGCCCCCGTGATTTGCCGCACTGAGGTTCTCGTGAAGCAGGGTGCGCGTCTGCACTACATCACCGACGAGATAACGCCGGTTGGCAGCGCGATCTACCGAACCGGGCGCATCCAGGTTGAGCGCGACGGTTATCTGAACTGGTCCTCGTTCACCACCGGCGGCGCCTGGCACGTCTCAAAATTGCGTATGGATCTGGTTGGCGTTAACACGGAATGCCCCCTGAGCGGCCTCTTCTGCGGCCACGGCAGCGCGCGCGCCGAACATCGCACGCACCAGCATCACAACACGCCCAATGGCTTCTCCAATCTGCTCTTCAAAACGCTGCTCGCCGGCGAAGCACATTCGATCTATCAAGGCATCATCACTGTGCCGAAACACGCGCAGAAAACGGATGCCTATCAGACTTGCCGCAATCTGATGCTTGATCCGGGCACTCATGCCGATGCGATTCCCAAATTGGAGATTATCGCGGATGATGTGAAGTGTAGTCACGGCGCCTCTATCGGAACTTTGAACAAGGAACAGCTGTTCTATCTGCAGACGCGCGGCCTCAACTACCGCGAAGCGCTGACCGCGATCGGAAAAGGTTTCGCCGAAGAAGTGATTCAGACGATTCCCGAGTCCCTGGAGGATGTGCGCCAGAGCTGGCGCGACCGCGTCATTCAGACAGTTAGTCGAGCATCGGGTCACTGACAAAACCAAGAACGCCCCGGTGCTTCGGCACGGGGCGTCATTGTATGTGCGGGCTATAGATGTCCCGCTAAATCCGGAGTGTCAGTTGTGATTCGTTCGCTTGCGACCCAGAATATAGCGTGAGAAGTGGGTCACCTTTGCTTCGATCCATCCGTTATCCGGGTTGACCCAACTATCGAGCTCTTCAAATTCGCCGCTGGCTGGATTGTAATAGAAGTATGCAACATCCGCGGCAAATGTGTTTTGAGGCAATTCAAGCACGGTAGAATCCAGCCACAGCTCTACCGAGTCCGCAAAGACCATTCCGCTGGGACCATACTCAAGCTGTGAGTACTCTGGATCTTCGACAACGATGTCGCATTCGACCGCCGCATGTGAGCCCAGACACCCCGGGTATACGAATAGCCCGACCATGTCGGTGATTTGAATATGTGTCGTGTCGTCATTCGTCACCCATAACGCGGCCCTGAAATTCGCGGCAGTTGCCCGTTCGCGTCCCGCATCGTTCCACCGGAAGAACTCGCTGTCGCCACCCGGTCCTGCAGCCAGCATGTCCGGCGTTGGTTCGGCCGGAAAAGTTACGTCGCGATCCGACTCGTTATCGCAGGCCAGGACGAAGACACACAGCAGACAGGAAAGAAACCAGCTAATTCGGTTCATTTGAACCTCTCCCTTGTGTGTTTCTGATTATCTCTGCGTTCGATTGCAAGCAATGGACCATAATCAAGTATTTCTATTCATCGAAGGCACATGTCTGAACCAACTCAGTTAGTTAAAATCTGTAACGCAAGTGACCTGCCGAAGAACGGCGGTAAGGGCTTTCAGGTTGGAACATTGGATTTGGGCGTCTATCAATCCGACGGGAAGCTCTTTGCTACGCACGACATTTGCTCGCACGAGCATGAATACCTGTCGGATGGATGGCTCGAAGGCGAGTGTATTGAATGCCCTCGTCACGGCGCCCGCTTTTCGCTGAAAACCGGTGAAGCGCTGTCGATGCCGGCCACACAGCCAATCGAAGTCTACGCCGTGGAACGGAAAGGGGACGAGATCTTCGTCGCGATTCCCGTACGATACCTCAAGCCGCAAGGAGCCTAAGCGTGCTGCTCGGACGCGATGTCCGCAAGGACTTCCCGATTCTGAACGTAAAGGTCAACGGCAAACCGTTGGTCTATCTCGATAGTGCGGCCAGTTCGCAGAAGCCGAACGCCGTGCTGGAGAGCTATTGCCGCTTCTGCGAGCAGCGCTACTCCAATGTACACCGCGGCATCCATACCCTTGGTGAGGCCGCAACGGGAGATTACGAGGCAGCGCGCGGTTCCATTGCCGAGTTCATACAGGCTCCCGCGTTGGAAGGCGTGATCTTCACGCGCGGCACCCCCGAGTCCATCAATCTCGTGGCGCACTCCTATGGCAAGAAATTCGTCAAACACGGTCAGTCAATCGTGTTGACACCGATGGAGCACCACGCGAATCTGGTTCCATGGCAGCTCGTCGCGAAATTCGTCGGCGCCGAACTGCGCTTCATCCCCATGAAGAGTGATGGCACCCTCGACTTGGCAGAAGCCCGCAAGCTGATCGACAAGACTACCGCCATGGTCGCGGTTACACACGCGTCCAATGTCCTCGGTACGATCAATCCCGTGGGCGAGATCGTTGAGCTTGCGCACAAAGTCGGCGCGAAAGCGGTCATCGACGGCGCGCAGGCCGTGCCTCACATGCCTGTGAACCTGCGCGAGATGAATCCTGATTTCTATTCGTTCTCGGGTCACAAGATGCTCGGCCCAACGGGAATCGGAGTCTTGTACGGCCGTCCCGAGATTCTTAACGACATGGATCCGTTCCTGACCGGCGGCGAGATGATTCGTGAAGTGTATCTCGACCACGCCACGTGGAACGACCTGCCCTATAAGTTTGAAGCGGGCACTCCTGCAATCGCCGAAGCCATCGGTCTCCATGCGGCGGTACGCTATCTGCAAGAGATCGGCATGGAGCGCATCGCCCAAATGGACCACTATCTCACAACGCATGCGCTCGAAAAACTCGCGAGCGAACCCGACATCGCGCTGTATGGCCCGCTGTCCCAGCGCGGCGCAGTCACGTCGTTCAACGTCAAAGGTATTCACCCGCACGATCTGGCCGCGCTGTTGGATCGCGAGGGCATTGCCATTCGCGCCGGGCACCATTGCTGCCAGCCGCTAATGCGGTGGCTTGATGTTCAGGCCACCGCCCGCGCCAGCTTCTATCTCTATAATACCGCCGACGACGTCGCAGCGCTGATCGAAGGAGTGCGCACCGCACGCAAGGTGCTCGCATGAGTGATCTCTACGGCGAAATCCTGCTCGACCACTACCGGCTCCCGCGCAACAAAGGTCAGCTTGTCGGCGAGACGCTCTCCGTCGAAGGCAAGAACCCGTTGTGCGGTGATGAACTGACCTTGCATTTGAAGCTCGACGGCGACCGCGTCAGCGATATCAGCTTCGAAGGGAACGGCTGTGCGATCTCGATGGCCAGCGCGTCAATGCTCACAGAAGATTTGAAGGGCCGCAGTCTGGCCGAAGTTCAGCGCCGCATTGAGCAGTTCCGCTCGTTTATCCGTGACGGCAAAGAGCCCGACGGCGAACCGCTTGATGATATTTCTGCGCTAGCGGGGGTGGCTCAACTTCCCGTCCGTGTGAAATGCGCAACCTTGGCATGGACCACGATGGAGCAGGGACTCCTGCAAGTCAAGCAATCCTGATACTCACCAATCCCACGTGAAAGCCCCGCCTTACGGGGCTTTTTGTTTGGCGAAACAGCTCGTCCCGTTGCAATCTGCTATAGGATGTGTTATATTACTAAACCGGGTACCGTGGCCCGGTATTTGCGCTCCGATTCGGGCGCATCCTCCGTTATCAGCTTTGCCACCGGGAGACTCCTACGAATCACGCCAGCCAAACAGACACCGATCTGGTCGAACTCACGCTGCCAGATCCGCTCGAACTCCTCCACAACGATTTCCGTCGCGTCGCCCTGATTGGTGTCGGCCTGATTGGGGGTTCGATTGGCCTCAAGCTCAAAGCGATGGGCTTTTCGGGCAGTATCGTTGGCCACGACAAGCAGGAGGTACTCGAAGAAGCTCTGATGCGCGAGGCCATCGATCAGGGCGCCGGCGACATTGCCGAGGCGATCGCAGGTGCCGATCTGATTGTCCTCGCCATGGAGGCTGATCAGGTTGTTCGAATTCTCCCCACGGTGCTGCGTACGGGTGCCGAAGGCGCTATTGTCACAGATACAACCGGCGCCAAGAGCACACTGTTGAAACTCGCGGCCGAGGTCAATGATGCGCGCGCCGCATTTATCGGTGGACATCCCCTCGCAGGAAGTCAGCGGCAGGGAATCGGCAATGCCCACCCCGAACTTTTTTCCAGCGCCTATTGGCTGATTACGCCGACAGACGAGACACAAGAAGAGCAGCTTGGGGCCCTGAAATGGTGGATTCGCACGCTCGGCGCTTTCCCGATTGTCATTGAGGCTGATACTCACGACCGCGTCATGGCCGCAACGACCCACATGCCGTTGATCTTCGCGCTGACGTTGACCGATTGGCTCGCCAAGTACAGTCGGGAAATCCCCCTCGCACAGAAGCTCGCGACAGGCCACTTTCAATCGATGACGGCCATGTCCGCGCTGCCGCTGGCCGCGTGGGAATCGGTTCTGGCCGCTAATCGCGAACATACCAGGGAAGCTCTCGAATCGTTTTGCAGGCACTTTGAAGAGATCATAGCCCTTTTCAACGACGGCAAGCTCGAGGAAGTCTGGCAGCGTGCCTACTCCTTTCAGCGCAAGCTTGCCCGTGAGCGCCCGGGAGATTGGGATTCCCAAAGTGAATTGACCGTGATCGTGTCGGATCGTCCCGGCACGCTGGCGCGCATCGCCGGGCTGCTGGCCGAACACGGAATCAACATCCGCGACATCGGAGTCCTTCATAGCCGCGAGCGTCACGGCGGCGTGCTGCGGGTCACACTTGAGTCACAGTCTGACGCGCGCAGCGCCATTCAGATTCTGAAGCAGCACGGCTATACGGCCATGCACCGCAACTAAGTCGACTTCGACCATTGAGAGAAAAACGAGCGCCTGCATCGTGCGGGCGCTCGTTCTATTGTGTCACGGCAACTGTCTCTAACTTGCTCTGGTAAGAACCGGCTAACCTATCGCGGCTGCCCGGTAATCGCTTCTTTCATCCCCTGATACCGCCTCCGCAGCAATTCGAGCGCCGTCAAATAGCGCAGTTGTGTTTCGGCCATCTCCGCCATTTCTTCTTCGATATTCACGCCGTTAACGCCTGTGATGTCATCAGGAATCTCCTCACGCACAACGCGATGCCCGAGTCCTTCCAACTCATTCGTCGGCGGCAGGTGCCGGTCATCTGCCTGCGCGAGCTTCTGATCCGCCCCGTCCAGCCTGTCGCGCAATAGCTCCTCAAATTCCACACGCACCCGTTGGTAGCCCGGTGTTTCCGCATTCGCGATGTTCTGCGTGTGCGCGCGCTGCCGCGTCGCCTGCGCGTCAAGCATTGCCCTAAGCGTGACGGCCGATGGATTCTGGCCAATCAGAAAATTCTGTATCAGGTTGTCTGCCATGGAGATTCTCCCTTCAGCCAAGCAAATGGCAATCCGTGTGCCACCGCTTTAATCCGCTATAACAACCCAACGTAAAGCGTTAAGCTCCTGTTTTCCCAAAACAAAGGCAGCCCGGTCCAGCTGGACCGGGCTGCCCATTTTGCCTATCGTCAGTCGCTTACGGGCAGGGTACGCCCGTCACGACAAAGATACGACGGTTCAAACCGGCGATTGGCACATTGATCGTCGTAGCGGATACCGGAGTACCGGTGTAGAGCACGAAGTCAGCCGGGAAGACCGGTTCCGACGCCGTTGAATACCAGACATAGTAACAGCCGCAATTGTCCGCAGCCGGTGCATCCCAGCGCATCTGAACGGAATCCAGGTCCGCCATCCGTAACGTCACCAAGCCGACCGGAATGCCGCACTGCGCATTCTCCAGCGCCGCGACTCCACCAACCACAAACTGATACCCCTGGCAGTAGCAGCCGGACGTATCATACTGCGCCAGGATTCCCGTCAGGTTCACCGGATTCGTTGGAATCGCCTGGCCAACCAGGGCGTCGCACGAATCAATACGGAACAGCACGGTATCAATTCCATCAACCAGCGTGAAGTTAGAATCAGCGGCGAACAAACCGGTCTCAACAAACGTCAACTTGTTGACCGTCAGATGACGCGATTCATACGCTTCAGGCCCGCACGCCGCCGCCAGCTGCGATAAGGTTCCGGCTGCAACGACAACCGGGCTCGGTACAGCATGACCTGCGCTGATGAACGTCACTTCCGCGGGAACTGGAGCATTCTGGGAGAACTCGGTGTGGCCCGCAAAACGATCCAGCGTACCAAGAATCATCACCGAGTCGCCCGGCAGCGCAAGACGGCCGGCGCCGATCAAGTTCGTGCGGGCCGCCGTACCGAAAACCTGCACTGCGCAGCCGTTCGATTCGACATACATATTGCCTCGGCACGAATCGTTGTATGTCACGATGCCGTAAGTCACCAGCAGCGAGTCATGCCACACCGCGACGCCGCACGTATCCTGCTGACGAATCTGGCAGATCGTTACAGTATCCGGAATCGCTGGCGCAGAGCAAATCGCCGCAGCTCCCGGCGTACCGCTGTCGCCGTTGTTCGCTCCAACCCAGGGCAGCGTAGCTTGACACCAGTTCGCGGCGTTGGCAGGATCGAGATTCACGTCCGTCAGCTGCGCGCTCGCGCCCGGCGCAAACGGGTAGCCTGTGTAGTTAACCGAAGCGACCACCACATTAGCCGGGTCATGCAGAGAAACCGTTTCCCCGCCGTTCCCCAATGCCAATCCCCAGCCGCTCGTGCTGAAGTGATAGCCGTAGTCTTCCGGTACTCCGCCATTCGTCGCGCTGTCACCGTTCGAGCAGAAGACCAAGTGGTCGTTTCCGCCGAGCGTCAGCGGCCCTTCCAGGGTATCAGAGCCATTAGCATCCGCGATAATCCAACCCGTGAGATTCACTGCGGTAGCGCTGCGATTGTAAACCTCAAGCCACTCGCCCAGGCTGTCTGCGGTGCCCGCGAAATTCGGGTTCGGCATAATTTCCGTGAACACTATATCATAAGCCGATCCCGCAACCGTGAACTGCGCCGTGCTATTCGCCGCCACCGGATTCAGCGCGACGTCCGCCACGTTATTCACGGTCAACGTATAGGTATTCGGCGTCAAGGTCGCGCCGAACGTCAGCCGCACCGTTTGGAAGTCGCCTTGCAGCACGGCCGTAGTCGGCGCGCCGTAGCCAAAGTCAACTGAGTAGTTCGCTTCGGTCTCGGCCGAAACCGCGTCAAGTGATTCATCGAAATGTGCGTCCACTTGATTCGGCGAGAATACGGTCGCCGATACCAGCACCGGCGGAATCACGTCTGCCGTGCAGGAATTCGGAGCCGCGCCCGGTGTGCAATTCACATAGCGACCCGTGCCAAACGCAGCCGCAGACAGGTACCACGTTACAACATCCCAGTCCGAGCCAACATCACCAAGGCAAACCTCGATCGAGCTTCCGCCATTGGTCGGCGTAAGATCAGGGAAGAGAGCCGTGAGCGATCCATGAATTAACGAATCGCCCGTTAATGCTGTGAAAATCGCCAGATTATCGCCGCCGCTATTTGACAAGCCGAGGCCTGATCCGGTTCCCGAATCGGCGCACACGATTTCACCTGCAAACTCAGCCACGGCTACTTCACTCAGAACAAGGTACTGTCCCGCGTTAATCGTCGTGCCTGCTGGAATGTACCACGCGCCTTCTAAAGTAATCGGATGCGTCGGGCTGTCGGAAAGTATCCAGCCGCCAATATTGATTGTCGCGCCGGTCGTGTTGTAAATCTCGACCCATTCAACATCGGGATTCGCGCCGGAGGCCGTATCGTCATACATGATTTCGGTAATCACGACCGAATTTGTCGCCGCGCCGAGAATCGTGAAATTACCAACGAGGTTTGCCGCCGAATTGCCTGCGAGGTCCTGAACCGTCAGTACGGTCAACTGATACGCGTTCGGTGCCATCGCCGCAAAAGTAAGGTGCACCAGCGCGTTGTTCGTGACGTCACGAGTCGCAAGCGTTGGCGCGCCCACACCGTTGTTCACGGAGTAGTTCGCTTCCGTTTCGGCAATTGTCTGATTTACCGGCTCACTGAATAAAACATCGAGTTGCGTCGTTGAAATCACAGTTACACTCGTCAGCGACGGCGGAGTCACGTCACCCGCGCACGGAGTATTGACCGCGCCCGGCGTACAGTTCAAATAACGGCCCGATGGGGAATACACCGTGCCGGATGGTATCCAAGCATCCGGAGAATCCGTCCAAGTCGCGTTCTCGTCACATTTTTCAATGGAATTTCCTTGTACGCCTTCATCAGGAAACTGTACGGTGAGCGATCCGTCAATCAAATCCCCGTCCGCGGCTGAATCGTACAAGGCAATATTGTCGCCCGAGTTGCCAAGTGTGAAACTACCGAAATACTGCGTGCACACAACCACGTTCGGTAGTCCGGTCGCCGTTTCCTTCGTCAACACCAGATACTGATCCGGATTAATCATCGTGGTCATCGGCACCTGAATCGCGCCCTCCGATGCCGACGCCGGGTAATTGGGACCGTCAATCAGCACCCAGTTACTGATGTCAATTGGGCTCGCCGTCGTATTGTGGATTTCCACGAAATCCCACTCTGGCGAGCCGGCGTCATCGTACATGACTTCCGTGATCACGACGTCGCCAAAGACTTGCGCCATCGCAGGCACTGCCGCAAGGGCGAGCGCGAGGAGAATCCAAACCGCACGCAACATACGCATCTCTGTCACCTTTCAAATAATTGCAGGAAAAACATTACTCTGTCGAAGTTGTCCGTTCGCAACGCAAAATACTACAGCTTATAAGATAAGCAATAGCCGGTGTGAAAGCAAGCTCGCTGTTTCACAATTCGGGTCATGAATACTCGGTCAAGTAACCGTTAGACAACGGTTTAAGTTGTTGGAAATCACGATAGGCATAGTGACCCAAGTCGATTCGAAATCACATTTCCTTGCACCCCACAAACCGAGACAGAGGACTTCGAGATTCATGACCAAAAAAAAGACTCCCCGCCAGTGCGGAGAGTCTTGAATGTGGATAACTCGCCTTCTACGACTCGACAGCCGTTCCTAAGTCTAATCTTTGCAGGCTGCTCACGACATCTTCGAGCTCAAACGGTTTGTTCAGCACCGTATTTGATCCATCTGGAAGGTCGTCACTCTCGTTATCAGTGAGCCCGACGCAAGGGACGTCACCGCAACGCGCCCGCACTATTTCGATCAAATCCTGTGGTCGGTCGAAATCTCCCAGATCGATCATCAGAAACTCAGGGCGGTAATCCGCGCGCACAACCCAGACCGTCGCGTCGTCGAGATTTGTGAATACTTCGCAGCTATGTCCCAGCCGTTCAAGCATGCGGCGCGCTACATCGCGCACGGTTGGATTTGTGACGACCAGCATTCCCGGCCCCACAGGCATGACTGGTGTACTCGGCTCTGCCATGCGCTGCACCTGCTCTGAGATAGTCTCTGCAACCGTATCGGCATAGTCGGCCAATTGGCGCGCATTGCGATTCTCCAACTCGAACAACTTCGACACCACGACCATCAGCGTCGGTTCGCCTTCAATCTTGACCAGTTCATGCTCAAACGCGCATTCGATACACTGGTCATCTGCCCGCATCATTTGCACTGGCGAACGAAGATGCTCCGACTGCCACGGCCAATCCGCGAAGTCGTCGATGTTCTTCCCGGGCAATCCGGGATGTACCGCACCAAACATATCCGACGCCGCAAGATTCGCCTCCTGAATCAAATGCGTTCGCGGATCGACCAGCAGCACCGCGTCGCTCACGGTCGCACACAACGTGTTGAAGTTCTCTTGCGCCTGGTGCAGCGCGATTTGTAAACTCTGTGCGTCAGACTTCCGCAGTCCATACAGCACAATTCCCGCATCGGTCGGAACAGGATAAAATTCGTGCATGCGCGAACCGAACAGACTCTCGAAACGCTGCGCCCGCAGTGGGTCGAGGAGCAACTCGAGGTCGGTTTCTTCGAGACTCGGCAGCACATCGTTTAGGCGTGGCTTGTCCGCGAGCCGCGCACTGATATCCAGTGCGGCCCGATTGCACTGTAAGACTTGGGCCTGTGAATCGACGAGAATAATCGGCTGCGGATTCAAGTCATCCAGACCAACCGCTCCCATCGCAGACTCCGCAGGAGTCGTTCGCGGCGCGGACTTCACATCACGGAATTCGAGCGTCACCGGACCCAACTCACTTCCGGCCGAGGTCATATGCGATACGATCACCTCGCCGTCAAACACATTCCGATTGGTGCTGCGAATCAGCCACTTGCCTTCCGCAAATTCCGGCGAAGTCGACTTCCGGCAAAACTCCCGCAGCGTTCCTTGAAACGACGATCCAAGGACAGTTAGTGAATCATCCGGCTGTCCGTTCTTGGGCAGTTTGAACAGCTCCCGAGCGGCCGCATTGACACGCAACAGCTTACCATTCGCATCCAAGACCAGCAGAGGTGTTTGGATTGTGTGAAAGACCTGACGGAATGTCACCAAATCCGGGGTCGGCTTAGCCTCGTCCGGCTCACCCTGTGCCGTTTGTTCGGCGGTCTCGGGCTTTGACTCTTTTCTGCGTGGTCGTAACGCGAGCACCAGAAATGCCGTGCCGGCGCTGAGCAGTATCAGCGCACCGGCCGCACTTGCAGCACTCATCGGAGTTTCAATCTCCGACACGACCAACAGCGGCGACATCCCCGGTACGTGGATCCGGCAAAACGCGAGCGGGTACCCTCCGTCAAGCGTAATCATGCCGTGCGGCTCAGAAAGCAGTATATTCCATGTCCCGGCCCCGATCGGCGGCTCAGCACCGCGCGAAGATGCCAGAAATGCCTCGGTAGGGCTATTCATGAGCGTCCAGTGTGCTGGTGGGTCGTCAGGCACAACGAATAGCGCTGCTGGATCAAGGAGCGCCACCAGCCGTCCGGGCGCCGGGTTTTCCGGAATGCCTGCCGGAGCGTATTGCAGGGCCAGAAAACGGTGCCGACCTGCCACCGGGCTTCCCAGAAGAATATCCGGTGCCTCGGGCCTCAGGAACTCCTCGACCGCCGCTGCCAGCCCGGTGCTGTCGCCCACCAAAGCGTGCATTTCGCCAGTGTTGCGAAGCAACATCCAACCTCGGGGGCGAGCGACGCCATTTGGCCAGCTGTCCTGCATCTGCTGAACCTTGTTTTCCACCCGCCAAGCCGCCCATTCCGATGGGTGTTCGACGATGGCCGTGATGTTATGCCGCAGCATGAGATCGCGAAACGACGAGCGGACGGACAGCAAGTTCGCCTCCCAGCTCGTTGCAAGATTGCGAAGGCGTGCCATTTCAAGCTCTTGCAAATCCGACTCGGCGCTACGTAGATGACCCATCGATAATAGGGCACCACCGAGGAGGCCGGTCAAACCGGCAGCTATCAGGAGTATCTTGACGAATGCGCGCATGCGATGAAACCTATGGCAAAGCTATGACAGGATATTATTCCCGCAATGCGCGCAAAATTGGTGCCTCGGTCCATTGCCTTGACACTCTACGGCAAAATCGCTAACTTTTGTGTTTACAGATGGTCGGATTACGGCAACGCCAGGGTCGGGAGGCCCTCTGCGGATGCAGAATGCATGAATAAGGAGCGCTCGAACTGCGAGGGAGAGGGACATGGGAGGAAGGGCAAGGCAATTAGTAGCGGTGCGGCTGGTGTTCGCACTCTGCGTCATCACAGCGCAATCTGTGTGCGCGATGGCGCCTGATGTAATCGATATACAGACGTACGACGAGCGCGGCGAGTTTCAGAGTATCTCTCTCGCGCTCGACGACACACTCACACCGGGCGTCTATTTGACCGGCGTAGCGGTACAGGCGGTCTATCAGGCATACGCGGTTAAACTCGACTCCGCGAGCGTTTTTCAATGGGCGCGCACATGGGGTACCACGAATCACATGTTCTTTGGCATGTGGCGCAACGGCGTAGGCAGCATCGTTGGCTATACGACCGCGAACCCGACTCACGATTACAAAGTCGTTGAGTACAATCGCGACGGCACTCTGCATGATAGCTGGGACTTTGGCGGCAACACTACCGCCGACCGCGCTCTCGGTGCCTGCTACTACGACGAGAACTACTACCTGATTGCCGGTCTCGTCAACCCGGGTGGTACGACGCCTACGGACGGTAGTCTGACGTACGTTTCATCAATCGGCGACGTGGAGTGGTCCCGTATCTACTCAAGTTCAGCGGGCATTCGCCGCGTGAACCGCACCGTACCGGATACCGTCTGGCTATACGGAGTCGCCGATTCTGTGGAAGGCCGGGGTGTCGATTTCTGGATGCGCGCGTCGATTCTGCCGGTGTGCTGCAGGATTCATTCCGGTGGGGTGGACCGCGCACAGACGAACTCTTTGATGCTGAGCGCATCAGCCCCGAACTGTCGATTCTCGTCGGAACAACGCGTTCCGCACAGGACAGCACGCAGACCGATATTTGGATTCTCGCTACGAACGATCAGGGCGACAGCCTGTGGTCCGGGACCTTTGGCGGTCCTGAGAATGATGCCGCGCTCTGTGTCTTGCCGGTCGCGGATCGTGACAGTGGCTTTGTGATCGGCGGCTATTGGTCGGAGGAACTGCTCGCGACGCGGAATGCACTGCTAATGAAGTTTGATCAAGACTTCGACAGCGTCTGGTCCATCGTTCAGCATGACACCGTCGTCGCCTCGGAAATTCGTGATGTCGCAATCACCTCTGAATACGAGTATCACGCCGCCGGGGTGAGCGCTGCGCCGATTCCGCACGGCTACTATTTGCGCACCGAAGTCGACCCGGCCGCGCCGATCCAGCATGCTCCCGAGCCCTTTGGCCTGCTGACTCCCGCAGATGATGCCTTCTTCACGGTAGATACGATGCGCTTCCGCTGGTAAACTCCGCTCGATGTCGATCCCGGAGATCAAGTTGCTTATGCGCTGATGTTCGATACGGACACGCTCTTTGACGATCCGCAGGTCATAGGGCCGTTGGCGCCCGTGACTTACCTGCTGACCCGTACCGATGACATCTTTGACCGCTATTGGCGCGTCGTCGCGCAGGATATCGGCAGCAATCTTACGGTTTGTACGGATGGCTTTCGCCACGTCCGCAAGATCCGCCCCGACTCAACGCAGGCTTTCAGTCTCCTGTCACCCGACAGCGGCAGCGCGTTGATCATACCGTCCGGGCTGTTTTCATGGGAGACTGCAATTGATCCCGACAGTCTTGACGAGCAGGTTCTGTATGGCGTCTACTTTCAAGTCGGTTATTCGATTTCTATAATCGACACGGTCAATTCAACATCGGTGATCGTCGACTTTGCCGCTCATCCGTTTATCGAACAGAGCGACACCGTGCATTGGTGGGTCGTGGCGGACAGTGACTACCCTGCCATGCAGCGCCCGTCCCGTCAGGTCTGGACGT
Organism: bacterium; assembly: GCA_016703065.1. Taxonomy (GTDB): domain Bacteria; phylum Electryoneota; class RPQS01; order RPQS01; family RPQS01; genus JABWCQ01. The sequence continues at coordinate 356,288 of JADJCU010000002.1, forward strand.
TCATAAATTGGAACGTCCCCGCAGGCGAGACGCCTCGGCTGCCGCACACCTTTGCATTGCAACCGGCCTATCCGAATCCGTTTAACGCCAGTGTGACCCTGACTTACTCGTGGACTGAATTCGCCGAAATCGAACTGAGCATCTACGATGTGACGGGCCGCCTCGTGACCACGCTCGCTCGCGGCGCGACGGCTCCCGGAGAGTACTCGCTGCTCTGGGATGGTACCGCTAACGGCACACAACTCTCCACCGGACTCTACCTTGCGAGACTGATTGCAGGAAACAATGTGGACACGCAGAAACTGCTCCTCTTGAAGTAACATCCGTTCGTTCACCGTAACTACAGGCTGGCGTCTTGGTCCCGAAAATCCTGATCACTCTCACCTTAACTGTGCTTCTGGCCGCGCAGGTCCGCGCGCAGAGTTTCGCGTCGAGTCTGCTGCTGGAAGGAGTAGGCGGAGTCGGTGACCTCGCTGCCGAGGACTTCGACGGCGACGGTGACGTGGACATCATGCTGGCCTCATGGTCCCCCGGCGAAGTTAGCTACTATGATCGCGTGGACGCCGATTCGCTGCGCGGCTATCTGCTGTATGTCTCCGGTGGAGCGGGCAGACAAATCACTGCCGGCGATTTCGACGGTGATGGCGACCTCGATGCGGCCTTTGCCCTCTGGACGGAGGAACGCTACGTCATTCTTCGTAACACGTCTTCGCCGCAGCCGCAAAACCGCTTCGCATATGAACTCTTCATGGAAGACGCGGGCGGGCCGTTCGCTGTGTTCGCTGCCGACGTGACGGGCGACGGTGCAACAGACCTGATTACCAGCGAACTACGCAGCTCCACGAATCAGGTTCGCGTCTTCGAGCAGTTGAATGGAGAACTTGCGGACATCTGGTTAAACTCTTTGCCCTACGACCCGCTTGGGCTTGATGTTGCCGATATCGACGGCGACGGCGCGCCGGAGATTTTGATTGCCGCGGGCGGCGAAGGTGGTTTCTACGTCATGCGCCGGACCCAGTCAGGCGGATTCGCGCTGAATCAAGCTGTGCCGGATTACTATTTAACGGCGGTGCGCGCGGCGGATCTCGATGCCGACGGCAACATGGACGTCGTCGCTTGTGACTTCGGTGCCGATCGCATTCGCCGCTTTGAATACGATGGCAGCGCGTGGACGAGCACACTCTTGCCGACAGGCATTTCGAACCCGCGTGACATCGTGATCGCCGATTTCGACTCCGATGATCTCCTGGATATTGCCGCCACCTCTCAAGGCGTGCCCAACGGAGACGGCGGAGTATTCTGGTGGCGGCAAACAACCAATGGCGCGTTTGTTAGTCAGCAGTTGACCGACGCCCCCGATTATTACGGTCTGTCCGCAGTGGACTACGATCGTGATGGTGACGTCGACTTGCTCGCCTGCAACCTCGCCGACGAAGAAGTCGTTTTCTTCCGCAATCTGATGGGTTCACCCACTCGCATTGTCGGCACGGTAACGTCGGCGCGCACCGGAGAGCCGCTCTCCAACGTGCGGGTTGTGGTCCAGGAGACCGGTTCCTACGCGCTGACGACTGCCGCCGGCCACTACGAGCTCGGCAGCGTTGCGGGCACCTTCACTTTGGAATTCCAACACCCATGCTGGATTTCCGCCGTGGTCGAGAATGTCACGACTGAAACGGACGACACCACGTACGTAGATTTGGCGCTGACTCGCCCCGTCATGGAGCTGCCGGTCACATCCCTCAACATCTTTCTGCAGAACGAAGTTGCCACGGATTACTCCTACGATATTCACAACTCCGGCGACGGGGTGCTGCATGTTGTGCCTGTGGTTGAAGGACTTGCGCCCGGCACCGCTTGGCTAAGCATAACACCCGCTGTGCTGGACATCGCGCCGGGAACGACCGACCACCTCACGATTACATTCTCGCCCGACACCTCGAATGATGCGGCGTATGACTACCTCGGCGAGCTTTTTCTGACGTCGAACTCCTGTCCGGATACGGCAGTTCGCATCGCCGTCGTTGCGATTGTCCTGGACGCCCCCGAAACCGGCGATGTTCTCCCCCGGAGTACTGCGCTTCTTCCGGCATATCCCAATCCGTTTAACGCGCAGGTGACCTTGCCTGTCTCAGTCACGTCGCGGGAAGACTTCTCGCTCGCTATCTTCGACATCCTTGGCCGACGCGTCGCAGGCCTACATCGAGGCTCACTTGAGCCGGGCTACTTTGCCTTCCAGTGGCGCGCCGACAATGCGGCATCAGGCCGCTATCTAGCCGTGCTCGAATCCGCATCTGGCCGTTGGGAATGGCCGCTGACTTTGATTAAGTAACACTCTTCCTGTGAGGTATAGATAACTATGAGTGCAACGGGGACTTTTGCCGCAAAAGTTGGATTAGCCGAAATGCTCAAGGGCGGCGTGATCATGGACGTCACGAACGCCGATCAGGCCCGCATCGCAGAAAAGGCCGGCGCGTGCGCTGTAATGGCGCTTGAGCGCGTACCTTCCGATATCCGCCGCGACGGAGGTGTTGCCCGCATGTCCGATGTTGCGGTCATTCGCGAGATTCAGGATACCGTTTCCATTCCCGTCATGGCCAAGTGCCGCATCGGACACTTTGCCGAAGCGCAAATTCGAAGCTCTCGAAATCGACTTCATTGACGAAAGCGAAGTCTTGACGCCTGCCGACGAGCAGTTCCACGTCGACAAACACAAGTTCAAAGCGCCTTTCGTCTGCGGTTGCCGTAACCTCGGCGAGGCCTTGCGCCGGATTGCCGAAGGAGCGGCCATGATTCGCACTAAAGGTGAAGCGGGCACCGGCAATATCGTTGAAGCCGTGCGCCACATGCGCTCGGTGATGGGCGACATGCGCAAGGTCAAGCTCATGGGTGATGAAGAACTGGTCAATTTCGGCAAGGAAATCGGCGCACCGTTTGAGCTGTTGAAGCAAGTGCGCGAGCTCGGCAAACTACCCGTTCCGAATTTCGCGGCGGGCGGCATCGCAACTCCTGCGGATGCCTCGCTCATGATGCAGCTCGGTGCCGAAGCTGTGTTTGTCGGTTCCGGTATCTTCAAGAGCTCTGATCCTTCTGCCCGCGCTGAAGCGATTGTTTTGGCGACGACGCACTATCGAGATCCCGAAGTGCTTGTCCGCGTTTCCGCTGGTTTGCGCGGCGCGATGGCCGGACTCGACGTTCGTTCAATGGACGAAAGCGAGCTGCTGTCGACTCGCGGATGGTAAATGGTCTTGTCATGGCGCGCATCGGCGTGTTGGCGCTGCAGGGCGATTTCCCTATGCACGAACAGCGCTTGCTCGCGCTCGGTTGTCAGGTCACGCAAGTTCGCACCCCGCAGGACCTCACGGGACTCGAAGGTCTGATCTGGCCCGGCGGCGAAAGCACGACCATGACGCGGGTCATGACCGACGAGCTGCGAGGGGCCCTCCGCGAATTCTGTTCGACGCATCCGGTGTGGGGCACCTGCGCAGGTATGATCATGCTCTCGCACACCGATCCCGATCCGCGCGTGCGAACACTGGAACTTGCGGACGTGCACGTAAACCGCAATGGCTGGGGCAGACAGGTGCATTCCTTTGAAGCCGACTTGCGCGTCGTCCCTGAGCTCGCCGAACTGCGTGCGCCAGTGGGCATGTTTATACGCGCCCCCCGCATCACTCGGCTTGGACCCGCCGTTCGAGTTCTCGCATGGTATCGCGATGAACCCGTGGCCGTCGAGCACGGCCGGATTTTGCTCACGACCTTTCATCCCGAACTCACCGGCGATGATCGCTTCCATCGTCTCTTTCTTTCCTGGATTTTGTCACATCAACGCGTTGCATCCTAAGCACGGGAGACCGCACTTGAATTCGTCGCTTTTCCTGCGTGCCGCTTTGGCCGCATTCCTGATCGTTGCGCTGTGTTTTTGGTCCGGCTGTGACGACCGTAACGACGCCGACCTGCCGTCGGTCGTCTATTCGCTGAAACACACGATTGTCACGCCGGGCTCCGCGCTTGATTGCGATGCCGGCGCGAATTTGGTCGCCATTGCCGCGTCATCAGCCGGCACGTACGTTTACGACATCTCCAATCCGGCTTCCCCCGTCGAGGAGTTCCACTACGAGCAACTCGTGCCATTCTATTCGACCCTCGTCGCGCTCGACACGGTAAATCACCTCGTGGCCAGTGCGTCAAGCCCTTCGGCGCCCGGTGATCGCTATCCGATTCACTACTACGTTGGCACGGATCGCCGCTTGACGTTCGCGACCTTTAGTGGTCCGTTCGACGAAATGGCCTTCACCAGCCGCCTCGACACGTTCACGCTCTGGGGAACCGATGGCGATGACGGCCTCGTTGCCGGTAACTACTGTCACGACGGCGATTCGACGTGGACGCGTGACTGCCCGACCTTCTGGCAGGGCTGGGACGTGGATCAAGTGCGGATGCGCGGCTTCGATATCAAGAACCAATACATCGCCATTGCGCTCGCCGATTACCGCATCCACATCCGTGACACCGAACTGAATTCGAACGTTTCGATCTTCTTGACTCCCGGCGATCCGCAGGACTGCGAGTGGTATGGCGACTACCTGATGGTTGCCGACAATCTCTACTTCACGATCTTCAACGCCGCAAATATTGACTCGCCTGTGGTCGTTACGACCATGACGATTCCCGGCGCCGACCGCTTGATTCGCGTCAAAATGGACGAGCATCGCGCGCTCCTGCTGGATGACGCCGACGGTATCTACGTTGTTGACGTGAGCGATGTGACTAATCCGCGCCTGCTGCAAAGCATTCCGTTGCCCGAGCCTACGGGTATTGCGGCGGCCAATGGCCGCTTGATCGCTACCGACCAGCAACTGGGCACGCTAATCTACGAACGCTGACGCAAGATCGCGCGAGACAAAAAGCCCCGGCAAATTGCCGGGGCTTTTCTTGCATAGCCACAAACCTGTCGAAGTCAAACCGGCCTCTTCAGCCCCCGCAAAATCTCCTCCCACAAGTCACCGCGTCCATCGTGCGACGTGCTCGAATACGCCAATACGCTTTCTGCGCCAAGCGACAGCGCAGGGCCGCGCACACCTTGCATCGCCTGATCCCGTTCCTGGCGATTCAGTTTGTCCACTTTTGTCGCCGCAACAAGAAAGCCTCGGCGATAAATATTGAGCGCCTGAATCATCTGCATATCAAGCTCAGTCAAGCCGCGCCGCGCATCCGCAATCAGCACAACCAACCTCAGATGCTTTGAGTCCGCGAGATAGTCTTCCAGAAATCCCGCCCACTCTTCCTGCAGCGTCTTCGCGACCTTGGCATACCCATACCCCGGCAAGTCCACAAAGTAGCAGAGCTTCTCGCCGATTCTAAAATAGTTCAGAAGCCGCGTTTTTCCCGGAGTAGCCGAGGCCAGTGCGAGCCCCTTGCGGCTCAGCAGCGAATTGATCAGCGACGACTTGCCAACGTTGCTCCTGCCGACGAACGCAATCTCCGGCAATGCGGGCTTGGGTGCCTGCGCGAGCTCCGTACACGACTTCACAAACTCCGCAGCAGGCGGTGAGAATGTTCGCGCCACGATTAGTGCGACGCGCCGTCTTGCGGCGGCGTTGCGACAGTTCGATTTGAACCCTTTTTCACCGGAAACAGTGTCCGCCAAACGTCCGCGATATTCTCAACAAACACCGCTTCCATTCCCTGTCGCAGCGGCTTATCGAGTTCGAGCCAATCCGGTTCATTCTCAGCCGGCACGAGCAGCTTGCGAATGCCCGCGCGTTTGGCGGCCATCGTCTTCTCTGCCAGACCTCCAATCGGCAGCACATGTCCGCGCAACGTGATCTCGCCCGTCATCGCAATATCCGCGGGTACCGGCGCAGATGTCAGTGCGGACAGCAAGGCTGTTGCCAGCGTGATTCCGGCCGACGGACCGTCCTTAGGTGTGGCCGCTTCAGGGATATGAAAGTGGATATCAAACTTCGAAACGAAATCCGCGCCCACTCCCCATTCTCCGCCGTATGCGCGAATATAGGATACCGCTGCGTGTGCCGACTCTTTCATCACATCACCCAGCCGCCCGGTGAGCTGAATCGCGCCTTTGCCTTTCATGACGCTCGCCTGAATGTTCAGAATCTCGCCGCCTTGCGATGTCCACCCCCGGCCCACGGCGGTTCCGATGCGATCACCCTTTTCAACCTGATTGTCCTTGTATGGCGCCGCGCCCAATAGTCCATGCAGCTTGCTCGGCGTCACGTGCATCGTCTTGGACGTATCGCCGCCGTTCTCCTTCGCTACTTTCCGGCACACTCGCGCCATCAAACGCTCGAGTTCACGAACGCCGGATTCCCGCGTGTAAGAGGAAATCATCTTGTCCAGCGCAGTGGGCGCTACGGAAAGTTCGGAGTCGCGCAAACCGTGTTCGCGCATCTGTTTCGGAAGCAAAAACTCCCGCGCAATATGCTGCTTCTCGTGATGCAGGTATCCGTGCAAGTCGATAATCTCCATTCTGTCCTGGAGCGGCAGCGGAATATCGTGCTTGATATTCGCGGTCGTAATGAACAGGATTTGCGACAGATCGAAATCAACCTCAAGATAGTGATCCGAGAAGGTCGAATTCTGCTCGGGATCAAGTACCTCAAGCAGGGCGGAGGAGGGGTCGCCGCGGAAGTCGGCCGACATCTTGTCAATCTCATCAAGCAGGAACACCGGGTTCATCGAACCTGCGCGCCGCATGCCTTGAATTATCCGGCCCGGCATTGAGCCGATGTACGTGCGCCGATGACCTCGAATCTCCGCTTCGTCGCGCACGCCGCCCAATGAAATCCGCACAAAATTGCGTCCCATCGCGCGCGCAATCGAGCGCCCGAGCGATGTCTTGCCAACGCCCGGAGGACCAACCAGACACAAAATCGGGCCGCGAATCCTGTCCACGCGCGCCAACACCGCAAGGTGTTCAAGGATGCGATCCTTCGGCTTCTTGAGGCCAAAGTGATCCTGATCCAATATCCGTTCAGCTTCCGTCAGGTCCAGCCGATCCGGCGTCGTGACGCCCCACGGCATCGCCAGCATCCAGTCGAGATAGTTCTTGAGCACCGTCGCTTCCGGCGACATCATCGGCATGCCTTTGAGCTTCTCAAGCTCCTCTTCCGCGCGCTGCCGAACGTCCTTGGGCATGCGCAGTTTGCGCAGCTTCTTCCGGTAGGCGATGACGTCTGAAAAGTCCTCTTCGCCCTCGTCGCCAAGCTCCTTCTTGATGATGCGCATCTGCTCTTGCAGGAAGAAGTTCCGCTGTGTGCGGGAGATCTTCTCACGCACCTGCCCTTCAATGTTGCGCTCGATCTTGAGAATCTCAATCTCTTCGTCGAGCACCTTGTTAATGAACTTGAACTGTTCCGGAACGTTGATCTGCTCGAGAACTTCCTGCTTACGTGCTGCGATCATCGGCAAATGAGCGATAATGAAATCCGCCACCGGACTCGGATCGGTCAGATTGCTCAACGTGAGTAGAATCTCATCCGGCAACTGGCGGTTCAGACTGACGTACTCCTTGAAGCCGCGCAGTGCGACCTTCATATGCGCGCGCGCTTCCGGCGCCGTCTTCGTCAATCAATCGCAGCAGGTTCCGTCGTCGCATAGAAACAATCTGGATCAAACTGCCAACCTGTGATCGTTGCGCGCCGCACGCCTTCCACCAGCACCTTGACCAGACCGTTGGGCAGTTTGAGCGTCTGTAGGACATTCGCAATGACCCCGACATCAAACAAGTCTTTCGGTGCGATATCTTCAGTCCCCGGATCGCGTTGGGTCACAAGCAGAATCCGCCGTTCCTGGAGCATGGCCTTCTCTATGGCTACCAGCGTCGCTGCGCGGCCGATCAACAGAGGGAAGATCATGGAGGGAAAGACGACCACGTCTCGCAGAGGCAGGACGGGCAGCAGTTCGGGGTCGCGGGTCTCGAAGACTTCGGTGTTCTCTAAGGACATGTAAATTCAGGGAAGATTGGAATGAAAAAGAGAAACCGGCTGCCCTTTCTCAGGACAACCGGCGCGCAATATACGGAATTATGACCAGAAATGCTATTTCTAATCGTCAGATTTCGCGTCGCAGCCGCTTGACGGGCACCCCTAACTGTTCGCGATATTTCTGCACCGTGCGGCGGGCGATCGGGAAGCCTTCGTTTGCCAGTATTTCGGCGATGGCCTGATCCGAGAGCGGATCACTCTTGTTCTCCGCGTCAATAATCTCTTGCAGCCGCGATTTGATGACCTTTGTCGAAATCTCTTCGCCGTCTGAAGTCTCCATGCGCTCGCTGAAGAAATACTTCAATTCAAACACGCCCCACTCGGTCTGCACATACTTGCCGTTCGTAACCCGCGATATCGTCGAGATATCCATTCCGATGTCTTCCGCGATATCTTGCAGGATCATCGGCTTTAGATGCTCGCGGCCCTTCGTGAAAAACTCTTTCTGCCGTTCAACAATGGCCCGCATCGTGCGCAGAATCGTGGCCCGTCGTTGGTGAATCGCGTTGATAAACCAGCGCGCACTTTCGAGTTTGCGCGTCACGAATTCCTTGACCTTTTTATCAGTGTTCCCCGAGAGGAACATCTCCTTGTAGGCGGTGTTGACGTGGAAGTTCGGCGTATTCCCGTCATTCAGGTATACCGCGAAGCCGCCTTCGTCGTCAACTCGCACAACCACAAGGTCCGGCACGATATAGTTCTGCTTCTCGTCGAAATACCCTTCGCCCGGCTTCGGATTCAACCGCCGGATCTCTTCGTACGCCGACTTCACCTCATCGAGCGAAACGCTCAGTTTGCGCGCCACGACTTCAAACCGCTTGTTCATGAAATCGTCGTAGCTCTCCTGGAGCATACGTGCCGCAACCCGCAGCCGTTTTTCTGCGGGTCGTCCTTCTGTCTAAGCTGAATCAAGAGACATTCGCGTAAGTCCCGCGCGCCGATTCCCGGCGGATCGAGGTCCTGCACCACATGCAGCACCCGCAGCGCGGTCGGCACCGTGACGTTCAATTCGCGCGCAATCTCTTCGATTGGGTAGCTCAAGAACCCATCTGGATTGATTGACCCGATAATATACTGCCCGACGCGGTATTCCTCGTCGCTGAGCCGCTGCAACCTCAATTGCTCTTCAAGATGCTCCGCCAGCGATTGCACGAACGGACGCGGCAGTTCAGTCAGCTCTTCGCCGGTTCCCGTGAAGCGCGACGCGCGATAAAGCGACTGTTCGTCGTCGCTCAAAAAACTATCCCAATCCACTTCGTCGTCACGTTCAGGACGCTCTTCGCGTTCGGCACGGGCTTCACGTTCCGCCCGGGATGTCGCTTCGCCATGTTCTTCCAGCGAGGCCACGGCCTGATCCGTTTCAACTTCCGACACCTGCTTGTCCACCACCGCCTCGTCTTCTGCAATCTCCTCGAGAAATGGATTCTCCTGCAGCTCCGTGCGCACACGCAGCTCAAGCTCCAGCATCGGAAGCTGAATCAGCTCACTCCGCAGAATCTGCTGCGGCTGAAGATACTGTTGAAGTTCGGGTTTTAGGACTTGTCTAAGTTCCATCTACGTACCTTCATGGTCCTGTCGGTGGGGGTGGCGGTTTCGGCGGTCTGTTAGTCGGCAAGAAGGGGGACGACTTCGCCAGTCCTGTGCCACGTGGTCAGCTGCATCACTGATCAGCAATGCCCGTGCCAACCACATCAAAACATCCTGTCAGCAAAAAACCTATCTGAATCTGTAATTCAAAACATGTTGATTTTTATGATTATAAGAAGGGAAACCACTCGGGAGGGACATGTCAACACTGCGACCAGCGACCCCTAAAAAGTCTCTACCCGGCAAGGCAGGTGCTATAACATCCCTAAAGCCGGAAAGAATCACCAAGGTAGATTCGTCTGGCCTCTTCGCTATTCGCCAGATACTCCGACGTCCCTTCCATGAGTAGCCGTCCGCTATAGATAAGATAGGCCCGATCCGTAATAGCCAATGTTTCCCGAACGTTATGATCGGTTATCAACACACCTATTCCGCGGTCCTTCAGCGACCGCACAATCGCCTGAATATCCGCCACCGCGATCGGGTCGATGCCGGCAAACGGCTCGTCAAGCAGCATGAACTTGGGCCGAGTAACCAATGACCGCGCAATCTCGACTCGCCGCCGCTCGCCTCCTGAAAGCTGAAACCCCTTGTTCGTCGCCACATGCTCCAGCCGGAATTCGCTCAGCAGTTCGTCGGCTCGCAGCTTGCGCTCAGGCTTGGAAATCGGCAGCAGCTCCAAGATAGCCATCAAGTTTTCGCGCACGGTGAGCTTGCGAAACACCGATGGCTCTTGTGATAAGTAGCCCATACCTAATCGTGCCCGCTTGTACATCGGCCAGTCCGTCACCTTCACGTCACCCAGATATACATGCCCGGCTCGGGGCCGGATCATCCCGGTGACCATATAAAAAGTCGTCGTCTTGCCCGCCCCGTTCGGTCCAAGCAGACCCACGATTTCACCGGTCTTAACGTTGACGGACACACCGTCTACAACCTTGCGACGGCCATAGAACTTCACAAGCTCTTCGCCACGTAAGGTCGTCGACAACTCCGGCATCGCCGCCGCTGCGCTCTGTGCTGACAATTCCGCTTCCATCTATGCGCTCTCTTCAGTCCGCTTGCGCGTAAACCAGAACCCCGCACCAACCAGCAGCAGCACAAGAAAATGCGACACCGTCGCGATATTCACTCCAAGCCGCTCGCGATTCCCCACATACTCATAGACAACCGTATGCGCACCCGCCGGAACATACACTCCGCGGGCGAATCCATTCACGAGATAGATGTCGGTCTCCTGCCCGTCAATCGTCGCCGCCCATTCCGGTTCATAGTACGCGTCGGCCAACACCAGAAATCCCGCTTCGTCATTCCGCGTCGCGATCTCGACGCGGTGCGCTTCGTATTTCGGAACACCGACCGTTGCTGTTGTGCTTCCTCCGATTCGTCCCGGCAAGTCGCCGTCGACCACAGCAAGCTTGGTAAATGGAAATGCCGGATTCCGCAGCGTTTCAAACGTCCGCGAGCGGTCCGCGATCACCTGCACCGAATCGATGAAATACGCCCGTTGCTTAAAGTTGGGTATCTCGTACGCCACCATTTTCGCCGCGCCATCCTCATACGGCGACTTGGTCAACCCAATTTCCGGTGGCAGCAATCCCTCCACGACAAGGTACTTGCAGTTCAGCGAAGCCAGCAATTCCATATTCACGGGAAACTGCCGCGAAGTCCCATTATAGAACAAGTTATCGGCCATGTCCTGCCAACTGCGCAGCTTCGCTCCGTGGTAGCCGCCCAGCGACTGCACACCCCAGGCCGCCCACCGGTTGTCCTGATTAAGCCGGCCCACCGGAAACACTCGAAACAGGCTCTTGTCTGATTGCAGCCCTTGCACGCACCGGTTCGGTTGCAGCAAGGTGGCCTGCTGCGCAGCAGACTGCGGATCGAAAAACTGCCCCGCGAACGCTCCCAGGTCAATCGCCGTAATCAGCAGCAATCCGCCGAGCAGCATCTGTTTGCTGAGCTTCTTGATCATGAACATATAAACCGCAAACGAAGACAGAGCGATCAAGAACAGCCGCCACGTCAAATCCTTCGTGAACATCGCTGCGCGCTGATTCACAAGCTGCGTAATCTGGCCCGGCTGATAGCGCTGCGCCTCGCCGTCTTTGCTCAAGGAGGCCAGGCTCTTTGCCAAACCATCGCCTCCGACGAGCGCAACTATCATCAAGACCCCCGCAGCAAAAAGCACATACTTGAACGCCTTCCGCCACGTTTCATTTTCCTGCTGCTCTTCAATCTTCCTGAATCCAAACGCCGCAAGAATCGCCGCGCACATCATGACCAACAACAGGATCAACGACGGCGTGCGGAACTTGTTGAAAAACGGCATATAGTTGAAGAAAATACTATAGAACGGCTCGAAATGCTTGCCGAACGACAAGAGGATTGAAAACATAGAGACGCTAATCAGCCCCCACACTAATCGCGTCTTCTGGCCAATTAGCGCCACTACCGCGAGCAGCAGCGGCACCACGCCGAAGTAGAAACTCGACGACGTAAACATCATGTCGCCCCAATAAGTCGGCGATTTGAGTCCGTACCAAGAGGGGAAAATGAGAGTAATCAACTCGCCCGGCGCCATACTCCACGCCGTCGCATCGTCCATGGTGTAACCCGTCTGTCCGGCTGCGCCAATCGCCGGACCGATGCCGCGAATCGACGAACTCACGTATTCAAACAGCGGAACATACCACAGCGCGCCGACGCCGACCGCCAGAACAACGCCGGCCGTCAAATAGCCTCCCGCTGTTAGCGCCGTCGTCAATCCGCCCGCGCGTATCTCGTGAATCGCCCACGCAAGAAACAGAATCCCGACCGAGACGCCCGAGTAAAAGAGCACCTGTGTGTGCCCGCCGTGCTGGACCTGCCAGCCAAACACCATCGCAAACAACCCCAAGTCGAGTAGCCGCCGTTTCTCAAAGAGTTGCCAACCGAGGAACATCACCAGCGGAATATACACAAACGTTGCGAGCTTCCCGCCGTGCGAGGCAGTAATCAAGGAAATGAAATACGGATTCCACGCAAGGACTAACCCGCACAACAGCGCAATCAAAATTCCAAATCCAAGCCTTCGCACAACATAATAAACGAATATCCCCGCATAGAGCATCAACGCCACCAGCCACTTCTCGCCGCGCGTCGGCCCCTCGTAGTTACCCAGCAGCAGCACGTAATTTGTGAACATGTCTGCCCAGTAACGCGGATTCACCCAGCGATACGCCAGCGCATACGGGGCCTCGACATGCTCATAATTTGAATACGCGCCTGCCGCCAGCGACGGGAATCCGCCGTATATCTCAGGACACCAGAGTGGATACTGTCCCTTGTCGGCTTCGTGAATGGCAAATGTATTCCACGCCAGCGCGGCCTCCGTGTCGTCGCCTGCAGAGAACACCTTGTTGCCGACGACGATTTGGTGAAAAAGACCGACCACGGCCACGTACAGCACGAAAATCGCGATGACGTCCGGAAGCCATTTCGGCATCGGCTTTTTGTCAGTGGTTACTGCAGCAGCTGCTTTGGTGGGCTTCGCGCTCACAATTTTCTCCGCTCACGGTTTAGTGGGTTCCGAGTCGCTGACCAGCGATTCGGGAGTATACTTGCCTTGCGTTCCGCCCTCAACGCGGATCCGCGAGATCCGGCGTTCTTCAAACGATATCTTCAGCCGGTCCCCCGACGTAACATTCAAACCTTGCGCGTCCTGTCTTGTCGCGCACATAGTAAGTGGCGATCGCGGAGCCTTCCACCAACGCGCTGGTCAATCGGCTTTCCGTTATCCAAAACGTCATTCGTTCGCCGGTCAAAATCTGCCTCGGCGCATCAGGCAAAGTATCCGCAGGACTCGTCGCGACTGCGTCACCGTGCACTTCCACTCGTTCGAGCACTTCGTCGTGGAAAAAGAGCCGCATCTTGTCGCCGCGAATCGTGTCCGCGCCCGAAATCGCCATCGGACTGCCCGTCAACTCGGCGTACATCGAATCCGTATAGAATTCGAGCAACTGCCCAAATGCGGTCAAGCTGTCGCGCGCGATAATGACGTTCCCCAACGCCGTCGCATATCCCAAGCTGTCCGAGTACGTGATCGTGTCGCCGACAATTTCAGTGTTCACTCGTCCAGTACTGTCGCGCCTTGTCAAGACCGGATCCTGTGACACCCACGCCGACCGTTCGAAGTGATTGAAGTATCCAATTCCGCCCTTGATTGCGATACCGCGCGGTTCATGCTTCATCCGCACGTCGTCATACAGGTATCCGCTGCCCAGTCGTTCACGATACACCGCTCTGTCCGCGCCAATCGAAAGCGAGTCCTGATATATTTTCACCCGGCCCCGCGCGTTCACCTCTTCTGTCCAGTCGGAATAGGTCACCTCGTCGGCAAACATATCCCGCTGACCGTCCTGCAGCACAACATTGTTGCGAAAGATCAGCGTTCCGGAATCGGGATAGTATTTCGCGTTGTCGCAATTGATACTCAAACTGTCTTTGACGATATATACATCGCCAATCAGCTCCTGCACGCGGGCGCCGTTCTCGTCGCCGTAGGTGAGGGTGTTTGCCCGCCGCAGCTCCACCGCGCCACGCGCAACCTGAGCAAACAGCGTCGCGGCGCCGAGTATGAGAAGGAAGCGCAACACTATTCGACGGTATCTGCCGCAACCGAATCGGCGTGTAAGGTGTCCGGCGGCAATGAGGCGGCAGGCCGCTCGCGCAGCGTTGTCCCCGTCGGCTGTTCCACCGTCCAATTCTTAAGATTCTTGTCCGCCCGAAATCCGGTCCCGTAAATCGTATCAGTCGGCGTCGATATCTTAACTTCCATCGGCGAGGATTACCCCTCGTGCATGGTCATAGCGGAGAATTTCAGTCTCCAATTGCTCGCCGCTATCGGAGCGGGCCACGACATGCCCAAAGGCATTCAGATTCCGCGATCTGCTCCTGCGCCGTGCCCGAATCTGCCCAAATCCGCGTTCTCATGGTGCCGAACTCATCAAAGAAGTCCGCGACAATTCCACTATCCAGTATGATCAGATTCTGTTTCTCGTATTGAATCACCTGGCCCGCTTCAATCACCGTCGCCAAGCGGTCCTCGGTATAAAAGGATATCCGCGCCCCGAACATCTCCTGTTCAGGATACTCCAGCTCCGCCGCGCTTTGTGGCGGAGCCGCAGTCTTGCTGCATCCTATGGTCAACGCAATCCAGGCCACGGCAAACAGGAATTTCATGGCCGGCCAATTCCCGATTTCAGCAGATCGTGCATGTGTACAATCCCCGTGAGCTTGCCTTCGTCGTCTACAACAGGCAGCACGAGAATATTATAGCGCTCCATCACATTGACCGCGCGGACGACTAACTCCGTCTGCAATATTCGCTTCGGATAGCGCGTCGCCAATTCTCCGATGCGAGCCTTGGACAAGTCAACATTGCGTTCAAGCGTTCGCCGCAAGTCACCGTCCGTAAAAATACCGATCAATTCGCTGTCTGGACCGGTAATGCACACTGCGCCCAGCCTGAACTTCGTCATGCACATGATCGATGTCTTGAGATCGTCCGTTTCCTGCGCGCGCGGAATCGCTTCGCCTGTGTGCATCACATCCTCCACTCGCAGCAGCAACCGCTTCCCGAGCGCTCCGCCCGGATGCAGGAACGCGAAGTCCTCGGACGTAAATCCCTTTGCAGTAAGCAAGGCGACAGCCAAAGCATCGCCCAAGGCCAAAGCCGCCGTACTTGATGCGGTCGGAGCCAAATTCATCGGACATCCTTCTTCGGCAACGGACGCGTCCAGTACGACATCGCACTTCTCTGCAAGCCCGCCCTTCAAATTGCCCAAAAACCCGATTACCGGAATTCCCAATAGCTTCAGGTACGGCAGCACCGTCCACAGCTCATCACTCTCGCCACTCTTGGAAATCAATATCGCCGCATCATCCTTCGTCACCATGCCCATGTCCCCATGCGCGGCTTCGGCAGGGTGCAGGAACGACGACGGCGTTCCCGTCGACGCAAGCGTCGAACTGATCTTTCGCGCAATGTGCCCGCTCTTGCCGACTCCCGTAACAACGACATGTCCCCGCACACCGAGCAGAATCTCAAGCGCCCGGGAGAAGTCCCCATTGATCCGTGGACCGAGCGCCCGCACCGCCTCTGCCTCGATGTCGAGGAGGCGCCTCGCCGCATCCAAACTGGCTTTCAGGTTGGCCGTCATGACTCGTGCGCCTCGAAGCTGTTCACAAACTTCTCCCATTGCCCCGTCGCCGATAGCCACAGGTCCAGAAACTCCCTCACGCAACCGTAACCGCCGGGTGTGTCAAGGACAAGGTCGACCCCGCCGATGAGTGCCGGATGAGCATCACTCGGCACAGCCGAGATGCCCACCCGCAACAGCGCCGGCAGGTCCACTAAATCGTCCCCGATAAACGCCGCCTCGTCTGGTTTGAGACCGTGCTTCTCGAGGATCTCTTGAACAACCGGCCACTTGGCCAGATAGCCCAGCATGACCTCGTCGAATTTCAGGGCCTTCAGCCGAGCCTCAGTCGCCAGCGACTTCCGCCCCGATATCGCCCCCGTCAATACCCCGAACTTCCGGATTCGCCCAAGAATCAACCCGTCACGGGTCGAGAAGTTCTTGGATTCATATTCCTGGTCGCTGAATAGGATGGCTCCATCCGTCAGCACGCCGTCCACGTCCACCAACAGGATTTTGATCTTCCGGAGCCGCTCGACGATCTCCTCCGGCAAGTCGGGCTGAAAGCCCAATACGGTTTCTTTTAAGCGTTGATTCAAGTGTCTATGTAGTCAGGGTATAGTTTTTGCTTCAAAAGATAGGGCGATTTACCCGAATTGTCAACCCATCTCCCTGTTTGTGTGTCGTTTCCAGCCCGCTCTCTCTTCTCCCCAAACCACCTGCTTCCCTTGATTATCTCCCGCTATCCCATTACCTTGCAATGCTATGCTCGCCTATTTTCTACTACTTGCCTGTGCTGTGTCACTCGCCGCTCAAGAGTCTCTGACCCTGACGCATGACTCCGGCGCACCGGTCTACATCTTTCGCCATCCCGACGCATTTGGCAACGACTGGCGCAACCAGCGCTTCACAGCTCCCATCGACGGCCAACTGATCGGCGCCTATTTCTGCTTTGGAGGCCGCAGCGATGAGTTTACAACCGGCACTCCGAAGCCAGTTTGGCAAGTTTGGAGTGGAGACACGTCAGGCCTTCCTGTGACATCCCTCGGCACTCTCGAGCATCCGACCACAATACCAATCGCATATCACCATCTCGATTCAACCTGGGTCGATTCGCTCGCCCCGTGGACGTACACCGATCTATCGAGCATGTCGCTGGCCTTTTCAACTGGTGATGAATTCCACATCGGCTATTCACTCGTAAACCCTGAGCCGGGCGACTCCCTCGCGATTCTTGCCGATCGCGGGAACCCCGAGACCGACTACGCGAGTGAGTGGAGTGGGGGAGCGTTCCACTTCCTGTTTGAATCGTGGCGAGGCGTGAATCTCTTTCTCCGCGCAGAGTACCTCCCTGCTTCTGCCTCTGCAACGCCGCACCTGCTTCTGCCCGATCGCATCGCTTTGCGCGCCTATCCGAACCCCTTCAATACGTCCACCCGGATCGAGTGGAGCGCCATCACCGCTCCCGCCAACGCGTCGCTCCACGATCTGCTTGGCCGCCGCGTGCAAACGTGGTCACTCGCGCCAAATACGAATCACCTCACCTTCGACGCCCGCGGCATTGCCGCTGGTCGCTACTACCTTTCTCTAACGACAACATCCAGCAGCGCTTCAATCCCGTTGCTCTACTTGAAATAGGCGCCACTTTGCAGAGATCAGCAGTCAATCCGCTTTGGAATCCATCCCTACTGATGGAATGGGCTAAGACAACACACACAGTACCCGGATCTTCGCTCTCTCGCAGCGCTGTCCCTTTAATTTCGAGCCTTACCGAAATTCCCGGCGGTCCCTTTGAAGTTCGCCTCGCCGGACCCAACGCCTTCTACGGTCATCCCGGCCTCCGCGCTCGCATCGCACAGTTGTACGATGCCTCACCCGAAGAAGTTCTGATTGCGCAAGGCGCATCGCAGGCAAACTACCTGATCGCCGGCGCATTGCTCGAGCACGGAGGGCGTGGCCATCGTCGAAACTCCGTGTACGAGCCCGTTATGCGGGGTATCGAAATGCTCGCCGAAAAAATTGTTCGGCTGCCGCGCCGCGACTCCGCGAATTTTCTGCCCGATCCGCTCGAACTGCGCTCGCTCCTGAACACTCAGGTCAAGCTCGTATGGCTGACCAATCTGCACAACCCCACGCAGCGCGAAATCGAGCCCCAACTCGTCCGCGCACTGGCCGATGAGTGCGACAAGGTTGGGGCCACGCTCGTCATCGACGAGGTCTACTTGCCCTTTGTTCGCCCTGATCATCGTTCGCATGGCTTCACGCACGGCGCTATCTCCGTCAATAGCCTCGACAAAACGTGGGGCCTCGACAATCTGCGCGTTGGCTGGGCCGTCGGTCCTGCAAAAGTGATGGAACGCGCCTACCGTTTCAACAATTTGATGGGCGTGCAGCAGCCCTTTGTGACCGAAGACATCGCCGACCAAATCCTTCGCAGCGAACCGGCCTTTGCGTGGCTCAAACTTCGCCGTGAAACCGCCTGCGGTCAGCTATCGATGCTGCACACGTTTCTAAAAGTCGCGACCTCGGTCCAGATGATTCCGCCGAGTGGCGGCGTCAATGCCTGTTTGAAACTGCCGGACAGCACGGATGATCGCGAGTTTGTCAAACAACTCGCCGAAGAGAAACGCGTCCGTGTCTTTCCCGGATCGCTCTTTGAACTCCCCGGCTGCATTCGCGTGAGCGTAGGCTGTGATCCCGTCGAAACGCGCAAGCACCTGAGTCTACTCGGCGAAATGCTGCGCGAGTATGCCTGATGCGGCGCGCTGTGCCTATTCTCATGTTTTGCCTCGTAGCGTCGCTCTTCGCGGAGCCCTTGGCGCAGAACTCTGCACGCGACATCCTTGTCTGCTTCACAACGTCGCTTCCGCCCAACGACAAGGCAGACCTGCCCTTCGCGTCTGACATCGTCTCTCTGAATCACGTTCTGCGGCGCCAAGCCGCGACGGTCTCGATGATCACAGCTGCGACCGTTGTCAAAGCTCGGGCAATTTGCCGCGCGCTGCAGAATCGTTCCGACGTTGCCTGGGCGGAACTCCGCCCGCTGCGGCAAGTTGATGCCCGTTCCGGGTCACGGCCCGTGTCAAGCCCACTCGATGGACCGCCCAATGATCCGTTTTATTCGCTGCAATGGTATCTTGATCGCATTGAGGCGCCGACCGCGTGGGACATCGTTGCGCCGAACGGTGAAGTGGTCATCGCCGTGCTCGACGACGGCGTGCATTTCGGACATCCAGACCTTGCAGCGGCGCGTTGGCAAAACGACGCGGAAGTAAACGGCATCGCCAACATCGATGACGATTTGAATGGCTATGTTGACGATCTATACGGCTACGACTTCATTGATCAAGACGGTGATCCGACTCCCGATCCCGTCGGCGGCGAAAATTCCCACGGCACCCACGTTGCTGGAATTGCCGCCGCAGCGCGCAACAATTTCCTCGGCATTGCAGGTGTCGCCGGCGGTGCGAAGATCATGGCCGTGCGTGTCGGGCAGAACGGCTCTATTCCCTACGGCTTCGAGGGCTTCCTCTACGCTATCCGCAATGGCGCGCGCATCATCAACTGCTCGTGGGGTGGCTCGACCGAATCCTCCGCGGAATCGCAAATCGTCGCCGCCGCTCTCGAAGCAGGCTGCATTGTGATCGTCTCTGCTGGCAACAACGGCAACAACACCCGCCGCTATCCTGCGGCGATCGAAGGCGTTGTCAGCGTCGCCGCAACCAATGCCACCGACCAGCGCGCCGATTTCTCAAATTTCGGGTCGTGGGTCAAGCTCTCTGCGCCCGGTGTTTGGATGCAGTCGTGTTTGTATGATGCGAATGGCCATACTTACGGCGCGTGGCAAGGCACCAGCATGGCCGCGCCCGTCGTTGCAGGTATTAGCGCGTTGATCAAACAGAAAAACCCGGACCTGACCGGTCCGGGGATCGCCGCCATTCTCTGCAACTCGGCCGATCCGATTGACGCGGTGAATCCCGGCTTCGAGCGCCAGCTCGGCTGCGGTCGAGTCAATGCCTATCGGGCTGCGGCCGAGACGCCTTTCTCCTTTCACGTGACAAACGTATGCGCAACTGAAGAACCACCAAGCGACGGCGACGGCCGGATCGAAGCGGGTGAGACCGGTTCGCTCACCTGCCGCTATGAAAACCTGCTCGGAGAGCTGACCCAAGTATCGGTACACGTGCAGTCCGAGAACCCGCCAATTCAGATTCTCGACCCGGTAGTACACCTTTCATATCCAATTGCGCCTAATTCATTTGGCGAACTGTCCGCTCTGTCACGCTTCCATCTGGCTGATGACGTGCCGCGAGGTGCCCTGTTTCCGATGGTCATCGAGTTTCGGGACGGCGCAGGCATCTTGCGCTCTCGCGACACCTGGAACGTGATTCTTGATTCAACTTTTGCCGTGTTGGACAACGGCTTGCTTGGTTTCGGGCTCGGAGAACAGGGCGCACTCGGTTATGTCGACTACATCCGCAATGTTCCGCTCGGTCCCGGCTTCACCTTAGCCGGTGATCGCGCCAGTGGACTCTATCACGGCAGCGTCTTTGTCTCGGCCAACGGCAAGGTTATCGACAACTTCTATGGCAACGCGGAAGGCACACGCTTCGATTTTGCCGCATTGCCCGGCACGTACTCCGGACACGTCATAGCACAGCAGAGTGACCTCGCCGTCAGCGCGCGTTTTGATGATCGCTTGCTCAGCGAAGCAGAGCGATTGAACGTAGAAGTATGCGCACTTGCGCTCGCGTGGCCGGATGTGAGTGGAATCGCCCTTGAACTCACTGTGATCAATCGCGGTCCCGTCGACTGGAATCCGGGCGTCTGCGGTCTGATCATGGACTGGGACCTTGCCGGGCCAAGCAGAAACATCGGCTTCTACGACGGGTCAAAAGGCGTTCTTGTTGCCCAAAGCGAACTGAACGGATTCCCGCTTGTGGGGATCGCCGGCCTCGGCGCCGACTTGATGACGGCTTATGAAATCAGTAATCGTGATGAATTGAGCGGCGGCGGAATCCCCGAGTCGCGCATGCTTGAACTCGTCAATGCCGGAATGGGTGGCTTCAATAACTCGCCGCGCGACCTGAGTCACATCGCCGCCCTCCCGTTGCCTGCCCTTTCTCCGGGCGACTCGGCGCAGCTCGGATTCGTCGTAATCACTGCTCCGAGCATGACGGAGTTGCAGGCGACATTGGATTCAATAGTCGTCCGCTACGATTCATCCTTACTTCAGCACGAGACGGATGCCGGAAATTCAACAGTGCTGCTGCGCGTCGGACCGAATCCACTCCGCACGGGAGACGATCTTGCCGTCAGCGGTCTTCCAGATGGCGAGATGACGCTGAAACTCTATAACATCTTGGGCCAGACCGTTGGCACCTTCACGCGCTCCGCTGGCGTGGATGGAACTGTCACGTTAACTGATCTTCCTGCGCTTCCTCCCGGTCTCTTGGTCTATCGCCTGGAACATTCCGGTGGCGCGAGCGCCGGCAAACTGCTCTACATTCCCTGACCCGGCATGCGGGTTGCATACTTGACTGATGATGAACTCTAAGACCCTGAATTTCCTTCTTTCCGCACTCGGCATTGGGCTATTCTTGCTGCTCGCTGCCGCTCCCGTGCAGGCGCAATTCGTCATTCGCGGTGTTGGCCTATCGGGTCAACCGACTGCGATTGACAGCGTTGTTGAACAGGGAGACGAGGTCTTCGTTATTGCACAGATCGAGGTCCCGCAGGACTGGAACATCGACGCCTTGCAAGTTGAAGGGTCGCCCCGGTGGCAGGTTCGCGCACTGTTCTATAGCCTGCCCACACCGTTCGGGAACCCCGTAAGCGCCGACTGGTTGGCCGTCGATTCGCTCGGCTTCATCATCAACGACGGCTCGGAGCCGCAGGCCGTGTCGTTCCGCATGATCTTGCCTGAGGTACTGAATCAGAACATCCGCTCCATGCAGCTGCTTATGGGAATTGTCGGAACGGACAATGAAGCGCAGGAGCAGTTCAGCGACGCCGTCGCGAGCTACATTCCCTTCGACGATTACATCGGGATCAACTACTCAATCGACAATGGGCATCGTGCCTTTCTCGCTGTTGCCCCCGTGAATCCGACTCGCCCCACGATCCACGAACCCGTATCCAACGACACGATCTCCAGCAACTTTCTGATGCGCTTTGACCTGCCGCAGGATGCCCGCCGCCGCACCTTGCAACTCGAGGTGCGCGAGACGCCCGATGTCGGTGGACTGCTCGTGCATCGTCTCTACTTGGCCGATACGCTTGCCGGCGTAGATAAGGAAGTGCATGTCAATGCCCTGAATCTCGCGGCGACACCCGGTCTGGACTCGCTCGCCGGAATCAACTTCCTCAATCATCGTTCGCGTGTCGAATTGCGCCTGTACTATCGCCTGGTCGACGGGCAAAGTTCCCCATCCGATACCGCGCGGGTCGAAAGTCTATTCGGCGACTTGCAGTCCGAGCTCCCCATTCTGACTGAACCCGACATTGATTCCGAGTCCCCATCGCCGAGTGTGCGTGTGATCTACCGCCTGCCCGAGGTCGCCGACTCCGTATGGCTGACCTTTGAAACAGATTCGCAGACCGTCCAGGAAGACCCGCTGAGCCCGCATGTGCTGACTCTCGTGCCGTCACTCTACGCGGCACAGGAGCACTACTTCGTGCTCGACGGAACAAATATCGGTGCAGGCACACAATGGGTTCTGGCCAATCCTAACGGCGCGACGGACGCCCTCGTGTCACAAGCGCTCTACAATGTAACGCTTACCTATCGCGATCTCGTCGGAAACCCTTCGGTTTCGGTCACGAACTTCGGTTTCATTTGGCCCGAAGACCTCACGACCGTTCCGCCCTCAATTCTCGCTCCGACCACCGGTTCCGTCGAGAACACCTCCTTCTGGATTCAGTTCAATCTGCCTGAGCCGCCCTTACCCGGCAGCGTCTATCTCGTGCTGGCCCCCTTGCCGCTTGATCCGGACTATCAGCACGAAGTTCAGCTCGGCGAACTGAGTTCACGCGGCATCACCGGCCTCACGTTGAATGCGCAGGCCTTGAGTCAGAGCGGGACACCCGTTACTGGCGTCGAAGGCCCTGACCAAATGCAAAGCGGCGCGACCTACACGATTCGCGTCTTTTATCGGGATGAGCATGGAAACCCCGAGGCCGGATCGCTCTCCCGCGTCGCCCGCTATGACGGCGAAACCGAAGTCCCGCTGCTCCTTGAACCGTCGCCCGGCGACACACTGCCGCTCACCGATGCGGTCATCATCTACACGCAAACCGAGCGCGCCGCCGCAGGCACACTCCAGCTAATCCTCGAGCAGACCGGCGGACCAGAACCCGATCTCCTCTCACCGCACACGCTCTATCTTTCGAATATTGAGATCGGTGCCACGAAGACTGTCACGATTCACCCGTCTTTCATCTCGGCCGGCGAAGGCATCGATTCCGTCCATAACGCCGGATCATTAGTTCCGCGTGGCCGCTATCGCCTCACGCTCCGCTATCGCGACGCGCTCAACAATACCGAGGCCGCCGCGACGGCGAACGATCTGCTCTTCCCGAGCGGCTCCGTCGTCATTGTGCGCGGCGCCGCCGACAACACAACCGTCTTACCTGGCGCTCGTGACATTCAACTGATGCACCTTGCCTTCACTGCTGCGGGCGAGAGCGCTCTGCGCGGCTTGCGCTTCGGCGTGGAAGGCGGCCTGCTTCCGTCCGATCTCTTGACCAACGGCATCGTCGTCTGGTCCAGCTCCGACTCGGTGCTGCAAACCGGACTCGACACCCCGCTCGACAGCCTTGACAATTGGATTGCGGGTGACTTGCTCTTCGATTCGCTTGTCTACTCGATCGGCTCGCTCGAACGGTATGTAATCGTCAGCGGCTCCTATACGAACGCCGCCGATCCCTCGCATCAAGCGGGACTTGTCTTCACAGACGGCCTTTTCGCGGATTGCGGCGGCGACCCCGTCTATTGCACCGGCTGTCCGATCGGTGGCGCTGATTTTGGTCTCCCGGTTGAAGTCACAAGCATGTATGTCGAGCAGGACACGACCTTCACCTCATTGGTCGTATCGTGGATCGTCGCATCCGAGTTCAACACGCTCGGCTTCCGCCTGTGGCGTTACGATCCCGACCTGAACAGCCAACGCGTCGTCGCAAGCTATTCGGACAATCCCGACCTCTATGGCCGTGGCAATGCCGCCGTGTCGAAGCGTTACAGCGTAGTCGATCACAGCCTGCGCTCGGGAACGACCTACACCTATCGGATTGATGTGGTCGGCATGGACGGCCTGACCGTCTACCCGGTCGAACTTGAAGCGAGCGGCACAACGGCGACGGCGCCCGCCGAGTTCGCGTTAACCAAAGTCTATCCCAATCCGTTCAATCAGGAAGTCTATATTGAGTTCGTCGCGCCGATTACCGAAGAAGCGAGCCTGACGATCTATAACGTGCTCGGTCAGCCCGTGCGCGAACTTCTTCACGCGCAGCTTGCTCCGTCCAACTACCGTGTCCGCTGGGACGCGAAAGACAGCTTCGGCCAAACACTCCCCTCCGGCATCTACATCGTCCGTCTCCGTGCCGCTGGCCGCTTCGACTCCGCGCAAAAAATCCTACTCCTCCGCTAGCCATCCGCTAATATAGGGACGGCAGAACAGGCAGCCAGTCCCGTGGGGATGCCGCCCGCCCTCGGGTCTCCCCCCAAAGTTGTCCGCAACTTTGGGGGGACAAAGGGGGGCCTCTGAATCCGCCTTTGTGCGAACGTGCTTCACAAGCACTCTCCAGACCCGCAATGGCAATTAGCCCCATGCGCCAGCGCAATCAGTCCAGCGGCACGCTGGTCTCCCCCCCAAGTTGTCCGCAACTTTGGGGGGACAAAAGGGGCCTCCGAATCCGCCGTTGTGCGAACGTGCTTCACAAGCACTCTCCAGACCCGCAATGGCAATTAGCCCCATGCGCCAGCGCAATCAGTCCAGCGGCACGCTGGTCTCCCCCCCAAGTTGTCCGCAACTTTGGGGGGACAAAGGGGGGCCTCCGAATCCGCCGTTGTGCGAACGTGCTTCACAAGCACTCTCCAGACCCGCAATGGCAATTAGCCCCATGCGCCAGCGCAATCAGTCCAGCGGCACGCTGGTCTCCCCCCAAGTTGTCCGCAACTTTGGGGGGACAAAGGGGGCCTCCGAATCCGCCGTTGTGCGAACGTGCTTCACAAGCACTCTCCAGACCCGCAATGGCAATTAGCCCCACGCGCCAGCGCAATCAGTCCAGCGGCACGCTGGTCTCCCCCCATTTTCGTCTGCGGAAATGGGGGGATTAAGGGGGGCCTCCGGAGCGAACAAGCTCCCCCACTATTCGAGCTACTTCATGTCTGCGGATTTCCGTAAATGGCGGAGCCGCGTCGGGCACTTTGAGGCGGCGAAAGATTTGAGACAAGGGCGTTGCGCAGATTAACGAGCAGTTTCTTTATTGGACTGACTTGAGCGATATTCAACGCCGACCATATCTCTGTTTCTTAACCTTTGCTTACAAGTACATTTGCCGTAATTATATCCTAACGGGGTACCCAAATGAGTCACATTTGGTTGAATCAAAGTGGAGAATCACAGACGGCTAGCCTCCCGACAGCTCTCGTGTGGTTAGTTGCATTAACTATTCAAATGTCTCACGCGCAGCGCCCCCAGGTCGCGATTCTCGATCTCTCCGGCGATTCGCTTCCGCCGGCAGCAGTGATGGCAAGCGAGCCGTTTTATGACGGTACCTGCGTGAAGCGGTTCTCACCATATGACAGCTCTGAGGCGGTTCGCGGCATTTCCTCAAGTCCCGACTCAATCGTCTGGTACCTCCCGGTCGATTCGCTCGAAAACACATTTGACGATCTCTACGACTCACTGAACTCGGTCGCAGTAATTGGTTTTGATATTCGGCTTCAACCAGAGGATAACGGACCGATCATCGCCACTGTGGACTACTGGAATCCGTCACTTGGCGTGCACACGTGTGGCGCATGTTCGTGGTACTATGTAAACTCATCGCGTGACACAGCCGCGTTTGTTTGGTACGGAAAAAGTGGACCGGACAGCCTTGACGAATCAATGTCGGAAACAAACGGCTACTGGAATTGTCCAAATGGAATGCATGTGGGAGTGACTCTGGCACGCTGGGCTGACTTGGCTCAGAACAACTCCGTATTTGGCTCAGATCAAGATTCGCAGACCCAGCTATCAGATGGCTACACGACACTAAATTCGCTCGAAGCGGTCTTAGACACGTGTCGGCCTGGCATACATACGCCGTTTCAGTTTGAAAATCTGTTCCTCGGCGATGGCCCTTCGTACACCAATCCTGAGGGTGTATTCATAGCCAACTCTTACCTGTGGTGTATGGGTGGGCCGGAGCCTATCTTGACATTTATGGCGCGTCGTTTCTTCACGCAGGGCCTATTAGATACGTGCTTGCGCGAACACCTGAGCTACAGCATCAGGCTCGACACTTTGCGTATTAACGGTCCTTGGCCCGCAGAAGCACCGGATACGATCTGGTATACAGACGAGAACTCGTGCTGCGGGAGTCTTGTCCCATCGTTCGCGCCAGTTCCCTTTTTTGCAAATAGCCAGATTTCGTCGCCGGTGATGCTACACTGGGGGCATTCCTTTCCTGACTCACAGCCGCTCCCGGACGGACTCTATCGATTCACGCTAGACTTGGTGGATGATGCAGGCAACAGAACGCACGATTCACTTCACATTTGGATTAGCGGCACCAGCGGCCTGTCGTCGCTGTGTTCGGGCGACTGCCCGGTTGTTATGGGCTCCACAAACGTGGCAGGCTGGACACATCCGGCTGACGAACTCAATGTTCGGATACCAATCATCGAGACGATAGCTCTCGGTCAGGATTCTGTTCTAATCATCGAAGGTAACTTCCAGAGCATCACGGATGACCCCAATCCCTGGCTCATTCCAGACAGCATCGGGGAATGGTATCCAGTAGTTCAGGAAAGTGAGTCAACAAATTGGGCAAGAGACTATTTCTGGCACCTCGTCACGGATAGCGCCGATTTAGTTAGCGGGCGTTGTCACGGAGATTTTTTGCCCTACTCGGTGCGATTCCACCTCTGGAGCAGTCCGGGATTGACGCAAACGATGGAGTTTGATAGCTGTCTCCGCTTGGACCTGCGAATGCCCGTTACGCCTCCGTACGGACTGACGATTCAGATGCTGGGCGGCGAAGTAGTCTTATCATGGCACCCCGTGCATCTCGACCCGTGTGGTATCGACTCAATGAACTACCATGTATACCGCCGTGTCCATCCAGATACCAACTGGACATCAATCTCTGTTATTCCTGAAACGTCATATACGGATGCCATTGCGCCAGCCTTGGGCCCAACCTTCTATCAGGTGACGGCATCCCCTCTTCCGTTTCCATAAGCATGGATGTTGGTCGAATGCCGCAGGGCGAATGAGAACACGCTCGCCCGCCTTGGAATAGTTGCATTGACGAGTTGGTTGCGCTTACGGTTGCTCTTGAAATTGATCCCGACTGGACCTCGGGAGTCTATTTCGCCACTTTGAAGACGCCATCACGCTCTACGACTACGAAACTTGTCTTGCTGAAGTAGTCAAGTCCATATTTCATACATCACACATCGCCTTGTCTTCCCTTCCACACACCACCGACATCGTCATCATCGGCAGCGGCATCGCCGGCCTTTCCATGGCCCTGAAATGCTCGCGCTTCGCCGATGTGCTTGCTGATTACCAAAAAAACATCAGCCCAGTCCGCAACGAACTGGGCTCAAGGGGGTATTGCCGCCGTCACCGCGACGGATGATGATTTCACGCTGCACACCGCCGACACCCGCATCGCTGGCGCCGATCTGTGCGATCTATCCGTGGTGGAGATGGTCGTCCATCAAGCGCCGCAGCGCATTCAGGAGCTCGCGGACCTCGGCGTGCGCTTCACCAAACGCGACGGCGAAATCGAACTCGCCCGCGAAGGCGGACACTCCCGCGCGCGCATCCTCCATCATAAGGACCAGACCGGTCAGGAAATCGAAAGCGTGCTCTTGAAGCGTGTTCGCGAGAGCAGCCGCATCCAGATTCTCGAGCATCACGTCATGGTCGACCTGTTAGTCACGCCGCGTCCCTCGTTTCGCGAAGCCCTCTTTGGCCAACGCTGCTACGGCGTCTACGTGCTCGACTCGCGCAACGGCGTCATCGAACCTGTCCGCGCCCGCGCCGTTGTGCTCGCGACGGGCGGCTCCGGGATGGTCTATCAGCATACAACCAACCCCACCATTGCCACCGGCGATGGCGTCGCTGCGGCCTATCGTGCCGGAGCCGTGGTTTCGGATATGGAGTTCTTCCAGTTTCATCCGACCACAATGTACGACCGCGATGACCGCGAACAGAACTACCTCATCACTGAGGCCCTGCGCGGTTTCGGCGCACAGTTGAAAACGATGGACGGCGTGCGCTTCATGCAGAATTACGACGAGCGCGCCGAGCTCGCTCCGCGCGACATCGTCGCCCGCGCCATCGACAGCGAACTGAAACGGCACGGCTATCCTTATGTAGTCTTGGATTGCACGCACCTCGATCACAAAACACTACGCACGAAGTTTCCGCATATCGACAAGACGTGCAAGCGCAAGGGCTTTGATTTCACCGAAGAACCCATCTGGGTCGTTCCTGCCGCGCACTATCAATGCGGCGGTGTCGAAACCGATAAGCAAGGCCGCACTTCGATCGATGGCCTGTATGCCGTCGGCGAAGTGGCCTGCACAGGTCTGCATGGAGCGAATCGCCTCGCCTCTAACTCACTCCTCGAAGCCGTTGTCTTTGCCGCGAGCGCTTCTGAGCACTGCCAGCAGTGGCTTCAGGACTGCGATACACTGCCCGACGCCGACCCGTGGTCGTCGAAGGGAACACACAAACAGCGCGAAGCCGTCTTGATCAAACACAACCGCGACGAGATTCGCCGCACGATGTGGAACTATGTCGGCATCGTGCGCTCGAATCAACGTCTCGAACGCGCCGCCGCGCGGCTTGAACTTCTGACAAAAGAAATTGCGGAATTCTACCAGCGGACCCGGATGAGTCCCGATCTGGTCGAACTCCGCAATCTAGTCTTAGTGGCCGATTTGATCGTGCGCTCAGCACTTGCGCGCAAAGAGAGCCGCGGCCTGCATTTCAGTACCGACTACGCGCCTACGGATACTTCACCGGCTCCGCAGCATAGTCGCCTCTCGCGTCTGGCTGTTTTACCTTCCCCTTCTTCTCGTTAAGCCAGTCGCCCGCAATCAGGGCAAGCCCGATTAAGAGCGGCACCATTGCCATTCCAGCCAGGTCTTCATCTCCGCTGGCCATTCCCGACCAGGTCAGCATCGCGATGCCGATCGCCGCGAAGACGAGTCCGCGCACATAGGGTCGGCGCTTGTTTTTGAACAGACCGTCCTGGTAGTCCATGGGGACCGGCAGGCCTTTTTCGAGGGCAAGCATCCGCTCTTCGTGGAGGAGTTTGACACGCATTCGGCGTGTCCGGTTATCCATGATCACAACAATAAGGATCAAGAGGAGGATACCTGACACCGTAACGAGACCGATCAGCGCGCCAATTACATCGTCTAACATTTTGAATCTCCTAATCTTGCGTCGCCAACGACGTCCTCGATCGTCAGCGTCCTGCTTTGCCGGTGGGCCCTTGCCAGACCCGTTCAGAAATTACGAGCAGACGAATCGGGAGAATGTTGCACGGTCCGGGTGCAACTTTTTCGGTCGGAAGGGACTCAATAAAGAAAACAGGGGAACCGGTGTCAGCTCCGCCGTCAGAAGAACATGACCTCGCACTGGTCGAACGAATCAGGGCAGGGGACCAGCAGGCCTTCGCCGAACTGATTGATCAGTATAAAGGTATGGTCCTGAATTTGGTTGCCCGGATGTCTGGCAAAGTGGAGAGCGCGGAGGACTTGGCGCAGGAAGTGTTTATCCGGGTATGGAAGGGGTTGCACAATTTTCGCGGGGATTGCAAGCTCTCGACCTGGATCTATAGAATAGCTTTGAACTTAGCGATAGCCGAGAGTAAAACGGCGCGGTCGCGGTCCCAGTTTCTCGATATTGATGACCCGGTGGTAGAGCGCGGCCCGCAGTTTGTGAATGACGATGAGGACAATCCGTATGCGGACGAGGTCCGATTGAAAGAGCAGATGATCCGACTGTTACCGAACATGCCGGAAAAGCATCAAACGGCGGTAGTCCTTTTCTATCTCAAACAACTTTCGTATAATGAAATATCCGATATCATGAACGTGCCGGTTGGTACAGTGAAAAGCTATCTGTTCCGGGGCAAGGCTTGGCTTCGCGAACAGCTGTTCGGAGATAGTCTGGAGGAGATCGAATGAACAGGATGAACACAGAGCAAGTGATTGAGCGCGTTTGTCGGCGGCTGTTCGGCGAAATGAGTGCTGCGGAAGCGGTGCAGTTTGATGCCGAGCGGGCTGCCGATCCGTCGCTTGAGCGAGCCTATCAGCAGTTTGTGCGCATGGACCGGGCTTTTGGCGACATGCCGGTGCTCAGGCCTTCCGCGGGTTTCACTGCATCGGTGCTGGGGAAGATTTCTCCTCGTGTGGCTCCGGTGCGAGTTGCTCCGGTGAAGGAGAAGGCGAGTTGGCTGGATTGGGTCGTCGGGTTGGCCCCGGCCGCAGGCATCGGCGTGATTGCCGTGATCTGGGGGCGCGAGTTGTGGGATAGGGCGGTGCTGGAAATGACGCACGGAGCGGGGTGGTTGGATCAGACGTTGGGGACCAATTGGTTCGGCGGTCAGCCGTTTGCTCTATTGGCCGTGCTGATTCCGGTCGTTGTTTTGGGGGTAGGCTATGCATCCCTGCGCGACTACTGGGAAGCGGAAGCGTAAGGGGAGCAGAATTCGTATTTTCGATGGCAGGCTTCGGCCTGCTTTTCGTTTCTAAGCGGTCGTCTGTAGTAGAGGTCTCGGTTTCCCCGCAGGTACTCGGAGGGGCGTGCCAGCACGACAATTTCTTTGCTGATCAGACTTGACCGCCCGTTCAGGCCGTGTGGTTGGCCTCTTCCGCCGGGTTCCTCCGGGGCGGTCTTGTTTGGTCAGCTGACGCTAATATAATGCATAAATTGGGATTTGTCAAGTATAAGCAACCAAAGACAATCAATATGTTATACATTTGGGCAATAGATAGAGGCGAGGTATTGGGGATCGGGGCATCCGCAGCGGATGCCGCCGGGGGGAAGCACGTTCGCACAACGGCAGATTCAGAGGCCCCCCTTTGTCCCCCCAAAGTTGCGGCAACTTTGGGGGGGAGACCAGCGTACCGCTGGACTGGTTGTGCTGGCGCGTAGGGCTAATTGCCATTGCGGGTCTGGAGAGTGCTTGTGAAGCATGTTCGCACAACGGCAGATTCAGAGGCCCCCCTTTGTCCCCCCAAAACCGCAGACGATTTTGGGGGGAGAGCAGAGGGATTCTTCAGCCGAAGCGGCTTCAGAATGACGACTGGTTTGAGATTTTCGGAGTTGCCT
Organism: bacterium; assembly: GCA_016703065.1. GTDB lineage: Bacteria > Electryoneota > RPQS01 > RPQS01 > RPQS01 > JABWCQ01. The sequence goes on from JADJCU010000002.1 coordinate 387,632, forward strand.
GACACGGGCGGCACGCCTGCCGCCCTTACGAGCGGAAGAGGCCCCTTTCCCCCCCCAAAACCGCAGACGATTTTGGGGAGAGCAGAGGGATTCTTCAGCCGAAGCGGCTTCAGAATGACGACTGGTTTGAGATTTTCGGAGTTGCCTGACACGGGCGGCACGCCTGCCGCCCCTAAGAGCGGAAAGAGGCCCCCCTTTGTCCCCCCAAAGTTGCGGCAACTTTTGGGGGAGAGCAGAGGTCGGGCGGCACGGCGTGCCGCGCCTAGGAGCGGAGGCGGATTTCGATTAGGGTTGCGGACGGGATTGTTGCTCGGGGGAGGCGGAGTCTGTGAGATGCCGATCGAGGGTTAGGATGTGCATGGCTAACCAGCGGCGCAGCCACGTTTGAAGTTTCAGGATAACGAGCGTCGAGGGGCCTTGGCTCGCGTAGAGCGCACGCACATCATGAAGCTGCACTTTGAAAAGCTCATGGCACTGCTGATGCTCGGCACACGACCCGCACTTGTTTCGGGCCATGTACTGCTCTTCCTGCCGAAAATGGGACTGCGAGTAGTCGTCGAGGAAGTCCAGCAGGCCATTCACGACGGACGCACCGGCATAATACTGGACAGCCTGACAGAGCTCATCGAGCTTGTTCAGGAGTTCCTGATGCCGTTGATCCTGCCATTCAAGTCCGGTCGCCATATGCGGACGCCACGTTGGTCCGACATTGTGCGGATCGTACATTTCAGGCTGCCACGTTGGCCTCATCCACCATCCCCCGGAAATTGACTTGAGAGCTGCCAGCGGGACGCGTAGGTGCAAAATGTGTGTCGTTTGCGTCCCGCGGGGTCAGGAGCGGTTCAGACTTCAGATTTGTCGGGATTTTGTCCGGAATTGGTTGGGGCGGGGTTAGTCAGAAAAGAGCGATTGTGCCTCTCGATATGCGAAGGCGATTTTTTGAGCGGAAAGCGGCGCAACGGCGCGGGCGCACAATCTGCACGATTTGCATGGTTTGCACAGCGTGATATTACGCGTGAGGTTGATATTATTGGGGTTAGGTTTGGAAAAGTCAACTTAAAGCGGGCGTGGATGTTGCCGTAAGTTGTTGAGTTGCAAGGGACCTGAGTTTACCCCACGAGCCTCTGAGGACTTGATTAATTGGTGCTCTCGTTGTAAGTTGAGAGCTACTAAGTTCATGGAGGACCGTGCAAGGCATGCGACAGAGCACGGGTAATCAGCAACGGTAAGCCATATTTGTATGGAGGAGAAACCATGTTAAACCGACTGCTTCGTCGGAAAAAGAACCAGAAGGGTTTCACGCTCATCGAAATCTTGATCGTGGTGGTCATCGTGGCCATTCTTGCGGCGATTTCGGTGCCGATCTATTTTGAGTACGTCGAGAGTGCCCGCGCGAGCGACGCGAAGACAGCGATTAGTTCGATTTGGCAGGCCGCGCAGATCTATTATCAGGACCGTGGCGAATATCCCGGTACTGTAGAAGACTTGCAGGATGCCCGGTACGTCAAGCTGTCCGAGTCGACGATGCTTCAGTGGACGTTTACGTTCACGGGGAATCCGCCGGACGAAATCATTGCGACATCGACAGACCAGATGCGCGGTGGTGCTGGAAAAGAAGTGAAGTATGTAGTGAAGGAAGGCAAGTGGTTGGGTTATGGCCTTCCGGAACCTGACGAAGGTTAAGCACTCGGGACAGTGCGGAGCGGAGGGAATCTGCTCCGCACTTGTTCCATGTTGGGATGTGGTGGAGCCCTAAGAGTCGAGCACGAGGAAGCGAGGAAAGAACGTGGCGGAAACAGCAACGGCACAACGACTGAACATCTTTGAACTGCTTCGGTTTGCCGTGGATCAGGGAGCATCGGACTTGCATCTATCGAGCGAGTCGACTCCGATGATTCGAGTGCATGGTCGCATGCGCAAGCTCAATTTGCCGAAGATGGCTCATGCGACGCTTGAGAACATCGTGCAGCAGGTCTTGACGCGGGAGCAGTTGGAGCGATTCCTTGAGATGAAGGAGATCGACTTTTCCGCGAAGCTTGAGGACATTGCGCGGTTTCGTGTCAATGTTTTCCAGCAGATCAACGGCTATGGCGCGGTGTTCCGGACCATTCCTGGCGAGATTCGTTCATTTGAGGAGTTAGGACTGCCTGAAGTTATGCGCGACCTGGCCGACCGGGATCGCGGTTTGGTGCTCTTGACGGGACCGACGGGTTCGGGCAAGACAACCACGCTGGCGACGATGGTGGACTGGATCAATGAGTATAAAGAATTGCATATCATCACGATCGAGGATCCGGTCGAGTTCTTCCACGATTCGAAGAACTGTATGATGAATCAGCGCGAGTTGGGGGCGAACACACATAGTTTTGCCAACGCTTTGCGCGCCGCACTTCGCGAAGACCCGGACGTGATTCTGGTGGGCGAAATGCGCGACTTGGAGACGATATCGCTGGCTTTGACGGCGGCGGAAACGGGTCACTTGGTGTTCGCGACGCTCCACACATCGAGCGCGGCGAAGACGATTGACCGTATTATTGATATTTTCCCGGCGGCGCAGAAGACGCAGGTACGATCGATGCTTGCGGAGTCCCTTGAAGCCGTCGTGGCACAGAAACTGCTTCCGAGAAAAGATGGGTTGGGCCGAGTAGTGGCCGCCGAGATTATGACGGCGACGATTGCTGTTCGGAACCTGATCCGTGAAGATAAAATCTACCAGATTCCCTCCGTAATTCAGTCGGGCGGAAAATCGGGAATGCAGAGCCTCGATCAGGACCTTATGCGGTTGATGCATAAGGGGATGATCAGCCGCGAGACGGCGGCTCACGTGGCCGAGAATTCCAAGTTGTTCGAGGTTAATCTCTCGGAGTAATTCCGGGGGGTGGGCCTTGAACCACTGGAACGAACCCATGAGGCCACACATGAGCAAACGTATTCGACAGCTGGAGCGAGGCGCTGCGGACCTGGTGACGATTGCCGTCGGGCTGACCATCATCGCGATCACGGTCATCGGGACATCTTATTCACTTCTCTATGGACGACAGGCCCTTGTTCATCAGGAGCACTATCGTACCGCGTTGTACAAGCTGCGCGGATTCATGGAGGAGGAGATGGCCAGGATCAAACACTCCACGTACTACCAGAACGACCTGAATTGGCTGAATCAGCGGAACACGCTCGAGGCTTTCCAGCTTGATGTTCCGACGGATCGGGACGGCCGGATTCGGGAGACGGACGTGCGGATTTACCGCGATGCCATCGAGTTTGTCGACGTAGTGACGACCAGCGTCGCACCGGACTACCTACGGATTGTCGGCCACGCGGAGTGGCGGGAAGCCGCCTTGGCTGGAATTGGCGAGCAAGACGAACGAACGGACGTTGGTCCGGCGCGGTCGATCAAGCTGCAGGCAACATTTTTACTGCCGGGATAAGGAGGCGATCATGAGATTTCTCACTCGAGTCCTCCGCAAGGCAGGACTTCACAGGTCAGAGCGGGCGTCGGGTTTTACGCTCTATCAGCAGATGATTCAGGTGTTCATCGGCTCGGCGATATTGCTGGGCGGCTGGGCGGCGTACCGCGATTTGACGGTGCAGTGGCGCCTGGCGAACGTGGAACGGCAGATGGATCAGTATGCGCACAGCGCCATGGGCGAGTTGGTGAACACGCTGCAGTGGTCGGTCGGGGCTCAGCTTTTGTCATCGGGCCGGAATCCGTTGCTGCGGATTGCGATCGGCGAATTCATCGGCGAGAATGGCGGTCTGAACAGTCAGGAGGCGAGCCAAGGGCACTTCCCGTATCTAACGGACAACTATTTCACGACGAATCAGAATCAGGCCGGCCAAGAGCACCGTATGTATGGCGGGTTCATCCAGCTGACGCACAACGCGAATCGCGGGATTCTGATCAACAATCGCGAGCCGTATTGGGCAGGCCGGGAAGCGGAACAGTATATTTGGCGCGGCAGCCGGCTGCGGGATCCGGTCCGTGAAATGGCGGCCTTTGACCGGCGCGACCGGATGACGGTGAAGTCGTTCACGGTTGACTTTCCGCTGGACCGGGATCCGGCCCTTGCGAATGAAGGCGCAGGTGCGGGTCGGATGAAGTACTCGGTGATGCGCATTACGTTGGTCATGCAGTATCGTTATCAGACCACAGACTGGACCGGTATCTACGGTGAGGATTACATTCGCGAGCGGGTTTACGAGACATCAGTTTGTCCGCTGAATCATGGACAATCGATTGAAGACAACCCGTTCTTCCGTCAGTTTATTCAGTCGGGGATCATGGGATAGCAAACGGGATGGTCGCCGGGCTGTCGGCAAAGTATCGGGGAAAGTCGTAAGCTCTTTAGATAGTGACCGGAATGCAGCCGCACCGCTTGTACGGTGCGGCTGCACCGGAGCTTAAACTGTTTGTTCCAGTGGAGTGAGTGGACACACTGCAAGGTGATCTGCGGGCGAGTTTTTGCTTTCTGACTTATGCAAGTCAGGAGCGGGAACTTCGCTGTGAAGCAGGTTACCCGGAGAACAGGATCGTCCATTCACGGGTCAAACAGGAACAGATCATGAACAGGACCGCATACCAACACGCATACCGCCGGGATGGTGGCTACGTACTCGTTGCCATGATGGCTTTGGTCGCCGCAATGCTGGGGACAGGAGCAGCGTTCATGCAGTGGGCTTCAGATGAGGCGCAGCAGAGTCAGAGGGCCGAGGCGGGCATGCAGGCGTACTATGTTGCGCAGACGGGTATTATTGAGAAGGGGCTTGACTGGTTGAACCACCAGCAGGCGGGTGTTCTGCCGCGAACGGATCAGCCGTTAGGTGACGGCGACGTTCCGGGAGTCGGGCGCTATCGTGATGTCCTCGTGGCACCGGTATTCGGATCGCTGGCCGACCCGAACAACTTCAGTTTCACGGAGAAGTATCGCATTACGGCGATTGGCGAAGTCGACGTTCCATGGTGGGACAACGAGGGTCAGGCCGAGATGGATACGATCGAACGGAAAGCGGTCTTGTACGTGCAGGTTCGCAGTTTCGTGGATTACATGTACCTGACGAATTTCGAGACGTCGATCACCTTCCCGGGCGACATCATTCGCTTCTTTGGGCGCGACACGCTGTGGGGCCGGACACATTCTAACGACTGGATTGCGACGCAGAATGTAGGCGGTTTGCCTGTGTTCTATGACATTGTGTCGACGACGAAGCCGAGCTTCCATCCGACATCGCCGAATCCTGCGGGGCAGTTCTGGGGCGGTGCGCCTAAGTTTAACGCGGCACCAGTGCTCTTGCCGGAACTTGCGGATCCGATTCGCTCCGGCGCGAATCAGCAGGGCAAGTTCTACTTTGAAGAGGGGATGGAGTGGCGCGGCGTGATCGATGGAACCACCGCTCATTTCTACTACTATCCGGAAGGCACGGAATTCGACACGATCGTTCCGCCGCCGCAATACACGGTTGACTGCGCCTCGGAGCCGAAACCGTGCGTGTTCATCGACGGCAAGCTTGACTTGAAGGGTGTCATGGATGCCGTCGGCTGCGAGATTACGATTGGCTGCTCGCATGACATCCGCTTGATCGACGACGTCATGCTCCAGGGGACGAACATGACGAACGGTGAATTGCCAATCGCGGCATTGGGGCCAACCGGCAGCATAATCGGCATCGTCAGCGAGAACTGGATCTACATCGCGAACACGTGGGAAAACGGGCGCGAGAACAGGACCGGACAGACGGCGGATCATGCGGACATTGTGATTACGGCGGCCATGGTCGCGCTGCGCGGCAGCTTCCAGCTTGAGCAGATGAATGACATTGGCGATAACTACATTGGACCGAACCCGGACGAGCGCGGGAATATCGTGCTGACGGGATCAAATACGCAGTGGAACCGCGGCTACGTGCATCGTTCGAATCAGGGCGGCACGGGCTACAACAAAGTTTACCACTACGACTACCGGTTCAAGTATCGCCGTCCGCCGTGCTTCCTTGGCGCAACCGATGATCAGGGACGCGCCCTGTTCAACATGGTGCAATGGGGTCAGGCGTCGGAAGAACCGGTCGACATCAATCGGTCGATTCCGCTGCGGGTTCGGTATAATTAGGTTTGTTTGATCTGTTCCCTCTGATTTGGCCGGATCTTGGTCGCTGGCCGGGCTTACTGCCCGGCCAGCCGATCCATTTATTTCGGGCCGCGGCCTGTCCTTCCATCACCTGATCTGCCGCAGCTTTGCTTCACAACTTAGTGCAGAGATCCTCTTGAAATTCTCTCCCGCCTTGGAGTTCCCGTGTTTGGACTAAAGTCTCATCATCGCGTCGGCCTGGATATCGGGTCCCACGCGATCCAATTGGTCGTGACCGAGAAGCACGGGGACAAGACCCGTGTGCTCGGCGCGTGGACTCGCGACATCTATAGTGCCGCGAATGAAAAGTACGATTTAGACGGTCCGAAGAAGACCCAGATCGTGCCGATTGTGCTGGACATGTTTAATCAGGCGGGAATGAAACCAAAGCGGGTATCGCATTTGGGATCATGCCTTTCAGGTTTGAACATGGCGACAAAAGAAATCCGGACGCTTCAGATGCCGGAGGATGAAATGGCCTCGGCGGTCACGCAAGAGGCGCGCAAACACTTACCGCTTGACGGCTCGGAGTCGTTGGTGGACTATCAGATTCTCGGCGACGATACGCGGGAAGCGGATAAGGTGCGCGTGCTGATCGCGGTGACGACGAAGCGCATGTTTGACGCGCATCTTGACATGCTGCGCGAGTTGGAGTTGAAACCCGGCGTCGTCGATCTGGAGCCCTTGTCTTGCGTGAATTCCTTTATTCTTCGCAACGAGCTTCCGGATGACGGCGTTGTTTGTTTTCTGAACATGGGCGCCCGGCGGACGAATCTTGTGATTCTGGGCCGGAAGGACATGTTCTTCAGCCGGGACCTTCCGGTGGCGGGCTGGAGCTTTACGGAAGACATCATGACGAAGCTGAATTGCACGTTCGCGGAAGCAGAGGAGATCAAGGTCCGCCAGGGGATCACGGCGAAGGGAATCAAGGCGGTCGGTCAGGCCGACGCGGGTTCTTTGGCGTCGAGTCTTGCGCTTTCAGACCGTTCGCCATTGGATCGTTTGTATGACGAGATCAACCGTTCGATTCGCTATTATGTGAAGGAGACGGGCCAGAGCGGGATCATGAAGTTTGTGTTGTTTGGCGGCACGGCAGCTTCTCAGGAGTTGTGCGACTATTTGGCGCAGCGGTTTAGTGTTCCGGTTGAGGCTCACGATCCGTTCCGTCATCTTGAGGGACACGTGGACGTAAAGAACCGTCCGCAGTTTGCGACGGCAGTAGGGTTGGCCCTGCGCGCGCAGGCGATTTATTAAAGAACCTGCCGCGAGGCAAGAGATAAAGACGCATGGTAAAGCTATTTACAATCAATTTGAACAAAGGCGAGGGCGAACTCGTCTTGCGTCAACGCCGTCAGGAGCGCCGCAGTTTTCTGCTGTTGTTCCTGATGGGGCTCGTGTTCGCGGTTCTGGGTGGAATCACCTGGGCGCAGAACGAGGCGATCAACGACGTGATCAAGTCGCGTGAACAGAAGCTGGCGAGAATTCAGTTTGAACTCGACAGTTTGAAGCGCGAAGGCACGAACGTCTCGAAAGACGACGTGATGGCACTGGCGACATTGGAGCAGGAGCGTTTCCTCTGGGCCCGCAGGTTAGAGGTCTTGGCGGAAGTGCTACCTCCGGGGATGTCGGTGACGGGTCTTGAGCTTCAGAACAACCGTTTCTTCATGCATTGCGTTGCGCAGGTGGACTCGACGGAGAAGGAGTTCGACATCATTTCGCACTTTGTGGACTTGTTGAAGACGACGCCTGATTTTCGTCAGGGGATGTTTGAGATCAAGTTTGACAAGTCGCTGCGCAAGGCAGTTGAGGGTCAGGACGCACTGATGTTCTCGGTGGAGTGTGTGACGCGGGATCCGGAGCGTGGGAAGAAGAAGAAGAAGAGCACGACAGCGTCGCCGACTCAACCCATCATTCAAGGATCGTAAGGAGCACGGCACCATGAGAAAAAGCATATTTGCATTGCTGCTGCTGGCGGTTGTCGCGGGCTCATTTTACTATTACATTCGGTACGAATACAAGCCGAAGCCGGCGGTTGTGCGGGAGCTTGACGAGTCGATCCGGCGGGAGAACGAGAAGCTGATCGCGGCGCAGATTATCGCGAACGAATTGAAGCAGGTTACGCGGTTGATTGAGGGGAATCTTGCGCAGTCGCAGCGGGATTCGCTTGCGGAGGACGCTTCGCTTCCGTTCATGAATCAGATGACGGATATTCTGCGCGACCACAATATTGATTTGAAGGTGATCGAGCCGGGCCGTCGGAAGAATTTCAACACGTATATCGCGACGCCGTACGCGATGGAAGTCTACACGAGCTACAGGTCGCTGGTGAATTTCCTGAACGACGTCGAGAAGAGCAACCGATTGGTGACGCTGGACAAGTTTGAGTTGTCGAGTCAGGTGAAGCAGGTGCAGGCGATGGCGAAGGACGGCTTGACGGATAAGCGTCCGATGTCACTTGAGCTTTCCACTCTAACGCTGATCAAGCAGAAATAGGCCGTACAAGGCGAACAAGATATGAATCAACGCATCAACGTCCTCTGGGGCATTCTGCTCACTCTGCTTGTGGCCACAATGGTCTGGATGGGCTGGCAAAATTATCAGATATCCGAGCGCATTGAAGTGATGCGCAACAAGCAGATCGTCCTGGGTACGGACGAGCAGCTTGAGGAGACGGTCAATACTCTTGAGAAGGATCTGAACGACCGGATCGCGTATCAGACCAATGTATCGGTCGATCCGCTGGACCTAACGCGCACAATTCAGACGAAGCAATTCCTGGCGAGTCTGGGATTGCGCGAGACGTTGGAGCAGCGGGGCCGGATGCGTTTGTCGTGCACGGTAGTAGGCGACAATCCGTCGGCGATAGTGAAGTTCATGGGCCGCAGTCACGTCTTGCGGCTTGGTGACGAGTTGAACGGGTTCAGGGTGACGGGCATCAGCGCTGCGGAGCTTGTTCTGATGAAGGGCGGATCGCGGTTAGTGTTGGTGAACGAGGCCGCTCCCGAGGGCGAGCTATCGGAGCGTAATACGTCGTTGGGCGGGTCGAATTTTTAGGACAGTGCCGCGGTCGGCGTTGGACAATAATTGAATTTAGCAATTTTCAGCCGAGATAAAGGAACAGGCTTTTGAAACTGGCAATGCATCTCCGTAATTCTCTGGGGCGGACCTTGCAGTCAGCAGGTTCGTACTTGTGGCGCGGCGGCCTAATCACGGCCGTTGTAGCGTTTACGCTATTTGCGCACAGCCCCGTTCGCGCGCAGCAGGAAGACGCGCTGCAGCGGTTGGTGACCATCGACGCCGACGACGCGTTTTTGCCGTCAGTGTTGGCAATTCTCGCGGCCGAAAGCGGTTTCAATATCGTGACTGGCCCGCAGGTGAATCAGGAAGAGCGTATTTCGATCCACTTAAAGGACACACCCATCGAGCAGGCCATGAACTTGGTGGTCCGCGCGGCGGGGTTGTCCTATGAAATCGTGGGCAAGTCGTTCCTGGTCGCCGAGCGCGAGCAGCTTCGAGAGCAGGTAGGCTTGAACGCTTACGTGATCAATCTTCAATACGTCGAAGCGCCGGTTGTGAAGGGGATGCTTGAGTACTTAACGGAGTCGATCACGGTCGACAGTATCGGCAACAAGCTTTTGGTTGTGACGAGCCCGAAGGTCCTTGCGGATATTCAGCGCGTGGTTGGTGAAGTAGACGTCCCGCCGCTTCAGATTGTGCTGGAATGCCGGATGATTGAAGTAGCGGTTGAGAATGAAGAGGCGTTAGGCCTTGACTGGAACCGCTTGGCTTCATTGCAGACGGTGATCGCGGAAACGCCGGTGGACGCTCTGGGCAATCCGGTGAACAGCGAAGGGGATCCTTCGTTGTCGGGTCTTGATCCTTCGGTGCGCGGGCGGACGCCGTCGCAGCTGCCGTTCTTCCCGATGGAAACGCGACGGGTTGGCTACTGGTCGAAGCAGGCGTCGACGTTTGAACTTGCGCTCGACATGCTCTTGCGCACGGGTCGCGCTGAAGTGTTGGCGAATACGGCGGTGGCGACGTTGAACAACAAGCCGGCTGAGATTCAGGTCGTGGACGAGATTCCTTACGTAGCTCGCTCGGGCGGCGTGGGTGGTCAGGTGCAGATCGATCAGGTCGTCGTGGGCGCGTTGTTGAATGTGACGCCGAAGATCAATTCAGACGGCTACATCACGACCGACATTCGTCCTGAGCTGTCGTCGATTTTTCAGTTCCTCGAATCCTCGGACACGCAGTTGCCTTGGGTGAAGCGCCGGACGTCGTCGACGACGATTCGAATCAAGGACGGCGAGACGGTGATTATCGGCGGTCTGTTGGGAGTTGAATCCTCGAAGACGGAGCATCGGTTCCCGTTCCTCGGCGATATTCCGTTTATTGGCAGTTTATTCCGTCACAACTCGGCAAGCACGCGTAAGACGGACTTAATTATTCAGGTTACTCCGCATATTCTTGGCACGGGCTACACGATGGATCTACCGGAACGCGTGCGTGAGGTGGAAGACAAGTTCATGCCACAGGAGAGCGGTGAAGAGAACAAGTAGTCAGCGTTCGGGCGCGCGCGTCGCGCTACTGGTTGGATTGGTTGGGCTGTTCTTTGGTATGGCGCCGATTCGGGCACAGGACATCGGGAACTTTGATTCCGAGTCGGGACGCGCCGACGTGCTGAAACGACTAGCGGGCAAAAGCTCGGTGGAGTCTCAGTTGACGACGCAGATGACCTATGAAGGCGTGATTGACCGCACGGAGTACTTAGTGGGTCCGGGCGACAAGTTGATGCTTCAGGTCTGGAGTCCGGCGTACGAAGAAGTGCCGGTCCTCGTTACAGGCGACGGCCGTGTCGCGGTGCCGTATGCCGGTCCTGTCGATGTGAGCGGCAAGTCGCTGGCCGACGCGGAGAGTCTGATTCAGGCGGAGTTCGACCTCGCATTGCGGAAGGGCAGGGTAACGGTATCACTGCTCGAACCGCGGAAGTTCCGCGTTCACGTCACGGGCCAGGTGTTGGCACCGGGCACGTATACCCTGTCGGCAACGCAACGCGTGTCCGATGCATTGGACCGGGCGGGCGGTGCGCTGAGCCAAGTGGCGTATCACGGAAGTGACAGTGTGTACGTTCCGCAAGCCTCGCTGCGCCGGATCGAGCTGCGGGCGGTTTCGGGTTCGGTCACTGCGGTTGATCTGCTGCGGTTCTATCAGGGCGGCGATCTAAGCGGGAATCCGCACGTCACGGACGGAGCGGTCATCTATGTGCCGACGCGCAGTGCAGGGCCCGAAATTGGTATTTTTGGAGAAGTTCGTCTTCCGGGAGTCTATGACTATGGCACGGGAGATGTTATTGGTTCTTTGATATCCTTGGCAGGTGGTCTCACGGACCTTGCCGACTCTGCTCAGGTCACGCTTCAGACGGCAAGCGGCGGATCATCACATGTTGATCTTTCTCCGTCCGGACTGGCGATGCCGGTTCATGCAGGAGATCGCGTGTACGTAGGCGGGAAGCCAGTCAGCCAGTCCTTTGGATCCGTTACAGTCAGCGGGCAAGTCGCACGCCCCGGCGGGTATTCCATCAAGCCCGGCGTTACGACCGTTCGTGAGTTGCTTGACTTGGCCGGAGGAGTATTGCCGGATGCGGCAGCGCGATCCGCGCGGTTGATTCGGAGCCAGGACGATCCGGTTGGCAGCGAACGCCAGCGCGTTTCGACGAAGCCATTGCGATCGATGTCGAAGGAAGAGCCGACGATGCTTGCGGACATTGAATTGTCGGCGGAGTTTTCGCGGTGGCTGTATGGGACGGTTGTTCTGGACCTTACTGCCAAAGAAGGCGAATCGGGTTGGTCTGGCGAGGTTCGGCTTGAAGACGGCGACCGACTGGAGATTCCGTCACAGCCGTTGGGAGTCCGGGTGCTGGGCTATGTGAATAACGCCGGCGAAGTGCCGTGGGTAGAAGGCCGGGACCTGAATTACTATTTGAAACAGGCAGACGGTACCAACCGTGCAGGCTGGAAAGGCCGGGCGGTAATTATCAAGGCGCGGAATGGTTCTCAGCTGCGCTATTCAGGCAGAGTTGGGATTGATCCCGGCGATGTGCTGTTCATCCCGCAGAGGCCGCGGACGACGGCGTGGGAAAGGGTCAAGGACGTTATTCAGGTTGCGGCTCAAGTCGCGACCATTGCACTGATCATTGATACTTCAACAAAGTAATAGAGGTTATCCTTCGGTTCGATACGGACGAGGGATCAATCGGAGATTTTCGTTCTGCGGAAGTTTCCGGTCGGTTTCCCAATCAACCATGGACCTGGAGGGACTTATGGAGGCAAGAATGAAGTTCATCCGCTGGACAGCAGCCACAATCGCTGTGCTTGCGATGCTGTTAAGTGGTGTCGGCTGCGACGAGAAGTCGTCAGGCGGCGGCGATAACAACAACGGCACAACGCCCGGCTCGGTGCAGATCGTGCTGGGTACGGTCAATGACACGTTGCGTTTTCTACCCGGAGACTCGGCGTCGACCGTTGTGACCGTCATCGTATCGGATCAGCAGGGACGAGCGCTGCCGGGCGTCAAGGTAGATCTCAGCCTTGCAGATGCCAATCTTGGCTATATCGAATGGGCGGATGATAACCTGCGCGACACGACCAATTCACTTGGTCGAGTGAATGCCACATTCCGCACGTATGCACGGGCGGGCGCACAGATTATATCGGCGACCGTTGGCGGTCTGACGGAGAACCGCGTGCTGACGATTCTACAGGCGGCAAACAGTATCTGCTTCCTGAACATGGTCGTCGCGGACACGCTGCTGGACGCGAATCCGGTAGTGGAAGATTCGACGCAGGTGATTTTGACGATTACGGACTGCGACTACAACGGCGTTCCGGGCGTGTCGCTCGACTTGCGGGCCAATGGGGGTCGTTTAACACCTCCGCTGCCAACGGACTCGACGGGTAGAACAACGACTTGGTGGTTCAACAACGGCCAATTCGGTACGTTTACAATTAGCATCGAGATCGGCGACATCACCCGGTCGGTTAATGTTGTTGTGCAGGAATCGGACCGCGCTCAGGGTTACCTTTTTGTCTATACGGACCGCAAGATCGTAGAGGCGGACGGATGCGTATCGGCGGCGACGATTCAGGCTCAGTTGCAGAATCAATACGGTGAAGCCATTCGCGGCGACACGGTTCGCTTTGGCACGCCGAACGGCGGCGCGGTGAATCCGTGGGCGGTTACAGACACGTTGGGTATTGCGGAAGTCACGTTCTGCGGAATGGGCGTGCCGAACGGCGAAGATCCGGCGGACTCTGCTTTGATTATCGCGCGCTACGACAAGTGGAGTTTGCGTGATACGGTGAATGTGCGTATCGCCCCGGCCTCTGCGATTGGCGAAGTAAATCTCTCGGCCACGAATACCTTCGGTGTTGCGGGCCGCGATTCAATTGAACTCATTTTGAATGTGTTCTTTGAGAACGGCGCGCGTGTGAACGGCTACTGGGCCCGCTTCCGCTTCACACAGTGCGGTGACTTGACGTTTGACTCCGTCCGTCTGGTCAACGGAAGCCCGGACACGGCGAACTTCTACAGACTTTGCACTCAGGTCCCGATCACGGCACCGCAGATTACGGCTGAAGTGGGCGGCGTGATGTCTTCGCCGTTGACCATTCAGATCAATCCGGGCGTTGCCAATCGCTTGACGTTCCCGACGGCAATTCCGACCTTGAGTATCGGTCAGCAGTGGATTGTTGAGGCGCAGGTGCAGGATACATTCCAGAATCCGGTCGGCGCGGGTACAGTAGTGTTCTTTGAATCGACGTTGGGGGCGGTGAGTCCGACGACGGCAACTACTGCCGCAGACGGTATCGCCCGGTCGAATTATAATTCGGGTACCACGGCAGGCAGCGGCGTTGTCCGTGCACGCCTCGGTAATAGCTACGTGGATTCGACGACGGTGTTTGTGCAGGCCGGCGATCCGAACTCGCTCACGATGACTCTGAATCCAACGTCACTTCAGGTGCGCGGATCAGGCGGTCAGGACTGGGCGCAGATTGAGGCGCGCGCGTTCGACCCGAATGGTAACCCGGTTCCAGACGGCACTTGGGTGACGTTCGAATTACTGGACGCGCCGGAAGGCTGCAACATCAACGAGCATGGAAGCCTTGACTCGGCACAGACGGCCGCAGGTCTTGCGATTGCGACGCTTAACGCGGGTACGGTGGTTGGACCGGTGAACGTGCAGGCGTGCGTGCAGGCCATTTCGGGCGAGCGTTGTGTTCCGGGAAGCGCGACGGTTGTCGCGGGTCCACCGTATGAGATTCAGATGGGTCTTAACGAAGTCGGTGTTGACGCTTTGGGCGCCGCGTGGGACCTCGAACTTTCGGCGCTGGTGAAGGACGTTGTCCAGAATCCGGTGCGTAACGGAACAGCGGTCTTCTTTGAAGTGGTGCCTGAAGAATATGCACAGGTGTTGTCAGAGTTTGTCGTAACGGGCAATGAGAACTCGGCAGGCGACGCGCACCCCGGCATTGCGTACACAACGCTTCGTTTCACGTCTTTGGCAACAAACCAGACGATCCAGATCACGGCGACGACGGCGAACGGCATTATTGAGACGATGGACTTCGTGCTGCCGATTCAAGAGCCGGGCGTAGAGCTTTACTGTGTTCCGGGTTCGTGGCACTTTGGCGCGAACGGCAACCCGTGCCACATTGAATTGCGGGCGGTTGTGCGAGACGGTCACGAGGTGCTGATTAACGGTCAGACGGTGTACTACAATGCGCAGCGCGGTCGGATGTACGGGAATCAGAACGGCACAGGCCCGACGCTGAGCCTTGCGATCACCGGTCCGGACTTTGGCGCGCCTGCGGACGGCGAGTGTTCGCTGTGGCTGGTGGAGCAGGAGAACTTCATTTTCCCGGATGACGTGACACCGGAGATTCCGGGAACGGTGTTCGCGGAAGTGCTTGGTTACGACATCGCGCAGGACAATCAGACGATCAGCTTCCGCCGCTAACAGGGTGGGAGTAATGTAGCAAGTGACTCAATTGGGCCGGAGCCGGAACCACACCGGCTCCGACCCATATTGGGACTGGATAGCGACGAAAAAGTGAGATCGTGAGAGAGAAGCTCGGCGAGATACTGATCCGGAAGGGTCAGATCAATCAGCAGCAGCTCAGCGAAGGGCTAATGCGGCAGAAGGAACGGCGCAAAAAGATTGGCGAGACGCTGGTCGCGCTGGGTTCTGTATCTGAAGATAATGTATACAGGGCGCTCAGCGAGCAGTGGGGCGTCGAGTTCATAGCGGCGGACGTCTTGGCGGCGAAGAACGCAAACGCGTTGTCGGTCGTGCCAGAGGCGTTTGCCAAAGAGCACTTTGTGATCCCTCTGGCTTTGACCGAATCCACGATCGTGGTGGCGATGGCAGATCCGGATGACATCGTCGCGGTCGACAATCTTGAGAAGCTCTCGGGCAAGCGCGTGGAAACGAAGCTGGCGTCGCCGTCGGCGATTCTGACGGCGATCGAGAACTCTTACGAGAAGATTCGCAAGCAGGGCGAAGTCTCGGAAGCGATAGGCGATTTGCAGTTCTTTGCGACGTCGGACGAAGACGACGAGAGCATGGTGGATATGAGCAAGACCGGCACGCAGGAAGATGCGCCGGTTGTCAAGCTCGTGAACTTGATGCTCGCGGACGCGATCAAATCGCGCGCGACGGACATTCACGTCGAGCCGTATGAAGAGGCGCTTGTCGTGCGATTTCGCGTCGACGGCGTGCTGCAAGAGGTGATGCGACCGCCGAAGGCGTCGCATGCGGGTATTGTATCACGTATCAAGATTCTTTCGAAGCTGAATATCGCAGAGAAGCGCTTGCCGCAGGACGGTCGTTTCACCGTGCGGACTCCGGAGAAGGAAATCGACATGCGTGTCTCGGTCCTGCCGCTCGTGACGGGCGAGAAGATCGTGATGCGATTGCTGGATAAGGGTGCGTTTGCGTTCAGCCTGGCGACGCTTGGATTTGTGGATGACGACGCGATGACGTTCCGCCGCTGGATTCGCCAGCCATACGGGTTGATCATTATTTCGGGACCGACGGGTGCGGGAAAGTCGACGACACTGTTTGCGGCGCTGAACGAAATCAAGAGCGTCGAAGACAACATTACGACGGTCGAAGACCCGGTCGAGTATCATGTTCCGGGAGTGAATCAGGTTCAGACGAAGGCGAAGATCGGGTTGACGTTTGCGGCGGCGCTGCGGTCGATCTTGCGCCAGGACCCTGACAAGCTGCTGATTGGCGAGATTCGTGACGAGGAAACGGCGGATATCGCGGTGAAGTTCGCGTTGACGGGGCACCTTGTGTTTTCGACGGTTCACGCGAATGACGCGCCGTCGACGATAACGCGATTGCTGGACATCGGCGTACCGCCGTTTTTGTGCGGGTCGGTGCTGAATCTTGTGATGGCGCAGCGTCTTGTGCGCAAGATCTGTCAGCATTGCCGGGTTGAGTATGAGCCGGACAAAGAGGAGATGATGAGTCTGGCAATCGACAAGGAGTTCTTGAAGGGCCGCAAGTTTTCGAAGGGCCGCGGCTGTGCGCAGTGCCGGAATACGGGCTACCACGGACGCACGGGCATTTTCGAAGTGCTCGAGATGCGGCGCAATATACGTTCACTTGTATTTGACAATGCAAACCAGGACGAGATTCGAAACGCGGCCATGGCGAACGGCATGATCATGCTTCGCGAGGCGGCGTTTCAGAAGATCTTTTCAGGGATTACGACCAGCCACGAGCTGTTGCGCGTGACGGTTCAGGAAATCTAACCAGTAAGCGACGGGCAAACAGGCGATGCCGACATATAGTTACGTCATCAAAGACGAAGCGGGCAACCGTCAGGAAGATAATATCAAAGCGGCGAGCTACGAGGCCGCAGTCGAGGTGCTGCGCCGCAAGGGTGCGGCACAGATCGTCTCCGTGCGTGAGATCAAGGGTGGTCTGGCGCTTGACGAGATGAGCGTCGGCGAGCAGGTTGGCCTTTGCAGTTTATCGTTGGCGCACGCGGATTCCGCTGAAGACGCTGGTGTTTTTTACGCGGCAGCTTTCGACGATGTTCTCGGCGGGTTTGACGATCGAGCGCGCGATCCAGAATCTTTGACAGAAGAGCGGAACTACAAGTTCAAGAAGATCCTCGTGCAGGTGGCCACGGACCTGAAGAAGGGCTACGCGCTGTCAGGTGTTTGGCGAAGCATCCAGGTGTCTACTCGAATCTGTACGTGGCGCTGGTACACGCGGGCGAAGTTTCGGGTAACCTGCACGTGATTCTGGAGCAGCTTTCGGACTATCTGGAATCGGTCGCGGATACGCAGCGTAAAGTCGTATCGGCGATGTCTTATCCGATTTTCTCGGTGATCTTCCTGACGGCAGTGATCACGTTCCTGATGATTTTCGTGGTTCCGATGTTCGAGGACGTCTACTCGAAATTCTCCGCGAAACTTCCATTGGCGACGCTTGTGCTGATGGGGATATCGAAGCTGGTCGTAAATCAAGCGCCGCTGGTCGCGCTCTTTGCCGTTTTGTCATTAACCGGGTTGTGGGTCTTGACAAAGACCAAGCGCGGCGGCATTGTGGGACAACATGAAGCTGCGGTTTCCGGTATTCGGCGGGCTGTTGATGTCGTCTCTGATGGACAAATTCGCGCGGACATTCGGAATTCTAATTGGTTCGGGTGTTCCGGTATTAGAGTCGCTTAGCCACTCTATCCGCGTCGTGGAAAACCGTGTGATTGGCAATGCCTTACGAGATACGCAGAGTCTGGTCAAAGATGGCTACGCGATCTCGGTGGCCATGAAGAAGACGGGCGTGTTTCCTCCGATCATGGTCCAGTTGATTCAGACGGGCGAAGAGACCGGTGAAATCAATAAACTACTCGAAAAGGTTTCGGAATTTTATTCCAAGCAGGTCGACGCAACGATCGGACGGCTTACTTCGTTGATCGAGCCACTCTTGATTATTCTGATCGGCGGCGTAATTGGAATTATCCTGATCGCGATTTATTTGCCGGTGTTCATGCTGGGCCGGGCGATTCAGTCGGGCAGTTAAGGCGTGTGCGGTGCGGGCCCAAACACCTGCCGCCGCGATCACTTAAGGCATAGGGCTTGCAAATTAGAACGGGTGACTGCATATTGTGGCGGTCACCCGTTTTCTATTTAGGAGGTTAGGTGAGATGATCAGCACACCGTGGGGAGACTTGCCGGCGATTCCGGTCTATCTGGTAGTGGCCTTTTTGGGGGCGTCATTCGGCAGTTTAGCGAATGTTCTGATCTACCGCCTTCCGGCCGAAGTATCACTGCTGCGGCCTCCGTCGCGCTGTCCGCAGTGTGAGAAGCCGATCTCATGGTACGATAACATCCCGGTGCTGAGCTGGCTGATTCTCGGCGGGAAGTGCAGAAGCTGCAAGGCCTCAATCGCTCTTCAGTACCCGTTGATCGAAGCATCCTCAGGCGTCCTGGCATGCGTGGCGGTTTGGAAGTGGGGAGTTGGTTACAGCGGAATGGCTCACGGCCTGCTCCTGATCGGGCTGTTGGCTCTGGTGATCATCGACTTGAGACACTGGCTCCTGCCGTTTGCGATCACCATCCCGCTGACAGCAATCGGGCTGCTCGGGGCCGCCTTCTTCGATCTGAGGCCGCTTGGTTCGGCGCTGATTGGGGCCGGGGTAGGGTTCGGAGTATTCCTCCTTTTGTTAGTTGTCGGTAAATGGGTTTTCAAAAAGGAAGCGATGGGCGGGGGTGATGTCGTGTTTGGAGCCATGGCTGGGAGCTTTCTGGGCTGGTTGCAGACGCTACTGATGATCTTCGTGGCCTCGGGGTTGGGTACTTTATTAGCTTTGATTTTACTGACTTTACGGAAAGATGTCGCTGGCCGGTCCGTTCCGTTTGGTCCGTTTCTGGCCGTCGCACTGGTCATCTGCCTGATCTGGGGGCAGTCATTTATCGACTGGTATTTCCACACGTTGGGGCTGTGAATAAGGCTTGACTTTTTGCCCGTTGCTGTGTAAGTTATTACGAATTGTCAAATAGCAATTCCAACTTAACACCTGCATAGACCCCCTGCGGCAATCCGCAGGCGCAGTTAAAGAAAGGGAGTACACATGAACATGAAGAACATGGTTTTAGTTCTTGTTCTGATTGTGGCCGTTGCCGCAACGGCCGCTCCACAGCGACCAGGCTTAGTGGACTTGAGCAAGAAGGCACCCGTCGCGGGCCGTTCGAACGAAGACGTATCGAATGTAGGCGCCGTGCACCACCGTGCACCGAGCAACGGCTCGTTGGACGTAATCGGCACGCAGTATGAGGCGGGCACGACGTGGTATGACTACCAGCACAACGGCACTGCCGGCAAGATGATCGGTGTAGACGATTTGGGATTTGTTCACGTTGCGTGGATGAACGGTCAGGACGAGGCGTCGGTTGAACGTCACGCGTTCTACAACTGCTGGGACCCGACGACTCAGGATTGGCAGGAGCTGATTCCAGAGGGCGGTGTTCCGATTGACAACGCACCGCGCGCAGGTTATGTCACGAACGCGGTGACTCCATTTGGATTCGCGTTCCCGGCGTACCATGCGACTCCGACCGGCGGCAGCGCATTGAATTCGATCGTTGCGATCGACTTCCAGGCGGCAGCCGGCGCGTTTACTCCGTACAACCCTGAGCACACGGTTGCGGATCAGGTGCTTTGGCCGAAGATCGTCGTTGACGAAGACAGCACGCTTCATGGGATTTCGACGTCGGATCCTGACACAGACCAGGGTTACTACTACTGGCGCGGCACGCCGTCGTATCAGGTGAATGACGGCATCACGTACGGTTTGGGCATTACGTTCACGACGTTTAACACGGGTGATCAGGTGATGTTGATGGGCAACGGCGAAGTGATTGCTCCGGACGTGGCTACGTCTCCTGTTTCGGATCGTGTTGCCATCGCGTTCAACGATTCTCGCGGCGGCGCGGCCGGCATTGGCCAGATTAACAACGACCTGAAGGTTGCGATTTCTGAAGACGGCGGTTTGAACTGGGCTCCTCCGTTCAACCTGACCGATTGGATTGCGTCGGACCTGGATTGCGCTTCGGGCGACACGATTGCCTGTAACGGCGACACGCTTCGTCCTTACACGGATATGTCGTTGCTGTTCGACTACAACGATCACCTGCACGTCGCATTTACGACGCGCACGCTGTTCGAGTACGGTTACTACGGCTCGACGACGATTCCTGATACGATTGCGTTCATCAACCTGTCGAGCATCTGGCATTGGTCGGAGCACACAGACGAGTTCTCGTGCGTCACGAGCTACGATTCGATCGTGTTCTATGCAGATGGCGACTCGGTCTACGGCGACAACGCGTGGCAGCTGATGGTTCAGCGCCCGAGCCTTGCGATTGACACGGCGACGGACTGGATGTACTGTACGTATGTGAAGCATGACTCGGATCAGGTTTCCTCCAACTTGTGGATGAGCGCGGACGCGTTCGTGGCGGGTTCCTGCAACCTGGGCCGCACGTGGTACAATTCGATCAACCTGACGAGCACGGTTACGCCGAATTTCGCTCCGGCTGGTGAGTGTATGCATGAGCGTGACGTCACGCTGGCGAAGCTTGTTACCTATGACGGCAGCGCTGGTTATCTGCACGTCCAGTACGAAGTTGACCACGACGTCGGTGGCGTTCCGCAGAGCGAAGGCGTTGCGACGCAGAACCCGATGTACTACTTGCGTGTTCCGCTGGCTGACCTTGATTTCGTAGGCGAAGGCATGCGTGACTGGCTCAGCCGCAGATGCACATTGACGGCCGTCAGCACACCGGTACGGGCGATGTTCCGTTTGATCCGGAAAATCCTTGTTTAGGTGATCACGTTCGTTCGAATAATGACGTGTTGCCGACGACGTTCCAGCTGTATCAGAACTACCCGAACCCGTTCAACCCGTCGACGAACATTCAGTTTGACCTGATCAATTCGTCCGTTGTTACGCTGAAGGTGTTCAACGTGCTGGGCGAAGAAGTTGCGACGTTGGTCAACAACGAAGCACTCACGGCCGGTGCGCATACGGTTGAGTTTGACGCGTCGACTCTGTCGAGCGGTGTTTACATGTATCGTTTGGAGTCAAACGGTATCGTGTCCACGCGCAAGATGGTCTTGATGAAGTAATTTCTCAGCTGCATCGCAGTTAGAGAATCTTGGATCCTTGCAGGGGCCAGGTGTGAACCAAAGCGCACCTGGCCCTTGTTTTTGGAGTCGGTGTCTCGCATTGAGAACAGCATAAGTCGGGAAAGCAGGCGCGATAAGCGATATGTTTGTAGATCGGGCGAAAATATATGTTGCGGCAGGCAACGGTGGTGATAGGCGCGTTTCGTTTCTGCGGGAGGCGTTTCGTCCATTGGGCGGACCTGACGGCGGGGACGGCGGGGACGGCGGCTCCGTCTACTTGATTGCTGATCCGCAGCTGCACACGCTCATGGATTTGCGGCATCAGGTCGAGTTCCGCGCGGAACATGGCGAGATGGGGGGACGAAAGAAGTGCTCGGGCAAAGGCGGGAGAGATATTGAGCTGAAGCTCCCTGTAGGGACGCGGGTGTATACGGAAGACGGACTGTTCGCCGACTTGTCCGATAGCGGGCAGCGGGTGTGTGTTGCTGAAGGCGGGCGCGGGGGCAAAGGGAACTACAGTTTCGTGTCGGCCCGGAATCAGGCGCCGCGCAAAGCGACGCTGGGGAAAGAGGGAATCGAGCGGAATCTGCTGCTCGAATTGCGCTTGATGGCCGATGTTGGGTTGGTGGGTCTGCCGAATGCGGGAAAGTCGACACTGTTGTCAATCATGACGGCAGCACGGCCAAAGATCGCGCCGTACCCGTTTACGACGCTGTCGCCGAATTTGGGGATTGTGCGGCCTACGGAATACACGAGCTTTGTCCTGGCGGATCTGCCCGGCCTGATCGAGGGAGCATCGGAAGGCAAGGGGCTGGGGTATGATTTTCTGCGGCATGTTGAGCGAACCCGGGTTCTACTCTTTCTGCTTGACTGCACGAGCGAAGATATGAAGGCGGATTTGAAGGTGCTGAAGGCCGAACTGAAGCGCTGGAATCCTGATTTGCTTAAACGGCCCGCTCTGATTGTCCTGTCAAAGGTGGACTTATTGCCTGAAGGGGCACCGCCGCCGAAGGGTCCGTGGAAACACGTCATCTCATCGGCGACAAACACGGGAATTGAGGAGCTGATCCAGAAACTCTGGAAGCAGCTCGAAACGGCTCCGCTGCCGACTATTTTTCGAGAGCCTGAGGAGCTGCCAAGTAATGTCTCGGTGCGCCGTGAACAGTCGGAGGATGAGTGGGAATGACCGACGGCGAGAAGATCGCGCTGTTGAATTTGCTTGGAGTCGCCGGGCTTGGTTCGGGTCTGGCCATTCGGCTTGTTCGGGAGTTTGGCCAGCCTTCGCGAGTGTATGAAGCAGGAGACGGAGCGCTGCGTACGGTTCCACGCCTCGGGGAGCGGGTGATTGAAGGCATTCGCAAGACGAAATCTGATGCCAGTGGGGGCGTCCAACAGTTTGAAGCGGCGCGAGCTGCTGGAGCGCAAGTGATTGGCTATTGGGACGACGAGTTTCCGCCGCTGCTGAAGGAGCTCGAGCAGGATTCGCCTGCAGTGCTTTTTGTGCGGGGCAAGCTCGCGCCGTCGGCAAAGCGCGTGGCCTTTGTAGGAACGCGGCGGGCAAGCGATTACGGCAAGCGCATGTGCCGGGAGTTAATCGGGGCTGGCCGCTTCGGGCGTGCATGTTGTGAGCGGCTTGGCGAGTGGGATCGACGGCGCGGCCCATCAGGCAGCACTCGAGAAGAGCCTGATCACGGAAGCTGTGTTTGGCTGCGGGATCGACATTATCTATCCTGAATCACACAAGGGCATCGCTGAGCAGATAGTCGCGCAAGGCGGCGCGTTGATGTCCGAGTATGGTCCGGGCGTAGAACCGACGGTCTACACATTTCCGCAGCGGAACCGCATCATCGCCGGACTTTCCTCGGTAACCATAGTTGTTGAAGCACCTGATCGCAGCGGGGCCTTGATTACTGCCCGGCAAGCGGCATCGTTCGGCCGCGAAGTGGGGGCGGTGCCGGGTTTCGTAACGGGCGGCAAGGCGACGGGTTGTCATGGCTTGATCAAAGAGGGCGCGGCACTGGTCGATTCGGCGCAGGATATTCTCGATTTGCTGCAATTGCGCGCGCGGGCGGTTGAGCCTGCACACGCAGCGCCCCGGCCCGATCTTCCAGAGACGGAAGCGAAGCTCTGGGAGCTTGTGCCGCCGGACGACAAAATTCACATCGATATGTTAGTAGAGAGGACCTCGCAAGGACCGGGCGAGGTGTTGAGTCGATTACTCATGCTTGAACTCAAGGGCTTTATCAAACAACTTCCCGGAAAGTACTTTGTCCGTGCTTAGTCTGGCCCATCGATATCTACCGCCAGTTTGGCTGCAGGCCAAGCGGATCGTCGTGTTCGAGGACTCGGTCAGCGTGCCATCGCTGTTTCCGATGAATGTGCTCAGGCCATCGTGGGAGATTCGGGCGGGATTGGGGCCGTTGGTGGATTGGTTAAGAGGCCTCCGCACGGCGGGCTATTCTGTGGCCCTTCGGGCGCGGGGTGAGTTGCAGGTTCGAGCGCGGGAGATGGCCGGATTTGACGATTCGTGGCAGCCAGCGAACGAACCCGTCGTATTCATGAACGGGCGGCTGTTGCGGCTTCCGGCGTGGAACGGGGAGCTGCCATCGGCCGTAATGGATTCAGCCGGGCAGGTGTTGTGGGCGATGCTTCCGGGCGAGGCGGCTTCGAAAATCTTGCCGCTCAGCGGAACCGAGATTGGTCACGCTCTCGTTAAACAGGTAGGAACTGGGGTGCATGCGTCACAAGCCGGGGTGTTAGCGGCTGAATATGTTTGGGATTACATGGCCTGCAACGATCAACTGCTGACGACCGGCCTGGCTGAGGAAGGTGACTTGTTGCTGGAGTCACCTCGGTTGACCGGGCTCCCGGCGGGTGTCCATCTGGTGGGGGATTCCGCGGTCTATTGCGGCGCAGGAACGCGATTGTTTCCGACGGTTGTTTTGGATACTTCGGACGGGCCAATTTGGCTGGGTGCAGACGTTACCATTGAACCACACTGCTTTCTGAAGGGTCCGTTGGCAATCGGGGAGCATGGCCGGTTGAAGGCGGGAACAACTTTGTACACGAATTCGAGTTTCGGACCTCACTGCCGGGTGTCGGGCGAGATAAGCAACTCGATTCTGCAAGGCTATGTGAACAAGCAGCACGCTGGATTCCTGGGCAACAGTCACATTGGGTCGTGGGTAAACTTCGGAGCGGACACAACGGTGTCGAATCTGCGGAATGATTATGAGCCGGTAAGAGTGAAGTTGGGACAGAAGCTGGTCAACAGCGGGCGGCAGTTTGTCGGACTGCTCTGCGGTGATCATACGCGGAGCGGAATCAACACGATGTTTAACACGGGGACTGTAGTCGGAGTCGCGGCGAACGTTTATGGCGGCGGCTATCCGACACGGTTCATTCGCAGTTTTTCGTGGGGCGGGAAGGATGGATTTCACACGGAGCCGCTGGCGCGGACGCCTCGAGTCCCTTCGTGTGGGCAATGAGTCGCCGCAGTCAGACTTTGTCGGCGGCGGAGGAGGAGCTGCTGCAGCATTACGACCGAATAGTCAAGCAGGAGACGCAGGATTGAAGACACGTAACTACTACGCGATGGCCGTCTTTGGGATGATTGTTCTTGGCGCGGGACTGTTGTGGGGTCCTGTTCTGCTGGCAGACAATCCGGGCGACGTGAACATGCAGCTTAACAAGCTGAACTACATCCTGCGGGCCGTTCGCGACAATTATGTTGAGGACCCTGATGCCGCGAAGCTGCTTGAAGGCGCGATCGAGGGAATGCTGCGGGAGCTTGATCCGCACTCGGTGTATATTCCGGCGGAACAGCAGGCGAAGATCACCGAGCAGTTCCGCGGCGACTTTGAAGGCATCGGCATACAGTTTACAATTCAGAATGACTGGTTGACAGTCATTTCGCCGATTCCCGGCACACCAGCGGATCGGCTTGGAATCCGTGCGGGTGACAAGATTACGCATATCGACGGCCTGTCCGCGTATGGCATCTCGAATGAAGAGGTGTTTGAGAAACTGCGCGGCGAGAAGGGGACATCTGTACGCGTCACAATTGATCGTCCGTCCATAGAGGTTCCGCTCGAGTTTGAAATTGTGCGGGACAAGATACCCATTTTCTCGGTCGGCGCGTCGTTCATGCTGCCCGACAAGGAGACGGGTTATGTTCGGATCACACAGTTCACGGCGCGGACGACAGAGGAAGTCGTGGCAGCACTGGACAGTCTGCAAGGCGCGGGTATGAAGCGATTGATGCTTGACCTGCGCGGCAATCCTGGCGGCTATCTCGATCAGGCGTGGCGCGTGGCGGATTTGTTCATGCCGCGAAAGGACATGCTGCTGGTCTATACCAAAGGGCGGACGCCGCGGTCGAATTCGGAATTCCGGTCGACCGGCATGGGAGTGAAGTACGATATGCCGCTGGTAGTGCTAATCAATCACGGCAGCGCCTCGGCGTCGGAGATTGTTGCCGGTGCAATTCAAGATCACGACCGCGGCATGGTGGTCGGGCAGGTGAGTTTCGGCAAGGGTTTGGTGCAGACGCCGTATCCGATGCCGGACGGTTCGGTAGTGCGGATCACCACGGCGCGCTATTACACACCGACGGGGCGATTGATTCAACGGCCCTATGACAAGGGAATCGCGGAGTACGTGATGGAAGGCCGCGATGAAGAGGATCCGAACGCTTTGGAGATTGCCGAGCGGGACACGACGCCGCGCGAGAAATTTACGACCGACGGTGGGCGAGTTGTGTTTGGCGGCGGCGGCATCACACCGGACAGTACAATAGCTCCGCGCAAGACGAATGCACTGACTGCGCAGCTATTCAGCAAGCGGATGTACTTTGAGTACGCGTCGGATTTTGTCGTCAAGCATCCGGAGCGACCCGAGGACTTCGCGACCTTTTCGCGGGATTTTCAGGTCACGGATGAGATGTTGTCGGAGTTTCGCGCGCTTTGCGAGGAAAAGAAGATCGAAGTCGACGACGCGCGCTGGGAGCAGGACCTCTATTTCACGAAGTCTCAGATCCGGAGCGAAATCGCCGGGCTTCAGTTTAATGACCGCGACTCGTATATCCTGATCCGCCTTCAAGACGACGATCAGGTACAGGGTGCTCTCGGGTTATTTGACGCGGCAAAAGAGATTGCCTCGTCCGCTACCAAGGCTCCCAAGACGGGTCGCCAGTAAGTAGCTGTAAATATTCCAAATCTGCAAGACTGACTAAACGGGTACCGGGAGCGGCAGCAAGGGGCGGAAACCGGATTAATGAAATGCTAACTTGCTCTTTTTGCATAGGTTGGCTATATTGCCGGGACATAGTTCTTCCTCAATTCGATCCCTGTGGGCCCCGGGGATTCTCCAAATCGTATGAACTTCCGAACCTCATTATTGTGTGTTTTCGCACTGTCTCTGGTCGTGGCCGGGACAGCGCTTGCAGCTAAGAACGAGCCGTTAGACCGTGCGCGTGAGCTTGCCAAGTCCGGCAACTGGGATGTAGTCCAGTCGCTGGCAGAGGAGGCGACGAGTATCGATCCGAAGAGCGACGAGGGCTGGCGGCTGCGGGGCCGAGCCGGTCTGTTTTTCGGCGATACTTTAACCGCGATCTCTCACCTTGAGAAGGCAGTCGAACTGAATCCGAAGTCGGCAGACGCCGTGGTTGACCTGACTACGCTGTATGTTGGCATGAACAAAGTGGATGACGCGCATCGGGTGGTATCGGCTGCGGAAGCAAAAGACCCGAAAGGCAAGATCGACGAGATCAAGGTATCGCGGGCATTGATTCTTGGCAAGCAGGGCAAGATTGGTGAAGCGACGCCGATTTTGGCGAGCGCGACGGCGAAGCATCCGGACAATCCGTTGTATCCGTTGATGCTTGCGCGCATTTACAACAATGCGAATGTCGCACAGTTGGCGTCCGACAATTACGCGAAGGCGTGGGCACTGGATGAAGGCAATCCTGATATTGCGTTTGAGTATGGTCAGGTGCTACTCTCGCAGAAGCAATACGACGAAGCGGATCGGCTGTTCAAGATTGTGCAGGAGCGCGATCCGGACAATAAGCAAGTGGACTATCTGCGCGGGCGTTTGCGGTATGCGGCGAAGCGCTTTTTTGAGGCATCGACGGAGTTTCAGAAATCGGTCGATAAGGACCCTGAGAATTTCCTCGCAAATTACTGGTTAGGGCGCAGCTTTGTAGACTTTTCGAAGGCCGAGAAGAAGAACCTGTATGCGGCGGCGATCGCACCGCTGCGCAAGGCGCTTTCGCTGAAGCCGGAGCGAACGGATATTGCGATGTCGCTGGCTGAGGCGGAATATTTCGTTGGTCGTTCGACGTTTTATGCGGCGCAGGGAGATTCGATGCCCGCGGAATCGCGGACGCGGATGGCGGACGAGTTTGACAAGCAGGCTGAGACGTATGCGACGGCGGAGCCGGAGTTCTCGGGGAAGTACAGGTCGACGGTCACGACGCTACGAGATCCGGCGGCGGTTTTGGACGGCAAGCATCCCTTGCGCGCCGACCTGCTCCGGATGTCGACGGCGATCATGCTTCACGCGGTGGCCGGGGCGCCCGAGTTGGCCAAGCAGCAGGATGTCTATGCCAATGTTGCGCGTGCCTTTGATAAGGTTGAGATGCTGGACTCGGCAGTATTCTACACAGATAAACAGCTCGAATTGACTCCGGATTCGCAGAGCGATGTTACGCGTAAGGTCAGTTTGCTGCAACGGATGAACGATC
Source organism: bacterium (assembly GCA_016703065.1). Lineage (GTDB taxonomy): Bacteria > Electryoneota > RPQS01 > RPQS01 > RPQS01 > JABWCQ01. The sequence continues at coordinate 415,704 of JADJCU010000002.1, forward strand.
AGGCGCGGCTGGCGGAGTATTTGAACGTTCTGGCGGCGGACACGGCCATGCTCGACCGATACGGTTTAATCTTGGTGAACAGCTATATCGAGACGAAGCAGTACGATTTGGCGCGGGAGGCCGCGCACAAGGTGATTGCGCGTGACCCGGGGAATTGTGACGCGCACCAGTTGAACGCGTACATTGATTTGAAGCGCGAGCGCTACGGTGCCGCGATTTCGGCGCTCTTAGAGGGGGTGCGGGCGTGTCCGAACAATTCGGACCTGTGGGTTTTTCTGGGGGACAGCTACTATTTTTCGAACGAGAATGACAAGCCGACTGTTCAGAAGGCCAAGGATGCCTATTGCAAGGCGTGCAATTTGGGCAATTCGACAGGCTGTGAGAAGTGTGAACAGATTGGACAGATATTACAACAAATGAGAAGATAAACCTCCAATCCCCAACTTCACCAGATTGGACAAAGGAACCTTAGTATGAAGCAAGGCACTTTCACGACTATAACGCTGGTCGCAGCGTTGGCGCTATCGCTGGTTTTCTATTACGGCTTACTTCCTTCGATGGACAAGGGCGTCCAGGAGACGCCGTTGATTCACCAGATCGCATTGGCGGGGCCGATTGTACCGCTCTTGATCACGCTGACGCTGATGCTGTTGACGTTTATTGTTGAACGTATCATTACGTTGGGCAAGGCGCGGGGTTCGCGACCGTTGCCGGTGTATTTCTCGGAATTCACAAAGGCCGTGCGCGAAGGCAAGTACGACCACGCGATCAAGGTGTCGGACAACCAGCGCGGTTCGGCTGCGGCGGTTTTGAAGGCTGGCGCGGAACAGTGGGTTCGCGTGGCGAGTGATAAGAGTGTGCACATCGAGAAGAAGATCTCCGAAACTCAGCGCGCGATCAATGAGGCGCGTCTTTTGGAAGTCCCGTTCCTTGAAAGAAATCTGATCGCGCTGTCGACGATCGCCTCGGTGGCGACGATGGTGGGTCTGTTGGGCACGACGATCGGTGCGATTCGTTCGTTCGCGGCCATGTCTACGCAGGGCGCACCGAACGCGGCGGAGCTTGCGCGCGGTATTTCGGAAGCTCTTGTCAACACAGCGTTGGGTCTGTTCGCCGCGATTTGCGGTATTGTGGCGTACAACTTCTTCGTGAACAAGGTTGACCAGTTCAACTACGAGATTGACGAAGCGGCCTATCTGATGGTTGAGATTCTGAAGGACAAAGAAGCATAATCCGTCCCGGGACAACGACCTAACTTTAAGGACAGATTATGGCTGCTCCCAAGAAACGCCGAATCCCGGTCAGTATCGACATGACGCCGATGGTGGACATTGCATTCCTGCTCCTCATCTTTTTCATGTCGACGACGGTATTCAAGAAGCCGGCGGAAGTAGAAGTGCAGACGCCGTCGTCGCACTCGACCAGTCAGCTTCCGGAAACGGGGATCATCGTGATTACCGTTCCCAAAGACAGTCGCGTATTTATGACGCTTGACAATGCCGCCCTCGACGTACAAACGGGGCTCGCACAGGTGCAAGGGCACCAGACGCGCGGTGTAGAATTTCAGCCCGACTCAATTGGCAAGGTGATTGACAAACTGATTGTCCGGGACCGCATTGAGATAAATAAGGTTGTGCTGAAGGCCGACAAAGAGGCCGAGTACGGGACCATTGAGAAGATCATGCGTGTGCTCCAGAAGAACCAACTCTACTTCGTGAACATGGTCACGGAAGTGGAAGAAAGCTAAAGGAGTCATACAATGGGTGCTGTAGATCTTGGTGGCGCGAAAAAATCCGGTGCAAGCGGGTCGGCATGGAAGCGGCCCCGCGTCGCGATTCGCATTGACATGACTCCGATGGTTGACATTGCGTTCCTGCTTCTGATCTTCTTCATGGTGACGACGGTGTTCCGTCTGCCGACAGCGATGGACCTGGTATTGCCGCCGGACGAAGAAGTTCCGACTGAAGTGAAGGTGTTTGAAAGAGAAACTCATGTCATTTTATGTGACGGATATTGACTCGGTCGCTTTGCAGATTGGCAACGGCGCGCCGAAGCCGGTTACGTGGAAGGATGTTCGCGACTCGTTGCAGTCGCGTTATGAGCGCTTTGGTGACAGCGTGACCGTTGTTGCGCGAATTCATCCGAAAGCGCGGTACATGGCGCTGGTGGATTTGGTGGACGAATTCAATCTTGCAAAGACGACTCGTTTTTCGATTGACCGTTACACGACTTGGGACGATTCCCTTTTGCGCACGGCAGGTTTCCGCACGGCGGGACCTGTTGGCCTTCCGACACCGGAAGAGGCGGAAGGCGATACTCCCGGCGAACTATAAGCTGCCGCTGGACAACAGAAAGGAAGGCGGACAATGACCAACTACTTACAAGAACTCGAAAAGGCAAATACGGCTCGATTGAGTGGAAATACTTCGTCGGCAAGAATCTCGTGCGCGGGTTGATTATCAGCGTGCTGATTCACTCTGCGGTGGTGGCATCGCCGTACATCGCGACGCTGTTTCAGGACGAGATTCCACCACCTCCGTCAGTGGTCTACGACATGCAGACGGTGTTGAAGAAGCTCAAGCAGCTCGATCCGACCAAGAAGCCGCCGACGATTGCGCGTCCGAAGCTGGCTCTGCCGAAGGTCGTCGTTCCGATTGCAGTCAAGGAAGACGAGGTGCCGGACGAGCAGCCGGAGATGCTGAAGCAGGAAGAGATCGTCGAAGCGATCGTCGACGAGTACGGCAACGATACGTTAGCAATTGACCCGAACGCCGAGCTCGTCATAGAGGGCGACGGCGAGATACCTTCGTATGACCAGTTCATTCCGTTTGAAGTGGCGCCGCAGCCGCTTCCCGACTTCAGTCCGCAGCCTGCATTCCCGGAAATGGCGCAGCGCGCCGGCGTCTCGGGCAAGGTGACGGCGCAGGTCTATGTGGATAAGAAGGGTGAAGTGAAAAAGTGGCGTATTGTGCAGGCCAAGCCAGAGAAGCTCGGCTTTGAAGAGGAAGTGGAGAAGATTCTGCCCAAGTGGAAGTTCACGCCCGCGATTCAGCAGGGCAATCCGGTTGGTGTTTGGATTGCGATACCGTTTAACTTCAAAGTTCAGTAGCTACGTCGCGTAATGTTCAGGACCGCGCGGCGTCTCGTCGTGCGGTCTTGCGCTCTGTAATCTTCGAATGGGTCCCGGGAGTCCTATCTAACCGCGCCGTTCCTGCGGCCGAGGAGGTGTCATGGAAACCGGATCGAAGAACGAACAGCATGTGTTGGGAGCTCGCGATCTCAAAGGACGATTGGGCGTGTTTCTGATGCAGGGACTTGTGGCGAGCATGTTCCTGCACAGCGCGGTGATGACGTTGGTCGGCTATTGGCCGAAAAGCGACACCGCAGACAAACGGGAAGTTTATGACACGGTGATCGTGTGCCATCCGCCGATCATTCCCGTCCCTCCGCGCCCGGGGGATTTCACGCCGACGCCGCCGGTGAAGCCGGACATCGCGGCGTTTGTCCCGGTAGATGAGCCGCCGGCTCAGGACACCGTGATTGAACGGACGGATCCTGATGATTATCCGACTCTGCACAGTCCAAGCGGCGATGCGACGGATTCCGGCGACGGACGGCCCGGAGCGGGCGATCCGTTGCTGATTGACACGTCGAATCGGGCGGGGTATGACAATCCGTGGGAGAAGTTTATTCCGTTTGAGATTCCCCCGGCGGCCCTGAGCACGAATCCGGCTCCCGCGTATCCGAACATCGCGCAGAAGGCGGGCACGGAAGGCAGAGTGCTGGTGTGGGTTAACGTGGGTGACCGCGGCGACGTACTGGGTTGGCACGTGGTTGACGTGAGTCCGGCGGGCCTGGGCTTCGAGGATGAGGTCGCGCGCGTAATTCCGCTGTGGAAATTCACTCCAGCGATTCAACAGAACGCTCCGGTTGCGGTGTGGGTTGTCATCCCCTTTCAATTCAAGCTGAAGAACTGAGTCATCGACACGCGCCATGCTCACGCGGTGGATATTGCCGGTCGGGTTTGTCATACTGGGAGTCCTCATATTGAGCGGAATCCTTCTGACACAGTTGCCGAGCGAAAGCGGGTTGCGACCGATTATGGGCTTTGTGGTGATTCTGCTGGGCATACATAGATTCGTAGTGTCGCGCACGCCAAAAGGCGAGCGCAGGCGTTACGGAGGTGAAAACTCGCGACCGTGGGAAAGATGAATGAATGATGAATAAGCTGTGCCTGTTAGCGATTGCGTGTTTGTTTTGGGCCGGGTGCAAATCGAACGCTCCGGAAGAGAGTTTTACAAAAGGGACGGCGCGGATCGGGGCGAGCGACGCTGTCTTCGACGTAGCGCGGTATGTTGGAGATCAATACAACGAAATTTACCCGCAGGCTAATGTCGGGTTCTTTCGGCATCCGACGCTTGCGCTAATCGATTCTCTACTGCGGCGGCGCTATGAAGAGGTGTTTCTGGACCGCGCGTTGTCGCCTGAAGAATCGCTGGCGTTTGGGCAGCAGCAATTGAAACTCTACTCGTATCCTGTTGCGCACTATCCCACGTACCTGTTGGTCCCCGACTGTCTTCATGTCGCCGATCTCGACAGTGTTGGTCTGAAGCGGTTGCTTGAAGGCACCGCGCATAGTTGGAAGGACTTTGGCGGGCAGGATGTGCCGGTAACGGTGTATGCGCCGCTTCCGGGCGAGGGCGCGTGGAACTCTTTGGTGAACTACTTTGGCGACCTTGATTCGGTTGCGGCGATCATCTGTTCAACGAATGTTCGGATGCTGGAACTTGCGGCGGGTGATCCGGGGTCACTGCTAATTTATTCGCAGAAGGTTGCAGACGCGGCCGGGTTTAAGAAATTGCGCTGGGCACGCGGCGAATTGCGCGTACCCGCGAACGCCAAGACCATTCTTGAAACGCCGAGATGGCCGTTCATGACGACGTTTTCATACGTGACGACGCAAATGAAGGGCGATGTTGCGGCAGGATATCTGACATTCATCGTCTCGAACGATGGACAGAAGATGGTGATGAAGGAAGGGTACAGACCTGCATCTGTTCCTGTGCGAGTCGTACAGCTACAAGCATCAGCGGAGGAGTCAGCGGACTCCACGGAAGATCATAACAACGAGTAGGCGGGACAACGGAGTGGACTCCGGCCGCCTGCGTAATTTTGATTAGAGCGAAACAGCGAAGTTGAATTCGCGGAGCAACTATTGAAGAACACGGCACTCACAGCCGAACATGAAGCATTGGGCGCGAAGCTCGTAGAGTTTGCGGGCTACCGGATGCCCATACAGTATCATTCGATACGCGCCGAGCATCTGCGCGTGCGCAACACGGTCGGCATATTTGACGTCTCGCATATGGGCGAGTTCATCGTGAGGGGAAGTGATCGCGAGAAGTTTTGCATCACTTAACAGTCAACGACGTTCACTCTTTGGCTGTGGGACAGGTGCAGTATAGCTGCATGTGCTATCCGCACGGCGGCATTGTGGACGATCTCCTGGTGTATCGAGGCAAGGACCACATGATGGTTTGTTGTTGGCGGTGCAGGGGCGGTACGCGGCGGAGATTATTCAGAAGCTGACCAAAACGGACCTGAGCAAGATCGGCTACTACCATTTCGAAGACGGTGAGGTGCTCGGGCATCGCGCCGTTTTGTCGCGCACGGGGTATACGGGCGAGGATGGATTTGAGCTCTATCTGGGCAATGACGCGGCAGTACCGGTGTGGCGAGCGCTCCTTGACACGGGGAAGCCCTTCGAAATCGAGGGCGATTGGGCTTGGTGCCCGCGATTCATTGCGTCTCGAGATGAAGATGTGCCTCTACGGCAACGACATTGATGACACGACGCACCCGTTAGAAGCCGGACTGGGATGGATCACGAAACTCGGTAAGGATGACTTCATCGGCAAGGCCGCGATGGTGAAGGCGAAAGACGCGGGCATTACGCGGCGGCTGGTCGCGATTGAGTTAGTGGAATCGGCGTTTCCTCGGCACGGCTATCCAATTCTTGACAGCGCGGGAATTGAAATTGGCACGGTAACGTCGGGCACGGTTTCGCCGGTGTTGAACAAGGGTATCGCTCTGGGGTACGTTCCGGTCGCATCAAGCGAGGTCGGCACCGCAGTCGCGATTTCGTGTCACGGCAAGCCGGTGGCTGCGCGCGTTGTGAAGCCGCCGTTTTACAAGCGTCCTTACTGATCTCCGGGGATTACGGTGAACATTAGAGTGTTTGCCACTCCTCGCGAGTGGACGGAAGATGATGTGCGCGGCACGACGGCGATCGTGATTGACGTCCTGCGAGCCTCGTCTACGATAATACAGGCGTTGTCCAACGGGGCGCGTGAAGTTGTTCCTGTAGCGACACCTGCCGAGGCGGGCGAACTTGCCGCAAAAGCAGGACGCGGTGACGTGATCCTCGGCGGTGAACGCGACGGGAAGATGATCGAAGGATTCGATCTCGGCAACTCGCCGCTGGAATACACGAAAGAGCGCATCGCCGGGAGAACAATCGTCTTTGCCTCAACCAATGGCGCTCCAGCGCTGGTTCGCTGCAAAACGGCGGATCATGTGCTCGTGGCGACGTTCAACAATTACGGCGCGGCAGTCGCGGCGGCCCGTAGTTTAGGTTCGGATGTGAGCATCATTTGTTCGGGACGCGCCGGGAAGTTTTCGCTGGAAGATTTCGTCGGCGCGGGCAAACTTGTCGAGGGGATCGCTTCGCAGGGCGCTCCGCTTGCGCACGATGGCGCACAGGCCGCATTTGACTTGTTCAGGTATTATCGTTCGCAGCTGACCGAGCTTGTTAAGAACAGCTATCACGGGAAGTATCTCGCGACGCTCGGTTTCGAGGCCGACCTCGAGCATTGCGCAAAGGTGGATACGCATCCGATTGTGCCTGCTCTAATTGAAGGAAAGATCAGACTACCGAAATCCAATGGCGGTTCGTAAGGACACAACGGCTATTCCAGCAGAGACCCGCCCGAAGGCTCCTATCGTCGCGGGTCTTGTGTTCTTGTGCGTGTCGGTGATCCTGACAGTCGCGCTGATCAGCCACTCTCCGCATGATTATCCGTATCGCGACTTCAGCGAAGCGCCTGCTAATTGGGCGGGACGGATCGGAGAATACGTCTCTGCGCTGATGGGACCGCTGTTTCTTGGGCAATGGCCCGCACTCTCGATCCCGCTGATTTTTGGCATGTGGGGTTGGACCTTTGTCCGGCGTCACTCCCGGCGGAGTGCGGTGATTCTCTCAGTTTGGTTGTTTGCGCTCGGGATGTGGGGTGCGACGAGTATCGGTGTTTTTGGTGATTTGATCCACCGCGGCAGTCCGTCTGTGTACTATCCGCAGTGCGGGCAGTTTGGCTATTGGGGCGCACAGCAATTGATCTTTTTGACGGGCCGGATTGGCGCGGTGTTGATCATGCTCGTGCTGTTGCTGATCGGCTTGGCCATGACGGTTGCGGGATTCGTAGAGTGGATCGAGCGGCGTGCCGCTCAGACCGCGGAGCTTGCCGGGCGCGCTCGGAGTGTTCCTTTGCCGTCACCCGTTCCTGCTTGGCGTTGGCTGCGCGCTCTGCTTGCGAAGCGCGGTGCGGACGATTCGGCTATTCCCGAGATTCATATTGACACGATGACGACCGAGTCCGTGGCACGCGCGGCGAGTGAAGTTCTGCCATCGCGGGCAGCGGCGGATGGTCATCCGGGCAAAGTGATTCATGACTTAGGCGAAGAAATCGATCCGCTGACCGGCGCGCGGCGCACAACTGCGCGGCCTGTGGAGCAATTGGTTATGCCAGTGGATGATCGCTCGGGTTATGTGTTTCCGTCTGCGGATTGCTTCAACCTGCCGCCTGCGGATCGCATGGGCGGGATGTCGCAGGAAGAGCAGCTGCAGAATGCGCAGTTGCTCGAAAAGAGCCTGGAGACGTTTGGCGTGAAAGCGACCGTGTCGCAGGTGAATCCGGGCCCGGTGATAACGCAGTTTGAGCTTGCGCCTGCTCCGGGAGTGAAAGTGGCGAGGATTGAAGCGCTGGCCGACGACATCGCGCTTGCGCTTCGTGCTCGCGGATTGCGCATTCTCGCTCCGATACCCGGAAAGGCGGCGGTCGGCGTAGAGATGGCGAATCCGAAGCCCGCCCTTGTGACATTCCGTGAGGTCGTTGAAGCGCCGCAGTTTCATGCGACGAAATCGAAGTTAACCATCGCATTGGGCCGCACGGTCAATGGCGAGATTCTTACCGCTGACCTCGGCGGCCTTCCGCATTTGCTGATCGCCGGAACGACCGGCTCCGGCAAGTCCGTTTGTGTGAACGCAATCATCACGTCGATTCTGCTGCGCACGACGCCGGAAGAAGTGCAGTTTGTGATGATTGACCCGAAGAAACTCGAGCTTGCTGCATACAATGAGCTCCGTAATCATCATTTAACGCACCGTCCGGATTTGAGCGAGCACGTCGTAACGCGACCGGACGAAGCAGTGAAGGTCTTGCGGAGTTGCCTGATTGAGATGGAGCGGCGTTACGATTTGCTTGCGGAGCGCGGTGCACGGCAGCTGTCTGAATACAACGAGATGGTCAAGGAGACGCCCCGCGAGGGTGAGCGGGCGCTTCCGTATCTTGTGGTCATCATCGACGAGTTAGCGGACCTGATGGTGACGGCGCAGCGTGAAGTGGAAGAACCGATTGCGCGACTGGCGCAGCTTGCGCGCGCTGTTGGAATTCATCTTGTTGTGGCGACCCAGCGGCCGTCAGTCGACGTGATCACCGGTGTCATCAAGGCGAACTTCCCGGCGCGCATTGCGTTTCGCGTTGCGATGAAAGTAGATTCGCGCACGATTCTTGATACGAACGGCGCGGAGATGCTGTTGGGCCAGGGCGATATGCTGTTTCAGCATCCGGAAGAGCCTGCTCCGCAGCGAGTGCAAGGTGCGCTGTTGACATCGGCGGAGATTGCGCGTGTCATCACCCATATTCGGAAACAACCTCCGCCGCGGTACAAACTTGTGCTTCCGCTCGATCCTCAGGAGGAGCGGGAAGGGGGGCGGCGATTCGGCGAGCGGATTGTTTGAAGGTCGCGACCCGCTGTTCGTCGAGGCGGCAAAGATTGTCGTGCGGACCGGGCAGGGGAGCGTGTCAATCCTACAGCGGAGGTTGAAGGTTGGCTACAGTCGCGCCGCGCGGTTGATTGATCAATTGGAACGAGCCGGCGTCGTGGGACCATTTGACGGGTCCAAAGCGCGAGCGGTATTGGCAGATGAACAGACCTTGAGTGACCTTGAACAACAGTAGACTGGTTATTGCATTTTTTTGCGTTGCCGTGACCGCATGGGCGAAAACTCCGGCCGAGGAGTATCACGCCCGCGTGGAACGGCATTTGCGCTCTTTGCCGTCGCTGGAAATCGGTTATCGCGCCACAGGTTCCGATTTTCCTGCAGGAGGACTTGAAGGTCGGCTCGTCTTTCGGCGGCCGGACGCCTTCTATCACGACACTCCGGAGTGGACGCATTGTGAAATTGGTGACGAGCAGTGGCGCTATCTAAAAGAGCAGCAGACGCTGCTCCTCGAGCGTGCTGCGGTGCGTTCTGAGTGGTCTCCGGAGGCGGTGCTGTTGAGTATAGACAAGGAGCTTGCGCCGTACGATCTTGTTCGACAGGACAACGGAGACACACTTCTGGTCTTGGATGCGGTCGCGGCCAACGTTACCGGACAGGTTGAGATGCTCTTCGCGGCGAATAAGAGCGTTCCCAAAGAAATTCGCTTTACCAACGACGAGTCGATCTCCAGCCGTTACGAAATCATGATGTGGCACGAATCCGTGACTCTGGACAGCTCACTGTTCGTGCCGCCGCAAGTGCCTGCGGAGAATCTGATCGACTTCCGGGCACAATAGACAGGCACAACTGAATGAACAATAGATATTCGAAGATAGTATTGAGCCTTGGTATCAGCGGCTTCTTTCTCTACTTGACAGCGTTCAAGCCGAAGTTCGGCGCGATGTTCGCCGGGGATTTGCCTGTTGGGGAAGCGCTGTTTGGTTTTCCGCGATTTAATTTGAGTGAACTGGGCAGTGTTATCGCGAGCGCGCAGTGGTCCTATATCTTAATTGCCGCAGTGTTCTTCTACGCGACGCTGTTCGTTCGGGCGTGGCGCTGGCAAATTACGCTCAGGACGCTGACGGACATCAAGTTAATGCCGACATTTGGTGCGATGACGATTGGCTATATGGCGAATAACCTCCTGCCGATGCGGTTGGGTGAGGTATACCGAGCACAAGTTGTGCATCAGATGACGAGGCTGTCGCGCACGGCGGCGTTTGGGACGATTGTAGCGGAACGCCTGATTGATCTTGTGTACATGGTTCCCTTCCTGGGTCTTGCCTTTGTGATCTATCCTTTGCCTGACAAGATTCGGCTTGCGGCGTACGTGTTGTCCGTCGCGGCGTTCATGCTTGGCGGGTTCTGCATTTGGCTTGGCGTGGATCGAAACCGGGCGCTGAGTTGGGCGGAGAAAGCGCTGCGGCTGTTCCCCAAGAAGTTGGCCGGGCGTATCTTCGATCTGTTGTCGACGTTCAGCGCGGGGTTGGGTGTGATGGGCCGCAAGGAGCTGATGTGGAAGCTCGCACTGTCATCGACCGTCTTGTGGGTGATGTATGCGATCATGGTCTATCTGGTGATGGCATCGGTCGGTCTAACGGGGCCGGAGTATCCGATGATTCACGATGATCTTGTTGGTTCGGTGTTGGTGATGCTTGTCGTGACAACAATTGGCTTTGTGATTCCCGGCGCTCCGGGGGCAGTCGGAACGTATCACGGCGTGGCAGTCCTTGGTTTGAGTTTGTTTAACGTTCCCGGCGACAGGGCGGCGGGATTTGCTGTGCTGCTGCACGCGTTGAACTACATTCCGCTGACTTTGATGGGGCTTGCGTTCTTCTGGAAATACGGGCTGTCGTTTCATGATCGCGTCGAAACCGACGAGTCCGAATCGGAGGTCACAAGAGTGAATGCGGTCGGAAGTCGTCCGTCATAAGGAAAGAGGTCATCTTGAGTTTCCAAGAGAATACCAATCGGTTTTCGGAATACTTCCGGGTCTTGTTTCGCGGTCGATGGATTATAATCGGCTGTTTCTTTGCGGTCGTTGCGGCCACGACGTTTTTGACTTACCGCATGCAGCCGGTGTATACCGCGTCGGCCAGTGTACTGATGCTCGAAGTGGATCCGGTTGACATGAAGATACTCAACACGGAAGTAATGCCGTTCCGGAAGACGCGTAACCAGAATGAGACTGAGTTATTGCGCAGCCGTCGAATTGCGGAGGATGTCTTGCGATCTCTTGCGGAGTCGCCGTATCGGAGCGAGCTTGAGATCATGCGCGAGACAGACGCGCGTGGCAACACAATCACGTTTGATGACCGCGTGTTGAGTTTGCGGGGGAGCACGAGCGTGGAGAATCTCAAGGACACGGATGTGCTCAAGGTCTCTGTGCGGGCGCATTCAGCGTTTGAGGCGGCGTTTTTGGCGAACGCGGTGGCGGAGGAGTATTACCGGTACAAGTTGCGCGCGGCCCGGGGCGAAGTTTCGGAGATCAGGCAGTTTCTCGAGCAGCAGCTCGAAGTCGTGCGCGATCAGCTCTCGCAATCGGAAGAGCTTGAGCGGACCTACAAAGAGAGCCGCGGGGTCGCGGTTTTGGACGAGGAGTCCCGCAATCTGGTTGGGCAGTCGGCGCAGATGCACGCGCTGTACAATCAGACGGAGAGCGATCTGAACGCCGAGCTGCGGCGGATGGACTATCTCAAGCGGCAGTTAGAGGACGTGCGCGGCGCGCTGGTTGAAGACGTGACTAACATCACGAGTCCGATCATCGAGACGCTGCAGAATGAGATTGCGAGTAAACAATCGCGGCTTGCATCGCTTGTGTCAAATCCGGGAACGGGCACAGAGGTTACGATTCAGGCGTTGGAGAACGAGATTGAGACAATCAAGGGCAAGTTGGTTGAAGAGGTGCGCAAGATCGCGGCGTCGACGGGCTCCATGGAGCCGCTCAAGACGTCTCAGGGCCTTTTTGACGAGATCCTCAAGACTGAAGTTGAGATCAAGGCGCTGACGGCGCGCGCGGAAGCGCTGCGCGAGGTGCTTGCGAATATTGACTATGACCTTGACCAATTGCCTGAGAAGACGCTCGTGCTGGCGCGGCTGACACGCGACCGTCAATTGAATGAGCAGCTCTATTTGATGCTGAACGAGAAATACGAAGAGGCGCGGATCAGCGAGGCGGCGAAGTCTGCGGGAGTTGAGATCGTAGACACGGCCAAACCGCCGGAAAACCCGGTGAAGCCGAAGAAGAAGCTCAATATTCTCTTTGGCATGTTGTTCGGTCTGGCCCTGGGCGTCGGCATAACGCTGTTAGTCGATCTGCTTGACGACACGATCAAGACGCCGGAAGAGCTTGAGCGCCTGGCTCTCACTCCGCTCGGGACGATTCCGGTTGTGAATATCGATGACATCCGTCGGCGAATGAAGCGGCAAGGCAAAGAGCTGACGTTAAGCGACGAAGTGCGGATTGAGTCAAAGATGATCACGCGTTTTTCTCCGAAGTCGCCGATCAGCGAAGCGTATCGCAGTCTGCGGACAAACATCCAGTTCTCTGATATCGACAATCCGAAGCGGGTCATCCTGATGACGTCCTCTGCGACGAAGGAAGGCAAGTCGACGACATGTGTGAACCTGGCGATCACATTCGCACAAATGGGTTCGCGGGTTCTGCTCGTTGACAGCGATTTGCGCCGACCGACGCTGCACAACTTTTTCCATACGGACAAGACGTACGGGCTGACGAATGTCTTGATTGGGTCGCTATCGTTTGATGACGTCATGAAGCGAACCGAAGTCGACAACCTTGACTTGATCACGGCAGGCGACATCCCGCCGAATCCTGCCGAGATGGTCGCATCAGAGCGCATGAAGGCCTTTTTGAACGAAGCGCGGACGCGGTATGACGTGGTATTGCTTGACAGTCCGCCGGTGGTCGCGGTGACGGACGCGGCCATTTTGACGACTCGCGCGGACGCGACCATCATCGTCGTAAGTTCGGGCATGACCGGTCGCGGTGAATTGAAGCGCGCGTTGAGTCTGATTCAGAGCGTCGGATCGAACGTGCTGGGAGTCGTGCTAAACGGGCTGGACATCAAGAAGATGTACGGTTCGTACTATTACTACTTCCATTACTACCAGTATTATTACTACTACGGGTCGGAGTCGGGCGACAAGAAGCGCAAGTCAAAGACGAAACACGTGAGCCGCGAGCGCCGCGAGCATCGTGAAGAGCGTCAGTCGACCGATGTCTCCGACATGACCTAATCCCTTCCTGAGTTCTCGCGTGATAACGCTCCGTCGTGCCACTGGTACGGCGGAGCGCTCTTTCATTTCCTACCCGCAATGCCCTCGCTGTTTCCCGGTTATTATCCAGATTGTCTGGATCACGATCACGGTTTCACTTTGCGCTCTCCCGCGAAGGTGAATCTGTTGCTGCGTGTGCTTGGAAAGCGGCCTGATGGTTACCACGAGCTTGAGACGATCTTTCAAGAGTTGGATTGGTGGGACGAGTTGGAGTTCCGCCAAGCGAGCAAATTTGCGCTCGAGATAGAAGGAGCCGATCTTCCGACAGGGCAGTCGAATTTGATTACCCGTGCGGCGGAGCGGTTGGCTGCTGCGGCGAAGGTCCCATGCTTCGGCCGAATCCGGTTGTTGAAGCGCCTGCCGTTGCAAGGTGGGGTGGGGGAGGATCGTCCAACGCGGCGGTAACGCTAATCGGTCTGAACCGGCTTTGGGGCCTCAGTTGGCCTGTAGATCGGCTCTTGGCCGTGGCCCGTGACTTGGGTGCAGATTGCCCATTTTTCTTGTTCGGCGGCCTTGCCAAGGCCTCCCACCGGGGTGATGTGATCGAGCCCTTGGTGGGATCATCCTGCGGCTGGTTTGTCCTGCTTGTGCCGGAGTTCGGAGTCGAGACGGCCAGTATATTTGCGGAGTATTCGGTCCGCTTGACAGAAGTTGAGAGGAATGTTATATTTAGACCTCTGCAGTTAGGGGAGAGGATAGAGGTGTACGCTCCCTTCTGTACTTGTAATGATTTGGAAAATATAGTTTTCCGACGATATCCGGTGCTTCAGGAGTTGCGAAACAGCCTGCTTGGACGCGGGGCGAGCGTTGCACTTTTGTCGGGCAGCGGGTCCACAGTCTTTGGAATTTTTGAGTCAGAGACAGCCGCGTGTGAAGCCGCGCACACGCTGTCGACCGACCACAGTGTCCGGGTTAAGGTGTGCCGCGCCGTTTCCCGGCCACGACTATGATGGATGGAACAGACAGGTCTTACTTGCATGGGAAGCAAGAGGTTGCATCGTGACCATAACCGAAATTCACATCAACCTTCGGGACGAAGAGAAACTCAAGGCGTTTGTGAACATCACGTTCGACGACGTTTTTGTGATTCGCGGACTGAAGATCATTGAGGGCAAGGAAGGTCTCTTTGTGTGCATGCCGAGCCGCAAGCTCGAGGACGGCACGTATAAGGATATTGCTCATCCGATAACGAATGAGTTTCGCCGCCTGATGGAGAATCAGATTCTTGAGGAGTTCCGTCGGCAATCAAGTGAGGCGGCGTTACGACCCGTGGCACCGGGACATGGCGGCGATCTTTAGAGCTTTTGGACAGGGAGAGATATTGGGGCGTCGCCAAGTTGGTAAGGCAGCAGGTTTTGGTCCTGCCATTCGGAGGTTCGAGTCCTTCCGCCCCAGCGAGTCGGACTTGCTGCAGACGAGATTGCACCTCGGTTCGATCTACGAAGGGAGTAGGTGATTGCAGCGCGGTTACGAACTGAAGATATTTAGCGGCACAGCGCATCGCCCCTTAGGCGAGCGGATCGCGGCGACGCTCGGGCTTCCTCTTGGCGAGGTCAAGATCAGCCGGTTTTCGGACGGCGAAATAGGTGTGCAGTTTGAGGAGAATATTCGGGGCAGGGATGTTTTTCTGGTTCAGCCGACGAGCCCTCCTGCCGAGAATCTACTCGAGTTGCTGATCATGGTGGACGCTGCCAAGCGGGCGTCTGCAGGCCGGATTACGGCAGTGATTCCCTACTACGGGTATGCGCGCCAAGATCGCAAAGACGGTCCACGGGTGGCGATCACGTCGCGATTAGTGGCGGACCTTCTTCAGGCTGCGGGAATTCATCGGATTCTGACGATGGACCTTCACGCGCCTCAGATACAGGGGTTCTTTAACATTCCGTTCGACCACTTGATGGCCTCGCGGCTATTCATCGATTTGTTTACGATGCATCCGGTGGAGAACTTAACGATTGTCGCCCCGGATGTCGGTTCGACGAAGCTCGCCCGGTTCTATGCGAACTACATGAAGACGGAATTCGTGATCGTAGACAAATTCCGTACGGGACCGAACAAGGCAGTTGCGTTGAATTTGATCGGCGATGTGCGGGGGCGGAACTGCCTTATTGTAGACGACATTGTTGACACCGCAGGGACGCTGTCGGCAACGATCGCGATGCTCAAGGAGCGCGGCTGCCGGGATATTCACTGCGCGATTACGCATCCGGTGTTGTCGGGCGCAGCGGTAGACCGCATCGAAAACAGCGAGATTACCGCGCTGTGGGTTTGCGATACGCTTCCTACGCCGCGCGAGCATCAGTTTCAAAAGATTCGCAAGCTGTCGACGGCGAAGCTCTTCGCGGGCGCGATCAAGCGCATTCACGACGAGGTCGATCAGCCATCTGTTTCTGGATTCACAGGTCGAGGGCCGGGAATCCATGGTTGACACGTCGCAGTTTGACTCGATGGCCGGTGTCATCTCTTCCGATTAGCTTTTTCAATATTAGCCATACACTCAAGCATGTCAGAGCATATTTCACTGTTGGCGGAGCCGCGCACTCCGAATGTCCCGAAGGGGCATCAACTGCGCAAGAGCGGCCGCGTGCCGGGGGTTTATTATACGGCAGACCGCGAGGTCCGTTATGTCTCGTTTGACTCCATTGAATTGGCGCGCTTGCTTCGCAAAGAGACCGCCGTTCTTGACCTTAAGGTGAGCGGTCAGACGCTGCCGTGTGTCATTCGCGAAGTTCAGCGCCACCCGGTATTCGGCGATGTGGTGCACGTGGACCTTTACGGTGTCGACCTGTCGAAGAAGATACACGTACACGTCCCTGTGCACGCCAAAGGTGTTGCGGCGGGCGTTAAACTGCAGGGCGGCATTCTGGACATCGTGATCTATGAACTCGAAATCGAATGCCTTCCCGATGCGATGCCGCCGCACATCGACGTGGACGTTTCGCACCTCAAGGTTACTGATGCCATTCGCGTCGAAGATATTAAGATTCCGGGTGTGACGATTCTGGGCGATCCGCATGCAGTGGTAATGCACGTAAGCGGCAAGAAGGCCGAAGAAGAGGGCGCTGCCGGTGCTGTTGCCGAGGTTGCGGAGCCTGAGGTTATTCGCGAGAAGAAGCCGGTCGAGGAAAAGTAGTCCGCGCTGCTTGCCGGGAGCGCGTCGCTTATGCGTTTGGTTGTAGGACTGGGGAACCCCGGAATAGACTATGAGCAGACGCCGCATAACGTCGGTTTTGCTGTTGTCGAAGAGCTTGCCCGCCGTAACGGAGTGAGTTTCAAACGAGGTCCGGTAGCGGAGTGCTCAACGGCATCGATTTCGGGTCAGGAATTGGTTCTTGTACGGCCGCTTTCGTACATGAATCTTTCGGGGCGTCCAGTGGCTTCGGTCTTGCATTGGCATAAGCTCAGGCCGATAGACCTGATTGTCGTTTGCGACGACGTGAATCTTCCGTTTGGCCGACTTCGGATTAGGCCGTCAGGCGGAGCGGGCGGACAAAAGGGGCTGCGTTCGATCATTGAGACATTAGGCGGTGAGGAGTTTCCGCGATTACGGTTGGGCGTGGGCGGGGGCTATCCGGGAGCGGATATTGGATCGTACGTGCTGCGGCGCCTGCGCGGAAAAGAGCTTGAGGCCATGAACGAGATGGTGGCTCGAGCGGCTGACGCGATTGAACATTGGTTAGAGAGCGGGTTGGACTCGGCGATGAATCGCCACAATGTGTCCGGCGACGCCAACGAATAGAAAACACAACAACCCTGCCTGCCGGTCGGGCAAATCCGGCAGGACGAATAGACCAAAGGGAAGACAATGAGCCATTTGACTACGTATGAGTTAGTTGCGATCTTTGATCCGAATTTGGAATCGGAGCAGGTCGAGAGCGATTTGCGCAAGATTCGCGACTTGATAGCAGGGCACAAGGGCATGTTCCGCCGCTGGGAGCGGTGGGGTAAGCGCCGCTTGGCCGATGAGATTCGTCCTCGCCAGTATGGGCAGTACGTGTTGGCGGTGTACGACTTGGAGACTTCGGAAACGCACGAGTTAGACCGTCTGCTGCATCTGACTCCGTCTTTGCTTCGTCACTTGGTGACCGTCGTCGATCCGGCTCGCGTTCCTGAAGTGGACGAGGAATCGGTTCGCACGCTGGGCATTGTCAAAGAAGTGCCTGCAGAGCCGGAGGCTGGGGCGGTCGCAGCGGAACCCGCTGTAGAGGTAGAGGATCTCGCGGTGGATGTTGCGGAGGCCGTAGACGATACGACGGATGAGCAGAACGCGTAGGGCATAGAAGCGGCCGTCACTTAGGGAGGACGGTTCGTACCATGGGGCACGCGCAGGTGGAAATAAGAGGGAGTTAGCATGGCGGAATACAAAATGCCGGACATCAATTGTGTTATCATTGCGGGCAACCTGATCAAGGACCCGACGTTTCGCAAGACGACCTCGGACGTCCCGGTCGCCAATTTTACGATTGCATCGAATCGCAAGTTCAAGGATTCGAGCGGACGCATCAAGGAAGACGTTTGCTTCATTGGAATTGTGGCGTGGTACAAATTGGCAGAGAGCTGCAAGGAGAACCTGCACAAGGGCAGCGCAGTTCTTGTGGAAGGTGAGTTGCAGAGCCGCAGTTTTGCCAACGAGGACGGCACAACTCGCAGTTGGGTAGAGATTAAGGCGCGCCGGATTCAGTTCTTGAACCGCCGGGAGCATTTGGTGGAGGGTGAACACTCGCATGTGGATTCAGTGGTGGAGGATGACGAGAATGGTCATCCTCACGATGAAGACGTTCACGAGCACACGAAGTTCACGTTCCATAATTACGTTTTGAACAAGCCATAACGAAGATAAAGAGATGCAAGTAATTCTGCGATCGGACTACGAGTCACTCGGCAAGGTCGGCGAAGTAGTTCAGGTAAAGCCGGGCTACGCCCGCAATTTTTTGATACCTCGCGGTATCGCATTTGCCGCGAACAAATCGAATCTGGCGCGTCTCGATCAGGAGCGCAAGATTCTGCAGATGCGCGACCTTAAGGAACGGCGCAAGGCCGGTGACGTGCACGCGCAGGTTCACGGTTTGCGATTGCTTAAGGCGATGCAAGTGGGTGAAGAGGACCGGATGTTTGGCGCGGTGACGACATCGGATATCGCGGAGCTCATCAAGGAACGCGGGATTGAGATTGATCGCCGCAAGATTCAACTTGATGAGCCGATTAAGCACCTCGGCGAATACAACGTCAATGTGAAGCTGCATCGCGATGTGATCGCCGTAGTCACCGTAGACGTTGTGCCAGCGTCATAGGACTCTTACAAGTGCATTGAGATTGTAAAGCCCGGCCAATGGCCGGGCTTTTGTTATCGGACGTAATCCGCGATCAGGCATGCGGTTCAAAACGCGGTTCAGGCTCTTCGAGCAAACGGGTGTGTTTACGCATAAACCGCAGGACGACGAAGGCAACGAGTGAAATGGCGAGCAGGATGTTCCAGGCCGTATCTGCGCGGAATATCCCTTCGACGAAGTAATGCTCGAACAGGTCAAGCACGTAGAACACGACGACGATGGCGACGACCGAATAGAATTCGCTTCGCAAGCCGGTCCTGAACGAGAACTTCAACTGCGGCTTGAGCCACCGCCTAAATCGCGGAATCAGGCACGGCGTCGCGGCCGCCCAATCGCTGTAGGCCTGACCGAATTTGGCTTCAAGATACGACTCTTCGGTAGCGATGATACGCTCGTAATAGAGGAGCAACGCCAGCGCGCCCGCGGCCGCAAACCAGGGCGATTTCGTGAAGAGCAGTGCAGCCGTGTACATGATCAGGTTGCCGAGATAGAGCGGATGCCGACAGAGAGAATACATCCCTTTGGTGTTCACCGCTTCCGCAACCTGGCCTGCCGAGGTGTTACGCCCCGATGTTCCTGCCTGCGCGTAGCAAGCGGACAAAAAGCGAATCAAACTGCCCAAGAGTGCCAGACCGAAGCAAGCGAAATCCCAAACCATGTCGGTAGTGTGTGAGCCGCCGATGTAGGCCTTGTAGTTCGACAATTGCCAGATGCCGAACGGAACCAGGAGCAGAGGCAAGTAGCTTCGGTAACGGAACAGGAACTGTCCGTGCCGACACATTTCCTTATGGAGCATTGATCCTCGCTAAAGGTGACACCGCGATTTTGACGCGGAGGAACGTCTACTTGGGGTTATGCTGCGGCAAGTCGTCCCGCGATGAGCGCCGGCAGTTCGGCCATTTTGACGCGAATCTGCTCGAGCGAATCTCGGTCTCGCAGTGTGACCGTTTGATCCTCTTTTGTTTGATAGTCGACCGTCACTCCCCACGGCGTACCGACTTCATCCATCCGGCGATAGCGGCGGCCAATTGACCCTGAGTGATCGGTAAACACGGCTCCGACGCGGCGCAAGTCTGCGGCAAGTTGGTCGGTGAGTTCCGCCAGGCCGTCTTTTTTCACGAGTGAAAACACGCCAACTTTGTAAGGGGCGATCACCGGAGCGAGGCGCAACACCGTGCGAGCTTCGCCGTCCTGCATGTCTTCGTAATAGCCGTCGACCAGACAGGTGAGCAGTGTGCGATTCAGACCTGACGATGTCTCAATAATATAGGGAACGAAGCGTTCCTTGCTTTCGTCATCAAGGTAACTCAGCTCTTTACCTGAAAACTCCTGATGGCGTTTCAGGTCGAAGTCGGTTCGATTGTGAATGCCTTCGAGTTCCTGCCATCCGAAGGGGAACTCGTACTCAATATCGTAGGCATCCGCAGCATAATGCGCAAGCTCCTGGGGCGTATGCTGATGCAAACGCAGCTTCTCGGCGCGAATGCCGAGTCGCTTATAGTACTCGAAGCGCTTGTCACGCCAGTTGGTCAGCCACCCTGTAGCCTCGGCAGGTCGCACAAAGAACTGCATCTCCATCTGTTCAAACTCACGCGTACGGAAAATGAAATTTCCAGGCGTGATCTCGTTGCGGAACGCCTTGCCGATTTGCGCGATGCCGAAAGGCAGTTTGACGCGGGCGGTATTGACTACGTTTTGATAGTTGACGTAAATTCCCTGGGCCGTTTCAGGACGCAGGTAGACAACGGCGGCGCTCTCTTCAACCGGACCGAGAAAGGTCTTGAGCATCAAGTTGAATTGTCGGGGCGCGGTCAGGTTTCCTGTAGTTCCGCACGAGGGGCACGCTGCTTCACTCCAGCGAACTTTGGCGAGCTGTTCGAGGTCTCCTTCGCCTCCTTCGGGGATATCACCGTCAGAAATCGCGGCGAGCTTCTTCTTGTTCTTCCACTGCCTGATCAGGTCTTGCGCCTTGAAGCGGGCTTTGCATTGCTTGCAGTCGACCAGTGGATCTACGAATCCATCGACGTGGCCGGAAGCCTTCCAGACCGTCGGGTGCATCAGGATGGCCGCGTCCACGCCAACGATGTTGTCGTGTAACTGCGTCATCTCGCGCCACCAATAGTTAGCGATGTTATTCTTCAGCGCAATGCCAAGCGGGCCGTAGTCCCAGATTGAAGCGAGGCCGCCGTAAATTTCCGAAGATTGAAAGACAAAGCCGCGCCGTTTGCAGCGGCTGACGACTTTGTCCATAGTGTTCTGAGAAGCCATGCGAGTATGTGTTGTTAGTCAGATGCTGGGAAGTCTCGCCCATCGGAGCGCATCCTGCGCCCGCGAGTTGAGCGGAAAGGCCATGTGTTCGGCGAAATAGGTCGCGAGCCAACGCGTTATCTCGCGTTCCGCGGAGGGGGAAGTCCGCAAGCGTGCGGCGACGTCAAATGAGGATGAGTTGAGTTTTCGCAAGACGGCGACAGACTCGGGATTCAGCACGGCCTGCTTAAGTGTGGCAAGCTCTTTATCAGTCGGAGCGAAGCCAAGCTGCGCGAGGAGAACAAGTTCAAACTTCCAGAGAATCGGCAGGCGCGGCGTCGAGCGCGACTCGTACTGCGTGAAGGTCTGCCTCGCAGCGTCAAAGAGTTCGGGATGCGGATCGTCGTCCGTTAAGCAGCGCAAGATCAGTTCAATCGTTGCTTGCGCACAGACGAGCGATTCAAGCGAGGCACGGAAATCAAAGTGGGAGTTGAGCAGGGACATCTCCCTCACGAGCTGCAGATCACGGCTCTGCTTGTGCGACCACACGATTTCGATTTCGTAGCCGGGTTCAATGGCCAGCGCTGTGCCGTTCTTGACTTTGCGACGGGCGCCCTTTGCCATCAGTCCCAGTTTGCCGTGCTGCCGCGCGAAAACCGTCAGTATCTGCGACGTTTCACTGAACGGAATGACGCGCAGAACGATAGCCTGATCGCGCCGCAGATCACTCATGCGCCGCGTGATTCGTCATGAAATGCTCGATTTGCGTCACAAAGTCGCACCACTCTGCAGGCGAGAGTGTTTCTGGTCGACGCGTGAAATCGAATTCGACCTTCTGCCAGAATGGATGTACGCCGCCAAGCTGGGAGAGTGTGGACTTCAGCATTTTGCGACGCTGCGAGAAGACGAATCGCACAATTCGCTCGAACAGTCTGTAGTCGGACGGGTAGTGTTCCGTTTCGCGGAGAAACGACATGCGCACGACTCCGCCGTCGACTTGCGGAGTAGGTCGAAACGCGGACGCCGGGACGATGACATGCAAATCAACCGCAGCCTCGGTTTGAACGAAGACGGACAGTTTGCCGTAGACCCGCGACCCGCAACGCGCGACCATGCGCTCCGCGACTTCGCGCTGCATCATCAGCACACCGACCGAAAACCACGGCAACGAGGGGTCGTTCCGCGCAGAGCGGTTGTGCTCAAGGAGGCGATATACAATGCCACTCGAAAGATGGTATGGCAGGTTGCCGACCACTTTGATCGGCGCCACGTCGGCAAGCAACGACAGATCGTACTCCATGAAGTCGGCATGCACGAGCGAAAAATTCCTGCGGCTTCCAAACTTCTGCAGCAGCACGTCCTGCAAACGGTCATCAATTTCAATCGCAATGACGCGGGCCGGAGTTTCAACGAGCAATTCGGTCAGGACGCCGCGGCCCGGTCCGACTTCCACAACGGTATCACCGTCGCGTATCTGCAGCGCTTCAACGATATCATGCGCAAACCGTTTGTCGGTCAGAAAGCACTGTCCGAGGCTCTTTTGGGAGCGGAGGCTCAAAAGAGATAGTCGAGCTGCACGCGGAAGGACCACTCGCGTTGAACGACGTTGTCACCGCCGAAACTGCGGCCTTCGACCGGATCGGGATAGGCGTTTCCGTCACGCGCTTGCACGAAGGTCTTCGTGACAGGGCTGTCGGTTGTGACCTTCAGCCGGGCGGTAAGGGCGTTTGAAAAGCGATTTGTCAGCGATATCCACCAGCGCGTCGACTTGCCGTCGACAACCACAAACTCGGTATCCTCAAAGTTCCACAGGAAGCCGTCATAGGTCAGCCATGCTGCCTTCAGTTTGAGTGCGCGAGAGAAGTTGTGAGTGACTTCGACTCCCAGGGCTTCCTGCGGCGAGGCTGTTTGGGCGTCAACGGGACTTTGTCCGGTCGGATCAGGATCACCGATGAGACGCGGGCGCGGAGCGAAACGTGTGTAACCACTCGCATACATCAGTTCGAGTTCGTCAAACCGCGACAGTCTGTACTCCAGGTTGATCCGGTTTTCGTAAGTCTGATAAAGCGTCGGCTGCTCGGGACTGCTGTTCCATCTTCCCTGGAGTTTCTGGCGAACGCGAAGCTGAATCGGCCATACGGGACGATATGTTAGTTTGCCAACCCAACGGTAGTAGTCGGATTGATCGGCGACGCGGGTCCAATTGTCGATTTCCGTGACGAGCTGTAACGGCCGCGAAACCTGATAGCGCGTTTCAAAGTAGATTCCCTGCTCGGCTTGCGGCGCGGCAGAATTGCGTTCAAGCTGCGCAAGTACCGGGGAAGCGAGATAGAACTCGTCTTCATAGGTTGTGCCGTTGTACCGGGCGTAATTGGCGAAACTGCGCGAGTACGGGTTGTCGTAGCCAATGGAGTAATCGCGGAAGACTCCGAGCAGCGTGAGCGAATTCCATTGCGCGTGGGCGGACGCGACCATGCCGTGAGGATCATCACCGATACTGAGGACGCCGCCGCTCTGTTCGAGTTCGGCATACTCGAATTGGAACGAGTAGTTATTTACAACAGTCGACAGATCGAGGCCGAAGACGCGGCGCACGCCGCGAGCATCGCCCCAGAGCGATCCATCGACTGAAGAGTAGTGACCGTTGCGCACTTCGGGATTCACCGGGTTGTCGGCGATCTCGTCGCGTTCTGCAGGGGCTAATGACCGGGTAGATCGCCACCACGGTGTCTTGACCGTCGAATGTCTCTGCCTGCATCATGTAGCCCTGGCCGAAGTCTGGCTGAATGGCGCGGTCGTAGGAGAATTCAGAAGCGATCAGGCCAATTGACGTTCCGACGAGCGGGCGATACGACAGCTCGCCGCCCAGCGCAACTTCGCGGACGGCGTCGAGCATTGATTGTGTCCCGTCAAAACCGGCGACGAGCACAGAGTCTCCGTTGGGGAGATACTGTTTCGTCGGATAAAGGTCACCATCGTCGCGCGGGACAAGTGTGATCAAACGATTCAACGATCCATCGGGGTTCAGGATAGCATCTTTGCGCTGAGTGGATAGAAACGTGACGGCCTTCCACTTGCCGTAACTTGCTTCTGCGGCGGCACCGCGCAACGTGAATTCGCGGGAGCGGGACAGATCAGGCGCGATGCCGGTCAGTCGCTTGTCGAAGCCGAATCCTGAGTAGCGTGGATTGAAGTAGTCACCGCTTTCAAGCGCGACACCCTGTCCGAGGGAGATTTGATAGTCGCCAAGATAGACGCGATCGAAGTGCACGGGTCCAAGCGTTTTCTTCTCGAGCCCTGCGAACCATTTGTTCTGGGGAAGCTGCGCACCCAAGACATCGTCATAGGTAGTGCGTTCGCCAAGACTACGATGCCAGAGCACTCCAGCCTTGTAATCGCGGGCGTAAGTGAAACGCAATTTGTGACTGACGTCGGGGGTCGGATCAACGAGCAGTTCTGGATTGATGGCCAGCTCTTCATCGGCGAAGAACGGGGTATCGTAGGCGCGGAACGTGTAGCTGCCGTGAAGTTCGCGATTCGCTTCACGCTTGTCGTAGGATAAATAGTTGCGGGCATTCCGGTAGCCCCACGACGATAGTCCGGGAACAGCGCGTAAGTCGCGTGCACCGCGTATGCCGCCTTGCAGCCTGACCTGATTGAAGATCGCGACCGCATCGGCCGGGGAGACGTTCTGCAGGTCCATCAGCTCATCAAGGGACGCTTCGTTCACGTTCATGGGTTCCAGCATGCGGTCGATCCACTCATCGACCAAGCCTACGTTCGTGCCTTCTTCAGTACCGAGATTCTCGATTCTGTAATAGGCGTCCTCGATGCGATCCATGCGATCATCACCCGGCCTGGGCGGATCAATACGCACCAGTGAACGCAGACTCATCAGCGTAACCGGATCGATAACCGTCAGTTCGTCAAGTTCATAGAAATGCTTGAACGGACCTTCATAGACGAGCCGCTCCCAGATTGCATCGACCTGCTCCGGAGTAAGCGGCAGCGCCTCGACTTCCGCGCGCGTGGCACGATTCAGGTCAAGCGGAACTGCGAGGAGCGGCGTGCCTGCAACCAAGAGTGCGCACATTAGAATGAGCAGTCTTTTCACGATCTTGGCTTCCACAATTGACCGATCGTCTGCGGCACGTCAAAGCCAACACCAAACGTGTGGGACGGGGCGAGCACGGGATGATAGAGGAATGCGTAATCGACCACCAGATCGCGGAAAAACAGGCCGAAACCTGCGGTGAAGATGTTCGGGTTGGTCATGACGCCGACACGCAGATGGAACGGTTTGACCACCTGCATATCGCCACCTGCTTTGAAGACCGTGCCCGCTTCAAGCGCGCGTTCGATATCGAATGTCGTCTTAACTCCGTAGTAGGGTTCGTAAAGAACGCCGGCGGAAATGGAGCGGGGAAGGTCACGCTTGAGATTGCTTCCCATTTGCGGGTGGTTGATGTTGTGCATCGCACCGCCGAGGATGAAACGGTCCCAGACCTTGGCGGTCGCTCCCACATCAAGTCCGACGGTCATCGAACTTCCCAGATCATAGACGCCGGACGGTCCGTCAACGGATTCGCCGAGGCTCCATGAAATGAGCTTTATCGCATAACCAAAGCTCAGCGCGGAATGTATGTCTTCCTGCAGGAGTAAGCCGTGTGCGAGCGATACTTCAGTTTCGCTCGACATGGTTTCACCGCCCATGCGGGTGCTCAGGTTTTGCACGGCAAAACCAATCGCTCCGGCTTTGCGCGGCAGCTGCGTGAACCCGGACGCAGACAAATGAGAAAGGAACGACGTTCCGTATGGCTGCTGATAGGCGAAGCGCCCACCCGTGCCTTTGCTCATGCCGAGTCCTGAGGCATTCCACAACACGGCGTCACTGCCGCGCGCGGCCGCAGTGTACGCACCACCCATCCCTTGCGCGGCGGCGGTTGGAATGTGCGGGTTAGAGATCAGTTGAGCCGAGGCCAGGTTCGAGACGGCGCAGAGCGCGATAAAGAGGAGGAGAGTGCGCATTTTCACAGGCGGGTCCCCACAACGATCGGCTTGGTCACGGCGTCGGTCTTTCCGTCTTTGATTGATTCGAGATGCAGAATGTAGGTGCCCAGAGGCAAGAGCTCGCGCAGCTCATTGCGGCCGTCCCAGTCAAGGTATTGCGGACCCCCAGCGCGCTTGTCGACAAACGTATGCACCAGCAGCCCGCGCAGGTTGAAGAGTCGGAGGCGTACGGCGTGTGTTGCCGGCGCGTCGTAGTAGATCGGCAGTGCTTGCCCGATGTCCGGAGCGAACGGACGATTGGGCACTTCGAGGATCAGTTTGCCAGTCGGCGCACCAATCGGGCTTGGGTCGGCAAAATCTTCAGCGTATCCTGCGAGCATTTGGAAGTCATCATTAAAAGTCGAAGAGGGGCCGGAGATGCTCAGGCGACGGCCGACCAACTCACTCAGCATGAGCCATTGGTCCTCGATCTGCACGCTGTCGAGCTCCATTGAATCCCAAATTCGGATAGTCAGATTGCCGCTGCCGTCATCGAAGTAGATGTTGGTGCCGCCGCCGACATTTTCATCGACTTGATAGACTGTCCCGGTAGCACGGCACCACGTTCCTGTACCGGTAAGATCGGGATCGGAGGTAGCGACGATTTCATGCTGAGTGCGGATGTCGCCGGTGCGGATGTCGATGGGCGCAGGCAGGGGTTGATTCTCTGCAATGACGAGTACGTCAGCCGAATTTGCGCCGGACGCGAATTCGCCCATTTGCAGAGACACGCCGGAAAAGACAGATACCTTCCCGGTGATTTCAATCAAGTTGCCGCGACGAATTCCGGGATAGGTCGAGGCGGCACCGCTTTGCGACAGGCTGAAACCGCGCCCGCTTTCGTCTTGAATGAAAGCGCTGATACGGCGGGAACCAGACGATGTTGTGACGTCCTGCATAAAATTTACGACGCCGCGAAAAGTAACAACAACCGTGTCGTAGTGCGCCTTGTCGTAGTTGTATACTCCGGCAATCGGGGTCACCGGATTGGCACGATAGCCGCCGAAACCGACCGCGGCTTCAGATAGGACGTTGCCCGCGCGGTCGTTGACCTGGCTGACCTCGAGTTGGTATGCACTGATTGCAGGCAAGGACTCAAGCGTTTCAATCTGAATTGTCCGGCCGTCAACAAACAGGTGAGCCGAGACGATACTAAGCTCCGGGAACTGGGAATTGGTCACTTCGATAATACGGAAATTCGCGATATCGTCATCGACCGTCTCGTTGAGCCGCTCATTGAAGCGCACGTTAACAAAGTGCTCGGTTACGGAAACTGCGCTGACGATGCGCGGGGCGCGGTGGTCAAGATAGTTGATATCGGCATCGCTGCGCGGAGCAATCATGTGGCCCGGGGTGCTGTGATAACCGACGCAGCCCTGCACGAACATGAAACTGTCGCCGACTTCGGGTTCATACTCCAGACCAAAGTCTGCCAGCAGGACACCAGATCCAGATCCATCGTTGACGTTCCATTGACCATACGTGAAGAAATCTTCTGTCCAATTCACGATACACGGTCCGACATAGGCAAAACCGCCTTCATAGGCTTCGGCCGAGTCGGGCAGCATGCCTGTATGCAGCGTGTCGGGCGGCGGGATCGTGCCTGAACCCAGAATTGTGACTCGCGGGGAACCGGAGAGCTCGGTGAGTCCGTTGAACTCTTGCACGAGCGCCGTAACACGCACGCAGTCGCCCGGCGCGACTTCGCCCGACGGACCATATACGTAGACGCCGCTCCATGGACCGCCGCCCGGATCACTCATGAAGAAGTTAGAACCGCCATCGAAGTTGGCTCCAGTCACGATTCCGACCGTTGTAACAATGTCGGTATTGAACGGTGAATCGGAGTTGGGACGATCTCCCGTATATTGAATATTGAAGATCGTCATCTCGATGTCGCGAATGAAGTAGGTGTAGGTCGACGCAGGCGCATTGTCCGGCGAGAGCGCGACCATCCCTTGGCCGTCACGCGCCAGCAGATAGTAGCGCGCGGTTGCGCGCTCGGGACCGGCAGGAATCAACCCTCCCCAAATTCTGTCGCCAGCCAGGCTATCGCCGTGCGAGCCATCATCATGCATGGAGACTGATGAGAAGTCGCCGCTCTCGGCGAAGCGATAATAGAGCAGGACTTCCGCAATGTTGTCGCCGTCATCCGTGATCATGGCAGTGACATTCACAGGATCAGCGCCGCGCGGCAGCTCGGGGGCGTATTCGACTTCGCTTATAATCGGCGGGCGATTGGAGTTGAAGACAAAGTCGTCATCGCTGCGGGGGTTCAAAACGAATTCGCCGCTCTGATACGTGACGATGCCACGAAGGAGCTGCATGGTGTCGCCGAGGACCGGTTCGTACGCGTATTTGAAGCCTTCCCGGACGCGCAACTCGCCGGAGTTGTCGTTAACGATGAAATCGGAGCCGATGATTTCGGTGACGAGGGCATTGGTGACCTCGATCAGTACGCCTTCAAGGGCTTCAGCGACTCCGCCGGTGGTGGCCGCGAAAGCGGAGATTGGCGAAGTCGACGGGAGAGGTCCGGCAAGAACTTGCGGACTGCTGAGTCGCGTTTGACTACCGCTTTCCTGAACGGTACCTTGCAAAACGACGGAATCGCCAATGGCGAAGTCTCTGTCCTGTGTGTCAAAAACGAGCAGGCCGCTCCAGGGTCCACCGCCGGGGTCCATGATAAAGTACTGGAGACCAGATGAGCCGAATCCGACTCCTGACACCAGCCCCGTGACCTCCACTGATTGGTTGACAAGAGGGGATGAGCCGTCCGGGGATTCGGTGAACTGCACGGAGTCCACGGGAATCGGATCGGCGACTGCGTAACTTACTGACAATAATAGACTAAGCGCGAGAATCGCCCGGAAATGCATGGAACGTTTGCGGTTGGGGAAGAAAAACGGGAAGGGAGTAGAATTGCCTCGCTAAAATACTGAAACTGCTCGGGAAACACAAGTGAAGATTAGTGCATTTCATACGAAAAAACATAGCATTTCGTGCCGTGTCGAGCACTTAGAGTCATTGAATTTGGCCGTGCAATTGATTAGTTTTCTACAATGTCCAGCAGAACTTCGAGCTTATTCCGGTTATTCCCGCACGCCCTTGTGTGTGCGCTACTCGTAGGGAGCGCGCTCGGCGGCACCCTGCGGGACGATTCTGCGCGGGTAGCGCAGATTTGGGGGCTGTTGCAGGCAGGGGACACGCTGGCAGCGGATTCGTTTGCCGATGATACAACCCTACCCGCCTCGCCGTTGTGGCCGGATTTGGCCAACTTTTTGGCCGCGTATCGGGCTTTTGCAGACTCAAACTTTGCAATAGTGCCCGCTATTCTGGATCTTGGCGTGCCTGCTGAACTCGACGAACACGCAGCCTGGCTTCGCGGGTCGGCGCTGCGGGCGCTTGGACAGTCTCATTTGGCGGGAATTTACTGGCGCAAATTGGTGGGATCACCGTTGCCGGAATACCGGGAATTAGCGCTTGGGGAGCTGTTTAATGATGCGCGAGCCTCGGGGAAGCTGGATACGCTGCGCAGTCTTGCAGCAGCGGCCCGGTTTGCGGATGCCTCTCGCTCTTTACGGCAGCGTATCGATTTAGACATGGCTGGCTTCCTGACGCGGTCCTCCAACCATTCGGAAGCAACCGCTCTATTGCGAGAAGCGTATTTAACCTCTCCCGGAACGACTGAGGGGAAGGCAGCGAAACGACTCCTCGACGCGTACGCCTTGACCCATGGTTACGCGATTCCCGATCCGGGCTGGACAGGGCATTGGAACGAGGTAGAACGTCTCGAGCGCGTGGGTCTCAATGCGGATGCCCTCGACAAGCTCTTGGCGTTGCGGGCCAAAGGCCGCTACGCCGCGCACGATGAGCAGATGATGGCCCGGCAAGCGCGGTTGTCGGTTACGCTGCGCCGTCATGAAGACGGGTTGAAGTTCGCGCAGCAGCATTTGAAGCAGTTCCCGCAATCGAGCTATCGGGACGAGATGCGATTCTGTGTCGTGCGCTCGGCGTATCTGACCGATCAGGATACGTTGGCCATGAACATGGCAGAAGAGCTGGGCCGAACAGGGACCGATGCGGAGCGCATTGGCGAATCTTGGCGGCTGATTGCTTTGTTGCATATTGATCGCGATCGTCCGGCCGCCGCGGCGCAGGCCGCAGACCAATGGTATCGTGCGATTGCCAATGCGGGTGGCGCGGATGATGCCCTGTGGATGCGGGCGTGGACGCGCTATTTGGCAGGCGAATACGCACGCGCGGCTGCGGACTTTGAGCAATTAGTGCGTAACTATCCCAAGTCCGGCTATGTGCCTGTAGGAATCTACTGGGCGGCGCGCAGTCACGAGCAGGCGGGCACGCACGCGCGGCGAGACAGTTTGTGCAGCGAGCTTCTGACGCGTTATCCGTATTCTTACTATGCACTGCTGTCGTGCGGCCTAACTCCTCAACCGGAACCGAAAGCGCTGGAGATGCGTGTTCTCAATGTCGACGAGTTGTTAGTTGTTGGCGGAGCGCGCACACGGGCGTTTGCGGAACTGACAGCGCTTGGATTGTGGGAGTTTGCGCTGCGGGAGTGGCCGCAAGTAGAGGCGGAGTGCGGCAAGCGCGCGGATGTTTCATTTTGGCGGCCGCTGCTCTATTGGAAGAACGGGGAGCGGTTTGAGGCGTGGAAATGGACAATCAAAGAGCTGCGGGACGAAGCGGCGTCGGCCGGTGAGCGTCCGGCAGAGTTCTATGAGCTATTCTATCCGCTCGACTACGAACCCGCAGCTGTTGGAGCAATGCCGGGTCCGGTGTTGATCCCTATCTTGCGCTCGGGGTGATCTGTCAGGAAAGCCACTTCGACGATCAGATCGTGAGTCCATCCGGCGCAGTGGGGTTGATGCAATTGATGCCGTCAACAGCAAAGGAGCAGGCGCAGCGCATGGGGCAGATGGTTCGCGAGAGCGACCTATACGATGGCACGCGGAACCTGGTAATCGGCGTCGCGCATCTCGGAGACTTGATGCGTGACCTCGGCGGCGATACGATTCTGACGCTTTGCGCCTACAACGCGGGGATCAATGCGGCCAAGCGTTGGCAGGCAGAATTTGGGCACGTCGACCGGGACGTGTTTGTCGAGCGAATTCCGTATCGAGAGACGCGTCTTTACGTCAAACACATATTGCAGCACATTGCCGCTTATCGGCGGCTCTATCCCGACCTGAAGTTGCCTGAGCCGGGAACTGAACAATAAGATGTCATACACCAAAGAAGAGCTGTTAAAGCTAACGCATCTCGTGCGCTGCGCGGGTTGAGCCTCCAAGATGGATCCGGCGGTGCTGGATCTGATATTGGGTGGACTTCCTCTGCAACGCGATGAGAACCTGCTCGTTGGGTTTGATCACCGGGATGATGCCACGGTCTATCGCCTGCCCTCAGGCGAAGCGATTGTGCAGACAGTGGATTTCTTCACGCCCGTGGTCGACGACCCGTACGACTATGGCGCCATTGCTGCTGCGAATTCGCTTTCCGATGTCTATGCGATGAACGGCAAGCCGCTCTTTGCTCTCAATGTTTGCGCATTCCCGAAGGCTGTGTCGCCGGATGTTTGGCGTGAGGTGCTTCGTGGCGGTGCGGAAAAGGCGATTGAAGCGGGAATAGTAGTCGCGGGCGGCCACACGATCGATGACACAGAGCCAAAATACGGCATGGTCGTGACGGGGCTTGTGATCCCGAACGGATGTGGAGCAACGTCGGCGCGCGCGCAGGGGACATCTTGCTATTGACCAAGCCGCTCGGCATGGGCATCTTGACGACGGCGCTGAAGAACGAACTGGTCACCGCAGAGCAGCTTGCTCCCGCCGTGCAGTGGATGAAGACTCTCAACAAGCACGCACAGCTTGCGCTGTCGGAGTGTGGAATTCAAGCTGCGACAGATATCACAGGAAACGGGCTACTTGGTCACGCGGCGGAAATTGCGCGGGCATCGCATGTGCAGTTTCGGATACAAGCCTCGGCGCTTCCGGTGATTGAACTTGCGCTTCCGCTGGCCGAGCAGGGTAAGGTGCCGGGCGGAACCAAGATGAACAAACTCTACCTTGGCGACTATGTGCGGATTGATTCCAACGTTTCATCGGCGACCCAGTGGCTGATGTATGACGCGCAAACCTCAGGTGGTCTGCTCGTTTGTGTTCAAAAAGAGAACCTATCGCGAGCCGTCGCAAACTTGCGAACGCACAACGTATTCTTTGCGGAGATCGGCGAAGTGACGATCGGCGCAGGGATTGAAGTGGAAAACTGATGCGTCCGATTCGACTTGCAATCGTTGGCGCAACCGGCCACGTAGGGCAAAACACCTTGTTGGTGCTCGACGAGTGGCAGGTGCCGCTTGCCGATTTGAAGCTCTATGCCTCAGCAGGTTCAGCTGGCAAGACACTCAGATTAGGCCGTGCAGTTTACGAGAGTCTCCCGCTCGAGAGCGCTCACTTTGAGTGCGAGTTTGCAATATTGGCGCTAAGCGCGGAGTTGTCCCGCGAATGGGCACCAAGGTTGACCGCTCTTGGCGTTAAGGTGATTGATCACTCAAGCGCATTTCGCATGGACAGCATCGTGCCGTTGGTGATTCCCGAAATCAACGCGGATACTATTGAGCCGCAGACGAGACTGGTTGCAAATCCAAACTGCTCTGCGTCGGTGATTCTGATGGCGTTGGCGCCGCTGGCGAGGGAGTTTGGACTGAAACGGGTGATAGCATCGACGTATCAAAGCGTGTCGGGTGCGGGATATGCCGCGACAGATGAGCTGCGGCGGCAGATTGCGGGGGATATGAGCGAACCCATAGCTTTGCCGCGACGAATCTCCGGGAATCTCTTCCCGGAAATCGGCGCCTTGGAATCGTCTGGTTATTGCGGCGAAGAAACGAAGGTGATGCAGGAGATCAGGAAGATTCTGTGCACTCCGGAGTTGCACGTTTCGGCGACGACTGTGCGCGTGCCCGTGGAGGTTGGCCATTCAGCCGCGGTGAGTGTGGAACTTCATCGCGCGGCTAAACTCGACGCCGTGATCACATGTTTGAACGGATTCCCCGGATTGGTTTGCGACGGAACAGGTTATTCTACTCCATTAGAGATTGCGGGGAAGCAAGAGGTGCATGTTGGCCGTGTTCGGCTTGACCCGCAAGAGCCGCAGTGGCTGCACTTCTGGGTGACGGGAGACAATTTGCGAAAGGGTGCCGCATCCAATGCAATTCAGGTTTTGCAGTATTGGGCATCGCGTTAGTTTAATCGCGTTGGCCGTTTTCCCAACTTTGCTGTTCGCACAGTTGGATTGGGACGATGACCGCACCGTATTCAGCACGGCTCAGCACGAGTGGTCGCCGTGCATTGTGGCGGAATACTGGTTGGGGGAGTACCGCGCGTTTTGTGTCCGTGAGAATGGTCATCTATCGATGCGTCGGACAGAAACATACGGTGATGGGTGGGGTCAATTCACAGACATTGAGTGGGGAGTTGAGGAACCGCTTTTGCAAGCCGCAGCGGACCAAGCTCATGTCTGTCTCGCCGTGAGCGGTGTCGGAGCGAGCACGGCACACGCTTTTCGCTTGCCTCGGGGAGGCGACGAATGGCCTGCCCCGGTGACTCTTGTGGACTTTGTCGACACTGCCGAAGTGCGGACTTTGGCAATGATCTCGGACATGAACTTCACGCTTGATGACACATATTATCATGCCGCAATCGTTGGGCGCGGAAGCGACTCTGCGCCGTTTGTTGCTTATGTAAGATCGGAAGACTATGGCCAATCGTGGAGTGTCCCCGTTGTGGCCGCAAGCGGATTTCAAATTCAGGATACAAGCGCGAGCGTGTCACTGTGCGTAACGTGGGGCAGTTTTGACGAACGCGTGTGGATTGCCGTTACGCAAGACAGACCGGGCAGCATTGGTGAGCAAGTTGTCTTATACTTCTCAGATGATCTTGGCGCAACGTGGAGCGCGGGATTTGTACCGGACAGCAGCTCGTATGCGCAGTCGCATCCATCGCTTGCAGGGTTGGATTGGAATCTCACGCTCACGTACCAGCGACGCAATAATACTTCAATCACGCGCGAGATATTCACAACATATACCCCAGACAACGGCACGTCGTGGTCAGAACCACTGCAATTAACGGATAGTCCACTGGACGACATTCGCCCGCAGCTATGTGCAAGCGAAGGCAGGTTTGGGCTGATCTTCGGTCGTACAGCTATTAATCACGTCGCCGGGGACCTGCTGTTTCGCAGCACCTCATTGGACGCACCGTGGGTATGGGAACCGGAAACCATGATCAACGAAGCAACTGACTCCTATTGGGGCGAGGGATTCAGTATCAGTTCGCGTGCAGGTTCGTTCGCCGTGGCGTGGAACGGGCGCATCGTGGACAACGACGGGGATGTGTTTTTTGACGGGAGTTGGCGCGGATTGGCAGCAGACGATCAGGACCCATCAGCGCAGACAGAGATCAATTTTTCGCAGAACGGAGGAACTGGGTTGATCGAAGTTCAGAATCTGTCCACTCGAGCGTTGGAGATTAAGCTGTATGATTTGCTTGGTCGAGAGACAGCACGCACGACCGTCAAGGCCGGTCTAACGATATGGAGATTGCCTGATGCGCTTCCAACCGGAACATATTGGGCGATGAGCGAACGGCAGCGAGGAGCGACGCGGATTCAGATTGTGAAGTAGCGCGCGCCGTTGACGCATAAATCGAAGAGGCTCCCTTGCGGGAGCCTCTTCGATTTTGGTCACGTAATAGTCTACGCCGGAACCGCTTCTGTCTTTGGCGTTCGCGCGATAAACATCTCGGCAATCAGTAAACCGAGCGCGATCATCAAGAAGAGTTTCCATAGTTCGCGGCCGAAACGGCCTTCGCGTATGATCGTGCCGAAGCTCGCTGAAGATTCGATTGCGTTCATTTGTCCGCCCAGCGCTGCAAGGTGGGCGTCGTCCATCAGGGGAGCAATAGCGGATTCACCCGTTGGTATGTTCACAACAATTGGCATCACTGTCCGGTCTGCTTGCCGCAACAGGTAGTCGCCGCCATCAGCCAAGGCAGGAAGTTTGAGTACTTGACCACCAGACACCGGCGAGGCCGTCAAACGAAGCGTGTTTGTGTTTGATGTCAAATCGTATTGCAGGTCAGCATTCTTGCGCAAAACAAGCTCGGAACTCTGTCCAATTGTCAGTGCGAGCTGTTCGCCTGCACCGCCAAAGCCTGCGAGATACGCCGCGCTGCCGGTCATGAGCGGCGGAAAAACGCCGGCGCGGAACATCGTTGACCATTGCGGATCGGGTGAACTTGTGAGGAACAGCACTCGGCCTCTGCCCTGCGTGACTTCGTAGAGGAAGACGTTTCCAGCTGCCCCTTCAATGATCGCAGAAGCGACTGTGCGCTGCTTCGATGTCGACAGGATTTTGCTGAACTGCGGTGATATGTCGGCGGGCTTCTCCAGGAAGACGCCTTCAAAGAGCGGGTGCTCCAAGTCGACTTTGCTCCAGCGCGACAGGGCTTCGCCTGCTTCTTCGACGTCGATGGGGGCCGGCAAGCCAAGTGCCTGCATCCACACACCGTGCGCGCGCAAATCGAAATTGGGTCCTCCTGTAACAAAGATACCGCGACCGGTTTGGAGATAGGCTCGCGCTCGCTCTTCAAATCCTCCGGCGAGCGCGGGCGCGTCAACGAAAAACAGAGCGTCATACGTGTTCCAGTCCGAGCCTTCAAACTGCTCGGTGGTCATTTCGACAGCATGAACAAAAGCCTCGGCCGCCCCGGTTGGCGCAAGGGCGAGTGCGGTGAGCCGGCGCGCAGCATCATCGGCTCCGACGACTGCGATGTTTAGGCGTGAGGGAACGCGCAAGACGAAGCGGCGCAAATCGTCATCGGCAAGGGCATCGGTGTCTTCCAGACGCACATAGCCCGCCTGATCGCCGGCGGATTCAGGGACAAAGCGAAACCGCTCAGTTCGGGATTCTCCTGCTGCAAGCGTGAGGCGCGTCTGAGCTACCCGTCGACCATCGAGATAGGCGCTGACGATTCGATCTGTCACGGCGCCGTCCCCGCTGTTTGCGACCGTGAAGCTCAGTTCAATCGGACGACCGGGAGCAATGAGACGGGATGTGATTTTCGCGTCAACCACACCCACATTCTGATCTTCAACGTTGCCGACATGTACGACGTACAACTTGACATCGTCCGGCAATAGCGGGGTTTCGGGAAGCCGCTCGGGCCACGCACTGATGCTGTAATCGGAGAGGACATACACTTCCTTCAGCAGGTTTTGCGATTTGCCCAGAATAGATCGAGCGACACCAACGGCGTCAACAAGCGACCCACCGCTTTCAAGCGGCTCCGCGCTCTCGATTGCTTCGCGAAGCAGCGCATGATGCTGAGTCGGAGAATCGGGAAAGAGCTGGGGAGTCGGATCGGTCCAGACGATTTGGATATCGTCCGCTGAACCTAATGACTCGATCAGTTCCTGTGCCCGCGTCTGCAGCTCGCGGAAACGGGTTCCGCTCGGCGCTTCGGTGCGCATCGAGGCGGAACGGTCGAGCACGAGCACCACGCTTGCGCGGGCGTCGCCTCCAAGCAATCCCATTTCTGAACGCAGAACAGGTCTTGCCATCGCAACAACGAGGGCGAGAATGGCGAGAGTGCGAAGCGCGAGCAGAATCCATTGCCGCACGCGCACGCGGCGCATCTTCTGCCGCTGCATCTCTTGCAGGAAGCGCAGAGTAGGAAAATCCACCTGTTTGAAACGCTGGCGATTCAGCAGGTGGATCAGGATCGGGATCAGCCCAAGCGAGAGCGCCGCAAGCAGCGCGGAATTCAAAAAGGTCATCGAATGTGACGCGTGGTTTCGTCGGCAGAAGCGAGAAGCGAATCTTCGATTAGCTCAACAACGAGGTGGCCGCAGAGCAGGTGCGCTTCCTGCACGCGCTGACCATTGGTCGAAGGAATGTGCACGGCAAAATCAGTCAGCTGGTCGAGCGGAGTTTGGTCTTGACCCAGCAGCGCGACGCGAGTACCGCCGAGTTTGCCCGCAGTATCGGCCGCGAGTAGAAGATTCTGAGAACGGCCCGACGTTGAGAGCATGAACAGGATGTCACCTGGTCTTAGCAACGCCTCGATTTGCCGTGCAAAAACACGGTCAAATCCGTAGTCGTTGGAGCACGCGGTGAGGAGCGAGGTGTCCGTGGTCAAAGCCATCGCCGCAAGCGCTTTGCGTTCGCGGTGCGCGCTCAGACGCACGACAAACTCTGTAGCCAGATGTTGAGACTCAGCTGCCGAACCTCCGTTACCGCAGAAGAGCAGTTTGCCGCCTTGCATCAAGCAGGCTGCGGACGCGCGCGCTATTGCAGCGAGCTGTGCGGCGCAGCTAACCACAAGTTGATTCTGCATGGCAGCGGCTTCACTGACAGCGTGCCGCAATTTGTCGGCGGCCTGTGCAGTCATGAACTCGCGACTCAGTTTTTCTCCGCTCATGATACTTTCGCCGCCGCGAAGCGTTCAATAATGGAATTGGCACCGTTCAACACATCAGGCAGCGCAGAGCTGTCTTTGCCGCCCGCAGTGGCCAGATGTGCTTTGCCGCCGCCACCGCCTTTAAGCGGTTTGGCGAGTTCTTTCACAAGCGGAACGGCGTCCCATCCTGCTTTGACCAGATCAGGTGTTACGACCACGACCAAGGATGGTTTGTCTTCGATGACCGTCGCAAGCACGCCGATGCCGCTGCCGAGCTGATCGCGCAACGCATCGCCCATCTCCTTTAACTGATCCAGGTTGTGCGCTTCGACCCTATGTGCAACGAGTTTGACCGAGCCGATCATCTGCGCCTGTCCCGCGAGGGACTGCATCGCGCTGCCAGCAGCTTGCGCGCGGAGTTGGTCGAGTTCTTTTTGCAGTTTTCGCTTCTCGTCGAGCGTGAGCTTTAACTTTTCGGCCGGATCGCTTCCGGCGCTGCCGAGCATGTCGACAAACTCCTCGACTTTGGCGCGCTGTTCGGAAAGGAATTGCCACGCAGCGTTGCCTGTGAGCGCTTCAATTCGGCGCACTCCGGCCGCTGCGGACGTCTCGGCCTTGATGACGAAGAGGCCAATATCGCCGGTGCGGTTCACATGGCAGCCGCCGCACAGTTCGCGGAGACGATGCGCTCGTCGTCAGCAATCTCGACCATGCGCACTTCGTCGCCATACTTTTCACCGAAAAGGGCCATCGCGCCGAGCGCTTGAGCCTCCTTAAGTGATTTGACTTGCGGCGTGACACGGTAGTTACCGCGAATCCACTCGTTGACCTGAGACTCGATACTGCTCAGCTCATCGCTTGTGGGTTTGCTGAAATGCGTGTAGTCAAACCGCAGGTAGTCGGGACCAACGTATGAGCCGGCCTGATGGACGTGATCGCCGAAAGCGGTCCGGAGGGCGGCGTGCAGCAGGTGCGTGGACGTGTGATTGTATTGCGTCGGGTCCCGGTGGGCGCGCGGCACGGAAAGTGTGGCCGTCAGCCATGCTTGCCCATCGGCAGCCGTCTGGAGCACCGGATGAATTCCGTCCAACTGCGCCGTGTGAATAAGCGCTTTGTCGCGGCGAACGACATCGTTGACTTTAGCCACGAGCGGACCATCGTCGGTCTGGATCTCAACTTGGCCGATATCGGAAACCTGTCCGCCCGACTCGACATAGAATGGAGTTTGCTCCGACGCGAAGACAATCATGCCGTCGTCCGGATTGTAAAAGAGCACGACAATTCGTGTGCTCACGGACAGGTTGTCGTATCCGACGAATGTTGTGCTGACATCCGTTTCGGCGGCGATGGAGACATGATGCGCCGTCTTGAACGCGCCAGCGGCGCGGGCGCGGGCGCGCTGCTGCTCCATTGCGGCCGTGAAGCCCTTTTCGTCGACGGTCAGCCCGTTTTCGCGCGCCATAAGCTGCGTCAAGTCCAACGGAAACCCGAACGTATCGTAAAGTTTGAAGACTTCTTCGCCCGGTATTTCGAGAGACTTACTCTTGCGCAGAGAAGTGATCACGGTTTCAAACTGCTCAAGACCGCGGTCGAGAGTCTTTCCGAAATGCGATTCTTCAGCCTCGATGACGCGGGCGATGTGCGCGTGACGGTCTTTGATTTCCGGGAATACCTGTCCCATCGTGTCAACAAGGACAGGCACGAGTTTGTGCAGGAATGGCTCCTGCAGGTCTACCTTACGACCAAAACGCGCGGCGCGGCGCAGAATGCGGCGCAAAACGTAGCCGCGGCCCTCGTTGCCCGGCATCGCGCCGTCACCGATGGCGAAGGTAAGACAGCGCAAATGATCCGCAATCACACGATGCGGAATGCCGGAGTCCTCATTCGAATAGGCCTTGCCTGTCTTGTCAACGATAGCCTGTATGATCGGCTGGAAGAGATCGGTGTCGTAATTTGAATTGTGTCCGCCGAGGACCGTGGCAAGGCGTTCAAGTCCGGCGCCGGTGTCAACATGTCTGGCGGGAAGCTGAACGAGTTTGCCGTCAGGTTGTGCGTCGAACTGAATAAAAACGTGATTCCAGAGTTCGATATAGCGGCGCGATCCGCTATTGACAAACGCGTTTGGGTCGTTGTCGAATTGGGGACCGCGATCGATGTGAATCTCGGTGCACGGTCCGCACGGTCCGGTGTCGCCCATCGACCACCAGTTGTCCTTCTTGCCGAAGCGCAGCACGTGCGAGGGGACGATGTCTGTTTCGCCGCGCCAAAGCTGTTCGGCTTCATCATCAGTCTCGTAGACGGAGGCATAGAGCTTGTCCTTGGGCAGCTTGAAGACCTCCGTCATCAGCTCCCATCCCCAGCGGATAGACTCACGCTTGAAGTAGTCACCAAAGCTCCAATTTCCGAGCATCTCAAAGAACGTGTGATGGTAGGGTGAGACTCCGACTTCTTCAAGGTCGTTATGCTTGCCGGAAACGCGAATGCACTTCTGTGTATCGGCAATGCGCGTGGAATCGGGTTTTGCGAGGCCGAGGAAATACGGCTTGAACTGATTCATTCCCGCGTTTGTGAAGAGCAGAGTCGGGTCGTCCTGCGGCACGACGGGCGCTGAAGGAACGATTAAGTGGCCCCGTTCCTTGAAGAATTCGAGAAATGCCCGGCGGATTTCGGCGGCAGTCATGAGGTGCAAGGTATGCTAAAGGTTAGTTCAAGATCATTGAGAAGCCGCATTGCAGGCTGATGTAGCCCGATGCGGCAGTATTGTCGAGGCGCAGCATTTCGGCCAGCGGAAGCGCGCCAACCAATTTCAGCGATGCGCCCGAGACATCAGGGTTGCGCAAGGCGAGGTGGATAACTCCGCGACCGAGCAGGGCCTTGCTATCAATTCTTCGGCCGCGCTCGTAGGTCCGTTCATCTTCGTAAGAGACGCGGGCGTTGTCTTCGGCGGCGGTCCACCAGGCGAAAGACGCGCCAAGACCAAATTGGAGTCTGCGGAGATCTCCGGGAGAAACCAGCGCGTCGAGGGCCGCTTCGCTTTGGCTATAGCGAACATCAAACGCGGTCGGAGTTGACGGATCGCCGGTAACGCGGCCATCGGTGGTCAGAAGCACGAATCCCGGGCTCAGGGAGAACCAACTTCCGAGCGGGAAGTAGCCGCTGAACATGAGGTCGTACCGAGCGATCCGGGGGCGACACGTTCACTTTCGACGTCGTTATGCGTCGTGAATCCGGCTGGCGTGGCGATTCCTACCTGCAATTCGGCGTAAGACGGTTTTGGATGTTCGGAAGCCGCCGCGCCGAGCGCGATACAGAACACGATAAGGGTGAAGAGAAACGGTGACCTCATGCGGCAGGTCCTTTCAGGCGATCAAAAGTGTTCGTCGAAAAACAAGCGCACAAGATAATCAGTCTGATTCCTCCGGCAGGTCCTGGTCGATTGGCAATGCGAGTACTTTGCGTATGGTGTCGGGTCCGAATCCTCGGCGCGCAAGCAAACCCGTCAGTCTGCGCTTTCGCGTCTCTCTATCGAGTGCGGCGTATTGCCGCGCTTTGCGATCAACGAGTTCTTTGGCCAGCTCGAGCTCCTGTTCAGCAGGTAGAGCTGAGTTGACGGCCTCTTTCGCTGTCGGACCGGATACGCCACGGGCAACGAGATCCCGAATCATTGCGGACTTGCCGCGCGGATGTGTCTCAATCCGAGTGCGAACAAATCCTTCGGCGAAGCGCTCGTCGTTCAGAAGGTTCTTCTCCTTGAGCTTGTCAATGGCGGAGTCGATCTCCTCAACCGCATAGCCCCGTGCGCGGAGTTTTTCTTTGAGTTTGCGGGCGGTGTAATTGCGGGAAGAGAGCAACTTCACTGCATACGGCAACGCAGGTTCACGGGGTGTTTTGTGGGTTGTGAAGCTCATTGACCGATCATCCCCTGCGAATCGAAGAACACTCCGATCTGCACAAGATAGGCATTCGCCGGACCGATCGACCGCGGCGCATCGGGCTCGGCGAGCCCCAGTGATACGAGAGTTCACCGAACACCCCGACACCGTTTGCACGGCCATCGGTGCGAACGCCGATGTGCGCGGAAGCCGTGGGAAACTCACCGTCAATCACATACGACGGCGCATCAAAGAACTTCTCCTCATAGCTTCCCTGCGAGAACGTATAACCGACACCAAGTCCGGCATAAAAGTCTGGAATTGTGGCTGTGCGATAGGAGGCACGTCCGCCGACTTCAATCTGGAAGTAGTTGGTGCGCGAGGATTGGGTTGGATTGCCCGTCACATTATTCCAGAAAAGGAATGCGGGCCCCCAATAGAATTTCGGGCGCACGGCTTCGAGGCGAATGTTGGCTGTGTAGCCGGACCCGCCCTGAAAGAGTTCACCACGCGCCACGTCATGGCCGGTCTTAGGCGTCGCGGAGTTGGCATATCCGGTGGCGAAGACGAGCTGATAAGCGTGCGCTGACGAATAGACCAGCACGAGCGCAAAAAGGATGCAAACGAGTCTACGCAGACTTCTTGGATTTTGGTTTGGTCGTTTCGGACTCGGGCGTACCATTTGCCTGTGGTTCGGCGGCCACAAAGCCCATTTCCCTGCGCACTTCGGCGTCGATCGTGGCCAGCATAGCGGGTTGCTCTTTAAGCGTTGCGATCACCCGTTCGCGGCCCTGGCCGAGACGGTCTTCCTTGAAAGAATACCAGGTGCCGGACTTGCTGACGATTTCGAGCGTCGCGGCGAGGTCAAGCAGGTCGCCGACCTTCTCGATGCCCTGGCCGTAAATGATATCGAATTCGGCTTCACGGAAGGGCGGAGCGACCTTTTTTTTACGACTTTGACCTTAGTGCGGTTCCCGACAATCGTATCGCCGTCTTTTATAGCGGCCATGCGGCGGATTTCCATGCGCACGGAACTATAGAATTTCAAGGCGTTGCCGCCGGTGGTCGTTTCGGGGTTGCCGAACATGACGCCGATCTTCATGCGCAGCTGATTGATGAAGATCAGCGACGTGCGCGAGCGGGCAACGACAGCGGTCAGTTTGCGCATCGCCTGACTCATGAGGCGCGCTTGAAGTCCGGGCAGGGAGTCACCCATTTCACCTTCGATT
Source organism: bacterium (assembly GCA_016703065.1). Taxonomy (GTDB): domain Bacteria; phylum Electryoneota; class RPQS01; order RPQS01; family RPQS01; genus JABWCQ01. The sequence continues at coordinate 458,310 of JADJCU010000002.1, forward strand.
TCCGCTTTGGGTACGAGTGCAGCGACTGAGTCGATGACGATCACGTCGAGGGCGCCGGAGCGGATCAGCATCTCGGCGATATCGAGGGCCTGCTCACCGGTATCGGGTTGCGAGACAAGCAGGTCGTCGATATCCACACCAAGCGCGCGGGCGTATGCGGGATCGAGCGCGTGCTCGGCATCGATGATCGCAGCTTTGCCGCCCTTTTTCTGGGCTTCGGCGATAATGGTCAACGCGAGCGTAGTCTTACCCGACGATTCGGGTCCGTAGATTTCAATGACTCGGCCGCGGGGAACACCTCCGATGCCGAGCGCGGCGTCGAGGGAGAGGGCGCCGGTGGAAATCACGTCCAAGCGCTGAACCTGCCCGTTGTCTCCCAGACGCATGATGGAGCCTTTGCCATACTGCTTGTCAATCTGTTGCAGGGTCAGATCGAGGTTTTTCTGCTTTTCGGAGTCCATTGTTTTGCTCATAGGATCACTCGCAAGGGTTAAGGGATTAAACGGGACGGCCCGTTTCGGCATAGGTCTTGAGTCGTTCGAACCACAGTTTGTACTGTGAGAGTAAGGTGCCCATGATTACCTTTTCGAGCATCTTGTTCATGAAGCCCTTCATCTCATAGTCGATGGTGAAGTTAAGGGCGCAGCGCTTTTCAGCGAGCAGAATCATGCGAAAGATGACTTTCAGGTGTTCGACTTTTTCATGGACTCCTGCGGATCCGCCGGTGACGGTTTCGGCAAACATCTCGCCCGGCATGTAGTGGGTGACCAGAGTGTCCAGCGTGACGTCTTTGCCGCCGAGATCAAGATTGAAATGGCGAGTGGAGTCTTTGGCAAAGCTGCCGTTTGGTTCAATGCGCATGTCGCGGACATTCGGCGCCCAGAACTCGATCTCCTTGGGGAACGTGAGCAGATGCCAGACGTGCTCAATTGGAGCTTCAATTTCAGTTGTGATGATTTGCTTTGGCACGAGGTCTTCCCAGTCTCGTTGTGAAATTAGCTATCGATTTCCCAGCGGGAAATCGTGAAGAACTGTGTATATTGGTCCCTCTTGACGGAGGGTGCTTTGGACGAGGCTGACCGCTGTCACGAGGTGGGCGTCGCTGCGCATCGCAAAACTCAAGAATGCCTGAGTCATGCGCTCTTTTCCGATCGGCTCTTTGATTCTGGCCACGGTCAGGTGCGGGACGAACGATTTCTCTTCGGGCTCGAAGCCCAACTCGTCCATACGTTCGGCGATTGCCGATTGAAGTGAAAGCAGCGTCTTTGATCCGGAGAGTCCGGCCCAATAGGCGCGAGGTCGCTGTTTATTTGGAAAACAACCGACACCTTGAATTGCGAGTTTGAACGGCTCGGCTTCGCAAGAGCAGTCATCAATAGCCTGTTTGACCTGCGGAACCACTGAGTCGGGTGTGTCGCCGAGGAATTTCAGTGTCAAATGGAGGTTGTCAGGCTCTACCCATTTCACGCCTCGGCCCAGCCAACCGATTTTGGCCTGCGGTTCCTTCAGAATCGCCTGCCATTCGACGGGCAGCATGATCGCAATGAAGAGCCGCACAGGTTAGCGCGTTGCGATCAGCTCGCGATAAAGCATGTAGAGGGCCTGATGGGCGGCGCGAACTTTCACGAGTTCGCGGCTGCGGCTTCCCACTTGAATACGTCGCGTGATCGTCTGCTTCTCCGGACGCTACGCCGATCCACACCGTGCCGACGGGCTTGTCGTCAGTTCCGCCATCGGGTCTGGCGATACCGGACAGACTGATCGCCCAGTGCGCACCAGCGCGATACTTTGCTCCTTCGGCCATTTCTCGCACGGTCTGTTCCGAGACAGCGCCGTGTTCAGCCAGGGTGGACTCCTGCACTCCAAGCAAGGTATGCTTCACCTCGTTCGCATAGGCGACAATGCCTTGCTTAAGCCATCGCGAGGCGCCGGGCGTGTCGGTGAGCATCGAGACGACCAATCCGCCCGTGCAGCTTTCCGCAGTCGTGAGCCACTGCCCGCGATTGACCAGAATATCGCCGATGACGCGGGAAAGGGAATCACGGCCTGTGGCGTAGATATGCTCGCCAACCTGTTCGCGAATGTAATGCTCGGCGAAGGCGATATCGGCATCGGCTTCGAGATTATCCTGGCTGAGCGAAGTCAGGCGCACATCGAGCAGTCCTTGATGCGGCAGATAGGCCAGGGAAACGCGCCGTGATAAGAGATCGAGATCGCCCAATCGCTCGAGCAGGATCGACTCGCCGATGCCAGCCATACGCAGTGTACGGGCAAAATACTTGGCGTGCCCGAAGGCGCGTGTGAGCACGGGCTCAATCTGCTCGGCGAACATCTGCTCCATTTCAGGCGGCACTCCGGGCACCGCAAACAAGTGGCGGTCCTTTCGCACCAGATGTAATCCGGCGGCTGTTCCCAGTGGGTTATGCAGACGGTCGGTTCCGCCTAACACAAGCATCTGGTTGCGGGAGTGCACGGGAAGTTCGCGGCCCAGTTTGCGGAATATCTCAGTGACATGGTTGCGCTGTTCAGCGGACTCAACGAGTGGCAGATCGTAGAGCTTGCTGATCGCTTCGCGTGTCATATCGTCGGGTGTGGGGCCCAATCCTCCCGACAGAATGACCACATCCGCGCGGTTCATCGCGAGGCTAATGGCAGCCTGAATCTCATGCAGGTCATCCGCAACGCATGACGACCAGCGCACAGGCAGGCCGCATTCGGCAAGCCTTTGCCCGAGAAACGCTGCGTTGCTGTTGACGGTCCTTCCGAGCAGCAATTCGTCGCCAATTGTAATCAGCTCGCTCTGCGGTCGATTGGTCATACCGGCATTCCGAGCAGTCCGGGAAACCAATATCGTAATAACGCTAACGCGAGCGCGGCCCAGACTCCGGCAGCGACATCGTCAAGCATGACACCCCAGCCGCGCGGGAGTTTCTGCAAGCGGTTGGTGCCGAGGATTTTGAAGATATCAAAGAAGCGGAACAGAAAGAACGCCGCCGCGAAACCGAGCACGGTATGTGGAGCGGCCAGAAGCGTGATCCACTGCCCGACCAGTTCGTCAAACACAACCGGGTCAGGATCGTCTCGCTTCGGGTTCTTGCGCCGCACGGCCGCGAATTTACCGGGATCGATAACACTATATCCGTCGATGAACCGGTTGGTGAGCCACACCCCAATGAGGGTCAGCACGGCCAGCGGCAGGAGCATCCACAGGGATTGCGCGCCCGGAACGAACCAAAGGATTACACACACGACCGCCGATGCGACCGTCGCCGGAGCAATCGGCGAATAGCCCGTCCAAACCACGGTTGTGATGACACGTTCGATCGCGTTCATGCCCTACATCGGCCTTCCGCGATGGCGAATCTCTTTCAGGAGTTCGCGGTTTCCATGCAAGTACTCGATGAGGGTGAAAACCGTGTAGGCCGTCACGCACGCAAGAATCCACCAGACGATCTTCTCGAAATACGGCACGGGTATGAAACGCTCATGAATCCAGTGCAAAGTCAGAATCGTCAACGCGACAGCGCCCTGGAGGATTCCCTTCCATTTTCCGCTTGTGCGTCTGCCCATCGCCTTTCCAGTGAGCGCGGAGAAGACACGCAGGTAGGCGACGACTACATCACGGTAGACGATAATCGCGACCATCCACGCAGCGGCAAATCCCCAGACGAGGAAGCCGATGAAGTAGGAAATGCGGGCAATCGTATCGCTCATCGGGTCCAGCAGTTTGCCGACATCAGAGACCTGACCGCTGGAACGCGCGGCGATGCCGTCGGCAACGTCAGTTGCTTCGATCAGGACTGAAACCGCGAGGGCGAGTTCGATAGAGTACTTAAACTCTCCGAGATAGGCAATCAGGAAGAGCGGACCGAGTGCAAGGCGCGAGAGAGTAAGTTGGTTGGCAAGATTGAAACCGGGAATCATGGCTCAATTGTCCGCTTTAGTGCGTTCCGCAAGGGCGCGGGAGAGCGTAACTTCGTCAACGTTTTCGAGCTCCGCGCCGATCGGGACGCCCCTGGCGAGCCGCGATGCCGCGAGCTTACGAGCCTTTAGCTCGCGCAAGAGATACATTGAAGTTGCGTCACCGTCCGCAGTAGGGCTCAGGGCAAGGATTACTTCCCGGAATACATGTTGGTCTGTTCGTTTCCAGAGGTCCGCGATTCTCAAATCATCAGGAGTCACACCGTCCAATGGGCTCAGGACTCCACCGAGGACGTGATAGACTCCGCGATAGCCGGTCGCCTTTTCCAGCCGCAAAATATCCTGCGGCGACTCAACGATACACAGCAGTGCGCCGTCGCGCTTCTGATCAGCACAGATGACGCACAAGTCGCCCTCGGTCAGATTTCCGCATTGCGCACACAGGTGGAGTTTGATCTTAACTTGGACGATCGCATCAGCAAGTGCGCGGGCATCGGCTTCGGACTGCTTAAGAATATGCAGGGCGAGTCTGAGTGCAGATTTCTTTCCCAGTCCGGGGAGCTTGGCAATCTGATCAACAAGGCGTTCGAGCGTGGGTGACATCTGTGCCATTCTACTTGCCCGTATTCCCCATACGCTTGGTCACGTCTTCTCCTCCGAACTGCGACATGACGCTGCTAAACAGATCGCCGCCGGTCGCGGTAGGTTTGGCATTCTGCTGTGTCTCGGTTTTCGCTGCTTGTGGCGGTGCTTCGACCGCCGGAACGGCCGCAATCGTAACGGAGGCGCCGGTCACCTGCAGGATGGCCTGCTGCAGCGACGCCGAGTTCAGCTTAAGCTGTTCCGCATGAAATTTGCCCATGTGGCGCGGTCGGACCGACACGCTGCTGTCCGCAACTGCAATTATCTCCCAGTCATTATGTGCGAACGCGGATGCGGCGCTGCTAATCTTGTCCAGGGCGTCGCAGACCAGCGGCCACTTATCGGAGAGTTCCTCCATGTTGAGGGGTTCGTCGCGCTTGGGCGGCGCAGCGGGAGTCGCCGGTGCCGCCGTGGGAGTCGCAACCGGTGCCGGTTTGGCTTTCGGCGCAGGCGGTTTCAGTTCAATTGAGCGCGCGGGTACGGATGACGCTTGGCTTTGGGTCGGCGCTACGGCAGGTCGCGGCGGAACGGGAGGAGCTGTCTGCGGAGCGACCGAGGCCGATTGTTCGAGCAGTTGTTTGATAGATACCGCTCGATCCAGAGTTACCCAGCGCAGCATGGAGATCTCGAAACGCGTGCGTGGCGAGACCGACCACTTGATATCATCTTCAAGCGTCGCCGCCAGGCGAATCAAGCGAAAGAGGTCCTCGACTTGCAAATCACCGACTGAGTTCTTGAGCAATTGGCATTCATCAGCGGAACGTCCCGGCACGGTCAATCCCTGTAGCACAAAGACCGCATCGGTCCAATAGCTCTGCAATTCGCGCAACAGCAGCCCGTAATCGGTGCCCTGCTTCGCCAAGAGGTCGTAGAATTCGGGCAGGCCGTTCAGGTCGCAATTGGCGATCAACAGTGTCGCGTGTTCAAGCACGACGAGCGACAGCGTGCCCAGCACGCGGCGCGTTTCGTCAAGGGTAACATTACCCGCGCAGTAGGCCACGACCTGATCAAGCAGTCCTTCGGCGTCGCGGAGCGAGCCTTCGGCAGCGCGGGAGATTTGGAACAGTGCTTCGGGCTCCGCATTCCACCCTTCGGCGGCGGCGATGATTCCAAGGTGCTGGGCGATTTCGATCGGGGAGAGGGGTCGGAAGTCAAATCTCTGCACACGCGACCGAATGGTGCCCGGCACTTTGTGTACGTCGGTCGTCGCAAGAATGAAGATGACGTGCGAGGGCGGCTCTTCAAGAGTCTTAAGAAATGCATTGAAGGCCGCAGTCGTCAGCATGTGGACTTCGTCGATGATGAATACCTTCTTCTGGCCGGCAGCAGGGGCAAGGCGTGCAGCTTCATTGATGCGCCGGATGTCATCGACCTTATTGTAGGATGCGCCGTCGATCTCTACTACATCTAACTCGCGGTCCTCCAACAGTGCCCGGCATGTCTCGCATTCGTTGCACGGCTCTACAGGTGAAGTTCGTCCAGCGTTCTCGCAGTTAATAGCTCTTGCCAGAATTCGCGCAGTCGAGGTCTTTCCGACGCCGCGCGGACCTGTAAACAAGAAGCCGTGCGCGAGTCGCTGTTGGGCGATTGCGTTCTGTAGGGTCCGGGTTATGTGTTCCTGGCCGACGACATCCGCGAAACGTTGCGGACGCCAGCGACGTGCGAGCACTTGATAGGTCATTCGAGTGGGCTACGGAGAACTTGGAAAGGCGGTTCGGGGAATTGTGAAGCCGGGAAACGTAACTATGAAGGTATGCTTTCCCGCCGGAAAGTCAATATCTTAGCGGGAGATTTTGCACGAATGTTCATGTCGAAATCACGCGTTTTTATGAAGTTAGGTCGGCGAACGGGTGTGGAAGACCTGCTCGCCTCCATGCTCGGGCCTATTATGAGGTGGTATTGGTTGCGTGAATGCGGTTCGCGGCGCGAATCAGGCCGCCGAGAAAGGCCGTGGCACCGAGCAACTCTGCGGCCTCTTCAACGATGTGCAGAGTTCGCGGCGTCGCCGCAGAGTCCCAGCCAAGCAGTCGCGGCAGCAGCTCTGCTGAGAGGGCAACACTCCAGAAACAGAGTCCTACCCACAGGTACAGGCTTGCTTCGGGATACGCCCGCCCGAGCCGGAGGACGAACCAAACTACAACGACCAGAACTGCGAGGACAATCGGCGCGAAGTAGACCATCCAAGCCCCCGGCATTCCGACAGTTAGAACTTCTCCGTGAAGGATTGTGTAGGCCGCTCCAAAGGCGAGGTCCTGCAACATGGCAGTTTCGGAGATCGAGGCCGCGAGGAAGCATATGCTGGTCAATCGAAGCAGGCGCTTCATGGGCGCAGTCTGATCCGCCAGCAGCCAAGTCAATAAAAACAGTGTGAACAACTTCGCACTGCTAAACCAAGTGGCAATGTTGGCCTCGCGATCCAGGTCAAGCGACTGATCGATCAGGCCTGTTCCAGCAGGGAACAGGTTGAGCAGAATCAGTAGCGCGTCGCCCAAAAGGGCCAGCCGCAGCAGGGAAGAGGAGAGCTTGAGAGTGAGCATCCTGCTTGAGGCTGTTACAGTGGCCAGCTACTCAGATGTTTGGTAGGAAAACGGTCAACAAACTAAGACGCAACAACAGTTTCAGGGCTTAGTATAGTAAGTAACACTCGGACACCTACTATAGTATAAAATCAGTGATTTCAATGCGATGGAAATAGAGTAACACAGTGAACCATGCGGTACCTCAATGACCCAGGTATTACATTAGACTTGAATCGCCTGCGAGAAATAGGTGCAATGGCGGACAAAAAAACTCGGCAGAAATCGCCAGGCGGTCCGCCCACAGTGATGAACCACTTACCGTTGCTACCTTCCGGTCCTGGCGGGTTTGGGCGGCCACCTCTTGAGCGGGGCCCGGCGATGTCTGCCGAGTGTATGAAACGGGACGCGATTTGCGACCTGTGGAGCAGAGCGGGATCGAACCGCCGACCCCCACGTTGCGAACGTGGTGCTCTCCCAGCTGAGCTACTGCCCCGAAAGACGGGCAATATACACAGCGGGGGCCGGAATGTCAAGCAGGAAATGAGCGGAAACCCGAGTATCAGGCGACAGGCAGAGCGTACCTCTCGAATTTAATCCAAATGAAAACAATAAGAAACAACAAGGGACCAGAAACGAAGATGAGACTCGATAAGTATGTAATTGTCCCGAAGGCATTCTGGGTAGCGTGCCTTGTCGCCGGTCTGACGGTGGTAAGCTGGGCGATGCACCCAAATGAATCAGCAATTCAGTCTCCCGGAAGCGGATCATCCATGCTTGATGATCTGTGCGGCGACTGCGCATTAGATTACACGGGTTTACGTTATTCCGGAAGCGGTGGTCAGGGCGGTCGCGGCACGATTCACTGGCCCGGCGGCTCGACAGGCAACAACTATGGCCAGATGTGTTTCGCGAGTACGTGCGACGAGCTCGGAAATCCCCTGTACGCCTGGTGTGTCGACCTTTATCATCCGGTGGAAACTCAGAATTATGGTGTTGACATCTATCCTGCGGTGATCACCGATGACTCGTGCCGTAAGACACAGTTGACTGCTTTGGCCTACCTGTTGGCGTGGAACTACCCGACCACGACTTTCCAGGATGACGCGACACAGTTGGCAATTTGGAAGCTTTCCAGCATTCGCGACGGCGGGGCCAATGACGGGCTGCCGCACTTCTGCTACGATGGCGGAGTGGGCTATCCGAATTTTGCTGACACGCCGACGTATCCTTTCGTGAATACGGTGTACGGCACCAATCCGGCGCGCAACGACACGGCGAACGCCATGGTAATCAATGCCCTGGGTAAGAACGTGATTCTGCCGGGTGACGCCATGAGTGACGACTGCATCGGCCCGAACATCGTTGAAGAAATGGCGACGGTTACCCTGAAGTTCTGCGTGGAACGTGGCGAATTGGCGAACAACGTTGTCAACGACACTTGCGTGGCGAATATCAAGTTCATTTGCACGATGCAAGTCGGTATGAACGACCCGGTGACGCAGACTGTCTACACGGACGAGAACGGCTGCTTCCAATTCGACGTCACGCAGTCTACCCTGAATCCGCAGCCTGTAGCGGTGTCGTATTGCTCGAACTACTCGTGGCCGGTCGGTCTTGTCGGCTGCGCTGACGACGACTTCGTGAATAATCAGTGGCTGGTGTGGGCGCTTGAGCCGCAGGACACATGCTACTACTTTGAATTCCCGGGCGACAAGTGGTTGTCGGTTGAGCTTGCGAGCTTTGGCGCGGTGTCGACCGTGAACGGCGTCGACCTGGAATGGGCGACCGCTTCAGAAGCCAACGCCCTGAGCTGGGAAGTGCTGCGGAGCATCGAAGGCCGGAATCAGTTTGAAAAGGTTGCCGAATTGGCGGCGCAGAACAGCGCGATTGGCGCGACGTACCGCTTCGCGGACCGCGCGGGTATTGCCGGTATGAGCTATGAATACCGTTTGGTCGACATCGACGTAAGCGGCGTGCGTACAGAGCACCCGGGTACGGCGATCGCCGTGTTTGGCACAAATCCGGCGTCGGTCATGGACTATGCGCTGGCGGATGCCTATCCGAACCCGTTCAACCCGACGACAACGCTGTCGTTCACGTTACCCGAAGCGGCAAAGGTCCAGTTGAAAATCTACGATCTTTCGGGCCGCGAAGTAGCTTCGTTGGTGAACGGAACCGTGGCGGCCGGTGAGCATCGGGTGGAGTGGAACGCCGAAGGAATGCCCTCCGGTACGTACTTCTACTCATTGAGCGCCGCGAATTTCACGTCAACCAAGAAGCTCCTGCTTCTGAAGTAAGAGCCTGTCTCGATTGAGGATCAAAGGCCCTGTCGACGAATCGGCGGGGCCTTTTCTTGTGGTTGCAAGTCTGATTGGGAAACGGTATACTCTGGTAGATGCAGGAAGGAAAGAAGATGAAATCAGCACTATTCGTACTCCTCTTGTCGGCTTTTGGAGCCGTTGCGCAGGAGACTCTGCCGCCGGACCAGCGGCTGCCGTTTGACCAAGCCAACGCTGTAGTCCGCTACGATTGTACGGCGGTGCGGGTCAATGAAGACGGTTCAGGCGAATCGCTTAGGCACTACCGGGTTGCGCTGCTGTCAGACCGTGCTGTGCGGCAATATGCGCAAGACGAGACGGTATACAATCTTGGCTATGACACGGTCGAGGTCGTAGCGGCGCGTGTGCATTTACCGGATGGTCAGGTGATCGACGTAGATACCTCCGCGATCAAGGATGTGCCGCTGCCTGCCTTTGGCAAGTTCTATTTGCAGAACGTGCGGGAGAAGATTATTACGTTTCCGGCGCTGGAGAAAGGTGCGGAGATTGAGGTTCAGTTGCGCGAGGTGACGCACGAGCCGCCAATGGATGGAGAATTCAATCTGACAGAAGGCTTTGAGCATACCGATCCAGTGCAGACGAAGCATGTGCAAGTTTCGATGCCTGAAAGCATGCCGCTGAAGTGGAAGGTGCGCGGCGACGGCGTGGTGCACTTTGAGAAGCGCCTGGATGATCGCATCGTGCACACGTGGATGATCCAGGATGTCGAGCAGGTGGTGCCGGAGCCGGGGATGCCTCCGTTCCCGGAAGTGTCGCGGTTGCTGCTGGCGTCGACGATTGAGGACTGGGAGACGTGGTCAAAGTGGTACACATCGCTTGCCGAGCCTGAAATGGTGGCCGACTCAAGTATTCAGGCCGAGGTTCAGGCGTTGATCAAAGGGAAGGGCCGCGAAGAAGCAATTCGGGCGATCTTCCAGTTCGTGTCCAACCGGATCCGCTATGTTGATACGGCCTTAACGGGCCGCAAGGCAGGATATAAACCTGAGTCCGCTTCAGTAACGTACCGCAACAAGTATGGCGTGTGCCGCGACAAAGCGGCGTTGATGGTGACCATGCTGCGTGAGGCAGGAATAGAATCCAATATCACCTTGATGAATCCGTCCTGGAAGATCGACGGGGACCTGCCGGTGGATCAGTTCAATCATGCAATCGTCACCGTCTGGGAAAACGGGAATCCTGTGTATATCGATCCCACGGTCGAGAAGACAACGGAGTTCCTTGCGGCAAACGAGCAGGATCGCGCTGTGTTGACGTGCACGAAAGCCGGAGAAGACCTGGCGTGGACGCCAATCGAAGCTCCGGAGAAGAATCTATATCAGGTGGCGGCGACTAGCAAGGTGGATGAGAATGGCCGGCTGCAATCTCACGTAAAGATTAGCTCGCAGGGTTTTCCCGATCTCATCCTGCGCTCGTACATGCAGTCGATTTCGCCGCAGGAGCGCGACATCCTGTTTCAGAATCTTGTGCAAGGCATTGCGCCTACAGCGCGGCTGGACAGCCTTTCGATAAGCGATCTGCAAGACTTGAACACAGCGTTGGAGATAAACATCGACCTGACCGCCGACGATTATGTTGTCAAAGCTGGAGACTTCTGGCTCATGAATAGCATTGCGCAGGGTCACGGATTTGATTTCCTGTCGAGCTTTCTGTTATCGGGTACCGAGTTAACCGAGCGCCGCTATCCGTTGCGTCTCGAGTCAACATTCGCCGTTCAGATGAGTGAAACGCTGGAGTACCCGAAGGGTCTCAAAGTGCGGAGCCTCCCGGAGAAAGTCGACCTTAAGCAAGCGGAATTCCGGCTTTCACGCACCTGCCAGAACAGTGGGCAAACGGTGACCGTGAAGCAGGCCTTGGACGTTGGTGCGCTTGACATTCCGTTGGCACGTTACGGCGAGCTGTTGCAGATGGTCAACCGGTTGGACGTCTTGGAGCGGGGAAAATTGTACTGACCACCAAATCTCAGGCAAACGGGCGGTCTTAGCGGCCTTTGGGGCGAGGCGGGATTCTTGCTATAGCGTAGACCTATGCAAGATTCATTCAACACCCTTGATGACGGAACGCGAGCAGGAAGAGCACCGCCAGCGCAAGATTCTCCTGGGGTTTCTCGCTTCGGCGTTCACGATTGTCGGCACGATAGTGCCATTCATGTTAACCGATCAGGCGGGCACTATCGCGTGGTCAGTAGGCATTCTACTGGCGGGCTTCACTCTCGGGCTGCTGAATTCCCGGACGCCATGGAAGTTCCCGCTTCTGCTCACGGCCGGCTACACGATAGCCGGGGTGCTTTTGGGCGGATGGGACGACATGAGCACTCTGCTCATGCGTCTTCAGCTTGGCGCAACGCTCGCAATACCGGCGGTGATCGGGTCCTACGCGGGGGCTGTTGTGCGCAAACTTGTGCGCGGCAGATTGCACTGGTCGGGGCACGATACGCCGCGCGTCGCCCGCATGTCGGCACTCGCGATTGGCGCGATTGCATCAATTATCTTTATCAAAGTACCGGGGCGGGCGGGTGTTCTGTATGCCGCGCTCCTGCTCCTCGCCGCAGCGCTTTATCTCGGTTACCACTACAGCGACCGACTGTACCGCTGGGTGATTATGCTGGGCTACGGCATTCCCTTGGCCGCGCTGATGCGAACGGTGCTTGAGCTTTACCACTATCCCGAAGCAAACGGCCTCTTTCCCATTGAACTTTCGCTGGCGTTGATCGTATCCGTCTTGCCCGTGCTGTTGGGCACCATGATTGGCCGCGCCTACTACAATCACCGCCTGCATACTCATTACTGACCGATCTGTCCGCGGGCGCGGCGCAACTCAATGCGCCGCGCCACTTTCCGCTACCGCTCCTCTTTCGCTCACACATTCTATGCAGCTACTTCTTCTGCCAATCTTCTTGGCACTCCTCTTCGCTCCAGTCGGGCAGGCAGCTCCTGTTCCCGCTGGGGTCGACTCGGCCGTTGCAGTCTCGCCTAACGCTGACGATTTTCCCGACGCTTCAATCATCGTGCTATGGGACCGCCGTGTGCTTGACGTGGATTCTGCGGGCGCGGGCACAATGTGGGTAGATCAATGTATCAAATTGCTGGACGAACGGGCCAAAGACGAACAAGGTGATCGGTCGATTCGCTTTGACGCGGAGCGCGACACTGTGATATTTGAGAGCGTTCGCACCCGGCTCGCGGATGGCACGTGGATCGAGCCTGAGCCCGACGCGTATACGGTTACCAGTGCGCCTGAGGTGCAGTGGGCTTCAGCATATTCGCAGTTGAAACAGCAAAATGTAAGCTTCCCGGGTCTGGCCGCAGGCGCTGTGATCTATTGGAAGTATTGCGTGGCGCCGAAGCCGGGGCGGGAGCCGTGGGCGGATGACTATCAGGGTGGAGTGCTTGGCTTTGGCGGTTTTGAACCCGTGAAAGAGCAGCGTTTCGAGATTAGGTCGGAACAGTCGCTCAATATCCAATACGAGCTGCAGAACTCTGATAATCTTCCTTTGGAAAGCGTGGACGGCACGCGCCGCTCCCCTGGTTTGGATGTTCAACGATCTCGCTCAGCTCACTCCCGAACCAAATATGGTGCCGAGTTCGCATCTGATCCCGCGCCTCGTGTTCACATCATTTTCGGATTGGGCCGAGTGCGGCCTTTACGTCGGGGAGCGGTTCTGGCAATCGGTGGAATCGGCGAATATGGCCTTGACACAGTTTCAAGCGTTGGCCGCGCTGCCTGGCCTGGCTGCGCGTCCTTCGGTGCAAAATATCGCGTTTTGGGTGCAGCAGAACATTCGCAGCGTGCCGTTGTCTTTGGGTGCAGTAGGCTATGAGCCGAATTCGGCAAATGATGTTTGGAAAAATCGCTATGGCGATGTGCGCGATAAGCTGGTGCTATTGGCGGCCCTGTTAGGCGGTCAAGGGATACCGTCGTATCCGGTGCTCATGCAGGCGTCGAGTGCTCCGTTCAGTGCGCTGCCAGCGTTAGAGCAGTTCAGTCATGCGATTCTGGCCGTGCCGCTTGGCGAGGATACGCTGTATCTTGATCCGATGCCCAGGTTCACTCCGCCGAATGAGATTTCGTACGGGCGGACGCAGGGCATGGCGTGTCAGATGATTTTGGGCGCACCGCTGCTGACGCCGGCGAAGGAGCTCGTGAAGGTTGATCGGCACGCGAGCACACGGATGTCAGTGCGGCTCGACAGCGCAGGAACCTTAAGGGGCCGTGCAGATTGTGAGGCGGTGGGAGACTATGGCGCCTCGGCGCGCAGCATGTTCAGTGACCAAAAAGAGCTTGAGCGTGACATCTATTTCCAGAGTGCAGCGTCGCGAGTCGGGCAGGGGGCGAAGGTGCTGGATACAGCCGTATCGGATCCCGAGCAGCTGACGCAGCCGATGACCGCAAGTCTCGAATTTGAGTGCGCGGACTTCGCGGTTCAGCAGGATGACCTGATGCTGGTCGAAATGCCGGTCACGCCGTTTACGTTCGCCGTATCGGGATTCTATCCGTCGATGCCAGTCGTAACGTATCCGGTGGACCTCCCGATCGAGGGTAAGACCGAGACGACGACTGTTTTGACCTTTCCCCGGGGTTACAAGGTTTCATACCTGCCTCCGCCGTTGATCGTTGAGAATCCATACGTCTCATTGTCACTCGTTCCGAAGCCTCTCGATGATAGAATCGAGTGGACGCAAAGCCTTCTCTATAAACAGGACTACGTACCTGTCGCGGAGTATGGTGTGTTGCGCGCTGCGTTTGAGCAGCTTGTAGCCCCTAAGAATCGTTTGCTCGTGCTCGAGAAGATGGAATAGGGTTCGGGAAGGGGGGCCGACGGGGGCTCCGGTTGACAAAGCCAAAAGTTTTCCGTAGTTTAACGCACAATTGGGCATGCACATGGCAGGCTATGGATAATCGCAAGATTTTGATTTGATTGGACTTGCGGTAGATTCGACCCTTCTCGTGCGCTTCGGCACCGATTTGTAGCGACCTCGTGAAAAACGTAGCAAGCTTAGCCTCCTCCCGCCCGCCATGCCGGACGTCCTCCATAATAACAATTTAGTCGTGTTTTTGGTCCTGCTCGCGGCGGTGGCTGCGGTAGTGGGGCTGTTTGTTGGGTTGACCGTACTGGTCGGGCCGAAACACCCGAACGAGACGAAGAACGCCCCGTTTGAATCCGGCTGGATTTCTAAGACGGATGCCACTCAGCCGTTCCCAATTAAGTACTACCTCGTGGCCATCTTGTTTGTCGTGTTCGACATCGAGGTGGCCTTTTTGTATCCGTGGGCGGTGAGTTTCCGCAATTTGGGGATGATCGGATTTGTCTCGATGGTCGTGTTCCTCGCCATCTTATCGGTGGGGTTGTATTACGCCGTAAAGAAGCGCGTGTTGGAGTGGAAATAGAATGAGCGAGCTGCTGCAGACTCCGATGATGGACATGACGCGTTCTATGTCCGGCGCGGTGATGACGACGAAGTTTGATAAGCTGTTGGGCTGGGCACGCAAGTATTCACTGTTTCAATATCCGTTCGTGACGGCGTGCTGCGGCATGGAGTACATGGCGACGGCCTGCTCGCACTACGATATTGACCGCTTCGGCGCGGCGTTCGCGCGCTTTTCACCCCGGCAGGCGGACGTGATTTGGGTGGTGGGGACGATCAGCCATAAGATCGCGCCGATTTTGAAGACGATTTACGATCAGACGGCCGATCCGAAGTGGGTGGTGAGTTTTGGCGCATGCGCAAGCTGCGGCGGACCGTATGATAACTATGCAACGGTGCAGGGGATCGGACACGATTGTTCCGGTGGATGTCTATATAGCAGGGTGTCCTCCGCGCCCTGAAGCCGTCCTTGACGGCCTGCTGAAGCTGCAAGACCTGATTCAGAATCAGAAGCACGAGTGGAAATAGTGTAGCTTGCGTACCGAACCACGAGGCCCGGTTCCGGAGTCTCTGCACATTGGTCTTTGTCATAATCTTTTTGCCTGTCCTTATGCGTTGGGAAATCGACTTCCCACTGAAATGTCGACAAACGATTGCCCACGAGTTTGGTCATTCTGTTGGACTGACACATCCCGCGAATAGCACCGTTCCTGCTACGATCATGTCAAGCGCTGTCTTTGACACCCTACAACGTTTCAGTCTTCCTGTGCTTATTTACTCGGATAGCAGCAAAGCGCAAATAAGTGTTCGGAGAGACTAGAATGTCGAGAGCACGATTGACAATAGTTCAGCTGACTCTGCTTCTACTACTTTGTTTGACTAGTAATGCTGCTGGCGATGGCCCTTTGGATGTTATCACTTTCTCTCGAGGTGCGTGGTTGGGTTACACACCCGAACGCAATTGTCCAGCCTGCGAATGGAATCAGCAATGGCCGGATTCGGCACTATTTAATGATGTGACTGTGATCGCGGGCCATTTACCCGACTTAGGATATCCATTCCATTTTTCCATCGCGAGCAATATCAACGATACCTTGTCCATAAATATTGGCCTTTTCAATCGCAGTTGGACCGAAGAGTACGACTTAACTGGACAAGATCCTAAGGATTGGTTTGAGCCGGTGGTCTTTCAGACGTTTGTGCAAGATTCCAGCGGCCCAAAGTTTCGAGAAATAGGAGAATTAGGATTCGAGTTCAAGGGTTGGTCATATCAACTGAGTGCAGTTACTCAACCAGCGCAGATTCCGCCTGCAAATTCCCACTACTCAGTCAGGTACTATGTCTGGAATTTGCCGCAAGGTCGTTACCAGCTTTGCATCGCACCCACGGTGAATGCGCCGGAGGATTTTCACGGTATTTCTCGAGGCTACTGTTCGAAAACTACCCAGCCAAATCACTTGCGGACACGATAAACGCGTATGAAGCTTGTTTTCTTCGGGCCATGGACGACACGAACTTTGGGGCAGCGGACGCTTGGGCGGACACGATTCTGAGTCTACACAAGGATTCAGTTCCCGGGAATGCGCTGAAAGCACGATCAAGTCTGGCGCTTGGGGATACGGCTTCTGCGAAATCGGCCTATGAATACGCAATAGAAAGCCTGACAAATGGATATGATGCGTTGATGCCCGACTCGACCGCCCGTCCTTTGACGGCGGCCGAGAAGAACTACATGGATTGGATTGACGTGATGCTCCATTACAATTACGAATCCTTGAACAAATAGCCTTGTCTAAATTCCCCGAACACATAGCGATTGAGAAGTCACACCCGACGGCTGTGCTGGATTGGCACGAGCAGTTTGGCGATCGCACCTTGATTATTGAGGCAAAGCAGATTGTGGACGTAATGACGATCCTGCGGGACGCGTTCGGCTACAATATGCTGGTGGACCTGACGGCGGTGGACTACCTGCCGCGCCGCCCGCGCTTTGAAATGGTCTACCACCTGATGAACGTGGACAGCCACACGCGCCTGCGCGTGAAGGTGCAGCTCGAAGAATCACATCCGCGCATCGCGACGTTGATTCCGCTTTATCCGATTGCCGACTGGCTCGAACGCGAAGTCTGGGACCTGTTCGGCATTAAGTTTGAGGGCCATACGAACATGAAGCGGCTAATGCTTTACGAAGAATTCGAAGGCCATCCCCTCCGCAAAGACTACCCGAAGACCAAGCGCCAGCCGCTCATCGGTCCGCAGAACTAATTCCACATGTCCGAAGTCGACATCTTATCCGCCGTTACGCCCGCCTTGCCGCCGGACGAGCCTGAGTTTCAGCAGAAAGAAATGCTGCTGAACGTCGGGCCTGCGCATCCTGCTATGCACGGGATTATCCGCATCCTCGCTAAGCTTGAAGGCGAGCTGGTGGTTGAGTCGGATGTGGAGATTGGCTATTTGCACCGGGCGTTCGAGAAGAGCTGCGAAGAGAGCACGTGGAATCAGGCGATTATCTACACGGACCGACTGAACTACGTCTCGGCGGCGATTAACAATATCGGCTACTGCATGGCGGTCGAGAAGCTGTTGGGTATTGAGCTTCCCCCGCGCGGGCAATATATTCGCGTGCTGATGAGCGAGATCTCACGTATCGGTGATCATCTGACGTGTGTCGGTGCGTCGGCGATGGAGTTAGGCGGCTTCACGGTCTTCCTGTATATGATCAAGGGCCGTGAGTATTGCTGGGAACTGATTGAAGAGTATTGCGGCGCGCGTGTGACGACGGCAGCGGCGCGAGTCGGCGGGATGCCGTATGACCTGCCGGAAGGGTTCCTCGACAAGTGCCTGTGGGTGATCAAAGAGGTGCGCGAGATATTGCGCGAGTGCGATATTCTGTTGACGAACAACCGCATCTTCGTCGAGCGCATGGAGAACGTCGGAGTGATGAGCGCGGAGCGCGCGATTGCGTGGGGTTGGACCGGCCCGTGCTTGCGCGGGAGCGGCGTAGCCTATGATGTGCGCAAGGACTTCCCGTATTTGGTCTACGATCAACTCGATTGGGAAGTGCCGGTGGGCCGTCGCGGTGACAATCTCGACCGCTACCTCGTGCGCATGGAAGAGATGGAGCAGAGCTGCCGCATCATCGAGCAGTGCGTGGCCAAGATGCCGGGCGGCCCGATCAATTGCAGCGACAAGACGGTCGTGCTGCCGGACAAGAAGGACACGTACGGGAATATTGAAGGCTTGATGAATCACTTCAAGCTGATTATGTACGGTCACGGGATTCGCGTGCCGGCGGGCGAATGCTATTTCCCGGTAGAAGCGGCCAACGGCGAACTTGGCTTCTATATCGTGAGTCATCCTGACGAGCATTCGAAAGACGGTTGCAATGACCGCGCATGGCGCGTGCGCTGCCGTCCGCCGTGCTTGAACATGGTGGCGAGCTTGCCGGAGACGATCAACAACTACATGATCGCCGACATCGTTCCGACCTTCGGGTCCGTGAACATGATTGGCGGCGAGCTGGACAGATAGAGCACATGGCCATTCCGGAAACACTGAAGAAGAAAGCGGAAGAGATACTCTTTCGCTACCCTGAGGACAGACGGCGCTCCGGTCTGATTCCGTTGCTGTTTGAAGTGCAGCGGGAATTGGGCTGGATCACGCCCGAGGCGGAATCGTGGGTCGTTGAGACGCTTGGCGTGACGGACGTAAACGTGCGCGAAGTCATCACGTTTTACTCGATGATGCGCGCGGAGCCAAGCGGTAAGTATCTGATTCAGTTTTGTCAGAATATCTCGTGTTGTTTGACGGGCGGAGAAGAAATTCAGAAGCATGTCGAGCACAAACTGGGGATTCATCCGGGCGAGACGACGAAAGACGGTCTGTTCACTCTGAAATGCGTTGAATGTTTGGGTGGTTGTTCGTGGGGTCCGATGATGCTGATCAACGAGGATCAGTATTTCCAATTGACGGTCGAGAAGCTCGACCGGATCATTCATGGCCTGAAAGCGGGCGAACCCGTACCGGCGGACAATCCGACTCCGCTCTTGGGGAATGTCGCGGGGGAGAAAGTCTGATGGCGGCGAACGGGAATTTGCTCATCTCCCGCAATTTCGCGGTTGAGAACATGGCTTCAATCGACGTCGCGCTAAAGAATGGCGCGTATGATCAGTTGAAACGCGCCGTTAAAATGAAGCCGGAAGAGGTGACGGAGCTTGTGAAGGCTTCGGGGCTGCGTGGCCATGGCGGGGCGGGGTTTTCAGCGGGCACGAAGTGGGGTTTCATACCGAAGGACAAATTCCCGCGTTACGTCACGGTGAACGGTGACGAAAGCGAGCCGGGTACGTGCAAGGATCGTTTGATTCTTGAGAGGGATCCGCACCTGTTGATTGAAGGCGCGTTGATTTGCGCCTACGCCGTACAGGCGGAGCGCGTGTACATCTACATTCGCGGCGAGTATTTCTATCCGACGAAAGTGACTGCCGAGGCCGTGAAGCAGGCGTATGCGAAGGGCTTCGCGGGCAAGAACATTCTGAACAGCGGCTGGTCGTGTTCTGTGCACATGCACAACGGCGCGGGCGCATATATCTGCGGTGAAGAGACCGGCTTGATCGAGTCGATGGAAGGGAAGAAGGGCTGGCCGCGACTGAAGCCGCCATTCTATCCAGCGGCGATTGGATTATATGGCGCGCCGACGATTGTGAATAACGTTGAGACACTCGCGTTTGTTCCGCGGGTGATGGAAATTGGTCCTGAGAAGTTTGCGGCACTGGGCACGCCAAAGAATGGCGGGACAGCGCTATATTCGCTGTCTGGCCATGTCAACAATCCGGGTGTCTACGAGTTACCGATGGGCACGCCGCTAATGGACCTGATTCACAAGTTTGGCGGCGGAATTCGCAATGGTCACAAGCTGAAGGCAGTGATTCCCGGTGGATCATCATCGCATATTTTGACGGCGGAAGAGTGCGAGAATTTGCCGCTTGATTTTGAGTCTGTTGCGTCACGCGGTTCGATGCTCGGCAGCGCGGCGGTTATGGTGATTGATGAAACGGTTTCGATACCCAAGCTGATGCACTGGATGGTGCGCTTCTACGCTCACGAGAGTTGCGGACAGTGCACGCCGTGCCGTGAGGGGTGCGACTGGCTGTTGAGGTTGTCGAAGAAGTTTATTGATGGAACGGCCCGCAAGCGCGACATCGACGATATGTGGGAACTTGCGGATAACATTGACGGCAAGACGATTTGCGCGTTGGGTGCGGCGGTTGCCTGGCCGACGAAGAGCTACCTTGTTAAATTCCGTCACGAGTTCGAAGCGGTTTGCCGAAATTAGAATTCTTGATTAGAGATACCAAAAGTGCCCTGGCTTGAAATAGACGGAAAACCGGTTGACGTGCCGGCGGGAATGAACCTCATTGAAGCGGCACGGCTGCTGAATGTGGAGATTCCGCACTATTGCTACCACGCGGGATTGACCGTGGTAGGGTCATGCCGCATGTGCCAGGTTGAGGTGGAAATCGGCGGGCGCAAGAGCATCGCGATCGGCTGCAATACGAAAGCGGCCGACGGGATGAAGGTCACGACGAAGAGCAAAGCGGTTTTCAAACTGCGCCGCTCGATTCTCGAGTTTTACTTGCAGCATCACCCGTTGGACTGCCCGATTTGTGACGACGCGGGCGAATGCGACTTGCAGAATTACTATATGTCGCACGGTCTGCACGACAGCCGAGTGGCACTTGACGAGAAGAAGCATAAGCACAAGGTAATGGACGTAGGGCCGACGGTTGTGCTGGACAGCGAGCGCTGTGTGTTATGTTCGCGCTGTATCCGTTTTTGCCGCGAGATTACCGGAACGGCCGAGCTGGGCATCTTCAATCATGGTCGCGATAACGAGTTATTGACAGTACCGGGCAAGCAGCTCGACAACGACTATTCGGGTTGTGTTGTCGATATCTGCCCGGTCGGCGCGTTGACGGATAAGGATTTCCGTTTCAAACGTCGCGTTTGGTACATGAAACGCACGGCTTCTGTGTGCACGGGCTGCTCGCGAGGCTGTAATGTTTTTGTAGATTGGGAAATCGATCGCCGCTACAAGGACCCGGAACGCCGGATTCAACGCTTGAAACCGCGCTATAATCGCATGGTGAACGAGTGGTGGATGTGCGATCAGGGCAGATACAGCTATCACGCCGTGGATGCTCCAAATCGGATTTCAACGCCGCGCGTGAACGTGCAAGGCAATGGCCATGTTCCGTCGACTGATGAAGTGCTAACCCGAGCGGCGGACAAGATTCAATCGGCGTTGAAAAGGCAGGGAGCGGGTTCTGTCGCGGTGCTGGCGACGTCCGCATCATCAAATGAAGACCTGTTCTTGCTGAATCGCCTGTTCATCGACAAACTGAAAGTTCAGAATATCGATACAACATTTGGTTTCGAGAAGCTGGGCAAGCAGGACGAGATATTGAAGCGCGCGGACCTGACGCCGAATCGGCGCGGTGCGTTAGAGATGCAGATCAAGCCTTCCGGTGACGGCCAGAGCGGAGATGATCTCTTGGCCGCAGCGGTCGAAGGAGAATTCGACGTCTTAGTCGTCGTGCGTCACGATTTGTCCGCGGCGCTGTCCGAGCGCGACTTGACCAAGTTGCGGAAGAATACCGGCTACATTCTCTACTTAGCGTCGCATGACAACGGGCTTTCGGCGATCGCGGACGACGTACTGCCGCTTGCGATGTGGGCCGAGCGTGAAGCGAGTTATACGAATTTCCAAGGGCGGGTTCAACGCACTCGCAAACCGTTTGAGCCGCGCGGCATGGCGTTGCCCGAGTGGGAATTGTGGCAATTATTAGGTCAGAAGCTTGGTCTTGCGGCGAGTTATGACTCTGTGCCAGCTGTGTTCGACGCGCTCGGCGCTACGTTTGAGGGCTACAAGGGGCTGACTTGGGACTCGCTTGGCAATAGCGGAAAGATGCTGATCACTGCTCCTGATCCAGTCTACAAGAAGGTACAGACCTCGCAACCGCTTCCGGCTTACTAAAGATGTTCATCGATTTTGGCATAATCATCGGCAAGATCGCCTTCGTCCTGGTCAACATTTTGAACGGTGCGGGCATCTTGACGTGGGTGGAGCGCAAGCAGAGCGCATTGATGTCGGATCGTATTGGCGCGAACCGGGCGTCGATTCTTGGCATCCGGCTGCTGGGGCTGGTCAATTCACTGGCCGACGCGTTGAAGTTGATCTTCAAAGAGGATTTCGTCCCGCCGCGCGGTGTGCGCGTTTTGCATTTCCTTGCACCGATTTTCGCGATGGGACCGGTGTTCCTGACGATGGCCGTGATACCTTTTGGTCCGCCGATCGAGCTCTGGGGCCGCGATATCAAACTGCAGATTCTCGATCTTGACATCGGGATGCTCTACGTCCTCGCCTTTGGTTCAATTGCCGTGTACGGCGCGATGATCGCAGGTTGGGCTTCGAACAGCAAATACGCACTGTTGGGCGGAATGCGCGCCTCGGCACAGATGATCTCGTACGAGGTCGTCCTGGGCCTGTCCTTGATTGGACCGATATTGGTTTTCGGAACGCTTGAGCCGGGGCTGATGGTCAATGCGCAGAACACGTACCTGTGGGGCTGGATTCCGCAGTGGGGAGTGATCGTCCAGCCGATCGCATTTCTGTTATTTCTTCCGGCCGCAATGGCGGAAACGAAACGCGCGCCATTCGACATGCCGGAAGGCGAGTCGGAAATTATTGGGTTTGCCACCGAATACTCGGGCATGCGTTGGGGCATGTTCTTCCTCGGCGAGTTTGCAGAGATCGTTGTGTTGGCCGGAATTATGACGACGGTCTTCTTCGGCGGCTATCACGTTCCGTTCCTGTTTGATGCGGTCGAAAAGGCCGGCCAAGCGGGCTTCCACTTCCCGTGGGGATCGTATTTCGCTCTTGGCGAGGTGGACCGTTGTGATCTTGCGAATGCTTGCGTTCGGTGCGAAGCTCGCGATACTGATGTGGCTCCAGATGCAGATTCGCTGGACGTTCCCGCGTTTTCGATACGATCAATTGATGCGCGTGTCATGGAAGGAAATGCTGCCGGTGGCCCTGGTGAATATCGCGATTACGGGCCTTGTCATACTGTGGTTGGGGAAGTAAAATGATCACGGTCAAGCAAGTCCGCGAAGTCAAGCTGAGTCTGTGGCAGAACACGTACTATCCCGAGTTGTGGCGCGGGATGGTCGTGACTTCACGGCATTTCTTCGGCAACTTCGGACGCTTTGTGGGACGCGCAGTTGGTTTAAAGGTGAAGAAGCCATTGGTGACGTTTCAATATCCCGAAGAGCGTCGACCGATTGCTCCGCGTTGGCGGGGCCGTCACCGTTTGATGCTCAGGCCTGACGGCGCACCGCGCTGTGTGGCCTGCATGATGTGCGAAACGGCGTGTCCGGACAAGTGTATCTATATTACCGCGGGCGAGTCGGTGGACAGCCGGATCGAGAAGTATCCAGTCGCGTTTGAAATCGACTTGTTGCGCTGCTGCTTCTGCGGTATGTGCGTTGAAGCATGTCCTGAGGACGCAATTCGCATGGATTCCGGTTACATTGATTTGGGCGGTTACAGTCGCGGTGAGTTCTATATGGATCGCGACTTCATGCTCAAGGGTTCGGCGCCGACCACACATGCGCAATATCGCGGTGAATTGGATGGCGTGGTCGTCACACGGGTCGATCTGCTCGCGCAGGCAAAACAGCACTAATCGTTGTCCCCGGGGGACAGACAAGGGAACTTTCGCGGGCCGTACGGAAGCAGTTCCGTGCGGCTTATGCACATTGTAAGGGTTGGACACGCATGAGCGATCGGCAGATTCTCTGGCCATCGAATCGACTTCAGAAGCTCTTTGGAATTCGCTACCCGATCGTGCAAGCAGGCATGGTCTGGGTGTCGGGCTGGAAGCTGTGCGCGGCGGTTGGACGGTGCGGCGGATTGGGCATGATTGGCGCGGGTTCCATGAAGCCGGAACAGTTGCGCGAGCATATCCGCGATGCACGAACCGCGCTGCCGGACGGAACTCCCTTTGCGGTGAATGTGCCGTTGCTGCGCGGCGACGTGCAGGAGCTTATTCAGGTTTGCCTTGAAATGAACGTAAGAATCGTATTCACCTCGGCGGGGAATCCGGCGACGTTTACCGAGACGCTGAAGAAAGCGGGTACAACAGTTGTGCACGTCGTCCCGACGGCGAAGCTCGCGAAGAAGTGCGAAGAGCGCGGCGTTGATGCGGTTGTGTGCGAAGGCACAGAAGCGGGTGGTCACAACGGGATAGATGAAATTCCAACCTTCGTGTTAGTGCCGCAGGTCCGTGACGCCGTCAGAATTCCAGTCATCGCTGCGGGCGGTATCGCCGACGGACGCGGGATAATGGCGGCGTTGTCACTTGGCGCCGATGGCGTACAGATCGGTACGCGCTTCGCGG
The DNA here is from genome assembly GCA_016703065.1 of bacterium. Lineage (GTDB taxonomy): Bacteria > Electryoneota > RPQS01 > RPQS01 > RPQS01 > JABWCQ01. The sequence goes on from JADJCU010000002.1 coordinate 482,552, forward strand.
CCACGCAGGAGTCTTCGGCACATGCGCGGTATAAGCAGGCAGTGGTCGACGCAGGCGAAACAGACACCGTACTGAGCCTGAAGAAGATCGGGCCGACGCGCATGATAAAGTCTCCGTTCTCGCTGAAGTGCGTGGAATACGAACAGCGTTGCGCGACCCCGGACGAGTTGCAGCTCCTGCTGGACAGAAAACGGGAGCGGCGCGGCATTTTTGAAGGTGATTGGGAAGAAGGACAGCTTGAAGCCGGAATGTGTTCGGGACTTATCGGAGACGTACCGACTGTGGAGCAATTGATGGAACGGTTGTTGGCTGAATATCGTGATGCGGTTGACCGTGTCGCGGGAAACCTTGAGTAGAGGACCAAGTTGCGCGAGATACTGGGCGGCAAGATACACGCCGCCACACTCACCGAAACGAAACTCGACTACGAAGGCAGTTGCGCCATCGATCGCGATTTGCTGGATGCGGCGAACATTGCTGTGTACGAGCGTGTGCATGTTTATAACATCACGAGTGGTGCGCGGCTCGATACGTACGCGATTCCGGCGAAGCGCGGCTCGGGCAAAGTCGGTTTGAACGGCGCTGCCGCTCGATTGGGGCAGGTAGGGGACAAAGTAATTATTGCGACATTTGTGCAGTTATCTGACGAAGAGCTTGCGAAACACCGCTGCCGCGTGGTCTTGGTGGACAAGAACAAGTTGACCAAGCTCATCGAACATAAGAGCGAGCGACCGAAATGAAGATCTCCGCAGTTTCCGGCGCGCTGAAGGGCCGTACGGATGCCATCGCAATTGGACTGTTTGACGACGAACTGAAGTCGCCCAAACTTACGGGTCTTGATCGTAGGACGATCTCTGCATTTCAGAAGTTAATCGCGGCGTCGAGGTTTTCGGGCAAACACACCGAGACCGTCGTCCATTTCAGCCAGGCCGCGCAGGCGCCGCAGCTTATTCTGCAAGGGTTGGGATCGCGAAAAGAGTTTTCGTGGCGTCGGCTTCGCCTGGCGGCGGGTTCGATGATACGATCCGCAAAGGCGAATTCCGCGAAGCACCTCTCGCTTTTCAGCGCTGAATCGTTCGCGGACGATTTGGATGCGGGACTCACCGCACAGGCTCTAACCGACGGATTGGTCCTCGGTCACTGGAGCTTTGAACATTACAAAGCCAAGCCGGACACGTCAGCGGTCCTGCAAGTCAATCTCTATTTTGCCTCGGCACAAAGGCAGAAGCTCGCTTCTTCCGCGATTCCCGCCGCGCAAGTTAAGGCCGAAGCGCACAATCTTGCGCGCGACTACGGCACGCATCCGGCGAATGTGGTGAACACGGACTATCTTAAGGCCGAGGCCAAGAAGCTCGCCAAGGTAGGTATTCAGGTAACGGTTTTGGAACGCGCACAGCTTGAGAAGCTGGGCATGAATCTTTGCTTGCCGTGGGCAAAGCCAGCGAGATGCCGCCGCGCGTGATTATTATGGACTATAACCCGCGTGGCGCGAAGAAGACGATCGCGTTTGTGGGCAAGGGATTGGTGTTTGACAGCGGCGGTTTGAATATCAAAGTCGCGATGATGGACGAGATGAAGAGCGACATGTGCGGCGCGGCGGCGGTATTGGCTGCTATGCATGCGATTGCAAAACTCAGGCCCACGCAGCGTATCTTAGGGGTGATTGGAACGTGTGAGAACGCGATCAGCGATGAGGCCTTTCGTCCATCGGACATTTACCGAGCCTACAATGGCAAGACTGTTGAAATCGGCAACACGGATGCGGAAGGCCGGTTGGTGTTGGCCGACGCGATGGCATACATTGTGGACAAGTACAAGCCCAATTTGCTTGTCGACATTGCTACGCTGACCGGTGCGGCCAAAATCGCGCTCGGCAATCACGCTGACGCAGTGTTCGCGAATTCGGATCGCGTGTCGCAGCAAGTGCTCGCCGCGGCTGAGCGGGCGTTCGAGCGGATGTGGCCCATGCCTATGTACGAAGAGTACGGTGAAGAAATGAAGAGCGTCGTCGCTGATCTGAATAACGCGGCCGGGGATCGTTGGGGCGGCGCCTGTCGGGCCGCAGCGTTCCTGAAGGAGTTCGTCGGCAACACACCGTGGGCGCACATCGACATCGCGCCAACATCTTTCCCTGCCGTGCCGAATTCGCTAAATCCGCGCAAGACAGCCAACGGTTCGGCGACCAAGACGCTGATTGAATTGGCGATCAACCCGTGACAGGAGTGTTAGAGTGACGGACCATGAAGTTCTTTCTGAGATTCTCTTCGATGACGACGTGTTTTATCGCATCAAGAGCATTCTGAAAGAGGCGACTCAGGCGCAAGACGTCTATATTGTGACTCCGTATGTGAAGTTGGATACACGGACCAAGGATGCGTTTGAAGAGGCAAGTGAGAAAAATGTTCGCGTGACTATGTTGATTCGCGCCGATGCCGACCATCCTATAGACGACATCAATTGGCTTCTCAGAAAGAGAGTCATTTTGCGGAAGGTCGATAAACTCCACGCCAAGATTTATCTAGGGACGACAGGTGGGTTAGTTGCCAGCATGAATCTTCATAGTTTTTCTGGTCAAGAAAGCAAAGAGGCCGGTGTCTATTTTAGGGATGAAGCGTCCTTGAAAAAACTTCAGGATCGTGTCAACAAATGGGTAAGCAATTCACAGGAAGTTGATCCTGTAGGTGCAACTGTCAAACAGCAGCTGCAGGAAAAGCCTAAGCCACAGCAGGGTGTGGCGACTACAAAAGCTACAATGGCCTTGACAAAAGGACATTGCATTCGGTGCGGTGTGGCAAAGACATTCAATCCAGCCTACCCCTTATGCGATGAATGTTACCGGGAATGGGCAATTTACAAGAATGATGCCTACAAAGAGAACTTCTGCCACAAATGTGGCAAGAGCCATGATACGACAGTGAAGTACCCACTTTGCAAGCCGTGTTGGTCGCTTGCACATAAGTAGAATCCATGCAGCGCGAAACACTTCCAGTTGATGTTCTGATTGTCGGCGCGGGCCCTGCGGGGCTGGCTTGCGCATATCATCTAAATCAGATGATTAAGCGGGCGAACGCGCAGGGCAACGGTCCGGGCGAAGTCGAGATCATGGTGATAGAGAAGGCCCGCGAACTTGGCGCGCACAATCTGAGCGGCGCAGTGATGGATCCGCGCTCGCTGGATGAGCTGATTCCTGACTGGAAAGCGAAAGGCTGCCCCGTTGAACGCACGGTAGAAGATGAAGGCATCTACTACCTGACGGAATCCGGCAAGTTCAGAGCTCCGTGGACGCCGCCGCCTATGCGCAATCACGGATTTCCGATTGTCTCAATTAATCGACTGGTCAAGTGGTTGGGTGAACAATGCGAAGCTGAAGAGATTCTCATCGCAACCGAAACGCCCGGTCAGTGCCTGACTTTTGACGGAATGCGCGTGACCGGTGTTCAGACGGGCGACAAAGGCATCAATAAGACCGGCGACAAGAAGAATTCGTTTGAACCCGGATCGTTGATCGAGGCGCGCGTTACTGTGTTGACCGAAGGCACACGCGGATCACTGACGAAAGAGGCGTGCAACCATCTTCACTTGCACGGCGAGATGCCGCAGACCTATGTGCTCGGTGTCAAGGAAGTTTGGGAGCTTCCCAAGTCCCTTTCAACTCGCGGCAAGGTCTATCACACGCTCGGGTATCCGCTTGGCGACCTGTTCGGCGGAAGTTGGATCTACTCGATGCGCGACAACCTGATTTCGATTGGATTGGTTAGCGATCTTGGCTACACGAATCCTTACACCGACCCGCATTACAATTTCCAGAAGTTCAAGCAGCATCCGTGGATCAAGGAGCTGCTGCGCGGCGGCAAGCTGATGGGCTACGGCGCAAAGACCATTCCCGAAGGCGGTTGGTTTTCGATGCCGAGACTTTTTGCCGATGGCCTGCTGCTCGCGGGCGACAGTGCGGCCTTCTTGAACTCCCAGCGACTCAAAGGCATTCATTTGGCGATGAAATCGGGTATGCTGGCGGCGGAGACGATCTTCCACTCGCTGAAGAAAGATGACACCAGCGCCGCGACGCTTAAGCTCTACAAAGAGGCCGTCGAAGCAAGTTGGATTAAGACGGAACTCTGGGAAGTTCGCAATTTTCATCAGGCGTTTGAAGGCGGACTCATTCCGGGAATGTTCCATGTTGGCGCTCAGTTTTTCAGCGGCGGCCGCGGCTTTAAGGCGAAAATGCTTTCGCCCGAAACCCATACACACATGCGTAAGGTCAGAGAGCTTGGCCTGAAGCATCGCGATGAAGTGCTTGAGTCGCGCGCGAAAGAGTTTGACCGTGAGACGACGTTCGACAAACTTTCTGATGTCTACAAGAGCAAGACGCTGCACGAAGAGGATCAGCCGGTTCATTTGCACGTGGCGGACACGGAAGTGTGCCGCACGAAGTGCCGCGAGGAGTACGGCAATCCGTGCCAGTTTTTCTGTCCGGCGTCCGTGTATGAGATGGTTGCGGACGAGGAGCGAGGCGGCGTCAAATTGCAAATCAACGCATCAAATTGCGTGCACTGCAAGACGTGCGACATCATGGATCCGTACAAGATTATCACGTGGGTGCCGCCCGAAGGAGGCGGAGGGCCGGAATACACGGATCTGTAGGGGCCGTGTACGACATTCATAATCACGTACTGCCGCAAGTGGACGACGGCGCGAAAGGGCTGCGCGAATCGCTCCGCATGTTGGAGAGTGCGATCTTGCAGGGGATTACTCACGTTCTATGCACGCCCCATGCGAACGACCGTTCTGGGCAACAGGCGGGCGAACTCTTTGAATACAGGTTTCAAGAGCTGCTTGACGAGGTGAAACGCCTTGACCTGCCGGTAGAGCTTGGACTTGGTTCAGAGATCATGTTCGGCATGAATATAGCCGATCTGCTCAAGTACCGCTACGCATCTCTGAACGGCACAGAGAAGTACTTCTTGGTAGAGTTTCCGCGTCAGACGCCGTTTGAGATCATACTGAATGTCGTGAAGGCGGCGAAGAAATGGAATCGCGTCCCAGTTGTCGCGCATCATGAGCGCTATCCGCTGGCCTTCCGCAACGCAGACCAGCTAATTAAGCTGCGCGCAGCGGGCGCCATTCTGACGATGGATGCAGGGTCCTTGACGGGCCAATTCGGCAAAGCGATGCAGAAGCACGCCCGTGATTTGCTGGCGACCGGGCACATTGAAATTCTCACCAGCGATGCGCACGACGCGGAGAAGCAGAGCTTCTGCCTCGCAGCGAGCAGGGATGAAGCTGCGGTGATTGTTGGATCAGCAGCGGCGTGGCAAATGGTGCTGGACGCTCCGCGCCGGATATGGTTCGGAGACGACTGGCCGAAATACGAGAGCAACGCAGCATGAGGCTGGCAGGATACGAGATAACGACTCTGCGGGTCGGAGACTTCAAATTGGACGGCGGTGCGATGTTTGGCGTCGTGCCGAAACCGCTGTGGTCAAAGCAATGCCCGGCGGACGACCGTAACCGGATTGACATGACTGCACGCGTGCTGTTGATTCGCTATGGCAAGCACGTGATTCTTGTCGACGCCGGTATCGGGCACAAGGACGACGCAAAGTTTCACGACATCTTTGAAATCACCTTTCCGCTCGGGAGCTTGATTGACGAACTGGCGCGGCATGGTGTGACGCCGGAGCAGGTTACGGATGTGATTTATACACACCTACACTTTGATCATGCAGGCGGAACGACCGGACTGGTGGATGGAGTTGCGATACCGCTGTTTCCGAAGGCCAAGCACTACGTACAAAGCGTGCAGTATCATCATGGCACGACGCGCAATCCTCGTGATCGCGCAAGCTACATCGACGGCAATTATGAGCCGGTGCGCGCGGCGGGCCTACTCGAATTCCTTGACAATGACACTGAGCTATTCCCCGGTCTCTTTCTTGATACTACGTCCGGTCATACGCCGGCTTTGCAGATGGTGCGAATCACGGATCACCGGCGGACGGTCTTCTTTCCGGCCGATCTGATTCCGCTGGCGGCGCATGTGCCTTCTGCGTACATCATGGGCTATGACCTGTTTCCGCTGACAACGCTGAACGATAAGGAGCGCTGGCTCAACCGCGCAGCCCGCGAGGAGTGGATCATCGTTCTTGAGCACGATCCGTCTCATGAAGCGATTACAGTGAAGCGCGACGAGAAGGGACGCATCGTTGTCGATAGGATCGGGACGCTCGAGCAGCTGTATCAAGGGGACTCCGCGTGAATTTCAAGGCGCTCCTCGCTGAATTCATAGGCACATTTGCGGTCGTGTTCATTGGCATCGGGGCGATTGTTTCCGATCACGTAACGAACGGAGCGGTTGGCCTCACGGGTATTGCCCTGGCGTACGGACTCGCGGTCGCCGTGATGGTAAGCGCGACATCAGCAGTGAGCGGCGGACATCTGAATCCGGCCGTGAGCTTCGGCATGATGATCGCAGGACACTTGCCTATCATGGCGTTCACAGGTTATGTGATTGCGCAGTGTCTCGGAGCATTGGCCGCGTCCTCGTTGCTGATGTCCGCGATGTCGCCGCTAAATCTTGAGGCAGTGAATTACGGCATTCCCGTTGTCGGCGAGAGCGCGACGACCGGCATGGCTTGTACAACTGAAATCGTGTTGACGTTTTTTCTTGTGTTTGTGATGTTCGGAACGGCCGTGGACAGGCGCGCTCCGAATCGAAACGGGCTCTATATAGGTCTAACGGTCGTGATGTCGGTGCTGATGGGAGGTCCGATTAGCGGCGCCGCGTTGAATCCTGCCCGATGGCTTGGTCCCGCTGTGATCAGCGGCGATTATGCGGCCGCTTGGGTGTACTGGGTGGGTCCGCTCTCAGGTGCCGCACTTGGGAGTATTGCGTACACCATGTTCCTGCAGGAAAAAGCGACAGCCGCAACAAACGTCGCGGCTGCAAAAGAGTGAGTGGTATTCGCGGTCTAGTAAACGGCGGGCCAAATTCAGTTCATGAAGGCGAAAGAGTTTGAATCAGCGTCGAAATCAGGAGATATTGTCCCGTTTGCGGGACGAGGTGCTCATAGTAGATGGAGCGATTGGCACGGCTCTCTACTCGATGGGTTTCTCGCATCGCACGTGCTTTGACGAGCTGAACGAAACTCATCCACAGGTCGTGGAAGATTTGCACCGGGACTACATTGCCGCCGGCGCTCAGATCATTGAAACGAACACATTTGGCGCGAATCCGTTCCGTCTTGGTGATCATGGATTTGCCGAGAAGACGCGGCAACTAAATCGACTCGGAGCCGAACACGCGCGACGCGCGGCAGGGGATGCTATCTACGTGGCCGGATCGATCGGCCCGTTGGATCGTGTGCTTGAGCCGATTGGCCCGATAACACTCGCGCAGGCGCGAGCTGCGTTCCGTGAGCAGATTGAAGGCCTGCTCGAGGGCAACGTTGATCTGTTCATCGTCGAGACAATTTCCAATCTATTGGAGATGCGCGAAGCGATAGGTGCGATTCGCGATCTGTGTGACTTGCCGATCGTTGCCACGATGACGTTTACTGAAGACGGGAAAACTCTGGTCGGTGACAAGCCGTCGCAAGTGAAACGCGCGCTGATCGAATATGGCGCGGACGTCGTGGGCGCAAACTGCTCCGTGGGTCCGCAGGCGATGTTGGACGTGATGGAACGCATGAGCGGCGGCGATGTGCCACTGTGCGCTCAGCCCAATGCGGGCAACGCGCGCGTAGTCGGTGGCCGTTACATTTATCTCGCGTCACCACAGTACTTCGCGGACTACGCGCTTAGATTCGCCGAGGTGGGCGTAGCGCTGATCGGCGGCTGTTGCGGAACAACGCCGGAACATATTCGCGCAGCAGCGGATAGAGTCAAGGGCCGCAAACTTGGGCGGACACAGATCGCTGTCAATGGTGAAACGTCCGAGGAAGACGGTCGAGTCGAGGGCCCGCATCGCGGTCTGCCGTTTTCTGAGTTTCGAGCCAATCTTGGCAAGCGTTTTCAAATCTCGGTAGAGATCGATCCGCCGCGCAGCTACGATCCCGGCCCATTTATCCGACACGCGCAGCGGCTTAAGGCGGCGGGAGTTGATCTAATCAATGTAGCGGACTCGCCGTTAGCGCGGGCGCGTATGAGCGCGGTGTCGATGGCTCATCTGATTCGCCGGGATGCGGGTGTAGATGTCCTGCTTCACGTATCTTGCAGAGACCGCAACGCAATTGGACTTCAGTCGGAGCTGCTTGGCGCGCACACTCTGGGTGTGCTGAACATCCTTGCGGTGACGGGAGACCCGACAAGTATCGGTGACTATCCGTTCGCAAAGGGAGTGTTTGAGCTCGACTCGATAGGTCTTTCGCGAATGGTCACTCAGCTCAACAAGGGTAAAGATCTAACCGGTCGCGACCTTGACGAGCCGACCCACTTTTTGCTCGGAGTCGCAGTTAATCCGACCTCACCCAATCTCGATCTCGAGTTTGATCGGTTCAAACAGAAGCTCGATTCCGGCGCCCAGTTCGCGTTTACGCAGCCGCTCTTTGATCCCCGGACCCTTGAAGAATTCCTGAACAAGGTCTCGTCGTACTCCAGTATTCCGATCTTCGTTGGTATTTTGCCGCTGCGATCGTCCAAGCACGCAGAGTTCATTCACAACGAAATCCCGGACATGTTTGTCCCCCAGGATATCCGCGATCGTATGCACAACGCGGGTACCGAGGGGGCCAAAGTGGGGGTCGAAATTGCTCAGAAGTTCCTGCTCGACACGCAATCGATGGTGCAAGGCGCCTACCTAATGCCGCCATTCAATAAGTTCGACATGGCAATTGAAGTAATGCAGGCGCTGAATCGCGATTCAGTAAATTAGGCGTAGGCTGCGATTCCGGTCAGATCTTCGGCGACGATCAGCGCGTGAATATCGTACGTTCCTTCGTAGGTGTTGACGGATTCAAGGTTTGCCATGTGGCGGAACGTCTGATATTCGTTTGAGATACCATTCGCGCCTAATACATCGCGGCCGACACGAGCGATGTCCAGCGCACCTCCGACGTTGTTACGCTTGGCCAGCGAAACATGTTGCGGACGAAGTTTTCCGGCGGCCTTCAGTTGACCGGAGACGATAGGCGAGAAACTGGTTCTTCGTAATCTCAGTTGCCATCCACGCAAGTTTATTTTGCACAAGCTGAAAGCTCGCGATGGGTTTGTCAAACTGAATGCGGGACAGGGAATACTGGAGCACTTCGTCGAACACAGCCATCGCCGCGCCCGTCGCGCCCCATGCGATGCCGTAGCGCGCCTGGGTCAAACAGGACAGCGGTCCTTTTAGTCCGCTAACGCCCGGCAGAATGTTCTCTTTCGGCACCTGCACATCCTCAAGCACCAGGTCTGAGGTTACGCTCGCCCGGAGTGAGAACTTGTTCTTGATCTCAGGAGCGGAAAAGCCCTTTGTTGTTGTATCGACGATGAAGCCGCGGACAACTCCGTCGAGCTTTGCCCAGACGATCGCAAGATCCGAAATCGTACCGTTTGTGATCCACGCCTTCGAGCCATTGAGAAGATAGTAGGATCCCTTGTCCTCGGCCCGAGTGAGCATTCCGCCCGGATTCGAACCGAAATCAGGTTCGGTCAGACCAAAGCAACCGATCTTATCGCCGCTGGCGAGCTTTGGAAGCCAATAGTCCTTCTGTTCTTCGCTCCCGAAAGCGAAGATCGGATACATCACCAGACTCGTCTGTACGGAGACGAACGAGCGAAGACCGGAGTCACCGCGTTCCAGCTCCTGATTGATCAATCCATAGGCAATAGGGCCAAGATTCGCGCAGCCGTATTTTTCGGGATATGGCGCGCCGAGAAAGCCAAGTTCACCGGCCGGTTTCACAAGCTCTCGTGGGAAGCGCCCTTCGGTGTTGCAGCGCTCGATAATCGGCATCAAATTATCTGTCACAAATTCGCGGACAGTGTCGCGTACCAGCCGCTCTTCGTCAGTGAGCAGATCGTCCAAGTGATAATAGTCCAGCGCCTGAAAGGCCATTTCGGTCTCCTTGAGTTCTGAGGTCACAGAAGATAGCCAAACCCGGCCAAATAATCAATTAGTTGGCTGGCATACTCCATTCGAGTGGATAGGTGTAACTGGTGGTATTTCAGAGACATCGGACGGCGCCTTGGCATGGGGCAGGGGGTCAGTAGAGCAAATAGCCGCCAATCGGGCGCGATGGGCCGACCAAGTTGGACTGGTTTCGGCAAAGTGCGTGAGCCTGGAGCAGACTCATAGCAGCCGCGTTTTGAGTGTATCAGATTGTGAATCCGGGGCCGGTTTTTTCGACCCGCGAACACGCCTCGTCTCGGCCGATGGTCTGATAACTGACGACGGCTCAGTGACGTTAATCACGTCACATGCCGATTGTGCACCGATCTATCTGTACGGAGATGCACCGCGCGTCATTGGTTTAGTGCACGCGGGCTGGAGGGGTACGCTGGGTGGCATTGCTTCTACCACTGTTGCCTTGCTTGCAAGGCAGCATCACGTTGCACCCCGCGACCTGCGCGTAGCAGTTGGTCCCCTGATAGCGACCGCAAACTACCCGGTCGGTGACGACGTTGCGCGAGCGTTCACTGACAAATACGGCCCGGGCACAGTTGTTCGATTCGGCGACCGGCTTCATCTCGACATTTTTGCATCGATTGTTATCGACCTCTTGCGCGCCGGGGTTGAACAGGCGCGTTTCATCCCTCGTCCTCCCGATACGTTCTCGAACTCCCGCTGGAGCTCTTACCGCCGTGACGGTGAGCAAGCGGGCGGCATGCTTGCATATATCAGGTTAATTAGTTAGTCGGTTTTCAACTACTGAAGGCCGTTTCTCACAAAAAATTCTCCACGGTCTTAGAACCACAGGAATCGCCATGAAGAAGAAAGAAACAAAAAAAACTGCACCGAAGAGTAGCTCGAAGAAAGAAGAAAGTTCCGTTATGGTATCGTCAGGGAAGGCCATGAAGGGTGCCAAAGCAGCGCACGCTTTCAATCTCGCACCGAGGGTCTGCAGCCGCACTCGGCGTTTGACAATGCCATGAAGCAATTCGATCAGGCCGCCGCGCTGCTCAAGCTGACGGCGAGCCAGACTGCTATGATTAAGCAGCCGCGCAAGTGCGTGGAAGTCACGTTGCCGATTCGTATGGATGACGGCACGATCAAGACGTTCACGGGCTATCGTGTTCAGCATAACATCGCCCGCGGTCCGGCCAAGGGCGGCGTCCGTTATCATCCGAATGTGTCACTCGACGAAGTGAAGGCGCTTTCGTTCTGGATGACCTTCAAGTGTGCGGTAGCCAATATTCCGATGGGCGGCGGCAAGGGCGGTATCATTGTTGATCCGCAAAAGCTCTCCCACGGCGAGCTTGAGCGCCTCTCGCGCCGATATTTCTCAGAATTGGAAGAGATGTTCGGCCCTGATCGCGATGTTCCGGCTCCGGACGTCAATACGAATCCGCAGATCATGGCATGGTTCATGGACACGTATTCGATGCATAAGCGTGAGCATCTGCCCGCAGTCGTCACGGGCAAACCGCTGGAAATCGGTGGCAGCAAGGGCCGTGTTCTGGCTACGTCACTGGGACTTCTATTCGCGACGCGTCGCGCGGTAGCGGCCAATGGCGAGAAGATGGCCGGCTTGACGGTTGCTGTGCAAGGCTTTGGCAACGTCGGCGGCAACGCTGCGGTGCTGCTGCATCAGGATGGCTGCAAGATTCTGGCGATTTCGGATCAGTACGGTGCGTTTCACAATCCCGACGGAATCAACGTTCCTGAAGCGATGAAGTACGCCGAGAAAAACAACGGTCTGAAGGGCTTTGAATCCACCAAGCTCGCCAAGAAGATGGCCGATCCGATGGAATTGCTCGAATTGAAAGTCGAAATTCTCGCGCCCTGCGCACTTGAGCTGCAGCTGACAAAGGCGAATGCGAACAAGGTCAAGGCGCGTTATATCGCGGAAGGCGCGAACGGACCGTGCGACTCGGATGCCGATGAGATCTTCAACAAGAAGGGTATCTTCGTGATTCCGGACATTCTTTGCAATGCCGGCGGCGTCGTCGTGAGCTACTTCGAATGGGTGCAGAACCGCATGGGCTACTATTGGTCCGTCGACCGCATCAACCGTGAACTGGAAGACGTCATGAACATCGCGTTTGACGCCGTGTATGAGACGCAATTGCAGTACAACTGCCCGATGCGCGTGGCGGCCTTTGCGGTAGCCATTAAGCGTGTTTCGGTCGCATCCGAGATGCGCGGGCTGTACGCATAACTCCTTTGAAGCAGCACTCATGGTTAGATGCGCTGCTTCCGGATCGCATTGACGCATTGTTGATAGCTGGAGGAGCCGCGCCAAACAAGCGGCTCCTCCGGTCTATCGCAAAACGGGCGGAACAACTGATCGCAATTGACGGCGGCATCCGTCACGTTCGCTCATTTGGGTTAATCCCGCGTGTTGTGATTGGCGATTTGGACAGCGCTGCCCCACAGGATCTGGCGTGGGCTCGCGGTAAGCGAGCCCGTGTCGTTTACGTGCGGGAACAGGAAAGCGCGGACATAGAGAAGGGACTAAGGTATTGCGCGCGGAAGGGGCTTACGCGGATTATCGTTGCCGGAATTGAAGGAGATCGCCCGGATCATTTCTTGAATGCGCTTGGCGCGGTTCCGCGAATCCGAGGCCTGCACGCATCGTTCCTGTTTTCGAGTTCCATAGGTTTGCCGCTATCGGGACGCAGAACCTTGCACCTGGCCCTTCCTTGCGGCACCGGCGTGTCGTGGCTCGGCGCTCCGCGCGCTTCAGGATGTACGATTAACGGCGTGCAGTGGCCATTTACCCGCCGCGTACTCGAGTTTGGCAAGTTCCAAAGTCTGTCGAATCGTGCGACAGACGCAGAAGTCGTAGTTACCCAGCACTCCGGAATGTCCCTAATTATCATACCGGTTTTCCAAGAATGAACATCCTGCGAAAGATTCAAATGATTGTCCTGTTGACGATGTTAATGTTATGCGCTGTGACTGCGCGCGCGGACGATGTGTCGCTTCTGATTGATGACGCGTTGGGTCGCTTCGGATTAGACCAGACCGCGTTTGAATCGGACCGCGTCTGGATGGAAGACGACACGTTTCTCCTCGCGCCGATTCGGCACGCGCTATCTTCGCCGTTAGCGGCCCGCGAGTTGGCCCGTCAGGCGGCTGAACTGGCCCCGCTGAAGCTCGATGATTTGTCCAGTTTCCCTGACATCGCGGCGCTCCTGAATGTTTACTTGCCGAGTGCTATCTACGCCGATATCGATTCGCAGCTTGCCTATGCGCCGCGCTCGAATCCGCTCGAACCATTATCAAGCGCGATGTCGCTCGCTGAAGGTTATCGCAAACAGGCGTTCGACTCTTTAACACCGGATCAGCGCCAGGCGTTGTTGCTGGCGTTGCCTCTGTGGTTCGAAGACGAAGACGCACCGGCTGATGACAGCTTGAAAGGGTCACTGTATCGCGCCTTCGGAATTGATCCGGATACGACGCAAATGGTAGACGCTGATAGTGTTTTGACACTGCTGGCGCGGGTGAATCGTGGCGCACTGTCAGCGGCAGGCTACGCTCTGCTCAAAGGTGTGGCCTTAATGAGTGGCCAGATGCCGTCGTTTCCACCGAAGCCGGAGCCAGCGAAACCAAAGGGCAAGAACGCGCCTGCGGAGCCAAAGCTCATCGGCGTCGAAGGCGAGGTCTTGTTCCATCAGGAAACGCCGCTGGGCCGCTGGGTTGTCGGCGGACCGGGCCCGAATCGCTATACAGAGGAATTTGCGGTCATTATCGATCTGGGCGGTGACGACCGCTATGTTGGGCGCTGCGCATCGGCGGTGGGAGGAATTCGCCGTTCAACGTCAGTCGTGCTTGACTATTCAGGGGATGACTTCTATGCGCCCGCCGGTTGGCTGTCACAGTCCTGCGCGGTGATGGGGCTATCAGCGTTGGTTGACCTCTCAGGAGATGATACATACCGAGCAGGCGCATTTTCCCAGTCTGCCGCATTTTGCGGTGTGTCTTTGCTCCATGACGGCGCGGGGGAGGACCTTTATACGGCGGGTTGGTTCTCACAATCAGCCGGTGTCTGCGGCATCGCGCTTTTCAGTGATGTCCAAGGACGCGATCTATATGATGGCGCCGGCTTCGGTCAGGCCTTTGCTTCAACCTTTGGCTTCGCATCGCTTGTTGACGGTGACGGCAATGACGTTTATCGCGCTGGCGGCCTGGTCAAACACGAACCTCTGCGCCCTGAAGACTACCGCTCACTTTCGCAGGGCTTCGCGACAGGCTCACGGCCGCGCGGAGGAGGTGGCATCGCCGTATTGCACGACAGGTCAGGCAACGATTTCTATGATGCGGAGATATATGCGCAAGGCGTCGGCTATTGGTATTCGCTCGGGGCGCTGATCGATGACGGCGGCAATGATAGCTATAGCGCGACTCAATACGCGCAGGGCTCGGGCATTCACCTCGCGTGCGGGGTGCTTGAAGACGCAGTTGGGGATGATCGTTACACGGCGCGCTTCGGCCCGAGTCAAGGTGCAGCGCACGACCTTGCTGTTGGTATGCTGTCTGATGGATCAGGTGACGACTACTACACGGCGTCAGGCGGTCAAGGCATGGCCATTACGAATAGCGCAGCGGCATTCGTTGACGTGCAGGGAAACGACCTATATGCGGTAACAGAACCGTCGGCGTCACAAGGCGGAACCCGAGCCGCGCGGAGCTTTGGCAACCTCGCGCTATTTGTGGACGGCGAAGGAAAGGACGTCTACACAAGTGGTGAAGGCGCGGATTCCACGATCTGGATGCGCGACGCATTCGGCTATGGAGTGGACGTATCATATGATAGCACTCGCCCGCGCGAAACCGACGTGGAAGTTAATCTTGTCCCGGAAGACACAACACGTTCAATTGAAGACCTATTCGCTGATGCCGCGAAATGGGAGGTGACTGACAACCGCGAAAAGGTTCGACGAGCGCGGCTGGCCCTCGAGGCAATTGGCCTCCCCGCCGTGAAATGGGTCGGCGAGACGAAAATGACGACAAACGACGCACTCGAGCGCCGGGCGATTACGGAGCTGTTCAAGAAGTTCCCCGCAGAAGCCGCTCCGTATCTTGAGTCCGCTTTTCAAAACTCTAACATCGAAGGCCGACGCAATGCAGCGAGTATCGCTGGCGAAATGAAAGCGTCCGCTTCCGCAAACTGGCTGGAACCGAAGCTGCGCGACGAGAGCTACAAAACTCTTCGTCCGTCTATCCTGCGGACGCTCGGTGAAGTTGGGGCAACGCAGAGTATTGGCGCGGTCGAATCTTACTGCACGAGCGCGAATGAGCGTGAGCGGCTTGCCGCGATTGTCGCATTGGGCAAACTTAAGAGCGCAGAGGGGTTTGAAGAAATCTTCAACGCGCTCAATGATACACTATATACGGTGCGTAGCGCGGCGATTTACGCTTTGGCAGAGCAGACCCCTGAGATTGTCCCGGAGATGCAGCGATCGGCCGCCGAATCCCGTGAGCCGAGTTACATAGAACGACTGCTCTTGTCGGCGCCTCTTCTGGCCGCAAAATGGAAGAACGATGCGGCGATGAAAAACGGAGTGAAGGCGCTAACCGGAATGATCAAAATGTACCTCGAGCATCCGGCGCCAAACGTCCAAGGCGCGGCGCTGATTGCCGCGGCCGAGGCTTTTGATGACAAGACGTTCGAGAAGTTGAGCAAGAAGTACGAATCGGCAACTGACCCTATTTTGGCAGCGCGTTGGAAGCAGGCCAAGGCGCGCCGCAATTCATGACAGAAATAGCAATGGACAAGACTTACTACGTATCCCTCCTCGAGAGACTCTCGAATGCATTTGGTCCTTCAAATTACGAGGACGATGTCCGCACGTTGATAGCAGAGACTATCAAGCCGTGGGTGAAAGATATTCGCCAGGACGCGCTTGGCAACCTGATCGCTTTTCGTCCCGGTACGAACGGCAAACGTCTGATGCTCGATGCTCACACGGACGAGATTGGCATCATGGTGAGGCATATTGATAGCCGCGGTTTTCTGCGTTTTGCGACGATCGGCGGATGGGATGATCGCATGTTTCCCGGTCACCGCGTGACGTTCAAGTCTCGCGATGGCAGATTCTATCACGGAGTGATCGGAATGACGCCGCCGCACGTGCTGCCCCCCGCGCAGCGCGAGAAGGCAATCGCCGCAGAAGACTATTTTGTCGACCTCGGAGCGGAAACAGCGGACGAGGCAGCGGCGCTCGGCGCCAGCGTCGGCGATCCCGGCACGCTTTCCTATCCGTTCATGAAACTTAAGGACGACGTCTACTTGGGCAAGGCTTTTGACGATCGCGTCGGCTGCCTGACTGTGATTTCGTTGCTCAAAGCGTTGGCCGAAGGCGACATTACGACGGACATGGACGTTTACGCCAACTTTGCAACAAGCGAAGAGGTCGGCCTGCGCGGCGCCGGTCCTGCGGCATTCGGGATTGATCCGCACGTCGCGATTGCATTTGAGGGCACGATTGGCTCGGATTTTCCGGGTGTGCCTGAAGAGAAACGACCCTGTGCGCAACGCAAAGGGCCGGTCATAACGATTGCCGATAAGTCTGTGTTGGTGCCGCGCCGCATGATTGATCTCATGACCGATTGCGCGAGGGAAACCGGCGTGCCGTACCAATACAAGATGCCGATCTATGGCGGGACGAACGCGGGCTCGATTCACATGTCTCGCGCCGGAATTCTTGCCGGATGCATCGCCACGCCGTGTCGCTACATTCATTCTCCGAACACGACACTCTACTGGCCTGATTTTGAGAACACGCTGACGCTCGCCAAGCGGGTCGTCAGTCGCGCACACGAGCTGGCTTAACGCAAGAGCAGCAGTTTGATCGGAGCGCTCCGGTTTACGCGCGCAAAATATAGTCCTGTTGCAAGTCCTGTCACATTGACGGGCACGGCCTGAGTACCCGCGTTAACTGCGCGTTCGCCGAGAACGCAAGTCGTCCACGAACATCGTAGAGTTCAACAACAGCACTCAGGTCGCCGGGACTCTCCACTTCAAGCGTGAGTTGCGCGTTGAACGGATTCGGATAGGCATTTGCGAGACGAAGCGATGTCGGGACCGGCAATGGCGCGGGACGGATATCGGGTTTGAACGTCAACAGCAAGTGGGCAGTTCCGGTCAAGTCGAAGGCTACATCACCCGCTTCTGAAATGTAATAGGAGGGTGTACCGTTCACGCTCACGATTTGCGAGCGAGATATATTGGCCAGACGAATCAGGGCGGACTCGTTCAAACTATCCACGACCGACCAGGTGCAAAACAGTGTGTCGAGAGTCGTCCATGGAAACACGAAGTTGACGGTTAACTCGGCAACGTTGCGCAACAGCACGATGTCAAGCCGCTTGCGGAGTGAGTCTTTGCGGATATCCCACCGCGCAAAAGTGTAAGGCTGCTCTCCGAGTCGGATGTCGCAATAGTAGTAGCTGCCGTCTTGATCTGCCGCGAATGAAAGCGTGTCCGGGAAGCGTTGTACGCTGAAGTGGGAAAACCATTCAACGACATCCGCTTGCGGCAAGACGTTGAAACCGTGTCCGTCGAAGGAGGCCGGACCTATGATAGTCTGTGCTCCAAGCAGCCTTAACCGGGCATAGTCCTGCGCGGCGAAGCCATATGCGTTCCACTCGAACTCCTGCGCTCCCCAATTGCTCCAAACTGGAACGGTCAGCGTGTTGACATGCATTGATTCGGTCGTGTCTTCGAAGTGCACCGCGCTGTAGCGGTGATACTCATACGCAATCGAGTCCGACTCAAAGGGGAACCCGCCGAACGCGACACGCATTGAACGATTCGTGTCACCACTTGCAAGATACTGCTCCTGCCGCAGTTGGCAGTCGAGTATTTGTGAACCTCCCGCCGTGGCCGCGATCATGTAGTCATCATAGGCACAGTTGTTGTTGTGCCAGACTTGCCCCGCGGCAGCGCCCATTGAACCGCCGCACATATAGATAGAATCGAGCGAAAACGGATAGTTTTCCGTGAGCCAATCGAGCATCGCGCGACAGTGCAATTGCGGAATGCGAGTGTTCCAATGCCGGTCATTGGGACCCATGTGGCTTGCGATGATCCAACCGCGTTCTTCGCACAGCTCGTCGAAGGCCTCGGCAAATATCTCATATTGTGATCCGCCCAGCGCATGCCAGCCGACAACAATAGCGGGTGGTTGATCCGGACTGTAGCCGGAGGGAATCTGCACACGGAATTGACACGTGTCGTTCGCCTCGGTCACTGCGCTTGCGTCAAACACTTGCGGCTGACCAAGGGCCAAGCTCGGCGCAAATGTTCCCAGCATAAAAACAGAGATTAGGCGAAGATGAATCATGAATTGAGTGGCAAAGTTGCCTTGATTACTGGCGGAAGCCGCGGCATTGGACGAGGCATCGCATTGAAGCTTGCGCAGGCCGGTGCCGACGTTGTGATTAACTACCTCGAACGCGAGGATGCAGCGCACGAGGTCGTCGAGTGGATTCGCGGTCTTGGCCGGCGTGCTCTTGCGATTCGTGCCGATGTCGCAACCGAAGCCGGAGCCGACGTATTATTTGCCGAGATGGCCGTTGAGTTTGCGCGGTTGGACATTCTGGTGAACAATGCCGGGCCATTTGTGGTGAGACCCGTTCTGGAGACGTCTGCCGCCGACTGGGACCATATGCTTCGCGGAAATCTCCTGAGCGCATTCTGGGTAACGTCGCGCGCCGTGAAACTCATGGACCGCACAGAGAACGGCGGCTCAATCGTTTTCATTGGCGCGCCGAATGCCGAGCGCGTCGGATCACAGAATGTCGCGTGTGCCTATTCGATTGCAAAGACGGGTGTCATCATTCTCGCCCAAACCCTTGCGCGTGAGCTTGGCCCAAAGCACATTCGAGTGAACGTCGTAAATCCGGGCTTCATCGAGAATGACTCCATGACGCGGCGTATGCGCCAGTGGATGCCGGCGGAGGTTCCGTTGGGCGAGGTAGGATCCCCAGCAGATATCGGAAACGCCGTTGCATACCTTTGCTCGACGGAAGCCGCCTACGTCAGCGGAACCGTGCTAAATGTGCATGGAGGCTTGTGGATATAAACTGGCACTTGAATATAATGCCTCTTTAGGGAATAACCAACTCGGCACGCCGAATGCACTAAGACCTGGAAGCGGTCGAAACAAAGCTGACGTCGGCCTTCTTGTTATATATTGTATATTATTGATTTGATTTAAAAATGACCGCCTTCGCTGGCGGTTTCTCCTTGTGTAAGATCAGCGCAGCGCGCAGAAATTGCGCGAATTTGCTCTGACGCCTAGTTTTGTAGCGACTTGCGGTTTCGTTGCATTCCAGACTAATTCCGTCTATTTTTCTGACCGTAGTTCCGTCCCGAAATCCAAAGTTCTGCCCCTTGGAGGAATCCATGTCTCGCAACCCAGCACGGCTCACATTTCTCGCGCTCAGTCTGCTGCTCACGGCTGCGGCTCTTGCCGCGACCGACGGCTCGCCCTACCTCGACGTGCGGAGTAACTCCCCGGAATTCACGGAAATTCGTTGGGAGGGGGGCCCAATTTGAGGTGAATTCAAGTCGCATCGACGGTGAGACGTACTCAGCTGTTGACGTACCCGGTGAGCGTGTCCTTTGGAAAGAGGGCTACCCGGCACTTCCTCACATCACCCGGCTCTATCGAATCCCCAATACGGGATCTGTTGACCTCGTGATCAACGGGGCGGAGTATACTCTACAGGAGGATTTCTACCCGGTGCCCGTACGCGCCGAGGAGCTGTCCGGTTGGGGTGCTCCTGCCAAGTCGCCGGCGGTGTATGGAATTGATGACTGGTATCCGCCGGTCGTGGCCGAGATGGGGCCGCCGTCGATCTTTCGTGATTTCCGCGTCGTTACGGTGACGCTTTACCCGGTTCAAATAAATCCCGTGACGCGTCAGGCGCGCTTTTACGAGAACTTGTCGGTGGACTTGGTGGCTAACGACACTCCGGGTGAGAACGAGATTCACCGCGTCCGCCGTCCGAGCGGCGAATGGGCGAGCATGTATCAGTCGTTCATTGAGAATCTTGACGAACAAGCACTCGACGACGTGGATTATGCCCCCGGCAGCTACGCCATTATCTGCCGGGATAATGTTAGCGCATTGCAGTGGGCCGACTCGCTGGCGAACTGGCGCCGACGGATGGGTTTCACGGTATCGATTGAAGCGCGCAACAATTGGACGCCGTCGACGATTCGCAACTACTTACAGGGTCAATACTCCAACGCAAACCCACCGCTTGAATACGCAGTTATCATGGGCGACGTTGACGGCACGTTTGGCATTCCGACTGACGGCACTTCATACGATCACTACTATGCGGATCTTGAGGGCGGCGACCACTACGAGGAAATCTCAGTCGGGCGCATTTCCGCCACTAGTGTAGGCGATTTCACAAAATCCACAACAAGATCATGCTTTACGAGCGCCCCCGTACATGGATGATACGGGATGGTTCACTCGATCATTCTTGTACGCTGGGAATGGCGGAAACGTCAGTTCTAACGAGATTATGATGCTTTGGGCCGCGGACATGTTCCGCAATTACACCGGAATTCAGGATCCGAGCGTCGCCACGCACAACGGATCGTGTAATAACACGGTAATTGGCGAACATCTGACTGAAGGCGTGGCGTTCTTCCTGTGGCGCGGAACGGTCGTGGGAGAAATGAACACGGCGGCCGCCTCATCCATGAGTTCGTCGCCGATGCTGCCGGTGGCCTTGACCATCACGTGCGGGTCGGGGGACTACAACGTCGATGGTGGCGATTGCATCAGCGAATCATGGTTGAAGGCAGGAACGGCTACGTCGCCGAAGGGCGGCGTTTGTGGTATCGCTACAGCAACGTACAACACGCACGTTCCCTACAACAACACGGTAGCAGGCGGATTGGTCTACAATATCTGCAACATCGGCGTTCGCCACATTGGAACGGCGCTTTCCGGCGCCAAGGTCGAGCTCCTACGTTCTTTCCCGAACGACGGCGTCGGCGCGCAGTTCACGCTGTGGAACAACCTCATGGGTGATCCGGGCATCTCGATGTGGACTGAAGTCCCGGTCGTCATGAACGTAACCTATCCGGCCACCGTGAGTGTGGGGACTCGCCGTGTTCGCCCACAGGTAGTAGATGCCGTTACGAACGAGCCCATCGTAGATGCTCTGGTTGTTTTGATCAAGAACGGCGAGACCTTCTCCAAGGGCTTCACCGACGCCGGAGGTTTCATTGACGTTCCGGTCACCGTGAACAGCACGGGGACGATGACACTCACTGTCTCGAAGCGCAATCACAAGCCCTTTCTTGCCGACATCGCCTGTGTAGACGCCGCCGAGATGGTGACAGTTCAATCCTACACCATTGACGATGACAGCACAGGCGGCACATTCGGCAACAGCAATTTGCAATTGAATCCGGGTGAGACGGTCGACCTGACCGTAGCACTCCGCAACTTCGGAACGTCGGGGACGGCAACGGCCATATCTGCTTCGATGACATGTGACAATCCGGACGTGACGGTGGTATCGGGAACTTCGACGTATGCGAACCTCGCACCCGGTCAGCAGGCCAACGGTGCCAGCGCCTTCCGTGTTTCGCTCGCACCGACGATGCTCCACCAGGAATCTGCCAAATTGACCTTTGAAGTGTCAACGAGCACGGGCACTGCGTATAGTACGGTTGAATTGACGATTCAAGCGGGCAGCGCGACGTTTGTGTCAGCGCAGGTAACCGGCGGCAACAACAACGGACGCATCGACCCGGGTGAAGTCGCCAATTTGCGGATCACCGTTCGGAACGACGGCGCACTGGCGATGAACGATGTTTCGGCAACGCTGATTTCGCGCTACAGCCTTCTGTCAATCAACGATGGGACAGGCAGCTTCGGGAATATTCCGGTGAACGGTACCGCGACGAGCGGCGCTACCGACCTCGTGATTCGCGCAAATTCCGTAGGCTATCCGGGCAGCATGGCGAATTTGTTTGTTGTGCTTCAGACGCCGAGCGGCTTCACGGACACCGTCGCATTCGCGCTGCCCATCGGATTGGCCGCGACGTCTGACCCGACCGGTCCCGACCCCTACGGCTATTACGCGTACGACAACATAGATACCGACTATGAATTCAGTCGTCCATACAACTGGCTGAACATTTCGCCGAATAACGTGGGTACTCGGCTAATTCATGCGAGCGCTGACCCGGGCGAGCAGCTTCCCAGCGGCCAAACCAATACCGACGTGGTTGCCTTGCCGTTCTCATTTACATTCTACGGGCAAACGTATGACACGTTGACGATCTGTTCGAACGGGTGGGCCGCCTTCGGCGACCAAGGTAACCTGGATATGTTCCGCAACTATCCGATCCCCGGTGAGCAGGCGGCGGAAGCAATGCTCTGTCCGTTCTGGGACGACCTGAAGACCAACGGCACGGGCGACGGTGTCTATTTTTACTACGATGAAGCCGAAAACAGGTTTATCGTTCAGTGGAATGCAGGCGGCGGATACCCGCAGTACAATACCGGGCTTGATTTTCAGCTCGTCTTGCTGGATCCGGCACACTACCCGACCAATGATGGCAATGGTATCCTGCAGTTCATGTACGATAACGCGCAGTCGGTGCCGCAGGATACTTGGGACGAATCAGCGAAAGAGACGATTGGCATCTCCGCACCTCGCGCTTTGACGGGTTTGCAGTACCGGTTTGGCGCAGTGAACGCGGCCGGCGCGAACGGCATCGGCAACGACAAGTGCGTGACGATCACTACGGAAACCCGTTACGCGACTGGCGTGATTACGGGTACGATCACCGATCTTGCGACCGGTCAACCGATGTCGGGCGTGGTCATATCGCTGGACGGCGAAGAGGATCAGGCGGTCACTGACGTGCAGGGTATCTACTCGATGATCGATGTTGAGATTGGCACATATACGGTACGCGCGCGCAAGTTTGGCTACAACGATGCGACGACGGCCGATTTCGTCGTCGAAATGGACAGCACGGAAGTTGCGTCGTTTAGCATGGCCCATCCGGAGATCACGCTTTCCGCTGAGGATATGAGTTTCAGCGCACCGGGCACACCGATGGAGCAGTCATTTGACATCGAAAACGCCGGCAACGGCCCCTGGATTTTCAGATTTCGCTGCAATATCAGGCGGAAAGCGAGCAGGCCGGTGACTGGGCGACCATCTCGCACATAAACGTGAGTCAGTCCTCCGGCGACGGGCAGATTCTCGGTTGCGCGTTTGACGGCGACCGTTGGATCGTCAGCGGCGGCGCGGGTCCGAGCGGTCCGAACTATCTCTACCATTACGATTTGGAAGGGAACCTTCAGGACACACGCGAGCAGCCAACAACGACTCAGTTCGGTTATTACGATTTGGCCTCTGACGGCACTTTGATTTACGGCAGCACGGATGGCTTACACGAGCTGCAGGGCTTCGACTACTGGGGCAACATCCAGCAGACGATTCCATGCGAGCAAGTCAGTCCTGCGCGCTGTATTGCCTACGATCCTGCGCTCGACCTCTTTTGGGTTGCCGACTACAGTACCGCGATCTTCGCGATTGATCGCGACGGCAACGAAATCCATCGTTTTGAGAACAGCTTACTCAAGACTGGTCTGGGGTGGTATGCGAATGATCCCGACGGATATAAGCTCTACGTCTTCCACGTGACGGCTCAAGGTGGGGCATGGGTGTCGAAGGTTCATCCGTCGAACGGTTCAGTGATGGCAGTGACACAATTGATTGGCCAGGCCGGTGACCGGGCGGGCGGCTGTGATATCACCACGGGTTGGAACAGCATGCTGACCACTTTCGGCGGCGTCATACAGAATCCGCAGGGTGATCGCCTGCAGATGCACCAGATGAAGTTCCACACCGATTGGATTGGCATTACGCCGCTCAATCAGACCGTCTTACCGCAGAGCCTGCGCGATATCCGGTGACGGTGAACCCGGCCAATCTGCGAGATCTAACTTATCATGTCAATATTGTTGTGCACAACAATTCGACGGATAGTTCAGTCGTTCTGCCGCTGACATTGGTTAGAACTTTGGCCATCGGCGATCCGATGACTCCGCTGCCGCAGCAATTCGCCCTTGAACAGAACTTCCCAAATCCGTTCAATCCGTCCACGCAGATTCGCTTTGACGTCGCAGAGACTGCATTGACGACGCTGCGGGTTTATAACGTATTGGGACAGGAGATCATAGCGCCGATTTCCGGTCAGCGTGTCGAAGCGGGTCAGCATATCGTGAATGTGGACATGTCCGGTTTGCCCTCGGGCGTCTATCTGTATCGACTTGAAAGCGGCAGTTTTGTCGAAACTAAGAAGATGGTCCTGATGAAGTAATCTTCATCAAGCACAGAGTTCAAGCGGCGACCTGTTATCGGGTCGCCGCTTTTCTTTTGCACGTTGAACAGAGAAAAAGGCGCGGAACCCGAAGTTTCCACGCCTTTCATAGTCGAGATTCCGTAGGCTGCTACTCGCGGCTATTTCGCAGGACGATGAGACGCAGCATCTGCAGCAGCGACATCGTTGCGGCGGCAACATAGGTCCACGCCGCGGCATTCAGCACTTTTTTCGCCCCGTCAACTTCATCGGGTGCAAGAAAGCTGCCGTTACCAAGAATCCCCACGGCGCGGCTCGAGGCGTCGAACTCCACCGGAAGCGTGACAAGGTGAAACAGCACCGCAGCGCCGAAGAAGATGATGCCAAGGTCCATTAACCAACTGATTGTTGGCACAAACAGTCCAATGAAGAACAACGGCATTGCAGCCATGCTGCCGATATTGGCGACGGGCACGAGTGACGCACGCCAGCTCATGGGCGCGTAGCCGACCTTGTGCTGAATTGCGTGTCCAACTTCGTGAGCGGCGACGGCCAGCGCAGATAGACTCGTGGAGCCGTAAATACCCGGACAACCTGACTTTGCGATCTCCGGGATGGTAATGGTCCGTTAACTCACCCTGAATCGGCTCGACTGCAACGTCGCGGAGGCCGTTCTGGTCGAGAATCCGTCGCGCGACCTGTTCGCCGGTCATGCCGAGTCGCGAGCGCACCTCGCTGAATTTGCGATACGTGCCTTTGACCTTGAACTGAGCCCACAACGCAAGCGCGAAGGCAGGCAAAATCATGATCATCGTCCAATCAAAGAAAGGAAACATCATCGGTCTGTCACTCCACTATGTAGATTATCAAAAAACTCGGGTATCTCCTGCCGGCCTCGCAAGTAGTCCGCGACAGGCATTGCGTTCTTGCCCGCAGGCTTCACAACCTTTAACTGAATGGGCTTGTCCGCTGTTCCAACCCAGATACAGGTCTGATTTTGCTTGATTTGGCCCGGCGAAAGGGAAAGCTCCTCCGTGGCGGCGCCGGCTTCCAGGAGCTTAATCGAGAAATCTCCAGCCCGCGCGACGGCGCCCGGTGCAGGAGAAAACGCACGGATTTGGCTCAAGATTGATCGGGCCGAACCTGAAAAGGACAAATCGTAGTCCGCAGGTTTCAGCTTACGGGCCGTCGTCACATGCGACTCGTCCTGCTCAAGCGGGATCATCGGGGTGCCCGAGTCGAGCCGGTCAAGTGTGGTCACCAGCATGTGCGCGCCGAGCAACGCCAGTCGGTCATGAAGCGCTCCAAAATTCTCGCTCTCGCCAATGGCCGTACGTTCTTGCGCGAGCATCCCCCCGCCGTCAATAGTTTCCGTGAGCCGTATGATCGTGACGCCCGTCTCAGTCTCGCCGCGCAGCAATGTCCACTGGATCGGCGCAGGTCCTCGGCCCTTTGGCAGAAGACTCGGATGAACATTTAAGGCACCCCATTTGGGAAGCGCAAACATCTCACGCGGAAGAATGCGAAACGCAACGACAACCAGAGCGTCCGGCGCGATGTTGATTAGTTCTGAAAGGAACTCGGGATCGCGCAGTTTCATCGGCGACAATACGGGCACCCTTTGTTCGAGGGCGGCACGCTTAACAGGCATCGGTGCGAGTTTGCGGCCACGGCCTTTCGGTTGATCCGGACTTGTCACAACTGCTGCAACCTCGTGATGACTCGCTAACAGCCGCTCGAAAGTAGGCAGCGCGAACTCGGGATTACCACAGAAGACGATGCGCAAGAACTTATGACTCCTGCTGTTCGCGCTCGAGCCGCTTCAATTTTCCGCTCAACAGACCGCGCCGGATCGGAGACAGATGATCGATGAACAGCACACCGTTCAAGTGATCAATTTCATGCTGCAGCACGCGCGCCAGCATCCCGTCCGCCTTGATCTTGCGACGCTCTCCTTCGAGCGTGTCGTATTCAAGAGTGATTTCGGCGGGTCGAGTAACGGTGTCGCGAATGTCCGGTATAGACAGGCACCCCTCTTCCATGTCGTAGCTTCCCGATGAATCGACGATTGCGGGATTGCAAACGGCCAAGTAAAGGATATCCTCCTTCTCCTCGTCGATGACGCCGACGACCAAGAGCCTGATGTTTTTATCAATCTGCGGTGCGGCCAATCCGATGCCTTCGTAGTCAGTCATCGTTGCAAACATCTCGCGGGCCATCCCACGCAACGCGTCATCAAAGACGGTAATTTCGTTGGCCCGTTTGCGCAGCGCGGGATGTCCATAGATAACAACTTTATGCTTCGCCGTAGTGTCGTCGAAGGGTCTGATCATGCTTCCGGCTCCTTATCGCTCCAGCTTACTGGCATTACGCCGCGCCAAGCACGCGCGTAACCGCCCGCGCTCCACCTTAATCTTAACGTCGCCCGCAATCTTGAGCCAGACGAAGTTTTCCTTTTCGTCGATACCGGCGATTGAACCGTAGACGCCGCCCATCGTGACGACTTCGTCTCCGGTCTTGAGGGAGGCGAGCATGGCCTGGTGAGCTTTCTGACGTTTCTGTTGTGGGCGAATCATCAGGAAATACATGACGACAATAATCAGAACAAACGGCAGCAGCGCGCCAAGCATGCTCGGCTGAGCGGACGCACTTTCGGCCTGCAGAAGTGGCAACAAAGCGGGATTCGTGACAAAGTTAGGCATCTTGCCTCCGGTTTAAGAGTCTTTGCGTTCAACTTGCGGCAGCACGGTCTCCATCCAGAAACGAAAATCTCCCGCTTCGAGATGAGCACGCATCTGCCGCATCAGGTCTTGATAGAAATAAACATTGTGAAGGGAAATCAGGCGCAGTCCAAGCAGCTCATCGCAGACAAACAGATGACGCAAGTAGGCCCGATCAAATGTCCTACACGTATAACAGCCACACGATTCGTCGAGCGGTTCGAACTCCTGTTTGTGGCGCGCAGTTTTGATAATCACGCGACCATTCCAAGTGAATGCGCAGCCGTTCCGGCCGTTGCGGGTAGGCAGCACGCAATCGAAGAAGTCAACGCCCCACGACACACAACGCAGAAGGTCCTCCGGGAAACCGACCCCCATCAGATAGCGCGGCTTGTCTTCTGGCAGCAGCTCCGCAGTGAGCGGCACAAGCTCGTGGAAAATGCTCTTCGGTTCGCCAACGGCCATGCCGCCAATTGCATAACCGGGGAAGTTCAAGTCCATCAGCGCCGCCGCCGAGTCCTTACGCAGATCCGCGTAGGTTGATCCTTGCACGATCGCCCACAGATTCTGTCGGTGTCCATAGAGCAGCGGCTGTGCAAGCTCCGCCGTTTGAGCCATCCTCGCCCACTTGACCGTGAGCTTGTTCCATTCGTCTGCCTGCGCATGCGAACACGGATAGGGGGGACACAGATCGAGCACCATCATCATATCACTGCCAATGTGCCGCTGAATCTGCACGACCGAGTCGGGAGTGAACTCGTGATAGCTTCCGTCGAGGTGTGATTGAAAACGCACTCCGTCGGAATGCACTTTCCGAATTTCCGCCAGTGAAAAGACTTGAAATCCACCCGAGTCCGTGAGAATTGGCCGCTCCCACCCCATGAACTTGTGCAACCCGCCCGCTTGCTTAAGGATCTCAAGTCCCGGCCGTAAGTAGAGATGGTAGCTATTCGAGAGCATCGCCTGCACATTCGATTCCACCAACTCCTGCGGGGTAAGAGTCTTAACAACTCCGAGCGTGCCGACCGGAAAGAAGTGCGGCGTTTGAATCTCGCCGTGCTCGGTCGAAAGAACGGTTCTGCGGGCGTTGGTTCCGGAGGAATCGTTGAGCAGGACGCGGAAGGGATGGGCCGCTAATTCTGCCACGGTTTTTTCAATGCTGATTTCAATAGCTCAGAGTCCGTGATCGGCAGCTCACAGGAGAAATTGCGGCAGATGTAGTATGTGTCCTTGCCGTTCAACAAACTCTTTCCCTCAAGCAGCGACTGCAGGGGGTGTTTGTCCGGAAGGTCTTGCACAAATGTCTCGCTAATGTAGATCGATTGCCGGTTTGGTCCGCAGAGAGCACTGTCCCAATTCCAAAGCGGCTGCACAACAATGATCTGCTCTGGCGGAAACATCAGCCATTCTGCGGTCATGAGCGCTTGCGAAAACGCAGTCGGTATGCGCTCAAGGAACGGCATGAGCGCTTTAATCTGCTTCTCTGCGCGCGCTCTGAATCTCTCTTCGCCGGTCAAGTAGTAGAGCTTGATGAAAAGGTTACCGGCAAGCGAATTTCCTGAGGGTAGCGCACTGTCGTACAGATCAACTGATCGGACGCCCGCTACACTGTCTTCGCTCATATAATAGAGACCATCGCCTTTTGCGAAACGGCGCTCAATTTCATCTGCAAGCGCATAAGCGGCATCAAACCAGGGCAGCCGGCCTGTCACACAAAACAGGTCAAGGAGTCCGTTGCCCAAAGCGGCATAATCCATCAAGAGCTGGACGCGAAGCTCCTTTTCACTCAGAAAGGAGTGAACAAGTTCGCGGCCGCGCTCGAAAGGAGAGGCAAACCGGTGCGCTGTAACTACTACCTCTTCAATTGGACCGGGATGCAAGACCATTGCAGATATCATCAATCCGTTCCAGTCACACAGAGCTTTGTCGTCGCGCGCAGGCGTTTGTCGGGTCGTTCGGAACTCGCGCAGTTTGAAATTAGCTTGCCTAATCCAATCTGCGGTCGCGTAAGCAGGACTGACGAATTCCAAAGATGGCTTCAATCGATTGGGGACAGACCTGCCTGCGTCGAAATTGCCCGAGTCAACGATGTCAAACTGGCGACAGTAGTCGGCAGCGCCGTCTCCAAGTACTGAATGTACCTCTTCGGGAGTCCATACATAGTATCTCCCTTCTTCACCTTCGGAGTCAGCATCAAGTGATGACGCGAAGCCGCCCTCCGGGAGCCAGAGTGTCTTGCGAGCCCAGTCATACGTTTGCTCAACCACGGCCGCAAATTCCTGACGACCAAGAAGTGAAGCAGCAAACTTATAAACTGGAATCAGCAGCGCATTGTCATAGAGCATTTTCTCGAAATGCGGGACAAGCCATTTGTCGTCGGTCGAGTAGCGGTGAAAGCCGCCGCCGATTTGGTCGAAGATTCCGCCGCGGGCCATGTTGTCGAGTGTGAATTCGACCATGTGCTTGACCTTCTCGTCCCCTGTTCGCGAATAGTAGCGCACAAGCATCGCGAGTTCCATCGCATGCGGAAACTTGGGCGCTTTTGAGAAGCCGCCGAAGTGCGGATCGAAGTTGCGCTCAGATTCGCGGACGGCACTATCGAGTAGGGCGGGGGTGAGTCTCGTCTTCGAAGGCTTGAGTTCCAATTCCGCGTGAATCGCATCGTGCATTTGCAGAGATGATGCGATGACCGAGTCGTGCTCAGTCTCCCATGCTTTGGCAAGGCCCTTCAAAACATCCATGAATCCGGGGCGGCCATATCGCGCCTCCGGCGCCCAATAGGTTCCACCGTAAAACGGTTTGCGATCCGGAGTGAGAAAGACCGACATTGGCCACCCGCCGGAACCCGTCATGCGCTGCACGGCCTGCATGTAATGATGATCCACATCGGGCCGCTCTTCACGGTCCACTTTGATCGCTATGAAGTGCTCGTTTAGGAATCCGGCAATCTGCTCGTTCTCGAACGACTCCTGCTCCATCACGTGGCACCAGTGACAGGCCGCATAACCTACCGAAAGGAATACCGGCTTGTTCTCAGCGCGCGCTTTCTCGAATGCGGCGTCTCCCCACGGCAACCAATCGACGGGGTTGTGCGCATGTTGGAGGAGATAAGGGCTTGCTTCGTGTATAAGCGCGTTCGTGTGCACTTGAGAATTGGAGCAGGATGTCAGAAGGAGTAGGAGTATAAACGAGAGTCGCATTTCAGCGCAGGCCGATCAGGAATCTCTCTATGCCCTGCATGTCGCGGTGAATCGAAAGCTCGCTGAACTCTGGCGAGAATAGCTCGCGTACTCGTGCCGCCTGCTCAAAGCCGAATTCAAGACCAAGCATCCCGCCCGGCTTCAATATCGTTGGCACCAACTCGGCCAAACGGGCAAAGCATTCATCGCCGCGCGGCCCACTGACGAGCGCATGTTTCCGCTCAAAATCTCGCACCTCGGGTTCGAGCGCGGCAAGCTCATCCTCGCGCAGATAGGGTGGGTTTGAAATAATAACGTCAAACGGCTCGCGGGCGATAGACGTGAAGGTCGCGGCATGCATATCGGCTTGCCGGGCGACGATGCGCTCCGCGACTCCGTTGCTCTGCGCGTTGACTGTGACTTGCGCCACGGCGTCGGCATCAACATCGACGGCCAGAACTCGCGCGGTTTCAATCTGTTTAGCGATGGCCACAGCAATGCAGCCAGTGCCCGAGCCGATGTCCAAAATGCGGGCGTTCGGCGGTACGCTCTTGATGAGCTCGGCGACCAGCTCCTCAGTCTCTGGTCTTGGAACCAGCAGACCGTTTCCCACTTGAATGGTCGCGCCGCAGAATTCGACTTCGCCCAAGAGGTACTGCAACGGTTCGCGTTTCGACCGCCGTCGAATCAGCTCGCGGATTTGCTCGAGCTCGTGATCCTTGAGCGGGCGATCAAACTGCAAATAGAGCTCAATGCGCGGTATCCCGAGCGCTTTGGCAAAGAGCGCTTCTGCATTTCTTCGGGGCGCGTCGATTCCGCGCGACTTAAAGAACTCATCCGTCGCTCCGAGCAGATCGATCAGCCGTTTGCTATCGCTCACGCCACGCTTTCAGCAGCGCGGTTGAGTTTTTCCGTGCGGTCAGCCATGCGCAGCGCTTCGATCAATTCACCGATGTCGCCTTCCATCACGCGGTCGAGCTTGTAGAGTGTCAAATTGATTCGGTGATCGGTCACGCGGTTTTGCGGGAAGTTATAGGTGCGAATCTTCTCGGAACGGTCGCCGCTGCCAATTTGACTCTTTCTCTCGGCTGACAATTTCGCCGCCTCTTCGTCACGCTTCAGAACAAGTAATCGCGACGTGAGCACTTTCATGGCTTTCGCGCGATTCTTAATCTGCGAGCGTTCGTCTTGAATGGCCACGACTAAACCCGATGGCAAGTGGGTGATTCGTACGGCAGACTCCGTCGTATTCACATGCTGCCCGCCCGCGCCGGACGAGCGATAGACATCGATCTTCAGGTCAGTGGGTTTGATTTCAAGATCAGTTTCTTCCGCTTCAGGCATCACGGCGACGGATGCGGCTGACGTGTGGATTCTCCCCTGTGATTCCGTAACAGGCACTCGCTGCACGCGATGGACGCCACTCTCCCATTTCAACAATCCGTAGACATCCTGCCCCCGGATTTCCACAACGACTTCCTTGATGCCGCCTGCTTCCGCTTCGCTCATGGATGCCACTTCAAACTTCCAGCGCATGGTCTCGCAGTAACGCGAATACATACGAAACAGATCACCGGCGAAAAGCGCGGCCTCTTCACCTCCTGTGCCGGCGCGCACTTCGAGAATTGCGTTGCGTTCATCTGCCGGGTCCCGCGGCAGGAGCAGGTCACGCAACGCCTCGCCTTTCTTGGCAAGCTGCTCTTCAAGCGACTCGAGCTCCAAATCTGCCAGTTCACGTAACGCCGCATCTCCGGACCGGGCAAGCTCTTTTGCCCCAGCAATTTCGTCGACAAGCCGCAGGTAGTCCCGGCCGCAATCAACCAGCGGAACGAGGTCTTTGGCTTCTTTCATCAGCGGACGGGACTCGGCTTGGGAGCTGGCCACGGCTGGATCTGAAAGCAATGTCTCGATCTCGTCGGCGCGTCGAAGAATATGTCTTATTTTATCAATCATTTAGGTTGAAATAGGCAATGGTCCGGGCTCAGAGAAACTCAAATTTACGCAACTTACAGTCGCCAAACAAGTTCCCCCGCCGTTGCTGGGCTCCTTGCCATGCAAAGAGCTGATGCCTCTTCGATCAACCCGAATAAACGTGATAAAATTACAAAAATGTTCGCAATATCTTACAATTTAAGACAATAACTTCTTAGAGAAGAAAATGCAGAATCGATGTTGCGGGTTGACAGCTTGTTATGTCATTTGTATATTAATGCAAACAAAAGTGGTGGGTGGGATACCTTTGCTGAGGTGAGATATGAAAAAACTTGTTGTTCTAGTAGCAATTCTTGGTGTGTTTGCAGTGGCGAGCTATGCGGCTCTGTCGCCAGTGGTCCCGCCGCAGCCCAAGCGCAGTGGCTTTGAGGCCCTGAGCCCCGTTGTGCCGCCGCAGCCGAAGCGTGGTGGATTCGAGGCCCTGAGCCCCGTAGTACCGCCGCAGCCGAAGCGTGGCTTGGATGCTCTGAGCCCGGTCGTTCCGCCGCAGCCGAAGCGTGGTTTGGATGCGCTGAGCCCGGTCGTACCACCGCAGCCGAAGCGCTAAGTTAACTGTCTGTCGCCTTTGTAGGCGGCCATTGGAATACGGATTGCAATTCTGTATTCCAATGGCCGCTTTTTATGTTTACGCACTCGCCGCAACGGCAATTTTGGCCGGTACGATGCTCAGCCCATCCGCACCGGAATGGCTGTGGAGCATTAGTTTCATGGGCAATGCGGGTCTGCTGTGGCTGACGTCCCTGCTTGCTTTCCTTGCCTACCGGCAGGAACAGCACTACCGGGGGGTGTTTTTCTACGTTTGGCTCTATTTCGCACTAAATTCCCTATCTCTCCCTGCGTATGTGCTACTTTTGGCAACGGGCATTCGGGATGTTGAGATTGCGGCGTACGTTTGGGTCAGTTTGATTGGCGTGCACACCATCCTCGCGTGGTCGATCACCAGCATCACAGTCGATTACATGTCAAGCGCCAAGCGGCGTGTTTTCAACGTCCTTGTGGCAGGTCTGGTGCTTTTCGCGGTTTCGGGTGGTTGTATTCCCCCTACTTCTGGGATCCGCTGGCAGTTCTGGTTCAAGTCGACAAAGGCAAGTTTATCGCAAACTACGATAGCATCAACACATCGTCTACGATTCTCAACATCTACTCCTTGCTGATGCTCTTGGCATTCTATGTGCACAAGTACCGCACGGACAGACCTATCGGTGCATTTGCCGACACTCTGCTCTTTTTGTTTGGTCTGGCACTGGCTGTAGATACAGCGGAGCTGATGCTGCCAGAATCCGACCTCAAGCACTTTATCATATCCCAGTGGGCAATTCTGTTTATCAACCTCGGAATGGCCCTGAGCTTAGCGCTAAGGTTGAAATTCAAGTCACAAACAGTAGCGGACTACTATGAATCACAGTGCCTATCTGACGACCCTGCTATCGATCGGCGGATTGGCAGCTTTGACCGCTTTATTCTACGGACTTTTTTTGATCCGGAAAAGATTGGGCAGAAGGTATTCCTTGGGACCAGCTCGGCCCAAATGAAAGTACGAAGGACACCGTCACCAGTTGCCCGACGAACCGGCAGTTGAATGCATGAACATGCGCAGTGAGAGGATGAAATCATGATGGTCAAGAACTGGATGGAAAGCCGCTACACGATCGGCACACTGGTAGCCCGCAGCGCGGCGATGCGCAGGCTTGTCGATCAGGCGACGTTGCAGGTCCAAAGCGAAAATCCGGTGCTGATCGTAGGCGATATCGGGACGGGAAAACGTCTACTGGCGCGTGCCCTTCACAATAGTTCTGATCGCGTCGATCGACCTTTCGTAACGATGCCCGCCGAGCGTTTAGTTCCGGACGCGCTGGAGACATTGCTTTTTGGTTCAAGCAAAGGCGAAATCGGCGCGTTTGAGCGGGCCGATACGGGGACGCTGCTTCTCACCGGAGTCGAATCGCTCTCGCCTGTCGCGCAGGAGCGGTTGAACCAGGTATTTGAATCGGGCGTCTATCGCACGGCAAAGCAGGAGCTGCGTGATTGTTCCGCCCGGGTCCTGTGTACGGCGCATAGCGGTCAACTTGCCTCGCTGCTTGCCAAAGGTGCCTTTGCCGAGTCACTGTACGAGAAAATGTCGTACTCGGTATTGAGCATGCCAAGCATGGCCGAGCGCAACGCTGATATTCCGTACCTTGTGCAGGATGTTCTGCAAACCTTCGCAGAACGGGAACGCGTTCCGCGTCCGAGTGTCCCGTACCACTATATGGAGCTCTTGACCCGCGTGGAATGGCCCGAGAACGCGCGCCAGTTGCGCAATCACGTGGAAAGCGTTATGGCACTCTCGGAAGGACGCTTTGAGCCGGCGATATTGCTTGCGCACTTCGATCAGATCGAGTCGCCGCAGACGCTAAAAGGCCTGGTTCGCGACCTTCTGCAGCGGTTGGTTGCTTCACCTGAGACCGCAGCGGCATCGGCTACCAACTAATCAAGAGCTATCCCAAAATCAAACCGCCGAAGCGCGTCGCTTCGGCGGTTCTTGTTTGCGCAACCATGGTGACAGTTAGCTATGTAGGGCGTCGAGCACCCGTTCGATTGCGATCTGACTCATACACCACGGCGCGCCGTCAGTCCATTTGCAGTTTGACTCTCCGTGACCGGTGCGCGGAAGGCAGCATGGCGCACCGGCGGGAAGTGCGCGGTGCGGCGGCGGAAAAGAATAGTTTACCTGTGTTGAACCATAGAGCACGATCACTTTCGGACAACCTGCGGCTATGGCAAGGAATGACACACCTGTGTCGTTTCCGACTGCAGCATCGCACTGCGCGAGCAACGCGGCACAGGTTCGCAGCGGTTCATGAATGGTTACGACTCTCGATTCCTGCAGCACTTCGAAGACAGGTAGCAACCGCTGTTCTTTGGGTCCGAGAAAGACGAGCACAACGCCTGCGTCGTTTTCGACCAGCCATTGCCTTGCCAAGGCCGCGAACCGCTCAGCACCCCACTGTTTAGTCAGTCGGGCTGAACCCGGGAGTATTCCGAGCACTGGGCCAACGGGGTGATGGCCATTTAACAGGGCAATAGAGCGCTCCCGTTCAGCGTGCGCAATACCGACAAGCAATCGTGGAGGACGCCGTACAGTCGTGACTGCCCGCAGCAAATCCAGGCGGCGCTCGACGTGGTCAGGCTGCACGGCCAAGTCATTGGGAACAGTGTGCGTGAAGGCTCCGATGGGCAACAGGCCCGGATAGCCTACGCGAACAGGAATCTTCAGCAGTGAGCATAGATAACGCGAGCGAAAGGAAGGATGTGCGCAAAGACAGAGGTTAAATCGGCATCTGTTCAACTCTGTGGCCAGCCTCTTGATTGCTCCGAGCCCGCGTTCCGCGCCATGCTTGTCATAAATCCAAGCTCTGTGCAGGTGCGGATGACCCTCGACAAGATCTTTGGCACGCGGCGCGGTAAGCAGGTGAATCTCACACTGCGGCCAGCGCTCGCGCACGGCCCCCACAAGGGCCGTCGTAAACAACACGTCGCCCAGCCAGGCCGTGTCTATGACAAGGACGCGGGCGGGGCTGTTTTCCATCTGCGATGCATCCATGACCACTGTTCAGGTGCTTTCCGCACGGCAAGTTCGAGACGAGCCGTCAGAATCGCCATTATTTCCGCTTGCTCCGCGTCAGCCACGATCTCAACTTCTTCGAGCGCGCAGCGATAGCGCGCGCCGGGCAATCGATAGGATGCCATAAAGATCAGAGGGGCGCCGGTGCGTTGGCGAAAGACGGCCGGTCCTCGCGGAGTTGAGCTCAGCTGACCGAAGAAGGGAACAAACACACCATCTTCGTGCGCATCCTGGTCGATCAGCATGGCCACAAGCCGATTTCTCTTCAGCGCGGTCAATACGCCGCGCAACGCATCTTTCGCTGAATGATCTCTATGCCGCACACGGCGCGCTGCTCGTTCAGCCATCCCTCGACAAGTTTATTGCGCTGCGTCGTTACCACAAAAGAGACTGGATATCCGAGCCGAGCACAGAGCGCTCCGATGATCTCCCAATTCCCGAGATGTCCGGAAATCACGAGGCCGCCCTTGCCCGCTGCGACGGCACGATCCAGGGCGGCGAGATTCTCAAAGAACACCCAATCCTCTACCGCCTTCTTTGTAAGACTGGGAAAAGCGGCGAGACTTGTGGCGACAGAGCCGAAATGTACGAAGCATCTTTGTGCTGTCTGCCTGATTCCGCGTTCAGGCAGTGTAGGATAGGCCAGTCGCAAATTCTGCTCTGTGACACGCCTGCGTATGCCCAATTGGAACGCAAGACGTCCTAATATTGCTCCTGTTGCGCTTCGGCCACGTCGCGGCATAAGTCGTAGCCCGCTCACGAGCAATTTGAGCAGCCCGAACTGAATACGATGCGCAGGGCGAGGTTTCTTGGAACTTAAGGTGGTCATTGCAGAGTCTAAGTAACAGAAAATCCCTTCACATGTCAACACGCAGGGACGCATCAGTCTTGCGTTTCTGTCATAGAATTGCTTAATTTCACGAGGATTCACTTATGCCAACGGGGACTCCGGCATCGTCAGCGCGGGTTGTTGCGGCCGACGCGCTG
The DNA here is from genome assembly GCA_016703065.1 of bacterium. Lineage (GTDB taxonomy): Bacteria > Electryoneota > RPQS01 > RPQS01 > RPQS01 > JABWCQ01. Next base: position 519,477 of record JADJCU010000002.1, read on the forward strand.
GTAGAATTGGAAAAGACCGAGGAGTACGCAGACGAGGTCTTGTCCAAATTCCTTGGAACGTCACACCTGCGCGGAAGCGATAGGGCCCTGGCTGCGGACCTATATTGGGGGACGATTCGCTGGCGGGGCAGGCTGGATAGCATCCTTACCCCTGTATTTCACGGGGATTACCGACGTGCTGATCCCGTGGCCCGAATCCTTCTTCGCATGGGAGCTTACCAGCTCTACGGTCAGGATAGGATTCCTGATCACGCCGCCGTCAGCCAGACCGTCGAACTGGCCATCCAACGGCTCGGCAAAAAGGCAGGCGGACTGACCAACGCGATCCTGAGGCGGCTCGCGCGGGAGCGGGAGCGATGGGTGACCCCCCCGGAGGGAGCCGACGACCTGGCCCGGCTGGCATTCCTGTATTCCATGCCTCGCTGGATCGTCCGCGAGCTGGTCGAGCGATTTGGCGCCGACGAAGCTGAGCGAGCTCTTGATTTTTCTAACCATAGGCCACCTGTTACCGTCTTTTTGATGAACATGGACGAGTGTGCGGCCTTTGAGCATGAGTTAGACGAAAACGCGATCAAGTGGGAGGCGTCTCCGTTCCTTGACGGCTATTATCGCCTGCACGCCCCGTCCTTCCCGATTATCCAACCATGGCTGGATTCCGGGCGAATCACAGTTCAAGATGAAAGTGCGGGATTGGCTGCGGCTCTGCTTGACCCAACTCCGGGTGAATCCGTCTTGGATCTGTGCGCCGCGCCGGGCGGCAAGACATTGGCGATTTGGCGGCGCTTAAACGGCAAGGGAACAGTCACCGCTGTTGATGTCGACGGACACCGGCTCGAACGCTTGCAGGAAAACGTCCACCGCGTCGGTGCCGAGTCTGTGCAAGTCATTGAAGCGGACGCGACGAGCTTCACGGGAGAGCAGTTTGACCGGGTATTGGCCGATGTCCCGTGCTCTGCGACCGGATTGCTGCGCAAACAGCCTGACCTGCGCTGGCGGCGCAAGAGTCACCACATCGGACTGCAGCACGCACTGCAGCATGAGATTCTCGATCATGCGGCGGAGCTTGTAAAGCCTGGCGGAGTGCTCGTCTATTCGACGTGCAGTATTCTGCCCTCCGAGAATATCGATATCGTACAAGCCTTCCTGAAAACGCACCCGGATTTCTTACGCGAAGATGCGCGTGGATTTCTATCAGAGTCGGTGGTAGGCGAGCACGGCGACCTCGAGACGTTTACGCATATTCACGAAACTGACGGAGCGTACGCGGCGCGTTTGCGTCGTATGTCCCACTGATCATGGCAATCGCCTCGCCGGGGAGGTTGCTGCGCAACCTCGGCGCAAGCGCCCTACTTATCTTTTTGATTCTCATTTTCGCGGGCATGATGACGGATTGGTTCATCATGCCCCTTTATACTCGTCATGGCGCGGAGAAGCCGGTGCCAAAGCTGGATGGGTTGCCATTGGACGAAGCAACAGCTATCGCGGATCGCGAGGGCTTTCGAGTTGTCGTCGAACCAGCCAAAGTCGGCGGCAAGGAGCCTGAGGGGACCGTGCTTGAACAGCGTCCGCTTGCGCAGTCGTTTGCCAAGCCTGGCCGTGTGATTCATCTGGTTCCCGCCAAGTCGGGTGTGGCGACGGAGATACCTGATCTTACGGGGTATGATCAGCGCACGGCAGAGATTGAGTGCAGGAACTTAGGGTTGCTGATCTCGCCATCCGAAACGAGCTACGATTTTTCCGCGATCGTCCCAAAGGGCGGAATTGTGCGCCAACGCCCGTCGCCGGGCGCGCCAGTCCGATCTGGAGAGACTGTTGCATTAGTCATATCGCGAGGCCCGCGCCCCGACGCAATTCTTGTCCCGTCCCTTGTGGACCTTTCGCTGCATGAGGCGCGGCAGGTGTTGTTCGAGACCGGGCTCCGTATCGGCGTGATTACACGCAAAGAAACAGACGTGTTCACGGCAGGAACGGTAATCGCACAGAGCATGGTCTCGGGCACTGAAGTAGCACAGGACACGACGGTAGATCTGGTTGTTGCCGTCCCCAAACTGGCGCAAGGCGAAAATACCGAAGAAACTCCCAATCCGGATGCTGACTGATGTCAAAGCAACTTAGCAACGACGTTCACATAGCCCCGTCGCTGTTATCGGCGGACTTCCTTCATCTCGCTGACGAGATCACGATGTGCGAGCAGCTCGGCATCACAGTATTGCACTGCGATGTCATGGACGGCCACTTCGTGCCGAATCTCACATTTGGTCCTCCGGTCATAGCGCAGATTCGTAAGTGCACGAAGCTCGAGCTCGACGTACACTTGATGATAGAGGCGCCGGAGCGGTCGATAGAAGCGTATGCAAAGGCCGGAGCGGATGCGATCACAGTTCATCAAGAGGTAAGTCCGCATCTGCATCGCACGTTACTGCGGATCAAAGAGCTTGGATGTCGCGCGGGTATCGCGCTGAATCCTTCGACACCGGTTTCGTTGATCGAACATGTCCTGCCCTACGCCGATCTTGTGCTTGTGATGAGCGTGAATCCGGGCTTCGGCGGGCAGTCATTCCTGCCTCTCGCGCTCGAGAAGCTCGCCACGCTTCGTGTTTTGCAGCAGACGCGCGGCGACTTCGTTATTTCGGTGGACGGCGGTGTGGACGTGCAGACAGCGCCGTCAGTCGTCGAGGCCGGCGCCGAGCGGCTGGTCGCCGGGAACGCGCTCTTCGGGGGCCACTTCGAGGAGACGCTCATCGCGCTGAAAAGGTCTGCGGGATGCTGAAACTGAAATCCTTCTGTGTCGGTCCGTACCAGATGAACACAATAGTCGCTTGGTGTGACGTCACGCAAGAGGCGATTTGGTTTGACCCCGGCGGCGACAGCGAGAGCATTTTGCGTTGGATAGAGCGGGAGGGACTGAAGGTCAAGCGGATTGTCAATACGCATGGTCACGTCGATCATATAGCAGAAAACTCTGTGGCAAAGGCCGCGCTGAATGTGCCGCTATGTATTCATCCGCAGGACCGGGCAAAGTTGACGAATCCGCTGCTCAACCTCTCGGCGTGGACAGGTGTGGAAGTGATTTCGCCGGATGCGGACGAAATACTCGAAGAGGGGGACGTGTTACGTTGCGGCGAGGTAATGTTTCAGCTCTTTCATGTGCCCGGCCACTCGCCGGGCTCTTTGGCATTCTACTCGAACGGAATTCTAATCGGCGGCGACGCCCTGTTCCGCGAGTCGATTGGCCGCACGGATTTTCCGGACTCTGACGAGCGCGCGCTCCACGCAGCGATCCGTGAGAAGTTATACAAGCTGCCGGAAACGACTATTGTCTATCCCGGTCACGGAGAAACGACAACCATTGGCCACGAACGAGTCCACAACCCCTTCGTTCGCGCTTGATCCGGCGGACGCTCTTCTGATTGAAGAGTGGCTGCGCGCGCGCAAGTACGAGCGGCAGATTGCCGCGAATACCGTTGCGGCTTACCGCCGCGATGCAGAGTTGCTCTTTCTTGAGCTTCGGTCCGGCGGTATTGTTCCGCTCTCTGTGACGCGTGAGCAACTGCGTACTGCATTGGCGCGCCTGATGGTCGGCGCTTCAGCACGTACTGAGAATCGGCGGCTCTCCGCCGTGCGGAACTTCTATTTGTGGTGCGTTCGGGAGCGGCGCATCGCGAAGAATCCGGCGGAGGATATTACGGGAACCAAGGCTGGCCGCCCGCTGCCCAAAGTGCTGTCGCTCGACGTGATTGACGCAATGCTCGCGGCCGCCGCGGGTGATGCGCCTGAAGCAACACGTGATCGCGCGCTGCTCGAGATTGCCTATTCGTGCGGACTGCGCGTCTCCGAACTGTGCTCGCTTCGGTTGTCACAAGTAAATTTTGTGGAACGCTCGCTCCGGATTCGTGGCAAGGGAGACATAGAGCGACTGGTTCCGTTCGGCGACCGCGCGCAGTCCGCGCTCAGGGCATACTTGACAAACGGACGGACCTTTATTCGCGGGAAATCAAAAAGCGGTGCTCCGCTGCCATTGCCGACTGAGTCCGGCGATTTGCTCTTTCTGTCGTCACGCGGCACGCCGCTGTCGCGGTACGCCTGCTCAGCCATCTTCAAACAGCTATGTGCGAAGGCAGGCTACAGTATCTCTGTTACGCCGCACATGCTGCGCCACAGCTTTGCAACTCATCTTCTGGAAGGCGGCGCGGATTTACGCGTCGTACAAGAACTGCTTGGACACTCCTCAATTTCCACGACCGAAATCTACACACATCTGGACCGCGACTATCTTTCGGAAGTCGTGCGATCATTTCACCCCCGGGGCTGATACCCTGCGCAACTCTTTCAACCGTCTTATGCGCGCTGCGCTTGCGTGCGCGTCTACAATTCTCTCACTCGTTACTGTCGCTGCTTCGCAGGCTGCGCCGTTGGACGACAAAATCGATTCGTTGCTCGCACTGGAGCCTTTGCGCGGGTCATCATGGAGTATCCTCTTCTCGGAAGTGGACGGTCCGCTTGATTATGCGGCGCGGGATGCTGACCGCCTGCTGATTCCTGCGAGTGTTACCAAACTTTGGACAACGGCGACCGCTCTATCTGAACTTGGCGCAGAGACGCGATTCACAACGAAATTGGCTTCTCCAATGTCGATCGACGGTCAAGGGGCGCTGAATAGTGATTTGTTATGTTTTCGCGGTGGCGACCCGGCCTTCGAGATAAAGTCGCGCAAAGACCTCGGTGGACCCGCGCTCGACAAACTGGCAGACGGGTTAAAGGCAAAAGGCCTTAAGCGCGTCAGTGGTAATCTGGTGATTTGTACAGGCCGCTACGAGCGCACTTGCGGCAACGGCGTATGGGAGATGGGAGACTTGCGCGAGGGGTTTGCGCCCGCTGTGGATGGCGCAGGTTTCAACAGCAATGTCTGCAACGTGAAGATTGGACCGGGCGCAGCCGAAGGTGACACGTCAGTGGTTACGTTCGATCCGCCGTTCGCTCAAATCAAATTGATCAACCGCGTTTTAACGGCGTCGTCCGGCAACGATAGCTGGGTCGAATTCAATGTCACGCCGTGTCGTGACGAGCTCGAATTGACCGGAGTAATGGCACGGGGCGACGAGCCGCAATATATCTGGTTTCCGATTCAGGAACCTGCTCTGTACTTTGGCTTAGCAATGCGGGATGCTTTGGCCCGCAAGGGAATCACGATTGGTGGTCAAGTGCTGGTGCGCGACGATCAAGGACCTGCCGTTTCACATACGCTGCTGGAGTTTGCCTCGCCTCCCATTGCCGAATTGATAGCTACGGTGAACAAAGAGAGCGACAACTACGTCGCTGAGTATCTCCTGGCGGCGGTCGGCGTGAAGCGTTTCCGGTCAAGGGTCAACTGAGGCGGGCCTTCGCGCTGTCCAGTCGTTTGCGCGGGAGCAGGGTGTCGTGCGCGATCAGGTGACGCTGCAGGACGGTTGTGGACTGTCGCGGCAGAATCTTGTATCCGCGCGCGCGTGCGTGCAACTCTTAAAGAAGATGTCCAAGTCACAGCACGCGGCGACGTTTGAAGCATCGTTGTCACAAGGCGGCGTAGATGGAACGCTCGGCGGGAGATTCGGCGATGCCGCAATGAACGGCCGCGTGCGCGGCAAAACGGGTACGATGACACACGTCTCGTCTGTCTCCGGCTATCTTGGCCTCGACAACGGCAAACGTCTGGCCTTTGCCATCATCTGCAATAACTTTCGATGCTCCCGTCATTACGTTCGCAATACACAGGATCATCTCGTGCGCGCGGTCTTCAACGCCGCTAACGGAGGACTATAGGTACATGAGCAAACATCCGATAGTCGAATGTGTTCCCAATATTTCTGAGGGCCGTGATCGCGGGAAGATCGATCGCATAGTCAGTGTCGTGACAGAAGTTGCCGGTGTCAAACTGCTTGATGTCGATCCAAACGGAGACTATAACCGCTGCGTGATTACGTATGCCGGCGAGCCGGCGGCCTGCGTTGAAGCGACCTTTCGCTTGACTGCTGCCGCTGCGGACGAGATTGATATGACTGCGCACACGGGCGAACATCCGCGCAGCGGCGCTGTGGATGTGGCGCCCTTTGTTCCGGTGCGGGATATCTCGATGGCGGAATGTGCAGAGCTGTCACGGCAGTATGGAGCGCGCGTCGGAAAGGAACTTGGTCTGCCTGTCTTCTTATATGAAGCGGCGGCGAGCACTCCGGCACGCCGCAATCTCGCCAATGTCCGCAAAGGCGAATATGAAGCGCTGCACGAGAAGATGCAAAGCCCTGAGTGGATTCCAGACTTTGGCCCGCACAAGTTTGTGTCCAAGTTCGGCTGTGTCATTACCGGTGCGCGCTTCTTTTTGGTCGCGTATAATGTGAACCTGCGCACAGAGGATGTCGATGCGACGCACGATATCGCATTACACATCCGTCAGATGGGTTGGCCACTGAGACGTAACGATGGGACAGAAGTGGTAAACGCGCTGGGCAAGACGGTGTACCATCCAGGCCCGTTGCAGAATTGCAAGGCAATGGGAGTCTTCCTTGATAAGGAGCGCTTCAGCCAAGTGTCGATTAACTTGACCAACTATCTGATAACAGGTCCGCACGTTGCTTTTGAACAGGTCAAATATGAGGCCCGTGAACGTGGGCTGGATGTGTTCGGTTCAGAAGTAGTAGGCCTAATTCCATTGGAAGCTATGCTTCTTGCTGCTGAGTATTATGTTTGGAAAAATTCTTTGCCGCGTCCACGGTCGGAGCAGGCGGCGGTCTCATTGGTCATCGAGCAGTTGGGTCTTTCGTCATTCAATGCATTCGAGCCACACAATAAAATTGTTGAATACGCAATTTCGGAGCAATAGATATGTCAAATATGCCTGATCAACCCGCGAAGCTCGTTTACCAGCCTGTTGCAGGCTTCGTTGAACAGATTGCGGCAAAATCCCCTGCGCCGGGGGGCGGAAGCGCCGCAGCGTTGTCCGGAGCGATCGGCGCGGGCTTGCTTGTTATGGTATGCGAGTTTACAATCGGCAAAAAGGGATTTGAAGCAGCCAACGAGGAGTTGACTGAAGTCAAGGTCCGTATAGACGCATTGCGTCATCAGTTGACCACGCAGGTCGACCTTGATACGTGGGCTTTCTCCCGCTTTCGAGTCGCGAATCGGCTGCCGGAAAACACCCGCAGAAAAGGTGCACAAAGAGCGCGAGATATCGGAGTCTTCCCGCCAGACCATCGAAGTGCCCCGGCAGACAATGTTGCAATGCGCGTCGGCGCTTGCCGATGCTCTGGCCGTGGTGAGCAAAGGGAACCCCAATACCGTGTCTGATGCTGCGACCGGCGCAGAGATGCTGCTTGCTGGACTGGAAGGGGCCGCTAACAACGTGTTGATCAACCTCTTGGGCAGATCGGACAACGAGGCAATTGCGCTGCGTGATGAAGTCCAGGCGACTCGCGTGCAGTCGCGCATACGGCTGGATGAAGTTCGCGCGCACGTGGACGCCAAACTGCGTGGCTAAGATACGCATACTCCCGGAGCATCTCGTCAATCAAATCGCTGCGGGCGAAGTGATTGAACGACCGGCATCGGTCTTGCGCGAATTAATCGACAATTCCCTCGATGCGGGAGCGACCAAGATCGATATCGACCTTGAAGGATCAGGCCGGGAGCTGATATCGATTCGCGATGACGGCGGCGGCATGTCACGGGACGATTTGTTGTTGTCCCTCGAACGGCACGCCACGTCTAAACTCGTTGAAGGCTCGAATCTCTTCGCGATTACGACTCTTGGATTTCGCGGCGAGGCCCTGCCCAGCATCGCATCGGTCAGCGACATGGAGGTTTTGACGCGCGACGAGTCGTCGACAGCGGGTTGCCGCATTCAACTGGTTGGCGGTGACGTGGCGGCAGAAGAGGCCATCGCCGCGCCGCGCGGTACACTGGTGCGCGTTCGCTCGTTGTTTTTCAATACGCCTGCAAGGGCGAAATTTCTGAAAGCAGACGCCACAGAGCTTTCCCATTCAATTCGAACCTTGCGCACGTATGCTCTGGCCTATCCGGAAGTCGCATGGACGTTTCGGCATGGTGAGTCACTGCAATTCGTGTGGCCGCAGACGACGCTGATGGGCCGGTTGGTCGACGTCTTTGGTTCGGGCATTGAGGAGAAGGTATTGCACATTGAGCACACGCTGCGTGGCGTGCGCGTGCATGGAATATTGGGGCGCAAAGAGTTAAATCGACGCAGCCGGGGCGACCAGTTTCTCTTTGTGAACCGTCGGCCGTTTCAAAGCACGAGTGTTGCAGGCGTTGCCAAAGGCGCTCTCCGCGACTGGTTGGACGATGGGGAATGGCCGTTTTACGTGTTGTTCTTGGACCTTGGCATCGAGTGTTGACGTGAATGTGCACCCTGCCAAGCGCGAGGTCCGGTTCTCTGACGAACGCTTAGTGAATGCGGCAGTGTTCGAGGCGCTGCGTGAGGCGCTGCGGGAGCAGCAGAACTCGCTGGGTGAGCTTCGTCAAGCGTGGACGCCTCCTGCGCAGCCGGACGCTCCACCAGAGTTATTCGAGGCGACGCGTTCACCGATCTATTCTTATCCGGCGCGGCCAGCGGCCTCAAATCCGCCCGGGTCTTATCCATTGTCGCGTCCAAGTGCCGCGCCCTCGCCCCAGCCGAGTCAGGCAAGACTGCGCGCGCAGATATACCAAGTGCACACGAAGTATCTGATCGCGCCAATTCGCTCCGGCCTTGCAATTATTGATCAGCACGCCGCTCACGAACGCGTGTTGTACGAGCGTGCCCTGCGCAGTTTTGATCAACGAACGTTTACGTCACAGCAATTGCTCTTTCCATTGCTTCTGGAGTTGACGCCGGAGGAAGATGCGTCTTTTCAGGAAATGAAGCCCGATCTTGACGTGCTTGGTTTTATCATTCGCGAGTTTGGTCCGCGCGCATACAGCATTGAGGCCGTTCCGGCCGGCCTCCGTCGCGCGTCGGAAGCGTCGATGCTCCGCGAGATGATCACTGAATATGAGGAGTTTCGGCGCACTCGCTTGGGGCCTCGCGAATCGCTGGCCGCAGGTTTTGCGTGCAAAGCGGCGATACGGACGGGTGACGAACTGACGACCGAAGAAATCACTTCGCTGGTCGATGAGCTATTCTCAACTCAGCAGCCCGGCACGTGCCCGCACGGCCGTCCTACGTTCATTGAACTAAAGCTAAGCGAGTTGGATCATCGCTTTGGCCGCATCGGATAATAGTTTGCCGCAAGTCTTGATCCTCGCCGGAACGACGGCCTCCGGCAAGACCGAGGTCAGCATTCCGCTCGCCCTGAGGCTAAATAGTGTCATAATCAGTGCGGATTCGCGGCAGGTCTATCGGGAACTCAAGATTGGCACTGCACCGCCAACGGCGCAACAGCTTGCATTAGTGAAACACCATTTCATCGGCACACGCTCGCTTACCGAGCGCTGGACAGCCGGCGATTTCGCTCGTGAAGCGCGGGTCGTGATTAATGATTGCGCGGAACGCGGAATAGTGCCGCTGGTCGTCGGGGGATCGATGTTGTACTTGCGCGCGCTTATCGATGGTCTCTACGTGAACGACGATGAACCGGAAGTAGATTACGTCGCGCTGAAGGCGGAATGGGACCGGCGCGGCGCAGATGCGATGATGCGCGAACTTGAATCAGTCGATCCGCAGCTCGCCGCGCAAACACATCCTGCGGACCATCATCGTGTGCTGCGAGGACTTGCCATTTGGCGCACGACGGGCCGACGGTTCAGCGAGTTTCGAGCCGAGGGGAGCCGCCCGCTATCACAGTCGTTCCGGATCTACTTCTTGCACGGTGATCGTGCCGAGACATACTCGCGAGTGAATCACCGGGCGGAACAGATGCTCGCCGATGGACTGGTCAACGAAGTGCGGGCCCTGCTTTCGCTCGGCTTCACCGAGGCGAATTGCAACGCGCTGCGCACGCATGGCTACCAGGAGGTCGTTCCGTTTCTACGCGGCGAGTGTGACTTTGTGACGATGCAAGAGAACATCAAGAAAGCGGTGCGGCATTATGTCAAGCGGCAGTTGACATGGTTCCGGCGGGAGCCAAGGGCGATCTGGGTATCCCGCAGCTTCAGCGAATCTCCCGAGGTCATTGCAGAGCGAATCTATGATGGATTTAGCTGCTCATGACACCTGCCGGAACAAGAAAACCCGCTGACGTATCAGCGGGTTTGTTCTTAGAGGGAATCTGGCACTCAGTATCGTTCTGTTCGCGCGAAACTGGTTTCTTCGGGCGGGCCGTTCTGCGCAATCGGGACGTGAATTGAAAAAGTTGTACCCTTTCCCGGTTCACTTTCAACGTCGAAGCGGCAGCCGTAGGGAGTCAGAAGTTTGTGAACGGTCGACAAGCCGAGTCCGGTTCCGGTTGGTTCTCCCGACTCTGTTCGGCCGACTGCGGGTTTCGTCGTGAAGAACGGTTCAAAGACTTGCGACAAGTGAGCGGGTCGATCCCCGTTCCGGAATCAGAAACTGTGATTTGAATCTCCCCATTGTTGACGCCCGTGCTCACGCTCAACTTCTTCTCTTCAGAATCATACATTGCATCAAGCGCATTACGAATGATGTTCATGATCGATTGCGAGAAGTCGCTATAGCGGCCATAGATGGGCGGGATATCAGGTGCGAATTCAAATACTTTCTCGACGTTGTGTTTGAATTCCATATCCGCCTCGAGAAAGCGCAACTCCTCTTGCAGCAGGACATTCAGGTCAATATCCTGCTTCGCGAGCTCCTGCTCCTGGCGGCTCTTCCACATGAGGTTGCGGATGATGCCGTTAATACGTTCAACTTGTGATAGTACGCCATCGATGTCCTGCAACTCAGGGTGTTTCATCTTGATCACCTGTGCGAGGCCGTAGATACCCATGAGTGGGGTGTTGATATTGTGCGCGACGCCTGTGGCGAGCAATCCGATCGTTGCCAGGCGCTGCTCGCTCATGAGCTCAGTTTCCATGAGCTCGGCGCGCTGCGCCAACTCAATGGACTCGCTTGCGTCCCGGGCGACGATTTGCAAATAGGGCAGGCCATCCAGATTTACGCGGCTAATCACTGCGTTCGTCACGTGCTGACTTTGGTCCTTACCTTTTATGGTCAGGTCCTTGATCCGCCACACCCTGTACTCGTCGGTACAACCGCCGAGGCAGGCGTCGATTTGTCCTCCTACAAAATCCCGCACGTGCATTCCCTGCAAGCTGTACGAGCGCGCGCCAAGCATCCGTGCCGCTGTTCCGTTAAGTTCGGCGATGCTATTGTTGCTGCAAGCGACAAGAAGAATCGCATCTACAGCGTGATCAAAGAGTGTACGGTAGCGCAGTTCGGTATCGCGCAATTGTCCCGTTTTCTCCTTGACCATTTGCTCCAACTGCTCGCGATAACGACGATTTTCGATCTCGAGAGCGTCGCGCTCTGACAGCAGTCGATAGCGATCAAGGGCAAGTTCGGTGACTTTGAGCAGCTCTTCACGCCGCAGCGGTTTCAGCAAGTAATCATAGACACCTGCGCGCAATGCTTGTCGAAGGCTCGACATCGTCGGATCACCCGTGATCATGACGATCTGTACGTTTGGGAACTCCTTCCGCATCAATCGGAGCAATTCACCCGAATCACCTGGCAGATGCACATCACACAAAACCACAGGCCAATTGCCTGTGGTTAGCTTGTTTTCAGCCACTTTCGGATCATATGCGTGTTCGCATATCCAGTCGGAATCCGCGAGCATGCCTTCGGCGACTTCACAGATCACCGCGTCATCGTCAATAATCAAAACCCGGCGTGCAATATCACTCATTTTGTCTTGGAAATTGTCGGACGTTTCAAGCGGCCGCAGGAGTGGGAAGCGCCTTTTCAATAATCTGTCTCAACTCTTCGATCCGAAACGGTTTTCCGAGGAATCCATCAGCGTGGTATTCACCTGCGGTTTTGCGCGCGTCTTCTACACCGTATCCCGTAACCAGAATGACGGGAAACTCGGGATCGCGGGACTTAATCGACGCCATCAACTCTATCCCGTTCATATCCGGCATGTGGACGTCGCTGACGACCAAATCAACTCGTTCGGCGATGAACTTATCGAACGCTTCGCGCCCGCCAAACGCGGACACGACATCATATCCCAGGACTTCAAGGATCTTGGCCAGCGTGTGCACCATGAATTGCTCATCATCAACGACGAGTATCTTTTGGCGTCTTGAATTGGGCGATGCTGCCGGGATCGCTTTTGCGCGCGGCAGTTCCAGATCGATCATCCGATGCTGGCCGATCGGGTATTCCCGTGTCCGCGAGGGATTGGCCACGGTCGCGAGCTTCTGGATTACGGACTTGATCTTTGCAACTTCCTGTACGATGAAATCGAGTGACTGTCGCATCGGTGGAATCCGGGAGTCTCGTGAGCCTGATGTACTCGGCGCTATTCAAGATCACGTTTAGCGGCGTGTTGATCTGGTCGTTGACGGTCACCGCGGTCTGCGCGATCGCCTTCATCTTCTCTGTGTCAAGCTCCTTAGAGCGAAGCTCGGCGCGCATTTCGGCGCGTTCCAATCCGAGTCGAATGCGGTGCAGCAGCTCATCATCTTCGCATGGTTTAATCACGTAGTCGGCAGCGCCCCGGCGCAGCGCATCCACTGCTCCGCGCACGGAGGCAAATCCGGTGACGACAATGACCACGCAATCGGGATCGGCCGCAAGGGCCGCATTCAACACGTCCATGCCCGAAATACGGGGCATGAACAAATCCGTCAAGACGACGCTGAACTTCTTTTCGGCCAACATGTCGACTGCAGCCTGTCCAGATGAGCAGGCAACAACAGAGAAGCCCGCCCGGCCTAAAATTTCGCGGAATCCGGCAAGTACGAGCGGGTCATCGTCCACCACAAGAATTTGTATTAGGTCAGTCATAATCCTTTTCACTTCCTGTCAAATCGAGTCGCATCATGGTCATGTCGAGAAATAAAGCACAAGTTCAAACGCACCTAAGTCGTCTTCGTATAGAAACGCTCGGCCGTTCGCCGCGCGCATAAATTCTCCAAGTGCAGCCGGGTAACCCGCAACGGACGATGTGCCCATTTCGCGCGAAACGGCCTGAGGTTGCCCGGTGCGCAGCGAAACCGTCACTTCCAGTTCCCGATCCACCTGTTGAAAACTCACCCTTATTCGACCGTTTTTTTCGAGCTGCTGCGCGGCCCAACGGCCGATCAAGAGCGGAACGGCTCCTTCATGCACAAGCAGTAGAGGCAATTCGCGCTGCGGCACGATAATATCGCAGGATAGGTCCAATGCCGCGAATTCGGCTCTTAGCTCAGAGATCAATCTGGCCGCGGGAACCGGCACCGCTGCCTGAGCGCAGTCTTTGATCGACTGAACACACTGCACGACGGAGGCAATGCGTTCATAAGCCGCATTCAGACTTGTCACGCGCGCCCGAACCTGGTCGGTGCCTTTGCCTTCGACTTCCAACAGATTGAGGTTCGTACGCGCAACCTGAACCGGGTTCGACAGCTCGTGCATTAGGACTTCGAGCAGCGAATACGTTGGACCTATCGCGGATTTAGCTGGTTTCTCAATTGCTTCGGAATACACGCGTGCGCACCTTTCGAGGCTGGCAGAATGTAAGCTCGTAAAGAGTAATCCGCAAACTTTGACTGGATCAGAAGGATTAAGGGGGGGCAAAGTATACTAACTACATTGTGGTTTCCGCGGGGCTATTAACTATACTTCATGCACTGTGGATAAAATGAAACGACAGCGGTTAGCTGTCGTTCACGATGAATCAGGTTTGGTTCTCTTCGCGCGGCGTAGCCCTTAGTTCGGTCGCGATGGATGTAAGCTCGCGTCTAATCCCGGGCAGTATTTCCAAGAGTACGCGGTACTCTTGTACTTGCGGATGAGTATAGCCTCCAACTCCAAGCGACTTCTGTTTGCGCAGCCAGCGGAGAAGGTGCATCTGAACAGTATCGTCACTGACCTGCTGCACCGTCTCAGCGCCGAAGATATCATAGAGACGGTTGAGTTGCCTCTTCAGGACGGCCAGGGCATTCTCCCCTGCCTCGCGCTGTTCTGACAGGAGTTTTTCGCGATTGATGACGACATCCTGCTGCGCGCCCGATCCTTGTGCATATGCCTCCGCAACTCCGCCGACTAATTTGTCGGCCAGAATCTCTCTCGCGTAGATCGACGAATTAGTCGTTGTGCCGATAATCTGTGCCGCCAGGCCGACCTCGCAGACCGCATTGTTCACCCGGCCATGAACACACATATGGTGAGCCGTGCCGATCGCTGCAGCGCCGACGTTGCCGAACACGCGCAGACTTTGACCGATTTCCAATTGACATCCATCCAGTACGTCGCCAAATACGATACAGTTTCCACTAACTTGCAGTACGGTGTCTGGCGGCAGGTTGCCTTCGACCCACAGGTCTTCTTCCCACTTCTGCTTAACGGCGTCTTCAGCTGAGACGCGCCTGACACGGCGAACTTCCGCTTGGACGATAGCGGGTACCACGCACGGTGAGTCCTTCTGCCGTTTATCGGCAAAGGTACGCCAATAGAATACGACTCCCGATCTACTGGCGACGAACTTTCGCTCTGCTGCTCCAGCCGAAACGCCGTCACCCGCCTCCAGCCTCGCGGCCAATCCTTTGCGCGGCGAGAGTTCCCGACCAAACACGTTGCGTCCCGATTTCAGGCCGGAGACAGGAAGGTGATGCTCGAGAAAGTCCTCGCCCTGTTCTACCTCGCGCAATCCCATCCAAGCTGAGACATGCTCGGGGTCGCCCTGCGGAAACCATTTGTACGCAAGTTGGGAGCGCTGGCCGACATCCGGAACAATTCCTGAGGCAATCACCCGGTCAAAGAGCGGCATCTGCTGCTGCGTGCATTCGTCAATCACCCTGCGTAACTCGGCCCACTGGACAAGCGTCGCATCTACACCTTCACTGCGCAGTTTTGCCTCGACCGTTTCAAAGGTCACCGGCTGTTCATAGTCATCGAGCGGAAAGACATCTATCGCGACTCGCATGTCCGAATAGCTTGTTCCGTCGTGGGCTTCAAGGGGCAGGAACCGGACGCGGACCGCACCGGACTGCGCCGCCTGCCGTCGAATTTGCATTTCGACGAGAATCCCCTGCCGGGTGTGCTTCTTGGCGATCAGCTGGAGGTACTCGAGCCGATGATCTGCGACACCAAAGGAGTGCGCGAGCTCTGCCTTGATTTGCCTGAGCTGTTCCGGTATTTCCAGGGCCCTGTGGCGGGGAAACAGCATCGGACTTTCCAGAGATTGCCCCTTGCGCGACCAGGCGAATTCGGGTCTCGGGATCGGCGGTCTCAAGGCGGGTCACAAGTGGTGAATCCATAGAACAGAGCCACCGCAAACATCCCTCCCGGCTACGGAGTTTCGACTAACCTCAGCCTATGATAGCGTAGATTGTCCGCAAGCCCAATCAAGCCGGAGAGTCGGGAGGTCGCATTCTGTTGCAGGAGGGCAAGCTCGGATGCGGTGACACGGCCTGTTGCAACGTACAGGCGAGGAGCACTAACTCCTCAAACCGCATCGCTCTTTCCAAGACCTCCTCTAATAGGATCGCCGTTCGCCCCACTTCCGGCCCAAACCCGGCTTGCAGAGCGGATCAAGAAGTGCCAATTTGCACAAGTTAACATCTGATTTAGCAAGAGTTATCTCCTGCTTTGGCAATTCCTCAGCGTCGCTTAATAGGTCTTGAAGGTGTTGGCGGACCTTTGGATCGGGAACGCGAGGAAGGACAGTCTCAGCAAATTGTCGCCGATTCTGCAACAAAACAGTCACTTTGGCACTCCATTCGTTTAGCCACAAAAGGTAGGTATTTGGCTGGGGCTTCGCAAGCCGGTTGGTGTTACGGAACCTTCTTGACGGGGCGGAGGTACCACAATGGACGAGCCGGGAGTTTCGGGGCAGACTCAGGTAATAGGAGTGAGATCATGACAGAGCGAATCATAAGTATATCCTTAGCGGGCCTTCTGCTGCTATCCGCGAATTTCGCCGGAGCCGTTGGACAGGCGGTGGCCATCGCGATTCCGGCGGGGGACAACGCAATTGTCCTGGCAAAATCGAGCGACGACGATAAGGGCGCTTTTCTTGGGATTGTACCTGAAGAGGTGACTTCCGATATCGCGGCCGACTATGGCGTGGCTGCGGGGCAAGGCGTATTGGTTGAGAGCACGGTGGACGGATCACCGGCGGATGAAGCTGGACTGCGCGCGAATGACATTTTACTCGCCATAGGCGGACAAAAATTGACGGGACCATCTGAGCTGCGCGTTCAGTTGGACAAGTACAAAGAGGGCGACGAAGTCTCAATTACCTATCGTCGTGGCGGCAACGAGCGCACGGCATCCGTAAAGCTCGCGCCGCGTGGACATAGCTGGTCATGGAGCTGGGGCGGAGACGACAAAGGGATGTCGGCGGCGCCGACGCCTCCTTCGTCTCATAAGTGGGAGGGTAAGTTCGGCTTCTCCTCCGATGTGGCTTTTGCAGGTATCGTCACACAGGAGCTGTCCGACGGCCTGAAAAGCTACTTCAAGGTCGAAGGCGGCGCGCTAATCTCGGAAGTCGTGGAGAAGTCACCTGCTGAGAAGGGTGGCCTCAAGGCCGGCGATATTATTGTCAAGATTGGGTCTGATAAGGTGGAAGATGAGGGAGACGTGTCGCGTCTGATTCGCGACATGGACCCAGAGCAAACGGTCTAGTTCCACATCATCCGTGAGGGCAAGGCACTGGTCTTTCCGGTGACCCTGACGAATCGCAAGGATTTCTACGGTGAAGCAGGCGATGACGGGATCGAGTATAGCTTTGAATTCGACGGTGAAGAGGCGAAGGACATGGCGCGGGAGATGGAACAGCTTCAGCAGGAGTTAAAAGACATGGGGGGCGAGTTGGAGCGAATTCCCGAGATCAACATGGACCTTCAAATTCACCCGGATGGACCGCGGATCTTTATTGGGGATGGTGATGCACGCGCCATTAGCCGTGATGATGGCTGGTGGAACTGGAGTTTCCAGGACCTGCGGACAAAGGTCAAGACCGGAATTGACGAGCTGAAGAAGGACATAGAGTCGTTGAAGCAGGAGTTGCACCAACTGCGCTCCGAGATTAGGGAGCGGATGTCGTTCTTTTGGGGTCCGGCAATCGACGTTACTCCGAAGGCCTAACCAGAATCAACAAAGCAAATGAGGCCCGGACGCAATTGCCGGGCCTTTTACATTTAGCTATGGAACACTTGATTTATTGCCCCGCCTGTGGCGGACCGGTGCTTGGTTACAATAACCCGTTCCCGACGGCAGATCTTGTCGCCATTCAGGAGCGACAAGTTCTGTTAATATTGCGCAAAAACCCTCCTTCAGGTTGGGCCTTGCCGGGCGGTTTCATCGACTACGGCGAATCGGCGGAGGACGCGGCCGTACGTGAACTTCAGGAGGAAACTGGACTATATGCGGCAAACCTCCGTCTGGTTGGGGTATACTCTCGATTTGGGAGAGACCCGCGGTTCCACACACTTACGGTGGCCTACCGTGCGGAAGTGAGCGGTGCGCTGAATGCAGGTGATGACGCGAGCGATGCCCGGTGGTTTCCGCTGGACGGCCTACCCGACAACATTGCCTTTGATCACCGCGACATCATCCGGGATGCGTGCCTGCTGAACGGTTGATGAGCGCCTCCGTGCGGCTCAGGATAGGCGAAGCGCAAGCCGGCCGGAATCTAAATTTGCGTAATGCGACAATACCCGAAGCGGGCGGTTGAGTTGACCGTCCGCTTTGTTTATATTCTGGAGTACCAAGACCACCCCGGACCTAACCTTCGTAAGCACATGCCAACCTCCCCCGTCAGGACAGTTTTCATAAAGGAACTGCGCGACCTTTACCGTGACAGGCGGACGTTAATGGTCACGGTCGTCCTTCCGCTCCTGATGTATCCATTGATCTTCATCGGAATCCTTCAACTGACCTTGCTGCAGGCAGGAAAGCTGAAGCAAAAGACGGGTGTCGTAGCGGTATTATCGCCGGCGGACCTTCCGGCCAATCTCATCGGCGACGACTCGACGATGCTGATCGACTTGGTCGATTCCACGGCATGGAGAGAGAAGCTCCGGGCGGGCGAGCTCGACGCGGCAATCGCGCTTACTCCGGGTTTCAGTGACTCCGTTGCGAGCGGCGGAGCGGCCGAAATCAAACTGCACTATTTGAGCAGCCGCGATTTCTCGGATCAGGTACGACGAAGATTGCTTTCCGCCTTTGATTCCTATCAGTCGGCTGTTGTTGACCTCCGCATGGCCTCGCTTGGGCTCGACACGTCGTACATACACCCTGTTGCATTTGAGTCTGTCGACGAAGCGACGGAGGCCGAGCAGGCTGGTTCAAACATGGGTCGTTTCCTTGGTTATTTCCTGATTATCATGACGCTGACCGGCGCGTTCTATGCCGCGATCGACTTGACAGCCGGAGAGAAAGAACGTGGGACTCTTGAAACACTGCTTGTCAGCCCTGCGTCAAGGCGCGAGTTAGTTTACGGGAAATTCCTCGCAACGGTCGTCGCCGCACTGCTTACTGCGATACTTAATCTTGTCAGCATGGGCCTCACAGCGCTCTATGCCGTGGGGATGGTAGACACCGCCGGGAGTGTAGGCATCGCAATCTCCTGGCCGTCGCTCCTGTTAGTGCTTGTCGTCCTGATTCCGCTCGCGGTCTTGTTCGCGGGCGTGTCGCTCGCTGTGGCCGTCACCGCGCGCAGCTATAAAGAGGGTCAAGGTCTGCTAACGCCCTTGATCATGGTGAGCGTGTTGCCTGCCATGGTTTCAATGGTGCCGGGTATCGAACTTTCGCCGCTCCTTGCCGTTGTTCCGATCGCCAATGTCTCCCTTCTCACTCGCGCTTTAATGGCCGGACAAACGCCTTGGCCGGAGCTCTTCATCACTTTGATCAGCACGGCCGGTTTGGCGGCATCTCGCTGCAGTGGGTAACGACCCAATTCAATCGTGAGAGTGTCCTGTTCCGTCACGCCGAAGATGTAAAATGGTCGCCCTTCACCAAACCGATTCGTGAAGCAGGCAAGCGACTGACGCCGGGCTCAGTGGCCTTGTTGGCCGCGGTCGCAGTGATCGTCGTTGGCGGAGTGGGGGGCGTTGCGTCGCCCACTTCGCCTATTCAAGGAGTTTTGGTTGTGCAGGGTGCGCTTGTGGCTCTTGCGGCGCTGTGGGTCTATCGGGGCGGCTACGATCCGGTCTCGGCCTTCGGCTGGAAATCGGCATCAGTACGCGGATGGCTTGGTGCGTTTCTCGCGGTGGCGGGCGGCTGGGTGTTGACGATCCAACTCGCGACGTTGCAGCACATGCTCTTTCCATTTCCCGAAGAACTGTTGGAGCAGTTCCGCGACCTCTTCGCGGGGCTGGAAGATTTGCCCTACTGGCAAGTGCTTGTGCTGATTGGCCTGTTGCCTGCGGTAGTTGAAGAACATCTATGCCGGGGTCTCATGCTGCGCGGCCTGGAAGACAAGTCAAGCAACTGGCGAGGTATTGTCGTCGTGGCCGTGATCTTCGCGGTATTGCACTTGAATCCGTATCGCCTGCTGCCGACTTTTGCTTTGGGCCTTCTGCTTGGCTACATCGCGATTCAGACGAGGTCAATCTACCCGGCGATTCTGGGACACTTCATGAATAATGCGGCGAGTGTGTCGGTGTGTGAATGCGAAGAGCAGCTATCGGGAGTGGGATGGGTAGCGGGGGATGAAGCGGCTTCGATGCCGTGGTGGTGGCTGGCAGGCGGAATCGTGCTTTTTGCGCTTGGTGTGACGGTACTTCGCACGCTGTCTCGGGAAGAATCCACTCCGGACACACAGGGGGGTTAGTACTGGTCGTGTTCTTCGCGGAATTCTGAGAGGTCAATGCCGTATTACTTGATTTTGATTTGCTCATTTCGACGTGCCATATCGATGGCACGTGCGACTTTGCTCACGTCTCAGTGGTAGCGGCGAAGCATACGTTTCAGGAATTCCGTTTCAAACTTTGCACGCGCATTGCGAAACAGAAGCGGATACTTCGCTTTGGGCAGCCAAATCGTGGCCAGTCCGTGCCCTTGTGTTGAGCGAGGTGTGGTGCGGTTAGTCGCATCTGTCTCGACCAACGCTTCGAGGTCCGCAGCTTGCGGAGCTTCGGTTGTATTGTGATACCAGTCCACGATAACAGCGCTTCGATGTCAAATTGGCGAGTTGGCGCGGAGAAGAAGACCGGGACGGACGGGAAGTTGAGGCCACGCACCCGCAGCAGTTCGCGACTGGCAACTTGCGAAGCGCTGGATAGAATGAGAATTGAGCTGATTTGTTCTTTTTGCAGCAGGAGTCCAGCATGAGTTCCGTCCTCAGCAGTTTCGATTTCGATGCCGCGATTTCGGAACACGCTGGCATAGGCATCGCGTTCGTGATAGTTGGCCGCAAGGAGCAGGTTGCGCGGCGAGTTCTTGGCAATTGACATGGTACCTCCGTAGTTCATGTTGGACTTTGACAAGGACTGTGGGCGTAATGGTGTCTCCGTTAGCGGCGAGCGATGGCATTGCAAATAACGGACTTGCGCGGCGTACACTGAAAAGTGCGCCGATGTCGACGCACTTTGATATAGAAAGTTGTTAGGATCGAGTCGTCTGTTTTCATTTCGTATGTGATACAATCAGACCAGCGTTGGGATGAGATTGTCGCAGGCAGGTCAGACTATCGAAGCTCTCGCAACTCACGATTTAGGAATCCCAGAGCGCCTACACATCCTGCCGCCAAGCCCATTACTAAGTAAAATCGGCCTGGTGCTATGTACTCGAGGGCAACACCCGCGACACCTGCGCTGATCGCCGTCAATCCCACAACCGTCAGTTGCACGAGACTGAATACCCGGCCCTGCAACTCCGCAGGAACCTCCGACTGAACAAGTGATGTGCGCGGCACGAGGATGAACGGAATCCCGATGCTGTGAATATACCACCCCAGGGCAGTGGTCCAGAGTTCGGTTGTGAAATAGAACGGAACAAAGGTTAAGCCGTCAAAGACAATCGCCCACAACAACGTGCGACCGCGCGGAAGCCGGTTAGCATACCGATGCGTGAGCACGCTTCCTGTCAGTAGCCCCAACGCGAAACACGCTTGCAGCAGTGCGTATGCTTCAGCCCCCAAGTGCAGATGCTCGCGGACATAAATCGGTGCACCGACAATGGCTAAGCCCATCATGAAGAAATTGTCGACTGCCGTGACCCACAAAAGCCCTCGAATCAACGGCGTTTGGCTCGCGTAGGCAATGCCTTGGCGTACCATCTGTGGCGCGGAGGGGTGGGCTTGCGGTGGCACCAGAGACTTGGGGCGAAGTGCAAGCAGAAAAGCAAACGACGCGGCATAGGACGCCGCGTCGAGTGCAAACAGCCCCGGGAGACCAATATAGGGCAGGCAGGCCGCAGCAATCAACGGCCCGACAAAATATGCCAGGCCGTAACTGCTTTGGAGTACGGACGTTGCACGAGTGAGTTCACTGGTGCTCACAATTTGCGGGACGATTGCATCGCGGGCCGGTCCGAAGAAAACAGTGCAAACCGCAATTGCAAACGCCAAGAAATACAGGTTGCTGCCCGTGACTTGCTGTGTCGAAGTAAGCGCTGCAAGAGCCGCGACCAGTCCCATTCGCAAGAAGTCGCACCACAGCAGAATTTTCTTGCGGTCGACGCGATCCACCCAGGCACCTGCAACGACTGCCAAGAGGATCGAGGGCAGGTAGCGTGCTACACCAAGTAGTCCGGTCGCCGTCGGCGATCCGGTCAGATCGTAGATCAGCCACAGGATCGCTACATCGTGCAGGGAATCGCCGATGAGCGAAACGTTGGCCGCCGCCCAGAGTGGAACGATGCCCTTTGGGATCCACCGGCCTCGTGACGTCACACCAGGCCTGCCTCCCGGCAGGTTATCAATGGGAATAGAATGTTCAAGATTGTATCATTTGCAACGCGCAACCCGGAACGGCAGCTCGAACTCGCCGAGGGTGTTGCCAAGATCAGCGATGGTCAGGCCGAGGTCTACTTCGCTGTAGATGAGGACGATGCTATGGCCGCGCTCGCAGACGCTGAGATTCTGCACGCTCACCGTTTGACACCTCAGCAATTTGCCGCCGGTCCGCAACTGCAGTGGATTCACCTCTCGAGCGCCGGCGTAGATCATAGCCTGTTTGAGCCTTTCATCAACAGCGATGTTGTTTTGACCAATAGCCGTGGTTTGCATGCGCAGCCGATGGCGGAGTGGGTACTCGGCGGGCTACTCTATTGGTCGCAACAGTTCTTTGCGGCCGAAGCGTGGCGCCGGACGCGGGAGTGGGAAGCAGCCCAAAAAGCAGATGACAGAAGAGCGACAAATGTTGAAGAACATGACGGCGCTGGTAGTGGGTTACGGTGAAGTAGGGAAGGGGATCGCCGACGTGCTGTTAGGCGTCGGTATGCGCGTAGAGGCGGTTGCATCAACCGAGCGCATCGGCCGCATACGCGTGTACGCGATTGAACAGCTTGAAGAGCGCCTGGAACAAAACGACGTTGTGATCCTGACGTTGCCCTTGACAAAGCGGACACGCGGACTTTTCAATCGCAGGATCTTCCCGCTCATGAAAGAGGGCAGCGTCTTTGTCAACGTTGCCCGGGGTGCAATTGTCGATGAAATGGACTTGGTTGCCGCGTTGCGCGCCGGCAAACCGGCATACGCACTGCTGGATGTCTTTTCGAGCGAGCCACTGTCTCCGGAGTCGCAGCTGTTCGACTTGCCGAACGTCTTCATGACGCCGCACGTTTCCGGTAATTTCCCGGACTACACGCGGCTCGTGCACGAGATATTTCTCGAGAATCTGGTCCACTATATCAATCGGACCCCGATGCGCTACGTAGTGGATAAAAAGCGCGGCTACTGAGTACGTCGTCCAATGCGGCGGTCGAGCGCTATGTCATCCCACGATGCCGGATCTTCGAGCGATTCCAGATGAGTGAGTACGTTTGTTCCCGGAACCGCCGCGCAGATCGCTCCTTCAATCTGTTCGAGCAGTTCGTGACCCTTCTGCACCGTCCAATCGCCCGGCACCAGAATATGAACTGAAACGAACTTACGCTGACCCGCTTGGCGAGTGCGCAGCGCGTGATAACTGACCTGATTCACCTTGAAGCCGTCCAGCACGGCTTCAACTTTCTGATGATCATCACTGCTAATTGCGGTATCCATGAGTCCGGCAATCGACGCACGGACGATATGCACCCCTTCGCGAATGATGTTAGCGGCGACGATCAAAGCGATGATCGGATCAAGAGGCCGCCAATTCGTTTGGCTTGCGACGGCCACACCGGCAATTACTCCCGCTGAAGTCCAAACGTCAGTCATGAGATGTCGGGCGTTGGCGTCTAACGTAATTGAACTGTGTTTCTTAGCCGCATTACGAATCGCCAAAGCGGTCAGGAGGTTTACCACGGACGCGATGCCGGTCACAACCAGCCCCAATCCAACTCGTTCAAGTGCCTGCGGGTGCAGCAATCGATCAACCGCCGCCAGTGCAATACTCCCGGCGGCGACAAGGATCATTGCGCCTTCCGCACCGCTCGAGAAATACTCCGCTTTTCCATGTCCGAAGGCGTGATCATCGTCGGGCGGTCGTGCGGCAATCGAGAGCACACTCAGGGCGATAATCGCGCCGGCCAGATTTACCACTGATTCGAGGGCGTCCGAGAGCAATCCGACGGACCCCGTCATGTAATAGGCACCGGACTTGAGCGTGATCGTTATGATCGCAGCGGCGACCGACAGCCACGCGTATTTGGTCAGCGACGTGATTGGGGACGGGGGCGGTTTTGTACGGTTCATCCGGATTACTTCAGAATGACAATCGGCGTAGTCATTTGGTGATCGCCGGCGTAGTTCAGAAAGTAGCGGCCGCTTGAGAGTGACTCGATGTCAAACTGCACTCGATGTTCGCCAGCGGTCAGTTTGAGTGAGCCCCAGTTCATCACTTGCCGTCCCAGCAGATCGAATAGCACCAGCGATCCGGTGTTAGGCGCGCTAAGCTGAAGCGATACGGTGACCAAACCGTTCGCCGGATTGGGAAAAGCGATGAGACTGGAATTCGCAGGCACAGCGGCGCGCGGGGTCACAGCGGAGAATTCATAGTCAACTGCATTTGGTGCGCTGAGGATTCCCCAGCCGAAATCGTTGTCGGGCGTTTCGGCCTGCGACGCGCTCATCATCATCGCCTCGCGCACCTGTTGTGCCGTCCAGTCGGGATGCGCTTCCATAACCAACGCGGCAATCCCTGCGGCAATCGGCGTCGCGAGCGACGTACCACTTGCGCGGAAATAGACATCCTGAGTATAGGCCGCGGCACAGTAGACATCGGAGCCCTGCGCCGCACAGTCTGGCTTAATCCGGCCATCGGCCGTCGGTCCGGGCGACGAGAAGCCAGACAAACCTCCGAGTGAGTCGACACCGCCAATCGCGAGAATGGAGTCAGCATCGGCGGGAGATATTACAGCGTTCCACATTGATCCGCGCTCGTTGCCCTGCGCGGTAACGACCAGAATACCGCGCCGCTGCGCTTCAGTCACGGCCTGCGCCACGACGGTTGTGTGCCCGTCCATCTGATCTTGCGTGTACCAGTCAATATAGCCAAGGCTGGATGAAGTAATGTCGACCCCCGCACTGTCCGCCCACTCCATGCCCGCGACGTAGTAGTCTTCTTCCACTTCAGTCTCAGTGGGCACATACTCCGTTTTCGCAAGCATCCATTGCGCGCCAAAGGCCGGTCCAAGAATGCTTCCGCTGTCCAGTCCCGCCGCGGCACTGAGGCAAAGTGTGCCGTGATACTGCTGATCCGACGAATCCTCGCCCTGCTCGAAACTCACGATTGAGTCGCCGTTGATAAAGTCGCGCATCGCAAGGTAGTCAAGAGATTCCAGGCAATCGTGATCGGTCTCAAATCCCGTGTCGAGTATGCATAAGAGCACGCCTTCGCCCGTCAGGCCCCGGGCAT
>JADJCU010000003.1 GCA_016703065.1 bacterium
GAGCGCGCCGGGCAGTGGAAGTCGCGCTTGGAATGACTGAGACCATCCGACAACCAGATGCGCGTAAGTTCAGTAGGAAGCTGGCCAATCGTTCAAAATAGTCGAACTTGACTCTTTGAGCCATGTTTCTCGAACAGCAGCTTCTTGCCCATCAAGCGCCACGTTAGAACGGGGTCCGTCGGCAATGCCGCAGACCGAAATCCGCTGGCCAACGCGTCGTGGTGAAGGACTTTCACGGCCGGTTCAAACACAATTTTGTATCCTGATTTGCCCAACGCCAAACACATGTCCACTTCTTCATGGTACAGAAAGAAGCGGTCATCCAAGCCACCAATAGCTCGGAAGGCCTCGGACCGGACCATCAAGGCTGCACCGCTGACGGCCTCGACCGTCGCTATTGGCCATCGACCCGGTTTTGGCGAAAGCGAGCGAGCGAGCGCCGGACGGGTGCAATGAACAGGACAGCCTTCAATTCCGGAATCATGTTCCAGAACTCTTTAACGAGGGTCGGACCAGCCAAAACTGACGGCAACGGGTCACCAGCAAATGTCGCCAACTGTGCTCCTACAACCGCGAACCGGCCGTTACTCTCAAGGGTCTTCACCATTCTCGCGAGAGTATGGCGTGGTACCCACGTGTCCGGATTCAGGAACATGAAATACGGCGTGGTGCAACGCTCAAATGCCTGGTTGACCCCGCGCGCGAAACCGACATTTGTCGAATTCGAGATCACCTCGACCTGGGGAAAGTCAGACGCGAGAAGTTCAACGGACCCGTCACCGGAGGCGTTATCTACGACCACAATCCGGAGTTCAGCTTCGTTAGTGACGCGGCCGAGGCTTCGCAGACAGTCTCGAAGGGCTTGGCGGGTCCGGTAGTTGACGATTGCGATGGTGACTCTGGATTGGCTCATATCCTGAATATACGTGAAAAAGCGCACGGGGACAAGAATAAGCCCCTTATTCAGGGGCTTTGGTTCATTGAAACCGGCGGCGGCGAACGGGTGGCTGTCCGGTTTTGCCATCCGGGGGTGGCCCACCCCGCTCTTCCATAAGTTGGCGGAGTCGACGCGGCAGCTCATCGAGCAGGACTGAACACCTCGAAACTTGCTGAGGGGTCAAGAATTCACTGAGATCGGAGAGCATGGACTCGCGGCGGGCGAGAATGTCGGTCTGCAGCACATTGGTCCGGGCAATCAGGTCCTGGACTTGTTCGGCACTTGCCTTTTCATCGCGCGACAAGTTGTCAAGCTGGGCTCGAGCACCGGACAGCTCAGCCGCATATCATCGGTCTCATGGCGGAACTGGCGGAGTCGTGGGTAGAAACGCTCGGCCTGCTCAGGTGAGAGGTCAAGCTCTTCAGCGAACTTTCCGATGATCACAGTCTCAATCCGTTCGCGTCGCTGCTCTGGTGACATACGGTGCTCTTCGGCCACCGCGATTGAGCAGAGGACGCATAGCAGAATGGCAAATGTAAGAGTTCTCACCGTATTTAGAAGAAGTTAGTTTCCTCAAGGGCCGCCAAGACACTCTCGAAATCCGAGTCATCGAGGGTCATAAGCTCATCCGTCGAGGGTCCGTCAACCATATACTCTGTCTCCAACGGGGTAGTCTCAATCTGCTCGAGAACGCCAAGGTAATCGGCCACGTCATCGGGGGATATGTCAGACGACGCAAGCAACTCGACGGTAGAGTTCAAATCCACCGACGCTGATGAAAGTTGCGTATTGGGCATGCTTACCCGGAATCCAGAGGGCAGCGACTAATATGACGGCAAAGACACCAGCCGAAGCGAGCCTTGGCAGAGCGAGCCAGAGACCCGATGGCTCATGATCGAGCCTCGACCGAAGCGCAGCGAGAAACTCGCCATCGCCGCGAACGGGTTTTCCCCAGAGCTGGTCTTCGGCGATCCAAGTGGATCGGTCCGGGATCGAACTGGGCTGCTCTTTTGGTTTCGCTGGCATCTTCACTTACGCGTTTAATAGGCCGTACTGTGACAGTTTAATCGTTATCACCTCGAACATAGCTACCCAATTGTTCGCGGAGTTTCTTAATCGCTTGATGATAGTTCGCCTTGATTGTCCCAACGTCTCTATCCATGATCTCGGCGATTTCCGCATGTGGCAACTCACGGAAATAGCGCAGGATGAAGACAGCACGCTGTTTTTCGGGCAACTTCAGTATCGCGTCACGTGCCTTACCCAAGAACTCGGCTTGCTCTACCGGCATGTCGGCCGTTTCAATAGCCGGGAGGTTCAATTCGTCCGCTTCAATTCGCAAGAACGATCGCACTTTACGGCTACGCAACTTATTCAGGCTTAAGTTGTATGGCGATCCTATAGATCCACGTGTAGAAGCTGGATCCTGCGCGAAACGAACCAAGGCTCTCGTAGGCCTTAATGAAGACATCCTGACAGATATCTTCAGCGTCCTCCGCGTCGCCAAGCAACCCGACAATGGTGTGATAGACCGTGCGGCGATGGCGAAGCACGAGCACGTTGAACGCCTCCGCCTCGCCGTGTTGCGCAGCGTGGACGAGCTGCAAGTCATCTCTCTCGTCCAGACCTCGCATGTTCACCAGTTAGACACGACACGGCACCGGAGGTTTATTCGCTACAGGCTGGTACCGATTGCGAAGCGATTCAGGAATCCGATTTCGCCGTGGGAGGTCAGAGCATAGTCAAAGGACAGCCTTTTCACGCGCAAGCCCAGTCCGGCGCAAAATCCGGCGAAAGCATCCGATGACAGGCCTGTTCGCTGATCAATCCCGATGGTTGAATAGCCGATGCGCCCGGCGAATTGCGGAGCAAAGCTGATCTCGAGACCACCCCGCCCTTCCCAGCCATCAGCTTTAACGTAAGCACCCGCTACACTGAACTTTACTGGAAGATGCTCAAGTGGTACCGCAAAACCAAGCTCGTAACTCGTCGGAAGGTCGTCCTTTTCCTCGAGAAAGGCACTGGTTGCCGCCCCAAACGACTTGATCGCCACACCCACCGTCCAGTAATTGAAACCGGTCTCGTATTGTGCTCCCGCATCGACCGCCACGGCCGTTGCGGCCACGCCGTCGATATCGCGGTACTGATATTTGAGAGTTCCACCGATCCGCAGGTCAGGTCGAACGACGCGTCCCACGGAGCCGCGGAGCTGAAAGTCGGAGGCACCAAACTCGCCGTTCTTGAAGCCGTTCTCGTCAGCTCGGTCAAATGACCCGTAGCTCAGGTAGTCTACTCCGGCGGCCCAGATCAGCTTGTCATTCAGGCGAGACGCATAAGCCAACGTACCCTGGTTGACATCGAGCACATGCTTGGTGAAGCTGGCGGTCGCCGTCCTTCCAGAAAGCGCAGCAAGCCCTGCCGGGTTCGTTTGCAGGCAAGAGAGGTCACCGGAATAGGCCAGACCGCTACCTGCCAAAGCGGCAGATCGGGCGAAGCCGTCGGTGCGAAAGAGCTCGTAACCAGTCGTGCCGCTGGAGGCAAACGCGGTCAATGAGGACCCGACGATGGTCATGGCAAGAAGCAATCTGCGCACTCGTACTCCTAAGGTTTAGTTGCCGGGCAGCGGCTTGTCGTGCTTGGCGCCTTCGGACAACTGGTCGTCCTCACCCAATTGGCGCTCGCGGATGATCGTGTAGTTCACAGTGTAGGGGACATCGCGCGGTTCAGCCGAATATGCCGGTAAGCGCTCCTGGCGCCAGCGCTCGACCGTTCGCCTCCTCCTCTGGAATGCGAAGGCACCGGCTGCCAAGACCAGGATAACAAACAACAGCGAAATCCACAACTCGCCGTCCGACCAAATCTGACTCCCGTACCGCTCCCGAAGCAGTTCCAGATGCTCGCGTTCAAATTGACCGAATGGCATCCCGAAGAGGGTCAGAAAGGCCTGTTCGAGATCGCGTCCCGAACGGACTTCGTGGACTAAATTAGCCAGACCCGCGTCACCAAAGCGTTGGCGGAGATCTTCGATGGCAACGAGCGATTGCGCATAGCCCTGACGAGCGAGGTTATCGTCGAATGCCATCAGCCCTTGAATGTCCCAGAAGCCCAAGAGGCGGCCAGACGTGGCGGCGCGGGCCAGGACATGGACATCATTGAATTCCTGCTGACCCGCCATAAACTGCGCCAGTCCTTCGTCCAGCCAGCGCGGGAAGCCAGCGCCGGAGCGCGGTTCCAGCAGGAGATGCACCAGTTCATGAACGGCGGTCTCACCGATGGGGCCACCGTTGACGTTGAAGCTCGGGGATTTCAGGACAGCAACCCCGCGTTCGGGATAGGCCACCCCGTTAGCCCAGAGCGGTGAACCGGCCGTCACGCGACGCCACTCCTCGCGTGAGGGTGTAATAACGAAGCGAGCCGAATCAGGCGCATGAATACCGAGGCGATTGCAGACATTGGGGAGTCGCTGCTCGAGAGTCCTCACCAGTCCGTCGACGAAATGCGAATCCTCGGGGCAGTAGGTCACAGCAAAGCGGCCGTAATCACGAGTCAGATAGTCGCGCTCACGGGAGGCCATGGCCGGCTGAAACAGCGCGACCAGACAAAGGCTAAGAAGTAGTCGCCGGATCCACATCAACTTCCCATTGAACTCGCGCAAGGTGTTTAGAGTTTCTATCGTCCTCGAACATCGCGCGGATCGCTGCTCTCAATACCGCCCCGGAAGGGTCCGCTGAGCGGGCGGTTCGAGCCAGCAGTTGGTAGCGGATGCGGTTCTTGATCTTTTTCACGGCGCAGGGTGACGGTCCAAGCAACCCGATCTGCTTGTGCTGTTCGAGATACCGCTTGCAGTAGAGCATGGCCCGTGCCACTTCGTCTTCGTCGGCGGCAATTGCCCTGAGCAGCACGATGCGGGTGTAGGGTGGAAATCCGCCGCGATCACGATGCTCGAGTTCGGCCTTCGCGAAATTCAGCCAATCTCCCGCAAGCGTGGCGCGGATGGAGGCATGGTCATGAGCGCGGGACTGCAGGAGAACCCGTCCAGTGTTTGAGGCCCTCCCTGCCCTGCCGGCCAGTTGCACGAGCAAGCTCGCGCCGCGTTCGCTGGCCCGGAAATCCGGGTAGAAGAGTTCAGTGTCCGCATCCGCGACGACCGCTAATTCGACCCGGGGAAAGTCGAGGCCTTTGGCGACCATCTGAGTGCCGACGAGGATATCAAAATCACCGGCAGCAAATCGTGCCATGAGTTGGCCATGTGCACCCATCCGGGCCATCGCATCGGAATCCATGCGGGCGATACGGGCAGAAGGAAACACAGTGGAAAGTTCTTCGGCGACGCGCTGCGTTCCGCTGCCGCACATCGAGAGATCATCGGAACCGCACGCGGGGCAGAGATCGGGAGCATCATCGCGATGATGACAGTAGTGACATTGCAACACGCGCCCGGGGCGATGGTACGTCAAAGAGACAGAGCAGTTCGGACACTCAAACAGCTTACCGCAGGTGCGGCAGATCAGAAAAGGCGCAAATCCCCGGCGATTTTGCAGAACGATGGCCTGTTTGCCGTCGGCGATCGCCTGTTTGATCGCCGCTCGCACGGTCGAAGAGAGCACCTGATCCTCGTCTCCATCGGAGGATTCGGCTGCTACTGCAACGGTTTGGGGGTTACCTTCGGGGGATGATTCCTGATCAGGAAGGACTACTTCGATGTGCGGCAGCGTTGCAGTGCCGATCCGCTCGGGGAGTGTGAGTAAGGTCAGGCGCTGTTGCTCGACCGCGTAGAGACTTTCAAGCGTCGGCGTAGCACTTCCGAGAATCGCGACCGCGTTGGCCTGCCGCGCACGGAAGAGCGCTGCATCGCGGGAGGAATATCTCGGCGAACTTTCAGTCTGTTTGTAGGAGGCTTCGTGTTCCTCATCCACGACGACGAGACCAAGGTTTGCGAGCGGCGAGAAGACTGCGGAGCGGGCGCCGATGACGATGCGGTATTTCCCGCGCGCGATATCGCGCCAGAGATCGTAGCGATGCCCGGCAGGCTGTGCGCTGTGTTGAATCGCGACGGCTTCTCCGAACGCTGCACGAAAGCGGCCCCAGAGAATAGGAGTCAGCGAGATTTCAGGAACAAGAACGAGGGCGGTTCGGCCCGCTGCAAGAGCATGCTTGATCGCATCAATATATACGCGGGTTTTTCCGGAACCTGTTACACCATAGAGCAGGAAGCCGCGATAGGTCGCGGCATCCAGAGCGGCTTTGATGTCGAGGAACGCGAGTTGCTGAAAACGTGTCAGAGGAGCGCGCGGTTCTTCGGGCAGCGCAGGCAGATCATCGGGCCGCCAACGGGACAGGACTTCCTTTCGTTCACAAATGATACCGCGCGTGAGCAGGTCTTCGAGCGCCTGCCTCCGCTGTTTGCTTGCGCCACGCATCACATGATGGCGGGGCATACCGTTTTCGCCGCAGTCGCGCAGTTCGCGAATCAATCTTTGCGCGCTGCGGGTCTTGACAAAGGTCCAGAGGGAATCGTCGGCGAGCCCCGCACGGGCGGATTCGGAAATCTCCAGGATGCGCTCAGACAACTCGTGAGTCCGGGGCCGCGGAGGAAGGGTTTGTACTCGATTCGGCCGCTTTGCTTCAGCGCCCGAATCTCGGCGCCGTCGGGATCGATGCCAAAACGTGATTTGACCTGGCGCGCACTCAAGGGAGTATCTTCGAGGGCGTCGAGCAATTCTGCGATATCCTGCGAGTAGGACTCGTTTCCGAGTGTCAACTGATCACGATGCTGCTCGGTCAGCGCGAAGCGGAATTGATCTTCGGCATCGAGCCCTGCGGGGAGCGCCGCTCGCAGCGCATCGCCCCACGCGCAAAGATAGTAATCGGCCATCCACCCGGTGAAGCGCATGAGATCTTCCGAGAAGGCAGGCGAGTCGTCCAACATCTGATCAATGGCACGCGTTGCCGCTTCGACAGGTTTCGCGTGCGCCTCGACGACAAATCCGGTCACGCGACGGGAACGAAACGGCACAAGCACTCGCGTGCCGCGTAGCACAAGGTTAGCCAATTCGCGCGGCACAAGATATGAAAACTCCCCGTCAATTCCGGGGATTACTACTTGCGCCGAAGCAGATTTCATGTTCGCTTGCTGCGGAAGAATAGCCTTATGGGAACGCCATCGAAACCGTATTGTTCACGCAGCCGGCGCTCGAGCCAGAGTTTGTAATTGTCCGGCATCAAGTTGGCCCAGCGTGTAAAGAAGATGAACGTGGGCGGTTCGGACTCGGCCTGCGTAACATAGCTGAGGCGCAGGTCGCGGCCTTTGACTGCGGGAGGCGGCTGACGATCCATGAGCTGCTCGACGAAACGATTCAATTCACCGGTGGAAATGCGCTTCTGCCGCTCCTCATGAATCTTGAGGACGATTTCGAGCACTTTGTGAACGCGCTGGCGGTCTTTCGCGGAGATAAAGATGCGTTCGATATAGGACAGATCGGACAGACGCTCGTCAATCTCTTTCGAAATCAATCCGGCTGTGCGTTCGTCTTTATCCATCAAGTCCCATTTGTTCAAGCAGAGGATGACGCCCTTTCCGTATGTAACCGCGTCTTGCAGAATACGGACGTCTTGTGCCAGCAGGCCTTGGTGCGCTTCCACCATGACCACGGCGACGTCGCACTCCTTCAGCGCTTTCTGAGTGCGCACGGTTGTGTAGAATTCGAGTGCCTCCTGGACTCTTGCCTTGCGGCGCAGGCCGGCGGTGTCGATCAACGTCATGGGCTGCTTGTAAAACGTCACGACGCTGTCGATGGAATCTCGCGTCGTCCCTGCAACATCGGTGACCATATGGCGTTCTTCGCCGAGGAGCGCATTGACGAGTGAAGATTTGCCTGTGTTGGGTCTGCCGATCACTGCGACAAGCGGACGAGGTCGTTCGATGGACTGCCCGCTGGTGTCCGGCAGGGCCTCGACGATTTTTTCGAGGAGCTCTCCAAGTCCGTATCCTTGAACCGCACTGAGCGGCATAGGATCGCCCAAACCCATCGTATAGAAGCTGGGGATCTCGGCTTCAAAGCCGGGATTGTCTGTTTTGTTCACGGCGACGATGACAGGTTTGTCGCCACGTTTGAGCATCTGCGCGATGTCGAGGTCGGCGTCCGTAGGTCCAGTTCGCGCATCCCCGACGAAGAGCACGACATCGCACTCCTCGAGCGCGAAGCGGACTTGCTCACGAATGGCGGCATCAAAGAGTTCTTCAGAGCGCGGGACCCAACCGCCGGTATCCATGACAAGGAACTCGCTGCCCTCGAACTCGACGTTACCGACATGACGATCTCGCGTGACACCGGGTTCAGGCGCGGTAATGGCGCGATTGGTGCGGGTCATGCGATTAAAGATGGTGGACTTGCCAACGTTGGGTCGTCCGACAATTGCTACAACAGGAAAGCTCAAGTCGAGATTATTTCTGCAAGATTACACGTGAAACGGCGTTTTGGACACCGCGATTGACAACGATGAAATAGGGGCCTGACGAATAGTGTGAGAAGTCCAATGTCAACGCGGACGCACTGGCAGTCGGTGCAAGGGATACGGAGCGCAGCGATCTGCCCATGACATCAAACACGCGCAATTCACCTGCATGCACCGACGGCGCAAGGGATACATTTAGAATCGGGTTGAACGGATTAGGGTAGCACGTTGCGAGCAACGGCGTTTCGACAACCGGCGGCAGCGGAGTGACGGGTGTCGATGTTGGACGCAGAACGACATCCACGAAGACGGGCAGGTGATCGGCCATCGCATGCAGGGCATCGGCGACACTATCGGGAACTGCTTGATTTGTGCCATCATTTACGGCCTGATTAAAGTGGTCGCCGTCGTTTCCGAACGACGTGTATGTCGCAGGAAGGACGTACGAACCGGCCGTATCCATCCACGCGGCAGACGCGAGAATGAAATCAAAGCGGTCATCAATGCCGCCCGTTGCGCCGCCGCCGAACGACTGCGTGCGCGGGGACTGAGTGTGAACATCGGCAAACGAAATACTGTTGTTCCATGCTCCGGGCCGATTAATCGGATCAAGCAAACGGCTGTTCGGGCTTGGTTCCAGACCAAGCAGGAACTGATATGCTGGTTCGAATGATGTGTACAGATTGAAATCTCCGGCAAACATGAAGAGCGAACCGGGATCGAGCTCTTCAAGCTCGCCGCGCAGGACTTGGCATTCAGCGAGTCTGCGCTGCTCCTCTTCGGTGCCCTGGCTTGCCTTCAGGTGTCCGGAATAGAGCCTGAACACTTCCGCCGTCGCCCAGCGCGGAGCTCGAGATTACATATTCGGAGAAGTCGCGGAGTTGCGTGGGAATTTGGCGCTGGCTGACGAGCGAGACACGTGACGACATATAGAAGCAGGCATTGTCGGTGTCGGGTCCATTCACAAAGGCCGCCGCGCTCCAATCCGGGTCGAGTTGGAGCAGCACCTGATTCAGGATGTTGTTGACAGCCCCTTGGTCTTCAATCTCCTGATACACAATGATGTCGGGATCAATCGCGCGGATGATCGTACGGAGCTCGTCAAGGCGATCCGTGTCACTACCTGAGAAGTTCAGGATGTTATACGTCATGATTCGCAACGTGTCTTGCGCATGTGCGTTGGCAGCGCAGAGGCAAAGCAGCAGCAGTGACCGGCAAAGCAGGGGTTTGATCATCGGAGATAGTGAACTTTGAGCGTGTTCTTTAGTGGACCGGCGTCAAGTGAAACAAAGTAGGTTCCTGAAGCCAAGTCTTGCGGGCTCCATGGAATTTCGTGCCTTCCCGCAGGTAGCTGGCCGAGATTGAGATCGGCAACAAGGCTTCCGGTGATTGAGTAGATGTTCAGCTCGACCGGGGATGTTTGGGGAAGCGCAAACACAAAGCGCGTTTCGTTATTGAACGGATTTGGATAGGCGGACAGAGAAAAGTCGTCCGGCAACGCACCAGTCGGGGACAGCAAGGATGATGTATCGACCCGAACGAGGACGGTGTCGGATATTGTGAATTGCGTGTCGGAAACAAGAATCGAGACAACGAAGTGACCGGTATCGGCAAACAGGTGTGTTGCTTGCGGCAAGTCCGCGAACTGGACGCCGTCAACTTGCCAGCTAAAAGTGAGCGAGTCTTCATCCGGATCGCTGGCAGTCACGCTGAAGTCCACAATTGCGCCGAGCTCGATGTGAAGCGGCGATGCAGGCGTGCGTTCGGAGATCACGGGTGGACGATTGCCGGGCAGCGAGTCCACGTGCAACGTCATAAACGAGCGACCGTGTGTGGCAGCGTGCAAGCGGCGGTTCTGTGGATCGAAAACGAGATCGTGGGTCGAGACAGGCGGCATGCCGCGTCCAAGCGGGGACCATGTGCCGCCATAGTCTGCACTCCAGAAGATTCCGAAGTCCGAGGCAACAAAGATGCGACTGGGATATTCCGGGTCGTAAAGTGCGTCGTTCAGCGGGACGTCAGGAAGGGCAGCGCCAAGTTCTTGCCACGATTGTCCAAAGTCGATCGTGCGGAAGAGGTGCGCGTTTTGTTCGGCGTTGCGATAGCCGGAAATCGTGAGTAGGGCTTCGTTGTCATTCGCAAAATGCGGCGTGATTCTCGTCACCCACCGTTCGGGAAGATCATCATCGATACGCGACCAGGAAGCGCCGCCATTGACCGTAACCCATACGTTAGCATCATCAGTTCCACAGTAAATGACCTGCGAATTCACGGGCGATACACCAATTGCCGTGATTGTGCCAAAGACCAGAATACCCTGTCCGCCTCCGTCGGTTAAGTCGGGGCTTATGGGCGTCCAGCTTTGCGCACGATTGGTTGAACGATAGAGGCGTTCGGTGCCATAGTACACGATTTGCGGGTTTGATGGATCGAGGACAACCGGAGTGTTCCAGTTGCGGCGCTCAGCGTCGTC
The DNA here is from genome assembly GCA_016703065.1 of bacterium. Taxonomy (GTDB): domain Bacteria; phylum Electryoneota; class RPQS01; order RPQS01; family RPQS01; genus JABWCQ01. The sequence continues at coordinate 10,866 of JADJCU010000003.1, forward strand.
CACGCCATCTAAGGCCCAATCGAAACTGGTTCCGCCGTCGGAGCTGCGGCCTAACCCGCCGTACTGATACTCAGCATAGACGTAGTTATTGTTGGATGGATCGACAATAGTGTAGAAGCCATCACCGCCGTAAATTCGTTCGAAGGAGTGCGGATCGCCGGAGAGGGAGCGCAGCGTACCATTATCTTGCGTTCCACCGTAGAGGCGGTGCGGCTGCTGCGCGTCGTAAGTTCCGGCATAGTATTGAATGACCGGGAAGTTGTTGAAGTCATCGAATGTGTTGCCGTTGTTCGTCGAGCGATAGAGGCCGCCGTCGCACCCAAGCCAAAAGCGGAAGGGCTGCTGCGGATCGAACCATAGGGCGTGGTGGTCAACATGAATGGCGCCGCCGCCGTTAAGCTCGCCGATAGCAGTCCACGTGGTCCCGCCGTTAGTCGAGCGGAACAGTTCGACGCCGAGCGCGAAGATCACGTCTTCGTCGTCGGGTCGCACGCGGATATTGCCAAAGTACCAGCCGAAGCTCGAAAAGATGTCCATCAGTGGCTCGTCATTGACCTGCGTCCAGCTTTCGCCAGCGTCATTCGAGCGAAACAGGCCGAGGAAGTAGCCGGGATCGTCTGCGTAGATCGCGTACAAGACGCTGGGGTTCGACTGGGAAATTGCGAGTCCCACCCTGCCAACCTCATCACCGATCAGAGGCAGGCCGGAAGACAGGCGGGTCCAGGTTTCACCGCGGTTCACAGACTTATAGACTCCAGATCCTCGCCCTCCCACATATCGATGCTCGGGCCCGCGAATGCGTTGCCACGTGGCCGCATAGACGATGTTCGGGTCGGTCGGATGCACGACGACATCGCTGGCGCCTGTCGAATCATTGACAAAGAGCTTCTGAGTCCACGATTGTCCACCGTCCTCTGAAAGGTAAACTCCGCGCTCGCCTCCAGACGTGAAGAGTTCGCCCATGGAGGCGACCCAGATGTTGGTTGGGTCTTCGGGGTGCACGACGATGCGCGCGATGAAGCGGCTGTTGACGAGACCGATGTTATTCCAAGTCGATCCGCCATTTGTGCTTTTGTAGATTCCTGAACCAAAATAGCTGTCGTTGGCGGAATTCGCTTCGCCAGTGCCGCAATAGACAGTATTGGGGTTCGAGGGATCAATAGCGAGCGCCCCGATTGACGGCGTGGGAAAATCGTCTGTAATTGGAAACCAATTCAGACCGCCATCGGTAGTTTTGAAAACACCTCCAGCCGCACTCGCGATGTAAACGGTATTGTCGTCCGTGGGGTGGCCGACGATGTCCGTAAGTCGACCGCCGATATTGGTCGGACCACGCCGCACCCAGAAGGGGTCTTCGTCGAGTGTGTTGCGTCTCAGGCGCGCCGCTTGCTCGGCGCCGCGCAGGACTTTTTCCGGATCAAGATAGGGTTCCGGCCACGCGCGTTGGAGCATGAACCAGTCGGACGGATATGGTCCGTTATCGGTAGCTTCACGCTGAGGCTCGCTCATGAAGAGCAACCCAGCGGCGCCTGCGGCGCAAATTAGAAAAAGGACAAGATATAGGCTTTTCATGATGACACCTCGTGACGAAGAGCAGCGTCAAGGGAAGCGGGAAGGTGCTTTGCTATGCGGGGGACAAAGGGTTGCTTAATTGGGTTCCGGCAATTATATTGTCGCAAAGATCAGACATGGAGCGGATTTGCTGCCACGCGGAATTTCATTACGACCTGATTTCTTGGTGAACCTTGCGGCACTGTCGAGCAGTTACGCACTCTCGCATGTTGTCAAGCGTCCGCTGGTGTGGGGGTATCCGATCAGTATCATGATCGAGCCGATCAGCCGCTGCAATTTGCAGTGTCCGCTGTGTCCGATCGGTGCGCGCGAATTGAAACGCGATTTGGGCGTGATGACGCTGGAGAATTTCAAGCGGATTCTCGACAATGTGGGCCGGTACGTGAAGGTCGTCGCGCTATGGAATCAGGGTGAGCCGACGATCAACGACCAATTGCCGGAGATGATTGCGGAAGCGACACGGCGCGGGATCTATTCGATGGTCTCGACCAACGGGATGCTGCTGCACCGCCGGAATCTTATTCCGCGTCTGCTCGATGCGGGGCTTGGTGAACTAATTTTCTCGATTGACGGGCTAACGCCAGACAGTTACAAGATCTATCGCATCGGGGGCGAACTTGACGTTGTCGTTGCGAATATGCTCGAGTTTCGGCGGCAGCGCAATGCACGGGTCAGCAAGCGGCCGAAGATGATCATGCAATGGCTGCCGATGAAGCACAACCAGCACGAGATCCCGTACTTGCGAGCTAAAGCCAAAGCGTGGGGCGCGGACTCGGTTGAGATTAAGACGGCGCAGATATATACGGACGATCAGGCGATGCAGTATTTGCCGGACGCCGAGGAATTGCGGCGCTATCAGCGAGTCGGTGACCGTTGGGACACCAAGCGGCGTTATCAGTCGTGCAAGCGGCTGTGGTTTTCGACGATGATCGACTGGAACGGCAATGTGGTTCCGTGCTGCTTTGACAAAGACGAGCAATACCTGATGGGCAACGCACTGACGCAGGATTTTCGCGACATCTGGCACGGCGAAAGATACAACGCATTCCGCACGAAGCTCATCACGCAGGGGCGCGTCGAAGAGATGTGCCGCAACTGTACCGAAGGTCTAAAGAGCTACTACATTCCGCTTGACAAACTCGAAGCGCTGGCACCGCCGGAGATTCCGCCGGTGCCGCCGGAGAACATGCCCAAGCAGCCGGACTACTCGGATATTTTTGATTTGCCGGTCAAGGAGTGAGGCTTCGCCGTTGCGTTGAGCGCTTTTGTTCCGCTTATGCTTGGGCTATCGGGATCGAAGAAGCGCCAGAGGTGATTTCTGGCTTTGCTGATGCCGATGCGCGGGGTGCAGACGACGCTGTACGGTGCGCCCGCGATGACCTCGATTTTGTCGCCGATCATCGACTCGTTGAGGTCCAGCGTGATGCCGAGGGCGCGGGATAGATTACCGGGGCCGCTCAGGAGCTTCTGAGTTTCGACGTCGCCGCGGCGTCTGCGCATGGAGCCGAGGCCTTCGAGGGGTTCGGCGGAGCGAATCAACACGGCACCGCAATGTTTACGGTCAGTCGTGAAGTTAAGACAAACGTGAACGCCGTAGCTTCGGTAAACGTAGATGTGGCCGAAGCTGTCGTGCATGATCGCGGAGCGGGCGGTGCGGCGGAAGCCGTGGGAGGATTCGTCATCGGTGTAGGCCTCGACCTCAACGATCCGGACAAGGGCCGAGCGATAGCGCAGGAGGCAGCCGATCAGGTCCGGGGCGACGCGGAGGGTCGGTTGTGCGAAAAAGTCGGGGCCTAGAAGGTGGCCGGGCCGCTTGACAAAAGCCTCTGAATTCTGTATAGTTGGGTTTCCCAAGCGATATCCCGCCGCTGTAGCTCAGTTGGTAGAGCAGCTGATTCGTAATCAGCAGGTCAACGGTTCGAGTCCGTTCAGCGGCTCTTAAAAAACAGGTACTTAGTTGCCTGTTTTTCTGTTTCTGTGCTGACCCGGCTTACTACTGCTTCTTACCGGGTACGGCCCAAGCAAGTTAATATAACCAAATTGGATAAGAGAGGAAAGCCAGCCAGCGTGGACGCTGGACCCGTTGCCGCTGGCGCGCCAGCGTGGACGCTGGACCCATTGGCGCTGGCGCGCTGCGTCTTAGGTGTAGGGGCGGAAAACAGAACGGCGGCCCGATGGGGTCGCCGTTTTGTAATTAGAGAGAAGTGGCGGTTAGTTTCAGTCGTTTCGGCGGTGGCGCATGAGATGTCAGGCGTTGATGTTCAATGCTCTCGCGGGGAACGGGGCATCCGCAGCGGATGCCGCCGGGGGAAAATGTCTATTTCACCGCATCCACCGGGTCCGGGATAGATATGGAAGTTGCAGCTGTCAGGTCTATCTTCGTACCAGAAAAAGAACTGATGCGTAAAACCTAGTGCCGTTGTGGTACTGTTAGGATTAAAGTCAATGAGAAACACCGTTTGGTCTGCGTTATCAATCGTGTCATGCGCAGAATTCCAAGTTAACGGGACACCTTCTAGGCCAACAGGTGTACAGAGTTCATTTGGCCCCCAGCTATTATTGCGCCACAATCGACTCATGAAGTCGATGAAGTAACGACCAACACTATGCAGTCCCGGTGGTGCTACACCGTATCGTGGCTGAGAATAGCTTCCTAGGCCGGGCCCAAACTCAATGAATCTCGTATTTGTAAAGGAATCGCTTTCCAATATTTGTTTCATCTCCACATTCCCACGGCGGCATCCGCTGCGGATGCCCCGTATTAAGGGGATAGGCCTGCGAACCAGATTGTGATTGGTCCCTGCTGCTCGCCGGCAAACCAGTCGCGGGCACTCGACCACGGATAGAGAACGGGGCACCTGCAGGTGCTTGTGAAGCACGCAGTGCCGCCGGGGGAAAGAATCAACGCACCCGAAAAACGAACAAACCCTACCCGCGGTGTTTCAGCGAATAGGGTCTTAGATTTTGCTTCCATTCCGTCCAACCTTTCGTGAAGGCCGTCCGTGATTGTCTTGGACGAAAAGTAGGTCAGACAAACTTGAGAGTCAAGAGTCATGGCGGCATGATTTGAGCCAATTACTTAACGAGAAGTTCCATGCTGTGATGCACAGCCCGTAGTATATTGGTAGTAAATTCGCCGACCTCCTGCGTTGTTTTCTTGCGCCGTAGTATGGCCTCAATGTCTTCCATGCTGAAGGCAGCATAGTCCTGCATAGTCGTCGTGATCGACTTGTGCCGCAGCATTCGACTTACTACAGCAAGCGGTACGCCTTCCAGCAGGTGGTTGACTGCGAAGCTGTCGCGACAGTTGTGCAGCTTCAGACGGCGAACGCCTGCACGTACGACGGCGTCGTTCCAGCAGGCTGCGACGTGCCCCGAGTCCGCTGAATAGACGAACACGCGACCGGACGCCTTCCAGCCGAGCAGATCCAGCAATTCCTCAAGTTCCGCCGTAAGTGGAACCGTGTCGGCGCGATGCGCTTTCGTGGTCTCTGGTGCCAGAAAGATGAGTCTGGTTCGACGATCCACTTGGCCCCAGTCGAGCACCAGAGACTCGCGCTTGCGCATACCCGTGAGGAACAGGAACGCGAGATACAAGCCAAACGGCTGATCGTTAATGTGAATCCCCATCGCGGCACTGACCAGCCGAGATGCTTCGTCCGGTGAATAAAAGTCCCGGTGCTTAGGCGCCGGGGCTCTGAGTTTCGGGACATCCGGAACCGCCCAGGCGCGCAGGTCGAAATGTCTCTTCGCCCAGCGCAGGAAAGCGGCCAGATTTCTCAAATGAATGTTGATCGTGGCGTTCGACGTGACGCGCTTGCTCTTGACAAGATAGTCCGTGAATGCCTGCACCTCTTCCCTCCCCACGCCGGTGACGCCGATGTTGCCAGTCACTTCGATGAATTGGCGTAGCGTGGACTCGTGCAACGGCCTTGTGCGCGGCGACCATTCAGCGCTACGGCGCTCCAAGTAGAGATTCGCAACGTCCGCGAGACGTTGCCGGACGGCCGGCTGCAACTTCGCGAATGGTTTGCCGCCGTTCGCGATCGCAACCTCAACCGACTTCAGTACCTCCATCGCCTGGCGTTTGCTCTGGCATTTTGTGTTGAACGCCTTCCACCGGCCATCGCGCAAACGCACCTGGCCATACCAGAACTCGCCGGACTTCAGCTTGCGCTTGTAGAGGGAGGACATCGTTTAGACAATTGTCGCACTGGAAGGTCGACGGCGATTAAGGGGCTTTGCCTTGGAATTCATCATCGGAAATCCGTGGCATAATGTTTATATTACAGTTAAGAGTATTTCCGGAGCCGAATGGGTATTGACAACCTCTCACTGGTGTGTTATCTTATGGTCAATGGGCGATGAGCTCAGGGAAACGGTGACCGTTGGGAGAGGTGGCGTATGCTACCTCTTCGCGTATCAGACCGGATAGAGCTTCAGCCCGTGATCACGACGGCGACGGTCTTTTTGGAAAATTCGTTCAGACGTACAGTCCATGAAAGTACGTTCGCGCATATCCATCTCGACGGTCAAGTGACCATATTCGCGAAGCACGGCCTTGCGGAGGGGATTCGCCACCATATCGACAATTTCGAGGCCATGCTGCCCATCGCTCTTCGAATAGAACCGACTGTTGATGATTACCGCAGCAAGGCTGAAGTATGGATCAGGAGCTGACATGCTGTTTCCTGCAAGCGACGAAGTTCCGCACTCGTCCATGAAGACAAGCTCAGTGTAGTCGGGATCATAGTCAACGTTCGCCTGCAATAGTCCGCCTGAAAGGGCGGATTTCGCATTTTCGGAAGAGGTCACTTTGCGATCAGTACTTAATGCAACTGTTCCGGGTGCTTCCGCTCCCATTCCTTCATCCTTTGCGAGTCCTCTGCCTTCCGTCGCTGATTGTATTCCCAAGCGTTGTAGATTTCCTCTACACGTTCACGAGTCCAGTCGACCGAATGGTCAGGAGGGCGATTCCAGAGCGTTTCCTCGGGATTCAGTGCACGCTCTATCGCTTCAACGAGATCAAATGTATCTTGATCGTCAACTCGTTTCTTATGGGTGTGAAAGATCACGCCCAGAGTTCCATCTGGCGTACTACATTCAGAGAACTTTATCGGATATCCCGATACTATGCGCTCAAACTGCAGTTGGCGAAAGTTGATCCGCCAACGACCAACCTTACGTGAGTTCATTGGTCTCGTTTTCTCCTACTTCCCGCCAGTAAATCGGTCCCGCTTCCCGAAGCATGATCTCAAATCTCGTGAGCGCAATTTGCACTCGATTTTTCAGACTTGCAAGCAATGGATTACGGCTAACCGTTGATTTTGGCCAAAGAAAAAGGCCGCCGGGAGGCAGCCTTTCGTCTGCAGTCAATCGATGTCATTTGGTCACGGACTCGTGCTCGGAGTTCGAGAACCGAGCCAATTGAACTTCATGCTCAGGCCTAGAACAATTTCGTAAACCGAATAGATCGAAACAGCAGATATCATGAGGGCATAAATTACGAAATTCTCGCTCATTAAGACCTCCGTCCGAATGACAAAAACGCCTGCTAATACGCCCGCTAGGAAGCCAACAGCTCCCCAGAAAATCCTCACATTCGCCTCCCGTATTTGGCCGCGATCCAAGGGGTTAGAATCCGACAACTCGGCTCTTGCCCCTTTGTCGGGGCCTGGATGACATGGCGGTTTTTCACCTGCAGCTCCTTTCATGAACGAGGACTGCAAGGCTTTGACCAATCCTAAGATGTTGTTTTTCCAGAATCTTGCCGCACAAGCATACTGGAAGAATCTGCCGCCTGTTCTCTTATTTTGCCTACATGAGGCATGAAAAGCAATTTACCGGAAATCAAAGACTGATGCAACATTATTCAGCGCTTCCCCAGCAGATTCAACAGATACCACAACGCACAAGTTATTAATAATACTATATAGAACTCCTTACGGTTCCAGAATGAGAGGTCAGTTGAATTGGGCGGACGGGCACCCCTCTTCAGAGGCTTTGAGTAATCTGTTACCAAGTCTACGTAGAACATCATTACGGCGGCGGCAGTACCGAGTATGACCGACCCCAGGCCACCCCAGACCAAGGCAAGTGTAACCGGTCTAAGTCCCCAGAAAGACGTTTGTCCGTAGACCGCGTCATGAAGAGCGTGGTCACTAAGCGGAAACGCCGTCACGTTTCTGTATACAACAAACGAAAACGTTCCCATGACTACAGAGGGTACCAATGGAGCAAGCATCGCGGGCCGTGCCAGCTTCCGTGGTACAAACATCCGTATCTTGGCTATCAGGAGACGAAACTCGGCCTGCTTAATCTTATCATCTTCGAGCGCTCTCTCGCGAATTTGAAGAATCACCATTTGCAAATGCGTTATGTCCCACAAGATAGTCGCTAGCAGAAGTGGGTAGAATAGACCAAACAACACTGGGAGATTGAAGAGAGACGAGACAACGCCTTCGATTGAAACCCCAGCTCCTGCAGACCACCTCTCTTCGAGCAGAAGACTTCGGTCTTGTTCCCGCATTTTCAAATCGGCAGACTTAGCTTCAATCTTCTCGATCAATTTCAAGTGAGCCGTATCATTACAAGTGGACGACCGGTATCGAAGTCTACAACTATCGCGACAACTACTGTACCTGGTTGCCTCTTCCAATTGCATGTCACCAAGTTCGCGTTTCACTTGAAAAATCTCTGGCAGCGTCGCGTGGCGCACATGGTTCTTGATGTCCGTCTCATAGGCAAGCAGGCCGTATATGCCAGCTACGACAAAGATGAACGTGATATATGTCTTCAGCCGAAGCCTGTCAAGATTCCTCTGAGTTACGACCAAGAGATCGTCTATCATCGCGCCTCCCGACGCATTTTCGTTCAAACCAGGTAAGAACCGGGTTCATTTTCTTCTCAATCGATGGGGTACTCTTCTTACCCCGCTGTGCAGTCTCTGCGACACCTTGACTCTGCCAATGCACCTTACTATTTTGAACGAGTGTTCAACGTATACAGAAAGTAAAGCGCGGCGTGACTAACCGCGCTTCCTACTGTAGTTTAAGGTTTTAGCAAGTTGCCGCGCCATCGCCCGTCAGCAGCTCGGATAGGCTACGGGTCAGGCTGATTGGGCGACCAGTCGCCTGAGCAAGTCCGTTCATTGCGGAGAGTACCAAAATATCGTCTTCCGTACGTGTGATCTTCTCAAGGATCCGTTCCATTCTGCTGGTCATGGTGCCCCACACACGACTGAACAAGTGCATCGTTAAAACCGCGACCATCTTCGCAATCGGATTTACGGCGAACAGCATTCCTGCGGAAGCCTGGACATACTCATTTGCGATCTTGCGGCCCACGTCGCCAGACTTACTAGCGAGTTCAATCAGTTCGCGAAACCGTGCGCGGGCCTCCTCGTCCGTGACGTCTCTACGGCCAGCTGCTATCGCCTGCCGCGCGTCCACGATCCAGATTTGCGGATCGGAACTCACCTCGATCAACTTCGAGAACTCGTCGTAGAACTCGCCCTTCGGATCAATGGACTTCTTAACGTGCGCTTCAATCAACAAGCGGTTTTGCAAGTTCACTAAACGCTGTTTGCACAGCTCGATATTCAACGCCTTCAGTGGCGTATGCACGAAGTACCACCGAGACCAGCGCAGGGCCGCAACTGCGGCTGCAGTCCAAGGTAGCATGTGATTCTCCGTGTTCTTTCTATGCCTTTTTGCAAGTTGCGCGATTGTTTTCCGTCAGCGCATTTGGCACAAAAGGATCAGTATTATTAGGGTGTAATGTAGTGTTGTAAGTTCAGTCGGGCGGCCCGACTGAACTTAGCGTTGGCGACCCGTTCAGGGGTTGCGGAGCTTCCCGGAAGGTGCTATTATGAACGCATCGGAAAGGAAGATTTTTTATGCCCAGAGGAAAAGCGAAGAAGAGCACGACGGCAGCGAAGCCCGAGAGTGCGAGTCAGCTGATCAAGTCGGTAAAGCAGCGCACACGCAGAAAGTACAGCGCGGAAGACAAGATCCGTGTGGTGTTGGCCGGACTGCGCGGCGAGCAAACGGTAGCGGCGCTGTGCCGTCAGGAGAACCTGCATCAGAACATCTACTATACGTGGCTGAAGGAGTTCATGGAAGCGGGGAAGGCCAGGCTGTTAGGCGAAGAGACACGCGGCGCAAGCCGCGGCGATGTGAGCAAGATGCAACAGGAGAACGAAGCACTACGGCAGGCGGTGGCCGACCAGACCGTGGAAGTACGCGCGCTCAAAAAAAGTCTCTTCTAAAATTACCGAAAGAGCGCGAGCGCTATCAGCGCATGAGTGCGCAGCAGAAGGAAGAAGTGATTAGGCTTGTCGAACGGTCACAACTTTCGGTGAACCAGACGCTGCGCAAGTTAGGCGTTCCGACACGCACCTACCATCGTTGGATGCAGAACGGCACGCTGGAAGATGAACGTCCCGTGGCCAGACGCATCTGGAACAGACTGCTTCCGCAGGAAGAAGAGACGGTTATCGCGCGCGCCTTAGCGTATCCGGATCGCAGTGCCCGGCAGCTTTCTTTTCTGATTACGGATGAAGGCAGGTTCTCGGTCAGCGAAAGCACGATCTACCGCATCTTGAAGCGTGAAGGGTTGCAGCGCGAACTGCCGCAGGTGATGAAAGCGTCAAAGGAGTATCATCGCAAGACCACGCATGCGCATGAGCTGTGGCAGACGGACTTCACGTACTTCCACATTGTCAACTGGGGCTGGTACTTTGCCGGCGGTGTCTTAGATGACTACAGCCGTTACTCGATCTGCTTCGAGCTGATGGACAAAATGGACGGACCGGCCACGCAGAATCTGATCGACAAAGCGCTGAACACGACCGGCATGAAGAAAGTCCCGGTGAACCGACGTGTGAAGCTCTTAAGCGACAACGGCTCGGGCTACATCGCCAAACCGTTCAACCGGTTCCTCGAAGAGTCCGGCATCCATCACATCTACACCGCTCGTAATCACCCACAGACGAACGGGAAAATCGAGCGGTTGAACCGCACGGCCAAAGAACGGTTGAACCTGGTTGTCTACTCGTCGCCGGCGGAGCTGCAAGAGGCACTGGATCGGTTCCGCAACTGGTACAACACCGAACACTACCACAAATCCATCGACAATCTGCATCCTGCAGATGTCTATTACGGCCGCGCCGAGACCATTCTCAGGCGCCGAAAACGGCTCCAAACACAAACAAAAAAGACCTGTCGCCAGGCCAATACAAAGCAATCACCAAAACCACTGAAGCTCCGCAACTTACAAACCCAAACTACACCTTAATACAATAGCGCATCTTGTGCCAAAAGGTCTGAAGGCTTACAGCATAGGAAACGCCACGCGATAGATTAATCGTATCCGCATAGGATTGTTGGCTTACAACATAGTCTTCCAAGACCTCTTCGGCTTCCTTCGCCCTTTCGCCGGTATAGCCAAAGACCTCTTCGAGATAGAAGGCGGCCCCCATTCGACCAGAAGGGCTTCCAGAATTCTCCGCCACAACAAGGCTGTCTTCAATACTAGGAGCGCCATTCAAGACCAAGGTAGTCCAGTCTTCGTGTCCAACAAGAGCGTCGAGGGAATTTGTCCACAATTTCCACTTTGCCAACACTCTGGCGGACGTTAGTTCAAACTCAGGCTCGTACAATATGGCTTCGATTAGGGTTTCGACGCTATCCCGTTGATACCATTGAAGTGCCCAGATTGCTCGATCACGAACCTTGTCGTGAATCGTTGTGTCTTGAGAAGTATCCCAAAGTAGCGTAAAGATATCATTCCCCAGCGAATCAGCGTTTGCCGACGCCATGACCGCGAAATCCATGACCGCTGCTGGATCGCCTCTGCGAGCATACATTGTGTCTGATGCAATACAGTCATTAAAATGCAAGTAACCGTCCGATGGTTTAAAGGCCGCAATTGCAATCGGCGCTGCAGTTAAGAAGAGCAATAGCGCGTGCAAGCCTCGTCGAGAAGAAACTGCTGTCATATTGATCCCATTCTGTTTCTAAAATGTGCTTTACTTCAGAAGGATAAGTTGGGTTGATGTTTGCGAATTTCCTGTTTGCAAGCGAGCGAAGTACACACCGCTGGATAGTCTGCTTCCATCGAAACTTATTAACAGAGGAGAAGTGTCCGTTTTTCCGTGGAACAGAGTCGTTACAGATTGGCCTAAGGGGTTCGTGATAGATAAGTCAGCAACAACGTGTAGTGGCGCAACGATCTTCAACGTTGCACTCGCATTGAACGGATTGGGATAAGCAAGAACCTGAATATCAACTGTTGTGGGAAGCAATGGTTTTTCACTGCTGAAGGACAATGCAGGATCTGGATCGGTCATAAAAACCGAAAGCACACCCGGTATGTAAGTATACGCTACGGCAAACCTCCCTAGAGTATCAACCGCGTCGGCATGAATATTACTACTCGAGAACGAGAAACCATAGAGTCCTGCCCATTCAAGTTCACCCTCACCGTTGTGTCTGCTGATTCGAATTTGGTACCCGTCGTTGGCAGTCTTGCCGACGGAATAGAAACCATCATCCGGCGTATCTAATACTTGATGGGTCTTGTCAAATAGACCATTTCCAAACTGAAGTGGGTTTGTCCAAACAGTGTCTCCCGTAGTCGTAACCCTGAGATGATAAGCATCCCAGATCGCAAAAGCTGTGTCCTGCCTCCCGCTTCCCCCACCGATAATGAAATCACCGCTTTCCAAACATGTTATGGATTCGCCAGTATCTACCAATGGGCGACCATAAGTCCGTGAGAATTCAATTGCACCTTCGGACGAGGACTTGACCATGAGAATATCGAATTGATTAGTACTGTCATGGTAGTTCGTGGTCCCTAGTAGGAAAAACGATCCATCAGAACTCACTGCAATCGAATGTACACCGGCAATGTCCACTCTTGGATTTCCGAACTGCTGTGTCCAAAGCGTATCACCGTTTTGGACATTTACCTTCATCCAAAAGAACTTTGTGGGTTGGCTTGCGCGTGTTGAGGCACCTCAAGCAATAGGTTCCCATCAGGTAGGCCAACTATCGAACTTGCTAGTTGTGTCCCGAGCAAGGGGTAGTCTCGCTCCCAGACCATTTCACCGTTTGCATCTAGCTTGACAATTCGGAAATCATCGTTATTGTTCGCATCAAGCGTCCCAGCTAATGCAAATCCTCCATCTGCGGTTAACGCAAGATATCCACCGTTAACCACGAACAAGTCATCTGGGTACAGATCAAAATCTATCTGTTGTCCTGTGGAAGATAATTGGAGTAAGAACAGCCCTTGCCCAAGTCCCGTGTCTCCAAGAGATCCCGAAATTACAAGCCTACCGTTTGGCAGAATGTGTGCCCTGCATGCATTCACTCCCCATCGTAATTTAACGTTCGCGTCCATAAGGTGTCAGGTGGTTCGTATGGCTGAGCCCGTGCAGCTATACACAAAGCTAACACAACAGAACCGCGAAGCCCACTCGCTTCAAAAGACTGAATACATATGCAGTTCGCGCCATGATTTTGCATTGCGTAGTTGGCTTCGTTCCTGTGATGGTCATTCCCTGTCCTTCAAACCGTCAAGTTGTGTACTCGTGCGCAAGACTCAACGCACCCGAAAAACGAACAAACCCTACCCGCGGTGTTTCAGCGAATAGGGTTCGAGTTCTTGCTTCCATTCCGTCCAACCTTTCGTGAAGGCCGTCCGTGATCGTCTAGGACGAAAGGTAGGTCAGACAAACTTGAGAGTCAAGAGGCGTTCGAGTCGGTTACATCGAGCACTTTTTTCACAATTATCATAACATTATGGTGCGGTGTTGGAATATCGAAACGGAAGCCAGACAGTCATTTAGCTTTCACTCGCCTCTCTGCACGTCAGGTCCGAGCCATTTCTGGCCGACAACCCGCTCGAACTTGAAATGGAATTTCAGCTTACTACGGTAGTAAGACGGGCGACAAAACGGGCTATTTTGCTACCAATATCGCCGATTATCCCAACAAAAGCATGACGGCAAGTCTCTTAATTATTAATGTCTTTCAGGAATTGTGCACTCAGCATCAGTACGCTTAGAAGGCTGATGCTCTATCCGATTGAGCTATGGGCGCATGAATTGGGAAGGGCGCCTCCCGCCCCGCAGAGGCCGGCTGCGATCCAGAACGGGCGGATCGCCATCTGCCCCTACAGTTGGAAACGGGGCCACCTTGGCAGGTGGCCCCGTTCAACTTGGAGGCGCAGTCCACGACCGCACGGCCACTGCGCCAGCGGAACCGAGTCCAGCGCGTGCGCTGGTGCAGGAGGCGGGACTCGAACCCGCACGTCCCGAAGGACACTAGTACCTGAAACTAGCGAGTCTACCAATTCCACCACTCCTGCGGAGGAATCAAAATTATAAGCATTTCGGGCCGGTTTGTCAAGTCCGGGATTGGGGCCCGTCTTGCCTTTCCAGCGATTTTTTGTTACTTTAGCGGGTCATGGAGGCAACAGATTCGGTGAAGATCATTGCGCAGAATCGTAAAGCGCGCCATGACTACCACATCATTCAGACCGTCGAGGCGGGGATCGCGCTGCTGGGCACCGAGGTGAAATCGGTGCGCGAGGGGCATGTGAACCTCCGGGACGCCTTCGCACGGGTGGAAAACGGCGAGGTTCTCCTCTACTCGATGGGAATCAGCGCCTACCGGAACCGCGGGTATACTGCGGTAGATGAGCGGCGAGTCCGGAAGTTGCTCTTGAACCGGGCCGAGATTCGCAAGCTGCTGCGGCAGGTGATGGAAAAGGGGTTCACACTTGTACCGCTTTCCGTATACTTCAAGGGACAGTATTTGAAGGTAGAGCTTGGGGTTGTTCAGGGCAAGCGCGAATATGACAAACGCGACGCCAAGGAAGAACAGCGCGCCAAACGTGAATTGGACCGGGAAATCAAGAACCGGCGAAATCGATAATCGACAAGAAAACCATATAGACTGGGACGCACATGAACCGTTACACCGTGCTGTTGCTGGGGACGCTGATACTAGCCCTCGGCTGCGGAAAAGGCCAAGACCGTTTTCCACACGAGACGCGCACCGTATTCGGTATTCCTGTTACCGTGACGTTCTTTTTGCCGGATTCGAAGCCGGAAGACGTGAAATCAGGCTTTGAGGTTGCGTTTTCGACATTGAGTTGGTACGAGGCGGCAGGGCTGAAGCCGGGCGCAGAGAACCAGCTTGAGAAGATCGCGGCGGGCGCTGGCAAAGAGTCTGTGCCGACGGATACGTTGATCTATTCACTGCTGATGCGCGGCTTGCAGCTCAACGACATGACGGATGAAGCGTTTGATCTTCGCTATGGACCGCTGCTCGACGCCTGGACAATCGGCGGCAGGGTAGCAAAGCCCGCTCAGGCGGAGTTGGACAGTGCGCTTTCCTTGATCAAGACTGGTGGGATGTTCGTGGCGGGCAAGTCCATTTTGCTGTCGCGGCCCAAGATGCGATTTGACGTGCGCGGTTTTCTTGACGCATGGGCAATTGACCGAGCGGCTGAGAAGCTGACGGCAAAGGGCTACTCGATGTTTGAGATTCGGACACCCTTCGCATCCCGCGTGGTGGGACTCCCTACGGGACAGCAATCCTACGAGATGAAGCTGGGCAATCCGGAAACGGCAGACAGTACCTGGGCGACTCTCGCAGTGGCACCGTGCGGCGTGGCGTATTTCCCGACGACGCCAGTGCGTGATGGGTTGGGGAACTTCCGGTTCGTCGTCGATCCGCGGAATGGCAATCAGTCGGCAGGCGGCGTAGTCGCGATGGCAAAAGATTGTGCGACCGCGTTTGCACTTGGGTATGCTCTTGCTATCAGAGACGGAGAGCGCAAAGCTGTCCGGGCAGCGCGCGGAGCTACTTGGCAGCGCGCGGATTCAAGGGAGCAAGCCTTCGTATACGATTGCCGAAGAAGGCGCGCTCAAGGACAAGCTCAGAACGCTGAACTGATTTGTCTGCCGAGGGCGGCATTTTGGTGATCCGGCTTTCGTCGCTGGGCGATGTACTGTTGTGCGCACCGGCGCTGCGAGCTTTGCGGCGGCGCTTTCCTGATGCGCCGCTGCACTTTCTGGTCGCGAAAGAATTTCGTCAGGCAGCCGAACTCCTGTCGGGCATTGACCAGATCATCGGAATTCGATCGGAGCACCGGATGGCGCGGCCTGTTAAAGGCTGCGCCGTTTGCTTTCGCGGCGATACGAGTTAATCGTGGACTTGCAGAATAGCTGGCGCAGCGCGTTTCTGAGGGTGTTTTGTTTTCCCTTGATGTGGACGAAGGCGGAGCGATATCGATTGCGGCGCTGGCTGCTGATTCAGTTCAAGTGGAACATATACGGAGCGCCGAAGCCGGTTCCGCTGCGTTACATTGATGCAATGAAAACGTTAGGCTGCACGGATGACGGCGCGGGGCTTGACCTTGCGGCGGCCGCCGGCAGCGAGTCGCACGCGACAACACGGCGAGTAGTATTATGTCCGGGTGCGAAACATGCGACAAAGCGCTGGCCAATTGAATATTGGACGGAAGTAGCGCGGCAGCTAACAGCGGACGGATATGACTTGATCGTGTGCGGGGCAGAGTCGGAAGCTGAAGAATGCAGACAGATTGCGATGGCAGGCGGGCAAGCTGTGATTTCCGCTCCGCTCCGCGAGCTTACGGGGATCATGCGCTCGTCGGAAGCAGTTATTACACACGATTCCGGCTTGATGCATCTCGCGGTTGGCAGCGGAACACGGGTACTTGCGATTTTCGGGCCGACAATCGAGGAGTTTGGCTTCTAGCCATTTCGCGGGCGGTCAGTTGTTGTCGAAAATGCGCTTCCCTGCCGACCCTGTTCAGCGTTTGGCGCGCGCAGTGTCCGAAAAAGGCACCATGATTGTATGAAGCTATCGACGCCGGAGCGAGTGCTTTCAGCTTTTGCAGAATTGACTGACGGGACGACGAGCGATGTCTAAGCACGTGCTGGCAAAGCTCTTCTACAACGGCCTGGCGTATCCGGTGTTGTCGTTCGTTGCAGGTCGAAGCGCAATGTTCTCGGGAAAACTACGTACAGGGCTTGATGGGCGCGTGGGGCTTGCTGAACGCGCAGAGCGCATTTCGTGAGACGCGTTTGATGGAGAGAGTCGTCTTGTTTCACTGCGCTTCCGCAGGAGAATTGGAAGGGGCGAAACCGTTGGCGGCAGCATGTCGCGCTCGAGGGTGGACATGCGCCGTGAGCTTCTTCTCACCGTCAGCGATCAGCGCGCTGAAAGGCGGGGAATTTGAGTTTGCGGATTACAGTCCACGAGATTCAGTGCGATCGGCGCGCGACTATTTGAAGGCACTGCGTCCGGACGTAATCTGGATCAGTAAGCATGATGTATGGCCGAATTTGGTTTGGCAGGCGCGCGCGCTCGGGGTCCCGGTATGGCTGATCAATGGGAATTTTCATGCGCGGTCGATGAAGCGGTTTCCTCTGCTGCGCCAGTTTAATCAGGCGATACACGCGGAACTTGAGGGCATATTGACAGTGTCCGAAGATGACGCACGGCGCGCCCGCCAGATTGCCGGAGAAGGAGTGAAGATCATTGCGGTGGGGGATTCACGCTTTGACCGGGTGCATGCTCGGGCGAAGAGTGCAGCGAGGCCGGCTGATGACATCCAGAAAGCGATAGCCGGACGCCGCGTGGTCGTTGGCGGCAGCACGCACTCGAGCGATGAGGAGCTTCTGCTCCGGGCCTTTGCTGAGTTGCGAAGAACACATGATAAGTTGTGCTTGCTCATCGTTCCGCATGACCCATCGGACGAAGCCGTGTAACGAATCATTGCGACGGCTTCAAAGTGCGGCTTAACGGCTTACGAACCCGGACCGAGTTCTGATACACCCGACGCTATTATTGTGAATCGGACCGGCGTGCTTGCGGACTTGTATCAGTACGGCACGGTTGCATATGTGGGCGGCGGCCTCGATCGCGGGGTTCACAGCGTGATTGAACCCATGGCCCACGGCTGCGAGGTGATTTGCGGGCCGGGGATCAGCGTATCGCGAGAGGCAAATGAAGCCCGCGAACTGGGACTACTTGACGTTGTCACTTGCGTCGACGAGCTTTCGGGCGCGCTCGCGCTCCGCCTTGAGAACAGGCAGAGAGCGGGCGCTCTGGACTTTGTGGAGTCGCGCGCCAAAGTTGTAGACCGCATTCTCGACCTCGCACTTCCCGCTCATGGCGCTGCTTGAGCTGCGCGGCGTTTCCGCAGGCTACGGCAGCGGCGCGATTGTCAGCGGCATCGACCTTCAGTTGTTCGCCGGGGAACGCATCGCCATCGTGGGTGGAAACGGTTCGGGAAAGAGCACCCTATTGAAAGTCATTGCCAGGTTTGTTGAGGCCGGAGCGCGGAGACCTGAGCTACTCAGGCGATGCGCAACCGGCTCTTTTGTTGCAGAATCCGCGACAGCAGTTAATTTGCAGCTCCGCGCACGAAGAGATTGTCTATTCACTGCAACTGCAAGGGTGTCCAGCGGAATCGCTTGAATCGCGCGCCAGTGAATTGCTGAGGTCGTTCAACTTTGAGGGGATTTCAGGGGCCGCGCCTGACTCGTTGTCGGGCGGCCAGCAGCAACGGCTCGCGCTCGCGGCTCTGCTCACGCGGGATCCGCAGCTCTTGCTTCTTGATGAGCCGGAGTCCTATCTCGACGGCAGGTCGCGTACGGAGTTCCGCGCGTTTTTCGCGCGAACGATCCGCAGCTGCGCGGTGATCTGGACATGCTGCCGACGTTCCGAAGTTCCGGAGGGAGTCAAGGCATACAGACTTGAGTCCCACGGAATAGTAGAACTGGGCGACGCGGGCGAATGATGTATGACTGATTTGAGGGTCGAATTGCGCATAAACGGCTTGTGTTTCGGCTATGGCGATACTCCGATCCTGGAGGAAATCTCGTTTAGCTGCCACGCAGGCGAAGTGCATTATCTTCTCGGCGCATCCGGTGCCGGTAAGACAACTTTGGCCCTGTTGATCGCAGGAGTGCTCTCCCCTTCGAGTGGTTCAATTTCGTTTACTCACGACTCGGTGCCGCGTTTGGTTCTACAGTTTCCCGAACAGCTGTTTCTTGCGGATACAATCGACGCCGAGTGGCGGTTGCTTGGCGGCGCTGCGGCGCAGTCGATTGCGACCAAAACACTACAGCACTTTTGTTTGCCGTTTGACGGCATACGCGACCGGTCTCCGCGAAGTCTTTCCTTCGGCCAGCGGCGCTTGTTGGCCCTGGCCCTGCAATCTGCGCATGATTCACCGTGTTTATTGCTCGACGAACCAACGCTCGGCCTCGATGAAGAGAACATGTCTAAAGTCGGCGAGTGGATTCAACAGCATGTCGACTCCGGCGGAATTTGTCTTGTGATCACCCATGACGCCGAGTTGCTGCGAGCTTTCCCCGGAACAGTGAGCATCCTGAAGGACCGGACATTTCACTGGAAAGGGGCAAGTCGAGAGTTTCTTGGATCACCAAAGTTGCAGCATGCAGCCGGTTTTCGGTGAGCAATCAGAAGCGGCCCGCACAGTGATGCGGGCCGCTTTCACGATGGATCGTCACTAAACCTATTTTGCGGTACGCCACAACGCGTAGAGCAGGAACACATACGCGGCAATAGTCACAGGCAATTCTGCGATACCGAGCACGCCGCGAAACGCTTCAAGCGAGGTCCGACAGTGGCCAGCAAGGCGAGGGCTATGCCGATCAAGGCTTCGCCTGCGATTAAACCTGAGCTAAACAGCACGCCTGTGTCCTCAGCTTCAGAGACCGGCTTGCGTCGTTGGACAACCAGTTTGATCAAGGCGCCGGTCATGATTCCGACGGATAATCCGACCGGCAGATAGAGACCTACAGCAAAGGCGAGTGAGGTTACGCCGAAGAGCTCTACAATCGCAGCCAGAAACATTCCAAAGAAGATCAAGCTCCACTGCAATTTGCCGTCGAGGACTCCTTCAATCAGGATAGCCATCAGGTTTGCTTGCGGCGCCTGCAAGGGACGGGGATGCGCGGCATCCTGCACAAAGCCATAGGTGTCACCGAGGAGGTGAACCACCCAACCCACAACAACCATGGACGCGAGCACGCCGTAGAACTCAGCGATTTGCTGCTTTCGCGGCGTCGCGCCAACAAGAAATCCGGTTTTCAAATCCTGCGAAATATCGCCCGCACTGCAGATCGCAACGCACACCACCGAACCAATCATCATTGTGGCGGTCATGCCTTCAGGTCCGCTGATGCCATAGGCAACAAAGAGCAACGACGTCCCGAGCAGTGTGGCTATCGTCATTCCACTAACCGGATTCGACGATGATCCGACAAGCCCGACGATACGGGAGGCAACCATGACGAAGATGAAGCCAAAAACCGCGACAAGCGGGATGATGAAGGAACGCTGGGAGTCAGAAGCCAAGACAGAAGCGTGACGACCACGGTGCCGATCAAGACAAAGCGGGGCGGCAGATCTTGATCAGTTCGCTCGATGCGCGCGGCCGTGACACTCTTTCGCTTGAGTTTGCTGAATGACCGGAAGAGCGCAGGAAGCGCCTTCAAGAGACTGAAGATTCCGCCCATCGTCACCGCTCCGGCGCCGATATAGCGGACATACTGCGCGCGAATGGCATCGCTCGACATGGCCGAGATCAGGTCTGTCGTCGCGGGGAATATCGGCCGCATTGCCGATTCACCAAAAAAAGCAATCACGGGCACAAGTACCGTGGATGCCATCAATCCGCCCGCAAGCATGATTGCAGAGACGCGGAGGCCGATGATGTATCCGACGCCGACGAGTGCAGGAATCGCATCAATACCGATGTAGGCTTTGGCGGGCGTTCGAAAATAGTAGGTAAGAGTTTCGCGCAGAATTGCGGCGCCAGTGAGCAGTTTGTACACCGCGCCGGCAAACAATCCCCAGAAGACCTTTTGTGCGTGTACGCCGCCACGCTCGCCCGCTATGAGGACCTCCGCGCAGGCCGTTCCCTCCGGGTATGGGAGTGTTTCGTGTTCGTCCCGAATTAGCATGCGTCGCAGCGGTATCATCATGAGGATTCCGAGCGCCCCGCCAATCATGGCAATGTATGCTATTTTCGCGGACCGGGTATTTCAACTTGCTTACCAGCCTGACTCCAGATGAAGAACGCAGGAATAGTGAAAATGATCCCCGCAGCAAGTGATTCACCGGAGGACGCGATGGTCTGCACCATGTTGTTCTCGAGTATTGTTCCGCCGCGGAACAGTTTCCGGAGAATGAACATTGACATCACTGCGGCAGGAATGGACGCGCTGACGGTCATTCCGACATAGAGGCCGAGATAGGCATTCGCCGCGGTAAACACGATACCCAGTATGATCCCGAGCACGACGGCACGTACGGTCATTTCGGCCATGCTTGACTCAGCGGGAACGAATGGTTTGAAGGCCGTTCCGATAGTGTGCGGTGTTTGTTCCATAGTCCTCCTAATTCGGGGAGTTAGCGGCGGCGGGACCTAAGAAAATCAGAGATTGCGGCGGAAAGCATATAGTCGGCGCGCAGCGCGGCCGCTACTCGCTGAAAGACGATCGCGAATGGAAGCAGAAATTTCTGCACTCCGCGCGCATGTCGGAATGAAAAGGCCAACCGGTTTCGCCAAACGGTTCGCCGAATGCTCGCGGCATCCTGAGTGGATCGAATCGCACCCAGATCATTGTGGAACACCTCGGAGTCTGCAAGATAGAGAACACGCCAACCGCGGGCCACAGCTCGAGCGGAGAGATCGACATCTTCCCAATAGAATGGCTGGAAGAGCGAATCGAAACCGCCCAATTCGAGGAACTGCGACCGTCGAAAGAGGGCGTGCCCGCCGACCGCATAATCGCTTTCTACGCAACCGTCCCGGGCCGGACGCTGGTCCTTCTGAGCATGCAGTACGCGCGCAATGCCGGCGCGCCACACACGCCGTTTCGCACCTTCGCGGGTTTTGCCCGCCGCGTCGACCGACCGCAGCGACAGCGCAAACAGTTTCGGGTCCTGAAACAGTTCAGTTGCGCGGCCTCGGGGATCGCAACGCAATTCGACATCGTCATTGAGCAGCAATACAATCGGTGCGGCAGACTCCCGAACGGCGAGATTGGCGGACGGGATGAAACCCTCGTTCGTATCGTTGATGATCCATTTGACTTGCGGGAATTCACTTCGCAATACGGCAGCCACCGCTCCATCGCCGCTGTCGTCCACTACGGTCGTCAAGGACAGCCAGCGGGAGTCAACATCAGCAATCGAGCTTAAGCACCTGCGCAATCGCTCGGGATTGCGGTACGCGGGAATAGCGATTCCGATAGCCGCCTCTTGGTTCACGGGATGAGCGGCGGTGAGTGATCGATCCATTCACGCCACTGTGCAAGGCTAAGGTCGCGCTGTGCGGAAAGCACACGCAGGTCTTCGAATAGTGGGCGCCATCGGACACTGTCTTTGCGATAGACATCATCCGGAAAGATCACTAATCCGGGACGACGACAGGCAGCCGCGAGGTGAGCGGGCCCGCTGTTGAATCCCGCAAACGCGACAGATTGTTCGAGGAGTGCTATCGTGGTCCGCAGTGGCAAGTTCACGGCGAGTTTAGAACCCGGAAGCAATCGCTGCAATGAAGCGGCCGCATCGCGTTCATCCGTTCCACTTCCGATGAAAACGACTTGCAGAGTAAAGCGTTTCGCCTCGAGAAGCTCCGCGAATATCTCAATCGGCATGAACTTTGATCCAACCGAAACTCCTCCGTAATGCGCGCAAACATATTGTGACTTGGAAAGTCCGTTTTCATCGCGCCACGCTCGAGCAGCAGATCGGTCCTCATCAGTAAGGAAGACTTCCAGTCTGTCGTCGTTTGATTTCGCACCAAGCAGGGCAACAAGTCGCAGGTTCAGTTGCGCAATATGGGTGACAAGGTCGTAAGGAGTTGTGACGTTCAGGAACGGCGCCGTGCCGTCCGAAATAAATCCGGCGCGGACCTTCGCGCCGGACAGAAACGCGAGCAGCCCGTTGCGAAAGAAACGCTTGAAGAGGATAGCATGACTCGGCCGCGCGGCTCGCAATTTACGGACAACACGAATTGCTCCAACCAGGCCATTGTTGCGTCCGTGCTTGTCGTAGACAATGAGATCATCTACGTATTGACAATGCTTGAGCAGTTCTTCGCCGATCGGATCGACAACCACGGATATCCGCGATTTTGGAAAGGCGGCGCGCAGCGCCCGCAAGGCCGGGACGGCCATGAGCGTGTTGCCAATTGACCCGTTGCGAAAAATGAGCAACGCCGTGGGCTCTATCATCCCAATGCGGCCTCATAAATGCCAACCGCAGCGCGGACGATTGACGCGGTGTCGGGGAATTCATCGGTGCGCACAGCGAGATGCAGCGGATGATTCGGCGGAGTCCAGTACTCAGGCGGATCGTGTCGGAAGATTGTGACCGTTGCGGTACCCAGAGCCGTTGCGAGGTGTTTCGGTCCGCCATCGTTTCCGATCAAGAGCGTCGCGCGTTTGATGACAGCAGCCAGCACTCCGAGCGATTCACAACCGATCACGCGCTGCGGCGGAAGGTCCGCAAGTTGAGCGAAGGCGCGCATCTCGGGCTCTTCGGCAATACTTCCAACTAAGACAATTTCAGGGACGTGAAGACCGCGCAGCAGTTCTACAAGCTCGGCAAATGACTCAAGCGGCCAGCGCTTGTACGGGCGACGGCTGGCGATGAACAGCGCAACCACTCCGCGCGACGAGACGTTGGCCAACTGCCACTTGACGCTGGCGCGGGTGATATCCTCAGACGAAAGTTCGAAATCGGGCTTAGAGTTTGTCGCGAAGGCACCGAGGGTTCAACCAAGCGAAGTTTGTGCAAAGCACTGTAGAGTGGCGCGTCTTCATCCTGGCGAGCGATCTTGTTTGAATAGAGGTGCTGCCGCAATCCTTTGGCAAAGCCAATGCGAAGTCGCGCGCCCGTCAGGCGCGCGGCGATGGCCGTTCGCGGATCAGACAAGAAGTCAATCACAGCATACGGCGGGGCACCGCTTCGGGCGAGATATGCGAGACGCAGCGGCGACAGTGAACGCGGACAGACGCGCAGTTCGTCGATATATGGCAAGCCCTCGAAGACACGCGCAGCTTGCGGTTCGGCAATAACACGAATTCGCCACTCAGGATGTGTTTCCTTGACTGCGCGCAGCGCCGGGGTTGCGAGCAGACTATCCCCTACTCTGCGGAACAGGAAAGCAGTTACTGTTTGCTGAAGAGCGATAGACTCACCCGTTTGAGTTCGTGAGAGTTGAGGAGTCGGCGCGCAGGATTTCTCTAAGGTAGGCGTATTTCAGAAAAGTGTACATCGCCTGACCATTCGCGATCGTCAAACCGTAGAATCCATCGAGAAATCCAAGCTGCACGACATAGCTTCGAAACCACGCCCAGATTGGACGCAGATGCAGGTCTGTCGCGGTGACGCGTCTGCCCATCTTGTGCATGGCGCGAGCAGCTGAGCGCGCCGATGAGAAGTTCTTGCGCATGTGCTCTTCGATCGTACGGTAGGTATAGTGCAGCAGATCGCCTTGCAGCCGGCGTTTGGATTGGCCCGTGAATTCGACTACGGGGTGCGGCTCGAGCCCAACCCATCGCGCGGCATGCTTGCGATAGACAAACGTGCGCCACTGCGGATACCAACCGGAGTGATTAATCAATTTCCCGGCGTAGACTCCATGCCGATTAACATCAAATGCATCGCAATCCGGTTCTTGTTTGAAGGCTATCAGGATACTCGCCCGCAGTTCGGGAGTCACAACTTCGTCCGCATCGACGCAGAGAATCCAAGGCTGTGAGACGCGCTCCGCACCGAAATTTTTCTGATCGGCATATCCCGTCCAGTCGCGGTGCAGAGTGATAGCGCCGAAGCTCCTGGCGACGTCGAGCGTCCTATCGGTCGATCCGGAATCGACGACGATGATTTCACTGGCAAAGTCAACCGCAGTGAGGCAGCGTTGCAGGTTTTCCTCTTCGTTCAGTGTGACGACCAGAAATGAAATAGGGAGCTTAGGCATGTTCAACAAGGAGTCGTTGGAATAGCGAAACAGTTTGCGCCGTTTGCTGCGATAGGGACCATTCTGTTTCAACCAATGTACGCCCGGATTCTCCAATCATCGGCAATCGATCACGCTCCGTCAAAGCTCGCCTCAGGGCGTTCGCCATCGCTGCCGCATCACCAACCGGCACGGACCAGCCATTGACGCCATCGCGCACAACTTCAGCAAGGATATTGACGTCGGTTGAGATGATTGGTTTGGCATAGGCCATGTACTCGAGCGCAATGCGGCACACGGCCTCGCTGCGGACAGAAGTGATGATCCCGACGTCAATTTCGGCTAGCAAAGGGCGAACATCTGCGAGACGGGACTCGAACCGAAGGGAGTCCACCACTCCGCGGTTCTGCGCAAGAGCGCGTAAGTCGGCTGCGGAACGTTGTCGATTGTCGTCGCCCGTGAGCAGAACGACAAATTGATTTCGTTCGGCGGGCGACAAGAGCGCAAGCGCCTCAATCAGAAGCTCCTGGCCCTTCTCCGGGCTTAAGCGAGCGACGATAGCTCCGAAGAGCGCGTGAGCAGGGACATTCAGGCGAGCGCGCCAATTCTCGGTGGCAACAGCCGGGAAGAGCGCGAGATCGAGTCCGGGATGAATGACCTCTTCTATCTGGCGAGCAAATCGAAATGCGGTTCGATAACGCGGCAGCGAAGACGCAGTCGAGTAGATCATGGCGTCGGTTCTACGCTCGTGAATCCAGCGATTGATCAGATTGCTCTTTGGCGGACGCGGCTCAGCGACGGTGCGAACAACGGGAAGCCCGCGGGAGCGGTTGACCCACGCAACCAAGGCATGGCCCGGAGGGCAGTGCGGATTCAAAACATCCGGCTTGAAGCGGTGAAAGGTTGCATGCAGATGCCTCACAGCACGGGCCAATTCGAGCGGATTTGTGGTGTGGAAATCGAAGTCATCGTTCAGCAGCAGCTCTTCGGCGCGCGCCCAATCGGCAAGGGGCGACATCCGCTGAGCGTAGAGGAAGACGTCGTGCCCGGCTGTCCGCAGTCCGCGCGCGAGGTGCAGGGTATACCAGGCCATCGCGCTGGCAAACCGAACGTGGCAGGTCAAGAGGATTTTCACGGCACAAGAAAAAGCGATGTTTCAAGCGGCCGAGGCTCTTGAAAGTCTAACGGAGAGAGTGTAAATTGCTGTACCTGCAAGGAGGCGGAATGCGGCACTTAATCTGGGTAATTTTGGCGGCGGTGACGGGATGCACCGGAGCTCGGACATTAACGATATTGCATACGAACGATATTCACGGGCATTTCGTTTCCGGGCGCGCGGCGTGGCGCAGCGACAGTGCGCTTGTCGGCGGCTTCGTGGCCCTCTCGGGGCATTGGACAGTGTCCGGCAGGCGGACAGGTTCACGGTGTACCTCGACGCCGGCGACTTGATGACGGGGAATCCGATCTGCAACAAGGTCGTCGACGGCGTGGAAGGCGGTGCGCTGCTGAACATGCTCAGACTATGCGGATGCGAAGCAGGATGTCCGGGAAATCACGAGTTTGATCTTGGCGCCGATCATATCAGGAGGATACCTGTCCACAGGGCGAATCGACTTTGTCTGTGCTAACTTGGTCGAGAAGAGTTCCGGCGCTGCACTCTGCCCACCGCATAAGATCATTGAGCGAGGTGGAATGCGCATCGGTGTGATCGGATTATTGTTAACCGATCTTGCGGGCGTCACGTCAAAACACGCGATCGAGGACTTTGACGTGCTTGAAATTGCACAGGCGGCACAGGCTGCAATTGACGAACTTGATCCTCAATCGGACTTGATTGTGTTGCTCACACACAACGGCTACGAGAGTGACAAGGAACTCGCTCGGGCCGTGCGCGGCTGCGACATTATCGTCGGCGGCCACAGCCATACGCGGCTATCCGAGCCCGTGACGGAGAATGGAGTGCTGATCGTGCAGGCTGGTTCGTACCTGAAGCAACTCGGCGTATTGGAAGTAACTGTTACGAAAGACCGCGTCGTCGCACACCGAGGAAGTCTGGTAGAGCTTGAAGCGGCACGTTTCAAGGCCGACCAAGCGGTGGCGGACTATGTGGCTCCGTTCGCAGAAGCGATTGAACGGGAGTACGGTGAGGTGATCGCGACGGCCAACCAACCCATCGCGCGACGCTACAATCAATCAAGTCCGTTGGGCAACCTAGTCTGCGATCTTCTGCGCAGTCATTATGCCACAGACTTTGCAGTTACGAATTCGGGCGGATTGCGCAAGGATCTCGCGGCCGGACCTGTGCGCAAGCTCGACTGTCTGGAGCTCATGCCGTTTGTGAACGCAGTAACGTTGTTCGAGGCGACAGGTGCCGAGCTGCAGACATTCGCTTTACGACAGGCAGAGGCCGCACTTGCCAATGACCGTGAGGTTTTGCAGATGTCAGGAGTTGAGATTCGCTACACGGCACAGGGAAGCGCTGCGGTGGACGTTGAAGTGTTGATCAACGGAACCCGAGCGCAGGCGGACCAAACTTATCGCGGGGTGTCAATAGACTACGTGCTCGTACAGCAGGCTGACAAGTACCTCGGGTTCGAGCCAAACGGATTGGAGGGAACC
This sequence comes from bacterium, assembly GCA_016703065.1. GTDB lineage: Bacteria > Electryoneota > RPQS01 > RPQS01 > RPQS01 > JABWCQ01. Next base: position 38,109 of record JADJCU010000003.1, read on the forward strand.
GGCGTCTTGTTCAGCGAGTTTCTTATACAAGCGTTGGCGTCGGCTCCGCAGCCGCTAACCGGTCAAGAAGATGACAGATTAATACGAAGGAATCCATGAACGAGAAGCCTGTTGTGCTGGTGCTCTGCACCGGCAATTCCATGCGCAGTCAGATGGCCGAAGGGCTGCTCCGTCACGACTTGGGTCATTTGATCGAAGTGCACTCTGCGGGCACTCATCCATCCTATGTGCATCCCAATACGATAGACGCGTTGGCGGAGATAGGCATCGATATCTCGCAGCATCGGTCAAAAGAGCGTACGGGAGTTTCTGGATTGCAACGTAGACCTCGTCATAACGGTGTGCGACAGCGCGGAACAGAATTGTCCGATTCTGCCAAACGCACGACTGCGAGTTCACCAACCGTATCGAGATCCATATCACATGATGTCAACGGAAGAGCCGCATCAGTTGTTTGCGGCGCTTCGGGACAATATGCGACGCGAGCTGGCTGAGCTGGTACGGCGCGAACTTGGGCTGCCGAATTAGCACCAGACCGGGGCTTCGTCAATTGCGGACTGCGGCCTCTCGACGGGCACGTCTGGCAAATTGAGGAGATAGTCGCGCAGGGCAACGATGACGTCGTCAGGTTCAAGCAGATTCATCGCATGCCGCTTGAAGGACGCGCATCCGTGCAGACCCTTAACGTAGATAAGCAGGTGTTTACGGAATTCCAGGACAGCGCGACGTGACAAGGAGTAGAAGTCGAGCATCCAGAGCAATTGCTGTTCCGCCGCCGCACAGCGTTCGCGCGGCGTGGGTGGCACAGCAGGGGTATTGGTGCCGAGCAGGTGTCGAATTTCGCGAAAGATGAAGGGATACCCCATCGCCGCACGCCCGATCATGACGGCATCACAGCCAGTGGCTTTGATCAGGGTTTGCACATCCTCAGCCGAGCGCACGTCACCATTGCCGATGACCGGGATATTGACCGCGTTTTTTACCTCACCGATCCACTCCCAATGCGCACGGCCTTGAAAGAATTCGCTGCGGGTGCGAGCGTGAACTGTCACCCATGCGGCTCCGGCGGATTCAACGGCTTTGGCGACCTCGACGGCATTCAAAGAGCGATAGTCCCAGCCGCTGCGCATCTTTACAGATACGGGAATGTTCACGGCTTTAACAGCCGCTTCGACGATACGCGCGAGTAGTCCGACGTCTTTTAGGAGCGCCGCACCGCCCTGATTGAGAATGATCTTCTTAACCGGGCAGCCGAAGTTGAGATCGAGACCATCGGGTTCGAGCTCTTCGAGTAAGCGCGCAGCATCCGCCGCTTGGTTCGGTGACGTCGCGAAATACTGTACGAAGTACGGCCGCTCTTCTTTGTTAAAACCCGCCATACGACGGGTTTTCTCGTTGTTTCGGCGCGTGCCTTCGCCAGACAGCATTTCAGAGAAGACCATACCCGCTCCGAACTGTCGGGCCATTCGGCGCATCGCCGTGTCGGTCCAACCGGCCAACGGCGCGAGCACGGCGGGCGAATCGAGCGTCAGCGGCCCGAGTTGCGTCGTTACGGCCGGCATGGCAGGTGTGGTGTTGTTGGCGTCAGCAATCACTGAGGGCAAGACTGGCGTGCGTTACTTCTTTTTGTGAGCTGTGACAATAAGTTCCATGGAAAACCACTGCAACGGCTGCGGCGGCAGATACCACGCGCCGTGGCTTTGCACATTGCTGAAACCCGCACCTGTAAGCAGTGACCTGATTTCGGGCACCGTGTAACAGCGGACGCCGTCCTTCTCCGGGTTCTCGCCTTCGACAATGATTGTGCCGTCAGGACACGCGAGCTCCCAAGAGCCTCCCAAGCGGCACGTGTCCTCGTCAAATTCGGCGCGATGCAACAGAAACCCTTCGTCACATTCGAGCCACTCCGGGCCGAGATGATTGGACAGGCCGTAGGGATGCTGTCCGGTCAGAAGCAGTTTTCCACCGGGCTTCAGCGCATCGTAGATGTTTCTGATCGTCTTTGCATTCTCTTCATCCGAGCCAAAGCCGAAGCTCATGCCGAGAACAACAACATGATCGAACGGATCCTTAACGCGGAGTTTGCGCATGTCTCCGACTTCAAATTTGGCAGCGACGTTGTGATGTTTGGCGAGTTGTAGTGCATGTTCGATGAGGACCGGCGTGATATCGATGCCCGTGATATTGGCTCCGCGTTCTGCAAACAGGACGGCCTGAAAGCCGGCACCGCAGCCTAAATCAAGCACACGCTGGCTTTTCTTCATGCCGAGGACCTCCCAGCAGTATTCGACTACCTGTTCGCTCTTGAGGTGAGTCGCTTCGTCACCGCCGACCAGGCGGATGCGCCAGAATTCGGCCCAGAATTCGTCCCAGGTCCGTACGACGCGGTTGAACTGTTTTGGCTTTGTGCGGGTTTTGCTTGGCATAGGGCTCGCTTGTTATCGAAAGTGAAGAAATATATGCTTTTCGGAGGAGTGATGCAACAGAAACGGGTCTGCGCCATGCAGACCCGTTTTGATCTAAACTAAGCAAAAACAGTAGCAAATAGGTTTATCTGAGATTGGCTTTTACGGCAACCTATCGTTTGACGGCCTGAGACTTTGACTGATCGATCTGCGGCCAAATTGGGCGAACGACCAAAAACTCCACGGGCATGTGCTGGAAGAGCTTTGGATCGAAGTAGAACTGATTCTGGCCCGGCGGGACGATTGAAACGAGCGTTTGATCCCTGCACGACAGGTCGCGGTCCTTAGACCAGTGGACTTCATAGCCATTTGCGCCGGCCACCTCAGGCCACTGAATCATGTATCCATCGATGGTCGGAATGATCTCGCCGTCGTACCTCCCCTGCTCGAGGCTCTGGTTTCCTCCGGCAACGGGCAAGGCAGAAATATACGCACGCGCTGGGGCATCGGGCGGCAGCCTGCGGGTTTGCGAGCGATGGTCGGTTGCCGAGAAGTAGTATTCGATGCTTGTCGCGTTGGCAGGCGGGATGAGGTTAGAGCGGTACATTCGCGGTCCAGACATCGGGGCGTGACCGTCGTCAGTTGCCACCGGGAAGGAAGCGATAACTCAACGAGGCGGGCAGTGATACTCGTTGGCGCGTTAATGAGGAATGAGTCACTCCACATTTCACACATCAGATGCACGGTGTCTGGACGAGCTGTGTAACGCGGCGGATTGTGGACAAAGAACGGTCCGAAGTTCCATGCCAAGCTGGAGAACTCGAGCATGTTGCTAAAAGCTCCAAGGAACCAATCCCAGATCAGGAAGCCCGTGCAATTGGCGGCGCGGCGGGCTACGCTCGCGCCTTCGACCGCTTTCGCGAATGAATTGCCGCCCCAGTACGACATAAGCGCTGCGTGACCGTCTGCGTTAAAATAGTAGAAGCTCGAATCCATATTGCGGCTGTAGTCGGTCATGACCATCATCTCGACATTCGGGTCAACCTGCTGCAGCGCCCCGACGTTCCACGGGGACGTTGTGACGGGATGACAGCGGTTGTCCTTGACCATAATATCGAAGGCGTCACCGTAGCTACGGATCGGCATACCGGGGTTGCGGCTTTGCACGATCTGGTTCATCTGATTGACGTAGCCACCGACCAACTGTCCCGGCGTCATTCCGCGGCTCACGCAGTTCTGATCGTATCCAGCGAGCGTCACTTCAATCATGTGGACTTTGATTCCGTCGGGCGCAAGCATCGAATCGAGGTTGCGAATTTGCTCTTGATAGTATTCGAGCGGTTCCAACATGCTCGAGCAAACGGTTTCTCGCCCGCCCTGATAGAGAATTCCAGTATGCCAGTCGAGTGTGACCTGATTTCCTACAGCAAGAGCACCGCCTGGAACACGGGCGAAACGCGGAGAGGCATAGTACTGTTCGTAGTCATAGACATCGGTTTCGGTGATGGTGTAGTCGACATTTTCCGTCACTAGGATATTGCCGGGTTGTTTGTGAACGGCGAACGGCGTATCCGGCCGACGCAGCATGCGCATTGGTCCCGCATTTTCGAAGGAAATATCATCAATCCACAGCGTGCCTGAAGAATATTCCTCCGGACCGATCCAGAGCGACGCGCTGTCCGTATTGTAGACAGAGAACTCGCCTGTGGCCTCAGTCCAGCCGGTAGTAGAGGGCACAGAATTGCGGCCATTGACGAAGTGATTATTTACAGGGTCGTCACCGAGGACGAGAATTCTGATCTTTCCTTGGAAGTCTTGAGTCTTGTACCAGAAGCGCAGTCGCATCAGGCGATGATCACCAAAGTTGATCTTTTGATGGACCGTGCGATCCCACTGATAGTCTGGCGTCATGTTCGCCCATTTGAGTGACGACGATCCGCTATGGCGATTGACGGCATCGCGGGACAGTAGCGGATAGCCTGACGCCGGGTACATGGTCCAGTTGTTGGGCACGTTGCCCGTGAAAGACTCGAAGCCCGCATTTGCGACGGTGATTCCGTAGGACGCCGCGGTGAACTGCGTACTGCCGACGGTCATGGGCATGCCATTAATCGGGACGCCCTCCTGCCAGTACTTTTCGCGAACACGGAGAGCGGTTTGATCGGTTCCAAACGTCAGGAATTGGCCGCGGCGAATCAAACGATGGCGCAACTCGAGAGCGTGCTCAAGCGCGAACGGGCTGCGCACGGCGTGGCCGCCATCGGGGTCGTTCCACTCAATCTCATCCATCTTGCAGTGATAGGCCCACTCGAAGAGCGAGTCGGCATAGTCGTATTCAGACTGCGTGCGCACGGAGGTGTTCACCGTACAGACGCGCTTCGGGAAATCCGGCCAGTCGCGAATGTAGACACGATCAAACGTCGTGTTGCCGTAAACATCGCCCATGAGTTTCAGAAGCGAGTAAAGTCCCCACTCCATTCCGGGGTGATCCCGCCCCGCGAGGAAGATGTTTCCGGGGTTGACGAGCAGTTGATATTCCTCTTCATGCGTAAGAACGCCGAGGCCGGGAATCTGCGACGCAAGTAGCGAATCGACCAGTGCGGGGAACCGTTCTGGTGTTCCCAGCCAGAGGGCCACGCCGACTCCATTCCACTGCGAATACGGAATCACCACGGGCGGAATACCCATTTTGATCGTAAGTTGAGCAATTACTTCGTCGCGCACATAAGCCTCAAACTGTAGCGCGTTGTCCGGCATGACGGGAGCGATCGCACCGTCAACTACCAACGGTGCGGCAGCCAGGCTTCCCATCTGTTGGGGGCGTGGCGCAATGTCATCGAGTCCGGCGCGAACTGGCAATGTCAGCGCGAAAATCGAAAGCAAAAGGCATGTAAGACTGTAGCACACTCGACACATGGTTTTAGTCCTGTTTCACCTGGGCACTTGTCCGCTGGCGTGACAATGGTACTGAATCTAATTCATACCCGCAAGCATTGCCTCGCATGGCCGTCACGTAGTTTCAGACTTGTGGGGTTGTTGACGGGCCAGGAGGTTGGCCAAAACTTCTTGAATTTGCTCAGGTTTGAACGGCTTGGCCAGATAGTCGTCCATTCCGGCAGCGAGGCATACAAGTCGGTCTCCCTGCGCTGCGTTGGCGGTCAGGGCAACGATCGGAATATCAGGTCTCACCGCTCCGGCACGGATCACACGGGATGCTTCGAGGCCGTCCATAACGGGCATTTGCACGTCCACGAAGATGGCGTCGTAATTGTCGGATTCATGAAGTGTAACGGCCACTTGACCGTTTTCGGCGATTGTGACATCGCAGCCGAGCCGTTCCAGAATACGGCGGGCAAGTTTCTGATTGACCGGGTTATCTTCCGCGACCAGCAGTTTGAGTCGGAGCACCCGCGGTTCGACTGCGGCCGGACGGTCCGCATCGTTACTGAGGGCAGGCTGTTTGCCCGAGATGAACCTGAGCAGTGCATCTGACCGGGCGGGGATTTCGAGCACAGAGACTCCCGCCGATTCATCCAGGGCGCGGAAGTCGTCTTTGGAATGAGTGGCGCGGAGCACGAGCGGGCGTACAGCCGTCGTGTCAGGGTGCCGAAAGAGGGCGTCGATCAATGAGGCCAGACTGGCAAAACTCACGCCGCTGCCAATAAGGAGCAGGGTCCGTTGACAGTCGTCCTTGCGGACCTGCTCAAACGCCTCAACGCTGCTATTCACAGCATGGACAACCGCGCCATGTCGCGAGAGCGTACTCCCAAGCCACTCCGCGAACAACGAGCGGGGTTCCCAGACAATGATATCGGAACCGGAGAGCAATTGATCACGATCCGTTGCGAGCAGCGCATTGGTAGCGACGACGACTTTCAAGCTAAACGTACTGCCTTCACCGACTTGGCTTTGAACCGTGACATCGCCACCCATCAGACGGGCGAGACTGCGGCAGATTGACAAACCGAGTCCGGTACCGCCGTAGTTTCGGGACGTCGAGGAATCAGCCTGCGTGAAGTTCTCAAAAATCACATCGAGTCTGTCCTCAGGAATGCCAATTCCGGTGTCGATTACGTCGCAGATCAGTTCAAATTTGTCGGCATCGAATGCTCTTCCGTCGACACGCAGGAAGATATAGCCGGCGGACGTGAATTTAATTGCGTTGCCAAGGAGATTTGAGATTACCTGGCGGAGCCTGGTCGGATCGCCAACGATTTTCTGCGGGACATCCGGCGTAACGTGGCAGCCGATTTCAATATGACGGCTGGACGCTTGCAGGGAGAAGAGCAGGACGACGCTTTCCGCGAGTTCGCGGGGATCAAACTCCACACTTTCGAGGGACATTTGTTTCGCCTCGATCTTCGAGAGATCAAGGATATCATTGATCAACGTCAGCAACGAGTCGGCGCAGTCCTGAACGGCGCGGGCATAGTCTTGCTGTTCGGACGTAAGCGGGAGTTCAGCCAGCAGGCGTGTGAATCCAACGATGCCGTTCATCGGCGTGCGGATTTCGTGGGACATATTGGCGAGAAAACTGCTCTTGGCAAGGCTTGCGGACTCGGCTTCTGCGGCCAATTCGTTGGCGCGCACAATTGCAGCCTCGAGCTTCTCATTGATGGTTTCGAGTTCCTGATGTGAGAGCCGAATCTGTTCTTGATGGTCGCGGCGCTGGGTCACATCAACGAATCCGCAGAGCATGGCGGGGTGCGCCTGCCACAGTATCTCGCGCAAGCTGAGCCCGCACCACTGACTGACGAGGCCGCGGCGCCGCACGCTAACCTCCCAGTTTTCGAGTGCGACACCCGTGCGAATCGCTCGCTCGAGACGATCTCGATCTTCAGGGACGAGGAGCAGGTCCCAAACGCTCTCGCAATTGGGATCGTTCTCAGTGACACCGAAGAACGACTGGAAGTTCTGGCTTGCATATACAAGTCGTCCGCTCCATTCATCGACCACGCAGATAGCCATGGGCGCGGCTTCGATAATCGTGCGGCTGCGGCCTTCGCTTTCTTCAAGAGCACGGAGCATGTAATTCAGGGAGCCTGCGAGATCACCGATTTCGTCTTCGGTCTCGACGACCGCAACAACCTGTTGGTCGCCCGCCGCTCGATTTGTCATTGCCTGTCGAATCAAGTTGAGGGGTTTCAGGATGTTGTTGCTGACGAGGGAGTAAGTGGCCACCAGCAGCACCGCGAGAGTTGCAAGCAGAAACATCAGGAGTCGCGCGGTATCTTCAAACACGATTCGTCGCGCGTCTGTCGTTTTGAGCACGACAAGAATGGCACCAAACTCGGAGCTGGCGACGTGCTTGCCATCGAAGGAGCGTGCGTGGCCGTAAAGCTGATCATTGTAGAATCGGCTGTCGCCGCTGACTCGGCGTTCCAGCACGGCGAGAAGGTGCGCGTGCTCGGGGTTAGGGCCAATCGCCGTAGCGGGCTTGCCGACGAGGGTGCTGCGCGTGGCAGCGATAATCGTCGGTGGTGTTCCGGAAACGACTATGATCTTGTTTATGTCCCGTTCGACGCCCAGAGACTTCGTCAGTCGGACGAGAATATCGGCATTGGGATCGTGGAGACCGGCGCGGAGGGCAGAGTGAATCAGTTCCGCACGAGTCTCCAAGTGTGTCAGGAGCTGGCGTTCAAAGAGTTTTTGAATACCAAGCGTGCCGGCGGCGGCCAACACAAGCCCTATAGCCAGCAGCGGTAGAACCAGTTTCAGTCCGAGCGAAGATTTAACACGGCGCATGCCTCTGGCGATCATCGGACTTTCTCTCCGGGCTGGTTAATCTGTTTGCCTTCTAAAGACTGTGCAGGACTGGCTGCAATCGACGCTGAGAAGTCGAACTGTCCTTGCCAGCGCGCTTTCATGTCTTTATACGGACCATTCACAGACAAGAGGGAGTCCTGTTGCTGGACGCCAAACAACTGCCATGTTTCTACATCGCCGATGATCGACAGCACTGAGCGATGTTCGTACTCGCTTACAAGTTGCACTTGCTTCGGTTGCGTAGCAGTGAGCAGCAAGCGGGCATGTTCATAGGCCAGAAGAATGCGCTGCCATTCCACTCTGCGTCGCATGAGATCTCCCCGGCTACCGACCAGGACATCAAGTTCATCGCGGTGCCAAAGGGACTGTTCAACAAGTCCATCAGGTAACTCCGGGTGTGGACACGCCGCCGCGAGCAGCATGAGTATACCGGCATCATTCGTATTGGACTGGTTCTCTAAGCGCAGCTCATTGTAGGGGAGCACCGCAGCATCGAGGTTGCCGTTTGCGAGCGCCATCCAACATTCGTGACCATCATTCAGTTCGACGATCACGACATCTACCGAATATCTTTGAAACAGGCGCTCTTCCGCAGCCACGTGCATGACCGCGGACCCGGGCGAGTTTAAGATACCGATGCGAAGTTCCGGCCTTCCGGGGACATCACATCCGGCGATAACGACCAGAAGTGTCATGCTAAATGCTGTGACAATGTGCTTCATTGGAATCCAACTTTGTTCGGTTACAACAGTGCAATTTCGGTTCCACTTGGTACGGCACGGGGCAAGACGAAAAAAGGGCCGGGTGATACCCGGCCCGAAGGGAATTCGAGGGTAGTTCGGTTAAAACGTAACGGGCTCTTCGTACTCGGAATAGACTTCCTTCAGAATGTCGACCATCTCGCCGAGCGTGCAGTAGGCGTGGGCACCGGCGATTAGGTGGGGCATCACGTTTTCAGATTTTTCGGCTGCGAGCTTGATGTTGTCAAGACATTCTTGCACGGACCGGCTATCGCGGCGGCGGCGCAGGGCATTGAGTTTGTCCACCTGCTGCTTGCGGCACTCGGACTCGGAGATATCGAGAATGGGGATGTCAATCTGCTCGTCGGCCTGCACATATCGATTCACCCCGACCAAAATGCGTTCGTTACGGTCGAATTCGGACTGATAGACTTGGGCCGCGCGGGCCAGTTCACGCTGAAAGAAGCCAGCTTCAATGGCGCTGACCACGCCGCCCATGGCGGCAATCTTATCGAAATAGGCGTTTGCGCCGTCTTCCATCTTGTCGGTCATCCATTCTACGTAGTAGCTCCCGCCGAGCGGATCAATCGGGGCACTGGCAAGGACTTCGTGCTTGAGGACCTGCTGTGTGCGCATCGCGAGCGTAACGGCCTTTTCGCTGGGCAGCGCAAGCGTTTCATCCATGGAATTGGTATGGAGACTCTGAGTGCCGCCGAGGACGGCCGCCAACGCCTCCGTCGCGGTGCGGATCAGGTTGACCTCGGGTTGCTGGGCCTGCAAGCTGCAACCAGCGGTCTGAGTATGGAAACGGCACAGCAGGGAGCGGTCGTTCTTTGCGCGGTAGACGTTTTTCATACGTTTTGCCCAGATTCGGCGAGCAGCTCGGAACTTCCCAATTTCTTCAAAAAAGTCGAGGTGGGAATTGAAGAAGTGCGAAAGTCGCGGCGCGAATTCGTCGACATCCAGGCCTCGTTCAATAGCCGCTTCAACATACGCGAAACCGTCGGCCAGTGTGAACGCCAATTCCTGAATGGCTGTCGAGCCTGCCTCGCGAATGTGATAACCTGAGATCGATACCGGGTTAAACTTGGGCATCTCGCGGGTACCGAATTCGATCGTATCCACCACGAGTTTCAAAGACGGCGCAGGCGGATATACGAATTCCTTTTGCGCGATATATTCCTTCAGGATGTCATTCTGCAAGGTACCGCCCAAGTCCGCCCGTTTCCAACCCTGTTTTTCCGCGGCCGCAATGTAAAACGCCCAGATAATCGCCGCCGGAGCGTTTATGGTCATGGAGGTTGTTATCTTGCCGAGGGGAATGTCCTTGAAGAGGATCTCGGCGTCTTCCAGCGATGCAACAGATACACCGCATTTGCCCACCTCACCAAGCGACCAATCGGAGTCTGGGTCCCGGCCCATGAGGGTCGGCAGGTCGAAGGCAACGGACAGGCCGTCTCCTCCCTGCGCGAGTATATATCGGTAGCGCTGGTTGGTCTCTTCAGGCGTCGCGAAGCCCGAGAATTGGCGCATCGTCCAGCTCTTTCCGCGATACATGGAGGCATGGACACCGCGCGTGAAGGGGTACTGGCCCGGAAATCCGAGTTTTTCCAAGTACTGTTCGGCCTGGGAAGGGTCTTCTGCCCAACACAGTGGTGGTACCTCGAGGCTTGAGGTAGTCAGGAATTTCTGGCCATTTGCCGTCGGATTCTTAGGTTGTGAATCGGTCTCCCACCGGCGACGGGCTGCCAGCAGCTTTTCAAGCGGAGTCATGATATACCTCGAAATTAGACATGAACCGGAATGTAGGGCTTTTTGCCGGGCAAGGCAACTCTTACCACAACCAGAAGGTCAAACCCACACCACCTTGCAATGAGCCCCTTGTCGAAGGGGCAAGTTCAAGACCTGGCGCGACTTCGCCCCAAACATCGACGATCGTGTAGGGGAAATGATACTTTAGCCCGATCGGAACACGGACTCCGAAGGTGTTGTCCTCGTGGCCATCGTTGGCCAACGACATGTAGACCCCGCCGCCGTAATACCATTTCCACTCCCGTGGCATATCTAAAAAGAAATCATACAGTTGAAAATCCGCCGAGACGAGAATCCACTCGTTCCAGGACCATGCGCCTGTAATGTCGACCGCCGAGGCACGATCCCAGAAGAGCTGGGCATTAAGACCCGTCGGTTCGCCGAGGACTGGCCCAATGCCAAACCCGTCATTGTCCTTAGCGACGGCGAAGTGAGCGACGAACAGGACGGAAACTGTGAATAGAGAGAAGAATCTTAGCATGGAATGTGCTCCGGTGATGTTGATTGCATGTTCATATTGGCTGACTTGTCCATAAACCTCATTATCTTAACGCACTAACGACCCATTGAGTTCCCCAACGTGTTGTCGCGGCGCGGTTTCCGTTTGACCTTTAGGGAAGTTATTGTATCTTTCAGCACAGCAAGAGTTACCTACCGTGTCACGATATAAATATCACATATTTGTTTGTGAAAATCTCCGTCCCGCTGACGATCCGAAGGGATGTTGCGCGGACAAGGGAGGCGCGGACCTGATCACTTTAATTCGTGATCAGGTTAAGGCCGTTGGCTTGACTTCCAAGGTTCGGGTGAATAGCTCGGGTTGTTTGGCGAACTGCGCTCGCGGCGCGACCATTGTGGTCTATCCGGATGGCATCTGGTATTCGTTTGTGACGGGCGCCGACATTGCCGAGATCGTTGACTCCCACGTCGTCCACGGCAAACCTGTCGCAAGGTTGTTGGACCCCGTTTTTCACCCTATCAGCGGAACGAGCGACAACGCGTGATTCGGCGACTTATGACAATCCTGCTTGTTGCCTCAAAGCTGTTGGGCACTATCGGGCAGCCTGCGCACAACGTCTCAGTCATGCACGGAGTCTCCGGTCGAGTTGATCAATCTGAAGGACATTCCGGTGCAAAGGTTAGTGACGCACGGAGGTTTCGACCTGCGACCGGACGACGTACGAGAGCGTCTCGACGAAACCACCTGCGAATACATGTTCGCTCCGTTGGACGGGCAGGCCACTCAAGAAGTTGCGTTGGACAGCGGCCTCGCCCTTGGGTTCTACATCAACACCCACACCTGTGCCGAGTGCACTGCCGGTCAACCGATTCGACTTGAGTCGTTCAGTCTGCGTGTTCGCCGACCGGACGGCAGCGTGGCGGATACTCTCGATCTCGTGGTTTCGGTCTACTGTCTTTCGACAAACCAAGAGGCATGCGCGGGCGCAGGTACGCTGCGGAACATAGCGAGCCACTCGATCTCTTTTGACGCCGACTCAGTGGACGGCATCGACGAGATTCAGGTCATTGCCCCACAGCTATCCGTAGTCGCTGACGAAGGAGAAGCGTTCGCGGTAATTGAAGCGCAGGGATGCGGCACGGTAGCCCTTCCCCACTCTTGGGGTTAGCCGACGCCGTTACATATCCTGTCCTTGGCTGCGCAGTATGGATTGGCCAAGGCATTCTCGCGCCGTGGTCAGAGGGATTCAGCAATCCGGCCCCCGGAGCGCCGCTGGCCAGAGCTGATTTGACGTGCAATCTTGCTGACACCGCTTCGGTTGCGCCGTGTACAGGTTTCTGTGGTTTCAGCAGGTTCGTCGGTGAGCCGGTCTACTTCGACCCATTTACCACGGTGTGCTATCAGTGGGTGGATGGGTCGGGCGTGGAGTTCCCGCTGCGCCTAAATAGCGTTCATTTCACTCTGTTCTTTGAGCAGCTCGGCAGCGCAAACGACAGCACCTATTTGCGGCTCATCACGGCGTGTCCGTCGTTTGACGACGCATGTTGCCCCCCTGGTGATGTGCTTGCGGAGATTCCCATCACGATTGTGCGCGGCACGGCGTTTCAGACTGTGCTTGACATAACTATTCAGTTAAGCTCATCCGCTCCCGTCCTAAGCGATCCGTTTTGGATTGGCGCGATCATTGATTCTGTCTCAGGCCAGACTGCGCTTCCGAGTTTCCTGTTTTCCTCCGCATCGCAGACTCTGCGTCCTCTGCTTGCGACCAGTGGAGTGGTCGCCCCGGGCAGCTTTCAGCGGTGCGAGATGACGATCTCGGGTGGACTGACCTTTCTTTCACGGCGGTCTGCCATGCGGTCTCTGGCGAGCCTGTTGGACCGTGTTTCGCGACTGCTTCTACGTTGGATTGCTCTAATGCGCCGACGCTCTTCTGCTCGGAACGCGGTGAAATCACCGCGGGTCAGATGATTCCGCCGGGAACAGGGGCTACCGATCGCTACTGCTGCAGCGACCTTGAATACACGGGGCGAAAACTGGTCTATCGGTTGACGGTGCCAGAGCAGACGAATCTGAGGCTATACATTTATGATGAGCACAGTATTCCGCTGACGATGTTCTTGCTCAGCGCTTGCGACCAGCAGAGTTGCCTTGCCTCGGCGCAGGGTATTTTGACCATGACCGGACTTCCCGGACAGGATTATTACCTTGTTGTCGAGAGCAGCGACACGCTTGGGCACGAGTTTGAGGTGTTCGCGCAATGCTACGGCGATTGCATCGGCGAGACTTGCGTGATGGACATACGTGGTCCAGGAGGCATGGGCAACCGGTATCTTGACGGCGAAGGTAACGGAACAGGAACTGAACTTTATTACAGCTATTATCCTGGATTCGGTACGACGCAGACGATTCTTCGGTATGACGCGGCGTGCGACTCGCTGCCAGCGATCAGCTGGCAATCGCAAGAGAGTTCTGCCGCGCGGATGCTGGCCTATGATCCGCGCAATGGCGGAGAGTTCTGGTGCGGGACGACGACTGACTATTTTTCGGGCACGGGGCGCCTCTATCGGATTTCGAGCGGCGGCGGTGTTGTGCAAAGTTGGAATTACCTGACGGGTCTGCCAATCCTGCGCTGGTCAGGTGCGGCGTTCGATGCAGTTCACAATCACCTATGGGTGATGATTCGCGATTCGCTGAATCTCGGCAACTCGCGGGCGTACGAATTAAACGTAAGTAATCCGCAGCAGCCTGTCGTCATACAAGGTCCGCACGTGCTATTGCATGACTCGCCGAACTCGGCGCAATCCAGCGGTGGAGCGGACTATGCGGACAGTACGCAACACTTGTTAGTAATGTTTCAAGGTTTGCCAGACGATTTCGTCCAGTGCTATAATGATGTTGAACCGGCTTACAGCGGTCCCCCACCGGGTCCGGGTTTGGCGGCCTCGGAATGGTGCGGGCCTGACAGTAATGGTGTCCAGGGCTATGGACTTGCGGCACGTGAAGCAGCGGGCGGCGGTGAGATCGTAATGATGAACTTCACGGATTCCGATTGGCAACATCCATTGGAGCGCTATCCGGCGCCATGTCGGCTTGTGCCTTTTCACTGCGTCCCGCCTGACGATGTCAGTATCTCCGCAACAGAAACTGCAATCGAGCTACATTGGACCGCTATCGAGCCGGGGGTGTACGACGTGTACAGCTCACAAGCGCCTGAAAATGACGGTAATCCGGATGGCGGACAAGACCACCTGTTTCATTTGGAAACCACATTGACGCTTGCACCGGGTCCGGTAGTTTGGATCGACGCGGATTTAGCGGCAGTGTTTAAGACCTATACCGTATTGTTGAATTGCTCAAGCGGAGTCGGGCAGAACTCGCAGTTTGGGCAACGTTTAGAATCAGAGAGCAGAAAGGAAGAAAATGGCCACGCGGATTGAGGAACTATTGGGCGCAGAAGCCCAGGCACTATTAACGTATCGCAGTGAGGGAATACCGGCGGACAGCTTACACCTTCCCGGACCGGATTTTCTGGATCGAGTTTGGCTTCAGACGGACCGACCGATGGCAGTGATTAACAATTTGCAGCGTATGCACAATACGGGTCGGCTCGCAGGCACGGGCTATTTGTCGCTCTTCCCGGTCGATCAGGGGATTGAGCACAGCGCCGCGGCATCGTTTGCGCCAAATCCGATCTATTTTGATCCCGAAGGTATCGTCAAGATGGCTATCGAAGGCGGGTGCAATGGCGTTGCGTCGACACTTGGAGTCCTTGGGATGATGAGCCGCAAGTACGCGCATAGAATCCCGTTCATTGTGAAGTTGAATCACAACGAATTCATTTCGTATCCCAATCGCTTCAACCAAATTGAGTTCGGCACGGTATCGCAGGCGTATGATTTAGGCGCAGCGGGCGTTGGGGCGACGATCTATTTTGGTTCTGAGGAGAGCGATCGACAGATTCAAGAAGTGCGCGTGATGTTTGAAGAAGCGCATCGGCTCGGGATGTTCACGGTTCTATGGTGCTACTTGCGCAATGACGCATTCAAGAAGGATGTCGACTATCATCTTGCGGCGGACTTGACCGGTCAGGCCAATCACATTGGAGTGACGCTTCAGGCGGACATTATCAAGCAGAAAATGGCCGAGAACAACGGCGGCTATAATGCGGTCAAATTCGGCAAAACGCACAAGGACGTGTATGGCAAGCTCGTCAAGGATCATCCGATTGACTGGACCTCGCTGGCAGGTTGTGAATTGCTACATGGGTCGATGTGGCCTTATCAACTCCGGCGGAGCCGCCGGAAGCAACGACTTAGCCGATGCCGTAATGACAGCAGTAATCAACAAGCGCGCAGGTGGTATGGGACTTATCAGCGGACGGAAGGCATTCCAGAAGCCGATGAAAGACGGTATCGCACTCTTGAACGCTATTCAGGACGTATATCTTGACAAGAGCATAACAGTCGCGTGAAAACGGCCTTTGATACCGAAGTCCTGACGCTCCTGGTGTGTCCGCTTTCGAAAGCGGAGCTGGTCCTGTACGAGAACCAACTCGTGTCGACTGATAAGAGCACGCGCCGGGCATACGCAATCGTGGATGGAATCCCGGACATGTTGATTGCGCATTCGAGTGAACTGGGTGTTCAGGAATGGGAACGCGTGATGCAGGCACACATCGACTGAGTCCATTTCGCATTGGAAAATGCAAGCGGCGGTCCACATGGTGGGCCGCCGCTTGTCGTTAAACCAAATTGGCAACGGCTGCTATCCGTGCGGATTCGCGTCGGCTGCCTTTATACGGACACCGTCCTGAGGATTGTCAACGAAATTGGGTACGTGTTCCCGAATCAGCGAGAGCATCGCTTCGTCCGATGGATCGGTTGTTTCCATACTGACACGAGCGGCAGCAACTTTAGCAATTGCGCCCTCTTTGCCGAACTCGAAGTCCAGTCTGCCAATGGTGCGGCCATCACGTTGCGCCCGAACGACGCGTGTGTCTCCGACAATCCATGGTGAATCTTCGTTGGCGCGAAAGCTTCGTCCACCAATGACGGCGTCAACGAAGGGAAACTCCGATGCGAGCAGGCTATCAGCCTGATCTCCACAGGTGGACAGGATTAGGATGAGATCGGCTTTGTCACGCAAAGCGGGAAGAATACGCCGCGCAGTTGTCATCGGGTCGTCAACGGTGACGTTTGCCGGCAGTTTAGTCGAATCAATGCGCATCACATCGCGCGATCCGCACAAACCGACATATGCGACCCGAGCGCCCTTGATAGTCGTCACAACGTATTCGTCCGCAATCAGGCTGCCATTGTCACGTACGTTGGCCGAAACGAACTTGAATTTCGCGTTCGCCTTAGCTTCACGAAAGGCCTCACTTCCAAAGGCAAGTTCGCGCTCGGAGACGTTGACCACATTGGCACCCATATGGTTGTAGGCGGCAACAGAAATCGCGCCTTTGACGTTGTCGTTTTCCGGGGTGCCCGTCAAGAAGTTGCCAGCGTCGCAATAGATAGCATCGCGATCCGCCGCGCGCGCTTCCTTCAGCTTTGCACTGCGTTTAGTGATACCACCGCCATTCTTCTTGCAGCCGCAACCTTCGATCTTACCGCGAGTTTCAGACGAATAGTAGACGGTAACTACGGTCCCTTCGGCCACACCCTGTCCGCATCCGGCAATCAGGCCGCACCCCAAAATCAAACAAATTAGCGAAAATTGAATCATTACTTCAGCTCCCGAGCTTGCGATAGACTGACCATTGTGCACGTTCCCCTTTTTACGTCTTAGCGGGAAGGGATGTTCCTCAGCGATTAGAACGTTTGGACAAGAGCCATGCTTCTGTGGATAACTCCCCGCGCCCGACCTGTCAATTCCCACCCTCCGAACGGAGTATTGCGGGACAATGACTTGAAGTCCGCCGGCTTCACGGTGTGCTTGTGGGTCGGGTCAATGATAGTCAGATTTGCGGGTTGGCCTTCGGCAATCTGAGGCAGCGATTGGGACAGGATTTCGCGCGGGGAGTAGACAACGCGGTCGAGCAGGGTCGAAAGTGACATGCCGTTTGGCAAGAAATGCGTCAAAGCGAGAGAAAGCGCAGTTTCGAGGCCCACAATACCAAACGGGGCAATGTCGAACTCCTGTGTCTTGTCTTCCCAGGCATGAGGCGCGTGGTCAGTACAATAGACCTCCAGGGTCCCGTCGAGGAAGGCATCCCAGCAGGCCTTGCGATCCGCTTCGCCACGGAGCGGTGGATTCATCTTGAAATTGGTATCAAAGGTATTGCACGCTTCATCGGTCAGAAGCAGGTGATGAGGACATACTTCGCCCGTGATGCGCAGGCCTTTCTTCTTGGCGCCGCGAATCAGTTCCACAGATTCTCTTGCTGAAACGTGGCAGATGAATAGCTCCCCGGTGTATTCGGCAATGAGCACACAACGCGCGACGTCAATTGCCTCGGCAATTGTCGGCATGCCGCTGACACCGAGCCGCGTCGACCATTCGCCGTCATTCATTGAGCCGCCTTCGGCGAGATAGATATCTTCGGCATGTTCGAAGATGCGCGCGCCAAGCATATTGGCATACTCGACCGCGTGCAGGAGAACGGCAGAGCTTTTCACCGGACCACCGTCATCAGAGAAACCGCGTACGCCGGTCTCGACAATTTCGCTCATTTCGACGAGCTCTTTGCCTTCGCGTCCGCGCGTAATCGCAGCGATAACGTTAACGTCCACGGGGAAGGCGTTGCCCTGCTCGCGCACCCAATTGACGATCGCGGCATCATCGAGCGCAGGCTGCGTGTTGGGCATACAGGCGATTCCAGTGAAGCCACCGTTCATCGCCGCCATGCAACCGGACGCGATGGTTTCCGCAACCTCCTTCCCAGGTTCACGAAGGTGCACGTGCAGATCAAACCAGCCGGGCGTGATCCAATGCCCTCGCAGGTCGATTACGTCGGCGCCGGCGGGAACCTCGCTGGCCGTTTGCTGTAAGACTCCATCGCGAACATGGAGATTCATCACGTGATCGACTCCGCGCCGCGGATCGACAACCCGCACCTTGCAGGAAAAGGTTGGCGGCCCGTTCAGGCCGGTCAAATTTGGAATATTTGCTGGTCATGATATGGTCTGTTGCTGATTATGCAGAGGGTTCGGCGCGGCCGCCGGCGAGCAGATAGAGAACGGCCATGCGCACAGCGACTCCGTTTGTGACCTGCTGCAGGATTACGGAGTGTTCGCTGTCGGCGACGTCGGAAGTGATCTCCACGCCGCGATTCATCGGCCCCGGATGCAGAATCGTCAGCGGAGCCTTGGCCTTTTCGAGACGGGCACGTGTAACGCCGAAATACTTGTGATACTCCCGTAGAGACGGGAAGAGACCTGCGGTCTGCCGTTCCAGCTGAATGCGAAGAATATTCAAAGCGTCAGCACGCTGAATCGCGTCATCAAGGGAGTTTGTAATTTCGACGCCCATTCGCTCGATACCGCGCGGAATGAGGGTCGCCGGTCCGCAGACTATAATATCGGCGCCCATCTTTTTGAGGCCAATGATATTGGACATGGCGACGCGGGAGTGTAAAATGTCTCCGACGAGTGCGACGCGGAGGCCTTTCAGCGAACCGTACTTGTCCCGCAGCGTCATCATGTCAAGCAGACCCTGCGTTGGGTGTTCGTGTCTGCCGTCGCCGGCATTGATGATAATCGACTCGAGATGCCGTGCCAGAAAATGCGGGCTGCCGGGGGATTTATGGCGCATGACGACGACATCGACTTTCATCGCTTCGATGTTCAGCGCGGTGTCGAGCATCGTTTCGCCTTTTGAGAGGGCGCTTCCCGACGCAGAAAAGTTCAGCGTGTCTGCCGAAAGCCGTTTTTCTGCAAGTTCGAAGCTGGTGCGAGTGCGGGTCGAATTCTCAAGGAAGAGGTTCACGACTGTGACGCCGCGCAATGTAGGGACTTTTTTCACGGGCCGATTCAAGATGTCGCGCATTTGGAGCGACGTATCGAGAATCGTCTGTATCTCCTCGGCGCTGTAGTCGGCCAATCCGAGCATGTGTTTCTGTGAGAGTAGGCTCACTTTTCTACCTCCACAAGGTAGATTGCATCTTCCTGATCCACTTCACTGATGTGCACTTGCACCTCTTCATTCATACTGGTGGGAATATTCTTTCCAATAAAGTCTGGTTTAACGGGCAATTCACGATGCCCGCGGTCGACCAAAACGGCAAGTTGCACCCGTTTCGGTCGGCCGTTATCCATAATGGCTTCGAGCGCGGCACGCACCGTGCGTCCCGTGTAGAGCACATCGTCGACGAGCACAACGTTCATGTCGTAGAGGTCGAAAGGAATGTCGGTTTGCTGCACAGACGGTTGGCGCAGTGAGGTGCGATAGTCATCGCGATAGAGCGTGGCATCGAGGATCCCAACAGGGACCTCGATGTTCTCTATCTCGCGGATCTTCGCAGCGACTCGCTTGGCAATATAGACCCCGCGCGTCTGCATCCCGACGAGGCCGAGCCGTTCTGTGCCGCGATTGCGCTCGATGATTTCATGCGCAATTCGGGTGATGGTGCGCGTTAGTCCGGCTGCATCCACCAGTTTTGCCTTAATTTTGGTATTCATGAAGAGGTATGGAGAGAAAAGGAAAGAGTCCGATGGGCAGGGCCGTCGGACTCTTTGGAGAGAAGAATCCTTTGCGGCCTCGCGGTGCCTTGTTAAAGGAGCTGAATCAGGAGAGAAACGGCGATGGACAGCATTAATGCACCGAGACACGCCGTTGTTGTGAAGCGCTGGCCTCGCTTACCACATACCAAGCCGCATCCGCGCTTCGTCGCTCATCATGTCTACCGACCACGGGGGATCCCACACGATTTCAACGTTTACTTCATCGACGCCGTCGACCCGGAGGATCGCCTCACGGGCAAGGTCAACAATCGTACCGGCGAGCGGGCAGCCCATCGAGGTGAGGGTGATCTTTGTGTCGACTTTTCCTCCTTCGACCTCGATGGAATAGACGAGACCGAGATCGGTGATCGGAAGGTGCAGCTCGGGGTCATAGACGGTACCGAGGGCGTCAAAGACTTGTTGTTCGGTGGGCATTGCAGTTTAGATTCGCTTGCGGAGCGGGGGGAAGACTGCTGCGGCAGCGAGTGTTTTTAGAATCGCTCCGGGGATGAAAGGTACGAATCCCAAGGCAAGCGCCTGCTCTGCCGGAACGAAGCGGGTCAACCAAAACACGCCGGGAATGAAAATCGCCAGATTGCCGAGAGTCATCGCGACAAGCATTTTGGGATAGGTACGATCAAATCCGAGTTCGGCAAGTTTGCCACAGATTGCCGCGCAGAGAATAAAGCCGAATAGATAACCAGCAGTCGGGCCGACGATGTGGAGGGGACCACCCACGCCGCCTGCAAACACCGGGGCGCCGGAAGCGCCTTCGGCGATGTAGGCGAGGACGGCGAGCACGGCATTGCGCGAACCGAGGGCCATAGCCAGCGCCAGCACTGCAAAGGTCTGCCCGGTGATGGGAACGGGACTCAGCGGAATAGGAATCGAGACTTGCGCGAAAAGCGCAATGAACAAACTTCCCAGAACTACTTGAAGAATAGTCTGTACGGTCGGGGATAGCGACGGGTAGCGTAGTCCGAGTGATTGAGCAAACGGTAAGGACATGAATTTCTCCGAAAAATGCTTAGGGTATTTCAAACGCCTTTCACGGTGACGGAGAGCCCCACTTGTGCGGCGACCTGCTCCGCCATCGAGCGAAAGACAGAATGTAACTCAGGAATAGTCTCGATGGCGAGCATCGGTTCCCCTGCATCAGCAGCCGCGACAAGCTGAGGGACAAGGGGTAGTTTGCCTAATAGTGGGCAACCGAGCTTCGCAGCTTCGTCCGCTGCACCGCCATGACCAAAGATATGTGATTCGCCGCCGCAATGGGGACAGCGGAAGCTGGACATGTTTTCGACGATGCCAAGAATCGGGACGTTCAGCTTCTGGAACATCGCGACACCTTTGCGGGCATCGATGAGGGCGAGGTCCTGCGGTGTCGACACGATGACCGCACCGTTCAGTTGAATGCGCTGACTCAGCGTCATTTGCGCGTCTCCAGTGCCCGGCGGAAGGTCGACGATCAAAACGTCCAAGGCTCCCCACGCTACGTCGCGGAGAAACTGCTCGGCCGCTTGATGGACCATGGGACCACGCCAGATCATTGGCGTTTCCGGCTCCACCAAAAAGCCCATTGACATGAGCTTCATTCCGTCGCGTTCCAGAGGCAGAATCATGTTGTCCAGGACGCGCGGGCGATCATGAATACCGAATAGCGTCGGCACAGATGGACCGTAGATATCGAAGTCGGCCAGTCCCACGGTGAGACCAAGGCGTTGAAGCGACCATGCGAGTCCTGCGGCAACGGTGCTCTTCCCCACTCCGCCCTTGCCGGATGCGACAGCGATTTTGGCACGCACATCTTCGAGAATTGGTCCGTCCGGTGCAGGTCTCGAGTGCGGCTGGGCCGGTGCGCTTACGGGTTGCGACCAGGTCATATGCACTCGTGCCTCTTTGACGCCGGGCATACCACGCACGGCACTGGCCACG
Source organism: bacterium (assembly GCA_016703065.1). GTDB lineage: Bacteria > Electryoneota > RPQS01 > RPQS01 > RPQS01 > JABWCQ01. The sequence goes on from JADJCU010000003.1 coordinate 59,890, forward strand.
CTGTCCTCGATTGCACCTGGCGTTTCGGGGTCGCGAGCGGCTACTGTAACGAAGACTTCAACTACATCACCGGTCACGCGAATCTCCTTGATGATACCAAAGGAGACAACGTCACGAGAGAGTCCGGGGAATTTGACCGACTTGAGGGTCTCTAATACTTGTTCTTGTGTCGGCAAGGCGGAGAATTGGTTAGTGAACTTGGAAAGCTACGAAATCTGCTCGCGGGATGCAAACGTAGTTCTAAGCCATTGATTTATTTATGGTACGGAAGGCCTTTCCAAAGGCTCAGGCTGCGGTAGAGCTGTTCATATAGCATCACGCGGGCAAGTTCGTGCGGAAAGGTCATGGGCGACAGGCTCAAACGCAGTGCAGCAGACTCAAGCAATGTCGGGGCGAGGCCCCATGCGCCGCCCAATACGAACGACAGTCTGCCCGTGCTGGCGAGCATCTCATCCTGCAGGAATAGCGAGAGCTTTTCCGAAGATAGCTGTTTTCCCTGTATGTCGAGCGCGATCAGCTTCGAGCCTTGCGGAATCTGCTTGAGGATCGAGTCGGCCTCGTGCTGAAGTGCCCCTTTGCCCGTTCCATTGCCGGAATCCGAAGTGGCCGAGGGAACTTCGGACTCATCAAGCGGCAGGAAGTGGCGGATTCTGCCGGCATACTCATCGCACGCGGCCTTGAAGTAGGCTTCTGGAGTTTGCCGACGGCAATGATTTGAAGTTTCACTATTTGAGCAAAAGTAGTTTCTGTGTTTGCGTTGTCGGGCCGCTGGTCGCCCGCAAAAGGTAGATTCCGGCGGCCAGTGTCGGGGGAGCGTTGTAAGCAATCGAATGATCACCCGCCTCGATTCGCTGCTCGAAAATGGTTGCGGCGCGCCTGCCCGTGACATCAAACAATTCCAAACGGACCATTGCCGGACGTGTGACAGCAAAGGGAATTGTGACACTCGGGTTGAACGGATTGGGATAGGCGGGATTCAAAGTGAATTTGTGCGGAAGTTGCGGCGGGTCGCCGGCAGACGAGGGAATTTCGCGAAAGAGCGTGATTTGATGATCTGCAAGGCGCGCCAATGGGGCGTATTCAGGGATGGAATAGGAATGCTCCGGAGTCGGGAATATCCAGGTGGTGTCACGCTCGGAATAGGAGTTCACGCCATACTCGATAATCAGCGGAAATTCGAAATTCGTTGGTGTTTGCGATTCATCATGCATGACGTGAACGTCAATGCGATTCAAGTCCTGTCGCGGGGAAATGTCAACCGTGAGCGTTGGCATGCCGAGGCCGTAGAGCCATTGATCGAAGAACCAGTGGAAGTCGTCCCCATTCCAGTGCTCGTGTGCAAGCTCGATGAACTCATCGGTACTGACGTTTCCGCCGCCGTAGGTATCGACCCAATCCTGCAGGACAGCGAAAAAAAGCGAGTCGCCCAGAATTTGTTTTCGCAGCATGTGCAACACCCACGCACCCTTGTAATAGACATTCGTGCCAAATATCCGCTCAATCGGGGGGTCGTAGATGGGATAGCTGGGCGGGTAGTTAACTTCTTCACTGATGCAATTCAGCGCGGCCTGGGCCATGTAGGCTTCAAGTCCCGCCGCTCCGCCAAGGTGTTCGGACCAGAGGGCATCCCCGTACGTGGCGAAGCTCTCATTCAGCCACATGTTGCGGAAGTCCACGGGACTCAAGTGATCGCCGAACCACTGATGTGCAAGTTCATGTGCGACGATTCCCTCGAAGGTTCGAAGACTGTCAACAAGATTAAAGCCGTAGGTCGTAAAAGTCTGATGCTCCATTGCGCCCCAGCCACCGAAAATGTCCGTCATGACCATTCCGTATGCGTCAAACGGATAGTCGCCAAACAACGTCGAGAAGTAGTCCACCATTTCGGGGGTTCTCTCCCAGTCATACGCGGCCTGCGCCGAATCCGAACGCGGCCAGGCGAAATAGCGGTACTGAACGCCGTCTTGATCAAACACTTCGTTCGAGAAGTTTCCGGCGGCGAAGTGCACCAGATAGGTAGAAATGGGCTCGGTGTGTTCGTAGCTGTGGCGCACGCGGCCGGGGGCCGGAGTAACTGTGTTAACGAGTCTGCCGTTTGCGGCCAGAGTCCAATTCTCCGGCATCTCAACCGCAATGTTGACATGGGCAAACTTATCCGACGGCTGATCCCAGCACGGGTACCAGCGGCGCGCTCCGAACGGCTCGCTGAAGGTGTATACCTGTTCCCACCCGGTTTGAAAGCCAGTTTCAAACCAGCTATCCTGAGGCAACGCAGAGTAGTGCACGGTCACGGTCAGCGTTTCCTGAGCGACAGCATTGTACGTAACGCGGAGCGTGTCGTCGCCATGAACATAGGGAGTACCGATGTCGTTTACGAGGACCTGAGTGATAGCAAGTTGCTCAGCGTTGAAGAGGATTGCGCTCATGTTTTCACGCGTAACAAGCTCGATGGTCGCCACTCCGGTCAACGGCAGATCGCCATTTTGAATCGACAGCGACAGCCAGAGTTCGAGCTGGTCATAACTGTGAAGGCTTTCGGCATCAAGGGACGCGAATTGCCCGTGAACAGCATTCCCCCGCGAACAGAGTGGCCCGCACGGCTTATCTGTGTGAGGCACGACCTGCGCGGCAAGCGCAAGCGGGAAGAGAATGACGAGGAGTGATTTCATGGCAATGGCTCCGGCTGCTGAGCAAAGAAAGCGATGGGAGAACGGTTGCGACTTGCCGAATTTCCTGTTATTATACAGTTTGTGTTAATCAGCACCAGTCGTCCTTGTTAAAACGATTTTTAACAGTAATTTGCGCCATCCTGCTCTTCGCGGCGACGGTCCAGGGAGCGCGGCACTCGGAGCCCGGACCAGACTTACTGTCGCGAATAGACAGCCTCGGACGCGAATTGTCAGGGATTGAGCAGGAAATCCGGCAACTCGGCGCGGAAAGCGGAGACCTGCGCGATAGTCTCGCTGCTCTGGATGGGGCCCTGGATGCTCAGGCCATTGTTGTCGCACGGCTTGACAGTCAATATCGGATTCTTGAAGCAGAACGGCAACCCTTGCTGAAGTTGCTTACGCGGGCGGTTCTGTCGGAAGTAAGGCTGCGGCGCTGGGCTGTGCTCGATGCCTTGCTGGGAAGCGACGGTCCCGGAGATTTCATGCGGCGGCGTGCTTCGATGACCAGGCTTCGGGAATCCACGAAGCAGCGAGCCATGGAAAGCGCGGCCTCGCTTCGAGAGCTTGAGGCGGTCGAAGATCGCTCACTATCAGAGGCCGCCCGGCTGGACGATCGGAAGCGGCAGGTTGCGACGATTCTGACTGAGCTCGCAGCACGGGAAAGCGAGCTTCTAAATGCCCGCACGATTGCCGAATTACAGCGAACGGAGCTGGTTCGGCAGCATGCAACTGTGCTGAAGTCGGACGCCTTGTTACTTGAAAGGCATCGGCAGGTCGCCGCATCTGTCGACACAATGGGCGCCTATCTTCGGCGAGCAGCGACATTTGATGCAGCGACAGAAACATTCCTGTCCCTACGAGGGGTACTCCCTTGGCCGACCAGTGGTTCCGTCGTATCCAGATTCGGCAAGAAGCAACATCGGAAGTTGGACACGGTGACAGAGAATCCGGGCATAGACTTGCGAGTGGATGACGGAGCGCCGGTGCGTGCTGTCGCACGTGGCCAGGTAACGGCGGTTACGTGGCTGCGGGGTTTTGGGCATGTGTGCATCGTTCAGCACGAGGGGGATCATCACACAGTGTATGCAAAACTGGGAGAAATTGCGGTCGAGCCAGGCGATATCATCGATTCGTCGACGATTGTCGGCTATCCGGGCTTTGATCCGACGCAGGACGCGTATGCCGTACATTTTGAAGTTTGGTCAGGCAAAGAGAAACAGGATCCGTTAACTTGGCTCGCGCCCGCAAAGAAAGCACAATAGTTCATTGGCTCGGCCACGCGGATGCGAGGGCTCGGCTTGCGGCAACTGTCGCGAATGAGCGCACTGCGCACGCGTATTTAATCAGCGGCCCCGAGGGGATTGGGAAGTCGGCCGTTGCTTTGGAGTTCGCAAGGTTGCTCCTGTGTGATCGGCCCACTGACGTGCCGTGTCACGACTGTCCACAGTGCAGCGCGCTGAGGACGCTGCATCATCCTGACTTGCATCTAATAGCGCCGTCCGGCTCGCCCAAGGACTCGGACACTCCGGGCAGCGAGACATTTGCAAAAGAAATGGTGAAGCTGCGCGAACAGCTTACCTTGAATCCCTATGCGGCGAGTGACTTAGCGGACCTGAGCAGCTCGGAGAGCAAAGCGGCGCGCAAGAAATCTGCTACGGGATCGCGGATACGAGTCGCGGATTCGCGCGAGTTGCTGCATAACGCCTATCGCAGGCCTTTTCAAGCTCAACGCGCAGTGTACGTGATCTTGAATGCTGATACGATGCTGCGGGAAGCACAGAATGCGCTTTTGAAGCTGCTCGAAGAGCCACCTGCGTCGGCGACGCTTCTGCTCACGGCGTCGAATCTTCAAGCCGTACTCCCGACCGTGCGGTCACGTTGTCAACCGGTTAGATTGCAGGCGAATTCCGCGCAGGAAGTACGTGAAGCATTGCACGGAGCTGGCGTCGCTGAGCGGGCCGCAGAGCTTGCCGCGGCCTTGTCTGGTGGAAGTATCCGGCGGGCAGTCGCATTTGCGGAAATGGAGCCGGAAGTTCTGGAACAGGCAGCGGTGGACTTCCTGGCCATGTCGGCAGTGCTCGCACCGGAAAAGGTACAGGAACAGGTACAGAAAATGCTCGAAGACGTCAGTTTTCTTGATGACGCGTTTTTTGAACTGATGGCCCTCTTCCTTTCTGACGCGGCGGCCTGCTCGGCCAGTCTTAAAAATAGTGAGCCGCATTTCCCTTCGCAGGCGGCCCGAATCCAGAAGCTTTCCGCAGCGTATCCGCAGGCAAGTTTTGGCAAAGCGATCGAGGCAGTGGATCGCGCCGCATCAGCGCGCGCGGCAGGATACACACCGGCGCTTGTGTTGACCGCGATGGCGATTGAACTTCACCGAGCTTTGGGTCCGCGCTCGCGGGCTTGACCATAGACCATTCCATGAACGAACTACTTGAACTTGAATTTAAGGGACGCCGGACCGAGTATGCCGCGAACCCCTTGCAATATCCGTTTGCGCGGGGTGACCTCGCAATTGTAACCACGGACCGTGGTCAGGACCTGGGTAAAGTGTCCCACGTGGGTATTCGGCCGGGTGATTCGCCGGGTGAGAAGATCGCGTTGCAGATCCTCCGCAAGGCGAAGCCGATTGATGCGGAGCGCCTGCAACAGAACCGCGAGCGGGAAGCACAGGCGAAGAGAGTGGCGCGAGAAGAGATAACGCGGCATAAGCTTGACATGAAACTCGTTGATGTTGAGTTGCAGTGGGATGGGCGGAAAATGACGTTCTATTTCACCGCCGAAGGCCGGGTGGACTTTCGTGACTTGGTGCGGGATTTGGCCACGCGGTTCCGCACGCGGATCGACTTACGGCAGATTGGAGCACGCGACGAGACGAAGAAGATCACGGGATATGGCGTGTGCGGCAGGCCGCTCTGCTGCGCCACATTTCTGACGGAGTTCAAGCCGATCACGACTCAGATGCCGCGAGATCAATTCCTGCCACTCAATCCTTCCAAGCTCTCGGGCGTTTGTGGAAGGTTGAAGTGCTGCTTGCGCTATGAATTGGACGTCTATCGCGAGTTTCAGCGCGAGTGTCCAAAGGTCGGCCATCCAATCAAAGACGAGAACAAAGGTATCGGTGAAGTAGAAAAGCTCGACGTCGTGCGGGAACAGATTCAGGTTCGCTACGGCAACGGCACAGTTGATCGCTACACGAAGACTCAATTTGTTGAGATGACGAACTGGCGTCCGCAGATGCCGAAAAACGAGTGCATCTGCACGTGCGGCAAGAAGACTGGCGACGTTGCGGAAGAGGGTGTAGAACGGACGCGTGCGGAGGACTCTTCAGCGCTTGCGCCAAGTAAGGAGTTGGGACGGGGCGACCGCATCACGCTTCACGGCGAAGGGGGCTTCCGGGTTGACTTTGAAGATGAAGATGAGTCGCTCGACGTTTCAACGGATGTGAATGTCCCGCTGAATGTTCCGGGCAACAAGAAGAAGAAACGAAAGAAGAAACCCGCTGGTGACGCTCCATCGCAAAGCCAGTCGGGCGGAACGCAGCTTTCGCAGCCAAGGCCGCCCCAGCAGCAGCCCAAGCCTCAGCAGCATCAGACACGGCCACCTGCACCACAAGTTCCGCAGCAAACGAACGCCAGTTCGCCTACCGCTGAAAGCGCAGGTGACGACGGAGGCGCGCAACGCAAGAAACGGCGGCGCGGCGGCCGAAGACGGCATGGTGGAGGAGGCGGACCGCAGGGCGGCGCAGAACAATCAGGAGACGACGGCGAATAGGCCATGAGCACATATTACGTAACCACACCGATCTACTACGTTAATTCGACGCCGCATATCGGGACCGCCTACACGACGATATTGGCCGACACGACTGCTCGCATGAAACGCATGCTCGGGCAGGACGCATATTTTCTGACGGGCACAGATGAACACGGCGACAAAATTGCCAAAGCAGCGGCAGCACAAGGACGTTCTCCGCAGGAATTCGTCGACGAAATCAGCGCGCAGTTTCGCAAACTGTGGCCGCACGTCTATGTCGCGCCGAATCGGTTCATTCGCACGACTGATCCTGACCACTACGCTGTAGTCCAGCGCATTTTACAGAAGCTGCATGACCAGGGCGACATGTATTACGGCGAGTATGAGGGGCTCTATTGCACAGGCTGCGAACGGTTTCGTACTGAGAAGGAGCTGGTCGACGGGAAGTGTCCGGATCACGGCACGGAACCGGAACGGATTAGGGAAGCGAACTACTTCTTTCGGATGAGTAGGTACCAGGAGTGGTGGCGCACCTATATCGAACAGCATCCGGACGTTGTGCGCCCTGAACGGTATAAGAATGAAGTTCTCGGTTACTTGCGCGAGCCGCTTGAGGACCTCTGCATCTCTCGTCCAAAGGAACGGCTTTCGTGGGGAATTGAACTTCCTTTTGATCGGAATTATGTTACGTACGTGTGGTTTGACGCGTTGTTGAACTACCTGAGCGGAATAGGCTTTGACGGGGATCCAAAGTGGTCAGATCGTTGGAACGCCTGCGAGCATCTGATTGGCAAAGATATTGTGAAGCCACATGGAATCTACTGGCCGATCATGCTTCATGCGGCCGGTTTTCCGGTATTTCAGCATCTGACCGTACATGGGTATTGGAACTTCCGCGACGCAAAGATATCGAAATCATCGGGGAAACCAATCGCGGTTGATCCGTTAATAGATCTATTCGGAGCGGACGCTGTTCGGTATTTCCTTTTACGTGAGATGGTTGTCGGGCTCGATGCGTCGTTCTCGATCGAGGCGATGCTGAAACGCGTTAACAGCGATTTGGCTAACGACCTGGGCAATCTCTTTTCGCGCGTTGCGAAGCTGATTGGAGATCATTTTGAAGGGCGAATTCCGGCAGCGGCAACAGGGAACACGGAGCTCGAGTCAATTGCCTCAAGTATCTTGGCAAGCGCGCCGGAATGGGTCGGAGAGATGAAATGGCACGTGCTGATCGAAGAGACGATGCAGCTTGTCCGCGCCACAAATCGCTATTTTGAATCAAGCGCACCATGGGGGTTAGTCAAGAACGATCCTGCTGCGGCAGCGACCGTGCTTCACAATTGCTGCGAGTCACTCAGAATTGCGGCAGTCGTGCTCCATCCAGTCATGCCGGGGAAGATGGTTGAGTTGTTGTCGCGCATGGGTGAACCGGCGCAGGATTTCCGACTTGCAGAACATGCGAAGTGGGGTCTTATTCGAACCGGCGCCAGAATGCAAAAGGGCGACGCATTGTTCCCTCGGCTTGAGGAGGGCGATGTTCGCGCGCGGATGTCCGACCTGTTTGAGAGCGGAACCGCGCCAGCACAGGCACCCCTGCAGAACGACACTCCTCCGGAAGAGCAGATCACCATAGACGAATTCAAGAAGATTCATCTACGCACTGCGACAGTCGTGGCTGCCGAGAAGCTGCAGGGATCAGACAAGCTGCTCAAACTTCAAGTGGACGTTTGCGGTCATGTTCGGCAAATTATCGCCGGAATCGCGCAGTACTATTCTCCTGATGATATGGTCGGTCGCAAAGTGATCGTAGTGGCGAATTTGAAACCGGCGAAGCTGCGCGGTGAGATGTCGGAAGGAATGCTGCTCGCAGTGAAATGGGACGACCGTCTTGAGGTACTCGCCGCGCCCGATGACACGCCTTCAGGCGCACCGATCAGCTGATGTCCGGCGAGAACTCGTTTCATACTGCTCTGTCAGAGCTATTTCGCATCGCGACCGCTCCCGATCTGGAAATTCATCGCATCGCAAGTTTCGTTGAGGCAAACGGTATTCCGGCGCTCGCACAGCTACAAGATGCCGAGACAATTCGTAGGCGACTGCAAGTCAGTGTGGTCGCCGCGCACAAACTCGCGGCCTTGACCGTTGTGTACGCATCCACAGGTAAGGCTCGCTAACCGGCCGACACAATCATCGGGAGTATCTGCGCGGACCTACGCATGCTTGGTCACGAGGACCTGCGGGAGGTCTATTTTGACGACGGGGCAAACAGCATCCGAGAGCATTGCCTCTGAACCCGCGAGTAGGCAAAAATGGAAAACGGCGCATCACACGATGCGCCGTTTTTGCAATAAGTCGTTGCTTTGACCTAACGCGGCAGACTAATGACAAAAGTTGTCCCGGCGCCGGGTTCGGATTCAAAATGCAATTCGCCGCCGTGCTGCGTGATCAAGAATTTCGACACATAAAGACCAAGTCCCGTGCCTCCACCCTGCTCACGGAAGGTCACAAAGGGTTCAAATAGCCGCTTCTGTATCTCCGGTGCGATCCCGGGTCCGTTGTCACGTACCCGGATTTCGACGCGTGTCTCTGTGAATGCAGTTTCGAGAACAATCCTACCGCCGCCACTCATCGCTTGGCTTGCATTCAGCATAAGATTGATCAAGACTTGCTCTAACTCAGTTGCGGCAGCCATGACTCGCGGCAGATCGGACGCCATACGCGCTTCGACGACGACTCCTGATTGCCGCATCTGTGGCTCAAGCAGGGTGTTTGTCCGGGCGACGATATCATTTAGCTGCGTCGGGCTCCTTGGCGCGGGCTCGATCCTATGTAAGTCAAGCAGGCTGCGAACGATAACGCGTATGCGTTCGACCGATTCAGCAACGATCGAAATACTCTGCGCTGCACGTTCGTCTTTGCCAACAAGTTCAACCAGTCCGGTTAGATGCGCCGAGATTGCCTGCAGGGGATTATTGATCTCATGCGCGATTCCGCTTGCCAGTCGACCTGACAGCGCAACTCGCTCAGAAGACGCCAGCCGCAGCAGCAACTCCTGTCTTTCGCTTGCGTCTCGCAGCACTCCTTGCGCGGCCACAATGTCATCCCCCTGACGAATCCAATTGTGAAGAAGTTTGTACGACCGTCGATTTCCATCTTTGGCGAATAGTTCGATGTCACCAGCTATCCGCTCGTTCGAGCGGCTTGCAATTTGTTCGAGCAAGGCCATATTACCCGCACTGTCCACGGCAATGTCCATCAGCGCCTCCGGCAGAGACTTCCCGAGCACGTTCTCGCGCGTGTAACCGAGGTTCTGCGCAAAAGCCTCATTCAAGTATACAATTCGGCCAAGATCATCACAGAGGTAAATTACGTCGTCGGTCAAGTTAACAAGTCGACTGAAGCGCTCTTGAGCCTGACGCAATTCGAGTGAACGAGCGCCAGTTAACTGTTCAGTCGACTCGAATTGCTTTCGCAACTGTCCGCGCATCGATTGAATCTCGACGGCTTGTATGCCATGTCGCAAGAGCAACGAGATTGGCTCGCTGAGCTCCGCAAGCGGCATCTCAGCCTCAAGAGGTTCGTCCAAAGTCAGGAAACCGGCGATCGTGCCGTCGCTTCGCTCAAGCGGCACAATTAGCGGCATTGAATCGGGCGCAGCATCGCTCTGTTGTTCGACAAAGCCGCGGCCGCGTTCGGTCAATATCCGACCCGGAATGACTGGGGTGAGGGGCCTTCCTCGCATGGTTGCAAGGTCCGGAAGCGACGACGGGTCATTGGCATAGACTGCGATGTCTTGAATGCGGAAACGCGCATCACCGAGAACTAAGACGGCACGGCGATAGCCAGTGTGCTGCGCGATTTCACTGCACAACAGTGAGAGCAGCAGTTGCAGTGATTCCGCTGACGAAAGTTCCGCACTCGCGTGAAACAGATTTCGGTACGACTGTTCGACGATCGCAGCGCCGGACTTACGAATTGCGCGCGCACGTTCGTGTGCACGGCGGGCAGTCAGATCAATTGACCATGCAGGCACACCGGCCTGAATGTGGCCCGCGATTCGGTCTCCAAGTGTGCTCAACAAACTTGATGCTGAAGGTGCATCGCCATAGAGAACGAAGTTCATGTTTGGCGCGCAGTCTGCGATTTTCATCAAATCGTTTGAAGCAACTTCGTTTTGCACGAATCCAACAAGAACTTCCGGAAGCCCTTCAAAGGTTAGCGCCTTCTCACTCGCATCGGCGACCAGACAACGCCAATCGGCCGAGGAAAGCACTTCTTCGAGCCGTCTTCGTTCCGCGCTGTCTGCGCCAATGATGATTAGGGTTTCCAACGTATGCGTCTATGATCTATTTGAGGGAATGAACTCTACATAGAATATAGCAAATTGCAAGCCTCTTTGACAAGTTAGAAATGGAAGTTGTAGACGTAAAACAAAAGACCCGTCCAAGTTGGACGGGTCTCGTTAGGCTCATGGAATCAAAGCGATTGTGAAATTCGCGGTGGGTCGATAGTATGCAACGCCGGAGGCGAAAGCTGCACATGTCGATTTCGCGCAACCTCTACTTAGTGCCGCACGGGAATCAATGCGGCAATTTTCTCCACTAAGTTATCCACACCTTGAGCAACCTCGCTGATGCGCGCGTCGTACATAAAAGCGGGCGTGGAGACGATATTGAGAGTATCATCCACAATACATTCCGTCACTGAGCAGGCAATGTGTCTGCTTCCGAACGACTCTATCGCCTCTGCCGCACCGCCGGGACCGCCGACGGTTAACCGAGGATGGATGTTCATTCCTTTCAGCGCCCGCGCGAGCACAACTGGAGCGATACAGATTACACCGACCGGAAGTTTGCGTTCAACAGCTTTGCGCATAAACGATGCAACAAGCGGATGAATGTCGCAACCAGTGCCTTTTACGGCGAAGTCGCAGTAATTCTTCGCCGCGCCGTACCCTCCGGGAAAGATGACGGCGTCGCAATGGTCAAGCCACTGTTCCGCCAGCGGTTCGATCTTTCCGCGGGCAATGCGAGCGGCCTCGATCAAGACGTTACGGGATTCCCCGGTTGGCTGTTTCGTCAGGTGGTTCACAACATGTAGCTGCTCAACATCGGGCGCAAGGCACTGATACGTGATCCCGCGCCGGTCAATGGCGAGGAGCGTGAGCGTCGCCTCGTAGATCTCCGCGCCATCGAGAAACCCGCATCCGGAAAGCACAACACCAATCTTTGACATGTCTGCCTCCTATTCGTGCGACACTGATTAGAGCTTGGTCGCGGCGATGACAGAGCGCACGGCGTCGGCCGAATGATCGAACATCTTGCGCTCTTCTTCGTTGAGCTTGATTTCAAGAATCTTTTCGACGCCTTTGCGTCCGATCACGACGGGAACACCCATGTAAATGTCCTTACAGCCGTATTCGCCGGTCAACCATGCCGCGCACGGCAGCACGCGTTTCTGGTCAATGATGATCGATTCGACCATTTCAACGGCGGCAGCTGCCGGCGCGTAATAGGCAGAGCCCGTTTTGAGGTACTTCACGATTTCGGCACCGCCGTCACGGGTGCGCTGAACGATTGAGTCGACGCGCTCTTTCGACACCAATTCGGTCAAGGGCACACCGCCGACAGTCGTCAGGCGCGGCAGGGGCACCATGGTGTCTCCATGCCCGCCGAGCACGCATGCCGAAACGTCTTTGACGGAAACGCCAAGTTCCATAGCGATAAACGTGCGATAGCGAGCCGTATCGAGAATCCCTGCCATACCGAAGACGCGGTGTGCGGGAATCCCGTCAGGCGCAACGCGCTGTAGCACATCGCGTCGAGCGGATTAGAGACGACGATGATGATAGCATTCGGCGACACCTTGGCGGCTTCGCCGATCGCGGAGCGCATGATCTCAATGTTAGCAGCAAGCAAGTCGTCACGGGACATACCGGGAGTCCGAGGCTTGCCAGCAGTCATGACGATGATGTCGGAGTTTGCGGTATCGGCATAGCTGTTAGTGCCAATAATCTTGCTGCTGGTTCCCCCGATCGGCGCGGCCTCCCACATGTCAAGAGCTTTGCCCTGCGGGATTCCGTCCACGATGTCCAGCAAATAGATCTCTTTGCAGATATTCTTGTCGGATAGAATGTAGGCACAGGTGGCGCCGACGTTGCCACCGCCAATGACGGTTACTTTCATGAGTGGAAGTTGGGGGTTGAGAAAATAGGGTAGGAAAAAAACAGAGTGCGGCTCATGGGGAAGCCGCACTCAGAACTCGAAGCGAGAAAGTGAATTCGTGCGGCGGACTAGGCAGTCTCTGGGAGAATATGCACGAACTTACGGTTGGAAATGCCTCCATCCGCGAATCTTGACGATGCCGTCGCTCTTGGCGAACAGCGTATGATCGCGTCCCATGCCAACCAGTTTGCCGGGATGAATACGCGTACCGCGCTGGCGGACCAGAATCTCGCCGGCATTCACAAATTGCCCGGCATAGCGCTTGACACCAAGCATTTTGGGCTGGCTGTCGCGACCGTTGCGAGTGGAACCTTGACCTTTTTTATGTGCCATTGCAGGAGTCTGGTTGCTGGTTAGTTGGTTTCGATCTTTTCGATATGGAGCATAGTGAACCATTGCTTATGGCCCTTATGCTTGCGATACTCAGTGCGTTTCTTCTTGCGGAAGACGATCACTTGGGATCGCGGCCATGCTCGACAACCTTGGCGTGAACGCGCACGGGAAGATTGGGCTTGCTGATTTTGATTTCGGTACCGGTGTTCAGCAACAGGATGTCGTCGAGAATGACCACGTCACCCGGTTGCTTGTCCGCGCGATACTGCACCTTGATGGTTTCGTCCTGGCGGACTTTGACCTGGTGCCCCTTGAGATTACAGATTGCGTACATCGGATTCCAGAAAAATTGTAGACATCAAATATAGGCATCCCAAGTGATACTGTCAAGTCCCAGCTTTCTCGGCCTGCTTTGCTCTGGAATTCTTGGGTCACCTCACGTTTTTGCTTCCAGCTGTAACCCTTGAATTCATCAATCTTTAGGGAGGAATCCGGTTCGAGCTTGATGTAGAGCAAGGCGTCCCACATAATCCGCCGGAGGTGGGACCTGAGGCCTTGCGTGATATATTCTACAATGGCGGGGTGCGCCTTGATGGTTATCCCCATTTCACCGGTCTGGGCCCTGAACCGCCGAACCCACGACTGGAGGCGCGTTACCACGGTCTCCTTGGACTCGATTAAGCCGGACCCATTGCAGGTCGGGCAGGGCTCTATTAAAGGCGTGAATCAGCGATGATTTGGTGCGCTGGCGAGTCATTTCAAGAATACCGAACTGACTAATCGGCGCCATGTCCCACTTCCCGCGGTCATCCGACATGGCCTGATGCATCGCGTCATAGATTTTCTTGCGGTTCTGTTCGTGGTACATATCGATAAAATCGATAATGAGAATACCGCCAAGATCGCGCAAGCGAACCTGCCGGGCGATTTCCTTGCACGCCTTCAAATTGACGCGCAAGTTATTCTCTTCTTGCTCCTCTTTTCCGACAAAGCGACCCGAGTTTACATCGATCGTCACGACGGCTTCCGTCTGTTCAATGATCAAGTAGCTGCCGCCACCGAACCATACGCGGCGTGACAAACCTTTGTCAATCTCCTGCTCGATGTTGTAGAGGTCGAAGACAGGTCCCGGCCCGGCGTGAAAATGCACGCGGTCAAGCAGCGGGCGGGCTACCGCTCGTACGTAGGTCCGGATCTCGCGGTAGAGCCGTTTATCATCTATGACCACGCGGTCAATATCCGGTCCAAAGAGATCGCGAATGATGCTGGACGTGAGCGGCGCCTCTTTGTGAAGGCGACTGGGTGACGGAGCACTGTCGATCTTCGATTCAATCATCCGCCACAGCCGCAGAAGTGTGTAAGATCGTGACGCACTTCAGCATCGGTCTTGCCTTCGCCGATCGTCCGGCAAATCAGACCAAAACCCTCGGGCTTAATCTGTTTCAGGATCGACTTAAGTCGTTTACGCTCCTTGAAATCGGGAATGCGCTTGGACACTCCAACGAGATTATCTCCCGGTACGAGCACAAGAAATCGTCCGGGAAGGGAAATTTGCGATGTCAGTCGCGGTCCTTTGTGCCCAGCGGTTCCTTGACAATCTGAACAAGGATTTCCTGTCCCGTCTTGAGCTCTGCGCGCGGTTTCCAGGGACGTTTACGGCCTTCACGCTTTTCAGGTAGCGTGACCTCGTCCATATCGGTTCCTTCAGCCATTTCTACCGCGCTCTGAAAGAGGTCGGAGAAGTGAATGCAGCCGTCAACGTCCCAGCCAATGTTCAAGAATGCCGCCTGCATTCCTGGCAGTACTTTGCGCACAGTGGCCTTGTAGATATCCCCGACGTTGCGTTCAGCGTCGGGGAACTCCACAAACAAATTGACTAACGAGCCGTCTTCCACGAGCGCAACGCGCGTCTCAGTGGTCGTTGAATTGATAACAAGTTCTTTTTTCAATGGGCAATACGCGCAATTTGGCTGCGCGTTCCAAAATGGTTAAAGCCGATACTTTCGGCGTCAAAACAAACTCAAGAGAGAAACGTGGAGTTGTCCATTTAATGCGGGCGATCCTCCGGCGATTCCGTAATCTATTCCCCAAACCCCCCCACCCGTTTCGAGCCGTATCCCGAGTCCATAGGCCGCTCGTCGGACAGTGGTCTCACGCTGGCGGCGTCAATACGCGATTCACGCGCGATAACGCCGATATCTGTGAATAATGCGAAACGCGACGCCGTTCCGAGCCAGTAACGCGCCTCCACTGTTCCCCAGCCGGTTTGCGACCCGGCAAATTGCTCTTCACGATAACCTCGCATCGTGCGTGCACCACCGACTTTGTATAGATCGGCTGCGGGAATCTCCGGCTCGTCGGAAAACGTTCCGCGGGCGTGCGCAGCGAACGCGAGGATCCAATCCATGAAAAGTTCGCGATAGAGTTCGGCGTCTACAAGCGCGCGTTGCTGTGTGAACTTCGTGCGGCTGCTGTATACGGGCGCGCGATCCGCGCGCCGCCGACCGGTTGCCGCCGCAGACTCAAACCTCACTCCACTCCGCGGATTGCTAAGGTGATCGCGTGTATCGACCACAAATCCGGACTCGACGAGCGTGGTCTGCGTTGGCACAACACCGAGTTGCCCGGAAGTTGCGGAGTCCGCAAGAAGTTCCTCGCCGGACACTCCGGCGAACAGCTCGACTGACGCGGAGACCGGATAGGCTACGCGAATACCGAACTTCCTTGTCACAAAGAGCGTATCTTCGACGCGCTGGGCGAATGTCAAATCGGATCGCAATGGAGTTCCAAGAATCCAAGGCTCCCGCCACGCAAGGGCAAGTTCCTGTATGTCCCGTGATGGTCTTTGCCAAAAGACCTTGCCGCGCCTCCCCGTCCCGAACAGATTCATCACCTGTAAGTCAACGAGACCTGTCACAGTCTGCGCTTCGCCTTCAGGTGCCGGTGCGAGGCCCGCGACAGCATCCACCCGGGACAAACGGCTTTCTTCAATGTTGACCAGCAGACCGCTCTTACCCTGTTCATCGATCACTATCCGAGGTTCATCCACCCGTCTAACGTACTCGAGCTGCCTTAGTCGGCGACCGGCTTGCGCGACGCGTGATGCGCGGAATGGCTCGCCGAGTTTGAGCCTGCTCTCGCGCAGCAACAAGCGCGGTTGGCTGACCGCGTTTCCCGTGAATTCGACAAACGAAATCAGAATCTCGGGGCCGGCCTGTAACAGAAAATGCGGCCGAATCGACGCTTCATGATCGTCGATTTCCAAAGAATCCGTTTGCAAAGCGGCAAAGGGCCGCCCGTGCTCATCGCACCAAGCCAAGATATGTTGCGCAGATTCCTGCACCTGCCAGAACTCAAACCGCTCGCCCGCGCGCAAAGGCAAACGTTCAAACACGCTTGCTGCGACTACGGCGGAGTCACCCAACCAGCGCGGCTGCGAAATCGTGTACCGCTCGCCCTTCGCATATACAAGTGAATCCGAAGACAAGCTCCCGACCCGCGCCGCAAAGTACCCCAATGCTATCAAGGAATCTTCAAGCAGGGTACGAGTCCGGGCGAACTCAAACGACGAATCGGCAGCGAGCAGGCCCGCTACATACCGCGGATCCAAGTCAGTTCCTCCGATGACACGCGGGAGACTGCCGTGAGCGCTCGCGACGTCTACGACTAACAGAAGCGATAGGAATAGCAGCGCACGTCTCAAAACGTCGCCCTCACTTCCACGCGGCCGACATGCACAACCTCTTCACCCGCGTCTTGCCTGCCGGTATAACTCAAAGAGCTCGAAAAATTTGACGACATCGCCATGGTTCCGCGCACTGACCAGCGAAAGTTCTCGCCGCGGTTCGCGCCATTCCCAACCGTCTGCGGAATCACACTGCGATTGGACGATGCGTGTGCCCAACTGAATTCCGCGTCCACACGCCCCTTATTGTAACGAGAATAGCCGATGCGCGGAGCAAGTTCGCGAACAGAAGTCTGAGTGCCGCTGCGCTCATCCCGCGCTTCAGTTGCTGTAAGTGACAGCCCCGCCTCCCAACGCTCACCAAGGCTCCAGAGCAGGTCCTGCAATGCGGATTGAATCGTGGCATCCTGCGGCGCCAAAGACACGCCCTGATATGTGACTTGATTGAGGGAATACGACGCTTCCGTTTCGCCGCGCAATTGCGGAAGGAGCTTCACACGCGCGCGTATGTTTGCCTCTCGCGAAACGGACTCCTGTCCCCCGTTACTGTAACGAGCGATTTGAGTCGCAGCATTGAACATGCGCAGGCGGAACGACGCGCGGCGTGACAGCCGATCGAAGTGCACATCTTGTCGCAACGAGAAGCGGCCGTCAATCGTCGAGTTTGTCCGCAGCTTCGACGGGTTCAGAAGAAGCAGCCCCAGAGTTAAGGGCAGCCGCGTTTCCTCGTCGAGCGACGCCTCAGTCTCAAACGCGAATCGACGCCACATGTCCCGACGCTCGCTGCGCAGCTCGTCGGGCCTAAACCAAAACGTCCCATTTGTATGAATGGCGGATGACGCTTCGAAAGAACCTGTGTTACGCGAGACGAGCACAAAATCACCCTGATCGTCCGGCACATACACACCATCAACTAACGAGTAAGACCCGGTCCCTGAGGCAACAGGCAAAAAGACCTGCAACTGCTCTTCCGTGCGCGATTTCAGCGCGTCATACAGGACATTCAATTCGACCACGCGACTGCGCGGCGTCAGCAGTAGTTCGAGACGTCCTGCATCGGACGAAATGCCGACCGAATCCCCACTCGCAAACTCCTTGTCGCGGTGCACCCAGCGGAAGGCGCCGCGGCCAAGGTCCAGCGGTTGCCAACGCAGTTCGCCGCTGTACGTGGAGGCGGCGGACGCGTCATGAAACTCACGATCGGCGTGCCGAACGTCGTCATGGCGCTGACCAGCCTCTCCGTCAATTGCGAGCTGATTAGAGAACGTGACGAGCGTACCGGCTGACCAGTCAAGAAATCTGAAGCCGCTCGCCGTCTGACGCGTATTACGGAGCTGGCGTTCGTGATTCAGACGCACGCGCGGCGCGAACCTCGACAAAGACGTTTTCGCGTCCGCAGCGTGTCGAACCCAGTCAACATCTGTAGCGTTCGTGCTGTCAGAACTCGCAATATCCGTGCGGGAGACACGCAGCGCCGTGTTGCGCGACGGAGTGAACGCTGCGTTCAAGGAAAGCCTGCGGCTGTCCATTGCGTCTTCACGAGACAATACGCCGCCGCTTCCCCGCACCGCAAGCGATTTAGCCGGCGACAAGCCGATACTTGACTCACCAATCAATTCGTCAGTTTGCCGAACAGCGGCTATTGCCCATTCGCGGTCGAATTCAAGTTCATCACTTCGCGACACGTCAGCAAATGTCTTGCCGCGCAGCCTCGCCGTAGCATTGACATCGAGGTTGCGCAGGTGATACGCGCCAAATGCGACGCTTGGCACGCTGAATCCAAGCTCGGCCGATCCTGCCGCGCCATCGTCGTCGTTGTCGTCGCGCGCGGAATAGGTGTTACGATCGAGATTGCTAAGCGCTGTTTCAATTCTCGCTCGCAACCCGCGCGCAGGTTGTCGTTCGACGCGCGCGGTGACAAGGTCAATAGAAGATGGAAGCGGCAGCCTTCGTGCCGGCAAATAGCGGCCCAGGCCATTACCCAACCATTGGAAGTGGGTTCGGCCCAACGAGTCAGCACGAGCAGCGTAGTCACCATTGCCCTCGCCGAAGTCACCAAAGAAAACCTGCCACTCGCCTTGCGGCGCTCCATCTGCGCTAGGCGGCACGAAGCTGAAATAGGAGACAATGCCCCCAGACGTTGTGGTGTCGCGGCGAGTGTAGTCTCCGCCGTTCACTCCGAGCGAGTCGGCCGTCTCAGCAGACCCGAGCGTGCCGCTGTCGCCCGCTTCACGAAGTTGCTCAACGTCAGCTTTGTCAAGCGAAATCCCGAGGGGACGCGTGCGGTCGTCGCGCTCTGAAAGATAAGTAAGAAAGGCGCCGAAGTCCGAGCTGCTATCAGCTACTGAAAGCCGCGAAGCGAGAAACTGTCGTTCATAGTCTTCGTTCGCGTACTCGAATTCGACAATGATACGCGAATCAGCAGTGATCAGTTTGTTCGGAGTGAACGCAATCTGCCCGGCGGCGTAATCGATAGTGTAATCGTTGTTCGCCCCACGTCGGGCTTCGAGTCCGTCCACCCACACGGTTTCGGTACCTGCGAGCACAACAATTCCAGTTTCGCCGTTCTTTCCAGCGAGCTGGTATGGCCCCTGCACACTTTCCAGTCCGGCGAAGTTATTCGAGTGAAACTCACCGCGGCTGACCGCCGCCGACAGCTCTACTCGCGCACCGGTCGTGCGTGCGCCCAACCTTACGCCTGAGAGCTTGCGGGCATATCGATCGAAACGCTGGCCGGGGAGTTCCAATTCATAGTCACCGACAGTCGCTTCAAAATTCGGCGAACGCGCCGTAACAAATACTTTGTCAAGTTCGCGAATCGACTCGGTCGTGCCTTCCGGTTGAATCGGAAGGTCTTGATCGCTGAGAGCGGCAACAATTTCTACGCTCGAACCGACTTTGCCTTCGACCTGCAACGCGAGTGCGGACTCGAATGCGAGATCTTGATTGCTCCCGATTTGCACACTGCGAACCAGCGATCCTGTTCGTCGCAGAGATGTCCAAGCCGGCTCGGATGCCTCCGTGATGCTCATAGCCGTCTCTCGCGCTGTCCTTGGGTGTCTCATATCGAGCCAGATCACGGAGCGAGCGAAGCGCGTAAGTTCTGAGAATCGGAAACGGCTTATGTAAATAGTGCACATTCAGCGTATCGTTTCCGGCGAGCGGCGAGCTGAGCCACAACACGTGCCCTGGCTCAATAAGCCGGAAGTCCCGATACAGTTCGAGGGCAAAGCCGTTCTTGCGTGCCACCACCGAATCCATGACAATCCACTTGTGCTGCAATTCAAAGAGCGTGTCGCCGTCTAGTGCTGTGAAAGTAACTTCACTACGTCGAGACAAGGCGGGCGCCTTTTCATCCCCGAGCAGCGTGCAGGCGGGCAGGAAAGAGAGAATTAGCGCATAGACGGGGACGAGCCTGTTCATGCAGCGGCCCAAGGTCCTAAGGCCAAATGATCCGATACAATGCGCCGGTACGTCGATCAAGCGCGTACAATCGCGTGGGTGAAACGGCCTCAAAGATCAGGTCATCGCCAAGTGCCGCGCCACGCAGCAAATTGTTGAGGTCCAAACTGTCCTGTATTCCATCACTGCACATCCGCCACAACGTGTTCGAGTCGCTTACGTAAAAGCAGCTATCCAGGGCAGACAACTGCAATGGATGTTGCGCGGGAAACGGCGGCCTCAGCGCCGCGACGCGTGTAAGGAAACGATCGCTTTGAAAAACGCGCGAACCATTCTGCTCGATCCACATGACTCCGAAGGCGCTTGAATAGTCCAGCGCCGCGATAGACGGGATTTCCTGATCTCCCGCGCCGGCGCCAAGACGCGATGCCACTGCGAAGAATTGGTCGTACCGAATGATCTGTCCGTTGTCGCTCTCATAAACGAATAGGTCGCCCGCGCTATTGGCTGACAATTTGCGCGGCTCTAACACCTCATCACCGTCGGGCGATACGCTGAGTTCACCTTTCCATTCAAGCAATCGCGTGAACTCAACGATTCGCCGATTCCCGGCATCCGCAACGAACACACGACCGGCGGCGCCGACGGCGACATCTTCAGGCCAGCGGAGTTCACCGCTCGACCCGCCCTGGCTGCTCTCGTGGGTGACACGGCCTGTCGAATCGAGCGCAACCAAGCGATGATGACCAGTATCGGCGATGTACAGTGTTTCGAGGAGTCCGGCCTGAATTGCACGAGGTCCGCGCAGCGGAGTGTTCTCCGACGTGAGCACAACCTCCAGCACCGCACGTTCGCCGGCGATTGCAGTTACGGCAATAAGCAGCAGCGACATCGCTACGTTCATGAAACCTGCCTCGGATGGGCGAGCATTCGTCGATACATCTCCTCATAAACACGGGCAGACCGTTTCCAAGAGAAGTCCTGTTTCATGCCATGGCGTTGGATCACTCGCCAGCGATCTGTCTTGCGAAAGTTGCTGATGGCGCGCTTTACGGATACTGCAAGCGCGCGTTGATCGTACTCACGAAACAGGAATCCTGTACCTCCGATGCGATCATGATCCGCATCTGAAATCGTATCAGCGAGCCCGCCGGTTTCGCGAGCAATCGGCGGACAACCGTAGCGCAGCGCCATCATTTGACTAAGACCACACGGCTCAAACTGCGACGGCATCAAGAACATGTCAGCACCACCGTAGATGAGATGCGCCAGCGGCTCATTGTACTCAGATATGACGCGCACGCGCTGCGGATAAGCGGCCTGCAATTCAAGAAGTCTGTTTTCGTATACGGGATCGCCATTGCCGAGAATAACAAACTGAGCGGGACCGCTAATGATTTCACCAATGACCGGAATCAGAATGCTAAAACCCTTCTGTTCCGAAACGCGCGTCACCATGCCGATCACGGGCAGCGCTTGGTCATACGGCAAAGCCAGTTGCTCGCACAATTTGCGCTTATTCTTATTGCGCAAAGCCAAGGTCGTTGGGGCAAACTGTACTGGGAGTAGGGGATCGATATGCGGGTTCCAAACGTGGGTATCGATTCCGTTCAGAATGCCGGCGAAGTGTTTATGACGGCTTTGCAGAAGCGGACCTAGTCCGAAGCCCATGTGCTCGACTGTCCTCAGTTCGTGCGCATAAGTCGGGCTAACCGTGTTGATCGCATCCGCGAATTCAATCGCGATCTTCAGGTAATTTACCTGACCATGGAACTCGACTTTCCCGCCGGGATAGAAATGAGCGTCGGAGTGATCGAGCCAAACTCGCGAGCCGGCGTGGAAGTTTCCTTGAAACGCGATGTTGTGAATCGTGAGGGCCAGCCTGCTTTCGGCGAAGAAATCGCTGAACCGCGGTGAGCGCAGGAAGATGGGCAGAGGGCCTGTCTGCCAGTCGTGCGCATGGACAATGTCCGGGCGCCAGTTCGTGTGTTTGCACCAGGCGAGAGCCGCGAGTGAGAGGAGTGCAAACCGCGCGTCATTGTCGTCGTAGTCCTGTTTGAGTTTTGGATCATTGTAGTAGCCGGCTCGGCCAAACAGCTCGGCGACATCAACGAAAACAAATCTGAGATTAGCTCGGTCATGGCTGTGCTCGGGAAATCGGGCAAGATATTTATGCGCGTTGAGTTCAAGCTCAAACTCCGCTGCGCCCTTCCGCTCCGCACAATCGCGCAAGGTGCCATAACGCGGTGACACGACGACGACCTCGTGTCCGAGCTCGGATAGTGCAAGCGGCAGCGAAGAGCTAACATCAGCAAGTCCTCCGGATTTGGAGAACGGCGCCACTTCAGAACTGACGTGGAGAATTCGCAGGGGAGTTGGTTTCATCCTTCAACCGACGCAAGTCTTACCAGATTTCGGCCATTGCGCTTCACCCAGTAGAGTGCGCGGTCGGCGCGGTCAATCATCTCTTCCGGTCCTTTGCAGCCGGTGCTATCCGTCACTCCGCATGAGATCGTTATCGATGCGAGCCGTTCCCCGTCATCAGCGCTGATCTCACCGCTCGAAATTGCCTTGCGGATCTTTTCTGCGACGATGAGTCCTTGTTCGGCGCGGACTTCCAGGCAATATCAGGGCAAATTCCTCACCACCGTAGCGGGCGACCACATCGATATCGCGGACCGTTCGGCGAATCTGATTGGCCACCCATGCCAAGACGCGATTGCCGGCCTGATGACCATACGTGTCGTTGTAGTTCTTGAAACCATCCACGTCGATCATGAGCAATGTCATCACACCGCCATAGCGCAGCGAGCGTTGAAATTCAGTGCGGAGTTGCGTCAGAAAGAAGCGGTGATTAAAGAGATTGGTGAGTCCATCCACCATCGCCATGCGCTGCGTGCGCAGGTGTTCACTCGTTCGATCGAGAATTAGCGAAAGACCCTGTTGCACGACGGGCAAAGCAGTTTCCTCCGCACCGGACATGATAACATCACGCGCGAATAGCAGTTTCACGATTCCAAGCCGTCGTCCTCGAAAGAGCAGTGGGAGAATAAGCCCGCAGCGCAAACCGACGCTGCCGTTCGGCGGGGGCAGGAGCAGAGCGCGATCGTCAAGCGAGAGGAGAAAATGCGGCGTTCCTGTCCGGAGCAGCGTTGTTTCAAATTCACCGGCGAGCGGCACCGGCCATTGAAAATCAGGCCGTGCCGCATAGATCCACGACCAGCCGTCGGGACGGTCCGCCCAAAAGCTGCTCGGCGCAATCGGCGCGATCTCGAGATAGTCGGGCGCAAACAGCGTTCGCAGGCGACCTTCGAGGGCATCAAAGAAGTCCGCGCCTTCACGGTCAAGTCGAGGTTCGCTGATCACAGCCTCAAATGCGCGACAGCGGCACTGCTGTTCCCATAGCCTCAGCGACGGATCAAGCAACTCGAGCAGCGCGTTGCTGTCAGTTTTATCTACGGACAGGTTCAGTCCCACAAGTCGCTCCAACCACTCCCGCACGGCAACGGACGTCGAGAACCCAATCGAATATCGGTCTCCGTCGATAGCGAAGAGCGCCGGACTCACGGGCTCAGGTTCGATTATTAACGCCGCCGCGTCCGAAGCCAGCCAGTAACAGCGAGCAGCTGAGTGCCCCGGCAGTGCGAGAGGTCGATCAAATACGCCAAGCTGTGCCAGATGCCGTTCAATCCAGCGCAGGTCATCACTTCCTACGCGGATTAAGCGCAATTCGTTCAGTAGTTTCTCTTTCCGCAACTCCGCGAAAACAGATGTCATGTGATTCGCCTGATTCAGTTAGACTTACCCTTAGTACCGATGCACAACCGCCTGACTTTCGAATACGTGTTCGCCCGCTACCCATACTTCTTCCGCAACCGCATGTCCAAAGAAATAGGGTAAGGTTTCAAGTTCGGGTAAGTTCCATAGAGAGAAGTCGGCGGACTTACCTGCCTCGATCGATCCCGTGACGGCGTCGAGATTCAAGATGCGCGCAGGATCAAGTGTCACCGCCCACAGCAGCTCATTCGCACTCATCTTGCCATAGATGGCGGCGGCGGTCATGCAGAACGGAATCGACTCCGTCATCGCCGTGCCGAGATTCATGTCCGTGGCGAGAGCAACCCGCAAACCGGCGTCGATCATTTTGCGCAGCGGCGGGTATGGTATTGTGCCCATGAAGAAGACGCACGCCGGCAACGCGACTGCGGGCACTTCGGCTTGAAGCAAGGCCGCTATCTCATCGTCGTTTAGATACTCGAGATGATCAGCGCTTCGCGCGCCAAGTTCAGCGGCCAGCAGCGCTCCGCCGGAATGGCCGAATTGATTTGCGTGAATCGTAACGTCGAGGCGCTCGTCCTGGGCTGCGCGTAGAATGCGGCGTGACTCGTCGACTGTGAACGCGCCCTCTTCGCAAAATACATCTATACAGTCCGCCATCCTGCGCCCCGCGACTTCGGGAATCATCTCTTCAATGACACTTTCAACAAACAGCTTGCGGCGGTCCTGCCACGAACTGGGAACGACGTGGACGAGAAAAGTGCGGCTCATGCGCTGAGGAAGCAATGGCTTGAGTTCACGCATCGAGTGTAAGAGTTTCAACTCTCCTTCCCACGTCAGGCCATATCCGCTCTTGACTTCGATGGTCGTGACGCCAAACTCAAGGGAACGCTCAAAGCGTGGGAGCGCTTCGCGGACAATATGATGCTCGCATGCGCGCGCGATTCGCTCAGCGGTCGCGTGGATACCGCCTCCTGCCGCCGCGATTTCCTGGTACGATGCGCCGCGGTTACGAAGGAAAAACTCGTGAGCGCGATTGCCAATGAACAGTGGATGCGCATGACAGTCAACAAATCCGGGCAGCATCATCTTGCCGCCCGCAGAAATTCGCTCAATATTCGACGGAACGGAATGGAGAAGATCGGCTGACGTTCCAACTTGTTTGAACGCGCCGTTTTCCAGCCAGACGGCGGCGCGCTCAATAGTCAAAAGCGGTCGCGCGCTGTCATCCTTGTGTTGCGATAGCGGCGTAACGAGCCGGCCAATATCGTGAAGCAGGATTGAACTCAAGCGCTATTTCCCCGTGAAAACCGCATCACGTTTCTCGAGGAAGGCGCCGGTGCCTTCGTTCTTATCGGCCGTGCCGCAACAATACCCAAACAGGCTGACTTCTGTCTGCAGCCCATCGCGCAGCGATTGATCGGCTCCGATGCGCACGGCATCGAGCATTGCTTTGCGCGCAAGCGGCGCGACTGCGGCAAGCTGCGCCGCCAACTCCTTGGCACGGATCAAAACCTGTTCGTGAGGAACGACTTCGTTGACGAGGCCGATTTGCAGAGCTTCGTTGGCGGAGACCATGCGCCCTGTCAATAGCAATTCAAGAGCGCGGCCTCGTCCGACGAGCCGGGGCAGTCTTTGTGTTCCGCCGTAGCCCGGGATCAAACCTAACTTGATCTCGGGCTGTCCGAATTTCGCCTTCTCGGACGCGATGCGCAAGTGGCACGCCATCGAGAATTCGCAACCGCCTCCCAACGCGAAACCTCCGACCGCGGCGATCACTGGAATAGGGAGATTTTCGATGCGCTCGAAAACACCTGTACCCAGGGCGGAGAATTCGACGCCGGTTTGCCCATTTAGGTCGTGGATTTCGTGAATGTCTGCGCCGGCGACAAACGCCTTCTCCCCCGCTCCTGTCACGACGATCGCGCGCACATCAGACGTTGCAATTTCGGAATCAAGACAATTTGCGATCTCGTTAAACGTCGCGACATTGAGCGAGTTCATGGACTTGGGTCTGTTGATTGTCAGAACGCCGACAGCGCCATCGACCTCCCACAGGATATTCTCGTAGCTCATGATTAGTAGTTTAATCCAGGTATAAGAACATTTTTGGAATCTGCAGTTTTTGTAGCGAGTTCGTAGCCTGCATCGTGATGGCGGAACACTCCCATGGCCGGGTCATTGGTCAGCACGCGTTGAATACGGGCTGCGGCTTCCGGCGTGCCGTCAGCGACAATAACCTGTCCGGCGTGTTGCGACGCTCCCATGCCGACGCCGCCGCCGTGATGGAAGCTCACCCAGGTTGCGCCACTCGCCGTATTGACGAGCGCATTGAGAAGAGGCCAATCTGATATGGCATCGGAGCCGTCTTTCATGGACTCCGTTTCGCGGTTCGGAGACGCAACGGAGCCGCAGTCGAGGTGGTCACGACCAATAACGATCGGCGCAGTAACAGCTCCTGAAGCAACAAGATCGTTCATGGCGAGTCCGAGCTTCGCGCGATCTCCCTGTCCGAGCCAACAGATGCGAGCAGGCAAACCCTGAAACGGAATTTTCGGCGTCGCCTCACGAATCCAGCGCTGCAATCCCCGATCATCGGGAAAGAGTTCGAGAGCTTTGAGATCAATGGTGTAAATATCCTGCGGGTCGCCGGACAATGCCGCCCAGCGGAATGGCCCCTTGCCTTCACAGAATAGCGGCCTCACGTATGCCGGCACAAAGCCCGGATAAGCGAACGCCTCGGCATAACCCGCTTTCAAGGCCTGACCGCGCAAATTGTTGCCGTAATCAAATGTGATCACGCCTTGATCCTGCATCTCCTTCATTGCACGGCAGTGCACTGACATTGAGTGCATCGAACGCTTGATATATTCTTTCGGATCGCTCTTGCGTAGCTTCAAGGCATCTTCAAACGACATGCCGTGCGGGACATAGCCTTGCAGCTCATCGTGCGCGGAGGTCTGATCCGTTACAATGTGCGGCAAGTTATCGCGCTTCAGGATTTCCGGAAAGACGTCCGCGCAATTGCCGAGCAAGCCGACCGAAAGCGCTTCTTCATTCTGCGCAGCATTGGTGACGAGTTCAAGCGCTTCGTCGAGTGAATCCGTCGAACGATCGCAATAGCCGATTTCAACTCTTCTCTTTAATCGTGCGGGATCCACTTCAACACACAACACAGCGCCACCATTCAGCGTAACCGCCAGCGGCTGTGCGCCGCCCATGCCGCCAAGGCCGCCGGTGAGTGTCCATGTGCCTGCAAGTGTGCCACCGAAATGTTGACGACCGGCTGCTGCAAACGTTTCGTATGTCCCTTGTAGAATGCCCTGCGTGCCGATATAGATCCACGAACCTGCTGTCATCTGCCCATACATGATCAGCCCTTTGGCTTCGAGTTCATGAAAGTACTCCCACGTTGCCCACTGAGGAACGAGATTCGAATTCGCAATCAGCACTCGTGGCGCATCCGCGTGTGTCTTCACCACGCCAACCGCTTTGCCCGATTGCACGAGCAGCGTTTCATCACTTTCAAGCTTTGTCAGCGAATCCAATATCACGCGCAACGCATCACGATTGCGTGCTGCTTTGCCAGTCCCGCCGTAGACGATTAACTGCTCGCGGTCCTCCGCTACTTCAGCGTCGAGGTTGTTCAGCAACATGCGGTAGGCGGCCTCTTGCAGCCAGCCTTTACAGGTCAATTTCGTGCCTGTCGGGGTCCTCGGTATCTCAAACATATAGTTATATTGTACTTAATGACAAAGAAATCACGCGCAAACGGCTTTTCTCCAATACTGAATATAGGGACTAAATCCACAGAAAACAAGCCGCTTTGGGGAGCGGCTTGTCATAGAAAACGGCTTTGACCGACTCTACCTCCCCGGCACCAGAGCATCATATTTGATCTTAAGAGTTAGGCTGTCGCTCGCTGAGTTGTCATGATTCAGCAGCGCTCGTTCCCATGAGCCGTACGCGGGATTGGGCAGCATGAGCCAGCGCGTGCCCCACCAGCTCATGTGGTCTTTGGCCAGCCGCTCACGCTCTATAGTCGTCTTCTTGTAGCCGATGAAGTCATCAAGGTTGTCACCCGCGACTTGCACGATCCGATGCGTGCGCGAGATATAGTCGCGGCGTGTACTCTTGTCAGAACCCCACCCGTCGCGTTCATCCTTGCACATGACTTGCTCTGCCGTGTTCGTTTGCGGAAAGCCCAGCGTGCGCAGATTCTGCCATGTGCTTTCGTCGAGTTTGGCGTCGCGATTGGTGACGTAGAAAACCGCCACACCTCTCTTGTCAGCTTCTCTTAGGAACTCTACGGCGCCGGGCAACGCTGACGCACTGGCCTCATTGCACCAGTCGTCCCATCCTGTTGGATAGGATGTCTTGTCAAGGATGAGCCGCGCCTCGTAGGCCGAGTTGTCGAGCACCGTTTCGTCGCAGTCAACTATTATGGCGGGCGGCTTGCTCCCGAAGGGCGGCTTTTGCTCTGTCGCAGCCGTCCAGCTTGTGTCGGCCAATGCGCGGTCGAGGGCATCGAGTGCGCCCATGTAGACAGTTTCGCAGGCGGCGTAATATTCAGCGGAGCGCTGCATCCACAATACGCTATGCAGCAGCTCGTGGGTTTGCCGGTGGTAGACATAAGTCGCGGTATGCGAACACGACATGGCCGCAAGGGCGATGATCATCAAACAGATTGTCTTTTTCATTGGGAAGCAGGCAGATGATTTCGGAATCAGAGATTCAGTTACCAAAGCAAAAGCCCCCGCCAAGCGGCGAGGGCAATCGGCAGAGCATTTGGAGAACTACTTGACCGCTCTTTTGGTTTTCGCCGCGATCTTTTTCGGCGCGCGCTTCTGCACGGCAGCCTTCTTCTCGGGCTTCACGGACGGCGCAGGCGCGGGAGAAGTTACGACGCCTTCGTAACCGACCAGCTCGATGACGGCAAGCGGCGCAGCATCACCGAGGCGCACGCCCAACTTGACAATGCGGGTATAGCCGCCGGGCCGTTCGGCCATCTTCGGCGCGATATCATCAAACAGGGCGGCCACAACGGAGCGGCGCGAGCAAACCGCAGCGATGTCACGACGCGCGGCGAGCGTGCCGCCCTTCGCGCGGGTGATCAGTTTTTTTCGGCAAAGGGGCGCAGTTCCTTCGCCTTAGCCAAGGTGGTCTTGATGCGCTTGTGCTCGAACAGTTCTTGCGCAAGATTGCCCATCAGGGCTTTCTTATGGCTCGAGGACCGCGAAAGTTGCCGGCCCTTATTCAAGTGTCTCATTTCTTCTCGAAGTCGGGAGAGAGATATTTTTCAACGTCCATGCCAAAATGCAGGGACTTTGTCTTCAGAATTTCGTTCAACTCGATGAGTGATTTGCGTCCAAAGTTCTTGAAGCGCAGCATTTCGTTCTCATCCTTGCGGACTAAGTCGGCGATGGTCCTAATCTGGGCTTCCTTCAGGCAGTTCGCACTTCTTACAGACAGTTCCAGGTCCTCTACGGGCTTGCGAAGCAGCTTGCGAATCTGCAATGTCTCTTCGTCGATGTCTTCATCGTCTTCCTTCTCAGGCTTCATATCAAAGCTGATGAAGAGGGCGATATGATCGCGCAGAATGCGTCCGGCATTGGACAGCGCATCCTCAGGGGTAATCGAGCCGTCGGTCCAGATTTCAAGAATCAGCTTCTCGTAGTCGGTGCGCTGACCGACGCGCGTGTTCTCGATCGTGTAGGTGACGTTTCGAATGGGCGAATAGATGGCGTCAAGCGGAATAGTACCAATCGGCGCATCCGCCGGGCGATTCTCTTCGGCGGGCACATAGCCGCGTCCCTTCTTGATCGCCAGTTCCATCTTGAGTTCCGCTTCGGTGTTCAGCGTTGCAATCAAGTGGTCGGGGTTCAGGATCTCGAAGTCGTTGTTCCCGATCTGCAAGTCGCGCGCTGTGAACTCCTTCGGACCCTTAAGCTGGACAAATATCTTGTCGGGCTTCTTGTTCAGCAGTTTGAAGCGCACACCCTTGAGGTTCAGGATCATCTCGGTGACGTCTTCAGAGACTCCGGGCATGGTCGAGAACTCGTGCAACACGCCATCCACTTTGATGGTAACGATGGCCGCGCCCTGCAGTGTAGAGATCAGAACTCTGCGAAGGCTGTTGCCAATCGTGACTCCATAGCCTCGTTCAAGAGGTTGGACAATGAATTTGCCATAGGTATCGGTATGGGTAGATTCATCAATCTCCACCGCTTCCGGCATCTGGAAGTTCAAACCGTTCATGGGTCTCCTCGAGGTGAAATTAACGCGAGTAGAGTTCGACGACCAACTGTTCGTTGGCCTCGAAAGGAATGTCGTTGCGCGCGGGGGGACCGAGGAAGACTCCTTCCATTTTCGCGCGATCGACTTCCAGATTCGGCATCATTCTGCCGTGCGCCGCGAGCTGCATCGAGGCGTGAATCACTTCCATCTTGCGGGAGCGCTCACGAACCTTGATGCGATCATTCGCCTTGAGGATGTACGACGGGATATTGACTTTCTTACCATTCACGAAAAAGTGCGAGTGCACAACAAGCTGCCGAGCCTGGCGGCGCGTGGACGCAAAGCCGAGGCGGTAAACCACATTGTCCAGCCGACTTTCGAGCATTCCCATCAAGTTCTCGCCGGTGACGCCCTTTTGACGCTGGGCGACAGTGAAGAAGCGATGGAACTGACGCTCGAGGAGCCCGTAGGACTCACGGATTTTCTGCTTTTCGAGGAGCTGCCGGCCATATTCGGAGATCTTATTGCGGCGGCCGCGACCGTGCATTCCGGGCGGGTACCCCTTCTTATCGAAGGCGGACTTGCCGTTGCGCACGCGCTGACCTTTAAGGTAGAGCTGAATTCCTACCCGGCGGCAGATCTTATCCGTTGGACCGCGATTTCTTGCCATAGACGTACAGAGGGATATTTTGGTTAGCTAAAGACTAATGAGACCGATTACACGCGGCGGCGCTTTTCAGGGCGGCAGCCGTTGTGCGGGAGCGGCGTAACGTCGCGGATTGTTTGAATGGA
This sequence comes from bacterium, assembly GCA_016703065.1. Lineage (GTDB taxonomy): Bacteria > Electryoneota > RPQS01 > RPQS01 > RPQS01 > JABWCQ01. The sequence goes on from JADJCU010000003.1 coordinate 90,765, forward strand.
CAGACCGGAAGCGGCAATAGCGCGGACGGCACCGTCGCATCCGCCATCGGGTCCGCGGACTTCAATAGAGACTTTTTTGAGGCCGAGGGCCATCGCTGCCTTGGCGGCGTTGTCCGCCGCGAGCTGTGCAGCAAACGGAGTGTTCTTGCGCGATCCGCGCAGACCCATTTTGCCCGCAGATGCCCAGGAAATTGTATTGCCGTAGTTGTCGGTGATCGTGATCAGCGTATTGTTGAAGGACGACTTGACGTGAACCACGCCAGTGTCTTCAACGCGTTCTTTTTTACGCTTACCCTTTTTCTTCGAAGTTGCCAAGCTGATGCTCCGTATCGAAACTCAGTCAAAAATTCTTTGATGTGGACCGGTCGGCCAAACCGCGCCGGAACGAAATGACGGCGCTACTTGCCCTTTTTCTTGACCATCAAGTTTTTCTTGCGGCCTTTGCGCGTGCGGGCGTTATTCTTTGTATTCTGACCGCGCACGGGCAGGCCTTTACGATGACGCAGGCCGCGATAGCAACCGACATCCATCAGGCGCTTGATGTTCAATTGGATTTCTGAACGCAGGGGACCTTCGAGCTTCAGTTCGGCGACAATCGCGCGGATCGCAGCAAGCTCGTCGTCTGTAAGCTGGTGGGTGCGTTTGTTCCAGTCGATATTGCACTGCGTAAGGATACGCTGCGACGTGGGGCGGCCGATCCCGAAGATGTAGGTCAGGGCGATTTCGATGCGCTTTTCGCGCGGAATATCTACGCCGGCAAAACGAGCCATGGACGATTAGGGGTTTTACTGCGCGGGCCTTAGCCTTGACGCTGCTTGTGTTTCTTGATGCGGGAGCACACGACGTAGACGCGGCCATGACGGCGGACGATCTTACAATGCTCGCAAATCTTCTTGACGGACGTACGGACTTTCATGATCGGAATACAACTCGCTCTGGGTTACTTGTAGCGGTAGGTGATACGGCCACGGCTCAAGTCATAAGGAGACAGTTCCACGGTGACTTTGTCGCCGGGCAGAATCTTAATAAAATGCATACGCATTTTGCCCGAAATATGACAGAGGACTTTGTGCCCATTTTCGAGGACGACTCTGAAAGTCGCATTGGGCAGGCACTCCTCGATCAAACCGTCAACCTTGATGGACTGCTCTTTTGAAATACGAAACCTCTGAATTATAGCGTCGTCAGTATATCGGCGGCGCCGTCGGTGATAACGAGCGTATGCTCGAAGTGCGCTGCCGGTTTGCGATCGCGAGTGAGGACATCCCAATCGCCGATCATATCGACTTCCGGACCACCCATTGCAATCATGGGTTCGATCGCGATCGTCATGTTCTTTCGAAGGAGCGGTCCCTTGCCGGGGAGTCCATAGTTTGGAACCTGCGGATCTTCCCAGAGCCGCTTGCCAATACCGTGGCCCACTAATTCACGAATCACGGAGAATCCATGCTTTTCAGCGTGCGACTGCACCGCGTGTCCGATATTCGAGAGACGGGCGCCAGCGCGGGCTTCGGCAATGCCAAGATCCAGACACTCACGCGTAACACGGATGAGCTCTTGCTCGCGTCCGCTGATTTTGCCGATGGCAAAGGTGCGCGCACTGTCGGCGTAATAGCCCTGATAAACAACGCCTAAGTCTAAACCGATGATCTGTCCGTCGGCAATTTTCCGTCCGCGCGGCATGCCATGCACAATTTCCGCGTCAATCGAAAAACACACAGAGTACGGGAACTTCACGCCGTCGCCGTTGGGATGATTCTTGAAGGCGGGAACACCGCCTTGCGCGCGGATGGTTTCCTCGACCACGCGATCCACGTCGTCGGCGTTTGTGCCCGCCACCATCAGTGGCTCAGCGGCCTGAAACGCGCTGGCGAGTATATACCCCGCCTTGCGCATGAGGCTGATCTCTGCATCCGATTTGATTTGGATCATTCGGAAGCGCCGTCCAGATCAATTAGTATGCGGGCGAAGACCTCGTTCGCGCCGCCAACGCCCGAGACGTTGCGGAGGAGCCGTTTGCGGCGGTAATATTCAAGGAGCGGTGCGGTCTTCTCGCGATAGACTGCGAGGCGCTTTTGCACAGTTTCCGGCTTGTCGTCCTCGCGCTGCAAGATTTGTGCGCTGCGGCCATCGGGGCACCTGTGCGCGGCGATTAGCGAGGCGTCGGTCTCGGTACTGAATGTCGCTCCGCAGGTCAGGCACACACGGCGGGAAGCAAGCCGTTGAACGATTTGATCATCCGGCACTTCAATCGATATCACGACAGGAGTGGGCATCGACTGTTCTTCGAGTAATCCATCCAGTGCATCCGCTTGCGGAATGGTGCGCGGAAAGCCGTCGAAGATTGCACCGCGTGCCGTATCCGGCTTGGTCAGGCGGTTGCGAACCAATTCAATGAGCAGGTCATCGGCCACCAGATCTCCGCGGTCGAGCACCGCTTGAACTTGGAGACCAAGTTCCGATTTCGCGGCGACTTCAGCGCGCAAGATATCACCGGTGCTGATTTGCGGCACTTTCAGCGCGTCGACGAGTTTCTTCGCCTGAGTGCCCTTACCAACACCAATCGCCCCCAGCAAAACGACCGAATATCGATTCACGGATAATGCAGGGCGCATAGGGAGAAATTACATTCTGCGGCGACCGCGAATACGGCCGGACTTCATCAGTCCGTCATAGTGCCGCATGACCAGATGCGATTCAATTTGCTGCAGGGTATCAAGCGCAACGCCGACGATAATGAGGAGTCCCGTGCCGCCGAAGAACTGGGCAACGTTATAGGAGACTCCGAACTGCCTAATAAAGATCGTCGGCATCATCGCGATGAGACCGAGAAAGATTGCGCCCGGCAGCGTCACGCGGGACAGGATGTTGTCGATGAAATCAGACGTCTGCTTACCCGGACGAATACCGGGGATAAAGCCGCCGTTCTTCTTCATGTTATCCGCGAGATCGACCGGATTCAGAATAATCGCCGTGTAGAAGTACGTAAAGAAGACAATCAGAATGAACGTCAGAGTCGAATAGACAAAGCTTTGCACACCGAAGGCGTTGGTAATCGCATCGCGGATACCGCCTTCAGGGAGGAACGTGGCGATTGACGACGGAATGAACATGATCGATTGCGCAAAAATAATCGGCATCACGCCCGCCGAATTCACACGCAGGGGGATGTGGGTAGACACGCCGCCGTACTGCTTGCGACCAACATTGCGCTTCGCATATTGAACCGGAATCTTACGCATCCCTTGTGTCAGCAGCACCACTGAAGCCGTGATACCAAAGAGCAGGACGAGGAACAGCGCTTCCATGACAATGTGGCGTGTTCCGGTCGTGACCATCTGATACTCTTCGATCATCGCGGAAGGAAGAGTATTGACGATGCCGACCATGATAATCAGAGAAATACCATTTCCGATGCCGCGCTCGGTGATCTGTTCACCCAACCACATGATGAATGTGGTGCCGGCAGCCAGTGTGATCATGGTCAACAGGTTGAACCCGATGCCGGGGTTAGGCACAACGGGAGTACCCGAAGCCGAGACGAGTCTTTCAAGGAAGACCGAAACACCGCCGGCTTGCATCGCGGCCAGAATAACGGTGCCGTAGCGGGTCAGCTGGTTGATCTTCTTGCGGCCCTCATCCCCCTCCTTTTGCAGCTTCTGGAAGTACGGAACGACCGTTCCCATGAGCTGGAAGATAATCGAGGCTGAAATGTAGGGCATGATGCCCAGCGCGAAAACAGTGGCGCGCTCGAAAGCGCCGCCGACGAACATATCATAGAGGCCGAACAGCGTCGTGCGGTTCTGGTCCATGAATTCACCGAGCGCCTGCGCGTTGATACCGGCCAACGGTACGTGCCCGCCGATACGATAGACAAGCAGGATGAGGAGCGTAAACAGGATTCTGTCACGCAGCTCAGGGATTTTGAAGATGTTTGCGAAACGTTCGAGCATCAGGCAGAGACCACTTTGCCGCCAGCGGCGTTGATTTTCGCTGCGGCGGACTCAGAAACCGAGCACAGCGAGATTTCGTAAGCTCGGTCGGCCTCGCCCATTCCAAGAATCTTGACAGCAGATTCACTGTAGCGGATTAGCCCGGCCTGCTTCAGAATCTCGGGCGTCACTCTGGTGTCGGGGAGTCGCTTGAGATCACGCAGGTTGACGACTTCGTTTCCTTCTGCCCAAACATTCGTGAAACCGCGCTTAGGTAAGCGGCGATGAAGCGGCATCTGACCGCCTTCAAAGCCGCGCTTGTGCACGGACCCCGAACGAGAATAGTAGCCCTTTTCACCACGACCGGCGGTTCCGCCAGTTCCGGAACCTGGACCGCGTCCGAGACGTCGCTTGGTTTTGGTCGAGCCGGCGGCAGGAGTAAGGTTGTGCATACCCATTAGCGGTTGGCTCCTTCCTCGACCTGCTTCCAGGACAGCATATGCGGGATTTTGGCAATCATTCCGCGCACGGCGGGATTATCCGGCAGCACTCGGGTTTCATTTACGCGATGAAAGCCGAGCGACACAACAATCCGTCGGTGAAAATAGGGGCGGGTTGCGAGACTGCGGATTAACGTGATTTCAAGCTTTGCCATAATGATATATGAATCACACGCTCGGACTTGCCGCGCGTTCCAGTTGGATTACAGAGTGAAGACTTCGGGAGTTGAAATGCCGCGGCGGGCCGCCACCATGCGGGCATCGTTCATATCGTCCAGCGCGCGAAAAACGGCTTTGACGACATTGTGCGGATTATTCGTGCCCATGACCTTAGTGAGGACATCGCGCACACCAAGGCATTCCATGACCATGCGAACGGAACCGCCGGCAATGACGCCGGTACCGGCTGACGCGGGCCGCAGGAATACCTTGCCGGCGCCAAATTTACCGTGCGTGGCATGGGGCAACGTCTGTCCGAGGATCGGATAGCGCTTCATTGCGCGTTTGGCTGCTTCGGTGCCCTTACGGATCGCATCGGAAACTTCATTGGCTTTGCCGAGGCCGAAGCCCGCACGGCCATGACCGTCACCCACGATGACAATGGCATTGAAGGAAAAATTGCGGCCACCCTTGACCACTTTGGCAACGCGGTTCACCGCGACCAGTTTTTCAAGGAGTGATTCGCCACCGGAATATTCGGATTGGCGATCATCGCGGTCACGTCCGCGGCGAGGAGAATTGCCGTTCATGTTGCGCTGTTAAAACCGATTAGAATTTCAGGCCGCCCTTACGCGCACCTTCAGCCACGGCCTTGACGCGGCCATGATACGGGAAACCGTTGCGATCAAAGACGACCGTTTCGATGGACTTTTCACGAGCTTTTTGCGCACAGAGCGAACCAACGAGTTCAGCGACCTGCGTCGGATTCTTGCCGGTCACCTGCGCCTTCAGATCGGGCGACAAAGAGGACACACCGAGCAGGGTCTGGCCGGAAACGTCATCGACTAACTGCGCGTACATATGGGCAACGCTGCGGTAGATAACCATGCGCGGCCGTTCAGCCGTGCCGTTGACGACCTTGCGAATATGCATCTTGCGACGGACGCGCGCTTTGTTGCGGATTGCGATTTTTCTGGACATGGATTACTTACCCGTCTTGCCGGCTTTGCGATGAATACGCTCGCCGGTATACATGATGCCCTTACCTTTGTAGGGTTCGGGCTTACGGACCTGACGAATTGTTGCGGCGACCTGGCCGACGGACTCACAGTCAGTGCCGCTGACGACGATCGTGGTCGGGCCTGTAACTTCGGCCTTGACATCAGATGGCATAGTAACAAACACCGGATGGCTGTACCCGACGTTCAGGAGAATACCGCGCTTCTTGGCTTCAACCTTGAAACCGACGCCAACAATCTGCAGCTCTTTCTTGAAGCCGTCAGTGACGCCGATGATCATATTGTTGAGCAGTGCGCGGGAGAGTCCGTGCAGCGCACGGTGCTCTTTTTCATCGCTCGGGCGATGGCATGTAACAACGCCGTCGGCGAGCTTGAATTCGATGGCGCTCGGGAAGGTACGGACAAGCTGGCCCTTAGGTCCCTTGACGGACACCTCAGAGCCATCGAGTTTCACCTCGACGCCTTTAGGAAGTTTTATGGGAGCACGACCAACGCGTGACACGATCTATTCTCCGTTCGGGTACAGTTTACCAGATTTCGGCGAGGATTTCGCCGCCTACACCGGCGCGACGCGCCTGATTGCCTGTCAAGACGCCTTTCGGCGTGGTCAGGATTGCGGTTCCCAGTCCGTTGAAGACGCGCGGAATCTGATGTTGATTCACGTAACGCCGGAGTCCGGGCGAGGAGATTCGACGCAGGCCCTGAATCGCAGGCTTGCCGTTCGTATACTTAAGATAGACGCGGATGAAACCCTGCGGTCCTTCGTCAACGTGCACAAAGTCTCGAATGTAATAGGCTTCAAGCAAGACTCGAGCGAGGTCGTGCTTCATGCGCGAATAGGGTATGTCCACCATGGTCTTGCGAGCCTTGATGGCATTACGCACACGGGTCAGGAAATCAGCAATGGGATCGGTCGTCGGCATGGGGCTATAATTCTACTTACCAACTTGACTTGACAACACCCGGGATATCACCGGCATGTGCGAGGTCGCGAAAGCACAGACGGCAGAGACCAAACTTACGCAGGACGGCACGCGGACGACCGCAGCGCCGGCAACGAGTATAGGCACGCACGCCGAACTTTGGCGTCTTCTTTTGTTTTGCGATTAAACAGGCTTTAGCCATAATTCCGTCGTCAGGAGGTTATGCCGCGGCAGCGGCTTTTTTGTCTTCACGCTTGCGGAAGGGCAATCCGAGCAATTTGAGCAGCTCGTAGGCTTCCTTGTCCGACTTTGCGGTCGTAACAAAGGTGATGTCCATGCCGCGAATCTTTTCGACCTTGTCAAGGTCAATTTCCGGGAACAGAATCTGTTCCTTAAGGCCGAGCGAGAAGTTCCCACGGCCGTCGAAGCCGCGATCAGGCAAACCGCGGAAGTCGCGGATACGCGGCGCGGCGAGAGCGATGAAGCGGTCCAGAAACTCCCACATGGTCGTCCGGCGAAGCGTAACGAACACACCGACCGGCATGCCTTCGCGCAGTTTGAAGTTTGAGACCGACTTGCGCGCCTTTGCCACGGTGGGCTTCTGGCCGGTGATCATCGCGATTTCCTTGACGATCGTCTCGACTACGCGCGGATTTTGAGTCGCGTCACCGCAGCCGACATTGATGGTAATCTTCTGCAAACGCGGAAGCTCCATCGGATTCGAATAACCAAAGGTCTTCTTCAGGCCGGGTACGACGTTCTCGTTATAGTGCGTCACAAGACGCGGGACGTAGCCCTTGGGCAGCGCGGGGCGTTCACCGGCGACATTGAGGCCGCCGCCCTTTCCGCTCTTGGCCGGTGCTCCGGCTTTACCGGGCTTGCCGGGTTTGCCTTGCGGGGCGCCGCCGGCTTTGGGTTTTGCCTTCTCAGCACTCATTCGGTGATCATTTCCTTAGATACTCTGGCGATGCGCACGCGCTTGGCGCCATCGGCAGTATTCAGCACGGCATGTCCCACTCGCGTCGGCTTGCCGCTCTTGGGGTCGATCAGCATCACGTTGGACACATGTATCGGGCCTTCGCGCTTGACGATGCCGCCCTGCTGATTCTGCTGGGTGGGTTTTTGATGGCGCAGGATGAAATTAACGCCTTCCACGACGACGCGCGACTTCTCAGGAAAGACCTTCAGGACTTTTCCGCGCTTGCCGCGATCGTTTCCGGCGACGACCTGCACTATGTCATTCTTGCGAATCTTCATTGGGCTACCTTAGATCACCTCAGGTGCGAGGGATACGATCTTCATGAACTGCTTATCGCGCAGCTCGCGAGCAACCGGTCCGAAAATGCGGGTTCCGATCGGCTCATTATCTTTGTTGATCAGTACGGCCGCGTTTTCGTCGAATCGGATATACGATCCGTCTTGGCGGCGCACTTCTTTGGTGGTGCGCACGATAACGGCGCGGGCCTTTGATCCCTTTTTCATGTTGGAATTGGGGATCGCGGTACGGACGGAAACCATGATGATGTCGCCGACCGACGCGGAGCGGCGTCCGGTTCCGCCGTAGATGCGGAAGCAACGGACTTTCTTGGCGCCCGTGTTATCCGCCACGTTTAGTATTGTATATTCCTGAATCATGGCTGCTACTTCTTCCGCTCAAGGATTTCGACCAGGCGCCATCTCTTCAGCTTGGACAGGGGACGCGTCTCCATGATGCGCACCTTGTCACCGATATTGCAGTCGTTCTGGGCGTCTTCGGCCATGAACTTCTTGCTCAGCTTGATGTACTTACCGTATAACGGATGTTTGACGCGTCGTTCGACTTTGACGACGATCGTCTTTTGCATCTTATTAGAGACAACAACTCCGATACGAGTCTTGCGCAATACGCGATCATCGTCAACGGTTTGCGAATTTAGAACGGCGACTTCGCTCATTTCACCTTACCTTTTTCAGTGCGCAGACCGAGTTCGTATTCGCGCAGGACAGTGCGCAGACGGGCGATGTCGCGGCGTGATGCGCGCACCTTAATGGTGTTCGGCAACTGGCCCGCGTCGAGCTGGAAACGGAGCGCTTCCAGGTTGTCCTCGGCATCCTTTAGCCGGTTCTTCAGCTCGAGTTGGGTAAGTTCCTTCAACTCAAGCATTTTTGTAGGTCTTGCTGATCCGGTTGCCATACTTGCTTAGGAGTGAACGATTTCGCGTTCGACAAACTTTGTCTTAATCGGGAGTTTTTGAGCGGCGAGGCGCAGCGCTTCTTGCGCAACGGCGCGTTCGACACCTTCGAGTTCGAACAGAATACGGCCCGGGCGAATCACGGCCGCGTAGAATTCAGTGGCACCCTTGCCCTTACCCTGACGGACTTCGAGCGGCTTTTTGGAAACTGGTTTGTCTGGGAAGACACGAATCCACACTTTTCCGCCACGCTTGATATGCCTTGTCATCGCGACACGGGCGGCTTCAATCTGTCGGGAGGTCATCCAGCAGTCATCCATCGCCTTCAGACCGTATTCGCCGAAGGAGACATCACAGCCGCAGTAGTCATAGCCTTTGCGGCGGCGGCGCTGTTGTTTGCGGAATTTAAGTCGCTTGGGGGTAAGCATGAGAGTAAATTAGTTATTCGAGTGGCGGCGCTCACCGCGGCCGTGATCGCGATCGCGGCCGTGGTCCCGATCTCTGCCGTGTCCATGGTCACGATCACCGCGGCCATGCGAGTCCGACTGCGCTTCGTGGCGGGCCTCGGCGCCGTGCTGATTCACTTTGCCCTTGCCAATCACTTCACCGCGGCAGATCCAGACTTTCACACCAATCGTACCGTAGGTCGTGCGGGCCACAGACAGCGCGTAATCGATATCCGCGCGCAGCGTATGCAGGGGCACGCGGCCTTCTTTATAGCCTTCGGTGCGGGACATCTCCGCTCCACCGAGACGTCCGGCGCACAGAACCTTAATACCTTCAGCGCCCATACGCATGGTGGTCTGAATTGCCTTCTTCATGGCGCGGCGGAAAGATACGCGGCCTTCAAGCTGCTGCGCGATCATATCAGCGACTAACTTGGCCTCCAACTCGGGGCGCTTGATTTCGTAGATATTGACCTGCACGTCGCGCTTAGTCAGCTTCTTCAGCTCGGCCTTAAGCTTGTCGACTTCCGCACCCTTGCGTCCGATGACAATACCGGGGCGGGCGGTGCGAATCGTGAGTGTCAGCATCTTCGGCGTACGCTCGAAGATGACGCCCGCAACCGACGCACCCTTGAGGCGCTGCATCAGGTACTTGCGGAGATAGAGGTCTTCTTCAAGCTTATCGGCGAAATTTCGCTCGTCGAACCAGTGACTGTTCCACGTGCGGATGATGCCAACGCGAAGGCCGAGCGGATGAACTTTCTGACCCACGATATTACCGGCTTACTTTCTTAGAGGACGATTTCTTGGTAGCTGTCTTGCTCGCTGCCTTCTTGGCGGCGGTTTTCTTCGTCGCGGCCTTCTTTTCGGGCTTCGCCGCAGCCGATTCGGCCGAAGCTTCGGCTGGCGCTTCTACGGCGGGCGCAGCGGGTGCGGCGACGACGACGGTCAGATGCGACATGCGCTTCTTGATCGGCGTTGCGCGGCCCTGTGCGCGCGGCATAAAGCGGTGCATGGTAGGACCTTCGTCGGCGAAGATCGTGCGCACTGTCAGTGCGTCGATATCCGACGAGGATGCATCATGCAGCTGCGCGAAATTGGCGACTGCGGATTGGATGGCCTTAAGGGTCGGCGACGAGGCCGAGCGCGGCGTGAACTTGAGGATATTGATAGCATCATTCACATTCTTACCTCGCACAAGATCAGCGACCAGGCGCATCTTGCGGGGTGTAACGCGAATGTAGCGGGCAACGCAACGTGCTTCCATCGGGTGACCTTACTTCTTCTTGGCGGTGGTTTCCGCCTTCTTTTCCGTGTGCCCCTTGAACGTGCGCGTAAGCGCGAACTCGCCAAGCTTGTGGCCGACCATGTTTTCAGTGATATAGACCGGGAGGAACTTCCGGCCGTTATGCACAGCGAGCGTGTGGCCGACAAAGTCCGGCGAAATCACGCTGCGGCGCGACCAGGTCTTCAACACCTTTTTTCGTTGCGCTCGTTCATCTGCTGAATGCGGCCTTCGAGGCGGGCATCAATGAACGGGCCTTTTTTGAGCGAACGGGCCATAGTGGATTATGCGAGTTGCGTCTTGTCGCGACGGCGACGGACGATCAAATTAGTGGACTTCTTGCGCGGATTGCGCGTCTTCAAACCTTTGGTGATCTTACCCCACGGGGTACACGGATGGCGTCCGCCCGAGCTGCGTCCTTCACCACCACCCATCGGATGGTCGACGGGATTCTTTACCACACCGCGCACGTGGCCACGGCGACCGAGCCACCGGGTGCGACCGGCTTTTGCCGGACACAACGCTTTCGTGATCGGATTTCCAACTTGACCGATGGTCGCCATACATTCGGCAGGCACGCGGCGCACTTCACCGGAAGGCATTTTCAGCAGCGCGTACTTGTCGTCGACGGCCATCAGCTGGCACACTGATCCGGCGCTTCTGCTAATCTGTCCGCCCCTTGCCAACGCGCATTTCGACATTGTGCACGAAGGTCGCAAGCGGGATCTTTCTAAGCGGCAGCGCATTGCCAACGCGAATATCGGCCTCTTTACGTGACGACATAACCTTGTCGCCGACTTTCAGGCCTTCGGGCGCCAGAATGTAGCGCTTCTCGCCATCGGCGTAGAAGAGCAACGCGATATTGGCCGAGCGGTTTGGATCGTACTCGAGACGGTCAACCTTGGCCGGGATGTCGTACTTATTGCGTCGGAAATCCACAATGCGATAGCGTCGCTTGTGTCCGCCGCCGGTGTTGATATTCGTCGCCCGGCCGAGATTGTTGCGGCCGCCTGACTTATTCAGCGGCGCCAGCAGACTTTCTCTGGCTCACCCTGCCACAGTCCTTCGCGCACGAGCACCGTGCGGTAGCGCTGCGAGAGGTCAGGGGGCGAAACTTCTTGAGCCATGGTGTATTGGGTCTAACTCTTAGACGTTTTGCGCCAGTTCGATCATGTCACCCTTTTTCAGTGTGACGATCGCCTTCTTCCAATTGGAACGGCGGCCTTCGAAACGGCCCAACCGCTTGGTCTTGCCGCGGACGTTCATGGTCTGCACGGCGAGCACGGAAACTTCATACTTTAGTTCGACAGCGCGCTTGATCTCGATCTTATTCGCGCGGGGATCCACTTCGAACGCGAACTGATTGTGCGCGTCTTGAGCGGCGGCAACTTTCTCGGTGAGCAATGGCTTACGCAGGACGGAGCGTTTATGCAGCATGGCCGAGTCCTTTCAGCAATGCGGGAACCGCGCTCTTTTGAACAACTATGGTCGAGCAGTTGAGGAGCGCGCGGGTGGAAGCGGCATCCGCTCGAGTCGCACCTGCGCCCGGAAGATTGCGAACGCTGCGGGCGATCTTGTCATTGTACTCGGGAGTCAGGAAGAGAATCTTCTGATCCGCAAGCGCCATCTTGTCGATCATCTTAGCCATGTCGCGAGTCTTCGGCAATTCGAGGCCGAAATCTTCAACAACGCGAATGCGGTCTTCGCGCGCTTTGAGGATGACCGCGCTGCGACGCGCAAGGACTTTGACCTTCTGCGGCACGCCGACGGAATACTTGTGCGGCATCGGTCCGAAGATCGTGCCACCACCCGGATTCAGCGGCGAACGGCTCGACCCTTGACGGGCTACGCCGCGGCCCTTCTGCTTAAACGGCTTGCGGCCGCCACCGCGCACATAGCTGCGGCTCTTAGTCTTATGCGTTCCTTGACGACCGGCGGCTTCTTCAGCGCGCACGGCCAACCAGATCGCATGTTCATTTGGTTCGAGCGCAAGCAGCGAATCGGGTAATTCGACCGTATCGCTTCCAACGGAACCGTCGCGTTTATATACTTTCAGATTCATCGGCCTTGCTTCCCCACGATCACAATCCCGTGATTAGGTCCTGGAACGGCACCGCCAATCATAATCAGATTCGCTTCGGCGTCCACGCGGATAACTTTCAGATTCTTGACAGTGGTTTGCTCACCGCCCATCCGGCCCGGCATACGCAGACCCGGAAGCGTACGGCCCGGGAACGTGTTGGAGCCGATGGAACCACCGTGACGGAAGAACTCGTGCGTACCGTGGGTCATCGTTTGACGGTGGAACTTGTGGCGTTTGATAACACCCTGGAAGCCCTTGCCTTTCGACGTTCCAACGACCTGCACTTTTTCACCGACTTTGAACAAATCGCAACTCAGCGAGTCACCGACTTTCTTGCCGTCGATAGTCATGTCACGGAATTCACGCTCGATCTTCGGAGCGGTGATACTCAGACTTTTGTAGTGGCCCTTCTGCGGAGAGCGCACAAGTTTGTCGCGCTTCTGACCGAAACCCAAACAGAGGGCATCATAGCCGTGCTTGTCAGCCGTGCGGACATTGGTGATTTGGTTTGGCCCGAGTTCGATCACAGTCACCGGGATTACGGTGCCTTTGTCGTCGAAGACGCGGGTCATTCCGACTTTCTTGCCAATCAGCCCTGTCATGTCTTGATCTCGATGTCGACGCCCGCCGGCAGTTCGATGCGAATCAGAGCATCGATGGTACGCGGCGAGGAGTTATGGATGTCAATGAGACGCTTATGAACACGCGTCTCGAACTGTTCGCGGGACTTCTTGTCCGAATGCGGTGAACGGTTAACCGTATACACGCTTCGGCGGGTCGGCAACGGAATCGGGCCGGAAATCAGGGCGCCGGTCTGCTTTGCCGTCTGAATGATTTTCTCGGTTGATTTGTCGATCAGATTATGATCGTAACTTTTCAGCCGAATCCTGATAGAGGATTGTTGTGCCATGCGATTAGGAGGGTTTATATGCGGATCGGCGGAGGGTGTCAGCGCTTTTCGAGAATTTTCTCGGAGATTGACTTGGGCACTTCCATGAAGTGATCGAACTGCATGGAGAAAATCGCGCGGCCCTGAGTCAACGAACGCAGACTCGTAGCATAGCCGAACATTTCCGACAGCGGCACCATTGCATTGACGACCTGGCCATCGGACCGCGGATGCATTTCCTGAATCCGTCCGCGGCGCGAATTTATGTCGCCGACGACATTACCTAAATACGAGTCGGGTGTCACCACCTCGACTTTCATGATGGGCTCCATGAGCGCGGGATTGGCCTTCGTAACGGCTTCCTTCAACGCCATTGAACCGCAAATCTTAAACGCCATTTCATTCGAGTCGACTTCGTGATACGTGCCGTCCACGAGTTCGACCTTGACGTCCATAATCGGGAAGCCGGCAAGCGGGCCGTTGCTCATTGCCTCTTCCATGCCTTTATGAACGGCCGGAACGTATTCCTTTGGAATTGCGCCGCCGACAATCTTATTTTCGAAGACCAAACCAGTACCCGGAGGAGCAGGTTCGATATTGATCACGACGTGCGCGTACTGACCGCGGCCGCCCGACTGCTTGACAAATTTGTGATTGACCGTCGCGTTCTTGCGAATGCATTCCTTGTAGGATACCTGCGGGGCACTCGACGACCGCCTCGACCTTGAATTCGCGCATCAGACGATCCACGATGATCTCAAGGTGCAATTCGCCCATACCTGCGATAACCGTCTGCCCCGTCTCTTCGTTCTGCTTGACGTGGAAGGTCGGGTCTTCTTCAGCAAGCCGGGCCAGCGATTCTGAAATCTTGTCCTGATCAGCGCGCGTCTTGGGTTCAATCGCGATTTCAATCACTGGCGTCGGGAATTCCATCTTCTCGAGCAGAATCGGCGACTTGGGATCGCACAGCGTATCGCCTGTTCGCACGTCCTTAAGACCGACAACCGCGCAGATATCGCCGGTTTCCACACAGGTCATTTCTTCGCGCTTATCGGCGAACATGCGGACGATGCGCGAAATACGCTCGCGCTTGTCGCGCGTAGAGTTATAAATCGCGGAACCGGCATCGAGCTTTCCGGCATAGACGCGGACAAAGGTCAAACGTCCAACATACGGATCCGTCATGATCTTGAACGCCAGCGCACTGAATGGCTCACTCGTGCTCGGTTCGCGCAACAATTCTTCTTCCGTGTTGGGATTGATGCCCGCCACTCCGCCCTTATCGAGCGGCGACGGCAGCAGTTCAACAATCGCGTCCAACAGGCGCTGCACGCCCTTGTTCTTGAACGACGCCCCACAAAGTACGGGGAAGCACTTCAATGCAATGGTGGCCTTACGCAGGGCGACCATGATCTCTTCTGCCAGGAGCGGCTCGCCAGCCAAGAACTTCTCGAGCAGATGATCGTCAAACTCGGCAACCGATTCAAGCAGCTTTTCGCGCCAGTGATTGGCAATTTCGAACATGTCCTTGGGCACATCGAATTCTTCGAAGTGCATACCATGCGAGTCTTCTACCCACACGATTGACTTGAACGAAACAAGATCGATGATTCCCTGGAACATGTCAGCCGATCCCATCGGGATGGTGATTGGCACCGGGTTGGCATGCAACTGCGTCCGGATCATATCAACAGCGCGGAAGAAATCTGCGCCGGCACGATCCATCTTGTTCACGAAACAGATGCGGGGAACTTTGTAGCGGTTCGCCTGACGCCAAACGGTCTCGGACTGCGGTTCGACTCCGCCGACTGCGCAAAACAAAGCGACAGCGCCGTCGAGTACGCGCAGGCTTCGTTCCACTTCAACGGTGAAGTCGACATGACCGGGAGTATCAATGATATTGATGCGGTGATTTTGCCACTCGCAGGTCGTTGCGGCGGACGTGATCGTAATGCCACGCTCTTTCTCCTGTTCCATCCAGTCCATCGTTGCGCCGCCTTCATGGACTTCGCCCATGCGGTGCAGTCGGCCTGTATAGAAAAGGATACGCTCGGTCGTCGTCGTCTTGCCCGCATCAATATGGGCCATGATGCCAATATTACGGGTGCGAGCAAGCAGATCCGCAGAGGGATTTGCTTTGTCTTTGGTGGCGGCGGCAGCTTGTGCGTTAGAGGACACTATTAAATCACCGTTAACTGAGCTTATTCACGAATTGCAGTACTACCAACGGAAATGAGCGAACGCCTTGTTGGCTTCGGCCATCTTGTGTGTTTCATCGCGCTTTTTGACAGCGTTTCCTTCGCCTTTGGCGGCGGCAATCATCTCGCCCGCGAGCTTCTCGGCCATCGTCTTCTCGCCGCGCGCCTTCGCGTAGTTAATGATCCAGCGGACCGCGAGGGCTTGACGACGCGACGGATTCACTTCAACCGGAACCTGATAAGTTGCGCCACCGACGCGGCGGCTTTTTACTTCGACGACCGGGGCCACGTTCTTCATGGCCTTTGTGAACACATCCAGCGGGTCGCTCTTGGCCTTGTCCTGGATGATATCAAACGCGCCATAAAACATGCGCTCGGCTACGGAACGCTTGCCGCGGCGCAGCAAGCCATTAATAAAGGACGAGACCTGGACCGATCCGAACTTCGGATCAGCGGGAACTTCGCGCTTGACAATACGTTTGCGACGGGGCATTGGAGATGGTTCCTACTACTTCTTCTTGGCGCCCTTGGTCTGGACGGCGGCCTTCTTCTTGGTGCCGTACTTGGACCGGCCCTGCTTGCGGCCATCAACACCGGCTGTGTCGAGGATACCGCGAATAATGTGATAGCGTACGCCCGGCAGGTCTTTAACGCGGCCTCCGCGAATCATGACCAGCGAGTGTTCCTGAAGATTGTGACCTTCGCCCGGAATATATGCCGTGACTACAACGCCATTCGTCAGCTTTACACGGGCCACTTTGCGAAGGGCCGAATTCGGCTTCTTCGGGGTGGTAGTATAGACGCGCGTGCAGACGCCGCGGCGCTGCGGGCAGTTCATAAGGGCGGGAGCTGACGATTTAAATTGTACAGCTTCCCGACCAGAACGGATGAGTTGTTGAATAGTGGGCAATGTCGGGGGAAAATTTGTGGCGTAGATTGGCTAATGTAATGAACGGTGCCTGTAAAGTCAAGTCAAGAAAAATCCCGCCCTGGGCAGGGGTAAGCCTGCTCAGGGTCCTGTGGGATACTTAACTTAATAAAAAACAGGTGCTGTTTCTTATTCCTGTGGAACTGCTGGACTTGCGCCTTCACTTGCGGTCGCGCCTAAGTCCTCCTCCAGACCTCCGGCCCGGCGCTCAAGGTTCTGCATGAGTTCCGACATCTCAATCCGGAAATCGCGCGCCAACTCCTCATCTTCTTCGACCGGACGAACCACTGCCAGTTTGCTGTAGCGGTTAAGCCCCGTTCCGGCAGGTATCAGGTGGCCCATGATCACGTTTTCCTTGAGACCGGACAACTGATCGACCTTGTTACTGATCGCTGCGTCGGTAAGCACACGTGTGGTTTCCTGGAAGCTGGCGGCGGAAATGAAGCTGTCCGTCGACAAACTGGCCTGCGTGATACCGAGCAGGACCGGTGAATAGGTGGCAGGCCGCGCGGCACGAGACTTCGCAGGAGCCTGTCCTTCGACCTTGAGACTGCGGTTCATGCGGTTGAACTCGTTCTTCTCCATCATCTGGCCCAACCGTAGGATGGAATCACCGATTTCTTCGACGACGATTTTGGTCACGAGTAGTTCGTTGTCCTTCGTGAACTTGATGCGGTCCACCTGATCACCTTCAAGATACCGCGTGTCACCCGGATCATCGATGCGGACCTTCTGGAGCATCTGCCGGACGATCACTTCAATGTGCTTGTCATTGATGGACACACCTTGAGAACGGTAGACTTCCTGGATTTCCTTGGCCAGATATTCCTGTACACGGTTCGGTCCCTGAATAGCAAGAATATCTTGCGGGGCTACGGAGCCTTCCGTAATCTTTTCACCGGCGGACACGCGATCGTGGTCGTGCACAAGAATGTGTTTACCGTATGGTATCGCGTAGTTCTTCACCATCGAACCATCTTCCGACGTAACGGTCACGATACGCACGCCGCGTTTCATGCCGCCAAAACGAACAACGCCGTCGATCTCAGTAACAATCGCGGGGTCCTTCGGGCGCCGGGCTTCAAAAAGCTCGGTAACGCGCGGCAGACCACCTGTGATGTCGCGAATCGCCTGTGACTTACGCGGCATTTTGGCCAGCGGGTCGCCGATCTTGACCGATTGTCCGTCTTCGACCAGTAAGTGCGCACCGATCGGCAAGACGTGATTCGCCAGTCGATTGCCTTCGTCGTCGATAATCAGAATGTGCGGATTCATCTTTCGATCCCGCGATTCCATGATCATCTTGTGCTTCATTCCGGTTGCTTCGTCGACTTCTTCATGGAACGTCATGTCCTGCTTGATGTCGATGAAGTGCACCTTGCCGGACTTCGACGCAAGAATTGAGTCCGCATACGGATCCCACTCGAACAACAGATGTCCGGCCTTGACGACTTCGCCTTCTTCGACGTAGACATATGCGCCGTACGGCAGCTTGTAACGCGCAACCTGGCGGTTATTCTCATCCAGCAGCTTAATCGTACCGCTGCGGCGAATTGAGATGCGAGTCCCGTCTTCACGCTGAATGAAGTCGACGTTTTCAAAGACTGCTCGTCCCGGCTTCTTTGCGATACGCTGAGATTCGGAGACATCGCGAGATGCGGCGCCGCCGATGTGGAACGTACGAAGCGTAAGCTGAGTACCCGGTTCACCGACCGACTGAGCAGCCATCACGCCGACAGCTTCACCCATATCGGCCATGCGGCCTGTGGCAAGGTTCACGCCGTAGCAGCGGGCACAAATCCCGCGCGGGCTTTCGCACGTAAGAACAGAGCGAATGCGCAACTTCGTCACGCCGGCCTTAGCAAGCAAATTGGCTTCCGGTTCGCGGACGAGCGTATTCGCTTCAAGAATGCGCTCATTGCTCACTGGATCGAACACGTCGTCCGCCAGGACGCGGCCCATCACACGTTCGTGGAGCTGCTCGGTGACCTCTTCGCCTTCCTGCACCTCTTCAAGCCAGATGCCGCGCAGCGTGCCGCAGTCAAATTCACGCACAATGACGTCCTGGGCAACGTCCACCAAGCGGCGCGTGAGATATCCCGCGTCCGCCGTTTTGAGTGCCGTGTCGGCCAAACCCTTGCGAGCGCCGTGCGTCGAAATGAAGTACTCAAGGACGGTCAGGCCTTCCTTGAAGTTCGCGGTGATCGGGCTTTCAATGATTTCGCCCTTTTGACCGGTCAGCGACTTCTGCGGCTTGGCCATAAGACCACGCATACCGGCAAGCTGACGAATCTGCTGGTTCGAACCACGAGCGCCCGAATCAGCCATCATGAAGACGGAATTGAAGCCGTCCTTTGAGTCACGCAGCTTGGCAAACATCACTTCCGCAATATCCGTCGACGTGTGCGTCCAGATGTCGATGATCTTGTTGTAGCGCTCGCCATCCGTGATGATACCGTCTTCGTATTGTGTCTGAACCTCGTCCACCTTCTTATAGGCGGCCTGAACGAGGCGTTCCTTTTCGGGCGGAATCTCGATGTCTTCGAGGCCGATCGAAATCCCCGATCTGGTCGCGCTCTCAAACCCGAGCTTCTTCAGATTATCGAGGAAGATAGATGTTTCCGCGATGCCAACCGTCTGCACGCAGTAGTAAATGATCTCTTCAATGCGCTTCTTCGCGAGCATTTCATTGAAATAGCGTTTTTCGCGCACGCCGGAGGGGAGAATCTGATTGAAGATCACGCGGCCCACAGTTGTCTCGATGAGCCTGTCCTTCACGCGCACCATGATCAGGGTGTGCAGGCCGATTCGCCCGTCGTTCTGCGCCGCCACGACTTCAGGCGCGCCGGCGAAGACCTTACCCTGGAACGGTTCGCCCAAGCGGCGCTTCGTGAGGTAGTACAGGCCGAGCACCATGTCCTGATGCGGCACCGTGATCGGACGTCCGTTGGCCGGGTGCAGGATGTTATTATTCGCCAGCATCAGCAGGCGCGCTTCAATCTGCGCTTCAAACGAGAGCGGCACGTGCACGGCCATCTGGTCGCCGTCAAAGTCGGCGTTAAACGCCTGGCAGACGAGCGGATGCAGGCGAATCGCCTTGCCTTCGATCAACAGCGGTTGAAAGGCCTGAATACCGAGGCGGTGCAGCGTCGGGGCGCGGTTCAGGAGCACCGGGTGATCCTGAATGATCTCTTCGAGAATCGCCCACACCTCATCCGTCTTGCGTTCAACCAATCGCTTGGCCGACTTGACAGTCTTGGCATATTCGTATTCAATTAGCTTACGAATGATGAAGGGCTTGAACAGCTCGACCGCCATTTCTTTCGGCAAACCGCACTCGTGAAGACGCAGCTCGGGACCAACGACGATCACGGAACGGCCTGAGTAGTCAACGCGCTTTCCCAGAAGGTTCTGACGGAACCGGCCCTGCTTGCCTTTTAGGTTATCCGACAGACTCTTGAGCGGGCGATTGCCGTCCGAACGCACGGCGACGGACTTACGGCCGTTGTCGAACAACGAATCGACGGCCTCCTGCAGCATCCGCTTTTCATTACGCAGAATGACCTCAGGTGCGCGGATTTCGATCAACCGCTTGAGACGGTTGTTGCGAATAATCACCCGGCGATACAGGTCATTCAAGTCGGACGTTGCAAAGCGTCCGCCTTCAAGCGGTACCAGCGGTCGCAAGTCTGGCGGGACAACCGGCACGACGGACATGACCATCCAATCAGGCTGATTGAGCTTTCCGCTCTCGGACTGTTTGAACGATTCGATGACGCGCAATTTCTTGATTGCGTCCGCCTTGCGCTGTGCGCTCGTCTCGACTTTGATCTGGGCGCGCAGCTCAATCGACAGCTCTTCAACATCTTCTGTCGCGAGCAAGTCACGGATCGCATCGCCGCCCATCTTCGCGATGAAGCGCTCTTCGGGCGGCAGGCCGTCCTGCGGCCCAAGCGCTTGCAGCGTTTCGAGGTACTCGTTTTCCGACAGCAGGTCCTTGCGGCGCAAGTCCGCGCGGCCTGGTTGAATCACGGCGTACGATTCGTAATAGATGACCTGCTCAAGTTCGCGCGTGCTCATGTTCAGCACATACGAGATCTTCGACGGCAAGCTGCGGAAATACCAGATGTGCACGACCGGCACGGCGAGCGCGATGTGGCCCATCCGCTTACGGCGCACGTCCTTCTTTGTGACTTCCACGCCGCAACGATCGCACACGATCCCTTTGTAGCGAATACCGCGATACTTACCGCAATGGCATTCCCAGTCCTTGACGGGACCGAAGATCTTCTCGCAGAACAGGCCGTCTTTCTCGGGCTTGTAACTGCGATAGTTAATCGTTTCGGGCTTGGTGACTTCACCATGCGACCACGAAAGAATCGTGTCGGGTGAAGCGAGACTGACAGAAATTTCGGAGTACCTGCGGGGTTCGTGCTCAGTGGAAGCAGCGAAATGCAGCATGTAGGGCTCCTTATTCCAATGAAGGCCGCGTCGGCGCGACCGGAAATTATTGTCTAGAAAACGAACAGACGGGCAAACTCGAAGGCCGTGTCGTACTATTCGCGGAGGTCGACATCGATACCAAGTCCGCGCAGCTCATTGACGAGCACGTGGAACGACTCAGGAATACCCGGCGCTGGAAGATTGTCGCCCTTGACAATCGCTTCGTACGTGCGGGCGCGTCCGTTGACATCGTCGGACTTGATTGTGAGAATTTCCTGCAGAATATGCGATGCGCCGTAGGCTTCAAGCGCCCAGACTTCCATTTCACCGAAGCGCTGACCGCCGAACTGGGCTTTGCCGCCGAGCGGCTGCTGCGTAATCAAGCTGTACGGTCCAATCGAACGCGCATGAATCTTGTCGTCCACAAGGTGCGACAGCTTCAACACGTACATGAAGCCAACGGCTGTCTCTTCACGGAACCGGTCGCCCGTGCGGCCGTCAAAGAGATAGGTCTTACCGGTGCGCGGCAAGCCGGCCCGATCAAGCCACTCTTCAACATCGGCTGTCTTCGCTCCGTCAAACACCGGCGTAGCGAAATGCACACCGAGGCGATGCGCGGCCCAGCCGAGCGTCGTTTCAAAGAGCTGACCAATGTTCATACGAGACGGCACGGACAACGGGTTCAGGATAATGTCAATCGGCGTACCGTCTGCGAGGAACGGCATATCTTCCACGGGAACGACCTTACCTACGACGCCCTTGTTGCCATGGCGGCCTGCCATCTTGTCGCCGACCGACAGTTTACGCTTTTGCGCGACGTACACGCGAACAAGCTGGACGATACCCGGAGGTAACTCGTCCCCGACTTCAATGCGGTACTTCTCGTTCTTCAGTTCAGTTTCATGCTCGAATAGGCGTTCGCGGTACTTGTCGAACGACTGCGAAATCATCTCATTGATGCCTTCGTTGGTCGTCCACTGGAAACCGGCTTCAGTTCGTTCGAAGTCGAGTTGCTGCAGGAGCGTTTCACTGAAATTCGCGCCTTCGGCGACCATCACTTCGGTTTGATCACGGTCACGGATTTCAAGGACTTGTGGCCACGCAGAACTGAATAGAGTTCTTCCGCGAGCTGCTTGCGCAGGCGCTGCCGCTCGCGCTCGTACTTCGCTTCCAAATCCTCAACCAGCTTCTTATCTTCCTTGCGCGTTTTGGCGTCCTTTTTCTTGCGGCTGAAGAGCTTCGTGTTGATGACGATGCCGTACATACCGGTATGCGCCTTCAAGCTCGCGTCCTTCACATCGCCGGCCTTGTCGCCGAAGATGGCCTTAAGAAGCTTGTCTTCCGGCGTCAAGTCGGTCTCGCCCTTTGGCGTGACCTTACCGACAAGGATATCGCCGGGACGGACAATCGCGCCGATGCGGATGATGCCCATCTCGTCAAGGTTTTTCACCGCGTCTTCAGAAACGTTTGGAATTTCCCGAGTCAGCTCTTCTTCGCCGCGCTTGGTCTCGCGCACTTGCAGTTCAAGCTCTTCGATGTTGATCGACGTATAAACGTCGTCATATACGATTCGCTCGGAAACGATGATCGAGTCTTCAAAGTTGTAACCGTGCCAAGGCATGAAAGCTACGAGCGCGTTTCGGCCCAGGGCAAGTTCACCGCGATCGGTGCCGCATCCGTCGGCAAGCGTGGTCCCTGCTTTAACCTCTTCGCCTTCGTAGACGGACGGCTTCTGATTAATGCACGTGTCTTGATTCGTGCGCACGAATTTCTTCAGACGATACGTCACGGCCTCGGGGACGAAGTTTCATTGCCTTCGTCGTCCGTGATGGCATTCGGCCGGAAGCTGATCCGGTTGCTGTCTACGTATTCAACCACGCCGTCGGACGGCGCAACGATCATTGTGCGGGAATCAATTGCAGCCTTCCGCTCCATACCTGTGCCCACATACGGAGCCTCTGGACGCAGAAGCGGTACGGCTTGTCGCTGCATATTCGAGCCCATGAGCGCGCGGTTAGCGTCGTCATGCTCAAGGAACGGAATCAACGCTGCGGCGACCGACACGATTTGTGACGGCGCAACGTCCATGTACTCAATATTGTCCGGATGCGCGACCGGGAAGTCAGCACGGTTGCGGCACTTGACTCGATCAGTCTGGAACTCGCCCTTCTGATTGATAGGCGTGTTTGCCTGGGCAATCGTGACACGGTCTTCTTCGTCAGCGGACAGGAACCGGATGTTCTTGCCAACCTTGCTGCTCTTTACGGTCCGGTACGGCGTTTCGACGAAACCCATTTCGTTAATTCGCGCAAAGGTACAGAGCGAAGAAATCAGACCGATATTCGGACCTTCCGGCGTTTCAATCGGGCAGAGGCGGCCGTAGTGCGTATAGTGCACGTCGCGGACTTCGAAGCCTGCACGCTCACGCGTAAGACCTCCCGGACCGAGCGCGGACAGTCGGCGCTTGTGCGTCAATTCCGTCAGCGGGTTCACCATATCGAGGAACTGCGAGAGCTGATTGGTACCAAAGAAGCTGTTGATCACGGACGAAATCGTCCGGACGTTGATCAAGTCCTGCGGAGTGAGGGCGTTCGAGTCGCGCAGATTCATTCGCTCCTTGATCGTGCGGGCCATCCGCGAGAGCGCAACGCTGAACTGATTTGCGAGCTGTTCACAGACCGTTCGAACGCGGCGACGGCCGCGATGGTCGATATCGTCCGGGGCGGCACGACAGACGCGCAGCTTAAGCACGTGCTTCATGATCGCGACAATATCTTCCGGAGTCAGGACGGCGATTTCCGGCGCCACGTCGAGTTCGAGTTTGCTGTTCAAACGATAGCGGCCAACGGCGCCGAGGTCGTAGCGTTTCTCGTCAAAGAGCAGCCGTTCGAGGAATTTGCGGGCGGTTTCGATGTCGGGCGCATCGCCGCTGCGAAGTTCGCGGTAAATCACCTCGAGCGCATGATCAATCGAAGTCGACTTGTCCTTGTTCAGCGTGTTAATCAGGATGTCGTAAGACGTGTCCTTCTTTTCGGCTTGGACAGATCGATCTGCTGGACGCCTGCTGCAATCAATTTCGCGAGCAGTTCCTCCGTCAATTCGGCGCCGGCCGTCGCGACCACTTCGCCTGTTGACGTATTGAGCGCATCGGAGACAATTCGGCGTCCGACTTCCTTGCCGAGGTCCTTGCGATTGGTTGGAACGGTTTCGACGAAGCCGAACAGATCGAGGACGTCGCGATTGGTCTGGCTTCCCATTGCGCGGAGCAGTGTGGTCGCCGGAAATTTCTTACGGCGGTCCACATAGACGTTGAGGACGTCGTTGATGTCCGTCGAGATTTCAATCCACGATCCGCGGAACGGAATGATGCGGGCGGAATAGATCTTCTTGCCGTTCGGGTGCGTATCTTCACCGAAGAAGACACCCGGGCTACGGTGCAGCTGCGAAACGATCACTCGTTCCGCGCCGTTGATGATAAACGTTCCCGACATCGTCATCAGCGGCAGATTGCCGAGATAGACGTCGCTTTCAATAGTCTGATCGAAGCTCCCGACGTCGCTTGTTTCATCGCGCGAGGAGAGACGCAGTTTTGCTTTCAACGCGGCCTGAAACGTGACGCCGCGTTCACGGCATTCATCTTCGTCGTACTTCGGTCTCTCAACCTGGTACTCGACATATTCGAGAATGTGAGTTTCCCGGTTGTCAATAATCGGGAAGATGTTGCGGAACACCGCTTCGAGCCCGACGGCTCGACGACGGGTGGGCGGCACATCAGCCTGCAAGAAGTCTCTGAAGCTCTTGAGCTGGACCTCGAGGAGGTCGGGCATCTCATGGACTTCGGGGATCTTGGAGAAGTTGATACGCTGGATTGTTTTCTGCGGATCGCGCACGAAAAGCTCCCTTTAGATAACCGCAATGAATCGGAAAGGACCCCGCGAGCGGGGGAATTTGAGCGTGGCAGAGACGCGCTTAATAAACGCAAATTGCCAAGTCTGACTTCTGCGCTTTTAAGAGCGCGGAAGGGACTCGGCAACCCGAGGGCAAATCTCGGGAAAGCGCGCGGCGAAGCAAGCGGCAGATGCCTTACTTGATTTCGACCTTAGCTCCCTGCTCGACGAGCTTGGCCTTGACCTTCTCGGCTTCGTCCTTCGGCATCGCTTCCTTGACCGTCTTCGGGGCGCCATCGACGAGGTCCTTGGCTTCCTTCAGACCGAGACCGGTAAGCTCGCGGACCACTTTGATGACCTGAATCTTGTTGGCGCCGGCCTCTTGCAGAACAACGTCGAATTCAGTCTTTTCTTCGACGGCAGCTGCGGCTGCCGCACCCATCATGGGCATCGCGCCCATCATCATCGGGGCGGCGGCGGTAACGCCAAACTTTTCTTCCAACGCCTTCTTCAGCTCGACGAGCTCAAGAACGGACATTTTTTCGATGGCTTCAATGATCTGCTGCACGGTTGATCTCCGTTATGGTTTGTTTTTCAAATTCTGAGTGAAACGTTAGGCTTTCTTCTTTTCGGCGATCTGATCGACCACCGAAACGAAGTCGCGCAGGACGGCGTTAATGACGTTGTAGAATCCTTGTACGGGTCCGTAGATCGCTCCGATCAGGCCTGACAGCGCCTGGTCGCGCGTCGGCAGGTCCTTGATCGCGGTGATTTCGGAAGCGGGCAGGACTTTGCCGTCAAAGATGATGCCCTTGATCTTCAGGTTTTCGTGCGACTGAACAAACTTATCGAGGATGCGGGCCGGAGCCGCCGCGTCATCGTAACCGATGGCGATTGCGGTCGGACCTTCGAGATATTTCAGAATGTCTTCAAAGCCCTTTTCCTTCAGTACCATGCGGGAAAAGGTGTTCTTGACGACCATGAAATCCACGTGATTTTTGAAGCACTCGCGGCGCAGCTCGGTCATGTGTTCCACAGTCAAGCCGAGATTGTCGGTAAGGTAGATACCGGACGCCCGGCCGACTTTCTCACGGAAGACTTCGACAGTCGCGAGCTTTTCGGGGCGAATGATGCGATTCTGCAGTTCTGCTAAGGACATCGTGTTCTCCTAAGGGCTTAGTGGAGACGCGCGCCTTCGACTTCCGACCGGGCGATCCGGATACCGGGGCCCATCGTGGAAGTGAGGAACACGCTCTTGACATATTGCCCCTTGGCCGTCGCGGGCTTATTACGCATCACGTTGCGGAAGAACTCTTCGATGTTCTCCTTTAACGCAGTCGGGCTGAAACTCAGACGGCCAACGCCCAGATGCAGGATACCGTACTTGTCGACGCGGAACTCGACTTTACCGCCTTTTACGTCACGCACGGCGTTGCCAAGATTCGGTGTGACAGTTCCGGCTTTCGGATTCGGCATCAAACCACGCGGTCCGAGGATCTTTCCGAGTTTACCCAAATCGGCCATCACTTCAGGTGTCGCGACGAGGACGTCAAAATCCGTCCAGCCGCCTTTGATACGTTCGAGGATATCCTCGAAGCCAGCATGATCGGCGCCAGCTTCCTGCGCTTCCCTGATCTTGGTTTTTGTGACGGCAACCACGCGAACGGTTTTGCCCGTGCCGTGCGGCAACGTAACGGTTCCGCGAACGATCTGATCGGCTTTCTTGGGATCGACTCCCAAGCGCACCGCAACTTCGACGGTTTCGTCGAACTTTGCCTTTCCGGCGCTTTTCAGCTTATTAATCGCGTCGGAGAGAGGCACTTCGACATTGCGATTAGCAAGCTCGTTGTTGCGCTTCACGCGCTTTGAATAGGGCAAGATTGCTCCTTGGTGGTCGTGCGTACGGGAAGCCGTACTCCCACCTGTTTTGTATAGTGACTCAGCTAACGACAGTAACGCCCATGGAACGGCAAGTCCCTTCGACCATCCGCATGGCCATCTCTACCGTGTTGGCGTTGAGGTCTTTCATTTTGATTTCGGCGATTTCGCGAATTGCCGCCTTGGTGATTGTCCCCACCTTGTTGCGGTTCGGTTCGCCGGAGCCCTTTTCGAGTTTCGCCGCTTTTTTCACCAGAATCGCCGCAGGCGGCGTTTTGGTGATGAAGCTATACGACTTGTCCTTGTACACCGTGATGACAACGGGGATGATCATACCCTTGTCTTTTTCGGTGCGGGCATTGAACTGTTTACAGAAGTCCATGATGTTGACCTGCTTCTGACCGAGCGCAGGGCCAATCGGCGGGGCTGGAGTCGCTGAACCCGCGGGAATCTGTAAACGAATGAATCCGGTAATCTGCTTTGCCATGGTGTATCTCTTCTGATTTCCTCCCGGTCCTTCGGCGGACACAGGGGGTAAACTGTAATACTACTTAAATGGGAACCCAGCGCCCACGCTGGTTAACTCGTTCCCAGCTCGGTCGAAATTTGCAGGAAGTCGAGTTCAATCGGAGTCGAACGGCCGAAAATCGAGACCATAACTTTGGCTTTACGCTTCGGCATGTTGATCTCGCGAACGACACCGGTGAAGTCCTTGAACGGACCATCGATCACCTTGATCGTATCGCCGACACGGAACGGCAGTTCGATCAGCTCCATATCGGCGGCTTTGTCTTGCTGTCCGAGGATCCGGTCCACCTCGTGACGGCGCAGGGGAACCGGGCGGTTCTTCGGACCGACGAAATTGATGACCTGCGGCGTGTTCAGAATCAAGTGCTCGGTATTCTTGTTAAGAATCATCTCAACGAGCATATATCCCGGAAAAAAGGTGCGCGGCTTGGCCGTCTTCTTGCCATCGCGCATCTCGATCACGTCTTCCTTGGGAATGAGAACCTGCGTAATCTGATCGGCCACACCCAGCCGTTTGCTTTCCTCTTCCAGGAAGGTCTTTATCTTCTCTTCCTGGCCGGTGAACACATGCAGGACGTACCAGCCAAGTTCGCCTTCACGGATCGGTGCGTCGGTGGGATGGAGCATGTAACTTTCGACTGCTTACGTTGAACGATTAATACCTATGAACAGTTCGGAGGAACCGGGTCCGCCCACGACACCACTCGCATAGCTTAGGATGCCGCGATACGCGCCGCGCAACAGGCCTGTTGCCGAACGCTGCTCTGAGAGCAGGCAATGATAGAAGGCGTCAAAGGCCACCGCACCGAGGCTTCGCGGATCAAATCCCGCGCGGATCAGAAGATCAAGCATCACGGGCGGATCAAAATGGTACAGATGGCGCGGCGTATCCCACGCGACCCATTGGTCACCATAGGCTTTCGCGTCGAACGACTGCGGATTGGGCACCGCGACGGCGATCTTGCCGCGCGGAGCTAAGAGTTTGCGCGCCGTTTCGAGCGTTTCGCGCAATTTGTGGACATGCTCGAGCACGTGCCACAGTGTGATTAACTTGTAAGGTCCGGCATGCGCAGGAACCGCACTGATGCTCCCGGTCCAAACGCGCAAGCCATGCTTTTCTCGCGCATACTTGGCAGCCTTCTCGCTCGGTTCGCAGCCGTCGGCTTCAAAGCCGCGTCGTTTCAGTTCGAGCAGGAATTCGCCGGTCGCGCAACCCACATCGAGACAGCGATCAGAAGGCTTCAGCCCGGGCACAACGCGCGCGGCCTTGCGTCGGATGGACAGGGGGCGAAATCTCTGGTAGAGTTTCGCCGCCATGCCATGCGGTGCGTCGCCAGCCGAGCCGAATGGATCGTATCCCGGGGTGTCGTAGAACGCTGCAATTGACGCCTCGTCAGGCCGTGGATTTAGAAAGATCAGTTTGCACATCTGGCACCGCACCAGAGAATATGTGCGATCGCCCAGGACATGGAACCGGTCGCTGACTATTCGTTCCGGCCTGTTATCAGGACAGGAACAAACCGGGCAGGCGATGGTCTCGAAATTCACGCAGTGCTGAATTACAGCAGTTGCTGAAGTCCCAGGCTAAGCAGACGGTCTACCGCAAAGACGGCGACGCCAAAGACAAAAGTGAGGCCGAGTACGATCCACGTACTTTCAATCACTTCCGGTCGTGTGGGCCAGGAGACCTTGGTCATCTCGTTGCGCACATCTACGAAGTAGTCCGCTATTTTCTTAAACATGGTGATTCTCTGCTGAGGACATTCCTCGGTTCAATGGCACGGCAGGAGGGATTCGAACCCCCAACAACCGGTTTTGGAGACCGGGACTCTACCGTTGAGCTACTGCCGTTTACCGCAGCCGCGACGACTCGTCGGCACGGCAGCATAAGGGAACAGAAGGCCGAGGCCTTTTACACGGCCCCGGCCATCGTGGACACGATTTGGGTTACTCGATGATCTTGGTCACGCGGCCCGCGCCGACGGTCTTGCCGCCTTCGCGAATAGCGAAACGCAGACCTTCGTCCATCGCGATGTCGGTAATCAATTCGACGGTGATCGTCGTGTTGTCACCGGGCATAATCATTTCCGTGCCGGCGGCGAGCACTACTGCGCCCGTCACGTCGGTCGTACGGAAGAAGAACTGCGGACGATAGTTGTTGAAGAACGGCGTGTGGCGACCGCCTTCTTCCTTCGACAGCACGTACACCTGAGCCTCAAACTTCTTGTGCGGTTTGATCGAACCGATCTTGCACAAGACCATACCGCGCTCGAGTTCGTCCTTTTCCACACCGCGCAGGAGCAGACCGGCATTGTCACCGGCTTCGCCCTGATCAAGCAGTTTGCGGAACATTTCGACGCCGGTAACGACGGTCTTCTTGTGTTGGCCCAGACCGATGACTTCGATTTCTTCGCCGACTTTGACCTTGCCGCGCTCGATGCGGCCGGTGCCGACGGTGCCGCGGCCTGTGATCGAGAACACGTCTTCGATCGGCATCAGGAACGGCTTGTCGAGGTCGCGAACGGGTTCAGGAATGAAGTTGTCGACCGCATCCATGAGCTCATGGATGCACTTGGTCTTGGCGTCGTCAGTAAGATTGGACAGTGCATCAAGCGCGGAGCCGCGAATCACAGGCAAAGTATCGCCCGGGAATTCGTAAGAGGAAAGCAGCTCGCGGACTTCGAGTTCCACCAAGTCGAGCAATTCGGGATCATCGACCTGATCACACTTGTTGAGGAACACGACGAGCGCAGGCACGTTCACCTGACGGGCGAGCAGGACGTGCTCACGGGTCTGGGGCATCGGGCCGTCGGCCGCGGAGACGACGAGGATTGCGCCGTCCATCTGGGCCGCACCGGTGACCATGTTCTTGATGTAGTCGGCGTGACCCGGGCAGTCCACGTGCGCGTAGTGACGCTTTTCGGTCTCGTACTCGGCGTGGTGGACGTTAATCGTTACGCCGCGCTCTTTTTCTTCGGGGGCGTTATCGATTTCGTCATAGTTACGGGCCTGAGCAAGACCTTTTTGCGCGAGGACCTGCGTGATGGCGGCGGTCAGCGTGGTCTTGCCGTGATCCACGTGTCCGATTGTGCCAATGTTCACGTGGGGTTTCTTGCGTTCAAATTTGGCTTTTGCCATTGCCGGGCAACCTCCTTAGGGGTTCAGCGGTATTATGAGATTTGGAAATGTAACTATCGAAGCAGATCGGGTGCGCGGCGCACGGGACCGTTGAGCTCGTGAGCGGGATTGAACCGCTGACCTCGTCCTTACCAAGGACGCGCTCTACCATCTGAGCTACACGAGCGGGCGGAAAATTCCAATTTGCAGGTCCCAAGTTGCCGAGACGCAAGACTTCGTGCGGCAAGGTTGGTCAAAGGAAGTTGGAATTTTCCGTGCGGAGCGGGCGACGAGACTCGAACCCGCGACCCTCAGCTTGGAAGGCTGATGCTCTACCAACTGAGCTACGCCCGCATACGAACAGAAATTGGGAAACGGCCCAAAAGGGTGCACCCCTCTCGGGTGACCACTTATAAGGCCACTAAGAACAATTATTTGCGCGAATTTTCCTAAGGAAACCCGGTGGTGGCAGATGGATTCGAACCACCGTAGGCGTCTGCCAGCAGATTTACAGTCTGCCCCCTTTAGCCACTCGGGCATGCCACCAGGAATCGGGATCGGGAATACTGCAACTCGGGGGAGTAGAGCTGGCGACAGGACTTGAACCCGCAACCAGTTGATTACAAATCAACTGCTCTACCAGTTGAGCTACGCCAGCAGTGGGGTACCGCCGAAAACCGCAGACCCAAAGTTACGTACTTGGGACGTGGCTGTCAAGCGGTGGTTTCGCGGTTTTTGGGGTGAAAGTGCGGTTTTTCCGGGGTTTTGCCTCTCTTAAGAGATTGAAACGCCTCTCTATTTCCTCCTCCAAACTGTCTTTCCTGCCCGGTCTTCGATCACGATGCCGCGCTCGGTCAGGGCGTCGCGGGCGCGGTCGGCCTCTGTCCAGTCTTTGGCTTTGCGGGCCGCGTTGCGGGCCTCGATCAGTGCCTCGATCTCGGCGGCCTCTGGATCAACCGCTTCGCCGGAAAGGTCCAAGAAACCGAGCACTGAATCAAACCGCTTCATGGCCTCCATAGCCAAGTCGCGTTCGCTGCCGCCGATCTTGCGCTCCTGGCAAAGTGTATTCGCATCGCGCACAAAATTGAAAACAGCAGCAAGCGCCTCGGGATAGTTCAGATCGTCGTCAAACCCGTCGCGAAACTCCTGTTCGCGCTGCGCGATCCTATCCTGTAGTTCCGCGCGTCCTCCCTGCCCTTCCGCATGCTCAAGATTCACCGAGCATGCCTCGAACCGCGCCAACGCCTGACGTATACTCTCCAACCCACTCGCCTGGAAATTCGTCCGCTGTCGGTAGTGCCCGGCCAATAGCCCATACCTGATTTCACGCGCCTTCCACCCCATATTCACCATATCGGAAACCGTGTAGAAATTCCCGAGTGACTTCGACATCTTCTGGCCGTCAACCAAGAGATGCTCCGAATGCACCCAGTAGCGCGCGAGCGGTTCGTGCGTCACGCCTTCGGTCTGCGCGATTTCGTTCTGATGGTGCGGGAAGATCAGATCAACGCCGCCGAGATGAATGTCGAATCCTTTGCCCAGATATTTGAGCGACATCGCGGAACATTCAAGATGCCAGCCCGGTCGGCCCTTACCGAGGCCCGTGTCCCACGCCACCGGACCGTCTACCGCGTCCCACGCCTTCCACAACGCGAAGTCACGCACATCTTCCTTCTCGTACTCGTCACTCGCCACGCGCTCGCCGACACGCAACTCCTCCATGTTGAGGCGCGCGAGCTTTCCGTAATTGGGGAACGACTC
Organism: bacterium; assembly: GCA_016703065.1. GTDB lineage: Bacteria > Electryoneota > RPQS01 > RPQS01 > RPQS01 > JABWCQ01. The sequence goes on from JADJCU010000003.1 coordinate 122,912, forward strand.
GATCTTGAAATACGCCGACCCGTCCACGACATACGCGTGTTTCGCGGTGATCAAATCCTCCACCATCTTCACCATTTCAGGAATGTGATCGGTCGCGCGCGGATACAGATCGGCGTCCGTGATACCCAGCGTCCGGCGGTCTTCGTGAAACGACGCGATATATCGATCCGTATAGTCGCGGAGCGAAACACCTTCAGCGTTCGCGCCCTTAATCGTCGTGTCGTCAATATCCGTGAGATTCATCACCCACTTGACGTCATAGCCGGCGTACGCAAGATAACGCCGCAGCAGGTCAGAGACGAGAAACGTGCGGAAGTTGCCAATGTGCGCGCGGGCATAAACCGTCGGTCCGCACGTATACATTGTGGCTTTGCCGGAATCGCGCGGAACGAACGGTTCGACCGAGCGAGTTAGTGTATTGTAGAGTCTCAATGCCATAGGTACTTGTTTGACAAGCCGCGAGAGTAAGCTCTCAGGACCCGGAGGTTGAGGCCGGTTTGTCTTTGCCACTGCTATAGTGAAGAAAGCGCACGCCGTACTGCACGCTCGAAATCAGCACGAATCCAAACGAAATCCAGAGCAAGGTGAGCGGCGTGAATGATCCTTCGATTCGCGGGAAGTCGAGCGTGTAACTGATGAGCGTCACCGCGATTACAAACATCGTCGCCTTGCCAAGGTAATTCGACGTCACGACCAGCCCGCGCTTTTTATAAACATAGTACGACCCGGTGAGAATCAGCGCGTCTCTGAGGAGAATCACGCCAAGAAACCACAACGGCAGCGGATTCGCGCGCGATGGCAGCGCCAGAAAAATCGCCAACGCGCCAAGCCAGATTTTGTCGGCCAATGGATCGAGCACGCGTCCCCAGTCCGTTTCGACATGAAACCACCGCGCAATCAATCCATCAATCATATCGCTGACCAGAGCTGTGCCCATGACGACGAGAGCCCAGAAGTTGCCATTGTCTTGTGGTCCCTTTTGCAAATAGTAGAAGAGCGGAATGAGCAAGAAGATCCTGCCGATGCTCATGAGATTGGGCACGGTCAGGAATTTCCGCGGCCGAGGCTTCGGTTCAAAGGCGAAACGCGCGGGTCTGGGCAGGAGTCTATCCGGTCTGTTGGTTACTAACAACGCTACTCCATGGTGCGCAGTACACGTTCGAGTTCGGCACGCGCCCACTCTTTGTCGGGCTCGGATAGCTCGGCAATGTGCGCGGGATCTTTGAGCGCAACGGGGTACTGACCCGAGAAACAGGCCGTGCAGTAGTTTGACGGCGTGTCGCGCGTCGCGGAAAGAACTCCGTTGAGCGACAGATACTTCAGCGAGTTCACTCCGAGATAGGCTTCAATTTCTTCGGGCGACGCAAAGGCGGCGATCAGCTCCCGGCGCGTCGGGTAATCCATGCCGTAGAAGCACGGCCACCGCACGGGCGGCGACGCAATGCGAACATGCACTTCCTTCGCCCCCGGCGCCCCAAATCGCCGCGACGATTTTTTCAGCGTCGTTCCTCGCACGATCGAATCATCAACGACCACCACACGCCGCCCTTCAAGCACACCTCGTACTGCATTGTATTTGATGCGCGAATTGTACGAGCGCATGAATTGCGACGGATTAATGAAAGTGCGACCGATATAGTGATTGCGAATCAACCCGATTTCATTTCTGATGCCGCTCTGATGCGAGTAGCCCAACGCCGAAGTGTTTGAAGAATCAGGAATGGAGATCACAATGTCGGCGCTGGTCGGATGCTCCTCGGCGAGGATCTTGCCGAGCTTGCGGCGCACACGGTCAACGGATGTGCCATAAATCTGGCTATCCGGCCGGGCGAAGTAGATGAGTTCAAAAACGCACATGCTGAGATTGGCCTCAGCATATCTTAACGACTCCATCCCGCGCGGTGAAACGGTCACGATTTCACCGGCTTCCACGTCACGGACATACTCGCCGCCAATGATATCGATCGCGCAAGTTTCTGATGCGAAGACATACGAGTCTCCCTTGCGGCCCATCGCCAGCGGGCGGAACCCTTGCGGGTCGCGCGCTGCGAGGACTTCGTCTCGTGTGATAATTACGACCGAGAAGGCGCCTTCAAGTTCCCGGACGGCGTCGGCCAGCCTCTCTGCCGTGGTTTGCGCCTTTGACCGGGCCATTAAGTGCACAAAAAGCTCAGAGTCGGAGGTCGTCTGGAAGATCGCGCCGTCCCCTTCAAGGCGGCTGCGCAGCATCCTCTCGTTCGTGATGTTTCCGTTGTGCGCGACTGCTAACGGACCGTCCTTGGTGTTGGCAACGAGAGGCTGAACGTTAGTCAACGATGAGGCCCCGGTCGTCGAATACCGGACATGCCCGATTGCCCAAGCCCCTTCGAGCTCCTTAAACCGGCTCTGGTCACGGAAGACATCCGCGAGGAGGCCCATGCCTCGCACCTGGTAGAGGTTTTGGCCATCTGCCGCAACGATTCCGGCGGATTCCTGTCCCCTGTGCTGCAGGGCATAAAGGCCGAGGTAAGCGAGCTCGGATGCCCGTGGATGGCCGAACACGGCCATTACCCCACACTTGTCGCGGGGCTTGTCGTCGAAGAATTCCGGGGTGTTTGTCATAAGATTTGTAATATAACCCGCTTAGAAACGCTTGTCAACCTCTTCGGGAAGATCGCCGAATTGTGCCCGTCCCTTGAAAGTCGCGTGCGGGTTCTATATATTAGAAATTCTAAACTAAGCCTCAACCGCCTGATCTATTGGCGGACCCCATAGTGTAAATTTTGGAGCAGATTACGTGAAGGTGTTGATAACTGGCGGCGCGGGATTCCTCGGATTGCACACCGCGCTGTGCTTCGCAGAACACGGTTGGAAGCTGATTCTGACCGATATCGCCCCGTTTGAAACCTCGGAATACCCGGGAGGATCTGTATTTATCCAGCATGACGTACGAGACAAAGTTGGCTTGGACAAGATTCTCGCCGAGCACAAAGTTGAAGTAGTTGTTCACGGTGCGGCAGCCCTGCCTCTTTGGAAACCCAAAGACATATTCGAAATCAACGTTGACGGCACGAGGCGCGTCCTGGAGTCTGCCAAACAGGCAGGAGTCGACCGCGTGGTGTTTGTGTCGTCCACGGCCGTTTATGGTATCCCTGATCACCACCCGCTGTTCGAGACCGACCGCGTGCATGGCGTCGGCCCGTACGGCGAGAGTAAGATCGACGCCGAAAAGGTCTGCTTCGAGTTCCGGACACCTGAAATGTGCGTGCCGGTAATCCGACCGAAGACGTTTATCGGAACGCATCGATTGGGCGTGTTTCAAATTCTCTACGATTGGGTGGAGAGCGGCAAACGCATTCCGATGATCGGCAACGGGAAGAATCGCTATCAGCTTCTCGAAGTGGACGACCTGGCCGAGGCGATCTACCTCGCCGCTACCGTTGAAGCCTCACGCGCAAATGACACGTTTAATGTTGGCGCGGAGGAGTTCAAGACTGTACGCGAAGATATGGGAGCGATGTGCGACTACGCAGGCAATGGCGCGCGTCCGTGGGGTACTCCCGCGGGACCGGTGAAACTCGCGCTAAAGACCTTTGAAGCGCTCGGCCTGTCACCGCTCTACAAGTGGGTCTATGGCACGGCCGATCAGGACAGTTTCGTGTCAATCGACAAGGCCAAGAAAGAGCTCGGCTGGAAGCCTCGCTATTCCAATGCGCAGGCGCTGATCCGCAGCTATCAATGGTACCTCGACAACAAACACACGATTCCGAAGGGTTCCGGAATCACGCACCGCATTGCCTGGAATCAGGGCATCCTGAAGTTCTTCAAGCGCTTCATGTAGCACCCCCCCCGGATCGTCTTTCGCGTAAGCGGAAGTCAATCTTACCGCACGGCTACGATCGCGGGCGCGGCAGCAGCGTCCCGCCCGCGATTGCGCACCTCCGTCCGATCCCTCGCACGCACTCACCACGCGACCATCACCCGGGAGTACCCATGAAATCGTTGACTTCGGCTTTCGCAACGCTGATTGTGGTATTGATCGGCGCGGCAACCGTGTTAGGCACACCGTATTGGACAGAAGAAGAGCTGGCCGCCGCGCGCGTCGAGTTTGATCCGGCACTTCATCCTCGCAACTTGGAAACAGGTTCGCGAGTTCGGCCCGGTTCGTTGGACGAAGTGCCCTATTTTCTGAAGTACCGCCATTTGTGCGACTTCCTGGCCGAAATGCAGTATCTTGGACCAAGCAACGAGTTTGGCGGGATGCGCGAAGGTGAAGTCGGAGCAGATTTCTCTATCATTCAGACGGATAACACTCAAGAGGCCATTCGCGTTTGGTCACAATACGCGATCTGGACCGGCGATACGGCTCGCTATGCGCAGAACATCCGCGACGCGTGGACGTACGGCGAAGAGTGGCCGGCGTGGCAGGAAGAAGGCGGCGGCTACTATGCGATGCACAATTGCGGCTGGGGATTTGAGGCGGCCGCAAAGTACCGGGAAGCATATCAGGACACAAGTTGGAATTGGTACGCCGACTCCTGCGCCTCGTGGGTCATGGCGAACCCGCTCTCGTTTAACAGCGTTGTCAACGTCGCGGCGCAGGGGCTTGGGATCGGCGGAATGTATCCCCATGCGATCTACCGAAATCGCACTGACTGGCGCGATCACACGCTGGCACGCGCGCGGCTGATTCGCTCTTGGTTTGAAGCCAATCCGACTCGATTAAATGCGGCTACCGACTGGGCGCTGTGCGGAGGCACGGCGATTTGGGGTGTCTGCAATTCACTCTGGATCGCCTATCCCGACAGCGGCGCCATGTGGATTGAGCAGTACGGCGAAGGCCTTGAGACGTTCGAAACGCCATCGAGTTGGTATAATGCGTTCAACACGTGGTACTCGAATGCGACGTTTCGCTTTTGGGAGATTTCGGGCGATTCACTGTATTGGAACCGCGGCGTGTTCTATGCGGACTCCCTCGCCGCATTTGATGTCGACGACGACGGAGCAATACCTCCGGGCACGTGCTGCATCACCAACGGCAACGATCACTCATGGGTCAGCGCTTACATGGGTTGGATGGCCTTTGAGCGAATCATCTCATCAAGTTCGATTGTCTGGGTTGCGTCGCAGGGGTTCTCGTTCCCAACCCCGGACGGCCCTTGATGGAGCTGGATTCCACTCCGGTGGTCTCGCGGATCGCGAATCTCGGAATGGATTCGGCGGAAGTCTACGTGGTGCTTACTTCACAGAGTGCCCTGTTCGGCGATTCATCGCTTGTTTTGTCTGCCGGTGAAATCCGCGATATTGGGTGGGGTCGCTATTGGCAGCTTCCGCCGGTGTCTTCACTCGAGGGCGATAGCCTGACGCTGCAGATATCGCTAAGCTATTGGGGGCTCGAACCCGATCCGGATACTCTGTCCGAGGAGACAACCATCACGTTTGACTTGCGTGAACGAACAAACGTGTTTGGCGCCATCACCGGCCAGCATGACGTGTCCACAGTACCTGCGCACATCGACTTCTATTGCGAAGGCTATCCGGACTCCGTTTGGACGTCGGTGGACATTTCTGCGGGCGAATCGTACACTAACGGGATACGCCCATTGCTTGCGGGGTCCAATCGCATGGTGATCACAACGCCGCTCCGTTACATGAACGAAGACCGGAGCTTCGTAACGATTCCCGGGAACACGGACCCGTTTGACATTTGGCTGACCTCAAGCGACGTGATTCTGATCGATGACGATAACGGCGCAGACTATCAAACGTACATCGTGAGTTCGTTGGACCAACTTTCACTGAACACGCGTGTGGTAACAGGCGCACCGACTGCTGAAATGAGCCTCGCGGCGGTTGAGCGGATTGTATGGATGACCGGCGACGACGCGACGACGACGCTCACGACCGCAGATCAGACACTGCTGACCAACTATTTGAGCGCCGGCGGTGGATTGCTTTTGACAGGTCAGAACATCACAGACGATCCGGCGAACGAACAGTTCCTTGCAGACGTGCTGCACTGCCAGCCGGATCGTGACGACACCGATCGCCCGCGCGCCTATGGTATCGGTGGACTTCCTCCGGTTGACGGACAGTTCCTGCTGCTGTTGGGCTCGCAAGGCGCCGGCAATCAAAACAGCCCATCATCGCTGATTCCGCTCGATGGCGGCACAATCTGTTTCTTGAATGACACGACCGACCTCGAGATGTGCGGCGTGTACGGTGTGCACGGCTTAGGAAAGTTCATCTTCTTGTCCTTCGGTCTTGAAGCAGCCTCGGGGATGGCCGGTTCCACATCGCGCGCGGAGTTCCTGGACATCGCCTTAAATGCAATTGCGACCGATGTCCCCGACGGGTCGCCCCCAATTCCCTCCCAACTTTATCTCGAACCGGCGTACCCGAATCCCTTCAACAGTTCCGTCGAGATAGTTTGGACGGCGCCTATTGGCGCACTACGCATGTCTCTCGAAGTGTATGACGTGCTTGGCCGGCGTGTTGCGGAGCTTTTCCAGGGCCAGTCTCCGGCAGGCACACATCGCGTGACGTGGGCCGCTGCCGATGAACACGGAATACCGGTGTCCAGTGGAACATACTTCGTTCGACTGCACGCTCCCGCTGTGACTCAAGTGCGCACAATTCGTCTGGTGCGATAGACCTGACATCTTGACGAGCGACGCGTGATGAACCTGTTTAGCTTCCGGCGCAGGAACCCGGGTCAGGTGTGGGCATGGGCGACCTTTGATTTCGGCAATTCGGCCTTCGCGACCACCATTCTCGCAGTGATCTTCAACAAGTACTATGCAGGCGTTATCGCAGGCGGCGCGGAAGGCATAGAGCTACTCGGTACGCGCGTTCCTGGAACGACCGTGTTCAGCCTGTTCGTTTCGGCGAGCATGATTCTTGTCGCAATGCTTGGCCCACTTCTCTCGGCGCTCTCTGACCTCGGACACTACAAACGCCGCATGTTGCTAATGCACACGAGCATCGGCGTTTTCGCGACGGCCATGCTGGCCCAATTCGGTGCGGGCGATTGGCTCGCAGCAGGACTCTGGTTCACGATTGCGCAGTTTGGTTTCGCGGCTTCAGGCATCTTTTATAACGCGATGCTGATGGAGCTCGCCGATCCCGACGACTATGCGAAGGTCTCGGCGATCGGCTGGTCGTGGGGTTACATGGGAGGCGGTTTGCTTCTCGCCTTGAACCTCGTGATGCTTCAATACCCCGGATTGCTCGGCGCCGCTGCCGGAACATATACCGTACAGCACTGCTTCCTTAGCGCTGCCGTATGGTGGGCCGTATTCACGATACCTCTTGCGATTTCGTTTCCGCGCGTAAAGGCTCAAACGCGGGCGCGGATCACAGATGCCTTTCGTGCGCTTGCGCGAAGTCTGCGCGGTCTCAAACGTCTGCCAACGTTTACCCGCTTCTTTTTCGCCTATCTGCTTTACAACGACGGCGTCGAAACCGTCATTGTCATGGCATCGATCTTCGGCGATCAGGAGTTGCACATGAGTACCGGCAACCTCGTGCTGTTTTTCCTGATGGTGCAGGGTGTAGCGTTTGTTGGTGCGCTGATTTTTGGTGTGATTGCGGACAAGTGGAGCAACCGCAGCGCAGTACTGCTTGGTGTTGGCGTCTGGAGCCTTGTTTCACTTTGGGGCTGGCAGCTTGGCTGGCTGGGCAATGCTCAGCGCGAGTACTGGTTCCTCGGAATTCTCGCCGGTCTTGTCTTGGGAGGCACTCAAGCAGCGTCGCGCTCGTTGCAGGCTCTGCTGATTCCTCCGGCGCAGTCTGCCGAGTTCTCCAGTTTCTTCGCGATTTCCGGCAAGTTCGCGAGCGCGGTAGGTCCCGCGATCTTCGGACTGGCTGTGTGGATAACAGGCAGCTTGCGCTTGGGCATGTTGTCACTCTTGATTTTCTTGTACTCGGTGCGTGGCTTCTGGGGAGTCTCAGAAGAGGCGCGGCCGCCGCGAAGCGTTAGCCTTTGCACCTGAACCCAAACAGTAATTCGTCCGTCAAAAGATAGTCAGCAAAGGAGGCTGCATGATCGTTTTGAGAATGTTCTTTGCATTGATCTTATTGGTTGGCACCTCCGCTCGAGCCGAAGAGATGCCGGAACTCGCAACATTACTGGCACTCTTCAGCGCCAACGCATCGGACCACGGAAACATCCGGCTGAATTGGACGCTCGATCAGCAGTCCCCTACCGTCGTCAAGTTCCGCATCTATCGAGGCTACGAAGAGCTTGGCAACTTCTCGGTACTGTCCGAGATTCCGTTTCGTGGCGAAAGCGGGCAGGCGGATTACCTCTATCAGGATACGTCGGCCATCCCCGGTGTGACTTATTTCTACAAGCTCGCGGCTCAGGGCCAACTGAATGAATCAATCTTCCCGGTCGTGATTTCTGCGGCGGTCCCGGTCGGCAGCACACTTGGTGGGCAAAACGCCGAATCGCCAGCGCTCGTACTTCCCGGCGAGAAATTGCGCGTCTATCTAAAGCAGGCCGGGCATTTACGTGTCGAGCGTTCTGCGCCGGATAAGAAACTGCTCGTAGATACGTTGCTTACCGCGGGGATATATGAGTTTGATGCGTCGGCGCCATCGCAGACGATCATGCTCAAGCTGGGCGACTCGTTTGAGAAGACGGTCACCTGGCCCTTGCAGTAGCTCAATTGTATTGATGAGATGAGAAGAGCCACCGGGTATTGGTGGCTCTTCTCATTGGGCGAATTCGATCTAATCAGACGGAGGCGGGCCAGCTGTTCGCCTCGGCAAGGCAGCGGAGCAATTCGCGCTTGACCAGCGGCGACGCGCCGACGATATTACCGTTGTCGAGATAGCCATCCTCGCCGCGAAAGTCGCAGCACTCGCCTCCGGCCTCTTCAACAATTAGCGCTCCGGCGGCGATATCCCATGGACTCAGCCGATGCTCCCAGAATCCGTCGAAGATACCTTGCGCGGTCCACCAAGATCAGGGCGGCAGAACCAGCCCTGCGAATCGCCCGTACTCGTGGAAAAATCACTGCAAATTCGCGCAGAAACGGCTCAAGCTCACTGCCATAGCGACGGGGAAATCCGGTTGCGATCATCGCATCACCAAAGCGGTCTTTCGTTGCGATACGTAGCCGTTGCGTTCCTCGAAAGCTACCCTTGCCCCTCGCTCCCCAGAAGAGTTCATGTGTCACAGGATTCCACACAACACCGCATAAGAGTCGCGGTGCTCCGTTTGGCACAATTTCGGCCAGGCCGAGACTGACGGCGAACACCGGAAAACGCTGCACGAAATTGGTGGTCCCGTCTAATGGATCGAGATACCACACGAGGCCTTTTCCGTCGCGCCTCGTTCCCTCTTCGCACACGACGCCCGCTTCGGGCATTTTCGCGGACCAGAAATTCGGAGACAATTTGCTCGGCTTCAATGTCCGCTTTGGTGACCAGGTCACCCGCGCTCTTCTCGCGAATATCGCTCGCATGCAGCGCCTGCCAGTAGTGGAGCAATACTTCAGTAGCGCGGCGGCAGGCCTCTAACGCAAGCGACGCGCCTTCATCGGTGTTCTTCACCAATGCCTGCGCGTCGCGGAATTCATCAGGATGGTTGACCAAATCACTGCTCCGTGGAGTTAGTTGCCGTATTGTCTTATACGATACAACTTCACAGGGAGACAATCAAGCGCTCGGGGTCTTTCGAGGCAATTTGATGGTCACGACAAGTTGTCCGCGGTTCTTCTCCATGTTGAATGTCGCGCCGCTCTCGGCGACGCGCGCCAAGTAGAGTTCGACGGCGGCTGTCTCGAGCGGCTCCTCGTCCGTTTCAAAGAAGCGCGCCTCCATCGTAATCGTCCCCCAATTTGCGTCGAAATTGGTGACCACCGAGAGTTCAACCAATCCGCGAGAGAAATCATGCGGCAAGCGCCCGCAGCACGAACTCATCAATTACGGCCACGACGTGCCGGTAAACGGCATAAACCGTCAACGGCTCCGTCGAGAGATCGAAGCGCTTGCGCACCTTATGCTTGTACGTCAAGTTCGCGTCGAGAAACTGCAATTCGTTCGAAACGAGCTCAAACAGCGACTGCGGCGCCGGTGTGTCCTGCGCGCAGCGATGAAATCGCCGGATGATGATCTGCAGTAACTCGGTCAAGTGCCGCGCGTTACGCGACATTATGTCCAGGTTGTTACAGCTTTTTTTGTGTTGAAGTAAGAGTGCCTCGAGCTGCGTTGGCGCACTGCGCTCGAGTTCCGCGAGGATTCGCTCCTGCTCGCCGATGCGCATTTCCAGCAGCTGCGTTGCGCCAATGACACCGGACAGCGGCGTGGCGAGATTATGCACGATTCCCGGCAGCAGACTGCCGAGGAACGCGAGTTCGAGCGACTCGAACTTCGCCGGAAGGTTATCCGCGTGACCGCCGTCCGACTCTAACGAGTTCAAATCCTTGTGTTCATCTGTAAGTTGCAATAGAATATCCCGCAAGTGAAATCCATCAGCCTGTGTCCCCGAGCGCCGTTGACCCGGCGATTCACATTACGGATTTGCAAATACGATTCCCGAAGACGTGTAGCCGAGACCGCGAATGCTGCGCACCCGGCGTGTCGTGCGGACATCACATTTTCGCTTGCAGTTTGCCGACATGAAGTTCAGTGCGTCGAAAACTTTCGCTGCTTTCGTGCAATACGCCGACGGTCCTCCGTATTGCAACGGAAAAAAGCGGGGGCACCTGGCAACCATTGTTGCCGCACTTTCAACGCCTTGTGGCGAACGTGCGACAACCCCTCATGTTGAAATCAACCACAAGCGCGAATGTGCAAGTTTGGCGGACGAAAAAAGCCGCTCACAAGAGCGGCCTCCGGGGTCCTTGAGCGGCTTACTGTTAGTTCAGGAGCACATCCACCTCGTGTCGGCCTGCGAGCACGTCCACTGGTCTCCCCCAGGCGCGAATTCGCGGATCACGCGTCATGAGCAAGACTTGCCGTTTCCGCGCAAGTTGTTCGACAATCTGACGTGCAATGGCGAGGTGCAGGTCGTCGAGTTGAGCAAGAACATCGTCCCACACAATTGGCGCAGCCTCACCGTCCTCACTGGCTATCAGCAGTCCTGCGTTCAGACACAGCGTCACCAGTTCGGCGACTCCACGCGAGAGTGCGCTCAGCGGCCTGCGCTGTTCGTCGTCAGGAATCGCGATCCACTCCTGGTCATGAAACTCGACGGAAGCAATTCGCTCTCCGATTGAATCGAACACCGTCTTCTTCAATAGACCCATTACCCGACTTGTGGCCCGTTCGCGCTGCTCGGCGATCTCCGTTTCCAATCCGTCGCACATATTCGCCGCCGCGTCGATGCTTCGCTGCAGCTCCCCAAGCTTCGCTTGCAGCTCAGTTAGAATCGCAAGCAGCGATTCCTCAGATTGAAGCTGCCGTGCGCTCTCCTGCAGGTCACTGAGCTTAAGCTCATGCAGCTCAGCCGTCAGACATTCGCGGCGCTGGACCACGCTTTCGATGTTCGCTTTCGCGACGTCAAGTTGACTTTGGTATTTGTCCAGCGCCTCAATTCGGCTTCCCACCGCCGCATAAAGCGGATCGAGCTCTTGCAGTTTGTCGGTGACCTGCGCCAGCTCCTCTTCAATGACCACCACTCGCGCAGCAAGCTCTTGCGGCGGATGATCTGTACTGAGTCTGGCCTTCGTTTCGCGCAGCGCCGAGGTCAATCTGTCCCGCTCCTCCAGGGCTTCAATGATCGTTGCACTGCCTATCCGGCTAAGTATGCCGGAGCAGCACTGATCCAAAGCGGCCAATTCCGCCTGCAAAACACTCAAGCGTTCACGTTCCTGTGTGATAGATCCGAGCGCCTCCAACTGACTCACGTGTGCCGTGCGCTGAGCGGCCAACGCAGCTTGCTTTGACACCGCCTCGTCACGGCGCGCAGCAATCTCCTGATCAAGCGCGCGCTCCTCCTCTGAAAGGCGGTGAGCAATCGCCTCTATCTGCCTTGTTCTTGCGCCAGCACCCTGCTCAGAATCATGATGGCTGATCGCCCGCTCAGCACGTTCAAGCTCTGCGGAGTGTTCGCGGTATCCATTGACTCTGTTCCGCAACTCTTCGATTTCGAGTCGACGCAGCAGTGCCGGAACCTGAGTTCCGGGCTTAACATCGCGATTAGAAATCGTCTCGCAGACGCGCTCCGCTTCGCGCAGACTGTTGGTCAATGCAAGGTACTCACTCCAGCGATTCAGCGCGGCCTCAGGGGACGAGTGTCTGGCCAGCGCAGCGAGTTCCGATTCAAGATAGGTGCACATTTGCTCGGCCGACGCCAGATCGTTCTGAGTGGTCTGCAACTTCAGCCTGTTTGTGTCAAGTTCCGTGTCCGCAGCAGGAAACAACAGCCGCGCAAGGCCAAAGCCTGCGCCGCCGCCGATTACTGCTCCAAAGAACCCCACGTCCGCGCCCAACAGATACGCTGAGGGAATTCCTGCACCGAGGACACCCGCAGCAGTAAGTCCGGTCAGGAGACCGCCGCGCACGGAGGCGCGGTCGTTACTGGTTGCCTCAGCTTGCAATCGAATGACTTCGGCCTCTTTGGCTGAAACATGCATCCGCGCCGTAAACAACCGCTCAATCTTCTGCTGCGTGTCCGCTGGAAGCTGATCGAATCCCGCGAATTCGTTCTTGATGCGGTTCCGGAGTCGTTCCGCATCAGCGGCCGCATCATCGTTCCGCTTCGAAGCCTGCTCCGTCTGGATTTCTCCTGTACTTAAGAATTCATCCAGCGCCTGCCACTCTTCGGACGACAACTGCGCGAACTCGCGATATCTTTCTCCGCGCACTTGCACCAACCCGTCGCGCTGCCGCAGAAGATTAATCCGCAGGCGTGACAATTCCGTCAAGTCGTGCTCGGCAAGATGCCGCGCCTCGCGCTTCTGCCCGAGCTGTTCTTCAAGTTCGCGCAACTCCTGCGGCGGCCCTTCGGCGAGCATTGCATCCACTTCGCGCAAGCGGTCTTGAAGCATTGATGCGGTTTCTTCGTCCCGGCTTAGCTTCTCGTCCAAGGCCCGGGCCTGCTCTTCGAGGTTGTCGTATCTTCTGGCCAACTCCGCCGCATCGTCAGGCAATCCGCGCACGGTCTGTTGCACTGCTTCAAGCCGTTCCTGCAGGTCTGCAAACTGCTCGCGGGTCTGTTCAACCGTCTGCCAAGCACCTCGCAATTCGCTCGCCCATCCTTCAAGTCGCGTGGCCCGTTCCGCAAGGTCAATCTTGATCGCAAGCTCGCGTTCTTCGGCGCCCGCCACGTAGAGTTGGAATTCAATATCCGTCAGCTCCGTGGAAACCAGATCAGCGCGGTTCTGTGCATCGCGAAGATCACGCCGCACCTGTTCTGCCCGCGCTATCTTAGCCTCATGCCGCTCCAGCTCCTCACTGACAGTATGGAACGATTGCTCCCCATTGCTCCCGCTTGTCAGCGCAGCAAGCCGCTCTTGCCACGCCGAAAGCTCACGCTCGAGGGGCAGCACGTGCATCGATTCCGCCCAGCGCAGACAAGCGCGATCCGGAACTGGCCAGGCTCCGCTCACAACCACGTGTGGCAAGCGTTCAGGAAGCTCACTGTCGCCGCGCAGCATCTGATCCAAAGGCGTGTGTCCCCGGACCTGTTCTTCGCCGGAGCGGGGTCGATGAGACAACTCACCGCTCGACAAATTGATGTGCCATTCGCGGCGCAGCGCACCCGATTGGCCAACGATTGTGATGCCTTCAAGTCCGGCGGCGGCTAATCCTCGGCGCAGATCTACAGTCTGTTCCGGAAACGACGCGACCCGGATGGCCGAACAGAGCAGCGACTTTCCGCTGCTGTTTCCACCAGCCACCACATTGGTACTGCTGTTGAAGCGCCACGTCACCTGTTCCGAGCCCAACAATGACGGCCTGCCGGTCAGTTGGACCAGATTAAGGATAAAGGTCGGCGTTTTCGGCATCGAAACAGGCTGCGGCTCGAAGGACAACAGATACTCCGTGTGTGGACAAGCTCTATTAACTATAGCAGTAAATATACGCTTGCCTGCTTCTAAAGACAAGCAGACTATGCTTGTCACGACGGTGATATCCTGAACAAACTCGGCACAATCCTCCTAAAATCGCGCTGTTTTTCCAGAGTTTGCATTGTAGTTAATCAGTATCACCCTTCACCGGGCTTGATCCGTGCGAAATCCGCCTCTCTCACAACCGGTATGGCCACTTTCAAGAAAAATTCGTAGGTTGAGGTCGGGTGTTCGGGAAACTAACGTACTTGACCCTCATGCGACTGCCAATCCCTGTTTTTTGCATCTACCTTCTGCTCGGCGCCTCGGCGAGTGCAGAAGACTATCTTCGTTTGCGTGACGGCCGCATCGTCACCGGTGCTGTTATCCGGCAAGATACCGTTGCGGTCTACCTCACGGCCTGGGAACAGCGGAATGCGCGATTCCCGGACCTGCAGGTCTTCGTCAGAGATGAAGTCGAGTCCATCTGGATTGATGGGCCGCCTGCAACAAGCACGACTAAGCGGTACATGTTGCGGCCCGGACTGTTTGAGTTAGGCGGCGGTTTCAGCCGCAATACGTGGGCCGGGACCATCCATGAAAGGCGTTTTCTGGGGCAGCTATCCCTTCAGGCTGGCTACACCATCTCAAAACTGCTCGGCACGGAAGTAGCTGCGGATTTCAGTCTGCCCGGTGGCAAAGATGTTGACTCAACGTACGGCGACCTCAAGTTTGGCTATCAAATCGCTGCTCACATCGTTGGGTCATTGAATCCCGGCGGCCCGGTGATTCCCTTCGCCTATGTCGGTGGAGGCAGTTCGCTCGGAATTCCGCGCGCCGGCTTGATCGAAACATCGAGTCGCGACGCCCACAATCTGATCGATGTTGGAATTGGATTGAAGTTCGGGTTGAACGGCATTGGTGTTCGCACAGAATTGCGCCATGCTTATTACACTTGGACACCCGATATAGCGGTGGATGACGAGGTTCGTTCACCGAGTCAAAACGCGGATGCAACAAGTTTGCGCGTCTCGCTCTTCACGTACTTCTAAGCATGGCAAAACTCCACATGCGATTCAATTCTCTACTGCTCGCTCTGCTCCTGACTTGTACGGCCGCTTCGGCTGCCGCTGCAAAGGAATCATTCTCCGATGTGCGGCTAAGCCAAGAGCTTCGGCCGACGCCGCCGCTCACGTCGGGCACGTTTCACTCGTGGATGGTCATGAGTGCCGGAGCAAACTCCGAGCTGCGCGTTCTCTGGGGAAGCCCGGTACCGATGCGCATCGCGTCGCCAGTTGATCTCGCGCAAGACGTTTTGCTCGGACTCGGCGTCGACGCCGACTTCCGTTCGCTGACCACGACCACAACGCCGTCTCGCACCTATCGCGTTTTTCGGCAATATGTTGACGATCTTCCTGTTCTGTCAGGTCGGCTTGACATTGCCCTGAACAAGCGCGGTGAAGCGGCTCGTATCAGACTGGCCGACTATTCGAGCTGGCCAACCGTCGGTCTGCACCGTCTATCAGCCTATGCGGCAGGGGAACACCTTGCGTTGAACCGTGAACCGGCCCATTGGCAGGTTGTTGATTCGCTGACCTTTGCTTGTTGGTATCCGGATTTGACCACTCGAGAATTGCGTGCCGCCTACTGGATTCAGATTACGGGACCGCGTCCGCACCAGCGATATTTCGGAGTTGTCGACGCCGTTTCCGGCGAACGGATGCTCGAATGGCCCGGTATCGCGCATGACAATTTAGACTTGCATATCGAGCAGCCCTATTGGCAGCCCTACGACCATAGTCCGACGCAAATTGCGCCGTGCGTGTCACAGAACGTCGAGATCAATGGAACCCCATATGTCACAAGTTCCGCAGGCAACGTCAGCGTCGAAGCGGGGACGCATGCCGACGTCATCTCGACCTTGACCGGGCCTTACGTCGAAGTGATCAACGACGACACGGGCGAAGAGGCGATTCGCGCGAACATTTGGAACGCTCCATATGCGCCGACGACTTGGGGCTGGTCACTTGACGATGCGACGCGGCCCGAATTCAACCTCTTTTATCACACAGAGTTCATTCACGACTGGTACAAGATTATCGATCCGGAGTACGATGCGCTCGACTATCCGATGCCGGCGGTTGCCAACTACGGCAGCTCCTACGACAACGCATTCTGGAACGGATGGGGAACATATTATGGCTCTGGTCAGAACTACGGCGACTTCGCGATGTACTCTGATGTCATATACCATGAGTATACACATGGTGTAACAGATGGCATCTACCCGAATGGCATGTTGCCCTATGTCGATCAACCCGGCGCGATGAATGAGGCCTGGTCGGACTACTTTGCCTGCACAATTAACGGCGATCCGCTGATGGCAGAGTGGTTGAGTGGCAATGCGAACACGTACTTCCGCGATCTCGCCGGCCATATGCACTATCCGGAAAACTGGGTCGGCGAAGTGCACGGCGACAGTCCGTTTATCTCCGCCCCGCTCTGGAGAATCCGCACCGCGATGGGAACCGATTTCGCCGACTCGCTCGCGCATTTCGCGCGCTACGCGTTGACAGAGACGTTCTTCGACTACTTTGTGGCCGTGCTTGAGACTGACGACGACGACGGGGACTTGTCCAACGGTACGCCTAATGACGCGGTTATCTATGATGCCTTTGGCCAGAGTGGTATTGGACCAGGCGTCGAGCCGAATTTCGTGCTGCAGTCTATCGCATTCGATGACGGACTAAACGGCAACGGCTTTGTTGAAGCGGGTGAGACAGTCACCGTGACTTTCACCCTTTTCAACGACGTTACGCTTTATCCGCCGACTGCAACCAACATCAGTTTGGTCGCTTCGGAAATCGACGACGATCTCACGCTGAATGGCGCCGTCCACTCGCCTGGCCAACTGGGGCCACGAGATTCAGTAACCGTTGGTCCAATTCAAGTCGTGGTCGCGGCCGGCGCAAGTGATCATTGGGGAGTCTTGCACTTGTCCATTGCCGCGGATCAACTTACCGAGCCGTTTGCAAAGGACATTGAGTTCACGATTGGCATTCCGCAAATACGAATTGTGACTCGTGACGTTGACTCGCACGTGGATAATTTTGTGACGTCCGCTCTACGCACGATTGACAAGATATTTGTGCACGAACGGCTTGAAACGACTGCACCGCTCGACCTTTCAGCCTTGCCGGATACCGGACTGGTGCTCTGGCTTTCGGGCGATCTTGATGACTCAGGTTTGCTGCCCGGAGACCGCGCGGCACTCGGGAACTTTGTGAGCAATGGCGGATATCTCGCCCTATCGGGTCAGGACATTCTCGGCGGTATCGCGGGTACACCCTTCGCCGATGACTTGCTTGGCGTTGACATCGCCGGCTATTCGCAATTGCGTATGGCCACAACGCTGGCCGATCCCTTCGCACACGGAGACACATATCTTATCGCCGGCTCCGGCGGCGCGGCAAATCAGGATAGCATGACCGTGCTCGATATAGTCGGAACCGCGGAACCCGTGCTCCGGTACGGTCCGGCAGGCGCCAGCGTAGCCGCCGCAGTCGGACAGACTGGCCGTACAATGGTGATTGGCTTCGGAATCGAGGCTGTGAGCGATCGTTCACATATTAACAATCGTTCGCGCGAGGAGTTTCTCGACCGAATGCTGATGTGGGCTGGTCACAGCAGCAGTCTGCCTTCCGGGGAACATCTCCAGCCTGCTCCGGCTGACTTCGCATTGACGTCTGCATATCCGAATCCGTTCAACAGCGAAGTTCGAATCGAGTTTCAGACTGGCCATGCCCGCGATGCGCGCTTGGTAATTTACGATGTGCTGGGCCGCGAAGTCTTTAGCGCAGCGGATTTGCGCGGCAGCGGGACGTTTGCCTGGCAACCGTCGCTCGCAAGCGGGTCTACTTCGCTGTCTTGAAATCAGAATCGGGTGTGACTGCGCCACGCAAGCTGCTGTTGATGCGCTAAATCTCAAATCAATTTCAGAACGCAAAGCGGGACTCGATAGGAGTCCCGCTTTGCTATTCCGAGAAGTCGTTTCTCACTATTTGCCGCGCTGGCAGCGCGGGCAGTAATACGTAGATCTCTGCGCTTGGCCGATGCGTTTGATCGTGGCGCCGCACCGCTCACATGCTTCAGATTCTCGGTCGTAGACTCGAAACTCCTTCTGATATGATCCGTACTTGCCCTCAGGACTCATGAAATCGCGCAAGGACGAACCGCCGCGCTCCAGCGCGCGCGAGAGAACATCAGGCACGGCCCTACACAACCGATCATATTGGGCCAAGGTCAAGCGATTCGCTGCTTTTTGGGGATCAATCTGCGCCACCCAGCAAACTTCACTTGCGTAGATGTTGCCGATTCCGGCCCAGACAGTTTGGTCGAGCAAGACCGGCTTGATCGCCATCTTACGCTTCTCGAGCGCTTTTTTTAGCATGTCGCCCGTAACGCCCGCTTCAAGCGGCTCCCAACCCAATCCACTCAGCGCCCCTATTTCGTCGCTCTTCGCATAGTAACCAAGTGTGCCGAGCGTTCGCGGATCCTTGAAGAAGAGCGTGTCACGCTCGTCATCGAGAACAAAACCCGCGCGCAAGTGCACATGCGGTTTCTGCTCAGTTGGCGCAACAAACAGTCGACCGGTCATTCGCAAATGCACAAGCACAATTCCGCGCACTACTTCGATAAGTATGTACTTACCACGCCGCGTCACATCGAGTATTCGCTGGCCGCGCACTTTTCCGGATAACTGTCGGA
This sequence comes from bacterium, assembly GCA_016703065.1. Classification (GTDB taxonomy): domain Bacteria; phylum Electryoneota; class RPQS01; order RPQS01; family RPQS01; genus JABWCQ01. Next base: position 141,661 of record JADJCU010000003.1, read on the forward strand.
TCGTCTGCGAGCCCAACTGCCGCGGCACAGTCGACCATGCGCTCCGGATTACGCGGTCAACAATCAGCGGTCGTAGCTCGCGCACCGCCGTTTCGACTTCAGGTAACTCAGGCATCATGGAATCTCTTCAGGAAGTCGCCTACCAAGTAGAATGAACCGCACAGGACGCCGCGAGTGTCAGGCGGGAGCGATAATAACTCAGCATAGGCGGAACCCCGCTCAATGACTCGTGTCGCAAATCCCATTTCCGTCGCGATCAATCCCAGTTCTTCGCGCGAAAAGCTGCGGGGTGTCGGCGCATCCGTGACCCACAATTCGTCCACGACATGCAGTAGATGCCCAAGCGAGGCGCGAGCGTCCTTGTCGCGCATCATCGCCACCACTGCAATCCGCCGCGAAAAGTCCTGTTCATGATTCAGGGAATCGGCAAGTGCATCAAATGACGCCGGATTGTGGCAAACGTCGATCATAATGTTAGGATATCCAGAAAGTTCCTGCTGCCTCGCCTGCAGCTTCAAGTCACTTAGCGCCCTGTTCATTTCCAGTTCCGTCAACGAACGATCGAGGTTCAATGCGGCCGCGGCCGCTACGGCGAGATTATGCCGCTGAAACTCCCCGCTCACCGGAAGGAGCAGGTTCGCGTCGTGTTCATCAAAGGAGAAGCGCACGACGTTGTCAGGATCGCGAATCGCTCGAAAGTCGCGCCCCTCATAGTAGAGAACCGCATCCTTGGCACTCGCGGCCTCTGTAACAACGGGCAGTGCGTCGAGGTGCTGCTCGGCAGAAAAACATATACACCCTTGTTTAATGATTCCGCTCTTGTCGCGCGCGATCTCGGCGATGGTTTTGCCAAGGATGTCCGTGTGGTCGAGATGAATCCTGGTCAGGATTGCAGTCGTTCGCTTCAGCACATTCGTCGCGTCAAAACTACCTCCGAGTCCGGTCTCCACAACATGCGCGGTCGTGCCTAACCGCTGTGCGCACCACAGGTAGAAGACAAAGGTCGTTTCAAAATACGTCAGGTCAATTTTCGGAGCGCGCGCGCACTCGGCACGAAGGACATCTATGCCTTCATTCCACACTTCACCACTCAGGTCTGACCCGTTTAGCCGCACGCGCTCTTTAGGCGACACAAGATGCGGACTCGTGAACGAGAGCACATTATGCCGCACAGAAAGCAACGCCTGTGCGAAGGCCGCCGTGGATCCTTTGCCAACGGTCCCTGCGATATGAAGACACTTCGGCGGAGCAAGCAGAAGCCCAAGCCGTTCACACGCGGCGTACACCGGAGCGAGTTTCGGGCGGCCTCGGCTTCCGCCGAGCGGAAACGTGACTTCATAGTTGATAAGCGAGTTGAGGTATTCTTCAACTCGAGTGAAACTATTCATTCGTAGTATCGTTTAACTGGGAGAAGTGGCGGGGAACGCCTGTAAGATACGGAGATGCGCGGCGACGCGCAAGCGAGCGGGAGGATGATGCGGCGGCCGCGCAACACAATGGCGTTGCGCGGGAGCAACTTGCACGAGGCCGTGCGTTGCGCGGCGGCCTCTCGCGGGGAGAGGCTTAGTGAATTGTACCTGGTTTCTTTGCACCACTCACGATTCCGCTATGGTGCTGGGGGGTCACAAGCCGCGTTATGTTGTGCCATAACATCTTGAAGATGTTTTGACGATGGGAGCTTGTTGTAATCTCAAGGTTTTTGCAGGACAGACCGCTGCAATACGGCGGGTGATTTTGGTCTGTCCACTGTTCGAAATCAGGTTGGGGCTTCATGGTCTAATTGCCCTATAATTTTTTCCAAGAGTATGCTCTCTTGGCTTGCGCAAACCGCGCTGTTAGAGTATATTTATTACGGTTTCGTTATTGACATGCAGCCCCAGAGGGGGTCCGATAGATCCGATGAATAATCTGACGAATAAGCAAGGAGCAGCCGATGTCCACATTTGAAGAGACTATGGAAAACAGCCGGATCTTTCTGACCTACAGTCTGGCCATGACGATGCTCGGAAAGTCCGCACAGATACTCGCTGAGCGCGGTGCTGACCCCAAGGCGATGAGCTTCGTGACCACCGGCATTGAGCTGCTGGCAAAGCAGCTCCGCGACTACGCCGACGGGAAGGACCTTGAAGACGGCGCCGAGAAGGAACTTGACAGCCTCTGCAAGATGCTCGACATTCAGCGCGCGAACGGCGGCGCAGCGCCTGCCGCGTAATCTCCCCAAGATCGCTTTTGTGCGAGGCCGGTGAAGCAGTTCACCGGCTTCTTCTTTGAAACCCGCCGAGCCGTTTGATCTGCCCCGAGAGCGTCCCTTCTCACGTTGCGGGCAGTAAACGGCGGATCATTCCTTTTCATCTTGCGCAATTTGCGCTCCAGCAGGAGCAGAACCTTCTGGGCGACCTTGTTGGGAGTCGTGCGGCCGTTTTCCCAGCGGTTGACCGTAGCGAACGTCACCCCGATTTCGTGGGCGAAGTTCTCCTGGGTCATGTTGAGGTCTTCGCGCAATTGCTTGATACGGCCTCCATCGAAGTCATCCGGGTGGGGACGGCTTTGGCGAATCATGTTGCGGGCGATGGTCGTGGCGTCCATGTATGGGTCTCCGTATTGCGGTTTGTGTGTTGTGTTATAACACTTAGCAAGCCTTGTGCCACATACTTAGAGCGGTCTCATTGGCCCGGATTTTGGCCGGAAGCCGCCGAAAAACTTTGACTTCTTCAATGTAGGCCGCGCTTATACCGGGCAAACCCGCCCGCCCTCCTGCACAAAAAACCCGGCCATACCCGGGTTGTCGATTGCACCTCTCTGTCTGTAACGGAAAGTAAGTGGCCCCGAGCCTACCTCGCGTGACCCGCTGCTTTTCGCGTGCTAACCATCACCATGACCGTTTCAGGGTAATCTCCATTGGCTCGCCCACCGGAATGCCCCGTAACACGCTCTCCGGAGCCTCGGTACAGATGACGCGATAGTAGTGCGCAGCCTCAAAGGACACGACCTCCTCGTGATAGAAAGGTGAGCTGTCGGCCCAGCCAAGGAAGTAATAGGGGCCTTCTGACATCGGCGCATGGAAAACCAGATAGTGGACAGCCGTCAGTGGGCAGCCACCTTCTGACCCGGTGACGGGCCGCCAGGCAAGCCGCACATCATTGCCGACGGACGTCACCGTCAGGTACGGCGACGCCGGTGTCGTCACCCGAACCGCCGATAGCGGAATCTGCACATAACCGTTGACCGCATTCCCTGCATCGCTCTGAATCCGCAACAAGTCGCCATACGTTCCATCTGCCGCCGAAGCAAAGCTCAATTGCAGCGAACAGGCGCTCATCTCGCCAGAGCCAAGCGCAAAGAGACCCGGACACCCTGTTACTCGCGAGAATTCCGCACTGACCGGCTCCAATGGCTGATAGACGATTGTCGCCGCATTACCAAAATTCTTCAAGCGAAACCAGTCGCTCAAGTTCCCCGGACATTCAACGCTACCCACGTTCCATGTCGTCAGGGCGGTCGCCGGCTGAGCCGATCTAACGAGAGCCAAGAACCCCGTCCCGACGGCAATTACGAAATCCCCACTGGTCACACCGCAGAGTTCTCCCTGCTGGACCGAACAGACCCGCAACCTGCAATGGTTTCCTGGAGGCGCGGATACCGGCCACGGGAATTGCCCATCATTGGGTGTGCTTGGCGCGAGAACCTCCCATGGCCCGTCAGGAAAACTGCGGTTCAACTCGATCTGGACATCCCCGACCACACCTTGCGATTGCCAATTGATCGACAGTGTCTCGCCAACCAACGAGGTATCTCCTGCGGCCGGATGGTCGACGACAATCCCCACGGGCGGGAGATCCCCGGTCGGGTATGCGCCCATGTCCGCCCGCGATCCATCTTCGTCCTGAGCATCGGGGTCTCCCGCATTTATGCAAGGCGATCCGATTTGTAGGTGGTAGTTGCGCCCGTTCTCATCATCAAACTGCGGGTTACCGGAGATGTTTCCCGGCCCTGTATATCCTCCGCGCACACACGAGTAGCTGATCTGGGCGCCCGATGCCGCCATGATGCTCCATAGAATGCAACTGGTCACATCCGGTCCAGAGTCGTAGCAATGCAGGTCGCCGCCGATGTTATTGGCCAGTGTCGAACGACGCATGCTTCCGTTGCTCAAGGAAAACCAGACGGCATTGTACCCAACCGGTGAATCGTTGTCATGAAACACGCAGCGCTCGATTAGTGAGTTTGATCCGTCAAAAATACAGATTGCCGACCCGCGTGACGCTTCATTGTGGCGAAAAGTGCTGCGCAAAATCGTCGGCGAGCAGTTGGCCGTGTAAATCGCGCCGCCGTTGGTATTCTCGTCATTGCCGATTCCCTTATATGCGTATTCAAACACGCAGTACTCGACCAGGCTGCCGCTTGCTTGCGCACCGTAAAACCTGATTCCCGACCACCGATGCCCTTCAATCGGCTCCAGTCGTCCAAACAGTATCGAATCCACGGCAGTGCCCACCGCCTGGAGGTCGCCATAAACGTCAAAACGATAGTGGCCGCTAAACAAGACATCGACTCCGGGCGCAACTGAGAGCTGCTGTCCCGACAGGAGCTGAATGTTACAGTCCACAATGAGCGGCGAATCCGCTCCTTCCCAGCTACCTGCGACGTTGCCGCAGACGTGCAGTTCTGCGTGGCCGAGCAGGCAAGTTAGCAGCACGAGAGAGATGGTCCGCAGCATGAGATACCCCGATTCTAATTGTGGGACGCGGACATGGACAAACGCGGCGGCTCTTTCAAGCCGCCGCGAAGCTCAACCAGTCCAGCGGCACGCTGGTTAGTTCAAGACGTGAATCTGGCGTTGCGCGCACATGTCTTTCAACACCTGCGGCCATACGGTCACGCTCACTTCGCCGAGGTGGGCCTTCTTGAGGATGCTCATGCACGTACGGGCTTGACCGATACCGCCGCCGATCGACAGCGGGATCTCGTCGTTCAGAATCGCCTTGTGGTACGGCAAATCGAGGAAGTGCAATTGCTTCGTGGCCTCAAGTTGCTGTTTCAGCGTCTCTTTCGTGACGCGGACACCCATCGACGTCAATTCGTGACGGCGCTTCGTGACATGATTCCAGACCAGAATATCGCCGTTCAAGCCGTGCATCAGCTGCCCGTTCTTGGTAATCGTCGGCGTGACCCAATCGTCGTAGTCGGCCGCGCGCATTTCGTGCGGATAGCCGTCCTTTAGCGTCCAACCGATGCCAACAATGAAGATCGCCGGATACTTCTCCGAGAGGACCTTCGTCTCGCGCTGTTTACGCGGCAGGTCCGGATACATGTCGAGAATCTCCTCGGCGTGCAGGAAAACCAACTCCTTGGGCAGGTTCGGCCACTTGGAGTTCTTCAGCTTTGGGAATTCGCTCTGCACGAAATCCTCGGCATCGGTCAAGACCTTCCACTCCTTCTTGACGATGTCCATCAGGAACTCGAGGTTTCGATCCTTGGCCGTAATTACGCGCTCCCAGTCCCACTGATCGACATAGGCACTGTGGTCGTGGTCGAGGAAGTAATCCTTACGGACTGCGCGCATGTCGGTCATGATGCCTTCGCCGACACTGCAATTGAATTGCTTCAATGCGACTCGCTTCCACTTCGTGGCCGCCTGAACAACTTGCGCATCAATCGGATGCTTGTTGTAGTCGTTGTTGATGTGGAAGTCAATCGGCGTGCGCGACCCGTCGCGATCAAGATAGTCGTTGACGCCGCTCGTGGTGTCGACAATCAGCGGGCATTCGACACGGAACAGGTTCAGCGACTTGCACATTCCGTCTTCAATAAAGCGTTTCAGCTTCGCTAACGCCCATTGCGTTTCTTTGGGCGACAATAGCGACTGATAGTCGGTCGGGAGAACTTTCTCGACCTCTTCATACGTTCCAATTCCCGGCCCGGCAAGGTCGGCGACTTTACTGGACATAATACGGTCTCCGGGGCTAAACTAAGTAGGATTATAAGACGACCGCGCAGGTTTGCCAAACCAGATGTAAGCCATTTGTCAGCAGCTTATCAAACACACACGCATCCCTGCGCATTGCCTCTGAATATACCGCTTCGATAGGGGACGTGCAAATCGTCTGCGAATGCACGCATTCTCTTAGTGCTTAAGATTTGTGCAGTTCAATGAAAAAGCCCTGAGCGTGCTCAGGGCTTTTTCAAGTTCTGTGACTAACTCTCAGGGCCTCTCCCCTTGGCCCCGGGATGAGTTTAGTCGCAGAAGCCTTCGTCGTAGTAGATCGTCAAGCAATAGGAGCCGCGCGCGGTCGAGAACGAACCGTCAAGAACAAGGTAATACGTGCCGTCGTCCAGGCATGTAGAAAAGCCGGACGCCAAGCGCTGACCATTGCACATCCCTGGATTATTGTCGTTCGCCTCAATCAGTTCTGCATCTGGATCCCCGCAGCAACCGTCCTCATACAGACAAAGGTAGGTGTCGAAGAGCGACCCGGTCGTCGTGATCTCGAAATAGCCGAAGTCCTCGACATTGAGTTCAACGACGACATCTTTGCCCCAGCGGCAGGTTGGATACCCGCAATCATTGCGGGCGTTGGACGTCTGTCCGCAGACAATCACAACGACTTCGCCGTCGCCTTCGCCCCCACCCGTCTCGAACGTCAGAGACGTCCCCGGGCAGGCATCCTGAAGCTCGTCCAGTTGGAAGGCGCCGGGGACTCGGCGTCCATGTACTTCGGGCATCACCAGCTGTTCGAACGAGAAGTAGAAGTCATAGACCGACTCAGGGACTTCTATGTCTTGTGCAATGTACCACTGTATCTTGTCGTAACAGGCCTGCAGAATCTCTTCTTTCGACGATTTGCCAAACCCGACCGGGCGCTCGCCGGCAACGGCGAGGCTTACCGTCAGGGCCGCTCCGCACAACATCAAGCTTAGAAACCGAATCATGAGGTTCTCCTTCCCCTATTTCTGGCATAAACTATTCATATTAAAGAGTTAACAAGCAATAGGACTTATTAACACTATGCTAAGTAGAGTAATAATGTCAAGATTTGCTGAAAAGTCAAGGACTCGCGCAATTGTCCAATATTTCGACTAACATGTCCACTACATTCCCCGACGAAACTCAGGCCTGACCTTACCATCCGAGAAGAGAAAATTGGCCGCCGCGGCCGTTTCACCCGTGTCTGTCGGGATTTGAATCCGACACCAACCCATTCCGTTCCCTATACGTAAACCTTGTCTTGCCAAAGTAGTCCGTACACCCGGAAATCATGAAACAGAAACGCCCGCCACCAATCTGGTGCGGGCGTTCTGTTACTCAAACTGTGGCGTGAAATCTATCGCAATGCCTTGCGTTTTGTCAAATACGAAATCAAGGCCTGATCGTAGGTCGTGTCCGTTTTCAGCAGCGTGTGATCAATCTTGTCTTCCTGACAGCCGCGGCGGATGCGCTCTACAAAATCGCCCATCATCTTTTGATACTCTTTGCGAATATGCCACGGCTGGGTGGGCAGCTCCGTGCCCGTTTCAAGGTCCTTGAAGCGAATATCACCGCTGAACGCGAAGTCGACTTCGCGCGGATCGAGAATCTGCAGTACGAGCACTTCGTGACCATTGTGGCGAAAGTGCCTGAGCCCCGAGAGAATTTGCTCCGGTTCGTCCATCAAATCCGAGAGCACAACAATTAACCCCCGTCGTGAGATTCTCTCCGCGACTCGATGAAGATTCTTCCCGATGTCCGTCTGCGCCGACGGCGTGAGCTTCTCCAGCTGGGACAACACGACATTCAAATACGTGTGCACCGAGCGCGGCGGCAGATACGTCCGCAAGGTCGTGTCGTAGGCCGCAAGCCCCACGGCGTCGCGCTGCTGAATCATCAGGAACGCCAACGCGGCCGCCAAATATGACGCATATTGGAACTTCGTGACCTTACCCGATCCGTAGTTCATCGAATTCGAGACATCGAGCAATATGTACGATTTGAGATTGGTTTCTTCTTCGTACTGCTTGACATACATGCGGTCGGTCTTGGCATAGACCTTCCAATCGAGATTGCGCAATGGATCGCCGTCCATGTAGGGACGATGCTCGGCAAACTCGACGGAGAATCCATGGTAGGGCGACTTATGCAAGCCGACCATGAACCCTTCAACAACCATGCGCGCGCGCAGCTGCATGTTCTTCAGCCGCGAGACGAAGGCAGGATCGAGATATTGGAGAGGTGACGACAAAGTTTATTTCTCGTTCAGCAACCGTTCCACCAAATGCTCCGCCTTCATCCCATCCGCTTCCGCGGTAAAGTTGGGAACCAAGCGGTGGCGCAGGACAGGCAGGGCAACGGCGCGCACATCGTCAATTTCGGGTGTTGGGCGACCTTGCAGCGCGGCACGAGTTTTGGCACCTAAGATCAAATACTGCGACGCGCGCGGGCCGCAGCCCCAGCTCACGTAGTCCTTGATAAACTTCGGCGCTTCGTCCGAATTCGGACGCGTCCTGCGCACGAGCTTGACGGCATACTCAACGACGTTATCCGCCACGGGCACGCGGCGCACGAGGTCCTGCAAAGTCGCAATCTGCTGCGCATTCAAGACCTTCGTCACGGAGTGCGTGGCCGCCGAGGTCGTGTTCTTGACAATCTGTTCTTCTTCTTTGAAACTCGGATAGTCCACCCACAGATTGAACATGAAGCGGTCGAGCTGCGCTTCGGGCAACGGATAGGTGCCCTCCTGCTCAATCGGATTTTGCGTCGCGAGCACAAAGAACGGCTCTTCGAGCTTATAGGTCTCCCCTGCCGCCGTGACTTCGTGCTCCTGCATAGCCTGCAAGAGTGCGGCCTGCGTTTTGGGCGGCGTGCGGTTGATTTCGTCGGCCAGCACGATATTCGCGAACACGGGCCCTTTGATGAACTTGAAGCTGCGGCGTCCTGTCGCGCGATCTTCTTCGGCGATCCCGGTACCCGTGATGTCCGAGGGCATCAAGTCAGGCGTAAACTGAATGCGGCTGAACTTCAGGTCGAGCATCCGCGCCATCGTCGAAATGAGCAGCGTCTTCGCCAGACCGGGAACACCGACGAGCAGGCAATGCCCGCGCGCCAGCAACGTCATCATCAATTGTTCAATGATTTGCTCTTGGCCGACAATCACCTTGCCGACTTCTTGGAGCATGACGTCGCGGGAGTCTTTGAGTTGTTTCAGTGCGTCGAGGTCGGACGCCATAGGCGGGAGAATCCTTGGGGTTGGACTTGCGAGCGGGGGTTTCTCTTCGTAGATTGAAGGAACCGCGCCGGAATCACATGTTATTGAAAAAGAAAATACTTATAGGGTTAACGCGCAAGGAACTGGAAAGTTTCGCGCACGAGCAGAGCGAGCCAGCCTTCCGTGGGCGGCAGCTCTACTCGTGGCTCTATCAGAAGCGGGCAACGAGCTTCGATGAGATGTCCGATCTCCCCGCAACGTGGCGGCTTAAACTGAAAGATGTGGCGACAATTGGAACGCTTGGTCTGGCCCGGCCAGCTAACGCGTCACGCGACGGTTCGCGGAAATTCCTGTTCGATCTGGAGGACGGGCTGCGCGTTGAATCGGTCTATCTGCCCGACTCACCCGGAGAAACCGTGTGCATTTCGAGTCAAGTTGGATGCGCGCTCGGCTGCCATTTCTGCGCGACGGCAAAGATGGGATTGTTCCGCCACCTGACTGCGAGTGAGATTGTCCTGCAAGTTCTCGAAGTTGAGAAGCACTGTTCAACGCGGCTCACGAACATCGTGTTCATGGGCATGGGCGAGCCGTTGCACAATTACGATCAGGTACTCGCAGCGTTGCGCCTGCTCACCGATGAGAACGGAATCGGACTAGCCGCTCGCCGCATCACGGTTTCGACGGTGGGGCTTGTCCCGGCAATTGAGCGCTGGATGAAAGATTCACCTCCCGCGAAACTCGCCATCTCCTGCATGCGACAACGGACGCCTGCCGCGCCGAGCTAATGCCGATTAACAAGGCGTATCCGCTCGACCTGCTTTTCAAGACGCTGCGCCGCTTTGCTCATGTGACCAAAGACCCGGTGACCTTTGAGTATATCATGATCTCGGATTTCAATGATCGCGAGGAAGATGTTGACAATCTCGCGCACTGGCTGAAGAACATTCCCGCGAAGATGAACCTGATTCGCCTTCATCCTACAGGCAGCGGTCTCAAGCCCTCGAGCGACGCGGCGATAGACCGCTTCATGGGCTGGCTCACTGAAGCGGGTATCCGCTGTACTTTGCGCGAATCGCGCGGCTTGGATGATGAAGCGGCGTGCGGCATGCTGTTTACGCAGGAGCCGTTTAGGCCGACAAAACTCAGAGCGTGGGAAACGAAGGATACACACGCCGAACAAGGCTAAGGCTTCCGCAGTTCGGTCGGGCTCTACTATCGTGGTTGCAAACTCAATTTGAATAGACTATTCCCTGCACGAAGCACACAATGAGCGCGTGTCCGCCAAGTGAGAGCGTGCAGAAGAGGGTCCAGCGTCTACGCTGGTCCCACCAACTTCCCAAGCACGCCATACGGACTTTCCCCGTTGGCCAAGGCCGCGTCCATCAGCGCGGCTTTTTCTTTGGTCCAGAACTGCGAGAGCAATCTCTTTTCCAGCATTCGCTGAATCCGTCGTCTTGCATGAGCGTGGCGCCGGACTTGGAATTTGCCTGTTGATCGCAAATGCGCAAGATGCGCCTCAATCTGCTCGGCCAACTCAACGACGCCTGTCTCACGTGTAGCAACGGTATTCACCACCGGGGGCTTCCAATGATCCCACATTTTGAGCATCATTGCGCCCTGTAAATCTCCCGTGAAACGGTCTGCGCCCTCGCGGTCTGCCTTGTTGACGCAGAACACATCCGCCGCTTCCATTAAGCCCGCCTTCATCCCCTGAATCGCGTCACCAGACTCCGGAACGAGCACCACAACGACGCTGTCCGCATACTGCACGACTTCAAGTTCCGATTGTCCGACGCCGACCGTCTCGAAAAGCACGTAATCATCCCGCCGCATCCAACACGTCGGCCATATCACCTGCGGCCTGAGACAATCCCCTAAATCTCCGCGCGTCGCCAGCGAACGCACAAACACCCCGTCGTCCAACCCGATCGCGTTCATGCGCACGCGGTCACCAAGCAACGCGCCGCCCGAAAATGGCGACGTCGGATCAACCGCGAGTATTGCAACTTGGCGGCCCTGTTTGCGCAGGTGCTTCGTATAGGCCGTAACCAGCGAGCTCTTCCCCGCTCCGGGCGGTCCGGTGAATCCGATGCGTACGGCCCGGCCGACTCGATTCCCCAGCGCGCGCAAGACCTCATCGGCGCCTTCGGCGGAGTTCTCTACTCGCGACAAAGTCCGCGCCAAGGCGCTGCGTGAGCCACTGAACATCGCATCGATCAGCTCGACAGGCGTCACTTCGTCGGCGCCTCCGCGTCACTCTCCGTCAAGTCCACTACGATTTGCGGCGCGTTCGCATAGCGTTCCACATAGTCACGCACTTCCGGCAGCAGGAAGAGAGCGTCAAGGTCTTCGCGCGCCAACGCGCGGGCGAGAATCTCGGCGCGCTCCTCATCGCCAAAGCGTTTGTTCATGATGACCAGACGCTCGGTTTCAAAGATACATCGACCGCCGCGAAAATTCCCCTTCTCGTTGCGAATCTTGTAACCCTGTTTCTCCAGCGCCTCGGTCAGCAGCTGAACAAGTTTCGCGGCTCTCATTACAGCACATCCTCCCGGCCTTGCGCCTTAAGCGTATCGACGAGCTCTTTCACTTCCTGTGATCTATCGAGCGGGCAGATCATGATCGTCGTCCTCCGTCTCGACTATGATCAGATTGCTGACTCCTGTCACTGCAATCAATTTCTTGTTTCCGAGTACACACGTGTTGTGGGTGTTGGCCAGCGTGACATTGCCGCGAATAGCGTTGCCGTGATCATCGTGCGGCATCAAGCGCCACACTTCGTCCCAACTTCCGACATCGTTCCAGTCGAACGTGCCGCGCACGACGGCGACGCGGGGCGCTTTCTCCATAACGCCATAGTCAATAGATATGCCTTTGCCTGATTCAAACACGCGGCGTGTTACGTTTTGCTCCTGCGGCGTGCCGATTGCGCCGTCGATCTCTTCAAAGGCAACGCCCCACAACGGCAGTAAATCGCGAATCAGCTTCAATATCGAGTCTGCACGCCAGACAAACATGCCGCTGTTCCACAGGAACTCGCCGCTCTCCAGAAACAGTCTTGCCGTCGCCAGGTTTGGCTTTTCGGCAAACGTGCGCACCGGATAGACGTTGTCCCGCAGCCGGATACCGCTGGTATCCATCTGAATGTAACCATATCCCGTTTCCGGGCGAGTGGGCTGGATGCCGATTGTCGCCAACAGCTCGGAATCGTGTACAACCTCCACAGCGGACGTGAGGCAGAAATGAAACTGCGGGATGTTGGTAATTCGATGATCAGCGGGCAGCACTATCATTACAGCGTCAGGATCGCTCTTGTGCAAATGCACAGCCGCAAGCCCGATTGCTGGCGCCGTATTGCGGCCCACAGGCTCAATAATGAAACGATCGTCGCGGAACTGCGGCACGAGCTTTTTGATCTGCGCCGCCTGATCGGCGTTTGTGACGATCCAGACATTCTCGCTGTCGACCAGCCCGTCCAAGCGCGACATAGTCTGCTCAATCATCGTGCCTTCGCCGGTCAGATCGATCAACTGTTTGGGACGGTGTCGACGGGAAAGCGGCCAGAAACGCGCACCCACTCCACCGGCCATGATCACAGCATGAAGCATATCTTATCGTTGGGTTTCAGTCGTCCAGGTAATGTCTGTTTCATTCGTCCAGCGGGGCCGGACAGAAACCGTATCGGGATGCCATTGAAATGGTTCGGAAAACTCAAACGGCATGACGCTTCCAATGTTGTGCACGCCGTCACGATTGACGTCCTGCAGAATACGGATGCGATACTTGCCTTCCGGCCAACCGCGAAACTCGTAACTCGAAAATGTAGTGAAGGACGCGCCTTCCACTCGATCCTTGACCGGATGCAATTCCAGAATCCACTGCGCTCCCGCCGTCGCACGCACCGATCCGGAAATTGTTCCCATCGAATCCGCCGGGTACGTATACCATGCAATCGTGACGACCGAGTCGTGCGGCACATTGCCGGAATAATCTCGAATCAGCAGCCCGGGAATCTCGAGCGTGTATTTCTTGCCCGGAATTAGACTGTGATCAGGCGTGACTGAAATCGAAGCGGGATCGGACGACGAAACGGAAAACGGCACATCCACTGTGTCGGCCTTGAAGGTAACGGTGAGCGAGTCGCGCGGCTCGTCAAACAGAATTGGCTCACTGAACACAGCAATGATCTGTTCGGGCAGCTCGCGATTCACAGAGCGGTTCGCGGGCCATGATGTAACCAGACTCGGCGCCGTCGTATCAGCGCGCGAATTCACCGCAAACTTTGCGGCGAGAGTGTCGTCAGCGACACCGACAGTGACTAACGCGCTGTCGCTGGTCAGAGTGTCGCCAAAATAGACGAACCAACTCCCACTCGCGCTGCTGTCAACGCCAATGTGCTCCGCGAAAATCTCAGCGGCTCCGTCACGAATTAGTACCGTCGGCTGCATGTCCTTGTTAAGACGAAGGTCCAGACGATGTTGATCAAACTGACGCGCGCGCAAAATCGCCGGTGGTGAAGTGTCATGCAGCATCGGCACAAACGTGACAAACGGCGTCAACCCTTCACGTACATCCACATCCATCGAAGCCGGGCCGATAAGCTCCGACGCCGGCGACCACAACCCGTCAAAATTTCGGTCATCAAGCGCAAACAGTCGATACCGACCCTGCGCAAGATAGGTAAGTTCAAACGATCCATCCGCATCCGTTTGCATTCGATAGTCGGGTGAATCGCGCAACGGATCAGGCAAAGTGTCGCTCAGCAAATACGCGACGACGCCAAACGACTTGCTTTTCTCGGGCAGGGCAACCATACCACGGATCAAACCGCGATCGATGCTGTCGCCCGTACTAAAAGCAAGCGTGAAACTGCTTTCGAGCCCGTTTCCTTGCAAATCTTTCGCTTGCGCTCCGACCGTAACCACAATGGTCCGGTTATCCGGCAGTGGATCGAGATAGTCCAACACTAATCGCCGACCCGACCAGCGATAGCGTAACCGCTGGCCGGGCTCGGGTGAGAGGTAAAGCGCCGCTTCGACACCTGAACGATTGACGGGTTCGGAGAACTCGAGCATCACATCGCGGTCCCAGGCAATCTCGGTTTCATCCTGTGTCGGACTCGTCTTGACGACGGTCGGCGCAGTCTTGTCTTCAGGGCCGCCGGGCGGAGTGGCCATACGGGCACACGACGCGCACAGCGCCGCGACGACGAAGAGCGTGGCGAGCTTAGACGGTCTTACGTCCAATGCCGAAGTACTCGAAGCCGATTTCCTTCATCTGCTCGGGTTCGAACAGATTTCTTCCGTCAAACAAGATAGGCCGTTTCAGGAGCGACTTCATTCGCGTGAAGTCCGGCTCGCGGAACTCCTGCCACTCCGTACAAATCAACAGCGCGTCGGCGTCTTTGAGCGGCGTGTAGTAATCATCGTGGAAATGCGCCTTGTCACCCACCATCGATCGCGCATTCTCCATGGCCTGCGGGTCGTAGACGTGCAACTGCGCGCCGCGTTCGTGCAGCGCGTCAATCGTGTACAGAGATGGCGCTTCCCGCATGTCGTCGGTCTTCGGCTTGAACGACAAGCCCCAGATCGCGAAGCGCAACCCGCTCAGGTCCTCTCCGAACTTCTTGACCACCTTGTCAACGAGGCGGAAACGCTGTTGCGTGTTCACCTCGTCAACAGCATGCAGAATCTTGAGCGTATGATCGTATTTCTTTCCGATCTTGATCAAGGCCGAAACGTCCTTCGGAAAGCACGAACCGCCGTAGCCAATTCCGGCATACAGGAAATGTGGTCCGATTCGCTTATCTGAGCCGATCCCAAAACGCACGTTATTGATGTCCGCGCCGCAGGCCGCACAGGTTCGCGATCTCGTTCGTGAACGTGATCTTGGTCGCGAGCATGGCATTCGCAGCGTACTTCGTCATCTCCGCTGAGCGCACGTCCATTGAAACCACACGGTGCCCGAGGCGGTGGAACGGCGCGTACAGCCGCTTCATAACCTCTTCAGCGCGTGCGCTTTCAACGCCGATCACGATGCGGTCGGGCTTCATGAAGTCGTTCACCGCATCGCCCTCTTTCAAGAACTCGGGGTTCGAGACGACGTCAAATTCAACGTTTGTATGCTTGCGAATCGTCTCGCGCACCAAATCGCCCGAGCCAACCGGCACAGTGGACTTGTTTACAACGATCTTATATTCCTTTATACGCTTTCCGATACTCTCCGCGACGGCGAGCACATACTTGAGATCGGCGGATCCATCTTCGCCCGGAGGCGTTCCGACTGCGATCATCAGCACTTCGGAATCATCCATGACGGAGTATAGGTCCGTCGTAAACGTGAGACGACCCTGAGCGACATTGCGGTCAAGGTACTCCTTCAAACCAGGTTCGTAAATGGGAACCACACCTTGCTTAAGTAGGTCAATCTTGCGCGCGTCGGTATCCACACAGGCGACTTGATTGCCGGATTCAGCCAAACAAGTGCCGGTCACAAGACCGACGTAGCCGGTTCCAATGACAGTAACTTTCATAGTGAGTTGTCTTTTCTGCTTGGAAATATGCGGAACTATATCGTATTGGCGATATGTTCCTTGAGAAACGTGCTGAGAATGTGATCCAGCACTAAATGGAGATCTTCAACCGGTCCGTATTCACGCGACGCTACGACGACGTTTTGATCGGTCATCGAAGCGAGCTTGCCGCCGCCGAATCCGATCAATCCAATGGCAGTAACGCCAAGCTCGCGCGCGGCGCTCGCCGCTTCGAGTATATTCGGCGAGTTGCCCGAAGCCGTGATCAGAATCACAACATCGCCCTTACGGGCATAGGCGCGCAGCGGCTCCGCAAACACGGCGTTGTAACTTACGTCATTGGCGTAGGCCGTGAGCATCGCCATATTATCACCCGGCGCGAGCATCCGAAAGCGTCGCGCGTTGGGAGCGCTTGCTCCTTTAGTGAAGTCGCACACCCAGTGCGTCGCGGTTGTCCAGCTCCCGCCGTTGCCGCAAACGAAAACGGTCGCGTCGCGGTCATACGCGTCCACAAGAATGGACATGCAGGCTACAACGTCATCGACATTAACGCTGTCCAGAACGGCCTTTAAGCGTTCAAGATATGCATGAACGTGTGTCGCTTTGTCAGGTGTCATTTGAACGGATAGCGTTTGATGTTAAAGATGACTTTGCTGCCGTCACGTTCTGGCATGAACGGCAACTCAAACAGATCGCCCAGCGCCGCGCGAACATGTTCCTGATACGTCGGCGGCACATAAAGTAACAAGAAACCACCGCCACCGGCGCCTGCAATCTTACCCCCTATCGCTCCCGCCTGAAGTGCGCGTTGGTACAACGAATCAATCCCATCATCCGAAATCTTCGCCGCCATGCGCTTCTTGAGCTCCCACCCGTCGTGCAGAAGCCGTCCGACTCCTTCAAAATCTAATGCAATCAGCGCTTGTTCAATTTGATCGACAAGCGGCATCATGGCTTCCAGGATTTCGCGTCTAGATGTCGTCTGTGATTTCTGTTCGGCCAGAATCTCAGCTGACTTGCGCGTACGGTTAGTGTAAAACAGCATCAGATTGCTTCCGAAATGCCGCAGAGCCTGCGTCGGAAGGTTGACTGCGGTTTCAAACACCGTTTCGTCAGGATGAAAGACAAACCGCCGCAGTCCGCCGTAGGCCGCGATGTATTGGTCCTGTTTTCCGATCGGCCGGCCGCACTTCTCGATTTCAATTACGCATGCCTGTCGTGCCAGCACGTCGGCGGTGACTTGTCGACCGAGGTACATGTACATCGCGTTAAGAAGTCCTACGACCAGCGACGATGACGACCCGAGTCCGCTGCCCTCGGATGGGATATCGGCCAGTGTCGAAATCTCAACGCCGCGTTCAAGTCCCGTCATCTCCATGGCAGCTTTGATCAGCTCATGCTTGATCTCAGAAACGTCGTCAACCGTCTCGTTCCGCGAGTAGTTCAGAACGATCTTCTCGTCAAATCGCTCCTTAATGATGACAAAAATATACTTGTCAATCGCGGTCGAGATTACTTGTCCCGCGCCGTGATGATAGTAATCCGGTAGATCGCTGCCGCCTCCGGCAAAGCTCAAACGAAGAGGTGTTTGCGTGATAACCATACTATTTGCTTTTCATCTGACGCGCACACACGGCGGCGTACGTCTCAGGTGTTCCAATGTCCTGAATATATTCGTCCGTAACGTAAGCGTACATTTTGCCGGTCAACTGAGGTAAAACGTGAAAGCCAATATCTGCCGGCGATGAATCCGGAACATACGTGAAAAGTTCGGGCGACGCGACGTGAATTCCCGAATTGGCGATCGTCGTCTTGGGCCGATTGGGTTTCTCTTCGAAGTCTATAACCTTCCCCCACTCATCCAACTCAAAGATGCCACAGCGCTCGGGTTGATCGGTGCGGTATGCCGCGACAACAAGCGGCGGGAAACCGCACTTTCGGTGAAAAGTTCTCAGCCGAAGTAAGTCCATCTCTGCGAAATTGTCGGCATAGATGATGTAGAACTGCTCTTCGTCAGCAACGAACGATTGCGCATTGCGCAGCGTTCCCGCACTTCCGAGTAGCGTTGGCTCGAATCCTTCTACGAATCGAAGTCCATGCGGACGCAAGGCGACAAACGCTCGCCCTGGGTCGGCATGATGATGTGTATTGATGTACGCATCGGTGACTCCCGCCCGTGCAAGCATCTCGCACCAATAGTCAAGCGCAGGTCGCCCGGCAATGGGAAGAAGACACTTCGGAGTCTGGCGAGTCAATTCTCCCAATCGGCTGCCAACTCCAGCGGCCAAAACGACCGCCTTCACGCAGATGCCAGAGTCTTTTCGCGCACGGCACGGCACCAGTCCCACGTCTTTCGCAGACCATCGGCAAGCCGCACTTCAGTCTTCCAACCGAGAATACTCGCCGCTCGCGCGGCATCAAGATATATTGCCTGAATCTCGCCTGTGCGCGGCGGCGCGTAGTTGGCAGGGTCGCGAAAATCCGCCAACTGTGCAAGCTCTTTGAACAGCGTGTTGACGGAGGTCCCGGCGCCTGAACCGATATTCATGATCTCGCCGTCGCCTGCTTCGAGCGCCAGTATGTTCGCGCGCACAACGTCTGAAACATAGACGTAGTCTCGAAGCTGTTCACCGTCGCCGTAAATCGTCGGCGTCCTGCCCTCAAGCAGCACTCCTGCGAATATTGCGATGACACCCGCTTCACCGTGCGGATTCTGCCTCGGTCCGAAGACGTTAGGATAGCGCAACACTGTATATCGAAATCCATAGAGCAGCCGGTACAGTTCAAGGTAATGCTCAACCGTGTGTTTTGAAATACCGTATGCGCACTCCGGATGAATCGGATGCTGCTCGCTCACCGGCAAGTTGGACGGTTCACCGTACACAGCGCCGCCCGTCGAAATGTAGATCAACTTCTTCACGCCGTGCTTGTGCGCAGATGAAATCACGTTGATTGATCCAACGATATTGGACTGCGCGTCAAAGACCGGATCAAGCAATGATTTCCGCACGTCCATCTGTGCGGCGTGGTGATCAATCACATCCGGTCGAAAGGCGCTGACGACCCTGTCTACGGCCTGCGCGTCGCGAATGTCGACTTCGAAGAAAACCGCCATTTCAGGCACATTCTCCCGGAATCCTGTGCTGAGATTGTCAAGCACCGCGACCTCATGTCCCTCCGCAATGAAACCGTCGGCTACATGCGACGCAATAAACCCCGCCCCACCTGTGACCAATATTCTCATCTTAGGCTGTTGCTCCCTTTGCAGGTCGTACTACGTTGAGTGACTGCATCCGCTGTTCAGCGAAGTCCATGATGTCGTCTATATCGGTCTGCGCTTCGAGGTATGCGCGGTATTCACGTACAGAATCCTCAGCGGTGCGGGTCGCCGACCAGCCCAACGCCTGAAGTTTGTTCACGTCAGAAATGATATGCCTCGTATCTCCAAACCGATACAAACCCGGCAGGCGTGGATTCAAATCCTCTTTGCCAAAAACTTTGGCAACGATCGAACAGAACTCGGTGACGGTGTATGCTCGCCCACTGCCAACATTGAACATCTCATAATTCGCACGATCATCTTCAAGCACTTTCAGATTCGCTTGAATAACGTCATGGATATTGACAAAGTCGCGGACCTGCAAACCGTCCTCGTAAATCAACGGGGCGCGGTCAAAGAAATAGCTTAGCGAAAATATCCGGCACGCGCCAGAGTAGTTGTTGTAAAAGCTCTGTCGCGGTCCCTGCACAATTGAAAAGCGCATGGCGACTGAGGGAATATCATACCGCTTGCCAAACGCCAGAGTCATAAGCTCCTGCGAGTATTTTGACAGCGCATATTGATTCAGCGGCTTCGCATCCGTCTCAGGAGTCGCCTGCCAATGCAGAATCTCCTGCGTGCGCGGGTCACGAAAATCCCAGCGGCCCACATCCAAATCCGCTACAGGTCGCAACTCGGGATGAAAAAGTGTGCCGTCTTTGGCGGCATAGCGCCCTTCACCCGCGACGGCTTGAGATGAAGCTACGACGACCTTCTTGACGGGCAACTTGTGCTCGACGATCAGCTCGTAAATCAGCGCCGTGCCCACGCTGTTTACCCAAAAGAACTTCGAGAAATCGGGGAGATAATCCTGGTAGGCGGCAAAATGGTAGACAGCTTCCACGCCTTCAAGCGCTTCACGCATTTTCTCGCGATCCCGCACGTCGCCTTCGATGAATTTAACTTTCGCGGGAATATACGCGGGCTTTCCTTTCATGTGCACCGGCTTTTCCAAGCTGTCCAAAATGGTCACATCATAGCCGCGGCGCAAAAGCTCATCCGTCGTATGTGATCCGATAAATCCGGCGCCGCCGGTGACTAATACACGCAAGTGAGTCCTTTTTCGATTAGTGCGCGCCGCGCCCAAGCAGTACGGCGGGAATCGTCTTCATCAGTATCTTGAAATCAAGCCAGAGTGTCCAATTGTCAATGTAGGCCAAATCGAGCTTCACCCATTCGTCAAAATCGGTGATACCGCTGCGTCCTGAGATCTGCCACAAACACGTCAGGCCGGGTTTTACAGCGAGTTTGCGGCGGTGCCAGCTGTCGAAGCGCGGCAGCTCCGTTTCAAGCGGTGGACGCGGGCCGACAATCGACATGTCTCCTTTGAGCACACTCCACAGCTGCGGCAGTTCATCCAGACTGAACTTGCGTAGGTACCGGCCAATGATCGTGATACGCGGATCGTTCTTGATTTTGAACACCGCGCCTTTCATTTCGTTCTGCGCTTCAAGTTTCGCCTTCAAAATGTCGGCGTCAACAACCATCGTGCGGAATTTGTAGCCCGTGAACTTTTCCTTGTTAAAGCCCACTACATTCCAGCGATAAAAGATCGGTCCGCCATCCTGAATTTTGATGGCGAGGGCGATTAGCAGAAGAAGCGGCAGCAACAGAATGAGCATGAAACCTGAGAACGCAATGTCAAACAATCGCTTGACGAGAATCTGCCACTCTTTGTGCCTCATCGACGTATAAATCAGCACTGGTTGGTCGTATTGAATCTCGGTCGAAACGTGAGCCACGAGATTCGAGAACCAATTCGACAGAATCACGGCGCGCACGCCTTCCTGCTCGCACAGGGCCAACATGTCGGTGCAATCGGCAATTCGTTTCGTAGGAACGGCGAAAACGACTTCGTCAATAGTATGTTCGTGGAGAATCGCTGGCAAGTCCGCCGGTGTGCCAAGCCGCACAGTTTCCGGCGGGCAGGCATCACCTGACGTGTGTTCCGTGTCTACGAATCCGACGAGCACCACTGCCAGGTCGGGCTGTTCACTTACTGTCTTGATAAAGCGACTTGCCTTCTCTTCCGCGCCGATGATCAAAACACGTTTGCTGAATCCACCACCCGCGCGAATGTGCTCTCGGATACCGCGAAAGAACACCCGATTAACCGTCAGCAGAATCGCGTTGATGAGCATAAAAAGGAAGATGATCGAACGCGATGGTAACTCAATCCGCAGAACATAACTGGCAGCAAACAGGCACACTGTGCCAAGCACGGCAGTGCGGGTCCCGAGCTTGAAATCGTGCCACATTGACGCCGGCCGAATATCCTGATACGACCTCTGCATGTCAAGCAGCAGCCACCAGATGGGTATCAGCAGCGCAAGCACTTCGTAGTAGTTATGTACTGAGAGCGCACTGCCAAAGAAATATAACGAGCGAGTCTCGGTGCGGACCGCGAATGCGAGGACAAACGAGACGGCCGTGAGCAACAGATCTCCAAGTAAGTTGAAGACCCGCAGCCAAATAGTTTTCTCGATGTTCTTAGGCATGTCGCGGATGGTACTCCGTTACGCTCCCGAGCCGCCGTAAAAAGCGCGCACGGCGTCGCACACTTCAGCGACCTCCGCGTCCGTCAGCTCGGAAGACATCGGCAGCGCCACGGTCTCTTTGGCGAGCATCTCTGAAACCGGGAAACTGCCCTCCTTGTAGCCAAGATCGCTGAAACACTTCTGCAAATGCAGCGGTACGGGATAGTAAATCATGTTCCCAATGCCGCGTGACTTCAGGAACTCCATCAATTCGTCACGACGCGGCGCGCGCAGAACGTATTGATGATAAGTGAACCGCGCCGGGTTCTTCAAACGGAGTCACGGCAGGGGTACCTGTCAGGCCGTCGTTGTAGAGCTTGGCCAATGCCCGCCGCCGCTTATTCCACGTTTCAAGATGCTTGAACTTGATCAACAGCACCGCTGCTTGAAGTTCGTCGAGTCGGCCGCAGATACCAATCTGATCATGGTAATAGCGGTCTTTCCCGCCGTGAACGCGGTTGATCCGCACGTCGTGCGCAAGGTTCTCATCGCGAGCGAGGACCATGCCGCCGTCACCCGCGCCGCCAAGATTCTTTGTTGGATAGAAAGAGAAGCAGCCGAAATCGCCGAATCCTCCGGCAACGACGCCGTTAAACGTCGCTCCCACGGCCTGCGCTGCATCTTCGATGATAAGCAGGTTGTGCTTCTTCGCGACCGCAGTCCACTTGGCAGGGTCCACCATCTGTCCAAACAAATGCACAGGCATTAGTGCGCGCGTCCGCGGCGTAACAACAGACTCAAGCTGATCCGCCCGCGCATTAAACGTTCGCTCGTCCACATCGACAAACACCGGCTTAGCTCCGCCCCGCACAATTGAACTCGCGGTCGCGAAAAACGTGTACGGAGTTGTAACAACTTCGTCGCCGGCTTTGGGCTTCAAAGCCATCACAGCCAGTAATAGGGCGTCCGTGCCTGACGACACGCCGATACCGTACGGCACGCCTGCCAGCGCGGCCATCTTTTCTTCAAGGCCTTTGCCGCGACTTCCTAATATGAAACTCTGTGTTTCGAAAATCTGCGTCACTTCCGCCAGCACTTCTTCACGAATCTGGCGAAACTGCGCTTGCAGATTCAACATTCCTACGCTCATGAATTTGCCCTCAATAAGTACTCGACCGTTTTGCGCAGGCCGTCGTGCATCGTCACAAGCACGTGATAACCCATGGCCTGCTGAATCTTGGTAATGTCCGCCAGCGAATCCCGCACGTCACCGGCCCGTGTCGGCTCATGAGTTGGAGCGACGGACTTGTTCAACGCTTCCCCGATGCCGCCCAACACGTCAAGCAGCGAATAGCGCGCCCCGCAGGCCACATTAAAAAACTGGCCCGCAACCTTTTCCGCCGGAGCTGCGCACGCGAGCAGATTTGCGCTTACTGCATTGTCGACGTACGTGAAGTCGCGCGACTGCTTGCCGTCGCCATGAACTATGGGGGACGTGCCGTTCAGTGCGTGAGTTATGAAAAGCGGTATTACTGCCGCATACTGCGACTTGGGATCCTGCCTCGGACCGAAGATATTGAAATAGCGCAACGCCACCGTTTCAAGGCCGTAGACGGCATGAAACGCAGCGCAGTACTTCTCTGTGGCGAGTTTACTCACGGCATACGGCGACAGCGGCAGCACCGGCATCGCCTCGATCTTTGGCAATGTTGGTGTGTTGCCATAGACTGACGAGCTTGACGCCGCGACGACGCGCTTAACGCCCGCGTCGCGCGCCGCGATAAGCACATTCAATGTGCCGCGAATATTCACTTCGTTAGTCGTAACCGGATCGGCGATCGATCTCGGCACCGACCCGAGCGCGGCCTGATGCAGCACGTAGTCGCAACCTTGCATCGCTCGCGCAACCGCAACTTCGTCCCGCAGGTCGCCTTCGTGCAGGTCGATGTCGTTCACTAAGGCCGTGAGGTTCTCGCGCCTGCCCGTCGCAAAGTTATCAAACACCCGCACGCGCGCGCCGCGCTTCAGAAGTTCTTCGACAATATTTGATCCGATGAAACCGGCGCCGCCGGTGATAAGATAGGTTGACGGCATGAGCTATTTCTTGGCCGGATCGGGTCTCACGTAGGTGTAACAAGGGTTGATCATGCCGCGAATGGCCGCGAACATGTATTCGAGTTGACCCTGACCCAACTTCGAGTGGCAAGGCAAGGCAATCAACTCTTCCGCGTCGTCAATCTCCGTCGTGACTCCAAAAGCCGCCAGGCGCTCGTGAATGGCGCGCACGGAATACGGTTCGTTGGATCGCATGACATAAGTATCAGGTGCCGACTGTCCCGGAATCGGCGCGTGCATGCCCGTGAGCGCAAACAGCGTGGATAGCGCCGCAAGGTTCGCCTGACGGCCGCGCAACTCGCGGTCACGCTTTCGCCAATGGATCTGCAATCCCTCCCGAACACGATTGCGCTTCGTCACGTCAAGACAGTGAAATCGATCCCATACCGTCTTGTCCGGAAAATACCGCCCGGCCAGCGCGGCTCCATACGAAAGCGGCAACCAGCGGGAGAAGTCATAAACAGAAAACGCTCCGAAGTTTCCCGGTCGTGATTGCTCGTCCGATGCGAGCAGTGCATCTCGACAATCCTCGATCAGCGGTTCGCTGAGAAGACTTAGGGACTCGGCTTCTCCGCAGAGGTGTCCCCAGCGATGCGCCGCCACTCGCGCGCCGCAAAATTCTGCGCGCGCGACAAAACGCCATTGATCTCCGAACAGATCATTCAAGCCCTTAACGTAGGACGCTTCGCCAATTGATGCCCACACTCCAATTGTAGAACCTTTCTCCACATCCGCGGCCCGTAGCGCCGATTGAAACGCGTATGGCCATGACGGCATATACGTGAATTCGGCGTCAAAAAATTCCCATAGCGCGGTGTTGATCGCAATCACCTGCTCCTCGGGCGCGTCCAGGTCTTCGCCGCTGAATGGCGCGAGTGCAATTCGCGGGCGCGTGTCCTCCGGCGGCGAGCGAAAAAGAATCGGATACGGCTGCGTGCAATACTTCTGAAAGTAATGCTGCAATTCGTTGCGAAAACTAACTCCTACGTCGAGATACTCGAAACTGCTTTTCTCATATTCACAGACAACATGCCAGAATAGGTAGGCATTCGCTTCGATCTCACGGCCCTTTTCGTTCGTGCCGCCGTAGTGATAAAAGAGAGTGTTGGGAGTAACGGGCGTGACAATGATCCCGCCGACGAGCTCCTGCCCGACATAGGCGAGGAAAAGCCTCTGTTCCGCTTCCAAGGCGGGCGTGAGCGTCTCCGGATCATACCAAAGCTGAGCCATCAAACTCAAGTCGCGGCTCTCCTCGACTCGAATGCCGGCATTCTGCGCCTTGCGAATGCCTTGCTTGGCGCGGGAACGGAGTTCTTTCCACGCGTGCTCGCGATTCAAATGCAGAAGCGAGCCGCGAGTGACGATATCTTTGCCGACGTATTGCACGGATTATTGACAGAGTCCCGCGGGAGTACCGCTGAGAGAAGTGATTTGCGAACAGGAATTCACAACCGGATCGACCGTGACGATCGGACAGCGCTCATCATCGAACTGGTCATGCACGAATTCGGATTGTATCAGCGAGACACTGAGTGTGCCCCACCAATTCTGCGAGGCATCCATGTCGAGATAGCTATGCTGGCTGCAATGGACAAACACGACAAAATCCCAGACAGAATCAAAGCAATTGAAATGCACTTCGGGATTAGACGGACCCCTTCGCTCTTCAGTCACGCTGATATTCAGTGCGCGCGCGATTTGACTGAATGTATTGTGGCGGATGTCTACGGTCGAGTCGACCCAGGAGCCGATTTGGAAGGCGTTCGACGACGTTTCGAAGTAGTTGTTATGAATGTCCATGTCGCTGACCAGATCGAGTCGGATCACTCCTCGGCTGCCCGCTCCGCTCGTATCAGTTCCGCCGCAGTCGCGAAACCAATTGCAGCTGATTTCGCCATCGTGAACCGTATCGAGAATAATCGCGAATGGATCGCACGTCTGAAAAACGTTTCGCTCAATCAGGAACTGACTGGTCGACGCAGCGCGCACTCCTGTTGCCGCCCGATCAAATACACAACGGCGCACGAGCGGCGGCTGCCGCAGCGCGAGCACGCCTTCGTTGACAAAGCGCGTGAAGTGGCAGTATTCGACCAGCCCGCTGTCGACGTCCGTCACAATTCCCGAAGCGCCGTAGCGGAACTCCGTATACGACACATTCGGCGGCGCGGCGTCCGCAAAGAACTTCACTTGCAGCCACTCGTCTGGATCGCGATTGATGACATCCGATGATGTGAAGATAATGTAATCGTCCGGCGTGCCGTTGCACACAAGCGTTGCGCCATGGCGAACGTTTAGCGATTTGTTGCCGGCAAGTTTCACAACCGCGCCAGGTTCAATCGTCAGTGTGACACCCGTCTGCACAAAAGTATTGTCGAGCAGCACGTAATGCGTGCCCGATTCCCACGTCGTGCTCTGATTGATATTGACGTTGTTATTCTCGAGTGAATACGTGACGACTCGCGGAATGCGGAGGTCGCCGACTTGCACGTCTCCGCCGCCGGTCGAAACCAGCTTATAGGGCGCCCAGGCGCCCCCGGGGAATTCCGCAACGACAACATAGTCACCCGCGACAACTTCCTCGAATTGAAAATCGCCGTCGCCATCTGCGGAGTCCGCGCGCAGCGAGCTGATAACCCGGTGGTCAAATGCGAAATCGAGGTCGTAGGTAAACCCGACGGCCGGCGTCTGATCGGTGACGGACCACACTGACACG
This sequence comes from bacterium, assembly GCA_016703065.1. Taxonomy (GTDB): domain Bacteria; phylum Electryoneota; class RPQS01; order RPQS01; family RPQS01; genus JABWCQ01. The sequence continues at coordinate 167,996 of JADJCU010000003.1, forward strand.
TCGGCCGTTGGATCGGGCGCAGGATAGAGTCTGACCAGCGCTCCGGCTCCGCTTCCGTCTGCCGCCGCAACGTGACCGGTGATTCCGCTCTTGGTCTCATCACCTTTCTTGCACGAAACCACGAGCACAAGTCCAAGACAGAGCGCGATCAGCGCGAGATGACGCATGAACATTCCCCGGCCTTCCCTTAGGTCAGGTAGACGATAGTGGCGGTGGCAATTACCCAGCAGGCCACGTTAATCAAGGTTGCGCGATCTTTGACGAGCAGCCGCGACGGATCACCGCCCTCGCCGCGATTGTAGATCAGGTACAGATATCGGAACAGGCCGTACACGACAAATGGCAGTGTCCAGAACAGCGCGCGTGTGCCGTAGTGCTTAAACGTGTCGTCGGAAATCGTGTATAAGCTGTACGCCACCAACGTCGCGGCGCAAAGGGCGGCGAGCATCTGATCGATAAACGTCAAACTGTAACCCGCCAGACTTGGTCTGTGGATCGCGGCGCTCTCTCCAAGCAGCGCAATTTCATGCCTCCGTTTGGCGAGAGCCAAAAAGAGCGAGAGCAGAAACGCACACAGAATGAGCCAATAGGACAGATAGACTTCCGGCAGCATCGCGCGAATCACGGCCACGCCGCCGACGGCACGCAGCACGAATCCCATCGAGAGCAGTAACACGTCAAGAATCACGGCGCGTTTCAGGCCCAACGAATAGGCGAGATTCGCCGCGAGGTACGCGATGGCAATCCCGCCGAAATAGAGATCGAGCCAAAACGCCCACGCAATGCCCGCCGTGCCGAGCACGCCCGACACGAGCAGCGCAGTCGATGGCGAGATGCGTCCCGACGGGAGCGGACGGTTCTTCTTCTTCGGATGTTCGCGGTCCGCCTGAAGATCGAGCAGATCATTCAGCGCATAGACCGCAGATGAGAGCATACAGAATGCTGCGAACCCTTGCAGGGCGCGCAGAATCACCTCGGGGGAATCTATGACCACACGCGCCGGCGAAAAGAGCACGGCTGCGAAGATGATCATGTTCTTCGACCACTGCGCGGGGCGCAGCAACTCCAGCGTTGCGGAGAGCGCTTTCACGTCAACCCGCGCGCTTAGAGTTTCACCACGTTGTCGCGCTTTGCCATGCTCGCCGTCGCGTTGCGCGCGTCGAAGACGAGCGCGACATGGTCGGCCAGCACGTCATAGTCAATGCAGCGGTGATCGGTGCAGATCACCGCCAAGTCGTACTTCTTGAGCGTCGCCGGATCGAAAGGTACGCTCTTGTGATCGTGATTTGCCGTCGTGACTTCGGGAATATACGGATCGTGATAGTCCACGGTCGCGCCGCGCTTCATCAGCAATTCGATGATATCGAGCGACGGAGACTCACGCACGTCGTCGATATCCCGTTTGTACGCCACTCCCATGACAAGTGCTTTCGCTCCCTTTACGGCGCGTCCGCGTTCGTTCAGGGCGTCCGCGACGCGCGACACGACGTATTCAGGCATGCTCGTGTTGATATCGTCGGCAAGTTCGATGAAGCGCGCACGGTATTTCAGCGTCTTGAGCTTCCACGAGAGATAGATTGGATCAATCGGAATACAGTGACCGCCCAGACCCGGTCCGGGATAGAACGGCATGAAGCCGAACGGCTTGGTCGACGCCGCGCGAATCACTTACCACACATCGACACCGAGAATATTACACATGATCGCCAGCTCGTTCACGAGTCCGATATTAATCGAGCGGAACGTGTTTTCGAGCAGCTTCACCAATTCAGCGGCCTGCGTGCTCGACACGGGCACGATGTGGTCGATTACGCGTCCGTAAATCGCTTGCGCAACGTCGAGACACTCGGGCGTCGTGCCACCCATGACTTTGGGCGTATTGTGCGTGCCGTACTTCTCGTTGCCCGGATCAACGCGCTCGGGCGAAAAGGCGATGAACACGTCTTTCCCGACTTTCAGGCCCTTCTCTTCGAAGGCAGGCACCATCAGTTCGTCGGTGGTACCGGGATAGGTCGTGCTCTCGAGCACAATCAACAAACCGGGATGGGCGTACTTGAGGATTTCATCCCGCGACGCGAGGATATACGAAATATCAGGGTCGCCCGTCTTACGGAGCGGTGTGGGCACGCAAATCGAAATCGCGTCGAGGTCACGAATGACCGAGTAATCCGACGTCGCTTCGAGCTTTCCAGCCTTGACGAGCCGTGCGAGTTCGGCATGGTCGACGTCCATGACATAGTTCTCGCCGCGATTGATGCGGTTGACCTTGTCTTGTATAACGTCTATGCCGGTAACCCGGATTCCCTTAGCGGCAAACTGGACGGCCAGAGGCAGTCCGACATAGCCCAGACCGATGACGCCCACGCGCAGCGAACCGTCCTGGGCCTTCTTCTTTAACTCGTTCAGAATCATAATATTCTGCCAATCCTTCCGAGAAATCGGTGACATAAAATATACGCAGAGAACTGCAAAAAAGCAATGAAAAAGGGGCCGACCGACGACCCCCTAAAGGTGCTTCGCAATTGTTATACCGTTATTTACGCCGAATTGCCTCTTGCACTAATGACCCTAAGTAACTAAACAGTCTCACACTTCAAGACCAATTGTCCATTTTCCGTCGCCGCAGTAAGCAAAGTGACCCGCCCGAATCACGCCAAAGCCTCAAATCGTGGCACCATTCTGATGCCGCAGCAGCTGACGAATCCCTCCGGTCTCTCCCACTCCGTTCGCGGGGACGGGCCGGGGGATGGGGTCTCACTCCAACTCCAATTCCGAATTCCCCGCGCTCTTCTTCCTCACTTTCGGCGCCTTCTTGAACGTCGGGTCGCTCCACCCCGCGGTCGCAATCGGCGGCAAATCCGGTTTGTGTCCTTCCAGCAACTTCTCAATCGTGAGAATCTGCACCTTCTGATGTTTCGTGCCGCTAAACTCGCTATGATAAAACCCCGCGCTGGCGGCTTCCTTGATCATTTCTCGTGTCGGTTCATTCAGCGTAATGAGCAGCCCTATCGCGGCCTTCTCGCGCTCCATTGTCCCCACCAAATCCCGCACATGCGGCGAACTCGTCTTGCCGCCCTTCACCGAAATCAAAATCTGCTCGGGATGCCGATCCTTCCCCTCGAAGAACGTGCGCCGTCCGTCAATCCCTCGGTCCGCGCCCTTCTTCTGCTCTTCAGGCCGCGCCCCCACCAATCCCAACGCCCACCACTGAAACTGATACTTGTCCTGCTCCGCCAGTTCAACCGCCCCTTCCAAATCCACCGGCTCACCCACCACGCGGTACGTCTCTGATCTCCCCCCAAATCTGTCTGCAGATTTGGGGGGACTAAGGTGGGTAGCTTTCCGAGCGGGGGGGATAGGGGGGGCCTTCTCATGCACCGCCACAATCCCGTACGCATCCAACAACCGCTTCTTAATCAGCGTAATCGCCAAATGCGTAATATCAATTCCCAACCACTTCCGATTCAATTTTTGCGCAACCGCCACCGCCGTTCCGCACCCGCAAAACGGATCAAGCACCACATCACCCTCATTCGTACTCGCACCAATGATTCGCTCCAATAGCGCCTCTGGCTTCTGTGTTGGGTAACCGAGGTTTTCGTGCATTGAACCGTGCAGGTGTTCTATGTCGTCCCAATAGTCAGTAACGGGCGTCCCTTGCATTTCATCGAGGTAACGCTTGTAGGCCACTACTTTCGCATTTCCTTGAAGAACTACTCTTCCTGCCTTCCACTCCCGTGTCATACGATCCTTTGTCCACCGCCACACGCGCGTCACACCGCTTTTGGGCGGAAACTCATATGTTAGGTTGGGGCGATTCTTATTTGGATTTGCAAGATTGTCAAGTCGGTATCGTCTACCGGTTTCTTCTTCTACATGCTTATAGAATTTCTCAACATATGAATCATCGTGCGCAGTGTACTGCTGATTGTATGTTGCCTTCGATCCCTTTGAGTAAAAGAGAATAATGTCATGCGCACGCGACATTCTCAACGTGTTGTGTGATTTCGGTTGAGATCTCCGCCAACTAATCTCATTCCTAAAATTCACCGCCCCAAACACCGCATCCATCAACAATTTTAAATAATGACTCGCCGTCGGATCGCAATGCAGATAAATCGAACCCGTCGGCTTCAACACGCGCCTCAACCCCACCAGACACGGTGCCATGTTCGCCAGATACGCCATCATGTCGTTCTCGCCCAAGAAGCGGTGAAACGCGACCAACAAATCGCCCGCCTTGCCGCCCTGCGACACCACATGCTCGAACCACTTGGCCGATTCCGCGTTCCAATGCCACGTATCTTCAAACGCCATGATTTGCGCCGCGCTCTTTTCGCCCGACTGCTCGGCAAACAAGACGTTGTAATCCTGATTGCTCTTAAACGGCGGATCAAGATAAATCAAATCCACCGACTCGTCTTTGACATAGCGCGGCAGGATGTCGCGGTTGTCGCCATAATAGAGAGTGTTCATACCGAGAAAGTACAAGAGCTAAGGGGGATTGTCAAGCCGCAAGTCCTCCCAAAAAACAACGGGCGGGCACACCGTGCCCGCCCGCATAGCCTAAGCGGGGCGGAATCCGTCCGCCCCTGCGTGCTTTCTATTGCACGCTCAGCAAATAGACCCTGCCCATATTCTCCGCGGTTTCGTGGTCCCACCAACGCGCACCAACCACGATGTCAGCCGCGCCGTTGCCATCAAGGTCACCGAGCGCCGCAACGCTGTTGCCCGCCGCATCGGCGATATTCTCGCCACTGAACTGGTAGAAATCCGTCTCCCAGCCGCCATAATAGAACGACACGACGCCCCGACTTTGCGCGGCATTCGAAGCCTGCGCCGCCCAGTCGCCCTTGCCGTCCTTGTTCATGTCACCCAGCGAGAACACCTTCTCGCCAAAGCGCCCGGCCTCATTCGCGCCCAGGAACGTCGCTGAAGGCGCATCCGGCATCGTCGCCGCTCCGTAATAGACATAAACCCGGCCCAACTGCTTGCCGCTCGACGTGTACTGCGGCGCGCCGACCACAAGGTCCGCAATCTTGTCGCCGTTAACATCAGGGACGACGACCGCCGACCAGCCGTACTGGTCCTGAAAGCTCGTCAATTCACCCTTGTAGAGCTTCGTGGGCTTGTTGGCGTCAAAACCCTTGCCACCCTTGAAGAAATACACTGCGCCGTAATAAGTGGCCTCTGTGCCGTAATGCGGGGCGCCTACGACGAGATCAGCCTGACCGTCGCCCGTAAGATCACCCGTCGACACGCACGAGCCGAATAGATCGTTCATCGTGCCGAGCTTGATTTCGAGGTCCGGGCTCTTGCCCAGCGAACCGTTAGCATTGCCGAACCACACATACACGCGGCCAGAGGTCGCGCCCGACTTAGCGGAGTGCGGCGCGCCGACCACAAGATCGGCAAACTTATCGCCGTTAATATCGTGCGCGAGTGAAATCGAGCGGCCGAACGAATCCTTGGATTCGCCCGCTGAGACCACCGCACCATTGGAGCCGAAGGTTGCGCCGCCAAGATAGAGATAGACCTTCCCAGCGGGCTTGGCACCCGTTCCCTGACCGCCTTCTGCGGCAATCGCGAGATCCGGCGTGCCATCGCCATTGAAATCACCGCTTGACATCGAGCTGCCAAAGAGCTCACCATCATCCGATCCCGTGATCTTCATGACCGGAGTCTCGGCCAGCAGACCATCATGGATCAACACGGCGCCACGAGCCACCGGACCGGCATTCTCCCCCGTGTAGGACGCGGCATACAGCGGCGCGCCGCCCGTCCAGGCGTAAGCGCCTTCCACAGCAGAACCGAAATAGGCGCGCACTTCGGGGCCGTCCATGACGCGCAACAGGTACTTAGCGGCGGTATTGCGATTGGATTCCAATTGCGCGAGCGACAGCGCGTAAACCGCGAGGATCGCGACCGTCGAGACGAGAATATATCCCACTCTCTTCATGGCTATTCCCAGTTTTTTCGTGAGGTATTGGAGTGAGTCGAGGAGTGGCGGCCTTACGGACGCGGCACTCCTCGACAAGACGAGAGGCAGTCTATCTATCTAAGGCTGACCCGAATCTGACCATGGTCGAATTCGACTTTCCAGCGCTTCAAGTGCTTGCGTCCGATCAAAATGTCAAAGCTATTCAAGTCGTACGAAGTCTCCGAAATCAACATCGTCTGCTTCGGCAACTCATGCCCAATGAACTCCATCAGTACGCGATGTCGGCCATCTCCGCTGTCAGGATCATAGCTCGAAGGCTGACCGTACGTCTTACGCATCAATGCGCTAAGTTCTTTTGAAGCCCACGAAAACTCATGCATTGGACTCAACAAAGCACGCAGTCCGTTGACTTCAAGAGCATTCTCAAAGGTCGGACTTTGATTTCTCGGGATCTCGATACTGACAGCGACAACCCATAAATTCTCGGAAGACTCATTCGCCATGTCAGTGCGAACTCCCTAAGGTGCTTCAATCAGAGAACGCGCGCCCGCCTCTTCTTCTGCATGATGATCTCAAGATCATCCTTTTCCTGGACGATGAACTTTGCGCGACCGGCCTTGGCATAACCAAGCAGAAAGGCCTCATCGAGAGAATCGCAGTCCCCAAGCAAACCTGCTTGGCCCCAAACGATGTAGTCGCGCACTGCTGGGCTACGCAGCATCAGCTGGGTTGCATTCGACGCGAAGTTAGAGTACAGCCGTCGTCTTACATCCGCACCAACTTGCCCGCGCATACGCCCCCCAGGTCCACGTTCAGGTCTAAATATGGCCCGAACTCTCTTGGTGCGTGGCATTCACATCCTCCTTCGCTAATCCATTGGGTCTTGAAACGCACACCATACCAAACTAAGAACTGGTGATGTGCGTGTCAAGTTCCTGATATTATTGAAGAAATCTGACCCATGTTTGAAAACTACAGTGATATTCAAAGAGTTCGAATGACGAGTACGGCCTGAGCCGTACTCGTCATCGGGTCAAACAAACTCGTTCCTCTATTACCGGACGCGCACGAGGTCGATGCGGCGATTCTGGTAACGGCCCTGCTCGTTGGCATTGCTGGCCACCGGCTTGGACGAACCATAACCCTTCGCAACGAGACGGCTCGTATCAACGCCGCGCGAGATCAGGTAGTTGCGAACGGCGTCCGCACGTGCTTGCGAGAGCGGGTTGTTGATCGCATCGGAACCCGTGTTGTCGGTGTGACCCTGAACTTCAAGCAGCTGGATTTCCGGATGCTCGTTGATCAGCTTGGACGCACCGTCCAGCACCCGCGCGAATTCATCAGTGATTTCAGCCGAGCCCGTGGCGAAGTTGATGCCCGGGAAGCTGACGACACCACCGGTCTCCATCCACACGGCTTCGATCGAATCCTTTTGCTCGGGGCGCAGCAGTTCGAGGCTGAGCTTGAGCGAGGTTGCCTTCGAAGATGTAACGGTGGATGAATTCCTTCGGACCGTCGGGCTTGCAAACCATCTCATCACGCTCACGCTCACGCTTCAGGCTGCCGAGGGCGCTTCTGAACTTGCCGCACTCGCGGAAGTAGAAGTTCACGGACAAACGGTGATTCGCATCGAGGAAGCTCTGCGGCTCTTCGACAAAGGCGTACTGCAAACCGAAGCTCTTGAAGCCGAAGCCGAAGCCGGCCGTCATGCCGGTATTCGCCTGTTCGGTTTCAATTGCGTCGTTGAGACCGGCGGCCAGATAGAAGCTGACGTTGTCGCTGACCTGCAGGTCATAGGCGCCGCCAAAGTCAATCGTGGTCTCTTCGTCCTGCACCTGCTGGACGTCGCCTGACAGGGTCACGCCTTCCAGGGACGCACACCCAAACCGAGGCGGGCTTCAAACGGCACGTCGTCTTCGCCCTGCTTGGCCAGAGGGTCACGCATCATCATACCGATGGTGATCTCGTCATAGGGGCTGAACAACAAACCTGCATCGAAGCCGTAACCGTCGTTGTCCGCAAGGTCTTCCTGCAGATACTTCGCGCCAACACCGAGGGCGAAACCGCCGCCAAGGTAGCGTCCGTAGCTGAGCTGGAAGGCATTGCTGGACACATCGAAGGCACCGGTCTTATTCCCGCCGGCATCGTACTGGTTGATTCCGGTGATGCCGGAATTGAGCCAGGACAGACCGAAGGTACCGATACGATCGGCACAGAGCGCCGCTCCGATGTAGTTGTGATTACGATCGGCCTTCATCCCACCGGTGTACATCAGCGACACTTCAAACTTGTGTAACCAATGCAGCGCTGCGGGATTCCAGTAGGCCGCAGTCGCGTCATTGGCAACGGCGGTAGCCGCCGTTCCCATGGCCATCGCCCGCGCACCAACACCCATCCGCAAATACGGATTAGCATAGTTTTGCGCATACGTGGCGGAGGCGGTGCACAGCGTCAGCAGCACCAGGACCAACGCCGTATTGCGAATTCGGGATGACATATCCCTTCCTCCTGTCCTATCGGCTATTCTCAAGTAACTCATATTCCGGATTTCTACAACTTCGGGGTGGGGAGCCAGAGCGGCTCCCCACCCACTCAGTTTGGTTTAGTTCGAGGCCTTCTTGTAAGCCACCTTGACGATGTTGTTCATGGTCTGGCCGCTTCCAGAGACCTTCACGTTCGCAAGGTACACACCGTTGGCGACTTCTTCGCCATTCTCGTTGGTACCGGCCCACGTGATTTCCGTGTTATTGTCAGCCAGCGGGCCGTCGAAGACGTTCTTGACCAGACGACCGGAGAAGTCGTAGATCTTGATCGTTACGTGCGCGCCGTTTCCACTGCCCGCCTCGATCGGCAGGACGAAGGTCGTATGACCATCTTCCGGCGTGAACGGGTTCGGGTAGTTGTAGGTTTCGCCGCCCAACGTGATGGCACGGTGACCAACACGCTGACCCCATTCGCCCGTCGCCCGGTTGCCGGCGAGATCGCTGACTTCCGCATGCAGGCTGTAGTCGCCCGACTCAAGACCTTCGAAGGCCAAGGTCGCGTAACCCGTGAGGCCGTTTCCGGCGATGCTGACGTTCTTTACGCCACCAGCGTTGGTGCCGTCTTCAGTGGTCAGCCAGATATTGACACTGGCCGGATCCAGACCCACCGTACCGACTTCAGCGAAGTCAACGCGGAAGGTAATCGGTTCGCCGACTGCCAGCGGATTCTCATCATCCGACAGCGGCTGTACGTTCGTGAATTCAGGCGCCGCTACGTCAACCGCGTAGACTTGGCTGATCGGTGCCATCGGCGCGCCGCTGGTGAAGTCACCATTGAGCGAAGCGCGAATGCTGTTCAGACCGGTCAAGTCGAAGTTGGCGCAGTAGGTCGCGGTATCACCGTTGAAGGAGACCGGCGCATCCACCACGATCGGGGCATACACCAGTTCACCGTCCACCAGCATCGAGCCTTCCAGAGTCATCGTCACGGTGCTGCGGTCAACCTGGTCGCACTCAAAGTAGGCTTCGAAGCAATGCGGCATCGCCGACACGTGGAACGGCTCGAGGAAGTAGATGTTGCTCAGGCAGTCGTCGAAGCTGACAACCTGGAAGCTCCACAGCTTGCTCGTGGTGTTGCAGACATAGTCACAGACCGTCAGGACGGCGGTGTACTGGCCTTCTTCAAGTCCGCCCACCCAGTTGATGAACTGGCCATCAACCTGCGCGTTCGGCATAAGGTCGGTCCACTGACCGTTATCCTGATTCAGCAGGCGGAATTCGATGCAATCCGGATCGACGCCGCTGTTGCCGTCAAGGCTGGTGACGCCGCTCAGTACGTCGCGCCATGCACCAAGATCAAGCTTGGACGTGGAGAACGTGGTCTGGGTCGCGCCCTTGCCACTCTTGGTGTTCATACCAAGGAAACCGGTGGTCGGGGCCGTGTTCTTATCCATCATGCTCGAGTTCTCACCCGGCAGGCTCAGGGCGCCGGCGTTTTCATCATCGAAGAAGTGAGCGCTGATCGTCACGAGCTGGTCGCCATTGACAACGCTGTTCTCCAGCGGGGTCAGGACATGGACAACCGGCGCGGCGTCATCAGCCACCCAGGTCTGCGTGACTTCGCTCGCCGTACCGTACTGGTCGGTCGCGGTCAGGACGATGCGTACATCGGTCGGGGCTCCGTAGCCGCCGAAGTCACCGAAGGTCGCGTTGCCTTCAACCGTGAACACCTGGTCGTACACGCTGTTGTTGTATGCCGGGCTGATGTCCATGGTCACGTGCGCCACAAGGTTACGCTCGATGATTGAACCGTCTTCGTCGTACAGACCGATGAAGTTGGCCACGATGCCGCCGTTGTTCACGTTGGCGCCGTCCATTTCAGAAACCGTGGCTGCGAAGTACAGCGGGCGATCCGGATTCCAGAAGCCGTTGTACTGGCAGGTCGCGTCTTCGTTCACGATGTAATCAGCAACCGGACCATTGCTCAGCGAACGGAACGTCCACGTCCAAGTCGCGAGGTTGCCGACACAGTCTTCAGCGTACGCGTTCACCGTCCAGATACCAGCGATCGGGCTGGTCAGCACGACCTTGGCGCTGGAGAGAGTGCGCTCGATGAAATCTTCCTGATCTTCGTAGCGGGTCACGTTGCCGCGCGGATCAGCAATCACGAACCAGACGCGCTCGATATTAATACCTGAGCCGTTGTCGTCAAGCGGGTTGGTGACTTCGCGGGAAGTGCGACCTTCGTTCTTAGTCGCGGAGGACTTGCCGGTCACGCTGCTCGTCGTTGCGCTGCCCTTAAGCAGGGTCGTCGCATCGCCGCCGCGCAGCATCAGGCTGCCTTCGCAATCGTCAGTGTAGATAACTTCGACCACCACACCACCGTCGTTCTGGACGCTGTCGCCGTCAGCCGGGTAGTTTGCGGTCTTCTGCGGTTCGCAACCGTCAGCCGTGTAGCGCTGCGAGGACTGGTTGTAACCGTCAACGTCGCCAGCCGTGAAGTAGATGTTCCGCGTCTCGACGATGACCGACAGGCCGGTCTGGCCATCCGGGAAGCTCGTCGACAGCACGAAGTTCACTTCAACTTCATCACGTCCGTCCGGGTTAATCGTCGTCGGGCCGCTGATCGGCGTGCTGTCCGGCAAGGTAATCACGCTATAGGTGATACCGTTCGGGGCAATCGGTGCCGATTCAACCGTGCTGACCACGAAGCTGAATTCCTGCGGATCGGTCGCATTGTACTCAGGATTGAACCAGGTACCGCACTCACCGTCCACGAATTCAACTGCCGGTCCCGGACAATCAACGTGCCACGTCCAAGTGATATTCTGGGTGTCGGTCGTACCGATGTTACCGGCACGGTCAGGCACCGCGATCGTGATCTGGTGATCGCCCGGCATGTAGAACGCATCGGCCGCTTCGCCAGAAGCTGCACCACCGAGGGTGAACACGAAGTCGTTAAGACCCGGTTGCAGAATCGTGAAGCCCAAACCTTCTGCCGAGGTATCCGCGGCGGTGAAGACGACACCGTCGATCCAGAACTGTACCGTGCTCAGGTCGATACCCGCGGCACCGTAGCAGCAGCGGCCCCAGTCACTGATGGACGCCTGAATGGTCGGACGCTCGCCGCAGTTGAACACGGCCGGTTCGTAGTTAATCGGGTCTTCGTCATAGCGATCTCTGAAGCCCCAATCCTGGGTCCAGAAGAAGTCGTTGTCATTGTTGATACAGTCGATACCGTCCTCGTTGGCCATGTCGTCACCGTCATCATTGATCGGGGCGCCAACCGGCGAGACCGGGGTGATGACCGGCGGAACGATATCCACCGTGTAGCGGTAATCTTCCGTTTCGTCGTTGTAGTCACAGACGTTGTTGTAGACATGCCAGTGGGCGCATAGCGTCAGCGGGCAGTCTTCACCGTAGTAGTAGCCGGTCTCTTCATCGTACCAGTCATAGAAGACGTTGTCAATCAGGCCGTCCCACTGTACGGTGACAGAGGCGCGGTAACCGATCAGCACTTCGTTCTCCATGATCGGAGTGAAGGTCATGGCTTCGGCAGTGATTTGATGTACGTAGTTGGACTCATAGACTCCGCAATTGGCGAGGTCGAGGTAGACACTGATGGTGTCGATACCCGACTCACGATCCACGAGGTCCGCCCAGATGGTCGTCTCGACGTCGCCGATGTAGAAGGTCTCGGCATGCGCCGTCGGCGGCGTATTGTCTACGTAGAAGTTCGTGATGTTAGTCGCACGGTCATCGACGTAGAACTGGATGCTATGGACGCCCTGCGGCAGGCAGCCAAACCACGGCGGGCAGCTGTAGTAGTTCGGGTTGAATTCAACCGAGAAGATGCCGCTGATGTCGTCATAGTGGACATCGAAGTTCGTCGTAGTAGCAGTCTTCGTAGCCGTCGTAGTCTTCCATCTCAACCGGCACACCGTCGTTAACGATACGGATACCGTCCAACCAAACGTCCACACGGTCCGGCGTCGGCGGATACTCGCCTTCACCCAGAACCACCCACCACTGCGGCGTGCAGTCAACGACTGGCATACCGTTGTAGTTCGGCAGGTCTTCGTAGTAGACCGAGCAGTCGTCGCCGTTGTCGACGCGGACAAACTCGTCAATCGGGCGAATTGTTGTAATAAAGACACCGAAGCGAGCGCGATCCGGACACACCGACGTCAAGTCTGAAATGTCCCAATCAGGCGTCCACTGGAAGTCCACCGTACCGTTTTCAAGGTCGCGGTCGTTGTAGGTGATACCCCACTCCTGCCACATACCTTCATACTGGCCGGAAGCATCGCTGGCATCCCAGTTCCAGTAGGCCACCACGACTTGCCATTCTTCTGCGTTCTCCGGCAACAGGCTGTTGTCGAAGTGCATACGGAACGACGAGGCGGGCTGAACGATGTCAAGCTCTTCGAGATCGTCGGACTGAATTTCTTCAACCGTCGAAATCAAGGTGTAGTAGTACTGATAGGCCGGTACCAGGCTGTGCGACTGCTCAGGCAAGTACGGCTGGAACCACATGGAACCGCGCCATCCCGTGCCCCACGCAGGAACTGTGACTTCGAGGACGCCGTCTTCGCTGACCAGCGTACCATTCGAGCCGCCCTGGTAGTTGGCTTCATGGATGTCCATCGCGTAGGTGACGATCTCGATGAACGTATTGTCACCCTGCGTCACCTTGTTCGAGGTGAAGATCGTGACACGGCCATCTTCGTCTTCCAATTGGCACGGCAGCGTATTCGACGGCAACTCACCGCCGTAGTAGGACGAACCGGCTTCAGGCTCGATGCAAACGACACCGGCATTGATCAAGCAGTTTTCGGTGTAGTCTTCGAGCGTTGCGAGGACCCACGGCTGTTCTTCACCGTTGCTCGGGACGCGTACCCAATCCGGCGCGTAGATCTGGACTTCTTCCGTGACCGTCACATCCGTACGGCGCCAGACTGGCGGGTTCGGATCGATGTTACCGGTTTCATCCCAGGCCACCGCACGGAACCAGGCATTCGCCGGGTACTCGTTGAACTCAAGCGTAACCTGCCACAGGTGCCAAGCCAGCCATTCGTTGCACTGGTCAACACGCGTGTTAATCGCATCCTGCAACGGAATCCATGTTTGACCTTGGTTAGTCGAGACCTGGAACTGCACCTGCGAGGTCCAGTTCGGGTCGCAATCGTCGGTCACAGCGTACGGGTAGTCATCGCAACCGAATTCGTTGTCATCATCGTAACCGACGATGCAAGCGCGCTGGTACTGCGAATCTTCAATGTACACTTGGATCGTGTGCTCACTGCAGTTGCCTGCCTCATCCCACGCGACCACAACAAGTGTGTACCAGGAGTTTGGCGTCAGCGCGGTAGTTGCCAGTTGTGCCGACCACAGCGGACCTTGCGAGTCACAACTGATCAGGTCGGGGCTGGTGTCTTCTTCACCGTAGAAGCAGACCTGTGCGATATTGCTGTTGCCGCCCTGACCGAAGACGTCTTCGGCGGTGGCAACCATATTGATGACATCACCCCACGGGATAACCGTTTCGCTCGGCGTCATGTCACCGTTCACGTTGGTGAACATCACATCCGGCGGGCAGTTATCGACGCGCACCGTGTCAGCGAACAGCACGTAGGCGATGTTCGATTCCGGAATCGCGTTGTCGCTCAGGGCCGCACGCAGGCTGATCGTGCCGCAGGCGTCCCACTCGCTAGTGAAGTACGTATAGACATCCCACGAGTAGACCCAATTGCCGCTGACTCCGTTGTCCTGATAGGCATAGCCCCCCGGGTACCAGAATCCTTCGTCATCGGGCGACTCTGCCCACTTCCACTCAAACCAGACGGTGTCAAGACCGGCATCCGTCTGCTGGTTGTTGAAGTGGACCCAGATGTCGTCGGGTTCATTCCATGTCGCTATCGGCGACTGCTCCAGCGCGCAGTAACCACCGATCAGGCCATGCGAAGCAGGTCCATTCTCGGTAAGGTCATACGGCAGGCTGTGGTCGATGATGATGTTACGGCAATCCGTGGCACGGGTCACAAGGTCACCACCAAGGTCGGCGGAACCGATCGCACATATCTGGCCCGGGCCTTCCGGCAGCGTCGTGACATCCCAGTATCCCGGACAGCTCGACCAGTCAGTCTGGCCAACGTTGCCCTGAACCGTGGTGATTTCGTGCGTGTCGCCTTCCGCAGTCACGTAGATGAAGCGGACATAATCCAGATACGGTTCGGATTCGGCGTAGATACAGAGATTCGTTCCGTGAACATGCGGCGTGCCTTCAACGTCGTAGAAGTCGTTGATGGCGTAGATCGAGATGTTGGCTTCTTCATCGACCACCGTACCGGACCAACTGAATACGATCTCAGTCTGGTTGCAGTAATCCCAGCCGATCACGGCGAATTCATAAGTCCAGCCAACCACGAGGTTCGTCGGAACCACCCAGTTGACACTGTACGGGAAGTTGTCATCCGCACCGAAGGAGGTCCAGTCGCCCGGATCACCCGTATGACGGTAGTAGAACTCCACGTAACGCAGACCGAAGTTATCCGAAGCATTCGCGAGGAACGTATGCTCCGCGCCGCGCTCCAACTCGACCACCGGCGTCTGCGTCGGATCTTCCGTGAGGAATACCGAGGTAATCGTCGCGACCGGCGCTTCGTTATCTACGTTGACCATCAGAGTAGCGTGTTCAGGAGCGCCTTCAACACCACCGGCAAGGCTGCCGTCCATGTTGCCGAAATCGTCTTCCGCGAACGCGCCGATATAATAGGTGCCATTCAGCAGTTCGGTGTTCCACGTGCCTTCAACCGGGCCGAATGAGCCGGCGTCGCCTTCGACGCGCTCAATCACCGTCCACGGACCGGCGCTGCCCTGCTCAATGAAGGCGAACGTCACTGCGACGACATCCTGGTAGCTGACGTTGGCCGTCAGAACCACGTTACCGCTCAGGAAGATCACCGAGGAGTCCGGCGTGCAGTCCGTCGTCGTCACAAGGTTGTCCGCCATCGGGGCGTTATGGTCAACCGCTTGGAAGCGCTTGACATAACCCTGCGTGATCAACGACTGCCACTTCTCTTCCCACGTCGTGCCTTCACCGTAGTTCAAGAACTGCGTCCACGTGAGTTCGTTACCTGACTGATCTGTTGTCAGAACTGCGATATCATACCAGACACCGGGTTGCGGCGCCGGGCAATCGTTCGACCAGAGATATGTGTTGTCCTGACTGAACGGCGCAGTTGAATCATCGCCGAGGTTGCACCAGCTCCACATTTCGAGCGGGTGATCATCGGCACGCTTGATGAACCACATCGCACCGTAAGCATCTGCGGCGACTTCGTCAGCGCAGGCACCAAGGGTTACGACACTGTAGCGTTCGAGGCTGTCCGGAATCTGTTCTTCCGTCCAGTTGGCACAAGTCTCAAGCTGGTCAATGTGTGTATCGTTGTCCCAGACGAACACCTTGGCCATCGGCGCAATCACGTCGAAGGAAACAGTGTAGGTCTCGGTCTCTTCAAGGTTACCGCACTCATCTTCCGCCCACGTGCGGACCTGAACATCGCCGGCCAAACCGGAGACATCCCAGACCACTGACCAGAAGATGTCATGATCCATACCGTCCCACCACGGATTCGGCTCGCTGCCGTCCCACGGGCACGGTACTTCATCTGTTTCATCAACGCCGATTTCAAACCAGGTATTTCCGCCATCCGTGCTGTATTCGAAGTACATGCGCTGAATGTCGCCCGGATTCGTCGGCCAGTTGTCGCCGATCATCGAGAAGGCTTGCAGCCAGATGTCATGCGCATCGCCTAGGGCGCCAACGCTGACAGTATGCGTCTGCTGATCAATGATCCACAGACCCTCCACACCCTGATCGCGATCATCGTCGCACCACGGCTGTTCGGTCAGACCGACCGACCACAGCATCGAGGCCGGCGGCGTCGTATCGAAGATGTGAACATTGATCACGTGGCCTTCATCAAAGGCTTCCATGACGCGCTCCACATCGAGGTCGCCATTGCCCCAACGATCCTGAACGATCGGCACAATGTGCAACGAGTCGCCACATGTAATACCGTCAAGCCACAGTTCGACGTAGTGCGGGTTGCACGAGCTCGGGATGTAGCCACACTGGGTCCATGCATCGGCTTGGTTCAGGTGCCAGATGTTCTTGCACCAAACCTGAACGATGTTATTCGTTTGAGTTGAGTCATCCGGGGTCAGACCGTCAGTCCAGGCAACCCACAGGTTGGCAGGTTGCTCGTCACCCGAGTTGATTTCGAACCAGACATCGTCACCGGGGGCAACCGGCTCGCCGTTGACTTCGATCACGTCGGCCACAGGCGCGCCATGATCAACGTCCACCCAGAACTCGTCGAGCATTTCGAGCGGTTCGATCTGGCAGATAGCATCGTGCGCACGGGCCCAGACGCGGTAGCGACCACTCGGGTACAGGGCAACGCCTTCATCCGTCGTGTCGGCAAGGTGCCAGTAGATACACCAGTTCGGGTTGTTGTGCGAATCGAACGTCGGGTCCCACCACGTCGTGTCGACTGCGGTGGCCGTGACGCCGGCTTCTTCACTCTCGACGTACAGGACCATGTACCATACATCCTGTTCGTAGACCGGCAACACGCCGCATATCTGGACGCTCTGGTCACCACCGATTTCGGTCGTGCCGTCGAGAATCTCGTCCGTGATCGTGTTGCTTTCACCCTCGGTACAATCGTAACCCGTGTAGGTCAGGGACTGGATATCCGTGTGTTCCGGAAGCGTCGGGAAGCAGTCGATGCAAACAAGGCTCGTCGATTCTTCGTTGCAATCGGTCGTGACGATCACGCTGTCAACATTGCCCTGGCAATCCGAGAAGTGCACCGTGAAGGTGTAGCAACCGTAGTCCAGCGCAACGATCTGCTGTTGACCGTCGCCCTCGCCTTCACCGATGTAGGCGTAGCGGTTCTCCATCCAGTACTGACACAGGTCTCCGTCAAAGTCGAACGTCCATTCGTCGTCGTCAAGACGAGTCATGTCGCCGAACTCGTAATAGTAGTTTCCGTCTTCGCGCACCGCAGTCAGCCAGACGTTGTTCTCGTTGAACTCGCCGGACAACATATCCGGATCGAAAGTCATCGTCACGACGGCAGAACCCGGCTCGATATCGAAGCGGCAACGGTCTCCGCAAGCGGTCTCAACCGGCAACGTACCCGCAGCCACGCCCGTACCTGTCGGCGGAATCGCGTCGACATACAGGATCACGGCGTCGGACGTGTCATTACCGTTGTAGTCTTCGACGATCGCGCGAATCCAGAAGGCTTCCTGATCGCCCACGTCTTCCGGCTGCGGATAGAACATGAAGCACTCAGTCGTGTCGCCATTCAGGCCGTTATTGATCGGATCCCAAATGGTGTTCACGTTGCGCCAGCCGGACACGTTGTCACCGTTGACTTCAGCATACTGAACAGTAATCGAAGCCAGACCGGTGTCAATGTTGGTCGGGGCAAAGACCACGCGAACGCAATACGGATCACCGTCATGGATGTACAGCGAGGAATCAACTGTGCACGACGACGCAACTTCTTCAAGCGAGCTGGTTACATCGAGAATCTCGATGCGCGCAGCAGGCTGAATATCGTTCAGGCGGATCGTGATGTAGCACACATCGTTATCACACAGGTCGTCATTCCAGACCGTGTCGATGGCGATAACGCGCAACTGATACCAGCCTTCCGGATCGTTGTTCGTCTCTTCCATGTAGGCCAACAGGTCCCACGTTGCCGTGATCGTGTTGCCTTCGTGACGCACCGTATCATCGCTGAGCGTATCGGCCTGAATGTTCGTCCACTCACCGATCGGATTCAACGTACGATACTGGAAGACGCCGAGGATCGACTGATCAAATGTCGCGTACTCCTGGTTGGTCGCAACGATAGCGAGGTCACGGCTGTCCGGTACCACCACCACGTCGTTGCCGTCAACACCCGGCTCCACATCGCCCACAAGGGTGATGCAGGCGCGCGGTTCGCTGACGTCCACCCAGATGCTTTCCGCGGCAGTGACGTAGGTATTACCGCAATGGTCGGTGACTACTGAACGGCTCAGGAACAGCGTGTTCTCTTCGCCGATTTGGTCGCCGGCCATAACGTCGTAGGTTTCATCAACCAGGCCGTCGCCATCGTTGTCGATGTTGTCGGCGGTCGGGTCGTAAGCGATCCAGAAGGATGACCATGCATCCGTCCAGCCCATATCGTCGTTCGAGAAGACCGTATCCACGTTGCGCCAGCTCGAATCCGCGTACGGGTTCGAAGTCATGGACACCTGATAGATCACGGCGCAGATATCTTCGACGACGAGATTATAGTTACCATCAATCGGCTGAATATCCGTGACGAACTCGGTCTCATCGGCATCCGTGCAACGGCCGCCGTTAAGCCAGAAGTCCTCAGCCACGATATCGTGCGTCGCGACCGGCTCTTCGTTGTCTACGAAGAAGACGTGCAGCGAGTCGCCCGGAGCCGGGTTCTCAATCACATGATAGGCAGTGCCGTCATACCAGGTCACCACAGTACGGAACTCGTGGTGTCCGTCGCCAACTGCACGGCTGTCGAAGTTAATGACGTACTCGCACATGCAAATCGTCGAGTAAGCAGCTTCGCCGCCAAACACGCTGTTGATCTGGTCGGAGTCGCAACGGTCATAGGCAATCGGATCCTGCTCGTCCCAATCGATGTTACGCGGGTCGTCAACCCAACGATCGATTTCCGGACCTTCCCAGAGGCCGTTGTCGTTGGCGTCGATGACGAACGAGTAATCGTAGCAGCTTTCCGGATCGCCCGTGCTCAGGGAGACGTTAGTCGTCCAGAAGCCGTCACTGCTTTCAGACATCGGGTAGAACTGGTCGTTCTCCCAAACGTACACTGCGACATCCGGGAACAGGTCGCGGTCCGCGTACCATGAGTACTCCGAGTTGGACTGGCGCTCGTAGTACCAGCCGGCCATACCGGGCAGTTCGCGTTCGTCGAACTCGAATCGCACGTTGGCGTTGTTCGGGTTCGTGTCGTAATTCACACCCGTGACCGGGTCAATCACCGGCACCCACGCCGTACCATTCCAGCGTTCGAACGCTACCTGGGTGATTTCACCCGAGAAGTAGCTCGGATCGCTGACGTCATTGGCAGACAGCGGCACCGTGTTGTGCGCACCGCAGACGTCGCCGTACGGCGGGTAGCAGTACACAACCTGCGGCTCGTTCACATTGACGATGCGGACGACGAGGTCAATGCGCGTGCTGTCTGACTCTTCGATGATGCGATCACAGTCAGAATCGCCTTCGTTCAAGGTGTCATACTGCCACGGCGTGTACGGAGTCACCCAGTTCACCACAACCGCGAAGTTGTAGTTGCCCGGCGGGTACGTGTTGTCGAAGTAGAGACCCAGCTCGTACAAGCCGTCGGAACCGTCTGGCGGATACTGATCCCATGCCATGAAGTCGTCAAAGTAGTCAAAGTCGACCAACTGACCTTCGTCGCACAGGCTCTGAAGCGCGCCTTCGTCATCAAGCTGCCAGAGCTCGACGTTGAAGACATTGACCGAGTCGCCATGGCAGTTGCGGATCGCGTCTTCGTCCACATAGAACTGGACCAACGCTTCCGGATCATTCGAACCCTGGTCCGTCGTGCGGTTGTAGATGACTTCGATCGTGTCGGTTTCTTCTGTCTGCCACGGAACCTCTTCCAACTCGACGCGAATACGGCCGTCCGGATCATTCGGGTCGTTGGTCACGTAGGTTGCGTGTGTAATCGGCGTGTTCGGCGGACAGAACGTGTAGATGTAGCAGGAGTTCTGGTTATACCAATATTCCTGATTACCCGTCAAGTCTTCGACGTAGGCCACGAAGTCCCAACGCGAGAAAACCAAACCATCAGCGGCATCCGCCGAATCCAACCAGGCGCGGGCGCCCGGCCAGACCACGTATACACTATCCCATGTGCTCTCGAGGGCGATGGCGCTGTCGCCGTTGACCGTCTGGAAGCGCGGGATCGTCGGATTCATGCTATAGTCATTCGGCACGTCAAACGTGTCGGTCGTACCATCAGCACGGTAGTACTTGAAGTACATCAGCCATTCGTCTTCAACCTGTTCGTGGACATTGGCCACCAGCAGGAGGGTGTCAATAGGCGTCTGATAGTTGCAGGTCGAGTACTTGTCACCGTCATAGATCGGCATCGTCGGCGCACTGTACTGTGGCAGACCCCACTGGAACCACGCGTGGTTAAAGCACCACAGATTGGTTCCGGACGGGATTGCGTCGCGAATTTCGATTGCCATGCAGCAAATCTCGGTGCCGCATTCGAGGTCGCGGTCGAGGTTACAGTCACGGTTGTAGTCGCCCTGCATATTATTGTCACCGAAGCCTTCTTCAGAGACATTGTCAATCGCGTAGGCACGGAAGCGGACGCTGTCCAGCGGGCTGTTGCCGAAGTCGTTGAAGTAAATCGACAATTCGTAGTAGCCATTCGCGTCAGGATAGGTCACCAGACCCGTATACGGATAGACATAGACATCAGCGCCCCAGGCTTCGTTCCAATCCGCGACATCCTGAAGGTCCTGCCAGTTGCCGTAGCGATCCTGGAACTGGAACTGAACGCCATAGATGCCACAGTCACGATCGAGCCCGATGTTGTCAGCCGCATTGGCGCGCAGGTAGAAGTATTCGCCTTCACCAACCGTACCAATAGGCTCAAAGAGGTCACCGTTGTAGTCGCCAATCCAGCATTCCGTCACTGCCGGCATCGTATTGTCCACGAACACACGGCTGATGATCGGATCGTTATCGAACAGGCCGGCGTCATCATAGGCAACGGCATACAAGGAATACCAGCCCGAAAGCAGATTATCGGTATTCCATGCGGTCGAATGGTAGAATGCCCAACCGTCAACCACGCTGTCCGGCGAGGTCGTCCCGCCAATGAACTGGTGGATTGCAAGGCCCGGTACGGACAAGGAGTCAATAAAGAAGTAGGCAATCGAGTCGACATCCGACATAATCGGAGCGGTCGACTGCACCGGCACCCACACCGTGGTGTCACACCGCAGGTTGGTGACGCACATATCTTCCGTCGGGTAGCAGATCAACGCCATCGGCGCCGTCGTATCGCATTCGATACGTACCGTAACCACCGGCGTATTGATCCAATCCGAGTTGTCGCAGACGTCGGCGGTCAGGAAGCGCAGGTTATACTGGCCACTCTGGATGCCGGCGATATTCCACTGCGTCACGAAGTCTTCCGTATCGGGCTGGCGATAGGTAACTGAATCTTGACCCGGGGTCATGATCGTCACCCAGCCACTATCCGGATTGGTATTACCCGGTTCGTATTCGCCGAACGGAGCGTCGAAGGCCTTATACTGGAACATACCCTTGGCAAGATCGAACCACTGGTAAGTCGCCAGGCCGCCGATAAAGCGATCGGTCAGCACGAGACCCCACGAGTTCAATTCGCCTTCACTGTAACCGTACTCTTCGTAGATACGAAGCGTCCACGTACCAACCGAGTTCTCGCCGTCAAAGGCTGACAGCACGTCCATCGGGCGGTAACCGCCGTCGAACGGACTCCAACCGGCTTCCACCGGACGAGCAGCTTCGTCGTCGAAGATTGTTCCGACCAGACCCGGTGCGTACCAGCCATAGTTGTGATCAAACAAGGTCACTACCGTGGCGGCCGGGCTTTCGAGTTCAATGCGCAGCGTGAACGGATAGTCAATGGCGAGATCTTCGATCACGATATTGACGTCCTGCACTGTGAAGTTGTCGGTGACGTTGATTTCGGCTTCGACGGTCGAAGAGTACGGAATCTGCACGTCAGCTTCCGGATCATTGTAGCTGAACACGGCAAACGTCGTGTCTCCCGGCAGCGGATCGTAGACTTCACCCTGGAAGTCGAACGCGCGCAGTTCAATCGTCGAGTCGGTGTCGACGTTTGGCTCGAAGCAGGGCAGCAGTGCGCCCTGTGCCGTCGTGTCGCCATTGACCGAAGAGATGTACGCCAGAGGAGCGATATCGTCGGTAATCGAAACAGTGATCGTATCGACGCAGTAGTTGCCGAACTTATCCCACGTATGAACGCGGACGAACCACGTGTTGGTGCAGTTTTCCGGATCAACCGGCGGCAAGCCCAGTGTGTCTTCGCTGTTCCACGTCAGGTTGCGAATATTCCAGTAGGTCGCGAACGGCCATTCCGGATCTCCGTCTTCGGCGCTGCCGCCTGCGACCCAAATATTCGCGGTCTGCCAGTAGCTGTAGGCGTCCACGATGTCGTCGCGGTTGGCGTCAAAAGCGTAGTCGAAGGCCACGCCGGCAACGCCGTCCAG
This sequence comes from bacterium, assembly GCA_016703065.1. Lineage (GTDB taxonomy): Bacteria > Electryoneota > RPQS01 > RPQS01 > RPQS01 > JABWCQ01. The sequence goes on from JADJCU010000003.1 coordinate 190,793, forward strand.
CTCGTCATCAATGATTGCGCGCAGTTCAACGTAATCCCACGAGGTAAGCAGATCCGTCTGCGGAACGATCGTTCCCGGATGCGCAACGTAGAATTCGTCAATCGACGGGCACGTGCGATCGAGAGTGAAGTACCAGTCGTAGGTGCACTCATTCTCCATGTTGTCACGTGCGACGACTTGGATATGGTAGAGACCGTCCGGATGGCTTTCCAGAGCCACGCCAGTCGGGTCAACCAACATCACGGGAGCGGCATTGGTCGCATAACCGGTTGACGGTTCGTATACTTGCACGAACGGCACCAGGACTCCCAGCGGGTCGTAGAGACGAATCTCAGAGGCCAGGCCGTTGTTGAAATTCGCGCTATCCACAGTGGTCGTGTCATTGTCGACGCCCGAACCCGGCATGCCGTCATCCAGGATCAGCGGGTCGTTGAGCCACAGGGCCAGCGAGTCGAAGTTGCTGCCAATCTTCACGCTGTCATCAGCGGTGTATTGGTCAACGTAGGAGTGGTTAACAAAGACGCCGTTCCAGCACTGCTCAACAATCGTGTCGCCTTCACCATATGTGAAGTAAAGCGCGTTGCCGTGCGGGCAGGTTTCGTCTTCGAAGAACGTCAGCGCATACTCACCTTCGCAGGCAAGCGAGTCACGGTGGCCGTAGATGTCGCTGGCAAACGCCTTCACATTATAGCGACCCTCGCTGAAGTTGTCGGCGAACCACAGGTAGTTCACCCACATCCCGCCGACGTTCATCGAGTCTACGCTTCCAACTTGCGGGAAGTCGTCATTGATACGCAGGTCAGAAGTGTAGAAATCCACACCTTCGCCGATTTCGTCAGTGGCGCCGTCTTCGTCGTTGTCGATGTCGTCAGATTGCAGGACGGTATCTTCAATGAATACGAAGAAGCGCGTCAGGTTTTGATCTTCATGCGAGTACCAGACCCAGTACGCGCCGTCGTCGTTGCGCCACACCTTATAGAGGTTTTCGAGCGGCGAAGTGACGAAGGCCGAACCGGAGGAGTCAGGAGAGACCTTTTCGTTGTTCCACAAATTCATGTTGAATTGGTCAACGAAGTCCGAATCGGAGCCGGCGACCGTTGTCGAATCGCACAACAGAATCATGCCCGGGTTCGGCTCGTTCCAGTTCTGAATCGTGAACGAAATCACGCTGTCAAGGTCAGCCGCATTGCAGAACTCTTCCGGCATGCCGCAAGAGGTGTCCGACAGATGCAGACCGAACCAGTAACGATCGGACAGAATGAACTCGTTAAACAGGTCACCGGCGCCCATGTCATCATAGAGCGGGATGATGAAGACCAACGAGTCGATATTCTGGTCGTTGTAGTTATAGTAGATGACGTCAGCGTACTGCTTCGGATCATCAAGGAAGCCGGTGAAGTCAATCCAGACTCCCGACCAGTCGTAAACGGTGTCACCAGGAATGGTGATGCAGTTGTTGTCGAGCAGGACGGCCACGGTCAGGACGCTGTCCCAATCCATATTGTAGCTGGCGTTCTGCAGAACCAGAACACTGTCCACGCCGCCTTCATCGCCGTAACCCGGCAATTCCGTCTCGATTGCGAAGTCACCCCACGCTACGGATGACAGGTAGGTCGCAGTGAAGGCTTCACCCGAACCGTACTCGACATCCATATAATAGCCGTGCGAACCACCCAGACCAGTCTGGCGATGGCTCTTAACCGGGACGGTGACAATCTGACCGCAATCCATCGTCTGCGGATCACTGACAATCCACTTCGCCACGAGGCGCAGGTCGCCATCGCAATCACGCAGTGTATCCCAGTATGCCGGAACCGGATCGGCCATGTTCGGCTCGGTGCCATAGACCGGGGCGCCGCCGAACATTGTCGGCGCGGGCGTCCAGGCAGTCCAGGCGTATGCCGGACCAAACTGCGTCAGATCAGCAAGAACAGAGTCAATACGGAGCGTATCTTCGAATCCGTTGAACAGGCTGTCCATCCAGACCCAGACTTCGATCGCGGCGTCACCTGAGCCGTTGAACCAGCCCGGTGCGCAGGAGTCGACGCCCATAACCCAGACGGAATCGATATCCGGCACAGTCGTATCAGCGCCGGAGAACTCAAAGATGTTGTAATGCGAACCCATATTGCAGCCCGCGTCGGTCACGTAGATCCACAGCGAATCATACGTGCCTTCGGCGCCGATCAGATGGCACGCGTAGTCGAAGTCGATACGCAGAGTATCTGTTGACTGCGACAGGGTGTCATTCGGATCAGCATAGACACCCGACGGCGTCCAACCCCAGTACGCGCGGTAGTTGTCACCACCAAGGTGCACAACTTCGTGCGCCGGAATTGAGTCGTAGGCGTCCTGCATGACCGGGTCACACCAGAAGCGGCTGAAGTCAGCCCACACATTTTCCGGTGCCGAAACGAGGTCATTCACATAACCGTTGATGTCGGCGTACACGTGGACATTCGAGTCACCCGGCGTCACATACGCACGGATCGAGTCGTCACCTATTGTATAGATGAAGTCAACAATCGGCGGCAGCGAATCATAGATGGCGATCGGCCAGGCAATGGTGTCAACGTTACCCGCCCAGTCCATCAGGGCGATGTCAACAAAAATGGTGTCGCCATTGTTGTATTCAACAAGCAGCGGAATATCTTGGGCCACAAATGCGTCGTCAATATCGCACTCACCGAAGCCCCAGAAGTAGCATACCGAGTCATTGATACCGTCGGTCATCATTGGGATATCGTCGAACGACTCCGTCCAACCGAGGCTGGGATCAAACGCAGACAGGTCGGCCCACTGCGATTCAACAAGGCCGAGGCTCGAGTCATGATCCGGATCAACGACAAGCAACTTGAAGCTAACCAGCGAACCCGGACCGAGGTACGGAAGCTCGTGATCATCGAGGAACACGTTGCCTGAAAAGTAATCAAACAGAGCCGAGTCGCACTCGCAATACGCTGCCGAGAAATCAATCGTCGGCGGTACGCAGTCGCTGCAGAAGTCAAGCGTATCCTGCAGATACAGCTCGCGGTCGTGATGACCGATCAAGTCATGAGCTGCGTGGAAGCGGAACTCGGGTTCAATCGTATTGATACAGAAGAACTGATCATCCGGCATGAACGTCCAGTACGCATAGGCCGTAATCGGGCCGGGCGCGTAGAGGATTTCTAGCGTCCAATCATTTATGAAACCTTCATCGAGTCCAGCGTCATCATAGACAAGCAGTGTCCAATCACCATTGATTGGCTCGCCGTCAAAGTCAGACAAATTTCCTTCCGGTCGGAACGATCCAGTAAACGGTGCGCTGCCCGCCGTGATGTCGGTTGCAGCTTCGTCATCAAACACCGTGTTGATATAGTCCGGATCGGCGGAACCATTATTCGTTGACAATTCGACATACGTACCCGACGGGCTGATCAGGTAGATATCCAGATCACCGTCATATGTATGCTCGATGTCATTGATTGTAACATTGACGTCAAGGGCAACACCGCCATTCGGTTCATTGATTTCTGCAATGGATGTTGCAAAATCAGTGATAGCCACGGGATCACCGACATAGACTTCAACCGAAGTCAGGTTCGGAATAACCACGCTGTCCGGCTCCACGCTGTCCATCAGCGCATCCTGCAGGATCACCGACAGGTCGGCCCAGATTTGCGTCGTGTCAACACCGATACCGCGTCCGTCTTCGCAATCAATACCCCAATCTGTAACGACACCGACGAGGGTCATTTCCTGCTCGGGATCGACACAGACGAAGTCGCCTTCCATAGCGTCGACGTTGACGCCGAGGCTATCATAGAGCATCCAGTCCGTCCAAATCGGTTCGTTAACGTCAACCTGGACGCATTCGTCGAAGTTCTTTTCAGCTTCAACGCCGCCCCACGTGACGAAACGAATCTGGAAGTCGAGGGTGTCTCCGTCGCACCAAATGGTAGCCAGATCCGACGAGTCGGCACGGAGGTACCAGTAGTACTTGCGGGCCCAGCCCAGTTCGTTACCGAACATGTCGGTAAAGATGAACCACTCGGGGTCGACATAGTCCGGCACCAGCCACGGGTTCGGGTCGTCCGTGATCATCTGGAAGTTACCTTCGGCCACCCGGATCGAATCCGCATGTTCACCCGGTACGCAATCATTGATCTCGCACGTTTCGATAATCGTGGCGCAAACCGTGATGTTCGTATCTTCCGGCGCGATCCAACCCATCAAGCTGTCCGGTCCAAAGACGTTCGGACAACCTGCCGCCCACGGGTCGCAGGGGATGAGGTTTACGCAGAAAGTCGTGTCTTCAAAGCTGTCAAATTCAAAAGCGTCCGTGAACGCGGGCTCGTTATAGCGACCCGGGTTACCACCCTGATCCCAAGCGCCGCGAACCACGAAGCATGAATTATAGATGAATGTGTCGACGGGCAGGTTGGTAATCGTACCAACGAGCGTGTAGGCCCATTCATTATTCGGCAGACTGTCGGGCGTAACCTCTAATAGGTTAATGGTCACATACGTGCCCGGCGCCGCACCTTCCATCAGCAGACCTTCCGTGCTGTCCACGAGCGAAATCTGCCAATTTCCGGTTTCTACCCAGTCACCGATTCCGTTCGGGCCGTAGCCGGAACCATCGCTGTTCGGGTATGCATCTTCATCGAAGTGAACCTGTTCATCAACGCGCAGCGTAATGCTGAAGGTATCGCCTTCGGCATAACGATAGCCGCAGTCGCCGTTCCAGCCGTTGTTGTTAACGGTTGCCGTGCTATGCGTCTCGGGATCACGAGCCCCCGGGGCGATGAGTGTCCACTCGAGGAAATTCGGGTTGTTGTTGTCAACGTCAATCGATCCATAGGTGGTATCGCAAACGAGGAAGATGGTCTCGTCCTCATCCAAAGCCGAGTCACCGTCAATCGTCCAAACCTTGACAATAACCGTATCCTGATCCGTGATCGGAACGAGCATGATACTGTCGGTACCGGGGTTGATGAACCACGTTCCGTTCCACATATAGCGGAACTCCATGAGCGCATCAAGCAGGTAATCCGGATCGTCGATATTCTCGAGTCGTCCGTCATAGACCGAGTTGTCTGGCGGATCCTGACAGGACGCCGATGAACCCAGATCGTCGCAGGTCGTCTTGAAGAGCGGCTTGCGAACCAAACGGCGACGGTGATCGGATTCACCCGGCTGAATGGTCGGATTCATGAATTCGATCACGAGCGTATCGTGATAGACGTCATCGGTCCAATCCTGCGTGGCATCGGCCGGATCAAAATTGTCCACCGCCGTTATCGACAGAGTGTCGAGCAGCAGGCGGACCCAGATCGAGTCGTGAACGTCGTCATGGGCAGGATTCGTGATAGCGTCATAGGCGCCGCCCGAGTCAACCGATCCGGGCGAGAAGGCATTCCACAACGGCATCTCACCGAACAGGTTGAAATCGGCAAACGGACCATTTTCTGAACCGGCCACGAAGTCAAGAGTGTCCGGATCGAGGAAGTAAAACTCCATCGGACCAACAATGCGCGGACAGCGGCTTTCGCCAAGCAGCGCAATATTGTTGCAGGTGAGAGTCGTGTTGTCAGCTTCGGAGGTATTGTCATCCGAGTCATACGCTATCGCGCGAATGATTCCATAATCTCCGGAGTTAATACAGTCAGCTTCGTAGTCGTCAATCTGATAGTCGTTCTCGCTAACATCCAGCGTGTCGACCATCTCAAGTTGGACTTCAATGCAACCCCGCCAAATCTTGAACGGCGGAGCCAGACTGACAAGAATCGGATCGTTCGCCCAGACGGTATCATAGTCCGGCGAGACGGTCTCGATATTGCGAATACACGAGAAGTCAAACATGGCCTTCACGGCGCTCGTGTCCGTACGCATATAGACACACAGCGACTCGCCCGCGAAGAAGTTCATATTGCAGGCGTTCAGCTCGTTGACCACGTTGACGGAGTCAATCGCCGGTCCAAGGCCGTTCACCCAAATGCAAACTTGTTCTTCGAGATACACGTTACCGGCATTGTCCTGCAATTCGAGGCGCAGGCAATAGAGGCCGTCGGGCACAGGATCTCCGCCAGGACCGGAACGATCCCATTCGACGGAAATCGTATCACGCGAATCAGTCGAGTTGAAGCTGAAGTCGACAGGGTAGCAATCGCGGTCGTGCGAACCACCGCTCGTGCCGTTCGACTCATCAATATAGAAGGAATCGGCGGCAAAAGGCCACAGCCCTTGCGTGTAGATCGAGTCAATACGAACCGTGTAGCAGAGGTTTTCTTCGAGACAGGTGTCAATCAGGCCCTGCGTGAAGAAACGGCGCGCGCGGAACTGGAAGACCGGATCGTCATCACCATTGACCCACAGATAAGGATCGGTGACGCTGGCCGCCGGATAGTCCGGGCCAATCGGCAGAACTGGTCCGTTAAGCGTATCAAGGTCAAAGTCAACAATCGTCTGCGGGAAACACGAGTCAACAACTACATATAGGTTGTTGAGCTGAGTGTAGCCCTCGAGGATGTTCGTCGTATGGTCATGGTCAGAGCCCAGGACGGCATTACAACCACCGGCGTCCATATAACGGGCTTCGGTGATACCGACGTGCATACCCCACTGGCAGTAGTCAGCCAGGTAGCCGAAATCGGCAGAGGAGTCAGTTTCGCCATCCTTACCATACCAAGTAAAGCACGCCGAGCCGGGAATACCGAGGTCAGGCACGCGCCATTCCCAGTGCACGGAGTCAGCGCTGGGCTCACCGGTCGGATGGTAGTAGTCGAGCAAGGTGATCGGCGAACCGGTCGGCGTTTCGTCGTCATCGTCAGGAATCACGCGCACGTCGAAACCAATGAGGTACACCTTGGTCAGTACGTCTAAGGTAACCGACGGATCATAGTCTTCCTCAACATTATCCAAATACCAACGGACCGAATCCGGCGAAATGTTCGTCTCAACCGTTGCCAACGCGCTGTCATAAGGAGAGAAGCGCTGATTGCAGTAGTTCGGGTCGTCCGTATCGAGCGCCCAGTAGGTCTCATTGCCCGGCAGTTCCGGGGCAATGTTATCCAAGCAGACGTCGCATCCTTCAACATCATTGGCGATATCTTCATAGCCCCACTCAACGGCGTTCGACGGGTTACCCGCATCGTCGATTGAGTAGACAAAGATATTCGGCGGGTCGCCGGGGCCACCAATTTCGTCAAACAGACAGAGCTCGATCGAATCCCAATGCATAGAGTCGATCGGAATATCAATGTACATGAGGTCGTTGTCTTCGCCCGGGTCAGGCAGGCTGCCGAAGCGGCCCGACACCCAGACTTCGTCCAGCGACAACAGGTCTACGCTGTCTTCGTTCATCGGGAACAGATAACCCGAGGGCACAAGTTCGCTCAGGTCAACGGCCATCCACTGCGCATCAAAGTTTGGCACGGTTTGGTCGCAGTCGACACGGTCCGGCTCATAACTATACGTCATGTCGAGCGGATCACCGTCGCAGTTCGTCGGGAACTTGCCCTGCGCCTCTTCGGTCGTACTCATCCAGATACGCAGGAAGTCGCCACAACCGGCGATCGTATCATTGTCCAAATAGTTCATCTGGACGATCTCACACGAGTCGACACAGAGAATATCAAGTTCCGGCGGCAGGTTGTCGACCGGGCGCTTACAGTACACGGTATCGACCGCGACCGCGTCATCCGGCCAGACTTCACCGCCTGCGGCATCCCACGTGAAGTAGACAAGGAAAATCGTATCCGCGCGGCAACCGCCGAATTCGTTCTCCATGGTACCCGGGGCCACCGTAATCGTGTCGGCCGAACCCTTCCAGTTCACGGAACCGGTACCGTCCAGCGCGCCGGCATCCCAAACCAGGGTATCGCCGCCGGCGAGTTCGTCAATCGTCAGAGCGATATCGGCATCAAGGTAGACGCGGTCGCCAATGGCCACCAGGTTGTCGCCCATGAATCCACCCACTTCGCGGAAGCCGATATAGGCACAACCTGACTGGAGTTCACAGGTGGTGATCCAGTTGTACGGGTTGTCCGCACAGACGGTCGTTCCGTTGGGCAGCGGGGCGTTGTCCCAGCCAAGCCACGTGATACCGAAGAACAGCTCCGTACCCACGGGGTAATCTGTACCTTCCGGATGGAAATCCAGCGTCGCGACAACCAAACAGCTGTCGAACGACGTGCCCCATTGCCCACTTGGAATCGGCACCCCGGCCAATCCCATGTGGTCCGTGACAACCCAGTCCATCCGGTAGATGAACGGTCCAGGGCCCGACGGGCAGATCAGCGAGACCTGCGGGGCGCTGCCGAGGATGGAACCGAGGTCGGGGAGCCCGCTGTTAGTCGGGTCGGTCGGGTCTAAGCCAACCGCTACCGAATCACAATAGCGCGCAGAAAACGCTGCGCGTACCGTGACAATAAGCCCGTCGCCGAGTTCGTCGATGATACCGTTGATCGGCACGGGGCCGAGGGTATCTTCATAGCAAATGATGGTTGCCGGCTCGGTCGCATTGATCTGCGCCTGCGCCGTTTGCGGCAGCAGCGTCACAATCAGCGCCGTAAGCGCGGTGGCCAGCCACACAAAAAGAGTCTTGGACCTCATTCTGTGGTTCTCCTGAATATGGGAAATCTTCAAAGTCCGGTGGGAATCAGATGCGGCGGAAGCACACGCCGAAAGCGCGTCAGGTGAGATAATCACCGTGTGCGCATTGTGGATAACTTGCGTAGTCATGAACTGCTTGTTCAAGTCTGAAATAAGGCTAGAATCTGGCATGTACGCGTCCGCTTTGTTAATCAATCCAGCTTGAGGAAAAAAACACAAGCCCCCTGAACCACAGCATATTCTGCATGCTGCGAGTGATCTCAGGTTGCTTGGGGGGTTTGCTGGAAATCAAGTACTTAGTAACTGGGCTGTGACCTAAGTTCAAAAAAGTTCTATACTGGTCAAAGTTCCCCAAATATAGTCAATCGAAACCAACTTGTCAAGGAAAATGTTTGGCCTATTCTTAACAATCACAAACTCCGGCGAAACGAAAGTCTTTGTTCCTCAGGAGCTTCGCAATCGCGTCAGACCCGCTGGGGCTAACAAACTGCTATCTGAATGTTTCTTATGGAGCTTATGGCATGTGATTTAGCGTGCCTATGGCCAATCAGTTGGCAAAATGCACGCCATTCAACATGACAAGGCAGTCGATGTCAAGATCAGGGTCCGTACTATCTTAGAGGAAACAATTGAAGAAACATGACTTAGATCGTAATCCGGAGACAGCTCTACGACATCCCAACCGATCCAATTGCAATCTGCAAGTGCACGAATCCAGCTTTGCAGGGTGACAAAACTGACCCCCCCGGGTTCAGGCGTGCCGGTTCCCGGAAGTATTGATGAATCAAGCACATCAAGGTCCAATGTGACATATAATGGGCGGTCACCAACCCACTCCCGCAACTGCTGTGGAGCCAGGTCCGCCGAGCGATAAGTTCCAAATTTTTTAGCAGTTTCGAACTCCTCCCGGGTTCCAGACCTCGGGCCAATCTGCAAAATTCGTGACGGATCCACAAATTCGCTGATTCGGCGCATTACCGTGGCATGGCTTAGCGGCGTTCCCAGGTAGTCATCGCGCAAATCCAGATGTGCATCAAACTGTACTAATACAAGACTTGGGTGTCTATTGAACGCAGCTTTCACCAGCGGAAGCGATACCAGGTGTTCCCCACCTAAACCTGCAGGAATTATACCCTTGCTATAGAGTTCGCCAGCGGCTTGCTCAATGAGCCGGAGCGTCTCGGCCTTATCGCCGGGGGGCAAAATGAGGTCCCCAACATCCGCAAACTGCACATCGTCGAGGTCTGCATTACACACTGGACAGAAAGTTTCGATCCCGTCAGAGACGTTTCGAATCGCCGCCGGACCGAACCGTGTGCCCGGCCGAAATGAACAAGTGCCGTCATATGGAAGGCCAAAGAGCGCGAGCTTCGCTCCCTCAAGAGAGGTCTGCGCACCCATGTAAACCTGGGTTCGCGTTAGAGGCGTACTTAGCGTCGACGAGGCATCCATCACGTCGGGACTCTCAAACCAGGCCGAGCTCGCGCGCAAGGAACGCCGGCGCGGCAAAGGCCGCGTCATGCACTGCCGGAGTATAGTATTTCGCGGTCGACGTGATCTGCTGCTGCCGCTCTAGTCTAACGGCCTCAAGCGGATGCACTTTGTCCGATGCAAAGAAGAAACTCCACCAGCCGTACGGATACGTTGGAATCACCGCGCCATACCAATGAACCTGCGCAAAATTCTCGCGCAACGCGTCACGAATACGACGTAATTTTGAATCGGGATCCCACGGAGAATGCGACTGCGTGACAAACACTCCGCCTTCTTTCAAAGCGCGTTTTGTCAATGAAAAATACTCTTGCGTAAACAGAATTTCGCCGGGACCGATCGGATCCGTTGAGTCCGAGAGGATGATGTCAAACTCGCCGGCGTGAGCCTGCAAATATTTGAAGCCATCACCGACTTGAATATCAACGCACGGATCATCGAGTTTCGATGTGTGGTCCGGAAAATACTCGCGGCAGACATCGATGACGTCACCGTCAATTTCCGCCAGCACACACCGCTCGATCCCCGGATGGCGCATCACCTCGCGCACCGTTCCGCCGTCTCCCCCACCTACCACGCAAACGCTTTTTGGCGCAGGATGACTGCAAAGGGCCGGGTGGGTCAGCATCTCGTGGTAGACAAACTCGTCCCGCTCGGTCGTCATCATGCAGCCGTCCAGGACAAGCGTTTTGCCCCACCGTTCGGTTTCCACGATTTCGACCAGCTGGTACTTAGACTGTTTGGAATACAGCACACCGCCGGCTTTCCAGCCGCCGCGGATCGAACCGTATGTTTCGCTTAACCAGAGTTCCATACTTCAATTAGGTAAGATAGAAGATACTGAACAGCTCTCAGAATATCAACACCCGTCAGACTGCTCAATGAATCAGAATTATAGGTTTACGGATGTCCCGAAATGAAAACGGCCTCCCGATTTAAGGAGGCCGTTGAAATGTTCCAGACCACTAAGTCCACAGGACTACACCAGCAAACGCGGCACCAATGCTCTCGACTTTCCCGGAGGTTACGGCAATTTTCATGTCCGCCAAATCCCAGCCACGTACTTGGAATGCCGACTCGACCTTCTTGATCACGATTTCCCGGCACTCAGCTTCACTGCCAACCATGTGATGCTCCATAATCACTCCCGGAAGCAGCGGGTTCGCGGTTACCCCAAGGGCGACGCCTGCGCAGACCACGGTTCCCGGAACCGTACTTGACTCGTCCGCATACGCGATCGGAACCAGCGCTCCGAAGGGCAACTGAATCGGCTCAATGAGCTTGGCGGCCGGAGGTAATATCGAACTCATGCGTACAAGATTCGTATTGCCGACGCCTGCCGCAAGTAAGGCATTATCGAAGGCGTTCAGCTCGGTATCGCCCTCGGCGTATCCTTTGACAAGAAAATACTTGTCGGGAGTCTTTATGATCATTTACGCGACCGCGGCAGTCAGAGCCGGAGCGGCCTTGTGCGTATCAAACTGCAGGCCGTGCGAATTCATGATCCCGCGCTTCATTTCCATCGCAGTGAATTCATCCGCTTCAAGGGCCTGCTTCAGGTGTTCGAATGCGACCGCCGGATCAACCTCGTCGCCGCACGTAAACAGGTCCACCGCGGCATAACCGAACTCGGGCCACGTATGAATGGCCAGATGGGATTCGGCAATGATAATCGCGCCGGACACGCCGTACGGATTGAACAGGTGGAAGGCCTCCGTCACAATCGTTGCGCCTGATTTCAGAGCAGCTTCGCGCATGGCGCGCTTCACGGCCGCAACGTCGTTCAAGATTTCAGGATTACACTTGTGGTAATCGACCACAATCTGCTGTCCCAAAGATTTCACTTCAGGTTCTCCTACCCAAAAGAGGGGTGAAAGGCAAAAAAACCCAACGCTACTTAGAAAGTGGGCGGCGTTGTTACCCAAATAAACTCGGCTGTACGTTTGCCGGTGTTTCTAATATAATGCTCGCGTTCGCCGGAGAAATAGAAGCTCGACCCGGTTTGCGCGGAGAAGCTATCGTTACCAAACACGAGCTGAATAGTCCCGGACAGCACGAAGCCAAAGGCCTCGCCCTGATACGGCTTCGTCGGAAACGTCTGCTGGCCCTCTTCGAGCGAGACCAGTGCCGCTTCCATCTCACGGTCAGCACCGCCTGGAATCAGCAGCTCAAACCGTTCGGCGCCCATTTCTGCAAGCGAGATCCGCTCTGTCTTCCCGAACACCACTTGATCGGGCTGCGTCTCTTTGAAAAAATCCGTGACTTTCACGTCAAGGACTTTTAGGATCTGCAGCAGGGAGTCGACCGAGATGCTGGTTTGGTCCCGCTCCAAAAGGGAAATGAACCCCTTTGTCAGGTCGGCCCGTTCAGCCAGCTCTTCTTGAGTCAGATTCCGGGCTAATCGGAGATTTCGTATGCGGGCTCCGATTTCCACCGGTCTGTAATCCAAGTATATTAAACTTTTTGTTCAATAAAGTGAAGCCGAAATATACAGAAAAGGGGGGCTTGTCAAGCCCCCCGCACCGCATGCATTGCGCTAAGTCTCTGTCTTTCCAGCTTCTATTGAGCCAGAACCCCCACTCGGAAGTTTAATAAAAAATCACCCTTAGCACACTTAAGCAGACTCGGCCCGGCACCCAATAGACCGGATTCGCTTATATATCGCACGGGGCAGCAGCATTTTTTTCTGTACTTGCGCCTCTTTTTCCGGCCTATCCCGACCTGAATCTCATTGTCCAGCCGGAATTTCGAATTTTTGTGCGCTACTCCGGCTCCCCGCCACGCCGCCACGGATCCGCCTTCGCCGGCTCAAGCAATCCCAAACGACCTGCATCGACACGGTCCATCTGCACCTGCACCAGGATTTTCGGCCCGCTCGCATCGGTACTCAGGATCTCTCCCACCCGATACAGCTCCTGCCACAGCTTTCCGTCCGCAGGATCGATTTCAACGTCAAGCGTTACCTTCCCCCCCTCCATCACCAGCTTCATCCGTTCCCGCAGCATGTCCAGTCCGGTACCGGTTCGGGCACTGACCAGCACCGCCTCAGGTCGCTGCTCGCGCACCCATTTCAAGCCCGCCGTATCGTCCAGCGCATCGACTTTGTTGTACACTTCTACCACCGGCAACTCCCCGACCCCCATTTCTCCGAGGATCTTGTCAACCGTCTCCATCTGCTCGCGATAGGTCGGCGAGGCGGCGTCGATGACATGCAGAATGCAATCAGCTTCCTCAATTTCAGCCAACGTAGAGCGAAAACTCGCCACAAGTCCGGGCGGCAATTTTCTGATGAACCCGACAGTATCTGACAGAACTGCCTTGATTCCTTGACCAAGCGGCAGCGCCCGCGTCGTTGAGTCCAGCGTGGCAAACAGAAGATTCTCTTCGTAGACTCCTGCCGATGTCAGCGCATTCATGAGCGTGGACTTACCCACATTCGTGTAGCCCGCAAGCGAAAATCGGAACACATCGCGCCGTTTAGACCGTTGTGTCTTGTGTTGTCTATCGATTACCGCAAGGTCTTCTTCGAGCTTTCGAATCCGCTCCCGGATGATGCGGCGGTCGGTTTCGATCTGGGTTTCACCCGGCCCGCGCATGCCGATACCACCCTGTTGCCGCTCCAGGTGTGTCCACGCCCCGGTCAGCCGAGGCAGCATATACTTCATCTGCGCCAGGTCAACCTGCGTACGGGCTTCGCGGGTCTGCGCGCGACGGGCAAAAATATCGAGAATCAGCCCCGACCTGTCGACCAATCGGGTCTTCAGTTCGCGCTCCAGATTCCTCGCCTGCGCCGGCGCCGGGTCTTCGTCCAACACGACTAAATCGGCCTGACTATCGGCCACATACGAGGCCAGCTCGGCGACTTTTCCCTTTCCTATATAGAACGCGGGATCGAACTGCCGGAGCTTAACCAGCTCCCGTTCTACAATCTCCGCTCCCGCCGTTTCGGCCAGCATCGCCAGCTCATCAAGGTGGTCCTGTGCGCTGGTCACCGATTCACCCGGCTTGCAGATACCAATCAGGAACGCGCGCTCGCGCTTCGCGCCGGGCGCATTCTCGGCCTCACCTTTCGACGCGTCTTCAATCTTCAGCCGGTCAAAACCTAACGACCGCGCCCGGTCATCGCCAATCTTACTCCGCGGCGGGCTCATAGCACCCCCTTTTCCCGGAGCTTGGCCTTCTCCCACAACCCGTCCATCTTGGTCAGACCGGCCTCATGGAGCGGAATACCCTCGGTCTGCAAATCCAATTCGATTTGGCCGAACCGGCTGGTGAACTTCTCAATCGAGGTCCGCAGGGCTTCTTCCGGATGGATATTCAGTTTACGGCCCAGATTCACCATTGAGAATAGTAGGTCTCCAAACTCTCGTTCGATCTTCTCACGATCGCCGTGTTCGAGCTCGGTTCGCAGCTCAGCGATTTCCTCAGTCAACTTCTCCCACACCGGCGCATCCGACGGCCAATCGAACCCCACTGCCGCCGCCTTTTCCTGAACCCGATACGCGCGGTTAAGCGCCGGCTGGTGCTTCGGCACTCCTGCCAACAGATTCGGCCGCTCGACTTCGTTGAGCTTGATCCGCTCCCATTGCTTGTTCACATCGTCCGTAGTCTCAACCTTGGCGTCGCCAAATACGTGCGGATGCCTGTGGATTAGCTTCTCGTTGATGGCCCGCAACACGTCCGCAATCGAAAATAGCTTCTCCTCATTGGCCAACTGCGCATGAAACACGATGTGCAGGAGCAGGTCGCCGAGCTCCTTCTTGAGTTCTCCATAGGCCTTGCGGTCAATCGAGTCCAGCACCTCGTACGTCTCTTCAATGAGGTACGGGCGCAGTGATTCGTGCGTCTGCTCACGGTCCCACGGACAGCCGTCCGGAGCGCGCAGCGCCGCCATAATATGCACAAGCCGCGCGAACTCAGCGGCGGCTTGCTCAGAAATCGATGTTGTTACAAATTCTCGCGGCAATTCAAACTCTCTCTTCCCTATTACGGGTTTAACGAAACGCAACCCGACCGAAGTCTTTCACAAGTACTTCAGCAGCGTCACCAGCCGCTTCCCTTGATCCCCCGCCTCCGTCTCGACCAGCACATTGTACATGTCCCGTGTGCTCGGATGGTCCAGCGCAATCTTCAGCTCGGCGCGAACCTCTTTCACCAGACCTGCAACATACAGCTCCGGAGTTAGCGAAAGATCGAGCATCAGGTCAAACTCATTGGCCCGCGCCTGCGCCCGCGTTCGGTCGTCAGGCATCCCAAGTTTTGTCGCGTCGGCCGGTTCATAGCTCATAACGGTGCACTGCTCATTGATCACCAGCCAACTCCGGAAGTTATCGCGGACCCAGATCGTAATCCGCGCTTCCGGCAACCGCTCGATCACTTCCGGCAGGATCGTCCGCACCACGTCAAAGTCGTCAAAGTTGGCAGGCAGTACGATACACGCGTTCTTGACACCTGCAGTCACACCGGGCAACGACACCCGGCCCTCGTGAGGCTGCCGAATCTTCCAACTCAAAACCTTCCAGCCAATCTTCTCGCGAAACGTCATTCCTTGGAACTCTCAATTGCTTCCCGGCGGATGATGCGCACGCGACCGAGTCGGTGGCGGCGTAACTCCTCAATGATGAATTCGTAATTGTGATACTCGACGCGGGTCTGCACGTCCGGAAAGTCCCCCAACTCAGAGAGTAGAAAACCGCCCAGCGTGTCGAAGTCGTCATCAATCGGGATCACGTCCTCGCCCAGCACCTCGTTTGCGGTCTCAACGTCGATCTTGGCGTCCATTACCGTCGTGCGTTCGTCGATTCTGGACCACAACGGTCGCTCGGCATCATGCTCGTCCTGAATCTCACCGACAATCTCTTCAATGATGTCTTCCAGCGTGACCAATCCCGCGGTGCCGCCGTACTCGTCCACGGCAATCGACATATGAATGCGCTGATCCTGAAACTGTTTCAGCAGTTCGTCAATCGTCTTCGCCTCAGGCACGAAATGCGCCGTCCGCAGAACGCCCTTGATGCTGACCTCTTTGTCGAACGGATAGAATGTCATCAGGTCTTTTGCATGGAGAATCCCGATCACGTTATCGATCTTCTCTTCGTAGACCGGCAGCCGCGAATGACCGCACTTACGCAGGATGTCAGAATCTTGGACAGCGGCGTCGACACCTCGATCGCCACCATGTCCGTCCGCGGGACCATGATTTCCCGCACGGTAATTTCACCTAACTCGAATATCGAGTGAATCATGTCGCGCTCGGTCTTCTCCAGCGCGCCATGCTCCTCGCCAACTTCAAGCAGCGTCTTAATCTCTTCCTCGGAGATCCACAGCTTCTTCTTCTCTACGCCAAACAGCCGGGCGATGCCATCTGCCAGCGGCATCATTACCGCTGTGACGGGCCACAGCAGATAGCTGAAAAATGTGAGCGGTGTGGCGATTCGCAGGGACCACTTGTACGGATTCCGCACGGCCGCAAACTTTGGAACGATTTCCCCCATCACGAGCAGGATCAGTGCAACGACGACGCCTTGAATCACGTAGACCAGCCACTTCAGCTCCTCGTGCCCGGCCAGAATGCGGCTGGTGGCGAGCGCAGCCGTCGTCGCGGCGAGCACGTTGACAATCGTATTGCCCGCGAGAATGAAGATTAAGAACCTGCGCGGATCGCCAAGCAGCTTGGTCAGCCGAAGCGCGCTCATGTTCTCTTCCGCATTCTCCTTGATCTCGGCAATCTGGGAGCGCGTCAGGGAAAGCAACGCCGTTTCCGCCAGCGAAAAGAACGCGGCGATGAGCTGCAGGGCGAAGAACGCGATGACGCTCCAAAACAGGAATGCATCCATCACGCGCTCCTCCCTTTGCGGAGGGCCGCGTCTTCTTGCTTGCGCATCTGCGCGCGGTCTCGCTCCGTGTGATCGTCGAAGCCGGCCAGATGCAGCACGCCGTGCGCAGCCAGTCGCGCGACCTCTTCATAGAGCGGCACGCGATACTCTTTGGCCTGTCTCCGCGCCTGATCGAGACAGATGTAGACTTCGCCCTCGAGCGGTGCGCCCGGGTCGGTCAAGTCAAAGGTCAGCACATCGGTCGTCCCGCGCGCGTTCATGAATTGCCGATGCAGCGCGGCCATCTTCCGGTCGCCAATCAACACGAGACGAATTGTCGCGACGGCATCGGGAATGCGGCGCAGGGCCGCTGTGGCGCAGGAAAGGGTGTAGTCTTTGCGCACGCGCGCCCGGGGAATCTCAGAGTAGAACTCGACGGATCCGCGAGCGCGCCTGCGCGGGGGAGGTTGGTCAGTCGTCATTGGAGGTGGAGTGCGGTGTCCGCGGATGCTCCGGGAGTTTACCGATCGCTTCGCCTGTTTCGGAAGATGCGGAGTCGCTCTGCTCCGTTAAGGTTTTTTGGAAACGGTCATAGGCCCGCACGATGTGCCCCACGAGCGGATGGCGCACAACGTCCGAGGATTTCAGCTTTACAAACTCGATGCCTTCAATGCCTTCGAGAATGTATTCCAATCCAAGCAAACCGCTGTCGCTCTTGCGCGGCAAGTCGATCTGCGTCATGTCACCCGTAATCACAGCCTTCGAGTTCTCACCCATGCGCGTGAGGAACATTTTCATCTGCCCGGCGGTGGTATTCTGCGCTTCGTCCATGATCAGAAACGCGTTGTCGAGCGTGCGGCCGCGCATATAGGCCAGCGGCGCAATTTCGATAATCTGCCGGTCCAGGAGCTTGCGCAATCTGTCGCCCGGGATCATCTTCATCAGCGCGTCATACAGCGGACGGAAATAAGGATCAACCTTTTCGCGAACGTCGCCCGGCAGAAAGCCAAGGCTCTCCCCCGCTTCCACAACCGGCCGGACGAGAATAATGCGATCGAACTTCCCCGCTTGAAACTGCTGCACCGCGACGGCCACCGCAATAAAAGTCTTGCCCGTGCCCGCCGGTCCAAGCGCGAATGTAATATCGTTCCGCAGAATCGCTTCCCAATAGTGATTCTGTCCCGACGTGCGCGGATTGTACGAACGGTCGCCCGTCCGGAAAATCGCCGCAAACGGCGCGTCCGTGTCTGCGTGCAGATCGCGCGCCGGAGCATCGGAGGGCGTCGTCGTAATCCGCAGAACACGATCTACGTCGCCTCGCGTCAACTGCCCCTGCTTGCGCGTAATCGCCACCAGCTCCATGATTATCTCGACGGCTTCAAGATTATCATTCTGCGTCCCGCGTATCAACACCTTTTCGCGCCGCGCCGTCACTTTCGATGCGATCATCCGCTGCAAGTAGCGCAAATTGTCATCATTCGGTCCAAGCAAGGGCCGCAACACGCCTTCTTCGACGGGCAGTTCGACGATCTCGATGAAGTCCTGCGGGGCCTGCTGTTCCATAGCTGCATTGCGGTGGCTCAGGGTCACTCTCCTGTGGGTTCATCCAACAAAAAATACCTCACGTCGGTCACCTGAGGACCGCCGGAGGTACAGCATCGTACATTCTCTTCTGATTTCGAAACTTCGAGGGGTATCCACTCAGTGTGGTTCGTCGCAGTTACCTAATCTAAATTACCCGGCTGACCACTGGACACAAGGTAACAAAAAACAGGCCGCTTGTCAACAAATCCGCCCCCAATTACAAATAGCCCGATGCCGCCGAGTGCTGTTAGGATTTTGTGATTACAAGACTTGCTGGAGCCTCAAAGACCCCTGCAAGCCCACAATCAGCTACTTTCGCGCAACCTCGGGGAGTACGGCTATCTTAAGGTCTGTCAACAGCTTAGGATCAATCAAGGACGGGCTACCATCCATCAGCGACTGGGCCAGTGTCGTCTTCGGAAAGGCAATAACATCCCGGATTGGTCGGTTGGTCAGAATCATGATCATTCGGTCCAGCCCGAGTGCAAAGCCTCCCATCGGTGGCGCGCCGTACTTCAGGGCATCGATGAGGAACCCGAACCGCAGCTTCGCCTCATCATCCGAAATCCCCAGCATCTGGAAGATCTTGGCCTGAATCTCAGGATCACGAATACGAATCGAGCCGGACAGAATCTCATTGCCATTCATCACCAAGTCATACGATGTCGAGCGCACGTTCCATGGCTCGCTGTCCAGCAGATGCGCGTCCGCCGAATCGTATCCCGTGAATGGATGATGTGCCGGAGCCACTTCTCCCGTCTCTTCGTCTTTCTCGAACAGCGGGAAGTCCACCACCCAGAACATCGAGACCTTGCTGTGGTCATTCTGATTCCTAAGCTTGAAGTAGTCGGCGAGCTTAATGCGCAATGCCGAGCGACTTCAGCACTTTACTCTTCGCGCCGACGGCCAACAAAAGCAAGTCACCGACGTTGCCCTTGAGCTGCTTCACAACATTCTGCAGCGCCGCTTCATCCATCTTGCCCACCAAGACACCGCTCAGACCTTCACTCGTAATCTTGATTGGCAAAATTCCGCCCAACCCGGCGGCCTTCGCAAGCTCTTCAATCTCTCCAAACTGCTTTCTCGAAACCTCCGCCTGTCCCGGCACGCGCAGCCCAATCACCACACCACCCGCATCCAGTGCGCCGCGAATCACGCGGAACTCCGTGTCCTGCACGTGCTCGCTGACGTTCTCGAATTTGAGATCATAGCGCAAATCCGGCTTGTCCGAGCCGTAGTGAGCCATGCAGTCGTTGTACGTCAAACGCGGCAGCGGAATCGGCAAGTCCACGCCCCACACTTCGCGCAGAATCTTCACCCACAGCTCTTCCACGACGGTGAACACGACATCTCGCGTTGCGAACGAAATCTCGACGTCGATCTGTGTGAACTCCGGCTGCCGGTCGCTGCGCAGGTCTTCGTCGCGAAAACATTTGCAAATTTGGAAATACTTGTCGAATCCGGCCACCATCAGAATCTGCTTATAGATTTGCGGCGATTGCGGAAGCGCGTAGAACTGTCCGGGAAACACCCGCGACGGCACGAGATAGTCGCGGGCGCCTTCGGGCGTGCTCTTGACCAAACACGGCGTCTCGACTTCGATGAATCCCTGCTCACTGAAGTGCTGGCGCGCGATGTTTGTCACCCTGTGCCGCAGAATCAGCACGTCTTGCAATTCACTTCGCCGTAAATCGAGATAGCGGTATTTCAGGCGCAGCTCGTCCGAGGCCTTCTCTGCGCCTTCGATTTGGAACGGCAATTCGGGACAGCGGTTGAGCACTTCGATGGACTTCGCCACGACTTCCACTTCACCGGTCGCCAGATCGCTATTGAGCATCCCCTCTGGCCGCGCGCGCACGACACCTTGCACCTCGATGACCCACTCGTTTTTCAGTTCATGCGCGGTCTGAATGACATCGGCCAGCTCCGGTTCGACGACGACCTGTGTCTTACCATAGCGGTCACGGAGGTCAATAAATACCAGCCCGCCGAGGTCGCGTGCCCGCGCCACCCAGCCCTGCAGCACCACCGATTTTCCGCCATCGCCCTTCCGCAGGGCCCCGCAAGTATGTGTTCTGCTTGTCATGGTTCTGGTTTCTCGTCTCCCCCCAAAGTTGTCTGCAACTTTGGGGGGGGACAAAGGGGGCCTCTGTCGGGTCGGCACCCATCTGATTATTTACTCAAGAAATAACAGCGCCGCCCAGAGGCGGCGCAAGTCGTGCGTTCCCAAACAATATGCGGGTTTTTGCCGCGAAAATCAACCTTCTGCTCTCCCCCCATAAGCTGTCCGCAACTTTGGGGGGACAAAGGGGGGTAGCCTTTTCCGCTCGTAGGGGCGGCAGGCGTGCCGCCCGCTTCAAGCAACTCCGAAAATCTCAAACCAGTCGTCATTCTGAAGCCGCTGCGGCTGAAGGATCCCTCTGGTCTCCCC
Organism: bacterium; assembly: GCA_016703065.1. Taxonomy (GTDB): domain Bacteria; phylum Electryoneota; class RPQS01; order RPQS01; family RPQS01; genus JABWCQ01. Next base: position 211,712 of record JADJCU010000003.1, read on the forward strand.
CCAAAGTTGCCGCAACTTTGGGGGGAAAAAGGGGGAGCCTTTTCCGCTCGTAGGGGCGGCAGGCGTGCCGCCCGCTTCAAGCAACTCCGAAAATCTCAAACCAGTCGTCATTCTGAAGCCGCTGCGGCTGAAGAATCCCCTCTAGTCTCCCCCAAAGTTGCCGCAACTTTGGGGGGACAAAGGGGGGCCTCTGACGCCTCCCCACTTCCGCCGCGGATGCCCCAATCCTTTGTTCTCGCCTCGCCATCTCTTGCCCAAATGTATAACATATTAATTATGTTACTCTGCCTATGCTTGACAAATCCCGATTTATGTATTATATTAGCGTCAGCTAACCACACAAAACCGCCCCGGAGGAACCCGGCGGAAAAGGCCAACCACACGGCCTGAACGGGCGCTCCAGTCTGATCAGCAAAGAACCTGTCGTGCTGGCACGCCCTCCGAGTACCCAAAGGGAAACCGAGACCACTACCACAGACGTCCGCTTGGAAACGAAAACGGCCCCGAAAAGAATCGAGGCCGCCTCCGCAAAGGGCCGGAGATCATTCCCCGGTCAACAATCCACTTCAAGGCTATCAGCGGCAGCGCATCGTGCCCCGCTTACAAGCGGGCCCAGCGTCCACGCTGGCTAAAAGCCGTAGGTCACTTCAAAGGCAACGGTCGTCCGTGCATCGGTCGCCTTGCCGTCGGAATCCAGCCAAATCTCCTCGCTTGCAGAGTCCATTCTGATTTCGAGCAAACATCCCATCTTCTCACCTAAACTCGCCGTCGGTGCAAGCGTGATGCTCGAATAGGTCAGGTCTTTGCTCGAAGGCAGCCCCGTCCGAATCCCCATGTCGTCGGAAAATGAACCGAATCTTCCGGTCAAGCCTAACGTCTCATTGAAGTCGTAGTGGCCCATCACCAGAATTCCCATCCAGCTCGCATCTTCCACCTTGTTGTCAATCATCGCGGCTTCGGATTCCGAACCGAGATTAAGTTCCCCGCCGAGCAACAGTTGTTCTGTCAGATTCGCCGTCACGTCCACGTCAATCACCGTGCGGCCCTTGGCATCCTTGCCGCCGGCTTCCGGGCCGGCAATCGCAGAGAGGCCCAGACCGATCTTTTCACATGGCTTCACCCCGAGCCGCGCTCCAAACGTAACTGCGTCGTTGTTTTCCGCATTGTTGTCCCATCCGTTCACGATGTAGGCATGAGCGTCGATCTTCTCGCAGAAGCTCATGTAGCCCTTGAGCCCGGTGAGGTCCGTCGGCAAGCCGTACGTAAACACTTCGGAATGCGAATACTGATACATGTCAATCGGGTCGAGCAGTTCGTAACCAATCGGCGCATTGAACTTGCCGAACATGAGTTCGAGCTGCTTCTCTTCGATCGCGACGTTGTATTGCAAGTAGCCTTGTTCGAGATAGTCAATCGCGTTCATCGGGTCCGCGCCATTCACGTATTCGATGTCCGCGCGTACGAAGCCCTTTTCCCCGATCTGTTTCTGCAAATCCACTTCGACCTGATCGAGGCTGAAGCGGCTGAACTCTCCGGAATCGGGATTCGCATTCATATCATTGAAGAATGCGGCGTCGACAAAACCGCTGGCATTCAGTAACGGCAGGTCTTGCGCAAAACAGATGGACGAAACGAGCAAGGCAAGGCAGATGAGAATGTTTCTCATGTAATCCTCGAGAGGTTGGTTTAATGTTCGTAGGCCGCTTCGCCATGCAGCGTCACATCAAGGCCTTCCTGCTCTTCCTTTTCGGTCGTCTTGACAGGAGTGATCTTGTTGATAACAACGAGCATGACATACGTGAAGAGGAACGCGTAGATCGATGAGATGACGATGGTGATGAGCTGCTTGATGAAGAAGTCTGCGCCCCCATTAAACAAGCCGTTTGCTCCGGCGGGATTCACCGCGGTGCTTCCGAGCAAGCCGAGCATGACGATTCCCAACAGGCCACCGACGCCGTGCACACCCCACACATCGAGCGCGTCATCCCATTGCAATTTATTTTTGAGCGAAACCGCAAAATAGCACACCATTCCGGCAACGCAGCCGATGATGACCGCGCTGGTCGGTGAGACGAACCCGGCGGCCGGAGTAATCGTTGCCAATCCGGCAACCGCGCCGGTCAACAGGCCGACGAATTTCGGTTTTTTCTCAAGTCTCCACGCGAGCAGGAGCCAAACCACTCCGGCAAAGGACGCGGCGATGTCCGTGTTCAAGAACGCAAGTCCGGTGATCGAATCGACTTTCAATTCGCTTCCCGCATTGAAGCCATACCAGCCGAACCAGAGCAGACCGGTTCCCAACGCGACGAGCGGAATGCTGTGCGGAATGTTCTCAACGACCTTGCGCCGCCCGACATAGAGAATGGAAGCGAGCGCGGCCATTCCCGCGATATTATGTACGACGATACCGCCTGCGAAATCGAGAACGCCCCACTTCTGCAAGAGACCGCCTCCCCACACCATGTGGACGAACGGGCAATAGACGAGCAGCAGCCACGCGACCAGAAAGATGTTGTAGGCCGCGAAGCGAATGCGATTGGCAAACGCGCCCGTGATCAGTGCGGGCGTGATAATCGCAAACATCATCTGATAGGCAAAGAACACATACAGCGGAATGCTCGGATTCAGGGGACAGGGGGTGTTCAAGTCCACCCCACGGAGGAAAGCCTGATCGAGATTGCCAATTACTCCACCCTCACCGCCCGAGAAGCAGAGCGAATAGCCGACCGCCCACCAGACGATCGTAGTGACGCCCATTGAAACGAAACTCTGGATCATGATGGCCAGAGTGTTGCGGCGGCTCACGAGTCCGCCGTAGAAAAAGGCCAGGCCGGGCGTCATCAGCATGACGAGGCTCGTGGCCACAAGCATAAAGCCGGTATTTCCTGTGTCGAACATGGTATTTCCTGTTAAGAGTTTCGGATACTACCTGTTCGAAAAGTAGAGATAATGAGCGACATGCGGTATCAGGAAATACCTGATTCGCGGGCGGGGAATCCCCTATTCGAGGGAAGTCAGGCCTTCGCGGAGGGCATAGCGGGTCAATTCGGGGAGCGAGTGCAGATTGAGCTTGTCCATGATATGCGCGCGGTGACTTTCGACGGTTTTCGCACTCAAATTGAGGAGATCAGCGATCAGTTTAGTGGACTTGCCTTCCGCGAGCAGTTGCAGGACTTCACGTTCCCGGCCACTGAGGATATCGAAGGCGGAGGGCCGCTCCGCTCCCCCTTTGACGAAGGCAGCGATCACCTGTTCATTGATTTGCGGAGACAGATAGAACTCGCCGGAGAGCACTTTGCGAATCGCACGGAATATCTCGTCCGGGGAGGAGTCTTTCAGCAGGTAGCCGCGCACGCCGGCGCGCAAGGCTTCGACAACATAGCGGCGGTCGGAGTGCATGGATACGATGACCACGCGGATATCGCCTGCTTCCTCATGAATACGGCGGGCTGCTTCAATGCCATTCAGCTCAGGCATCGAGATGTCAAGCAGAATGACGTCGGGAGTATGCAGTTTCGCCAGTGCAACGGCTTCTAACCCGGTGGCAGCCTCGGCGACGACTTCGACCTCATTGTGCCGCTCGACGAGTTGGCGAAGACCGAGCCGAAACAGCTTGTGATCATCGGCGATCAAGATTCGCACAGTCTTCATCTGGGCTCCACTGGAACAGAAAGAGTAACGGCCGTGCCAACGCCGGGCGACGACTCGACGGTCAGCGCACCGCCGAAATAGCCCAGACGTTCCCGAATACTGAACAGCCCGAAACCCGCACCGATCGCCGGCTTGTCGAGAATTGAGGAATCGAAACCTGCGCCATCGTCTCTGACAATGAGGACGAGCTGATTCTCTCTGGACTGAACTTCGATGACCACACTGCGGGCCTGCGCGTATTTGACGCAGTTCGTGAGGAGCTCCTGCGCGCTGCGGTAGAGTGTAACGTTGATGGCTTCAGACAGTGGGGGAATTGTGCGGAGGGCCGCGACCTCTACGGCCAAGTTGTGACGCTGCTCGAAGTGCTCGGCGAGCCATTCGAGCGCCGCGGCGAGCCCGAGCTCGTAGAGTATCGGCGAACTGATGTCGAACGTAAGTTTGCGGGTTTGCTGAATCGCTCGTTCGAGCAAGGCAATGATCTCATCAAAGCGGTGTTCAAATCCGCAGAACACGGCGTCGCCGCGAAACTTTTGCGCCTGCAGCTTCATGAACGCGAATTCCTGAATGACCTTGTCATGGAGCAGCGTCGCAATTTCGCGGTCTTTGCGCGCCTCAGCGAGGGACAGTTCGGCTGCGAGCCTTCGCAAGTCGTTTGTGCGCTCGGCGACCAACCGTTCGAGATTGTCGTGAGCGGCATGCAGCTCGTCATCGGCGAGCTTTCGTTCGAAGTACGAGCGCAGCATTTCGGCCAGCGAGTCGAGGAGTTCGCGTTCTTCGGCAAGGAACGGTCCTTCGGCTTCGGGGGAACACTCGGTGGCGTAGGCGATTTCAATGCGGCCACGGCGGGCGGACCGGACGACAAACTCGGCACTTTGCATCCACGGTGAAGACAGGAACTTCGCGCTGGTCACCCACCAGTCGTCGAAGGAGATGCTGGCGGATGCAACATCGGGGAATTGCCATGCGTCCGGGAGCAACGTGACAATGTCTCCCATGATTTCGCGGGGGGAGCGGCGATCATCCTGCAACAGCCTGGCGGTTTTATGGAGCGCAGTCAGTTCTTTGATCCGCTCCCGCAAGAGACGCAGGGTGTCTTCTGATTGCGGCACTTTCATAGTCTCAATTTACGACGACGCAGACGATATTGCAAGTAAGCAAAAGGCCGCTTGGGGATACCCTAAGCGGCCTTCTGGCGCAAGTACTGACGGGTCTATCGGCCAGCCTGAAGGATCGCTCCACGCAGGGGATATCGTCCCGGGTCGCGTTCAGCGAGACGCGCGTACAGCTCTTTTCCGCCGTTTAGCAGGAAGCCGTTCGCGGCGGCCCACTCGTGCCCCGCTTCGAGTGACGCGAGTTCGACGTTTGCGGCGACGGAGCTGTATTTATACAGATGCGAGCGCAGACTTGCCGCATGCGGATCCCGGCGATCGAGCGAGTTTGTGGCCTCGTCAAGCGTTTCATGAAGAGTGCGATTCATGGCCGCATACTCGCGGCAGAGAGCGAGTTTGTGTTCAGCCAGCGTACTAAGCGAATCCCGCTCGGGCACGCTTGCGAAAAGCTGACCAAAGAGCTGGTCAAGGGCCGTCGTCGATTCGTCGGCGAGTTTTCTGGCTTCGGCAATCTGTATGGCCAGGTATTCGGTCATAGCCTCAACTGCGTCCGGGTTGGATGTGGCCTTCAGCGTCCTGGAAATCTGCGTCGAAGAGGCCGCCACCGACTGCCACTGACTTTCGCACAATTTGCGCAACTCGGCGACCGGGAACAAGAAGTCACCGTAGAGCGACGAGACGGAGAGATCTATTTGTTCGACGGAAGGATGCAAACCTGCATAGCGCCAAGCAAACTTTCGATAGTCGGCAGCCACGCGAAGCGTCGGGAATGCGTCGTGAACAATTGCATTAAAGCGCGGCGTGTAGCCATTGGCGCCGAAGCTGCGCAAGGGCGTCTTCGACCAATCGGCCGTGGCCCAGATCAGGAGTTGATCGGCGGCATGAGCATAGACTTCATAGGCGCGTTGCCGTGCATCGAGCACAAAGTCTGTTGTAATTGCCGACCAATGGCCATCACTTAGGGATGGAATCTGTTTGTGTTCACGCTGTCCGGCAAGAGTGAAGACATCGGCCGCGCGGTCGTAGGCCGCGAGCGCCTGACCGAGCAAGCGGTCACGGGCCGCGACGTCTTCGACACGGCTTGAGTACATACCGAGGCGAAACAGAGCATCTCCTTCCATGCGATGCACCCTGCCGATCAAGACGGCAACGGCCTCATGATAGGCAGACGAAACATCCGTGAGTTCATGGGTGTTGCCCACGAAATCTCTGCACCATCGCGCCGCTTCTTTGGCATGCCACTCAACCGAGACTTGCAGAGTCCGTTCAAGGGCAGAGAATTCAAATTGCAGCAGCTCCCAGCGCGCGCGGGCCACGGAGTTGATCACTAACGGGTCATTGAAGCCCGGCTTCTTGCGCTGCTTCTCCCAGATAGCCCATGCGGCCTCAAATTCGAATTTAGCGCGCTGTTCCTGATGAAGCACTTGCTCAATCAGGCCGAGTTCGGTACGGGCGCGGAGCGCCTGCGGCGTATTGGGCGCAGCCTCGTTGGCAAGTCGGTCGAGCACGAGCCGCGCCGCTTCCTCGCGATTTCCCCTCAGCAGCGCATTGGCGAGCGTAATCTGGTCTTCGGGGACGAGCGGGTAGTTTCCTTCGAGCAGTTGAAAGCCAATATAGGACGCGGGGAGCCAGAGCTCTTCGGTCGCATACGCACGAAAGAGAGCAGCTTTGAAGTCGCCGGCCCAAGTCTGATCGGGGTGGCGACAGGCCTGATCAAGCAGAACATCCGCTGCCGCGAGTTTCTGCTCGGGTTCCGCAGTATATGGCCAAATGTAATCCAGGGCGAACTTCGTCCATGGTGCGGTTGGGTCGGCCGTGCACAAGCCAATCGCCCATGCATTACCCTGAGGGTCAGCAGCGGCGGCGCGCTCGATGGCAACGATTGTACGGCAAGTAGAGTCGTGCCATGCGGCGTTGTCGGGCAGCAACACGGTCGACTTGAGTGCGTTGCCGATCCCGGTCAGCATTTCCACGTCCGGAGACGGCTGATCGAGCAGAATTCTTGCAGTTTGCAACTGCTGCCGCAAGTCGGTTTGGGCGACTGCCTGCGAGGCGTTGATAATCATAGATGTGCATACAACGCACATCGTCAACAAGTAGCGCACGGGGTGAGACTCCTAATTATGCCACAGAGCATAGAGCAAGCACCGTGCCCGATAGCGTGCCGCTGGACTTTTTGCGCAGCCGGGGGTATGTTGTTGTGGTTTCGTTCGGGGCGGGCGTGGTACCTCCGCTGCCTCAGTAGAGCGTAAAACAAACGGCTCCTCGGGATCGAGGAGCCGCTCAATTTTCACTGCGAGAGTGTGTTTAGTCGAGCTTATGCTCTGCGACGCGGATCAGGGCGTTGGCGCGATTGTAGGCGAGCCGAGCTTCATCGCGGTCACCCGTTGTCACGGCAGCATCCATGCGGCGCTGGGCGTCTTGTTTGTCCCGACGCGCAGCCTCGAGGTCAATTTCGTTCTTGCGGAGACAGGTCTCGGCAAGAATAATGACCTTGTTGCTGTCGACTGTGAAATAGCCTCCGCCGATGGCGAACTCTTCCTTGTGGGACGGGAAGTCAATCTGCAGACGGCCCGGACCGAGCCCGGCCACCATCGGCGAGTGATTGGCGAGCACACCGAAATCACCGGCGGAACCGGGAGCGCGCACATGCACCGCTTCGGCACTCAGGAGATGACGCTCAGGTGTGATGAGCTCGACGTGAAACGTGTTGGCCATGATTTATTTCTGAGCAGCTTCGTGATTGCGGAGCACATCTTCAATGCCGCCGCACATGTAGAAGCTCTGTTCACTGATATGGTCGTAATCGCCGTTCAGAATGCCCTTGAAGCCCTTGATCGTGTCGGCGGTTTTGACGTAGACACCGGCACGGCCCGTGAAGGCCTCGGCGACGTGGAAGGGCTGCGAGAGGAAGCGCTGGATTTTACGGGCGCGCTCGACGACGCGCTTATCATCGTCGGAGAGTTCATCCATACCGAGAATGGCGATGATATCCTGCAAATCTTTGTAGCGCTGCAGTGTGGACTGCACGCCGCGGGCAACGTCGTAGTGTTCCTGCCCGACGATATTCGGATCGAGAATACGAGACGTGGAGTCAAGCGGATCGACGGCCGGATAGATACCGAGTTCAGCGATTTGGCGGGAGAGTACGGTAGTCGCGTCCAGGTGCAAGAAGGTCGTGGCTGGCGCCGGGTCGGTCAAGTCGTCGGCAGGGACGTAGACGGCCTGCACCGAGGTGATTGAGCCCTTATTGGTCGAGGTAATACGCTCCTGCAATCCGCCCATTTCAGTTGCGAGTGTGGGCTGATAGCCTACGGCAGAGGGCATACGGCCGAGGAGAGCGGAAACCTCAGAACCGGCCTGCGTGAAGCGGAAGATGTTATCGATGAAGAGGAGCACGTCACGGCCTTCTTCGTCGCGGAAATACTCGGCCATAGTGAGACCGGTCAGAGCGACGCGCGAGCGCGAGCCGGGCGGCTCGTTCATTTGTCCGAAGACCATTGCGACTTTGGAATCTTTGAGGGCATTTTTGTCGACATTCTTGATGTCGAAGGAGTGCGCGTCAAAGCTCTTGCCGTAGGAGACGACTCCGGATTCGACGAATTCACGCAGCAGGTCATTTCCTTCGCGGGTACGCTCACCGACGCCTGCGAAGACCGAGAGACCGGAGTGTTCTTTGGCGATGTTGTTGATGAGCTCTTGCACGATAACGGTTTTGCCGACACCTGCACCGCCGAAGAGACCGATTTTACCGCCCTTGGAGAAGGGTTGAATCAGGTCGATGACTTTGATTCCGGTTTCGAGGATTTCGGCGCGTGTGTTGAGTTCGGTCATTTTCGGCGCGGCGCGATGGATGGGGAGTCGCTTTTCGGCTGCGACCGGGCCGAGATCATCGACGGGCGTTCCGGTGACGTTCAGCACGCGGCCCAGCACGGCGCCGCCGACGGGGACGCTGATCGGTTGGCCGGTATTGACGACGGCCATGCCGCGGGTGAGCCCTTCGGTCGGGTCCATCGAGACGGCTCGGACCGTGTTATCACCGAGGTGCTGCTGCACTTCGAGGGTGATTAGATGACCATCGCGCGTGACAAGGAGCGCGGAATACAGGGGCGGCAGTTCGCCGTCAGAGAATTCGACGTCAATCACGACGCCGATGATCTGCTTGATGGTACCGTTTTTCATCGGATCTATTTTGTTGGAAGAGAAAAAACTAAATCGGAAGCCGGGTTCCAGCCGGGTTGCGCATTGCTCACTCCGGCCTGGTGGACGAAGCTGCTACAGTTTGGCGAGGATTTGGTTTCGCCAGTCAGGGTTCTTGCGGGCGAAGGATGCTTCGAGGACAAGCGGGATCATCTCATTATCGTAGGGGGAATCAATCTGCAATCGTGCATCAAGGAACGTGAAGATGACATCGGGCTGTGCTTTGCCGATCTCGCGGAGCGCTGAGACGACATTGCGGCGGACGAACTCGGCGGAATCCTCATAGAGCGGCGTCAGCAATTTGAGAACACGCTCGGCATTTTGCGCAGACATGGACGCATAGCCAACCAGTGCGCGAGCGACCAACCGCCGCACGCGGTAGCTTGAATCTTCGCGCCACTCTTCACAGATGGAAAAGACGTAGTCGGCATGCATGTCGGTCCAGCCGGCGAGCTCTGCGCGCGTGTCGAAGATGTGGACCACCATGTCACGCACACCGGATGCTTCGTCCTCAGCGAGATGTTTGATAAGGGCGAGCCAGGTACGCGGATTGAATTTCCCGATGCGTGCAATCAGGACACAGCCCAGCGCCCGCGCCGAATCGCAAGCTGACGTGGCGAGTTTCAGCGTCATGTCCACAGCCGTGTCGGGCGACCGTTCAATCAGATCGGCGGCAGCGTTGCCGAGATCAATCAGGCGGGCGGACTCTTCGGGCGAGTATTCAGAGAGCAGTTGTTCGGCATCGGCCGCGTGCAGATCACCTTGATCGGGCCTGTCCCGCCAGCGCGCGAGCGAGGTGAGGATAGCATCGGCGAGGGCGTCGCGATTTTGCGACTCGGGCATCAGGCGTGGTCGTCCGTCGGCGTGTGCGTTTGCGGGGCGCGATGTGTCTCGCGGGGTTCGGGCGCAGTGCGTTCGATTTGCGCTCGCATGTCCTGCAGGTCGATGAAATGCGATCCGATGGCCTGGCGCAATTCGGCGGCGATCCAATTTTGCGTTGACACGACACAGATTTGGCGGCCCCGGGAGCGCAGCAGTTCAAGCGCTCGTTCAAAGTCGCCGTCACCGGAGAGCAGAATGGCCTTGTCAAAATTCTCGATGGTATTGAACATATCCATCACGATTTCGACGTCGAGGTTGGCCTTTTGCGTGGTCTCGCCGGTTTCGCTGTCATAGATCGTTTTGAGTCCCTTCGTGCGCACAACGTATCCTGCATAGGATAGGAAGCGGACGAAGTTTTCGTCACGGGGGTCAGGCGGCTGCTTCAGGCCCATGTACCAATAGGCGTCGGTCAGCTCGTCATCTCCGCGCAGTACTTTCAATAATTTTGCAGGGTCAAAGAACCAGCCGAGGCCCTTCTTCTGCGTATAAAACATATTGGCGCCGTCTACAAAGATCGACACTCGGCGCCGACTCATTACCGGCATAATACTCTACCTTTTCCTTATCAATAAGAACAAACGTCGGTGCCGCCTCATCGGCACAGTTTCGGGAAACAGAGGTGCTTCCGGTTCGACAGGCGGTCCGGACCGGAGGCCGAGTTTCGCCGAGAGTTTTCGGAGAGGACTCAGGTTTGCGCGCAGAATATGCTCTGTCGTGCGGGCTTGAAAGAACGCAACATCACCGGCATAGAAGAGATCAAGATCGGCAAAACCGTGTGCCCAACTCGCGGCCTCTTGGGGCGTGGGCAGGCCATGCTTAGCCGCGAGCGCGATTTCCGCTGGAACGGGCCACTTCGTCTCGGCGCAAAGTTTGGCAAGGCTGCGGTAGATCGCAGTTTGCAGATCGGTACCGAGCGGGCAGGCAATGATGAGTTCCCGATTGGCGGCCTGCGCGAGTGCAGTGACGTAGTGCGCACGATCTGTGCTTGGCAGCGTGTGGACGACATCCCAGGAGACGATGACATCGGCAGATTGTCCGCTTACGGTATCTACCCGGAAACGCGTTGCCAATTTCCCGGCAAGTGAGGCAGCGCGTTCGCCTTCAATGCAGATGGAGGAGAATGCAGGTTCCGCGTCGCTCAGCAGATCGGCGAGGTAGACGGCACTGGACTCGAGATCACTGAACGGAAGCGCGGTCACGGCAGAGAAGCTGGGATCACGATTTCCGGCCGGGTGGCGCTTCTCATAAGCCGACTCGGAGCGAACAAGTTTGGAGCGGGCCGATTACTTCAGGCTTTCGGCGCCGGCGACGATTTCAAGGATTTCGCCGGTGATGGCGGCCTGGCGAGCCTTATTGTAAGTCAGTGTCAGGGAGTCGATGAGTTCGCCAGCGTTCTTGGTGGCGTTCTCCATCGCCGTCATGCGGGCGGCCATTTCAGCGGCGTAGGATTCGAGCATGACACGCCAGAGCTGGACATTCACATACTTGGGGAGAATCGCGTTCAGGATTTCAATCTCGTTAGGCTCGAAGATAATCTCGGTGTGGTCGTGGCGGTCCTTGTCATCGGGGACGATGGGCAGGAGCTGTTCGACGACGACTTGCTGCTGAATCACGGATTTAAACTCGTTATAGACGAGATAGACGCGGTCCATGGTGCTGTTGAGATACTGCGAGGTCACCATGTCGCCGAGTTCAATGGCGTGCTTGAACTCCATGTGATTGAAGAAGCCCTGCATACGGCCAGATATGTCTGCGCCGCGACGGGAGAAGAACTCCCCGCCTTTCTTGCCGACGGTGACCAGATGCAGTTTGTGGTTGGCATTCTCGCGCATGAGCTGTTGGGCACGCTTCATGATATTGACATTGAAGCTGCCTGCGAGGCCGCGGTCGCCGGTAAGGACGACGATGCCGACATGGTCCACGTCGCGAACTTCGAGGAGCGGATGCGCAGAGCGTTCAACGCGGCTTGAAAGATCGCGAATGGCATCACGAAGCGTCAGCGAGTAGGGTCGCGCATTCATCATGGCTTCCTGCGCACGACGCAGTTTCGCCGCAGCGACCATTTTCATGACGCGGGTGACTTGCTGCGTGGACTTGACGCTGGAGATGCGTCGTTTAATTGTTTTTAGGCCAGCCACGGATTAAAATAGGAAATAGAAAATAGAAAACTCAAGAAAGAAGAGGAGCATCCACTACGGATGCTGGCGCGTGCGTGATCAGATTCCGGCCGGGTTGCGCTTCGCTTAACCCGACTCGGGGGACCAGAGGGCGGCACACCTGCCGCCTCTACTCAGACAATGCTGCGCGGCGGACGCGGTAGAAGAGCCAGAGCCAGAGCATGATCATGCCAACGGTTTGGCTGCCGCTGATGATGCGGCCCGGATCGGACTCAGTATAGAAGCGGGTAAGCTTCATCAGGAAGAAGAAACTTGCGATCAGAATCCAATACAGCCGAAAGTGCGATTCGTTGTGGGTCCACTCTTCATGGATTGCCCACCCCAAAACGGGCAGGAGCCAGAGCCAGTAGTGCTCCCAGGAGTTCGACATGGCGAGCATGATACCGGCCATGAGTACACCTGCGAAAGCAGGGAAACTGCCGCGCGAATAGCCAGCACGATAGACAAAGAGCCAGACGACAGTCGGCAGAGCAACGAGAGCCAGGATGATCAATTTGGCCAGATCGAGTTGCTCGTCCGAGAAAGGGACGTTGAAATTCAAGAGCGGGAACTCATACGCCAGTCGCACGTACCAACCGGTTAGCGATTGGTTTCCCTGAAAGGCATAGACCAGTGTGCGAAATTCAGTGACGGCTTGCCAGAAGAGTTCATGGACACGCAGTCCAAGAACGAGGATCGACAGGCTGGCGATCGCAATGACAGCGATTCCTGCGAAAAGCAACGTCTTCCAGCGCCGGGTGAGCGCAGGCAAGATCAGGAACCCGACGGGAAACAGCTTGACGGCCGCAACCACTCCGAGCGTGATTCCTGCGAGCCTTTGCTTTTCGGAGCGAAGCCAGAGCAAGCCAAGCCAAGTCACCGCGGCAAGAAGCGGAACGATCTGTCCCAGCTTAGTCGCCCGGCTCAACGGGAAACACAAGAGCGCGAATGCCAAGCACCAGAGAATATTTCTGCGAGTGCGTTCGGCACCTGTGAGACACAGGACGAACCACGCATTGACAAAGATCAGGAGGACATTGATACTGAAGAGCACATTGCGCCAGACGAGCGCGTGAGCTGAACTTACGGGTGCAAGCGATGCGGCGACAAAGGGCGGATAGAAGTAGGGATTTCCAAAGCCTTCGCCGCCGAGACTCAGAGCCTGCGGTTCACAGGTCTTATACCACTCGTCGAACTTGGCTACCGGAGCGTAGATATTCTCGATGTCGCCCTGTTCCCACTGGTGCGCGGCCAGTTGAATGGGAAGCAGATCAATCATCCAAAGCGGAAACGCAGTCCGCTGCCAGAGATAGACCCCAGTGACCAACAGGATCGCAAGGAGCCAGTCAGGAGGGCGCTTCACCAGTGTGCCGCTGGACCCGCTTGAAAGCGGGGCGCAATGCGCTGCGCAGTGGCTTGACATTCTGCGGGGTCCGGAGGTCCCGCCCACGGATCGCTATGCGGCGTGGTTCTTGGCGTAGGTGACCTTAAATTCTTCGATCAAGGTCTTCATCTTGCCGGTAAGGTCGTCGTCCAGCGCTTTCTTGGTGCGAATGCCGTCAATGACCGGCAAGCCGACCGAGCGGACATACTTCATAAACTCGGTCTGGAAGCGCGCGATTTCGCCATTGGGGATATCATCGAGGAAGCCTTGACCGGCAGTCCAGAGGATGACGACCTGCTCTTCGACGGGCCACGGCGAGTATTGACCTTGCTTCAGGACCTCAGTGAGCTTGGCACCGCGCGTCAACTGCGCCTGAGTTGCTTTGTCGAGGTCGGACGCGAACTGCGCGAAGGCGGCGAGGGCCCGGTACTGCGCGAGGTCGAGACGAAGTTTACCAGCCACTTGACGCATGGCTTTGATCTGGGCATTACCACCGACACGCGAGACTGAGATACCAACGTTGATGGCAGGACGAATACCGGAGTAGAAGAGTTCGGATTCGAGGAAGATCTGACCGTCGGTGATTGAAATCACGTTGGTCGGAATGTAAGCGGATACGTCACCGGCCTGAGTTTCGATGATCGGCAAGGCGGTCAATGATCCTCCGCCTAAAGAGTCATTCAACTTGGCGGCGCGCTCGAGCAAGCGTGAATGGAGATAGAACACGTCGCCGGGATAGGCTTCGCGGCCCGGCGGACGGCGGAGCAACAGCGACATCTGGCGATATGCCCACGCGTGTTTGGTCAAGTCGTCATAGATACAGACGGCGTGTTGCCCGTTGTCGCGGAAGTACTCGCCCATCGTGCAACCGGCGTAGGGCGCGATGAATTGAATCGGGGCGGGTTCGACCGCAGTTGAAGAGACAACGATGGTGTGGTCCATGGCGCCGTGATCTTCAAGGGTCTTAACGACCTGTGCAATGGTCGAGCCTTTTTGACCGATGGCGACGTAGATGCAGACGACACCCTGTCCTTTTTGATTAATAATCGTATCAATTGCAATTGCGGTCTTGCCGGTCTGCCGGTCGCCGATGATCAGTTCGCGCTGACCGCGACCGATGGGGATCATCGCATCGATGGATTTGATACCGGTCTGGAGCGGTTCTTTCACGGCCTGACGCGTCACGACACCGGTCGCAATGCGTTCCACGGGGCTGAACTGCTTGGCATTGACGGGGCCTTTTCCGTCAAGCGGTTGGCCGAGCGGGTTCACGACTCGTCCGACGAGTTCAGGGCCTACGGGAACCTGCACGACTTTGCCGGTGCGCTTGACGATATCGCCTTCTTTCACGGTCTGGTCACTGCCGAAGAGCACGACTCCGACGTTGTCCTCTTCAAGGTTCAGCGCCATTCCCTGAACGTTACCGGGGAGTTCGACGAGTTCGCCGTACATGACCTTGTCGAGGCCATAGACGCGGGCGATACCGTCGCCGACGTAGACGACGCGGCCAACTTCATCAACGGCAGAGAGCGCCTGATAGTCGGCGATCTGCTCTTTGAGAATGGATGTAATTTCTTCGGGCTTTAGTTTCGAGGACATGGTGAAAGGAAACGGTTAAGTTGCGGGGCATCCGCAGCGAATGCCGCCGCGAGAATTCTAAATCAGCAGGCGGTTTGTCATCCGCCCCTACGAGTTGTTAGGCGCGAGCGACGAGGCGTTTTTGGAGTTAAGCGACTTTGCGGGCGAGTGAACCGTCGAGTACGTGATCGGGATACTCAACGACAATGCCGCCAATCAATGCCGGATTGACTTTGAATGAGACGATGGGTTTCTTGCCGCTTCGTGCAGCGATACTTTGCGTCACGGATTGTTTCACGGCATCGGATACCGCGACGGCAGTCTGCACGGTGACTTCGACTTCGCCCTGATGATGCCTCCACAATTCATGGTAGCGGCCCGGAATCATGTCGAGAATCTCCAAGCGTCCCTTGTCGATCAGGAGATCGATGAAACGTTTGGTCATTTCGCAGACACCGAGTTTGGCACCGATGCTATGGAGGATTGCTCTTCGCTTGGGATTTCCGAGCGACGGGTTGCCAAGGAGCAGCGGGAGTTCGCGATTTTCCTTGAAGACCGCACCAATGGCAGTCAGGTCGCGCTCGACGTCTGCTGCGCAGTCCGTCTTGATTGCGGCCTGAAACAGCGAGCGCGCATAGCGCGTGGGCAGTGCGCCTACGAAACCTTTCAACGATCCTCCTTCAAGGCATCGAGAATGAGTTTCTCGTGTTCTTTGTCATCGATGACACGGCCCAGCAGACGCGAGGTCGCGCGGGCGGTGAGTTCGGCGACGTGACGCGAGATGTCAGCCTTAGCCATGTCGGATTCACGTTCAATATCTTCGCGGGCTTTTTGGACCAGCTTATTCGCGGTTTCCTTGGCGTCGACTTCGGCTTTGGCGTGGAGTTTCGCGGCTTGATCCTGTGCCTGCAGAATGATATCAGACGCTTCCTTCTTGGCGTTGGCCATCGCCTGCTTGTAATCGGCGAGCATCGCGCCGGCTTTTTCGCGTTCGGCCTTGGCTGTGTCGAGATCGGTGCGAATAGAGTTTTCGCGATCTTTGAGGCCCCTGATGATGGGTTTCCAGCCGAATTTGCCCACGATCCAAACGACGATCAGGAAAGTGGTAATCGTCCAAAGAATGGAGCCGGGTTCGATATTGAGGATGTTTTGCAGGCCCATGAAGGAAATTCCAGTTTACCAGCGAAGACGCTAGACCCGAAGCGCTCAGGCAAGCGCTGTGAACAGTTGACTAATTTGCGTTGAGTATCAGTGCGGACCAGAAACCGGTCGGATTGGGGCAGCCCTGCCCGACATGCGGAAACTGGCCGGGCGGCACGCCTGCCACCCTGCGAAGCGAATGTTACTTTGTCCAGATGAGGATACAGATCAGGAAGGCGAAGAGCGCGGCACCTTCAACGAGGCCGGCCATAACGAGGGCGGCACCTTGAATCTTACCAGCGGATTCGGGCTGACGAGCAATACCGTCCATAGCGCCCTTACCAATTGAGCCGATGCCGATACCGGCGCCGAGAGCGAAGAGACCGGCACCCAAACCAGCGCCGAGCAATGCGAGACCGTTTCCGAGTTCCATGAGAGAGTGTCTCCGAAAAGTTTAGCGTGATATGATTGAGATGAAAGAATGCGGATCAGATAGCGCAGCGCAGAGTCAGGTTCCGTCCGGGCTGCGCTACGCTTCACCCGGCTCGGGGCCAGAATGCGATTAGTGCGCGGGGTGCATGGTCAAGCCCATGAAGGTGGCGGTGAGCATGATGAATATGTAGCTCTGGATCAGCGCGACAATAATTTCAAGCATGAAGACGCCAACGGCGACGGCGATTGCCGGCGCCGCGAACATAAGACTGACAATTAGCCCGAGCAATACTGCGAGCACGGCATGGCCCGCCAGCATATTGGCAAAGAGACGAATAGTTAAGGCGAAGGGGCGAATCATGAAGCTGACAATCTCGATAATGATCATCAACGGCATGAGCCAACCGGGAACTCCGGGAGGCGCGAAGGAATGCAGAAACCCGCCAACACCATTGACTTTGACCCCATGCCGACCATGAGACTCAAGGTGCAGAGCGCAAGGCCGGCTGTGACATTGACGTTACCAGTGGCGGAACTTCCCCAAGGAGCAGACCGAGCAGATTAGAGAAGAGAATGCCGCAGAAGAGCGACATGAAGTAAGGCATGAAGGCGTCGGTCTTTTCGTGCAAGTTCGGTTTGACGACTTCATTGCGCACGAACAAGACGAGACCTTCGAGGGCATTCCGCAGGCCGGTGGGGACTTCACTTTTTTGACGGGCGGCGAGCCAAACCACGAGCCCCATCAATGTAAGAGCGATAAGCCACCAGAGCCGATGCTTAGTCAGAGCAAATTTGTACTCGCCAAACTCGAAGGTCGGGAGGTGAATATCAAAGCCGAACAGCTCCATGTGCTGGGCATCGACCAAATGATGTTCGAGGATGCCGACAAGGGTTTCGCCAAGACTCGCGTCTTCACCATGGCCGTGCGCGTCACCGTGGGCGGCCTTAGTATGGGGATCGTGCTGCGGCGTGGCATGTTTGTCAGACGCACCGGCAACGGCCAGTCCGCAGGCCACGGCAATCGAGAAGATGATCAGCAGACGCAGGATTTTCATTTGGCGTAACGAGAGATCAGGTATTCGATGGCGAGTGAGAGATAGAAGGCAAAAACGATTCCGAGAACGAGAGCAACCTTGCCAACCTCGGGTTGACTTAGCTGCCAGAACAGACCGATGCCTATCAAGGTGAAGCGCAGAGCAACGCTGAGCCCCCAGAGTTTCACAAAGTTCGCCATGCCGCGTTTCGCCTTGAACCATGCCAGAACGATCGCCGGAATGGAAGCGATGAAACCGATGGACATGCCGATTAGGAAGGAACTCACGCTTTGAATCAGGTTCCGGCCGGATTACACGCGAACCCGACGGGGAGACGATTACAACTTGTCTTGTTGGCGGATCAGGAGGATTGTGCGATAGATCGCCGCAGCGAATCCCGCAATGGCACCAAGGGCCATGAGCAACGGAAAGGTCCCGATGCGGTTATCAACCCACCAGCCGACGAGTCCAAAGAGTGCAGTGACTGCAACGATGGTCAGGCCGATGGCAAGTGGGTCT
Organism: bacterium; assembly: GCA_016703065.1. GTDB lineage: Bacteria > Electryoneota > RPQS01 > RPQS01 > RPQS01 > JABWCQ01. The sequence goes on from JADJCU010000003.1 coordinate 229,797, forward strand.
TGCCGGGGCGGCTGGAATCCCTTAAGCACGGTCAGTCGACCGTGGCGGGCCGATTTCTGGGAACGAGAGAACCTGATTCCACATCGGTAACGTCCGCGATAGCAGGTTTGGCCGACGGGACTCGGACCTCATCGGTCGCGGCATGCCCGCGCACACGAGCGCCTTCGGTAATCGAGAGTCGAGTTGCAGAGAGATTTCCGTCGAGTTCAGCGGTCGCTTCGAGATGGATTTTCTCTTTGGCCACGAGGGAACCTTTGACTCTTCCGGCGAGAACGATGCTCTCGGCCTGAATGTTACCTTCGACGGAGCCAGAGTTTCCGGTCGTGACGCTTTTCCCGACGAAGAGGTCACCGACGACGCGGCCGTCGATTCTGAGCGAGCCTTGCGTGCGAAGGGTGCCGTGAATTTCGGCATCCTTGGCAAGCAAGGTCGACATTTCGCCGCTGAAGCTATCGGACGAGGTAAGACGAGTCCATTTAGCCATTATCCCGACCTCCCTTAGATGGGGCTTGGCTGAGCAAGAATCCAGCGTGCAAGTTATTATCCTGCATCATGTGCTAAAACGGATTCGGGGTCGACCCTAACGCCGTCTTTCCATATTTCGAAATGAAGGTGCGGCGCCGAAGAGCGCCCGGAGTTTCCGAGGAGCGCAATAGGTTGTCCTTGCAGGACGCGCTCACCGGGTTCGACCAGCAGCACTTGGTTGTGGCCATAGAAGGTCTGGTAGCCAGACTTGTGTTGGAGGATCACCAGGTTGCCGTAGGGATAGCTCCATCCCGCGAAGATCACGAGTCCTTGAGCGCTGGCGTCGACGGTCGTCCCTTCGCGGGCAGCAACATCGAGTCCGTAGTGTGCGGGCTGCTCGAAGGAGGCATGATGCTCAAACTGCCGGGTGACGTAGCCGCGAACGGGCGGGTGCGTCGGGACGTCGGAAGGCAAAACTACTTCGGCGGGGTACTCGGAATCGGATGTAGAGAATACGTTAAGGACTGTGGTATCGGCAGGCAGGCCGATGTCCGATTGCGCACCGGGGTCTGCTTCAAGGGCTTCGGTGGTGGGCAGGCTACCTTCGGGGAGTTGCAGACCTCGGCGAAGCTGCTGTTCGAACTGTTTCAATTCAGCGAGTCGCTCGGCAATGTCACGAATCCGCTCGTTGGTGGATTCAAGTTCTGTGACTTTGGCTTTGAGCGCCGTGGTGTCCTCGATTTTGGAGGAGAGGGACCATGTCATGATTCCGAAGACCAGCGCGAGAGAGAGACAGCCGAATACAGCTGCGACGGCGAGGATGAACCAGGACCTTCGGAGGCGGAACTGGCGCATCTTGGCTTGACTTTCGGACAGGACCACAATGGTCCATTCTTGGTCACGGGATGTCATCGAGCCGTGTCGAAAGGGGGTTTCAAAGATTCCAGAATATACAGAATCTGACTCGGGTTGTCAAGTGAAATAACTCGCAAAGGACAGTGAATGAGCATGAAAATACTATACTTCGGGAACGAGCTGGCGGCACTTAGCCGCCTCAAAGAGGAGCACTGCGGCCGCGGCCGAGACGTTCAGACTATCTAAATCCCTATACATAGGGACTTTGACGGTCAGGTCAGAACGCTTAATCAGGACCGGGGACACGCCGGCACCTTCGGCACCGAGGACGAGCACGGTTGGGCGATCCCAATCACAGTCGTGGTAGCTGCGCGCGTGCGGATCAGCGGCTGCAGAAACAATCCACCAGCCGTTGGCCTTCAGCTCGCGGACGGTCTGGTCGAGGTTGGTGACCTGATAGAGATCGATCAATGCAGCGCATCCTGCTGAGGTCTTGAAGACGACATCGGTGAGCGGAGACTGCCGGCGCTTGCGAAAGATCACGGCGTCGACGCCTGAGGCATAGGCCGTGCGGAGGATTGCGCCGAAGTTGCGGGGATCTTCGATTCCGTCGAGGAGCAACACGAGAGGAGCCGGCCGGTTGGCAACGATCTCTTCCAGGACCTCAAAATCTGCACTCGGTTCCGGAAGCCGGATACGAGCGCGTACACCTTGTGCGACGGCCTCGGAATCGTCTGACGAGCGGTCGTCATCGCGGACCGGAATGTGTTGAGCTGCGGCAAGCGCCCGGATTTCGCGAATGTTCTCACCGTGTGCGCTCTTTGCAACGGACAGGGTTTCGACCAGGCCGCGGCGCAGGGCCTCGAGAACGGGGTTGCGGCCATAGATGGAAAGCGGCAGCGGCGCGGACTCTTCAGAGTCGCGTGGCCTGCGGCGGCGATCGGAGAAGGGGCGATTAGGTTTCATCGGCGGCGAGAGCGGACGTCCGTTGCTCAACGGTCAACGATTTCGAGGAGGCGATTGAGGTCATCGAGGGTGTAGTAGGTAATTTCGATGACGCCGCCGCGCCCTTTAGGCTTGATCTTTACGCGGGTGGACAGTTGGCGGCTCAGCGTGTTTTCTACTTGCAGCAAGGCTCTGGCCTCGCGAGTGTCCGCGGCCATGGCCGCAGGTTCCTCTTGCCTTTGGCAGGTTTCCTTTTGCCGCGTGTCATCGCCTCGGCATTACGGACGGTCAATTTTCCGTCGACGAGAAAGCGCTCGAAGAGCTCAAGTTGTTCTCCTTCATCGACAACGGAAAGCAAAGCGCGGGCATGCCCCATCGTTAGTTTGCCGTCGATCAGAGCCTGTTGAATGCGCGGCGGGAGTTTCAACAATCGGACAAGATTGGCGATATGCGCGCGGCTCATGCCCATTTTCTCGGCAACGACTTCCTGAGTTAGCGTGTATTGCTGCTGCAGACGAACAATGGCCTGTGCAAGTTCGATGGGAGTCAGGTCTTCGCGATGGACGTTTTCCAGAATCGCGAGTTCGAGCATCTCTTCGGAGCTTTCGACGACGCGCACTTGGGCGGGAATTGACTTCAGTCCGGCGGCTTTGGATGCACGGTAGCGGCGTTCGCCGAGAATGAGCTGAAAGCGATCCCCTGCGGGCCGGACGACGACGGGCTGAAGAAGTCCCTGTTTGAGAATGGAGTTTTTAAGCTCTTCGATGCCTTCGTCGCGGAAGGTTTGGCGCGGCTGGAAGGGATTGGGATCGATGCGATCGAGCTCGATATGCGCGACTTCCGCCGTTGGGGAGGTAGATGATGAGACCTCTTCTTCGGTGATCAGCGCGCGAAGTCCTTTGCCGAGAGCCTTGTGTGATTTCATGCGACTGCCTCACGGGGCGGGAGCTGTTGGTGACTTAGAAACTCGACGGTGAAATCGCGGTAATTTTGCGCGCCGCGGCTTTGCGGATCGTAGGTGTACACGGTTTGGCCGAAACTGGGTGCTTCGGAGAGACGAACGTTGCGCAGGATCATCGTTTTGTAGACGCGCTTTTCGAAGACGCCGGTGATTTCATCCGCGACCTGTTTGGTCAGGTTCAGGCGACCATCGTACATAGTCAGCAGAATGCCCTCGATTTCGAGCGACGGGTTCAAGTGCCGCTTGACAAGGTTGACGGACTTCATAAGCTGCGCGAGGCCTTCGAGGGCATAATACTCGCACTGCATGGGAACGAGAATCGTGGTTGCGGCAGCCATCGCGTTCAAGGTAAGCAGACCAAGCGAGGGCGGTGTGTCGAGCACGATGAATTGGAAGCGATCGGTCAGAGTATCAAGGGCTTCCGCGAGGATTCGTTCGCGGGCGAGTTTCGAAACGAGTTCGATTTCGGCGCCGTGTAAACGGGTGTCGGCGGGCATCAGGCTCAAACCGGCGACATTGGTTTCACGGACGGCATCCCGGGCAGGCGATTCGTTGATCAGCACGTCATAGACACCAACTTCGGATTCGGCGGGCGTAACACCGAGTCCGGCGGTGGCGTTTCCCTGCGGATCAAGATCAACGAGCAGCGTGGGGCAGCCCTCGAGGGCCATTCCAGCGGCAAGATGAACGGCGGTAGTGGTCTTCCCCACTCCGCCCTTCTGGTTGGCAATGGCAATTGTTTTAGCTGGCATGAGGGGAGAAGAAAAGAGATAGAAAATAGTAAGTCGGAAACAGTGGGCAAGTGAACTGGAGTCGCTCTAACCGCCGGCGAGGAGGCCGAGTTTATGCAGATGCGTCTCGCGGAAATGATCGCGGAGCATCGGATAGTCACGCAGTTCGGGATCAGTAGTCACCATCGAGAAGGCGCGTTCGCGAGCGTATTGCAACAGCGCTTCATCGCGCTCCGGGATGTAATGCCGGAATTCGGATTCGCCGGATTGTCGGGTTCCAAAGAGTTCGCCCGAGCCGCGGAGCGTGAAATCGAGTTCGGCGATTTCAAAACCGTCGCTGGTTTTCTGAATCGCTTCAAGGCGGGCGCGGGCCTCTTCGGTAAGTTTCGGACCGGGCAACAGCACGAAGAGCGACTTTTGCCCCTTGCGGCCAATGCGGCCGCGCAACTGATGGAGGGCAGCGAGGCCAAGGCGCTCGGGGTTCTCAATGATCATAACCGAGGCGTCGGGGACGTCAACCCCAACTTCAACGACGGGAGTCGCAACAAGTACCGGAGTGACGCCTTCGCGAAAGGCTTTTACTGCCGCTTCCTTTTCTTCGGAGTCCATGCGACCATGCAGCAGACCGACTTTGAGTGAGCGGAGTGCTCCGGCGGCAACACGGCGATGGTAGTCGACGGCTGCTTCGGCTTGAACCTTATCGGACTCTTCGACAAGCGGACAGATGATGAAGACTCGATGGCCTTGCGCAGCCTGCTCGAGCACGAATTTGTAAACACGTTCCCGATCAGGTCCGTAGCGCACTGCTGTCGTAACATCGCGCGGACCGCCGGGCAATTCGCGGAGAGTTGAGACATCCAAGTCACCGAGTTCGGCCAAGCGAAGTGTGCGCGGAATCGGTGTAGCTGTCATGACGAGCAGATTCGGGCGACGCCCCTTCGTCGAGAGCTGAGCACGCTGTTCGACGCCAAAGCGGTGCTGCTCGTCGATGACCAGCAGTCCGAGGCGGGGGAAGCTCAGCTTTTCATTCAGGAGCGCGTGGGTTCCGACCAGAATATGAACGACCCCTGATGCGACGGCGGAGAAGACTTCGCGTTTTTGCGAGATTGTTTGTTTGCCTCGCAGGACACGCACCGACAGACCCGCAGCTTGAGCAGGCGGCGCGATGGTGCGCGCGTGCTGCAGGGCCAGAATTTCGGTTGGCGCCATGAAAGCGGTTTGGTAGCCCGCGTCGGCAGCCATTGCAGCCGCAAGGAGTGCGACGGTAGTCTTGCCCGCTCCAACTTCACCGTGAAGAAGCCGCTGCATCGGATAGGGACCGGCAAGATCGGCACGGATTTCTTTCAGGACGTCTTTTTGCCCTTCAGTCAGCGGGAAGGGGAGCGCGTCGAGGACTTTGCGGGTCATGGGCCCGATATTCTCGAACGCACCCACGCCGGGCAGGACTTTGTTGTAGTGTTTGCGGAGCGCAAAGAGCAATTGATGAAAGAACAGGTCTTCGTAGCGAATACGCCGCCACGCACGGGCGAGCGCTTCGCTTGACTCGGGGAAGTGTACCTGAAAGAGCGCATCGCCCAACATCAGCGCATCGGCGACCGTGAGGTCCTGCTCGGGTAAGAACTCCCGGATTTCCGGGCGGACAAACGCAAGGGCTTCTTGTTGAATGCGGCGCATGGTGCGGGACTCGAGCCCAACCTTGCGCAGGTCAAGCGTGGCGGGATAGAGCGCGACGATCTGGCCCGTGTTAAACATCCGCGATTCGTCGCCGTCTTCGCCCAAGCGATCGATGGCGGGATGAACAAACTGGCGCAGCTCGTCTTCGGCGAGTTTTCCGCTGACGGCCACCAACTCATCTTTGACGAGCTGTTTCTGCCAGTATTGCGCACCTTGAAACCAGACGCATTTCAGAGTTCCGGTCAGGTCGTTGATCAGCGCAGTCAGCATGACTTTGCCGGTGCGTGTCCTGCGCGACTCGACGGAGATTACTTTACCGACGATTGTGACTTCGTACTCTGTTGGGACGAGTTCCCGAATCGTGAGCTGCCGCGAGCGGTCAAGTAGCGGCGCGGATAGTAACGAACGAGCTGGCCAAGTGATGAAATGCCAATCTTTTCGAGGGCTTTCGCGCGGTGCTCGCCGACTTGGCGCAGCCGCGTGAGGGGTTCTGCGAGCAGACCGGTCACGGCGTTGGTGTTATCTGTTGCGAATCGTGTAGGTCAGAACGACTTCCTTGTCCGGTTCAGCAACGACATCAAACTCCAATTGATAGGCGCTAACTTTGCGAACAGGAAGGCTCGACTTGGTGATCTGCCAATCGCCCCAAGAATGATCGACGACCACGACTGTAACCGGTTCGGTCTTGCGGTTGCGCAGTTTGACTTCGATGTCCTGCTCGTAGACTGTGCTGCTAATCTGACGGTAGTCTTTCTGTATGCGTTCGACGGCGATGTCGAAGGCGTTGCCGATCGTGACACGGACTTTCTCATCGCGGGGCGTGTGATCGAGGTTATCTTCGCCGATGAACTCCTGTGATCCGTCAGTGTCGCGTTGGAAGACGCGGACTCGCCCGGCGGGCAACGGAATACCGAGGTCGTTGTCTTTTGAGTTCAGAAATTCGAGCGAGACCGAGACTTTGTCGTTGTTACGGGAATAGTCGTACTCGTATATACGTTTGGTTTGGACTTCAGCATCGGGGAACAGGCTGACCTGCTTGGTCTGGTTGTTTAAGACGTCGGTCGCGCGCTCAAGCGTATACAGATGATACTCGAAGAAGGATTTTTCGGAGAACTGCGAACCGCCGTCCATCGCCATTGCTTCGGCGCGCATGAAGTCATTGTACTTCGGGCTCGGCGGCTGCGCGCGATGGACTTCGCCGGCGATCAATTTCAGTTTTGCATTCTTATAGGACGCGCCAGACGTGTTGTTCAGCGTAACCCACGCGGAGAGGTCGGCTTTGTTACTCTCATCGATGACAGCAACGTAATCGGCATTCCATGACAACCCGCTGGTGAGGTATGAGACTTCGGCTTCCTGGTGTGCTGCAGAAGGAGAATTAACGAGCCAGCGCAGCGTGGGGCGAGTGATCAGTCCCTCGGGGAGTTTAGGGAAACGGACTTCGACGATGGACTTCGTCAAGAGGGAGCGCAGAGCGCCGTCGTCGCTTTGAATGACGATTGTCTGACCGGTGGCAGTGAGAAGCGTTCCTTCAACGACATCGCCGTTTTCACCGATGACTTCGATGGAAGCATCGACGTACTTTTCGAGCAATTTATCGGGCGAGACGAGGTCGTAGTCGTAGTTCTGCTCAAGGAGGGTGATGCCACTCGATTTGAAGTGCACAGATGACGCATCGATCCGGGCAGCGACATCGCGGAACAGCAACGGTGCCGTGCCTTTCGGGAATGCCATATCGCGCACATCGCGGACAAGTGCCAAGTCCTGGTTGTAGACGGTGACGGAGACGCCGGGCTTCGCGAAGGTGCCGGAAGCCAGGAGCAGAGTAACAAGTAGAATTCGGAACATTATGACCTCAAGAAGAGCAGAGTTGATTTCGCAGGCGTATTGCGGGCGTTGCGGCGGCTCCGCTACACTTAGACAGATTCGAGTTCGTCCAGGAAACGGCGGATTTTCTCGTGGGCGTGTTCGAGTTCGGCGAGTTTGTCGCGCTCGGCTTCAACAACTTCCGGTTTCGCACGCTCGACGAAGCTCGCATTGGAGAGTTTCGCTTTTGTTCCTACGACGAGTTTCAGTAAGCGTTCGTCTTCCTTGCCGAGGCGGGCCCGCTCGGCGTTGACATCGATCAGACCGTGCAGGGGAACATAGACTTCGATGCCTTGCGCAATTGCAGAGGCGCTGCCCTTTGGGCGCGGTCGATCAAGTTCAAATAGGTCAAGGCCGGCCAAGCGAAGGACGGAATCGGAGAGGTTTTCCCATTCGCCGGCAAGAGCTTTTTTGTCGGATCGAATACCCGCAGGGATGCGCAGCGATGGTGCGATCCGGAGTTCGCCGCGGATATTGCGAATGGCATTGACGACGTCTTGCAGTTTGCTGAATTGAGCTTCAACCGATTCATCAGCCAGCGCGGCCTGATAGCGGGGGAACTCGGCCTGCATAATGCTCGTGTGTCTGTGATCGGCAGGCCACGTCGAGGCGGAGAGCTTGCTCAGAGTCTGATAGATTTCTTCGGTCACAAATGGCATCAGCGGATGCAGCAAACGAACGATACCGTGGAGGACACCTAAAGCATGAGTCAGTGCGTCGCTTCGGTTGGCAGCGCTTCCCTGCAATCGGACTTTGATCAGTTCAAGATACCAATCGCAGAAGTCGTTCCAGATGAAGCTGTAAATTCGTTTCGCGGCATCGGCAAAGCGGAATTCTGTCATGGCGCGATCGACATCGCGAACGCAGGAGAAGAAGGCCGACGTAATCCAGCGATCGATGAGATTCTCGGGAGCATTGGGGAGAATCTCAATCGGATCAAAGGCGAAAGTCGCGCCGTCTTCAGGGACATTCATGAGGAGGAAGCGCGTCGCATTCCAGAGCTTGTTAGCAAAGTTGCGACCCTGCTCGCACATATCGGAGCCGAAGCGGATGTCGCCGCCGCGCGGAGTCTGCGATATGATGGTGAAACGCAACGCATCGGCGCCGTAGGAGTCAACAACTTCGAGTGGATCGGGCGAATTGCCGAGCGACTTCGACATCTTGCGGCCCTGCATGTCGCGCACGAGGCCTGTGAAATAGACGTCGCGGAACGGCTCGACCCCGAAGACCTCTTCGGATGCAATGATCATGCGGGCGACCCAGAGGAAGATGATATCGGGCGCAGTGACGAGCGTAGACGTCGGATAGAAGTGCGTTAGGTCGTCGGTCTTATTCGGCCAACCGAGCGTAGAGAAGGGCCATAGCCAAGATGAAAACCATGTGTCAACGACATCGGGGTCCTGCACGAGAGTCAGGCCGGCATAGTTGGGATCGATAGTGGGATCATCGAGGGAGCAGATGACTTCTCCGGTTTCTTTGACAGTCCAGAGCGGAATGCGGTGTCCCCACCAGATTTGACGTGAGATGCACCAGTCGCGGACGTTTTCGAGCCAGTGAAAGTAGGTTTTCTCCCAGTGCTCAGGATGGAACTTTACGCGACCTTCGCGGACGGCGGCAATGGCGGGCTGTGCGAGGTCCTGCATCTTTACGAACCACTGCTCGGAGAGGAGCGGCTCGATGACCGTGCCTGTGCGTTCGTTGTGTCCGACGGAATGGGAATAGGGCTCGATCTTCTCGACGAGACCCTGTTCCTCCAACGCGGCGACGACGGCTTTGCGCGCCTCTTTGCGATCAAGACCACAGAATGGCACCGGGGCTTCGTCTGACATGCGGCCATCGGGACCGATCACGATAATGAACTGGAGACCGTGGCGATTGCCGATCTCGAAGTCATTGGGATCGTGCGCGGGAGTCACCTTGACGCAGCCGGTGCCGAATTCGCGATCGACATACTCATCCGGGACAATCGGGATTCTGCGACCAACGAGGGGCAGCGTGATCGTCTTGCCGTGCAGATGTTTGTAGCGCTCGTCTTCGGGATGCACGGCGACGGCGGTATCGCCGAGCATCGTTTCCGGCCTCGTGGTCGCAACGACCAGATGACCACTTCCGTCGGAGAGTGGGTACTTGAAGTGCCAGAGGTGCGAATTGACGTTGCGGAACTCGACCTGCTCGTCGGACAAGGCCGTGTGTTTTTCGGGGTCCCAATTGACGATCCGTTTGCCGCGATATATGAGGCCTTTGTCGTAGAGACGGACAAAGATCTCGGCGACGGCGCGGGACAGATCGGCGTCGAGTGTGAAGCGCGTGCGGGACCAATCACAGGACGCTCCGATTTTGCGGAGTTGCTGCAAGATGATGCCGCCGTAGTTCTCGCGCCATTCCCAGATTTTCTCGACGAGTTTTTCGCGGCCGAGATCATGGCGCGTTAGCCCCTCTTTAGCGAGCTGGTCTTCGACTTTGATTTGCGTGGCGATGCCGGCATGATCCGTTCCGGGAAGCCAGAGCACGTCATCGCCGGACATGCGGCGCCAGCGGGCGAGCAGGTCCTGCAGGGAGTTGTTCAGGACGTGTCCGAGGGTCAACATGCCGGTTACGTTAGGCGGCGGCATCATGATGACGTACGGCTTGTGACCCTTGCGGATTTGCGCGCGGAAGCAACCCTGCTCTTCCCATTTTTGGTAGAGTCGGGCTTCGACGGTTGACGGGGTGTAGGCTTTATCGAGTTCGATTCTGGGCATCGCGAGGGAGTTCGAAAGGTATGAAGTATGAAATGTGATTAATGAAGTCGGCGATGCACCCTATCTCCAGCCGGTGCGGGAATACGCGGGACGTTGGGGGCGGACCCCCGCGAGCAGAATGAGGATGACTCCGACTACGAACCCACCAATGTGGGCAAGCCACGCGACGCCACCGCCCTGACTATTTGCATCACCGGCAAAGCCAAAGATTTGCATTGCGAACCAGATGCCGAGCATGAGGAGCGCGGGGACGCGAATGAAGCGAACAATTATGACGAACCACATGAGGACAACGACGCGCGCTTTGGGATAGGCGACAATATATCCTCCCAACACGGCACTGATCGCACCGGACGCTCCAACCATCGGGATTTCGGAGTGCGGATCAAAAAACACGTGGCTCAAGGCCGCAGCCAGCCCGCCGACGATATAGAAGACGAGATACTTCACATGGCCAAGGCGGTCTTCGATATTGTTGCCGAAGATCCAGAGATAGAGCATGTTGCCGCCGAGGTGCATGAGTCCGCCGTGCATGAACATCGACGAGAAGAGGGTTAGCCACGCTATCGGGATCGCGGGCAGAAGGTTCCAGCCGAGCGCAATGTCGCGCGGGATTGCGCCCCACGCGAAGACAAAGGCTTGCTGTGCCTCGGGAGATTCGAGCATTTGCAAGGCGAACACAATGACATTCGCGGCGATCAGCGCGATGGTCACGAAAGGTGTCGTGCGCGTGGGATTTTCGTCGCGAATGGGTATCATGGAATCGTCACGCTGACGGACCAGCTTTTGTAGAGCCCGGCGCGGTTCATGGCTTCAAAGTCGACGGTGTGTTTGCCACGCGACAGAGAACGTGCGGTCCAGATCGACCCGCCATTTTCCTCGTACTCGAACTCAGGGATTGCAGTCTCACCATCAATTTCGCTACGCACGGAACTGTCGTCGATGGCCGAGTCGTCATCGGTAAGTTTGAACTTGATTTTACCGCCAACGGCAAAGAGCGACAAAACGGGCGGCGTATCGTCCACGGCAATTCCATACGTTCCGCCGCGCAGGACGTAGCAAGACATCACAGAATATCCGTCTGTGGGAATTCGCCACAGCGGCGATTTTCCTGCCGCACCGGAGCGCTTGTACCAATATAAACCGGGTTCAAAATCGGTTTCAGAGGTCAGGACGAGTTTAGCGGGAAATGCGAAGTCTTCGTCGTTGATGCGGCATTCGTTGCCAATAGTTGAAACCTCTGCCCAGCTCAGGCCGACATCATCGCCGGTCAGGCTGAATGAATTGGCCGCTGTCGAAGATCGCAAACCGGTCGCGCGTCGCGTGGAGCCAGCGGTCACGGGTATCGAAACGGTCGCGATGTTGCCGTTGCGGTCTTCTACTTCGATTCGCACCTTGCCAGAAAAGCCGTCAATCCATCCTGCGGGCAGCGGCATTGAGTCCGTCAGCTCACGCGCGGTCCAATGAAAGAGCCGACGGACGTCGCGGTCATTATGTTTGAATTCGCGATAGACGAGCTGTTCATAGATATCCTGCGGTCCCTGCAGGTCGATTTGCGCGGGAAATTCTTCATAGATCAACTCGCTGTCCACGAACACGCGCAAGGCAGAGGGAACGGCATTGCGGCCCCAGGGCCCCGGGTCATAGGTGCGGATAAGCAACGCGAGTGGTTCATCGGAGCTTATGCGCGGCGATGCGTTTAGCGCGAGGCTCTGGCCGGACGAGCCGGGGATGTTCTCGGAAAGCCGGATCCAATTCACACCGACAATAACAGGCTGTTGCGTATCGGCAGGCTTGTAGAATTTGAGCGGATCAAGCTGCACCGCGCCATCGCGAATTTCAAAGTGCAGATGTGCAGGACCACGACCGGTTGCGCCCGTGTAGCAGAGTACATCGCCTGCCCCGTAGTGCGGAGCGCTGGTTTCGTCTGCGTAGCTGAAGTCGATCCGATACGTGCCTGCAACCAGTTGACTATCCCGGACGACTTCCTGCAGCGCGGACTCATAACGACTCAGGTGGCCGAAGACGGCGGTCATTCCGTCACTCAGGCGAAAATACAGTGTCAGTCCATAGCCACCCGGGTTCACGGCAATTCGCTCGACCCAGCCGTCGGTAGGCGCAATGACCGGCAATGGTGTGCGCGCGCGAAGATCGACACCTCCGTGGAAGTGATCAGATCGGCTGTCCGCATAGCCTCCGGTGAGGGTGCGTGAATCGGGCAACGGCCAGAGATATTTCTCGGCCGCAGCGAGATTCGCGACGAGCAGCAGGATTAGTATTCTCGCCACCGCAACGCCGCGCTAAAGAGCAGGCCAAGCATGGCCAATGTCACGAGCATGGAGCTGCCGCCATAGCTGACGAGAGGCAGCGGCAGACCGGTGACGGGGAGAAATCCGACGGTCATCAGGAGATTCGTGAGCGCCTGAAAGATAATCGTTCCCACCACGCCGATGGCGACAAGCGAATGAAAGGTGGCGTGGCATTTGGTGGCGATGGCGACTCCGCGGTAGTAGAAGATGAAGAAGGCCATGACGACCAGAATGGCGCCGGCAAACCCCCACTCTTCGGCGAAGGCAGAAAAGATGAAGTCGTTGTGTCCTTCGGGCAGAAACTGCAATTGAGTTTGTGTACCATTCAGGAAGCCCTTACCCATTACGCCGCCGGATCCGACGGCGATCTTGGATTGAATAAGCTGATATGCGGCGCCGAGCGGATCGGATTCGGGGTCGAGAAAGGTTGTGATGCGGCGCTGCTGATGCGGTTCAAGTTTGTTCCAGAGTTTTGGTGTAATCGTGCCGAAGAACAAATAGATTCCGGTGAGCACAACGACCCACGGGATTTTCCGAATCGAGAAATAGGCCAACATGGTGAATAGGATCAAGCCGATGATATGCAAGGGCTGATTGAAGACCGTTAACACCGCGACCACGGGGACGATCAGCAAGAGCAGATATTGCGCGCCGACGCCTGCCCAGACGAGCATGACAAAGAGCATCACTGGATAGATGAGTGCCGTACCCAGGTCCGGCTGGACAAGGATCAGGCCCATCGGAACGACGGCAATCGCGCAGGCCGCAACAAAGAGCCAGAGTTTTTCGAGGTCTCTTGGATGTTCGGCCAGGAATCGGGCGAGGGCCAGGAGCGTGGCGACTTTCGCAAATTCAGACGGCTGCAGCTGCACACTTCCGAACTGAAACCAACTTGTCGCGCCTTTGTGGGTTGAGCCGATCAGGAGCACAAGGATCAGGCTCGTCACGGACAGGCCGTAAAAGATGTAGGCCAGCATCTCAAAGAAGCGAATCGGCAGGGAGAGAATCGTCAGCGCGAGGGTGGTGCCGATACCGATCCAGAAGAGCTGCCGCTGGAAGTATTGGTAGCTTGTGCCTTCCGCACTGCTGGCCGAGAAGTTTGATGCAAGCCCGACGGCGAGCAGGAACAGGACGGCCAACACAAGCCAGAGATCGGAGAACTTTCCCTTTGGCGTCATTCAACGTCCTCCGAGTGAGCGAGGGAAGTTGAGTCGGCAGGCGGCTTCCCGGGTTTGGGCTGGTCTTTCTCCCCTCCGGCCTCTCCTTATATAGGTCAGGATAGAGTTCGCGGCGGAGCAAGTCGCGCAGGACTTCGCCCGCCACTGGAGCACCCGCGCCCGACCCGCTCTTGCCGAATTCAATCAGTGCGCAGCAGGCGTACATCGGATCATCGACAGGGCCGTAACAGATGAACCAGCCGTGATCGTCGCCGTGGGCATTTTGTGCAGTACCGGTTTTTCCGGCAATGCGCAAGCTGTCGTTCTGCTGTTTACGAGCCGTTCCGGAACTCCCCCAAACAACTTCTTTCATGCCTTGCTGCGCAAAGCGGAGAATGTCATGAGGGAGATCCAGAGTGTCCGTGTTTGTTTCGCCGCGCTTCGAGAGCGTACGGTTGACAGGGTCATAGACGCCGTTGACTAAGAAGGGCTGTTTCCAGACGCCCGTTGCGACGGTTGCGGTGAACGCGCAAAGCTGCAGTGGTGTGGCGAGCATTTCGCCTTGGCCGATGGAGACGGAAACGAGGAAGCCTTTTGACCAGCCGTTCGGGCCGTAGCGCTTATTGTAGTACTCCTCAGACGGGACCAGACCTGCGGCTTCGCTGGTCTGATCAATACCGGATTGGGAGCCAAAGTGGAAGCGAGTCAGTGCGCGGTTAATGCCATCGACACCGAGCAGCAGTCCGAGCTTATAGTAGAAGACGTCACAGCTTTGAGCCAGAGATTGAATGCAATCAATATGGCCATGACCGCCCTTCTTCCAGCATTTGAAAGTGCGGTTGCCGTAGGTGAAACTACCGGGGCATGATACTCCCCACGAGGGTGAAATCACGCCGCTGCGCAACCCTTCGACGAGCATCGCGGGCTTGATCGTAGAACCGGGCGGATACATCGTCTGCACGGAACGATTGAGCATCGGTTTGTCCGGGTCCTCGAGCAGTACTTTCCAATCGGCGGAGCTGATGGACCCGGCGAACACGTCGGGGTTATAGGCAGGCGAGCTGGCCATGACGACAACACCACCGGTGCGAACGTCCATCGCGACGACGGAGCCGATTTTGTCGACGAGCAGCGATTCGGCGAGCAGTTGGACATCGCGATCAAGAGCGGTCCAGAGCTCATTGCCGGGAACAGCGTCGATGCGTCCCAGGTCTGCGCCTGACTGCACCTCTTGTCCGTGCACATCGACGACAGAGAGTCGACTGCCCTTGACACCCCGCATTTCTTTGTCATAGAGCTTTTCGAGGCCGCGCTTACCGACGAGATCGCCGGATTCAAGGCCGGGGAATTTACTTAGTTCATCGTCGGAGATTTCGGCCACATATCCCATGACGTGTGGAGCGACTCCGCCGGGATAGAAGCGTTTGGGTTCGATCTCGAGGTACGCGCCGGGGATTTGGTCACGGGACTCTTCGAAGCGCGCGAGCAAGACATAAGGCAAGTCGCGGCGCAGGCGTTGCGGCCTGAACGAATTGCGAAACGGTTTGAGTGCCTTATCGCGGATTTCGGCCGGGTCTGCGGCGGAGCGAAACCAAGATGTTCGACGGCAAGACTATCGCGATAAAGATCGCGTGGGCTACCGTAACAGGTATAGGAGGGTCGATTGCTGACGAGCAGGCGGCCCTTGCGATCTCTAACTACCCCTCGCGGGGCGAGCATTTCGACGAAGCGAATCCGGTTGTCTTCGGACTTGGCGCGGTACTCGACGCCTTGCACGACCTGCAATTGCACGAGGCGGTAGATGAGGACGCTGAAGACAAGCACTCCGAAACCGATGAAGGCGGCGAAGCGCAGGTTTTCACTGCGATGCGTCATCGCGGAGAACCTTCACGGCCATGGAGCGGCGAGATGAACCACAGAACGGCAAGTCCGGTTGTCCAGAGCGCGGACGGAAGGCCGCCCCAAGTCATCAAAGAGAAGAACGGCAGCGCATTCGCGCGGGCAAGGAGGAGTGTGCGCAGCAGCTCAAACAGAATCGCAAAGATCAGCACGAAAGTAGTCCAGGGCCACCACAGACGGAATTGCTCGCCGGGGGCCATCTTGCCGGAGACGAAGCCGGCAGTACAGAATGCAAGCGCAGACATACCGAGTGGCAGGCTGCCAAGCGCGTCGATTGCAATGCCCAATGCGAAGCCGTAGAGGGTTCCCCACATCGGCCCGGACTTCAACCCGACGTAAACCACGAACGGCAGGATAAATGAGGGACGAGCATCACCGACGGTTAGCAGCGGGCCGAGTCCGGCCTGGAGGATCAGCAAGATAAGCCCAGAGACGAGCAGTTTGCCGTTCACTTGTCGGCCTCCACGGCTTGATCGCGCAAGCCCGCATAAGGATCGGGCCAACCGATGTTCGTGACGACGAAAACTTCTTCGACAGTTCGGAAGTCGACAAATGGCTGCACGGTCCAGCTCTCGCCGTAGGTCGAGATCGCCGACGGGGACTCCGCGACGACGCCGACGCGCAGGCTCATCGGAAAGACAGCACCGAGACCTGACGTAACCACAAGGTCGCCGGGCTTCACATCGACTCCTGTCGGCAAGCCTGAGAGTGTCCAGCGATCAGGTCCGGCCCAACGGAGGATACCGCGCATGCGCGTTCGTTCGAGCATGACAGCAACACCGTAGTTATTGCCGACGAGCGTTTGAACGAGCGTGGTGTGATCCGTGACTTCGACCGTCTTACCGACGAGACCGAAGGGGGTGATCACGGCGGCGTTTAACTCGACACCTTGCGCGCGTCCGGCGTTGATGCGATATTGGCCGCCGAGCGCGGGACCGACGGCGGAGATGACGGATGCTGGAATAGTGCCGATGGACGTGCGTTCGCGCAGGCTGAGCATAGAGCGCAGACGCTGGTTTTCCATGTAGGCGTCGCGGAGCTGGGAGTTCTCCTTGCTCAGTTCGAGGGCGTGTTTTTGCAGCAGATCAAAGTCAGACCAGACGGTAAAGACCTTTCGAACGAGCTGCAACGGCGTAGCGGCATATCCGACGAGGTCCGCCGTTGAGTCTTTGATTTCCCGGACACCGGGTTTGGGACTCGTTAAGAGCAGGACGAGGGCGACGGCCATGCAAACGATATAGACGGTCCATTCAACGTTGCCGCTGACCTGGCGTGTTCGCAAAGGCATTCGGCGTTAGTTGGGCAAGAGGACTTTGTGATAGGTTTCCATGTCGTCGAGGACCTTGCCGGTACCCCGAACGACGCAGGTCAGCGGGTCCTCGGCGAGGAAGACGGGCAGCGAGGTTTCCTCGCGCAGACGGACATCGAGTCCGCGAATCAGCGCACCACCTCCGGTCATAATGATGCCTCGATCGCGAATATCCGCAGCCAGCTCGGGCGGTGTTTTTTCGAGCGCGTTCTTGACAGCGTCGACAATTTGCGATATCGGTTCTTCAATGGCGTCGCGGATTTCAATGGAGTTGATCTCGACAGCTTTGGGCACTCCTTCAACAAGATCCCGGCCTTTGGCGACGATGGAGAGTTCCTGCTCGAGTTTCGCGGCGGAGCCGATACGGGTTTTGATTTCTTCGGCGGTGCGTTCACCGATCAGGAGGTTGTAGTTGCGGCGCATGAACTGGATGATAGCTTCATCGAGTTCGTCACCGCCGACGCGGATTGAGGTATCTGTTATGATGCCACCGAGGGCAATGACGGCAATTTCGGTAGTGCCTCCGCCGATGTCGATGACCATGTTTCCGATAGGATCAAGGACAGGCAGACCGACTCCCAGCGCGGCGGCCATCGGTTCGGCGATGAGAAAAACTTCGCGCGCGCCGGCATGTTCAGCGCTATCGCGAATGATGCGTTTTTCGGACTTGGTGACTCCGGACGGGACACAGACAATCACGCGCGGTCGGAGAAGGCGATTCGTCTGCGCTTTGCGAATCAGAGCACGAATCATGATTTCGGCAACTTCGTCGTCATCGATAACGCCGTCGCGCATGGGACGAATGACTTCAAGGTCGCGGTGCGTCTTACCGAGCATTTCGCGCGCTTCAGTGCCGATCGCAATTACTTTGCGGTCGCTCTTGCGGATAGCCACCATGGAGGGCTCGCGCACAAGAATTCCCTTGCCCTTGACAAACACGAGAGTGTTGCGCGTGCCGAGGTCGATAGCGATTTCGTTCGAAAACAGACCCGATAGGGAGAAGGACATAATCTCCTCAGTTATAAGTAAGGGACGAAGGTTTAGTCTTCGTCGGACAAAATGACTCCGCCGCTCATGTCAGGCGGTTTGATGCCGCGTTTGCGATCTTCAGCCCAGAGATACTCCATAATCATCGGTTGTTCCTCGATGTCGACACCGACATAGACGGAGTAATACGCGCCCCATTGGCAGATGAGTTTCTGGTTCGTCGCCGCGGCGATTGCTTCGTCGATGGAGGGCAGTTTACGGGTCATGCGTCCAATGATATGAAAGATCGCGCCGGTGACGTCGCGCTTTACGATGTAATTCTTGCCCATATATCTGACGCGCGATGTGGGGCGCACGTAGAGAAGGGGCTTTCAGGTTTTTCAGGCCAGCTGCTCATGTTGCTTGACTCAGTGTTTGAAGTGCCTACGGCCCGTAAAGATCATGGCGACATTGTGTTCGTTGGCGGCGGCGATGACTTCTTCATCTCGGACGGAGCCCCCGGGTTGGACAATGGCAGTTGCGCCGGCGTTGGCGACGTGGTCGACGCCATCACGGAACGGGAAGAAGGCATCGGATGCGCAAACGGAACCGCGAAGGGATAGACCGGCGGCTTCGGCCTTGAGGACGGCGAAGCGCGTCGAATCGACGCGCGACATTTGTCCGGCGCCAATGCCGAGTGTACCATGTCGCGACGAGAAGACGATGGCATTCGAGCGGACGTGTTTGGCAACGGTCCAGCCCAATTGCAGTGCAGCGAGTTCTTCAGGCGTCGGTTCTCTCTTGGTCACGACGCGGGCCGTTTTCCACTCTTCGAAGCCGCGATCTTTATCCTGCAGGAGAAATCCACCCCAGATTGCGCGGAGCTCTTGCTTGGGTTTATGTGCGTACAGCTCGTCGAGGTTGAAGGTAATCAGCCGGAGGGCTTTTTTCTTGGCGAGGGTCGCTCGGGCACCGTCGGTGAACGAGGGCGCGAGAATGATTTCGAGGAAGATGTCCGAAAGACGGGACGCCGCATCTTCATCGAGCGGCCGATTGACCGCGACAATGCCGCCGAAGGCCGAGACAGGATCGGTCAGGAGCGCGATTTCGATGGCATCTACCAAACGCGGACTTACACCGACACCGCAAGGAGTGACATGTTTGATGATCACACACGCGCAATCGTCGAATTCGCCGAGCAGGGAGAGTGCACCATCAGCATCGAGTAGATTGTTGAATGAGAGCTGCTTTCCGGAGAGTTTGTCGGCGGCGATCAGTCCCTCGGCTGGGGCGCCGCAGGGGGCATAAAGCGCGGCGGACTGGTGCGGGTTTTCGCCATAGCGCAATTCGCGCACCTTCGCGAGGGCATAGGAATGGGCCTGGTCTTGATTGAGCCAGTTTGCGATTTGCGAATCGTAAGCGACAATTTCGAGGAATGCCCGACGTCCGAAGCGGTCGGCAAGCTCTTCAGGAATCATGTTGTCAATCGTGAGTGCCGCCATGAATTCGACATACTGCGCCGGATCGGTAAGCACGGCAACGTGTTTGCGATTCTTGACCGCAGCGCGAACCATGGACGGACCGCCAACATCAATTTGTTCGTTGGTCTCATCTTCAGTCTTGCCTTGAGCAAGCGTTTCGGCGAAGGGATAGAAGTTGACCACGAGCAGATCGATGGGCTCAAGGTTCAGACGTTTCAAGTCATCCCTATCACCCTCATGATCACGCCTGGCCAGAAGTCCGCCGTGAATGCGAGGATGAAGCGTCTTGATACGGCCCTCCATCGCTTCCGGGTGGCCGGTGAACTTCTCGACCGGCGTTACGGGGAGTCCGGCATCCTGGATGGCACGGGCTGTTCCGCCAGAGGCAATGAGTTCAACGTTATGCTGATGAAGATGTCGAGCGAGGTCAATGAGACCTTTCTTGTCGCTTACCGAGAGAAGCGCCCGTCGAATTGAGATCATGACTATAGAATTAGGGTAGGAGCGTTACTTTGCGGCCCGAAACGACGACACGCTGCGCGGCAATCATACGCAGGACGCCGGCATAGAGGCCTTTTTCAATAGTCTGAACGCGGGCAGCCAACGACTGGGGTGTATCAGCGGGCTGTACGAGTACGACCTGCTGCGCGATAATCGGGCCGTGATCATACTCTTCGTCGACGAAGTGCACAGTTGCCCCGGTTACGCGGGCGCCGAACTCGAGTACCGCTTCATGCACTCGTTGCCCGTACATTCCCTTACCGCCGAACGCGGGGAGCAGAGCCGGGTGGATGTTCACTATGCGGTGGCGAAACTTAGCGACGACTTGCGGCGGCACGAATTCCAGGTATCCCGTGAGAAAGATAAAGTCACAGTTGTGTTCCTCGAGCACTTTGAGCAACGCATCGCCATGCTCCTGTGTTGACGCAAAGTTCTTGCGCGCAACAAGGTTCGACGGAATGTTCAAATCGGCGGCCCGCTTGAGCGCGAAGGCTTCGGGGTTTGAGCAGATCAAGAGCGCGGCCCGGGCCGGGAGCGCTTCTTTAGAGATGGTCTCAACAAGGTGCTGGAATGTTGAGCCGTTGCCGGAAGCGAAGAAAGCAATGCGCATGGTCTATGCGGAAGGTGCGAACGGTGAAATGGCATAGGACAGAGTCATCGCGCCGGGTTTCAATCCAAGCTGCATAGGTGACCCGACAGGTAACGTGAGGCGCTCGGAACCGTGTCCATAGGGAAAACCCAAGAGAATTGGGTACGCGGTTCGAGCCGTGGCGTCAAGCACCGAGTCGCGCAAACGGCCTCGGCTTTCATCGTCGTCCTCTTCCCAACCGAAATCACCAACGATGAGCGCGGCGAGGTTCTGCAGGTGTCCGGCGTTACGCAGATGGAAGAGCAGGCGATCAACACGATACGGCGGTTCGGCAATGTCCTCGATGACCAGAATGGCGCCGCGCAAATCGGGCATGTAGGGCGTGCCGATCAGGGATGCGATCATCGTGAGGTTTCCGGGCAACATTGGCGCGATGATTTGGCTTGCCCCACCGCGCAGAATGTCGATCTGCGCTTCGGGGAAGTAGTCGAGCCAATTGTCGCAAGGAGTGTCCGCAAGTATGTCGAACGCCATGCGTTCGGTTGCCGCCGACAGAGAACCATCAAACTCGACTGCCAAAGGGCCGGAAAATGTGACAGATTGATGTTTTGCCCAGAGCGCCCACTGCACCGCGGTTAAATCGGAAAAGCCAAGGAACGGTTTCCCTGAGCAGCTTAGTTGTTCGAGGTTGAGCCTACTCAGCAGGCGGGATGATCCGACACCGCCGCGCGCAGAAACGACGGCGTCGATTCCGGGATCGGCAAACATCGCTTGCAACTCGGCGGACCGAACATCATCGGGCGCGGAAAGGAAACCGTGTTTGTCAAAGATATGCTCGCTGGCCTTGACGCGAAAGCCGCGCGCGTCCAGTTTTATGATTGCAGCTTCGAGCTTCTCGCGCTTGACTGGACCGGCGGGTGCGCAAATGCCGATGGTTCCGCCGAGACTAAGCGGTTGCAGCATCGAATTGACCGTAGACACGCGAAGCCCTGAGCATCGCAATTAGCGGGGCGGGAGCAGTCAACCTCTGGTGGGCAACACTCAGTAGCCCCATTCGGGTCCTGCGAGATTATAGTCGCCAAAGCCTGTCTGATCGACGAACACGAAGCGACGATTCAAGTTGTGGTAGAACCAGATTTCGTATGGGCGTGATCCGGATTCAAAGGGATGGCGCTCGATATCGGTTGGTTCACCGTACATAATGTAGATACGGCCGCGATCGGTCTCCCAGCCGGGCCGGTGTGTGGAGTAGCGTTCATCCGCGTATTGCACGCGGAAGTAATACTCATCCATGAGTTCGTTTTGCGGCGTGTTGGGCGTCGGGTCGCGGCGTTTCCAGAATTCACGGAAGAGCTGTTCGCGGTCGAGCACGCCGGCGCTGCGCAGGCGGCGGTTCTCTTCGGCCGTAGCAATATACTTTACCTGCCGAATTGCGAGCGTGATGTCGGTCACCGACGCAGGCACGCCGGGAATGCTCACTGAAAAGGTCAGAGACCGAGCCTCGCGCCGCCCGCCACCGAGAGCTTCAAAGGTCAAGGAGTATTTCTGCACAGGCAGTTCCTTGATGGCGACGACGTAATCAAAATGCTGGATCTGGCCAGTCGGGGTGAACTGCTGCTTCAGCGACATCACGGGCTGATTATCTTCGCCCGTGATCGTCCACGACAGATCCAACGGCGCGGTCGATGACGAGATTAAGTCGATGCCAGCACGCGCGGAGTCGTCACGATTTGAGAAGGACTCAATGACACGCGGCATTCCGAGCTCGCTGTGCAGTGAGTCTTCATTCTGCCAATAGAGATCTGAGACGGCCAGCAAGGAATCCATGAAGGCGGCGGTTATCTCGCCTTCCCAGCGGCGTTTGCGTTTCGTCTCGCGATCGGTAATCACAACTGACAGGTCATACTCGCCGGGAATGACGAAGAACTCTTCGGTGCGAATAGCATTGAGCAGTCGGCTATTGGTCTCTTTGAAAGAGTCTGTGGTAAGCTCCATGTCAATGCTGCGTTCGGCGGCAAGGTTGTCGTCTTTGTCAAAGATGAGGAACGTTGCTTCAAAGCGCGAAGCGAAGCCCACTTCGTTTGACCGGACGAAAGTGAGATTATCGTACGGGATGGAAAACGCGACGTAGATGCGAGCACTGTCGGGCCGATCGGAAAGGCGCTGACCGGTGTGACAGCGGAAGCCGCGCGTTTCGGCGGTTTCCTGCCGGGCTTTCTGGGCAGCGGCCAGGGCAACGCAGAGGATCAGTGTGACAAGACCGGCAGTGCAAAGCTTCCGCATGATTCACCTCGCGCAGAGTTCTCGATACTTTCGGGCACGCCATCGAGCTGATACGCGGCGGCTCCCGTGACCTTTACCTGATGGATCTGACCAGTGGAGAGCATGCCGCGAACACGCACTCGCGCGTCGATGTCCGGCGCATCCCATGTGCTTCGTCCCCAGGACGCATCTCGAACGTGCCGTGCGATCAACACGGGTAGCGTCGTCCCGATTAGCTTCTTGTGGCGTGACAAGCAGATCTCGCGCTGCAGCCGCATCAAGCGATCCAAGCGGTCAAGCGCGACGCCCTCTTCGACAGGATCGCCGAGCAGCTCTCCGGCAGTTCCGGACTGCGGGGAGTAGGTGAACACTCCGGCACGCTCGAATCGCACGTCTTTCATGAACTCATAGAGCTGTTCAAAGTCGCTATCCATCTCGCCGGGAAAACCAACGAGCACGGTGGTGCGTACGCAGACGTTGTCGCGGCCGTCACGAAAGGCGTCGATTGCTTCTTTCATTTTGGCGGCGGATGTCTTGCGGTTCATCAGCTTCAACATCCTGGGCGCGGCGTGCTCGCTGGGAAAGTCGATATAGGGGAGCAATTTCGGGACCCGCGCACGTCCGCTCAGGAATCCAGCCGGCGTCGAAGGCGGATGCGCGTAGACAATTCCAATCCACTCGATGCCATCGATGTCGGCGAGACGTTGGCAGAGCTCGACCAACATGCGTTTGCGATAGAGGTCAACTCCGTAGCTCGTCGTTTCCTGGCCAATCAACATCAGTTCACGGACGCCGGTGCGTGCAAGCAGGCGCGCTTCATCGACAAGGCTCTCGATCGGTTCACTGCGGTAGAGACCCCGCATTTGCGGAATTGCGCAGAAGGCGCAGGCATGCGAGCAGCCGTCGGAGATACGGAGATAGGCCGAACCGGGCCCGGCTTTGCCGCTATACAGTGTGACTTCGGTGGACTCGTTGACGCTCAAGGGATTGGCGCCGAGCGCAGCGAGCATGGCGCTCCAATCACCAATTCCGAAGACGCCATCGAGTTCGGGAAGTTCGGCGCGGATTTCGGAGCCGTCGCGCTGCGTGAGGCAACCCATGGCGAGCACGCGGCGACCTTTGCGCGCCTGTTTCCACCGGACGGCTTCGAGCATAACCTGAATCGACTCGACTTTGGCATCGTCAATAAAGCCGCAGGTATTCACGACGATGACGTCGGCCTGGCTTTCACGGTGGACGTACTCAAATCCGCTCTGCTGGAGGAGTCCGGCAAGGGTCTCGCTGTCCACGGAGTTCTTGGCGCAGCCGAGCGTTTGAATCATGACGCGCGGCGGACGGAGCTCGGCGGCGCAGTGCCGTTTCATTGCCATAGACACTCAACGTTGGCTTCACCGATCATGTTGCCGACCTGTTTCAGAACGTCGAGGGACGTCTTCAAGCGATAGCGTCTCGAGCGAATGAAGCGCTGCTCTCCATTTTGCTCAACGCGGAAGAGAATTTCGACATCGCCCGTGTGGGATGCAAAGAGGTCTTCGAGCGCGTTCAGAGTAATGTCGATATTTGGACGGGGCGCAAGATGAATCAGCAGCCGCTTGGCGAATCTCGCTTTTGCTTCGTCGACCGTGTAGATTTCTTCCGCGATGAACTTTGGTTCTTCTTCTTCGCGGCGCGAGACGCGTGCAAGCACGATGAGCTTAGCGTCCTTTTGGAGCAGGTGAATGTAGCTTTCGAGCGCGTCGGCGAAGACGAGGATTTCGGCGCTGCCGGTAAAATCTTCAAAGGTGAGTGTCGCCATAGGTTTACCTTTGCGGGTCACCTGACGACGAATATCCGTCACAACGCCGCCGAGGCGAACGGAATCCTGATCCGACAGTTCGCTGGTGTCGCCCAATTGAGCTGTAGTGATGCTTTCAACCGTTTGACGCTCATTGGAGAGCGGATGACCGGACGCATAGAAACCGAGCAGCTCGCGTTCGCGCCCGAGCTTTTCAACGAGCGGTTGGTCCATCAACTCGGGCAACTTTGGCTCCATGGTTGCTCCGCCAGCGGCCGCATCGCCGAAGAGCGACGACTGCCCGAACTGCCGTTCGCGTTCTTTTTCAGCGGAGAACGACAGGAACGATTCAATGGCAGAGAAGAAGACGGCGCGATTACCGGGAAGACTATCCAGTGTTCCGGAGCCGATCAGACTTTCGAGAACTTTGCGATTGACGATGCGGGAATCAACGCGGGCAGCGAGATCAAAGAAAGATTTGAACGCACCATCTTTGGCGCGCGCTGCGAGAATCTCTTCGACCGGTCCCTGACCGATGTTCTTGATGTTTTCGAGTCCGCAGCGGACAGCGGTGCCCTTGACAGAGAAATTCCGTTCAGAAATGTTAATGTCCGGCGGAAAGACTTCGACGTTGTTCCGGCGGGCATCGGCAATGAGTTTGGGCATCTGCTTGGTCTCGCCATGATATGAGGCGATTTCCGATGCCATGAACTCAGCTTGATAGTTCGCCTTCAGATAGGCGGTTTGATAGGCGAGCACGGCATAACATGCCGCGTGGGCCTTGACGAACCCGTACTCGGAGAATTTGCGGACGAGCTCGTAGATTTCCTCGGCGAGGGTTTTTGAGAGGCCGGAGTGCTTCAGGCAGCCGCTGATAAACTCAGCACGCACCTTGTCCATCTCTTCTTTCTTTTTCTTGCCCATCGCCTTACGCAAAATATCGGCGCGGCCAAGCGTAAAACCGGCGATGTCGCGGGCAATACGCAGGACCTGTTCCTGATAGACAATGACGCCGTAAGTTTGCTTGAGGATCGGTTCGAGCTTCGGATGCAAATAGGAGATCGGCGAGCGGCCGTGTTTTCGGTCAATGAAGTCACCGATCATGTTCATCGGGCCGGGTCGATAGAGTGCGACCATCGCAACGATGTCATCGATGCAGTTGGGCTTCAATTTGGTAAGCCATTCGCGCATACCGCCGGATTCAAGCTGGAAAACACCAGTCGTATCGCCGCGGCCCAGCAGGTCGTAGGTTCTCTGATCGACCTCTTCGTGCAGCGCCTCGAGTTGAATAGTAACCCCGCGCTGTTCGAGCATACGCAGACACAATTCGATGACATTCAGCGTGCGCAGGCCCAAGAAGTCCATTTTAAGCAGGCCGATTTTGTCCACCACGTTCATGTCGTACTGCGTGGTGATCGAGTTGTCGGATTGCTTGAAGAGCGGGACGTAATCCGTCAGCGGACCCGGTGTGATCACAACTCCGGCGGCGTGCGTAGAAGCGTGACGACAGAGGCCTTCGAGTGTGCCGCCGATTTGCCAGACTTTTCGATAGTCTTCGCGTTCGGCGAGCATTTGCGACAGTTCAGGATTGCCGTCGGTGGCAGTTGCGAGGCTTGAGGTCGGTCCGTCGGGGATTTTTTTCGCGAGCTTATCCATGTCGCCGTAGCTCATTCCGAGCACTCGTCCCACGTCGCGCACGACGGCTTTGGCTTTCAGGCGGCCAAAGGTGATGATCTGCGCGACGCACTCCGCGCCGTATTTCTCACGGACGTACTCAATGATCTTGGCGCGGCCTTCATCGTGGAAGTCGATGTCGATATCGGGCATCGAGATGCGCTCGGGATTCAGAAAGCGTTCGAAGTATAGATCGAATTTGATGGGATCGAGACTCGTGATTCCGAGAGCATAGCAGACGAGTGAGCCTGCGGCTGATCCGCGGCCCGGGCCAACGGGGACGTCGATAGAGCGGGCATAGCGAACAAAATCGGACACGATCAGGAAGTAGCCTGAGAATCCCATCTGGTCAATGATGCCGAGTTCGTAATTCAGCCGTTCTTCGAGATCGCGCGTGACCGTTGGATATCGGCGAGTCAGTCCGGCTCGCGCGAGACCGGTCAGGTAACTTGTTTCACTTGTCTCGCTTTCGGGGAGGGGAAATCGCGGAAGGTGTCGCTTTGAGAAATCGAGATTGATGAGACATTTGTCGGCGACTTCGCGCGTGTTCAGCAGCGCTTCGGGCAGGTCGCTGAACAGTGCGGCCATTTCATCGGCGCTCTTTAGATAGAACTCACTCGAACCGAAGCGCAAGCGCTCGGAGTCGGCGACGTTCTTACCGGTGCCAATACAAAGCAGGCAGTCGTGGGCTTCGTGGTGACCACGTTCGAGGTAGTGCGTGTCGTTGGTGGCAATGAGCTTGCTGCCGAGTCGCTGCGCGAGTTTAACAAGCTGGCGATTCAGCTCAGGCTCTTCGGGCAGATTGTGCCGCTGCACTTCGATATAGTAGTCGTCGCCGAACAGCTCTTTGTACCAGATGGCGCGTTCCCATGCGCCCGCTTCTTCCCCGCTCATCAGGAGCGACGGGACTTCAGACGCCATACAACCGGACGTAGCGATCAGGCCTTCGCTGTGTTTTTCGAGTGTCGCGTGATCGATACGGGGGCGATAGTAGAAGCCTTCGGTGTACCCGATCGAGGAGAGTTTGACGAGATTCTTATAGCCAAGTTCGTCCTTGGCGAGCAATAAGAGATGATTAGCATACTCACCGCCGCGACTGCGCTGGCCGCTCGAGCGGTCTTTGCGGTCTTTGCAGATGTAGACTTCGCATCCGATAATCGGCTGAATGCCCTGCGCTTTGGCAATCGAATGGAAATCGACAGCGCCGTGCAGAGCGCCGTGATCCGTGAGCGCGATAGCGGGCATGCCCAGCGCGGCGGTCCGGCGTACGAGGTCATTGAGCTTGCAAGCCCCATCGAGCAAACTGAACTCGGAGTGATTATGGAGATGAACGAAGTCAGCGCTCATAGGTCGCCTTCCGCGCGGCGAATATCAGCGCCGACTCGGGAGAGCTTCTCCTCGAGTTTTTCGTAGCCGCGATCAAGATGGTAGACGCGTTTGACTTCCGTTTCACCTTTGCGCAACGAGTCCGGCAAGGACCAGGCAGACGGAAGCGCGAAGATCGGTGGACATGACGGGAGCGCCGGTGAGTTTTGGCACACCGGTGACGACGGCAGAGTTGCCATCCATGTGAATCTGGGCGCCCAGTCGCGCGAGCTCGGCGACATGAGTGAAGCGATCCGTGTAGATCGTGGCGGTGATACGCGATTGCCCTTCAGCGAGCGTTGCCAAGGCCATAAACGGTGCTTGCAAGTCCGTCGGGAAGCCGGGGTAGGTGTCGGTAGTGATATCGAAGGCGCTGAGCGCGCCGCCGCGGCGTTCCACTGATATCCAGTCGGCTCCTGTTTCAATCGTGAGACCTGCCTGTCGCGCTTTGTCGATCACGGAGGGAAGTTCGTGTGGATCGGTGTTGGTCAAGCGGACCTTCCCGGTCGTCATTCCGACGGCGCAAATATAGGAACCGGTTTCAATGCGGTCCGGAATCATGGCGGCATCGGCGGGCTGCAGATGCGCGACACCCTGAATCGTGAGATCACGTGTTCCGATTCCGGAGATTTTGGCGCCCATGCGATTCAGGAAATTGGCAAGTTGAGTGACTTCAGGTTCGAGCGCGATGTTCTTCAGAACGGTTGTGCCTTCAGCGCGCACGGCGGCCATGAGCACATTGCAGGAGGCACCGACACTTGAGATTCCGAATTCAAATGTCGCTCCGCGCAAGGGCAGCGCGGACGCGACGACATATCCGGCATCCAAGTCGAGCTTGGCGCCGAGGGCTTCCAATCCTTTGAGGTGCAGATCAACGGGTCGCGGTCCCCACGCGCAGCCACCGGGCAGGGAGACGCGAGCCTCCCCGTGTCGGCCGAGGAGGGCGCCGAGCACATAGAAACTCGCGCGCATGGTCTTGACGAGTTCATACGGGGCTTCAACGTGCGTCGCATGGCTGGTGTCAATCAG
This sequence comes from bacterium, assembly GCA_016703065.1. GTDB lineage: Bacteria > Electryoneota > RPQS01 > RPQS01 > RPQS01 > JABWCQ01. The sequence continues at coordinate 258,350 of JADJCU010000003.1, forward strand.
GAGTTCGTGATCAACTTCGTCCACTTTTGCACCGAGGATGCGAAGGAGGTTTGACATCGTGCGCACGTCCTTGAGCTTGGGGACGTTTGAGAAGCGATAGAAGCCGGGAGCGAGCAGTGCGGCAGCCAGGAGCGGGAGAGTCGCATTTTTGGAGCCGGAAATCGGGATTTCTCCTTCGAGCGGATTTCCGCCGCGAAGAATTAAGCTATCCAATGTATTCCGCCTATTCCGTCGATGATTTTTTGGGGTTCAGGAGTTCGTCGGCAGCAGCGAGGGCGCTGCCGGAGACCGTTTCGCCGGCAAGCAGTTCCGCGACCGCCTTGGCCCTTTGGTCGGGCTTCAGCATGACTGCGGTCGTTAACGTGCGACGACCCTGAGTAAGTTTAGAGACCAGCAAATGATGCTCAGCGCGAGCGGCGATCTGCGGGAGGTGCGTGACGACGATGATTTGCTGTGCGTGTCCCAGATTGTGAAGCAGGGTTGCGACTGCGGACGCGACACGGCCAGAGATGCCGAGGTCGATTTCGTCGTAGACGAGCAAGGGGTAGTGCATGCGTTCAGCGACCACGCTTTTGATCGCGAGCGTGACGCGTGAGGATTCACCACCCGAAGCCACATCGGAAAGCGGCGCCAACGCTTGTCCGGATGCGGCAGAAAAGACGAACTGAACGGTGTCCGCACCAGTGCGACCGATGCGTTCGGGCACATTCAGGCCAGTTGCTTCGAGTTTGAGTTCGAACCCGGGTTTGTTGAATCCGAGCGGCTTAAGTGCGGCGGTTGTCGCAGTCGCGAACTGGGGCGCGGCCTTGCCGCGCAGCGCGGACAGTTTGGCGGCACACGCGATTAACTCACCATCGGCGAGTGCGAGGTCTTTGTCGACTCCGGCAAGCTGTTTCTCGAGTTCGGCAAGTTCCGCGAGCGTATCTTTCATGCGCCGCGCCTGTTCGAGTATCTGAGCCAGATCGACTCCGTGTTTTCGACGCAGCTCAGAGAGAGTCGCAGCCCGCTGCCGAAGGGATTCAAGTTCTTCGGCGTCGACATCGGCGCGATCGGCGTAGTGGCTGACTTGATTTCCGAGATCGCGCAAGCGGGACGCCAGTTCGGCAAGTTCTGCAGCGAAGGGAGTGAAGTCGCCGTCAATCTTGCGCACTTCGTCGGCCAGTTTGTTGGCTTGACCGACGAGGGACACGGCGCATACGTCGTTCTGTTCGAGCAGTCCGGCAATCTGTCCGGCGAGCGTAATCAGCTTTTCAGATTGTTCAAGTTTCTTCAGGCGAGCGGCGATATCGATGTCTTCGCCGTCGCGGAGTCCGAGGCGCTCGATCTCTTCGAGCTGATAGGCGAGCAGGGCCTGCTCTTTTCGGCGCAGCCGCACGTCGTTCAAAAGGGCATCGCGAGCATGAAGCAAATCAGTTCGCTTGCGATAGGCCAGCGCGACACGGTCACGCAATTCGCCAGCATTGGCGAAGGCATCGAGGAACTCCAACTGACGGCTCGGCCTGAAGAGCGACAGACTGTCGCGCTGACCGTGAAAGTCCATGACACGTTCGCCGACGCTGCGCAAGAGATCGAGGGTCGCCGGGCGATCCTGCACGAAGCCGCGCGACCTTCCACCGCGACTCAGTTCGCGTCGAATAGTTAGTACGGGAGTGGGGTCGTCGCAGTAGTCTTCACCGAGCAGATCGAGGAGCTCAGCGGACGTCAGCAAGAATTCGGCTTCAAGCACGACGCGATCTGCGCCGTCCCGAATCAGCTGTTCATTCAAGGCGTCGCCGAAGAGAACGCGCAGCGCGCCAAGGATCATGCTCTTTCCGGCTCCAGTTTCGCCGGTAATTGCTGTGAAGCCGGGCTTGAAGGCAAGTTCGGCCTCTTCGACGAGCAGGAAGTTGCGAATCGACAGGCGCGTCAGCATCGCTCACCTGCCCAGCACGGCGATCTTTCCGGTTGCGGAGTGGCCGTTGTCGGCAGTGGTTACGACCAGATAGATCCCGCCGGCGACAAAATCACCGTCGTCGTTTCGGCCATCCCAGCCTTCGCTGATGGCCTGACTCCATGCGAGCTTGCGCACGAGTCTTCCGCCGAGCGTGAAGACGCGCAATTCGTCGAAGCGACCGCCGAGACTTGCGGGATCAAGGTACATGCGCTGCGTGCCGTCCGCACGGAAGGGATTAGGATAAGGCACGACTTCGTCAAGGTTGCTCGTGCGGGAAATGTACGGCGTTTGAAGGCGTGACAGGCCGTCGGCGGTGCCGATCCAAACATCGCCTGTGTTTGCATTGGACGTGATAGAGGAGACGATGTTGGATGCGAGATCAGAAGCGTAATCGATGCTCGACGACGTTTGAAAGACATGAATCCAAGTAAACGACGGGTCAAGCACCGCAACGCCCTGGTCGGTGGCAAACCACTTGTTATCCTGTGCATCGACATGGATGTCGTTTACGCGTAGGCCCACGGGGAGATCGAATAGGCAGATGAAGCGCATTTGGGCGATGTCTTCGGTCAGCCCGCCTTGCGAATAGTAGGCTCCGCCGGGAGTGCCAACCCACAGATAGTTCTGCTGATCGACGGCGAAGGTAAGCACTTCCGGAACGATGTCGATGAAGCAAGTCGTCGCGCCATCCTGGAAATCGACGGGGTTGTAGCTGTCCCAAGAATCGTCCGTTGTGTCTACAGGCGTACTGTCGGGGTCACAGACGAATGTGTAGGGAGTCAGTCGGCTCCCTCCGGCAAAAATACGACCGAGCGGATCACCGAAGACCTCGCCGATGACGTTTGGATTCGCGAAGGAGAATTCGGAGCGCGGTCGATAGTAGACCCAAGGGTTCGTGCTGTTTCCGCCGGTAAGCCAACTATTGGGCACAAGGACCATTGGACGCTGGGCAGTGCTGCCGAGATTCGTGATAAGGATTTCACCGGTGTTCAGCTTGCCGACTCGGGTTTCGCAGTAGCCTTCGTCGCCGGGAATGCCATTCAGACGCGGTCCGGTGCTGTCGAAACCAGCACTTTCCTGCGAGTTGAAGCTATGAAACACGCCGTCACGATGATAGAGTACACCGCAGCCGTTCCCGCCAAACCAGATTCCGCCAAGGTTGTCGGCCACTGCAGAGCTACCTGAACCGCGCGCCCAGACGTGACTGGTGAGAGTGTCACTACGCGTGTACGCGGTCCATTGTCCGTCGACGAATTTGCAAACGCCGGGGCGAGTCGCTCCGGTTGAGACCCAGAGGGCACCTGTTGCATCAAATTCGGCGACCATGACCGTGTTTCCGCCGATGCCATGCGGCGCAACAGCGGGAGTCAGTGTTATTCCGTCATAGAAGCGCAAACCGCCGGCACGTTCCGTGCGATCAGCTACGCCGACGACCAGCATGTTTTGCCCTTCGATATCCATTTCAAGCATGGCACCGATGCCGGGCTGGCCGACGTTTGTGTTGATCCAGTTGCTGCCGTCGAAACGAAGATCGAGTTGCCCCCGGCGGCATGCATAACGCCATTGAAGACATGCATGATTTCAAACGGTTCAGGAGTCGGTACGTCAGGGGAGAACTGGAGGCCGTCAAAGGTCGTTGTGAAGCCGGGTGTTGCGATCCACAGCAAGTCATTGGCTTCCGGAGTGAGAGCGGCGACGTTGTTTTGGGGCAGTCCGTTTGCGACGGTGAAATTCTGCCACTCTGCAGGCGCGGAGAACTGCTCAGTTGTCAGCGGTGCGCGGGCCATTCCGGCGATGGTAGCGGCGTACAGGTATCCGTCGAACACGGCAAGGTCTTGAATCGCGGCGCCGGTCGGGAAATTCCCGAGAACACGTACTCGCTCAATGACGCGGTAGTTGTCAACGATGGAGAAGTAGGCGAAGCGGTAGATACCGTTGTTGGCGCCAAGGAACATCTCATTTCCGACGCGGACGATGGCCGAGACTTCAAAAATCTCATCATGGAGGTCCGAGACAATTTTGATTTGTCCGGTGCCGGGGTCCAGACGCGTTAGACGACCGTCGGGTGATACGACCCAGATCCAGCCGTCGGCATCCTGTCCCAGTCCGACGGTCGCATTCATGGCGAGGCCGCGTGTGTTGTTGTAGACATCAAATACACCGGACTCTGGATCGAAATGTACCAAACCACCGGACGTACCGAGCCACAGGCCGGAGTCTGTGTGAAGCAGATCGCGCACGTTGGAGCCGGAAGTGTAGGTGGTCCAACGAAACGGATTTGCGAGGAGTGTGGAGAAGAGCGCGAGCAGCGCTACAAGCAACGGCATATCATGCCCTCAAGATTGACCGTGGAAAATGGTTATGAGGCTGATGCTTGTGATTGCTCCCATTGTTTGAGTGCTGAGTAGAGTTCGAGCGCGGCGCGGGCGGCTTCGTCGTCCTTGTTGCCGATGCGCCCACCGGCGCGTTCGAATGCTTGTTCGAGGGTATTTGCGGTGACGACGCCGAAGGTCACGGGTTTTCCGGTGGATTCAGCGACGCGGGAGAGTCCTTGTGCGCAGGCTTGACAGATGTAGTCGAAGTGCGGTGTTTCACCACGCACGACAGCACCGATACAGATAACGGCGGCAACCTTCGGCGAACGGGCCACGACTGCGGCAGCGGCCGGGAGTTCGTACGCTCCCGAGACGGTGATTACGTCGATCAGTTCCGCAGACAGGCCAAGCTTGGTCAACTCGGATTTTGCACCGTTCAGTAAGGCATGAGTGATCGTCTCGTGATATTCGGAGCGGACAATGACGACCCTGTCCTTGGGTAGATGAAGGACGGTGGATGACATCAGTTGGCCGGCGCGGCGGTGCGCTCTCCTAACAGGCTCTCGGCAAACTTGACGGCATCAAAGGGCTCGAAGTCATCGAGGGACTCGCCGAATCCGACATAGCGGATGGGCAGATTCATCGTTCGCGCAATCGCGAGTGCAACGCCGCCCTTTGCCGTGCCGTCGATTTTGGTCAGAATGAGACCGGTTACACCAGTTGTGCGGGTGAACTCGCGGGCTTGATTGAGTCCGTTTTGTCCGGTGGTTGCGTCAAGGACGAGCAGGACTTCGTGCGGGGCGCCGAGGCTGCGCTTGTTTAGGACGCGGGAGACCTTTTCGAGTTCCTGCATCAGGTTGCTCTTGTTGTGCAGACGACCTGCGGTATCCACGATTAACACGTTTGCACCACGACTTTGCGCAGCTTGCAAGGCATCGACCGCGACAGCCGCGCTGTCACCGTTCATTTCTCCGGCTACGACATGAATCCCGGAACGTTCACCCCAGATTTTCAACTGTTCAATGGCCGCGGCGCGGAAGGTATCCGCGGCGGCGAAGATAACCGATTGGCCCTGAGTCGCGAGGAACTTGCCGAGTTTCCCAACACTTGTCGTCTTACCGGTGCCGTTTACGCCGACAACCAGAACCACATGCGGCGACGCCGGTTCGACGGGATTGCCTTCGGCGGCTTTCAGCAGCGTTACGACTTCCTCGCGGAGCAATGCGTCAGCGTCGGCATCGGGACCGGCCTTTCGACCGGCCTCTTGCAGACGGGTAATCAGGTATTCGGTGGTTTCAAGTCCGACATCGGCGGACAGGAGAATATCTTCGAGCTCCTGCAAAAGCGCACGATCGAGCTTACGGCCCGGCTTGAAGACGGCGGCGAGTTTTTCGGTAATCGCTTCACGAGTCTTCGTTAGCGCATTCTTGAGTTTGTCGAAGAGTCCCATTTGTTGTTTAAGAGTATTGTGTCGCGTCTCAGGAGGATAACTCGGAGACGGCGCCCCAATGGAGCTTGTCCCGCAGCACGTGGTAGAAATCGCGGCCCGTGACATTGACAATCTGCGTCGTAATCGGCGCTTTGCTGACGGTCACCTGTTGGCCATGTTCGAGTGTGTGCACGTGTTCACCGTCTGCGGTCAGCACGGCAGAGCCGAGTGCGCGCATGGTAATGGAGCGCTTGTCTGAAACAGCCATCGGTCGCATGGTCAGTGTGTGCGGACAGATTGGCGTGACGATCAGGGCTTGGAGCGTGGGTTCGAGAATAGGCCCGCCAGCGGAGAGCGAATAGGCGGTCGAGCCCGTTGGAGAGGCGACGATCAGGCCGTCGGCACGATAGGTCGAGGCCGGCAGTCCGTCGATGTGCATTTCGAATTCCTGCGTGCGCGAGACTGCGGCCTGTCCGATGACGAAGTCATTCAGCGCGCGATAGACCATGGAATTGCCCGTCACTGTGGCCTTAAGCATCATGCGCTCTTCGACCGTAAACTTTGCAGCAAGAATATCTTCGAGCCGGTGCTCTAACTGGTCTGCGGTAATGTCAGTCATGTAACCGAGACCGGGTCCGAGGTTGACGCCAAGAATGGGTTTGTTAAACGGAGCGACCGCAGTAGCACTGCGCAGCAGAGTGCCATCGCCGCCGAAACTCAGCACAATATCAGCCCCTTGCGCAAGCAATTCGTGCGGCACAAGTTCATCGGCGCGGACTTTGACCCAGTCGCTGTTTTCGTCGTCGAAAACAAAACGGATGCCTCGTTCGCGGAGCAGGGCGACGAAAGCTGTGACGACAGGGGCAAAGCGCGGTTTTTGCGGGTTACCCATGATGCCAAGAATAGGCACAGGCGGTTCCCTAGACACTGTCTTCATCAGCGTTAGCGCCTGGCGTCTGCTCGACAAGTTGTTTGAGCGATGCCTCGGCGGCTTTGAGCTTGGTTTGGCAGAAGGCGACGAGCTTTTGCCCCTCTTCGAAGGCCTGCACGGATTGTTCGAGGGAGACTTCGCCGGCCTCGAGCGAGTCGACCAGCGTTTGCAGCCGCTCGAGGGCTTCTTCGAAGTTCTTTGGTTCGACGAAAGCTTGTTTGTCAGAGGATTTTGCTTTGGCGGTCATTCGAAGAGGTCCGGGTTTGACGAGCGGGAGCGGTGCGTGCTTTGAGCGTTCCATCAGCGAGTTGGATGGCGAGCGGATCGCCTGGCTTGACATCGTCGGGAGAGCGCAGGGCAACTCCCCGAGGTCCGCGCACAATGGCGTAGCCTCGATTGAGTACACGCAACGGACTTACGGCGTTGAGCAGTTCGGCCGCATGTGAGAGCCGTTCGGCGGCTGCGATATGCACATTCGTCGCGCCGAGATTCAATCGCTCGGTAAGATCGTCGAGTTGCTGCGCGGCCGTTTGAGCGAGCGCAAGGGGCTGCCTCAGCGCCCAGTGTGACGCCAATGTGGTGAGCTGTTGTTTCAGAGTGCCGATCCGGTCCACGGTCATGCGGGTGAGTCTACGCTCGAGTGAGCGGAGGGATTGCGCCACAGCCGCACCGTCAGGGAGCAGCAGCTCGATTGCAGCGGAAGGAGTCGGAGCGCGCAGGTCAGCGACGAAGTCGGCGATGGTGAAGTCAATTTCATGTCCGACCGCAGAGACGACGGGAATTTTGCTTTCGAAAATCGCGCGAGCGACGACTTCTTCATTGAAGCACCAGAGGTCTTCGAGCGATCCTCCCCCCCGCGCGGCAACAATGACATCGACTTTGCCTTCGCCGGAGAACTCGCGGATGGCTTGCGCAATGTCTTCGGCGGCTCCTCTGCCCTGCACGCGGGTGGGACGCAGAACGAGCTCGGTGATCGGCCAGCGGCGCGCGGCCACGGTCTTCATGTCTTGCAGCGCAGCTCCGGTCGCCGAGGTAACCAGGCCGATACGATTGGGAAACTGGGGAAGAACGCGTTTGCGCGCTTGTTCGAATAGACCTTCGCGTTCAAGTTTGCGTTTCAGCTCTTCGAACGCGCGCTGCAATTCGCCTTCACCGGCGAGTCGCAGGTCGTAGACGATGAGTTGATATTTGCCTTGCGGTTCGTAGACTTCGAGCTGTCCGAAGGCTTGCACGAGCATTCCGTCACGCGGCGTGAAACGCAAGCCCTTGGCATAGGCGCGCCACATCGCACACGTCAGTTGCGCCGACGAGTCTTTGAGAGTGAAGTAGTGATGCCCGGAACCGTGCTGTTTATAGCCGGAGAGTTCGCCTTCGATCCAGAGTGGTTCGAAGTTTTCGCGGAAGAGCCGCTTGATTTCGCGGGTGACTTCGGAGACGGACAGGCTGCGCGCGGAGTCGGGCGCGCTGTCGCGCTCTTCGGCGGTCGGCATATGCGGGAGAGGGGTTACCTACAAAACGCGGCAGGGCCTCACAAGGAAGGCCCAAGACCGTGAACAACCGGCGGCTAAGCCGTGCGGAGCATTCCGCACAGCTTAGCGCAGTTTCTTTTTATGGCGATTCTTACGCAGTCTTTTTTTGCGTTTGTGCGTGGCCATTTTATGGCGCTTACGCTTCTTTCCACAGGGCAAGGGTGCTACTCCGTTTCAGCCGAAGCAGGTGCATCGGGTTGGGGTTGGTTGAAGGTATTAGAACAAGAGAAAAGAACGCAGAAGGGAAGCAGCATTCAGGCGGCTCTTCAGCATCGCAGCACAGTATCGTCCGCCGACTGAAGCGCTTGGCCGTCAGGCGGGTAAGGGACAATTAAGCTCGAGTCATACGATCACGAAATTCGTCGGCGGGGACGAAGACCGCAGCCGTACGATCAGGAATGTCCACGTTGTGCAAGCCGTCCGGCGTGCGGACCTTTCGGCCCTTACGCAGAACGGGTTTCCAGACACCAAACCGGCGCAGTTCGACGCGGTCTCCTGACGATACGGCGTCCATAACAAGGGCCAAAAAGCCGTCAACGACGGCTTGAGTTTCGATTCGGGTCAGGCCAATACCGTCGGCCAGCCGATCCACCAGTTCTTGCTTCGTTACTGTGCGACCCACTTACAGGTCTCCGTCAAGTATAGTCATCGAGTGAGTCGGCCAAGAGATATAGATCAGTTGCTGACGACCAGTCTCTGTCCGGGATAAATGCTTGCTTTGCGGCCAAGCTTATTCAGTTTCAGAATCGTCTTGGCATCTACGCCGTGATTTTGGGCGATGCTCCAGACGGTATCACCGCGCTGTACGGTGTAAAAGCGTTTGTTTGCCGAGTTCTTGCCGTCAGCTTTGGCCGATTTCTTGGATTCGGTCTTGGGCAGGTCGGCGAAGCGCGGCGTTTCGCCCTTAACAGTAACCGTGAGCTTTTGCCCGGGCGCGATCTTGTTCGGATTTGTGATGCCGTTTTCGCGGCAGATTTGATCGACGCTGACACCAAGTTGACGGGAGATTGCACTAAGTGATTCGCCTTTGTGCACCTTGTAGTTAATCGTGTTCGTCGTTTCAGTGACTTCGGGCTTTGGCGCAGGCTGCGCGGCCGCCTCTTTGACCGTTTGCGGTTTGGTCTCGGCATAACGGACTTCCGCAACCGGGATTGCAATCTCCTGACCGACTCGGAGCGAGCGGGATTTCACGCGCTTGTTCTCCGGAAGTGCCATGATTGCGGCGACGGACGTGCCGTATTTCCCGGCAATTTTGTTTAGCGTGTCGCCTTTGCGGACGCGATGCGTGGAGATCGGGGCGATAACGGTCTTGGGCAGGCTCGCCAGATCTTCGCTGAACGACTCAGATGCGGCACCGGGCAATCTGACCATCATCTCTTTGCCCAGATCGGGGACAATGCCCTTCAGGAATTCGGGATTCAGGTCACGGACGGATTGCGGATCGTGCCCGGCAGCGCGGGCAATGTCGTCCAAGCGATAGCCACCCGGTACGTAGATGCGCTCGCACTCGAACGGTCGTTCGGGCGGCAAGGGCGCAAAGCCGTAGTGAGTGGGGTTTTCAAAGATCGCTCGCGCGGCGAGGTACGTTGGAATGTAGCCTCGGGTTTGGCGGGGCAATTTGTGGAGTTGCCAGTAGTCGCGGGTATTGCATCGTTTCACATCCCGAGCGACTCGTCCTTCGCCACAGTTGTACGAGGCCATGGCGAGGTACCAATCGCCGAACATTTCGTAGAGGGTCCGCAGATAGCCGCAGGCAGCGCGCGTCGCGAGTTCGACATGACGGCGTTCGTCATAGACTCGGTCGATACGGAGGCCGTAGTTACGGCCTGTGCCCGGGATAAACTGCCAGAGGCCAGCGGCGTGCGCGTATGAATAGGCGTTTAGATTGAGTCCGGACTCGATGACAGAGAGATAGAGCAGGTCATCGGGCATTCCCTCTTCGCGCAGAATCGGTTTCATTCGGGGAAAGATCGTCGCAGAGCGTTCCATCCAGCGCTCCATGACTTTGCGGCCTTTGGTCTGGAAGAAATGAATTTGGTTGCGCACTTTGGCGTTCATTTCCATCGGGACCGACGGCAGCATCGGCTTCAGCGCAACGATGTCGGGTTCGGGCACCGCCACGGAGACGCTGCGAGGCTCGTAGACCTCAATCTCGTCGGGCGCGTCGTCTTCCTCTTCCTCCCCTGAGTGTTGCGCCTCTCCGGCCTCGATGACAGCAACGAGACCGCTGGCGGCGGGAAGGTCTTTCGTTTCGGCTACGAACTGGTCATAGCTTTCGAGGACGCGCCGGTTAAAGCTGGCGACGCGATGCATTTCGATATCGATTGAAGCGAGGTCGATATCGGCAAGCAGGCCGAGCGAGGCTTCATAGAAGTATGCTGCCTCTTCCGAGTGCGAGCGCTGTTGTTCGCGCTGAGCGTAGGTATACGCTTTGCGCGCGAGACTCCATTTCTCACGATCGGTTAGGGACGAGGATTCTTCCAGCCGTTCACGGAATTCGGTGCTGCGGGGTTGACCCGCGAATTGCGAGCTTGAGGCACATCCAAAGATGAGCCAGAGCGCGGCGAAGACCGCGAGCAGTGCTGTGTGTCCACTCTTCATGCGCAAATCCTGAATTGGAGGGTTTCGCAGTTCGGAAGGAAGCCGCAGCACTTCCCACCCCTGACGATAATGCGCGAGAGCGTCATTCGCCTAATGACGCCGACCCGCACTGAGCTATGGAATTTAGCGAAGTTCACAGCGAGAATCAACTCAGGATAGCCCAACTGTTCGACAATTCAGAAGATGTGAAGCGGTTGGGATCCCGCATCCTGTTACGTGGCCTGTCGCTCGGAAAAATGAACAGACCCGGAATGGCTTGCAGGTTCAGAGCCAAGTCGCTATATTTTAGGCTCGACTTTTGACCTGCCGGGAAATGCGATGGACTCCCCCGATTTAGCGCTAATTTCAGTATTGGAAAGGATTAAGCGCGCCTGTGGCCGCTCGGGCCGCGACCCGGGTGAAGTAACAATCATAGGGGTCACCAAGGGGCATCCGAAGGAGATTCGGCGCAAAGCACGTGCCCTTGGCCTCCGACATTTGGGTGAAAACCGGGTCCAGGAAGCGTTTGATAAATATGGAGATGGTGAGTTCCTTCGGGAGGAGAATCGGCCGAGCCTCCATTTGATTGGCCATTTGCAATCAAATAAGGCGAAGGCCGCAGTCCGGCTGTTTGATTCAGTCGACAGTTTGGATCGTCAGGAATTAGCCACGGCATTGGACCGAATGGCAGGAGACGCAGGGAAGCGGCTGCGGGTCCTGATTCAGGTGAATACTTCGGGAGAAGCCCAGAAATCGGGGATTCGGCCGGAGCAAGCTATTGGCGTGGCGAAATTTGTCAAAGAGTTGAAAAATTTAGATTTACGCGGCTTCATGACGATTGGGCCGCTGGTGGGCGACGAACGTGCAATTCGCGCCAGTTTTGCAGAATTACGCAGAATCCGAGAGTGTGCCTCTGCTGAGTTGTCCATGCCTGAGTTAGCTGTCCTCTCGATGGGGATGAGTGACGACTTCGAATGGGCGATTGAAGAGGGCGCTACGGAGATACGGTTAGGAACGATATTGTGGGGACCACGCCAAGTATGAGCCTGAGTCCGGTTGACATCGCGCGCCATGAGTTTAGTCGGAGCCTGCGCGGCTACGATGTGGATGAAGTGCGCGGATTCCTCGAGGCGGTTGCCTCTCAGTTGGCACAGATGCAGGTGCAGTTGACGCAGGCCGAAGAGGCTCTGCGCGGTGCGGATCAGCAGCTCAAGACTTTTCGGGATATGGAGCGGAATCTGCGCGACGCGGTGGTCACGGCACAGCAAGGGATGAGCGACTCGCGGGTGCAGGTTGAGAAAGAGCGCGAGACGCTGCTGCGCGAAGCCAGATTGGAAGCGGATCGGATTCTACTTGACGGCCAGCGCGAGTTGAGCGCGCTGCGCGAGCAGATTCGCGAGATGAAGGTGCAGAAGGAGGCGTACGTGACCCGGCTGCGCTACTTGCACAATTCGCACGGTTGGGTGTTAGATTTGATGGAAAACGATCCTCCTTTAGCTAATAATGAGCCAGATTCTAAAACAACTTGACGAGACCGTCGCGGCTCTGAAGCCCCGACTTGCGAAAACGCCGGAAGTCGGCATCATTCTTGGTACCGGCCTCGGCGGGTTAGCCAAGGAGATTAGGGTCGACGTCAGTATCGAGTACTCGGACGTTCCGCATTTCGTGGAGTCGACCGTAGAGTCGCATCACGGCAAGCTACATTTCGGGATGCTTGGGGGAAAGTACGTGATGGCCCTGCAAGGGCGCTTTCACTACTATGAAGGCTACACGATGCAGGAGATTACGTATCCGGTGCGCGTGATGAAGGCACTGGGGTGCAGGGCAATGCTCGTTTCGAATGCGTGCGGGTGTGTGAATCCTCTTTATCGGGCGGGTGACCTGATGATCATGGATGATCACATCAACCTGCTGGGGGACAATCCGCTGGTCGGGCCGAATGAAGACAAACTGGGACCAAGATTCCCGGATATGAGCGAACCTTACTCGAAGCGGTTGATCGGCCTGGCGGAACAGGTCTCGATGCAGCTCGCCTATAAAGTGCAGCGCGGGACTTATGTCGCGGTGGCCGGTCCGAATCTTGAGACGCGCGCGGAATACAGAATGCTCCGTATGATCGGTGCGGATGTGGTGGGCATGAGTACGGTGCCGGAAGTCATTGTTGCGAACCACACCGGTCTTGAAGCGTTCGGGATGTCGATTGTCACGGACGAGGGGTTCGCGGACTGTTTGAAGCCTGCCGTGATTGAGCACATTTTGAAAAACGCTGCGGAAGCTGAGCCGAAGATGACGAAGATCATGACGGGGCTGATTGAGAGGATGTGAGGAAGTTGGGATGCCGGTGATGGCCGGCAATTCGACTGAATCGGTGACAATTATTTGTAGGGGATATTGCCGAGCAAGCTGGACGCAATAATAACAAGATAACATGCTTAAACCCGTTTCCGAAAAATTGCATTTACCGGCTGTTGACCACGAGATCCTGAAGTTCTGGGAGGAGCGGAAGGTCTTTGAGCGTTCTATTTCGGAGCGCACGGGAGGCCGGGATTTTGTGTTTTTCGATGGGCCTCCGGGGACGAACGGGTTGCCGCACATCGGGCACATGATGCAGAGCGCGCTGAAGGATTTGTGGCCGCGCTACAAGACGATGCAGGGCTACCGAGTGCTGCGCAAGGCCGGTTGGGATACGCACGGACTGCCGATTGAGCTTACGGCGGACAAGGAACTCGGCTTCACGTCGAAGCTCGATGTGGCGAAATACGGCGAAGCGGAATATGTGGACTACTGCCGCAAGACGGTTTTCCGGTTCAAGCAGGAGTGGGAAGTCGCGATTCGGCGGATCGGACGGTTCCTGGATTTGGAGAATGCCTATGCGACCTATGAGCCGTATTATATTCAGTCGGACTGGTGGACGTTGAAGCAGGCGTGGAATCTGGAGCTTGAGGGCGACGCGCGTGAGAAGGCCATGCGATTGGGACAGTCGCCGCGCTACCTCTATAAGGATTACCGCGTGATGGCCTATAGTCCGCGCACCGGGACGACGCTATCGAACTTCGAAGTGGCTCAGGGCTATCAGGAGGTTACAGACCTCACGCTGTTTGTCAAGTTCAAGGTTGTCGGAGAAGCGAATCTCTATTTGACGGCTTGGACGACGACACCCTGGACGCTTTTGTCGAATCTCGCGGTGGCCTGCGGACCGAACATAGAGTACTCGATTATTGAGCGAGAGTACAGCGGCAAGCATTTGATTATCGCATCCGAGCGTTTGGAAGCGCTGAAGCCGATGCTCGGTGAGTATCGTGTGCTGGGGACGAAGCTGGGCAAAGAGCTTGAGGGGATGCGCTACGAACCGCTGTTTGATTGGCTGAAGCTCGACGGGACGCGCGCGTGCTCGGTGGTCTGTGACGATTATGTGACGACGGAAGACGGCACGGGGCTGGTGCATCTGGCGAATTACGGTGAAGATGACTTCCGGATTCTGCGCAAGATGGAAATTCCTGTCGTGTTGACGGTTGATGCGAACGGACTTGTGGGCGAACATGCCAAGCCCTTTGCCGGACGGGAGTTTCGTGAAGAAGGTCTTGACGTTGATATTTTGAAGTATCTGCAAGCCAAGGGACTTCTGCTCGGCAAAGAAAAATACACGCACACGTATCCGTTTGACTACCGGACGAAGACGCCGCTGATGTATTTTCCGCGGCCCGCGTGGTTTATTCGCGCGACGGCGCTACGGGAGATGATGCTTGAAGCCAATCAACACATTGGCTGGAGGCCGGATCACGTGCGCGATGGGCGATTTGGGAATTGGCTCGAGAATGTGCAGGATTGGAATGTAACGCGTGAGCGCTATTGGGGTTCGCCGTTACCGGTCTGGCAAACGGAGGATGGGTCGGAATCCGTCTGTGTGGAGAGCCTCGGCGAATTGCACCGGTTGGCACATGAGTCGGGACTGGACCTTTCGCGCGATTGGGATCCGCACAAGCCGGCAATAGACAAGATTGTTTTGCGGGCGAAAGACGGCCGCGAGATGCGGCGCGAGAATTTTGTTCTGGATAGTTTTACACGTTGCTGGCCTGTTCTTGCCTGGTAGCGAAAGCGAAGCTGGAAGATGCCAAGCGTCGCGGCGACCAGAAGGCGATCGCGTTCTGGAGCAATCCGGTCCATTGGTCGAGCTATAAGAACGTGATTTGTACGGAGCTTGTTCTCGATTCAAAGGGTCTGAAGATGTCGAAGTCACTCGGGAACGTCGTGGACCCGATGACACTCTTTGAGAAGTTCGGCGCAGACCCGGTGCGCTGGATCTTCTTTTCGACCAACCCGTGGTTATCCAAGCGGTTTGGCGAAGAGGAGATTCGCGAAGCGGTTCGCTCTGTGATATTGCCGCTGTGGAACAGCTACAGTTTCTTCGTGACGTACGCAGTGATCGACGGCTGGACGCCAAACGACCAAAAGGTTGAGCGCACGGAGCTTGACCGCTGGATTCTGTCGGAGTTCAACCGACTGATCGAAGAAGTCACAACGAACCTTGATCAGTACGATGTTGGGAAGGCAGCACAGGCGATTCTCGGATTTTTGGACGAGTTGACGAACTGGTATATTCGTCGCTCGCGACGGAGATTCTGGAAGTCTGAGAGCGACGGTGACAAGCACGCCGCCTATACGACACTCTATGACGTGTTAGAGGGTCTTGTAAGGTTGTTGGCCCCTTTCTTGCCGTTTATCAGCGAGCACATTTATCAGAATCTGGTGCGCGGGTTGAATGCGAATGCGCCGGAAAGCGTGCATTTGGCGAGCTACCCGGTGGCTGACGAACGGGTTCGCGACCGAAACCTCGAGCGGCAGATGGCTCGAGTGCAGGGGGCGGTATCGTTGGCGCGGTCGCTGCGCGAGGAGCGGAAACTAAAGGTTCGACAGCCGTTAGCCCGAATGACGTGGGTTGTCCCGGACGCGGGTGCAGAGGCGGAGTTGGCGCCGTACCTGTGGCTGGTGGCCGACGAAATCAACGTCAAACAGATCGACATACACTCGAACGATGCGGACTTAGTGACGTTGTCTGCAAAGGCGAATTTCAAGGTGCTGGGCAAGAAGGTTGGCGCGCGCATGAAAGAGATCGCGGCGTTGATTGAAGAACTTCCGGCAGATGACATCAAGCGTCTGGACGGTGGGAACACAATCAATGTCGGGGAGTGGAACTGACTCCAGACGACGTGCTGATCCGGCGCGAGGAGCTTGAGGGCTTTGCGGTGCAGTCGGATGGTCACATGACGATAGCGCTGGACACTCACATGTCACCGGAATTGGTCAGCGAGGGATTGGCCCGCGAGGTTGTGCACACGATTCAGACGGCGCGCAAGGATGCGGGATTTGAGATAACCGACCGCATAACGATAGAGCTTGTAACGCACTCCGCCGACTTGCGGCAGGCGGTTGATCAGTTTGAGGAGTACATTCGCCGGGAGACGCTGGCGACCCTATTGACCGTTGAGACGGGTCACGGGGATCAGCGGGCGGGCGATCACGAGTATGGCGTGGTGGTTAGTCGACGCCAAAGCGACACAGCAGAATTGACACAGGCTTAAGGATCCTTTCAGACATGGCAACTGACAAGAAGAAGAAAGCGAACAACGGCGACGCGGCACTTGACTCGGGAAAGAAGTGGCCGGACGGTCCGAAGCCTACTCTCTACTCTCCGGAGTGGATGGAGTATTTTCGTCATTTGATAAACGAGCGTCGCAAGGAAATTTATCGCGAGATAGGATACCTGCGGGAGAGTTCGATGGAGCAGACTTCGGACACGTATTCCGGCGACTCTTCGACGTACAGCTACCATATGGCCGACCAAGGTACGGATGCACAGGAGCGCGAGAAGGCGTTCTTGTTTGCGAGCCGGGAGGGCAAGATGCTTACGCTGCTGGACCAGGCCGAGGAGCGGATGTCCAACGGGACGTATGGGTATTGCATGGAGACCAACGAGCCGATTGAATTTAGGCGGCTCGAAGCAATCCCTCATGCCAAGTTGTGTATAGAAGCGAAGCGACGTCTCGAAGAGGCCAAGAATAATACGGAATGACGGATTCTTCACCGACGCGGCCGCGCCTGTGGCCGTGGTTTTTGACATTCGCGCTGCTGGTCGGCCTTGACCAGCTCACGAAAGCCCTCATCCGCGCGAATTTCCAATTAGGCGAATCGATACCTTTGCTGGGCGAGCTGGTGCGTCTGACGTACGTGCAAAATCCCGGCGTGGCATTTGGTCTGGAACCGTTTCCGCCGACAGTTCTGTTGATTTTCGGCTCGGTCGCCGCCCTGGCTTTGGCGTATTACTTGAGCCGTTTGATTCATCAACATGACGCGCTGAAGTGGCCGGTGTTTTTGTTTCTGTGCGGCGCTGTTGGCAATTCAATTGACCGCGCTTTGCTCGGTTCGGTAACGGACTTTGTAGATACGGATTTCCCCGATTTTATCATGCAGCGCTGGCCCGTTTTCAATGTGGCCGATTCGTGCGTGACGATAGGTATTGCAATTTTACTCTGGCAGACCCTCTTTGTCAAACGCACGCCTCCTCTCTCCTCCCCTTCAGGTGACCGACTCGACACATCCTCCGTTTCGGCTGCAGGCAGCAGCGGGCCAGAAGCCGCTCCGGTTGGACCGGTTTCTGACGCAGGCCCTTCCGGCAATCTCCCGCAGTAAAGTCCACAGTTTGATTGAGGACGGTCTGGTCTATGTGAATGGCCAGTCTGTTCGTAAGTCATGGCGTGTCACGGGCGGCGACGCGGTCGAGATATTGTTTCGTCCGCAGGAGCCGTCAGACATTTTGGCGGAAGACATCAAGCTGGATATTCACTACGAAGACGAGCATTTACTCGTGGTGAACAAACCGGCGGGAATGGTGACTCATCCTGCGCACGGGAATTTCAGCGGCACTCTGGTGAACGCCTTGCTTCATCACCTTGGTCAGACAACGGGCAAGGACAACTTGCGGCCCGGCATCGTGCATCGGCTGGACAAGGGGACATCGGGGCTGCTTGTGGTTGCCAAAGACGAGCGAGTGCACCGGAAACTGACAGATCAATTCAGCAACCGAACGGTGGAACGAGAATACCGTTCTGTCGTCTGGGGGAAATTCCGGCAAACAGAGGATACGATTGAAACATTGTTAGCGCGGCATCCGGGCGACCGGACGCGGTATGCGGTGGCCAAGCGCGAGGGCAAGGTTGCAATTACGACGTATCGGGTCTTGGAATCGTACGTGGACACATCTTACCTGAGCCTCAAATTGGGCACCGGGCGAACGCATCAGATCCGCGTACATCTCGAACATATTGGACATCCGGTGTTCGGTGATTCGACATATGGCGGGCGTTTGAAGCGAGTTGGTCATTTGAGCGGCGTGCGGAAGAAGTGGTACACAGATTTCTTTTTGCTGGATGTAGAGCATTTTCTGCTTCATGCGCGCACCCTGGGCTTTGTGCATCCTGTCACGGGCGACACTCTAAGATTTGCGGTGGAGCCGCCAGAACTGTTTTCTAAGGTTTTGGAATTATTGAAAAAGGACGCGATGCTGGAGCTTGACAAATAGGACGGAACGTTGTATATTGAAGGTCTTTGCAAACTTAACCCCTCCGGTTTGCCTTTTGGTAAGTTATGAAACAACATCGGTTTAGAATTATCGTTGTGGTGGTCTTGCTGGTGTTAGGCGGCTACCTCCTGTACCCGACCTTACGCTACGAGCAGCTTTCGACGAAAGAGACAGAGCTTTTGACTACGCTGTCTCAGACGTCGGGGATCCCACTGTCTCGTCTGGCCACAGACATTTACCGGGACGACGTTGACCTGAACGGCGAGATTCAGCTTTCGAGCATTTCGGATGCTGACAAGGCCTCGGCAACGGAACAGATCAACTATCTTCGCGGTGATTTTGCCAAGTCGCTCATGTCTAACCGGACGTTGGCGATCAAGCGTGGCCTTGACCTTCAGGGCGGCATGTACCTTGTGCTTGAAGTTGACTTGGTCGAGTTACTTCAGAACATGGCCAAGGGCAAGGACGACCAATATGAGGCGCTGATGCGCGTCGTTGGTCCTGAGGGCCGTAAACCGGATGCGGACGTGTTCAGTGTTCTTGCCGAGCAGGCAAAGGCCATGAATATCTCGCTAAACCGCTACTGGGGCGAGGCCGGTCAGAGCGACAGCGACATTATTTCAGGACTTCGGACGACGTCGGATGACGCGGTCGATCGCAGCCTTGAGATTCTGCGTAATCGAGTTGACCAATTCGGCGTTTCGGAACCTTCAATCAGTAAATTAGGCACGCGGCGCATCGCGCTGGAACTTCCGGGCGTGAAGGATCCGCTGCGGGCGCGTGAACTCGTGGGCCGCACGGCCATGCTCGAGTTCAAGATTGTGGCCGAGGCTGAGCGTACTCAAGAAGTTCTGCTAACCCTTGACGAGGCGATTGCCCGGCGTCAGCGCGGTGATACGACTTCGGTTGCGGCGGCGACGGACACATTGAAAGTGGATTCACTCGCCTCCGATACTACGAAGCTCGACTCAGCGCAGTCTGCGGATGACCTATTCGCCGAGACGGATACGACGATGGGTGACACGTCGGCAAGCGCACAGAATCCGCTGCTGTCGCTGTTAGTCGGCGGGACAGGCGATATTCTGGTCCCGTCAGAGAATCGCGGGACGGTAACGCGGTACCTGAGTTCGATGGAAAACAAACGACTCATTCCGCATGACCTCGAATTCCATTGGTCGGCCCGTTCGGAGAAGATTGGGACAGACCTCAAGGAATACTGGCGTCTTTACTTAGTGAAGTCGCGGGCCGAACTGACGGGCGAGAAGCTGGCGGATGCGCGTTCGACGATTGGCAGCGGATATGATCCTGAGCAGTCGGGCAAGCCGATTGTACAGATCGAGTTCACGAAGGAGGGCGGTCGCGTCTTCTCTCGCGTGACGGGTGCCAACGTGGGCAATCGATTGGCGATTGTGCTTGACAACAAGATCTATATGGCGCCGAATCTGCGTGAGAAGATCTCGGGCGGTTCGGCAGTCATTACGGGCCTGGACGACGTGGAAGAGTCGCGCGACATCGCGATTGTTCTCCGAGCAGGTGCGCTTCCGGCGTCGGTGAACATCGCCGAGGAGCGGACGATTGGCCCGTCGCTCGGTCAGGATTCGGTGGACGCAGGCAAACTTTGTCTGACGATTTCGTTCATCGCGGTCATTCTGTTCATGGTCTGGTACTACCGGGCTTCGGGCTTGATCGCGGACTTGGCGATGATTTTCAACCTGTTCCTGCTGATGGGTGCGCTGGCGATGTTCCAATTTACTCTGACGATGCCGGGTATTGCAGGTATCATATTGACGATTGGCATGGCCGTCGACGCAAACGTGCTGATCTTTGAGCGCATCCGCGAAGAGTTGCGGGCGGGCAAGTCGGTGCGGGCGGCGATTGACACAGGGTTAAGCCGTGCCTTGCTGACGATTATTGACTCGAATACGACGACCGCGATTGCCGGCGTCGTGCTGTTGATCTACGGAACGGGAGCGATCAAGGGTTTCGCACTGACCTTGACGGTCGGTATCCTGATCAACATGTTCACGTCCGTTTTCCTGACTCGACTGGTGTATGACCTTTACACTTCGGGTCGCCAACTTAAGACCTTGAGCGTCTGATGCCACAGTTTTTTGCTCACGCTAATTACAAATTTGTCCAGCATCGCTGGCGCACGCTTGCATTTTCGGCGATTATCATATTGGCCGGATTGATCGTGATGGTTGTTCGTGGACCGAATTGGTCGGTGGACTTCCGGGGCGGCATGGATTTGACGGTGCGCTTCGCGCAGTCCGTAACCGACGGCCAGGTTCGTACGGCTTTGTCCGACCTTGAGGTTGGTGAAGTCAAGACGATCGGCGGCATCGGGTCGCAGTCGGACATTCTGATTCGTATGAAGGTCACGGACACGATGACCGAGCCGCAGCAGCTGGTAGAGCAGAAGCTCGCTTCGGCATTTCCGGGCAACCAGATTGACATCCGTAATATCGCGCTGGTCGGACCGCGCGTGGGGCGTGAATTGCGTCAATCGGCATTGATCTCGGCGGTCGTGGCCATCGTGCTGTTGTTGATCTACATTACATGGCGGTTCCGGTTCGAGTTTGCGATTGGCGGCATTATCGCGCTTGTTCACAACGTGGGCGTGACATTGGCGTTCGTCGTGTTCATGGACTATGAGCTGTCGCTCTCCGTATTGGCTGCGTTTCTGACGCTGATTGGCTATTCAATCAACGACACGATCGTGGTGTTCGACCGAATTCGCGAGAACATGAAGAAGCTCCGGGAAACGAATTTGGCAAACATCATGGACATATCGATCAACGAGACGCTCTCGCGGTCGGTCATCACATCTGTGACGGTTTTCCTGACGACGCTTGTGCTTTACATTTTGGCGGGGAAGTCTTGCGCGGATTCAGTTTCGTGATGCTTGTCGGCGTCATCACATCGGCGTACGCGACGGTCTTTGTTTCGGCGCCGGTCGTTGTTGAGTGGGCCGAGAAGGCGATCCTGAAGGGCAAGAAAAAGTAACGTTATCCCAAGTTTCTCGCGGCCCCGCGAGAGCGGGGCTTTCTTTTTTGAGGAAGACGACACGTGGTCACAGCAGTACTTGGCGCCCAGTGGGGTGACGAAGGTAAAGGGAAGATCGTAGATTACCTGAGCGAGCGCGCGGATGTCGTGTGCCGCTATCAGGGCGGCGCGAACGCCGGTCATACGATCATTGAGAGTGGCCGGAAATTTGTGCTGCACCTCCTCCCTGCCGGGATCTTGCGTCCGAACACGATCTGCGTGATCGGCGGCGGCGTTGTCGTCGACCCGGCCGCCCTGTTGCATGAGATTGAGCAGTTGGAAGCGGCGGGAATTGACCTCACGGGCCGGTTATTCGTGAGCCATCAGGCGCACTTGATCATGCCTTATCACAAGCTGCTTGACAGTTTGCATGAGTCGCAGGGTGAGCGGGTGCGGATCGGAACGACCGGACGCGGAATTGGTCCGGCATATGTAGACAAGGTCGCTCGAGTCGGGATTCGAATTGTGGACCTTTTGGATCGCGATTATTTGCGGCAGAAAATTCGCGCCAATGTCGAGGAGAAGAACCGGCTCTTATCGAAGGTTTATTCGGCAGCGGAGATGGATGTTGAAGCCATCGTCGAAGAGTACGTTGCGTTTGACCAGCGGATTGACCCGTATGTGAAGGACGTTTCGGTCCTGGTTGAGGAGGCGATTCGCGCAGGCAAGAATGTGATTCTCGAAGGCGCGCAAGGCACGCTGCTTGACGTAGATATGGGAACGTATCCGTTCGTCACGTCGTCGAATCCGACAGCGGGTGGGGCCTGTACCGGGTTGGGCATCGGACCGCGCGCGATTGATCATGTGATTGGCATCATCAAGGCTTATACGACGCGTGTTGGTGAAGGTCCGTTTCCGACTGAGATTACAGACGGCGCAGAACAGCAGAAGCTGCGGGAAAAGGGTGATGAGTACGGCGCGACGACGGGTCGCCCAAGACGCTGCGGCTGGTTTGATGGCGTAGCGGCACGGTTTGCGGCGCGCGTCAACAGCATCGATTCGTGGGCAGTGACGAAGCTTGATATTTTGACGGGTATGGAGACCATCAAGGTCTGCACGTCATATAGCGATGGGCAACGGAGTTACAAGAATTTTCCGTCGGACAGCAGGATCTTAATGACGGTGGAGCCGGTCTATGAGGAGCTTCCGGGCTGGCAGGAGAGCCTTGATGGAGTGACGCGCTGGGAAGATTTTCCCTCGGCAGCGAAGGATTACTTGAAGTATATTGAGGAGTTCACGGGTGTTCCGGTCTCGATTGCGTCGGTCGGCGCGTCGCGGGAGCAGACGATCATGTTGCGATAGGGGAACACAAGCGCGGCAGGTTTGCAGAATGCAAGATTGATGCGCAGGAGAGCGTAGCTCAGCAGGTAGAGCACCGCCCTTTTTAGGCGATGGTCCCGGGTTCGAATCCCGGCGCTCTCACACGATAGCCCACAGCTGAATTGCTGGGGGCTTTTTTCGTTTGGCAGGCACATGCTTTGCGAAATAGTAGAGGTCTATAGTCCACAACGACCGGGTCAATGGCCAAGTATCTCAAGAACGACACGCTGGATCAGACTCACATCTACCACCCCGCACCACTGGCGACGTTGCACGCGGGGAAAGGTGCGCATTTTGATCTGTATCTTGGCGTACCGACGCGCAGCGGTCAGCGGTTCGTGCTCTATAAGTCGGCAGACCTGGATTTAACCGAAGAAAAGCGCCGAGAGCTGGTCGAGCGCGGCGTGAAGTTCTTGTACGTGACGGATGACGAGGCCGGGAACTATTTCACGTTTGTCGACAGAACAGTCGGCGAGGCATTGAACGCCGAAGGCGCGTCGCCCGAGCAGAAGACGTCGGTGCTCTACAGCACGACGACGGCATTGGTTCAGGCGACATTTGCGCGGCCTGAGTCGCCCGTACTGATGAAGACTAATCGGACCATGGTCGAGCACACTGTCGAAGCGCTGAGCGCGGATCCGGTGCTGCTGCGCACCATGGCCTCGGCGTTTTCGATGGACTACTCGTTGTACTCCCATGCGGTGCATGTTTCGACATTGGGCACCGGACTACTGCTTGAGATTCTTGGGACTGAAGCGCGGGTGAAGGAAGCGGCGATGGGCTACTTGCTGCACGACATCGGGAAGTGCAGAGTGCCGACGGACATATTGCGTAAGACCGGAGTGCTGACGCTATCCGAGATGCGCGAGGTTGAGAAACATCCGGATCACGGGGTTGCGCTGATGCGTCCGCATCTTGAAGTTGGGGACTTAGCATTGGACATTATTCAGTCACATCACGAGAAACTCAGCGGTCGCGGCTATCCGAGGAGGCTTCCTCCAGAGAGAATATCTATGGAGACCCGCATTTGTTCTCTTGTTGACATATATGATGCGCTTACATCCCACAGAGTGTATAAGCCGGCGATGCGTGGGGTCGATGCATTAACCCTTATGCGCGACAAGATGTACGAAGACCTTGACGTGGGTCTGCTAAAGCAACTGATACGCATACTTGGTCCGCGTCACAAGTCATAGAGCGTCGGTAATGTTGGTCAAGTTCGTGTCGAATGCGCAGATACTTGAAGTGGAGGCAAGGCACGACCATGAGCGATACGCGACACAACTTCAAACAGCAGAACGAGCGCGGAATACCGAGTCACTCGGTTGTTCCTGAAAACCGACACCGTGACAGTCTGATTTTCCGGCGCATTCGCAAGCGGATTGAGGAGGGTTATTATGAATCGACTCAGGTGCTGCGTGACATTGCCTACAGAATCATGGGAACACGAGACAAGTAAAAGGCCGGACACATTGTCCGGCCTTTTCGCGTTCATGCTATCGCGGTCAGGGATGGAACTCGCCGGAGCGGGTAAGCAGATAGGAGAGCCCGGCTGTCACAGCCGTTTCGGTGCGCAAGCGGCGATTGCCCAAAGCTATGGTCCGAGCACCGCGCTCGTGCAATAGGGCAAGTTCACCGTCTGCAAGGCCGCCTTCGGGACCCACGATGAGGGCAGCCGAGTCAGAAATGCCTATGGCACTTTCTTGCTTTTCCGGCCGGTGCGGATGCGCAACGAATAACGGACAAGGGCGAACAGTCTCGAGCGCAGCTGCGAAGTTGTCCTCGACGGACTGAACCGGAAGATAGGCACGCCCCGTTTGTTTCAGGGACTGAATTGCGACGCGGTGGAGTCGCTCTAGGCGGTGGGGAGCATACGATTCCTGGCTTTGCTGCATACGAACCCAACAGATGACGCGGACACCAAGCTGCACGGCGCTGTCGACGACATCGCGCGCCGAGTCTCCCTGCAGACATCCGCAAATCAACGTGAAGTGAACACGCGGTTCGCCAAGGGCTGGAAGTTCGCGTTCAATTTGCAATGTGTTGTTGGACCCCAATATTCCTTCAAACACAAGTCCGTTTCCGTCGGTGGCCAGAATACGTTGACCTTCGCGCCGTCTGCGAACACGCGAGAGGTGGTGCGCCTCATCGTTCGAGAGCAGAAAGACGCTGCCGTCACGTCGAGCATCGCCGACATAGACAAAATCGCCGTGCTGCCGGGCTACCATGCTCGCCCCGCCATCAGTGATCCGGAAATATACTGAAGCTGGTCTCTTCCCAATTCAGATTGCATCACCCATTGGCCCACGCCTTGACAAAACCACTGACCGGATGAAAGCTCGATGCGCGCCGTGGGACCGGTTGATTCGATCTCGATGACGCGGTGCGCGCCGCTGCCCTGGTCGAAGCGATCCCCTGCGCGACGGCTGTACGCGAAGCCGAGTGCGGCCAGCGCGCGCGGTGAGAATTTCCGCGCGAAGGATATGGCGGCAGAAGCACCGTTGGTTTGGTCACTTCGCTCCTCTTCAAACTCGGCCCAATAGAGCCTGCCAAGTTCTTCGAGGGAATAGTCACCGGACAGAGCGGCAGACCAGCGTTCGCCGAGGGCGAGCGCAAGACTATCTCCAATGGACAGTCGTCGAAAGACTGTGGATCTTACTTGCCGCGGATTCGTCTCGAAATCGTAGTCTTGATAGTTCGCGCTGATACGAAACTCCGGGATGTGCATCACACTGCGCGACGGTGTATGGACGAACCGCGAGCGGAGCAGAAAGAGCCGAGTCCAACGGTTGTTGGCGCTGTTCTTAGAGAATATGTAGACCAGATGATTCAGGTCCACGAGTACTTGCACATCAGATGTTAGGCCAGGCATAACTCGCGACCGCGCATTTGCTTCGACACGCCAGCCAAGTTCGTCGCGATCGTCAAAGTTCTCATCGGAACGTGTGTCAAGCGTGTACTTCGTGAATTTCGCTTCCAACGCCAGTTCCGTCGCAAGAAGTTTTGTAGCGCCGCGCGCGGCGAGTTCGGCTTTTTGTCCAGAGAGAATTTCACCGCGGATGTTTTGCGATGTATTTCGCAGCGCCGCAGACACGGCCGCGAGATGGCGCGATCTGCGAACTTCCATTTCGGCAAAGAGACCGGATTCGATTTCTTCGAGGCGTGAAGCACTGCCCCGGCGATCGTCGATGCTGGTATCTGAGTAGCGAACATCGCCGGAGCCGCGCAGAGTGGCGCCGGGTGAGACGCCGTAGGTCAAGTCGTCCGCAAACCTGAGGGATTTTTCTTCACGAAGTTGCGGCGGGAGTGAGGCGGCAGACACAAGATCACGGCGCGCCCAGTCAATGCCAACGTCTACTCGATGCGATGCCGCGTCGAAATCCTGTCTGAGATCATAGTTCAGCCCGGCTTCATTTCCGGTGCGGGAACCGGGTCGTTCAAAATCGGCATGAAACGCGCCGTTATGATGGTCACGAGAATTGTCCAGCACGAACTCGCCCGAGTGCCACGTGGCGACTCCTTCATCGCTTTTGGAAGCGCGGGTCTCGTGTAATACACCGAGACTGTGGGCCGAACGCAAGTAGGGCGTCCACTGAACGGTCGGGCCGAAGCCACCGCGCACAACATGAGAACTGTTCTCTTGGCCGGACGTAGCCGCGGAACGCAACCGGTCGGTGTAATGCTGCCCGGTTACGCCGCCCCAAAGGGCCATGCTGCGCGTGATGGCCCGTGCCGCAGCGTTGTTCCAGCGCACGTCATGGCGGATCCGGCCATCGGACGCATTGCTATGCGTCAGGCCGGTTGTCCATTGGATACGCGTGACGAGTCTTGTCAGGGAGTCCGATCCATCGTCGAGCCTCAGGGCACCGATCCAGCGGGTCAGTTCGGCACCCTCTTCAACGCGCACGGCGAGCGAATCTCGTGCATGTATGGCGGACGGCGGCGAAGGCACGTCAGCAAACACCTGCGCGGCGCCGAGCACGGCAAGCAAGAGCAGTGGGAATTGAATAGCTCGGGTAGGCATAAAAAGAACGGCGTGACAACTTGAGTGAGGTCGTCACGCCGAGGGAAGATCGGTCGGAGGGTGGCGTAAGTCTACGCGCTCTTCTTCTTCAGTTCCACGAAGCGCGCGGGCTTCTTGTCCACGACGGTCTCGGCGCTAATGACAACTTCCCGCACGTCTTTACGACTGGGGACTTCGAAGAACGACTCCATGAGTGCCTCTTCGGCGATGGCACGAAGCGCACGCGCTCCGGTCTTGCGGCGGCGGGCTTCGCGAATGATCGCGAGCAGCGCATCTTGCTCAAACGTGAGCTTGACGCCCTCCATCTCGAACAAACGCGCATACTGCTTGACGAGGGCATTGCGCGGTTCGAGGAGAATGCGCATCATGGCTTCATCGGACAGCGGCTCGAGGACCGAGACGACCGGAAGCCTGCCGATGAGTTCGGGAATCAGACCAAACATGTTCAGGTCTTCGAAGCTCACCTGTTTCACGACATAGTCGTGACTGGCATACTCGGGCAACTCACCCGCTCCAAAGCCCATCGGATACTTGGCGACGCGGCTGCGGACAATCTTCTCGAGACCTTCAAATGCGCCGCCGAGGATGAACATGATGTTTTTCGTGTTCATCTGGATAAACTTCTGCTCGGGGTGTTTACGACCGCCCTGCGGAGGCAGATTGGCGACCGTGCCTTCGAGGATTTTCAGCAAGGCCTGCTGCACGCCTTCACCGGATACGTCGCGCGTAATGGACATGTTCGGGTCCTTGCGGGCGATCTTGTCGATTTCGTCGACGTACACGATGCCCGTCTGGGCGCGCTTCACGTCGTAGTCGGCGTTCTGGAGTAGACGGACGAGCACGTTTTCGACATCTTCGCCGACGTATCCGGCTTCAGTCAGCGTCGTGGCATCGGCGATTGCGAAGGGGACGTGCAGGAAGCGCGCCATGGTCTGCGCCAACAGAGTCTTGCCGGTGCCGGTAGGACCAACGAGCAGGATATTCGACTTTTCGATTTCAACATCAGAGGCTTGATCGACGGTCGCGATGCGCTTGTAATGATTGTAGACCGCGACAGCGATCTTGCGCTTGGCGTCATCCTGACCGATGATGTATTCATCGAGTTTGCGCTTCATTTCGTGCGGCGTCGGGAACTCTTCAAGATTGATTGTCTTGCGCCCGGCACGGGACATGGTAACGATCTGATGCGCATGCTCGACGCAAACGTCACAGATCGCGATTCCATCCTGATGCTTGATCAGAGTGGAAACTTGCGCTTCGCCGCGGCCGCAAAATGAGCAGGCCTGTTCTATGCGTTGTTCAGCCACGTCAGGAAGGTTTTACTTGGTTTTGCGCGGGTAAATGATTTCGTCGATGATGCCATACGCTTTGGCGTCTTCGGCGGACATGAAATGGTCGCGATCCGTGTCTTGCTCGATCTTTTCAATCGGCTGACCGGTGTGAAACGAGAGCAGGTCGTTGAGGCGGGCGCGCATTTTGAGAATTTCCTTGGCCATGATGTCAATCATGGTCGCCTGGCCCTGCACACCGCCGGAGGGTTGATGAATCATCACGCGGGCATTGGGAAGAATGCTGCGCTTGCCTTTGGCGCCAGCGGCAAGCAGGAAGGAGCCCATGGACGCGGCCTGCCCGATACAGATGGTGGCAACATCCGGCTTGATGTGCTGCATCGTGTCGTAGATCGCGAGCCCCGCAGTGACAACACCGCCGGGCGAATTGATATACAGGCTGATGTCCTTGTCGGGGTCTTCGGCAGCCAAGAAGATGAGCTGGGCCACGATAAGGCTTGCAATGTGATCGTCAATCGGCGTGCTGATGATAACGATACGTTCTTTGAGCAATCGGGAATAGATATCGAAGGCGCGTTCGCCGCGACCCGTCTGCTCGACGACCATGGGGACTAATGCCATGGGGTACTGGTCTCCTGTATCTGACAACTTTGTTATTCCGTGATAATGGATGGAGCGGCAGATCGGCCCTCAAACTCGGCGAGGGATACGGGCGCCTTGGTGATCTTCACATTGTTTTCGAGGAAGTTCAAGACCTTGCGCTCTTGCAGGTCATCGGCGATCTGCTGCATTTGATCAGGCGACAGGCGCTTCTTGAAGTCTCCGGCAAGCTGATCTTCGAGAGTAGCCATGTGCGCGATTTCGTGTTCGATCTCCTCATCGGATGTCCGCAAATCGTGCGTCTTGATCAGGCTGTTGCGCATGAGGTACCAGCGCAGCGTCCAGATCGCCGAGGTTCGATATTCTTCGCGGAACTTGGCCATCGCGGCCTCATCAGGCTTGTGTTTGGAGTTATGCGTGGCCTCGTCGGCCATGCGATCCAAGTAGTTCTCAAGCATGCGGGGCGGCACGGCGTATTCGGACCGGCGGAGCAACTCGTCGGCGAGTTTGCGGAACATCTCCTGGCGGGCCGTATGCGCAGCACGAGATTCGATGTAGCGACGAAGATCTCCGCGCAGGTCATCGAGCGAACCAAGATTCGGATTGACCGACTGCACAAACGCTTCATCCAGTTCCGGCAGCTCTTTACGTTGAACGTTGCGAATGGAAATTTGCGTCTTGAGCGGCTTCGCATTTGGGTCACCCGACCTGTGGAAGTCGTAGTTCGTTTTGCCGTCGCTTTTGAGGCCTTTGATGCGAGACGCAAAATCCTCGCCAAACTGCTGCCGGCTCATGTCGATTGTGATGTCCTTCTGGGACTTGCCGACCAAGGGGAGTCCGGAGCTGTCCAGCTCCTGCAGATCGAAGGTCACGACGGAGTGATCATCAATCGGATCGTCGGACGGCACCAGGACTGCCTGGGATTCTCGAAGGCCGTCCAACGCGGTGTTGACATCCTCGTCGGACGCCTGCGGGTCGCGGAGTTCGACTTCGATTTCGGCCAAGGGCGGAATCGTAACGTCTGGCAGAACCTCTACGACGACTTTGAAACTCAGGGGTTGCCCGGGTTCGAAATGGATTTCACTCATTTCGCCCGGTGACACTACTACTCATCCTCTTGGAGGGAAAACTTGTGCGAAAGGGGGGACTCGAACCCCCACATCCTCTCGGATACCAGAACCTAAATCTGGCGCGTCTGCCAATTCCGCCACTCTCGCGGCTAAAACACTATGATACAAAACCATGCGCAAAATCGCAACCGGCGGGTGATTTGATGCGGAGCGGGGTTGTTTGGTGAAGTCATGGATAATAACAGCTTTACTATGGACCGGAACATCGCTACATTGTGCGATTCTACTCCTGCAACGGTCTTAGATGAACGCTAAACTCGCAATTCTGTTCCTGACAATTTTCATAGATCTGCTCGGATTCGGGCTGATCATTCCGGCGTTGCCGTTTTATGCGGAGAGTTTTGGCGCGAGCTTCGTTACGATTGGGCTGTTGTCGGCAAGTTACAGCGCCATGCATTTCCTGTTCTCTCCCCTTTGGGGGAGGCTTTCAGATCGAATTGGTCGGCGGCCCGTGTTGCTGATCGGGTTGGCGGGTTCGGCAGCCGCATTCCTGATGTTCGGCTTATCAACGACGCTGGAGATGCTGTTTGCGGCGCGGATACTGGCGGGGATATTATCCAGTGCGACTTTGCCGACGGCTCAGGCGTACATTGCCGATACGACCAGTGAGCAGGACCGGGCTAAGGGCATGGGGCTGATCGGCGCGGCGTTTGGAATGGGATTTATTTTCGGTCCGGCCGTTGGCGGAATTCTGACGCAGTACGGCTATGGATTCCCGGCACTGGTTGCAGCAGGAATGTCGGCGCTGAATTTTCTGTGGGCAGTGTGGAAGCTGCCAGAGACGCACACGAATCGGACGGATGAAGGGCATCGGTCGCTCTTCTCAACGGGCGTGCTGCGCGAGGTGTTTTCGACGAGGGCTCTGGCTGTTCTGATCGGACTGTTTTTCGTGTCGGTATATGCGTTTTCGCAGATGGAAGCCACGTTTGCGCTGTTCTGTGAGCATCGCCTGAGTTTAGACGCCGTGCATGTCGGCTGGATACTGGCGGAAGTCGGTATTATTTCTGCGATCCTCCAAGGAGTACTCTTAGGGAAACTGGTGCGAAGATTCGGGGAAGCGCTGCTTGCGCACACCGGGCTATTCGTCATGGCGATTGGACTCGTCGTGACCGGATTAGTACAAACGACGCAACAGATGATCGTGGCCGTGCCATTGCTTGCGATTGGCTCGGCCTTGCTGAACCCGACGCTTTAATTCGCTGATCTCCAAAGCTGCACCGGCAGGTAAACAGGGTTTGACGCTTGGAACATCGCAGTCGCTCGGGGCATTGGCGCGAGTATTTGGGCCGCCCAGCGGGACAACGCTGTTTCAGTTTGCGGGACCGTCCGCTCCTTATTGGGTAAGCGGGCTGATGATTGCGGCCGTGACGTGGGTGCGGCTCGTCCCCCGCACCAAGACGTGACGAGACGGCGCAAGGCGGAAGAGAAAAGCCCGGCGGGATGCCGGGCTTTTCATTTGCCGAGAGATCAGAGGTCAGTCATATTTGCGCAGGAATTCGAGCAGCTCCGCCACATTGCGGCGAGCACCTACGAAAAGCGGCACGCGATCATGCAGTCCCTTGGGCACGACATCAAGAATGGACTGGTGACCATCGGTGGAATGACCTCCCGCCTGCTCGATGATCATCGACATAGGCGCAGCTTCATAGAGGAGCCTCAGTTTGCCCTTGGGCTTTGCGGGATCTTTGAAGTCGAGCGGATACATGAAGATTCCGCCATAGAGCAGCGTGCGATGCACGTCGGCAATCATCGAACCAATATAACGCGAGGAATAGGGGGTTCCATGCTCGTGGCTGGGCGTTGTGACGTGATCGATGTACTTGCGCACACCTTCACTCCAGTAGTGGTAGTTGCCCATGTTGATGCTGAAATACTTCCCATGCTCTGGAATGCGCATCTCGGGGTGTGAGAGGAGGAATTCGCCGATTGACGGATCGAGCGTAAAACCGTTCACGCCATGTCCGGTCGAATAGACCAACATCGTGGAGCTGCCGTAGACGATATAGCCTGCGGCAACCTGTTTGCGGCCTGTTTGCAGCAGGTCTTCAACGGTACCGGGAGTGTTATCCGGGGAAACGCGGCGGTGTATCGAGAAGATAGCGCCGACGTTAATATTGGCATCGATGTTCGAACTTCCGTCGAGCGGATCAAAGGCAAGGGTATATTTGCCGTAGTGAAATTCGGCGGGAATCGGAATCATGTGCTCGCGTTCTTCCGAGGCCATGCAGCACAGCACTCCGGCGTGATCCATCGCACGATAGATGACGTCGTTTGAGATTTCATCGAGCTTTTGGACGGCCTCGCCCTGGATATTGGTATGACCAGCGACACCGAGAATATCAGATAGTCCGGCGCTGCGGACTTCTTTGGTAATTTGTTTGGCGGCAAAGGCCAGTTGATGCATCAGACGCGTCAATTCACCGGTGGCATCCGGGTGCAGCGCCTGTTGATCGATGAAGTGCCGCTCAATAGTAATGGTACGATAGGAGCACATGACATCCTCGAACTATAGAAGAGAGAGAAAATCGGAGAACTTATGGATAACGTGATCGGCTTCGCTGAGATAGCTGGGCGGAAGCGTCGTTGTGATTGCCGCAGTGCGCAACCCGGCGGCCTTAGCAGACTTCACTCCGAGCGGCGCATTTTCCAAGACGACGCACTCTGCGGCGGAGCGGCCAGACATTCCAAGCGCTTTGAGAAAGGGATCCGGCGCAGGTTTGCCTTTGCCGTATTCGTCGGGGGTGATGATGTGACGAAAGAGCGCAAACTCCTCGCGTGACAACACGGCATCCATGTTGCTGCGGATTGATCCGGTGACAATGTCACAGGCGATGCCACGGTTGCGCAATTCGAGCACGAGCGCTCTTGCTTCGTGAATCAAGCCCTTCGGCGCGTGCGAACGATATAGGGCACGTTTGCGCTCAATCAACTCGAAGCGTTGGCGTTCGGTGTACGTGTAACCGCGTTCGGCGAGCAGGCGGGCGATGGTATCTTCGGCGCGCTCGCCTTCATTCAGTTGAAAGTACAGGTCATCAAGCCGAATGCCGATGTCACCGAGGATTCTTTCCCAAGCAATGACATGGGCGGGCATCGAATCAATCAGCGTGCCGTCGAAGTCGAAGAAGACAGCGTGTATCATGCGGGAGAGTTATTGAGAATGGAGTGCGCGCCATAGGCCCGGACAATGAGTTTGTCCCACAGGAAGTCAGGGAGTACTTTGCGCAGAATAAGGGCGGCTTTGCCGGTCGTGCCGGTAACATAGCGGGTACGCGGACGGCGGGTTGTGGCAATTCTGAAGAGCAGCGCAGCGACTTCTTCCGAAGCCCACGCGCTTGGGCGAGGTTTGGTCCGACGCACGAGCGCATGTTCATGCACGCGATTGTAAAGTGGAACATCCAAGTGTTCCGGAGTCACGATATTGAGCTTGGCGAAGAACGATGATTCAACCGGACCGGCCAATACGGACACGACGCGAATGCCAAAGGGCTTGCCTTCGATCCGGAGCGCATCAGTCAGGGCTTCGAGGGCAAATTTCGACGCGGCATACCAACCGCCCCAGGGTACGACGATCCTGCCTGCAACAGATGAAATATTTATGATGCGCCCTCCCCCCTGCTCACGCATGAGCGGCATCACGAGTTGGGCAAGCCGAGCGGGAGCAATCGTGTTGACCTCGAGCTGCGCGCGAGCCTGAGCCGGTGAGACAACTTCTACTCCGCCAAATTGACCGTACCCCGCATTATTGATCAATGCATCGATACGGCCGAAGCGCTCTATTGCGTGACCGACCAGATTCTGCAAATCATCGTCGCGTGTGACATCACACAGGACGACGGCGGTGTGCAGTGAGGCCTGATGGAGCTCGGCGAACAGTGAATAGAACTGATACTGTTCGCGTACTGTGGCTACAACCGACCACCCATTGCGGGCGAAATGAAACGCGGCGGCGCGGCCAATACCGCTCGAACAGCCGGTAATAATGACCGCAGGGCGAACAGTGCTCAGATGATTTCTTCCAATCTGGCCGTGAAATGGCGCAACACGGGCGCTTCATAGGTTAAGCGAAGCGGCTTGATTTTGTGGCGATCCTTGTACATCTCGGTAATGGACTCGGCGACGTAAGTCATGTGCGCAGTTGTGTAGACTCGACGCGGAATCGCGAGACGCACGAGTTCGAGGTGTGGCGCTACGTGTTTGCCGGTAGCGGGGTCCAGATGACCGAACATCAAAGAACCGATTTCGACGCCGCGTATCCCCGCTTCCCGGTACAGGGCAACGGTGAGCGCCACTCCGGGGAATTGCTCGGGCGAAATGTGATCGCAGAAGGCTTTCGCGTCGATGAAAACGGCGTGACCACCGACGGGGCGAACGATCGCGATACCTGCATCCCAG
The DNA here is from genome assembly GCA_016703065.1 of bacterium. Taxonomy (GTDB): domain Bacteria; phylum Electryoneota; class RPQS01; order RPQS01; family RPQS01; genus JABWCQ01. Next base: position 292,443 of record JADJCU010000003.1, read on the forward strand.
AGCATGTCGCCAAGATAGCGGACCTGCGCAGTGCGATACTGCAAATACTCGGGTTCCATACCTTCATAGAGACCAATTGCCACGGCCTCAAGATCGCGGCCTGCGAGGCCGCCGTAGGTGGGGAAACCTTCGATCAGGATGAGCTTTTGCGGCAATCTGCGAGCGAGCTCAATGTCATTCATGGCGATGAAGCCGCCGATATTGACAAGCGCGTCCTTCTTCGCGGACATCCAGCAGCCGTCGGCGTGACTGAAGAGTTCGCGGGCGATCTCGATGATCGTTTTGCCTTTGTAGCCCGCTTCGAACTCGTGAATGAACCAGCAGTTTTCCGCAAAGCGGGCACAGTCGATGAAGAATGGAACACCGAATTGTTTGCAAAGACGCGATGCGCCGCGAATGTTTTCCATCGACACCGGCTGACCGCCAGCGGAGTTGTTGGTAACGGTCATGACCACGAGCGGAATGTTGTCGCGATTTGCTTTGAGATTGGCCTCGAGCTTCTCGAGGTCCATGTTGCCTTTCCAGAGTTTGCCGAGCTGGGGATCGTACGCCTCTTTGACGGGCAAGTCGAGGGCTTCGGCGTTATTCATCTCGACATTTGCGCGCGTCGTATCGAAGTGTGTGTTGGCAATGATGGTCTTGCCGGCCGCACAGATGGTGGAGAAGAGCAGATTCTCCGCGACTCGGCCTTGATGGGTAGGCGTGACATAGGGAAAACCGGTGACGTCACGCACCGCTGCTTCAAACTTAAAGAAGCTCTTTGAACCGGCATAGCTTTCATCACCGATCATCAGTCCGGCCCATTGCTGGTCACTCATGGCGCCGGTCCCGGAATCGGTAAGCAGGTCAACGTAGATTGCGTCGGAGGGGATCATGAATACGTTGAGTCCGGCGCGCTCGAGGAGTTGCTCGCGTTCGTCGCGCGTCGTGCGGCGGATTTTCTCAACGACTTTAATACGAAACGGTTCGGCAGGAAATCTCATGGCAATGTTAGCTTTCGAATAGGATCAGAGTAGGTCAAGCAGCGTGAAAGCCGCAAACAGAAAACCCCTGTCACGGGGTCGAATCAGCGGAGCCAGCGGTCGAAAATATTCAGGGAGTTTTCCCATCCATGCCGGAGTGCAAGTTGCCAGAGGGTAGGCAGGGGCACCAGTTCTTCAACGGCTTCAAGTTGCGCAAAGGACGGGGCAAGGTGCTGCTCTACCGGCCCGTAGAGCATCACACGCAAACCACTCTTCCGGGCGAGCGCTGCAATTAAATTCAACCGAGCAAGTTCATCATCGGCCTGAGCGCGGGACGCTGCGTGGTGAACGCGGTCAGTTGCGAAAACCACCCACTGCACACGAGCACGAATGAGATTTTTCAAGACTTGGGGATCGGGTTCAATCAATACGGAGACTTCCTGATGCGATCCAACCAGGCGTTCGGCGAGTGACGCGATGGAATGGAAATCCTGCACAGTGCGGCCGTCGTCACTGATAAGAAATCGATCAGGCGCATTACCGAGTCTGCTCAAGTTGTCCACGTGCTGCAGTGACGCATGCACGCAGAGCAACGGCAGGCCGGGTCGGTCGAAGCGCGTCAGGCTATCGCGGGAACCGCCGTCGGCAGGGTTGGCAACGATCAGACCGGAGGCACCGGATCGAGCCGCAACATAGGCTATGTCCAGATCGTCAAGGTCTGGAATCGTCTCCGCAAGCCTGGCAACGGGTTCAAGCGAGACGAAAACGCGCGGTTTCACGAGCGGTCCGGTTTGAATTTGTCCTGCAGAGCGAGAGCAACATGGGGCGGCACGAAGGAGTCGACCGACCCTCCGAGACGGGCGACTTCGCGGACAATCGAGCTATTGAGGTACGTGTACTGCTCGCCCGGCATCAGGAAGACGGTCGTGACGGTAGGCGCGAGGACGCGATTGGCGAGGGCGATTCGAAATTCGTAATCGAAATCGGAGACCGCGCGCAGTCCGCGGATAATCGCATTTGCCTCGTGGTCGCGGGCGTAATCGACCAAAAGGCCGTTGCACTGTCCGACATCCACGTTCTGAAGATGTTTCGTCGCCTCGCGGATCAGTTTGGTTCGTTCTTCGATCGAAAAGAGCGGAGACTTCTGCGAGTGGATAGCCAGCGTTACGATAATGCGATCAAACAACGACGCTGCACGTTCGATAACGTCAAGGTGGCCGTAGGTAATTGGGTCGAACGTGCCGGGATAGAGAGCGATGCGCATTACGCTTGCGGCGAGATTCGTTTGAAGATGGTAATCAACATCCCGTCATCGAGGCGGGTTACGGCGACATCGTCCATCATAGCGCGGACGATGAGAATACCGCGGCCGTGATCATCAAAGATGTGATCGGGCGCTGTGGGATCGGGAACGGACATTGAGTCGAAACCGGGGCCATAGTCACGGACAGCGACACGCATGCCTTCCGGCAGACTTTCGATGATAATGCAGACGGGGAGTTCAGCGCGCTCCTTGTGCGCATGGACAATCGCATTCATGACGAGCTCGGTAACGCAAATACCGATGTCGGCAAGGGCGTCCTTGTCGAGCCCGAGCGACACCGCGAACCCTTCGACGAATTCGTCAACTTTCTCGATCTGATCCACGCTTGACGGGATCTCGAGTTTTTCAGTTCTCAGCGCTGGAGTCATACTTCACGATTGAAAGGGTCAAATCATCCATCGTCAAATCCGGCGCTTGAAACGCATACACATCGTGACTGATGCGCCGGGCCATTTCATTAGCCGGCAGAGCGCGGTAGCGGTCAACCGCGTCGGCCAGTCTGTCCATGCCAAATTCGTTGCCCGCTTCATCGCGGGCTTCGGTCACGCCATCCGTATAGAACACCAGGATGTCATTCGGTTCAAGGTTTATGAGGCCTTCCTCCTACGTTGCGCCGGGCAGGAAGCCGAGAATGGGGCCTCCATCACTGAGCCTTACCGGTTGCTGACGATCGCGCATCAGGAGAGGCGGGTTGTGCCCGGCATTCGAAAAGGTCAAGACGTTTTGCTTTCGATTCAGCACGCCATAGACGGCCGTGACATAGCTGTCGGGCGGAGTTGTTTCGACGAGAAACTCATTGACGCGCTCGAGAATTGTCTTGATTGCATAGTGCGCCCGTGATTCGATGCGGATACATGCGCGGAAGTTGGCCATCAGGAGCGCGGCGGCGACACCGTGGCCGGCGACATCGCTCATGATGATGCCGAGGTCATCTTCGGTGATACGAATGAAGTCATAGTAATCACCGCCGACCTCACTCGAGGGGAAGTTCATGCCGCCCATGTCGTAGGGCGCAAACTGGGGCATGGACTTGGGGAGGAATCCGGTGTGTATTCTGCGGGCGGACTGAGCTCTTCTTCAATGCGGCGGGTGTGATGTCGCTCGCGGTCATTCCGTGCGCGTTCCAACGCGACGCCGGCATGGCTGGCAAAGGTCAGAAGAGTACGCAAGTCGCGTTCAGAGAAGGCGTCAACGACGTCTGATTCGAGATTGAATGCGCCGATGAGTTCATCACGGACGAAGATCGGCACGGCGAGTTCGGAGAGAGTGGCCGGGCGAACCTCGACGTAACGGTGATCTTTACGGACATCCGGAACATAAAGTGGTTTGCCCGAGAAGACCACGGTGGCAACGATGCCCTCACCGTGTTTGACGCCTTCCTGGAATTTAGATGAGCACGATTGCGCTGGGCTCCTTTGATAGCCCGAGAGCATGTCGACTTCGATGATGCCAAGGTCTTTGTTGAAGACAAAGATACCGGCAGCATCGTACTTAACGACCTGTCCGAGAGATTCGAGGATTGCGCGGAGGACATCGCGAATGTCGGCGGCGCTGGAGAGTCGGAGCGAGACCTCCTGGAGGAGCTGGTACTCCGCGCGTTCACGTTCGGCTTCGGCCTTGAACCTCAGAAGTTCTTGGGACGAGGCAACGGAAGCAGCAAGCTTAAGGAAACGGTCGATCCGCGCAGAATCAGCCTTCTTCGCGCGAAGATCATCAAGCAGGTCAGCGACCGCACGCTCGAGTTCATCCACACTTGAAGACGACCGCAGGTTGTCACGGTGCGCCTCTTTCATCACATCATATACGGGTTCGCGGGTCGCCAGAGGAGTAGCGGATTACACGAAGCTCTTGATCGCGTTTTCGACGCTGTCGTGGCTGTCAAAAACGGAGTTGAGCTTGGTGATAACGAGCAGAGATTGAATTTTGTCGGTCGTGCGGGCAAGCTTCATTTCCGAACCGGCATTTTTCAGGGTCGTGTAGGCCGACACGAGCAGGCCGATGCCGGAGCTGTTCATCCACTCGACTTCGCCGAGGTCGATGACAACTTTCTTGTGGTTCGAGGCACGGCATCATGGAATTGGACCGACTCGGGGCCGCCCATGATTTTGCCGGAGAGGCCGACGAGGTAAATTCCATTCTGTTCAGAGGTCTTCAGCTTCATGTGGAAGAGACTCCTTGTGGGGTTATGCTGAATGATAAAAGAGGAAGTTCAAAAAGGGAAGAGTCAGCGGCTACAATGCGGCAAGCGCGCTGTCAAGGTCAGGATGCAGCGGAAAGATGGAATCAAAGCGGGTCATCTGCAAGACATTGAAGACCTTGGGGCGGCATCCGCACAGGACCAGCGCACCGCCGCGGTTTTTCATACTGGTGAACGCAGAAACCAACTGCCCAACGCCCCAGCTATTCAGCCATTCGACATCACTTAAGTCGATGACGGCCTTGGTGCAGCCGTCGTCAGCGGCGCGCTTGATTTGATCGTAGAAGCCGCCTTCGGACGGGCCACCCATGAGCCTGCCGACAAGCGCGACGATGAACCTGTCGCCGTCCCAATATGTGCGTGCAATCATGGCCGGTTACTCTGCATGTGTCTCGGATTAGAATCCATGTCCGCGCGTGCGCCTAAGGTCGAGCAGTGCGTCAATGAAGAAACGCTTGGTCGGGTCATGCTTCGGATGCAGCTTGATGGCCTTCAGAGCGAGGATTTCGTCGGGCGAAGGGTTCATCAGGAGCCGCTGCTCTTTGTCATCGAGAAAGTCCTGCAGTCCGGAATAGACGTAGCCATCCTCGGGGGTGTAGGTAATATGCTCAAAGGCCAATTTGCCGAGAATGAGCTCTTCGACGCGGAGGTTCAGTCCGGCCGAGATTTTCTCGAGGAAATCGAGTGTCGGCGACGAGCGGCCATTTTCGACGAGGGACAAATATGACCGGTTGACGCGGACGAGACCGGAGAGCGCCTCTTGCGAGATGTCGGCCGCTTTGCGGGCATCGCGAATGCGTTCACCGATGTTAATCGGGTGCTTACGTGGCTGGACCATGCTCAAAAGATACGGAGATGTTGTCAGATTGTCAACAACGATACCTCGTGGTCAGAGAAGCGTCGTTAATACCGTTCAGAAACCGATCGCAGCACCGATTCCCCTGCTGTCCGCCGCTCCTGTCCACCCTCCGCGCACGGAGTCGGCCATTATTGCTTGAACACGGGACTTAGCCGGCCCGATGTCAACGGTTTGTCCGCGGGCGGCAAGCTGCTGCTGGACATCAAACACATGGTCCGGTTCCATGAACAGGCGGTCCGGCATCCACTGCGCGTGGATCCGGGGGCTGTCGACGGCCTCCTGAATGTCCATACCGAAGTCGAGGGCGTTAAGTATGGCCAGGAGTGTGGCCGTGATAATGCGGGGACCGCCCGCACCACCGGCCAGCAGATAGGGATTTCCGTCCTTGAGGACGATGGTGGGTGACATTGAAGACAGGGGCTTCTTGCCTGGTTCAATTTCGTTGGCAGCCTTTCCGACCAGACCAAAGAAATTGGCCTTTCCGGGTTCGGTCACGAAATCGTCCATTTCATTGTTGAGCAGGATTCCGGTTCCGGGGATGGTGATTCCCGTCGCGAAAGGGGTGTTGACGGTCGCAGTGAGCGACACGGCATTGCCTTCAGCATCGACAACACAGAAGTGCGTGGTGTGATGCTCGATACCGGAGAGGAACTCCCACGGCGCACCGGGGGCAGGATTGGACAAATGGGACGCTCGGGAGATTTTCTTGCGCAGCGTGTCGGCGTAGGCTTTGTGAATCAGCGCCTCCACCGGGACAACTGTGAACGCGGGGTCGCCGAGAAACTCGGCACGATCCGCAAATGTCAGGGTCATTGCTTCAGCAATAAGGTGCAGGGATTCAGAGGACCCTGCACCGAGATAACCCAGCGGATAGTCTTCGAGGAGGTTAAGCAACTGAATGAGGTGAATTCCGCCAGAACTTGGTAGCGGCATCGAGAGGATGTCGAAACCACGATAGGTTCCGCGAACCGGTTCAAGTTGGACAGGTGCGTAGGCCGCAAGGTCTTTTGCAGAGATAACTCCGCCGTTCGATTGCATGAACGACACAATACGATCAGCCGTTTCACCTGAATAGAAGCTCTGTGCGCCATCCTGTTGCAACAGGCGGAGTGTCAGCGCAAGGTCTCGTTGCACAAGGTAATCACCTTTTGCACGCGGTTTTCCGTCGTCGTTGAAATAGACGGCGCGAGAACCGGGATCGGAACCGAGTCGGGTTGCGTAGGAGTTAATGACGCCGGCGTAGTATTCGTGAATCGGGAAACCGGTGTCAGCAAGAGCGACTGCCGGCGCGAGCGCTTCAGCGAAGGGCAGATTGCCGAATTCACGGGAGAGCAATTCGAGCGCGGCGACTTCACCGGGCACGCCTGCGGCGAGCGGAGAATAGAGCGACAGGTCAGTGCGGTCGGAGGTCTTGCGCGGGACGAACATCAGGCGGGATGCGCGTTCCGGGGCGACTTCGCGACCGTCGATTGCGGCAGCGCGTCCATCGGCCATGTGCAAGACGACAAAGCACCCGCCTCCAATGCCGCTCGAGTAGCCTTCGGTGACGCCGAGAGCAAACGCGACGGCAACCGCAGCGTCGGCAGCGTTGCCGCCGTTACGGAGGGTCTCAAGTCCGGCGCGGGTCGCGTGCGAATCGGCAGAAGCTACCATTACGGACGGCGCCCATGCGGGCCGCCGCGTGGCCGATATGGCACACGCGGCGGTGAGAAGAAGAACGGCTGTCAGTGCGATTAGAAGCCGAAGTTTCAAGAGACCATCTCCCTATGGCAACGCGCGCACTTGGTAGAAACCGATGGCGGTGTCGAGCGCGTTGATGTGAGTGTATGTGGTGGTAACCGGAGTCCCTACGATTGTGGGGATGCCGTCCGTCTCATACATAAATTCGACTCTGTATGACGACGCTCCGGGTACCGCCTGCCAGCGTAGAATTACGTCGTTGCCATCGGGCACGATAGTTAAGTCGAGCGGCGCTGGCAAAGCAGAGAGAGGCGTGACAGTGATCGGAATCGTGACTTCAACGGCATCGGGATCGTTGGTGCGTAAGACGAGCCCGCTAAGGCTTGGATTACCGCAGAGTTCGGGCCCGAGGAAATGCAGCCGCAAGGTGTCTGCCGAGTTCGGCTGGACCACGCCCGTCACCGGCAGCACTGACACCCACCGGGGTCCGAGTGCGAAACGACGCGATTCGAAGTTTATCACGCCCGCCTGATTGTGCAAGGCGGTCAGCCCGACATTCTTAGCGGCATTCTGAATTCCGATCGTCGCGCTGGTCAGGCGAATTGTACCCATGTTTCCATAGAAGACCCTGCATTCGCCCCACGCTGTGAGCAGAATCTGGAAATTGTAGGTGCCTTGATTGGGAGCGGTTCCCGCCCGAACATTCTCATAGAGCACGGCCGCAGAGTCGAGACCGTTGGACCAGTAGCGGATGTTTGTGCCCGCGAGTTGGGGTTTGAGATCATCCCACCAGGCAAAGATCGCAGCGGAAGCGGCCGTAGCCGAAGGCAATGCGGCGTTAATATATGCCTCGTTGGACAGATCGTTGAAGCTGATCCAGCCATTCGCGCTGACGTAGATCTGCGCATAGTCAACGCCGTAGAACGGGAAGTTGAACGGCAGCGCATACGGTCCACGCACCTGATCTCCTTCTCCCTCGAGCCAGACAATCTGTTCACCGAGCGCGCTAATCGGGAGCCATGCGTAGTCTGGTCCGCATTGGTCATCGGAATCCTGCCAGCGATAGCCGAACGCATCGGGACCACCGGTGTCGGCAGCGGCCGTTCCGTTCTGGAAGAGGGCTTGGTAGGACAAGTCCGATCCACCGACATTCGAGATAATCACATCGCGGTCGGTGGTTTGGTTCGTGTCCATTGCCACGACCACTGCGGCCGGGGAGACGAACGCGTGGGGCGGCGGCCCGACGGAGATGTCATCGACGAACCAGCCTTCCATGACGACGGCACCGTCTGAAGTTTGGCGGAACTTAATTTGAACCATACTTCCAGGCGAGAACTGGGTGAGCGGCAGGCTGACGGTTTCGAAGGTGCCGTTGTCACCAGTGAAGGGACCGGCCACGAGGATGGAGCTATTGCCGTCACTGACTTCGACGAATCCGAAATCGTAGTCGGTTTCAAGTTGATAGCGGTGCGAGAATGTCAGGACTGCGCCGTCACCGAGCAGGATTTGCGGCGACGTTAAGACGGCATTCTGGTTGCTGTTGTAGGTCCCGCCCGTTTCGCTTCCGCAGTAGAAGGAGTGTGTCGGCGACGCAGCGCGGCGCGTGGAGACGTGCCACTGGTCTTGAACACCATTGTGCGTCCAACCCGGCGCGCCAGTCTCAAGCATATCGACGTAGGTCGGAATTCCGACGACGGCAGTGACGGCGATGGTGGTGTCCAGGCCTTCGACCGATGTCAAGTGCAGCGAGCAGTTAATCGGACCCGGCGACGAGAATCCGCCGCCTACGCTGATGAGGAACGGCGTTGAGTTTTCTGCAGAATCGAGGTTCGCCAGCATCGGCCAGCTTGCATTGCTCGTTACAACAGAGATATTCGGCGTTGTTGAGGTCAGCGTCCCGGAAATCGCACTGAGGTCCAAGGCGCCCGTGTTACGGAGTTCAATGTACATCTGCACCTGTTCACCGGGTTCAATAATTCCATCACCATCACCCGACTGTTCAATCTGATCCTGCGAGATTTTTTTGATTTGGTAGTCAGGCGGAACGAGGTTTATGGCATACCGCGCAACGAACATGTTAGCGGGCAGGTTTTCCTGTGCGAGGGGATTGATGCGCGTCGGCAGCGGCCAGAAGCCGTCACTCGGTCCACCAACCTCGGTCGTGAAGCTGTAGATCTTATTCTTAGTTGATTGTTCCCCGTAGCACCAGTCGTTGCAGTCACCATTCACGTCATAGAGCAGCTGCCAAGCGGGTCCCACGGAGTAGACGGCACCGTTCACCTGCTGGATGTAATACTGCATCGAGTCACCCATGAGGGAGAACGTTGCCTGATCGGGTGTAAAACCTCCCTGATAGCTTGACGTACCCCAGGCGAACAAAATGAGATTCGAGTAGGTGTGATAGTTCATCGAGAGGGTGAAATTGCGCGACTCGATGAAGTCTCTTAACGAGGAAGTCTCTGGTTCGGAGAACGGACCTGTGCCGCGATAGACATCAGAGCTTGGGGTCGGCGAGGAGCCTTCGTTATCATAGCCCCAGTTGAAACCCCAGTTGCGATTCAGGTCCACACCGTAAGATCCGCCGTTGTTGCGGCGGTTCTTTCGCCACATACCACCACCGTTCGGGTTGGTCTGCTGGTTGTACAGATAGCCGTCAACATTTATGCAAGGGACAAAGAAGAACTCGCGTTCGTTGACGAGATTCGTCACTTCGGTATTGATCCCGTATTGGTCAGTGAGGTAGTTCATGAAGAGGAACAGAACTTCCATCGCGGCCGGTTCACGGGCGTGAATCAGGGAATTGTAAAGCAGTTCGATTTCGTCTTCATCGACATCGGGATTGTCACTGATCTTGATGCACTCGATATTGCGGCCCTCGATAGTCGTTCCGACCGCGAAACGAGTCGTCGTGATCGATGGGTGATTGGCGTGGATGGTGTCGAGCGCGGCAACGATTTCGGAATGGGTTTTGTAGCCGCCCATGTCGTCGAGCGAGCCAGCCTCGCGGGCGCGGCGGGCATAGAATTCTTCGAGATCAGGTTCAATGACATCCCAGCGATAGCCGAGGTTTTGAAGATACGCAAAATCTTCGGGCAGCGCGGCAATCAGAACTCCGGGCGCATCATCCTGCGGGAGGATATCAAGCTCGTCGTCGCGGACGAGTGCCTTTTCATGCCAGGGATCATTGCCGAAGACGCGAATTAACGCATGGTGCGGCGCGTCTGTCGCGGCGGCGAATTGAAGTTGAAAGAGTAAACAGAGAAGCACTACAGTAAGCCTGAACATGAGACACCTCGCATCGGCGATTGGCTATTTCGAACGTATGTTGAGAGAGTTGGTATTTATTGATTCAGAGGGGCATTCCATCATCGGAGCGTTCGCGCCGGCGAGGGTTACCTTATAGAAACGCAAGTAATCGAGCGGAATCGCGACGGTATACATTGTGTCTGACAGAGAAGGCACGAGGGGGGAATAGGCCGAGTCGCCGGTCAACGCTGTCCAGATCGAGTAGTTGCTCGAGGGGTGCGCATTCCAGCGCAATTTCAGGCTGTTTGCTTCCCACGTTATGACCAGATTGGGGTCGAAAGGGGTGCCGCCCTGCATTGCGATTGCGACCTGCGTGTCGCTGCCGTCGGGGTCGGAGGAGGCAATGGTCAGCGGCAGTTGCATCAATCCTTGCAGGATGTCGTTGTTCGCCACGCGGAGTTTGATCTCTTGTTGACCTTGCGGCGGCACAATGCCAACTCGCCCGGAGAGCACCCGTAGCGAAGCGGCGCTTGTGTCTGGCCTCGTCACGCGCAACAGCATTAGACTGTCAATCGCATTGCCGTTATAGGAAAACTCGATATTCTCGCTGCTATTTCCGCCCTTCATGCCGACGGTATGAAGCAGTGAGGCATCGCGCATGTGTTCATAGACGAGATCGATTTCGCCATCCGGATACAGAATGACTTGAAATGTGAGGTTTTCGCCGGGTCCGCCGCCCCACAATGGAATCTCATTCCACTGGACGATGAGCCGGTCATTCGTCTGGTCGTAGTATTCGAGAACCTGTCCGCCGGCGGTTGGATTCAGGTCGGTCCAGTAGGGCGCGATCATGTAATATGGATCGCGGGCGAGATTCATCGGATCGTTCAAGTAGTTGCGCGCAGCGGACCAGAAAGAAATGAACCCGTTGGTGCAGGCTGAATATCTCTTGAAGACGCGGCCATAGAACTCGAATTCCCAAGGAAGCGAGCGCGGATACGAAGTCGTATCGTCGCGGGTCAGTCCGAGATTGACGCCGATGCCGTTGAGATCAAAGAACTCATAAACAACGGCTGTGTCGGTGCGAGAATTGGCCCATGCGTAGCCATAAACGTCCGGCGCCGTCTCGTCGAGAGCGAGCGCGCGTGACTCAAAGCGGGGCGGGAGAAATCCTTTCGGATAGTCAAACGGTTCGGGAAGGGCGTTGTTGTGCCGCTGCGGGGAGATACTTGCGGCAGCTGCCGAGTACGATGTACGTACCTCGTATGCGAGCGGCGTTGATCCGAGGTTATGCACAAACAGGCTGGTGTCCAGTACTTCGCCTTGCCCTACAGACAGCGCAAAGACAGCGGGTTCAACGTAGAGCGAGGGAACGCCTGACGGGAAGTCACTATCGCCGACTCGAATGGCAAGTCCTTCAGCAACGGGCACAGCATGAGTCTGCCAAGAATTGTTGTAGCCGTAACGCACGTAGGTGCTACTGGCGGCGCGGTCAATGCCTATGGTGGCACCGGTCGTTACATCGAGCCGGCCATAGCGGAATTCGACAAACGTGTTTCCACTCGCCGATGGATAAACCGCAGGATCATAGAAGACCACTTGGAAATTCGCGCTATCGGTCGGCGGCGGGAAGTTGATGAAGTGGGGAAGCTCGTAGAAATCGAGCGTGTACGTACCATGCGCAGGGTCGTAGTCGGACAAGATATGGCCACCGAGAGGATCACTAAAGTCGTCCCAGAATGGGAAGAGTGCCGGCGTCAGGTTGTAAGGCAGTTGAACGTTGTTGTAGGCCGTTGCATAGCGGACAAAGCTGACAATTCCGTTAGAATTCAGGAATATGCGATTGTACGTTTGCCCGTAGAAGGTTATGGGGAACGGCGGGGCCAGCGGAATGTGGCCGTCGTCCGCCAGATTATGAATCACGCCCTTGCCGCCGACTTCGGGCGCTACCGAATAATAACTCTCGGTTGGGCCCTCGGGGTCGTTCGAGTCACACAGGTAATAGCCGAACGGATCGGGGTCTGAGCAGAGGAAGGCTGGATTCAAGGGCAGGACGATTTCGATATCCGTGATCGCCCCCGCGATAATTTGCACATGTTGAGTCAGGATTGACCCGCAGGTGCCGCTGGAACACGCGACGGTGAAAGTGCCGGGATTGAACGTAAACAGGAAGCATCCGTTGTCGTCCGTGACAACGGGAATGATCATTTGATTCGGTATGCTGATCAGCGCGCCGGGAGCAGGAAGACCGCGACAGTCAATCACGTTGCCCGAGAGAATGCCTTGCGCCGTTGATTCCAGCGTAATGGCCAGGTATGTTGTATCTTGCGGCCACGTGGTCACGTACACGGTTTGGGGGAGGAAGCCTGAAGCAACGACCTGCAACTGTGCCGGCAGATAGGCGGGCATGGGCAATGAGAAACTGCCTTGTGCATCGGATGCCGAATGATGTGGATGATCAAGCACATTCAATTCGGCCAGAATCGGTTCTCCGCTTTCGTTCTGGACCATACCTCGTATCCAGCCGAGTCCTGTTAACGCGGCCTGACACGCCATGTAGGCGTCGACACGGCCATAGCCAGCATCATTATCAAGCCCGGGAGTCGCCTCATCGACGGTCGTGAGCATCAGGAGTTCAAGCAAAGAGTCTGGTGCGAGCAGCGGATTCGCTTCGATCATCAACGCGAGTGTGCCCGCCGCTAAGGGAGCGGAGAACGATGTCCCGGTTCCATAGCTAAAGCCGCTGCTCGAAGATGTCGAGCGCACATTGCGCGAGGGCGCAATAATCTCGGGCTTAACACGCAGCGATGTGTCTGGTGTGCACGAACTCGGACCTCGGCTTGATGACAGCCAGATTTGATTCGTCTCGCCGTCCCAGCCACCCACGGCAAAGCCGGATACTGATGTTTCGGCTCGGTTGGCGGGATTTCGGATTGAGCCTGAAGCAGGCCCCTCATTCCCCGCGGACCAGAAAACAGCGATGCCAGCGGCTTCGGCAAGGTCCATGGCTTGAAAGAGCACATTGTTACAGAGGTCCATTCCGCCTGAAAAGCCCCAGGAATTTGAGAGTACGCGCGGGACATCCGCGAACGTGGCGGGATTTCCGTCGGGGTCGATGACCCATTCGAAGGCGAGCAAGGCATTGGAGATTGTCGAGCCGCCTTCTGCCACGGCCGCGGCGATGAACTGTGCGTTCCATGCTACGCCGACGGTGTCATTCGGGATCATTCCGCACTGCAAGCCCATCGTCATGGTACCGTGGCCATCGTTATCGCCCGGTGTAGACGTCAGCGGTTCGACCAGATCGAACCAGCATTGCGCGGACGGGTAGCCGTTATTGCCACGCCAGCGGGGTGACAGTCCGGGATTTGCGCCGTTGACACCAGAGTCAAAATTGGCAAGCAAGACTCCCACGCCGGTCAGGCCAAGGGACCAGGCTTGCGGGGCCCGAATGGCGACTAAAGCGTCGGAAAGGCCGGGTTCGTCGAGTGTTCCGGGTTCGCGGGATGGGTCGGTGATGGTATGGGGCAGGAGTTCAATGGGAAGGTCGGGCTCAATCGAGAGGATATCACGGCGGAGTTTAAGTTCTGCGAGTGCCGTTTCGGAAGCTGAACAGGCGATAGCGTTAGCAGCCCAAAACGTATGGATACCTGTCACCTCGCCGAGCGCTTCGAGGTCATTCAACCGGCTCAGGAGGCCGGATTGCGTGTCGCTGGCATGGCGCCGCGCGGCGTTGACGACAGCCTCGTGCGCCCGCGCAAGCCAGAGGGAATCGGAGTGAGGCTTCCGGGATGCCGTGAGCACCCCATGCTCCGGTTCCAGGACCAGCAGGACTCTTTCGAAATCCGACCCGGCCCGAACCGAAGCAACAAGCATGATGCAGTTCAACACTAAGACCTGCCAGAGCAGGCCCCTAAACAGCCGTTTCAAGTAGTGTCCGTCCGCCTCGCTAATTCTATTCACGTATGCATGAGAGGAACTCCCTAAAATATAGCTAATTCGCGTGCGGAAGGCCAACGATTTCGAGGGTGACTTTCATTTCCGGCGGCAATCGGGCCTTGCTTTTGCCTGAATTGTCGTAACTTCAGAGAATCAAAGCTATTGAAAACCTTGTGAATAGGCTCATCCACCCCGTAATTGGGACGTATTGCGTGTTTTTCGTAAGCCTCTTCCTGCCTACGGCCGCGTCTGGCGAGGGCGAACCGGCACAGGCTGATTCATCACTGTTTTCACACTTTGAGTTGCTTTTCGACACGTTGCTGGGCCAACATTACTCGGAGGCGGAGTCCCTAGCCGTGGACCTGAGACTCCGATTCCCAGATCATCCGGGGGCAGACTATGCTGAAGCAAGCGTCATTTATGCCAAGATGACAGACTTGGAGGACACGTCTGGAACGGCGACACTTGAGAACTTGGTTGAAGCGTGTCTGTTAAAGTGCGAATCATGGGCGGACGAGGCATCAGATAGCATGGCCGCCGAGCGGGAGTACCTGCGAGGGGCAGCGTATTCGATTTCGGGGCTGGCGCGGCACCGGCAAGGGAGAATTGTGGATGGCGTCCGCCGCGTGATGGCATCGCGGCGCTATTTTGACCGTACGATCGAACTTGATCCTGAGTTCTATGATGCATACGTGGGACGAGGTGCCTACCGATATGCGGCTGCGCAGAACCTGAGTCTGTTTCGCTGGCTGCCGGGAGTTCCAACAAAACGGCAAGGCTGGGAGGATTTGACGTTAGGGTTGACACGGGCTAAGTTCTCCCGGTATGCAGCTTTGTCAGCGATGGTTTGGCTTGTCCTCGATGGGGAGGATTTCGTTCTTGCGGACAGTATGGTAAGAGCGGGGCTGGAGCGCTATCCGCAGAGCAGGACATTCTTGATGCCAAACTGGCGTTAGAGAAACGAATCGAGAATTGGCAGTCAGCGCGCATGACCGCGCAGGAATTGCTCGATCAGTATCTGCAACTTGAGACACAGAATGGATACGAAGTGATAGGACTTTATCGGACGATGATGGATTGTTCAGATAAGTTAGGAGAGACGTCTGCCGCTCTCAGTTATGCACGCGCAGGACTTGCGGCATCGGCGACTCCTTATGCTCTCGAACGGCGGAAGGATACTCTCGCGGCGCTTAGAGCGCGTCTCGAACGTGAGGACGGACGATGAGCGTTAAGCATCACTTAACTCCTCGCTTGCTCAAGCGTTCGGACTCAGTCGTACTTGAACGATTGGGCGAGCTTGCGGACGCACAGGGGTTGGAGATTTATGCAGTGGGCGGCTTCGTGCGTGACCGCCTGTTAGGCAAAAAGGTCAAGGACATTGACTTCACAGTGATTGGGGACGCTGTGCGCTTCGCAAAAGAGGTAGCCAAAGAGTTTGGTGTTCGGGCGCCGGTGCTGTTTGAGAAGTTCGGAACGGCGATGGTACCGTACCGCGGATACCAACTCGACTTTGTTACAGCGCGGGCGGAGGCCTACGAAGCCCAGTCGCGCAAGCCGAAAGTGTGGGAAGGGGCACTTGAGGACGACCTCGCGCGGCGGGATTTTACGGTCAATGCGCTCGCGGCGAGTCTGAACGGCGAGCGCTTTGGTCAAGTTGTCGACTTGTATGACGGGTTGGGAGACTTAGAGCGCAAAGTGCTGCGCACGCCGCTTGAACCAGAGCAGACGTTTTCCGAGGATCCTCTCCGGATCATGCGTGCGGTCCGGTTTGCGGCGCAGCTTGAGTTCACGGTGACTCCGAGGCGTTGGCGGCGTGCACCAAGATGGCAGATCGGCTCAAGATCGTGAGTCAGGAGCGAATCACGGATGAGCTCGTGAAGCTGATGAGCGCGGCAAAGCCTTCCATTGGATTGCGGCTGATGCAAGAGACCGGGGTGATGAGCATCGTGTTCCGGGAAATAGCCGACCTCGCAGGAGTCGATCAGATTGGGCAGCACCATCACAAGGATGTATTTGATCACACGCTTCTGGTCGTGGACCGACTTGCGGAACTGACGCCGGACCCGGTGCTAAGGCTCGCGGCATTAGTGCATGACATCGCTAAGCCGAAGACGAAACGATTCTTCCCCGATCAAGGGTGGACGTTTCACGGTCATGAGGACGTTGGCAGCCGGATGCTGAAACCGATTGGAAAGCGGCTGCGGTTCCCGGAGAAGACAACGGCGAAGCTCATGAAACTCACGGCGCTGCACATGCGGCCCATTAACCTGACCCAGGAAGAAGTGACGGATTCGGCGATTCGGCGGTTAATCGTGGATGCCGGGGAGGACTTGGACGAGCTTCTGCTTTTGTGCCGGGCGGATATTACTTCGGCTAACCCCAAGAAAGTCAAGCGCTACCTTGCTCAATTTGAGAAGCTATCCACCCGGATTGGCGAAGTCATCGAAGGCGACCAGTTGCGGGCCTTTCAGAGTCCGGTGCGGGGCGATGAAATTATGGAGATTTGCAACCTTAAGCCGGGACCGGCAGTCGGAAAGATTAAGACGGCGCTTGAGGAAGCAATTCTGGAGGGCCGGATTCCGAATGAGCATGATGCGGTATTGAAGTATCTGTTCGAAATCAAAGATCAGTATCTGGAGTGTTAAGCGTGCGGAGCCTAATCTGGTGGGTTGTATTATGGGGTATGGCGTGCGGTGGGGTCCGCGCGGAGGAGCTTCTGCGGTTGAACAGCGACACGCCGTTGACGCTGGATTCATTAGTGTCGATTGGCTTGCGGGAGAATTCGGCGGTTCGGCAATCGCGGCTGGCGCTGAAGCTGAACAGGCCGGGCGATCTGGCGGCGATTGGCAGGTTTTTGCCGACGGTTTCGCTGGGGTTGAATTTCTCCGAGTCTCAGTTTGAGAATCGCACGTTTGTGAATCCTGACGGGAGCGTCTCGTCGCTGCCGATCACGTTTGAGGACGTTGTGATTGTTCCGGACAGCGCGGGGAGTCTGGTGCTCGATACGGTGACGGTGACACAGAACCCGAGTGAGGGGAAGTCGCGCTCGAATTCGTGGTCGGCGAACGCGAATTTGTCGCTGTTTGAAGGCGGGCAACGGATCTTCCTCTACCGGATCGCGCAATCACAGAAGAAGATTAACACTTTAACCGTTGAGGATGCGCACAAGAGCTTGACACGCACGGTGGCGCAGCAGGTTGTCGGCGTGCTGACGCTTGAAAAGGTGGTCGCGCTGAACAAGCGGCTGCGGGATCAACGGCAGGATGCATTCGATCTGGCGAAGGCCCGTTATGAAGTGGGTGCGGTGACCGAGTTGGATGTCTTGCAGGCCGAGATTGAGCTTGGCACGGCAGAGAACGCGATTGCGAGTTCGGAGCGGGAGCTTGAGAAGCGGCGTGAGGACCTCAATCAAACGCTTGGAATCAACTTGGCCAGCCGGTTCCCGATTGCGGAGACGGGGACGCTTACGCCCTATCAGTTTAACTTGGACGAGTTGGTTGGTCAGGCGTGGCAGAATCGCACGGACTTGGAGCTTGCGCTGGCGCGGGTGAAACAGACGCGGGATTACATCAACTACGCGCGCGGTGCGTACTTGCCGCGGGTAAGCCTTGGGGCAACCCGTTCGGCCAGTGAGCAATCGGGAGCGGATCAGGCGTTTCAGTTGAATCCGCGCAACCGGAATACGACGTACTACGCGAGTTTGAGTTGGAATATTTTTGACGGATTTGCGCGGGAGTTTGACGTAGCTTCGCGGAAGGTGGACTTGCGGCGGGCCGAAGAAAGCGAGCGCGACTTGCGGTTGAGTATCGAAAAGGGTGTGCGCGAGGCGTATCGCAATCTGGCTACGGTATTCGATCAGATGCAGATCACGAATCGGAATCGCGATTTGGCAAATCGGACGCTTGAACTTGAGCGCGAGCGCTATCGGTTGGGGGCCACGTCCGCCCTTTCGCTGCGCGACGCTCAGGTGACCTACGAACGCGCGGAAACAGATCATTTGCAGAAGGAACTCGAGTATCAGTCGAGTCTGATAGCGTTGGAATTGGCCGTTGGGAAGAGTCTGCGTTGAAGTCAGAATTCATGCGTGAGAAAACGGCGACCGATGGGTCGCCGTTTCAGTTTGGGCAGTGTATCATTACTCTCTCAAGATTTGTGTTGCCTGATGTGGATATCGCCTACGACGTACTGTTCGGCCTCAGTGGTTGTGCCTTCGACGGCAAGCGCCGGTTCCGTCTGGCCTTGCGGAAATGTTCCGCCATCAATCTTCAAGACTGAACTTGACTGACCAGTCTGCTGCTCGAGTAGTGTGGCTCCTTTCACTCTAACGCCCTGCGGGACGCGTCGCTCGCCTCCTCGATGTCGACTCTGTAGTCACTC
Organism: bacterium; assembly: GCA_016703065.1. Taxonomy (GTDB): domain Bacteria; phylum Electryoneota; class RPQS01; order RPQS01; family RPQS01; genus JABWCQ01. The sequence goes on from JADJCU010000003.1 coordinate 311,027, forward strand.
GGAGCATACGCTCCTGATGTGCTGCGGACTTTCAGCTTCTGGCCGTTGGAATCCATCGGTTGAGCGTTACGCTCATCTTCTGCATTGCCCCAGCTTGCCATGGTAGGCTCCTGTTCTTTGATTTTGCCCTTCGGGCCTTTGGTAGGCATAAGGTCCGCCGAAGGGGCCAATGTCGGATCTTGTGCCGTCTATGTCGAGAATCTGAGGATGCCCGGCGTTGAGTGCGGGAGAGTTGTTACCTAACGATCCTTGAGTGAGATCAAGAAGCGGATCTGAGTTTATGTCTCGTACCCCTACTTCAAAGAACGCGTAGTTCTGGACGTTGTTCCAGAGTACGTTGTAGCCGTAGTCAAGCGGGTTTCGGAAGGTCGCGGCATTCCACATGCCATATTCAGTCGCATTCTGAATAATGTTGTTGAAGAAAGTCCCCCAATGATAGCCTATATGGACAATTGCGTTGCTTCCAGAAAACAGGTTATTGTGAATGTCGCCTCCGAAATATGAAGCCACGAAGTTCGTCGACCCTGAATCAGAATACACGATGTTATTGAAGTAATCAAGAATAGCATCGCTTGTTGAAACCAGTGCATTCCCGTTGATCATCCAGAAGCCGCGAATCGTAGCCTTTTCATGTGACGGACCGACTGCAACGACACGACTTGAGAAATTCGCGTCAATGACAGTCTGCATGGGCCCATGTTCCGATTCGAGCCAGATTCCTTTTCCGAACGTATTCAGCGTTTCGTAGTAGGTTCCTGATCGGACTCGAATGGTATCGAAATCAGTTGCGGCGTTGATGGCGTCTTGAATGCGCGCAAACTCATCGGGCACCCGAATTAGGCGCGGTCCCTGGGCGACGGAGTTGGATACATTTATGCGCAGGATCGGGCTGATTCCGAGATTACCGTGTTCGTCGGTTGCACGAGGACACCATCGTGGCGTCGGTAGCATGAATCGACCGATTGGATGGGTCGAGACTCCTGACGCACCACACAGGGCAGAACGCGGGGGGTCACCCACCGCTTGCAAGTTATTGGAATTTCACGTATTATATGGGATTAGGAGAGTCTTATATCATTGTTTTATTGCAATTAGTCAGAACTTTAGTGGAGCATTCGGGTGTCGGACAGACTTTTTCAGGCGATTGAGGAGCGAGTGGGCTGGGTGCAGGAGTACGTCTTGTCACCCCGCTATGTAAATCTGTTTTCGCCCGAAGATATTCGGGAAGCGGTGACGTGCTATTTTGAGTCGGGCGGCAAGCGGCTGCGTCCGGCGGTGATGCTGTTTTGCTGCGGCGCGGTGGGCGGTGATGAATCGAAAGCGATCAGCGCGGCGGCGGCGGTCGAGATATTCCATACGTGGACACTGGTGCACGACGATATCATCGATCGTGATGCGACGCGGCGCGGCGCACCAACGGTGCACGAGCGGTTTGCGCGCAAGCCGTCGACGATGGCGCGGTATCCCGAGCGCAGCGAAGCGGAGCACTACGGGATTTCGATCGCGGTGCTCGCGGGCGACGTGCAGCATGGCTGGGGCATCAGCCTGATGACCGAACTGACGCAGAAGTTCGGCATCAACGCGGACGTGACGCTGACGCTAATTCACGAGATTGACACGCGAGTGCTATGCACGCTGGTAGAAGGCGAAGTGTTGGACGTGCAGTATTCGCGCGAGCCGATAGCGAACTTGACCACAGAGATGATCGAGGATATGCTGTGGAAGAAGACGGGCGCGCTCTACGAATTCGCCGGCGCATCGGGGGCGGCGATTGGACTGAACAACCCTGACTTGAAGCACCCTTTAGTACGCACTCTTGAGCGGTTTACGAGCGCGTGCGGAGCAGCGTTTCAATTGCAGGATGACATTCTGGGGATTATCGGCGATGAGAAGTTGCTTGGAAAACCTGTGGGCGCGGATATTCGCGAAGGAAAGCGTACGGTGATTGCGCGGGAGTCGTGGCTGCGCGCGGACGACAGGCAAAAGAAGCTGATAAGCGAAACGCTGGGCAATCCGCATGTTTCGCACGCCCAGATTGAAGAGGTGACCAAGTTGTTTGTGAGCCTCGGTGGAATCGAAGAAACTGCGCGGCGCGCTCGCGCCCATGTTGAGCGCGGTATGAAGCACCTCGATCCGTTGCCGCAGACTGAGTACAAGGAGTGGCTCGCGGACTGGGCGCAGTTGATGATCGAGCGGAAGTTCTGAGACAATGTGGCTCGCGACCCTTGCCGGAACGGTGGTCTATCTTGACACGTCGGTCATTGGTCAGACGCTGCTCGGCCAGCCGATTATCGCGTGCGTGCTCTACGGGCTGCTTATTGACCGCCCGGAAGTGGGGCTGTTCTTTGGCGTGATCTTCGAGCTACTGTGGTTGGCGAACTTGCAGATTGGCGCAGCGAAGTTTTCCGAAGGGAGTTTAGGCGCACTGATCGCAACGGCGACCGCAGCAAGCGTAGCGCCGTCTGAAGTGACGGGTGAACCGTCGTGGTTCGTGCTGCTCTTGAGCACAGCGGTCGGACTGATCTTTGCGCATTTGGGACGAGAGCTGGCACCGCTTGTACGACGGAGCATGAATCGCATCGCGGAATCGTATGTCAACGCTGCAGCGCGGAATGACCACGCTGCGGCTCGCGGATGGACCATGGCCGCGCTTGGAATACATGGAGCGGCCGGTTTCGGATTCACGCTGCTGGGAGTCGCTTGCGGCCATCTCGTGATGCGGCTCTACTTCGGCGAGTTTTACGCGCTCGGCCCAAGCACGAGCGCCGTGGAAGCGACTGACATTATCTGCTCGGGGATGTGGCCCGCACTGCTTGGCGCGGGCGCTGCGGCAGCGATGCTGCAACTGGTGACACGTCGCAATTGGATTTGGGTGATCGTGCTGGGTCTTGCCGGGGGAGTGCTAATCCGATGAGTCCAGAGCGAATTCCCAAACGCACGATATTGTTCAGATCGTTGGCGCTGCAGCTGTTTCTAAACTACAAGACGATGCAAGGCGCGGGCTACCTTTTTGCCCTGCGGCCAGCGTTGCGGGACCCTGACCACCTCGACAAAAAGGCACACGCGGCAGGAAGTTTCATCAATGGTCATCCGGCGTTTTCGAGCGCCGCGCTCGGCGCATTGGTGACAAGGCTCAAAACAGTTTCATCTGCCGACGATGTGCAGGAGATCACGAACTGGAAGCGTGAACTGTCGACACCGCTGGGGGCGATTGGGGACAGTTTGATCTGGGAACGGCTAAAACCCGTGGTGCTGGCGCTGGTCGTTTCCGCTGTTCTGGTTGCCGGCAATCTCGTCGCTGACGTCTGGGTCTATGCGGCGATCGGCGCACTCGTCGTCTACAATGGCGCGCTGTGGTTGTTTCGGGATTGGGCATTTGGGCAAGGTGTATGGCTTGGCGAACGATTGACGGAACTTGCCCTGCATCCTTCGCTGGCGGGACTGAAACGAGTCTTGCGATACGCGGGTATTCTTTCGGCAGCCACCGTGTTGGCGGCTTCAATCGGACGAGTCGGCGATTTGGGTACACTTGGCGGCGCGCAGTTCGCGGCCGGATTTGCAATCATGATGGGTGCGGCGCTGCTGCGCTCAAGCACATTGACCGCAGCTCTCTTATCAGTCCTTGCTGCGATGGGTATTGGCTACTTGTTCCACACAACCATCACCGTCCTCCCGTGATCCAGAAAGAAGTCGCGCTGCTGAACCGTTTGGGGCTGCATATTCGCCCGGCGGCACAATTGACCAAGATCGCGGCCAAATATAAGGCCGACGTATATCTGTTGAAGGACGGAATGCGGGTGAACGGGAAGAGCATCATGGGCGTCATGATGCTGGCTGCCGCGCGGGGCAGCACGCTAACAATTGAATGCGTAGGTGACGACGAGCAATCATTGTTGGACGAATTGGTGATCTTATTCGAGAATAAATTCTACGAGGAGTAGTCGTGGGGCGCGACGAACGAAAAGAACAGATTTTGCGCGGAATACCGGCAGCACCCGGGATCGCGATCGGCAAGGTTCACTTGATTGTTTACGACGAGCCGGACGTGACGCCACGCAAACTTGCGCCTTCAGAGGTGCCGCAGGAGTTAAGCCGCTACAATATCGCGCTGGATCAGACACGGGCAGCAATTGAACGGTCGCGGGATCGGGCGTTGGACGTGGCAGGCGTGGCTGTGGGCAAGATATTTGACGCGCACTTGCTGATCTTAGCGGACGAGATTTTTCACGATCAGGTGCGCGGCCGAATTATTCGAGAGCAGTTCAACGCGGAGTATATCGTTTACGATTCGTTCGGCCAGATGATTGAAGTGATCAGCCGGACGCAGGGTGAAGTTTTTCGAGAGCGGGCGGCGGATTTGCGCGACGTGCGGACGCGGTTGTTGCGCTATTTGCGCGGCGAAGGCGACGTGATTCCCGATCATCCGACGCACGAGGTGATCCTTGTCGCGGAGGACCTCTCCCCCACTCAGGCGTTGAATCTTGATCGGTCGCTGGTGCACGGTATCATAACGGATATTGGCGGGTTAACCTCGCACACAGCGATATTGGCGCGCAGCCTCGACATTCCGACGATTGTCGGCACGGGGGACGTTTCGTCGCGGGTGCGGGACGGAGACTCGATCATCTTGAATGGCAACAGCGGCAAGGTGATTCTTCATCCGACGAAAGAGTCGTTTGCGGAATATGATGCGAAACGGCAGCGCTTTCGCAGTTTTCAGCAGGTTCTTGAGGATTTGAAGAGCCAGCCGGCGGTTACATTGGACGGACGCGAGATTGAGTTGTGGGGGAACATTGAATTGCCGCGCGAGGCCGAATCGGTGCTAAGTCACGGCGGGACGGGTGTTGGTTTGTTTCGGAGCGAGTTCCTGTTTCTGACTCGCGAAACAACGCCGTCGGAAGATGAGCAATTCAGTATTTATGACAAGGCCGCTGAAATCATGGATCCGCACCCGGTCGTAATTCGCACATTCGATTTGGGCGGCGACAAGTACCACGCGGGAATCAACATTCGCGACGAGAAGAATCCATTTTTGGGTTATCGGGCGATCCGTGTCTCGCTATCGCGGCGAGACTTGTTCAGGGCTCAACTTCGGGCAATTCTACGGGCGTCTGCGCGGGGCAATGTGCGTGTGATGTTTCCGTTTGTCTCGGGCTTTGAAGAGCTGCGCGAATCGCTTGCCGTATTGGAAGAAGCGAAGCAGGAGTTGCAGCAGCGCAAGCTCGCTCACGACCGGAACATTCCAGTTGGCATCATGATTGAAATTCCGTCGGCGGCTGTGATGGCGGATCGCCTGGCGGAGCAGTGCGCCTTCTTTTCGATTGGCACGAACGACCTCATCCAATATACGGTGGCGACAGATCGGGCGAATGAGCAAGTTGCGGCCTATTATCGAAGCTATCATCCGGCTGTGCTGCGGTTGATCGAGATGACGGTGCGCGCCGGAGAACGACACGGAGTACATGTCGGGATATGCGGCGAGTTGGGCGGAAGTCCGGCCGCCACGCCGCTTCTGGTGGGACTTGGAATGCGCGAGCTGTCGTTGACATCCTCGATGATTCCTGAGATCAAGAAAATCATCCGTTCCCTGACTTACGAAGAGTGCAAGCGGATGGCTCGCAAGGCCATGAAGATGGACACATCGCAGGAAATCCTCAACTACATGCACGGGGAGTTGAAGAAGCGTTTCGCGGACCTACCGATCTGGTTCAACTAACCCCAGCATTATGCCAGCGTGCCGCTGGACTGAATGCGCTGGCGCGGACGACTTAGCGCAAGGCGAGAATCACACGATTCGGCCATTGTCCTCCCGGAAGTTTGGGGACGATTGGGAACTGCCGCATCGATCAGACTTCGTAGTTAACCATTCCAAATACACACAATGACGATCACGACTAAGGCCATACAGCTAACAGAGACACGGTTAAAGCAGCTTGACCCGAGCAACATGCTGGGAATGACGCTCGAACTTGATCAACAGCTTGTGCGGGGCTGCGAAATCGCCGACGAGTTTCTTCTTCACAACAAGTTGCGCGAGGAGCCACTGCTCGATTGGTTTGGGTTAGGCGGAAGTGCGGTGTCAGGAGACCTGCTGCAAGCCTTTGGCCTGGAGCCGCCCGCGATGAATGGCCGGATATTCGTGCGTCGACACGCGCGGCCATCCGATCTGCCGCGATTGGTGTGCAGCTATTCGGGCAATACTGTTGAGGCTGTTCAAGCGTTGACTGAAGTGGACTCTCGGCAAGTGTGGCTGGCCGTATCGAGTGGGGGCAGGCTTGAGCAGAAGGCGAACGCTGCGCACATTCCGTACTTGAATTTGCCGGGCGGCTATCCGCCGCGCGCAGCAGTTGGTTTTTCACTTGGAGCGCTGCACAGGCTATTCCAAAAGGTGTACGGATTTCACGCGCCGGAGCTCGAATCATGGCCCTTGACGAAACTGGCCGAAGACGCGAAGCGCTACGCACTGCTGACACGGGAGGAGAATCCCGCGCTTGATCTCGCTGTCAAGCTCGTTGATCGCACGCCCGTGATTTATACGTGTGACGGATTGCTTGGTCCCGCGCTGGCGTTTCGCATGCGCGCGCAGCTTGCGGAGAACAGCAAAGTCTGGTCGCACAGCTCAGACCTTCCGGAGCTTGCACACAATGAAGTCGAGGCGTTTGCGCATCTCGCGCAGGTGCTTGCGCCGCCGCTGGTGATGTTTTTGGGAAGCTGGTCAACGGCGGGAACATTTGCCGATCCGCGGGGTCCAATGGAGGAGCTGCTGACTAAGCTCGGCGTAGCAACGTTGCGGCTCGACCCTCAGGAGCTCTTCGGGGACAGCCGGAGCAGGCTGGCTCAGGGAATCCGACTTATGTTGTTGCTTGATGCTGCCACGGTGTATCTGGCGATTCTGCGCGCGGAAGACCCGCTGGAAATCCCGAGAATTACAGGGCTTAAAAATCTCCTGACTGGGTCTTGATATTTACGGGTGAAATCCGTAGATTACAAGGCTTTAAGAAATCTTTGACCCTCCTCTGTGAAAGCAATAATCCCGGTAGCGGGCCTGGGTTCGCGCCTGCGGCCGCATACTTTCACCCGGCCGAAAGTCCTCCTCAACGTGGCCGGGAAACCCATTCTCGGCCACATTCTTGATCATTTAGTCGCATCGGGTATCGATCAGGTCACTCTGATCGTTGGTTCGATGGGCGATTTGATCGAGACCTATGTGCGCAAGCACTACTCCATTCCGTTTGAGTTCGTCGTTCAGCAGGAAGCCCGCGGGCTTGCCCACGCCGTGCATCTCGGCTTGACTGCTGAAGATCGGGAAGTGCTGGTCATTCTCGGCGACACGATTTTCGAGTTTGACCTGACGCACGTGTTGTCAACGATGGCGGATTCGGCAATCGCGGTCAAGACGGTTGAGGATCCGCGGCGGTTCGGCGTGGTAGAAACGCGCGACGAACTTGTGACGCGGTTGGTAGAGAAGCCAGAGAATCCCAAGTCGAATCTGGTCATCGTGGGAATCTACCTGATCCGGGAAGCACAGCAGCTTAAGAGTTCAATTGAAATGCTGTTCGAGCGGAATTTGACTACGCGCGGCGAGTTTCAGTTGACTGACGCTTTGCAACTGATGATCGAGCAGGAGATTCCGATTCGGACGTTTCCTGTGAACAATTGGTTTGACTGCGGGAAGCCGGAGACCCTGCTGGAAACGAATCGTCACTTGCTTTCAAAGCTCCCGGCAGAGGCGCGGCAGAGCGACGGGGTTGTGATAATTCCGCCGGTATTCATTCACCCGGAAGCGGTGATTGAACAGGCGATTATTGGACCGCACGCGACGATTGGTCAGGGCGCGACGGTGCGCAGCGCGATGGTGCGGGATGCGATACTCGGCGAGGGCGCGCACGTAGAAGATGCGTTGGTTGCTGGGTCACTCGTGGGGAATAATGCGGTGGTGAAGGGGAGTTTCCACCGCTACAATTTGGGCGATTCGAGCGCGATTGTCGAAGGGACAGGCGACGAGCTATAGAGATTTTCACCATTCACGACGGAGCGGCAGTACCCATTCATGAGCACATTTGTCTTTTCCAGCGAGTCGGTTAGCGAAGGGCATCCCGACAAGATAGCGGATCAGATTTCAGACGCGGTTTTGGACGCAGTATTGAAGGATGATTCGATGGCACGCGTTGCGTGCGAGACGTTTGTCACGACGGGCATGGCGCTCGTTGGCGGCGAGATATCGACACACACGTATGTTGACATTCCGGCGCTGGTTCGCAGCGTGATCAAGGACATCGGGTATACGAACGCGGCTTACGGCTTTGATAATGAGACGTGCGCGGTTCTGACCACGATTGACAAACAGAGTCCGGATATCGCGCAAGCAGTGGATCAGGACGGCGCAGGTGATCAGGGTATGATGTTCGGCTACGCGTCCACGGAGACTCCGGAGATGATGCCGTTGCCGATCGTGCTGTCTCACAAGCTGGTGCGCGAGCTGACGAACATGCGCCGCGCCGGCAAGTTGGACTACCTTCGTCCCGACTCGAAGTCGCAAGTCTCTGTGCGCTACGTTGATAACAAGCCGACGGAGATAACGGCCATAGTGGTATCAACTCAGCACGATCCGAAAGCGGATCAGAAGCAGATTGACGCGGACTTGAAGAGATTGCTGCTTCCGGCAGTGCTGTCTGATTACAAGATGGCAGCGGACTACAAGGTCTATATCAATCCGTCGGGGCGTTTCGTGGTCGGTGGACCACAGGGCGACGCGGGCTTGACGGGCCGGAAGATTATCGTCGATACATACGGCGGCTGGGTTCCTCACGGCGGCGGCGCGTTCTCGGGCAAGGATCCGACGAAGGTTGATCGCAGCGGTGCGTATGCGGCTCGCTGGATAGCCAAGAACGTCGTGGCGGCCGGGCTTGCCGAACGCTGCACGATTCAGGTTGCGTATGCGATCGGCGTGGCGCAGCCGGTGTCGATCATGGTGGATACGCACGGCACGGGTAAGATGAAGGATGAGGAGATCGAGAAGAAGATTCGCGGCACGTTTGACATGACGGTGCGCGGTATCATCACGGCTCTTGATTTGCGCCGTCCGATCTATCGCAAGACTGCGGCGTACGGACACTTTGGCCGCAGCGAAGAGACGTTCACTTGGGAAAAGACTGACAAAGTAAGTTCATTAGCATAAAGAGCGGAGTTTCATGTCCTCGACAACGAGCAAAGGAAAGAAAGTTCAGGCCGCCAGCGGACCTGCTTATCACGTGGCCGACGAAAGTCTGGCTCCGAAGGGAAAGAACCGCATTTTATGGGCGGATCGCGACATGCCGGTGCTGGCTGAGATTCGCGAACGTTTTGAAAAGGAGAAGCCGCTTAAGGGTCACCGGATGTCGGCGTGCTTGCACGTGACGGCGGAGACGGCAAATCTCGCTCGCACGCTAAAGGCTGGCGGTGCTGATCTCGTGTTAGTGGCTTCAAATCCGCTGTCAACTCAAGATGATGTTGCGGCGTCGCTCGTTAAGGATTTCGGTGTGCGCGTGTATGCCATTAAGGGCGAAGACAACAAGACGTACTACCAGCATTTGGATGCGGGCATGCGCCACAATCCGTCGATCACGATGGATGACGGCGCGGACCTTGTTCACGGCTTGCATACATCGCATGTTGAATACGGCGAGCAGATCGTGGCATCGCTTGAAGAGACGACGACGGGCGTTATTCGCCTGAAGGCGTTGATGAAGGACGGCAAGCTGCGCTTCCCGGTGTTTGCAATCAACGACGCGGACACGAAGCATCTATTTGACAACCGTTACGGCACGGGCCAATCTACACTCGACGGCATCATTCGCGCAACGGATGGGTTGATTGCGGGACGCGTGGTCGTGGTCGCGGGCTACGGCTGGTGCGGGAAGGGCTTTGCGATGCGCGCCAAGGGTCACGGCGCGGAAGTGGTTGTGACGGAAATCAATCCGGTGCGCGCGCTTGAGGCCCGCATGGACGGATTCCGTGTGATGCCGATGGCGCAAGCTGCGCCTTTGGGCGACATCTTCTGCACAGTTACCGGAAACATGCACGTGATTCGTCCCGAGCACTTTGAGAAGATGAAGGACGGCGCATTCGTTTGCAACAGCGGCCACTTTGACATCGAACTTGATCTAAAGGGTTTGGGCGAGATGGCCAAGCGTGTCGAGAAGAACGTGGTACCGTTTGTGGATCGCTACACCATGAAGAGCGGTTCAACCGTGAACGTGATTGCCGAAGGCAGATTGGTGAACCTCGGCGCAGCGCACGGACATCCGGCCTCGGTCATGGATATGAGCTTCGCGACGCAGGCCCTGACGACCGAATACGCGATCAAGAATGCCAAGAAGCTCTCGGTGGACGTGCATAGCGTGCCGAAGAGCATAGAAGACTATATCTCGACTCTGAAGCTGAAGACAATGGGAGTCAAGATAGACAAGTTGACGCCCGAGCAGAAGAAATATCTGGCCAGCTGGGAGATGGGAACGTGATGTGCGGGAAATCCGCAGGAACGCACAAAAGACGGAGGGCACTCCGTCTTTTGTGTTTGGCGCTAATACTATTTGTGGTTTCGTGCGAACTGCCTCAGCAGCCCGGTGACCTCTGGTGGGACGTTAACTTGCACGTTCCGTTCGGAGTGCGGACTTATGGAATCTGGGAGCTTGCCGACCCGGACAACATATTGCAGCGCGACGGCTCCGGCGTCGGCATGGGCGAAGACAGTTCGATGTATTTCAGCGCGTGGGCGGAATTGGGCGCGGCACTGACGGATAGTTTGTATTCAAGGCCCATGGACCTGACTATCGACCGCTATGTCACAGCTATTGAAGCGCCGCTCGACTACGATTCGATGTACGCGTTTGGGCTGAGCCAGTTGAACCCTGACATTGCCGCTCTTCATGGCACAGTCCAGGATTTGCCGACACACTCGCTGCAAGGCGAAGTGAGCCTGCCGCTTCCGGACGGTTATGACAGTCTCGAGGTCGACACGGGAACGGTTCGACTCGTCGTGGCCAACCGACTCCCCTACGGAGTCTCTGACTTGTCGCTTCGGATTGGGTTGTTCCCGCTTCTCAGTTCGGTGTCGCTTGCGTCGCAGGAGCAACAGGTGCTGATCCTGTCACTCGCCGATCTTGTTTTGAATTCGGATGAATTGCTGTCAATCACGGCCGACGGCATTGGAGGCCCGGGGATACTGGTTGACTCTACGGCTCGGCTCACGGCGCACCTGGAAGCCGACACAGTTACGGCATCGAGATTCTATGGATTCGTACGTGAGCAATCGGTTCGGCGAGACAGTTCGCTGGCCATCGAGCAGCAACACGTCATCGCGCTCGGAACAGTTCGCACGGGCGAGATGACCGTTACGCTTGCCAATCGCACACAATTCGCCGATACCGTGACGCTGCGGATTCCGAGTTTCGTCAGCCGTTTGAATGACACGTTGGCGGTTACGCGGTTTCTGATGCCGGGAGATTCAGATGTCACGGTCGTGCCGTTGGCGCAATTCAATGTGCGTCCGGATGGGAATCCGGAACAGAGCCTGCGGGCCGAGTTGAATTCGCATTCTCCTGCGCCCGAAGATTACCGGCAGTTTGCCGGCAACGGAGAACGTGTCTACGGTCGCCTGCAATTCAGTCAGCTAACATTCGAATACTTCAACGGTATTCTCAACAATCTCGCCCTGCCGTTTGACGGAATCAACGTCGAGCTTGAGCGTCCGCCGCTCGGCTGGGAGACTGTTCAACCGCTCGACGTCGAAGCACGCTTGCATGTCGGCGATGGCGTTGGATCGGGCGGCATACTTGATGCGGCAATCACTGCGCGGACGAGCTATTCAGGCATACCGATTGGAGCCACTGATGTGGAAGTCGCCGATGTACCCTTGGGCACGGACACGACGGTTGTGTTCGGCGGACTCGCGCCTCTGCTTGCCGACTACCCCGATTTGATGACCGCCGAAGGCGAAGCAATTTTGAACGGGCCAGTCTCATTCTTCGACAATAGCCGGATCGAAGTAGATCTTGAATTGCGCGCCGGGTTGACCGTGCGCTTGACCGGGAATGTCGAACCGGTCAGTACCGTAGAACGCGTAGAACCTGACGAGCTGGAGAACATTGAAAGCGGCACGGCGACAATCAGAGTGTGGAATCACCTTCCCACGGGCGGGCGCTGCTATCTGGTGGCGGATCGAGACAGCATGAACGTGCTCGAGAATTCCGGCGCTGATGTCGATACGCTCTTTGACGTGCAGGTACCGGTACCGCCGGTTGTAGACGGCCGGGCTGTGGAAGCACGTGAATTTGAATTTGAGGTTGAGTTTGACGACGTCTGGCTTGATTATTTCCGCACGCCACCGTTCTTTGTCAGATCGCAGATATTCATAGCTGGGGAGAATGGCGACACGCTCTCCGTTTACGGTGGAGATTACATAAGCGTGCAGGCCATTGCGAATATTTTATACACGGTTCGGCCCGGAGGTGTGGAATGAACTTTTTCATTGCACTTCTGCTGATCGCCCTTCCGGTGTTTGCGCAGGCGCCGTCAGGCCGCCAGCTCGGATTCGCCGGAGCAAGCGATGTTCTCGAAGCCAACTCTGATGTCTTACACGGGAATCCTGCGGCGCTCGCCCGCCCATCGCTGCAGCGTTGGCGCATTGACTTGCCCCGGTTCTCGGGCGGCGCCGCGAACAACGCATTCAGCGTCGGGTTTTGGAATGATCAGGTGGCACAGGATCACTATTTGACGGCCAATGACAAGGACGCGATTCTCGATAGGATACCGGAGGAAGGTCTGCGCGTCTCCGGACTTGTATCGGCTCCGCTTGTAGGCGGAGTCTATCGCAAGGCCGCGATGCAGCCTTCCGAAGAAACCGCATTTCATGTTACGGCCGACCGTGAGCTGTTTGAACTCGTACTCTATGGCAACCAGTTGAATCGCGGATATAGACTTGAAGACCTTGGCGGCGAGCAATACATGCTTATCGATGCCGGTGCGGCAGTCGGATACAGGTTTGAGCAAGAGTACATCAAAGGACTCTACGGCGGGCTTGGTTTTCACTTCTATATCGGCCATTTTTTCGACAAGGTCGTCGATGCGACGGGTGAATTGAGCACGACCGATTCGCTTTTGCAGGGCTACGGCGCGATACAGCGCGTGCACGCGACGAGCGGAGATGGCATCGGCTTTGACGTAGGGTTACTGGGTGAAATCAACGAGCAGTGGGCAGTCGGACTCGCACTGAAACAGATTGGCGGCAGTGTTACGTGGGTTGTCGACGAAGCGACGCTCGATGCCTTCGCGATCGACTCGACCGGACTTATTGTGGACTCGCTTGACGACCAGGACTACGTTTCGCGGTCCTTCGAACGGACGACCAGCGTAGTGACAGGTGGCAGTATCGAATCGACGATTCCCGTCACACTCGAAATGTCCGGCCGCTACGACTACTCGCGGCGATCGCTATTTCTGGGCACGTTGCGCGCGCGCTTTGATGACAGCGCGCAAGGAGAACGCGGCGCGGAGCTTTCAATAGGCGGCGAATACAAGGCCGTTGGACCGATGCTTGTCAGGGCGGGTCTGGGCGCAGGCGGCCCGCTGCAAACGCGTTACGCGTTGGGCCTGGGCGTGCGCACATCGCGCTACGATTTCGATTTTGGCGCATCGTGGCACAACGGGTTGTTTTCGGCGGCGCGCGGAATCTCGTTGGGAATAAGTCACTCGCTGCACTGGTAATCGAGATTTGACGAATACCGAAGAGGCCGCGTTCGCGCGGCCTCTTCGGTTTTTGTGAGTCAACGACTACTTGGGCGCCCGCCAAACAAGCGTGAGTCCGATTGCCCCAAACACGGCATTGCCAATCCACGCGGCCCACAATGGCGAGAGTTCACCACCATAGCCGAGAATTCTGCCGACTTGCTGAAAACCGAAATAGACGAAACAGACAAGCAGTGAAAGACCAAATCCAAGCACAAGTCCGCCACGCCTGCGGAACGATGCAAAGGGAACGCCGAACAGGACGATAATGAAAGCGGCGAAAGGCTGCGCGAATTTGAAGGCGAGATCAACGGACCAACGTAGTCCGCGGATCCCGGCCGCCTGCAGTCGATTGATGAGACTCTGGATATCCTTGTAGCTCATCTCGTCGGGTTCGATATTCACGCGAATCAAGTCATCTGGTGTGAACTTGAAATCAGGGCACGGCAGTGAATCCAGCGCGGTCATCTTGATATCGCGCGCGCCGAACTCAGTCTTGTGAGCAGCCAGAAATGTCCAGGCTCCGTGGTCAAAGTGCATGCTATCGGCCTCGACGCGCGACGCCACCCGCCCACCGTCAATGCTTTGCAACTGCACGCGGTACGCCGTCTTTAGCGTGGGATCATAGCTTTCCATCTTCAGGAATTCGGTCGGCGACGTCTGCAGGTAGATACGGCCTTGCCGGGACGAGACGGAGCCTTTTCCTTTGCGCACGTTGATACGATAGAGCTCTTTGCGTTCGAAGTTGTATTGAGGGACGACGTTTTCGCCAAGATACCACACGCCTGCCGCAAGCGGTGAGCTGACTATCAGCATAAGAACAAGAATGCGCCACAAACTGACGCCTGATGCTTGCATCGCAGTCAGTTCGTTGCGATAGACGAAACCGCCGATCGTGAAGAGCGTAGCAAGCAGTACTCCGACCGGGATTGTCAGGTAGATTATGAAGGGAACATAGAGCGCGTAGTAGCGCGCTACGAGCTGAATCCCGGCTCCGGCATCCACAAACTTGTCGAGGTGTTCGACGAGATCAATCGTGACGAAGATGATCGCAGCGGCGAGCATCGCGAAGAAAAAAACTCCGCGCGAACGCGGAGACGATATACCGGTCAAGGAGCGTCACGCGAGCAGGTGTTCCTTGAGCAGCCGATTAAGCCTCCGAACAACCGTATCGCGGCCAAGCAGTTCCATAAGTTCAAAGAGACCGGGACTCACGGTTTTGCCGGTAATGCCGAGACGAATCGGGTGAATCAGCACGCCCGCTTTTACTCCCCACACCTCGCACCGCTCACGGAGCGCAGCTTCGAGCGGCGCGGCCTCAAATGTCACCGTCGCAAGGTCGTTTACAAAGTCGCGGAGGCGAACGAGAACGTCCGAGGCGGCGAGGTGTTTCTCGACGCCTTTCGGATCATACTCGCCGGGATCATCGAACAAATACGGCTGCTCGCTGTAAAGCGTGTTGGGCATTCTGGTGCGCGGCTTGATCAGCGGCCACGCAGCAAGCAGACGCTCCCGCGTGACGGCCGGGTTGTCAGAGTGCACGAGCAGATAGTCGACCGCGTCGCCGTCAGGCAACAGCCGCAAATGTTCGCCATTCATCCATTCGAGTTTGGCTTCGTCAAAGACCGCGCTCTTGGGCTGAATGCCCTCTACCGAGAAGACTTGCACAAGTTCATTGCGCGTGAAGATCTCGCGATCTCCTTTGCCGGGAGACCAACCGAGCAGCGTCAGGAAATTGAACAATGCCTGCGGCAGAAACCCCTTTTCCTGGAATTCGCCGACCGATGTCGCGCCTGTACGCTTGGACAACCGCTTTTTATCCTGCCCGAGAATCAGGGGCACGTGTCCAAATTGCGGGACCTCCCACTCCATCGCGCGATAGAGCGCGATCTGTTTGGGAGTATTTGAGATGTGATCGTCGCCGCGCAAGACGTGCGAGATGCGCATGTCATGATCGTCGCACACAACGGATAGGTGATACGTGGGGGAACCGTCAGAGCGCAGAAGCACAAAGTCCTCAAGTTCGTCGCCCTTATAGGCAACGTCACCGTGCACCAGATCGTTCCAGGCGATTCCATCAGGCGGAGCGGAGAACCGCACGGCATACGATTCACCGCGTTGGATGCGCTCTTCGGCTCCGGCGCGGACCAGCGCAAGATCGGATTTGAAGCGGAAGGACGCTTCGCCGCGAGCCTGCGACTCGGCGCGCATGCGTTCAAGCTCTTCAATCGTGGTGAAATCGTAATAGGCGAAGCCGCGTTTGACGAGTTCGTGCGCGACTTCGACGAAACGGTCTTTGCGATCTGATTGGTAGAGGATTTGTTCATCAGACTCGAGGCCGAGCCATTTGAGGCCATCGAGTATGACCTGCGCGAGTTCACCTCGTGAACGCAGCGGGTCCGTGTCTTCAATACGGACAAGGAACTTGCCGCCGGTTGCGCGGGCGAAGAGCCAATTGAAGATCGCAGTACGCGCGCCGCCGACGTGGAGATAGCCGGTGGGGCTGGGAGCGAAGCGAACTCGGATGTCAGTCATTCTCGATGAAGTCTTGCGTAGGTTGGTCGGAGCTGGTCTCTTGAACGTGATATTCAATGCCGCCGAACATGCGCGCGGCGAGATTATAGACGATGGCACAGAGGCCCGCAATCAGTGAGTGAAAGAGCGCGCCGAGCAGGCCCATGAAAAGCATCATGAAGATAGTCGACACACCGCCGAGCGCTTTGAGCTGCGCGGCCTCGCTCTCGCCAAACATCTTCATGCCGGCATCTCCCATTGCTTTCAGCATGACCGCGCTGTAGAGCCCGAACAGCAAACCAAAAAGCAATCCGAGGAAGAAGCCGACTCGGACGGCGCTGCGCGGCTCAATGCGCGTGATTTCGCGGCGGTTCATTTCTCAGGCTGAAGATAAGTTGCGGGACGGAACGTAACGTTAGGCTGCGTTGTCTGCGCATCGATCAGGACATTCTTGAATGACTTGGCACGATTAGGCCAATTGGCCTGCAGATGGTGCAGGCCGCGCTCAAAGACAACCGTGGCCGGCGTGATCAGACCGGTATTGACATCATCAATGATGATTTCAGCTCCGGGTGGTTCGGAATTGATGCGGACCCTTTTCCACGACCACTTGTAGGGCAAGCCGTCGGCGCGGGCCACGATGTGATCATCTCCGCGATTGACCGGCGCCATGATAAATGTCACTCGGGACGTGTCTCCGGCGTTTAGGCGCAGCCACTGTTCGCTTGGCACGGGGCGGTAGCCGTCGAGTCGAACACTGATGGCAAACGAGTCTGCCGGGAGCGAGCAGAAATAGGCGTTGGTAAGAATATCTGTCGGGCGAAAATTCAGGACGACTTCGGCACCACTTGGCTGCGATGTGACGATCAATACAGACGCGTCATTGCGAAACCATGATAGGACGCCGATTGCGATTGCAGCGCACATCAGAAGCGCGGCAACAGTCACGCGAATCAGCGGGCGCCGCGAGGAATGCAGTGGATCAGTAGCAAGAGTGCTTAACAAACGTAGTTCCTTCTCAACAAAAATCCCCTACTCCGCTACGGGTGCCAGGGGATTGGAAGTGTCGAATTGCGAGCGGGCAAGTGCACTGGCTATCCATGAACGGGATCAGGCAAGTGGATTTCTTGAGGGCGGCGCGGCCAGTGGCTGCGGGCAGAGTTGGGCCCGGTAATCATCCAAAACGCGCACATCAGGGAATGCGGTCGCTGACGTCACGAAACGTAAGCCCTTTCGTGTTTGCGGCGCCGTGTGAGGCGACTTTTTCACTTTGCATCTTGGTTTTGCCAAAGGCTTCGCTCCAGTTAGCCCCGGAGGCGTGATAGCACTTGACCCCAGTGAGAATCCCGGCGCGTCTCCCCGCCTCGCGCACGATGCGGTTGTAGTATCCGTCTTCGGAGAAATAGGGCTTGTGGGGTCGAAACGGAAAGCCCTCCGTGGCGACATAGAAGTTGCGCGGCGTCGCGGTCGCCCAGCCTCCGGTCGGGCCAAAATCAATTGTAACGTCTCCGCGGGTTTGCTGTTCGTAGTGCGCGGGCAGTGGCTTAGCACCGTGCGTGAAGTCGTCCTGCACGACGTCGAGCGCGAGATAGGCGAACTCCGGGAACACGCGAAAGGCGCTCGTGAGCTTCAGCGCCCAGTCTTGCGGGAGCAAGAAGACGTCATCATCCATTTCAAAGAGTAGTTCGCGACGCGCACGCAACGCGAGCTCGGCAAAGCCGTTGGTGCCGATGTTGACCTTGCTGCTGAAGACCGTCAAGTTGAGTCGGCTTGTATGCCACTTCGCAATGATCACGGGCGTATTGTCCGTTGATGCATTGTCCCAGAGCAAGACTTCGTGCTCATCTGGAACGGTATCAGCTAATGCTCGTAATGCCAGTTCGAGATACTGCGCACGATTCCACGTGACCAGCAACACCGACACTCCGGGCAATTCGGGCGGAAGTGTCAGCTTGCGTGCCCAGCGCCGCATTTGAAACAACGCTCGGGGTATCAGCGCGTGTCCTGCCAAACGCTCCTCTGACTATCTCTTCAACAGTAAGTAGGAATTCAAGAGCAGCAATACAAGGAGTCCGACATAGGACACAATTTCAGGCGGCGTTCCCTGCCAGCCTTCGTTCATCCCGTTGTAAAGAATCCAGACAACGAACAAGATGTTGGCGGTGATTGCAAGCTTACGAATCACGGCTGGCTTCCGGTTTTGCCTGTCGGTCAATATTTGCGGAGAGGGGGGATTCGAACCCCGGTACGGGTTTACCCCATACAACGGTTTAGCAAACCGCCGCCTTAAGCCACTCGGCCACCTCTCCAGGGGTCGGGATCACCCGACAAGGCTATGATTACATTGCAATAGCGGAGGACGGGGAGACTCGAACTCCCAAGGGCTTACGCCCGGCGGTTTTCAAGACCGCTGCCTTACCAATTAGGTCTAGTCCTCCGGGCGGAGGGCAGTCCGTCCCCGAAACAGCAAGTATATCCGATTTTGGTCAAAAAAGCAAGCGGGGGATTGTGGGAAATGTACTTTAATTTTCTTAACTTGCGGGCCAAAGCAGAACCCTCATGACTCTCTTCCGCTACCTGACCCGGGAGTTTATCCCACCGTTTGTGTTCAGCTTGTCGCTGATCGTGTTTCTGTTTGTCCTGAACCTCGTGTTCACGATGCTGGGGCGGATCGTCGGCAAAGGGTTGTCGTGGTGGACTGTCCTGGAATTTTTCGGACTGAATCTGGCGTGGATGATTGCGCTGGCAGTGCCGATGGCGGTGATGGTCGCTGTGCTATCGGCGTACGGGCGATTGTCGGCGGACAACGAAGTGACGGCGCTGCGCTCGTCCGGTGTGGGTCCGATGCAGATGATCACCCCTGCCCTGCTCTTCGGCCTGTTGATGGCGACAGGATTGATGTATTTCAATAACTACCTGCTGCCGGACCTGAACTACCGCTCGCGGCAGTTGCAGACTGACATCAAGCGGTTAAAGCCGGCTATGGTGATGGAGCCGGGGGTCTTTCTTTCGGATATTCCGGGTCACGTGCTTTATGCGCGTAGCGTGGACAATGAGACGTCAGAAATCGGTGACGTTTTGGTTTATCAGGACGGCGATCCGCGCTTCGGGAGCACGGTCATCGCCACTCGGGGAAAACTGAAATACGAGGAGTGGTTCGAAGGGTTCGAGTTTCTCTTGAAAGACGGCGAGATATTACGATCGGACCGTTCGCGGCCGGGTGAACATCACCGGATCGAGTTCAAAGATGCCGTCTTCCGCATTCACGCTCCGGATATGTCTCTCAGGCGGACAACCAGCGAGTGGCGCGGCGACCGCGAGATGAATGTGGCGCAGCTACTGCAAAAGATCGACGGCTACAAGAAGATTGATGGCGATAAGAACGCAAAAAACATCTCGCGCCTGATGGTTGAAATACACAAGAAATTCTCGATCCCTGCGGCGTGCCTGATCTTTGCGGCCTTGGGCGGTTTACTGGGGCAGATGGTGCGGCGTTCAGGAATAGGCGTGTCTGCAGGCTATAGCATGGCGTTCTTTCTAATTTATTGGGTATTCCTGATTGCAGGAGAGGACCTCGCAGATCGCGGAAGTCTCGGTCCGGGAACGGCGATGTGGTCACCCAACGTGCTGTTTGCCCTTGTAGTCGTCTATCTTTGGATATCGCAGCGCCGATCCGGCTGGAGGCTATTTAGCAAGTAACGGCTGCAAACGCCCAAGACACAGGACCGCCCAACGCGGTCGCCTTTCAGACTACTGACAAACCCCGTGATTTGTGTTTCGGGGTTTGTTTTATGTTTTGCTTGTTAGCGGGTGTGGACTATTGTTGGGAGGGTGATGGGGACGAGTTTTGGTTGGGGTGTTAGCATTGCGAGGTGGAGGAGCAGTTTTGCGATCAGATTTTGAACGGGTTCTTCGCCGCGATCAGGGCGATTTTCTTGATGTTTTGTGCGGCGGCGCAGAGCAGGCACTGTTCGGCGACACGCAACAGTCCGCGCATCTTGGCGTAGCGATGTCCGTGCAGTTGTTTGGCGTCGGCGAAGCTGCGTTCGACGGTCTCTTTGCGCTTTTGATAGATCGCGCGCCCGCGCCGCAAGAGCCGATGCCCTTTGACGCGTTCCTTACTCCGTTCCCACACGTGCCGCGTTAATCGTTTCACGTGCGTACTGCTCTGTGTGCAGAGACTGAGCAGCGGACAATGTTGACACATGTCCGAGTTCGATTGATAGTGACGATAGCCCGAGCGATCCGTCGTGCTGATCTTCGTCGCTTTTTGCTCAGGCTCAGAGGCCTTGGGCTTGATCGGCGTCTTGCCTTGCTCTAAGCGATCTTCATCGATCGCGATCTCCAATTTCTCGAGATAGTCCCGCGCCGATCTATACACCGTCTCTTTGTTGAACTTCTGACGGTTGGCGTTGGCCTTCAGGTGTGTCGAGTCCGTCTACAGCGTGTGAGCGTCCACCAGTCTGCGCTTGGCCGCTTGCAGCACGATCTCGTCGAAGATCTCTTGATAAACCGTGCTCTCGCGAAACCGCCGCCGGCGGTTCTGGCTGAACGTCGAGGCGTCGGGAATCTTCTCTTGCAGCGTGAACCCCAAGAACCAGCGGTAGGCCACGTTCACCTCAATCTCGCGCACCAGCTGCCGCTCGCTCCGAATCCCGAGCAGATAGCCCAGAAACAGCATCTTGAACAGCACCACCGGATCGATCGCAGGACGACCGTTGTCCGCACAGTACAGATGCGCCACCTTCTCCCGAATGAAGCTGAAGTCCACCGCCCGCGCAACCTTCCGAACCAGATGATCCTCCGGAACCAACTGGTCAATCGCCACAAACTCCAACTCCCAACTCCGACCGACATCCTGCTTTAACATCAACAAAACCTCCTAAAACAACTCTCCCACAGACATAACAAAACCCCCGCAATATGCGAGGGCTTTGTCAACAGTCTGCAAGGGCCGCATCAGCGGCCCTTATTCGTTTTCAAGATCGACGAAATTCAGCCTATAGCAATCACGAGCCGCGAGAGATTAAACTTCGAGGGTTTTTCAAATACTATCGTCGCAGCTTTGCGGTCGGGACTAAGCTCGATGCGATAGTCGCCGTCCTCGCGGAAATAGCGCGGAAAGACGAGAATCTTCTCGACTTTTTCAAGTCCGAGTGAGCCAGCGTTGATCACAATACGGGCATCCTTGCGCAGGTCAAGCGACCCTGTATGCTGCACGGCTTCGATGTCGCCAGTATTCCATTTTCCAAGCGTGGGTTTGCGAATGGCGCCGCTCTTTTCAAGATCGCGGAAGGTGCCGACGTGGTACTTCAACGAGTTAAGTTCCTGCGAAAGGCTGTCATTTGATGAAGCCATGCGAGTCACCTGGTCCATCATTGAGGCGCGTTCTTCTTCGAGTGAACGAATCTGCTGCTGCAGCTCATTCTTGCGCGCTTCGAGGTCATCGACTTCCTGCTGCTTCTGGTTTCGTTCTTGAATCAGCGTATTGCGCTCGGCATCGATCTTCCGTTTTGTCGCGCGAGCGAGTTCGTTCGGTGTAATCTTAGCTTGACCCTGCGTAACAAACGTGCCAAAAATACCTTCACCGTAATAGTTCCAAACTTCGAATCCCGGCAGCAATTCAGGAACGAGCGCTTCTTTCTCGATGAGCTTTAACGCATCCTCTTCATTCATTCCGATCTCTTCGGTGAGGAACTTAAGGGAGACGGCCAGATGAGTGTCACCTTTCTGTGCCACCACCGGCGGGCGAAGCCGCGATTTAACCTCAGCAAGTTCGAGGTTGAGCTTTTCGAGGTCACCGGAAATATCGATGACTTCCTGCAGCAGTCCGCGATAGGAAAGGTCCTTCTCCTGGGCCACTCGATTGGCGAGGAGCTGCGCCTGCTCTTCCGTGAGTCCCATAGCAGACATGCCGGTAGTGTCGATTTCATTTCCCGGATGGGAATGATTGTACTTCGCGACAAGATCTGAAATTTGCGATTCACGTTCCGAAATCTGCGTGTTGATCTTCTCAACGCGGTTGACTAACTCCTGGAAAGAACGGACTTCGGCGGGCTGCATTCTTGACAGGAAATGGAACGTCAGAATCGCGGCGATGACTACCACGACGGCGATGGTAGCCCACAGCGTGACTCCGCCGCGTTGACAAGAGGAAGACTTAAACATGAAACAGTTCTCCATAGGTAGCTTGGATTTTACATCTTAGAAGAGCGAAGGCTTGCGTCCGCGGGGAGTACGAAACGCCCCATGCAGCGAGCACGGAGGTGGCAATTCGGACTTTTTGGCAAAATACTCGGTTCGAGTATCCGTACAGCCGGCGCCCGCAAGCTCACCCGATTCGACACAAATCTCAGCCGTAACCACATTTTCTCGCCGAGCGGAAGTCCGACTCGGGATAGTCCATCACATCGTAAGCCGCATTCATGAATTCAGCCCAGATCGGCAGCGCGGCCTTGCCACCTTCCTGTCCGCGACCTAACGATTTCGCGGGATCGTCCAACCCAACCCACACACCCGCCAGCAGGTCGGGTGTGAATCCGATGAACCACGCATCAGTATTATCATTCGTCGTTCCAGTCTTACCTGCGGTGGGTTTGTAGAAGCTATACTTGGACCGCAGCGACGCAGCCGTGCCGTAGTCGCTGACGGAACGCATGAGACTCTGCACGAGATACGCGGTCTCCTCGGAAAGGACCACTTTTCGCTCATTGCGGAACTGTTCAATCGTTTGACCGAACTGATCGTCGAGTCCCGTCACGGCAATTGGCTTAGACCAAACTCCGAGCGTCTGGAATACCTGATACGCGCCGACGATGTCGAGCGGAATCACACCAGACGCCCCGAGGGCAAGCGCGTCATACGGATCGAGTTTCGTTGTGATCCCTGCACTGTGCGCCAAATCGGCAACATCGCGCGGCGTCGTATGTTCGCGAATCAGCCGGACGCTGACTACATTAAGCGATTTCGCCAGTGCTTGGCGCAGATCGACCATGCCGCCGTACTCATCCGAGTAGTTCTTGGGCGCCCAGAGGTCGCCGTTGTCAAGTGTAACGACGATTTCCTCATTTGACACTTTCTCAGAAATGGGCATGCCCTTGTCTATCGCAGAGGCATAGACGAAGGGTTTGAAGCATGAGCCGGGTTGCCGCACGGCCTGCGTGGCGCGATTGAATTTTGTTTCGGCGAAGTCGTGTCCGCCGATCATGGCCAAAATATGTCCTGAACTCGGGTCCAGAGCAACAAAGGCAACTTCTACGGGCATTTCCGCAGCAGCCAGCGAGTCGGCAAGGCGTTTGTTACTCGCGATCTTGCGAATCGCGCCGGTCGTCGAATCAGGGTACATCTCCTTAAGCCGGAGCTTGAGGTTGGTCACCTTGTAAATGTCGTTGACCTTGTCTTGCAGCTCGGGCAAGACCTTGGCGATGGCATCATCCGCGCACCGCTGCAGGCGCGCGTCAAGAGTCGTATAAACGGTCAGGCCGTCCTGGTATGGATCGAAGCCGTGCCGTTTCCCGAGTTGATTCAAGTCCTGTCGGACATTTTCAGTGAAGTAGGGAGCAATTCCCTCTTGCGAGCGTTCTGCGGACGGTCGAAGGGGCAACGGACTCTCGATCAGGCTGTCCCGATCAGCTTCTGTGATGTAGCCAACATCGGCCATGCGCTCGAACACGAGATTCCGTCGCACGAGATTATTCTGCGGGTATTGCAACGGGTTATACCGAGTCGGCGATTTTGGAATCGCCGCGAGAATCGCGGCTTCATTGACCGTCAGTTCGGCGACGCTTTTGGAAAAATATGTGGCCGCAGCCGCTCCAACACCGTAGGCTCCGGCGCCGAAATACGTTTGCGTCAGATACATCTCGAGGATCTCGTCCTTAGAGTAGTACCGTTCGATTTCGATGGCCGTCATGAGCTCCCGCAGTTTGCGAGTGATCTTGCGCTGCGGACCGAAATAGAGGTTCTTGGCGAGCTGCTGCGTGATGGTCGACGCTCCTCGCGGCGAAAAGTCGAGCGTCAGGATGCTCTTGGCAACGGCAAAGAACAAGGCACCTGGACGCATTCCCCAATGCTCGTAGAACTTGTGATCCTCCGTCGCGAGAACGGCTTGTACGACGACGGGCGGCATGTCGCGGAGCGGAACGTAGCTGCGACGCTGCGTGTAGAGCTCTTTAAGCAACACGCCGTTTCGGTCCAAAATCTTTGTGGCGAGCGCCGGATTGATGTTCTCAAGCTCTTCCACCGACGGCAACCCTTGTTTCAAAGAACTAAAGGTCATCCAGACCGCAACCGCGACGATCGCAAGCGCGGCAATCGCGATAAGAAGAGCTTTCGAGACTGCGCCGCTCTGGTTCACGAGCCCTTCTCCGGGGTCTTGTCGGACCAACTCAGGAGGGACAGCCGTTCGCCGTCGTGCCGCGCATAGGTGTAGTGGTAAATCCAGTCTCCTAAATTCACGTACGTGCCGCCGGTAAATTCGAGCTGCATGGGGCGGTGCGCATGTCCGAGAACGACTCCCTGAAAGCCCTGCGTGATGGCGAACTCGCCGAAGCGATTGTAGTCTTCATCCTCGGCGGGGTTGCCCTTGGTGGCATTTCGGCTTTGCTTTGAGGTTCCCCGCGCAAGCAACATGCCGAGATCTGGATGCAGCCAAAGGAATAGCCGCTGGGCAATGGGGTTGCGCAGGACACGCTTGAGCAAACGATAACCGTGATCGGAGCGCAAGACACCGTCACCGTGAAAAACAAAGATTTTCTGAGTCGCAATCTGCACGATCAAAGCGTCATCATGCGTTACTAAGCCGATTTCATGTTCAAGGAAGCCGTGCAAGCGGAAGTCGTGGTTGCCGGGCAGCAAATGGATTGGAACACCTGCTTCAACCGTCTCACGGAGCACTCTGAGGATCGCGAAGTACTTTTTCGGAATGACCGTCCGCCATTCGTACCAAAAATCAAAGAGATCGCCGTTGATGATCACCGCGCCGCCCTCGGCCTGAGCCTTGGAGAGCAGTGCCCGGAGCCTTTCGAATTGCTGGGAGGCCACAGGCTCGGGTTCCGCACCTAAATGCGCATCAGAGACAAAGTAGACGGGCGGCTGCAGCGAAACCGTGGCGGCGCGAGGCAATTTCATAGGACAGATAATATACAAACTCTTATAGGGTTGGGCAACCCGTTTTGGGAGGATTCGACGAGTTCCCGGATGGTCTGGTCGGTTTTGGGCAGGCAACGGCCGGGCCGGGTCGTGGCTTGACATTCCCGACGGCAAGCCGTTTATTGAGAGACCTAACTCCCACTGTAGTCGATGTATATACCTAGTTTTGCTGTATTTTGGGCTACATACCGGCGCACGCTTGTCGGGATGGGAATCGTGGCCATTATTGTGGTGATCGGGATTCTGGCTGGCATGGACGCGACCCTTGTGACTGCGGTTGCCGCACTGGTTGGGATATTTACACAGGCGTTCGCGGGTTTTCTCGGCCTGATTGCTCTTATTCCGTGGTTAGGGCCTCTCATTGCCAAGGCACTGGCCATTCCGCTGGTTTGGATGATCAACGGGGCAGGGTACTTTTTCTCCCTGTTTTTAGCTGGCAAGGGGCACGGAAAGTCGGTTGTTCAGTCGCGCGTGATTACGATGGTCCTGATCGTCGGAATCGTCATTGGATTTATTTTAGGTAAAATAATAGGTTAGACCAAGCGTCTTCACAGAAAGCCGGCAGGCCTGAAGCTTGCCCTTAGGACGCGGATGGCGGTTTGGCGTTGGTCTCTGCCACCTCGATCCGGCGACAGTAACGATGTGGTGGCAAGACGAAGCGGCGGGTATCCCTTGACTCTGGCGAGAGGGATTACTATTATTATGCCGATAGCAACTGCGAAAGAAGAAGATGACTAAGAAGATTGCCGCGATTTCCGCTTTGCTTGTGCTGTTAACCTCGTCTGCGTGGGCAGGAGTCGAGCTTTTGTCTTGGAATGTGAACCCCCTGGGCGACCACGCTCGGCTGAGTTGGCAGTCCGGACAGGAAATTGACTTCCAAACGTTCGTGATTGAGCGTTCGCCTGACGGCCAGCGTTATCTGCCGGTTGGCCAAGTGCAGGCTACAGGTTCGTTCTCCCAGTATTTTTTCACGGACCAGAGCCCGCTGGATGTGGATAGCGAACTCACTTTCTTCTACCGTTTGAAGCTGGTGGACCGCGACGGTACGGCGACCTACAGCGAAGCGCTGGAAGTGTCGCTATCGATTTCGCCTGTTCAGCAAACGTGGGGCACGATTAAGGCCATGTTCCGGTAGATTGTTTCAAACCAAGTAAAGAGCCCTGTCTCGCAAGAGGCAGGGCTTTCTTTTGTGCGCTATTCCGACTTTGGTCTATTCGTCGGGCAATACCCATACTCGGAGGGGCCACGCAATGACCAGCGCAATGAAAACGCCGATCAGGTAGCCAGCGCCTACATCAGAGGGATAGTGATATCCAAGGTAGATTCGGCTATAGCCGACCGCGAGCGCGGCAACAATGAGAACCGGGCTTGCCTGTGGATAGAAGTAGCTCCAATACACCGCCTGACCTGCAATATTCGCCGCATGACTCGAGGGGAAACTGAACGATGACTTGTATGTGGTCATTGCATACTTGTCCGTATAGATCCAGTTGCCGCGGTCTTCGTCGTAGTAGTGCGTCTGCGGAATGACGTTGCAGGGTCGGACTCGTTGAACCATCGGTTTGACGACTGTGGAGGCAATTTGGTCCGTCGCGGCAACGACAATGAAGCAGCAGAGAGCGACGATACGCCCGCGTTTCCCGGCCCGGATCACAAACACGATCCACGCAACACTCAGCGGGATTATCCAGAACATTCTGTCGGAAAGAACGGGCATCATCGCGTCAAAGAAGGAGCTGGTGAAAACCTGATTCACCATGTTGAAGACGCTTTGGTTCCATTTTTTAAACCACGTCAATTGTGCAGTCACCGCAACCTCCCTGCTGCAACTAATCCATCATTTGCGACTCACCTGTAAGCTCCGCCTCCATGTCAACGGGGAACAGGATGCGGAAGACACTTCCCTGACCCGGACTCGATTCCACTTCAATATCGCCGCCGTGGGCACGGACGATATTCAGACAGATGGAGAGACCGAGGCCGGTCCCCCGCGCAGCGTCTTTGGTCGTGTAGAACGGTTCAAAGATATGTTCGACTACTTCTTCGGACATCCCAACGCCGCGGTCGAGGATTTCGACAGCCAGCCATTTATTGTCGTCGGTAGCCCGGGCAAAGATATCGATTCGGCGGCGGTCGTTCGCGATTGGAGCATGCTGCGCGGCGTCGAGCACAGCGTCCCGCGCATTCATCAGCAAGTTAACCAACACCTGCTCAACCTGATTGCGATCGCCGCGAAACGTATCGAGATTCACGTCAATGCTGACTTCGACTTCGAGGTCTTCCTGCCGGATTTGCACGCCGACGAGAACGAGCGCGCCCTCGATCACTTCACGGGCCGTGAGCGGCCTGAAGGTCGTTGCGTCGATATGCGTAAAGCCGCGCAAGTGATTGATCGTGCCAGCCATTCGCTCGACCGTGGCGCGGATCTTATCGAGATTGTTTTCGAGCAGCTCGTCGGAGAGTTTGCCGTTCTTGCGCAGCAGTTTAATCAGGTCGGACGTAATCGCGATGACGTTGAGCGGCTGCTTCATTTCGTGCGCGATGGAGCCGACCATCTCGCCCAATGAGGCGAGGCGCGCGGTATGAATGAGCTGCGCGTTTTTCGTTTTCAATTCACGCGACCTCTGACGCACCATATCTTCGAGATACGAGTTGTAATTCTGCAGGGTGCTTTCCAGCTGCTTCTGCTCGGTGACATCCATTCCGACAATTAGTCTTCCATGGCGGCCCGGACCTTCGCGGAAGCGGCGCGCGCTCCACGTCAGGAGTCGGGACATTCCGTCGGGTCCGACGAAGGCGACAATCCTGCCCGTGACTTCGTGCTCTACACCCGGATCAAACACCTCAGCGAGGGGCGACGCGGCGTCGTTCATGATGTCGGCCAGGTGTTCTTCAGCGCGATCAGCGGTCATCCCGGTCAAGTCAATAGCGAACTTGTTCCAGCGTTCGAGTTTTCCGTCGGGATTAACATAGGCAATCAACACGTCCGCCGTGTCCAGCAGACGTTCGCTGAAGTCGATTTCTTCGGAGAGAAAGCGCGTCCGTTCAATGACTCGCGCTTCAATATCCTGCCGAATGGCCTTCAAGTCACGCTGAATCTGCCGGAGATCGCTGATTTCGGTGACCACCAGAACCACATCACCGCCGTGCTGTTCGACGGGCAGATGCTGAACTTGCAAGATGTGCTGTCCGTGAGTCAGGGTCACGGGCTTATTAGCGGGATCGGCAAGCAGATCACGCAGTTCGCTGTACCCGGTGGATTGCCAGAGGTTTTTGCCCAGGAGTTTGTCACGGGCAGAGCCAAGCAATTTGGCGGCTTCCGGTGAAACGGAGCGAACGACTCCGTTTGCGGAACAGATTAGCGCACCGGACTTGAGATTGCCGACTGCGGCTTGGCCGCTGACCGCGAGCTGATCGAGGCGGGTTCGATAGAACGAGCGTTCGATCACCCCGCGCAACTTCTCGCCATCGACGGGCTTGGGCAGGAAGTCGGCGGCTCCGTGACGTAAGGCGCGCAGGGCGAGACTGCGATTCGCGTAAGCGGTGACCAGGATCACATGCAATTCAGGATGCGCGACCCGGACGCGGGCAAGGAGTTCAATTCCGTCCATCGCAGGGAGTCGCACGTCAGTTAGAAGAACACGGATCGCGCGTTCGGCTCCCAGGAGCTTAAGCGCCTCCGCGCCGTCCCCCGCCTGGTGGACGACGTAGCCGTGCTCCGTCAAGGTCGCGGCCAGCGCCTCGCGGGCCGCCGCGTCATCATCTACGATCAGGACTTTCCGTTCAGCCATCATGATTGGAAGATAGCCCGGCTGTTCGGAAAAGTCAAGCCGTTCGGGCTTAGAGGTACTTCTTGACGAGTCCGTCGATGGATTCGAGTGAGAAGGGTTTCTCGAGGAATCCGTCGGCGCGGGCCGTTTTATCGGAGAAGAAACGGCGAAAGTGAGCGAAGCCCGTGATGAAGATGACGGGGGTTTCGGAGTTCAACCGCTTGACGGCGCGGAGCAGTTGGAATCCGTTCATCAGCGGCATGTGAATATCGGTGATAATCATATCTGGCGCGTCGGCCAGGACCATCTCGAGTGCCTTCTGCCCGTCAGGCGCGCCGATGCCCTCGTAACCGGAGAACTTGAGAAAGTTGATTAGCAGGTCGCGAATGACCTCGTCATCATCGACGACAAGAACTTTTTTCTTCAGGGTTTCCATTCTGCCCTCGCGTATGTGTGAAATTAGTTAGCTGCTTCGTTAGATAGCTGTGATTTTGACAAGTCGAGCATGGTGACCCCTTCGATCGAATAGTTCTTAACGATCGGGTCGCTGATGAGCTTGAGCTTGTTCATGATGCCCTTGATCTTATGTACCTGCTGCTGGATGATATCCAGCGCGGCGCGGTCCTGCTGGTCGATGGTGGCGAGTTTCATTTCCAGGAACTGCGCATAACCGAGAATAATGCCGAGCGGCGTGTTGATATGATCGTTTGCCGTTACGGCGGTCTGCGTGATCGCGCGCAGCCGCGCGGATTTGATGCGTTCGTTTTCCAGCGCCTTGATCGGCGTGACGTCTCGTTCGATGACGGAGAAGCCGAGGACTTCTTCGCGCGGGCTGCTCAGCAGGGTGTACGTCGCCGATACGGTGAACACTTCACCGGACTTGCGCCGCCGTTCAACTTCGGGTTCGGTCATTGATCCGCGCTGCTGCAGAAGTCGCACTACGTTTTGTGCTTTGCGGGTAAAGCCGGGCGGATCGAGATGATCGTCAACGCTCTTGCCCACGATTTCTTCGGCCGCATAGCCATAGACTCGCTCGGCGCCCTTATTCCACAGGCGCACATTGCCCACAGGGTCGCAGGTGAAAATCGCTTCATGCGAGTTCGTAATCACCATGTCGAGATACTCACTGACGGCCGTGAGCTTATCGATCTGTGCCTCGAACTGGGAGTGCATGCTGCGGAAGTTGTATTTGAGCCGCGCATCCCGTACGCATTCGACATAGCGCGCGGGATCGCATGGCAAGACCAGAAAATCGTCTACGCCAAGCTCGATCAATTCGAGAACGCGATCCGGTTCGGCGCGCTGCATGATTGCGATCAGGGTCGGCGGCTCTTCGAGCTGTTGCAGTTGCAAATCGGGCAGTTTGAAATTGCCGCGCGCCGGCAGTCCGAACAGCACCACTTGCGGAGCGAAGTTTGTCCAGCCCGGTACGAGTTCGGCCAATGTCTTTGCGCGCTCAACCTTCCAGCCATCGACCTCTACGGCCGTTGTGATGGTGTGAGCCAACGTATCGTCTACGCAGGCAACTTGCAGCCATCCCTTGTGATTCACGAGCTGTCGTTCGTGGACACCGGGCAGCAGTCGGTGCAACGCTAATTCGACGGTCCTTCCAACGATTGCCAGGTCAGTCGGCAGTTTCAGAAACGCAAAGGCCTTGGCCTTACGCGCAACGTGCTCGGCGAGTACGTCTCGATAGAGGCCGGACACAAGGACAATGGGCACCTGATCGGAGCCGGAAATCAGCGGCAGCTTCATCAGCTTACAGAGACGGAACCCGTCCATGTCAGGTAAGGTCACGTCGCAGATCACCACTGCCGGCAGTTGGTCGCGCAACAACGC
The DNA here is from genome assembly GCA_016703065.1 of bacterium. Lineage (GTDB taxonomy): Bacteria > Electryoneota > RPQS01 > RPQS01 > RPQS01 > JABWCQ01. Next base: position 342,064 of record JADJCU010000003.1, read on the forward strand.
GATGGCCTCGTGACCGCCTTGGACGCACGTAATGGTAACCGCGTCAGTATTCTCGAGCTCCGCTTTCAGGGCGCGGGTCAGCTCACTATCCGGTGACACGACCAGAATCGTGGGCGTTCCGCCGAACGCTTCAAAATTGGGTATTCTCGCTGGAGAGCGGTTCACTCTGCCACTCCGGAAGTTCTTAGTTCTTTACGCCAGATGACAGTCATTTCATTTTTTCCGGGAGTGAAGCGCAGGTCATCGGCGAGCGCTGCAGCGAGCTGCAAGCCAGAGAGCTTTCCTTTCGGCGCAGAGAAGCGAACCTGTCTGAGCTTCGCGGGTCCATCGAATCCCCGGCCATCGTCCCAAACAATGAGTTCCAGCGCGTCAGGCGCCATTTGCAGGCGCGCGCCATAGCGCAGCCCTTTGTCGCCGTGTGTCCCGTGCACGTGAGCATTGTCGAGCAGCTCGGCCGCAAGCAAGGGCAACCTCCGGTACGCAATGTCGGGATCGACCCCGGAGTCCGCAGCGACTGCGATCAACCTCGCCAGATCCGCCGCACTTGGCTTGTGGTCGCCGGTGAACTCAAGATCGATATGGTCTTCCGCGAAGCCCGCACCAGCCTCTTCCCGGAGCGAAGCGGACAAGCGAAGGCTAAGATCAATCAACTCTGCAAGGTCCGAGAGGGAATACGGTTTACTCAGAACATTCCACGCACCATACTCAAGGGAGCGTTGCATGGCGACTGGGTCACCGAGTCCGGTCATAATGCAGATGATGGCATTTGGACAGAGCGCGTGAAGCGGACCGATTAACTCAAGTCCGGTCCGACCCGGCATCATGAGGTCCATCAGGACAAGATCGGGTCTCACCTGCCGACAGGTTTCTTCTGCTTTGTTTGCATCCGTTTCAACTGTGACCGTGCACCCTACGGCATCCAACGCCGCCTCGAGCACGCTCGCGACATCGCAGTCATCGTCGATGATGAGAACGTGCGGAGAAGGAATGGGTGAAATCAACAATGCCGGCAGTCTCAGTAGTATTGGCGGAAGCAATTAGTATCCATAAACTAAAGGGCAAGTTCCATACCACAGAAATGCCCCTACCGGAAACCGGCAGGGGCAGTCAAATCCCAGTCAAAAATCGTCCTCAAGCTGAAATTACGACTCCGTTTTCCAACGGAAATCGGGCATTCCGCGATCCGACGCACCAGTCGATCTATCAGCGATGGAAATCGGCAACCGCCCGGGCGGTCTCTTCTGCCGACTTAGGGGTCGAGTAGTACCCACTATTGACCTTGGCACGGAGCTCGGTCAATCGCTCAGCAGAAAGCGCGGTCCCGGACGCAATGTCACCGCCCGAACCAACCACGTTTCTCGTAACTTTATGTTCTTCAGAGAGTTCAAATTGATCTCCTGCTGCGTTGCCGGCACGCTCCGGGACTTTGGACAGCCTTTCGGGGGCGGATTCCTTGGTTTCGGAAGGCTGGAGAGGCAGTCCATAGGGTCGGGAAGATTCAATACGCATGGCCATCGTCCTGTCTTTGGTATTATAGCAAATTGGTAAGCAACCGCTGTGCCACTATGCTATAGCGTCGCGGGCGCGAATTCACCGGTCGGGAGCTTGCCTTCCGCACGGAGTTTTTGGAACAGTCCGTCCCATCCCGTGCGGACCTGAACCAGGGCGTCAGCGACTTGATGGAGCTGGGAAATGTCGCGGCTGGAATTGCCGATACAAAGCTTGGTGGCCAGGAAACTATAGGTCTGGTCGAGCTGGCGAACAATCTCAGTATTGTCTGCGAGATTGAGCGTTTTGCGCAGTTCGCCGATGCACTCAATAGCGGACTCAATGGCCTTGCCCTTTTCGGCGAAGCGGTTGGCGTGCATGTGCTCGGCAGCTTCGCGCGTGTAGCGGATGGCGCCGTCACAGAGCATGAGGACGAGTTGCGGCGCACTGCAGGCCGCGTCCATTGAACGATAGGTTGTAAAACTCGGAGCGACTTTCATATTATCCTAAAACTCCCGCAAGGTAATTGCTTTGGTTTCGCATTCTGGACAGCAGTGTTTCAAGATTCGAGTACTGGCGTCGCAACGATTCTTCAATCTGGGTAAGACGCCGTTCCCAGGATTGGATTTGGCGATCAAGATTCTCGTTTTGTGTTTCGAGATTGTCCTGCGCGTAGTGAATCTGTCCGGTCTCTTCATCTCCGATCGCTGCGGCGGTCGTCGCGACCATCTCGGTGATGCCTTTGCCCAGCCGGAACGTAGTGTTTACGGTGCCCGCACCGCTGCCCGACGGGGTGAAGCTAAGGACTAAGCCTTCGACACTTGAGCCAGCCGCGCCGCGGATGAGGAGACCATCAATCGTTGCGGCCTGCCCGTTGATGGTGGCCGATGTAGGCAGCCCGCCGGCGTCATAGTTCAATACAAGCGCGTAGTTGCCGCCCTGGGTCTTCTCGTTCGAGGTGACCAAACCAACCTTGTTATCACCTGAATCGAAGGATTGACTAAAGAGATTGACGACCTCTTCAAAGCGCTCGTCGAGCGCCGTATCCAGATCGGTCTCATCGATCAACAAGAGACCGCGTCCACCGGACAAAATTCCGAGATCGGCAAGATGTGTCAGCGAGGCACCGTCCGGCAGGACGCTGACCTGCTGTGAGACAATCGACGTCAGGTCACTGCGGATGGATGCAAGAAAGCCATCGCCGAGCAGTGGTGCAGCGGCTTCGTTCTCGTCGTCATACGATGTATACGTATAGATATCCTGCATGACGGAGTTGTATGCATCGACGAAGCTGCGCACTTTACCCTTCATCGCCTCTTTGTCGTTGTCAATCGAGATTGTGATTTCATTCCCGACGTCTGCGGCGAGCAGATTGAGGGTTGTTCCTTCGATGAAATTCTCGAGCGTGTTCGTCGATTGCGACGCATAGATACCGTCTACGCGGACGTTCGCGTCCTGAGCGGCGGTCAACGTGGGGACAAAGACTTCGGTAGAGAACGTGTCTCCGGAGACGAGTGAGCCGGCGGCGAAAGACATGGTGAGCCCTTCGGCAACCGCGATCGGCGTGCCGACGGAACCCGAAGCGATTGCGAAGGTGCCGGAATTCCCCGCGCTGTCCGTCCAATCGATTTGTATCGCATCTGTTCCGACCGTTCCTCCCGTCGCCACTGTGAAGACAAAACTCTTGCTGACATTGCCAGTGTACGTTCCGCCCGACGTCAACGCCGAGGTGCCGCTCCATCCTGCTCTGGTTTCGGCATCGTCGATCGTCTTGCTCGTGAAATTGAGCGTGGTCGGGTTTGAGAGAAATTGAATGCGGTTGTCGAGCCCGGGGTTGTTTGACGTTAAGACCAACCGGTACCGGCCGCTGTCGGTTCCGTCGTCAAGAATCGAGGCCGTTACCAGGTCCTCGTTATCGGCGGAGTTATTAATGAGGTTCTTGATCTGCTCGAGGGTCGTGGCGGAAGAAAGATCGGCGTCGGCAATAGTAATGGTCTCGTCACCAACTTGGATGACCATGTTACCACCACTATCACCGACGCCGTTGCTGTTCTTGTCGTCAAAGCCTTGCGAGGCAATGCTGTGGGCCTTGGCAAGGGCAAGTACTTCTACGGTATGGGAGCCGCGCGGCGCACTTGACGAGGCCTGGACCGTTACAACGGACGAATCGGAGGAGGAAGCCGATTTGACCACAAATTCGGATCGTCTGTCAAGATTTTGCGCGGCGCCTTGAAGGCCGGCAATCTTGCCTTGGATCTGAGCCCACAGATTGAGCTTAGTTTCGTTTTCGCTTTTGCGATCTTCGTAGAGGGTTACCCTTCTCCGTTCGATCTGCATGAGCTGCTGGATCGTGGTATCCCAATCGATACCAGAGACCAAGCCGGAAACCGAGGTGGCTGGCTGTGACATTACTCCTCCCTATCGTTCATGGCTTAGGCTAAATCCGAAGATTCTCACCAGCCGGTCCGCGCCGAGGCGCGGACCGGCCTGGAACGATAACGGGGAGAATTTCTTCCGATTAGCCGACGAGCTGCGCGACGATGTTCGGCAGGCCGTTCGCAGTAGAAAGCATCGAGACGCCCGTTTGCATCAGGATCTGAGCGCGGGTGAAGTTCGACATTTCTTCAGCGAAGTCGGCATCGCGGATTTGCGATTCCGAAGCGGTCGCGTTTTCACGCTGAATTTTGAGATTCAGAATGGTATTCTGGAGGCGTTCGACCATCGAACCGACGAACGTACGCTCCGTGTCTTTCGAGTTGATCGCTGCGATCAGCGTGTCGATCGCGGCCTGCGACGAAGCAGTGTCGGACACATTCAGTCCGGCGATGCCGAGATCGTCAGCGGTCATACCGCCGAGGTTGACGTAGTAGAAGTCCTGACCGGCGACATTGAATTCGCCGATGTGGAACTTGATCCCCGCGCCATCGGCAGCCGTAATAACGGCACTGTTGCCCAGGGCAAGCGTGGGATCGGTATTCGCCGTCGCGGCGGCATGGGAACCGTCCAGCAGCTTGAATCCGTTGTAATTGACGGTCTTGGCGATGCGGTCCGCTTCCGACTTCAGCTGTTGGAATTCGACGTTGGCGACCTGACGGTCGAGCGTGGTCAGAACACCGTTGGACGCCTGCACGGCAATAGCGCGCATACGCACCAGCTTTTCATCAATTACGGCGAGGGCGCCTTCCGCAGTCTGAAGCATGTTGACATTGTACGAGGCGTTTTTCTCCGCTTCGACCATACCTACGATCGAAGAGCGAAGCCGCTCGCTAATGCCCAACCCGGTGGGATCATCCCACGCATAGTTGATGCGCAGACCACTGGAAAGTCGCTGCACCGCCTTGTCCAGGTCGTTCTGTGCCGTACATACGGAGCGTTGTGCGCTCAGGGACAGCAGATTGTGGTTGATACGTGTACTCATGCGTTCCTCCTCCGAGGGAGCGTTTCTGGAAAGTTACCGTGTAAGCTCTAATGAATGGTTTGCACCGTTATGGCGCGTTTCATCAGAATTATCGGCGACCGATTCCCGAACTTAAATTGCCCTCAGCACTGAGGTTAGGGTCAGCAAATCTGTCTGACCCGGCACGCATCCAACCAGAGACCCAAAGAACAAATCAGCCAAGTTCTGTGCAAAGAAGGAGTTTCGCGTTCAGCGGCTAAGAGCTGGTTGAGTTTTCCTTCATCGAACAGTTCATGTCTTGTGATTTCGTGCAAAGCGCGCTCCAAAGCCTGTTGACCCGAGGATGCCGAAAAGAGGTGACTCAAAGAGGCACTGAAGGCGCGCTTTGGCCTCCTCATGATTTCGTCCGGCAAACTTCCGTGACCCGCCTTGCGGAGGATCGGCTTCTCAAGTCCGAACGCCGGGAGCAGGAGCTCCTGTGGTAAGGCCTCAGCGAAACTGACCACGTCCCGGTCGGCAAACGGAACTCGCCCTTCCAGGCCCGCAGCCATGGTTGCTCCATCAAGACGCAGTAAGAGGTGCGGGTAATGATCGTGCAGCAACAACGCCTGTGCGAGAGACGCGGCACCTTCAGGTTTGGCAAGCCCCGACAAAGCGTCGAAGTCGGCCCGTTCTACGTCACTGACTATTGAACCGTCCAGAAGGGTGTCCTGCAATTCCGAGGAGGAGAACCAGGCCGAGGCCTGTCGATAGGCGCGCAAGGTCGACGGCCAGTCACCCTTGACGCCGTGCAATCGCGCTTGCAACCGGTGATATCCGCCAAACAGCTCGTCAGCGCCTTCGCCGCAAAGGACCGCTTTCACGTCCTGCTTGGCGCGCTTGGCGAGAAGGTAGATCAGCACTTCATTCGGTAAAGAAACGGGCAGCGCTCGCTGAATCGTGAGCGTGCGCATAGCTTCAAAGAATTCATCGGGCGATACAACCAGTTCGGCATGGTCAGCGCTAATGTGGCGAGCCATCAGATCGGCCTGCTTCAAGTCATCCGTGTCTCCGACAAGCGCGACGGCGTAGGTTTTGACCGGTTCCTGCTGCTGCTGAGCGAGGAACGCGGCAAGCAATGAGCTGTCGACGCCTCCGGACAGGAAAAGCCCAACCGGACAGTCCGCCTGCTTCTGCCGGTACACCGCTTCGCCGAGCAGGTATTTGAGCTTGCTTGACGCATGCGCAGCGTCGATAGGCTGCCGCTCAAGTTCCCTGTGACGGGTCCACAGAACAATGTGTGAAGACTCTTGCGTCAGAAGCGCGCGGCTTCCCGGGGGAACGAGCGAGATGTCGTTCCATACGGTTTGCATGCCGTGCGCGATGTGCGAAGTCCGAAGAAAGTGAATGACTGCGCTTCGCGCAGCGGTGCGGCTTGGCTCACGGTGCAGCAGAGCGGCAGGTTCGGACGCGGCAGCAATCGTACCACTGCCGCGGCGAAAATAGAGTGGTTTGATTCCGAAACGGTCTCGCACCAATTCGAGAGCGTCGCCCTCGGAAGAGAGCACGGTAACAGCAAACATGCCGTCGAGCTTGTCCCAAGCGTCATTGCCCCACTTCTCCAGTGCACGGGCGAGGATCTCCGTATCACTGCTGGTTGCGCTTTTCCAACCTTCGAGTTCGAGGATTGCTTTGAGGCGCGCATCATTATATAGCTCGCCCACGTAGGCCAGCAGTCTTCCGTCAGCCAGTGCACGCGGCTGTCCTCCTCCGGCGGCATCACGCAGCGAGAGGCGGCAATGACCGAGCGCGCCGCCTCCAGATCGGGCAAGTCCGATTCCGTCCGGGCCGCGTGCTTCAATTTGCGATAGCGCATGACGGAGCGTAGCCTCGAGCTGTTCCGAATCTGCGATCAGCGCCACGGATCCGCACATAGCTAACCTGTCCGCGAGAGATGTGAACGGGTCCCGCCGTTGCCTCGATAGCGGAGCGCGGCCGAACGGCGCAAGGCGACTCCCTGAAGCCTCTTTTCGAGCCAGCTCAGTTCTCCTGCCAATTGTCGCAAGAGATACTTGTCCGCTGCCTGCAGCGCGAGGAGTTCCCGGCGCTCTCGATCAGTCAGCTCTGCGGAGGGAGGCAACGCCTTCAGCAGCTCCTCGCGACGATCCACGAGCTTGTGCATCGCGGCAATATCTTTGCGATCTGCGGCGGCCCACAGAGCGTCGCAGATCTGCCTGAGTTGCTCAGGCAGATCGTGCGACTTGCGTGTGTTATTGGCGTTACATACAGCCAATTTTGCCTATCCTTGTTTTAGCCGACCAATTGGGCGACGATGTTCGGAATCTGATTGGCCGTTCCCAACATCGAGACGCCGGTCTGCATCAGAATCTGTGCGCGAGTGAAGCTTGACATCTCTTCGGCGAAGTCGGCATCGCGGATTTGCGATTCGGAGGCCGTAGCGTTTTCGCGCTGGATCTTGAGATTCAAGATCGTGTTCTGAAGACGCGTGACCATTGAACCGAGGAAGGTACGGGTAGTATCCTTCGAGTTGATGGCCGCGATCAGCGATTCAATCGCGCTTTGCGCGGAGGCCGTGTTCGAGACGTCGAGGCTCTCTACATTCAGATCAGAGGCTGTCATGCCGGCGATATTGATGTAGTAGTAGTCCTGCCCGACCGTGTTATTCTCGCCGATATGGAACTTGATTGAACCTTCCTGTGCAGCGGTGGTCACGGCGCTATAGCCCAACGCGAGGGTCGGATCGGCGTTAATGTTATCCGCCGCGTGTGAGCCGTCAAGCAGATAGTAACCGTTGTAGTTCGCAGTGCGGGCGATGCGGTCCATTTCGCTCTTCAGTTGCTGGAATTCGACGTTCGCAACCTGACGGTCGAGGGTCGTCAGGACGAATTACGGCCAACGCGCCTTCGGCGGTCTGCATCATATTGATGTTGTAGTTGGCATTCTTTTCCGCTTCGACCATGCCCGCAATTTGCGAGCGCATGCGTTCGCTGATTCCGAGACCGGTGGGATCATCCCACGCGTAGTTGATACGTAAGCCGCTTGACAATCGTTGGACAGCAGAGTCCAGATCATTTTGGGCGGTCCACACGGCGCGCTGGGCGCCCATGGACAGCAGATTGTGATTTATGCGAGTGCTCATGATTCTCCCGTGATATTAGGTTTCACCCGCTAATCGCGGGACAGTTTCTTTAACAGGTAGTCCGACATCGCCCGGGCCAACTCAGCCATCGGGTCGTTGCTTTGCGGTCGTTCGACATCGACCTTGCGCAGCATCTCCAGCTTTCGTTTTGCGCCATCCAGCGTGTAACCCTGGACTTTCACCAGATAGTTAATCTTTTCGAGGTCGGCGATCGCTTTGTCGTCATAGCGTCGCTGGTTACCGGTGGTGCGCAGGGGCTCAAGATAACTCTCGAACTCCTTTTCCCAATAGCGAATGGTGGGTTTGGGAATACCGGTGATGGCGTGCACCTGCCCGATGGAGTAGAGCTTTGGTGCTTTGGCGGATCTTTGTCTGGGCAGGGCAAGCATTTCTTCAGGCTTCATGTCAAGTACTCCGGATGATTCAGATTCCTTACACTCTGATTATCGGAATACCTTTGTGTGAACTTTAATTTGCCTCAGGCAAGGCAACAGAGGCTTCAAATTCGGCGGCGCGGGCCAGTTTCTGCAAAAGGATATAGCACTCGCGCAGGACGAGCGGCAGTTCATATTCGAGCTCGTCGGCAAGGGCGGTATAGTCGCCCGCCGCCTGTGCAGCGAGGATGCGATCGACAGCGGGCATCAACTGATTTCCGGCAAGATTGAGCTGCCCAAGCGCATGCGCGGTACTTTGACCGCGCTGCAATACGAGCGAGGCGCCCTTTAGCGACAATGTCAATCTCTCTACAATGTCTGCAAGATTCTGATTAGCGGTGGTCTCATTTCCTATGCGAAAGCTCGCGGCGAGTGGCGCTACTTCCTTTTGCACCTGGCGAAACATCTCTAACGCATCCTGCAGGATTTGTTGCGAAACAACTTCAGGCTCGAGGATCGTCATGTCAAGGCGATTGACCCGGGTCACGGGAGTTGCAAGTTGTCTGCGTCTGCGGAAGCCGTGCTCGATCTGCACGCCATCGATCGCTGCGGCTACCACTACTTTGCCGCCCTGATGAACTTCGGTCTGCACCTCGTCGAGGACTTGACCTACATCGAGCGGACCATCCGCCTGCTTGGCAAGTTCGTGCCCGTTAAGGAAGATCTTCATTTCATTTCCTCTATTTCCAGTTCTTTCTGTGAGCAAAACTCGGTCGGTTCGCACCATCGCGCCGATGCAGCCGCTTTGGCAAACTTCCCGTACAATTCGGCGAGTTCCGTTGCCTGAAGCCACGGATTTTCCCCGGTTACACTTGACCGCGCGATCTGCAAATACGCGTCTAAGTGGCGCCATAAAGGAGTTGCATTCATAAGTTTTGAAAGGTCGCCCTCGGCTTGGGTCAGCGTCCGCGCGTGCAATTCGGTCGCCGCGAAATCGTCAATGGCACTGGCAATTGCATCGGCAGACACGGCGCATTTCGACAAGGCGGTACTCAAAGGCGAACACGCGGATTCAACCGCCGACTGATTTGATTTAGACAACGCACGATGCCAGAAGCCGCGCAATGTGTCCATGCTCGTGTCGTAATCTGCCGGTCCTCCGGCGATTCTGTTTAGCGCAAGACAGTTCATGTCCAAGTTTGTGCCGGTCGTATAGGCGGCAACATTGGTCGGAAGTTCGAACGCGGCGACCGAATCGGTTAGGCGCTCGATTGCAGTCATTACGCTTTCAACAGAGATGCACCTGGCGTCGGCCGACGCACGGTCCTTGCCGGGTACTCTGCGCATGACGTTGTCGAGGTGTGACTGAATCACAATTGCATTGGTGTTATACGGCGCGGTTTCAAAACCGTGTGCGCTGCCCCCTTCTATGGCAATCACTGGCGTGCCGCAGGCCGCAGCGATGTGCACCGGACCGGAGTCAGCGGACACAAGCAAGTCGGCTTCGCTGCATATGGCAATCAGATCTTCTTCGTTTGTCCGTCCGATCAAACTCTGCAACTTCGGGTGCCTAGGAAACTCCATCGCAAGATGCTGCTCCTTCTGTCCGCCAATCAGCGTGACCTTGGCACCACAGTTGAGCAGACGCTTGGCGACGTCTACGAAATGGTCAAGTGGCCACTGCTTGTCTGTCTGCGACGCTCCCGGATGCAAGAGGACATGGGCTTTGCTCACATCCTGAGGCATCTTCCGAGGAGCATTCGAAACTCCGCTCAGGCGGGGAATGCGATTCTCGAATGGCACATCCGGATCAGCACTGTTCACGTAAGTATCGACCAGATTAAAGGCGCACCACGGGCGGGCGAGATTTGTTGCGAAGAAATACGTCAACCAATCGTTGCGAACGATCTGCAGCCCTTTGCGGTCGAGTGCGACGCCGTGCATCTGCTCGCCACCGACCAGACTCGTCAACACCATAGCCGGGCGATTGTGCGTAAGGTTCCACACTTCAGCGAACCGGAGACCGCACAACTCGTTCGCGAGTCCGAGATAATGCGCAAGCGGAAGATCTTTGCGTGATCGATCCAGCGAACCGAGAATGTCATTGAAGTCCAACGCAAGCACGCGGTCCGCACCGACAAGCCGATTGGCAATACGAACGAAACTGCGTTCCACCAGAAGCGTTACATGCGTGGAGGCGTTGCGTCGCTTCAACGCCCGCAGAAACGGCTCTGTCTGTATTAAGTCGCCGAGTCGTGTAATCGCAATGACCATAATGTTCTTCATCAACGAATTGCGGATTTCTCCACTCCCCATTGTCTAAACTCGTGCATGAGCATGATGATCAGCTCGGCCCGGGTCAAGTCGCGTTGGCCGGCAGGGATACGCGCGACAAGGTCAGTCAATCGCGCCAGCGCAGTATCGTCGAATTGCGTCAAAAAGCTCTGCATTTCTGAGTCGCCATAGGCCGCAGCCCTCAAGTCCGCAATGGTCGGCATCGCTGCATGGATGACAGCCTCGGTCGCATTGAGGCCAAGGCACACGAGCGCGCGCTTCATGCGGTGCTCATATGTATGTTCCGAAAGCACTCGCTTATACGCAGCCTCACTCATGCGGGCACGTGTTTCAGGATCTGCCTTGAACCGCTCAATCGCTTCCGTCAATCCTCGTACGCTTTCAACGATGACGATTTCATTGTCATCAAAGAGCTCCCGCAAGCGGCGCCTGTCGATTGACAATCTGAAAGGCCCGGCACGCAGCGATCTCAAATGTGCGCGGATTAACAAAATCGCCCGCCTCAAACACACGGTCCGAAACACCACTGTGGATATTGAGGTTTACGTCAGTCGCATTGTAGATGAGCGCGGTTTCTTCCGGCGAGACGCGTCTTCCCTGTTCCTGCAATCGTTCAGCATACTCCTCCGGCCAGTCATTTCCCCACAACTTGACGGTGCGCATTTCGGCTTGCGCGAAGAGACGTACGCGATTGGGATAGCCTGCGCCAACGAAGGCAACCTGTGCGCCGTAACGAGTCCGATCTTCGATAGTGCATTCGAGCGGCCGATGCAGCGCCGGATTCGCAGCCGAAGGGAGGTATTCCACGCGACGCGCGCCTGCTGCACGTAATGCTTCGAGTGCCTCACCTTGCTGTATCGAGAAGACAATGTCGAATTCCGGAACCAGCGTCTTCCAATACTCGAATCGACGAACATCCTCCACAAACCAGAATGCGGTCTTAATGCCTTCTTTGCGGAGCAGCCGTAAACTGCGCAACGAGACCGGAGACTGCGCCGTGTACCAGACTAAGTCCGCGCCGGATGTGATTGCAGTTTCCGCTGTAAGATCGGCCAATAAGACCGCAAATGTCCCTTGCAATGTTCTTTTGGCTTCCTGATCCCGAGCCGCTTCGCCGCACTGCTGATACAGTTCATAGTGCCGGTCAAACTGAAGCAAAGCGGTATCATGTCCGATGCTCCGAAACGCATGCTCTGCATGAACTGCCACAGGCAGACTGCCGCCATACAGCGGCGTCGGCACTACTACTTTGAGCTTGTGCAGTGTCCGTGCTGGCGCCTGTCTATTCAGCGTGATCATACACGGTTTCTTTTTGTTCGGCTGCTGATGGCATCGCCCAAGTCGGCGGCAAAGAGCGCTGGCGTCACTGCGCGCAATCCTGCCAGCGGCGTTACACCGGGAGAGATCACATGAAACACTCGATGCTGGCGATGATCGCGGCTCCATTCCACAAACGCGGAACGCATCATGGCGAACTTAGGCGCATCGGCGGAGCCGTTGACAAACGATCTCAGCGCGCCCGAAGCATATGTGCCCTGCATGTTCGTCAAGTCCATTCCGACGAGGTATACGTTCCCCCGAGTAATCTTAAAAGCGAAATCCGCCGCCGTAAGCGCACTTGTCCCACCGCCTGTAACCAGATCGGAAGATTCGTCAGCAAGATAGCAATTCAGGCGCGCGTTAAGAAATACTTCTCGATCACTCCACGGAAAGGCAATGACTTTGGCGCCATCGGAAAGGTGATCGATGTCGCGCCCCAGACTGTCACGCGCCTCGAGTGCGATGGTCCAGTCGGGCGTGATGCCATGGCTCGCAAGTACAGGAACGGCGCCGCTTGCGGCGACGATCAATATGTGTTCGCGCGCAGCGCAAATTGCATCGATACAGCGCTCCGCGCTCGGCCCCGCGCCGACTGCGATGGCGAGACGATTGGATTTTCGTCCGCGCACCGTTACAATTGGCAAGCGATCAAGGAACAATGCGTTGCGACGCTCATTGGCTTCTATCAGAGGCTTGTAGACGGCACGCGAAGAGTCCATGACACGAGCCGCGAGGATTTCCGAGGCGATTCCTCTTGGAAGTTCATCTGCCAACGCCGATACATACGGTGCGATGTAAAGTGCGCGCCGCCGTGATGTCGCGAGGTGTGCCCTCATTTCCTTGGAATCTTCACACAGCATGGCAGGCTCAGTGTTCCCGGCGTGCAGCAGATGTCTTAACTCATGCCGAAGTTGAAACACCTCAGGATGTACCTCGAGCGCAGTCACATCGACACCGCGACTGCTTAGTTCATGTTCAAGATAGCCCAAACCGCAGCCGATGATCACCGCACGTTTCGGGTCTGATATCAGGATTTGGGCCGCTATAGTTCGCGCTTCAGAAATTGGATCGACAGCGCTGTGAATCAATACTCCACGCGCTTTGTGTCGAATCGATAGCACTCCGGTTTTGGTGGCAAACGCTTCGAGTGATGTTACGCCATGCACTCCACACTCCATGACGTAGCTGGTTGTTTCGAGATGGACAAGAGACTCAGAGTCTGTCTATATCCATCCAAGTGATTTGCCTTTTCTTGAAGCGCGCCAAGCACAATTCCCCGGGCGTCACTGTCCGTTGATGTACGACTGTCCGTCATCGCGTCACGCATCGCTTCATGCCAGTGCTTTGTTGACTGTTGTACCAACAACTTGTCGGCCCGGCCTTTAAGCAGTGAGAGATACGGTTCAACGGCAGAAAAGAGGGCCGAGCCTTTCATACCAAGGAATTCAAATGCTTTCAACGGCGATCGTACGCGATTGTGTCGGGACTCCGCGAGCGGCACAAGCCAGAGATCGATCGGCACACGTCGGATCCGGCGCAGATGTTTGAGATAGTCCGTTTGCCACGCGCCGCCGCGCCGTACCGACGGGTGAGTCGCAAGTCTGCCCGGATGTGATCCCCACCAATAGAACTGCACGCTTCCATTCTCGTCAAGAAGCTGCTCGAGAGCCGGAGCGACCTGCGCGAAATCAATTGCATGTGAAGCGCCGCCAGCAAAGCCGATTCGGAAGATCCCATCACCGGACCGTTTCTCGGCAGGAGTGAAATGCTCCGGCATTGGCACCGAAGGCAGAACTATTCTATGAGGTGCCTTCACGTCATGCATGTCGTGGAGCTCTGCGTGCGGAGCACAGCAGATGTCTGAGAGCAAGAGCAGTCGCTTGACTTGCACTTCGAATGCAGTCCGTGCCAACGCACGCGGTGAACCGGCCGGAAAGCGCTCAAGCAGCAGGTCGTCGCAATCATGTAAGAGCGTACCCTTAACCTTGCATTTCCACTTTTCGAGCTTATTGATTAGCGACCGATCTGTCAAGGAGCGAAAGACAATTATGGCACTTGCACCGGCCAGCAGACCTTCTACCTGACTCGACTGAATGTCTCTCCACGATAACCATTCCCAATCGACGCCGCGCTTGAGTCCAAGTCGCTCGAGCGGGCTGATCCATCGTACCATCGGACCAGCTTCTGACGCGTCATGATCAGAAAGAAGCATAAATGGGCAAGAATGACGGCGCACTGCAGCGCTACTCCCCCGCACGGTAAATTCTTCTGTCCATCGACTTTTCAGGAGCGCGAGGTTTGCTTCTTCAAAGTCAAAGCGTCCAGGCGACGAGCTACGGTAATGCACGATTTGCGCATGTACGACTACGGGAAGCGCGTCGTGTTCTCGCGCTCGCAGGCAGAAATCAACATCTTCGTAGCCATTGACAAATCGCGCATCAAAACCTGACATTGTCTCAAAGAGTTGGCGCGAACACAGCATCGCGGCAGCGCTTACTGCGGCAAGGCCAATCGATTGGATATGCTTGTCATCTTGAATCCGTTCTGTGCACTCATGAACTCCGGCTGCGTCGATTTGAATGCCTGCCGATTGAGAGTCTCCATCCCAATAGACAAGCTCCGGTGCAATGATGCGGCGTTCGTTCCGGGCGTTCCACATCGACTTAATCGCTGCGTGAGTCACTTTACAGTCGTCATTCAGAAACAGCAACCAACGGCCTTTCGCCTGACTCACGGCGAGATTATTCGCGGCGGCAAATGACAGACGTTCTCGTGACACAATGCTCGTGACGTTGTCCCGCCTCGCAGCATGTTGCGCGTCAGCGCCGCTCAGGCCGCTGCTCACGACGACTACATCGCGAACGGCGGGCAGGGAAATCCCCGCAAGATCCTGCAAGAGCGCATCGGCAAAGTGAACCTGCCCGCACTCGACGATGATGACTGAAAGATCATCATCCTTGGTCAGAGTGTTTCCTGTCCCTTCGCTGTATACATACCTCAGGTGTCCGTCGACTCGAAACGGAGTAGCAATCGGCATTGTTGCCGTTGATGTCGGTGCGTGACCGGTAAGCCACCCAACAACTTGTGCTGTAAGTTCCGTAGCTTGCAGCGCGTCTTGATGCTCAACTGCAACGCACCGCGAGTTTAGTGCATAGGGACCGGTGCGCTCTGGTACTGCCCCGTTGAAATATAGACCGAAGACAGAGCAGCCAAGCGCGGCGGCTAAGTGCAGTGCGCCTGTATCAGGGCCGATCACGAACTCGCACGTTGCCAGTAGATCAAGCAACTGCGGCAGTGACGTTGAGCCGCGTAGATCAAGAACACCAACGCTATTGCTTTGCGGCTTGCGATTTCCGACCAGAACAATTTCGTCTACCCGTGGACTTGCGGCATGTGTAATAGTCTCAATCGTCCTCGGAGATAGATCACGACTCCGATCCCCCGCATCGCAGATTATCGCAATTCCACGCCGATTGGGTCGAGGCGCGTCGCCCAGCATATTCACCGGAATGTGCGACCGGCCTGCATTCACAATGCCGGATTGCCAGATGTCAGCAATATGGACTGGCGAAGACGATGCATCTGCTGCCGAGACATTTCGCACTAAAGACGCCCAGAGCGTTTCCTCCGCAAACCCGTAACCCTGATGCAGGTGGGACTTGATGGACTGTGCAAAGCGAATTGCCGCCGGGTGATTCGTGACGTTAATCACCCGTTCAAAGGTCTTGCGGCCAACCAGTGATTCGAGCAACGAGAACGATTCCGGCAACATAGAGTCTGTTCGGCAGGTAGAGACTACGTTCCGCAACGGGATTGGCAAGCGCTGATCTATTTCAGAAAAACGCTTAACAACGGTCTCGTATTGGGCATCGTACGACAACCAGAGTGCGTCCGACTCCTGCTCCTTCTTAAGGGAGTCGAGCAGTGGGCGCGTTTGGCACAAATCTCCAAGCCGCGCCCATTGAATTACTAGGACGTTAGGCATGGGCAGCGACGTGCTGCTCCATAAAGCTTAGCGTGCTTTGGGCATCTTTATGCTTTGGATTCAATTCAAGAACGCGCTTGCAGGATTCGATTGCATCGTCTGGCGAGCCGGACTTCCATTGTGCCCCGGCGAGATGGAACCAATACTCTGCATCATTTGGATATTCTTCGAGAAAGCGAGACAACGCGCCGACCGCCTCATGGGGGCGATTTGCCTCCATCGCAGCGCGATAGAGATAGAACACTGCTTCGGCGTTGCGCGGCTCTTTCTCTGCAACCCGCTTGAAATGCTCGATTGCCTCAGCATTGTTGCCGCGCGCCGAAAGGCTGATGCCAAGTCCGAACTCCGCGCGGAGCGTGTTGGGATTCTTCGAAAGCGCGGCCATGAACCCGTACTGCGCGGCCGTCCAGTTCTCCTGGAGCATTGCCACCGATCCGAGTCCCAGGAACGGGCGCTCAGAATCGGCATTCCTCTCTGCGGCTTGTAGGTAGGCCTTTTCCGCATCCAGCGCGCGATTCAACCGCGCCATGCAATTCCCGAGCAGTTGCCACGACTCGAATTCATCGTCCTTGCCGAGACTCATTTTAGACGACACAATGCTGGTGAGAAGCTCCGCCGCTTCAGCATGTTTTCCCTCTAAGTACATCTTCTGCGCGCGATCGAGGAGGTCCTGTCCGGACTTGTCCGTTGTTGCCAAAGAATCCTGCGCTAGTTTACGATACGTCCCGCCGGTCTGCCCCCATTCGATCGTTAGGCCCAGTGGCCGCAGGTAATCAAAATCGTCTTGCTTCAATGTCCCTTGCCACTTCGAGCGCAGCCGGGATAGGTTCTCACGATCATAGGTCTTGCGGCCTTCGCTGGACTCCTCGCAGTGTACAACCTTCACATTACCGCAATAGATATTGGTGTACCCCTCGTCGCGCAATTTCAGACACAAGTCGACGTCTTCAAAGCCGTTTCGGTATTCGCAGTCAAATCCTTCTACGAGATCAAAGGCATGTTTGCTGATCAGCATACATGCCGCAGTGACTGCGTTCATCTTGCGCGAGGCCGTGACGGCGGGATGCGCAGCGTCGAAGTTCTGGAAAATGTGATACGGCGTGCCGTCTTCCTCTATGGCGATCCCGGCATGCCGAATGCGCCCCTTCGGGTAGCACAAACGAGCGCCAACGGCACCGCAATTCGGCATCTGGCGTGCCTGAGCTATTAGACCGTCCAAGTAGCCGTCCGTGACTTCGGTGTCGTTGTTCAGAAACAGCAGGTACTCACCAAGCGCCACCCGCGCGCCCCGGTTGCAGGCCTTAGCGAACCCTTCATTGGTCCGGTTGGTGATCACGGTGATGTCGCCGTCAATCGCTCCAAGCAGATCTCGAGTTCTGTCGGTCGACGCGTTGTCGATGATGATCACTTCATAGCTGGCGTCATTGTGCGCACCGGCAATGGAAGCAAGACACTTCTCGGTCAAGTCGCACCGATTGTGTACCGGTATGATGATCGACACATCTTTTACAAATGAACTATTGGGCAGCGACATTTAGTCCTCCTGTTTGTGCGGCAACTTTGCCTGACGGTCTATAGGAACTTGATTTAAAATGCTTCGATGACTTCGTACTCACTGCGGTTTCGTACTCGCGAGCGAGTGATGCGCCGAGCTGATCCAGCGAATATGCCGCAGCGAGATCGATAGCGCGCGGTGCGGCAGGCGCGGATAACGCGCCAAGCACGGCCTCGCGAATTGACTCAACATCGACCGGCTCGCAGGGATGGATGGAGCCAATGGGCAAATAGTCCGTGAGCGCTCCCCATGTGGACGCCGCAATGGGAATTCCGGCGGCCGCGCATTCGAGATGCACGAGCCCGGGAAGCTCGTAGAAACTCGGCAACGCGTGCGCACTTGCGGCATGAATCAGCGCGCTCATCCCGGCCCAGGATATTCGATCCACGTATCGAACGGGCGCATTACGCGGCCAGCGTTGCACAGCCATGCGGTACTCCGGTTGCGGCGTGTAGCCGCCTGTCGCGAAAACGATCGGAATGTCCTCGTTGTGCAGCGCGGCAAGCAGCATGAGCTGGTTCTTACGCGTTTCGAGGCGGCCAATGCAGAGGACAAATTGATCAAAACCGAGTGAGCGATAAACCGCTTCCAGGACGCTGTCCTCTACCGCCGAAGGCGGCGTTACAGCAAAAGGAATCACCCGAACGCGATCTGCGTGCTGCGGATACTCTTTCCTTAATCGCGACGCTTCTGAGTTCCCGCAGGCGAGTAGCACTGACGTTCGCGCAAGCGCATCGTTTACTTCGAGGCGAGGAGTGCGGCCGTTTGCGGGCTGGCGAAGAACCATCTTTGTCAGTTCATCCAAGCTTAGACGTCCATCGACAAATTGTCGAGCCAGCGCAAAAGTCATGTGCGACGGTTCAAGATACTGTGCCCAGTCTTCAAACAGGGTCGTAACAACAAAAGGTGCCCCATACGATTCGGCCAGCTTGGCCGCCATTGATAGCGGCTCTGGCAATGTCAAATTGACAAAGTGGATGATATCGGCGCGTTCGCACTCGCCGGATGTCTGAGGAAAGTAGACTTCGATGCCATGCTGCTTGACCGCTTCCTGCATTTGCAGCATCACGCGCCCATCACCTCCGGGCGCCGACCAGACGTTCGATCGATTGAGCATAGCGACCCGCATGCTGCGCGAACATGCTCGTCCGGGCGTACGCTTTGCGGTCCACGATTCGATTCCCGCAAGCAAGGCCCTGGCAACATCATTCCATTTCCAATTTTCCGCGTGCTCGCGCCCCGCTGTGACAAGTTGATCTCGCAGCGTTTCGTTCGTTGCCAGCTCTGTCATGGCCAAACTGATCTGACGAGACGAAAGCGGATCAACCAAGCGACCACAGTTGCCAACCGTCTCGGCAAGCGCTGAACTGTTGGACGCAATCACCGGACAGCCTGCGGCCATTGCTTCAAGTGCAGGCAATCCCAGTCCTTCGCTCAGAGAGACAAACACGGTCGCGATTGCATGCGCATAGAGTTCCCGGAGTTTGTCGTCGGCGACACCGCCCAATCCAATAACATTGCCGCGCAAGTGCTCACAACTCAGTTGTGACAACATTCGCGTAGTCTTCTCTTCAGTCATTTCGCCCGCGAGAACAAGTGCAGCGTTCACGGGCAAGGATGGTCTCGCCAAATCAAAAGCGCGAATAAGTCCGGGAATATTCTTGCGCGCATCCGCACCGCCGACATAAAGAAAGTAAGGTCTATCAAGCGGAGCGTGCGAGTGTGACGGCGGCGCGAAGAGTTCACGATCAACTCCACCCATAATCGGTACAACGCGGTCCTCAGTTAGGCCAAGAATGGCCGTGCATTGTTCACCGACGTACTTTGAGATTGGAAACACGGCAAGGGATCGTTCCGCAGGTGAATCAACATTGTCGAGATACTCGTCCAGCATCGTATCATTGCCACGCAAATAGAGCTCCGGAAACTCGAGCGGAATGAAATCATACACGATGGACATCCAGTGCGAGTGTCGCACCGGCAATTCGGCGGTTCTGCGTCCAGTGAGCATCGGGCAAGGATCTGTGAGTAAGAACACGTCTAAGTCCCAATCACACGCTGGACCCAATTCGCGAAAGGTCACCCGGTCGGATTTGAATTTTGCGCGCAAGTCGTCGTCGGCGACCGCGAGTTGATCACCAAGAAAGACAAGCCGGTGCAAATTGTTAATCCGAACGAGCTCGGACAGTGTACTAATCAAATATCGTCCTATTCCGCGATTCCGGGTTGACGGAATAGACAAGGGCCGAATATCGACACCGATGACAAGCGGGCGTGTAGAGTTGCACGCGCTTCCAGCAGACCTGGATTTAGGCGCAGAATATCGTCCAGCAAACGCGGAAAACCGCCGCTGCAGACGTTTAATGCGCACCAAAACTGCGTCAGGCAATCCGGGCGCACCGCTGTCATCTGTCAGCTTCGCACAACGATCCGCGAAGTATCCATACCAGTTTTCGTCTGAGAACAGCGCAGGAAAACTCGCATCGAGCAGCGCCCATTCATTGAACACATCCTGCGACTGCACACTCGCGCCGAACAGACGCGCCCAGCGAACCTGCTGCGTCGTGAAGTCGTGCTGGCGCGCCAGGACATCATTGGCAAGTTCGAGCAGCCGCCGCTCAACTATGGACCATTCGTGCTTCATGCGTTAGCTTCCAGCGGGCGAGAAGACCCGGTCGAGTGTGATTTGCTCGTTGGAACAGAGAACTGCCGGGGGCGCGCCTTCGCTTCACTGAGTAGTTGGTTGTAATCCGCCTTGACCATAAGTTCTACCAGTCCGTGGAAATCAACTGTCGGTGTCCAGGCAAGTTGCCGCTTGGCCTTACTTGCGTCGCCGACCAGCAGATCAACTTCAGCCGGGCGAATCAGGTCGGCGCGAATGCGAACGTAGTTCTCTGGATTTAGATTGACCACGGAGAAGGCGGTGCTGACGAGATCGCTCACGCTGTGCGTCGCTCCGGTAGCGATCACATAGTCGTCCGGCGCATCTTGCTGCAGCATTCGCCACATCGCGTCGACATAGTCTCCGGCGAATCCCCAATCGCGGCGCGCGTCCAGATTTCCGAGTTCCAACGTGCTGCTCAGGCCAAGCTTGATCGATGCGACGGCGCGAGATATCTTACGTGTGACAAACTCGAGACCGCGCCGCGGCGATTCGTGATTGAAGAGAATTCCGCTGACCGCAAACAAGTTATACGACTCGCGAGCATTCACCGTAATGTAGTGACCGTACGCCTTCGCTACGCCGTAGGGACTACGCGGATGGAACGGAGTGACCTCGGACTGCGGCACTTCCCGCACTTTGCCAAACATCTCCGAGGACGAGGCCTGATAGAACCGCGCCTCGGGACACACGGTCCGCAGTGCCTCAAGCAATCTGGCGACTCCCAAACCAGTGAACTCTCCGGTGAGGATTGGCTGCTCCCACGAAGCGGGCACGAAGCTCTGCGCAGCGAGATTGTAAATTTCCTGCGGCTGCGACGTCCGCAGCGCCTTCTCCAGCGACGTTGGGTCGAGCAGATCACCCTGCACAAGTTGAAGTTTGTCGCGCAGGTGTTCAATGCGCGCGAAGTTTTCAGTGCTGGAGCGGCGCACCATGCCATACACGGCGTAGCCCTTCTCGAGCAGCAGCTCCGCCAAATAGCTTCCATCTTGTCCGGTGATGCCGGTGATTAACGCGCGTTTCGACATGGTTTACCCCAGATAATCGACAAGTGATTTTGAAATGGTTCGGGCTTGAATGGCCAGCAGAGCGTTGTAGACGCCTTCTTCGACAGCCAGTCTGCTGACGAGATCGGTCATCTCCACGCCTTCCGCCGACTCAACGCGCTCGGTCCACGAAATCTCCGTCTCCTTGAGCTCATTCAACTTATTGGTCATTCGTTGGCCCAACGAGCCGAGATACGTTTGTTGCTCGATGATACGGTCGCGGATCGAATCAAGATTCTCGCGCAGGGCATTTGTGCTCAGCATCTCCTCCTGACCTTCCGGCGGCGTGTTGTCATTGGCAATCGTATCCCGCAGTTGTGCTACGACGAAGAACAGGTCAGTTGTTGTACCGGCTTGGCCCGTGGGTTGGAAGAGCCTGTCACCCGTGACGTTAATGATCACTTGTTCGTTTTCATCGATCGTCCTGTAGATCTCTCCGGAGATTGAGGGTGACACCGCAGCAACTCCGACGATTTTCCCCTCCGAATCCCGCGCTGCGGCGAAGGCCGATTCAAGTGTTCCGTGCCCGGCGAATAGATGGCGGTCGCCAAACTGCGCATTGGCGTACTCCATCAGCAGTTCAAGTTTCTGATTCAGTTCCTGTGCCGCTGAAGTCCGGTCCTCAGGACTAACGTGATCATTGTCAACGGACAGCGCCAGTGCATCTATTTCGTTGATCAGGTCTACAATCTGAGTCAGTTTCCCATCCGCCGCCGAAACAAATCCCTGACCGTTCTCGATATTGCGCTGATACTGGGACACCAATTCAAGCTCGGACCGTGACAACAGGGCTTGCTGCGCTTGAGGCACGTCTTCCGACGGAGTAAAGATACTCTTGCCTGTGCCCAATTCCTGTTCGATGCGCTGCATGTTGTAGACCCGCTGCTCTACGTCGCGCACAAACGTTTGGTGTCTTTGTAGATGGGAAACTCTCATTGTACTACTTCAGGCTTAGGATGGTTTGCATCATTTCGTCGACCGTCTGGATGATCTTCGCTGCGGCTTCGTAGGCCTTTTGTGATTCGATTAGTTTTGCCATCTCCTCGTCAAGGCTCACGCCGCTGATCGCATAGCGTCGATTGACGGCGTTTTCAAGCACCGCATTTTCGATGTCCATTTGCTGCGTCGCGCTGGATCGTCGGCTTCCCGCATCCAGTGGAATATTTCGCAGTTGCTGATCGAGTGAGATGCCCTCCGATCCGATCTGATTTCTGACGGCGGCCATCGCCAACGCAACGGAGTTATCGCCGGGCGCACCCGCTGAACCAGCAGAGGAGATGCGGCTTGGATCCTCGATGATCGCGGCCGACAGTTCAAAGTCCGCAACGCCAGTCGTGCCCGATGTGAAGAAGTCTTGTCCGCTTGCGCCATTCAAACCATGACCCGAAGTGTGCACCGCGTTGATCGACGCACTGAACTCTCGCGCGAAGCTGTCAAGCTTGGCGAGTAGGCGCGGAAGCTCGACGTCACGCTGCTCATACAGGGCCGCCAGTTCGCCGCCGACAGGTTTCCATTCGAGAGCCGAGCTTCCGAGGTGCAGCACAACTTTGTGCTGAGGATCCGTTTCGACTTCATCTACAGTCAACGGCACACTCTGATCCCGCTGAACGACAATATGACCGCCGCTATAGACGTTGTAAGTACCGTCAGATTGTTCTTGGACACTAATTGTCGTAAGTTGGGCAAGCTGTTCGACGAGTACATCACGAGAGTCGCGCAGATCAGACGCCTCTTGACCTGCGACTTCGCTATTCACAATTTGAGTATTGAGCTCGGCAATCCCCGCTACGAGTGAATTGAATTGCTCGGCGCCAGCCGTGATGCGAGAGTTTGCCTGATCAATTTGGGCGTTCAAGTTCGAGTTGACGCGTTTCAGCGAGTTAACAAGCGCCTGTGCCTTCTCCTTGAGTGCGTAGCGCGGAGCCATACTCTCGGGGTCATTCGCCAGATCATGCCATCCCTGCCAAAAGCCATCCATGAGCGCGCCGAGATTCTGTTCACCAAGTGCGTTGAACACCTCTTCGACTCGTCCAAGCTCATCTTCGCGCGAAGTCCAATATGCCGACACACTTGTGCCTTCGCGAATCTGATTGTCGAGTAAACGATCCCGCACACGTGCCAGTTGATTGACATCGACTCCAGAGCCAACTCCCCATTGGCCGGTTTCTCCGGGCGGGGCTGTTCCGAGATCAAGGCGACGGCGCGAGAAGCCCACGGTACCGGCGTTGGTCGTGTTGTGACCGATCACCTGCATCGCGAGTTGCTGCACCTGCAGGGCACGTCGGCCTTGTTCGAGAATATTCGAAAGTGTACTCATGTCTCAGGCTTTCCGGTCAATCATGATCGAACGTCCGCCGCGCCGTCCATCGTAGTTGCTTGACGCTTCAATCGTCTCAAGCAGGGCAACCGTTGCCCGAAGGCTCTCGTCAAGCACACGGCGCGATATTTCCAGGACACGCAGGGCATCTTGGCGCAAAGCGATAAACCGGCGACGCATCTGTTGCTGTTCATTTCGGGGAAGCGCGCGCTGGGTGCGCAGCAGCTTGACGAGCGTGGACTCAACATCAGCGGCCTCATCTTCGATACCGCTTAGCTCGTTCTTGCGCAAGCGCTCTTCAAGCCGCTGAATATGGATTTTTAGACAACCAAGTTCGCGGACAAATTCGTGGGCTTCGGGGCTCATTTCGCTTCCTTGTGCGCTGTCACCTGCATGAGCAGTTGCTCTTCAAGGCCGAGGTCAATTGATTCGGCGAGTTTTTTCGCCAGATCCCATTGCGCCATCGCACCAAAAGTGTTACTCTCTACGCCTTCCGCGAATAGCGACTCCCCAGCAAGGTCTTTTTGCATCGTCTCGAGCAGTTGATGTGCGAATAATATCTCGAAACCTTCGACCGCCTTTTTCAGCTCTTTCGGAGACTCAGGGTTTTCTGCAGGTTTTTGCAGCGGGACCAATTGTCGTGTTGCACTAATTTCCATTATATGATCACCAGTTCTGCGCGGAGCGCACCGGCCGCCTTGAGACCTTGAAAGATTGCGATCATGTCTCGCGGCGAAACGCCGAGCGAGTTGAGCATTTTAGCCACGTCACCTGCCGATGCGGCGCCTGCAACTTCCTTAAGTCCGACGCCTGCGTTGTCGACAGTGATTCGACTCTGTCGTTCGACAATCGTCTCGCCTTGCCCGAATGCATTCGGCTGGCTGATAACCGGCATATCAGTGATTTCTACAGTAAGATTGCCGTGTGCCACAGCGGTCGGCATGAGCGACACCGCCGTACCGACGACGATCGTTCCGGTTCGTTCGTTGATGACAATTTTGTCCGTACCGGCCGGATCAATCTGGATATCTTCGATGACTGATTGAAACTCGAGACGGTCGCTCAAGGTCGCGTACATGTCGGGCATCGTCACAATGACAGTTGATGGATCTTCCGTACGCGCAGCGCCGCCGTACTGCTGGTTGATGGCCTTGGTAATCGACACGGACGTGCGCAGATCCGGTTGATCCAGAACGAGGACGAAGCTGTCTGCGGGCGCCGGCAATTCGGGACCGTCGCTGAACAGCACAACTCCGTTGGGAATACGGCCAGCGACCGAGTGATTGCGCGAGACGCGAGAACCTGTCGACTCAAAATTGAATCCGCCAATCGATACCGCTCCTTGCACTTCAGCAACTGGCTCGCCCCATGGGTCGCTGAGTACGGTGCGCAGCAGCGTTCCGCCCTGTAAACTTGTCGCATCACCAAGCGACGACACCAGGGCATCGACACGGGCGCCGCGCCTGACACCGGGCTGCATCTCGCAAGAGACCATCACCGCTGCGACATTCTTCAGCTTGAGATCACCTGCGGCGACTTCAATGCCGAATTGCTTCATCATGTTGGCGAAGGACTGCGGAGTAAACGTCGCTTTTGAGCCGTCGCCTGTGCCTGCGAGACCAACGATCAGACCGTAGCCCGTCAAGCTCACAGGCGTCGTGTTCGGATAATTGGTCAGGTCACCGATACGGACGCCGGCGAAGAGCGAACTTGCAAAGACAAATAACGGAAGAACTGCTCTCATTAGAAGATCCAATCAAAGATGCGGGCGAAGAAGCCGGGGCGTTCGGTGTTGGCCAGAACGCCCTTTCCTTTGTAGGAAATTTCGGCGTCACCAATCAGGTCCGAGGTAATCGTGTTCTGGGGAGTGATATCTACCGATCGCACGGTGCCGGACAGAATAGTCAGTTGCTTTTCGCCGTTTATGACAATTGACTTCTGCCCTTCTATGCGAAGGTCGCCGTTAGGCAGGACCTCCGTGACGCGCGCGACCATGCTGGCGCGCAGTGTACCTTGCCGCGAAGTCGTGCCGTTGCCTTTGTGCTCGCTCTTTGAGGAACCTGCACCGGAGAGCAGTGGAATGAAGTCGAGCGCCCCGGTTCCACCGGCTTCGACTTCGGCATCGTATTCGCCCTTGGTGTTAGTGCGCGCGGAAGCGCTTGCCAGCGAGTTTTCGATGATCAGCACCGTGAGTTGATCGCCGATGCTCCGCGCAATGCAGTCGCTATACAGCGAAGGTGCGACTCCGTTGCCATGCGTGCCGGCAGAAACCAGTAGCGGCAGCGCGAGCAGACTAAGGAACCCAGCGCAGCGTCGCATCATCTTCAATGACTCCTTCAAGGCGGTTCGATTCAACTTCAGGGACGCGTACGGGGATGCGCTCGCCGATTCCGCCATCTTTCATGGCGACTCCGTCGAGGCTTACCCGAACGCCGTCTTTTTCGTACACAATAGTTACCGGATCACCGGACCGAATGACCGCTTTGGGCCGGACGTCGGTGGCGAGGATTGCTCGGCCGGGCACAAGCGGTCGCACTGCGAGCTTGCCGGCAATCGCATCGGGATCAAGCAGGGCGGTAGTGCGGAGATTGCTCCAGTCGCAGGAATGCGGCACGAGATTTTCACGAGTGACAACCGCACCGAGCTTGATACGCTCGACGACGGTCCAGCAATCGCCAAATACATAGGCCCTGCCCTTAAGCGTTAGGCGCTGCGGCGTGCCGTCTTGGGCCAGGCCGCGCAGCGACAGCGTCAGCACGTCATGCGCGCACTCGCTCAATCCACTTTCGACATTGACATTCTTCCATTGCGCCAGCAAAGCGGGGTCGCCGAAAGTCGGTTCCCAGACCACGCGCACATTGTGCGGCTGCCAGGTCGCGGCAATCGCATTTTCGAGGTCTGGGTATTGCTGAGCGTGCGTCATGGAAGCATTAATTAGAAGAACTAGTGCGATGGTGAAACGCATTACCGTTTTAGCTGCGTCGCGATATTGATCATTTCGTCGGCAGTACGGACCGCCCGCGAATTGAGTTCGTAACCACGCTGGGCCGTAATCAGATTGATCATCTCGTTAACGATCTTCACGTTTGAGGCTTCGAGATAGCCCTGCTCAATCGTACCGGTTCCGTCAGTACCGGGTGTCGCGGCAATCGGATCTTCTGACGACACGGTTTGCGTATAGAGGTTGCCGCCGTCATTCAACAGACCTGCAGGATTCACAAAGCGCACGAGTTCGAGCTGTCCGATCTCCGTCGGTTCGGGGCTGCCGGGAGTCATGATGGAAATTCGGCCTTCGGGCGAAATCATGATCGAAGACGCTTCAGCGGGGATGTTGATCGGCGGCTCCATCGGCAAACCTTGCGCATTTACGATCTGACCTTCGGCGGTCATCTTCCACGAGCCGTCGCGTGTATAGGCAACCGTTCCGTCGGGCATCAACGCTTGAAAGAAACCATCGCCGCGAATCATCAGATCGAGGGGATTTCCAGTTTCCTGCGGCGTACCCATTTCGAAGTTTTTTACGCTGGCGACAACGCGCGTACCGCCGCCGATTTGCAACGGGACGGGCAGCGATGTTCCCTGATCGGTTGGCGCGGGGATACGGATGTTCTCGTAAATCAAATCCTGAAACTCAATCCGGCTGCGCTTGTATCCGGTGGTGTTCGCATTCGAGATGTTGCTCGCCGTGTTGTCGAGGTTCTTCTGCTGGGCGTGCATACCGGAAGCGGCTGTGAAAAGGGCTTTGATCATGACGGGGGTCCTTTAGACTCTGGCGATGTCGTTGACGACGTGACTGAGCGACTGATCTTGTGCGGTCATCAGCCGCGAACTTGCTTCATAGTGCCGCGCGGTAGCGATCATCTCGACCATTTCACGTACGACATCAACATTTGATTGTTCGAGGAATCCCTGCGCGACGCCGGGGCGTTCGATCTCGGTTTCGCCGGCTGCCGCATCGGGATCGGCAAAGAGACCGTCACCGGACTTATGCAGCTTGAGCGGCTCTTGAAACTCCACGATCCGCAGTTTGTCCAGCAGCACGCCGGCGACCGAGACATTGCCGTCGTCACTGACCGTCACGGTGCCCGGAGGCAGGGTGAGATCTCCGCCCTGCCCCTGCACCCGGCGGCCTTGCGCGTCGACCAGCATCCCCTCAATGTTACGGTCAAACCGCCCGTTGCGCGTGTACTTGGTACCTTCATCGTCCGCGACCACAAAGAAACCGTCGCTTTGCAGGGCGAGGTCGAGCGGTGACTCGGTGGATTCCAGCGGCCCGCTTTTGAAATTCACATAGCGCGCGGCATCGACGGAATCCAGCAGAGTTTTGGGCGCAGTGGCCCCTTCGCCGTCGACCCGGGCCTCAAGGACGAAACGGTCCTGTTTGTAGCCGACGGTGCCGGAATTCGCGAGGTTATTCGCAGTAATGTCCTGGCGGACGATTCCGGCTCGCATCGCGGCGCCGGAGTTGTAGATGCCTTTGATCATGACAGGTTATAGCTCCCGGAGCAACATCTTTGCAAGGATGGTGCCAGACGCTATAGCAAGCTCATGCAAACTGCGAAGTTCTAAAAGGCTAAAGGAAACAGTTACTTACGAGAATTGAAAGAAGTAATCCGAGGCAGGAGAAAACGACCGGGGCAGAACCTGCCGGGAACGAGGAAGGAAAGCTGAAGCTACGTGCGAAGGTCTACGGGGAGTCCGGCGGTAGAGGGCAAAGGAGTAGGAGGCGCTGGCAGGAGGCGAAGCCGGATGCGCGGAGCGATGGCGATCACTTGCACGACGATTGGATCGCCGACCGAGACAGGCTGCTCGGGGTCGGCAACGAGCAAACGGCCCTTCAGGTCGATCATGACGCGGGACGAGGCGAGCTTGCGGCGGACTTTGGCGGTGATGATTTCACCGACCCGCAGAGGGATTGACTGCGATGACAATGCGGATCCTATGAGTTCAAGTCTAAGATTAGTTTCACTTCATCCTGGCCCATGTCGAGCTCTTGCGCGATGTCCGCCAGTGATTTGTTTCCCGCCGCGAGTTCCAGCACTCGTTTCACACGACGATCCATCAAGGAATCTTTCATGGTGGACTCAACCGGGGTGGCGACAGGCTCGTCAGCCGGGAAATCATGTTCGGCTTGTTCGACGATTTCCTTTGGCACCACTGCGCTCTGAGCCTTGGCAGGCCTCTCCTTCTCTACGGCCTTATCAAGCTCGTCGAGGTCCTTGGCGAGTTCACGTACTTGCTCTTCGCCTCCGGCGCCATCGAGTTTGACTTTGCGGAAGATCATTTTCTTAAAGCCGCCGCCGAGACCGGGAACGCGCAGGTGGTTGCCGAGGATTCCTCCTGCGATACCGGCAGCAAAGGCGATGACCGCAAGCAGCCACACGGGCCAGTTGGCCTGCGTTTCTTCACTTGTTGTTGGCGGGCTCTGTGACTCTTCAATAGATGCTGCATCGGTCTTGTCGAAATAGAGCTTGGCGTAGGACCGAGCTTTGGGTTCGTCGCCAATCAGATCAAAGAACTCAGCCAGAACTTCAAAAGCCTTGGCCGTATCAATCGGCTTTGTGGCGTCGGAAAGGAATTGCGGCTCTGTAACTTCGGTGGGTAAAGACGCGCTCGCCGTGTCGATCAACGCGGGCGTCGCTTCCTTCACCGGTTCTTCCTGCTTCTTCGCATCAGCAACCGGTAGCTGCGCGCCCTCGGTCTTGGGCTTGGCGTGCGGCTCGGCGTGATTCACCTCCCCTTCGGCAAGGCGCGTCTCGTGCGGTTTGTCGCCGGGTACGTATTCAGGATCAGCCGACTTAGACTTAGGAGTTGTCTTCTGCTTTGCAGTCGAAGGCGCCTGAGTGGGTTCCGCGCCGGAGGGCGCGTCCGTCTTCTGCAGCGAGAAGTCAATTGCGAGTCGCCACGATTGTCCTTGGAGTTCGATGGCGCGAGCATCCAACGGCGCACTGCCACGGATTTCAATGATGATATCGTGTTCACCCTCGCGAAAAGCCTCGACCGAAGTAATCAACTTGATTTGCGGCGGCAGCTTGGGCAGAAAGAACGTCTCATCGACCGACGTGTTGCGCAGCCGCAGTTCGGTGTGCCCGTCTTTTGTCGGCGTGATCTGATATTGCGCGGGCTCCAGGAATTCACAGACAACCCGGTCGAAACCCTGATGCGATCCAAACCGGACGCTGTGGAGCGTGCCCGCCGTCGCGGCGTGGGCGATTCCAAGCACGAATAGGAGCCGGAGCGCGAAAGTCTCAGGCCTGAACATCCACGTGGCCATTGCCGGGATTCTCTTTGCTGTTGTCGTTTGGTTTGTGCTCTGCATCGCGCTCCTCGCCGTCTGTCTGCGAGTCAGTTCGTTCAAATGTATCTTCGCCGAAGCCTTCCTGCTGCTGCTCGTGCTTGTGGCGCTTGTCACGATCCACCTGGTCGATCTCGAGTCCGAAGTCGCGCTTCTGACCTTGATGCGCCGCCTCCGACTGTTTCACGTGATCGGCAGGCGGACGGAAGAGTGTGTGGTCGTCACTGTTGATCGGCCGGAACATGCTTGCCTCCGTCGGTCAGTGAAAGCTGGTTCAGCTTTGGAGCCGCGCGCGAACGCGGGCTCGCAGTAGCAAAAGTGCTTTGGCGTGTATTTGTGAGGCGCGTGACTCGGTCAGCCCGAGCACTTCGCCGATTTCCTTAAGGGTCAATTCTTCGTAGTAGTACAGGGCGACGACCAGCCGCTCCTGTTCCGGAAGGTCTCGCAGGCCGTCGACAAGAAGCTCGCGCACTTCTTCGTCTTCAAGACGCTCGTCCTGACCGCGATGTGACGTGTCCGGCGTGGAATCAGAGAGCGCGGATTCGCTGCCGTCCTGGCCTTTTAGTGTGTCGTCAAGCGAAAGCAGCACCGCCACATTGACCTCGTCAAGCAACGCGCGATAGTCCGCAATATCCAATTGGAGGAACTCCGCAAGTTCGGAGTCTTCAGGCGCGCGGCCGAGCTTCTGCGTGAGCAGATCAATCGCCTGTTCAAGGCGGCGCGACTTCTGCCGAATCGAGCGCGGAATCCAGTCGAGCTCACGCAAGCTGTCGACCATTGCGCCGCGAATGCGTGTCATTGCGAACGTCTCAAATTTGATACCCAGTGATGGATCAAAATTGTCAATGGAACCCAGTAGTCCCATTACCCCCGCCGATACGAGATCATCCAGTCTGACACTGCGAGGCAACGTCCCGAGGAGTCTCGAGGCAAGCCGGCGCACCATAGGAAGATATTCAAGAAGCAGCTGTTCGCGGAGCTCCGGGCTCTGCGTGCGAACGTATGCTTCCCAACCTTTGGCTGCCGTGTTGATTGCCTTCATCTACAATGTCAGGAGCGAGACGCTCCCTGAGGTTCGTCGGTGGCAATCATGGGTTGCTGCATGATCGCCCGATGCGTGAGATACTGAAACAGCACTTCCCCTGCTTGCGAAACGACAACGAGGACGGCCCAGAGCACGGCCACGCGTGTGACGAGTTCCGGAAGCGGCCACTCCATCGCCAGGCCAAAGGCCGCGATCAAGAGCACAACGACTCTTCGAATTGCGACAAACAGATCGTGGACAGCAGATTTGGAGCGTTTGGCCATGTCTAAGCGTGAGCGGTAGTTTTCTTGAGCGGAACAAATCCGGCGGTTGAACGGCTCGTCTCATGAAAGACGTGCGTACGCAGCCAATCGGGACGATAGCGTTCAAGTTGTCCGACGAAGTTCTGACCGCTTGCAAGCCATGCGAGCGGTTTCTTGGTCAGGTTTGAAATGGTGACGAGAGCGCCGGGCTGTTCGGACTCGTCGAGCCGCGTCAAGCTCAGATGCGTGATGCCGACTTGCTGGAACCGGCGCGCGACCGCGGACTGCTCCAAGGAACGCGCCGTCGCGTTCAACACAAGATGCGTTTCATCAGGCTGCAGCGCTTCGAGCATGTGAGTCAGGTCATCAAGCCGCTGCGTTTCATTCGGTGCGCATCCGGCAGTATCAATCATGATCAGATGACAGCCGGCGAGCTTGGCTAGCGCTGTGGACACGTCTTTCGGTGAGTAGACAATTTCAAGCGGCAAGCCTGAAACGCGCGCGAAAGTACGGATCTGCTCGATCGCCGCCAGACGGTGCGTATCCAGCGAAATCAATCCAATCTTCTGTTTGGAATATCCCTTGGGATCGGTCGCGAGCTTCTGCAGCGTTGAAGTCTTTCCCGCTCCGGGTGACCCGACAAAGGCAATCTTGTAAGGCTTTCCTGAACGGGCAACAGGCCGATTGACGGCAGGCGGCGCAATCTTAGCGAATTTGCCGATGACAAACTGGGTAATCTGTTCCGGCGAGTTCAACTCGTTCGGGCCGAGCTGTACCAGAGCTTCGGCGGTCAAATCGGTCGCAAGCTCCTGCTCAATGCCCGCCTCTGCCATCTGCGTCAGCGATTTGCTCAATTGTTCAGGCATCGCTGGCAAATTGTTGTACTTGAAATGCTTGGCTATCCCGCCAAGCTGGTCGCGCAGAGCAGCAACTTCTGATCGAAGGAGCGACATTTCGTAATTCTGACCGGGGGAACGACGTTCCGTATTTTCGTCACGTAACTTCACACTAAGTTCGTTGGCAAATTCGGTGCCACTTGCAAGGTCAGCTTTAACTTCGGTGGAAAGCGCTGCGGTGACTTCATAGATTTCGCGGCTGCCGAGACCAAAAGCGCTCTGCGTAGCTCGCTTCTCGCTCTTCAAAATGACGGCGCCGTCTCCGAGATCGGCCTTGACTTTGGCGAGTGCTTCCGCGAAACTGCGAGCTGTGAATGTGCGTGTCTGCATGGTCGTTTACCCTTCAATCTTGACGGTGCCCATCGGCTGAATCCGCGTTGTGGGCGGCAATTCTGCGGTCGACAACACGATCATATTGGGAATGTCAACTTCAAGTAACTTCTTAAAGAAATTTCGAGTGCCGGGCGCGGTGATCACAATTGGCTGGTAGCCGCGATTTAGCATCCCTTGCGCGAGTTGCTTCAGTGTTCCCGCTACTCGGTTGGTAACTGCGGATGGCAGGGCGAAGTCTACGCCCTCTTTCGCTGCGGCTCGCAGTCCATCGGCCACCATTTGCTCAAGCTTTGGCTCAATTGAGATTGCGGACAAACTACCCGGCTCGTCTTCGTACTTCTCAGCAATGGACTTGGACAGCGCAGCCCGCACAGCCTCGGTTAGATACTCGGGATCCTTCGTCATCGGCGCATAGTCAGCCAACGTCTCAAGAATGGTGCCCATGTCGCGAATCGGCAGGCCTTCACGTAACAGATTCTGCAACACCTTCTGCACCTGGCCAATGCCAAGCTGCGCCGGTATCAACTCTTCAACAACCGCCTTGTGCGTGCGCTTCACGGCTTCGAGCAGCTCCTGCACTAATTCGCGCGTCATTAGGCGATAGCCCTCGCGCTTGAGCAGTTCAGACAGATGTGTCGACACAACAGCGGCGGGCTCCACAACGGTATAACCGCGTGACTGCGCGAGCTCCTTCTGCTCACGGCTGATCCATATCGCGGGCAAACCAAAACTCGGATCCTTCGTCGGGATTCCCTCAACGCGCATCGTACTGTCGCCGCTCGCCAGTGCCATCAGCATGCCCGTGCGTACTTCGCCGCGTCCCGCTTCATTTCCGCGAATGCGAATGACGTAGAGATTCGGCGCGAGCTGCGTATTGTCGCGAATACGCACCGGTGGAATGACGAATCCCGAGTCCGCCGCAGTCTGCTTACGCAGGACCGTGATGCGATCAAGCAAATCTCCGCCCGGGCCTCCTTCGACAAGCGGAATCAATCCGTAGCCGATTTGGATCTCGAGCGGATCTACAAGGACGTAATCTTCAAGTCTGTCCTGCGGCTTTGGCCCGGACGGCTTCGCGGCTTGTGGCGCCTTCTCATCTTCTTCGCGCTTCTTCTGGCTAACTTTCGCCAGCGCAAAGAGCGACGCGGCCAATACCAGGAATGGCACAGTCGGCAGACCGGGTGTAAACGCGAAGAGCGTCAAGACGCCAGCGGAGATGTATATCGCGCGCGGATAACCAAGTAACTGGCTCGTGATGTCCGCGCCCAGATTTCCTTGCGATGCCGCTCGCGCGACGATGATGCCGCTTGCGACTGAAATCAACAGCGCTGGAATCTGAGCGACCAAACCGTCACCGACCGTTAAGATCGTGAAGGTGGCGGCCGCCTCTTGCCAGTCCATGCCCATTTGCACCATGCCGACCGCAAAGCCGCCTATGATATTGATGGCGACGATCATCAGACCGGCAACTGCGTCTCCGCGAACGAATTTCGACGCACCGTCCATCGCGCCGTAAAAGTCCGCCTCCCGCGAGATCTTCTCGCGACGTTTACGAGCTTCGGCTTCATCAATCATACCCTGATTCAGATCGGCGTCAATTGCCATCTGCTTGCCGGGCATCGCGTCCAACGTGAAACGCGCTGCGACTTCGGCAATACGGCCCGAGCCTTTCGTGATCACAATCAGGTTGATGATCACCAACACGCTGAAGATAACGAGTCCAACAAAGTAGTTACCCTTGACAACGAAATTGCCGAATGCGGAGATAATGGAGCCTGCCTCGCCTTCTCCCAGAATCAGCCGCGTGCTCGCCACATTGAGTGCAAGCCTAAACAGCGTAACAACCAGTAGCAATCCGGGGAATACCGAGAACTTAAGCGGTTCCTCGACATACAGCGCGGTTAGCAGAATAGCCAGCGAAACGGCGATTGAGCACGCGAGGGCAATGTCGAGCAGGAATGGCGGAATCGGAATGATCATGACGACCACAATCGCGACCAGCACGAGCGCCATAAAGATGTCACTCTGCTTAAGCAGATCACCGAATCCGCCGCTTTTAGCTGGCGCTGCCTTGGCTGTGGCTGATGTGCTCATAGTCTATCAGGCTACTCCGATGAACTTGTTCTTGATTCGATACACGTATGCGAGCACTTCGGCCACCGCCTTGTATAGCTCAACCGGTATTTCCATTCCAATATCAACCGACTTGAAAAGTGCGCGGGCGAGCGGCTTGTTTTCCACAATCGGCACACCGTTCTCAGCCGCGATCTCTTTGATGTGCTCTGCAACCTTACGCGCACCTTTTGCAACAACTATCGGCGCGGAATGCTCGCCACGATCATATTTGATGGCAACCGCTATGTGCGTCGGGTTTGTAATGATCACGTCCGCTTGTGGGACGTTCTTCATCATTCGCTTCAGCGTCGAACGAATCATCAATTCGCGAATCTTGCCTTTGATCTTCGGATCACCTTCCTGCTGCTTCGCCTCATCCTTGACTTCGTCCTTCGTCATCATGATCGATTTCTCATGATCAAATCGCTGGTAGAAGAAGTCCAATAGGCCGATAACCAACAGCGCAAACGCCGCGGATCGAAATATATCGTCCAGCAATCGTCCCATTTCAGGGATTACGCGCTCATGCGGCAGGTAAAAGAGCCATGGCGTTTCGAGCGAAGCCGAAACCAGCGCGAAGTACAGCACCAACCCAACGACTAAGAGCTTGAGCAGGCTCTTCGCAAGCTCAACCAGCGCTCGGACCGATACAAACCTGCTGAATCCCGAAATTGGATTTAGTCGCGACCACTGCGGTTCCGCGGCTTTCCACGAGACCTTGAACCCTACTTGTGTGACGTTAACCAGAAAACCAATGAGCATTAGCGTCAGCAGAAAGGGCATGATCACTTTGCCCGTTTCGAGTACTTGGAACGTCATTAAGTCACGCGCGCCGTTCGCGCTAAGATCGGCCTGTCCAGCAGCGAGAAGGAGTCGCTTAAGAATCCCGCCAAGTCCCTGAACAATCTGGCCCCCGAAACATGTCAACGTCATTGCCGCTCCAAGCAGCAACACTGCCGAGTTGAGATCCTGTGACCGCGCAACGGAACCCTTCTCGCGCGCCTGTTGGCGGCGCCTTGGAGTCGGCTTCTCTGTTCTTGCGTCGCGATCGAACATCTCAGTTATCCTGCCAGCAGTTTGATAAACATCGGCAGTTCACGAGCGCTCTCTGCATATTGCTCAGAAAAGATCGCCGCCACAGTGCTCGTCGTCAGAGCGGTGAACATGAGGGTGATACCGACTTTCAGCGGGAATCCAAGCACGAAGACGTTCATGGTCGGCGCAACTCGCGTCAGAATACCTAAGGCAACATCCGTTAGAAATAGCGTCACCATCATTGGCGCGGCCAATTGTATGCCGCGCGCCAGCATCTCCCCGGCCTGAATAATCGACCACTCCGCGAGCTTTCCATCCAGCGATAAGCCGCCGATACCGACGGTGTCAAAACTTGCGCGCAACGCTGACAGCATCATCAGATGACCATCAAGAGATAGAAAGACCAAAATCGCGAGCATCTCATATATCTGCGTTAACACGTCACTCTGTTGTTCGCTGTTCGGATCAATCGTGGAAACAATTGACAGGCCGGATTGAAGGCCAATGATCCGACCACACACTTCAACCGAATAGAAGATGAACTGCCCGGCGAAACCCATGAGCAGACCGCACACCGTTTCTGCCATTCCAAGACGCGCATAGTCCCAAATAGTGCCTGAAATCGGAACGGTCGGCTGCGGAAGCGCTGGCGTAATGAGCAGGGCCATCGCAATGGCAAGACATGCCTTCACGGTTGCAGGAACGGACCGATGCCTGAACACGGGCAGCACAGCAAGCGCGGCGCTGATGCGAATGAACACGAGCATGAAATGCTCGATCGAAGCGATATCAAATGGAAGTGTCATTTATCGCTTATGCCGGACAGAGTCTCGATATGCCGAATGAGTTCGTCACCGCGCTCACTGCAAAAGGCCGCGAGGAATCCGTCCTCGAGCGGCAGCACATCCTGAAAGGCATCCCCAAGGACCGGCGTCATCCCGCCGCCGTCTCCCTGTTTGAGTGATCTGGCTACGTTGTCCGCATACCCGATCAGCGCGGCAAGCTTGGCATGCCTGGAGCTCGCGTCGGGCGCATGATGTCCGCTAATTGCCTCTTGCAGCACTTCGGGCAAAGACCAATGCTTCGCGAGAAAGAATCCTATCTGGGAATGGTCTGCCTCGAAGACGGCTCGCTCGGCCTCAACCATCGCAACTCCGCTTGCGTCCATACACTCAATGATGCGTTCAAAGTCCTCATGAAAATGGCGGTCGATCACGATCTTACCGACGTCATGAATCAAACCGGCGGTGAATGCAATCTCAGGATCACATGCTCGCGTACTCTTCGCCAACTCGCGCGCCGCTATTGCTGTGGCCAGCGAGTGAATCCACAGGTCACTTCGCGAGAACGAACCGATACGGCCTTCCTGTCGAAACAGATCCACCGCGCAAGTCGATAACACAAGGTTGCGCAGATTTGAGACTCCAAGAAAGACCAACGCCTGATGAATGCTCACGACCGTTCCACGAATTCCAAAGTACGGCGAGTTCACAAGCTTCAGCAGCCGGGTTGCGATACTCGGATCGCGTTCTACGGCATCGGCCAGTGCCTTGGGCGATACTTCGGGATCCGATGACAGCTCGATGACACGGGTTGCGGCATCAGGCAATGTCGGCAGGTTCTTTAGTCCGCTCAGAACATCAAATATCTCGTCGCGCGACCTCATCTCGCAATAGTCGGAATCAGTTCAAAAATGTAATGCATGAAATCAACCAGCTTGGCCGCCATCCATTGCATGAATACAAGAAGCGCGAGCGCCGTCACAACAATCTTTGGCACGAAGGCCAACGTCATCTCATTAATCTGGGTGACCGCTTGAAAGATCGACACAGCCACGCCTACGATCATTCCCGCTAGCAGCATAGGAGCGCTCACGATCAAGGCGGTGGTGAGCGCATGGCTCGTCAGGTAAGCGGCAAGTTCCTGCGTCATGTGAAATCCTTAGTGAAAACTGCGGACAAGTGACTGGACCATTAAGTACCATCCGTCTACCATTACGAACAGCAGAATCTTGAACGGCAAACTAACTGTAACCGGCGGCAGCATCATCATGCCCATTGCAAGCAGCACGGATGAAACGACCATGTCAATAATCAGGAACGGCAGGTAGATGACAAATCCGATTTGAAACGCGATTCGCAGTTCACTTACAACGTATGCCGGGAGCAGCACTGCTAATCCGATTTCGGATGCATTTGCCGGAGCAGTCGAGTCATTTGCCATCTGCGCGAACAATGCCAAGTCCTTTTCGCGCACTTGCCGAAGCATGAAGTCCTTGAACGGTGTAACGGCATTTTGCCAAGCCTCTTTCTGCTCGATCTGGCCTTTTAGATATGGCTGCAGCGCTGTAGTGTTAGCTTGGTTGATAGCCGGACTCATAATGTAGAACGTGAGAATCAGGGCCAGTCCAACCATGAGTTGAGCAGGCGGCACTTGTGCGGCGCCCATGGCCTGTCGCAAGAAGTGAAACACGATGATGATACGCGTGAAGCTGGTCATCATCAGGACGAGCGCCGGAGCAAGCGCAAGGACCGTCATCAGGCCGACGATCTGTAAGGTCGTCACGGTCTTGGCGGGATCGGGATTGCTGTCGAACTGTAACGACACGGTCGGCAGCGCTTGCGCGAACAGCGCTGGTGCCCATACGATGAATGCCGCAATCAGGAGCGATTTCTTCACGACTTGTTCCTTCGCAGCACATCGGCAAAGCTCACTGACGGCTTGATGCTCAGAGCATTCTTCACCATCGAACAATCTTCCTCGCCCTCGATCTCCATAAGTGTGCTCAAAGATTTGTCGGTCGCGCCGATGAGCAGCAGTTTGCGCCCGACTTCAAACACGTGAATCTGTCGGCCCGGACCGAGCGCGCGGGTCCCAAGCAGGCGCCATCCATCCTGCTCGCGGACACCGATCTGCCCGGCAGGCATGTACTTCTTGTACGCCCACGCGAGGACGAAGATTAGCCCGAGTACAAAGGCCAGTGACGCAAACGTCTTGACGAGATCAATGCTCATGATCAGTTCTTCGTCGTGCCGAATCGCTCTTCTGGATTGATCAGCTCGGTAATGCGCACCGCAAAATTCTCTTCCACGACCACGACTTCTCCGCGCGCAAAGCGTTTGTTGTTGACATACAGATCCACCGGTTCGCCGGAGAGTTTGTCAAGCTCGACCACTGATCCGGGCGAGAGTTTGACGATATCACGAATCAGCATATTGGTTCGACCGAGCTCAATTGCAATGGGCAGCTCGATGTCCATCACGAGACTCATTTCCTTCTTGAGCGACGGATCTATGGACTCAGGCTCTCCGCTTCTCGTGGCCGCCTTCTTCTGTGACGCTTCTGGAGGAAACAGTGAGTCAAGCATTTCATTGGCGGTAATCTTGATTACCCTAACATTTGCGCCAACGAAAATGTCCAACTCGGTCACAGTCCAGGATCCGACAAAATCCTGTGGCGAAATGTCCATCACCACGGCCTTTGCCTCGTCGGCGATCAGTCGTGGCCCGCCGTTCTTGGCCACCTCACCAAAGAAGGTGCTGACCACCTCTTTGAAAAGGTCCCGGATCGGCTCCAAATGCTCTTCCGGCACGAACGATGCGCCACCGTCTCCCATGTTGATCAAGTCGGCAAGGATCGCCGCGTGCTCCTTTGACAATAGGAAATGCGTGCGACCGGCTGAAAGATCTCCCGAGAGAATCGTACAGATCACAATTTCACCCGGCAAAGTCGCCTTGACCTCGCGATACTCGAGAGCAAACGGACCGACTTGTTCAACGCGAACTTCACGTTCAATGAACGAACGCAGTGAAGCAGAGAATTGTTCGGTGAACTGTTTCTCCGCGGTCACTCGGGACTCTTCGGAGACGACACTGCGGAAGACTTCACTCATGGACGATTTCCTCCTGACTGGAGATGACTCGCGTAATTCGAATCGCTTGTTGATGTTTGGAATGACCCGGCTCTGCCCAGAACTTTACTTTCTTGTCGACCCATACTTTCACCGGATCATCAGTGCGCTGATCGAGCATGACGACGTCGCCCAGCTTGAGCGTAAGATACTCGTGCATGTTAAGAACCGTCGATCCGAGTTGCGCTCGAATCGGCAGTTTGCTAAGCCTGACGCGATCGATGAGTTCGTTGCGCTCCTCCGGGCGAATGTTGTCCGTACTGATGTTCGACCAGCCTGTGGACAAGTTGTTCATCATTGGTTCCAGCACGAAGTACGGAAAGCAAAGATTGAGCGGATACGTAAAGTCCCGGACAACGATTTCACACGAAATCACAACCGCCGACTCTGAAGCTGGCGCGATCTGCACGAACTGCGGATTGGCCTCATACGACTCCACATAGAGCGACATCGACTGCACGGATCTCCAGGCATCGGATAGCGCCGAAAGCCCGGAGTCAATAACGCGTCGCAGGATTGTCTGCTCAATGATCGTCAGTTCACGCAGGGCATCCTGTCGTGTGCCG
This sequence comes from bacterium, assembly GCA_016703065.1. Classification (GTDB taxonomy): domain Bacteria; phylum Electryoneota; class RPQS01; order RPQS01; family RPQS01; genus JABWCQ01. The sequence goes on from JADJCU010000003.1 coordinate 382,079, forward strand.
AGCCCCCCGAGCAGCCTGTCTACAACCAGCAGCGAAAATTGCGGTGACACTTCAAGAATGAAGGAACCCTTGAGCTGGTTGGATGACACGATGTATAGACATGAGGGAACGGATAACGACAGCATGTATTCCGAGTACGCGGCTTGATCGATCGATAGCAAGTTAATGTCTACGAGCGTGCGCAATGTGCCGGAGAGATATGTCCCGAAGGTGCGCGCGAAACCATCGTGAATTGTCCGGAGTGCGCGCAGCTGATCTTTCGAAATGCGGTCGGGGTGCTTGAAGTCATAGAGATGTATGGGCCGCTCTCCGGCGGTTGTAGCGGCTTCCATGGCCTCGCCGCCTGCAACATTCTTGAGCAGGGCATCAATCTCTTCTTGTGTAAGGATTTTGCTCATGTCAGGTCCTATTGCAGCACGTAAGTCGAGAAGACTACACCCTTGACAACCTGCTTTGCCATGATTCCATTGACGGACGCTTGCAGCTCGGAACGAAGCGTATCGCGATACGCAAGACTGGCAAGCTGGTCCAAAGACTTCGAGGAAAGCAGTGAAATCGCGGCGTCGCGAATAAGCGGCATTTTCTCGCTGATGCCCGCTTCCATCTTCGGGTCCTTTAATGAAAAGCCGACAATGGTTGATAGAAAGCGTCGGCCGCCCGTGCCCGCCGGATTCACAATAATCTCATCGAGCATTGCAACACTGCTTCCGCCTGCCTCTTTGCCGTGTCCGCCTCCTTCGTCTTCTTCCTCACCCTCGTCTCCATGCGCCTCGGCATCGCTGTCGCCATCGGCATGAACTTCGGTGCCAGTAGAAGGAGCTGAGAAGAACAACGTCTTCTGTATGAAGTACGCCGCAGCCGTTTGCGCAATGAGTATCCCTGCGATGACGAGTATCTTCATCAACGGTGACTTCTTCTTCGCTTCAGGTTGAGCGGGAGTTTCGGGCTGTTCAGTCTTGGGTAATTTCTTGTCTGCTGTCTTGTCGGCCATGATTCACCATGTGTTTGGTGGAACAGTAGACGGCCCGGCAGAAGGGGCCGTAGAGTACGAATGGCGACGACTTTTTGTGCGGCGGAAACGAAAGAGGAGGGAAGAGACGAAGCCTTGCGGCCGTGTGGCGCGCCCGCGGATGGCGCGCCACACGTTAACTACTTACCGCTTGAGCTGCGTAACTTCGTTGAGAAGCTGGTCGGCAACCGTGATTACACGGGACGCCGCCTGGAATCCCCTTTGAGCAATGATCATCTCTGTGAACTGCTCGGCCATATCCACCGTACTCAATTCCAAGTATCCCGCATAGATCTGGTTGACATTTCCGTTGTCAACTCCGATCAGCGGATCGCCGGAATTAATCGTAGCGCTATAAATGTTGTCGCCGGCGAGCGTCAATCCGGACGGATTAGCGAAACGGGCCAGCGTAATCTGACCAAGCGTTTTCGTCGTACCGTTCGAGTAACTGCCAACGATGATGCCTTCGTTGTCGACTGAGAAATCGGACAGCACACCCATCGAGTGACCGTCCTGATGAATCGCAATAGTCGTCGTCGGGGACGAGAACTGCGTGATCCCGTCAAAAGTGCCGATCGTTCCTGCATTGAGATTGACCGACATCGACTGCGCCTGCGGCGGAGTGAACGTGAGCGGACCGCCGTCAAAAGCGCGCAGCGAGCCGTCGCTGTTGAAAGCAACTGTGCCAACGTTTCCTGCCAGCAAGTTCGAACTTTCATCAATGGCGCCATCGTCTACGACGGCTTCCCAGTTCCAAACGTTGTCCTGCGTCGTGTCCTGTGTGAAATTGACTTCGACCTTGTGGCGTTCGCCGCGGCTGTCATAAACATAGATTGACGCCGAGTGGGTACCGGTCAAACCGGATTCGGTGCTGACGAATGTCGGCAGCACGAACGATGAGGCCGCAGAGCCGTCAAGGTCTTCAAACGTTAGCGCAACGGTAGTATCGCTGTTGCCGGCATGGTTGTCCTTCACGACGAGCTTGCCCGACGCATCGAGCGCAATCTTGGTGCCGTCTGAAGCATCCGACGCCAGGCCGGAAGCTGAATTAAAATGATCAAGCATGTCGCCAAGCGTGGTGCCGTCATTGGCTTCGCCAAACGTAAACGCGAGATCAACTGCGGTACCATCGCGGCGCGTTGCCGTTAGACGAATCACATCGCCGTCATCAAACGCGGCGGTAGTCTGGTCGAGGTCGTTGAGCTCCGAGGCTCGCGTAGCCGGCACACCGCCGACGTTAAACGCGGACGAGGCTGTGTAGGTCTGTACCTTTGACGAATTCGCATCGAGGTTACAGAAATAGCGTACATCGGTCGTGGCGCGCGCCGGGTCCTTTTCACCGAATGGAAGCCGCAACGGTTCAATCGCTGAGGATGGAATCAATGCGCCGTCTTGGTCCGCCAAACGACCGAGCACATGCATCTGACCGCCATTTGCGAGCAGAGATCCATCGGCGTCAATCTGGAAGTTGCCTGCGCGGGCGTAATACTGGCGCTGTCCATCGCCGAGCACAAAGAAGCCGTCGCCCTGAATCGCAAGATCATTGCGGTTGCCGGTATTCTCAAAATTGCCTTGCGTGAAGACGCGGTCAATCGAGTTGATTCGCGTTCCCAAACCGACTTCAATAGCATTGCTGCCGCCGCGGCTGTCGCTCGGCGCTTCAGCGGGCTTGAACATCTGCGAGAATCCGGTCGCAAACGAAACGCGACTGCTCTTGAAGCCAATCGTGTTGACGTTGGCAAGGTTGTCGCCCACGACGTCCATTTTGGTTTGGTGAGTCGATAGACCCGCCACGGCGCTGAAAAGTGATGTCATCATAACGTGTTTCCCTTTTCGGGCGTCAATCGTTCCGCCCGTGTTGGGGCCTCCTGCAAGAGGACCGGCCCGGTTTCTGATTTATGCAATAACTGCGCTGTCAATTTGTGTGAAGACGTGCGAACTGGTCTGCGCTTGATCGAGCGCGGTAACGACCGTCCGGTTGCGAACGCTGACGATCAGTGCCAGATTGTCTAAGAGAACGAGTGAGGATTCCGCGCCCTTTTCGGCGGCGCTACTCACACTCTTCTCAAGTCTTGCGACTTGCGGGTCGGTCAGGCTGATCTGGCGATGCTGCAGCCGATTCTGCGCGTGCGCCGAGAACTTAATCGGTGAATGCTCGCGCACCTCTTGCTGCAGCAGATCGCCGAACTGTGTTTGGCGCTGCGGCGCACCAGGAGCGCTCGGTTTTGCCGGAGTCGGCGCACCGATTGGCTGAATCGCACTGAGTTTAGTGAGCAAGGTGTCGATAGAACTCATGATTGGCTATCCATTCAGGCTGCTGTTGCCGCCCTCTGTCGAGTTCTCTTCGGTCGTCGAAGTGACGGAGATGATGTCTCCAAGCAGCAGTTCGTGGCCGTTAACCGTAAGCGTTACAGCGCCGCCCGCGTAATTTACAGCGGTCACGATCCCCTCAACGTAGGTTGTGGCGGCGACTTCGGCGCCGTCGGCGTCTTTCGCGCTAACTTCGAACGTGTAACTTCCGGCCGGAACACGATTGCCGTCGGCGTCACGACCATCCCAATTGAGAGCCGTATCACCGGCATTCTTCGGCGACATGGTCAGTGTGCGTACCACTTCACCATTCGCATCGCGGACCGTGACCTGAATTTCGGTCGCGGCGCTTTCCAATCTAAATCTTAAGTCTGCACCGGAGCCGCTTGCGATCTCAATGGCGTTGTTTTGGGCGCGCACCGTTTTTCCGACCAATGCGGCCGCGAGGTTTCCATTGATACTCTGTGTCATCAACAGATTCATGCTGAGCGATTCGTCCAACGCCGCCTTGATCGCAGTCAACTCTTGCACGGAGGAGAACTGTGCGAGCTGCGCCGCGTATTCTTGACTTTCCATCGGGCTCATGGGATCCTGATTACGCATCTGCGCCATCAGCATCTGCAGAAAGTCAAGACGATCGAGCGAATCCTGCCGCGAACCGATCTGGTCTGCGGACGGCGCGTTGAATGTGCTGGTGATTGCATCGATTGCCATGTCAAGACTCCAGATGATAGAGCTGCAAGAAAGACTTGCTGTGTTCGTGAGTCATGAGGTACTCGCAGAGCGCGAAGGTCGTCTTGCTAACGTCCAGCCGCTTACTGCAGGCCAGGCAGGCGACCACAAAATGACGCTTACCGGTTCGCGAGCGACCGGCTTCGATCGTACGAAAGCGCTTGTGCCCGCACGCGCAGACCGGCATATTTCGAAGAGTTGCTCTCATGGTTCACAGGTGACAGTGCAAAGCACAGGCCAAGTTGAATGTCACCCTCAAGAAATTGTCAATACTCACTTTAACTATTTTTCGAGACCAGTCTGCCTGCTCCGCCCGGAAAAAGTGACCTATGCCGTCCAAACGCGCTCTCCCGTGTAGACCGGTTTAGCCGTGGGGCCCTCGTTCAAGTCTCGCTGCATGGCGCTGCGTTCTCCTTCGTGTTGGTCAGATTCACCCCCACCGCTTGAGTTCTTGCTCGTCTGTTCAAATCCAGAATCCGGGTGCGCGCTGTTAGACTGCTGTCGAATCTCAATGTGAAGATGATTGATCTGGTACCCTTGGTCACGGAGCCAGGCCGCAAGTTGGTAACGCTGATCTTCGAGAAGCGCGGCCAAGGCAGGCTCAGACGCAATCCGCATCGCATACTGGTCGCCCTCGCGCCGCACGTCAATGTCCAACGTTCCCTGCTCTGCAAGGGGAATCGAAAGATGCAGCTCATCCTGCTCGACATGCCGACGGCGAGACTGCTCGAGCGCCTGTTGCAACGCAATTTTGAGCGCCTCGTTTGAATTCAGAGTAGCGTGCGATTTTGTGGGCGTTGGCGCGTGCGGCGCATTCTGTGCGTGAGCCTCGCGAAGTCCCTGACCTAAGAAGCGGTTGTCATCCGTTCCTTTTTGCTGTCCCGACTGCGCCGGGTCTCCTGCTTTGGACCTGCTTGCCGCTTCAGGTGATTGCGTGTCACTGTTTGCGTCATTGTATGCTCTTCCGCGGTCCCTTCGTACTTCGCTTTCGCGTTGCCCTTGTTGCTGGTCCGCGCGGCTCCGGTCGAATGATAGGGAAGGCATTGCGCTGGCGTACCGCTCAGGTCCCGGCGCCATCGGGAACTCCGGCACGACTATGCGTTCCAACTTCGCCGTTTGAGCTGCCTCGAGTTTCACAACACGCTCGCTTCGCCCGCTTTCCTTCGGAGAGTTCTTTTGGGCAGTGGAGTCAGTTGTTGTATCGCGCCCCGCCTCTGCGACAACTTTGCGCTCGATACCATTCCTGTCGAATTGCGCATGCGAGCTCAGGGCGCTCAATGGAGCGGCGTCGGCTGCGCCACCGGTCCGTCCAGCCTTTGCTCGGGCACTTCTGTCTGACTCTTCGGGCTTCATTTGCAGTGGCAGCTCAGTGGGCTGTTTTTGTTCAGGGACACTGCTATACCTCTTAGCAGAGACATCATTGTCCTGTGGCAACAAACGCGCGTGGAAACTTCCTGGCGAAATCGGCAAGGACGATACTTGCGCCGCGCGCGCGCGCCTTAAATGCTCACCACTCACCCGATTGACTGGTGTCGGCAGCTTTGCATCAGAACGGATTAACTCGGGCGACTCGGTCGACGCTTGCTCTGAGGTCGTTCGACGCGTCGCCTGACGTGCCATAGTACCGCCCGCGTTTGCGCCACGCACTAACGGCACTCCGGTTTCACTCCGCGCCGTCGCTGCCTTCAAAACTACTAACGGAGTGGCTTCGTGTCGAGACACGCCACCATCCAGATACTTCTTGTTCGATGTGAACTCTGCCTGCACCGCAGGAGCCGGTGTTTCTGAATTGCTCCGTTCGCGCTGCATACTCGGAGGCTCAGCCTTCTTGGTGTTGTCCGTCGGGTCAACTGCTTCTCGTGGGAGATACCGCCTCGTTCCCCGAGCACGCGTCGCGGATGAAGTCGCCTGCGATGTCGGCTCTTTCGGACCCTCTAAGGTGGAACGTGACTGCGATACAGCACTAGTTTTCTTGTCGCCGCCATCTGTATGCGGAGTCTCGCGTTGCGCATCTCGAATTCCCAACCGACTCGCTTCAATTGATTGCCCGCTCGGCGTTGTCGTTCCGGTCGAGACACGACTGACGCTCTTCGGCATCTGTGCTGCCAGCACAGTCGCCGCATTTGCGAGTGCGTTAGTCGCCGCGACAATCGGAGAGCGCACCTGTGCCCGCTCGGATTCGCTGCGCGGTAGTCGTTCGGTCCCGTGCGTTGCGGCAGAGCGCTCCGGCGGCTGGACATTTGCGACAACAGCAAAGTGAGGGCGCCGAAACGGCATGCGCAGCGCCGGTATCGCTTTGCGCAACGTCCGGCCTACTGGCGACCGCAGGCAAGTCCGAGACGGATTCAGCCCGTTTCAACTTGTCCTGCGGGGAAGTATCGGACTTGCTATAGCGTACACCAAACGAAACCGCCGACTTTGAAGTCGGCGGTTTGATTATCTTGGCGGTGTCACTTGGTGCGGGTGCCGGCGGTTCACTTCGTAGCAGCGTCTTCAGCTCGCCTGCAAAGCGGGCGCTTGATTTGGGCTGCGGTGCCGCTGCAACGCTGTGCTTGCCCGAGCCGGCATGGAGCATACGAGGCAGAGTCAGTTTCACGAGGATTTCTTCGCGCCGGAGAGTTCGGCCATGCGCGTCGCCACATTTGCGGCAACCGGTACCGGCAATGAAGCCATCATCTTGGCGCCGGTGCGCGCCTTCATTCGCATGACGAGCTCGACAATTGTGTCCGTCGGCAATCGCTCAGCAATGACCGCAGCCTCCGCAGGCTTCATACCCTCAAGGACCTTTGCGAGTTTCGCGATCTCCGCGCCGTCGTTCACCTCGTCTGGCGGATCCTCCAACGACGCCGAGTCCACTTCGGCAGACCTAACGGGCGATTCAACGAGAGGTTGCTCAACATCTGCCTCAACTACTGCGGTATCATGAGCCTGATCATTGGCTGCTGTATCCATCTGATGTGGATCAACTGCCGTTGTGTCTGCAACAGGAGGCTCGACAGAATCTCCGTGTGCAAGCTCCGCCTCCTGGGTGTGCTCGGTGGCGTGGCTTCCGACGCTTAGAGAGTCGACAAGTTCCGCATGAGTGGAATCGTGCCCCGTACTGTCCTGACCAAGCGCCAATTCGCTCGGCGAGGGCGCGGGCTGTGTCATTTTCAGCAGGAAGAACATCGCCACATTGAGAACAATGAATGTCCCAGCGTAGAGCCCGATAGTCGGCAGCAGTTTCTTCATGATTAATCTCTATGTCGTTGACGCGGCCGATCGTCCGCGGTCTTTTGTTCTTCTTTGATGAACTCGCCAAACCACTCGTGTCGTTGTCGATCCCCGAGTTTCTCCAGGCCGAGACAGCTTTGCCGGGCGAGTTGAAACTTCTTCTTAGCAGCCTGTTCATGCTGTGAGTACTCGACGACGACGGCTTTCTGGTAAGTGATGATTCTCTCCAGCCGCTGCAAGTACATCCAGTCGTTCATTCTGTCTGCCGTTCGGAACTCGTGCTGTTGCGCTTCCTGCATCGAGTCACATTGGAGATCACGTTCGCCCGCGAACATCTCGAGCTTTTGCTGTTGAGCCGCCAACGCCCGTTCGGCCCGTTTGTGCTCGGCCAAGCGCAGTTGCTGCTGGAGGTTCCGAACCCGCAGCACTCGCTCAAGACTGAATCGAAACTTCTTCATTTCGAGAGTTCAAGCAGCTTGGCGCGCGTATCAGCAATTGTTCCGCCTTCGTGCATGTCCTGCCGCAGCAATTCGTTGATCAGCGGCAGTTTTTCGAGCGCCCTATCCAGAATCGGCATCGATCCTTTCGCGTAGGCGCCAATCGAAATCAGATCTTCGCCCTCTTGGTACGCGGCGAGCCACTCTTTGATCTTGGCGACAGCCCTGCGGTGATCGCTGTCCGTAACCTGCGGCATAACACGACTGATACTGCTCAGAATGTCAATCGCCGGATAGTGGCTGCGCGCTGCGATCTTTCGCGACAGCACGATGTGGCCATCAAGAATGCTTCGCATCGTGTCAGCAACGGGTTCCATCATGTCGTCACCGTCGACCAGGACCGTATAAATCGCGGTAATCGAGCCTCGCTCTGAATTTCCAGCGCGCTCAAGGAGCTTCGGTAACGCTGCAAAGACCGACGGTGGATAGCCGCGCGTGGCCACTGGTTCATTGAGCGACAGTCCAACTTCCCGCATTGCGTGGCAGACGCGGGTCACGCTGTCCATCATTAACAGTACGCGTAGTCCCTGATCACGAAAATGTTCCGCAATAGCCGTCGCGGCCAGCGCACCCTTGATCCTCAAGAGCGGCCAACGATCCGACGTTTCGCATACAACAACTGCTCGCTTGAGCCCTTCTTCGCCAAGTGAATCCTCGATGAAGTCGCGCACTTCGCGTCCGCGCTCACCGACGAGACCTACGACGGTCACATCCGCATTGGTATAGCGGGCCATCATGCCGAGCAGCACACTCTTCCCCACTCCGCTACCGGCGAAGATACCAACACGTTGGCCTTCGCCAAGCGTCAGTAATCCATCGACAGCGCGCACTCCAACTTGCAATGGCTTCTTCACGCGCGGGCGGCTTAACGGATTGGGACTTTCGCCGGTTAGCGGTCGATACGACTGCGCGATCAGGTGGCCCTTGCCGTCAATCGGCTCTCCCATACTGTTAATGACGCGGCCCAGCAGGTGATTGCCTACGGGAATCAACTGCGGGCGTCCAAGATCGCTGACTTCATCGCCGGGGCAAACGCCGGTCAAGTCTTCAAGCGCCATCAGCAACGTGTGTGAGCCCTCGAATCCCACAACTTCAGCGAGTCGCTCCCCTTCCCCTGTGGAAATGGCGCATAGGTTGCCAATCGCGCTTCGCGGTCCCTTGGCCTCAAGCACAAGGCCCCGAACGCTGTTCACTCGTCCGACTGCTCGCACGGAGCTCGCTGACTGAAGAACGGTGCGAGCCTGTGCAAGCAAATCGCTCACTTGCCCTTCTCCACGGACATTTCGAGCTGCTCACGCAGCGATACAAGCTGCGTCGCAAGCCGGGCGTCCAGAGAGCCGACATCAGAGTCTATCATGCAGTCGCCGCGTTTCAGCGATTCATCAGGTCTGAACTCGAGGGCGGTCGATGAACTCAACATTTCAGCCAGTGAATCCGCTTTGTCACGAAGCATCGCAATATCTTGCGGGTGAACGCGCAGCGCCACCTGTTTCGCTTCGCTGACTCCGCTGAGCGCTGCGCGCACAATGCCCACGAGCAACTCAGGTCTTGCCGCCATTTCTACCTGAAGTATCTTCTCAGTCATTTGAGTCGCGAGACTGACAAGCTGTGCTTCAAACCGGCTCGCCAGTTCCTGCCGTTCTGCACTTAGCATGCCGGCGTACTCTTCGAGCATCTGCAGCGCCGGTTTGAGTTCATTCAGAGCGGCTTGTTTCCCAAGCGCGGCTCCTTCTTCTACTCCGAGCCGCCGTGCCTGCTCAACTTCGCTTGCCAGTTTTCTCTTCTCTGCATCACGCTCACGAGTGACAAGCGGCGCTGTCGTCCGACCGCCACTTGGGCGAGCTTGTCGTTGCGTATCATGGACGATTTCGCGGAAATAGTTTACTGGCCGGTCCGAGAAGTTCTCGAAACGGGCCGGCGCAATGCGCTCGTCCTCGGCAAGTCGTAGGATTCTTCCCATTGATTACTCGACCATCACTTCGCCCTTGCCGCCGCTGACGACGACAACTTGACCTTGTTCTTCGAGACGGCGAATTGCGTCCACGATTTGCTGCTGGGCGACCTCCACTTCCTTCAGTCGCACCGGTCCCATATACTCGATTTCTTCCTTGATTGTCTCGGCAGCGCGCTCCGACATGTTTGCAAGCACCCGGTCCTTGACTTCAGTACTGACGTGTTTAAGCGCAAGTGCGAGATCCTTGTTGTCGACTTCCTTGAGGACCTTCTGGATCGAACGATCGTCAAGCTGCACAATGTCCTCAAAGACGAACATCAAATTCTTCATTTCGGTGGCAAGCTCAGGCGACCGCTCATTGATCTTAGATAGAATCGAGCGCTCTGCCGACGTGCCGATCATATTCAGAATCTCCGCAGCGGCCTTAACGCCGCCGAGTTTACTCGAACTCTGCGAGAAATCGACGCGCGACTCGAGCACGGTCTCCACAGCCGATATTGTTTCCGGCGCAACACGTTCCATATTCGCATATCGCATCATGACTTCTGCTTGAAGCTCTGGCGTGAGGTCGGCAAGAATTTGCGCACTCTGTTGGGGCTGCAATTGACTCAGGACAAATGCGATGGTCTGCGGATGCTCCTTCTGCATGAACGCAAGCAATTGGTTTGGATCAACGTTTTTCAAGACGTTGAAACCCTTGACGCGAATCATGCGCTCGATGCGGCGGATGATCTCCACCGCTTTTTCCGGGCCGAGCGAGAGGTTCAAGACTTCTTCGGCATACTGCAGGCCGCCAACCGCGACGAAATCCTGCGCGGTCATCATATGGTAGAATTCCTCAATGACCCTGTTGGCCATCGCGGACTCTACATTGCGCAGACGAAGCATTTCCTTGGTGATCTCTTCGATCTCATCCTGTTGCATTCTCTTATAGAGTTCCGCTGAGGCCTCAGGACCGATAGAGATCATCAGCACAGCGGCCTTCTGAATGCTGGACAGCTTTGCCGTGTTTGGTTTGTTAGCTTGAGCCATCTGCCACCCAACTCCTTAGTATCTGCGCCGCGCTGTCGGGCTTTTCCGTTACGAAACGAACGGTGCGATTGAGCATCTCTTGTGCCTTTAGCGCCTCGACACTCGGACCGGAGTCCTCAAGTTCAATTAACTGCGGTGCCTCATTGGGGCTCTTAAAGACGACCTTCTGCCCGCCTCCGCCCATGACCGTCGCGCTTTGTCCCATTGGTGAAACGGATCCGCCATGGAGCGCTGCATGGGCTCCCGCGCCTTGCGGAAGTTGTCCGCTCGACTGCGCAGCGGCGATTTGCTGCTGGGTCATGTTCGATGTGTCAATCGCGCCGACACCGCCGGGCATGAGCCCTGCGAGTTGCGCTCCTGCCGGCAATGCAGGCAAACGTTCGCCCATCTTGCCGATCACTCCGCGAATCGCAAAGAACGCGAGGATCAGGACGACAACAAGAACTATCTTGTCAGCAAACTGCATGAGAAGTTGAATCCACCCAACAGGCTGTTCCGATTCAGGAGTAAGAAGTGATTTGCCTTGATTGAATTGGAACGACAGCACGGTAAGCTCATCGCTTCGCCCCGGATCGACGCCCAGCGCATTCGACACAAGTGCGCGGAACTTCTGTAGTTCTTGCGGCGTGCGTTCTATATAGGTTTGCGTGGTAACGCCATTCGCGTCCGTTGTCGTCGTGTAACTGCCGTCTATTAAGACTGACGCCCAAATCCTTTCAACGTTGCCCACTTCAGGCACTACCTTTTCGACGGTGCGCGGAACCTGGTAGTTTGTCACGAGCTTTTCGCTGGTTCCCGCGTTCGGATCATCCGACGTCTGCGATTCTTCGGAAAGCGTCGCGGCCCGATCCGGATTATAGTCTTCCAGTGTGCGTTCAACGCGGTTCCAATTCAGTTTGACCGTGACTTCGACCCGCGCGCGGCCCGGACCAACGACGTCTTCAAGCAGCGCCTGCGCCTTGCGCTCGAGCTCTTGTTCGACGTTGGTCTGCATCTCCATTTGTGTGGAAGAGAGGCCCGCAAGTTCGTCGCGTGGCCCATTCGTCAGCGGATTGCCGTCGGAGTCCATGATCGTAACGTTCTCAGGGTCAAGTCCTTCCACTGCGTACGCGGTCAGGCTTGCGAGCGCGGCGACCTGTTTCTTACTCATCGAAAAACCCTGCTTCATGCTCAGCACAACTGAGGCGGTCGCAGGTTTCTGATCTTCCTTGAAGAGCCGCTGTTCGGGTACAACGAGGTGCACTCGCGCAGTCTCGACTCCTTCTATCGACTGCATGGTTCGCGCAAGTTCGCCTTCAATCGCGCGATGGTAATTCATCTTTTGGAGGAAGTCCGTCATTCCAAGCATCGGCTTATCAAAGAGCTCGTAGCCCAGCTCGCCGGAGTGCGGGATGCCCTTCTCGGCAAAGGTCAATCGCAATTGGTTGACGTGTTCCTGCGGTACCTTGATCGTACCGTCGCTCGACACGTCAAACTCGATCTTCTGATCGCGCAGCCCGTCGGCCACGGACGCAGCGTCCTTCGAATTGAGACCGTTGTAGAGTGTCGCCATGACGGGTCGCGTCGAGTAGTTAACGGTCGCCGCCGCGATGGCAACAATGATTCCGACTCCGACGATCAGCAAAGCGCGCTGATTCATCGTGAGTCGTTGCCACAATTCGCGGAGAGTATCTAATGGATTGCCCATGAAATAATGAAGTGCTTAGGACTCGAGTGGGTGATTAGACTGGCGTACGCATCAACTCTTGATAGCCTTCGAGGGCTTTCTTGCGAATCTCAAGCAGCAGCGCCATCGATATCGAGGCCTCTTCGGCCGCAGCCATCACTTCATGAATGTCCTGAATCTGTCCGGTTGCGAAGAGCTGCGTCTTCTCGCCCGCTTCGATCTGCATTCGATTCACGCCACTGACGAAACTCGAGAGTGTGTCGCCAAACGATTCACCCGGCGCCGCTGTCTTGCCCGGCTGTAGTCCTTGCGCAATCGGCGGAACCGGTTTAATCTGGTCAATTCCGTATATCATGACTCATGCCCTCAGATCAAGATGTTTGCCCAGCTCTTCAGCGGGGCGAAAATGGTCCAATTCGGTGTGCCGTTGCGCAATAAGATCGCGCAAGCGCATTTCTGCGTCACCGCGCTCTGCAGATGAAGCGTTCGCCGGTTGCGCCTGCGGTTTAGCAAGTGGTACGACGGTGCTATAGCTTGAGTCGATCTTCATGCTACAGCTCGATCGCCTTTTTCATCATGGACTTGGTCGCGTTGAATGCCGTGACGTTTGCTTCAAACGCGCGCGATGCGCTGATCAGATCTGTCATCTCCTGCACAAGATCAACGTTCGGGAGTTTGACGATTCCATTTTCGTCCGCATCCGGATGATCCGGATCATAGACCTCGCGAAACGCTGACGGATCCTCTTCGATATTGGCTTTGACGCCATTCAAGGGCGAGAGGATTTTATCTTCGTTGCGTCCGAACATGTGATTCTCGTCGCTGCGCGCCAGCTTGCCGTGCGTGCTGTTGTCGAGCGCGACTTCAAAGCGCTGGTCTTCCGCGAGCACAGTCGCCTTACGGCGGTACGGTCCGCCCTCATCTGTGCGCGTGGTCTCGATGTTCGCGATGTTCTCGGCAATGGCGTTCATGCGTTTGCGCTGGGCCGTCATGCCCGACGTGCTCGAATTCATGCCGGAGAACAGGGGGTGAATTTCCATCACGCGATCCTTGAAGTTTATTGCCACGAACGCAATAAGCACTTATCGTGCCGACCCGCGCAAAACTTGAATTTTGGTTCGATCCGCTTACGTAAATAGCTGAAAATAAAGCGCAGACTATCTGTCGCCCTCGCACGTTTTGGTGACGGAATAGGGCCCGCAGTTCAGGCTCCGGCACCAATTTCCTACCCGCTAAGCTTGAGCTTGCCGGGGCGAATGTTATAGGAGTCGGCACACGAATTGACAGGTCGACTTGCAACAGATTACGGGACATCGTCACACAACGACGAGTCAGTTTGCCTTTCTCTCCCGAATTACTTACCGTGTTTAAGATACTCAAGTGCCCGGAGGACGTAATGCGCCATCGATTAAGTACCGGACCGGAGAAATGGCTCGCGTTTATGAGTGTGGGCCTGCTCCTGCTTTTGCTCGGCTGTTCAACACGTCACTCCGACGGCTATCAAGGGTACGTGGAGGTCGACTTCCTGAATATTGCGGCATCCCAACCGGGGCGCTTGGACTCCGTTGCCGCAAGAAAAGGCGCGACGGTGGAGCGCGGAGCGCCCCTGTTCTACCTCGATGCCACAGTTGAGTCCGCCGCACTCCGGCAGGCAGAGCAGCAACTCATGGCAGTGCAGGCGCAGTTAGCCGATTTGCAGCAGGGCCGCAGGCCGCTGGAGATAGACGTCATCAAGGCCCAGCTTGCGCAGGCGACGGCAAACGAAAAACTCGCGCAAGCAACGCTGCAGCGCGATGAGATTGTCTACCGAAGCGGTGGGCTGTCCGATGAGCAACTGGACCGTGCTCGAACACAAGCAGAGCAGGCAACGGCGCGGGTGGCTGAACTGAATAATCAATTACGAGTGGCGGCACTGCCCGCGCGGGAAGATCAGGTGCGCGCACAGACGGCGTTAGTCTCCGCGGCACAGGCGGCTTTCGATCAGGCAAAGTGGAGATTAGAGCAGAAGGCTGTCGGTGCGACTGAAGCAGGTTTGATCTTCGATGTGCTCTACGAGCCGGGGGAGTGGGTTCCTGCAGGAAGTCCGGTCGTCCGACAACTTCCGGCGGAGCGAATAAAAGTGAGGTTCTTTGTGCCGGAAACGGAGATCGCGACCTGCTCAGTTAGGCAGGCCGTCATGATCACGATGGACGGCCGCGTCGACGCTGTACCTGCGGCGATTACGTATGTATCAGTCGTGGCGGAATTCACACCGCCGATCATCTATAGCAACGACACTCGCTCTAAGCTGGTGTTCATGGTCGAAGCGCAGCCAACCGACCCGCGCACGGCCAAACTCAACGTTGGTCAACCCGTGAGCGTGCTGCTTCAGTGAACGCCGACCTTGCGATAGACGTCCGCGATCTGGTCAAGTCGTTCGCGCACAAACGGGTCGTAAACCAAGTTTCATTGCAAGTGAAGCGCGGCGAGATTTTCGGCTTTCTGGGTCCCAATGGCAGCGGAAAAACTACGACGATTCGCATGATGTGCGGCCTATTGACGCCCGACTCCGGCTCGGGAACATGCTTGGGCTACGACATATTGCACCAAAGCGCGCACATCAAACGTCACGTCGGCTACATGACGCAGAAGTTTTCTTACTGGGAAGACCTGACGCTGCGCGAAAATCTGGACTTCGTCGCGCGCATGTACACGATGGACAATCGCCGCCATGCGGTGGATGAGGCGTTGGAGGGCTTAGGTTTGACAGAGCGCGCCAATCAACTTGTGGGCGCACTCTCCGGTGGCTGGAAACAGCGGCTTGCGCTCGCCGCATGCATGCTGCACCAACCTGAGCTGCTGCTGCTCGATGAGCCAACAGCCGGAGTTGATCCAGCGGCGCGCCGTGATTTCTGGGAGGAGCTGCATCAGCTTGCGCGCAAGGGAATATCCGTTCTTGTCAGCACGCACTACATGGACGAGGCCGAGCGCTGCCATAAACTCGCTTATATTTTCAACGGTACGCTGCTCGCACAGGGCACGTCACACGAGGTCGTCGCGGCTCAGAAGCTGACTACTTGGACGATTTACGGCGAGCACATGGCCGAGCTCTCAGAGCGCTTGCAGCGCATGGACGGTGTCGAGCAGACAGTCCTGTTCGGAACGGTCTTGCACGTCAGCGGAACGAGGCCCGAGCTGCTCGAGCGGCAGGTGCGCGCTGCGGTACAGGGAACATCCTTTCGCCTCGAACAATCCGAAACCGGATTGGAAGACGTGTTCATCTTCATGATGAAACACGCAGGCAGGGACGGAGCGCCGCTCGCATGATGTTCTTCAGCAAAGCGAGCTTCTCCCGTTGGTGGAGCATGGTCGTGAAGGAGTTCCTGCAGCTCAAACGCGACCGCCTCACGTTTGGAATGATTGTCGGCATTCCGATCATTCAGTTGACGCTGTTCGGGTACGCCATCAACAGTGACCCGAAGCACATGCCGACCGGGCTAATCATCGAGGACCACAGCGAAATCACTCGTACGATCATCGCCACTCTGAAGACTTCAGAGTACTTTGACATCGTAGGTGAATTTGCGGATGAATCGTCCGCCTCGCGCGCTTTGGCGCGTGGCGATGTGCAGTTTGTGATCAACATCCCGCCAGATTTTACAAAACACCTGTTGCGCGGGGAACGTCCAGCACTTTTGATCGAGGCCGACGCGACAGATCCGACTGCGACCGCCATGGCCCTCAGTTCGGTAAACTCGGTTCTCGAGTACGTCGCGCGCAAAGACTTGACCGGTCCGCTTCAACACCTTGCCCCAGCTCCTGCTCCGTTTGAAGCGCGGGTGCACCGGCTATACAATCCGGAAGCAAACACGCACTTCAATATTGTTCCCGGACTGATGGGTGTGATTCTGACGATGATGATGGTGCTTATGACGGGTCTCGCGATAACCCGCGAACGTGAGCGCGGCACGATGGAGAACCTGCTGGCAATGCCGGTCAAACCCCTCGAAGTGATGGCCGGCAAAATCGTTCCGTACATCGCCATCGGACTTGTGCAGGCCTCCATCATTCTCGTCGCCGCGCGTATCATGTTCGGCATTCCGTTCTTCGGCAGCATCTTCCTCCTCTACTTTGCCGCTCTGATTTTCGTTGCCGCGAACCTGATGGTCGGAATCACGATCTCCTCCCTGGCAAAGAACCAGCTGCAGGCGATGCAGATGACCTTCTTCTTCTTTCTGCCGAATATCCTGCTCTCCGGTTTCATGTTTCCCTTCCGTGGCATGCCGCAGTGGGCACAGGTCATTGGTAATGTCCTGCCCCTAACGCATTTCAACCGGATTGTGCGCGGCATATTTCTCAAGGGAATTGGCTTCACGGACCTTTGGCCGCAAATCTGGCCGATGCTCTTGTTCTCCTGGTCGTGATGACCATCGCCGTGACCTTCTACCGCCGCACGCTCGATTAAGTCCATCACAACTCCAAAACGAAAAACCCCGGCCAATTGGTCGGGGTTCTTCAATATCCGCAGCTACCTATTCCGGAGTCGCTGTATCGAGGGCCAGCGCCGGATAGAGTTCGCGCACATCAAGCAATCTGGTTATCGCTCCGCTGTGTGGATTAGTCCAAGATCCAATTAGCGCCTTGAAACTCTCAATCATTGGCATGCCGTCCGGCGGCTGCACGTCTTTCTCGTCAACATGCACAACTGAGCTGAGCGAATCGACGCATAGTCCGACAAAGCCCGCTTTGCCTTTTAGCACAATAAAAACCTGCCGCGAAGTTTCGCGGACCCGTTGTACCACTTCGTCAAGTAGGCAAACCAACGCACTAAGCACAGTAGATCGGTGCTGTTCAATTTTCGCCAGCGCCTCGTTCCTGTGCCCATGTTCTGCCAATTCCAGTACCTCCCTGCCCATCGCATGTATTCTGTCATGCGGCAGTCTGGCGCGGAGGAGCAGCGCCGGCAGCCTGGGATCATCCGTTGTGAAAGTGGCCAGCCACTTGCCAAATTTGCATTGCGTTGGATCGAGACTCAGCGTAAACTCCCGGCCATTCACAACACAGGACTCAAGCTCGTGGAGCCAGTTGACATGATCCTGCTTCCGGGCTTCTAAGTTGTTGACAATCTCGTTGTCGCCTGTTCTCCGGGAATGCCGAACACTTTCCGCAGGTCCATGATCGGCACAACTTCTTTTCTCAGAATCGCGACGCCGAGCTGGTCTGGCGCTTGGTAAGGAACCGTACGCGTTGGCATCAGCGTAACCATTTCGCGTACAAACTCGACCTGTACCCCGTAAACGTCATTCCCGATGCCGAATGTTACCCACGTTGTGCTCATGCACATATCCCCCGGTGGCTGATTGAAAACTGGTCAATGGTGTGCAAGAACTGCTCCAAGCTGGAACCCAAGCGTACCGTCACGGCTCCCTTACCCAAGTTTCCTATAATAATAAGCGGCGGTCCAACTTGAACCGCCGCTTGAACTCTACCGTGCGATTTCGGCTCTTAGTCGACCGATATTCCCTCTTCACGGTACTCGCGCAGCTTATTCCGCAGCGTGCGAATGGAGATACCGAGCGACTCTGCCGTCTTGGTACGGTTGTTCTCATGAACGCGGAGGGCGCGGAAAATCGCAGCCTTTTCAATCTCGGCCAGCGTCGCGGTCGTTTGCGCATCCAGTGTAAACATGGTCTCAGTCGTAGTCGTGGTCTCGATACCATCAAGGTAAAGGTGTTTGGGCCGCACGTGCTGATCGTCGCACATAATCACGGCGCGTTCGATCTTGTGCTGCAATTCACGCACGTTGCCCGGCCACTCGTAGTTCAGAAGTTGTTCCATGGCCGCTTCGTCGATGCTCTGAATATCCTTCGCGTATTCGCTGCTATAGTGGGCAATGAAGTGGCTTGCCAACACGGGGATATCCTCGCGACGATCACGCAGCGGACTGACCTTGATCGGACAGACGTTTAACCGGTGAAAGAGGTCTTCGCGGAAATCGCCGTCGGCGATCGCTCGCTTCAGGTCGCGATTAGTCGTTGCGACAATCCGCACATCGATCTTTATCGTCTCGCGTCCACCGAGCTTTTCGAATTCCCGCTCCTGCAGCACGCGCAACAGCTTCGCCTGCATGGCCGTGGACATCTCACTCACTTCATCGAGCAGAAGCGTTCCGCCGTGTGCCAGCGCAAATCGGCCCTCGACGGTCTTGATCGCTCCCGTAAACGCGCCCTTTTCGTGTCCAAAAAGCTCCGATTCCATGAGCGTCTCGGGCATCGCCGCACAGTTGATCTTGACAAACGGGCCGTTGCGGCGCGGACTGTTCTCATGCAGGGCGCGGGCGATCAGTTCCTTGCCTGTACCGGATTCGCCTTGAATCAGGACGGTCGCGCGCGTTGGCACCACCATTTCCAATTGCTCAAGCACTTCGAGCATCTTCGGCGATTGCCGGAGAATATTGTTGAACTGGAACTTCGTTCCGAGTTCGCGCTTTAACTGATAGTTCTCGAGCTTGAGCTTGCGTGCTTCAAAGGCTTTTTGTACTCGCAGCAGGAGTGTTTCCTGTGGAAACGGCTTTTCCAGGAAGTCAATTGCACCGTCCTTCAGCGCGGCGACAGCTTCCGGGACGCTGCCATATTGCGTCATGATGACGACATCGATTCCCGGGAAGCGCTCATGTACTGTCCGCAGGAGCTGAAGGCCCGACATCTTGGGCATTCTAACATCAGTCACGATCACATCGTATTGCTGGCCATCTTCGAGCAAGGCGAGCGCGGTCTGACCGTCTTCGCACGCCTCGACTGCATAGTTCCGCCGCTTTAGGGTCTGACATAGCCAATCGCGAAAATGCTGTTCATCGTCTACGACAAGAATCCGATTCTTGGCCATACGCGGAAGCTCCTCCTTGGGCTACAACCAGTACTAACGGGTCAATTTTCCTTAAATTAAGCGGGTCAGCACCGGTTTATCACAGGCGTCCGCTACGGCACAACTCATAGCAGAAACTGTCACAACTTGCTTTGAAGCAGGAGGTTACTAACGGTTTTGCCATAGTTCGCCGCAATATAAAGAAGGAAAGAGATATTGTCAAGCAGAATTTGCCGGGGGAAGTTGTTGCCGGAGCAGAGCTCAGTCTGTCCGCCTGCCTTGATTATCGGCGGATTTTTCGGTACATTGAATATTCACACTAAGGTACAGATAATCAAATAGATGGAATCGCCTTTCTTGCGGATTTCAGGGGCTCGGGAGCATAACCTCCAGAACATTTCCCTGGACCTCCCGCGCAACCGATTGATTGTTATTACTGGGATTTCCGGTTCCGGCAAGTCCTCCTTGGCATTTGATACCCTCTATGCCGAAGGACAGCGCCGGTACGTGGAATCCCTGTCGGCCTATGCGCGGCAGTTCCTCGGCCTCATGGAAAAGCCCGATGTAGATGCCATCGAGGGCCTGTCACCAGCAATCTCCATCCAGCAGAAGGCGGGCATCCGCAATCCGCGTTCAACCGTCGCGACCGTCACAGAAATCTATGACTACCTGCGGCTGCTTTACGCGCGCATCGGCAAACCGCACTGCCCGAGCTGCGGCAAGCCAATCCAACGTCAGACCGCGCAAGAGATAGTGGACGCGCTCTTGAGTCTGCCCGAAGGCTCCAAGATCCAGCTCCTCGCTCCGGTCGTGACGGGCCGCAAAGGCGAGTATCGCGAGATCTTCGAGAATATCCAGCGCGACGGTTTTGTGCGCGTGCGCGTTGACGGCGAGATCCGTTCGCTCGACGAGAAGATCGATCTGAACAAGAAGACGCGCCACACCATCGAAGTAGTTGTCGATCGGTTGGTCATCAAGGACGGACTTCGTACGCGATTGACGGACTCGGTCGAAACGACGCTGCGCCTCTCAAGCGGCCTGCTGATTGCGACCATCGAAGGCCGCAAGGAACGCGTCGTCAGCGAGCGCTTCGCCTGCCCTGAGTGCAACCTCTCGATTCAGGAAGTCGAACCGCGCCTCTTTAGCTTTAACAGCCCGTTCGGAGCCTGTGAACGTTGCACAGGTCTGGGCTTCAAGATGGAAATCGACCCCGAACGCGTGGTCCCGAATGAAGAGCTCTCGCTCGAAGAAGGCGCGATTGCGAGCTTTAATGCGGGCATGGACGGATGGATGGGCAACATGCTCGAAGCGGTCGCCAAGAAGTTCAAGATTCCGATGACAGTCCCCTGGAAGAAGTTGAAGCCCGAACATAAGCAAATCGTGCTCTACGGCTCAGGGAAGAAAGAAGTCGAGTTCATCTGGGAAGGCCAGAAATCGCGCTTTGAAACGACCGGCAAGTGGGAAGGCGCGATCCCCAACCTGATGCGCCGCTATTCGCAAACGTCATCGCAAGGCGTTCGCGAGTGGATTGAGGACTTCATGGGCAACATCCCCTGCCCCGCCTGCAAAGGCGCTCGTCTGAGACCTGAGGCCCTGTCGGTGCTCGTCAACAGCCGCAATATCTTTGACGTTTGTGATCTTTCCATCGGCCACGCGCATAACTTCTTCAGCACGCTTCGCCTGAATGAACGCGACACCCTGATTGCGCGGCAGATCCTGAAGGAAGTACGTGAGCGTCTGACGTTTCTGCTCGATGTGGGACTCGACTATTTGACGCTAAATCGCGCCGCGGGAAGTCTCTCTGGCGGAGAAGCGCAGCGCATTCGACTCGCAACGCAAATCGGTTCGCAATTGACCGGCGTCATGTATATCCTCGACGAGCCGTCCATCGGTCTGCACCAGCGCGATAACGATCGGCTCATCGCCACGCTGAAACGCCTGCGCGACATCGGCAACACCGTGATCGTCGTTGAGCACGACCGCGACACCATCGAGGCCGCCGATCATGTGGTTGATCTCGGACCCGGCGCCGGTCGACATGGCGGACAAATCGTCGCCGCAGGCACGCCGCTCGAAGTCGCCGCTGTCGAAACATCCTTGACCGGTCTTTTCCTGAGTGGCAGGGATCGCATTGATGTCCCCAAAGTACGTCGCCCCGGGCAAGGTAAGGGGATCGGCATCAAGCGCGCCCGAGGCAATAACCTGAAGGACGTATCCGTCGATATTCCGCTCGGCACGTTTACGGCAGTTACTGGCGTCTCTGGCTCGGGCAAATCGACGTTGATCAACGAGACGCTTTATCGCGCACTCGCCCAGCGCTTTTACAACGCGAAGGAGCCGCCG
This sequence comes from bacterium, assembly GCA_016703065.1. Classification (GTDB taxonomy): domain Bacteria; phylum Electryoneota; class RPQS01; order RPQS01; family RPQS01; genus JABWCQ01. The sequence continues at coordinate 403,678 of JADJCU010000003.1, forward strand.
CTCGCCTTCACGCAGTTGACCGGACTGCAGAACATCGACAAGGTGATTGATATCGATCAGTCCCCGATTGGACGCACTCCGCGCTCAAATCCGGCGACGTACACCGGCCTCTTCACACAGATTCGCGATCTCTTCAGCCAGCTGCCCGAAGCCAAGATTCGCGGTTACAAGCCGGGCCGCTTCTCGTTTAACGTGAAGGGTGGCCGCTGCGAGAACTGTCAGGGCGACGGCATTATCAAGATTGAGATGCACTTTCTGCCCGACGTATACGTCCCTTGTGAAGTCTGTAATGGCCAGCGCTACAATCGCGAGACGCTCGAAGTGCGTTGGAAGGGCAAAAGCATAGCCGATGTGCTCGAAATGAGCGTCGCCGAAGCACGCGAATTCTTTGACACCATGCCGCCGGTCGCGCGCAAACTCGCAACACTCGAAGAGGTCGGATTAGGGTACATTCATCTCGGGCAGCAGGCCACGACCCTGTCCGGCGGCGAACCGCAGCGTGTCAAGCTTGCGACAGAGCTGTCCCGCGTCGCAACAGGCCGGACATTGTATATTCTCGATGAACCCACGACAGGATTGCACTTCCACGATATCAAACTACTCTTGAAAGTGCCGCATACTCTTGTCGAACGCGGCAACACGGTGCTGGTCATTGAACACAACCTCGATGTGATCAAGACCGCCGATTGGATCATCGACCTCGGACCCGGAGGCGGTGAACGCGGCGGCGAGATTCTGGTCGCCGGTACTCCTGAAGACGTTGCACGGCACAAGACGAGTCATACGGGCCGCTATCTCAAAGCTGAACTTCAAGCGCACCGCAATCTCACCCCGTATTCAAACGGCGTGCGGCGGCGCGCTGAGGCAGGCGCGTGACCAGACTCTATTCTGCTGTCACTCTGTACCGCAGCCGCTTGTTGGGCGTTCGACGCGCAGCACGCCCTGGAACTTGCACAGAAACTCGGTAACGATGAGTTTGAGGGCCGTCGTTCCGGGTTCCCGGGCGGGACGCTCGCCGAGAAGTTCATCGCTGACTACTGCGTGCAGCTCGGCCTCGAACCGGCCGGAACGGACGGTTTCTTTCAAGACGTTCCGATGCTGGTCACGGAAGAGCAGGCCGCGACCTTTTCAATCTCCGGCAGCGAACTGGGCAAGGTCTCGTTCGTACAAGGTCTTGACTTCACCCTGAATACGCACAGCGGCTCGGGCTATTTCACGGAGCAGATCGCCGTGGCCGGTTATGGCATCGTATCGCCCGAAAAGGGACGCGACGACTACGCCGATCTCGATGTCCGCAACAAAATCGTCGTGATCATTCGCGGCGAACTTAAGAGCGCATTCAGTTTTGAGCCGGAGAACACGCGCACGCACACCCTGAAGATGGCGAAAGAACGCGGCGCGGTCGCGGTGCTTTGGTATTCCGACCCGATGCCCGTTAATGGCGCCGCGATTTCAGAGGAAATGTACTCGCCGGAACTGCCGCTGCTCTACATCGGCGACCGCGCCCTCCAGATCATTCTCGAGAATTCCGGTTACTCAGTTTCGACATACAAAGAAGCCTTGAAGACCAAGCCTGTCCCGCTTGAAACCCGCAAGACCGCTTCATTGAATGTCAAAGTCTCGCGGAAGCCGGGCAAGCACGGCCGCAACGTTCTTGCAATGGTCGTGGGCAACGACCCTGTCCTCAAGAATGAACTGATTGTCGTCGGTGCGCACCTTGATCATTGCGGCACGAATGCGACAGGTCTTATCTACAACGGAGCCGGTGACAATGCGTCGGGAAGCGGCTTGATTGCGGAGCTTGCGACTGCGATCAAACTCGGTCTGCCGCTGAAACGCACCGTCGTGTTCATCTGGTTTACGGCAGAAGAGGACGGACTGCTCGGCAGCAAATACTTTGTGGAGCATCCCACCCTCCCTTTCGGAAATGTCGTGTCAATGCTTAACTTTGACATGGTAGGTCAGGGCGATGGCGGGGCGACCATCGTAGGCTTGGAACTCCTGGGCGACATCGGCCAATCCTTCGCCGACTCGCTCGAACAGCTTGACAAAGGCCCCAAAGTTCGCGCATCTCGTGGCAGCGGCAGTAGTGACTTCGCTCCATTCCTTGAAAGCGGCGCGCCCGGCATCGCCTTTTGGGCGTCTGGCGAGCATCCTTTCTATCACCACTTCGCCGACGACGGACAATGGCTAAATGTCGAGTCCTTTAAAACCGTTGGATCAACCGCCGAGGCGCTGATTCGCTATCTTGCAACTCAGCCTCAGACATTGGCCGCGCGCTCCGACACATCCGAAGTACTTGCGCGACATGCCATTACAATTGACGTTGACGGTTTCTTTGTCGATGCGACAGGAACGGTTCCTAAGGCAAACGCGATGCAGGTAGGTTGGCTGCCCTATGATCCGAAGACACCTATCGAACAGATTTTGAAGAGTTCCGCGCTGCTCCACGCATATTGCAAGAAGCAGGAAATCCTCAGCTCAACGTTCAAAGATGCCGTCGCCGCCCGCAGTTCGCTGAAGCGCGGCGTCACACTGGCAATGATCGAAGCCGGTCTCACCAAGCGTCCTCCACAGGACGTACTCGCCATGACTCAGCTCGGCCTTGCATTGGTCAATCTAAGTCCGGGTAACGACGCGCAGAAGCTCGCCATGTCCGATGAGACGTTCACCATCTTGCACGACGCCGGCGTTTACGCCCTCGTGCCCCTTGATTTCAATGCCGCTGCCCGCGTCAAACGCTGGGGTAATCAGGCAATTGTCACGGCCACGTTCGCGCAGTTCGCAGCTTCCCCGGCAGAGATCCGTGAACCGCTGCTGCAGAGCGACGCCTTGCTTCTTCTCGATGTCGATGCGGCGCTATCTCCCGAACAACTCGATTTTATTCGCCCGGGCCGCGAGCGCTACGTGCACTTGAATTTTGGCGAGTCCTTCGACGACACGCGCGAAGGTGACCAGAAAGCTGCGATCAAATCCTTGATGAGCGCAGGCTATACCTTTGACGATGTGCTGCTCTTGTTGAACAAGAACCTTCGCCGCTTCCTCGATTCATAGCGACATATGACGACTCTCTCAGACAAACTCCGCGTTCTCGATCCGGACTACTACACTCCCGAGCGCGTCAAGCCCTTTGAAGCGACGATTGATCGCATTCAAGAATTGAAACACGCGCGGAATGCCGTGGTGCTCGCGCATAACTATCAGCGCGCGGAGATCTTCGAGGTCGCGGACTATCTCGGCGACTCACTCGGACTGTCGCTGAAGGCAGCCGAAGTGAAGGACGCGGACGTCATCGTCTTTTGCGGCGTTCACTTCATGGCCGAGACGGCGAAAATCGTCAACCCGGACAAAATCGTACTGCTTCCAAATCTCGCCGCGGGGTGTTCGCTCGCCGACACGGCGACGGGCCCGACGGTCGCGGCGCGCGCTGCGGAATTGCGCAAGACTTATCCCGATCTGCAAGTCGTAACTTACGTGAATACGACCGCTGAAGTCAAAGCGCAGTCTGACGCTTGCTGCACGAGTTCAAATGCGGTCACCGTTGTCCGCGCCCTCGAGAGCAAGCACATCCTGTTCATCCCGGACCAGAATCTCGCGAGGCACGTTGCGTTGCACGTTCCCGACAAAACGATCATTGCATGGGACGGCTATTGCTACGTGCATCACCAGATCACTCCTGAGTCGGTACTTGCGATGCGTCGCCAGATTCCCGGCATCAAAGTGCTCGTCCACCCCGAGTGCCGGGACGACGTTGTTGCGCTTGCCGATGCCGCGTTGTCGACCTCCGGCATGGTTGACTATGCCAAAGCCAGCGACGGAACGGATTTCCTCGCGGTCACCGAATGCGGGCTGTCCGACTTGTTGCAGATCAGCGTTCCGGACAAGCACTTCTATCGCGCCTGCAAGATTTGCCGCTTTATGAAAGCAATCTCACTGGACGACGTCGAGCAGGCCTTGCTCAATATGCGATTCCAGATCGAAGTGGACGAACCTGACCGCAGTCGCGCGCGCATGGCTCTGGAACGGATGTTCGAATTGACCGGCGAGACGCGAGACAATTTGACGTTGCCCGGAAACGTCGCGAACGAATAAACCATCACATAATTAAAGACAATGAGCAGCGAATTTAGAATTGAGAAGGACTCGCTGGGCGAGTTACAGGTGCCGGCCGACGCCTATTATGGCGTACAGACGGCGCGCGCGGTGGCCAACTTCCCGATCTCGGGCCTTAGGCCGCATCCGGTGTTTGTTCGAGCATACGTGATAATAAAGCGTTCGGCTGCTGTTGTGCATCGCGATTTGCATCTGTTGACGGCGGAGCAGACAAAGGGAATCATCGACGCCGCGGATGAGCTGCTTAACGGCAAACACGCCGATCAGATTGTCGTTGATGTCTATCAAGCCGGTGCTGGTACGTCCACGAATATGAACGTCAACGAGGTGATCGCGAATCGTGCCGCCGAACTGCTCGGGCTTAAGCGTGGTGATTACAGCAAGGTCAATCCGAATGACCATGTGAACATGGCACAGTCGACGAATGACACGTACCCTGCGGCGATTCGCATCGGCTGTTGTCTGAAGACCCCTGACCTGTTGAAGTCAATTGACCTCGCCGTTGCGGCGTTTGACGCTAAAGCCCGCGAGTTTGACGACGTGATCAAGAGCGCGCGTACACACTTGCAGGACGCGGTGCCGATTCGCCTCGGCCAGGAATTCGGCGGCTATGCCTCAATCATGCAGCGTTGCCGGGCCCGGCTTGTTGAAGCCGAGCTTGGCCTGAGGCAACTCAATCTCGGTGGTACTGCCACCGGCACGGGCATGAACGCGCATCCTGAGTACCGCGCGCGTGTGGCCAAAGAGATATCTTCACATACAGGGATTGCTTTCACTCCCGCCGAAAATCTCTTCGAGGTCACGCAGAGCCTTGGCGACTTCCTGCACTTCTCGTCGGCGTTGCGCCTGCTTGCCATTGAACTCGGCAAGATCGTCTCGGATCTCCGCTACTTGAGCAGCGGACCACGCACCGGATTACAGGAGATTTATCTGCCTGCCGTGCAGCCCGGATCATCCATTATGCCCGGGAAGGTGAATCCGTCGATGGCCGAGATGATGAATCAGGTGTGCTATCAGGTCGTCGGCTTTGATCAAACGGTTGCCTATTGCGCGCAGGCGGGACAGATGGACTTGAATGTCATGATGCCGGTCGTAAACTACAACCTTCAGCAGGCGCTGCACATCATGACGACGTCAATAGAGGTGTTCACCAAACGCTGCATTGAAGGCATCACAGTTGACCGCGAACGCTGCAAGATGTATTTTGAATCTTCTGTCGGCATGGCAACGATCATGAATCCCTATATCGGCTATGCGAAGGCCGCCGAGCTTGCGAAAGAGTCGGTGAAGACGGGCCGGTCTATAGTCGATTTGATTCGGGAACACAACTTGCTGAACGAAGAGCAGCTGAAGGAGATACTCGATCCGCGACGCTTGACCGATCCCGACCTGCAATCTGCGGGCGCAGGCGGCGGTTGATTCGTTGGAAGTCGCTGACTATCTGATTCTCGCAGCGGGAGCGTTGCTCGCTTCGACGGTGTCTGGAGTCGCCGGCGTAGGCGGCGGCATGGTCTACTTGCCGATTCTTTCCGAAATTGTCGGCATGCGGCTCGCGGTCCCGTATTTATCGTTTCTGCTCTTGGCGGGAAACTTGTCGCGTGCCTACTTCGCCCGGCAGGGCATCGACTGGCAAGTTCTGCGCGCCTTTCTCATTACCGCGATTCCCGGCGCGGCCATCGGCGCACTGAGCTACGCGTTCCTGCCTGCGCTTTGGATCGCGCGTCTGCTCGGCGCCTATCTGCTGATCTATGTGGGCTGAATTTCCTGCGTGTGCAGTGGCCGAAGAGCGCATCGTTGCGGTCCATCTCTTGGATTGGTATTCCCGCGGGAGTGTCGAGCGGTTTTGTGGGCGGCGCAGGTCTGATCATCGCGCCGTACTTTTTGCGCTACGGGTTAATTAAAGAGAGCTTTCTCGGCACTGAGGCCTTGGCGGCCGCAGGAACGCACATTGCAAAGATCGCGGTGTGGGGCGGGATGTCCGTCTTGACGGTTAAAGACGTGATTCTGTTGCTTCCACTCACGATCTTGATGGTAGCCGGTTCATATTTCGGCAGAGTTCTCGTCTCAAAGATGCGTGCGCGTCTGTTTCGTGGAATTCTCCTGATGGTATTGGCAGCAGTTGGTATTCGCTTTCTATTCTTCTTCTGAGGACACGCACATGCGGCGCTGCATAACATTGATTGGCACCCTGCTCTTTGCTTCGCTGGCGTACGCACAGACGATCGGCGACCTTCCGACACCCGTGGGCTATGAACGCGTGGGCAAGATCGCAGGCGCATTTGCCGAGAACTTGCGCAGCACCGCAATCGAGTCACCGGACGAGTTCCTCGCGGGCGACGGCACCACGCTGCTCTGCGATGAGAATACGATTGCCAAAACACGCATCGCACCATTCGACAACAGCCTGGATGTCGGCGTGGACGGAATTGTCCGACTGTGGGGGAACTACTTGTGGGATCGCGCCCGCCGCGGAGATATCTCTTTCCCGTTGGACAACGGCCAGGCGGCGCGCTGGAGCGATTGGTTCGATGGACTGCGTCCGCGCAAACGCGGAGGTCGCTTCACATTCGTTCAGCAGACCACACCAGACGGCAGCCGGGCAAACTTCGAGAGCTACTTGAGCTTTGTCGCCGAGGAGATGGGTGCCATCGCATTGCGCCGCGAAACCGAAGCGGTATCAGATGATTCAATCGCGATTGGTGATCTGCTTGTGTCCTTGCGCAATGAAAAAGTCAGTTGGGTCGGGATGGTGATGGACCTCTGTCGCAACCGCAAAGGTGAACGCTTACTGATGTTGGGAACCTGCGGCACTCCAAGTACGGTCATGTATCTGCCGAGACCATTTTCGCCGGTACAGGGAGTCGGAGACTGGCACACGTTGGACGGAGCAAAATTCGCCATTGGCGCCGGTTCAAAAGCAGAGTTAAGACGCATCAAGCTCAAGCTCTAAGCGTACCGCGTGGTACAAATCGAAGCGGGCGATGATCGATATCATCGCCCGCTTTCCGTTTTTCCAAGTGTCTGCTTGAGCGTCCCTACCGCTTACCGTACATAGATGAACCAGCCTCTATCAGTTTTACTCGCGGAGGAAGTGTGCCCTGCCCGACCACTTCAAGTGTGAACCCATGCCCGAGCGGGCACGTCGTGTTTGATGTCAATGGGCCGAAGCGAATCGGACTGCTCCAGCCATTCTTAGATGCGAATGAGACGGCAACTGACGGTGCAACTTCCGTCCCCGGGCACCCTGTGCGCGATGCAAGGACCTTAAATGAATCTGCTCCGCTCGGTGCCGTGAAGATGCGTGTCGTCTCCCAATCAATCACAGCCATCTCAGTTGATCCGCCGGGGCCGCTGTAGGAAACCTGCCGCACCTTGACCGGAACCTTTGACGTTGCAGCCAAATACTGCAGCATCGTCTCCCCGCTATTTACGTCGATCACGATTCGCTGTCCCGGAGTGGAGACATTCTCCAGCACTTCCTCCTGTCCGGGGTATTTATTTACTTGGACAAGATTAAAATTGATCTGCACCGGCGTCTCTTGCGCCAGTGCGAGCGAAGCTATGAGCGTGATCAGAATCAGCGGAAACATGTTCATCATCCTTGGCTGTGTGTTCATTCGAATGGCAAGCAATATGCCCGACCAAAAGCCGGGCAAAAGCTGCCAATAGTATCTGTTTTGGTTCATAAACACCGGACGGCGCTTGCAAATTGCATCGTGTGCGCAAAATGGTTCGCCAACTTCTGCCGGAAAACCCACTTATCCCTCGCGGTCGAGCTTATGCCCCAAGTTGTCCGGATCTTCAACGGGCTCATCGGTCGCCGGTTCAGATGGCTCTTCCGGCTCGGGCACGAAGCTATTCACATGTTCAGAGTAGTCGGTGATACGGTCCTTGCCAAGGTATTGCGCAAGCGCGTCACCCTCGAGCATCTCAACCTTGAGCAGCGCCTCAGTCATCGCCTTCAACGTATCGACATTCTCAGCGAGAATCCGCTTCGCCTCATCGTAGCACACGTCAATAATCTGACGCACCTCTTCATCAATCGCTTCAGCGGTCTTTTCACCGTAGAAATCGTCCTGCGTCTGGAAAGGATTGTCCCGCGGTGACATCGCGCGGCGGCGATACACAACCTGCCCAAGCTTATCTGACATGCCATAATCCATCACCATCGCTCGTGCCATCGCAGTTACCTGCTGCAGATCGCTGTAAGCCCCCGACGTGATCTCGCCATAAATAAGCTCTTCAGCCGCGCGACCACCCAGCGCAACTTTGATCTTGTCGATGATCTCCTGCTTGGATATCAGCACCTGCTCTTCAGACGGCAGATAGAGGGTGTGGCCAAGCGTCGATGTCCCGCGCGGAATGATCGACACGCGGTGAATGGGATCCGTATGCGGCAATTTTGCCCCGACGAGCGCGTGCCCGCACTCGTGATAGGCAATCTTTTCTTTTGTCTTCGGCGTCAGCACGCGGCTCCGGCGCTCAAGTCCGGTCATTTCGCGGTCGACCGCCTCTTCCAGTTCCGGCATGCCGATCTCTTTCTTGCCGCGCCGCGCTGACAGCAGCGCCGCTTCGTTCAGTGCATTAGCCAGATCAGCGCCGACGAACCCCGGTGTACGCGCCGCGATCAAACGCAAATTGACATCACGCGCGAACTTTTTGCCCTTCGTATGCACCTTAAGAATTGCCTCGCGGCCGTCGATATTCGGCGGATCAACCACAACCTGCCGGTCAAATCGGCCCGGTCGCATCAGAGCCATATCGAGGATCTCGGGTCGGTTCGTCGCGGCCATGATGATCACGCCCTTCGACGATTCAAAACCATCCATTTCCACAAGCAGCGCGTTAAGCGTCTGCTCGCGTTCGTCATGGCTCGCCCACGGACTCGCGCCGCGCGCTTTGCCCAACGCGTCCATTTCGTCGATGAACACAATGCACGGCGCCTTCGCTTGTGCCTGAGCGAAAAGGTCGCGCACCCGCGCCGCGCCGACACCCACGAACATTTCAACAAAGTCCGAGCCCGAAATCGAAAAGAACGGCACATTCGCTTCGCCTGCAACGGCCTTCGCAAGCAGCGTCTTGCCCGTACCCGGAGGCCCGACAAGCATCACTCCCTTAGGAATCTGTGCCCCGAGCGCGCGGAACTTGGCCGGATGCTTCAGAAAGTCGACGACCTCCCGCAACTCTTCTACAGCTTCGTCAATTCCCGCGACGTCTTTGAAATTCGTCTTCGTCGAGCTTTCTACGTAGACTTTTGCCCGCGACTTTCCGAACGACATCAATCCGCCCGTGCCGCCACCGCCCATTCGGCGTATGAGGAAACTCCACAGCAGCACAATGATTCCGAGCGGAAGCACCCACGCGAAGAAAAACCCCTTCAGCCAATCGGAATCAAAGCGGCCTTCAAAATCGATCTTCTTCTCTTCGAGCTGCTTCACGAGGTCAGGATCGTCTACGCGCACCGCCTCGAATGCCGTTTGTACGCTGATCCCCGCGGAATCGATCATCGCGTCACCGCGAATGTTCTCCTGCGTTATGATCACGCGCTTGATCTTGTCCTCACCCAGCAGTTCCTTGAACCGGGAATAGGACAGCTTCTCGTAGTGTTGACCGCCCATATAAGCCTGGGCGATGAACAGGGCAAGCAAAACAGCCACGAGGTACCAGAGCGAAAAATTGAGTTTTCGCCCGCCGGCCAGCGGCTTCTTAGGAGTGCTATTTTTGTTATTGGTCTCGCTCAACTCAGTAGTCTACCCCGCGCCGCGCGAGAATGCCCCGCTGGTACGCGTGTTTGATTTCTTTCATTTCAGTGACAGTATCGCCGCGCTCGATGATCTCCGGCGGCGCTCCGCGGCCCGTTAGAATTAGCGTCGTTCCGCGCGGACGGGCATCGAGCACTTTGTGCAAATCGGCGACGGTCAACAACTCAAGCTTGACCGCGACGAAAATCTCGTCGAGCAACACCAGTTGATAGTCACCGCTCGTCATCCGGTCGACGGCAAACGCAAGCGCCTCCTGTGCCGCCTTGTACGTGCGCTTCGCGCGGCAAGTTGTCGTCGATGATGCCGACAAATCCCCTCCCATACGGTGAAACTCCACTTCCGGCTCGAGCCGCTTTATGGATTTCATTTCACCGTAGGCCCAGCTTCCCTTGATAAATTGGACGATCAGCGCGCGATGGCCATAGCCCACGGCGCGCAGCACGGTCCCCAGCGCGGCAGTCGTCTTCCCTTTGCCGTCACCCGTGTTGATGAGCACGAGCCCTTCAGAACTTTCGCGCTCTGCCGTCATCTGCTGTGAATCTGTGTCTGCCAAAGTCTCTACCAGAGTACGCCCATGGCAACGACAAGGTTGACGGGCGGAAAGGTTTCTTGATAGCGGTCCGCCGCATCCGGACTCCACAAAAGCTGCGGTTCAAAGAAAGTCTCGAGCCCGTCCTCTTTCCACTGCTGCCTGAGTCCTCCAACAACTGACAGCCCGAACCACGCGGCATTGGTTTGATAGGACATCCGGCGCGAGTCTTGATCACGTCGTCCCGCTGATCCCCAGCGTATCGCCGGACCACCGCCGAAGTAAAACCGGTTGCGGCTCTCGGGATTCACATAGCGATGCGCGTGAATTGCCACGTCGATCTCGCGAAAATAGGAGTGCTCCGTTCGCGCTGCAAGCAGTCCGCCCGAAATGACCTGATCCGTGACCGGATCTATCACGACAGGTTCAATCAGCGTTGTGGTCGTGTGTCGCATCCAGTTGTACGTTGCGGACACCGCAAGTCGCGTCCGGTCATTCATCGGCATTTCGCGCCGCACACTGAACATATTCCCCGCCGTCCCTGCTCCGGTGTACGCATCTTCGTACCACGTTCCGTCCCAGTACGTGCGGGTGTATCCCCACGAGAATCCAAACGCTGCCGGTTGGCTGTGCGCAGCGGCGGCAATTGCAAAAAAGGTCAAGGCGGTCAGAAGTCGCGCGAACCAGGAAGCTCGAAACATGATGCACCTCCGCGAACGGTCTATATCAACGCCGGGACCAACCGGTAATCGATCAATATGCCTTGGCGAAAATGACGCGCTGCGCGGACGGTTTGCCCGTCAGCATGCAGACGCCGCTCTCTTTCTCGCCTTCCATCGGAATCACGCGCAGCGTGGCCTTGGTCTCTTCCTGAATTCGCCTCTCGTCCGCAGTGTCTCCCGCCCAATGGACGAGCGCAAAGCCCTCGTCCGCTGCGATAAAGTCCTTGAAGTCGGAATACGAATCGACCTTGCGCGTGTTTGCCGTCATCCGCTCTTGCGCCTGCATGAACAGATATTGCTGCACGCGGTCGAGCAATCCCGGTATCATCTCTGCGGCGCCCGCAAGTGGCACGGTGATCTTCTCGCGGTTGTGCCGCAGCGTGACGATGCAATTGCCGCTCGCCAAATCTCTCGGTCCAAGCTCGACGCGCAGCGGGTAACCATACAATTCCGCCTCAGCAAACTTGAAGCCCGGAGTGACGTTGTCTCGATCATCAACTCGAGAATCGATACCCTTATCTGTCAGCGCGGCACGCACGCGGTTCAGCGCTTCCATAACGGGACCCCGCTCGTCCTCTTTGCGCGCGATTGGCACGAATAGAACCGGCCACTGCGCGAGTTTGGGCGGAATAATCACGCCGTCGTCATCGCCGTGCGCCATAATGATCGCCCCGACAAGCCGCGTCGAGACACCCCACGACGTCGCCCACACATAGTCCAGAGTATTGTGATCGGTCTGAAACTGTACGTCAAATGCCTTGGCGAAATTCTGTCCAAGAAAATGCGACGTGCCCGCCTGCAGCGCCTTCTTGTCCTGCATCATCGCCTCAATGCAGTACGTGTTGATGGCGCCCGGAAATTTCTGGCCCTCGCTTTTCAGGCCGTGAATCACCGGCACTGCCATGTAATTCTCGGCAAAGTCACGGTAGACGCCCAGCATCTTAATAGTCTCTTCAACTGCTTCCTCTGCGGTAGCATGCGCGGTGTGTCCCTCTTGCCAGAGAAACTCTGCCGTGCGCAAGAACAGCCGTGTCCGCATCTCCCAGCGATATACATTTGCCCACTGATTGATCAGAATCGGCAAATCACGATAGCTCTGAATCCAGTTCTTGTAGGTTGACCAGATAATCGTCTCCGACGTCGGTCGCAGGACGTAATTCTCTTCCAGCTTCCCTTTCGGCTTCAGCTTGCCCTTTCCGTCTGGTTCGAGGCCCGAATGCGTCACAACGGCGCACTCCATCGCGAACCCTTCCACATGTTCCGCTTCCTTCTCAAGATAGGACTGCGGAATCAGCATCGGAAAGTAGGCGTTAACGTGCCCCGTATCCTTGAACATTTTGTCGAGCTGCCGTTGAATCCCTTCCCAGATGGCATAGCCATTGGGACGGATCACCATGCAGCCTTTTACGGGCGAGTAGTCGGCGAGTTTTGCTTCGCGTACAACGTCGAGATACCACTCCGCGTAGTCTTTTGCGCGGGGGGTAATGTTCTTAGCCATATCTTAGAGTGGAGGATGCGTTAGAGGGATGTTCATTTCGCAACGGCGATCAAATCTGTTGCGAGTTCAATGGATTCCGCTTCGAGCGGGGCGATCAGCGAATCCCGCTGCGCGCGAGTGAGCGTCGTGCTGTTGCGCAAGTTCTTCTTGAGCGCCATCAGTTCACCTTTTCGGTGATTGATGATGTTCGAGATGTCGCGCCGATCCGTAACGGACGATGCCAACAGGGAGTCAATTTGCCTGCGCAGCGCGGAACGCTTCACCAATTGCTCGGACAGAAACTCGGCATCGACAAATGCGGCCGGATCAGCTTTCGCCAGACTCTTCTGCTGTGGGGCCGTGGTCGCGGGTTGCTGCGCTCGATCCTTGCCGCAACTGACAACAAACAAAACGGTCAATAATAGCGGGACAAATCGAAGCATGCTACTCCTGTGTTGAAACCACAGTGACTACCGCCGCCGTTGACACTATGGCTCCGGCGATGTAAAAGGCCTTGTGCGCATTCTTCCATCCTGCGCGGTAACCGTTCTTGAATCCGCTGTTGAACTCTTCTTCCGCTTGAATCGGCGGCTTGGCAGGTCTGCGCGGCTCGACCACCCACGGCAACCACATGAACGGCACATTGCCGACCAATCCTAACCCGAACCAGCCGATCTTGCCCGACTTGGAACTGCCCACCGGCACGCCTTCATTCCAGCCCTGTTCATAAAGCGGCATGACACGCTGCGGAGCATTGTTCATATCCACCTGACCAACCTGATCGAGGGCAGGCCGAAACCCATAGTCGCTCGCAAACGCCGCCGTCGCGAGCAGCCCCAGCATCAATACAAGAAAGGATTTCATACTGTGTTCCTTTCGCCTTCTCAATTCGCCCGTTATCTAACCGGAATCACATGTGAATAGCGCGTCCGTCGGCGGCCAGCGCCGCTTCCATCACCGCTTCGGTGAGCGTCGGATGCGCGTGAATGGTATTGTAAATGGTCTCGGAAGTCGCTTCAAGCACTCGCGCCAGCGCCAGCTCAGCAATCATCTCCGTCGCCTCCGCGCCCACAATATGCGCCCCAAGCAACTGACCATACTTGCGGTCGAAAATTAGCTTGACGTGTCCGTCAGTGTGTCCGATCGCCCGCGCCTTGCCGGATGCGCTGAACGGAAACTTCCCAACTTTGTAGTCAAGGTTCAGCTCTTTGCACTTCTCTTCCGAATAGCCGACACTCGCAACCTGCGGCTGACAATACGTACAGCTCGGGTTGTTCGTGTACTCCATAGGATGTGGGTGCTTGCCCGCAATCGCATCGAGACACACAATCCCCTCGTGCGACGCCGTGTGCGCGAGCTGCGGCGAGCCGATTACGTCGCCGATAGCATAATATCCCGGAATATTCGTGCGGAAAAATGGATCAACCTTGATGAACCCACGCTCCAGAGTCACGCCCGTCTTCTCAAATCCCCAATTCTCGACATTAGCCGCAAACCCGATTGCGATCAAACAATGGTCCGCTGTCAGCTTTTTGTCCTGACCTTCGAGCGCAACCGTCACTCCATTTGCCGTAGCCTCGACACTCTTCACTTTGGTCGTCGTGAGCACGTTCATGCCCATCTTCCTGAATGAGGCCTCGACAACCTTACTCGACTCGCTGTCTTCAATCGGCAGAATCCGCGGCTGGACCTCGATCATCGTCACCGCCGTGCCCACCGCCTGATAGAAATAGGCGAACTCACAGCCAATCGCTCCCGCACCGACAATAATCAGCGATTTCGGCTGCTTGTCCAGCGACATCGCCTCCATGTATGTAATAATGCGCTTGCGGTCAACCGTCACGCCCGGCAGCGAGCGATTGGTGCTGCCCGTGGCGATAATCATGTGCTTGCCGCGAATCCGTTCTATCACTTTAGACGGATCTTTGCGCTCAAATACTTCAATTTCGTGATCGCCGGAGATACGAAAACGGCCGTTCGAGCGATGAATCTTGCTCCGCTTGGTTAGAAACTCAACTCCCGATGAGTTCTTTTCCGAAACTTCCCGCGACCGTTTGATCACTCGCGCCCAATCCAAACCTTCGAGTTTCGCCTGTATACCCATGCTCGGCGCGACGTGAGCAATATTCTCGTATAGCTCCGCGGTCTTCAGAAGCGCCTTGGACGGAATGCAGCCCCAGTTGACGCAAACGCCGCCCAGCGGCTGTTCATCTGCAACACACGTCTTCATCCCCAACTGCGCGGCGCGAATCGCCGCCACATATCCACCGGGTCCGCCGCCAAGGACGACGACGTCAAATTCTGCAGCTGTCATAGTAATTAGGCCGTTGTCGCGAAGTTCTGTTCCGCGAGTTTCAAGTGTCCGGCGTGCGCTTCACCTTCGAGCCAGCGCTCCGCGTCAATCGCCGCCATGCAGCCCGCACCGGCCGCAGTTATGGCCTGACGATAGTGGTGGTCATGAACGTCGCCCGCCACAAACACGCCTTCGATATCCGTCCATGACGAATCAGCGTGCCGCAGCACATAACCGTTTTCATCAACCTTGAGAATATCACGAATGATCCGCGTATTCGGCTCATGGCCAATGGCCACAAAGAAACCGTCGACCGGCAGAGTGCTCGACTCACCCGTTTTCAGGTTCCGAATTCTGAGACCGTTGACGTGGGTATCGCCGGCATCCGCCAGTACTTCATCGATGGCTGAGTTGTAGACAACTTCGATCTTCGGATTCGTCAGCACGCGGTCCTGCATGATCTTGGAAGCGCGAAATGCGTCCCGCCGATGCACAAGATAGACCTTTGTAGCGTGGCGAGTAAGATACGACGCCTCTTCCATTGCCGTATCGCCGCCGCCGACTACGGCAACAACCTTGCCACGGAAAAAGAAGCCGTCGCACGTCGCGCATGCCGAAACGCCTTTCCCCTGTAGCCGCTGCTCACTTTCCAGCCCGAGCCATTTGGCAGACGCGCCTGATGCGATTATCACAGCATGGCTGTAGACCGGCGGCAGGTATCCAAGGTTGACCTTAAACGGTCTGGACGTGACATCAATCGATGTGACCTCATCTTCGATGAACTTCGTCCCGAAGCGCTCGGCCTGGCGGCGCATTAAGTCCATCAGTTCAGGCCCGGTAATCCCGTCAGGAAAGCCTGGGTAGTTTTCCACGTCGCTCGTGATCATGAGCTGGCCTCCCGGCTGACTTCCATCAATAACGACGGGATTCAGGTTGGCTCGACCAGCATAGATGGCGGCAGTTAGCCCGGCAGGACCTGAGCCCACAATGACGACTGAATGTACCTCACGGATCATAGTTCAAAAGGTGATGTTTATTAAATACTTAATGGCAACATAGTCAACACCCGCCGGCGTGGGTGCCTTTCCGTTGCAGTTCTCGATTAGATTCCGGTGAATACTCAACTTACTGAGAATTTGCCGTAAACTCAAGCCTCCTGCGAGTCGCCGGGAGGTACCCCTTTAACGGGCTACTCCCACTCCAGTTTCCGACAGGAAATTGGACAGCCGTGCCATCGCGTCCGCGTACCCGGCCACCCCTCGTCCCGAGACTGTCGCCCTGCATAACTCGCTTATGAGCGAGACATGCCGGAACTCCTCCCGCTGCCTTGGCTCCGACAGGTGCACCTCGATAGCAGGCAAATACGTCGCGGCCAAGGCATCCCGAACTGCCACGGACGTGTGCGTAAACGCCCCCGGATTGAGGATCAGTCCGTCCGCCCACCGCCTCCCCCACTGCAAGAGATCAACGTAATCCCCTTCATGATTCGTCTGCCTGATCAGCACCTCGAACCCGTGCTGCCGTGCGGCCTCGCGGCATTCATGCGCAATATCATCATGCGACATCCGTCCATAGATTTCCGGCTCGCGCTCGCCGAGCAGATTCAAGTTCGGGCCATGGAGCACCAACACGCGCCGCTTGCGGGGGCCGTGCCTCGCAGACCGTCCCGTCTGTGCAATCGCGCAAAGCCACTCCGCGCAATCGCGCACGGCTTCTCCCGGTACACCCGCAGTGATGAACGGCTCGCCCGGGCCGCGCAGCAGAATCCACCGCAGTTTTCCCTCAACCGTTTTCTTGTCGGCGCGCAGCGCATCACTCAAAGCATCAGGAGTGGTTGCTACTCCCGGCAATTCACAACGTGCAAGCCACGCCTGCAACTCGTCTGCTCGCATTGGATCCAAGGCCCCCGTCAACCGCGAGAGCCAAACTGCCGCGCGTAGCCCGTAGAACACCGCTTCGCCGTGCGCAACGGTCCCGTAACCTGTTGCCTGTTCTAACGCATGTCCAAACGTATGGCCCAAGTTGAGCAGGGCGCGTTCACCGCTCTCGCGCTCGTCACGCCCGACGATCTCAACTTTCACTCGTGCGCCGCGCAGAATAAATGAGCGCAGAATCTCAGCAGACCATGTCGTCGCGTCAGCTCCCGCCTGCTCGATATCTCGCCAGAATTCGCCGCCGCCAAGCAGGGCACCTTTCACAATCTCTGCCGCGCCCGCTCTGACCTCACGCTCCGGCAGCGTCGCAAGCACTCGCGTCGCACAAAGCACCGCGCGCGGCTGATGAAACGACCCAATCAGGTTCTTCCCCGCTTCATGATTGATCCCAGTCTTACCCCCAATTGCCGCGTCCACCATTCCCAGCACTGTCGTCGGCGCCGCAATCCACTCGATTCCGCGCCGATAGACACTCGCCGCGAAACCCGCAAGATCAGTCACCACACCACCTCCAAACGCCAGCACTACGTCATCACGCGCAAAACTCCCTGTCGCCAGCGTATCCAGCGCCTCGCGCAATCGTGCGAAACTCTTCTGCGCCTCCCCCGGCGCAATCACCAAACGTGCGCACACAAAATCCTCGGTGCGGAGCGCCACCAGAAGTGCCTCAAGATGATGCAGCGCGACATGCTCGTCCGTCACGACCAGCACGCGGGGCCGTCTCGCGCCAAAGAGCACGGCGAGCTCTCGCGCAATCCACTCTGCTCCTTCGTCGGCCAGGCGAATCAGCGTCACACCACTGGATGTCGTGAGCTCAAACGAGTCCATCTATCGCTTCAAAAATCGCCAGTGCGGTTTGCTTTGGGTCGGGATCTGTCGTGGGAAAACTAAGCGGCGCTTCATCAAAAAATTCTCGGCGACGCATCAGCAGAAAGTTCAGCGCCGTGATCCGCTCCTGCAGCGAATGGTTCGGATCAAGCAGCGGCCTTGACGTGTCCGCCAGCGTCCGCGCCGCGAGCAGCTCGAGGGGCGCTTCGAGATAGACCATCAACCCGCTCGCCGAGATGACATCTCGATTGTCGATGCGCTCCAGCGCACCTCCGCCCAGCGCAATTACGCTGTCTCCGCGCGATGCCGCCTGCACAAGCGACACGCTCTCAAAGTCACGGAACTTCTCTTCGCCAAGCGCATGAAAAATCGCCGGAATGTTCATTCCGGCGCGCTCTACGATCAGCGTATCCAAGTCATAGAACGGCTGACTGCGTAGTTCTGCAAGCAGCGCGCCGATGGTGCTCTTGCCCGAGCCGGGCAATCCGCAAAGATAGACTACAGCCATGGTGAACCGGGCGTTGCCTTTAGATGCGCGTGGACTTCTTTCATAGAATCTCCGCCGAATTTCTCGAGGAACGGATTCATTAACGCCAGCAGCGCCATCGCTTCGCCCACGATTGCCGCCGCCGGAACTGCGCAAACGTCGCTGCGCTCGTGCAGCGCCTGTACCGCCTCGCCCGTTGCGAGACTGACCGAGTCAAGCGGCTGCATTAATGTCGATAACGGTTTCATTGCGACCCGCAGCACCAGGCGCTCCCCGTTCGTCATCCCGCCTTCAATGCCGCCCGCGTTGTTTGTTCTGCGCAGCACTCCGCGTGCATCCGGGTACATCTGATCGTGAACCTGACTTCCCGGCAAGCCTGCCGCTCTAAAACCTGCTCCGAATTCGACGCCTTTCATCGCATGAATAGAGAGCATGGCCTGCGCGAGAATGCCATCGAGTCGCTTGTCGAAATGCGCGAAACTTCCCAATCCGACCGGCAAACCGTCAACAACGAGCTCGAATATACCGCCGACCGTGTCCTTCATAGCGATTGCGCAGTCAATCGCGTCGGTCATCTTTTGCTCGGCGTTTGCATCCCCGCAGCGCACCGCGCTCGCTTCGACACCGGCCATATACTCATCGAGTGCTGTCTCACGTGAAATCGGCGCGGCTGTAACTCCCCCAATCGCCACCACATGACTATACACCCTAACGCCAAAATCAGCAAAAAACTTCCGGCAAATCGCGGCAATCGCTACACGCATCGCCGTCTCGCGCGCCGACGAGCGTTCAATCACATTGCGAATGTCGTCTTGATGATACTTGATTGAACCCGCATAATCGGCATGTCCGGGCCGGGGATTAGTCAGCCGCGGCGCGCGTTGTTCCGCTCCCGGGTCTGTGGCCGCCATCTTCTCGTGCCAGTTCACCCAATCCTTGTTCTCAATCAAGAGCGAAATCGGCGATCCGAGTGTCTTTCCGTAGCGCACTCCGCCAACGATTCTTGCGGAATCCGTTTCAATGGTCATCCGCCCGCCCCGGCCATAACCCATCTGCCGCCGCGCCAAGTCACGCCCAATCTCAGCTTCAGAGATCTCAAGCCCGCAGGCATTCCTTCGAGAATCCCCGTTAGCATTGGGCCGTGGCTTTCGCCTGCGGTCAAAAAGCGAATCATCAGCTGCGCAAATCCGGCAGTAATTCGCGCACCGCAACTTCGAGCGGAAACGGCTTGCCGGTCCAGATTTGATAGCTCTCCGCTGCCTGCGCCAGCAGCATCACTAATCCGTTCTCCGTTTGCGCATTGAACGACGCTGCCGCTTCAAGAAAGAGCGTCTTGCGCGGCGAGTAGATCAAGTCAAAGACGAGCGCGCCCGGTTTGAACGCCAGCGGCGGTTCGAGCGGAAACCCCGGTTGCGCGTTATGACCGACCGGCGTTGCCTGAATCACGAGATCAAACTCATGCAGTCGCTTCCGCGCTTTTGCCAAACTGATCAGAGTGGGCGAGTACGGTGCGATGGTCACGGGTGCAATTCGCTCAACGGCATCGGCAGGTCGGCGCGACGCCACTGCGATTTCGATCGGAGCGAGCACCTGCGACACGGCCACTAAACAAGCGCGCGCTGCGCCTCCCGTGCCAATGACCAGCACTCGCTGGGCCTGCGCGGCCTGTTCGAGCTTTTGCTCCAACGCATAGCGGAAACCCGCGACATCCGTGTTGTAGCCATAGAGCTTGCCGCCGTTGCGCAGCAACGCATTGACCGAACGCGCCGCCCTCGCCGTTTCCGAAAGTTCATCGCAAAGCGTATACGCGAGATCCTTGTGCGGCGCAGTCACGTTCAAGCCGTCCCAATCGACGCGGGCGCGCAGCAGAAACGACCGCGCCAGTCGTCGTGGAAAATCGAACAGCGTGTAGCTGCCTGATGTTCCCGTCTGCTGAAACGCCCATGAAAACAGGATCGGTGACAGGCTCGATGAGATATGTTCGCCAATGAGGCCGAAACGGTATGGCATTTATTCTGAAAGAGTCAAAGAGTGTGGAGTAAGTTTGCCCAGGACCTTGTAAAATTCCGGATATGATACTTCGGCACAATTGGCGTCTTGAATCGTTGTCGTCCCCTTTGCCGCAAGACCCGCCAGTGCAAACGACATGGCAATCCGGTGATCGCCGTCCGTGACTATCATCGCGCCCTGCAGCGGCGCTCCGCCGAACACATGCAAGTTGTCCCCCCTGCATTCGACGCGTGCACCCATCGACGACAATCCGCGAACAATTGCGCCGAGCCGGTCGCTCTCCTTGACGCGCAGTTCGCCGACTCCGTGAAACACTGACTCGCCGTCGATCGTGCTCGCCAGCACGGCCAGCGCAGGTATCTCGTCAATCAAACCGGGCACATCTGCCGCTCGCACCTGCAGCGGAGCAAGCTCCGAGTGTCGAACGCGAATTGTACCGACCGGCTCACCGGCAGTCTCTCGCTCCGACCGGACATCAAGACCCGCTCCAGCGCTTTGCAGACACGTGAGCCACGCCGTCCGGAGCGGATTCACGAGAACGTTCTGAATCTCTATGTCCGAATCCGGCACAAGCAGCGCCGCGATTACCCAGAATGCCGCGCTCGAAACATCTCCCGGGTATCGCGCCGCGCAAGCTCTCGCCGGCGCGTGTTGCGAGCGTCGCATCAACGGTTACATAGCCCTCTGCATCAGGGCTCACGCGCAGCAGCCGCTCGGTATGATCCCGCGAAGGAACCGGTTCCCTCACACGAGTCTCTCCCCTCGCATGAAGGCCAGCGAGCAGAATCGCGCTTTTCACCTGTGCACTGGAAACCTCCAAATCGTGCGCACACCCGATTAGCTGCGCGCCGTGAATTCGCGCCGGTAACGTTCCACCCTCTTGCAGCTGAATTGTCGCGCCCATCGCGCGCAGGGGCCGCGCCGCGCGCTCCATCGGTCTCTGCGAAAGTGACGCGTCACCCAGAATCGTCCACTCTCCCTGGACACCTGCCAATAACCCCATCATGAGCCGCGCAGTTGTTCCGCTGTTCCTGCAAGCGAGCGTCGCGAACGCCGGCAGCGCGCCGTGCGAAATCGTCACTCGGTCGCCCTCTCGCACCACTCGTTTTCCCAGTGCCTGAAGACACAAGAGCGCTGTCTGGCAATCTTCACCCGATCCGAAATTCGTCAAGCGAATCGTATCCGAAGTGAAAAGCGAGAACAGCGCGCGGCGTATGGAGACGGACTTGTCCCCGGAGAGAGAAAGTTGCGCAGTCAGCGGACCGGTTGCCGCCGTGACCCGCGCAACCTTGAAATTACTGACCACGGAGCGTAAGCGTGCGGCCTAACGCAGGAGCCAAACGTGCCATATCGGACACCAGCTCAGCAAATTCCTC
Organism: bacterium; assembly: GCA_016703065.1. Taxonomy (GTDB): domain Bacteria; phylum Electryoneota; class RPQS01; order RPQS01; family RPQS01; genus JABWCQ01. The sequence continues at coordinate 425,209 of JADJCU010000003.1, forward strand.
GGGATCAAGTGACTGATAGCCGTCAGAGAGCGCCTTCTCGGGATCGGGATGCATCTCAAGCAAGACACCGTCGGCCCCTGCAGCAATAGATGCTTTCGCCATCGGCGGCACCAACTCGCGTCGCCCCGTACCATGTGACGGATCCGTAATCACAGGCAGATGCGACAACAGCTTCAGTGCCGGCACGATATTCAAATCGAGTGTGTTGCGCGTGAAATCCGAGAACGTGCGAATCCCGCGTTCGCATAACACGATCTGATCGTTCCCCGCGTTCATAATATACTCGGCGGCATTCAAGAACTCATCAAGCGTCGCCGCCATTCCGCGCTTAAGCAGAATCGGTTTGCCCGTCGCCGCCGCTTGCTTCAACAGCACATAATTATGCATATTGCGGGTGCCAATCTGCAGCATGTCCACATGAGCGGCCGCAAGCAGCACGCTCTCTTCATCGACCACCTCTGTGACTACCGGCAGTCCCGACACACGCCGCGCTTCAGCCAGCAGTTTCAGGGCAGGTTCTCCCAGACCGGAAAACGCATACGGCGATGTCCGCAGCTTAAACGCTCCGCCGCGCAATAGATGAGCGCCATGAGCCGCCGCTTTTCCGCGGCTGCAATCAGTTGCGGGGGCGTCTCGACCGCGCAGGGTCCGGCAATAACCGTCAGTTCCTTGCCGCCAATGGCCACACCGCGCACAGCCACAATCGTATTCGCAGGTCGCGCACGACGCAGGACCTTGAAATAGCTTGGTTCGGCCGCAAAAGCCTGTTCGAGCGAGCGGGCAGCCCCAGGGCTTTCCGCCGTCGGGCGGGCTACCGAATCCTGATTCACTAAGGGTTTTCTTCAAATCCGGAACATAGGAGAGTGTCGCTTAAAGTCTCATAAAATACGGATTTTCCATGCGGCAGTCAAGAAATGGTACCCCGAAGCCCTTGGATTTGTTCCGGGCGATAGGCAGTAATTAATTAATTTAACTATGCTTAATTTTCATTCAGGTGGAATCAGGGAACTTTTCCCCGGCATTTCCGTCCTGAGGATAACTCCCTTCACCGAACTCTGATCCCCCTACGAACCCATGCTCTCTCGTCACAAATTCTCTTCCGCACGATGGGCAGCCCTGTTTGCACTGATGATCACGGCCTGCTCGGGTTCTCCTCCCCCGGCTCGTCTGCCCTTCCCGTTCAAGTCCGCCGCCCGGACCGTCACCAATGAAACTTCACCGGAGTCTAAGCAAATGCCCCGCTATGACCTGCCCACTTCGCGTGTTCGTGCCCCCGAGTTTCCCCGCGATTTCGCATGTGTAAATACGGATCGCCCGCTTTATATGCAGAGTGAATTACGGGGCCGAATCGTTGTGCTCGATTTCTGGACCTATTGCTGCATCAATTGTATGCATGTCCTTCCCGACCTCGAATACATCGAACACAAATATGCCAACGACCCTGTGGTCGTAATTGGTGTCCACTCGGCAAAGTTCGATAACGAGGGCGATCAGCAGAACATCCTGACTGCCTGTCACCGCTACGACATCACGCATCCCGTCATCGTCGACGAGCAGCACCGTGTCTGGACCGAATACGGCGTGCGCGCATGGCCGACACTTGCCGTGATCGATGCGGAGGGCCGTGTCGTTGGTCAGCTCTCTGGTGAAGGCAATCGCGACGTTCTGGATGGCGTCATCGCATCACTGCTTGAAGAAGGCCGCGAGAAAGGCGTGCTGACCTCAGGCCCGCCGCAATATCTACGCGACTCCCGTGTCCCGGCCGCGAGTGGGCTCGAATTCCCGGGCAAAGTCCACGCGGTAGGCGATCTGGTCTTCATCGCGGACTCAAATCATGACCGCATCGTCATCGCGGATTCAAGCGGAAAAGTCCGCGCTATCGCCGGTTCAGGCAAAAAGGGCGACTCCGATGGCAGCTTCGCGGATGCATCGTTCGACAATCCGCAGGGCATGGCCTATGATGCCGCGAAGCAGTCGCTCTACGTCGCCGACACCGACAATCATCTTATTCGCAAACTTGATCTGCACGCGCAGACCGTCGCCACTCTCAGCGGCACCGGTGCGCAAGTCTATGATCGTATGGGCGGCGGCATCGGAACCGCCCAAGGACTGAACAGCCCCTGGGACCTTATCCTCGACGGCACTACGCTCTATATCGCGATGGCCGGACCACATCAGCTCTGGACCCTCGACCTTCCCACAGGCGTGGCCCGGGCCTGGATAGGTTCAGGCCGCGAAGATATTATCGACGGAGTGGGCACCCGCACCGCCGCCCTCGCGCAGCCTTCCGGACTGGCACTCGCAGGCGAGTGGCTCTACTTTGCCGACAGTGAAGTCAGCGCCGTTCGCCGCGCTAACATCAAGTCGACCGAAGTCCAAACCCTGATCGGCAGCGGACTCTTCGATTTCGGCGATCAAACTGGAGCATTCGGCCGCACGCTCCTGCAGCATCCGCTCGGCGTGGCTGTGTACGGCGGCGACGTATTGGTCGCTGATACATACAACCACAAGATTAAACGCCTGAATCTCGCGACAAAGACCTCCAGCGACGTCATCGGTTCGGGCTCTACTGACATAAGTAAGGAATCATCAGGCCAATTATCGCTCTACGAACCCGGCGGCCTCGCACTTAACGGTGATTTGCTCTACATTGCCGATACCAATCACGATCGCATTATTCGCCTGAACCTCAAAGACAATTCGTGGTCCGAGTTTTCCTTGACCGGATTGATGGCGATGCAAAGTGCGACTCAGAAAACGGATATCGAGACAGTAGTGACTGTACCCTTCAAGCAAGGCCAGGATCTTACCCTTGCCCTGAGCGCTGCGCTGCCCGCTGGCGTTCATCTGAATCGCGAGGCTCCGCTCGGTTTCGCCGTCAGCGGTTCTGCGGTCACGCAGGAAGGGCTTGCTCCAAAACCAGAGCTTCCTGTACGGATAACAATTCCGTCACCGAACTTGAACTCCGGTGCCGAGCTCACAGCTTTGCTAAGCATTGCCTACTGCACGGACGAGAACGCGGGTCTTTGCGTACCCGTATCGCTGGGATGGAAGATTACTCTGCAGGAGGACGACGCCGCAGGTCCGGTTGCAGAGCTTTCGGCTCGAGTCCCCGCTCTGAAGTAAACCAAATTCCCCCGGCAAACGAATACGGGCGACTCACGCGAGTCGCCCGTTCAATTTGAATGCTAACCGTTGTTAGGCCTGCTCGGCGATCGACTCTTTGACAATCGCCACTCCGCTCGACGTTCCAATCCGTTCGGCTCCCGCGTCGACCATCGCGCGAACGTCCTTCAGCGTGCGAATTCCCCCCGAGGCCTTCACCTTGAGCCCGTGCGCGGACACCTCACGATGCATAATCCTCACGGCGTCAACCGTCGCTCCGCCCGGTCCAAACCCTGTCGAAGTCTTCACCCAATGGGCGCCCGCCGTAATCGACAACTCACAGGCCCGCGCGATTTGCGCTTCGCTCAGCATCGCAGTCTCAAAGATGACCTTGAGTTCAGCGCCGCGCTCGCGGCACAAATAGCCCAGTTCACCGATGTCTTGTGCCACAAGATCATCAGCTCCGCTCAGTAGTCCACCGATCCATAGGACCATATCAATTTCCCGCGCCCCCTCGCCGCAGGCAATTCGGCACTCTTCTCGCTTAGCCTCCGTACTCATTGCACCCAGCGGGAACCCAACAACGGTACAGACGGCCACGTTGGTTCCCTTCAGCAGTGAAGCGCAGTCCTTGACAAATACCGAATTGACACACACCGCCTTGAACTCGTACTGCATCGCCTCGTCGCACAGCGTGCGCACCTGGGCGCGCGTCGCCTCCGGCTTCAGTAGAGTATGATCGATGTATGCAGCAAGTTGTTCAACCGTCATAGAATCCTCACTTTCTATTTGGCAAGAATATAGCGGTTGCTCTCGACTTTTGCAAGCAAGCTATCCAAACAAAAGCCATCCGTTCCCGGATGGCCCTAATGTCTCAACGCGTCGAGACTATTAAGCGCTCTTAAGCTCGGACACCTCTTCGCGCTTCTTGCTGAAAAACGCCTCCTGCATCGGCTTCACTTTAGTCTCAAAACAATCTGGACAGATCGAGTGCGAGAACTGAATGTTGGCCTGATGCTCCGCGATGTACTCTTCAATCTGCGACCACAAATTCTCGTCGTCTCGAATCTTCTTGCAGTAGGAGCAGATCGGCAGAAAGCCCTGTAGGACCTTGATATGCTTGCGTTCCCGTTCAAGCTCGCTCACACGCGACGCCAGCGACGCCTGAAGCGTCATAATCCGTTTGCCGACTCGCAGCCGTGCCCGCAATTGGTCGGGATCAATGGGCTTCGACAAGAATTCATCCACACCCGCAAGCATGCCGGACATCATGTCCTCTTTCTCATTGCGCGATGTCAGCATGATGATATAGGTATATTCCGACTCGGCGAACGCCCGGATCGTCTTCACCATCGTCGGCCCTTCCATCTCAGGCATCATCCAGTCCGTAATCAGAATCTGCGGCTTGTGTTCGAGGAACAGCCGCAGCCCGTCCGTACCATTGAGCGCCGTCAGAGGCTCGTAGCCAAACTTGGCCAACAGTCGTTCCAGGGTGACCAGTGTAACGCGGTCGTCGTCAACTGCGAGGACTTTCATGACCCCAAGGCGTCCTTAATGTCGTTCAACTCGCGAGCGACATCACTGAACTCACGTTCAAGCTCGGCGATTCGCTGCGCCTCAATCGTCAGTCCGAGTTTGCGCACCGTATCGTCGATGGAAGCGCAGAGAGTCGCAAGATTTGATGCGCCAATATTCAGCGCAGCGCCCTTCAAAGAGTGCGCAAGCGCCCCAACGTCGGTCATCCGCTGCTGGTCATAAGCTGCGCGAATATTCGTTACGCGTACCTGACCGTCGTCGAGCATGATGTCGATTAACTCCGCCGTAAACGCGGGATCACCCATTCCGATCTCATCCAACCGGCTACGGCTTACATGTTTCGTTTCAAGTGTCATAGTACTTGGCATAGCACGTTTGCGCTGTTTTCGTGTCACTGTTTGATAGCACGTTTGGACACGCAATAAGCGCGCCCGAATCATTTGCAGGTGGCCCTCATCAAGCTGGAATGTCCTTTGCAAAAGGTACTGCCGGAAAATGAGGTCCAAAATGAGAAGTGCATTTATTCTGCTGCTGGCGTATTGCCTGGCCGCCTTGGCCAGCGACAAACCGCCCGTGCACACGGTCAGCAAATCGCTCGAGAAGTTGCGTGACGGCAACGAGCGATTCGTGAAAGGTCAGCCCGCGCGCTGGAATAGTGGCGACGCCAGGCGGCAAGAACTGTCCGGCGGGCAGACGCCCTACGCCTGTGTAATCACCTGCGCGGACTCTCGCGTGCCGCCCGAGCAGATATTCGATGCCGGCCTAGGCGAACTGTTTGTAATCCGGGTCGCCGGAAACGTAACTCCCCCCGAAGTTATCGCCTCTGCCGACTATGCCGTTGGTCATCTGCATTGCCCGGTCGTTGTTGTGATGGGACACACGAAGTGCGGCGCGGTCGCTGCAGCACTCACCGCGACCGAATTTGCGGAGCCGCTTAAGACGCTCATCGACGGGATTCGCCCGAGTGTCGAAGCCTGCGAACACAAAGGCTATGATGGCGAGTCGCTGTATGCTGGGACGATCAAGGAGAATGCCCGTTCCGGAGCGATGTCACTCCTCAGCGGGTCACGTCACATCGAAGAAGCGGTTGCCGAGGGCCACTGTACGGTTCTCTCCGCAGTGTACGACATTGAAACGGGAGGGGTCGAGTGGCAATCGCAAATGGTGAATATCGCCTGGAACGCGCCGCAAAAAGAACATGCGCCGGACGAGGTCAAACACGAACCTGAACCCCGCTCTGCAGAAGCACCAGAAGCGCACCAGCAAACGACTCGGCAGTCCGTATCCTCGACCAAGAAACGTCACTGAACGGTACGTCACGAACAAACATAAAGCGGCAGACCATCACTGGTCTGCCGCTTTCACTTTGGTTTTCAGCAAGAGTCTATCCTACCGTGCCGTCCTTGAGCTTAGCGTCGATTGCCGCCAGCAACGCCGCAATGACTGCGCGAACTTGATCACGCCGTCTTCAATCAAGTCGTTCGCGATCCGGTCGATGTCGATTCCCGCACGCGACAATTCGCTGAGGACCTGTTCGGCCTGTTCCATGTTCTTGAGCAATTTCGCCGCAGGCCGTCCGTGATCCAAATATGCGGTGAGCGTCTGCGGCGGCACCGTGTTCACAGTGTCCTTGGCAATCAACTCCTCGATGTATAACACATCCGAGTAGTCCGGGTTTTTGGTCGATGTCGACGCCCATAGCGGGCGCTGCACTCGCGCACCTTGCGCGGTCAAAGTCTGCCAGCGTGGCGAACTGGTCACGCCGAGGAAATGCCGGTATGCCATACAGGCATTGGCGATCGCGCCTTTCGCCAACAGGTCTTTCCGCCCGAGCTTTAGCGCTTCCGCGTCGGCGACGGAGTCGATCCGGCTGACAAAGAAGCTCGCCACCGACGCAACGTGCGTAATGGACTCGCCTTTGCGATGCCGAGCTTCCAACGCGCTAAGGTACGTTTCCAATACAGCCTTATACTGTGCGAGCGTGAACAGCAACGTCACATTGACGTTGATGCCGCGAGTAAGCAGCTCCTGTACCGCCGACAGGCCGGCCGCTGTTCCGGGAACCTTGATCAACAGATTCGGACGGCCCACCCGCTCCCAAAGCCGGATTGCTTCGGCAATCGTGCCCTGCGAATTATGCGCGAGTGTCGGAGCAACTTCAAGGCTGACAAAGCCGTCTTGCCCTTGTGACTTCGTGTAAACGCGTTTCAGAATATCGCACGCCCGAGTCACATCGACCACGGCGAGGTTTTCAAAGACCTCTTGCGGTGTCAAGCTAAACGAAATGCCGCGACCGATATCGCTGTCATAGTCCGCGCTTCCCTGAGACTGCCTTCTCAAAGATAGTCGGATTGAAGTCATGCCCCGCAGACCTTCGTCTACCTGACGCCTGCCGCCCTGAGTCAAGCAACTCGCGGCTTATGTAATCGAGCCACAGCGACTGACCAAGATCGAGCGTCGCTTTCATAATCGGATGACTCATCGTTGACTCCTGCTGGTTAACTGTGTTACTTCCCAGCGGCCTCGATGGCCAACACCTTGTTCAGCCGCCGCTGATGTCGCTCGAGCCCGGAGAACTTCGCCCCGAGGACCGATCGTACTACGTCGCGAGCCAACTCGCCTCCAATAACGCGCGCCCCGAGACAGAGCGTGTTCATGTCGTCGTCTTCCACGCCCTGCCGTGCCGAGAACGTGTCATGACAAACTCCGGCACGAATTCCCTTCATCTTGTTGGCCGCAACGCACGCACCCACGCCGCTGCCGCAGATGATCAGTCCGCGCTCAACCCGCTGCGCCACAACTTCCCGTCCAACTGCTTGCGCAAAATCCGGGTAATCTGCGGCCTCGGTTGAGTGCGTGCCGACATCCATCACATCATGGCCAAGCTGCTGCAGCCACAGCGCCAATTCCTGTTTAAGCGGGAAACCGGCGTGATCACAGCCTAACGCAATCTTCATTTCGCAGCCTCCGCACCCTTGTGCAGCTTTTCGAGCGCCGCCAACGCGCGCCGTGCCACATGGTCTGCTGTTAATCCGAGCTTCTCGTAAACCGTTTTCGCCGGTGCAGATGCTCCAAACCGGTCGAGGCCGACCACATCTCCGTCGAGTCCAACATATTTCCACCAGGCCATCGTTGCGCCTGCCTCCACGGCAACGCGAGCGCGCGTGTTGCTCGGCAGTACCTGCTCGCGATACGCTTGCGGCTGTAAGTCAAACAGCTCCATACACGGCACGGACACCACCCGCGTGGCGATTCCTTCCTTTTCGAGCCGCGCGCGTGCGCCAAGCGCGATCTCTACTTCACTGCCGCTCGCGAGCAAAATGATCTCCGGCCGCTCATTCGCCGCATCGCATAGAACATACGCGCCGAGTTCAACCGGCAGTCGCTCTCCCGAATAGTCGAGTACCGGCAACGCCTGGCGCGTCAAACATAGCGCGACCGGTCCGTCGCGGCGTTCGACTGATGCCTTATAGCACTGCGCCGTTTCATTTGCGTCGGCGGGCCGCATCGTCCACAGATTCGGCGTCGCCCGCATGTGCGTCAGATGCTCAATCGGCTGATGCGTCGGACCATCCTCGCCAACACCAATACTGTCGTGCGTGAACACATACAGCACCGGCAAATGCGACAATGCGGCTATCCGCACCGCCGGCTTCATGTAGTCAAAGAAATTGAGAAACGTCGCGCCAAATGCAATGAACGGCGCCGTGCTGGCTATGCCATTTAGAATCGCGCCCATTCCGTGTTCCCGAATGCCGAATCGAATATTGCGTCCGGCGCGGTTGGCTTTCTGAAAGTCTCCTTGCCCTCAACATAGGTAAGGTTTGATTCCACCAAGTCCGCGCTGCCGCCAACCACCCATGGCAATTCTGAAATCGCCGTCAAACACAGCTCCGATGCCTTGCGCGTGGCAAGCGGTTGGTCACTCGTCTTCCACACGGGCAGTTTGTCAAACCAGTCCTGCGGCAGTCTCCGCGACCAGAACTGCTGCCACTGAACTTGCAGTCCCGGCGTTGCTTGAAACGCCTTCTCGAGTCTGCTTGTCCACACTGCCTGCCGTTCCGCTCCGCTTTGCCGCGCTGAACCCATATGCTTGAAAACTTCCGTCGGAACATGAAACTTCTCGACCTCAGGCATCCCGAGCGCGCGTTTCGTCAGCGCAAGCTCCTCATCTCCAAGCGGCGATCCATGAACCTTGGACGTACCTGCGCGATTTGGCGAACCAAATCCGATTTGCGTTTTGCATTTGATCAGCGTTGGCCGCTCGGTCTCAGCAATCCCCTCCACAATCGCCTGATTCACCTCTTCGGCGTCTAATCCATCGCACGCCAACACATGCCAGCCGTAACTCGCGAATCGCGCGCCAACGTCTTCCGTGAATGCAATATCCGTCTTGCCGTCAATCGTGATTCCGTTATCATCATAGAGCAATACAATCGAGCCTAATCCAAGATGTCCCGCCAGTGAAGCGGCCTCCGCTGCCACTCCTTCCATCAGATCTCCGTCCGAACAGATACCAAACACCCGAAAGTCGATCACCTCATGGTCGTCGCGATTAAACATCGCCGCCAGCATCTCCCGCGCGATCGCCATTCCTACGATGTTGCCCACTCCCTGCCCCAACGGTCCCGTCGTTGCCTCAACTCCCGGAGTCATGCCAAGCTCGGGGTGGCCCGGCGTAATGCTTCCCCACTGCCGAAAACTCTTAAGCTGTTCAATCGGCAACTCATATCCAGTCAGATGCAAGAGCGAATAGAGCAACGCACACCCGTGTCCGGCCGACAGCACAAACCGGTCTCGATTGACCCACGCGGGATCCAACGGGTTATGCCGCAAGTGCTTTTGGTAAATCGAATAGCCCATCGCCGCAGCGCCCAGCGGCAATCCCGGGTGCCCCGAGTTGGCCGCCTGCACGGCGTCAATGGCGAGACCGCGAATGGTGTTAATGCAAAGCCGATCCAAAACGTCTGACATTCTATTCTCCAGTTGACCGTGCACAGGCAGGGGAGGCAAATACGATACCAACAAGGGCGAAAGGACAAAGCGACGGATACGCTCCGTCGCTTTGTCTTATCTAACGGCAAGTGGCCACCAGCGCCCCTTTACCTTATTTCATCAGCACCATCTTGCGGCTGGCCACGAAGTTACCGGCCTCAACTCGGTAAAGATACACACCGCTCGCCAGATTCGTCCCGTCGAACGACACCGTGTGATATCCCGCCGTGAAGTAGCCGTCGGCCAGACGCGCGACCTCGCGACCCATGATATCATAGACGGTCAGCTTGACGTTCTGCGCCTCGGGCAGGCCAATCTGTATCTGCGTCAACGGATTGAACGGATTCGGGTAATTTGCTCCGAGCTCGTAGTTCAGCGGCACGATCGCATGGCCGAGAGCAGGCTTGTCGCCGCCGTCATCCGGAGTCGGTATCAACAGCTCTGCCGCATCGATATTATCCGACAGCGAAGACAGCCAGAACTTGATCGTACCTTCACCAGCGCCGAGCACGTCAACGTCGCCGTCATTGTCATAGTCACCGGCATGAACCACCGACGCCTGCGTCAAGGTCGAAGTCAGAACATTGCGATAGAACCGGTTGTCTGTATTTCTCCACCATGAAATCTCCTGATTCTCGTTGGCCGCAAGCAGAAGGTCGGCGCGGTCGTCAGCATCCATGTCCATCGCGTCCAGTTCACGCGGGAACGGGATCAGCGACGTCACATAGTTCAACTCTTGCGTCGCACCGTCCCACCAGGCGACCAGCGGTTCCTGCGCCACGCAGAAGTAGATATCCAGCACGTTGTCCGTATTGAGATAAGCGGCGTTAATATAAGACGCGCCATCCATATCTTCGGCCAGCACTGTGCGGGTGAAGACCTCGCTGCCGTTGTTGATGTACTTCGCGAACATCCCACCTTCAAATGCGGCGCCGAGAATGTCCATATCACCGTCGCCGTCTACGTCAACGACTTCTACCGATCGCGCACCGACAAAGTTATTGTCAATCACAAACCGTGTGAAGACCTCGTTGCCGTTGTTGCGCCACCAGCTGATGTCATTGGCGTCGCAGGCCGCCGTCACGAGGTCCATATCGTTGTCGCCATCGACGTCTTCAATGACAACGTCTCGTGCGCCGTCATAGTTTGATGCAATCACAACAACCACCGGGTTCAGCGTGCCGTTGCCGCGAATCCAAATCAGTTGATCCGCAAACTGTGCCACCGCCGCCGCATCATGGTCACCATCGCCGTCGATGTCGGCCACGTCAATGCTTCGGGCGCCGTCCCAGTTGTCGAGGATGACGTGTGGCGTGAAGCCCACGACCCGTTATTCTCGTAAGCCACAATCTGATCAGCAAACATGCCGGTCGCGATTACGTCCGGATCGCCGTCGTTGTCACCGTCGAAGACTTCTGCGGCCATACAACCGAACAGAGTCTCCGTAACCGTAGCCACACCGAAGACAATCGGATTGACCGCGACGCGGTAACCGTAAGTTACCGTGGAGGCCGTACCCGTGCCGCAGCCGTTAAACGCGCGAACCCGGTATTCATACTCTTCGCCCGGGGCTGCCGAGAAGTCTTCGTAACTGGTCTCATCAATGCCGACCGTGGCAATCACCTCCGCCGGGAAGCCGCGCAGGATCTCAAAGCCAGTCTCCTGCTGTACGTTGTTCCAGGTAAGATGTACCCGATCATTCAGCGTCGTTGAAGGCGGTCAGATTCGTAACCTGTGCAATCTGCGCGGCTGCGAATCCGCTTATCGGCGGTGTAGACAGCGTGCCCAAACCGCACTGATTGACGCCGCCGCGCACCTGATAGTTGTACGACACACCGGGCGACGCCGTATTATCCGTGAAAGCCAAGACTCCTCCCGGACTCGTCCCCAACGGAACGTTGTTTCGATAGATCTCGTACGAGGTCGCTACCGCGATTTCATTCCACGTCACGATTACCTCATTGCACAGTCCATCCGATGCCCCAACGCCTGTCGGAGCAGGCGGCAGCGGAATCGTCGAACCGGTCGCAGGAGTCGAGGTTGGGCCATTGCCGCACGGGTTGTACGCGGTCACCGTGTAGTTGAAGACCGAGCCCGTTGCAACATTGTCCGTGAACGTAAACGTGCCTTGCTCAACCGTGTCCACCACCGTTGTGCCGCGGCGTACGATGTAGCCGGTTGCGAACGCCGTTCCCGTCCAATCGACGATGATCGTCGTACAGAATTCATGCGACGCTTCGACGTTGGTCACGGTTCCGGCGGTCGGCGCAGCCTGACCGAAATCACTCATGCATCCGCCTTCACCGCAGATATTGGATTTCGCACAGACCATATAGGTAGCCGGAGCCGCCAGCGGACTTGTATCCGTCCACGTGCGTTCCACATTCACTGCGCTCGGTCCAAGCCGGTCAAGAATGTTGCCGTTGCGCTTGATGTACACCGTGTCTTGCCCATCGATGCTGGCAAATGTGAACACGACATTTACGACTCCGCACGCGTTATCCGAAGCGAGCATTGCGCTCGGTCCGACCGGTGTCGGCGCCGTACGACCGGCATCCGAACTCAACATGGAAATCGTGTCGCCCGGCGAACATACCCGCAATGCGCGAATCTGATAGGTGCTCTGCGGCCACACGCCGAGGTGATCATACGAAGCCGCGCTCGACGGGATTACCGCCAGCGTCACGTCGTTGCGCGAGATGCGGAACCAGTTCACGCCCTGCGCGCTGTATGGCGTCCACTGCATGCGGACACGGTCACAGAAGTTCTCTGACGCCGTGAAGCTCGCCACCGCCACCGGATACGTATTCGGCGTAACCGAGACGCCTGCGGACAGCGGTCCGACTTCGCAGCCGTTGTATGCCGCAACCTGCACCAGGCAATTCTGCGTATCCGCCGGGCAATACTGCATCGACGTGACATTCGCATTCACCGAGTCGACAATTACGCCGTCACAATAAATGTAGAAACCGCTTTCGTTAGCAACGTTGCTCCAGCTAAGGTCGATACAGAAGCACGAGCTCGGCGTCGCCGTGATGCCCGTCACCTGCGTGAGCGTCGGAATCACCGTCACGGAATTGCTTTGGTTGGACTGCGTTCCCGTGCCGCACTGATTTGCCATCACGATGCGATACGTGTACGATCCCGCCGGAGGATTCTCGTCGACGTACGTCGCCGTCGGGAACAGTACCGCTCCCACCTGCACGCCATTGCGCAAGACCCGCGATTCCGTAATCGGCGACGTGCTTGGCAGTGTCCATGTGACCGTCACATCACCGCAATGCTCTGCCGCAACGACAGTCGTCGCCACGCCCGGTACGGTCAATCCAATACCGGTCGCGGTTGCGCTCAACTCGCCGTTGCCGCAATCGTTATAGGCGCGCACATTGTACGTATGCGAACCCGTAATATTGTTGTCGACGTAGACCGTCACGTTGGCGCCTACGGTCGCAATCGGCGCACCGAAGTTGCCGTCGCGATAGATACGGAAGCCCAACTCGGACAGCTGATCCTCCCAATTCAGGCTGATTTGATTACACACGTCTACGGAGGCAATGACGCCTGCAACGATCGGCGGAAACCATCGCCACAACACCTTGCGCCACCGGCCCGGCCTGACGAACACCGCACTCGTTGGCCGACCAAACGTAGTACTCATACACAACGCCCGGAGTGGCCGTCGCATCGTCATACGTCGTGTCATTTGCCGGATTCTGCGCCAGCAGAACTTCGTTCCGGAAAATCAGATACTCTTCTTCGTCGTCCGAATCCAGCCACCTCAACTGAACAACTGAACAGTTCGTCGCAGACGCCGTCGTTCCTTCAACGGCCGTTGGAATATCGCGGCGGCAGCCGACACTGGGGTTAGACGGCTGTCCCGCACCGCCAACATTGAACCCGCGCACCGTATAGCTGTAGCACTGACCGGGAGTCGGCGACATATCGCAGTAGCTAGTGACATCCGCGCCAACCGTATCATACGGCTGTGCCGCGCGCAGAATGACATAACCAGTCTCATTCTCGATATCCGTCCATGTCATGCAAATCTGCTCGCAATCGTCATCCGTCGCCAGCAGATTCTGCACCTGTCCAAGGCTGAATACGGCAACACCCGCCGCCGTATCGGACAGAGCGCCGACGCCGCAAACGTTTGTCGCCCCGACGCTGTAGACGTACACTTGGCCCGGACTAACATTGATATCGCAGTAGCTCGTGTCATCGGCGCCGTTCGAAGCGTACAGTGCACCGTCGCGGTAGATATTGTAGGCTAATTCACCTTCCACGTCATCCCACGACAAACAGATTGTGCTGATTTGATTGTCGGTCGCCGTCAGTCCCGTCACCATTCCCGGGGTCTGCGCGCGCTGGCCGATAACTTCGTCCGAGGGTGCGCCCTCGTTGCAAACGTTAACTGCGGTTCCGGTATAGCTATGAGCAACGCCTTCCAAGACGCTATTGTCAAAGAACATCGTGGTCGGCGCATTTATCTCGGCCAACACGCCCGCATTGCCTTCGCGGTAGAGGCGATAGCTCGTCGCGCCCGGATACGCTGCCCACGTCACCAAAATGCCGCCGCAGCTATCCGCCGATGCGCTGATCATCACAAGCTGTCCCATCGTCGGAAGTCGCGTACCCTCGTCTGCAAGCGATGGCGCAGTCTCGCCGCAATTCGTGCTGAACGCCGTTACCGTGTAATCATACGTGCCGGAAGCCGGGACATCGACATATTCCAGCGTTCCCACCGGAACCGTTCCCGCCAGAGTCCCGTCACGATAGACACGGTACTCGGTCACATCGCCGGCGGCTGCGAGCCAGGTAACCGTAATATTGTCGCAGCTTCCATCGGTTGCCGTTACGCCACTCGGCGGATTCGGTCCAAGCAGACGACTGCCGTTGTCGCCGCTCGACAGCGGCGACTGGCCGCACAGAACATCGTAGGCCGATACTGCATAGCTCTCCGTAGTGCCGGGCAGAATGCCGGTGTCCGTAAATTCCAAAACTGCTGCACCGACGAAGCCAATGGAATCGGTTCCGCGCCAGATCGTATAACCCGAGAAGGCGCCTGTTGAGGCAGACCAGGTCACATGAACATTGGAACACGACGTATCCGATGCAACGACGCCTTGCGGTGCCGTCGGCGACTGAAGAACAGTACCATCTGCCGTCGCCGAATCAGACTCAATACAACCCGTCAAATTCGACAGCGTTACAAGCGCGTAATGCGTGCCGCCTAAAGAGGCTCCGGCATCGAAGAACGATGTAGCTCCAATCGGTGCCGTCGCGATTTCAGAGCCGTTGCGATAAACAAGGAGCCCGTCATAGACACCCGTGTACGCATCCCAAGTCAATTCAACACCGTCGCACCGGTTGTTTGACGCGGCGAAATTAGACACCGGCTCCGGCTGCGCGAAGAGCTGATACGACGCGTATTCCGGCGTGCCGGTTCCACAAAAGCTCGAATACGAAGCAACGCCAACTGAATAGATTCCCGGCCCGCCTGCGGGCACAAACACATATTGCAGGTTCGTTGTGTAGTCGATGCTATCTTCCGCAAGGAAGATAACATATCCTTCCACAGCTCCGCTTGCCGCTTGCCACATCACTGTGATGCTGTCGCAGCTGTTGCCATCGGTAACAAGATTGACCGGCGGACCGGCGGATTCGACCTTATTGCCTTCATCCGTTGCGCTGGGCGCGGAATTCCCGCAGGTTTCGCTGTACGCAAAGACGCTGTACTCATGCACCGTGCTGTTTTCCGGATCATGCTCAAGACTCAGAGTCCCCGGCAGGACCGAAGCGATATTGAAACCGTCTTCAAGAATTGTATAACCGTCCACATCGCCGCTCGCGGCGCTCCATGTGATGTACACGAAATCGCACGATGTATCCGACGCGGCGACGTTGGTCGGCGTGGTCGGCGCTTGCGGTACTGCGACCGTGATGACGTTACTCGTATCGCCTGCGCCGCACTCGTTCTGGGGTATCGCATAGAACTGCCAGTCCGCCGGGCCATTACCCGTGATGATCGTTGTCCCGGTCAACCAAGCGGCAAAAGACCCTTGGTATACGCCATTCGCGTATACGTCTAAGTTGTCCGCATCGGGCGGCGACGTCCAAGTCAATTGGACGCTATTGCAATCCGTGCTCGTTCCCGCAAGGTCACTGAATGTTCCCGGAACCTGATTGCGTTGCGCGATGAGAACATCGGAAGTGTCACCGCGTCCGCATTCATTGGCGCATATCGCGTAATACGTATGCGGCAAACCGTCCGGCGGCGTAGAAACCGTCGTACCGGTCGCCCCACTGACCACCGGAATCGCGGCCATCACCGCACCATCCCTGAAGAGCAGCATCGTGTCCGCAAAGGTCCCGCTGGTCCACGCAAAATGCACGTCCGTGCACGTTACCGAATCCACCGATAGCGTCGGCGTTCCCGGCAACGGAGCCAACTGTCCATTGTCTGGAACCAACGCGGTTGCCGGGCCTCCCGGTCCGGTCGCGCGAACATTGTAAGAATAGACCGAATCGCGCACCGCGGTTAAATCGTCATATGTCGTGACATTAACCCCAACGCTGCCGATCATCGTGCCATTGCGCAGAATTTCATGTCCCGTTTCTTGCGGTGCCGTGTTGTTATCGGTCCAGGTCACACGCACGAACGTACAATTCGTATCCGAAGCCAAAACGTTCGTCGGCGCATTCAGATTGGCCAGTACCCGACCGGAGTCTACTGCGGAGGTGTCGCCGTCGCCGCAATCATTGAACGCCAGAACCGAGTAAGCATAAACTTGTCCGGGAACCACTCCCAGATCGTCGTAAGTCGTGATATCCGCGCCCACGCTCGCATAGGTCGCGCCGTTGCGCAAGACACGATAGCCCGTTTCGCGAATTGTGTTCACCCAGAGGACCGTTACCCGGTCCGGCAGGTTGTCGGATGCGCTCGTAATCGTTACCGTCGGCGGCACCTGCTTACGGACACCGGTTCCCGCAGAAATGAACGAGCTTGGTCCGCACTGGTTATATGACGCGACTGAGTACGAGTAGATCGTCCCGGGCACAGCCGTCGAATCGTTGAAGCTGGTCGCGCCAGCACCTACCGAATCAATGCTAGTCCCGCCCCGCTGGATAATGAATCCAAGCTCATTCGTGCTGTTGTCCGTCCACGTGATCGCCACATGCGAACAGTGCAGCGAGTCACTGGCGTTTAGCGACGTCGGAGGTGGCGGCGGATCAATATCCGACCCATTTGCAGGAAGCGACGCCGCGCTCTCTTCGCACGCCGTCGGATTCGGCTCTATGATCGCAATCACCGTATACGCGTTCAACGTCTCCGGACTTGGCGGCTCATGCACAAGGAATGTATCAACAGGTGTACCAATACTCGTCACACCGTCCCGCATGACCCGGTAGCCAGTCGCTCCCGTTACGCGGTTCCATCGAATCGTGACTGCACACTGTCCTGTCGTCGCAGTGACGCCCGTCGGCGTCGCCGGCGCAATCGCCGCGCGGCCCGAGTCACCAGCCGAAACCGAACCCAAAAGGCATTCGGTATTCCATCCCCGCACCGTGAAGAACCCGGTCGCCGAGGTCGCCAGCGTTATCGTATCGCTATTAGGTTGTCCCTGAATACCAACTAACTGGTTTCCAACTTCGACTCCGTTGCGGAAAATCTTGAATGAGTCAACTGTAGTAACGTTGTTCGGGTTGGTCCACGAAACGATTACGTTGCCGCACCGATCATCCGTTGCCGTACAAGCAGCCGGACTTACAGCAGGCGGGAACCGCGTGCCGTTATCATCTGTGGTGTTGGAGAAGCACGTATCCCCGGCGCTGATCTTCCGCGCGCGAATCAGGTACCCATACTCGCCAACCGGAGCATCGCTATAGACATACGGAGTCTGCGTCTTTCCGACCGTCTCAACGAGCGTGTCCAAGGCGCTTTGGAATATCTGCAACGAGTCCACATCCGGATCGAGATCGTACGGCGTCCACGTAAATGTGACCGACGTACAGGAATTCTCGCTCGCTGCAAAATTCACGACCGATGGCGGATTAATACAGCCACCGCACGGTTCCTCCACACACACCCACATCCCGTTCATGTCGATTTCCTGATAGCCGTCGACAATCGTGAACGAGTTTGTCCGCCAATAGCGATCAGAGTCGGGCACACAAATGCGCAGCCAATACCGGGACGGCTGCGGCGTATTTGTCGGTATCGTGAAATTCACCAGAGTGTAGAAACCACCCTCACACCCTATCACCTCAAGACCGTTCATCGGGAACGTATTGAAGTTACATTCGCCGAAACCATTTCCTACGACAGGCTGCTGGTCCAGCGAATCGGGGCCGTTGTTATTCTGATCCCAATAGACCTCAACGTTCGTTCCGTCGGGCAATGGATCGCCTGCGAAGCCGCACATATTGGATAGCGCAGGCCGCTGGCACTCTTCGTTGTAGAAGAACCCTGCGTTAAACTGCGCATTCGCGAACCCGGACAGAAGCAACATGCATCCGGTGAAAAGCAACATCTTGAACTTCATCTGGAGACCTCCACAACATAGAACTTTTCAGGGGACACCGGCGCCGTCAGGAACTCACGCAATGGCCGCAGGGTTTGGGTATTAGGGGGGAGGGTGCGGCAGCAAGCCAGCCTGCCGTGTAGCGAGGTGAGGAGCGATTCGGCTCTTCCCACGGGAATGTGACGAGAGTCCCGAGCCATGTCTTGCATATCCTCGTTCAGGTGATTATCTTTGATTGATTTAGACAAAATGACGAATACCCTGCGTCGAAGCGATTCCATGCAGGGCTTAGAAAGATAACCATTTCTCGTGAAGCAGTCAACCCTAAAGCCCCCGCAAGTGTTACGAAATTCGAGTCTTGCCGCACCTGTAGCGGGATTGCGACACAATGCGCAAGCCCTTGGTTTTTGCAGCGCCAGCCGTCGATGTCCCGGATCGGTTCTTCTCCTGCTTGTAATTGTTTTTTCATCGATTACTTATGCCACGCCGCACCGAGTGACCGAAAAGGCCGGTCGAGGCTGCAGCTCCCCACTCTGGGGCTTCAACGATCAGCTGATCGCCTACACGACAATCGACCTCGATGCCCTCTTCGTTATCCAACCCGGAGACTCCGGCACACGCATAAAACAACAGCTCCAGTATCAAGTCGCTCAGGCCGCCGGCGTTGGACGTCGCTTCATCTTCGATCCCTCGGCCGAGCGCCTGATCTATCGCCGCACTGCTGCCGCCCTGAAAACTCAGCCGGATAGACTGGTCGCCACCCCGTTTAATTCAAACGAAAACAAAATGCTGACGTCAAACGTGACGTCGATTCTCGGCCCCTATCGCATCGGCTCGACCGTATACTACCGCGCCTCCCTCGAGGAGCCGCTCATCGACCTTGAGGGTAAAGAACGCGTCGACGGCGCTTACCTCGACGATGGCGAACTCGAGGTAAAGAATGCCGAGGGCAAAACCGTCTTCACCTCCCCGTCCGAACAAATCGTAGAGGGCTTCGAGCGCTCGCCCGATGGTGAATGGATCGCCTTCGTCTACCGCACCGGCGAAGCACGCCTGCTTGGGGTCGTCGAAGTCAGCGGAGGCAAACTCCTCGAGCTGGG
Organism: bacterium; assembly: GCA_016703065.1. Classification (GTDB taxonomy): domain Bacteria; phylum Electryoneota; class RPQS01; order RPQS01; family RPQS01; genus JABWCQ01. Next base: position 444,467 of record JADJCU010000003.1, read on the forward strand.
TAAGGGCCGGTGGCCCTCCTGGTCCGGCGACTCCAACCGCTTGGTCTACGTCGTCGACAAACCGGGCATGAAGTTCGCCGACATCGTGGTGTACGATCTGCAAAGCGCGCAGAGTCGCTCGGTCCAGGGCCTGAATCAGTTCTGGCCGGACGAACCGGCCCTGAACCATCTCGGCACGGAAGTCGCGTTCGTGCACGACGGCGAAATCTACGTCACCGAAGTCCCCGGGTTCTAAAAAGTCAATTCTGCTCACGCAAAAGCCCCGGGCGTTCCCCGGGGCTTTTTATCTTCGTCGCGGCGGCAGGTGTCTCCACCTGGCCCGCTCAACGGGAGTCGCAAGTCACGTTTATGCCCGCGCCATGCACATGTCCCGCAGCGCTTCCGCCAGGAATTCGTTCTGCTCCGGTGTGCCAATCGTAATGCGCACGCAGTGCGGCAGCATGAAACCGCGTAATGGCCTGACAATCACGCCGCGCCGCTCCAGGTCATCCGAGAATTTCAACGCCTTCTCTTCAGTGTCGAATGGCAGCATAAAGAAATTCGCCGCTGAAGGCACATACGTGAGTCCTAACTCGTCGTAGAGCTTCGGCATCGCGAGTCGCCCATCATGATTCGTCTTCTGCGTGAACGTCAAGAACTCCGTGTCGTCCAGCGCGCCCGCTCCCGCTGCCTGCGCAATACTCGAAGGCTCAAACGGCAGCTTGACTTTCAACACATTGCGGCACAAATCCTCATGCGCAAATCCGTAACCGATGCGCACGGAAGCCAATCCGTACGCCTTCGAAAACGTCCGTAATGTGATAACATTATCGAGCCGGTACGTCATCGAGTCCGGATAGTCGTCAAACTCCTGCGCATACTCACAGTAGGCCTCATCGAGAATCACGAGCGTCCGCGTCGGTACGCGCGTCATGAACTTCTCGAATTCTCTCTTCGTGAAATAAGTGCCCGTCGGATTGTTCGGATTCGAGAGATAGATGATCTTCGTCTTCGGCGTGATGGCGTCAGCCATCGCTTCGAGATCGTAGTGGAAATCCTTCAGCGGCATCGCCACGAGCTTCACGCCGCGCGACCACGCCGCGACATAAATCCCGATGAACGTTCCCGCGACCGTCAGCACCTCTTCGTCGTCGCACATAAACGTGCGCACGATATTCGCAAGAATAGATTCCGAGCCGTTCCCCACGACAACGTTGTCCAGCTTGACTTCGTAGAGTTTCGCAAGTTTGCTCCGCAGCATCAGCCCGCCGTCGGGATAGAGCTGAATGTCATGGTACGATTCTTTGGCCGCTGCGATTCCTTTCGGCGACGAGCCAATTGGATTTTCGTTTGACGCGAGCTTAATAATCCGGTCGAGCCCATACTGCTCGCGGATCATTTCAGGCGACTTCCCGGCTTGTAGGGGATTAGGCTTTCAATGTAGGGTGGTACTAATGTCATAAGTGAGTTTCTGATATCAATATTCTGATCTCCCCTCGGTCTGCCGGGGGAGTAAGGGGGTCAAGCTGATTAACAAATTCTACAAATGCCGCGACTAACCGCCAAAAACACAATAAGTAGCATTGCAATACCAGCGCGTATCATAGGACGTCTCCGTGTCGTAATCAGCGCTGGAACCTTCCACAGTAATCTATACCGTCCTCAGGCAAAAATCAAGCGCCTCCATTTCGGGAGGCGCTTGAACCTTTAAGTCAATACTCTTTAGTGACTTGGCATCCACAATCTTCCGCGGTTAAGCGACTCTTCGCCGTTCTCATCGCCCGCCGAATCGGTACCGCTCGGCCGTCAATCTTCCAACGTGTCCGTGACCATGACCTGAAACGTATCGCAGTCGATCGCGCAAAACACGCCAAGTCCGTTCTCAATATTCGTCAGCGGATCGTTGCGCAAATCTCCGACTATAATCGAACTGGCGTAGTTCCACCAAACTGTGTCACAAGAAAAGACGCGGAACTGCATCCGGCCCGTGTAGCAAAGACCTATCCACGGCATGTTCTGCGCATTTGCATATCGCACGGCCCAATTCGTAAAGTACGTGCCCGGCCCGTTATCGTCGCCCATGTCGCACGACTCGCCGTACTTGCTGGTCTCAAGACTCTCCATGAAAATCATATAGCCGAAATTGGTCGGATCTTGCGTCCACGTCAATCGAAGTTCATTACCGCCGTATTCAAGCGTATCCGGATTCAGGTCAACAACGCTGTTTCCTTCGTCCACCAACGCGGCCTCAGTGATGTCAATCGCCCCCGCCCCATAGGAAGCCGCCGTGAGCGTGTCACCACTTGCCACGACCACCAGGTCATAGCGCTCACCGGTCGTGACCAATGGCGCATCCTCCGATGCGGCGTATATCCCGGGCACTCCGGAGTTGGCTTCTGTAAGGGAGTACGTTGAACCATCGACCGTGACCCGTACATCCGCGCCGGTCACTTTAACCGAATCCGCATAGTACGGCTCCGTGACGGGAACGGTATGCGTTAGCCTGATTTCCATGCGCTGCCCAATCCACATGAATCCGTCAACAACGACCTTTTCATCGTAGGTACTGGGCGCTTCGTCATCACAAGCGGAGAACAGCGCCGCGCTGCACAGCGCCAACAGGAGATATGAAGTTAATTTCATGATTTAGAACTCCGCGGTGAAGCCAAAGGTGGGCAGGAACGGTAATTGTCCGTTCATGGTCAGGCCAACCGGATTCGATGTGAAGTCCGGCGTCAGCATGAGCGGATTCTTGCGTCCTAAGGCGTTGATTAGTTCGATGTACGGACTGAACGTGCACCAGTTCCACTCATACTTCAGCCGGTAGGCCAGGTCGAGGCGCATGTAGGCGTCAAACCGTTCACCGTTCGTGCGCCCTTGCATAAAGTAATGCGGCGGTAGGCCCAGACCGGGGCTGTACGCGCCTTCTGGATAGGTATAGGGCAAACCGGATTGGTAGTTCAATCGTGCTTCGAGGCTGCCGCGCGAGCGAATCTTCCGGCTCATGAAGATGTTCGTGTTATTCTGCCGGTCAAAGAACGCCGGAAAGCTCAAACCATTGTCAATACTCTCGTAATCTTCGAAGTCGTCGTAAACCCTCCTCGTCCTGCCCCAACCGTAACCGAGACTCATGTCGTACGCTCCGAATGTCCCGCCGATGGTCAGGTCCATTCCATACGCATAGCCCTTCCCCATGCGCACGAAATCTTCCAGATCACTGTCGCCATCGTCGCTTCCGTCGAATAGGTCGAGCTGCGCTATGTTCTGGAAGTTCTTATAGTACGCGCCTCCCGACAGCTTGAACCGCCCGAGGCTATCGTCAACAAATGTCAATGCGAACTGCTGGCCGCGTGCCACGCCAAATCGCTCCGAAAGTGGAACATACGAATCAAACAGTGACGCGAAATCTTCTCCGACGCGCATCTGCTGAAAGTATTGGGTATAAAGTCCCCACGCTCCGCTGACGTACATCCCCGGTTTAAGATCGCGTCGCATCGCCAATCGCGGCGTGATCTCGTCTTTGTCACTCATTGTGTAATTCTCGAAGCGCACGCCCGGACTGATCGTCCATTTGTCGGTCAGCCGGTAGTCATCAGCGGCAAATACCGCGAGCAGTGTGGCGCTATACTCGTTATGACCGATCAGGAAATCTGACGACACCGCTTCAAGCATGGCGTCGACGAATTTTGCTTCAGCGCCGAATGAGAACGTGTTGCGCGCGTTCGCAAAATAAGTCAGGTCCGTCTCGGCCGTAAGATCGTCAATGGTGTTGTTCCACTCAAACCAAACGTCGCCGGTTTCAAAGCGCTGTCGTCCATAAAATGCGCTTCCGGCCAGGGTTGTATGCGTATACAATTTCGGCGAAAAGATGTGCACAAAGGGCAGACTGAACGTGCGATTGCCCCAGGTCAAACGCAGCCGGTCACCGGTCGCCGACGAGACTTTCAGAATGTCGTCGCCATAATAAACCGACGGCGAAATCCGGTCTCCGTTCGAGAAGTCACGCGTGAGTTTCGCATTGAAATCGTAAAAGTAATACGGGAAGTCATCCTCGATGATATCGAGGCTCTTGAACAGCTTGGTCGCGCCGTCAATATACGTTCGGCGCCCGGCAACAAGCCACGAACCGTGCGGTAGCGGACCTTCCAGTAATGCGGTTGACGAGAGTAGCGACAAACCTACTTTGCCTTCTACCTTGTTACGGTTTCCTTCACGGTCCGCCACATCCACCACAGCCGACAGTCGTCCGCCGTACTGCGCGCCGAATCCGCCCTTTATCAGCTTGACGTCCTTCACCGCATCCATGTTGAAGATTGAGAACAAGCCGCCCAAATGCGTGGGCTTATAGACGTTGACGCCGTTCAGCAGAATCAGATTCTGGTCACCGGAGCCGCCCCAGATGTTCAGGTCCGCCGAAAAATCACTCGACGGCAGAATACCCGCAGTCGCCTGTAACGCGCGAAACAGGTCCGGCTCCGCAAGCTGCGGCAGCTTCTTCAGCTCGCGCGGCGTGACTTCAATCTGTGCCACTTTCGGCGCGTAATCGGGCTCGCGGTCACGCTCTGCGATAATCTCAACCTCTTTGAACTGCAGCGCTTGATCACGCATCAGAATCGTCAGATTCTGACTCGCACCGTCCTCAACGACAATATCCTTGCGCAACTGCTCGTAGCCGAGCGAGTTAAAAACCAACTTATAAGCGCCCGCCGCGAGATTCGGAATGGAAAAGAACCCTTCTACATTCGCCGCGGCGCCGCGCGTGGTGCCCTCAACAACCACCGCGACCGCAGGAATGGACTCGCCGGTCGCTGCGTCTTTGATCTTGCCCGAGACGGTTCCCGCAGCCATCGCGCTAAGCGATAAGCCGAGCAAGACCAGGACTATCAACCAGAGTTTATGCATGTTTCCTCTTGCCAACCTTAATGTCCGTTAACTTCTTGTTTGTGAGAACTGATTTGGCTATTCTATGCTAATGAAAAGGGCGGCCCGCGCCGCCCTCTATTGCGCGTCTACAGTTTGTACAGTGAGGAGAATTTCTCCGTCAAGTAGCTCAGATAGTCCTCCGTTCCCAGCGCTTTTCCCGTCGCGCGTTGCATCAATTCATCTCGCGTGAACCGGCGCCCGTGCTGATGCACGTTCTCCCTGAGCCACGCCAGAATCTCCCCAAAATTCCCCTTCTCTATCTTCTCCATCATCGTCGGCATATCGGCGTGCATCTTCTTCCACATCTGCCCCGCAGCGATATTACCCACACTGTACGACGGAAAGTATCCAAAACTGCCGCCGCTCCAGTGAACGTCCTGCATCACACCCTCTTTACCGTCGTTCGGCGGCGTGATGCCCAAGTACGCTTCAACCTTCTGATTCCAGACCTTCGGCAAGTCCGAGACCGAAATCACACCTGCAAACAAATCCCGTTCAATTTCAAATCTCAGAATAATATGCAAGTCGTACGTTAGCTCGTCTGCTTCGACACGAACCAGACTGCGCTCGACGTGATTCACTGCAAGCACCCAGTCTTCTACCGACATGCCCGCCAGCTCGTTCCCGAACGCTGACGTTAACTGCGGGTAAAAACATTTCCAAAACGGTAAACTGCGCCCGATGTAGTTCTCCCACATCCGGCTCTGCGATTCATGAATCCCGTAACTCAGCGCCTCCGACAACGGCGTACCGTAAGTAGCCGGAGCCACCCCCTGCTCATACAGTCCATGTCCCATCTCATGAATGATCCCGAAGATCGCCTGCTGCGGCGCATGCTCATTGTACCGGGTCGTCAACCGAACGTCGCCCAATCCTCCCGAGCAGAACGGATGAATCGAGGTATCAAGCCTCCCACCCTGCCTGTCAAAGCCGATTTTTTCGATCAGCCCTTCGCCGAAGGTCTTCTGCTTTTCCGCCGTAAACCGGTTCTTCTCAAAAGCGAAATTCGCCTTAACCTTCGAGTGAATCACCTTCTCCGCCAGCGGCACGGTCACCGCCTTCATCTCATCAAACAGCTTGGTCAAACTGACTACCGTTGCGCCCGCTTCGTATTCATCAACCAGCGCGTCATAAGGTGTGCCGGTGTGTCCGTAGGCCTCCGCAAGCTGCTTGGTCAACTCAACGAGCTTCTCAAGCTCCGGCGCAAACAGCGAGAAGTCTGCCTTCTCCCGCGCCCTTCCCCAAATGTCATGTGTGAGCGACCGCTGACGGGACAACTCCTCTACCAACTCCTGTGGGACCTTGGTCGCCCTATCGTAATCACGCGACATTTCCCGCACGTTAGCTTGTTCGGCCTCCGTCAACGCGCCATTAGTAGTCTTGCACGTCGAAATCAGCTCCCCAACGCGCTTAGAGGTCAACCGTTCGTGGGCGAGGCCGCTCACCATCGCCAGCTCATTAGCCCGCTTTTCGGCGCCCTTCGGCGGCATGTTGACCTGCATGTCCCATTGCAGAACGCTGCTTATGCTTCCGAGCGTCGAGTATTGCTTGAACGCTTTGGTAAGCTCTTGATAACAATTACGAACATCCGTCGCCATTCGAAATTCCTTTCTAAAAACTGGAGCCGGCCCCCCGCTTTTCAGCCCCGGGAGTCGGCTCAAGAGTTCTACACATGTTAGACAACGAGCCCCACCGTCTTACAGTCTGCAAACCGAACCCGACAATTCCGCGAATGAAACGTCCGATGGGGCCATGCCTCTCTTACAGACTACCTAAATCAAGTAGTTGCCGAGTGACAACATAAGAGTCGGAGCGGCTTCAAAACCAAAACTCGTCAAAAATAGCACTTTCTTCCCACATTCTCAATCCGACAGAAGTCTGATGAGGGTCACTCATCCTCGTAAGGCAGGTCTGTTGCCGTGCGCAACTAATTTCACAGTAGGCCGCTGCAGACTTGTCTAACGCTTGAGGATGTGCTACTTTGGGATCAAGGGTGTGATTTCAAACATTCAGACTCAAAACAGATGACATTTGTGGCAAGATACCTGTGCGCAATTCCATTCACCATGCTTCTCATGGTCGGGCCGAGCTTTGCTGCCTTATCCGGCGGATTCACGGTCGGCCCAACCGGCGACTTCGAGACACTGGGCGAAGCGGTTGATAGCTTGATGACCACCGGCATCAGCGGCCGCGTGACCTTCACTCTGGCACCCGGCGTTTTCGACGGCCCAATTCAGATCGGCGATTTTCCGGGCTCTGGCTCGGCCTTGGTCGCCTTCATCTCGACTGATCCCTCGGCGGCTACGATCACTTCGTCGGACGGCACCAACCCGGCTTTATTAATCGACGGTGCCCGCAGACTGCACTTCGAAAACCTCCGCATCGTCTCGACAAACCCGCTCCAACCCGCAATGTCCGTTCGCGGCACGGCGAACGATGTCTACGTTTTCTCGTGTGATTTTGCGTCTAACGGACCAGTACCGAACGTCGAAGTGACCAATGGAAGCTCAAACGTACGGTTCAAGCTCTGTCGGATACGCGGTGGCTCGGACGGCGTTTCGTTTACGTCTAATCTAATCTCGGGACTGAATAACCGCCTCGAGAAATGTGCTATCGACAGCGTGCAGCGCGCGGTCTTCGTCTCCAAGCAGTCGAATTGCCGCATTGAATGGTGTGATTTGCGGCCGAATTCCGCAGCGGGCTCCGGTGCAACCGGAGTCTACATTGGCGCTCAGAATCCACTCGACAGTGTGCTGGTGCTTGGCAATTCGATTTCCGAGCTTCAGACCGGCAGCGGATATGCCGTTGCGCTTCGCCATGCCCCGCAAACAAGCGCTTCTCGCCTGGTCGCGGCCAATAACTTCATCTTTGGCTTCCAGAATACGGGATCTTCGCAGGTGCGGGCGCTCTTCCTTTCCGCCGGAGACAATCGAATCGTCAACAACAGCGTCCTCGCGAATGATGTGACGGCCACCGGAACGTCGTACACGGTGTATAACGGTCTGACTTCGGCGGAGTCGCGGCTGACGCTGCTGAACAATATTCTCGTCAACCAGGAAGCCAGCCGTCCCGCGTATGGACTCTTTGTGCTGACAACGGCCGGGCAGCTGACCGCAAACAACAATTTGTATTTTGGAACTGGAGCGGCCTATCAAATGGGCTGGCAGTTGACCGGTTTTACGGCGCTCGCCGAATGGCAGACAGCGACCGGACAGGACGTCTTCAGCACAACGGGCGATCCCCTCTTCGTCTCCGATTCGGACCTGCACTTACAGCCGACCGCAGCTCTAACTCACCAGAACGGTGCCGTAGCGCATGATGTCCCGGTGGATTTTGATGGAGCGTCGCGCTTTCAGCCGCCGGACATTGGCGCCGACGAATACCAGTTTGCGGCTCCGGAGTTCGACGCCGCGATCCTTGACGTTGTTGGCCTTCCGTTGGGCGCACCGGCCTATTCGTTAATCAGCTTGAATGTAGTCATACAGAATCGTGGTTCATCGGCGATATCGAATCTCCCGCTGCAATTGACCTTTGATGATACCCTGCGAGCCGAGGTACTTGCGAATCTCGCTCCGTCCGTAACGGACACTGTGCTACTCGTGTGGAGCATAGGCGCTGCGCACGCGGAGACGACTCCCACGATTGAGGCCAGACTGCCCGGCGACGCACATCCGCAGGATAACATATACGGGTTCACGCTGACGATCACGACTTACCCCATGAGCGGACTCTACACAGTCGGCGGCGCTGTAAGTGACTATCCGACGCTCTCTGCGGCAGTGTCCGACCTGGCTCTGCGAGGCGTTTCATCCGACGTCAGGTTTGAAGTCGCGCCGGGTCTCTATTCCGAGAGTGTCGAGATTGCTGCGATAACAGGCGCGAGTGAATTTTCCGGCGTGACGATCCGGCCTTCACATAGCGCGGAAGGCGCTGTGGTATTCGCGCCGACCGCCGCAGCCGCTGCGCTTCAATTAAGCGGTGCGTCATATATCACTCTCGAAGGACTTCAGTTTGTTGGCGGCGCCACTACACCGGAGTTGATCAGAATCGATGGCGGTGGATCCCATAATGTGATTCGCTTCTGCTCGGTAAGCGGCGATTCCCGCGATGTGACAACTTCGTCCCTGATATCCATTGGCGGCGGAGGCTGCAGCGACAACCTGATAGCCGATTGTGAACTCACCGGCGCACATACCGGTGTGCGCCTTGAAGGCACCAGTCAACTCCGCGATTCGGCGAACGCAATCCGGTCCAGCAAGATCAGTTCCACGCGCTGCGCCGTATTCTCGTCCTGGCAGCGTGGCCTATTGATCGAACAGTCTGTGATTATACCCGGCCACACGTTGGCACCGGCAGTCGTGTACGGGATTAGACTCTCGAGTGGGGCTCCGGGCGACACGACGATCATCAGCGGTTGTCGTATCGTCGGCGGATCGGGAACTGGCGCAATCTACGGGATATCTGCTGAGACCGTGAGCAGCACGGTGCTCGCCCGGAACAACTGGATTGGCGATTTCGACTCCCTATCGACCGCTGCAATCCATGCCGTGCACTGCCAGAGCGGCGAAACCGTGCTTTGGCACAACAGTATCGAAATCGGCAACTCGGCCGGCACGGGTGCGGCAATTTGCCTGTCGCTCTCCGGCACACAGGCGGTGGCCCGGCTTCGCAATTCGATTTTGCGTGTGTCCCGCACCGACGGTTTGGCCCGCACGATCTACTGGAGCGGCGGCGTCATCGACTCGGATTACAACCTTTACGAAACCCCCGGCTCAAACCTCGAGTATCGATTTGCGGCAAGTGCACTTGATGAAGATATCCAGACGCTCAGCGCCTGGACCTTGGTCTCTGCGCAAGATAGCAATAGCGTGACGTCGCAGTCGGGTTTCATCGCGCCCGGTGATCTGCATATCCGGCCCGATGCGGCGGGACCGTCTAATCGCGGCGTCGAGCTGCCGGGTGTGCCGTATGACATTGACAATGAACCGCGTTCATCGTCACCCGACATAGGCGCTGACGAGTATGAGTACCTGTCGGCCATAGTCGACGTAAAAGTCGAAGTGCTTGAGATACCTGCGGCGCCGCTGCAATCCGGGCTGACATATCAGCTGTTCTCGGTCGTGCAAAACAGTGGTCAGTTGGCGGCGGACAATGTTGTGGTACAATTGCTCTTTGATGAAGTGGTTTTTGCATCACAGATTGTCTCCCTTGCGCCGGGTGACTACGCCGAGCAGTCGTGGCCCTGGACCGCTCCAGTCACGGAGCTTATGTTCGGTTCGCTTAAGTTACGCGTTTCTGCGGCGGGCGACCTCGTTCCTGCCAACGACGCCTTGAATTGTGCAGTCGTCGTCAGCGGAGCGCCCCTCTCCGGAGTAGTTTCAGTAGGTGGCGGTGCGCCGCAGTTCGGCACGCTTGAAGAAGTCGCGGCACATTTGAAATGGCGCGGCGTCTCGGACAACGTGATCGTGTCGCTTGCCCCCGGCACATACACATCACCGCTGCGGCTCGATTCAATTCCCGGGGCCTCGTCATTGAGTCGAGTCACCTTCCGGCCCGAGGTGCCCGGTTCAGTAATATTGGCCGCTCCGCAAGCGGCCGCGACCTTCGAATTCCGCGGCGCGTCTTACGTCACGTTGACAGGTCTGAGCTTCGGTTGCGGTTCCGGCACACCGAACGCCATTCTATTTAGTCCTGGGAGCTGTTTTAATCAAGTGGACAGCTGCACAATCACCGGCGCGGGCCTGGCCGACATTTCGTCAGTCGGGATCCGATTCGGAGGAGCGGGATGCGTTGGCAATGTGGTCTCGCATTCGACGATCACGTCCGCACATGTCGGAGTCGAGTTGACTGGAGACGATTTCAATCTGTCACGAGACAACGTGATAAGCGCAAATCAAATCTCCAATGTATACTTCGGTGTGTGGGTGGACCATCAAGTGAACGCGCTGATTGAAGGAAACGACATCGTTCCGGGGTCGCAAAGCGGACCGGCCAACGCGTGCTATGGCGTCTACGCGTTGCAGCTTGGTTCTGGAGGGTCTTTGCGGGTTGATGGGAATCGCATTCACGGATTTCTCGATGCGGCGGGACCCCGATCAAATCGCGCTGCTGGCGTCTATTCGGCGGCGGGCGGAAATGCAACCGTCGAGATTCTGAACAATTTCATCTACGGCTTCAACGCGTTGACGACGCTGCGGATTCGCGCGGTCTACCTCTCTAGCGGATCGCATCTCGTCGCCAACAACAGTATCCGCATCGACGACGCTCCCGCGGACAACGAGACTGCGGGCATCTTCGTTTCAACGGGGACCGAGCACGTAGCGCTCAACAACTGTGTGATAAGCTACGAGAACGATGTTCCCGCGTATGCCGTGGACATCGAGACCGGCGGCGATATTCTCTGCGACTATAACTGTTGGTGGGGCAGCGGCGCTTTCTTCAAAATCGCCGAAGACGGCACAACCTCTTATACGACTCTGGCAAATTGGCAGGCGACAGGACAGGATGCGCATAGCCAGTCCTTGCACGTATCATATCAATCGTCATCTGACTTGCACATTCAGCACACCGACCCAACACTTTACCGTGCCGGCGTGAACCTGTTCGAAGTCGCACGCGACATCGACAACGAATTGCGTTCCAATCCACCGTGCGTCGGTGCGGACGAGTATGACTACTTCCCGAATCTCACCGCCCCGGCGTCTGTAACGATGTCCTCGTACGACGGCATGGGAATGGTCTTGCGGTGGACGGCAGTTCCGGGAGCAGATTCTTATCGAATCTGGACTGCCGGCACACTTGACGATCTGCAAAACAATCCGACAACGCTTGCAGTGACTTCGGCCACGGAATACGTGCTGCCAATAAACAGCGAGTTGAGTTCCCAAGCGCATTTTTGTGTGACTGCGGAATAGCTGCCGCGGGCTTGTTCGCAAGACAAAACCGCCCTGTTTCGGGGCGGTTTTGCGTTTTCGGGAAATTCTTGTTACTTTCGATGAACTTGCGCCGGTTTCCTCTTCATCATCCCTCTCGCTCATGGAACAGCTTTTCACGCAACGACTTGTAGATTGTACCGCGAACACTCCTCGCGGTCCGGTGGTGACGCGCGATGCTCAGGACGAGGGCCATTTCCTTGACCGGCTTCGCGCCGGGGTTTACGGATCGGGAGTCGAGATCGAGACTCCCTTTGGACGCAAGCCGCTCAGGTATTTCGACTTCATCGCCTCGGGCCGGTTTCATCGCGATGTTGAAGAGGAGATTTCCGAGCGCGTGCTGCCGTACATGGCCAATACGCACACCGAGAGTTCGTTCACAGGGCGGCACATGACACGGTTGTTTGAGAATGCGTTTCAACGAATTGCGCACTACATGAATGCAAACTCAGGTGACGTAGTGATTCCGGTAGGGTCAGGCTCGACGGGAACGATTAACCGGCTGATAAATGTCCTGGGTCTTCGTCTGCCGTATCAACTTGATGAGAAATATCATTTGCGGGAGCACGTCCCGTCAGACGAGCGGCCCGTGGTGTTTCGCTCGATGATGGAGCATCATTCGAACGACATTTGCTGGCGCGAGACGATTGCTGAGACGGTATATGTTGAGCTCAATGAACACGGCTGCATTTGTCCAAACGACTTGGCGGAGAAGATGCAGCCTTACAAGCGGCGGCAGGTGAAATACGGAACGTTCAGCGCGGCGTCGAATGTGACGGGGATATTGAACGACTGTCACGCGCTGGCGAGGGTGCTGCACGAAAACGGAGCGTACGCCTTTTTCGATTATGCGGCGGCGGGGCCGTACGTCGAAATTGACATGCATCCGGCGGACGATCCGCTGGGTTATTTCGACGCGGTGTTTTTGTCGGTGCACAAGTTTCTGGGCGGGCCGAGAACACCGGGCGTGTTGGTGGCCAACAAGCACTTGTTTACGAATCGGGTTCCGGCAGAGCCGGGCGGCGGGACGGTGCTCTACACGTCACCGTGGGATCATCGCTATTTGGCGTCGATTGCGCACCGTGAAACGGGCGGTACGCCGCCGATTGTGCAGAGTATTCAGGCAGGGCTGGCGTTTGATTTGAAGGCGGCAATTGGAACGGAACGGATTGCGCGGATAGAGCACGATTACATGACGCGCGCGCTGAAGGAGTGGATGAAGAACGACAGGATTTTGATTCTCGGGCTGACGGATGCGCAGCGGCTCGGAGTATTCAGTGTGATATTCAAGGACCTGCATCACAATCTCGCGGCGGCGCTGTTCAACGATTTGTTTGGCATACAGGTGCGCGGCGGGTGTATGTGCGCGGGACCATACGGGCATCTCTTGCTGCATATCGAGCAGTCGCATTCGAGTGAAATACGCGAGCGGCTCGACCACGGGCATATCGGTGAGAAGCCGGGCTGGGTGAGAATCAGTTTATCGCCGACGGTGAGTGAAGAGGAGTTTCAGGCGTTGCTGGAGGCGGTGGATCACATCAGCAAGCACGGGAAGAAATACGAGTCGCAGTACAAGTTGGTGGACGATACGGGAGAATGGGAGTGCGCGGATTGTGGGCAGGTTGTTAACCTGCACTGATGGCGCTGGCGCGTATGCGCTTTGGGAAGGGAGTTACCTATGCGGACGCCTGTTGTAGAGGTGGTCTTTTCACCCGTTCTGAGTTACTTGAGTACGTGCCAGTCGCGTCAATTTCATGTCTGACCTTCCGAGTCTACTCCGTTCAGGCCGTTCGGTTGGCCTCTTCCGCCGGGTTCCTCCGGGAGAGGGCTGGTCGGTTAGATGTTGCTAATATAACACATAATTTACGATTTGTCAAGTCCGGGCGGACTTTATAAATCAAATAGTTGGAAATTGGGGGGGGGTGGAGGAGAGGCGAGACCCGCATCCCCCGGCCCGTTCTCCATGAATGGAGAAGGGGAGAGCGGTAGCGGATTCCGGCGGGGAAAGTTTCGGCAAGCGGGGCAGGTGAAGACACCTGCCGCCGCGAATCATGGGCGCAACGAGCTATTTTGGGATAGGCCCTTAGTCCCCCCAAATCCGCAGGCGAATTTGGGGGGAGAGCGGAGGGATGCTTCACTGCGTTCAGCATGACAATGGGTTCACCGCTTTGCGAAGACGGGGCACCCGCAGCGGGTGCCGCCGGGAAAATGTTATTCAGAGGCCCGCCTTTGTCCCCCCAAAGTTGCGGACAACTTTGGCGGGAAAGCCGGAGGGACAATGTTGTGACAATTTGGGGGATGAAGTGTTGTATATTTAGGGTGGAATCAGGATTAGTTTATCCAAAATAGATTGAATGCTATGGATATTGTAGAGTTAGCTCGGATTCCCAAGAAGCCTCTCCCGGGGACGGCTAAGGGGAAGATGTACAAGGGATTTTGGACGGCGAGGCATGTGGTGCAGATTTCGTTTGCACTACTGAATGTCGTGCTGGGGATTCAGTTCTGGTTTTTTGTGCGCGCATTGGAAGACGGGGGCACGGGGCCGCTTCCCCCCCGCCCTGCCGGAGTCGAGGGGTGGCTGCCGATTTCGGGGTTGATGGGAGTGATTGACTGGTTCGCGCGCGGCGACTTGAATCTAATCCACCCGGCCTCGGCGATTCTGACGCTGTGTTTCATTGCGGTCGCGTTTCTGATGCGCAAGTCGTTCTGTTCGTGGCTGTGTCCTGTAGGGACTATCAGTGAGGGGCTGGCACTATTGGGAAGAAAGCTGTTTGGCAAGACGTGGCTGCTGCCGCGCTGGCTGGACTACTCGCTGATGACCATTAAGTACATTTTGCTTGGGCTGTTTCTGTTCGCGTTTTTTGTGATGGGTGCGGCCGGAATTGCGAGCTTCATGAGCAGTCCATACAATCAGCTTGCTGATGTGAAGATGCTACTGTTCTTCGTGGAAATCGGAATCGTGGGGATTGTTGTCATCGCGATTCTGATGATTGGCAGCGTGTTTGTCGAGGGGTTCTGGTGCAGGTATTTGTGTCCCTACGGCGCGATGCTGGGGCTGGTGTCGTGGGCAAGTCCGCTGAAGATCCGGCGGAATGTCGAGACGTGTATTGATTGCGACCGCTGTACGAAGGCGTGTCCGTCGCGCTTGCCGGTTGCCACAAAGCTCAGGATTGTTTCACCGGAGTGTACGGGCTGTTTGAAGTGCGAGAACGTGTGCCCGATTCAGGATTGCATCACGATAGCCCCTACGCCGCGCACGAAGTTTAATGCGAAGCAGTTTGCGCTGACCGTGCTGGGAATTTGGCTGGCGTTTGTGCTGGTGGCGAAAGTCGCAGGTGTATGGAACACCACGATTACGGATGAGGAGTATCGTTATCACTACGAACGGCGGGATCAGCCGCAATACGGGCATCCGGGTCAGTGAGTGTTGGCGGGCGGCCTGCGATGGGTCCGAAAAGAGAGGCATGTGGCCTCAGGAGAACACGCTACCGACCCCGATTCGGCACACGGCCCGACGAACCGCAGCGTTAGGATATAGTTAGGGTAGTGCTGGACGATTTTGGACCTCGGAGTCATGATCAAGCATCGGCTTGAGTCCCTTGACAACGGTGGACTTGTAGGCTATATTACCGGAGTAAAAAGTCCATAATTTCATTTTGCTTCGATATGCAGGCCCAATGGGGTGAGGTCCAGACAAGAAGGAGACGCACATGCGGAAGTTACTATTAGTTTTAGCAGTTGTAGTCTGCGTAGGGGTGGGGCGCGTGACGGCCCAGCCGTGTAATGCCAGTACGTATGTGAATCCGGCACCGGGGTCGAGCACATGTGTCATCATCTGCCCGGGTTCGATATTGCAGATTCATGTATTCGGGCCTCTGGGTCCAAACCAGACGCCGGTTTTTGGCGCGATGATGACCTGCAATCCATGGCCGGCCTCATTGTGCGACTTTGAGTGTCCGTTTCCTCCGAATCCGGTGTTCTTCACGTATGACCCTGTCGCGTGGACCTACAATTCAGCGGACGGTAGTTTTGATAACTTCATCTACGGTACGGGCGAAGGTTGTTTGTGTTTGACGTTTGAGGGGATTCTCGGCGCGGAGCTTCTGGGGTTCGATGCATCTGCGGGCGACAACACGGTCATGCTGACGTGGCGCACGGCGAGTGAAACGGACAACGAGGCGTTTGAGATTCACCGTGACGGCGCAAAGATCGGCGAAGTTTCGTCGAGCGGGAACACGACATCCGGTCACAGCTACTCGTGGATCGACGATGCTGCGACAAACGGCGTTCCTTATACGTATCGTCTGCTTGCCCGAGATGTCCACGGGACACTTGAAGAGCTGGGCGTCGCTTCTGCCACGCCGCAGTCGGGCGCAGGCTTGGTGACGGGTTATGCACTGCACGGTAACTACCCAAATCCTTTCAACCCGACGACGACAATTTCGTTTGACTTGGCGGCCGCAGGCCATGCAACGCTGAAGGTATTAAACATTCAGGGTCAGGAGATCGCAACGCTTGTGAACGGCCAACTGCTGGCCGGAAGTCACGTGTCCGCCTTTGACGCCACGGGCCTTCCATCGGGCATGTATTTCACGCGGTTGGAAGTCAACGGATTCACGGCAACGGAGAAGATGCTGTTGCTTAAGTGACAGGCATAAGAGCATTCGGATCGGTAGGCATTATAGAGGTCGCTCAGCAATGAGCGGCTTCTTTTTTTCCGGGGGGGTGCAATTCGTCGGCGGGGCATGGCAAGTTGTGAAGGGGAACGTGCTACGCGCCGCAGGGCAGGGGTTAGGGGGATTGGACAATAGGGGAGAAAATGAGTATATTTAGAGGTTTGGCTTTTTTCACACACGGGATACATGGGAATCGAGGAGTTGAGCACAAATAAGCTGAGTTCATTGTCGCTGGGGGATTTGATTTCGCGGTTGCCGATCATCCAAGGCGGGATGGGGGTTGGGATTTCTCTCTCGGGGCTATCGGCTGCCGTGGCAAATGCCGGGGGCATCGGGGTCATCGCGACAGCGGGCATCGGCATGGATGAGCCGGACTACTTCAAGAGCTTCTTGGAGGCGAATCTGCGGGCGCTGCGCGAAGAGATCCGCAAGGCGCGAGCGGCAACCCGGGGCGTGCTTGGTGTGAACATCATGGTCGCGCTGTCGAACTACGCCGAGATGGTGCGGGCGGCGATCGAAGAGAAGATTGACATCGTATTTTCTGGAGCAGGCATGCCGATGAACTTGCCGGAGTATCGTCCGGAGGGTTCGTCGACGAAGCTGGTTCCGATCGTATCATCGGGGCGGGCTGCGGGAATTTTGTGTAAGCGGTGGCTGACGAAGTATTCGACCTTGCCCGACGCATTCGTGGTAGAAGGTCCGATGGCTGGCGGGCACCTGGGATTCAAGTCCGAACAGCTTGGCGACAGCGAGTATAAGCTCGAAAAGCTGGTCGTGGATGTCATTGAGACGGTGAAGCCGTTTGCCGAGGAAGCAGGACGGCCAATCCCGGTGATTGCGGCAGGCGGAATCTACACGGGCGAAGATATTCTGCGATTCATGAAGCTGGGCGCAGCGGGAGTGCAGATGGGCACACGGTTCGTGGCGACACATGAGTGTGATGCTTCGGCGGCGTTCAAGCAGATGTACATCGACGCAAAGCAAGAGGACTTGACGATCATCTCGAGTCCGGTGGGGATGCCGGGGCGGGCATTGAAGAATCCTTTCTTGGACGCGGTGGAACGCGGGGAGAAGGTGCCGATCAAATGTCCATACCATTGCATCATCACGTGCAACTACCCGAACACGCCCTACTGTATAGCGAACGCTCTAATGAACGCGAAACGCGGAAACCTGAAACATGGGTTCGCGTTTGCCGGGAGCAACGCCTATCGGGTCAAAGAGTTGATGTCGGTGAAGGAGCTGATGGAGTCTCTTGTGGAGTCGTATGAGGCGGCAGCGCAAGCGGATGAGACATGATTGGTAACCAGCAATGGTATCTCAGGAACATGCAAAGCCCTCCCGGAAATCGAGAGGGCTTTTTGTATATCACTTTTCGGGATGTGGCCACGGATGTTCCGTTGGTGACGGTTGCGAGCAGCAGAGCCGCACGATACTCGGCACACTCCAACCGGTTCAAAGGTAGGATTTGAAAAAGATGACACAGGTGTTGCCGGACGGCAAAGGCCGGAGGGAGTCTGCACAATGCGATGATATGCGGGCGCCGCAAGGCGTAGGCGGGTTGGCGTGTGATCATAGAACTTGACATAGAATATCGTTTTCCATTGCCTAACGTGACAGAAATCACTATCTTTGTGCCGGATTTCGCAAGGCTGTAGTGAATTTCCCTGCCTGACTCCGCAGACCCTGTTGCCCCGAAACGTAGGAAACGCGCTTTGGGGTTCTTTCTTCCTGCCCTCCGCCCGGTTTCTGTAATTCTTTCTTTTCATATAGTTAGCTATTCACAACCCAAAAGGGTGTCCATGAAGAACAAGCAGAACTTCGGACGACGCCGGCGTCTTCCCATGTGGTTGATCGCTGGAGTAGTCGTAGTCAGTGCAGCGTTTTTGGCGGTCGGTCCGTCGTTATTGGCCTCTCCGTCGGCTCCAGTTGCGCAGAGCGCACCGGTTCTGGCACCGGCTCATGAGCATGGCGGCGGAGGCGGCCATGGCGAGGCGATTCAATTGCCGTTCGGTCCGGATGCATGGCTGCCGCTATACATCGTGCTGGGCGGCGCAATTCTGGCTCTTTGCTTTGGTTATTATTGGTCGCGCAAGACCGACAAGGAAAGTCCGGGCAGCGAGCGCATGCAGAGCGTAGGCAGGGCGATCCAGGAAGGCGCATTTGCGTATCTTGCGCGCCAAGTGCGCACGATGATTCCGCTTGTGATTCTGATTACGATCGGTCTGTTCTTCCTCTACAAGTCGCAGTATCAATCGATACTGCCGGAAGAGGCAACGAAGTTGGGTATCGGCGTGGCGCTGGCGTTCCTGTTGGGTGTGACGGCTTCCTATTTGGCCGGATACGTTGGCATGGGCGTGGCGGTAAAAGCAAATATGCGTGTCGCGCATGCGGCGCTGACGAGCTTCAAGCGTTCGCTTGAGATCGCGTTCACAGCGGGTGCTGTGTCTTCAGGAAAACGCGATGTTCGTGCTGGTGGGCTTCGGCTTTGGTGGATCGCTGGCAGCGTTGTTCATGCGTGTCGGCGGCGGTATTTTCACCAAGGCAGCTGACGTTGGCGCGGACTTAGTGGGCAAGGTTGAAGCGGGAATTCCCGAAGACGATCCGCGTAATGCGGCGACGATAGCGGATAACGTGGGTGATAACGTCGGCGACTGCGCGGGTATGGCGGCTGACGTGTTTGAATCGTACGAAGTGACGCTGGTGGCCGCGATTATTCTTGCGGCGGCTGTGGGCGGCACCTTAGCCGCGAACGGATTCGGCGGTTTGATGACAGCGGGGTCGTTCACATCGGTCTTTACTTTGAAGCTGGTTATTTACGCGCTGCTCGTGCGCGCAGTCGGTGTGGTCGCATCGATTATCGGGATCATGGCCGTTAAGGGCAAAGATGATCCGAATATGAATCCGATGGACCCGATCAACCGCGGCGCTACAGTTTCGATCGTAGCGGCGTCGCTCGGTTTTCTCGGAGTTGCGTATTGGGTATTCGGTTCGGGTTTACCGGCGGTACCTGCTGGTGCGGACCGAGGTCTGGCCGATATCGTTGGAGACTTTTGGTTCTACGCGTTCCTTGCGACGTTCTTCGGCATCGTGCTGACGTACGTGATCGGGAAGTTGACGGAGTACTTCACTGCGGCCGAGAAGAAACCGGTGACGGAAATTGCGACGGCAGCGAAGACCGGTCCGGCGACATTGATTCTGTCGGGTTTGGCGGAAGGTCTGGAATCGTCGGTGTGGTCGGCGGTTTCAATTGCGGCGACGATTTACGGCGCCTACGCGCTGTTCCACGATCCGGCGATGGCGGCTTATGCGATAGCCTTGGCAGGTCTGGGCCTGTTGGCGACGACGGGTTACGTGCTGGCAGAAGATACGTTCGGTCCGATTTCGGACAACGCGAACGGGGTATTTGAAATGTCCGGCGCTTTGATAAATGCAGACGGATCAAAGAACCACGCGGCGCATAACATCGTGGCACGTTTGGATATGGTTGGCAACACGACGAAAGCGTTGACGAAGGGGTTTGCGATAGCGACGGCGGTAATCGCGGCGGTGGCGCTCTACCGGTCTTACATCGACACGGTTGCGGTGAAGGATCCGGATATTCTTACGAAGGGTATTCAGGTAAACCTGCCGGAGATCTTCATTGGTCTGTTGATCGGCGGCGCGGTGCCGTTCCTGTTTTCAAGTTTTGCGATTCGGGCGGTCTCGCGCGCGGCGGTGCTTCTCGTTGAAGAAGTGCGCCGTCAATTCCGTGAGATTCCCGGAATCATGGAGTACAGGGGTGTGGGCGAAAAGGGCAAGCCGGATTACGCGCGCTGCGTGGAGATTTCGACTGCCGCGGCACAGAAGGAACTTCTGGGACCTGGCCTGTTGGCGATTTTCGCACCGGTGTTGTGCGGCTTCTGGCTTGGACCGTACGCGTTGGGTGGATTCTCGCCGGTTGTATCCTGACGGGACAGTTGATGGCAGTGTTCATGTCGAACGCGGGCGGCGTGGGACAATGCCAAGAAGAAGATTGAAGACGGCTACTTGGGCGGCAAGGGTACGGAAGCGCACAAGGCCGGTGTGATCGGTGATACGGTTGGTGATCCGCTGAAGGATACGGCAGGTCCGGCGTTGAACCCGATGATCAAGGTGATGAATCTTGTATCGATCTTGATTGCCCCAAGCACGGTCGTGATGTACGGGACGGGAAGCGGAATCGCGGTGGTCGTGGTTTCGGTGGCTGTTCTGGCTGGCGCGATCATGTTCTCGAAGCGCGGCGGGTTGGCAGTAGACGCGAAATAACCAGCGTGCCGCTGGACTGATTGCGCTGGCGCGGACGAACACATTGGGCGAGTTGCCGAAGAGCCGGTCATTGAGACCGGCTCTTCTCGATTCCGGCTTTGACACACTCTGCGTGCCGCTGGACTGATTGCGCTGGCGCGGACGAACACATTGGGCGAGTTGCCGAAGAGCCGGTCATTGAGACCGGCTCTTCTCGATTCCGGCTTTGACACACTCTGCGTGCCGCTGGGCTGATTGCGCTGGCGCGGACGAACACGTTGGGTGAGTTGCCGAAGAGCCGGTCATTGAGACCGGCTCTTCCCGATTCCCGCTTTGACACACTCTGCGTGCCGCTGGACTGATTGCGCTGGCGCGGACGAACACGTTGGGTGAGTTGCCGAAGAGCCGGTCATTGAGACCGGCTCTTCTCCCGATTCCCGCTTTGACACACTCTGCCCGGCGGCGCGGGCGGGCGGGCGGGGGGGGGGGGCCCGTGCCGCTGGACTGATTGCGCTGGCGCGGACGAACACATTGGGCGAGTTGCCGAAGAGCCGCTCGCGGCGCTCTGCAAAATCGAGATGATCCCGGTAAACGAGAAAACGGGCACCTTGCGGGCGCCCGTTTCGCATTGCAGGAATCTGGTGATTAGACGAAGAGGTGGATGACGTAAGAGACAATCGCACCGACCAAGGCCGAAGCGGGAATCGTGAGAATCCAGGCAATGACGATATTTCCGGCAAGACCCCAGCGGACGGCAGAGGCGCGGCGCGTTGCGCCGACGCCCAT
The DNA here is from genome assembly GCA_016703065.1 of bacterium. Classification (GTDB taxonomy): domain Bacteria; phylum Electryoneota; class RPQS01; order RPQS01; family RPQS01; genus JABWCQ01. The sequence goes on from JADJCU010000003.1 coordinate 466,029, forward strand.
GATTGCGCCGCTAATGGTGTGCGTTGTGCTGACGGCGATTCCAGAAAAGGCCGTGACGAGCAAGGTAATTGCGCCGGCGGTTTCGGCGCAGAAACCACCTGATGGTTTCAGTTTGCAATTTTCGAGCCCATGGTCTTCACGATGCGCCACCCGCCGAAGAGCGTGCCGAGCGCGATGGCGAGATGTGAACCGATAATGACCAGATACGGGACTTGAAAGGAGTCGAGGACTTTGGCGGTCACGAGGAGTCCGGTGATGACACCCATCGTTTTCTGGGCATCATTTGTACCGTGTCCGATGCTGTATGCGGCAGCGGAGACGAGCTGCAAGCGGCGGAAGCCGCGATTGACACTTGAGCCGCGCCGCTTATGAAACATCCACATGACAATGGCCATCAAGATGAACCCCATGACCATGCCCATCAAAGGGGGCAACGGCGATGAAGATGAGGGTTTTTGTCCAGCCGGAGTAGAGAATTGACTCGAACCCGGCGTGGGCAATGGCCGCTCCGGCATAGCCACCCATGAGGGCATGGGACGAGCTGGAGGGGATTCCGTAGTACCACGTGATCAGGTTCCAGGCAATCGCGCCGAGCAGACCGGAGAGAATGACGTACTCATTGATCGCGGCGAGTTCGACGAGTCCTTTTCCGATGGTTTTGGCGACGTGCACATCGAAGAAGAAGGCCGCAACAAGATTGAAAAAGGCCGCCCAGAGGACAGCCTTGCGCGGAGTGAGCACGCGGGTCGAAACGATGGTGGCGATGGAATTGGCGGAGTCATGGAAGCCATTCAGGAAGTCGAACACCAGCGCGACGAGAATGATGGTGATGACGAGCATCGTCATGATATCACCGTCAGGCGTGTTTGATCAGAATGGTCTCGAGCACGTTAGCCGCGTCTTCGCAACGATCGGTAGCGGTCTCGAAGGCGACGAATATTTCTTTGAGTTTGATGACTTCAATCGGGTCATTGACCTGTTCGAACAGATTGGCGATGGCGCGCTCAAAGATATTATCGGCGAGGTTCTCCAGTTCGTTGACGCGTTCGATAACGGACCGCAGTTCGGTGGGATTATTCATCCGGCGCAGCAGATGGACGCCGCGCTCGAGCTCGGTGACCGAGGAGTGCAGGCACTCGATCAGCTTGGTCATTTCGGGCGGGCACTCTTTGATCTTGTAGAGGACCATCCTCCCTGCTCCGCCGTCCATGTTGTCGAGAATGTCATCCAGCGCTGAGGCGAGGACATGGATGTCTTCGGGGTCGATGGGAGTGACGAAAGTGCCATTCAGCTCGGAGAAGATCCGATGGGTCACGGAGTCGCCGATGTGCTCGAGGCTTTTGATGTGTTCAACGACATCAATGCGGGCTTCGGGGGAGGCGGCGGGGAGTTTGAGGAGCGTTTCGGCTGCAAGGACGATGTTACGGGCCGATTCTTCGAAGAGGGCAAAGAACTGATCATCGTGAGGGAGCAGGGCCTGGAGGATTCGATCAAGTCGCATGGGTTTCCGATGCCATTTCGGCAGTAGGCTGGCGTAGTGCTGGCAGATGGGGTAAATAGGGAGGGCCGCTTCAATGAACGCTCATACAATCTAAACAATATTGATGAGTTCGGCAACTATGGAGTTTAGGCCTTACGTGCGGGTACAATAGGATTAAATCAATAAATAACAATTTTTTAGTCTGGCATCCTTGCATGTGTCGGCGGTGTTGCAGGGGTCGGAACAAAGCACAGCCGGTCTTGTCGACCGGCTGTGCTTATTTGACGTGGCGGATCCAGCGACTACGCAGTTGCTTTGACGCGATCTTCCTGAGTCATGGCCGCGAGCTTGGCAATTTCATCTACGGGCAGGCCGAGACCTTTGGCCACGCGTTCGCCGTAGTCCTTGTCTACTTTATAGAAGAGCGCAGTTTGGCGCTTCTGCAAACGGAGCTGTGCATTTTTGAGATGGGCGACGATATTGGAGACCAGGTTGGCGCGATCGGTGTCGGTCATGACTTCACGATACAACGCAGCGGGCTGTACGAAGTCATCATCTGTGAGGTCGAAGCTGAATCGGTCGATTACGCCGGTGAGCGGAACGGGCGGCTCAGCATAGGACGCATCCGGAGCGGGTCCGCTGAAACTGTTTGGCCAGTAGTTCGGTCCGCCTGCACCGTTGTCATCAGTCCGCATGGCTCCATCGCGATGGTAGCTGTGCTCGCCGCTGACGCGGGGCGCATTGACGGGAATCAGGTGATAGTTGCCGCCCAAGCGATGGCGATGCGTGTCGTGGTAGCTGAAGAGACGGCCTTGCAGCATCTTGTCGGGCGACGGAGCGATGCCGGGAACGACCGTGCCGGGTGAAAACGCCGCCTGCTCGGTGTCGGCGAAGTAGTTCTTCGGGTTGCGATTCAGGACCATTCTTCCAACAGGAATAAGCGGGGCGTCCTTATGCGGCCAGACTTTGGTGATGTCAAAAGAGTTGAAGCGGTATTTCTCAACCTGCTCAGGAGTCATGATCTGGACATAGACTTTCCAAGCCGGGGAATTGCCATCTTTGATTGAATTATAGAGATCGCGCGTTGCGAAATCCGGATCATCACCCGCGAGTTTTCCGGCCTCGTCGCGGGTGAAGGTCTTCGATCCCTGCTCGGTTTTGAAGTGAATCTTGACCCAGACGTATTCGTTTTTCTCATTGTACCACATGAATGTGTGGCCGCTGTATCCGTTCATGTTGCGGTAGCCATTGGGCGTACCGCGATCGGAGAAGAGCACCGTAACCTGATGAATGGACTCCGGCGTGAGGGACAGGAAATCCCAGAACATATCCGGGTCTTTCAGATTGGTGGCCGGATTGCGCTTTTGCGTGTGGATGAAGTCGGGGAACTTCAGCGGGTCGCGCACGAAGAACACCGGCGTGTTGTTGCCGACCAGGTCATAGTTGCCTTCTTCGGTATAGAATTTCACCGCGAAACCGCGCGGATCGCGCTCGGTGTCAGCTGAACCTTTCTCGCCGCCGACGGTAGAGAATCGCGCGAAAACTTCCGTGCGCTTGCCGACTTCGGAGAGGAATTTTGCGCGCGTGTATTTCGTCACATCGTGCGTCACTTCAAAGTAGCCCCATGCGCCGGCACCTTTGGCATGTACGACGCGCTCGGGGATACGCTCGCGGTCGAAGTGGGCAAGTTTGTCGAACAGGTGAATGTCCTGCATCAGGGCAGGGCCATTCTTGCCTGCAGTCATAGTATTCAGATCATTGGGCACCGGAGTGCCCTGACTTGTGGTCAATTTATTGTTGGAATCGGACATTGTTCTTTCCTCGGTGAATGGAATATAGACGATTTGTTATGGTTTGGTTAGGTCTTCCGGGCACAGGCCGCACAGATGCCGCGAAGTTCGACGTGTGACTGGATCACCGTGCCGAAGTTGCTGACTTCCTGCGGGACGGGCAGGCGGTTAAATTCGTCATAGAAGAAATCTTCGGCGCGACCGCACTCGGTACAGACGAAATGATGATGCGGCGCGAGGTTGGCGTCGAAGCGCTGGCGCTCGTGCACGGGTCCCATGGTCGTGATGAGGCCGGCCTCTTTCAGAGCAGCGAGCGTGCGGTAGACGGTATCCAGAGAGATGGTCGGAACGCGAGTTTTCACGCGCTCGTAGACGCTTGCAGCATCGGGGTGGTCAGTGCGCGCCGCCACATCCATGAAGACCTCCATGCGTTGGTGCGTCAGTTTGAGTCCCGAGTCGCGGAGTTTCTTGAGCATGGATTCAAGCGGCGGAGTGCGATCGTCCATTTGTGCGAGAGTCTATTAGATAGGAATAGTTCTTATTTAAGAATATACATCGAACTGAGATAAGATGCAACTTCCCTAAGTTCTCATATTTTCTGATCTAAATTAAAAACAAATAATATATTAAGAATCGCGATCAGGCGAGAGGCCGCCTTTGGGGAATTAGTTCATGTCAGCGACTAACGGGTCAGCGACACTTGGCCTGACTTGCCGGAGTTTGTACCGGAGCGTCGCGCAACTCGTGCTTGACTTAAAGCGAGCATAGTCTTATCTTCACGTTCCTCTGGCGCGTTCGTCTAGGGGTCTAGGACGCTGGCCTCTCACGCCGGTAACACGGGTTCGAATCCCGTACGCGCTACCATGCGCAACAATGTTGCGAACTTGATCGTCAGAACCTCCACCCAGTCCGGTGGAGGTTTTTATTTTTACGTTACTTATCAATTCAAATTGAATCAGGATGCGATCATCTTTTTGCTTGGTCAGCCGCACTTCCTTCACAAGCACCCGTATCGCCTTCCTACGGTCTTCAGGAGACATTCCTAGCCACAATGTCCAAAAGTACTGGTAAGAGTCCCGCAAGTCGTCTAGGTTGCTTGAAGGCTGCTTCAATGCCTCTATCGTGACATCCATATCTTGGATTCGTTGATCCATGCCCTGAATTGCACTGTTGACATCGCGAATCCGGCCAAAGATATTGTCCCGAACATCGTTAGAGGTCGGACTTTCGAGTGCAACCATCAAATTTTCAAGTTTGCGCCGTTCTTCAGCGACGTTTCGAACCACTTGGTCACGCTGTTCCTTCAACGCGTTAACTTCTTCATCGCGATTCCCACTAGACTTGTCCAGAACTGATTTCAATAGTGTTTGATTCACTGACAATAAACGGAGCAGTGCCACACCAATTGCTTCAACATCAACACTACTGACCTGCTTCAATGGGCATACCGATGACGTACGTTTCAATGCATTTGGCATCGATAATAGGTGTGTGCCTTGCCATTCTTGTGTGCCCTGTACGGCGTCATTACTGCATTGCAATGCCCACATCGAATGAACGATGAAAACAATGCCTCGTTAGGCAGTGTTTTGTTGAAGTAGTGGTTGACTCCGCGTGTTCTCAGCAATGCTTTCCACCCTCTGGAACGTCGATACATCTATTATCGCAGTGTGAACACCGGGAACGAACTTCTTAGCATCAATCGGGTCACGAAATTTCCCAATATAAGCTGGGTTTTGAAGAATCCGTAGAATTCCTTGTGCTGACCACGGATTGCTCTTTCGTGACCGCAGTCCTTCGCGATTGAATACTGCCGTGATTTCATAGCTGGATTTCCCACCAAGGTATTCATCGAAGATTCGCTTGACTACAGTCGCTTCTTGGTCGTCAACACAGCCTTCCGTTTTCACTCTTGTATCCAAACGGAGTAGGCCCACCACGCCACTCACCACGTGCGATTTTTGCACGCATCCCTTCGGTTGTACGTTTTCGGGTCATCTCGCGCTCAAACTGTGCAAAGGCAAGCAATATGTTTCGCATTAACTCACCTTCCGGCCCCTTGGTCCCAAAGATACCTTGATCTACAGGGTAGAATTCGATCCCAAGATCAACCAGCGTCTGATTCGTATTCAGAAAATCAACGATGCTGCGGCTGAAGCGGTCCACTTTCGTCACCACGATCAACTCGAATTTCCTTCCTTCGCATCTGCAAACAGTCGTTGTAGGCTGGGTCTTTCCATTGTGCCACCGCTTGCGACATCTTTATAGATTTCGACAATGTCATGGCTTTCAAACTTACAATACTCTCGGCATCGAATCTCTTGGGTATCTAAGCTTCCCCCTTCCTCCCTATCCTGTTGATCCGTACTGACGCGGCAGTAGATTGCGACCCTGCGATTCTTTCGTTCTTCTGATAGCTTATTGCGCTGCTTCATGACTTTCTCGCTTCGTGCGGGACGGATAACGGCTTCTTAATGCTCACTAATTTAGTGGTTCGGGAAGACTACTGCAAGGGCTTCCGCTTGTTTCTTATGCCGTGATTCTGGCATAAGAATTTACAGAAGCAAGAGCTCTGCATTGTGCGGGGCTCTTTTCGTTTACAACCCCCTAAGGAGTCTCCCATGAAAGTCAAAGTCCTCTGCCTTGGCCGCTCGGCTAAGGAAATCAACGTCAGTGACGGCACCACCGTCGAACAGGCCATCGCGGAAGCTGGGTTCCCGAAGGATTCCAGTTACACCCGGCACCTGAACGGCAGTCCGTGTTTCGATACGGATATCTTGGTCGAAGGCGCGGTGCTCACCCTGGTGCCACAAGTGAAAGGCGGGGGTTGTTAGACAGCGTTCCTGACTGTCTACCAATTCAGGGGAGGGCTGCGGTTCAAGTAACCGTGGCCCTCTCTTTCCTCCGGTGGAATGCATATGATTGAACAAATCAGAACCCTGATCAGGTTCTACGAACAGAAGTGGCATGTGCCGATTACCTTGATGAATCAAGACATGGACCTGCATTGTTGGCACGAAGTTGGAATTGCTGTCCGCGTTAATGCGGATCCTGATTCAGCATTCTCCAAGAACATCGCAGGTGATCCACTTGTGATGGAATCAGTGCTTGTAGGCAAGGTCAACGCAAGTTGGCTTGTGTTGTACGGTGCGCCACATATAGATGTAACTTCAAACATCCTTGACGCACATCTTCCGCGTATGTGCCGCGCGTTTAGAAAACGTCAAAGGGAAACCTTGATTGACACCATGCAGACTGTTGCTGCCGAACGAAAGCATGAACTCGCAGTTTCGCTGCGTGATGACAAGTATGAACTCGAACGACTGTGTATGCAAGTGATGACACTGTCGCGGAAGATTGAAGGTGACCGCGAGATACTGAATATGTTCAGTAGAGCGCCAGAATTCATTAAGGGCAAGGCGACGCGGACATTCGTGGAGATGATGAAGCTGGTGCCAAGTTGCTATTCACATATCAACGTCGTCGACAAGTCTGTGCTCGCCGAAACGTATCCGATTACATTGGAACACGATGGACGAAGTTACGACTTTGATCCGTATGTGGTTGAAGTAGATCTTGATAAGGGCAAGGTGTTAATAAGCGGCGGCACCGAATGCAACGGATACATTCATCCACACTGCACCGATGATCCGAATAACATCTGTTGGGGAAATGTCGGTCATCTTGTTTCACGATTGACAGGCGAACTTGATTTGCATGGATTGCTTCAGCTGGTGCATCAGTTTCTGCACTCCTACAACAACAGCGACCCATTCCAGAAGATCGAGAAGTGGGATCCTGACTTCGTTGAGGACAACGAAGACGATGACCCGTACTGTTCCTGGTGCGATGACTACGGACACGACATTTCAGATTGTGAATCCTGTTGGTGGTGTGAACACTGTCAGCAATACGATGATCACGATGCCGATGAATGCCCTAATCACCCAAAAGATGAAGACGAAGAAGAGGAGGATGCCGATGCAGAACTTGCAGAGGACACAGCGTCAGCCGGTTGATGCTGGCGTGAAGATTCAAGTTGAGGCTGAGGCCATGCAGAAGCTTTGGTTGTGGACTGATTTTGCCAAGGGTGAAGTCAGTTGCCTTGGCCTTGTCGATGAAGTAGTTAGCTCGGAAACTGGCCGGACAACGGCATTAATTGTAACTGACTTCTTTCTCGTGAAACAGCAGTGCACCTATGAAGAAACGGACATGGACGTAGCTGATATTGCGCGGCTGATTGCTGAACTTGAATCAAAAGGAATTGACTCGCGTAAGCTTCGTTGTTGGGCTCACTCGCATGGCAGCATGTCAGTCTTCTGGAGTGGTCAAGATGAATCATGTATCAGCGGGCTCGCCAACAACGAATGGTTGCTTTCCCTCGTTGTCAACAAGCGTCGTGATACACAGATGCGTCTGGATCAGTTCCATCCCAGTCACATGTACATTCCTGATGTTCAGTGGGAGGTGAAATATCCACTGGTGGACGGTCTCGCAGTAGCATGCTTTGATGAATTCAAAACCAAAGTGCGCGAGACAACGTTTCTAAAGCGAACTCGCGAGGATCAATTGGTCAGGCGCGACATGATTCTCGATGAACTTGACGAAGCCAGCGCACGCGGCGCTTTGACCATGGAGGAACTTGATGACGAACTGAATTGGCTGGGGATTGAACGTGACGACTTTGAACAATATTAGGAGACCGAATGAACGACATGCGATTTCTAAGACAGCAAGATGTTGTCGATGCAGACAAGTTAGCCAACTTGTTTGTAACGTTGATCGGTCTCGGGAGCATCGGTTCGGTCTCGGGATTGTATCTCGCCAAGATGGGCGTCGGCAAGCTGACCTGTTTCGATGCCGATTTTGTGGACATCCACAATGTCAGCAATCAGGCGTATGGGATGTCTGATGTAGGTCTGATGAAGGCAGATGCATTTGCAAATCTGGTTGAACTACAGACAGGCGTGCTGCCAAACACCGTTGGTCTGCAATACGATGGCCGTGAACTATCAGGTGTCGTCATCAGCGCAGTTGACAGCATGGCAAGTCGCTTGGCAATCTGGAAGGGAATTCGAGAGCAGGCTGCGGTGCAGCTCTACATCGATTCGCGCATGGCGCTGAACACTATGGATGTGCACATCGTGCGGCCACAAGTTCGAACTGAGAGAATCAGCTACGCGCAGACACTTGTTTCAGACGATCAGACGTTGCAAGAACCATGCACCGCACGGACGATTTGTTACTCGCCTTTGATGGCTGGGAGTGTAATCTGTTCTCTCGTGAAGCGGTTTATTTGCGACGAACAGGTGCCATCGCGTGTCATTCTCGATCTGGCAACGATGACTTTGCTGGCAAGTTAGCCAGCACTAGATAGGGGCAGCCCTATCTTTTAGCCGTGAGGTGGCCGCCGTTGCCTTCCGTAAGCATCCTTGTAAAAAGCTTCTTTCAATATGAATTGTTACATTCTTTCACAATTTGTCATTTCTCGTTAGTGTAAGCAATTGATTCTTATTGTCTTAGAATTTGGACCAAAGATTGCCTTAACCGTTATCAATTATACTCAACGCTATGTCATCATTACACTCAAAGTGGAATAAACAAGCTATGCTGGTCCGTGCCGTCCTGTTGCCAACTCTAACTGTGCTTTGCGCGATGAGTTCATTTGCACAAGGGGTTGACAGCGATAGCCTGCTTGCCAGCTATGTTGCTGAATCGTGGAAGACTCATCCCAACATCGATCGCATGCGAGCCATGATTGCTGTGGAAAGTAGCCGTGCTACCATGAACAACTCGTGGATGAATCCGGAATTGCGCGCCGGACTGATGAATATTCCAGAAAGCTTTGATGCCCATGCGGATCCGATGACTATGTTTCAGATTGGCGCAATGCAACAGATTCCTTTCCGGGAAAACTTAAAGCTGCAAGGCGAGCAGGTGAAGCTCGGGTCAACGCCGCAACGGCCACTCTTGACCAAGAGCGATTTCGGATGGCAGCGATGGTCGCGATGACTTATTACGACTTAGCCGCCGCGCTGGAAACGCGCCAAACGCTGGAACAAGGACTCGTGCTGACAAAACAGGCTGTTGACGCTGCAACATCGTTGCTTTCCACAGGCAAGGGATCACAGGCAGAAGTGTTGCGGGCAGGCCTTGAGCAAGAAGAGTGGAATCTCAAATTGCTTGCGAACGCATCGGAGACCGACCAAAAACGCGCAGCGCTAGCCTATGCGATCGGACGGACCGAGGTCAGTACACTTACAGACCCTGTTCTTCCGAGTAGCTTGCCACCAATGATTGACCTTGACGCAGGACTTGCCTTGGCTGAAAATGCATTAACTCCGCAAGTCAAAATCGCACTGGCGCAATCACAAGCTGCCGAATTTGAACTTCGAAGAGCCAAGCTTGAGTATTGGCCCGACATCAAGTTAGAGCTTGCCTATGGAATAAGAGGGGCGTTGAACGGTACGGGAGCAGATCCCCATACAGGCGAACCGATTTCACAGTCACTCAAGCAAGATAACATGGTCACTTTTGAGGTGTCCGCTCCTGTCCCGCTGTTTTCCCGCGGCAATCAACAAGCAAAGATAAACGAAGCTCGTGCTATGAATCGTAGCCGACAAAGTGAGCAAATAGAATCAGTGCTCAACCTGCAGCAGGAATTGCGGTTCGTTCACGCGGAATTCACGGAAACGATTAATCAGTCCGAAGTGAATAGCCGAGTTTTGCAACAAGGAGAGGCAGCCTGGCGTTCTGCGCTTGTGGACTATCAAGCCGGGATTTATCCCTACATGGGACTCTCAGAAGCGCGCATGATTTTGGTCATGGCTCAGATTGAATCTGTTATGTATCGCGCAAAAGCCTGGGCAACGTATCAACAGTGGCAAAGCCTGCTTGGAAATTACACCGTTGACGCAACGGAACAATAGGAAGTCAACATGAAGACAGCATCAACAAAATGGCTTCCATGGTTAGCGCTTGTTATCATTGCGAGTGTCGGCCTTTACATCTGGTTATTTTGGGGCAACAGCGACCATACCGGAACCGACTCAACGCAATCATTGACTACCGAAATTTACACATGTCCCATGGATCCGCAGGTTCAAGAGGATAAGCCCGGAAAGTGCCCAATTTGCGGCATGAACCTCGTTCTTAGGAAAGCCGATTTGACTCAACCAAAGAGTGATAAGTCGGAGAGCCCCGAGAAGGAAACGAATTCTGAAAGCACTGAAAAATATCAGTGTCCGATGCACCCGGCCATCGTTCAGGATCATCCGGGTGATTGCCCAATCTGCGGAATGAAGCTTGTTAAGATGAAGGGGTCGGCATCTGACCAATCGAAGCCGAGTTCGTCATCGTCACACAAAGTGGCCTTCTATCGCTCGCCGATGGACCCAAACCAGACATCTCCAGTACCCCGCAAGGATGAGATGGGTATGGACTATCTTCCCGTATATGAAGAGGATTCAAGTGGCGACACTGATGTTAAAGACCGTGCAGCGGTTGAGATTGACCCGACACGACAGCAATTGATCGGACTGCGAACGGCGAAGGCCGAGCGAGCGGGCATTGCTGGAGGCTGGCGAACTGTCGGGCGCGTCGAAATTGACCCGACAAGAGTTAGCCGCATCAATGTCAAAGTAACAGGATTCGTTGAGCACGTATTTGTAGATTTCGTAGGTCGTGCTGTGAAGCGGGGAGAGCCATTATTCACACTTTATAGCCCTGATTTGCTTGCTGCACAACAAGAGTATGTCCTTGCATTAGAGAATCGCAAGAACAACACGTATGACGGTCAGGCAGCTATGTATGACGCCGTTATATCTGCAGTGCGAAAGAAGCTCAAGAATTGGGACGTGCCCGAGTCCGCAATCGCTCGATTGGAGGAGACAAGGGAAACAACTAAGGCATTGACTTTCACCTCTCCGGTCAGTGGAGTTGTAACTTCGAAAGATGTAGTCGAGGGGGCAACACTTGAACCTGGTGCTGTTCCGTACGAGATAACTGATTTGAACGTAGCTTGGGTTATGGCGGATGCGTACCAGCTTGATCTCGCACAAGTACATATGGGAACACGAGCATCCATGTCATTCGACGCTTTGCCTGATCGTGTGATTATCGGCACAGTGGCATTTGTTGATCCGATTCTGGACGTGCAAAGCAGGACGGCCAAAGTTAGGCTTGAAGTACAAAATGAAGACGGTGAACTGAAGCCAGGCATGTTTGGAGAAGTGCTGTTTAGAGGAGAAAGCCGCGAGTCATTGACGATTCCGTCTGATGCCTTGATTCCGACTGGAAGGGGATTCTATGTCTTTGTCGCATTGGGCGAGGGTAGGTTTGAACCACGTTCCGTCAAGCTTGGAGAGAAGTCGAGCGACAGAGTTGAAATTATAGAGGGTCTTAGCGAAGGAGAATCAGTTGTAACGCGTGCCAACTTCCTCGTAGACTCAGAATCGTCTTTGCGCGCTGCGCTATCAGCGGTGGAAGGCAACTAGCGATGCAGGAAAACTTAACAGTTCTCCAGCGCATCATCCGTTTCTCTGCTGAGAATCGCTGGCTTGTCATTGCGGCGACGCTTGTGGCAATCGTGATTGCTGCCTGGACCATGCAGAATATTCCATTGGACGCGTTGCCCGACTTGTCTGACACACAAGTAATCGTTTATTCACGTTGGGACCGGAGCCCGGATATCATTGAGGATCAGGTCACATACCCGATCGTCAGTTCGCTGCTTGGTGCGCCGAAGGTCAAAGCCATCCGTGGATACTCGGATTTCGGGTACAGCTTTGTCTATGTTATCTTCGAAGACGGAACAGACATTTACTGGGCGCGAACACGGGTACTGGAGTATCTTTCCAAGATCACAGCACAGCTGCCAGCCGGTGTAAAAACGGAGTTAGGGCCGGATGCGACTAGTCTCGGCTGGGTCTTTCAATACGCGCTCATTGACCGCTCGGGCAAGAACACAAGCGACGAGTTACGCAGCTACCAGGACTGGTATCTTCGTTATGCGATCTCGTCTGTTCCCGGCGTTGCAGAAGTTGCCGCAGTTGGGGGTCAGGTCAGACAGTATCAGATTACCGTTGATCCCAATGCCTTGGCTGCTTACAACCTACCGCTTGAAGCTGTCATACAAGCGGTACGCAAGGGCAACAATGATGTCGGCGGAAGGTTAGTTGAAATTTCAGGCCGTGAATACATGGTCCGAGGACGTGGGTATGTGGAGTCCATCGCGGATCTGGAACAGCTCGTTCTAATGTCCGAAGGCGGGACGCCGGTTACAGTCAAAGATGTCGCGACGGTTGCACTCGGTCCGGAGTTGCGACGGGGTATTACTGATTACAATGGTGAAGGCGACGTTGTAGGCGGAATTGTCGTCATGCGGCAGGGCGAGAACGCGCTAAATGTTATCGAACGAATCAAGGCTAAGATTGAAGAGCTAAAGCCTTCGCTTCCCGAAGGTGTCGAAATCGTCACGACCTATGATCGTTCAGAATTGATCGGACGCGCAATCGATACAGTCAAAGGCAAGTTGATCGAAGAGCTCATCATTGTCTCGATTATCATCCTGATCTTCCTTTGGCATATCCCATCTGCTGTTGTTCCGATTGTCACAATTCCGATTAGTGTGATCTTGGCATTTATTCCCATGTACATGATGGGTTTGACTGCGAACATTATGTCTCTGGCAGGAATTGCGATTTCAGTTGGTGTATTGGTTGACGGGGCGATTGTTGAAGTCGAGAACGCGTACAACAAGATTTACCATTGGCAAGCCGGAGGTATGAAAGGGGACTTCCACAAAGTGCGACTCGACGCGTTGATGGAAGTGGGGCCGACTGTCTTCTTTTCACTATTAGTAATTGCGGTCGCGTTCATCCCGGTGTTTACGTTGGTAGATCAGGAAGGCCGGTTGTTCAAGCCACTCGCCTTTTCCAAGAACATTGCGATGGCGATTGCAGCGGTGCTGGCCATCACACTTGATCCGGCGCTGCGAATGATGTTTGCACGGATTGAGCCATTCAAGTTTCGACCCAGATTTCTGGCCTGGACTGCGACGAAGTTTGCGGTTGGGACTTACTACTCAGAGGAAAAGCACCCTATCAGCAGGTTCTTGCATAGGATTTATGAGCCTCCCTGTCGCTTTGTTCTTCGCCACCCCAAAGCAACGATCTTTGCGAGTTTTCTGTTAGTCGCGTTGACCATCCCAGTCTATCTGCAGCTTGGTCATGAATTCATGCCGCCCTTGCGTGAAGGCAGCTTGCTTTACATGCCTTCTGCAGTTCAGCCCGGAATGTCAGTCGCTGAAGCGCAGAAGGCATTGCAGGTGCAGGATAAGCTGCTCATGACGTTCCCTGAAGTTGATCGCGTATTTGGAAAAGCCGGTCGTGCCGAAACATCTACCGATCCGGCTCCATTCACGATGATGGAAACAACAATCTTGTTGAAACCCGAATCTGAATGGCGGGAAAACCCACGCTGGTATTCAAATTGGTCGCCAGAATGGCTGAAATCAATCCTTCGAACCGTATGGCGTGACCGGATTACTGAGGCCAAACTTGTCAGCGAAATGGACGAACGTCTGCAACTTCCCGGGATTAGCAACGCATGGACAATGCCGATCAAGGCTCGCCTTGACATGTTATCGACCGGAATTCGCACACCCGTAGGCATCAAGATATCTGGAAGTGATCTCACTGTAGTGCAGCAAATCGCAGTCGAGATGGAATCGGCGTTGCAGGGAGTTCCGGATACACGAAGTGTGTATGCAGAGCGCGTTGCAGGGGGGTATTTTCTTGACTTTGATTTGCGCCGCGACCAACTTGCCCGCTATGGGCTAACTGTTGATGACGCAAACATGATGGTGATGACTGCGGTGGGCGGAGATAATCAGACGACGACCGTAGAAGGTCGGGCACGGTATGGTGTCAATGTGCGTTATGCCCGTGACTACCGCGACAATCTCGACGCGCTTCAGCGCGTGCTCATATCGCTGCCGAATGGTCAAGGGCAAATTCCGATGTCTGAAATCGCAGACATAAAGCTCGTCGAAGGGCCGGCAATGATCCGCGATGAGAATGGCTTACTTGCGGGTTACGTCTATGTCGACTTTGATCCGTCTAAGGTTGATGTGGGTGGTTATGTTGAGCATGCCAAGCAAGCCGTAGCAGCATTAGTAAAGATTCCCACAGGTTATTCCGTGGTATGGAGTGGTTAGTACGAAAATATGCTGCGAGTTAAGGAACGCCTCAAGCTCATTATTCCGTTGACGCTGATTTTGATCTTCGGACTTTTGTACATGAACACGAGGTCGAGCTTAAAGTCGCTTGTGGTTATGCTGGCAGTCCCGTTCTCTGCCATCGGTGCTGTTTGGCTGATGTACTTGCTCGGTTACAACGTCTCTATCGCTGCGTGGGTAGGCATGATCGCATTGCTTGGACTCGATGCTGAGACGGGCGTTTTCATGTTGTTATTCCTTGATCTTTCGCACAACGAAGCAAAGGCGCGAGGGCAATTGCGAACCACGGGAGACTTAGTTGAAGCGATTGTACACGGAGCCGTCAAGCGTGTTCGTCCGAAAGCCATGACCGTATGCGCCGCTTTTATTGGACTACTCCCCATTATGTGGTCTACCGGGGCAGGTTCAGACCTGATGAAACGTGTGGCAGCGCCAATGGTAGGAGGATTGGTTACCTCTTTTGCCTTGGAATTGCTGGTCTATCCAGCGATCTACTATCTTTGGAAACGCAAATCAGTCGTTCCCGGCCCGGAATCGCCTGCTGACAACGGCGAGAATTCCGCGACAACACTTGCTCCATGCTAAGATTCCAATCATAACAAAAATTCACTTCGCCACACAACGACCTAACGTCAAAGGGCTCCCCTATGTCTAGGACTTTTTACATTCTCCTGATGTCGGCAATTTTTGCTGTCGCCATTTTTATCGGTTGCAAGAGCAGCGATGATGACAACACGCAGGTTGTCGACGACCAAGTGCTCGTAACTATTACGCCAGCGGACAACGTCGTCAATGTGCCGACTCAATCTGTCATTACGGTAAACTTTAGTCACGCGATGATGGCCATGGACCACATGGACGAGATGTTCATGTTGCACCAAGGATGGGGAATCGGCGCGGCGGAAATTGCCGTTTCATATTCGTGGAATAGCGACAACACTATTTTGACCATGCAGCCTACTGTAGAACTGCAAGAAAACATGACCTACACTGTTCACCTTATGGGCATGATGATGGGTATGGACGGCATGATGTACCATATGATGATGGACACAATGGGAATGGGCGGCATGGGCAACGGGATGATGATGGGTGGCATGGGTGATGAGGAAGTTCGGACGGCGTTTTCTACTGGACCCGCAATCGTCCATCAAATCACCTTGGACATTTCGCAAGACGTTATCTTTGTAGCAGACGGCGGGTCAGGTGATATCGCGGTGATTGACCCAGCAACTAACACTTTAATTGGAATCCAACCCATTGATACGGTAGGCTATCTACACCATCTCTATCTTTCGGCAGATCGCACGAAGCTGATTGTATCAGACCCGAACGAGGATTTGAGCGCTGGACATGAATCGAGTGGAGGTCATGGTGGTCACGGCGGGGGAAATGAAACAGTGATGTCCAGGATTATCCTGCTGGATTCACGTACGTTGCTTGAAACAAATCGGATTGTCTTTGAGGGTATGACTCACAATGCGACTATGACACCCGACGGTGAATTTATCATTGCAGCCAATACGATCCACAATATGGTACACAAATACTCTGCATCGACTTTCGTTGAAGTTGGAAGTTACATGGTCGGTGCATCTCCACTTGAGGTGACACTGACGCCAGATGGCGAACACGCCTTGACTGCGAACAACGGTTCAGGGACCGTTTCCAAGGTGCACTTCGAGGAATCTGCCGCTGTTCAGCAAGTCAATGTAGGTAGCGGCCCCGTGGGCGCCTGGATCACACCAGACGGCACACAAGCATGGGTGACCAACGAAGTGTCAAAGACAATTTCTGTTATCACAATTGATCCGTTTGCGGTGGATACGACTTTAGCGCTCGGTTACACCCCCGGCCAGGCGATCCAGAATCCGACCCGCAGTGAAGTGTACGTAGCAGATGAAGACAACGGATCCGTGCATGTCTTTGATCTGGCGACACGTATATGGGTAGCAAATATTACCACTGGAGCGCGTGCACACGGAATCGCTTTCAAACCGGACGGCAGCCGGGCTTATGTAATGAACGAAATGGACGGATCTGTCTCTGTGATTGACTGTGAATCAAGAACAGTCGTAGCAACTGTCAGTGTAGGTGTTCTTCCAAATGGGATTATCTACCGATCAGCTTTGTAGCATAGCGATATGGAACATTCTATAACGGTCTCTGGTCTAATAAACAACAGAAAGAGAAACGACAATGGGAATCACAATGATCATCGCGATGGGCGCAATGATGGCTGCCATGGCTGTAGGTGCAATAGTTACTCGGGACTCAGGACATCATCAGACTGCTTACTACCAGGCAACGACAGAGAGCTGTTGCGCCGACCAGGCAGCAATACTTTCTGGTGGTAATGAGCAATCGGGAGTGCTGCTCGCTTCTGCCGATCAAATGGACACCAAGGCTGCCTCACCCGACGCACACTCTGAGGCTAAACTGTCTTATCCGATTGACTACTGCATCGTGTCGGGCGAGAAGCTGGGCGAAATGGGTGACCCG
Organism: bacterium; assembly: GCA_016703065.1. Taxonomy (GTDB): domain Bacteria; phylum Electryoneota; class RPQS01; order RPQS01; family RPQS01; genus JABWCQ01. The sequence continues at coordinate 483,040 of JADJCU010000003.1, forward strand.
GTGACGAAGGTATACGAGGGACGCGAAGTTAAGTTCTGCTGTAATATGTGCCCTGAGAAGTTTGAAAAAGATCAGGCAAAATTCATGAAGAAACTTGATGACGCGATCATCGCCAAGCAGAAACCCGGCTATCCGCTCCAAACCTGTATTGTAAGCGGAGAGGAATTCGGCGGAGAAATGGGCGATCCTGTTAACTTCGTTTATGACAACCAATACTTCAAACTATGTTGCAAGGCTTGCATCAAAGATATCAAGAACGACCCCGCCAAATACATGCAGAAGCTCGAGACCGCATACAAGTCAGGTGCTGTTCCGACTTCATCTGAAACAGACGAGAAGGCCACCGACCAGAAGGACGGTCATGAAGGTCATCACTAAGTTGCGTAGGCTTGGATTGGCTCTTATAGTAATAGTGGGGCTCACCGGAGCCCCGCTTACCCTTTCGCAGTCTGCCGTTGTCGAACCGGTCCGCAACGATTTCTGTCCCGTGTTGCCAGACGAGAAGATAGATTCGACAATCTACACAGACTATGAGGGACAGCGGGTGTATTTCTGTTGTACTCGTTGTCGCCGCGACTTCATTCGAAATCCTGAACTTTACTTGGCGAACCTTCCGCAATCTGGTTCGGTGAAGTCTACAATCCCGAACTCTGAAGGACACCAGGACAGCGTTGCACATTTCATGGAGGAAAGTTCTGATCTGGAACACAAACACCCAGGAGATGAGCACGCCTCGACGCATGAAGGCCAGCATGACCATGCAATAGATCATGGTCGAGATGACGATTCCACAGCGAAATTGATCAATTTTGCAGGAAAATTTCACCCGCTTGTGGTCCACTTTCCAATCGCGTTGCTCATTACTGCGGCGCTTGCGGAATTGTCTTCGTGGATTACTCGCAAGAAGAGATTGCAAGCGCTTAGCCGACACTTCATTTACTTCACAGCAATCTGCACTGTCGTAGCTGCCACGCTGGGTTGGGCCGCCGCATGGAACGCACGCTATCCGACCGAAGTCGCGCAGTACTTAACCTTCCATCGCTGGGTCGGTATTTCGGTTGCCGGGCTATCCGTGGTTGCAGCATGTTTAGCATGGGCAGCAGAGCGACCAGTGTCACCTTCATGGCAAAAGTGAGCATTTCGTGGAGCACTCTTGCTTGCTGCTGTCGGAGCAGGGTTCTCGGGACATCTCGGCTCTATACTGGTGTTTGGTCCCGACCACTTCGCATTCTAAGCATCAATTTCTGCCCGGAATGGTGCGTGTAGACGAACTCAGCAACGAGCGAGAGACGACTTTACCCTTACCTACAACTTTTGTATATTCCCACCATGGTTGTTTTTGGCAAAATCGGCAGGCGCCTTCTCGGATGGTTTATGCTTGTGGCCTTGATTCCATTGCTCTTTATGGGCTATCAGGGCTACTATTTCGCGCGCCTTGCTGTTAAGAAAGAGGCTTATCTTCATATTCAAGCAATCTCGCAGCAGAAAAAGAGTCAGATAGAACAGTGGTTTACCGAGCGGAGAGCAGACACTGAAGTCCTGTCGGCAAATCCCTCAATTCTGGAGGCCTGTCAATCAGAATCAGTTTCGGCAGACAAACGGCAGAGTCTTGAGAGACTGCTGGATTCCTATAAAGCACAATCACAAGCTTACGAGTTCATTTGTGTTTACTCTTTATCTGGAGCAATGCTAGCTTGCACAAAGCACACTGATGAAACTTTGGCAGAGATGCATGACTTTGTCCTTGAAGCTACAAATTCAAGTCAGGCGGTGACAAGTCCTATTCACCTTCACGACGAGTTTGGGCTAACGATTCATCTTAGCGACCGCGTTACTAATGAGTCCGGGGAATCAGTGGGTGTCGTCATCACGACGCTTGGGTTGGATTACACCTTGAATCCGATTATTCTCGACACGACAGGACTTGGGTTCTCCGGACAAGCCTACTTGGTTGACAAGAACAAAGTAATGCTCACACCATCGCGTTTCATGAACCACCCAAAGCCACTGACTCATACAATGGATTCGCAGGGAATTCAACGGGCTCTGCAGGGTTTAAGCGGTGTAGATCTATATCACGACTTTGAAGGCCGCGACGTTATTGGAGCGTGGGAGTATTTGCCGGATGAAGGTTGGGCACTTATTACTGAGATTGACGCAAACGAAGCATTTGCGTCATTACAGATGCTACGCCGGAACGCAATGTTGGTTGCCCTTGGGACGATTGGATTGATTCTCATCGTGGTCGCGTTTATCTCGCGGTCATTAAGCAAGCCAATCAGGCAATTGGCAAACGCGAGCTCCGCTGTTTCAAAGGGTGACTTGGACAGGAGAGTTGTCATTCAGTTGAAGGACGAGTTGGGCGATTTGGCCACGAGTTTTAATCAGATGGTTCAGTCGCTAAAGGATTCGCAAAAGCAGCTTGTACTATCGGAGCGACTCGCTGCAATCGGCGAGCTTGTTGCCAGCGTTGTCCATGAGATCCGAAATCCGCTTTCTGCCATCAAAATGAATCTGCGAATATTGGAAACGAAGGATATCCGAGGCGAGCTGGTTCATTCAGAGCATTTCCAATTGGCAAAGAATCAAACCGAGCGCATTGAAACCATGCTGACGGAACTCTTAGATTACTCAAGAACAGTCACAATCCAGAAACGTAAAATAACAGTTCAGGAGATATCCGACCGTGTAACAAAAGAGTTTTCAACGCTGCTCGATGGGCACAAAATAGAGATGCATACGAGACTTCACAACCCGTTGGACGTTGTTAGCATTGATGACGAGAGATTCATGCAAGTATTCTGGAATTTAATCATGAATTCCGTGCAGGCAATTGAAGTTTCAGGTCGGTCGGTCGGAAAGATTGAATTGGTTACAGAATCAAATCCAGATGAGATTATTCTTATCCTCAAAGACAATGGCAATGGTATTCAGGGCGATGCAATGAAGCACGTCTTTGAACCATTCTTTACAACAAGGAAGAGCGGTACGGGACTTGGTTTATCTATTGTTAAAAAGATTATCGACTCGCACGGAGGACATGTCACGTGCATGAGCCAGCTAAACAAAGGAACCGAGATTATCATTTCACTGCCACGGCCAACGTAGTATGGAAAAAATTCTAATCATTGATGACGATGCCGCCATTCGCCGAACAATGGAACTTCACTTGGCCGACAAAGGATTCCGTGTAGTTTGCGGCGATAGCCTCAAGGCAGGCAAAGAGCTCTGGAATCGCCACAATCCTGAAATTGTGCTCTTGGATTTGAAACTGCCGGACGGCGAGGGCACTACGCTTCTGAAGGAACAAGTGGAAGCCGGTAGCCGGGCGATAGTATTGATGATTACAGGTCACCAGGATATGGACTATGCTATCCGAGCGATGAAACACGGTGCCTTTAATTATCTCCACAAACCGTTGAACATCGACGAATTGGACCTGTCTCTTGAAGGAGCGGTCCGAGAGCTTCGCGTAAGTCGAAGAACCATTGCGACGAATCGACCTGAAGATGAGTTCAAGCCAGGACGAATTGCCGGTGTCAGCGCGTCTATCCTTGATACACACAAGCAAATCGGGATGGCGGCTAAATCGAAAGTAAATGTGCTTATTAACGGAGAAAGTGGTACGGGGAAAGAACTTGTTGCGAGGGCAATCCATCAGAACTCGACACCTGAAGAACCATTTGTGGCCGTGAACTGCTCTGCGATTGTTTCACAGCTCATGGAGTCGGAAATGTTTGGCCATGAGAGAGGTGCATTTACCGGAGCTGTCGACCGGAAACTGGGGAAATGCGAATACGCTGGGCATGGCACACTATTCCTGGATGAGATTGGCGATTTGTCTTTTGAGCTACAGGCAAAACTGCTGCGAGTCCTGCAGGAGCGATATTTTGAACGGGTCGGAGGAACCTCACAAATTCCGTTTCGGGCTCGTGTCATCGCAGCTACGCACCAACGCCTCGAAAGCATGATAGAGACTCACGAGTTTCGTGAAGATTTGTACTTCCGGCTGAAGGTGTTTCAAATCAACTTGCTTCCGCTCCGTGAGCGAAAAGAAGACATACCGCCACTTGTGCATCATCTGCTTGAAAAAATCAATTTAGAGCTGCATAGAAAGGTGAACAAAGTCCCAGATCTAGTAGTGAAGCGGCTTATGAACTATTCATGGCCGGGCAATGTTCGTGAACTGGAGAACGTGTTGACACAGGCGGTCGTTCGAAGCACAGGCGATACGTTGTCTGTGGATTTTCTGGAACCAGCGGCGTACTCAGCTGCAGCTAAAAGAGAACTTAGAACCATGGCAGAAGTCGAAAAAGAGCATATCGAATGGGTATTAGGACAAGTTGGCGGGAACTTGGGAAAAGCTTGCGAAGTATTGGGGATTACACGTCCGACTTTACGAAAGAAGATGGACGATTACGGAATTAGTTAGTGCTGTCGGCAAGCAGTGTTAACTGGGGAATGTGAATTAATCGAAAGGAGAGATCTTGATCATGGATCACTCAAGTCATCAAGAACGCCTAAGAACAATAGTGTCTTCTCAAAGCCAGACGCTGGTCACGGATCCAGTCTGCGGGATGAAGGTTGACCCAGCCCGTGCGCGTTTTTCGCACCATCACGAACACAACACCTACTACTTTTGCAGTCAGGGATGCTTGAACAAATTCCAGGCAAATCCCTTGACGTATCTCAGCAAAAGCGAGGCAGCAGCCGGTTCCAAAGATCCTCATGCCACCGTTAAGCCATTGCCTATCGCAAAGAAAGGCATTTCGGATGAGAATATTTATACATGCCCGATGCACCCAGAAGTAAGACAGGCGGGACCTGGTTCCTGCCCAATCTGCGGTATGGCCTTGGAACCGCTTGTTGCGACTTTATCGGAGCTCGAAAGTAATTCTGAGCTTGAAGATATGACACGCAGGTTTTGGATTAGCAGCGTGCTCTCGCTGATGGTGATGGGACTCGCAATGTGGGGTATGGGAATTCATTCTGTGCTCCTTGGTTCGTTGCCGATCTCTTCGCTTTTGTGGCTCCAAGCACTGCTTGCTACGCCTGTCGTTATTTGGGGCGGCTGGCCTTTCTTTGTGCGTGGTTGGAATTCGATTGTCAGCTTCAATCTAAATATGTTCACGCTGATATCAATAGGTGTGGGGACGGCATACCTATACAGTATTATTGCAGTCGTTCTGCCAAGTGTCTTCCCAGTTGCAATGCACGATGAGATGGGTATGATCCCTGTTTACTTTGAAGCTGCGGCGATTATAGTTTCTCTCGTTTTGTTAGGTCAAGTGCTTGAGCTCCGTGCCCGCAGCAAGACTTCCAGCGCAATTAAGGCACTCTTAGGTTTAGCACCCAAAACGGCACGAGTTGTTCAAGAGAACGGCGAAGAGATTGACATCCTTTTGGAGAATGTGAATGCCGGCGACCTGCTCAGGGTACGCCCCGGCGAAAAAGTTCCTGTTGACGGCACAATTGAATCAGGTTCAAGCAGTGTGGACGAGTCCATGATTACCGGTGAACCCATACCCGCGGCAAAGGCCGGTGGCGACCGTGTGATCGGGGGAACCGTGAATGGTACAGGCAGCTTTGTAATGCGTGCAGAGCATGTCGGTTCCGAGACGGTACTTGCGCAGATTGTTCAAATGGTAAGTGAAGCACAGCGGAGCAGGGCACCAATACAGAGACTTGCTGATATTGTGTCAGCGTGGTTCGTGCCTGCCGTTGTAGTTACGGCTGTCCTCACATTTGTTGTTTGGTTGGTTTGGGGACCGGATCCGGCACTTGCTTATGCAATGGTGAATGCTGTCGCGGTATTGATTATCGCTTGTCCGTGTGCTCTGGGACTGGCAACGCCAATGTCCATCATGGTCGGAACGGGACAGGGCGCTCGCTCTGGTGTGCTTATCAGAAGTGCGGAAGTCCTTGAAACAATGATCAAGATTGATACTTTGGTCGTCGACAAAACTGGCACCCTTACTGAAGGCAAATCTCAAGTTGTGAGCATTGAGCCAACAGGAGAGTTGAGCGACAAAGATCTCTTGAAACTTGCAGCAAGCTTAGAACAAGGCAGCGAGCATCCTCTCGCAGACGCAATTGTGAAGGCTGCCAAAGAGCGCAAACTCGAACTAAGTGCAGTCGTGGATTTTCAATCGAAGACGGGGCAAGGCGTGATCGGTACAATTAATGGACAAGTGGTCGCCCTTGGTAACAAAAACCTTTTGATAAGTCTGGGCATTACGAACGATGAGCTACTTGGGCGCGCTGAAGCTTTAAGAACTGAAGGTCAGACTGTCATGTATGTGGTAGTCAACAATGGTCTCGCAGGCTTGATCGGAGTCGCTGATCCAGTAAAAGCGTCAACACCGAACGCGATTGCACAATTGCGTGAAGCTGGAATCGATCTGATCATGTTGACAGGGGATAATCTTACCACGGCGAAAGCAGTCGCCGCGAAGCTTGGCATTGATAACGTCGAAGCAGATGTACTTCCTGAAGGAAAGATTGAGGTCATCAAGCGCTTGCAGAAGGAGGGCCGGAAAGTCGCGATGGCCGGAGACGGAGTCAATGATGCCCCGGCATTGGCCCAGGCCGACGTTGGAATTGCAATGGGAACAGGGACCGATGTGGCGATGGAAAGCGCTGGCATAACTTTGGTAAAGGGTGATCTACGTGGGATTGTTAAGGCACGGAATCTAAGTGGCGCCACGATGCGAAACATCAAGCAAAATCTGTTTTTCGCTTTCATCTACAACGTTCTCGGTGTTCCGATTGCCGCAGGTATTCTGTATCCGTTTTTCGGCTTGCTTCTAAGCCCGGTCATTGCGAGCGCTGCTATGACTTTCAGCTCCGTCTCAGTTATCTTAAACGCGCTTCGATTGAACCGAGTTAAATTGTAAATGAATTCGAGTCATTTGTTCGAATCCTGACGGCAACACCTATACAAATCACCCTGGTTTGGAGCTGACGAGAATCGCCTTGAGATGCCAAGAAAATGGTGTTGATAAGCTAGTTGATTTGATACGAGCGCAAAGAGCCTAACAATCGTGGGGCTCTTTTTTCTGGCATAAGAACTTGTCCATGGGCAATTTTCACCAGAAAGGAAATGTATGACAAATATACTATGCGAGTTGATTCGAAGCATCAGCGAAGCTGCCAAGGCTGCTTGTAGCGTGATTCGAAAATAAATAGCTCCAATGTGTCAAGCAGGAGCTTATAAGAGTGAAAGAGGTCCAAGTTGTGGGCCTCTTTTCTTTTACTTACCATAGGCAAGTTTGGACTAACAATGGTGCTTTGCAGCGCCCAATTTGCGGTGACCCAGCATTCTTGATAACTCACAAGGCTGATACGAATTCTACTCGTCAACCAGCGTGCAGAAAGCCAAGAAGTGCCCTACAAGCACGCGGGGGACGTTCAAAGCACAGCGGACGAGAATTCCTTCGTGTTGAGGCTGTTGCAACCCTTAGAGGGCTTCTAGACGTGATTTTCTAGCCAGAGAATTTATGCAATGGTGACTAAGCGGGATGCCATGTAACTAACTTTCGAGTTAGTCAACAGCGATGGCGCAAGGTAAAGGGATTGAATTGGATTTCTGGCATAAGAACTTGTCCAAGGACATTCACAAAGGGATTAACTGATGAAGAATAGACCAATCAGGTTTCTGGAGCGGCTACTAGACGGAGCAACATGGGCGCTGAAAGCGCTCACGCGGCATCGCCGTTAACATTTAGGCCAGCCGTCAGCTGGCCTTTCTTTTCGCTCTAAAAAGACAAAAGAGCACATCACGTGCTTCGACAATGATGGGGGAATGTCATTTGGGCAACCCCCAATGTCCCTCTCGCATATGCTTATCAGCATATAACAAAACTCGCGATAATCAAGCAATTAGCAGTCCACCAAGACAAGATAAGATAACGCAAATGGGGTAGGTGATTAACCTACCCCGTCGAGTTTTAGGGAGTTAGCATATCAAGACAAGACAGACAAGAATAACTAATGGTAAAAATAAAATAGTATATAGTATACGATAATAATAACTTGTATATATAAGGGAATGCAGGCCAGTGCGTCTGTCTGTCTTCTTTGTCTTTGGTACATCGCGGCGTGAAAATTTCCCAAAAAATTTCTTGAAGTCGGTTTCGGTACCGGGTTCTATGGGAACCTATGGCTCCCGTTGTGGGAGATCCTGACGGGCTTAGATTGAATCCCCGGCTTCTGCAACAGCATGCTTTTATCCTTGGTTCCACCACGTCTTCGACATGCTTGATTCCATCGGTGAACCAAGTGGTTCCCGAATGTTGCCAAGATTGTTGAAGTGGTCGATCCACATTCCCGCGAAGTTTGGTGCTTGTGGCTCCCGTTCAGCATCAGGGTAGTAGTCTACATCCGGTTTGATTGGTTCACGTTTTCGAATGCCGAGTTGGCGAAGGCGTCGTCCTTCATGCATTAAGTCTGATAATTTCATAGAGGGTTTTCTTTCTTTGATTTGATCTGCAGGTTTGCAGGTGCGGGCAGGCGCAAATAAATGCACCCCCTTCATAGGAGGGGGGGGTAACCCTCCCCGTTCCTATATACATTACATTTTTCTTTTTCTTCTTCCTGCATACCTGCAAACTACACTTAACATATAATATTTTTTATATACTTACGGTTGCAGGTTGCCCTGCAGGTGGGGTGCAGGAAGCACTATTCGTCACCTGCATCCGAATCATCCGGTTTTCCGCCATCAAAATCGAAGGTGTAGATTGTTGTTTTGGTGCGGTCTTTTTCGGTCTTAAGCGAGAAGTTCGCAGTCAAAACAACACCATCCGCGGCTTCGCCTACAGCCAGCGTCCTTGCGGTATCAGCGATACGCATCGCCAACTGTCGCGCATCTTTGTATTCATACTTCAGATTCTTACGTTTGGCGACTGTAGAAAACGTGTGGTGTAGTTGTGATGCAGTACCTGTCACTATTCTTCCAACAACATTCACTTCGTAGCCCCAATTCCGAATCGCATCGTCTCTAAACAGCGGGCTTATCTTATAGTCTTCAAGAATTGCTTCTAAACAATCAACAATTTGATTAGATTCAATAGCCACTTCCTTGCCCTGCTGGTTTTGCACTTTCACCCAATCTGACAAGATGGCTTCAACTTCAAGAGTCGGATCTATCAAAGGCAGAAGTTCTTCCAGAATTAACGCCATCAATGAAATAAAGCTATTTGAACGGTCTTTGGCGTGTCCAGGATGGTTCTTTTCCAAGTAGTCTTGCCACCATTCTAAACGGCCACTGGCGATCTTTGCCAGCACACGACTGACTAACAGCATATGTGCGGAAACCATCTGTGGTCTGGCAGCAGCTATGCGTGTATAGACACGTTCAGACCAATGGGGCGATGGGTGCTTCCACCTGTCGAATCTGATTGCTAACGTACGGTTGATGTGTTCGGTCTTCCCCAGGTTTTCGATGCCGTTGGTCGCTACCAAACAATGAACCTTTTCCAATACGGTGTCACGGTCTGTGCCAATGACCCGCTTTTCCTTCGTGATACCAGTGGCAGCGGTCAATACGAAGTCACCAAGGCCTTGATTGAAGTTGGCTACTTCGACGTTGTCCAGTAATACTAGCGGATTTCGAGCACCATCAGTGTAGTTAGCCGCTTCCGTTGCTTTCTTAAGGTGATTGTCACCGTAAATGAACTGTGATATTAATTCCATACCACGGGTCTTACCCGAAGATGAAACGCCATCAAAGCGCAAGTGCGGCAGTGTCTTGACATAACCCATCCATGGGTAAGTCATGGCCCAACATCCGACAAGAAGTTGGTTGTTTCTTGTCGTCGCTAGACTTTGAAGGACCAGGGAATCGAATTCAAGTAGTGCATCGCGGTACCCAGTGCCGTTCAATTGCACAAGCGCAACGGGAGACATCTTTGGCGCAGGTGCCAACAGAATCGAATCCGCGTTCGACCCGTTTTCAACCAGTGCTGCACCCGACGGGTCAATCCGCAGAATGCGTTCGACATCAGAATTCAGATGAACATGAATCGTGTTTCTATTACCGTCCGTGTGAATCCAACTAAAGGAATTCAGATATGTGCCCTGTGTGTCCGTTTCGGCTTTCAGTGCTGCCCAGATCTTGCGACTTTCGATTCCTTCGTGCGTTAATCCAGTGATTCGCCAGACAAATGTATGAAAAGGTTGATTGTTGCCCAATTCATACACGGTTCCTTCCCAAATCCAATATCCCCGGTGTTCGCGGTCACGATACACTAAGCCACCATTGCTGATAAACCAGCGATAAATAATTTGGCCACGATCTTCCGGCGAAGCACCAAGTCCTACCGCGCCTTTCAGTACGTCTTTTAAGTCACGGCCTTCCAGATCTGCATCACTGATCGCATCACAGGCCATGCGTTCCAGCAGTTCTTTCCCAAGCTGAAGTACTTGGGATAACTTCGTTATCCATTCCGCTGCCCGTTGGTATGCAAGCAAGTGAAAGTCTTCAATGAAGTGAACGCGCAACGCGTCCATTCTTTCCTTGCCTTTCACTGACTTCAGTTTACCTAGGACCCCATCCAGGTCCACGTGGTAAGCCCATCCTGCTGGTGATGCTGGCCAGTCAGGTATTTCTCCATCCCAGCCTAAATCACGTATGGTAGCGTAGCGTTGTGGTCCACCGTTCTGAAGCGCGTTTGCTATCTTTGAATCGACAACGCCTTCGTCGTACTTGTTCTTGCGCCAATCACGTTTCAGGATGTCATGTATGGCTTCCCGACCACCTTGGAACCTCGCGAGGTTCGTTATCAAAGCGTATTTAAGCGGTTCGCGAATACGAACATCAGGATCATTAATGTGGTCAGACATCCACTTCACAAAGGGACAGTGAGCCAAGACTTTCAATAAGCCTGATTTTGGGCGCAGTTTGCCATCCCACTTGTAAGGTTTCGCTGCCGAACCCTTTACGTCATCAGCATCATCATCCGGCATATCACTGATGTCAATGCTATAGTAGTTTCCCGTAACATGAACGTCCAGTAAGAATGGTGTGTTCAATTCACGTGTACTGGGAAAGAACTTACGCCCTGGGTTCGTGCACGACTTGTCGGCCTGCGGATAGAGTTCCATCATCTTGCTGTAGACCTTGCGCGCCTCACTGCCCGAAGTGTAGTACAAACCACTGGGTTCGAAGGGTAGTATCACTCGAAAGCGATCCTCGGCGGGCATTCCATCTTCGGAATGCCCGTGTGTTCTGCTGGTGTGCAGGATATAGTTGAAATCTTGAAAAGCATCCTGTGCTTCACCTATGGTGAACCCATGATCGAAATCCAAGGTGACGCCTGTCATGCCGGCATAGGCATCGTTGTTACATCCAGTAGTCCATGTGTTTGTAGAATACAAGCGGGTCTGAAACAAACTTGCCAGTTCGTCAGAATCAGGGCTCGCGACAAAGGTATGTTGCGTAAAGTCAAGGACCTTTTTTGCTTCTTCTTTCGTCTCTACGGTTCTTGTCGAAACGGATAACGTAACTTCAAATCTATCGTCATTAGTAGAATCATTAATATAGTCTGCATGCACGCCGTTAATTTGCGTGGTATGTATTGGCAATTCTATTGCCTGTAAATCTATTCGCATTCGCGTCGACCTTTCTACGTATATCAAACACCAACGTTTTCATCGTTGTCTGCGCATTAATAAAATCTTGCACCTGCACAGTAATGCTGTTCTTGAAGAATCCGTCTTCAATTGCCTTTGTTTCAGGGCTGTCCTGAAAGCGGAAAAATATTCTGCCCAATTCATCAACTTGGTAATCCAAGAATCGATGGCCCTTGGCAGTTAGGGTTGTTACCAGTCCAAAATCTTTAGTCTGCATTCTTTATTCCTTTCTTAATTATACCGGCACTAACTAGTGCCAGCCTTGCATGTCCATCGGCTCTCGATGCCGAAGTGCTATCAGCGACAAAAGCATTCATGACACTCATAACTATATGGTCACGATGTTTCACCTTGGCTTCTATAAAGCCATTCATTACCAACATGTGACTGAATCTCTTGTGGTCGCGTGCGTCAATCAATAGTCTTCGCCATGAAATCCAAATAAAGTGCTTGTTGTTTCCAAAGAAGCACTGCACGCCCTTCTTCGACATATCTTCTGGGGGGGGGGGGAGGGGGGGGGGGGGGGGGGGGGGAGGGGGGGGGGGGGGGGGGGGGGGGGGGGCGCCGGGCGGGTGGGGGGGGGGGGGGGGGGGGGGGGGGGGGGGGGGGGGGGCGGGGGGGGGGGAGGGAGGGGGGAGGGGGGTAAGGGAGGGGGGGGGCCGCCGGGGGGGCCGGGGGGGGGCGGGCGCCCCCCGCGCCGGGGGGCGCCGCGGGGGGGGGGGGGGGGGGGGGCCGCCGGGCGGCCCCCCCCCCCGGGGGGCCCGGCGCCGCGCCGGGGGCGCCCCGCCCCGCCCCCCCCCCCCCCGGCGCCGGGCGGCCCGCCGGGGGGGGGGCGCCCCCCGGCCCGGCGCCCCCGGGGCCGGCCCCGCCCCCCCCGGGGGGGGGGGCGGGCGCCGCCCCCGCCTTTATCCAGAGGGCGAGGTCACTCGCCACCTGAAATTCATACCTCTTTCTTTCGGTCATACACATTTCCTTTCGCAAAAAAAAACCGGATCATCAGATCCGGCGAGGAGTATGGGCATAGCAATTCTATGTCCAAAATGTTTGTGTCTCGCTTCGCCGATCTTAGTTCAATTGAGTACCTTTAGTATTCACTAGGTAAAATTCAATAGGCCGTGTTGGCCCATGCTTATAGTATACGCAAAATTCAGGATTTGTCAAGTCGCGGAGTTATCGAACACAATTTAGCATTCGCCGGACCGTTGTTCAGAAACGTCATATGGCTACGGTCATATCGTCGAAACAATCGCCACCATAGATCAAGGCACCTCCGCATATCAAACATATTATAAATAATATGTTATGTAAAAACTGCGGAGGTAGGTGAGCTAACATTAAGAGGGGTGGGATATGTCATCTTGCCTTTCGGAATTCGAATTGTGGAGCTTTCAAGAACCTTCTTGACCGGACCTACCTCCGGAAAATCACTGCAAAATAATTTAAATAAGTAGTTTGCGTTGCGGAGGTGCCCACCTAGTTAGCATTCTTTTCTGACTTTGACTTCTGCCCGGTAGCCTTCTTCTTAGGTATTTGGGTCACTTTCGTTGACGCTTCGCGCTTTCGGCTAATCGTAAAAATGTCGTGCTTCCTGTTTTTGTCGCGCCCGACAAGTAGCACAAATCCAGCGTCATCTAGAACTCCTTGCGCATCTTTCAAGCGACGAGACAAAAGATTGGGCATATTATACGGAAAGTGGATGCTTGCGCGCTTCGCTGCCGCTGTCAACATGGCTACCAGCTGCGCGGAGCCACCAACGAGAGTCTCGCCATCGCAAAGTAGTTCGTATGGCCACTTTGGCGGGCTTGCAATCGCACGCCATTTTCGTGCATCATCAAAGATCGTCTCGATTGCGACTACTATCGGATTCGATTCCCTGGCAATATTGCCGACGTATGATTCCTGTCCGATCATCCATTTGTCGACTACCTCATCAGATTTTGCTTTCGGCATTACGACCGGTACAAGTTCGTCTGCAATGAGGGCCATGATACATATGTACTCCAGCGATCTGCCCAGCACGTGTCTAGGGTACTTAGCTTGCAGTGCATCGCGCCATTGCTTCAGGCCACCATTGGCGATTCGACGCACAACATTGCCGATAATGTGAACATGCGTAGATAATAGCCGATCACGGTCGCGACCGATCAAGTTAATAAAAGTCTGCGACCATACCTTCTTGCCGTATTTGTCAACGTCAAAAACAATATGAATCGTCCGATTGATCAATTCCGGCCTGTTAAGATTGTCGATTCCGCTCGTGTTTATAATACACCGAGCACGAAGGGAGACCATGCTGGTCGACGAATCGGCGCTCATCTTCTCTCTCTCTACGCCAGAAACCGCCGTCAATATAAACTGTGCGAGTTCCTTCGTCAACTGGGCCGTTTCAATATTGTCGATCAATAGCAATGGATTTTGCGCTGCGTCATTGTAGTTGGATGCTTCAGTGGGGTTCTTCAATCGGTTTTCGCCATAGACAAGCCGAGATACAACGTCCATTGCCCGTGACTTGCCCTTACTAGAAGGCCCCTCGCATCGGAGATGCGGTCGGCTTTCAACATATTCGAGAAAGGGATATGCCAAAACCCAACATGCATACAACAACCGATCCTCATCGCTACAAGCAAAAAGTTGAAGAATACGTTCATCAAACAACTTAATCGCTTCTCGATATTCCTTGATTGACACTGCGGTGAAGGACCATTGATTAACCTTTGGGCTCGCCTTCAAGAACACGCGCTCGTCGTTGTAACCGTTATCAAGCGTCGTAACGCCATTGACATCGAACTTGAATATTTTACCGTCCGAATTGTTCAAGTGTAAATAGAGGGTACCAGCCGCACGGCTAGATCTCACCCATGCGACTTTTCCAGCCGATTCCGAATTCAATGACGATTCTGCTTTAAACGCTTCGACGATACGCTTTACGCGCGGTGTTTCAAAAGTTACTTCACCTTCGGAATAGAGAAAGTCAGTGAAAGCCTGGTTTCGGCCCACAACAATATGCTTGCCTTTCCAAGCGATAAGAAGTCTGTCGTTTTCGTCTTTGTAAGCCACGCCCTTGTTTCCGCGAAACCAGCCAAACATCATTTTTCCAGTTGCTTCTGGCGTAACGTCATCCATTTCAGCCACCATAAAAACTTCTGCCAGTGACCAGCCCGGAAAATCCGATTTAAACAAGGCCTTTGCAGCTGCTTTCCTCAAATCACTTGCTTTTAGGCCAAGGTCTGACGCAAGTCGAGTAATCCAATCGTTTTGCTCCTCAAATGACAATCGCGCGAAATCGTGTTCAAAGTGGTTATCAAGCTCTAATTGAAGTTCTGCTTTGTCTAAGCCTTTAAACGCTTCCATTAGGCGGTCGAGGTCAAGGTAGATTCCCCATCCTGCGGGCGAATTGGGCCATTTGGGCACGATCCCGGGCCACCCAAGCCCCTTGATTGCTGCGTATGACGTAGGTGCATGCTCCCGATCATTGAAGCAACCCGGTCTTTGTATTCGACTATGTTGAAATTCTCCGGTCCTTTCTTGGCAATTTCTACCAAGAACGCAAAACTTTCTTTGCCGAATCGGCACAAATTGGTGATAAGCGCCGTAATCAAGGGTTCAGATATCCCAATTGTTGCATTGTCTTCGCACCACTTCACGAATGGACAGTTGTCTTTTACTTTCTGAAATCCAGCGGGTGTACCCATGTGGTTCGCACGGTCATCTTGCATGCTGTGCACTAACGGGCTTATGGCTCTTTCGAGAGATTCAAACTCGGAAACTGACGCTCGTTTCACATTGTCCACGAATACATTTGCATCAGTGAACAGGTTACCATCTTGGTCAACAAGCGAGCTTGATGTGGATTCGCCAAAGTACGGCAAGAAGACGTATTGGGATTCTCCCGTCATCAATTCCAATCCGCCAGGCACAGAGGGGATGTGCTCTTCAAGTCTTGACTGCGAAATCAAGCCGCGTATCGTGCGCACGACTCGGTCGACTTGTAAGGGCGTGTCAAAGAAAATCCATACTTGATACTCTTCCACACTTTTGAACGTCAGAAGTCGATTGTAAGTATGACGGGATACCGTAAGTTGCCAGTGCTTTTTGATAGGTGCTGGCAGCACTTCCCGGCCCAGCAATCTCACGCCAATCAAACTGCACGATAGCCCAGTTGACGGTCGAATCCTCACGGAGTACAAAGATTCCGACCTTGGCTTTGCCATTTAGGTGGTCATTGACGTGTCCGAGCAGGTCTAACTCGTCACCTATAAGGGTGGGGTTCGCACTTGATTCGACCACTACTCGGTCAGTGGCACCTGCAAAGGTATCAAGGAATTTCTTGGGATCTACGAGCATGGAACGACTATTCTTTTTTGCGAGTTAGTTCGGACTAAACAGCAATTTGCAATACTTTTTCCCTAGAGTCAATATCAAAAAAAGGCTTGGACAATTTGGCAATTAGGGTGTTGAGATGACCCTTAATTGTCCCCTTGACAAACCCAAATGAACAAAGAGACACTCTACGTAAAAACGAAAAAGCAGGTCGAGCCTGCTTTAAAACGGAAGCATTCTATTGCAAACTAATTCTTAGTTTTTGGATCAGGTACAAATGTATTTATGACCATTGGTAGAGTAAAAACAGGCATGCCCATTTTGGCTAATGTTCCACTGACCAGCTCCCTGAAGTATGGCCACGCTATGACCTTCAAAGTAGTACTCTTAAATATTTCAAAAAATTCGTCCGTGAGAACATTTGGGCTGACAAATGTTGACACATAATCAGCCTTAATATCGACAATTATTTCAGACTCAGTTGCACCAAAGGCAAGAAACGAGCACTTGGTTGTGACCAAATAATCGTTTTCACCGACTTTGTCACTCCTAACGTAATCTAAATCGAACTTGGCACTCATTTGTGCGGGGAGGTTTTGCTCCACAAGTTTTGATTCGACAGCTGACAGGCGAAAACCTGTTAAGTCAACCGTTTTGATGATCTCGTTATAGTCTTTGGGTTCCATTCTTAACATTCTGTATTGATTAGGGCTTTGAAAGCATGAGGTAGGTAGGTGGTGGTAACAATCGGCCTGGACTTGCTCGGAGTGGGATAACTTACAAGATTTTGGAACTCTCGCGGCTCTGGCATTACAAGTGTCAGATGCGAAATATTAACGATGTTATCCGCTCGAATCTGTGTTATCGGATTCCGCATATCGCAGAATCTTTGAAACTCTCTGAGAATGTGGTTTGAACGTCCTGTATCTGATAGTACAGAAAGAACATAGCTATTGAGCGACATCCCCTCCAAATCTGCTTCATGATCTAATCGTGCATGAAGACTCTTGGGAAGTCGCACAACAAATTTCCCGCTAAAAGCTGTTTGTTTTTGTCGTGGTGGATCAGGCAAATCAACGTTTTTGTTGATGTGCCCTTCAATCATAATTGCGGCTACTTCGCTTAAATCTTGCAAGGCATCCGCTTTAGTTTTTCCCATCCCACAAAACGCAATTCTTCCTAAATGAGGATAGTAGGCTTTATATCCACCGCCATCCTCTTCACTAACTTTTGCAATCTCAATCGGATAGTGGTCTAAGGCTTCAATCGATGGCTTCACTGTCTTCCCTTTCATCATCACAATCCCACTCTTGCGGTGATTCTTCATAACGTTCTATCACAAGACGAACAGATGGAACAACCTTGTTTTTGAATGCTCCCTTGTCAACTGGTTCGCCCTTGGAATGCGGCTTGTCTATAGTATACTGCCCGATCCCAGAAAAGTCGGCGGGAGAATCAACCAAAAACGGGTGAGAAATAGTGTTTCTGGTTCCACGCCCTGTTGTCTCGTCAACATCGAATTTCAATTTTTTCAAGAAGTTCACTAACAATCGCCATTTAGGAGGATTTTTAGAATTCTCCCATTCGGCGAACTGTTGTTTGAGCTTCTTGAGTTGCAATATTAATTACCATAATTCATGTTAGAAGCTAATGATACTAAAGTTGATACTAAAAAGCAATGGCTCTAGTTCCTTGAGCAAAAAACGAACCAAACATACAAATATTTGTTTTAATTTATTTTAGATAGAAATTGATTTGCCCCTATGCATGCATTTGCTGTAAATAGAGGGTGCTTTCCGCACAGTTCAGGTGCTTTCGATATTCCCTCTGCGATACTCCTCCGCGTCGAACAGTCGGATGTTGCGCCGACATTCCCGAATGAGTTCCCATCAATTGAACCTGGCTTCCTCGCGACCCTCAAGCAGTTCCTCCTACGCAGGAGTTACAACCACCGACACCAGTAACAAACAGTCTAATTCTGCATCTGGTGCTGAAAATGGAGGCAGACCAAGCTCCCTTTGAAGCTGGAGGGTCGAGATTCGTTTTAGGACGAGCACATGTTATGACAAGTTATAGGCCCACCAATTCAAGCCTAAAAGTACAATCGCCATGCATTTATGTGCTTACAACATATTTGTTGACTCTTGTATTCTATAGTGTTACATTCAGCATTATGCATTTTATCGTTGGTGGTGTACCGCAATGTCACTTACCAGCACAGGCGACTTTTTGGGTCGATGTCTTGAAATCACGATGGTTGTTCCGTTTTTGAACTTGACAATGTACGTCGAAAGACAATCAGGACTGTTTCTATTGGGATCCCATTCAATTGGACAATCTGTTAGATGAGCACAAATCCACGCAAATATCTTGTCCACGGCCTGAGCCTAGCCGCCCAAAAGGAATGGCAGAGGGCTATTGACTGTCTCTCTATTGTCATAGACGACGGCGCTCGTGACGATGACAGTTTCGATGCAATCGTTTGTCGCGCAAACTGTTATATGCAGATCCGAGATTGGGACCGCGCATTAGAGGATTCCGAACGGATTATGAACCAATGGCAGGATTTACAAGTGGGTTACTTACTACGTGCGAACATTCTATCGAAAAACCGATGAAGTGCTTGCAGCCATTGAAGCCCATTTAGCGGCAATCGGAGAAGAGCAGGAACCATCAGAAAAAGGTACAGTCAGAGACCGTTCCAACATTTTCAGCGACGATCCATTGCGAGAAACACTCGATGCGTATAAAGAAGCCATAGATAAGGATCCCACCCATCCCCAAGCGTGGGTTGATCGCGGCAAGTTTCACGAAATGCTATTGAATGACGCTGAGGCGTTGGCGGATGCACGTTGCGCAACTACGATATCTCCGGATCATCCCGGAGCAAATCTCTTGTTATCCCACGCTCTAGAAAATCACGAACACTTTTCAGACGCGTTAAAGGCACTGTGGCGCTACATAGAAAATGCCCACGAAGAGCATATTGACGATGTCATTGAAGCTGCGCTGTATATTAGAATTCTACAAAGTGCGCTTTCGCTAGATGAGCATTCCGAATGAGCCAATATGACCATACTGCGATGTGGATGCCTGCAAACTGCAGCAATAAAACACAACGTGGCTAAACTCGATACAATTTCAAGTCGCGTTCCAAGCCCACTAGTGCCTAACCTCGGTTTTGACGAGAAGCCCTGACAGGCTGCGGACTGTTTTCCGTCAGCGCATCTTGAGGGATTTGTGTTAGAGGCATACCATCCTATCCCCTATTGACTTTGTTTCCGGACTAACACACTAACGTTGACATTGCCGCCAATGAATAGAGATTGGATTACCCATTTTTGGGTGGTTCCTGTTTGGCTGGGTTTGGGTTTGTTTGTTTGAGTTCGTATTCCGGGGCGTAGCCTAAGCTTGAGTGCAGCCGTTCTTGATTATAGACCAAGTTGATGAAGTGCTTGATCTGACGCTTCGCCTCTTCAGGCGTGCGGTAGTCGGACAGATAGACTTCTTCTTTCTTCAAAGTTTTGAAGAAGCTCTCGGCCACCGCATTGTCGTATGGATTGCCCTTGCGTGACATACTGATTTGAACGCCGTGCTGCCGGCAGATCGGTGTCGCGTGGCAGCATACTGCAGCCGATCCTGTGATGGATCAACCCCGGGGCTGGCGTTCAGCAGGGCCGTTCTGGCCTCGTCCCATCAGCTTCCAGGCTTTTGGACAGCGCCCAACCCACAACCTTGCGTGAGTACGCATCGAGGATCACAGCCAGATAGACAAAGCCCAACGGCAAGCGGATGTAGGTGATATCCGCTACCCAGATGCGATCTGGCGCATCCGGCCACTGATTCTGATAGAGGTTCGGGTAGACAGGGAACGCATGCTTGCTGTCTGTTGTAATCGTAAACCCGCGCAGTGGCCTGACCAGCAGGTCTGACTCTTTCATGATCTTCAAGACAAGCTTGCGGTTCACAATCACCCCCTGCCGACGCAGCTCGGCGGTGATGCGCCGATAACCATAGCCAGCCTTGTGAAACGCAGGTTTCAACCGGCCAAATCAAGTCGTCGCGTCAGGCTTGCTGTGAACATAGTGTAGTGCTCGGGCAGTCATCAGCATCCTTCTTTCGCGTGGCGTGCCCGGAGAAGGGGGCTTGCGGCGTTCTGTGTTCCTAAGCCGGGCGGTTTGAAACTGATCTGTTCTTTCTTGCACTGCTGCTGTTCGGCCTCTGGGTGGGGGCGGTCGCTCAGGGGATTTGTGCCTTCTGCCAGAGCAGAATCGTGTTCGCAGCACCGGGTCGCGGACACTAAGCCTGACTCGCTCCTGCCAACACTTCCTGACCACCTGAAGCTTAAACTCGTCGAACTGGTCGCTGTCCGCCATCAAAGCTCTTCCTCTGTTCCCACAAACTTAACACTGGGGACTCTCTCAGTCCATGGGGTTGCAGGTCAGATCTTCATTTACTTATCGACTACTACAACCTACCATTCACCACGCGGAGGCGAGGTATTCGCTATGTCATTGATTGCATACTTCATACCATTGGTCCACAAGGTTGACTGGCACTCAACATATCCATGCTCGCCTCTATGCAGGTTGGCACATAGGCGCAACGCTTACAAAAGCCGCACAATCATTGACGGCTGAAGTGCAACATGTATTCCCAGCTATAGTGCATGTTAACGGGCCATCAAGCTCCTGTCTGGCTTTAATCTCGCGTGCCGGGCGCTGCTTTGGACATATCCTGAGGCGCATTAACGTGTAAACTGTAAGCCTTCAGACCTTTTGGCACAAGATGCGCTATTGTATTAAGGTGTAGTTTGGGTTTGTAAGTTGCGGAGCTTCAGTGGTTTTGGTGATGTTGATGTATTGACCTGGCGACGGGTCTTTTTTGTTTGTGTTTGGAGCCGTTTTCGGCGTCTGAGAATGGTCTCGGCGCGGCCGTAATAGACATCTGCAGGATGCAGATTGTCGATGGATTTGTGGTAGTGTTCGGTGTTGTACCAGTTGCGGAACCGATCCAGTGCCTCTTGCAGCTCCGCCGGCGACGAGTAGACAACCCAGGTTCAACCGTTCTTTGGCCGTGCGGTTCAAGCGCTCGATCTTCCCGTTCGTCTGTGGGTGATTACGCGCGGAGTAGATGTGGTGGATGCCGGACTCATCGAGGAACCGGTTGAACGGTTTGGCGATGTAACCCGAGCCGTTGTCGCTTAAGAGCTTCGCACGTCGGTTCACCGGGACTTTCTTCATGCCGGTCGTGTTCAGCGCTTTGTCGATCAGATTCTGCGTGGCCGGTCCGTCCATTTTGTCCATCAGCTCGAAGCAGATCGAGTAACGGCTGTAGTCATCCAAGACACCGCCGGCAAAGTACCAGCCCCAGTTGACAATGTGGAAGTACGTGAAGTCCGTCTGCCACAGCTCATGCACATGCGTGGTCTTGCGATGATACTCCTTTGACGCTTTCATCACCTGCGGCAGTTCGCGCTGCAACCCTTCACGCTTCAAGATGCGGTAGATCGTGCTTTCGCTGACCGAGAACCTGCCTTCATCCGTAATCAGAAAAGAAAGCTGCCGGGCACTGCGATCCGGATACGCTAAGGCGCGCGCGATAACCGTCTCTTCTTCCTGCGGAAGCAGTCTGTTCCAGATGCGTCTGGCCACGGGACGTTCATCTTCCAGCGTGCCGTTCTGCATCCAACGATGGTAGGTGCGTGTCGGAACGCCTAACTTGCGCAGCGTCTGGTTCACCGAAAGTTGTGACCGTTCGACAAGCCTAATCACTTCTTCCTTCTGCTGCGCACTCATGCGCTGATAGCGCTCGCGCTCTTTCGGTAATTTTAGAAGAGACTTTTTTTGAGCGCGCGTACTTCCACGGTCAGGTCGGCCACCGCCTGCCGTAGTGCTTCGTTCTCCTGTTGCATCTTGCTCACATCGCCGCGGCTTGCGCCGCGTGTCTCTTCGCCTAACAGCCTGGCCTTCCCCGCTTCCATGAACTCCTTCAGCCACGTATAGTAGATGTTCTGATGCAGGTTCTCCTGACGGCACAGCGCCGCTACCGTTTGCTCGCCGCGCAGTCCGGCCAACACCACACGGATCTTGTCTTCCGCGCTGTACTTTCTGCGTGTGCGCTGCTTTACCGACTTGATCAGCTGACTCGCACTCTCGGGCTTCGCTGCCGTCGTGCTCTTCTTCGCTTTTCCTCTGGGCATAAAAAATCTTCCTTTCCGATGCGTTCATTATAGCACCTTCCCGGAAGCTCCGCAACCCCTAAACGGGTCGCCAACGCTAAGTTCAGTCCGGGCCGCCCGACTGAACTTACAACACTACATTACACCTAATAATACTGATCCTTTTGTGCCAAATGCGCTGACGGAAAACAGTGTAAACACCAGGGTGACCTTAACTGCGCCAACCTAAATTGCCCGATGTCTACCGTGTTCCAGTTTGTGAACAACAATAATTGTCCCGAGTCAAACTGTTCCTTAAAAGTAAACGATTTCTTACTTGTTGAAAAGCAGAAACTGGTTGATACAATGCTCACATCGGATGCTATTTTCCACAGTTCTAAGGGATCGCGCATTTGTATAGTTTCATCCGATGATGACTTCTGGCCTGCAATTCTGCATTCAATTTCCTTGGGATCCAATGTGATTCATGTTCACACGCAACCTAGTACTAGAGTAAGCGACCAATACTCGGCTCGCTTGAACGCATTTTATGTAAGGCGAATGCTCTAACGACCCAACAAAGATAGAAAACGAATATGACACCTGAAGAACTTAAGAAAGTGCTGACTGCATTCGCTGATTCACCCGCAGACGTTGACCTTGACAAAGGTCAGCTATTGGTTAAGATTAGGGATGACATTCTTGTTGCCTCAGTCAGGATTCAGGAAGGTGAAGTTCACATTGTCGAGAATGGTATCGAATACAAAGCCCACGAGTGGGTTGTACAACGATTGGCGCGCCTTTCTTCGCTAGCAGACAGAATAATCGCTTATGTTCAGCCTGAAAGTTGCTTCATTGAACCGTCAGGAAGCCTTTTAGATCAATTGGAATTTGTCCCAGACGAATCCGAACGTTCTTTGCCGAATGTTTCATCAGAAGTACTCTCGTTGCTTGAGCGCCATCCAGCATTTACGACTAGCATTCTATATCTAACCTCTGACGCCGGTGAAGGCAAGACAACCGTAATTAATCATTTAGCTAGAATACAAGCTGAAAGATATAAGAAGAAAGAGACGAAGTGGCTGCTGATCCCGGTCTCGCTCGGCGGTCGTCCATTCCTGCGTTTAGATGATGTTGTAGTCGGAACTCTTACAAATCGATATCGTTTTCCCTTCCTATATTACGATGCATTTCTTGAATTAACTCGCATGGGTGTAATCGTTCCAGCACTGGATGGATTCGAGGAAATGTTCATAGAAAACGCAGCAGGGGACGCGATTTCTTCCTTGGGCATGCTATTGTCCGAATTAGACGGGCAAGGCAGTCTACTAGTTGCCGCGAGGAAAGCCTACTTCGAATATCGCCGACTTCAAACACAAACAAAGCTCTTTGATGCCCTGCGAAACACTTCAGTCTCTTTTGCGCGCATTTCAATTGACCGTTGGGATCAAAGCCATTTCGCCAAATACTGTAGCATGAGGGGCATCGAGAACGGCAATGCACTACATGACGAATTGTCGCGTTTGCTTGGAAGCCCAACACACCCAGCGCTTACGCGCGCCGTTTTTGTAAGAAAACTTGTTGACCTCATCGAAGGGTGTGACCCTCAAATTGCCCTATTTGGCCATCTGCGAACCGACAGTCGACATTACGTAACAAGCCTAGTTGATTCAATTCTGCACAGAGAAGCCAGTGAAAAGTGGATCGATAAGAGTGGTGAAGTCGCAAAACCACTGATCAGTATCCTACAACATCGGCGTCTCCTCGCGGACCTTGCAACTGAAATGTTAAATGTAAAGTCAGAGCAAGTACCCGGTGAACTTCTAGATGTCGTTGCACAATTATTCTGCGAATCGCAAAAGCTAGAGGCATCCATCGCAAGGCAGGTAGTTGACCGCTTCAAACAGCATGCATTGATCGTGGAGGCAACTGGCACAAACGGACGGTTTTCATTCGACCACGCAGAATTCTATTTCTATTTCATCGGAGAAGCTGTTGGTCGCGCGCTTTGTGAAGACAATATTTCTGATGTTCGGTACATTGCTCGTCAGACCATACTCCCTCCGCTGAGCATTGAACGTGCAGTTGAAATGGTTCACGAACGATCAGGTGACTCTAAACTTGCGTCACTTAAGTCAATCGACATGCTGGTAGATGCAGCTGAAGGCGAAGGTGCACTTTCGTACTCACGCGAAAATTGTGGTGCTCTAATCATTGCTCTACTTGACGAATGCAACAATGAGAAGCGTATTGAGATTAAAGGAATAACGTTCGCTTCAGACGCACTGCTTGGGAAGTGCCTTACAAATACATCATTTGTCAATTGCTACTTTCGTCGTTCAAGCCTATCGCAAACAACATTTCGAAATGTTGCATTTGATCATTGTGCCATCGAATGTTTGGAATTGTCGCAAGACACAGTTGTTGACCACTGCACGATGCATGATGTCAATTGCTCTTCAGTTGTCCGACCGGATGGAGAAGGGGAACTTTTCAATCCACCCTCGGTGGCAAACGCGCTTCAATCATCTGGATTTATTGTCACATTTGATGGCCACCCTGCCGATAAAGTCGTAGAGACAAGCATCCATGACACACGTATTCAATCGACTGAGAAGCTACTCCGTGCATTCATGCGGACCACGGTTGTGTCCGAGTCAGTTTTAAGGCAGAAATTCGGCAACAAATCTACCGCATTCTCTGATGGAGTCTTGAGTGAATTAATGGGTGCCGGGATCGTCATTGAAGAGCACAGTCGGGGAGGAAAACGACAGGGCCACTATCGTCTGGTGTCGCGATTTCAAGACGTGTGGCAAGGGTTTCAACAATGCGGCGGTTCATTCGAACGGTTCATCACGCTAATGAAATCCCATTAACAAGAAACGGCGATAGCCACCTTCTTGCGCGGGCCAACCCACCACCCTGTTTCCTTTGTCGTCTAGATGCCTTTGGGCGTAGAGTTCTTATCGTCGAGCCTCGCCAAAGTTCGACAAGTATGCAAAGAAAACGTTAGGAAAATCAAAACGCAACACATGGCAGAAAAAGAAGCTACAGCCCGAATCAAGATTAACAGGCTACTCGAAGAATCGGGTTGGCGTTTTTTTGCTGATGATAACGGACCGGCCAATGTTCAACTTGAACCAGCCGTAAAGCTGAAGTCACATGACTTGGATGCCCTTGGCGAAGATTTTGATAAGGTCGAAAGGGGTTTCGTTGACTTCCTACTTTTGAATGACCGTGGCTTTCCTTTCATCGTGCTCGAAGCGAAGTCCGAAAGTAAGGACCCGTTAGATGGCAAGGAGCAAGCACGAAAATACGCGAAGTCGCTAAACTGCCGATTCGTTATCCTTTCTAACGGCAACTTACATTACCTGTGGGACTTGGAACGGGGTAACCCAAGCACAGTAACAGCGTTTCCGCGACCAGAATCTGCACAGGGTTATCAGAGAACGGTTCCAGATCCTAATAAACTCGTTAACGAGCTTGTTACCACTGACTACATCGCAGTATCCCAGCGGCCCAACTATGCAAACGAAGTTGGGTGGAAGAATGAATCAGAACGCAATCGCTTCATAGAATCCAACAAGCTTCGATTCTTGCGCGAATATCAACTAAAAGCAATCCGAGAATTGCAGGATAACGTTGGGGAAGGCAAGGACAGATTCCTATTTGAAATGGCAACCGGTACGGGAAAAACTTTGACTGCTGCGGCAGTTATCAAGTTGTTCTTGCGAACGGGTAACGCACAACGTGTATTGTTCTTAGTGGACCGTCTTGAACTGGAGGACCAGGCATGGAAGAACTTCGTTGCTTACCTGTCTAATGACTACAAATCTGTTATCTACAAAGAGAATCGTGACGACTGGCGTCGCGCTGAAATTGTAGTTACAACTGTTCAGTCGCTACTGTTCAACAACAAGTACCAGCGGTTGTTCTCACCAACTGATTTTGATTTGGTTATCTCGGACGAAGCACATCGATCCATCGGTGGGAACGCCAGGGCAGTATTTGATTATTTCATTGGCTATAAGCTTGGTCTTACAGCAACGCCCAGAGACTACTTAAGGAACTTCGACAACGCCGATCCAAATGTACGCGATCCACGCGAATATGAACGGCGCGTTCTGCTCGACACTTATCGCACGTTTGGGTGTGAGGACCAGCTACCTACATTCCGGTACTCCTTACTTGACGGTGTAAGAGACGGATTCTTGATCAATCCAACTGTTGTGGATGCAACGACTGGTGTTACAACCCAGTTACTAGCCGATCAAGGATTCGTTGTCACTTTCAAGGATGATGAAGGAGCAGACCAAGAAGAATCATTTGAGCATCGCGACTACGAAAAGAAGTTCTTTGCACCAGGAACAAATGAACTATTCTGCAAGACGTACCTTGAAAAAGCTCTACGCGACCCGATCAGCAATGAAATAGGGAAGTCAGTTATTTTTGCTGTCAGCCAGAATCACGCATCCAAACTGACGCAGATTCTGAATGTCATGGCTGACAAAATGTATCCGGGGAAGTATCAATCCAATTTTGCTGTTCAAGTTACATCAAGGATAACTGATGCCCAGCAGTTTACGATTAACTTCACTAACAACAAACTTCTTGGCTCGGCGAACTTCATGGAAAGCTATCGCACGAGCAAGGCACGAGTTTGTGTGACTGTTGGTATGATGACAACGGGGTATGACTGTCCTGATATTCTCAACCTCGGTTTGTTCAGACCTATCTTCTCCCCGACCGATTTCATTCAGATCAAAGGACGAGGAACCCGTAAGCACGAATTCACGGTTGACCTGTTGGATAACAATCTGAAAGCGACCATTGGGGAACAACCAAAATCAGCTTACAAACTGTTCGACTTCTTCCGTAATTGCAAATACTTTGAAGAAGATTTCAACTATGATGAAGTAATTGCGTTACCTGTGCCCTCGCCAAGTCCAAGAGGTGAAGATGTCGGACCGGTGGTGCATCTTGATGGTTACGAACACGCTGGAGAAGACATCATTGCTTCAATCACCGAGCAGACTATTGGTCTTGAAGGAATGAAGATTGATTGGATGTTCTTCGAGAAGTTCGAAGACAAGGTTCGCGAGCATCGCGAGATTGCCAAGGCGGTTGAAGCTGGGCAATGGGATAGAGTAGTTGATATCGTGAATAAGGAAGTCTTGAATCAACCGGCAGAATTTTACACGCTTGATAAACTGCGCCGAGCAGCAGCAGTAGACCGCCGCATTACGCTGCGAGAGATACTTGAAAAAGTGTTTGGCCTAATTCCAAAATTCAAGTCTAAAGATGAACTACTTGAAGAAGAGTTCGCGAAGTTTGTTGCCGACTACAAACCTGAAGAACCCACATCAATTCCTGCGATCAAGAATTACTTCAAAGCCTATGCTACGAGCAATCAGATCAGACATATTATCGACACGAAGCAACTGACTGACCTTGCAACAAATCCAACTTTTACAACCCGCGACTTCCGTGCGGTTCCTGATCGATATCGAATATTAGTCCGAGTTACATCAAGGACTATGTTTCCTTGAACCAGTTCGCCTCCTAAAGGAATTGAATGCTTGACACTGATACAAAGCGTCGAATAGACTCGGCCCGAGATATTTTGGTAGGGAAGGTGCCCGACCCGAAGTCGCAGGTTGAACAGATTACTATTGCGCTGATCTACAAATTCATGGATGACATGGACGCCGAAGCCGAAGAGCTTGGTGGCAAGCGAAAGTTCTTCGAAGGCGAATATGCCCGATATGGCTGGGCGAAGTTGATGCGTTCAGGTTTGGGGGATTTGAAACGCTGAACCTGTATGCCGAAGCAATTGCAAAGATGCCCGAGAATCCAGGCATACCACCGCTTTTTCGTGACATCTTCAAGAATGCATATCTGCCGTATCGCGATCCCGAAACACTAAAGAGCTTTCTGAAGATTATTGATGAATTCACGTATGACCATTCGGAGAAGCTGGGTGATGCCTTTGAATACTTGCTTTCGGTACTTGGGTCGCAAGGTGAGGCTGGGCAGTTTCGTACGCCGCGACATATTATTGATTTCATCGTCAGCATCGTTGACCCAAAGAAGAATGAAACCATTCTGGATCCTGCATGTGGAACCGCAGGTTTCTTAATTTCAGCTTACAAGCATATTGTTAGGAGCAACACAGATGCAAAGGGCAATGTGACCCTGACACCTGACGAGAAGGGCCGCATAGCCCAAAACTTAAAGGGTTATGACATCTCGCCGGACATGGTAAGGCTATCGCTTGTCAATCTTTACTTGCACGGTTTCACCGATCCACACATCGTTGAATATGACACGCTAACGTCCGAAGAAAAGTGGAACGAACTTGCTGATGTGATTCTCGCCAATCCACCCTTCATGTCACCGAAGGGGGGCATCAAACCGCATAAGCGTTTTTCTGTGCAATCAAAGCGCAGTGAAGTTCTGTTCGTAGACTACATGGCTGAGCATCTTACTCCTACTGGTCGTGCCGGCATTATTGTGCCTGAAGGCGTAATTTTTCAAAGTGGTGGCGCCTACAAAGAACTTCGCAAAATGCTCGTCGAAAACAGTCTGGTCGCAGTCATCTCACTACCGGCGGGAGTGTTCAACCCATACTCCGGTGTCAAGACCTCGATTCTGATTCTTGACAAGTCACTTGCAAAACAAAGTGATAGCATAGGCTTTTTCAAAATTGAAAATGATGGCTTTGGGCTTGGTGCCCAGCGACGTGCGCTCGACACATCCGACCTACACCCGTGCAAAAAAGAAATTTCAAAATTCTTGCATAGTCTTCGGAACCGCGAAGACGATGGCACCATGTCATTTGACCACGGCGTCGTTATACTGAAGTCAAGAATTGCAGAGGATGCTGACTGCAATCTAAACAGCGAACGTTTCCGAACAAGTGTTTCCGTTTCGTCTTCTTACCCACTTGTCCCCTTGTCCAGCGTTGCGCAAATAAGAAATGGTTTCGCCTTCAAAAGTGAGGAATACGTAGCACATGGCCTGCGTGTGATCCGAATAAAAAATGTGCAGAGAGGCGAGGTAATAGACGACGACCCAAAGTTCATTTCATCCGACCGAGCTTTAGAGTTTGCAGATTTTCAATTGAGGTCAGGGACATATTGATGTCGCTAACGGGGAACGTAGGTAGAGTAGGCAGGTTGAAACGAGAACATGAACCGGCAGTGTTGAATCAAAGAGTCGCACAAGTTCAGCTGATTGATCCGTTACTTTGCATGCCAGAATACACTTTTGCGGTATTGAATACCGACAAGTTTATCCATAATGCGGCGGCGGCGTCAAGCGGTGTTGCGCAAGCAAACTTAAGTTCCAATTGGGTGAGTTCCTACCAAATCCCCCTCCCCCCGCTTGAAGTCCAGAAGGAAATCGTAGCAGAGATTGAAGGCTATCAGAAAGTCATTGATGGGGCTCGTGCGATTGTAGAGAATTATCGGCCACGGATTGTGATTGATCCGGAGTGGCCGCTGGCACCGATTGGCGAAATCAGTACAAGAATTCAATACGGATTGTCGAATCCTCTAAACACTGAAAATGTGGGCTATAAGACTTTCCGAATGAACGAACTTGTAAATGGCCTGTGCGTTGACCGGGGCGATATGAAATGCTCCGATATTGGTGAAACAGAGTTTGAAAAGTATCAACTATTATCGGGAGACATTCTTTTCAATAGAACGAATAGTATTGAACACGTTGGGCGGACTGGCATTTTTAATCTCAGTGGAGATTATTGTTTCGCTTCCTATTTGATACGACTTTCGGTTAACCACGCGAAGTCGAATCCGTTCTATGTAAATGCTTTCATGAATACCGAAGGTTTTCAGAAAGGTATCAAGCAGTATGCGAGCAGAGCAATTGGCCAAGCCAATATAAACGCAAAGTCGCTCGCTGCTTATTCAATACCTCTACCTCCACTTGGACTCCAGGACGCAATCGTAGAAGAGATCGAAGCCGAGCAATCACTTGTAGCTGCGAATAAAGAATTGATCGAGCGCTTCGAGAAGAAGATTCAGGCAGCCATTGCACGTGTTTGGGGTGAAGATACGGCAAATACAAAGTAACGGGATATAAGAATCAATGCGCAAATATGTAACCGATACTGAGTGGGCGACAAGACAGTTGATCGCACTTGTATACGATGAGAAGAAACGTTTATCGCTTTTTCAGACACAGCTCGACCATATCAAAAAGACCCGAGACTTCCTTTACTGGGACTTTAGTAGTTCTGATCTGCAAGAGGATTTTATTGACTCGCAGGTGCAGTTCAAATATGTAAAGCTAGCAGAATACGTCAAGAATACACAGCCTTTGTACGAGGAAACGAAAGAGCAGGTAACCGAAATTGAAGAGCATATCGCGAACCTAGACCAATCTTATAGAGTTATTTGCGGCGCTATTCTTCAAATTGCGAAGCAAGGAATTTCCACGGTTCACGGACGACTTCACAAATGCCCTACTGGACGGCCTATTGGGTCAACGGCTCTTAGCGTGGTTATTTGGCAGGCACGAAATCAGACGATGCACTACGAGATGAACAAATATGACCCACCAGTTTGTGACTGCTTCGCGATTCTGGAAAGAGAATGTGGCCCGCAATTCTCGCTCGCTTCCCACGGCGAGGAGAATCTGGCACATCACGTTATTGAGCTGCTTGGATGGACCGATTACTCAGCCTTTGAAACAGACATGTTCTCTTTGGCATAACAGAAGACTTTACAGTCTTCTGTTTCGTGCCAACCATTCCATAGGGGATTAATCACGTCGTGAGCCCCCAAATCTGTCACAGGATTATGATGATAGGATCACAACAGGACTTATTGAAGCGTTGCTCGATGCGCTTACTCTGGAATGGTCTGACAGAGGAGATATTACCGCCGATTCAGTGCGGGAGTCGTGTGTTGCAGAAGTCGCACAGGCATTGAACTGGAGTGTGGAGAAAACGAAAGCGTGCATCGAAGAGAGGATACGAGCAGAGTGAGAAACTCCCGCTGTGTTAACGCCGTGCATGCGGTGAATCAATTAAACGAAGGTGGGCAATACTTACAAATCATGCGAAAAGTCAACTGTGCTATCATGCTACTAATCGTTTAACTCATGGTGCAAATGAGTGAAATATTCAGCAAATTAGGCTGACCAACTGATGGAAGATGTCATATTCTTTCTTCTGCCAGACGTACCACTATTGGCGGCGTTTGCATTGCTCATGTGGATTGTGGATTGGTCGTTAAGAAGACAGCACAAACAAGCTATTATTGAGTGGATGCATAACGAAGAGCTTAGGCTAAAAAGCCTTCCCGTCAAGCACTGGCAAATAGGCTTAGCCACCGTCCTAGTCAATAACTGGGATAAGCTGATGAGTGCTGTGCCTACATTGGACACAGCAAAAGAAAGAAAGGGATCCCTTCATAAGAAAGGGGCATTGAGCAAGGCGGTTTTCATATTCAATTGCACATTTGCTATCGTTGTGCTTATGCCGTTCGTACCAGTTTTCTGGTTTGTGATGATTCTTATCAAGAACTGGGCTGCGCGCAACTCTGCGGATGAAAAACATAAACCAATTCCAGCGAAATCAATTCCTATTCGAACACTCGTTGCTACATTGAGAACACCGGCAATACTTCTAAAGGCAATGAAACAGCAAGTACAAGAGCAAACGGACGATAAGCCTGGTTGTGCATACTATATCGTCGGTCTTGTTCGCGTTGCGATGATTATCGGGTTCTACTTTCTTTTTGTTCCGTTACTAATTATCTATGTCTTTGAAGTGAAAGCAATTGCTGGGTGGTTCGGCAAAGTGGTTGCGGTAATACCAGTTGTGATGCTCGGAAGCCTCGGTTTGTTGTTAACCACTTTTGCTGTGTCTTTCGTCATTTGGTTACCCATGGTCTTCGTCAACAAACTCCGTAAACTGTCCGTGGTGCCTAGATTTCTTCTAATAGAGCTGAGCAAGAGAGCAGCACTAGTCTACAAGTTCGCGGTGGTCGCATGCCTTGTAAGCGTAGCACTTACCGCTCTCGGATTGATGATCGGCACAATCTTCTTCGAAAACTTTGGACAAACGGGTTGGATGGTCAAGGACGGCCCAACCGCTTCGCCCGCTTATCCACTTTGGCTAACGACGATTAATTTCTTCTTTGACTATCTCGCTTGCGTGATAACAATTGGGGCGGCACGAAAAGCAATTTCATGGAACGGCTATCTAGGATCGACAGGCGTAATCGTCGTCATTGTTTGTAGTTTAATTGCACTAGCGCAGGCCGCATTTCTTGCGGCAGTCGACATATACTTTTTGCTGCCCAAACACGCTGCTGCAAAATTCGACCTTGCTCACTGGCTAACGAACAACCAAACATTACTGCCACTAATTTGTACAGCATTGGTTCCAATAACGCTTTACATGATGTCATGGATGTTTGTGGCTTGGGTTGCGAAGCCGCTAATCAGAGTTGCCGGTTATACTGTTGGCCTTCTAAGCGAGAAAGAGAAAAGCCCGTTCCTTGAGCTTGGACTCGCGTTTTGTATGCTTTACCTGCTCGTAAAATGCGTCAATAGGATTCTCGTTAGCTGACTGCAAAATCTATCAATTTTACCATATGAGCTCGAAGCTATCTATTGATTCCGACGATGATGGTCAACGAATTCACCGTCTGGTCTTCGGCAAAACCTACGCCGATCTACGAGCGGATTTTGATATTGATTCAACGTTGGACGTTGAAGATGATTCTGGTCCCGTTAAGGCCGAGTATGGCCACACGTACTATGTCCTACAGCGTCTGGAAACTTCGAATCCAGACGAGTTCACGCGCTTCATTGGCAAATTAGAGGCTGTAACTGGACTTGATGACCTTGATTTCACGACTCGCTGTCGATTGGTCTACACGCTTCTGGCTAGCACAATCGACTGGAAGGACACCCGGGCTGGCAGATTGGCATCCCACGGAACGATTGCAGAGATGCCATATGGATCGGTTCCCCCTCTTGATCTTGATTTTCAGGCAATGACAGACAGCGTTAGGGCGTTCCGGCCATCGCCGGAGCAGGCGACGAATTGGGGAGAAGTCTTTTCCCACGGGCTAAGGCAGCCGAAAGCTCCTCCTCAAGCAGCTCAAGAAATTGTTCGCGGAGGAGGATCGAAGATAAGGACGCGGAAGAAACGAAGTAGTTGATTGGCCGTCCGGCGGAACGCTTTGTTTTCTGAAGCTTTACCGTCCACCGGAAGGTTTGAATGTTCGTTCCGTACGCGCTACGAATAATTAACGGGTTAGCCTTGCGGCTGACCCGTTTTTTCGTTGGTGTTCGGGGCACGGCAGTTGCAACCTGGATTGAATTGCAGTATTCGGGCGGGCACATTCTGTGAAGACTGGAAGGTTGATGAATATGTCGCTACATTTGGGTCAAAGCGGGTTACACTTATTTATGCCATTAGAGTATGCAGGACAGCCGGAGTTATCAACGGAACGCCTTTTACTGAGGCGATTCCGCTTGTCGGATGCGCCGGATATGTTTGCCTATGCCTCAGAAGAGGACGTTGCACGGTTCTTTCACTGGGAAGCGCAGCGCAGTATTGCGGAATCCGAAGCCTATATCCGTGAGATGGTTGCGGACTATGAGCAGGGATTGTGGCCGGGCTGGGCAATTGAATGGAAGGCCGATGGACGGGTGGTAGGGGTGATTTCATTGCGAAAGTGGTATCCCGAGCATCGGCAGACGGAGCTCAGCTACGCCATGAATCCGGGCTACGGGGGAAAGGGGATTATGACGGAAGCGGTGGAACGCGTCGTTGAGCTGTGCTTTCGCGATTTGGGCCTTGAGCGGATCGAGGCGCGGTGTTTGGGCTACAATTTCGCGTCGGAAAAGGTGATGCAAAAGGTTGGAATGACGTATGAAGGGACACTGCGGCATCATCAGTTTATCAAGGGTAAGTTCCACGATTTTAAGGTCTACTCGATCTTGCGCGGGGAGTGGGACGCCGCAGCGGCGCCCAAGTCTTCTGAAAAATAAGAATTTAACAGGAGTTACGCGGCGCAGCATAGCCGCTTGGATCGGCGCACGACGTGGACTCTCATTTCACATAGTGCTATATTCGGTAGGACCATCGACTAGCTAACTGTTAGAGTTCCATTTCAAAGACAAACCGTGTCGGCCGCAAGGCCCGTCTAAATCGAGAGGTGAAAATGATCAGCCCGCAGGCGATAGTACAGACGACGAGCATAGGGAAGAACGTTCGCATTGACGAGTTTGCGATTATCCGGCCTGACGTCGTTCTCGGCGACGGCGTGATTATTCACCCGTATGTTGTGATTGAATCCGGAGCGATCATCGGAGACAACGTTGAGATATTTCCAGGGGCCTATATCGGTAAAGAGCCAAAGGGTGCAGGAGCGACGGCGCGGAAGATTGACTTCCGGCGCGTAGTGAAGATTGGCAAGGAGTCATCGATTGGACCGCACGCCGTAGTGTTTTACGACGTTGAGATTGGCGAGAACTGTCTGCTTGGTGACGGGGCATCGATCCGAGAGCAGTGCCGGATCGGGAATAAGGTCTTGCTCAGCCGCTACGTGACGGTCAACTACAACACGAAGATTGGCGACCGCGTGAAGATCATGGACGCGACGCACATCACGGGGAATATGTCGATCGGGAACGACGTGTTTATCAGCGACCTTGTTTCGACCGCTAACGATAACGTGATGGTTGGACAGCACTACGAAGAAGAGAAGATTATCGGACCGCAGATTGAAGACGGTGCGAATATTGGTTTGGGCGTTTCGCTGCTGCCGGCGGTGCGGATCGGCAAAGGTTCGCTTGTCGGGGCGGGATCGGTAGTCACGAAAGACGTGGCGCCGGGCGCATTGGTGATGGGAATACCGGCGAAGTTTATTCGAAACCTTGAACAGTAGGTCACATGTCACTCAGCGACTGCAAGATTATTGATTTGCCGAAGATTCCCGACGCGCGCGGAACCTGACATTTGTGGAAGGCGAGAAGCACATTCCGTTTCCGATTCAGCGGATATTTTATCTTTACGACGTTCCGGGCGGTGCGACCCGCGCGGGTCATGCGCTGAAGTCGTGCCACCAGTTCTTGATTGCGATATCCGGGGCGTTTGATGTAGTGCTGGACGACGGACATGAGAAGAAGCGCTATCACTTGAACCGGTCGTACTACGGTCTGCATATTCCACCGCGGATTTGGCGGGAGATTGACAATTTCTCGTCGGGTTCGGTCTGTCTGGTGCTTGCTTCGGAGGGGTATCAAGAAGGGGCTTACTACCGCGAGTATGAGGAGTTCCTGCAGGCAATTCGGTCGGGGATTTGATGAAGGTACCTTTTCTCGACTTGCATTCGACGTACGCCGAATTGCGCGGTGAGTTAACCGCTGCGTTTGAGCGCGTGATGGAGAGCGGCTGGTACATCCTTGGCGAAGAAGTCACGGCGTTTGAACGGGAGTATGCTGAGTACCTTGGCTGCAAGTACTGTCTTGGCGTCGGCAACGGACTCGAAGCGCTGCACCTTGTGTTGCGGGCGTACGGAATCGGGTCGGGCGACGAGGTGATTGTTCCGTCGAACACGTACATCGCGACATGGCTGGCCGTCTCGCAGGCGGGCGGTCTGCCTGTGCCGGTGGAACCGGATGCGCGGACATTTAATATTGATCCGGCGTTGATAGAAGCTGCGATCACACCGAAGACGAAAGCGATTCTGGTTGTGCATCTGTACGGGCAATCCGTGGACATGGATCCAATACTGGAGATCGCGCGCACGCATCGCTTGCGTGTGATCGAGGATACCGCGCAGTCACACGGCGCGACGTACAAGGGCAAACAGACCGGGGCGATGGGAAACGCGGCGGGATGCAGCTTTTATCCGGGGAAGAATCTCGGCGCCTACGGCGACGCAGGCTGCGTTACGACTAATGACGACGAGCTTGCGGACCGGGTGAAGGTGCTGCGGAATTACGGTTCGCGAGTGAAGTATTACAATGAAGTGAAAGGGTACAACCCGCGGCTTGATCCGATGCAGGCGGGGCTGCTGCGCGTGCGGCTGACCAGAAACGACGAATGGAACGCTCGCAGGCGACGGATCGCGGCGACGTACCACGCGGGCCTCGCAGGCGCCAAGAGCTTGACCTTGCCGCATGTGCCGGAGTGGACGGACCCGGCATGGCATCTGTTTGTGGTGACGCATCCGCAGAGGGATGTCCTGCAGAGAAAGCTCGCAGACGAGGGAATCGGCACGCTGATTCACTATCCGGTGCCTCCGCATCTTTCAGGAGCATACGCAGAGTTCAATTCGCACAAGGGCCGTTATCCGCTGGCGGAACGGATGGCGGAGACGGTATTGAGTTTGCCGATCGGTCCGCACATGGCTGATGACGCGGTTGAGTACGTCATGGATCGCGTGCATAAGGCGTGCGCGGAGCTTTGAGATGAAGAAACTTTCGATTATCGTTCCGGTCTATTATAACGAAGGCTCGCTTCCGCATTTGTTCACGGAGGTATCGCGGCTCGAAGCGATGCTGCGTGAACGGGCGATTGAGTTAGAACTGATTCTTGTTGATGACGGGAGCAAAGACGGATCGTTTGCGGCACTGAAGAAGATTCAGGAGCAGCGGTCGGCGACGCGAGTTGTGAAGCTGGCGCGGAATTTTGGCGCCTACCACGCAATCAAAGCGGGCCTGGGTCTCGTGACGGGGGACTGTTTCACGTATCTTGCGGCGGATTTGCAGGATCCACCGGAGCTGATCCTTGAAATGGTAGAGCGGTGGCAGAAGGGCTCGAAGTATGTGGTCTGTACACGCAGCAACCGGCACGATCCGCCGGTGTCGAAGTTTTTTGCGGGCCTTTACTACAAGCTCCTAAGGGCGATGGTGATGAAGAATTACCCGGAGGGCGGCTTCGATCTCGCTTTGATGGATAAGGCCATGCTTCCATATTTGCTGGGGAGCGGCCGTAACATCAATCTGGCGTTGTTTGCCTATTGGCTGGGTTTCAAGCCGGATTTCATACCGTATGAACGACGGGAACGAAAGCACGGCAAATCGCGCTGGACGTTTTCGAAAAAGTTCACGCTCTTTCTCGATTCGCTACTGGGGTTTTCGATCATTCCGATACGCGCGATGTCTTTTATCGGAGTGCTGGTGTCACTCTTGAGTTTCGCGTATGGGATTTTTGTGGTCATCAACGCGGCGCTGGGACGGATACCGATCAAGGGGTTTTCGGCGACGATAGCGCTGACCTCGTTCCTGCTTGGACTCGTGATTCTGATGCTGGGAATCATCGGTGAATATGTCTGGCGAATTCACACGGAGGTGAATAATCGGCCTGAGTATGTGATTGAGGATATTTCGTGAGCGTTTCGTCGGAGCTACGCTCGGATCGCGGCCGTTGGCAGGATATTTTGCTGATGACCGGGTTATGGGCGCTGATGACGTATCTTGCTCATCCTGTGGGAGATTTTCCGCTCAACGACGACTGGACTTACGGCGTGTCCGTTAAGGCTCTGGTTGAAGAGGGGCGGATGTTTTTTTTGACGGAATGGGCATGCAAGACGCTCGTCGCGCACGTATTCTGGGGCGCGTTGTTCTGCCTGCCGTTCGGGTTTTCGTACACGGCCTTGCGGGTGTCGCAACTGACGGCGGGGTTGATCGGCGGAATTGCTACATATTACTTGTGTCTTGAGCTTGGCGCATCGCGGCGCACGGCGCTGCTTTGCTCGCTAACGCTCTTGGTGAATCCGCTCTATTTTCAATTGTCGAACTCATTCATGACGGACGTGGGGTTCACGGCGGGCGCGACGCTTGCGCTTTTGCTGTTGATCAAGGGCATGTTTCAGTCGTCAAGAGCGATCAGCGCGCTCGGGTGGATTCTGGTTGTCCTTTCCGTGTGGGTGCGCGAACTGACCCTCATGATCCCGGCGGGATTTGCGATGACGCAGTTTTATCGCGACGGGATTTCGTTCAAGGTGTTGCTGCGCGCGGCGCTTCCGCTTGCGGTGATCTTCGTGTTATTATGGGTGCATCAACACTTCCTGGTTGACCTGTGGGGATTTCCAAATCTCGACAATGGGCGATCGAATGCTGCACTGACCACGTTGATCGAGAAGCCATTGAAGTTTGCGATTTTGACGACGGGCGGCACGGCGGCGCTATTCCTGTATCTCGGATTGTTTGCGTTGCCGATGCTGCTATGGTACCGCAGCACAATGCGGCAGAGCGAGACGGCTTTCGAACGGAAATTGACCACGTATTTGGGAATCGCCTGGCTACTGGTCGTCATCCGGGCCATGTACTATTACAAGCGGATAATGCCCGTGGGGAAGAACCTGCTGTACGACTCCGGCCTGGGTCCAGCGACGCTGCGGGACACTTATCTCTTGGGGATTGAAAATCTTCCGACGGCGCCAGTGTGGGTATGGGGCATCGTTACCGTCATGTCGCTGTGGGGGGCGTGGGAAGTTCTGCGTCTTCTGGTTCGGGTAGTGGCGCGGGTGTGGGAGATGCGAGCGGAGGGGCGGCGGGATACGAAACGATGGCTGCTGTTCGCGCTGCTGATGATGACCGCGTTGTACACTGCGGCGATTGTTACCAGCGGGTACTTTGACCGCTATCTACTGATCTACCTTCCGATCATGGCCGCGCTGTTTACGCTGCTCTCCAACGGGCCCGTGATTGTGTCGCGAGCGAGCCAGGCGTTGGCGATTGCAATGCTTTGCGTCCTTGGCGTCTTTGGCGCATTGGCGACTCACGACTACATCTCGTGGAATCGCGTAAGGTGGGAACTGGTGAGCGAGTTGAACGGAAAGATGGGGATTCCACCGAACAAGGTGGACGGGGGTTACGAGGTCAACGGTACGCTCATGTTTGACATTGGGTTGACTAAGGCAGAAGAGAAGAGCTGGTGGTGGGTGGACGACGACGAGTATGTGCTTGCGTTTGGTCCGATTCCGGGATACGAAAGCATTGAGCATCGCACGTTTCCGAACTACTTCTACACGGACGAAACTGCGGTGCATATCCTGAAGCGGAAAGAGTGATCATGAAGCGGGGCAGGTGAAGTCACCTGCCCCGCGCGTGATTGTATAGGACGCAGGAGGTTAGAAATCATCAGAGGAGTCTTCGCGAGAAGACTCCTTCTTCTTTTTGAAGTTGTTGAATGAGTATGTAGCGCTGAGTGTGAAAACCGGGGCATCGTTGGTGAAGCGATCTACGGAGTACAATGTTGGAGTACTCGTTAGTGATTCGCGTCGGGCGGATGCGAAGAGGTCCCGCACTTGCAGCGCGACATTCAATGTTTTCTTCAGGAAGTCTTGACGGAGGCCGAGGTTTGTGATGAAGGATGGTTCGGTATCACCTTGTGAGGTGACGGTCGGACCGTTGTATGACGCGTCAATTTGAATCCGGGTGTTGGGCGCAAGGGCCGTGATACTGTTGAGCTTTGCGTCGTAGGTCAAGGTATGGTCATCGAAGGACTTGCCGGCGAGTTCCGCATTGACGCGCTGATCATAAAGATTGCCTGACAGCGTCAGCGACCAGCCTTTGCGGACGGTGATATCGGTGCGCAATTCGGTACCGAGCGAGAATTGCCGGCCAACATTTTCCGGAGCCGTGAGTGTGACGTTTTCGGCATATACACTGCGCAGCATCTCGACGTAATTGTGGCGCACGCGGTAGTAAGCTTCAGTTGCGACGTTTTGCTTCAGGAGACTGGTCTGATAGCCAGCCTCATAAGAGTCGATGAACTCGGGGCGCAGTTTGGGGTTTCCCTTGCGGACGTTGTAGGCATTTTCCCACGTCAGGAAAGGTTCGAGAAACCACGGGCGGGAGTGTTCGACGCGGCGCGTATAGCTTGCGGAGAGCTGTTTAGTTCCACCGAGCTGCCAAGCGGTGTGCGCGCTCGGAAAGACGTCAAAACGCGTCAGTGAGATATTCTCTCCGGTCTTGGTCTGTTCCACGGAGCGATCGAAGTACTCGGCACGAAGGCCGATCTGAACCTCCAACGACTTCAATTTAGAGGAGTACATGCCGTATCCTGCCTGCATCGCGCGGTGGAAGTCGGTGCCATTGCTGTATAGGGCGTCGTAGACGTAGTCGCCCGCCAGAGTGTCCAGCGTTTCATTCTTGTTATCGCTCTTGAATCGACCGAATTGCGACGAGAGACCGGTTTCCAACTTGGCGCCGTTGGCGAAGGGATGGACATAGTCGGATTTCGCTTCAAAGCGGCGGCCCGGACCCTCTTCCGTCGTTCGAACACCCGAGAGGATGCGGCCATCGTCGGCGTAAAGTTCGGTGGTTGTTTCGTCGTCACCGTCACGGCCACCGAAACTCAGGTCGACCGAGAGCTGCTGTTCTTCGCGCGCGAACTTGTGTTTCCAGTTAATGAAGCCGTGGCGGTGAAATCCGCCGTGCTTTGTACGGTCGCGGGAGAGATAGTGCACGGGCAGCGGCTCAGTTTCAGAGTACTCCCAGGTTGACAACTCATTGTCGCGGCCGAAAGCGTAGTCTCCTACCCTGCCGCCGAAGACCATGGCGTTGCGCTGGCCGAGCGGCAGATCGAGTTCGGCACGGAAGCCAAAGTTATCCCGGCGGCCCATTGTATTTCCGTCCGTAGTCACTGTTGACGTGTTGTTTTCGAATGTCGTGCGGGTTTCGCTGCTGGACTCTCCGGGTTCGCGACCGATTCCGGCGTTTGCCCCAACAGTCAGCGCGGCGATCCCAACGGGGCGCGTGAAGGTCGCATCAACATTGCGGCGTTCGTCGATGGATGTGCGGGCCGTGATTTGACCTGAGACGCCATTGGCTCCGCGGCGCAAGGGGATGATGTTGATGATGCCGGCGGTGCCTTCCGCGCTGAACCGTGATGAAGGGTTCGTGATGATCTCGATTTTGTCAATCGTGCCAGCCGGGATCTGCTGGAGGGCGTCATTGGCATCGAGGATCGAAGGGCGTCCGTCAATCATGACTGTGAAATTGGAACTGCCGCGCAACTTGACATTGCCTTCGATGTCCACCGTCACAGACGGCGCATTAGAGAGAATGTCCGCCGCGGTGCCGGTGGGTGCGATGTTTTGTTTGGCAACATTGATCACTTTTTTTTCGACGTGCTGTTCAACCGCAAGCCGCTCTGTCGTCACCGTAACTTCATCGGATTCGAGCGCAATAGGGTTCAACAGAATCCTGCCGAGATCGGCTTGCTGCCGTTCGCGATTCAAACGAATATCGCGGAGTGTTTTTAGCTCGTAACCAAGGAAGTTGACCCGAGCGAAGTATTGACCGGGACGAAGACTGTCGAGCTTGAAGAGACCTTGGGAATTGGTGGCGATGCCTGCAACCTGCGTGCTGTCTTGCGCATTGAAGAGGATGACCGTCGAATATTCAAGCGGTTGCTTGGTTAGAGAGTCAACGACCGACCCGTGCACGGAGAGGGCGGGACGCTGAGCGAATGCAGTTGCGACAGACAGGATAATGGACAGAATTAGAAATCGGATCATCTGAGAGATAAGTTAGAGGACAAATAGACCATTGGAAGACTCGGCGGAGGAGGAAAAGGTTCCTTGAACAGGGAAGTTGGCCGAATGTGCAAGCGGACTTCCATTTGTGATGGAATCTACGTAAATTTGGCCTTTCTTGAGAAAACCTGAGAGACGATTGAAGCGACTCTACCACAAGGCTGGCGGCGCGGGCGCGCTGGGACGCGCGACCTGGGCAATGGCGATTAAGGGACTCCCGGCGATCTATGGGCTGGGGGTCATTTTTGTGCTGCTGCGCGCGCTTCCGGTCGAGGAGTATGGTTCCTATGGCGTGGCCTGGGCGTTTCTGAATTTCGCGGCCATGTGTACGCGAGGGCTGTGGGCTCTGGCACTTGTGCAGCGTTGGGCGTACGGCGCGGATCAACGGGTTCTACAATCGACGATTGCGCTGATGCTCTTGACAACCGCCTTGGGCATCGCAATCGGGTTGGTCGTCATGCCCGCGCTCGGACTGTCGTGGATGGAGACACTCCTAACGTGTCTGGCTCTGCTGATCCTTGTCCCGCGTGATTTGGCGCTGGCGCTGGGCCAGGCCGAGGCTCGCGTTTGCGGCGCGTGTTCGTGATCGAGGTGTGCTATTTCTTTGGCAGCCTTGCGGGTTTCATAGCGCTCGCCGAACAGGGTCTTCTGGTCGACGCCGAAACGGCGCTGTTGGTCAACACTGGAGCAATCGTCTTGTCTTCGCTCGCCGGGATCATTCGTTACCCGCAGGTGCTGAAGCCGTCGTTCAACCTCGCGGACATGAAAGCAAATTCGCGGTACGGGAAGTGGACGGGGTTTTGGGCGATTGGCGACATCTACTTTCAACAGGGTGACTTGTTGGTACTCGGCGCAGTGACAAGTCCGGCGGTCTTGGCGCCGTATATCGCGGCCAAAACGTTCCTCCGGCTGTTCGGCTTGGTATCGCAGGCAATGAATTTCCTGCTTTATCCGATGGCGGCGCGATTAGCGGCCGCCGGAGATTTGCCGAAGCTGGCGAGCAAATTGAAAGTAGCTCTGG
Organism: bacterium; assembly: GCA_016703065.1. GTDB lineage: Bacteria > Electryoneota > RPQS01 > RPQS01 > RPQS01 > JABWCQ01. The sequence goes on from JADJCU010000003.1 coordinate 525,716, forward strand.
TTGGCGTCTGGGCAGTGGCGATACCTGCGGTGCTTTTGCTGTGGTACTATGCAGATCCAGTGATTCCGGCGCTCCTGGGGAGCAAATACCGGGACGCGATTCCGTTCGTGATCGCCCTGCTGCCCGCGGCGCTGCTCGAACCGTTGTTTAGTACGGGTTCGAGCATATTGGTAGGGCTGGGGCAGCCGAAGTACGCCGTGCCGTGGATTATCGGAATCGGGGTGCTGAATGCCGTGGCGAATGTCGTTGTCGTACAGGCGTTAGACCTGTCGGCGGCGCCGTGGATCTTGACGATCAGCTATCTCATCCTGGGGATAGCGATGCAACGGCACTTGCGGACGGTGCTGCATGCAGCGAGGACATAGTGCTCTTTAAACGGCACAGACCCCCTGAGTGTGGGGATTCATTGTTAGTTGAAGGGTACCGACAAGTCACTGCCCGGTCTGAGTGAACAGGAAAAAAGTTGTTGACGACGTACAGAATGCTTGACTTGTGCTTCAAGTGTGCTTAACATTTGAGGAGAGTGGCCATTTGACGAGGAATGCACAACAATCTGAGGCCGCAGTCGGGAACCGGATGAAAACGTGGAGTTTCTGTGCGCTTGAGCGTCCTCAGTTGGGGGAGTTCGCTGGTCGTGGGGGTATGTGCCTTCGCGGCCTCGGCCTCTTGTGAGACGGTTGTTACCCCGGGCAACGTATCGGGGAATTGGACGATTCAGGGCAGCCCGTATGTAATATCCGGTGGGAATGTGACGGTTCCGGACGGGCAGCGGCTGAAGATTGAAGCTGGGGTCCGGGTCGAATTCAAGAGCCACCATAAGTTCGTGGTACAGGGCCATCTGTCGGCCCAGGGGTTTCCCGCAGACTCAATTGTTTTCAGTTATACCGGACCGGACTCACTTCCCGGTTGGAGGGGATTTCGCTTGTTGAGCGCGGACAGCGTGCGGTTCGCGTACTGCAGATTCGAGCACGGATCGGCGATTTACGGCAGCGGCAGCGATAGTACGGGCGGTGTCGTGTTCATGAATGGGGGGAGCGTTGTGGAGTTCCGGCACTGCGAGTTCCAGAAGAACTATGCAGGGTCGAGCGGCGGCGCCATTTATGCGGGCTCGGGAACGGCCGCAAAGTGCTACGACTGTGTGTTCATCAGGAACCGCGCAAAGGGAGATGGGGGAGCGGTATTCGCGAATAGCGCCCACGGTTCGGAGTTTGAGCGCTGCGAGTTTGTCGAGAACGTTTCCGAAAAAGGCGGCGGAGCGATTTTCAATCGTTACGCGAACGCATCTTACATAGACTGTTACGTGCATCATAACGTTGCGCGGAGCAGCGGCGGGAGTTTGGTGGTTACGGGACCCCCAAGCTTCCGCCGTTGTGTTTTCGAGAGCAATGTTACGCAGATCGCTCAGGGCGGCGGCGCATATATTTATGACAGCACAACGACGGCGACGTTTGACTCGTGCGCATTTCGGTACAATCGCTCTTTGCTTCGCGACGGGGGCGGCGTGTATTGTTGGGAGTCCCCTCCCCGCTTCACAGACTGTCAGTTCATCGGAAACTATTCGTCGGACGACGGCGGCGGCGTGCACGCCTATCGTTCAGGCGCGAATCCGGTCTTTTTGCGCTGCCTGTTTGAGTACAACGAATCGTCTGACGACGGCGGCGGTCTCATCATCAGCCGATACAGCAAAGCTGTGCTGACAGACTGCGTTATCCGGAACAACACGGCCTCGGGTCGCGGCGGCGGCGGAATCTACTTTCAATTGCTGTGCGAGCCGGTGATCACGAACTGCGTGATTGAAAACAACACATCGAACTTTGGCGGGGGCGGGCTGCATATCAACACGGGCAGTCCAACACTGCGGGATTGCGCGATTCGCGGGAATGTGACGGACTCGACCGGGGGCGGACTGTACGCAGAAGGAGCGACCTTTTTGATGGAGCGCTGCACGATTTCTGGGAACCGCGCGGTCGATCACGGCGGCGGTGTGGCGCTCTGGATCTCCTCTCCCATGTTATCGCAGTGCCGGATTGAGGGGAATCATGCGGACTCGCTGGGCGGCGGTGTGTATCTGCTTGATTCACAGCCGCAGCTCAGCAATTGTCTGATTGCGGAGAATGAGGCAGTTTTTCGAGGCGGAGCACTCTATGCGGATCATTCGTTTCCGGAGTTGCGGCATTGCACCATCGTGCAGGGACGTTCGCCGAATGGTCATATGCTGTATTCGGAGCAGTCATCAGGCTTGCTGAGCGCTTGCGTTTTGGACAATACTCTGCCAACTTCGGCGAATGGTGAACCTCCCGCCGGTCTCGGAATGCAGTTCAACGGTCAGGGCTGGCAGATTCACAATTCACTGCTCCATGCATTGGGTATCCCGGAGTACAATGGCGTATTGCCTGTCGGTTTTGGAACGTTGGCTGGTGTGACTGCAGCGGGAGACTCGTGCGACGGTTACGGGAATGTGTTCATGTCTCCCGAGTTCGCCGATACAGCCCCGGATCCGTATTCGTTTAGAGAGGTCGGCGCTGCAAGCCCAGCGATCGATGCCGCACCGTCCGGGTCTTTGCTCGTTGACGTTGCAGGCTGTCCGCGGAACAGCGTGGAGACCGACCTTCCCGACATGGGCTGTTACGAGTCCAGTCGCCGCAGCCAGACGATTGGACTCTGGGGCGTTCAAACAGGACAACTGGACAGCGGAATTTATGACGTGTACGGTGATCTTGTAGTACCGTTCGGCGAGAAGCTTGTGCTTACTGCCGGAGCGGAACTACACTTTGCAGGGCCGTTTGCGATTCTTGTGTATGGCAGTCTTGAGGCGCGCGGCACCGTCCAGGATTCGGTGCGGTTAACTGCGGATTTGACGGCAAATTTGCGGGGTTGGCGCGGGGTTCGCTTGGCGGGGACTGATAGTATAACGACATTAGCCCACACGGTCATTGAAGGTTGTCGGGTCGAATCCTCGGACAGCAGCGGCGGCGCGATTGGAATTTTCGGTGGTAGCGTTGAACTCGTGGACTGCGCAATTCGCCGTTGTGTATCGAGCGGTAACGGGGGCGGTGTGCGTGTTGTGTCAGGTTCGCTTTTGGCACGGCGGAGCATATTTGAAGAGTGCGACGGCCTTTCGGGCGGCGCCGTGTTCCTGGGCCAAGATCAATCAGCGCAGCTCGACTCTTGTGAGATTCGGCTGTGCAGCGCGGGCGCCGGGGGCGGAATTTCCGTTGAAAGCGGCACGGTGTCGCTGCTGAATGTACGATTTGAAGGCAACAGCGCTCAAGACGGCGGCGCGATCTACTTACGGAACAGCGCGGCATCCGTAAGCGGAACATCAGTAGCGGACAACAGTTCAAGTTCGTCGGGTGGCGGCGTGTATTTGGTGGGCAGCACGTTGTCTGCCGATAGCGTCACCTTGACTGGGAACAGTTCCCAAGTCGGCGGTGGGCTTTACGGTTACAATTCAACGGTAAATGCAAGTCAAACAAGTTTGGAGTCCAATGTTGGGGTTGAAGAGGGCGGTGGACTGTTCTTTGATCAGTGCACAGGTCACATCGAGCGTGGCGTGTTTTCAGAGAATGAGAGCGGACGCGGAGCCGGGATGTTCCTGGTACACGACTCGACTCATTTCAGTCGGTGTACGATAGATGCGAATACGGGAATCGAAGGCAGCGGAGTCTATCTTGAAGATTCGCATACGCGTCTCACAACGTCACAAGTCACCAACAACGACTACGGTTTCTATTTCGCGAACAGCCCGGCCAGCGTAGTCGAATATAACAACGTATTTGGAAATCGATTCGCAGATTTTATCCATCTATCGGGTGATTCCTCGCATGGACCGGCAGGGTTGGGAGTGATTGGTCCACGTAACCGGTTGGGTTTCCGCTGCGATGTTTATTACAACATGCACGAGGACCCGGGTTACGAGACGCCCGGCGAGGGGAACTACCAATTGGTGATCGGTTCTCCCTGTTTGGATGCCGGGAGTCCGGCGGAGCCGTGTGATGACGACCTGACGTTCCCGGATATCGGGGCCTTTCACACGCCGACGGGGGCGAATACTGATTCCTACGGGTCTGACGAGCGTTATGGAAGAGAGCGGAGAAATGCGATTGATCTGGCAACGACCAAGCGGAGAGCGGTTGTGTAATGACGATTATCTGAGCTATCAGGTAGAGGTGACAGATTCACTTGGAACGTGGCAAGCGGCGGCGTCAACCCCTGACACGACTGTGCTGCTGATCTTACCTGATACGGGAGATTCTACTCGATTGGTGCGCGTGCGATCCGTCATTATGGAATAGATACGAATGGAATTGAGAGAACTTGGCCCGTCGTTGACCGGCCTTTTTCGTTTTACGGGGTGCGGAACCGGTCGCACCCGGCATCGAGAAAGTGCAGGATTAATAGGATTTTGTAGTTGCATTTTGGAAAGAGATATCCTATGATACGGGAATGCAAGGTCCAGAATAGGCGGTCCGAATAGCCCGCATTTTAAAGCGAGCATTGGCGCTTAAGTTGCTTGCCAAAACAGGTACTTAGAATAAGATATTTAGAGTCTGGTTTTGATTAGGAGAAGACATAGGGGGCAACGCACGGCACTTGGCGTCGCGCGGCGGTGAACTCCGTGCCTCTGTTACAGCCAGAGAGTCCATGTCAGAACGTGAGTATTCATCGTCATCCGTTAAATCGGCGACGGGCTCGAGCCAGTCGTGTGAGCATTGCGGGTTAGCGGTTCCGGCCGGGCGGTTGCGCGAGGACGAGCCGTCGTTTTGTTGCGCGGGCTGCGAGGCGGTGTATGCAATACTTCACGAGAGCAATCTGGATGACTATTACGCTCTTCGCGACGAGCTTGGGACGGGCAAGCGCGGACCGGCCCGGGTCACGGGCAAGACATTTTCGTTTCTCGATGAACCGGAGTTCCTGAAGCGCTACGCGGAACCGCGCGCCGAGGGCCGGATGTCGATCCGATTTTATCTTGAGGGCGTGCACTGCGCGGCGTGCTCATGGCTTGTCGAGAAGGTTCTCCTTGAAAAGCAGCGCGTCGCGTACGCTCATCTGGATATAGGCCGGTCGGTTGTGGAGATCGTGTTCGATCCTCTGACGACCGCTCTGAGTTCGGTTGCGCGTGTGCTGGACAGCTTCGGCTACACTCCGCATCCGCTGCAGGACGACAGCGTCTCGCGAGCGCGCAAGAAAGAGGCGCGCAGCCTGCTGTTGCGAATGGGCGTTGCCGGGTCCATGGCAGGTAACATCATGCTGATGGCTGCGGCGCTGTATGCGGGAGAGTTCACGGGGATGGATCCGCAGCAGGCGAATCTGTTTCGGTGGGTGAGCTTCGGGCTGTCGCTACCGGCGGTATTTTATTCGGCGCTGCCGTTTTATCGCGGCGCCTGGGCAGGGCTGCGGGCGAAGATGCTGCATATGGATCTTCCGATCAGCCTTGGGATCGCTGCTGCATTTACGGTGAGCGTCACGGCAACAGTCATGCAGCGCGGCGAAGTCTACTATGACAGTTTGTCGATTCTGATCTTTCTGTTGCTGGTGGGCAGGTTGTTGTTGAGTCGAGCCACGGCGCGCGCCGCAGACGCGGCCGAAACGTTGATGGAGCAAGCGCCGCAGACGGTACGGCGGGAAGTTGACGGCGTGATCAGCGATGTACCGCTGGCGGCGGCCGAAGCGGGTGACACGCTGGTATTTTTGCCGGGCGATGTGGTTACCGTCGACGGCGTAGCCACGCAGAACGGTTGGGTCACCGAAGCCCATTTGAGCGGTGAATCGGATCCGATCTTGAAAGCGGCGGGGGACCTTGTGTTTGCGGGGTCTCAGATTGTCACGATGCCGTTGCGTGTGCAGACCACGGCGACGGGCGGCTACACTCGACTTGCGCAGCTTGCAGAGATGACGCGGCGCGCAACGACAGAGCGCGCAGGCATCGTGCGGCTGCATGACCGGATCGCGGGTTACTTCGTGGCGGTCGTGCTGACATTGGCGGCGCTTACTGCACTGATCTGGTGGCGACTGGATTCAACACAAGTATTGTGGAATGTCGCGGCGCTGCTGGTGGTGACGTGCCCGTGCGCCTTGGGACTTGCGACACCGGTTGCGTTGTCGATGGCGATGGGACGAGCAGCGAAACGCGGGATCTTTATCAAGTCCGCAGATGCGCTTGAGCGGGCGGCGAAAGTCACGCACGCGCTGCTCGACAAGACGGGAACGCTGACATCGGGCCGGATGGAGGTGCTTAGCGCGGAGTTTGACGCGGAGCTGACCGGGGCGGACCAAGAGCGGGTGCAGGAGCAGATTGCGGCTCTCGAACGCTTCGCGGTTCACCCTATTGCAACGGCCTTGCAGCGATACAAGGCGGCAACGGAGCCTGTGACAGACGTACGCGGGCACGGACAGGGCATCGAGGGCGTCGTCGGTGACGCGAAGATCGTGATAGGATCAAAACGGCTCATCTATGAATTAGAGATAAGAGTCCCGGACTGGGCGGCCAAGGCTAAGGTAAACGTGCTTGCCGCAGTGAACGGGCGAGTGGTTGCCGGATATTTGATTGCGGATCCGATCAGTCCTGAAGCTGCGCGAGCGTTGATGGCGCTTCAGCGGCGGGGGATTTCAGTAGAGCTGTTGAGTGGAGATCATGCGGACGAAGTAGAGCGCGTGGCGGGGGCATTAGGGGATAGCCACTGCGCGGGGCGAAGTGACGCCCGGAGCAGAAGCTGGCGCGGATTGCCGAGCTTGAGCGCGGGGGATAGCCACGGCGATGTTTGGCGACGGGGTGAACGATGCGGCGGCGCTGTCTCGGGCAACGGTAGGCGTGTCGGCGGCGGAAGCGGCGGATGTAGCCAGAAGCGCGGCGGACGTGTTTGTTTCGCGGCGCGGCCCAGAAGCGTTTGCGGAATTGGTGTCGCTCTCGCGGAACACGCTGCACACGATCCGGCGCAACGTTGTGATCGCAATCTGTTATAACGCGCTGGGAGCGGGATTGGCGATGGCAGGATCGATTTCGCCGCTGGTGGCGGCGCTGCTGATGCCGGCCTCATCGTTGACCGTCTTGACGCTGGCAGTGCGGGGGAGCAAGCCGTGAACATCCTGTACTTATTGATGACGCTCGCTGTAGTGTTCATCCTGGTATTCATCGGGTTCTATTTGTGGGCCGTGCGCGGCGGGCAGTTTGACGATTTGGAGAGTCCGGCGCACAAGATTCTATTGGACGACAAACAAACGCACAAAGATAAAGACGGGAAGTAGCTCCATGTCCATGGAAACCTATCGGTACGATTACGATATCGTCCGCAAGTTTGTCATCGTGACCCTGCTCTGGGGCGCGGTGGGCATGCTTGTGGGAGTTATCGTGGCGGCACAGCTCGCCTTCTGGCAGCTCAATTTTGACACGTCGTTCCTGACGTTTGGCCGACTTCGCCCCTTGCACACGAACGCGGTTATCTTCGCGTTTTCGGGCAATGCGATTTTTGCCGGCGTGTACTATTCAATGCAGCGTCTGTTGAAGACGCGCATGTTCAACGACACGCTGTCGCGCATCCATTTCTGGGGGTGGCAGCTGATTATTGTGCTGGCGGCGGTGACGCTGCCGCTGGGGATTTCGACGTCGAAAGAGTATGCGGAGCTGGAGTGGCCGATTGATATTCTGATCGCTTTGGTCTGGGTCGTGTTTGCGATCAACTTCTTTGGCACGATAATCAAGCGTCGCGAGCGGCACTTGTACGTTGGTATCTGGTTCTACATTGCGACGGTCGTGACGATCGCCATGCTTCATATTGTGAACAGCCTGGCGATTCCGGCAACGTTCTTGAAGAGCTACTCGATTTTTGCGGGTGTTCAGGACGCTCTGGTGCAGTGGTGGTACGGTCACAATGCTGTGGGTTTCCTGCTGACGACGCCGTTCCTTGGGATGATGTACTACTTCATGCCCAAGGCGGCCAATCGACCGGTTTACAGTTATCGACTGTCGATTATTCACTTCTGGGCTCTGGTGTTCCTGTATATTTGGGCGGGACCACATCATCTGCACTATACTGCGCTGCCGGATTGGGCGCAAACTGTTGGCGCGGTGTTCAGCGTGATGCTGATTGCGCCGTCCTGGGGCGGCATGTTGAACGGACTTTTGACGTTGCGCGGGGCATGGAACTTGGTTCGTCAGGAACCGATTCTGAAGTTCTTTGTGCTGGCGGTGACGTTCTACGGGATGTCAACGTTCGAAGGGCCGATGATGTCAATCAAGGCGATTAACTCGCTGACGCACTACACCGACTACACGGTCGCCCATGTTCATGGCGGCGCGTTGGGCTGGGTAGGTTTCATGGTCTTCGGTATGTTCTACTATCTGATTCCGAAGCTGTGGAAGACGGAACTTTATTCCAAGGGATTGGCGACGACGCACTTCTGGATTGCGACGATTGGTATCATGCTGTATATCGTGCCGATCTGGACGGCGGGCATCATGCAGGGGTTGATGTGGCGCGCATTTGACGCGGACGGACTCTTGCAGTATCCGAATTTTGTCGAGACATCGCAGCGGATTCTTCCGTTCTATCATACGCGTGTGTTGGGCGGTTTAATGTATCTTGCGGGCATTATTCTGATGTGCTACAACGTGTGGAAGACAGTCCGTAACGTCGAGCCGGTTGAGGAGGAGGGGACGGCGCCGTCGCTCGCGAGTTTGAAGCCCGCGACCTATTCGGGCAAATCGAGCTGGCACCACGTTCTGGAAGGTCAGCCGTTTGCATTCACGATGGTCGTAGTGGTGATGATCACGATTGGCGGTATTGTGGAAATCGTACCGCTGTTGACACCGAAGAGCTATGTACCGATCAAGTCGAGCGCGGCGGTGCCGCTGACTCCTCTTGAGCTCACGGGCCGTGACATCTACGTTCGCGAAGGCTGTTACAACTGCCATTCGCAGATGATTAGACCGCTGCGGGACGAAGTGTTGCGCTACGGTGAATATTCCAAGCCGGGTGAGTTTGAATACGATCATCCGTTCCAGTGGGGATCGCGACGCATTGGCCCCGATTTAGCACGAGTGGGCGGCAAGTATCCTGATCATTGGCACTATCTGCATTTCATGGACCCTCGTTCGACGTCACCGGGCTCGATCATGCCGAAGTATTCGTGGCTTACAGAGAGTGACTATAACACGTCGGACATCCAGGCGAAGATGAAGACGATGGTGATGCTGAACGTACCGTACACGGAAACGGAGATTGAGAACGCAGCCCAGTCGATGCGTTCGCAGGCTTCGCAGATTTCCGAACGACTGACGGCGGAAGGAATCACTGGCATGCAGGACAAGGAGATCGTGGCCATGATTTCGTACTTGCAGCGCATGGGCAAGCAGCCACAGCAGCTATTGGCGGGCCAATAATGCTACGCGACTTGATCAACAATACGGGAACGTCGGTTTGGTCAGTGGTGTCATTGATCGCGATGTTCGTGGCCTTCGTGGCGGTTTTATACTGGACGTTTTCGGGCAAGAAGGACCGTTTTGAAGCCGAGAACCGCCTGCCGCTTGACGATGACGAGCCCACCGCCACTCACACGCAATCCACGAGAGGATAGACCCTCATGAGCGATAAGCAGAAAGACACGAAAGTTGACGAGCTACTGCCGGGCGATTTTATTCCGGCGCAGGAGCTTCTTGAGCACGAGTATGACGGCATTCAGGAGGCGGATAATCCCCTTCCGAAGTGGTGGGTGCAGCTGTTTCTAATCTGCATCGTGTTCGCGGTGGTTTACACGCCGTTGGTGCACATGTTTGATCTATTGCCGAAGAGTTTCCTTGCTCGGGACATAGCTCACGCAGCGATGGCGGCAGACCAGCGCGAGGCCGAGCTGATTGCGTCGGGCGCTTACGACGCTGACCCTGTTGCCGCCGGGAAGAAGTACTATGCCACATTTTGTGTGACTTGTCATGGGACGTACGGTGAAGGCGGAATTGGCCCGAATCTAACGGACCAATTCTGGATTCACGGTCCGGAAGAGACTCAAATTATGGGGACAATCGTGAACGGCGTTGCTGCGAAAGGAATGCCGACGTGGGGCCCGATTTTGGGTGAGCGGAAGATTAAGATGATTACGGCCTACGTGATGACGCTTTGGAACAGTAATCCTCCTGCGGCCGGGAAGAAGGCGGAGGGCGAAGCGTATGACATGGCGGTGATTCGCGCGCCGAAGGATGCGGCACCTGCGGACTCGTTGGCTACTGCTGCGGATACGACGAAGAAGATATAATCGTCGTTTGAGATTTGGGGAGCGGAAGGAAATAGTTTGGATAAATCAAAGGAGTTGCCGGTAGTGAATGGGCCAGCGATGCCCAACCTCACGGCGACGATTGGCAAGCACGGCAAGCGGAAGTGGGTCTATCACGACCCCGCGAAGGGTAAGTGGGCAAGTCGCCGCAATATCCTGAGCGCGATATTGATCGTCTTCTATCTTGTCGCGCCGTTTCTTCAGATCAACGGCAATCCATTTGTATTGTTTGATCTGGTAAGTCGACGGTTTTCGTTTTTCGGGCATACGTTTCTGGCGACCGACCTGTATCTGCTGGCACTGCTATTGGTAATGTCGGTATTGGCTCTGTTCTGGTTTTCGGCGATGTTTGGCCGGTTGTGGTGCGGATGGGCCTGTCCGCAGACGGTCTATCTGGATGGTGTGTTCTATCGGATTGAGCGCTGGATCGAGGGGAATGCCCGGCAGCGCCGCGAATCTGACGACGGACCTCACGATGAAGGCTGGTGGACGAAGAAGATCGTGAAACATGCGATATTCTGGCTGATCGCGACGGCGATGAGTCTGAGTTTCACGGCGTATTTCATTGGGCCGGAAGCGTCTTACGAAATGTTCTGGACGTTCGGCGCGGCGCACCCGACCGCAATGACGGTCGCGGTGGTCATGACCGCTTTGACGTACTTCAACTTTGCGTGGTTCCGCGAGCAGTTCTGTCACTTTCTTTGTCCGTATGCGCGCATTCAGTCGGTGTTTCTTGACGAGCACAGTCTGATTGTGGGTTACGACATGGAACGCGGGGAGCCGCGGGGCAGGATGCAGCGGACGGAGTCGGAGGTGCGCGGGGACTGCGTCGCTTGCAACCGGTGCGTTCAGGTGTGTCCGGCGGGCATTGATATTCGCAATGGGCTGCAGCTTGAGTGCATTCAGTGTACGGCGTGTATTGACGCGTGTGATACGGTCATGGCCAAGATTAGCAGGCCATTGGGTTTGATACGCTATGATTCCTTAGCAGGCATCGAGCACAAGAAACACAAGGTTGTGCGGCCCCGGGTTATGCTCTATCTGGGAGTTTTCGCGGTTCTGCTGACGCTGTTTCTGGTGCGTCTGTCGGAGCGCGAGATTGTGGACTTTGCCGTGGTACGCGCACCGGGAACTCCGTATTTGGTTCAAGAAGACGGGAAGGTGCGGAATATGCTGCAGCTCCATCTAACGAATGCGGACGCGCGAACGCGGACCGTGTCGGTGACTTTGGACTCGCCGGTTCCCGCTGAATTGTTGGTACCGGGTTCACCGTTTGAGATAACCGCGGGCGAGCGGATTAAGGCTGAGGCCTTTGTGATGATCGCCAAGGAAAATATCACAGCCTTGGCCACACCGATTGAATTTAAGTTGATGGACGGCGCCGAGCAGATCGGGTCGGCGACGGCGAAGTTTCTGGGACCAGTATACACCGGGGGTAAGTAATCGATGAGCAAGCAAGAGCGGACAAAGGTTCAGAACTACCTTGACAACAACTTGTGGCCGTTAATCATCATCGCGATTTTGACGGGAACGATTGCGGTTAACATCGGTGTGTTGACGATTGCGGCGCAGAACCCTCCGGAATTGATGACTGAGAACTACTACGAGAAGGGCGTCGATCTGAAGCAGGTGGTTACCGAGAAGCAAGAGACCCAGCGGACAGGCTGGAAAGTTACGGCAAGCATGGTGGATCCGCAATTGGTGATGCTGACGGCGATTGACGCGGCAGGACTGCCGCGCGATTCGCTGACGGGCAGGTGCAGTCTATATCGTCCGTCAAGTAAGCAGTTGGATCAGGAGTCGGTGCAAATTCTCTCGATGGGCGGCGGTCGGTATGCGGTGAAGACCGCAACCCCGCTGCTTCGCGGGGCGTGGGAGTGCGTGGCTGATCTGTCACTCGGCCAGAAGCATTTTCGTGACAGACTACCGTTCTTTGTGGAGTAGCGATGGACGCTTGGGCTGTTGAGATTCTTCCGGCGTTTGTCGTGGGACTACTGAGTTCCGCGCACTGTATCGGCATGTGCGGGCCGTTGGCGACGCTTGGCTGCCGCTCTAAGATGACCGGCGGCGCGTGGGCACCATTGGGGTTCACATTAGGGAAGCTGGTGTCGTATTCGGCATTAGGATTTGTCGCGGCGTGGCTCGGCGCGCTGTTCATGAATCAGACCGGATTGCAGAAGGCAACGGCGTGGGTATCGGTCATCGGCGGCGCGCTGATGATTCTGGCGTTGATTCTGGCCTACATGCTTCCAACATCGGGCGGCGTGCTGGCCAAGCTCTCTGTGGCGATGTCGAAGCGGGCGCTGCGCTGGGGGAAATGGATGTCTCCCGGGTTGGGCCTGGCGGCGGCTCTTCTACCATGTGGTGTGTTGTATGCGATGGTTGCGCGATCAGCGGCCGTGGAGTCGCCGTGGAAAGGGATGTTCATCATGCAGGCCTTTGGCCTCGGGACGATGCCCGCACTGCTTGGCCTGGGTGCGTTGATACAGCGGATTCCAGCGCGCTTCAGCCGATTTGGAAATGTCGCTGCGACCGGCCTCATGGCAATCACGGCGTTGGTTTTGCTTTGGCGCGGAGTCGCCGGGCTGGCAGCCGATCATGGGCCTCCCCCCTGCTGCGGCGGGCATTAGAGTTCAAACGGGCCGAGGATTCGGCCCGTTTTTTTTCGGCCTAGAGGGTCATTCGGGGGCAGGTGCCAAGCTCAACACGTGTCCCGCTCATTCCCGAGGATTAGCGGGACGAGGAGGCAAGGTTCGGACGGAGCACGATAAGGCGGCATTGGGGTGTAAGGAAGACGGCACGACCTTCCTCATATGGCATTAGGAATCAGGGATTTCGAAACGGCACACCGATCGATTCAAGGTCGAGGCGCGGGGGCCCTATCAATTGGGTTGTTGTAAGAAGTACGGCCAAGAGTTTGCGGGAGCGGGGATTACGGCTTAACTTGTTCGGACACTAAACCACATTGCCACACAGGTACCATGCACGTTTTCAGACTCCTTCTCTTGCTGCTGCCCTTTTCCGGGGCACTGGGTCAGCCGTATTGGAATCACATGCTCCATCCGGAACGGTGTGCCAACCCACTGGGCGCGGAGGTGGTCCACTACTCAAGTTGGGCGCGTAACGACGGCAACAGCGACCTGGGCTGGTATTACGGCTGGGACGCCAACGGCTGGCGAATCCTGTGCGACATTGAAGGACCGGGAGTGATTACGGACATGTGGTGGACGAAGGATGGCGCGACCTCCGCATGGCGCTGGAAACTTTTCATCGATGATACGTTAACGGCTGTCATCGATACTCCGATTACCTATCCGTTTGGTGACATGCAGCCATTCACGCCGCCGGTTGCAGACAGTTCATCGGGAGGATACTACAGTTATGTGCCGATTCCTTTTCAGTCGCGCGCACGCATTGTATTCAACAATACATCGACGATCTATTATCATGTCACGGCGCTGAAGTATCCTCCGGGTACGCCGATCAGTTCTTTTACGATGCCGCCGTCGCCGCAGTACAGCGTCATGCTGGATTCGCTGCGGCAGCGGATGCTGACTCCGGAAGTGCCGATCTATTCACCGTATGAGGCGCGAGTTGATTGCACGTCGATCCTTGCCGTCGGCCAGACGCGCACAGCGCTGGAGGCTCAACTGTCGGGCCGGACCCGGAGATTGCTGCTTAGACTGCAAAATCGCACACAACAGGTGTTCGAGAATTTGTGGCTGCGCGTGTTTACGGACGGCTATCCGCTGCCTGATATCGACGGCCCGGTATCGGTTGCGCTGGGCACGCCGCTGGGTTGGCGGCCCTATCAATCGGTGGTGACTGGTTCGATTGGGGATACGCTCTATTTCAATCTGCCGATTGTAGCGGATGGAGGCATTCGGATCGAGCTTGAGAATCGCACGGGTCAGGCGCAGCCCTATTCAATGGCCCTCGAGACGATTAGCGGAGCGAGCGGCGCATATCGGCTAAACGGGGCATACGGCGATGGCAATCCGACCCGGCTCTGGGAGAATCACGTGATAGCGGAGTTTCAGGGTGAGGGAAACTTCATGGGAACGGTGCAGGACATGCAGCAGCCGGATCCGCACGTATTGGAAGGTGATGAGCGATTCTTTTTCAACGGCGAAACTGTCCCGTCGTGGCACGGCACGGGCACAGAAGACTATTTCAAGGGGGGCAGATACTGGACTCCAGTCTATGACCAGGAAGAGCTGCACGGGTGTGTGGCGTACCTCGGGGATTCTGCGGCGGCGTATCGCTGGCACAACAATGATCCACTGCCATTCCAGACCGGATTGAGATACGACACGGAGATTGGCCGCTTCAATAATTTCGTTGGGCACTATCAGACGATGGCTTACGCCTATGTCCAGCGCGCAGCATGGCGGGTGCTCGATCAAAGCGGCGACGGCGCGACGCACGAGAGTGAACTGCTACGGATCGTGGGATGTGGGCTCGACCCTTACCTTCCGTTCGCCGGGCTATTGATGGGGGACAGCGCGCTGGTGCCGGTGAACGGGGCATTGCTTCAAGTCAATGAAGACTCGGTGCTCGACATCACTTTTGTTGTGCCGGATTCAATTGCTGCAGGAGAGTATCCGCTGATACTGTATAGCGACGAGGGGCGGGATACGATTGACTTGGCGTGGACACATCTCGGGGGACCGACGTTGTGGTTCAGACCTCAGCGTACGGATATTGCCAATGCGGTGTACGCCGGGGATACGCTGGAGATTTCGATGTTCGGTCTGTTGGCGGGAGAAAGCGCTTGGATTGGCATCGACGGCGAGCCAACCGTCTGGATTGGTTCGACTCCGACAGCGGACTCCGTGGGACGGTTGACCGGCCGGGTTCGCGTGCAACATGGATTGTACGAAGGTGACTATACCGTGACTGCAGGACCGGAAGTCAGCAGGACGACGACGGCTGACAGTTTGCTGCACTATCGGTATTGGTTTCGAATCGAGCCTGAAGTATGTTATAACGCGGGCTGGTCCGGTGCGCGGCTCAAAGAGGAATGGTGCCGCGATTGGCTGCGTTGGGATAACAACGATCCATGGGGTCGATTTGCGGTGCATCAATTGACGGGAATTAATACGACGAGCTTTGTGAATTTCCGGTTCTACGCACCCGCAGCGGGCACGTATCGCGCGGCATATTTCTTTGGCCGCACATCAAATGCTCCGATAGTCCGAATGGAGATAAATGGCCAGCCGAGTCTTTCGGACACGGATTTATATGAAGCAACATTGTGGCAGAGCTGGGAGCGCACTGACACGTTGTGGGGCGGTTATCACACGTTGAATGCAGGCATGAATACCGTGACCATGCGGACCGTTGGACTCAACCCTGCGTCGGCGGGCTGGAAGGCGAACTTCGATCAGTTGGTCTTCTTTGCGACAGCACCGGAGGCCAAGCCTTTGGCCGTCGAGGAGCTGTCGATTCTGTCCGATGCGGACGGGATTCGGTTAACGTGGCTGCCCGTGACCGAAGATGAGTTGGGTAATCCCTGACGGTTGAAGCGTATGATATTCTGCGTTCGGCGCCGACTGATAGTGTTTGGCATTGGCAAGCGGAAGTTGCGGGAACTGACACAACGTGGGTGCATCCCCTGTTTCAGGGAGATGTCTTCGAATTCGTGGTGTGTGCGCGGCGGGACGCCGGTGCGCCCTTGACCACGCTGCGCAAGGGAGAGCTTGACGGAGCACGAAACGGGAAGTAACGAACCGAGGAGCTAACCATTCCGGCGGGGTCTCAACAACCTACTCCAAATCGAACAGGCAACATGCAAAGAAGCCTCCGCGTCGCGCGGAGGCTTCTTTGTGTTCGAGATATCGTAACGGATTAACGGGCGTTGATACGAACCGGCGAAGACGGCACGGAAAGCACACCGCCGTTCGTGGCAACGACAACGTAGAAGCGCGTGCCGTTGACAGGCATCGGAATGCTTAGTGACGTCGCTGAGGATGTGCCTTCAAGAGTGTCGAAGGGGCCATCCGACGATGCAGCGCTTAGGAGTTGATACTGCGGAGCGGCGCCAACCCACGCGAAATCGAGCGTTGTCGTGGTCGAATTGTAGTAGATGGTCAGGTTCAGCGGAGCCGGAGGAACCGCATCACCGTATCCGATACCGACAACGTCATCGACATACCATCCTTCCTGATTCGTTCCGGTATCAGAGCCGAAGCGGAAGCGGAGTTGCACGTTAGAACCTTCGTAGGCGGACAGATCGAGGGTATACGATGTCCATGTCGTGATGGAGCCGGCTATGCAACGGGCGCCTGCAACCGGACCACCATACGGATTGGCGCCGCCGGAGCGATAGCGGAACGTCTTGGTGTAAGCGGGATTCGGCACGGCCAGCGTCCAGACACCGCCATCTACCGAGAGTTCAATCATGCCGCCGTCGTAGGCGGAGTCAGGATAGAGTCCGGAGAGTTCCGAAGTGATTTGCGTGACAAACGACAGTGAGGCCGAGGCGGGCAAACTCGTCATGACAGGCGACGTAAGGCGAGCATCACAGAGTGAGGAGTAATTGCCCGTACCGGTGTCACCGCACTTATAGGACTGCGTGCCGGAACTGGCGCGTTCGGTTGAGATATGCCAATTGTCAACCCAACCCGCCGCCGCATCGTGGGTCCAGCCGGGAGCGCCGGATTCGAAATCTTCGTCGATAAACGTCACGATGGGCAGCGCGAACATCTGCACATCGATGTCGACAATCCCTTGATCAACGACAGAGATGCCGGTTCGCGACTGCGGACCATAGCCGACCTTTGCAAAGTCAAGGTCATAGGTGCCGGGCTGCAGCGTGAGCGAGTAGTTTCCATTTGCGTCGGTGACATCGTTTTGCAGCGAACCGACCACGGTAACTGCAACACCCGGCAACGGCGCGCTGAAGCCGTCCGTTACGGTGCCTGAGATCGTACCAAGTTCGGGAATCGTAAAGCCGCCATAGGTAATGACGCGCGAGTTCTCGAGCCCCTGTGAACTTACATCGAGCGTTCCGTCGAAACCGTATTGACTGGCCACGGTGGCACTGCCGATACCGGTAGTAACGCCAGCGGCATCCTGCAGAGTCTGATACTGAATTCGAATCTGGCTGTCACCGTTAGGACCGGGGTTCGTCGCGACATCATAGAGCCAGATTTGGAAGGTCTCGGGATTGTTCGAGCCACTCGGATAGTGCGAGATGCTGTACCACTCGATAATGAGGGCATTGTCGGCGCCGCTATAATAATAGGCGATCTGCCCGCCGTCGGGCGGATAGAGGTCGTCCCAAAGCGGGACGATGGCCGCGCCGATCGTAGCTGACGGCAGTATCGTATTGGAATAGGCCGTGCTCGTGGTCGTGAAGCTCGCGAAACCATTGCCGCAAACCCAAGCGCTCGAGTAGTTGACGCCGTAGAAGCGGAAGGCGAAGGGGATCGCTACCGTTGCACCTGCGTCATCTGTGGTTATGGCCAAGGCGGTTCCCGGTCCGCCCGCAGCGGGCGCGATTTCAAACCAGTTGAAGGTTGGTCCATCGAGGTCGTTGTTCTCACAGGCCGAATAGCCGTTGGCATCGTCGGCACTGCATTCATAACGCGGATCGTTGGGCAGCGTGATGTTTTGCGTCGTGGAGACACCGACGACCACACCGATTACCGTGGCTTGCCCGCATCCTGCGCCAAGCGCACTGACATCGTATGTTCCCTGTGGAATTGTGAATGTGTAGAAGCCCGAGCCGTTTGTTGTTGTCGGAGTGACCGGAACATTCAGCAGCGAAACGGTCGCACCAACAGCGGGATTGCCGAAGCAGTCCGTGACGATTCCGGAGAGCGTGCCTTGCGGCGCGAGGCTCAGGCTGACGTTTTGAATCGTGGTATCGCCTTCGACGACATTGATGCCTGAGACGGTCTGCGATGTGTAACCGAACTTGGAGTATTCAACCGCATAGGTGCCTTCCGACAGCGGCAGGTAGTACAGCCCATTGACATCGGTGAGGGCCGAGTTGCTTCCGGTGGTAATTTTGGCTTTTACGCCTTCCACCGGGCTTCCGCCGCTCGTCACGACACCACCGATGCGGCCTAACGCCGAGACGGATTGCACGGCTTCGTACGCTTGAATGACGCCGTGTCCAAAGGTGTTATCCTGACCGGCGGCACCCTGATCGAGCGCGGTGGTCATGATCGCATCTTTGATAGTGATGTGGTCGCAGTCCGGGCACGCTTCACGCATGAGGGCAACGACGCCCGCGACGTGCGGTCCGGCCATGGAAGTCCCTGAGTAGGTACGCCGTCATATCCGCCGCCCGGCACCGACGAGTAGATATTCACGCCGGGGGCGGAGATTTCAGGCTTGATGTTGTCAGGCGACGCAGGAGTGCACGGTGTGGGTCCAAGGCTCGAGAAGCTCGCAATGGGATAGGGCGGCAGGCCGTCTTGCGCGTCAACCGCGCCGACCGAGAAGATTTGATAGGCGCTCATCGAGTGAATCGCGGGCGTACGGAGACCGGACGACGCTTCATTACCGGCGGACCATGTTACAACCGGTCCTGCGGCTTCACAGTTCAGAATGAACGTGTTCCAGCGCGTATCGCACTGGGTGTAGCCGGCAAATCCGGAGTGAACTCCCCAGGAGTTCTGGATAACATCGGGCAGGTCTTCGGTCGTGTTGATATTGCCGTCAGGATTGGCGAACCACTGGTAGTCGGCGATAACATCGTTGTCGAAGTTCGTTCCGGTGCCCTGGTTGATTGTGTTAGAAGCGATCCAGCGGGCGTTCGGCGCCGAGCCTACCGTATTTGTGTCGGATCCGGAAATAGCGCGGCCCGTCATGGTTCCCATGACGTGGGTACCATGGCCGTTGCCGTCCTGCGGGGTGGCGTGACCCAGTCCAGCGGCGTCCCGCCAGCACTCTGCGACGGGAGCGAAGTTTCCGCGCCAGCGCGATGCGAGCGCGGGGTGCGTGCCATCAACTCCGGTGTCGCAGTTGGCGACAAGCACGCCTTGCCCGGTGATTCCGAGTTCACGATTGACGCGAGTACAACCGATAGCATCCTGCTCAGTCGTCGTCGTTTCGTTATCGAGCGGATTGCGGCGGCGCGGGCGCATCTCAGCGCCGTCTTTGCCGTTTGAGCGAATTGGTTCGATCAGCTCGGGCGTGAAGTTAGTTGTGACATAGTCGATGTCACCGCGCTCACGCAGAGTTTCCAGGAAACTCTTTTTCGCATAGACGACGAACAGATTGTCGATCCAATATGCGGTGTAACCGAGCACGTTACCCTTCTCAAATTCCTGATCGAGTTCCGCTTGAAACGCGGGCTGGTTCTGCGCAGCGTTGTACATTAGGGCTTCGATGACTTCACGGTTGCGTTCAGCCACAGTCGCCTTACGCTGATGGAGCGCAAAGTCGAGCGTTTGAATGTCGATCGCGCTGGGCAGGAGAATTATCGCGCTTACGAACTCATTGTCGGCGGACTTGTCGAGAGCATAGTCCATCGCTTCCGAGAAATCGGCGGCGTACAGGGCAGTCGCCGCGAACAGCGCCGCCAAAGAACAAATGACCCGAGACCATAGTTTCATGTTGTTACACCTCAGTTTTTCATTGGGCGAACTCACGCATGCTGCAAGTTCAATTCCATAATTTACGTTCTAAATCGCGGATAGGCAAGGTAGATCGGGAGGATTCCGGTTCAGGAATGCCATTCAACGCCCTGCCGACAGACAG
>JADJCU010000004.1 GCA_016703065.1 bacterium
TGCCGTGGCAAATGCCGGGGCATCGGGGTCATCGCGACAGCGGTCAAGTATGGATGAGCCGGACTACCAAGAGCTTCTCGGAGGCGAATCTGCGGGCGCTGCCGCGCGAAGAGATCTGCAAGGCGCGAGCGGGCAAACCCGGGGCGTGCTTGGTGTGAACATCATGTCGCGTTGTCGAACTAGCTGAGATGGCGCGGCGGCGATCGAAGAGGTGATTGACATCGTATTTTGGAGCAGGCGCATGCTGATGAACTTGCCGGAGTATCGTCCGGAGGGTTCGTCGACTATGCTGGTTCCGATCGTATCATCGGGGCGGGGGTGCCGGGGTTTTTGTGTAAGCGGTGGCTGACGAAGTATTCGACCCTGCCCGACGCATTCGTGGTAGAAGGTCCGATGGCTGGCGGGCACCTGGGATTCAAGTCCTGAACAGCTTGGAGACAGCGGTAAGCTCGAAAAGCCGGGTCGTGGATGTCAGTGAGGACGTGAAGCCGCGTTTGCCGAGGATGCAAGACGGCCAATCCCGGTGATTGCGGCAGGCGGAATCTACACGGGCGAAGTTATTCTGCGATTCATGAAGCTGGGCGCAGCGGGGTGCCAGATGGGACCACGGTTCGTGGCGACACAGAGTGTGATGCTTCGGCGGCGTTCAAGCAGATGTACATTCGACGCAGCAAGAGGACTTGACGATCATCTCGAGTCCGGTGGGGATGCCGGGGCGGGCATTGAAGAATCCTTTCCTGGACGCGGGGTGGAACGCGGGAGAAGGTGCCGATCAAATGTCCACAACATTGGATCATTACTGCAACTACCTCCGAACACGCCCTACTGTATAGCGAACGCTCTAATGAACGCGAAACGCGGAAACCTGAAACATGGGTTCGCGTTTGCCGGGAGCAACGCCTATCGGGTCAAAGAGTTGATGTCGGTAGAAAGAGCTGATGGAGTCTCTTGTGGAGTCGTGGTGAGGCGGCCAGCCAAGCGGATGAGACATGATTGGTAACCAGCAATGGTAACTCAGGAACATGCAAGCCCTCCCGGAAAGCGAGAGGGCTTTTTGTTTATCACTTTTTCGAGGTGGGGTCACGGATGTTCCGTTGGTGACGAGTTGCGAGCAGCAGAGCCGCACGATACCTCGGCACACTCCAACCGGTTCAAAGGTAGGATTGGAAAAGATGACACGGGTGTTGCCGGACGGCAAAGGCCGGAGAGAGTCTGCACAATGCGATGATATGGGCGCCGCAAGGCGTGGGCGGTTGGGCGTGTGATCATAGAACTTGACATAGAATATCACCGTTTTCCATTGCCTAACGTGACAGAAATCACTATCTTTTATGCCGGTTTCGCAAGGCTGGGGAAGAATTAGATTACCTGCCTGACTCCCGCAGACCCTGTTGCCCCGAAACGTAGGAAACGCGCTTTGGGGTTCTTTCTTCCTGCCCTCCGCCCGGTTTCTGTAATTCTCTCTTTTCCTTATAGTTCGCTCTTCACAACCCTACAGGGTGTACGCAAAGAACAAGCAGAACTTCGGACGACATGGCGTCTTCCCGCGTGGTTGATCGCTGGACTAGTCGTAGTGCAGTCTGGCTTTTTGGCGGTCGGTCCGTCGTTATTGGCCTCCGTCGGCTCCAGTTGCGCAGAGCGCACCGGTTCTGGCACCGGCTCGCGAGCATGGCTGCGGAGGCGCCATGGCGAGGCGATTCAATTGCCGTTCGGTCCGGATGCATGGCCGCCGCTATACATCATGCAGGCGGCGCAATTCTGGCTCTTTGCTTTGTTATTATTGGTCGCGCAAGACCGACAAGGAAAGTCCGGGCAGCGAGCGCATGCAGAGCGTAGGCAGGGCGATCCAGGAAGGCGCATTTGCGTATCTTGCGCGCCAAGTGCGCACGATGATTCCGCTTGTGATTCTGATTCCCGATCGGTCTGTTCTTCCTCTACAAGTCGCAGAATCAATCGATACTGCCGGAAGAGGCAACGAAGTTGGGTATCGGCGTGGCGCTGGCGTTCCTGTTGGGTGTGACGGCTTCCTATTTGGCCGGATACGCTGGCATGGGCGTGGCGGTCAAAGCAAATATGTCGCGCATGCGGCGCTGACGAGCTTCAGCGTTCGCTCGAGATCGCGTTCCACAGCGGGTGCTGTGTCGGTATGTCCACCGTAGGCCTGGTCTGTTGGGCGACGATCACGTTCATGGTTTATCAGGAAAACGCGATGTTCGTGCTGGTGGCTCGGCTTTGGTGGATCGCTGGCAGCGTTGTTCATGCGTGTCGGCGGCGGTATTTTCACCGGCAGCTGACGTTGGCGCGGACTTAGTGGGCAAGGTTGAAGCGGGAATTCCGAAGACGATCCGCGTAATGCGGCGACGATAGCGGATAACGTGGGTGATAATGGCGACTGCGCGGATGGCGGCTGACGTGTTTGAATCATACGAAGTGACGCTGGTGGCCGCGATTATTCTTGCGGTGGCTGTGGGCGCACCTTAGCCGCAAACGGATTCGGCGTTTGATGACTGCGGGGTCGTTCACATCGGTCTTTACTTTGAAGCTGGTTATTTACGCGCTGCTCGTGCGCGCAGTCGGTGTGGTCGCATCGATTATCGGGATCATGGCCGTTAGGGCAAAGATGATCCGAATATGAATCCGATGGACCCGATCAACCGCAGCCAGTTTCGATCGTAAGCGGCGTCGCTCGGTTTTGCTCGGAGTTGCGTATTGGGTATTCGGTTCGGGTTTACCGGCGGTACCTGCTGGTGCGGACCGAGGTCTGGCCGATATCGCTGGAGACTTTTGGTTCTACGCGTTCCTTGCGACGTTCTTCGGCATCGTGCTGACGTACGTGATCGGGAAGTTGACGGAGTACTTCACTGCGGCCGAGAAGGAAACCGGTGACGGAAATTGCGACGGCGGCGAAGACGGTCCGGCGGCATTGATTCTGTCGGGTTTGGCGGAAGGTCTGGAATCGTCGGTGTGGTCGGCGGTTTCAATTGCGGCGACGATTTACGGCGCCTCACGCGCTGTTCCACGATCCGGCGATGGCGGCTTATGCGATAGCCTTGGCAGGTCTGGGCCTGTTGGCGACGACGGGTTACGTGCTGGCAGAAGATACGTTCGGTCCGATTTCGGACAACGCGAACGGGGTATTTGATGTCCGGCGCTTTGATAAATGCAGACGGATCAAAGAACCACGCGGCGCATAACATCGTGGCACGTTTGGATATGGTTGGCAACACGACGAAAGCGTTGACGAAGGGGTTTGCGATAGCGACGGCGGTAATCGCGGCGGTGGCGCTCCACCGGTCTTACATCGACACGGTTGCGGTGAAGGATCCGGATATTCTTACGAAGGGTATTCAGGTAAACCTGCCGGAGATCTTCATTGGTCTGTTGATCGGCGGCGCGGTGCCGTTCCTGTTTTCAAGTTTTGCGATTCGGGCGGTCTCGCGCGCGGCGGTGCTTCTCGTTGAAGAAGTGCGCCGTCAATTCCGTGAGATTCCCGGAATCATGGAGTACAGGGTGTGGGCGAAAAGGGCAAGCCGGATTACGCGCGCTGCGTGGAGATTTCGACTGCCGCGGCACAGAAGGAACTTCTGGGACCTGGCCTGTTGGCGATTTTCGCACCGGTGTTGTGCGGCTTCTGGCTTGGACCGTACGCGTTGGGTGGATTCCTCGCCGGTTGTATCCTGACGGGACAGTTGATGGCAGTGTTCATGTCGAACGCTGGCGGCGCGTGGGACAATGCCAAGAAGAAGATTGAAGACGGCTACTTGGGCGGCAAGGGTACGGAAGCGCACAAGGCCGGTGTGATCGGTGATACGGTTGGTGATCCGCTGAAGGATACGGCAGGTCCGGCGTTGAAACCCGATGATCAAGGTGATGAATCTTGTATCGATCTTGATTGCCCCAAGCACGGTCGTGATGTACGGGACGGGAAGCGGAATCGCGGTGGTCGTGGTTTCGGTGGCTGTTCTGGCTGGCGCGATCATGTTCTCGAAGCGCGGCGGGTTGGCAGTAGACGCGGAAATAACCAGCGTGCCGCTGGACCGATTGCGCTGGCGCGGACGAACACATTGGGCGAGTTGCCGAAGAGCCGGTCATTGGAGACCGGCTCTTCTCGATTCCGGCTTGACACACTCTGCGTGCCGCTGGACTGATTGCGCTGGCGCGGACGAACACATTAAGGAAAGTTGCCGAAGAGCCGGTCATTGAGACCGGGCTCTTCCGATTCCGGCTTTGACACACTCTGCGTGCCGCTGGGCTGATTGCGCTGGCGCGGACGAACACGTTGGGTGAGTTGCCGAAGAGCCGGTCATTGAGACCGGCTCTTCGATTCCCGCTTTGACACTCTGCGTGCCGCTGGATTGATTGCGCTGGCGCGGACGAACACGTTGGGTGAGTTACGAAGAGCGGTCATTGAGACCGGCCTCCCCCGCGGCGACGTGGGGGCGGAGAGCTGGTCACTGAGACCGGCTATTCCGGCTTTGACACACTCTGCGTGCCGCTGGACTGATTGCGCTGGCGCGGACGAACACATTGGGCGAGTTGCCGAAGAGCCGCTCGCGGCGCTCTGCAAAATCGAGATGATCCCGGTAAACGAGAAAACGGGCACCTTGCGGGCGCCCGTTTCGCATTGCAGGAATCTGGTGATTAGACGAAGAGGTGGATGACGTAAGAGACAATCGCACCCGACCAAGGCCGAAGCGGGAATCGTGAGAATCCAGGCAATGACGATATTTCGGCAAGACCCCAGCGGACGGCAGAGGCGCGGCGCGTTGCGCCGACGCCCATGATTGCGCCGCTAATGGTGCGTTGTGCTGACGGCGATTCCAGAAAAGGCCGTGACGAGCAAGGTAATTGCGCCGGCGGTTTCGGCGCAGAAACCACCTGATGGTTTCAGTTTGGTAATTTTCGAGCCCATGGTCTTCACGATGCGCCACCCGCCGAAGAGCGTGCCGAGCGCGATGGCGAGATGTGAACCGATAATGACCAGATACGGGACTTGAAAGGAGTCGAGGACTTTGGCGGTCACGAGGAGTCCGGTGATGACACCCATCGTTTTCTGGGCATCATTTGTACCGTGTCCGATGCTGTATGCGGCAGCGGAGACGAGCTGCAAGCGGCGGAAGCCGCGATTGACACTTGAGCCGCGCCGCTTATGAAACATCCACATGACAATGGCCATCAAGATGAACCCCATGACCATGCCCATCAAGGGGGCAACGGCGATGAAGATGAGGGTTTTTGTCCAGCCGGAGTAGAGAATTGACTCGAACCCGGCGTGGGCAATGGCCGCTCCGGCATAGCCACCCATGAGGGCATGGGACGAGCTGGAGGGGATTCCGTAGTACCACGTGATCAGGTTCCAGGCAATCGCGCCGAGCAGACCGGAGAGAATGACGTACTCATTGATCGCGGCGAGTTCGACGAGTCCTTTTCCGATGGTTTTGGCGACGTGCACATCGAAGAAGAAGGCCGCAACAAGATTGAAAAAGGCCGCCCAGAGGACAGCCTTGCGCGGAGTGAGCACGCGGGTCGAAACGATGGTGGCGATGGAATTGGCGGAGTCACGGAAGCCATTCAGGAAGTCGAACACCAGCGCGACGAGAATGATGGTGATGACGAGCATCGTCTGCGATATCACCGTCAGGCGTGTTTGATCAGAATGGTCCGAGCACGTTAGCCGCGTCTTCGCAACGATCGGTAGCGGTCTCGAAGGCGACGAATATTTCTTTGAGTTTGATGACTTCAATCGGGTCATTGACCTGTTCGAACAGATTGGCGATGGCGCGCTCAAAGATATTATCGGCGAGGTTCTCCAGTTCGTTGACGCGTTCGATAACGGACCGCAGTTCGGTGGGATTATTCATCCGGCGCAGCAGATGGACGCCGCGCTCGAGCTCGGTGACCGAGGAGTGCAGGCACTCGATCAGCTTGGTCATTTCGGGCGGGCACTCTTGATCTTGTAGAGGACCATCCTCCCCGCTCCGCCGTCCATGTTGTCGAGAATGTCATCCAGCGCTGAGGCGAGGACATGGATGTCTCCGGGGTCGATGGGAGTGACGAAAGTGCCATTCAGCTCGGAGAAGATCCGATGGGTCACGGAGTCGCCGATGTGCTCGAGGCTTTTGATGTGTTCAACGACATCAATGGGGGCTTCGGGGGAGGCGGCGGGGAGTTTGAGGAGCGTTTCGGCTGCAAGGACGATGTTACGGGCCGATTCTTCGAAGAGGGCAAAGAACTGCTCATCGTGAGGGAGCAGGGCCTGGAGGATTCGATCAAGTCGCATGGGTTTCCGATGCCATTTCGGCAGTAGGCTGGCGTAGTGCTGGCAGATGGGGTAAATAGGGAGGGCCGCTTCAATGAACGCTCATACAATCTAAACAATATTGATGAGTTCGGCAACTACGGAGTTTAGGCCTTACGTGCGGGTACAATAGGATTAAATCAATAAATAACAATTTTTTAGTCTGGCATCCTTGCATGTGTCGGCGGTGTTGCACGGGTGGAACAAAGCAGGCCGGTCTTGTCGACCGGCTCTGCTTATTTGACGCGGTGGATCCAGCGACTACGCAGTTGCTTTGACGCGATCTTCCTGAGTCATGGCCGCGAGCTTGGCAATTTCATCTACGGGCAGGCTGAGACCTTTTGGCTACGCGTTCGCCGTAGTCCTTGTCTACTTTATAGAAGAGCGCAGTTTGGCGCTTCTGCAAACGGAGCTGTGCATTTTTGAGATGGGCGACGATATTGGAACCAGGTTGGCGCGATCGGTGTCGGTCATGACTTCACGATACAACGCAGCGGGCTGTACGAAGTCATCATCTGTGAGGTCGAAGCTGAATCGGTCGATTACGCCGGTGAGCGGAACGGGCGGCTCAGCATAGGACGCATCCGGAGCGGGTCCGCTGAAACTGTTTGGCCAGTAGTTCGGTCCGCCTGCACCGTTGTCATCAGTCCGCATGGCTCCATCGCGATGATAGCTGTGCTCACCGCTGACGCGGGGCGCATTGACGGGAATCAGGTGATAGTTGCCTGCCGATGGCGATGCGGTCGTGGTAGCTGAAGAGACGGCCTTGCAGCATCTTGTCGGGCGACGGAGCGATGCGGAACGACCGTGCCGGGTGAAAACGCCGCCTGCTCGGTGTCGGCGAAGTAGTTCTTCGGGTTGCGATTCAAGGACCATTCTTCCAACAGGAACAAGGGCGTCCTTATGCGGCCAGACTTTGGTGATGTCAAAAGAGTTGAAGCGGTATTTCTCAACCTGCTCAGGAGTCATGATCTGGACATAGACTTTCCAAGCCGGGGAATTGCCATCTTGATTGAATTATAGAGATCGCGCGTTGCAGAATCCGGATCATCACCCGCGAGTTTTCCGGCCTCGTCGCGGGTGAAGGTCTTCGATCCCTGCTCGTTTTGAAGTGAATCTTGACCCAGACGTGTTCGTTTTTCTCATTGTACCACATGAATGTGTGGCCGCTGTATCCGTTCATGTTGCGGTAGCCATTGGGCGTACCGCGATCGGAGAAGAGCACCGTAACCTGATGAATGGACTCCGGCGTGAGGGACGGAAATCCCCAGAACATATCCGGGTCTTTCAGATTGGTGGCCGGATTGCGCTTTTGCGTGTGGATGAAGTCGGGAACCTCAGCGGGTCGCGCAGAAAGAAGACTGGGTGTTGTTGCCGACGAAGTCATAGTTGCCTTCCTCGGTATAGAATTTCACCGCGAAACCGCGCGGATCGCGCGCTCGGTGTCAGCTGAACCTTCTCGCCGCCGACGGTGAGAATCGCGCGAAAACTTCCGTGCGCTTGCCGACTTCGGAGAGGAATTTTGCGCGCGTGTATTTCGTCACATCGTGCGTCACTTCAGTAGCCCCATGCGCCGGCACTTTGGCATGTACGACGCGCCCGGGGATACGCTCGCGGTCGAAGTGGGCAAGTTTGTCGAACATGTGAATGTCCTGCATCAGGGCAGGGCCATTCTTGCCTGCAGTCATAGTATTCAGATCATTGGGCACCGGAGTGCCCTGACTTGTGGTCAATTTTTGTTGGAATCGGACATTGTTCTTTCCTCGGTGAATGGAATATAGACGATTTGTTATGGTTTGGTTAGGTCTTCCGGGCACAGGCCGCACAGATGCCGCGAAGTTCGACGTGTGACTGGATCACCGTGCCGAAGTTGCTGACTTCCTGCGGGACGGGCAGGCGGTTAAATTCGTCATAGAAGAAATCTTCGGCGCGACCTTGCACTCGGTACAGACGAAATGATGATGCGGCGCGAGGTTGGCGTCGAAGCGCTGGCGCTCGTGCACGGGTCCCATGGTCGTGATGAGGCCGGCCTCTTTCAGGCAACGAGCGTGCGGTAGACGGTATCCAGAGAAATGGTCGGAACGCGAGGTTTCACGCGCTCGTAGACGCTTGCAGCATCGGGGTGGTCAGTGCGCGCCGCCACATCCATGAAGACCTCCATGCGTTGGTGCGTCAGTTTGAGTCCCGAGTCGCGGAGTTTCTTGAGCATGGATTCAAGCGGCGGAGTGCGATCGTCCATTTGTGCGAGAGTCTATTAGATAGGAATAGTTCTTATTTAAGAATATACATCGAACTGAGATAAGATGCAACTTCCTAAGTTCTCATATTTTCTGATCTAAATTAAAACAAATAATATATTAAGAATCGCGATCAGGCGAGAGGCCGCCTTTGGGGAAATTAGTTCATGTCAGCGACTAACGGGTCAGCGACACTTGGCCTGACTTGCCGGAGTTTGTACCGGAGCGTCGCGCAACTCGTGCTTGACTTAAAGCGAGCATAGTCTTATCTTCACGTTCCTCTGGCGCGTTCGTCTAGGGGTCTAGGACGCTGGCCTCTCACGCCGGTAACACGGGTTCGAATCCCGTACGCGCTACTAAAAATCAACGGGTTAGCCAATGCGGCTGACCCGTTTTTTTGTGCTGGGTCACGGACAGGTCACAAATAGGTCACAAGTTCACGCCCGAAAGCCGGTAACTTGTTTTTGCGTTGGTGCTGACAGAGGAATCACGGGCAAAAAAAATGCGGGCCACAAAGTGAGCCCGCATCTATTGTTCATTACGACTACTATCGGGTGGACCAGTGTAGTTTAGGCTGTTGACCGCAGACTTTGCGTGCGCGGGATCCAGAGCCAAATAATGTTTTCCCGTGACGGTGACACTGCTATGACCAAGCAAACGTGACACCGTATAGATATCTATGCCTTGCTCGATTAGATGACAGGCGAATGTCGCACGCAAGGAATGTACGCAGATGCCGTCTGGTAGCCCGGCTTCTTTTCTAATGCGTCTGAATGCCATTGATATTTGATTAGGGCCGAACTTCGGGAACAGTAGACCTGCATGCTTGCCAGGCCAATCGCTGAACACACGCATGAGTTCGTCGTTAATGGGAATCGTCCTTCGCTTTCCCATCTTGCCGACTTCAGAACGCACTACGATCTGCCTGCGCCCCATATCAACATCTTCCCAGCGCATCCCTAACGCTTCGTTTCGTCTACAGCCTGTGTTAAGCAGGAACTCTATGAACCGTCGGTAGTCTCCCGTGGCGGCATCAAGCAACACTGCAATTTCTTTTGCGCGAGAGCCACTGCGGGGTTCAGGATCTCCCCTGCCGAATCAACTTAAAACCCTTTGTCGGAAGTCCACCCTACCCCATGTCAGTTGCCTGACGGAGTGCTGTGTTCAAAATCCGAATTTCAATGTTAACCGTTGACTGAGACGCGACTTTCAAACGGTGTTCTTTGTATGATTCGACTAAGCTGGTTGACAGCTCTTCAAGCGGAATGTCACCGATCCCTTCCACGAGACGCATAAACGCAGTTGCCTCACGCTCTGCCGTCTTGGGACTCTTATTCGAGTGAGCAAACGCGAGTGTCTGTTCCGCCAGGTCTGACAACCTCTGGCTTGGCAACATTTTGGCAACCTTAACATTCACTCCCTTCACTGCCGAGTCGCTAGCTTGCTTAACAGGAGCCTGCAAAGAAAGTAATTGGTCAACCTTCCCTTCTGCGAGCTGCTCGCAGAACTCCCTGTAGACTTTTTCCGCAGTGCGACGGTCTGTTTCACCGATTGTGAAGACCCGTTGTTTGCCGCGTTCCCAGTATCGGATATCCCAGACAGTGCGGTTGTCTTTGCGTTTTCGTTTCCTCAATGATGGCACAGGTTATCACCTCCTTTCGTGCCGGTTTGTTTCCGTAGCCCCTGAGACACCTCAGGGGCTACTATTTCTTATTCCGCTAATTTAACCCATTGCCGGGGCGTTTCGGCCCGTAGTGCTTTGAATGTCGCTCTATGAACTCATCCAGTTGCTGCCGGGTGAAACACACCGAGTTCTTCGAGAATCGCACACAGTCCAACCTGCCCGCTTTAACATGGCGATGAAGGGTGGTCACGCTGAAACCGAGCATTGCAGCGGCTTCAGTCGTCTTGAATAGGATCTTTGATTCTGTTTTCATTATGCTTGTTTCACTTGAAGCTGACATAGTGTCATTTTGACAAATTGCCATTCCCAGCCGTGTCGACGGCGGGACCACGATGCCGTGTTAGCATCACGCGGCCAGTTGTCACTTTGTCAGAATGACCATTTGTCACTGTGTCACTTTTTGCTCCGGAATCTGGTATTCGTCGTGACCGAGCTTTTCGCGAGCGTCTCAAGATCGCGGCGGATTGTCCGGTCCGAGACTTTCGCCCTTTGCGTGCTTATAATCGTCCATGACAATAGCAACTGATACGACTTTGCCCGCGAACTTGGAGGATATGTAATCTCGGCGAGCAGTTACTTTGTTCTTGTGCGGATCCCTATACTCCGGCACCTGAAAAAACTCAAGCTTGGCCAGGAACTCAAGCTTGGTACTGACGAAGCCGAAGGCCGTTTCGACATCCGCGTCAGTCGCGACAGATCTGGCGTTTGCGCGTGCGCTGGCAAATACAAGCTTGTGGATTGAGTTGGAGAGTCGCGTTTGAAAATCACCGAGAAGCTCGAGTGATTCTAGCCTATCAGAGTTCTCGTCCAAAAGCTTCTTGTGTTCTCGACGAATAGCGTGCATGACACCCATCGGGATTTTAATCTCTGCGTACACTGAGCGGAGATAGGCAATCAGGACTTTCAGGTTTCCGCAAGTTTGTTTGCCGAGCCGGAATCGGGCCTGCTAACACATATCACCGGTTCAGAGTGCATCTCCAGAGCGATTTCTAACTGACGCGCCGTGTTTCGCGGAATCTCGATGATGAAGTCGAAGCGGCTCAGCACATTCATTGTAATGCCGACATCGAGTAACTGATCGGTAGGGCTTTGCGGACTTGAGTCGTTGGCATGCAGGTGCGATAGCCGGTTTGTGTCAATATGGATTGAGGTCAGGGCATGATGGGCCTGCTTTGCAGCAGTCGCATCAATGACGAGACCATCTTCCATCACCATGGAAAACACGCCCATCAAATCACCCTTATTTTTGACGTGGTGAAAATCCTGCACGATGAAGACACCGCGATGAGCCAGCGGAATCAATCCAGGATCTGATTTCCATTGCCCTGACGTATTAGTTGCGGCGCCTACGATACCTGCACGCGTAATCTTGCTGGGATGGGCCTCTTTTGAGACAGGGTTAAGAAGGGAGGCAGCTTCGGACAGCAGTTTCTTGCCGACGGCAGGTGAACCAATCACCAAGGAATGCAATTTGTAAGAAATTTTACCGTTGCTGCTGTATCCATCTGAAAGAGACTGGAAGAGCGCGAAGCGCAACGCTTGCTCAAGTTGTGGCGCTTCATCCAACCCCTTGATGCGGATGGCTTCAACCAGTTTTGTCCCGATGTATGACAGAAGATCACCGTCGTTCTCCTTGTGCGCTGAGACTGTCTTCTCGGCTTCCGCAATTTCTTCGCGTGTCGCCTGAACCATGCTTAGGGGATCTTCTGAAGGGTGCACATGGATCAGGAAGAACCTGTATAGCCACTTGTTCTTCGCGTTGAGGCCTTGCCATTCGGGTATGATAGTTCCGTAGAAGTCAAGGCTGAGATATTCACCAAAGAATTCTTGCACGTCTTTCTGCAACCGCGAGTCTGTTATCCGGGTAGTCCTCAAGACATCACCACGCTCGTCTTGGAATTCAAAACGAAGAATGTCAGCCATGCTGTTTCCGGTTGACACAGGTGCGTCCTCGTCGAGCCGTTTGAACGTGCCTCTGATTTTCACGGCCTTTCCAATGTTTTTATTGTTGCGACACGCCATAATAGTCGAGTAGTTGATCTGACTCCACTCCGCGCTTTTTAGACCTTTCAGCTTGGCTACAATTCTCGACACAGTATTGCCGGTTTTCTTTACTGTGGATGAATCGTCCTCCTCGTCAGGCGGATTCCCATGCCGCGCCCAGAGGGTGAGGTTTTCCTCTGCGAATTTGATTGCGGCTTCATGGATTTCTCTGATTTCATTCATTGTTTTTTGGGTTCCTTTTTTCAAGTCTTTGGTTTTCCTTTGTCTAATTTGATTCTTCCGGATCATCGCGGTATTTGCATTGGTCTGTCCGGTCTCACGCTAGGCAACATATTGAGATTTCGCGTAAGATACAATATAACAATAAGTTAGCTAACGTTAGCTAAC
>JADJCU010000005.1 GCA_016703065.1 bacterium
CTTGGAGCCACGGCGGTTGAATAACGAACTCAGCAGCAGAGGTGTCGCCGGCTGTCGCATGCTCGTGTGACATTACACGGACGCGAGCGGTGTTTGTCCCGTTGGCCGGAATCGGCCATACGACGGAATCGGCAGTGACCGAGTCGGCGATGAGTGTCCACCCGCCATTCGGGTAGCTGTAATTCACTTCGGCCTTGCACATGCCGGTGAAGTTGTGCCTCGTCCACTCTATTGTGAAGGTTGAACCCGGGAGCAGCGATTCACCGCCATTCGGCTCCTGCAGCGTGAGGTACGGCCCGCTAATAGTAAAATCGGCGTTGCTCGTGTCCGCGACGTCAGTGTTATTCTCTTGATAGACGTAGATTCGGCAATTGGTCTCCGTTGGCGCGCTAACACCCCACGTGAAGAACGTGTCGGGCGTCGTGGCGATCCACTCCCATGTTCCGTTCGGGAAGTCGCGTTTGATCCGGACCAGACAATTACCGATAATGGGCGACTTCGTCCAGCGAATGGTCTGCGGAACACCGACGGTCCAATTCTCTCCGCCATTGGGAGACAAGACCGTAATGAACGGCATCAGGATCGAGAAGTTCGCATTCGACGTGTCGCCAATAGACGGCTGGGATATCGAGGTAATGCGAATGCGCGCGCTGTTGGTCTCTGGTCCCGCAGCAGTCCATTGAAACGAGCCGTCATTGGTCGTACTGCCGGAGACGGTTGACCACGTTCCGCCGGGGTAGCTGTGGCAGATTTGAATCGACACGTTGCCGGCGATGCCGCCGGTCGCCCATGTGATCGTCTGAAGTTGTCCGGCAGCCCAGGTCTCTGCGCCGTTTGGTGTGAGCACGGAGAGCGTGGGCGCAGAGGTTTCTGTTTCCCACATGCCGCGTCCGTGCGTACCTGCGCGAAGTTTACCGGAGGTCGGATGCAGCGCGAGGAAATCGACGGCGTTTGGCAGTCCGGTGGAATAGTCACTCCAGTTTGCACCGTTGTCAGAAGAGTAATAGACACCGAGGTCGTTACCGACATAGAGCTTGCTGGGATTAGTCTGATCAATGACGATACAGTTTGCGGGCAGGTCGGGAAGGCCCGTCGACGAGTTGCTCCAGGAAGCGCCGCCGTTGGTCGACTTGTAGAGGTGACCGGAGCTATAGCCGGAGACGGTACAATAGACGATGTCACGGTTAGTCGGATCCACGGCGAGATGCGTAGGATAGCGTTCGGGGATTCCCGCTTCGATATTCGTCGACGAGGTACCGCCGTTGTTGGTCTTGAAGACCTTACCGTCGTAGCCTTCGTAACAGACGTAAATCGTCTGCGGGTCTGACGGCGCGACGGCAATCTGGCTGATCTTCGATGCCTCGAGCGCGGTCGCAAAGCGGCCCACGAGGCGCCGCTGTTCGTCGTCTTATACACGAGATTGGTTCCCGTGTACGGGATGTTCTGGGTTGGTCGGGTCCATCACGCGCGGGTCACCGCGCCCTGGCCGGTGATACCGGTTTGTATCGCCGAGAAGGACGATCCGCCATTCGTGGACTTATAGTGACTGCCGCGCTGCGTTCCGGCGTAGACAACGTTCGAGTTTGTGAAGTCGACGTTGCAGTACGCACCGTCACCGCCCAGCACACGCGTGTGAATAGTCGAGTTGTTGTACTTGTTCGTGCCGTTGTCCTGCGTTCCGCCATACGCGACATTTGGCTGCAGCGCATCGTTGCAAATTGCGTAGTACTGGTAGGTCACGAGTCCGGTGTTCAGAGCGGACCAGCCGGTCCCGCCATTCGTGGACTTGAAGAGTCCGCCGTCAGTACCGATCAGGATTGTATTCGGATTGCCGGGCATATAGGCGAGGGCATGATGATCGGCATGGGCATACTGCGAATTGCCTTCGGAGTAGGTCCAGATGGTCATGCGGGTCCAGTTCACACCACCGTCGGTAGATTTGTAGGCATCGAGTCCACATGACCACACCTGATTGGCATCAGTGGGATGAACCTGACAGACCAGATTATACCAACCCTGCGCGTTGTACATGTTGGGCGACGAGGATTGCAGGGACCACGTCGAGCCGCCGTTTGTGGTGCGGTACATGCCGAGAAACGCTGCTCCGGCGGAAATCGTCTGCGAGTATCCAGCATAGACCGTACTCGGGCTGGTCGGGCTAATCGAGAGTTCCAGACGGCCGTGCGTCGATCCAGCAGGCAGACCGGTCGAGAGTTGCGTCCATGTAACACCGCTATTGGTCGATTTGTAGATACCGTTGTTGGCGTCGCCCCAAGGATGTCCGTTCGCGCAATAGAGCACGTTCGATGAATCGGGGTGAATTTCAAGGTCTTTTACATCGCCAAAATGGTATTGCGTCCACGAGGTACCACCGTTCGTGGACTTAAAAACGCCGCCCACGGAACTATTGCAGGCGGCATAGATGATCTGTGTATTCGTGGGATCAATGACGAGCGAGTTAATCGCGCGACTCTGCGACTGCGTCCGACAGACCGGTCGTGTTCCACGTGGCGCCGGCGTCAGTAGACTTGAAAACCCCTGCGCCGAACACGGCGTCGATGTTAAACGATCCTTCGCCTGTTCCGATGTAAATGATGTCCGGGTTGGTCGGATCGAGTGCGATACAGCCGATTGCGAGACTCGCCAGATTGTCGGTCAGCGGCGACCACGTCGTTCCGCCGTTGGTGGTCTTCCACAGACCGCCGGAAGCCGATCCAACGTAGATGATGTTTGTGTTAACGGGATTCCACGCAATGGAGAGAATTCGCCCCGAGTAGTTATTCGGGCCAATGGAGGACCAATTCTCGTCGAGCGGGTTATTCGGCAGGCGATTCTGCTGCTTGAGGTCCCAGGCTTCCATGCGCTTGGCCATCGGGTCGACATCCACTCCGGGAGTGAGGCGCTGACCTTGGAACCAAAGGAAACGGTTGTAGGGCTTCCATCCAGTACCCTTACCCGGGCTGACGAGCGGGTCAAAGACCGTGCGGAAAGCCGAGTCGATGGCCTGCACCCGCGAATCTACCGCAACCTGTTGGTCGGCAGCTTGCAACGCCGTGTGGGATGGGGTGATGCTTCCTGCGAGAAACAGAACCCCTATCCACAGCGAGCCGATGTGCTTAAGGTGATGATTTAGCGGATTGTTACGTGCCTTTGACATGCTTTTCCCTGAGTCTGGTCATACGAACTCGGGGAATAGCTAAGTCAAACAGTGGACCACTTTGCAGTAGGGTCTCTAACAATCCAGTATGATGGCGTGAGGTTGTTATAACATCTGTGAGCTTTTGTCGAAGTCAACAAAATGAAAAAGGGGCATTTCGCCCCTTTACTCGCGTGTAGAGAAATAGTATCTTCTGTCAACGGCGATTTTGGGTCCCGCCGGGTGTACAAGCGGCCGCTCTGAGCAATCAGAGCGGCCGCTTTGCGTCATGGTCGGCACGCCTTGCCCTGCGGGGGCTATTTCAGGACGACAAGTCTTGTGCTTTGACTCGCGCCACCGGCTTGCAGGTTTGCAAAGTAACTTCCCGAGGCCATTCCGGAGGCGTCCAGCATGACCGAGTGACCCCCTGCGGTCTGTAGTCCTTGGTCAAGCGTTGCCACGAGCCGCCCTTGCACATCCACGAGCTGCAGGAGGATATCAGCCTGCGATGCCAGATCATAGCGTATGGTGGTCGAGGCGTTGAACGGGTTGGGATAGGCGAATAGCTCAAAGCCCGCGACGATAGGCCAACGATGGTCGATTGCATCGAGCGGATCGGGCCCCGTCTTAAGCAGCCAAACATCGACATTGCCCGCACCGACGGACATTGTGCCGCCACCGATCACGTATCCGCCGTCGGAGGTCGGCAGCACCTGATACGCGGCATCGGTCGCACCGCCACCGTAAGACCCGGTCCACTGAGTGTTGCCAGATTCATCGGTGCGGACGAGCATGACATTTCCTCCCGTGACTCCGTCCATACCGGCGATGACAAACCCTCCATCGCCAAGCTCAACGGCTGACCAGGCCTGTTCGTTTCCGCCCGGTGCGCCAATGTAAGAACTCCATAGGCTATCGCCGGCCAGGTTGGTTCTGAGCAGCCAGGCGTCCGTCAGACCGCTACCGCGGGTACTTGTGCCAATCGAAACAAATCCGCCGTCGGCGCATTGCTGCACACACCACGGAATATCGTCCCATTGGTCTCCAAATGTGTTTGACCACTCGGGGGTACCTGAAGCGGCGAGTTTGATCAGCCAATACTGACCTTGTGGGGAGCCTGCCGGGCGCGTAACGCCACATACGACAAAGCCGCCGTCGGACGTTAAGGACACATAAGTTCCACCCGCATCGGCCGTATTCCCGCCAAACTGTTGGCTCCACACGCTGTCACCGTTCGCATCAACTTTGAGAACCCAAACATCGAAATTCGCATTCCCGAAGGACATGGTTTCACCGGCCAAAATGAAGCCGCCATCCCCCGTCTGCTGTCCCCAGTAGCAGTGTTCATCTCCGAAACCGCCATAGGTGCGGCTCCATTCCTGCTCACCATCGGAATCCATCTTGACGAGCCAAAAATCGAGTCCTCCCGCCCCTTCCGAAGCTGTGTACCCAGTGAAGAAGTAGCCTCCCTCAGCAGTCTTGCCAATGTTGCCGGGGAAATCGGCTTGCGGCCCGCCGTAGACCCGTCCCCATAGACTGTCGCCGAACGCATTCGTTTTGATGATCCACACCTGTTCGTCGTCGGAGATTGTCGCACTGCACTGCAAGACGAAACCTTCATCATGAGCCGGGCAGAGCGAGATCGAGTAGTCCGCTTGGGGACCACCGTAGGATCTACTCCAGAGGCTGTCAGGCTGCGCAATTGCTCGTGTAGCTGAAGACGCCAACAACGCGACGAATACGAAATTAAGTCCCCTCTTCATGTTCAATCTCCCCTGGTAAATAGTCCCCGATTGTTGATTGACTCCGACGTCCAAGCAGGATCACGCACGAATGTATTGCACTGATCGCGATCGCCGGAAGCAAAAAAACTAAGCGAACCTTCGCCGCAGCAGCGGAAGATTCGCTTAGTAGAATAGGTGCCGGAGAGGACGAATCCTCACCCAACCACGTAGGACAGTAATCTTGTGAATCTATTCACGGGAGTCAACGGCAGTATGGACTGTTCTTGTACTCATGTGACTCAGTCACGGACAGGAAAGTCAGACTGCACACGAGCACCGTGTTCTTCCTTTTCGGCAGCTGGTACCGTTCTTGCGAATGTTTGCTCGTACTAAATCAGGAGCGGGCAAATGAGCAAGACATTGATAATTATTGCCGGATTTTCGCTGCTGGCGCTGGGCGCAACAGTACTGACCACGGGCATCGAGGAGAAGGCTTACGATTCCACGATGGAAAACCTCGACGCGGCCGTTGATGAGGCGGAACGCGGACTTGGAGTCGACAGCGAGTCGCCGGAAAAGAAGAAGCCCGCTATGAAGCGGGCGATTGAGTTGAATAAGAAGATGAATGCGCGGATGGCTGAGAGTCAGGCCATGCTCGACAGTCTGGTCGATGCGGAGTCAGACGCGCTCGGGGAATACGTTGTCACGGACTCGACCGAAAACGACTACTAAGCGGCATCAAGCAACGGACTAAGTGAAACGACGGCTGGTTGGCCGTCGTTTCTGGTTCCGCGCTATTCCTTGATCATGGTCAGGAGCATCTTGAACTTCGTTCGCGCCTTCACCGCATGCGGAATGTTGGCCGGCATGATCACAAAGTCCCCGGGTCCGGCAATGGTCGATACTCCACCGATGATGAGCTCAACGTCACCGTCCAGAACTTGCACGACGGCATCAAACGGCGCGGAGTGTTCGGAGAGCTCCTGCGCTTGATCAAACGCAAACAGAGTTATGGTTCCGTGCGGCTGCTTGACCAGGGTCTTGCTGACGACGGCGTTGGGATTGTATTCGATTTCAGAGTGTAGATTCATTGGGGAAGTTGGTTGAATGCAAAGGGCAGCGGAGGGCTGCCCTCTTGCGCTATTTAACCGGGAAAGCCGGGGGGCGGCGGGCCGGCGCTCAATCCGAGCACCGGTACGAGACCCGAGGGTACTCGATCCGGAACGGTCGTCAGGAACGGTGAGAGCTGCGTGCCGGGATCAGTGAGCGATTTCAGGAATGCTACAATGTCCTGCATTTCGGAATCGGTCAGGCCGAGGGGCTGCGGCAGCAATTCGTCGAGTTCGTCGTTAGAGATTTCGGGATGGCGCGGCAGCGCGCCGTCATTGTAGAACGCGACGACCTGCTCGAGTGTTTCGAGCACTCCGTCATGCATATAAGGCGGGGTTAACTCAACATTGCGCAGCGAAGGCGTGCGGAACGCGTAGCGGTCGGCCGGATTCATGGTATGCTCTTCCCGTCCGCAATCGTCACCCGGAATTACCGCTTTGCCCGGTCCCTCCTGCTGCACGCCGGTTACCACGAATTCGAAGTTGCTTAGCATTGGACCGGGATGGCACTCAGCGCACTTCCCTTTCGTATGAAACAGTTCAAGCCCTCGCAGCTCCGCGCCCGTCAGCGCGTTGTCATCGCCTGCGACATAGCGGTCATAGCGACTATTGCGAGTCACAAGTTCGCGTTCAAATGACGCAATAGCCCGACCATAGGTCGACGAGTCCACGACATGGACGCGCTGTCCGTTCTGCCATTGCTCGTTTTCATCGGGAAATGCCGCGGCGAATCGCTGGACGTATTCTTCGATTCCGCGCAGTCGCGCCAGCACGGAGTCGAGCGCGTCATCACCGGCTTGTGTGTCATCGCCGGGATAGGCGTCTCCGCGCATTTCCACGCGGGACGTGATCGGCTTGGTGGCCTGCACTTCAAGACTCTTGACTCGGCCATCCCAGAAGAAGAAGCCATTGTACGTCGCTTCGCCGGTTTCGTCGGCGTTGAATGCGGTGTTGAAGATCGTCGGCGAATTGCGCGGCGTCAGACCGACAGGATCACCGGTGTGTGATGAGTTCCCGGGAATGCGATCAGGACCCAATCCGCCGGTACCTGCTACGCCGACAGGCAATTGGCGTTGGTCACCGAACGCGAAGGCGGGGTGATGGCATGTTGCGCACGACGCGTCAAATTCACCACCGAGAATCGGATCATAGAACAGGAATCGGCCCAGCGAGATTCGCTCCTGCATAGGCGGATTGTCGGGCGGATAGGGAATCGGACCAAGCGGCTGCAACTCGAAACGCTCGCGAGCGGAAATTGGTGACGAGATGGAATCGCCATCATCATCATCCGAACAGCCCATGAGACCAAACAACATGAGTGCAAGCAGGAGCGGCATCAGCCGCGACAGTCGAAAACGGAACTTGAACATCGTCTACCCCAGGCCGTTAGGTTCTTAATTACCACTACTAATTGCGCGAAGCAGTGGAGGAAATAATATAGCAACAGTCGGCAGGAACTCGCAAGCGAATCGCTGACAAATTGTGAGTTCTATAATATGACAATAGTTGTCAGCTTTGTCATGCTGCAAGTATAGAACGGCGGTGCAACACGGAGTCAGGTTCCAAGAAGTTTCGCAAGTTCAGCCACGGCTCGTCCTTCCCAAAGCGCGGCCTGATCAATTAGTTTGGCGGCCTCAGCACGTCGGCCCGGATCACGCCAATGAAGTACGTGGGCATCCGGCCCACGGAGCGATTTTCCTTCGCGTTCAAGTTCGTAGACGCGGCCTAAGTGTTTGTTAAAGTCACGCCACGCCACAGCAGTCTGTCCATAATTTGTGCTGGCTTTGGCCAAAATCTGGCGGGGCTTTCCGCCATACCTCGGGGCAAGCCGGTCAAGGAACTGGTGAACATGAGTCCGGGCTTGGCCCTGGCGGAATAGTAGCGGACCCATCCAGGATGGTGAGTCGTGGGCCGTGAAATCAACACTGGGATTGCGCAGGTCATCGGCCAGTTGTCGATAGGCCTCACGACCAACGACCACGTTGTCGAGTGGTTCGTGCCTCCAATTGGCGATTGTCCTCCGCACAACTTGAGGCAACAGGGCCATCCAGTCGGGATCGGTTTCTTGAACGTGATTCACGCGCAGGAGGGTGTTTCCTTCATCGATTTGCAGCCTCCATTCGAAGCTGTCGCATGGGTTCGTGTGAGGGACTCATCAGGGAGCTTGTCTTCGATGCGCATGGCAATGAGATTAGGTTCGAACGCAGTCTTCTCGTAGCCGTAGAGCAGCAGCGGTTGGCGAAATCGCGCGAGGCAGAGATGGCCATGGTCGAGCCACTCGCAGGCGATCTCGAAGGCCTTAATCGAAGATGAGGGGATGATCTCTGTCCACGTCAAGCCAAGGGCGCGTGCGAGGGTTTCCAGCGGAGGCACAATGCACCGATCGCGTGCCACATCAGGAGTGCGGGCGTAGACAAACTGCAACGCCTGTCCGCTAAGGACCTCGGCATCTCCCCATGTAAGGCGGACACCCTGCCGGGCAAGTAGAATCCAGAGGCCAAATAGGAGGCCCGGCTCCGAATCGGCCGCGAGCAGCCGATGAGAGCGGACCTGACCGGGTAGTCTTTGACGTAAATTTCGGTTTTTGAGCGGCTTGGCATGTTACACGATACAAAAATCACAGACGAGACTCAAGCGCTGATTCGTAGGTCGAGAAACCAACGGGAGAACACGCTAATAATAGAAGTAGGATATGTCCGTAATGACCCCGTTCCAGCTTGCCCCCGGGGAATTTCCTCCGTAAATTGAGTGTTCGAGCATTATGTTTACATTTTGGAGGTCCTTAGGTGAGAAGCAAATTGATCTGGTCAATTCTGGGCGTATTCTCTGTGGCCGCGTTGTTATGGGCAGCACCGGCCGTGGTTCCCGGGCAAGCGCTGGTGCGTTTTGCTGAGACGACCACGCTTGAGCAGGCAGAGCGGGAG
The DNA here is from genome assembly GCA_016703065.1 of bacterium. Taxonomy (GTDB): domain Bacteria; phylum Electryoneota; class RPQS01; order RPQS01; family RPQS01; genus JABWCQ01. The sequence continues at coordinate 8,894 of JADJCU010000005.1, forward strand.
TTCGCGGGCAGCGAATTTGACGTTACCCGGGTGCTCGTTCGTAAACTTGATATATATCTCGTGACGTTTGACGCGAACACGGATATCGAGTATGCAGTCGAGAAGCTGCGCGGCTATCCGCAGCTTAAGTGGGCGCAGGCGGATCACATCTTGAGTCCGCGTGTGGTTCCGAACGACCCGAGCTTCTCCACTCAGTGGGACATGCAGCAGGCAAGTGACCGCGATGTCGACGCACCGGAAGCGTGGGACATCACATCGGGTGGTCAGGATGCCGTCGGCAATCAAATCGTTGTTGCGGTCGTCGACGGCGGCTGTCAGTTGACGCATACGGATTTGGCTGCGAATATTTGGCAGAACACGGACGAGGTTAATGGCGTGGCGGGCGTGGACGATGACGGCAACGGCTATGTCGACGACAAGAACGGTTGGGACGCCTATGCGGACGACGGCACAATACCGTCAGATCAGCATGGCACGCACGTCTCTGGAACGATCGGCGCCATTGGCAATAACGGCTCAATGGTGGCCGGTATCAACTGGAACGTGAAGATCATGGAGGTCGCGGCGTCGAGCGGATCGACTTCGGTGATTTCGATTGGCTACGGCTACGTGTTAGATCAGAAGACACTGTGGTGGACGAGCGGCGGCACACAGGGCGCAAATGTCGTGTCCACGAATTCGAGCTTCGGGGTCGACCTTGCCGATTGCGAATCAGGTACATACCCGGTGTGGAACGACTTATACACGTCGATGGGGGAAGTCGGAGTTCTTTCAGCAGGCGCAACGGCGAACGCCAATTACAATATTGACGTGCAGGGCGATGTGCCGACGAGCTGCTCGAGTCCATACCTGATCAGCGTGACGAATACGACGAGCACGGACACGAAAAACACCGGCGCGGCGTACGGCTGACGACGATTGATCTTGGTGCGCCTGGCACGGGTATCATCAGCACGGTGCCGACCAACTCCACGTCATCGCTGACGGGCACGTCGATGGCGACGCCGCATGTCGCTGGCGCGGTTGCGCTGATGCACGCGGCCGGAAGCATTGGATTCGCCAACTATTATATGCTCTATCCGGATTCCGCCGCTCTGGTGCTCAAGCAGATGCTGCTCGACGGAACGGATCCGATAGCCGCATTGAACGGCATTACGGTTACCGGCGGGCGCTTGAATTTGTTCAATGCCTGCACGGCAATCAGCGAATATGTGGGCTTGAGCCCGGACGGACCCTTCCTGTCGCTTGCGTCGGCAACGTTCAGCGACGCCCTCACGGGCAACAACAACGGCACGGGATCGGGGCGAGCGTTGAAATCACGGTGACGCTTTCCAATCTGGGTGAGGACGCGTTAAACGTCGCAGGGACACTCGCCACGCTTGATCCCACCGTTACGATCACGGATAACTTGGGCACGTTCGGCACAATCGTCAACGCCGGTAACGGCAGCAACGGGACGGATGTGTTTGTCGCGGAGCTTGCGCAGGACACGCCGCTTGAGACAACGGTAGACTTTACGCTCAATGTTACGGCAGACAGCGGCTACACACGCGAGCTGACCTTCTCGCTCGACGCCGCGCCGAAAGTCGCGTATTACACAGAAGACTGCGAAGCGGGCGCCATCGACTGGACGCACGAAGTTGTGACGGGTTCCGTGGATCAATGGCATATTTCTACGGAGCAGGCAAATTCGCCGACGCACTCGTGGAAGTGCGGCAGCATCACGACGGGCAACTATGCAAATGCGCAGGACGCGGGTCTCGTGTCGCCGCCGCTGCTTGTCACGGCCGAGAGTGAGCTGCGTTTCTGGCATTCGATGGACAGCGAGTTGAGCGGGTTCTATCCGGATTCGGCCTATGATGGCGGGATAGTCGAACTCTCCGTGAATGGCGGAGCGTATGTGCGCATTACTCCAAATGGCAACTACCCCAAGACCTACCGCACCCTATCGGGTTCTGGCAATCCCTATACGGGTCCGCTGCCGGGTGTTCCATGCTACGCAGGTACGATGGCCGGGACGCAGGCGGTGTTTGATCTTGCGGCCTACGCAGACTCCACAGTGCGGTTCAGATTCCGCTTCTCATCAGATGCAGGCGGCAATCGCGAAGGCTGGTACGTGGATGACATTCGCCTGTTTGGCGCGCCGGAATCGGCGGGCGCACCGTCCCCGGTCGCAGGCTTGACCATCACGTACGACGGCGCAAATGTATCGCTTTACTGGTCACCTTCGACGACGCAAGGAGCGGTGTACAATATCTACATGAGCACGAACGCGGAGATCGAACCGGTGAACGCCTTTTACGTCGGACAGGTAACGGACACGACGTTCACGCATACCGGGATTACCGACACCAACGGTTTCGTGACCTATCAGGTGACGGCGACGATGCCGTAGCTAACCAAATTGGCTGCAAATACAAGTCGTGCTGCCGGAGAGATAGCAGAAGCCCCGATGTGTGTGCATCGGGGCTTCTGTGCCTCGGGAGGTGAAGACGCTGAGCGATATTCTGCCGGTACAGAAAGGCGTCAGTATTTGGGAAGTGACGAATCAATATGATCGGCCCAGGCAAGGATACCACCTTCAAGGTTGTAGATGCGTTCGAAACCCGCAGCGCGCAACTGCTGCCATGCGCGCGCTGAACGCACGCCGCTGCGGCAGGAGATGACGAGGTCGCGATCCTTGTAAGGCAGAAGTTCATCCAAGCGAAACTCCAATTCGGCGAGCGGAATGTGAATGTCCTCACCGAGCCGGGCGATACCGAGTTCTTCGATGTTACGGACATCAAGCACAACGGGTCTTGAACCGTTGCCGGTTAGCCGGCGCGCATGAAGTTCGTGGACGGTCATCTCGCGAACTTGCGTGAACGCCTGCTCGTCATTACCGAGTCCGCAAAACTGGACATAGTCAATCGGCTTGGTTAGCGTGGGATGTTCACCGCAAAGGGGGCAATTGGGGTCGCGTTTGAGTTCGAACTTCGTGAAGGCGAGTTCGAGTGCATCAAAGCGCAGCAGGGTGCCGACGAGCGGAACGCCGATCCCGAGCAGAAGTTTGAGCGCCTCGTTTGCTTGCAGTGAGCCGACGATTCCGGGCAGCACTCCGAGCACACCGCCTTCCGCGCACGACGGAACAAGTCCGGGCGACGGAGGTTCAGGATAGAGGCAACGGTAACAGGGTCCGTCGGGATCGCAGAAGACAGAGATCTGACCTTCGAACCGATAGATGCTTGCGTAGACGTTGCGCTTCTTCAAAAAGAAGCTAATGTCGTTAACGAGATATCGGGTCGGAAAATTATCTGTGCCGTCGAGCAGGAGGTCGTACGGCGCGGCAATCTCAAGGGCATTGTCCGCGGTGAAATACGTCTCGAATGTGTCGACAGTCACATGCGGATTGAGGTTTTTGATGAAATCGCGCGCGGACTTCAGCTTGGAGACTCCAACCGTGCGGCGACCATGAATGATCTGCCGTTGGAGATTTGTTTCATCCACGACATCCGCGTCAACAATGCCGATACGACCCACACCGGCTGCGGCAAGGTAGGCCAAGAGCGGCGAGCCAAGACCTCCGGCGCCAACCACGAGCACGGATGAGTATTTCAGCTTGACTTGACCATCCACGCCGACCTCGGGAAGCAGCAGATGACGGGAGTATTGACGGTACTCCTGAGCTGTTAGCTTCGCAAGACTGCGATCCACGTTGTCATGAGAACCACCGGCAATCGAAGGCACTATCGTCAATTGGGCGCCGGGTTCGAGGGGTGAAAGGTATCGCTCAGGCAAATTGCGTACATCACGCGTGTCGACGTAGACATTGACAAAGCTGCGCAGCTTGCCATCCTGATCGAATAGATGTTTGTGCAGCGAGGGATAGGCGCTTGTGAGTGCAGTCAAGGCATCCTGGACGGTCGCGGCCTCAAGCTCAACGGAGGCGAGATCACGGGTGAAGCGACGGAGGACAGTAGGGACTTGAATAGTGATACTCATTAGATCGCGACTCGTTTGTGTATGATGACTTTCTCTTCGACATAGCCTTCGCGGTCTTCCGCGAGTTGAAAGCTGCGCAGTTCGGCGGGCTGCGCGTGACGAACTGACAGGATCACGTAGCTGTAGAAGGGCAGCGCGTGTTCGCGGTCAAAGTCCGAGGGAAAAGCGGGATGATCCGGATGACTGTGGTAAATGCCGATCAGGTGCAGGTCGAGATTCTGCGCTCGCCGTTCAGCGTTCTGGAATTCTTCAGGAGTGATCAGGAAACGCCGATGACGATTGTCTTCGCGGCCGTTGTCGATTCGGAAGACATCATTGACAATCCGCTCGTACCCGATTTCACTTCCGAAGAGAAAGCCGCAGCACTCTTCAGGGTAGGAGTCCCGCCCGTGCGCATGAATCTCCTCGAGCTGTCGATGATGCAGGTGAATAATGAGTTTCTCACTCATCGTCTGCCCTCCCACACCGGAGTTGAGAGGTACTTCTCCGCTCCATCCGGGAAGATGGTCACGACCACGCCGTGCTGGAGCGAACGAGCGAGCTTCACTGAGGCGGCCGCAGATGCGCCGCTTGACGTACCGACCAACAGTCCCTCTTCGGAGGCCAGCCTCCGGCACATCGTGTAGGCCTCTTCGGTGGTCACCTCCAGCTCGATATCGGCGAGCGTGCTATCGTAGATTTCGGGGATATGCACACTGGGAAGATGCTTCAGACCTTCCAGGCCGTGAAACGGAGACTCAGGTTGAAAACTCGCGATAGTAATGTGCGGACTGCGCGCTTTCAGATAACGGCTCGTACCAGTGAATGTTCCCGTGGTTCCGAGACCCGAGACGAAGTGCGTGATCGTCCCCTCGGTCTGTCGCCAAAGTTCAGGGCCTGTTCCGGTGAGATGCGCATTCACGTTCGCGGGGTTGGCATACTGATTCAGGTAGCAGTAATTCTCCGGATACTTCTGTTTCAGCTCACGCGCTACAACTTGTGCGCCATCCGTTGAGAGCACCGGATCCGTGAAGATCAGTTCGGCGCCGTAGGCTTCGAGAATCTGTTTGCGTTCGCGGCTGGCATTATCGGGTAAGCAGAGTGTCACACCGATTCCCAGAGCCGCACCGAGCATGGCCAGCGCGATTCCGGTGTTGCCGCTGGTGGCTTCGAGAATTCGCGTACGTTCGGTAATTTGCCCGTCGCGCAACGCGGCGGAGAGCATCGCCCATGCCGCGCGGTCTTTGACGGAGCCTCCCGGGTTTTTCCATTCGGCTTTGGCAAAAACACGCACGCCGGGAGCGATATCGCCGGTGACGGAGGTCAGCTCGATCAGTGGGGTGTTGCCGATCAGGTGCACGAGCGGCGGCACGCTGAATTTATGTCGTGCTCTTCGCGGAGCGAGAAAGATGTTCGTGGCCGGGATACTCATCGTCAATCAGGACGCTCCATTATAGATTGCGCGGGGGGTGAAAAGCCGCAGGAGGCTCGTTACGCCAGAGCACGTTTGCTGAAGTACCAATCGGTATACTGTTCGGCTTCGGACTTACGTTTTTCGGCGGCGGCCTGCGTTTGCGGCGCCGGAATGATGCAAGCGTCTCCCGGTTGCCAATTCTCTGGCGTGGCAAGGCCGTGCTGATCGGTAGTCTGCAGGGCCTCGAGAATGCGCAGCACCTCATCAATAGAACGGCCATTCGAGAGCGGATAGTAGATCATTGCGCGGATGATGCCTTTGTCATCAATGACAAACACGGCCCGCACGGCCGAGGTATCGGAGGCCTCGGGATGCAGCATGCCATAGGCGCGGGCGACATCGCCTTTCAAGTCGGCGATTAACGGAAAGCGCACTTGCACATTGAAGTTCTGCTCGATGCTGCGGATCCACGCAATGTGCGAATAGATTGAATCGATGGAGAGCCCGATGATTTGCGTGTTTCGCTTGACGAATTCATCGTGTTTGCGGGCGAAGGCCAGAAACTCCGTGGTGCACACGGGTGTGAAGTCAGCGGGGTGAGAGAAGAGGACCACCCATTTCCCTTTGTAATCGGAGAGTTTGATTTCACCGAGAGTCGTCTTGGCCGCAAAGTCGGGCGCGATCGTATTAATGCGCGGCAGTGAAACTGGAGTCGTGCCGTTACCATTCGTGCTCATGTTTGTTCCTATATTGCAATGTGACGTTTGGTGATTCGGGAGATAAAAAAACCCCTCGCACTTGCGAAGGGGTTCAGGACGTATTAATTACCGTGTTCGTATCAGATGATCACAAACGCGCACACGCCAACCACCCTCGCTCGGGAGCGGGTCTGACAACAACACAGACAGGTGGTCATTTTTTGAGTACGCATAGAGACAAGATACACTCGTCGAGGGGGGGATGTCAAGCCTCGGCCACGAGATTTTTTAGGCAAATCTGGTCTCATCTCATATGATTCTAACATAGAATTAACTAATTATGTGTGTTAGCGAATTGCAATGGCCCTGTAGGAGATCCAGTCTGGCAACACGACAACTGTCGTAGTATGTTGTTTTTACAGGATTTTCAAATTGGCAAACCACAAGTAACTATTTCAGAACCAACCTCGGGATGTGATCGTACCATGATGAAGTGCGTAGTGATTCTGCTTTTTGTCGGCCTGTTGCCGGGCCTCGCAGGTGCCGGCGACGATCTGCCATATTGGCTTGTAAATACGAAGCTTAGCGGCGATTTCCGATATCGCAACGAGGGTATCGACTCAGAAGGCAATCAGGCCCGGTACCGGAATCGCATCCGCTACCGCCTTGGGCTTGAAACAGGTGTAAATGAAAAAGTTAGTGTAGGGGCGCGGTTCGCAAGCGGTGCAGGGGAGGCGCGCTCGACCAATCAGGATCTCCAGTACGACCTCTCCGCCAAGCCGATCCATCTGGATCGCGCCTATATGGAGGTGAAGCCATCCAGTCATTGGTGGGTAACGGCCGGGAAATACGCGAATCCGTTTGTCACGACCGATCTTCATTGGGATTCGGACGTCAATTTCGAAGGCGGCGCATTTCGCTGGACTGCAGGTGAGCAGACCGTCCTTAGTGCCACCGGGGCGGAATCTGGCTGGAACCGTATAAGGGCGGTTACGGCAGTGGTATCTTTGCCGGGCAATTCTCTGCAAAAGGCAAGCACGGCAAGGGCGACGACTGGCAGGCGGCGGTCGGGCTATACAGCTACGTCAACCGGAACGTCCTGGTGACGCACGGGGGCTTTGGCAACAGCCTTGCCGGCGATTCGGCGTTTGCTACAGACTTTGAGATTCTCGACGCAATTCTCGGCGTAACCATTCCGGTGAACAAGGCCAAGCTCTCCGTAACGGTAAATCCGCTCATCAACACTGCGACGGAGCGGGACAATCTGGGTTGGGCGGCGCTGGTGAAGCTTAAGGGGAAATGCATGGACCTTCCGTGTTCACTGGCATACGATTACAGAGTGTTGGAGCCGAATGCGGTGGTCGGGTTTTATACAGATAGCGATGCTGCTGGGGGGCGCACAAATCAACGTGGACACCGAATCAGTGGCGACATGGAAGTGCTCAATGGGCTTTCGCTGGGCGGCACGGCAATCTTCAGTACGCTCAACGCGTCCGGCGACGGCAACTGGTACCAGCGCTGGATGGTCGATGCCTCAGTGAAATTCTAACAAACTCACAGAATCCTCACACAGATTCCCTACACTCCCTTAATCAACCTAAGGAGCGAGATAGATGCGTAAGATTACTACGTGGATAGCGATTATCGTGCTGATCGCGGCAGTTATGCTCGGACAGGGCTGCGGCAAGAAGGCCGAGGTTCCGGCCGAGAAGACTTCGATAGACATCAAAGGTTCGGACACGATGGTCAATTTGATGTCGGCGTTGGCAGAGGCCTTCATGAAAGCGAACCCGGGCAAGCAGGTAGCGGTTACCGGCGGCGGCAGCGGTACGGGGATCGCGGCGTTGCTCAACGGCACGACGGATATTTGCGCCTCATCGCGCGCAATGCAGGAGAAGGAAATCGACCTCGCGAAGCAGAAGAATCTGCAACCGAAGGAGACGATCATCGGCATGGATGGTCTTGCCGTAATGGTGAACAAGGGCAATCCGGCGGACAGCTTATCGCTCGACCAGATCAAGCAGATTTTCCAAGGAACGGTAGCAGACTGGAAGCAAGTGGGCGGCAATCCGGGCGAGATCTTGGTTCATTCACGTGAGAGCAATTCAGGAACGTATGTATATTTCAAAGAGCACGTCCTGAGTAAGGGTGACTTTGCGCAGAACGCGCGCCTGATGACGTCGACTGCGGCGCTTGTGCAGGAGATCTCGACGAATGTAAACGCAATCGGTTACGGCGGCGAGGCCTACGGCAAGCAGGGCAACGTGAAGATGATGCACGTCCGCAAGGAAGGCACATCGCCTGCGGTGTATCCGACGGAAGAGACAGTGCGTAACGGCGCCTATCCGATTTCCCGGCCGCTGTTCTTGTACACGAATGGCCAGGCTACCGGCCTAATCGGTACCTTCGTGTCATACTGTAACTCTGCCGAAGGCCAGAAGATTGTGCGTGAAGTCGGCTACGTTCCGATGCACTAATCTACCAGACGAGGAAGCAGAATAATTCATGGCACAAGCAAGCCAATACTGGAAGGCGCGGCTGATCCGCTATTTGTTTATGGCGGCGGCAGCGACGTCGATCCTGATTGTCGTGCTTGTGTTTCTGTTTCTCGGCCGGGAGAGTGTGCCGTTCATCGCCAAGCACGGGCTCGGAGCGATTTTCGGTGGGCAGTGGCAGCCGGTATCGTTTGAAAACGAGCAGTTCGGCATGCTGCCCCTAATCACCGGGTCGATTCTGGTGACGCTGCTGGCAACGGTGCTAGCGGTCCCCTTCGGCATTGTCGCGGCGATTTACATTGCGGAGATGGCCTCGGCCGCTGAGCGTGAGATTTGGAAGCCGGTGATTGAACTCCTGGCGGGTATTCCATCGGTAGTGCTGGGGTTCTTTGGGCTTGTGGTGGTCGCGCCGCTGGTCAAGGAAGTCTTCGGCCTGACCTCCGGGCTCAATGCATTCACGGGAGCGGTGCTGCTCGCGCTGATGGCGATACCGACCATCATCACGATCTCCGAGGACGCGATTCGCAATGTTCCGCAATCGTATAAGGAAGCGTCGTTTTCGCTTGGTGCGTCAAAACTTCAGACGATTTGGAAGGTAACAGTACCGGCGGCGCTATCGGGAATCGTGGCAGCCGTCATGCTCGGTGTCGGGCGAGTCGTGGGTGAAACGATGGCGGTGATGATGGTCACGGGGAACGCCGCCGTGATTACGTTTTCGCCAACGGAATCCGTACGCACGATGACGGCGACGGTGGCTGCGGAGATGGGAGAAGTACCGTTCGGCAGCGACCACTATCACGCCCTGTTCGTCATCGGTGTCGTGCTGCTCTTGATGACCTTCGGGCTCAATATGGTTGCCCAGCGCGTGCTAAGGAAGTACCGGATTGGATAGCGCCACAATGATCACCTCGCGATCCGTATTTCAAGGTAACCAGTCATCAGGCCGAGGTGTGCGATGAGCATGCGGCCACGGAATCTTGGCGAACGTATGGTGTATTTCGCCATGATGGGGATTACCTATGCGATTCTGCTGGTGGTCGTCTATATTATCGCAGACGTGGTCATCGGCGGCATCGGCACGATTTCGTGGGAGTTTCTGACCGGTTCACCGCGCAAGAGCGGTGAAGAGGGCGGGATTTGGCCGGTGATTGTCGGGACGTTTTATTTGGTGATTGGGACATTAGCCGTCGCTCTGCCATTGGGAATGTCCGGGGCCATTTACCTCAGCGAATATGCGAGGCAAGGCCGCATGACGCGCCTGATTCGGCTGGCGATTGTCACGCTTGCCGGTATTCCGTCCGTTGTGCTGGGGCTGTTTGGCTTGGGGTTGTTTGTAATCTTCCTGGGATTTGGCGCGTCGATACTATCGGGCAGTCTGACCTTGGCGTGTATGATCCTCCCGACGATTATCGTGGCGAGCGAGGAATCGCTGCGCTCAATCCCGCAGTCCTTCCGCGAAGGGAGTCTTGCGCTTGGCGCCACGAAATGGGAGACGATCCGCCGGAACGTACTGCCCTATGCGATCCCGGGCATGCTGACGGGCTCGATTCTCGGCGTAGGCCGGGCGGCGGGCGAAACGGCGCCGATTCTCTTGACGGTGGCGGCCTTCTTCCTTCCTTCTTTGCCGACTTCCATCTACGATCAGTGTATGGCGCTGCCCTACCACTTGTACATCCTCGCGACGCAGTTACCGGATATGACCAAGGCTCGTCCGATGCAATACGGTACCGCCCTGGTCTTGATTTCGGTCGTGCTGGGATTCAACATCGCCGCGATTGTAATTCGTTCCTATTTCCGCCGCAAGTATCGCTGGTAATTCATGACGGACCATAGCGCACATATTTCAGCTAAGCATCTGAACTTCTTTTACGGAGCGACCCAGGCGCTGCACGACGTTTCGGTCGACTTGAAGCGGAGCCGGGTGACGGCCTTTATTGGCCCCTCGGGTTGCGGCAAGTCGACGTTTCTGCGCACGTTGAACCGGATGAACGATATTATTGATGACACGCGCGTCGAAGGCCAAGTGCTGGTAGACGGGCTGGATGTCTATTCCGGGGCCTGCAATGTCATTGATTTGCGTCGCAAAATCGGTATGGTTTTCCAGAAGTCGAATCCGTTCCCGAAATCGATCTTTGACAATATCGCCTATGGTTCGCGCATTCATGGGGAAAAAAGCCGGCGGGTGCTTGAAGAGGTAGTTGAACGGAGTTTGCGGCGCTCTGGCCTTTGGGACGAGGTGAAGGATCGGCTGGATCACAATGCCATGGGTCTATCTGGCGGTCAGCAGCAGCGATTGTGCATTGCCCGGGCGCTGGCGGTGAACCCTGAAGTGCTCTTGATGGATGAGCCGGCTTCAGCTCTCGATCCGCGCTCGACGGCCCGCATCGAGGACTTGATCAGCGAGTTGCGGGGCGACTACACGATTGTGATAGTGACACATAACATGCAGCAGGCAGCGCGGGTGTCGGACGAGACGGCTTTCTTCTACGAGGGAAAACTGATTGAGGTCGGGGTTACGAAGCAGATATTTACGAATCCGACGGAGAAGCAGACGGAAGACTATATCACCGGGCGGTTTGGATAGGCCGCGGCTCCGGCAAGCTCGGTCCACAGGGAACTTGACGAAATGGCAAATTATTTGCATAATGTAAGGACAGGGCGCACATCGGCGCCCTGTCTCTCTCACGTATGGGAAGGGTAACGGGCATGGCTGTACATTTGAGGCGCGATATGGATCGGCTGAAGCGGAAGATCCTGACTTTTGGAGCGGCGGTCGAAGAGAGCGCCCGGTTGGCGTCAGTGGCGCTACGGAACCTCGATCCGAAACTTGCTCAGCGGGTGATCGACCACGATAACGACATCAATCGTGACGAGGTGGATATTGAGGACGAATGTCTGAAGATCCTGGCCCTGCACCAACCGGTGGCGGTTGACCTGCGGTTCGTGGTTACCGTGTTGAAGATCAACTCGGATCTTGAGCGTATTGCCGATTTTTCAGTCAACGTCGCCAAACGCACGCGGACCTTGGCAACTCAGAGTCCGGTACCCATGCCGCCCGAGATGCTGCTAATCGCCGACAAAGCCATTGACATGGTGAATTCGGCCTTGGATTGTCTGGTTGAGCAGGACCCTTCGCGGGCGCGGGCGATTTGCATGGCGGATGACGAAGTGGACAATCTGCAACGGAAGCTGTATGACATCATTCTACTGGAGATCAAACGGACTCCCGAGAATGCGGCGCAGTGGCTGCAGCTGTTTTCGGCGGTTCGCTATTTTGAGCGGATGGGCGACTACGCGACGAACATCGCGGAGGACGTTATCTACCTTGTCGAGGGCGAGGTTATCCGGCATAAGGACCAGGTTTAACCGCTCGACAGACTAAGTCAGGGCAAAAAGAAAGCGGCGGCCCCTCTCGTGGGCCGCCGCCTTTTTTGTTGTACTACTTACCGGTCTTAGTTACCACAATCCGCGGTGACAACGTAGTAGCGGTAGTTCACGAATGCCAGCGGCGAATCGTAAACAACCAGTTGTCCGTCCAGGATACCGTTTAGAGTGGTTTCGAGGAAGAAGTCCGGATCAGTTCCGTCATCCGGGTTGCCGTCATTATTCGGGTTGGTACTGTACCACACCTTATAATTGGCATCCTGCGGGGCGGTGAAGTGCAGCTGGATGTTCGCCGGGGCGTTCGCCGCTGTGACGACGTAGGCACACAAATCAACCGGCTCGTCGCAAGTCGGCGCCGGGCAGTCCACGAGCGGGGTACACGGGATACCGTCATCCGAAATTGTGACCGCCACATCACCCGATGCCGTGCTGTAGGCCGAGATCAACGTATAGTACGTCGCACCAAGGACCGTACAGGACTGGGTCGATGAACTCAGCGCGGGAGTCGTACATGAATCGTCATCGGTCTCGACACACATCAGTGAATCGCACGTATTGCAGAACACGTAGATTTCGGTGTCAAAGCCCGTGAGAACATCACAGGTGTGGACGGACATGCCGTTACCCGTTCCGATGAAGGAGTACCAGATACCGGGGTGCGGATGCGAGCCGAAGCTGCGATAGGCGCTTGAACACGGCTCACCCGTCGTATACACGAGCGTGTCCTGGAGCGCACCAACAGTTGATCCCAGATACGGTTGGTCAAGCAATGCAATCAGCGGGGCGTTGTGGCAGCTGTCGGAACCTTGCAGAATCTCCGGGCACGGATCGGTGGCACATGACAGCAGGTCATCCCAGAGACCTTGAAGCAGCGTACATTCGATCTCCGTGTTGTCCGCACACTGGGTAGCGCCATCGTTATAGCAGCAGCGGCCGACCGGGCACGGGGTCGCCGCGCACGTGGTTGTGCTGGTCCAATCTCCGTTCAGAGCCTGGCACTCAAGATCAGTCAGGTCTGCGCAGGCAGCGAGACCGTTATCGAGGTAGCAGCAACGGCCTACGGGGCAGGGATCGTTGGCGCAAGACGCTGCATCAGTCCACTGACCATTTAGCGTCAAGCACTCGGCGGCGAGGTTATCGACGCACGCCGCGACGCCGTTATCAAGGTAGCAGCAACGGCCTTCGGGTGCGCAGTCGACGAAGTCGACGCAGGCTGCGCCCTCAACGATAGACAGTTCGAACAGCCCGTTTCCGGTGCTCCAGCCATCCACCACAACATAGTAGTTGCGGCCGAGTTCAGAGCAGAAGGTCGCAGTCGAACGGACACCGGAGAATGAGCACGTAGCATCGTCATTGCCGGCGACACACGTGAAGTTCGTGCAGTTATCCGAGCAGACAACGAGAATCTGAGTGTCAAAAGTAGTATACGCAGCGCAAAGGCTGACCGTGATTTGATTGCCGGTACCGGTAATCGAGTACCAGTCGTCGGGAGCGGTGTTTGAACCTTCATAGGGATCGGTCGAGCCAAGGGCGCACTGCGTGCCCGGATCATCATCCGTTCCGCCGACCGTCGTGCCGCGCACTGTTGCAGGCACCGTCAGACCAACAGCAGTCGCACAGGTTTCGCCGCCTTCAATCGAGATCGGGCAGGGGCTGGCCGCGCACGTCGTCGTGCTGGACCACTGACCCCCCAACTGCTGGCAATCGAACGCGCCGTTGTCGACACAATCAACGCCACCGTTGTAGCAGCAGCGCCCAATGGTCGTGCAGGTGCTGACATCCAGCGTGTAGGCGTCGCAACCCGTCGACCGATCGACCATGATATAGTACGTCCCGGCCGCGAGCGGCAGACAGTTGATTGCGAGGGTGTCCTGGAACGAGTTCAGGAACGTAACGCAGTTGAAGCTGTCGGGCGGACAGGAAGTGGCAACGACCAATCCACGGGTTTGCGCGGACGTGGCCGTGAGCCTGAGGTTCCAAGAACCATTGACCGTCGTTGTCCAGCGATAGATGTAGTCTTCGCTGGCATCAGCAGTGCCAACACAGGTATTGAACCATTCATTACCCGCGCCGCATGTCGTACCGGCGTCTGTGAAGGCATCGGTCTGATCTTCATCCGAGCATTCGCGAACGAGCACCGTAACGCGCAGGGTGTCGTTGAAGCGATTCTGATCGGTCGCGAGGTTGCTGTACATCAGCAATTCATAGTCGCCAACGACTCCCGGAGCGGTTTCAGTGCCGGTGAAGTCAACGTCGTCGGTTAGACCCGGGGCAACAGACAGTGTGGTGCCAGTGACGACCGCACCGCCATTGAAGCTGTACGCCACGTCGGCGGCTTCGGTGTTTGTGCCGATATTGCGGAAGCGACCCACAACATTGAAATTCGCACCGGGCGAAACGCGCAGCGGCGAGGGCTGAACGACGGATTCGATCGCATAGTCATGATCCTGACACAGCGCGGTGTAGAGACGAACTTGATCACAGCCCGAGGACCGGTCGACCATGATGTAGTACGTGCCGACGTTTAGTGTCAAGCAGTTAATCAGCAGCGTGTCCTGGCTCTGGTTGAGCGAGGAAAGACAGTTGAAGCTATCCGGCGGACAGGCTGATGAGACAAGCAGGCCGCGGGTCGTCGTCGTCGTGCCGATGGCCAAAATGTTGTAGGCACCTGCCTGTGTGATGTTCCACTGGTAGATGTAATCCTCGCTTGCGTCGGCCGTGCCGAGACAGGTGTTCGCAAAGTCGTTGATTGCGCCGCAGGTTGTAAACGTGTCCGCGAAGGAGTTGGTTTGGATTTCGTCGTAGCAGTTGACAGCGGTTAGATTCACCCGAATCGTGTCGTTGCCGCGGATGCCGTCGGTGGCGAGATTCGAGAACATTTTGAGAACATAGGCTCCCGGGGTAGCCGGACCTGCTTGCGTTCCCGCGAAATCGACATCGCCGGTGGCACAGGCGGCCAAGCTGGCCGTTACACCAGCAACCGGCGCGCCGTTGTTGAAGATGTAACCGACATCAGACACCTGCGTGGTCGTGCCGACATTGCGGAAGCGGCCAATCACGTTGAACGGCGCGTTGGCGTAGATGCGGCTGCCCAGAGCGGGTGCGACCACGCTTGTGCTGACAAAGTCGTCAGCGATCGGGGCATCCGGATAATACCAGATCGCGATATTGGACAGTTCTTGCGACGCGTCGCCCTCGGTCAGCGTGTTGCATGACCAAAGCACGTAGTTATTGTTCGGCGCAGTCGAGCCCTGCTGAATACCCATGGTCGCGCTGGGGCGGCGGATGGACGGATTGTAACGGTCAAGGGACTTGATCTGAACCTTGATCTTGCCATCAGGATAGAGAATACACTGATACGTGTAGGTGTGCTGGAACTGTGGCGTAAGGCGGCCCATCGAGTCCCACTGAATGATGACGCGGTTGGCATCAGCATTAACAAACACGTTACCGGAATCCGATACGGTTCCGCTGACCCCTGTGCCACCGTAGTTTGAGTGTTGGTCATCCCACATCGGCCAAATACCGCCCGACGGGAAGGTTGTTGTCGGGACCGTGCAGGTGTTCGAGAACGATGTCACACTGGTCATACCGACAGCACCATTTGTGCTGGGATAGACCGTTGTGCGGTTCACGCCGTAGAACGGGAAGTTGAACGGAAGCGTTACGGCCTGCGCGGCGTCATCCGCCCGTGAAAGCGTGGTCAATTCGGTAGTTCCGGCCATGCCGACGATGTCTTCCCAAGCGAAAGTTGCCGTATCGCCGTCAAGGTTGTCGACGTAGCGGTAACCGAAGCAGTCGGCACCCTGACCGTCGATTGCTCCACCCTCGTTGCGCTCTTCGAGGCGGCCCGACTCTTCGAGGCGGAGCTTTTCAATTTCTGTGAGCTGCTCGTTGTTGGCGTAACGCTGCGCCAGCATGTCAATGTAGGTGTTGGTGATCGTCTCGGCATCATTGAAGAGCGCCTGGTAAGCGGGATCTTCTTCACCTTTGAGGTAGCCGCTTTGGAGCAGTTCGACCTTCTCAACGGCCGTCAAAGGACTGCCCTGGTTCATGCGGTCGAGCAGCATGTTGTAGTACTCGCCGCTGGATTCCAGACGGGCGCGTTCTTCCGCAAGAGCGCGGAGTTTGCCCTCGTCGACGCCATCCATAGCAACGGCAGGCGCGGCGAGCCCGTTTTGGGCGAGTTCGGCCACAACTTCCGCCTGCTTGCGCTGCAGGTCAGGGTTAGTTTGGTCTTTTGCGAGCATCGTCTCGACTTCGGTCAGTAAGTCTCGCAAAGGTTCGGTCTTGGAAAGCACTTTTCGTCCTGATTCGGTCGCTACGGCGAAGTAGGCGGCGCCGAACAGGAGACAGGTCATTAGCAGCACAGATAGCCACTTTTTCATACGATTACCTCAGGCGGTTTTGGGGTTACCCGGGAACAGGGCAAAGCGGGAAGTTAAGAGAGCATTAGAATAGTGAGAAGTGGCAGTATGCCACCAAATAACAAATATAATGGACAAAAGGGCCGATGCAAAGCAAAAAGGAGGGGCAGGAAAACTCTTGTCGATGAAGGATAATGCAAAACGTACAAGCGGCCCGCGCATAATTGCACGGGCCGCCTGAATTTACATTTCAGTGGCCAGAAATGGCCACAGCATCGTGAGAGGTTACTGCGTCACAGTCAGGACGAAGTTGCCGCTCTGGGAATTGTATCCCGAGACGCGGATGATAGTAGTACCACACGTCGAACGGATCGGTGAAGACACAGCTCGAAATATCGGTACCGGTCGCATCAATGTTCGTTCCGGAAACCGGCGTACCATTGAGGACTTCGATCGCGCTGCCGCACTCGTCATTGGCCGGGGCAACACCGCACGGGTTACCCGCACAGGTGAGGCCTTCTGTCCAAACGCCAGCCAACAGCGTGCACTCCGCTTCAAGGTTGTCCACGCAGCTTAGGCCGCCATCATAGCAGCAACGGCCGGAGGGCAACGGCGGCGGGCAGGCTTCGGACTCACAGGTCGCGAAACCATTCCAATCACCACCGAGGGTGCCGCATTCCGCTTCGGTCACGTTCGAGCACTGCGTGTTGTTGTCGTAGCAGCAACGGCCCGTGGGGGCAGTATACGGCTCGCAAACAGTCGTGACGACAAAGTTCTTGTAGTTCACAAATCCAGCCGGAGCGGTCCAAGTCTGCGGACCGGCAGCGAGGCCGGGCAGAGTCGCTTCAAGGACGAAGTCCACATCAGCGCCGTCGTCCGGGTTCCCGTCGTTCTGCGGATTGGTCGAAGACCAAACCTTGTAGTCGTCGGTCTGCGGGGCCGTCCAATACAGCACGTAGTGGTCGGGCACGTTGCCAACGGACTCAACGCCAATCGCGAGATCAACAATCGGATCGCACGGTTCAATGGCGCACGGACCGAAGTCATAGACGGTCATCGTGTAGACCGAACCCCAAGACGAACCGAAGTAACCGGCACGGATTGAATAGGTGCCAGGTCCCATCGAATCAGCTACAAGCGAACCCAAGAAGGAAGTCGGGTTGATGGCCGGATTCAGCCACGTCAAGCCGGTAACGTCGAAGTTACCCCAGTCGTCGTCACAAAGGATCGCGTTGCCACAGCAGTCGCCGTCATTGTAGACGGAGAGGTGCGGGTCAGCCGGATCGGCCGTGATGGCAATCAGACGGCAGGACGTCAGCGTGATGGTGAAGAACTGGTCAGGACCCGTGCTGGTGTAGTCGCAGGTGTCGGTGCAGGTTGCATTCGCACCTTCGTTGTTCACGTTGACCGCAACCGAACCGTTCGGGACCACCACGATCGGCGTAGCCGTAGCGCAGTCGTCGTTGACCGGCGGAACCGGGCACGGATTGACTGCACAGGTGAAGCCGGAAGTCCAGGTGCCGCCGATGGCGGAGCAATGCTGGAACGTGAAGTCACCGCACGAAGCGCCACCGTCATAGCAGCAGCGACCGAGCACGCACGGATTGGTGGCGCACGTGCCGCCGTTGACCCACGAACCGCTCAACGCCGAGCAGTCAAGCTGAGTCATACCGTCAACGCAAAGTTCGGCAGCGCCATCCCAATAGCAGCAATTGCCAGTGGGCGGGACGCACGGCGAGCAGCTGACCCATGCACGGTAGGTGGCATCGGAAGCCAGCGTCGGGCAAGTGTATTCAGCCGCCGAAATCGACACGAACAGAACGTAGGTGCCGGGGTTCAAGCAGAGGTAAGAGCCCGTGTAGACCGTGCCGCAGACCACTTCGTAGCCGCCCGCCGAAGCGAGGAAGAACGGCGAGATGCAGTCAGAGATACCGTCAACAAGGCCGATCTGGAGTCCGTTAAACTCGGCGATACCGCCGAAGCTCACGTCCATCGGGTCGGGACCGGGTATCGTAAAGCGGAACCAATCCGTGTCACGGGACAGCCTGTTGTTGTAGTAGAACATACGGCCACTGACCGTGTCACCGCAGACGATATCGGTGTAAGACGGTACGAGGCTGTTGCAGCCGCCGTTCGGGTCGTAATCACCAAAGGTCGCGGAGTCTGCTTCGGCCGGTTCGAGTACGTCAAACGCGCCAGCGCTCACGGTACAGGTCTGGACGCACGGGACCGGGTCGCACGTGCCGCCGGGCGTGAAAGTGCCGCCGAGGGTTGCGCAAGCCGATGACGACGTTTCAACACAGCAGAGGTTCTCACCATAACAGCAGGAACCAAGCGCCGGCACGTCGACGGTCAGCGTGTAATTACCACAGCTGGAGCCATAACCGTCAACGACGATGTAATAGGTATTCCCGCCGGTCAGCGACAATGCGGTC
The DNA here is from genome assembly GCA_016703065.1 of bacterium. Lineage (GTDB taxonomy): Bacteria > Electryoneota > RPQS01 > RPQS01 > RPQS01 > JABWCQ01. The sequence continues at coordinate 27,647 of JADJCU010000005.1, forward strand.
AACTGGGAAATGTACGGAGACGTGTAGATCGGCGAGTTGGCAGACGCATCGTCGTTACAGGCGAACGGAGCGCCCGGCGTCACTGTGTTCTGGTACACGTACAGCTTGGTATCGTAGTTCGTCGTGCCACCGCAGAGGTTGATGTCAACAACCTCGTTCGCGGCGGGGGTGTACACGTAGACGACGTCTGGCGAGGTCGAATTGGTGAAGGGGCATACTTCGTCGTAGTCGTTGGTGAAAGTACAGGTGCTCCCGGCGGCCGAGAACGGCAACGCAGCGATCGGGAGCGCGTTGCACACGCGATCCCCAGCGGCGAGGGTCGGGCAGGGGTTACCAGCGCACGTCAAACCGGACGTGTAGGTACCGCCCACGGCGGCACAGTCGGTCGGGGTAAGGTCCGCACAGGACGGGGCGCAGATGTCACCATAGCAGCACCGAGCCGGAGCGCTCGGAGTGACTTCCAAAGTCAGGTCGTCAAGATAGATACCCAGAGCATCCAAACTGGTGGCATGCCAACCGATGTAGTGGTTACCCGTCACCGCAGGCGTGAAGACAACGGTCTCCTGTACGTAGGTCGTGCTGTTAAACGTGTACTGGCCTTGATCGTCGTGGTCATGCCAGCGGCGTCTTGGGTGGTCGAGCTGAGTTTGACTTCCAGCAATTCGGACCACGTCGTGCTCGCAGCGCGGCGCCAGTACTTCAAGGTGTAGGACGTTCCACCGGTCAGGGCAACTGCCGGGGAAATCAGCCAGTCATCAATATTCGGAGCAGACCAGGAAATACTGAACTTCTGCGTACCACCATGAGTCGTGCCAGTGGAAGTTAACCAGTTGACGGTAGGCGCAGCGACACTTTCCTGAACCCAGTATGCCGGCAAGGCAGGCGGGGTGACGGGGTCACCGACACTGGTTTCCACATCTTCCGGGAACGGAGTTGTGCAGTCATCGAGGCGGCCGTTTTCGGCACGGCCGAGCCGGAGGTTTTCCTGCTGAGCCTCAGCCTTGATCGCTGCAAAGAACTCATCATTGCTCGGTTTTGCGCTGGCGAACTCGTCGACATGGCCGGTCGCGGCAGTCAAGCTGCCACTAACGGCGGACTTTTCCGTGGTCGCGGGGACAACGGAAGTCGCAACGCTGTTGCGCGTCAGCAAGTCAAGCTTGGCCTGATAATCGGCCTGTTGGCCGGACTGAATCAAGCCGGCCTTTTGCTTGGCGAGCGAGTTGAGCATAGCCGAATTGACGTTGCCGGACTGCTTGGCGATCGAAACGAACGCGAGCGATCCACAACAGAGCAGCACGGCGCACACATACCATACCCACTTCTTGTTCATCTTCACTCCTTACATGTTTTTAAGGGGTCATTACCGGGACCCCCGGCTGATGGACATAACCTGCACAGCTGGTGCTGGCGCACCAGTTAGGATTGCATTTTCAAATATAATCTTGGAATAATTAGGAAGTCAACAGTGAGTTGGCTGAAAACACACACAACGCACATGCGTACGTAACTTTGCAATTGTAAAATTAACAAATATTTATTCTTAAGATTAATCGAATTTTCTTGTTGATTAAACACGTATTAGCATGAATATATTAGGTATATCAGGAATGACCCATAGTGGGTACACTCTATGCGCCGTGGTGACCGCCTCCACAAACTGCCACATTTCTTTCGCAAAAAACGCAACCGACCCGATGCATTCGCAACGGGTCGGCTGGACATATCCGCATCCTCTGCCGGCGCGGCCTCAATGGGCGCCGTTCGCAGCGTTTCGCAGGGCGGTGAAATAATCACGAGTAAAAAGGTTCAAGTCGTTGCCGCTCGGTGCAAAGTCCTTGTAGAGGATTGCGTGGGCGCCGAGGGAACGGAGTTCGTCGGTCAGCGACGGTTGATCCCAGATCGGGAGACCCGTCACCACGACTACACCGGGCCGCAGGTTATTTTCGACCAAGCGCATGAGGACGGTCCGGCCGCTCATGCGCGGCATTTCGAGATCGAGTGACAACACATCGGGCTTATGGTCCTGAATGGCGCGCAGACATTCGTCGCCGTCGGCAACGGCCCCAACAAGTTCAAAGCCCTGCTCCCGTTTGACCAGCGCCTCGAAAACTTTGCGCACGACGGGATTGTCGTCGGCGATTAGAACCCGAACAGTTCTTCCCCCATTTTGAGAGTGCATGTCTTACCCCGTGGTCGCCATGCGAATGAACTCCCGTGCCCGATCGATATTCTCTTCGATTTCGGAAACAAAGGAGGTAATGTCCAACGAGAGGATCGCGGGGTTCTCTTTCGCGACGACCTCCCAAGCGGTATCGTGAATCACGTGCATGTTGACCCGTTCGCGAGCATCGTTTGACAGAATTGCGCGAGCCAGTTGCGCGGCCAGATGCACGATCGCCGCGAGGACGCTGTGGTCCGGCGCAAGGTGCGGCTGGTGATGATAGCGAATACTCCAACGATTGAGTTGGGCAGAGACCACTTTTCCGCGATCCAGGCGCCGACTTCCGAGTGATCCGTGCCGAGAACGCGCTGTTCCGCGACGATTGACGGAATGCGTTCGGCTTCCGCCATCTTGAAAGCCTGAGCCAATTCGTTCGGATAGAATTGATGCAGTACGATCTTACCTATGTTATGCAGCAAACCGGCAGTGAACTCAATACCATGCAGGCGCATGTGCAGCTTTGCGGCCAGTACACGAGCAATTTCACCGGTGCCCGCGCTATGCTCCCAGAACGTCTCACGAACAAAGGAATGATCGGTATCTTTGGCCGGGAACGCCTTGAAGACAGAAATTGAGGTAACGAGATTTGAGACTTCACGCATGCCCAGAACGACTAAGGCCATGTTGAGCGATTCGACGCGGCGCGGCATTCCATAGAAAGCGCTATTTGAGACACGCAGGATCTTACTGGTCATCGAGGGATCGTTGCGAATGATCCGGACGATTTCGGACATCCCGGCCAGGGGGTCATTGGCGAGCCGCGCGACTTCAAAGGCAATGGTCGGAAGCGTTGGGAGGTCTGAGGCGTCGCGGAGACGCTGCGCGACGACCTGACGACGAGAGGCTTCGCCGATGATCAGTTCATCGGCGGCCGGAACGGAAACGTAGCTATGAGCAGATTCCATCAAAGGGACTCCGGGATTAGAACGCATTCGGCGCGGCGATCAGCTCGTCAAGATTGAGCCAGAACACATCACCGTAGCGTGTGACAGTGCGGGCGCGGGCCGGTAAGGGCAGCGCCGACAGGTCTTGTGTGAGAAAAGCGCGGGGATGAACGGCTATGACTTCATCGGCCAGGTCGACAGCGAGCGCCGTGAGTTCACCGCGCAATTCGACGAGAACAATAGTAGGCAGGAGCCGTTCGCTTTCGCGGGCGAGACCGATTTGCTGACGGAGATCGATAACAGACACACGGCCCAGCGGCAATTGGACTTCACCGGCGCACGCGGCGTCAGCGGTCGGAATCAACGGCAGGCTCTGGAACATGCCCAGGACTTCATCGACCGACAGGCCAACACGCCATCCTCCGACTCGGAAGCAGACAAGTTTCGAGTGCGGGGCAGCGGGGGCAGCGGCAAAGCGACGCGGCCGGGGAGGTGCTGCGACCATGATTATTGTTGCTTTAGTTTCTTTTCGAGCCCCATCAGCAGGCGCGCGGCAATGCGATTTGGGCTGGATTTGCCGTTTTCCCAGCGATTGACCGTAGAAAAGGTCACGCCGATGAGGTGCGCGAAGTCTTCCTGTGTCAGCTGCATACGCACGCGGATTTGGCGGATGCGCTCAGCGTCCATTCTCATTTGTTCCAAGGCAGTTTCTCCGGGGGTTTGGGACTTTGCAGAATTGTATCAGAGTTCCGGAGAGCAATAGCTGGGCCATTGCGTGTGCTATAGGGCGGCTGGCCGGGCCATGACTGGCAAGATAATTAAAAACAATATACAGGAGTGTATTTGACGTCCTGCTGTCGGAAATATCAAACGGGACAGAATTGAGCCTATGGGGCAACGGACGCACCCAGTCGGTGCCTGCCATGCTGCGGCATGAAAAAAGCCCGCCGGGGTTGGGCGGGCAGTGCAATAGGTTGCGGGATAGGCGTTGACTATTCCGGATAATATAGTCCGCCGTTTGCTTCGAGCCAGTCGGCGATTTGGTTTGTCAGGAGTGGTAGGTCGCCCGATGACGTATCGAGTTTTAGGACGGGGAGCAGGCTGCGTTCGGCCAGTTCATGAAGGTAGTCCTGCTCGCGGAGGAAGATCGACAGATCGTCGTATTGCGATGGCTTGCCTGAAACCTTTAGGCGCTCGGCCCGGGCCTCCTCAAAGGTCCCGGGGCGGCGCGTGCAGAGCACGATGCGGAATCCGAGCGGGGCCAGCCGCTCTTCAATCCAGCGGAAATCGTAATCACGGCCGCAGTAGAGATGCTGATGCATCTGCGTAGAGAGGTGAAACCGGTCGACGATCCACGAATAAAAGCGTTCGAGTTCAAAGAGTCTGGCCCATGTCGCATAGGTCTCCATCGCCTGCGATTCTTGTTCGAGGTCGAAGTTAATGAGCCCTTTCCCCCACGGATAGTTCGAAAACGCGCACCACTCGCCGGAGACGAGTGGTGAAGGATAGCGATACTTGCGCGGTCCGACTATGCGGGGATGCTCATTCAGTGCAAAGGCAAGGTCGGTCTTGCGCGTAAGCCGCGTGCCTTCGAGGATGATCTTGGGGACCAGCTTGCCACTCATGCTTGCTTGGCGCGACGCCGGGTTTCGAGCAGCACGCCGATCCAGATTGCGGCTTCATACAGGACGACCATCGGAGCCACCATGAGCATCATCGTCAAGGCGTCAGCGGTTGGGGTTGCAACGGCCGCGATGATGAAGATCAGGACGATGGCGATGCGGCGATGCTTACGGAAGAACGCCGAGCTGACAAGTCCGGTCGCAATCAACACGACCATGATGAGCGGCAGCTGAAAGATGATTCCAAACGCGAGCAGCAGGAACAGAATCAGGCTGATGTAACTGTTTAACGACCAGATGTTTTGCAAACCGACGTCGGCAAACGAACCGAGAAACTCAAGCGCGGCAGGGAGAATCATCCATGAGAAGACCACTCCGCCCCAGAAGAGGATCGTTGAGATGAAGACAACCGGCCAGAGCCAGAGCTTCTCTTTTCGACCGAGCGCGGGGCTGATAAAACCATATAGCTGCCATGCGACAAACGGGGATGCAAGCAGGAGTCCCACGAGGATTGCGATCTTGATTTCGATAACAAACCCCTCGGACGGCCCGAGTAGTGAAAGCGACCCTTGCACCGATTCCCGGAACGGGTTCATGAGAAAGGTCCGGGCGCGGTCGGCGAGCATAAATCCGGCGATTCCCCCAAGCGCGACAAACAGCGCGCTGCGCAGAATACGTTTGCGCAGTTCGTCAATATGATCCCAAAAGGTCAGGGGCTGGTCGGGCACGGGTGGTTGGGAAATAAGAGCGAGAATATGTGACGCGGATTGAAACTCTGGCTGCGAGATGTTATTTTGTAACTGCGTCAGCGTCCGCAAAGGCAAACGGGGTGAACCGGGTGTCGGTGTCGTAGACGTCAACCTGCTCGCGCCGCTTCAGGAAGCCGACAACCGCATAGGTTACGGGGGTAAGTACGATCTCGACCGCGCACTTGAATACGTAGTTGAACACGATCATCAGCCACAGTTCGCGAGCGGGAACGATGCCGACAAATGCGATCATCACAAACAGCACCGTGTCAATCGCTTCCCCGACCAGAGTTGACCCGATCGTGCGCGTCCAGAGTTTCTTGCCCTGCATCCTGATCTTGAGCTTGGCCAAAATCACGGAGTTCGTGAATTCGCCCCAGAGATAGGCGACGAGGGATGCGAAGACGATGCGCGGCACGAAGCCGAGAATTGTGACGAACGCTTCCTGGTTTGGCCAGATTGAGGCAGGCGGCAAAGCAGAAACGACCGCGAAGGTCAGCGCTGCGAGAATGTTTGCCGCGAAGCCGAGCCAGATGACACGGCGAGCGCGCGCAAAGCCGTAGACTTCGGTGAGGATATCGCCGAAGATATAGCTAAGGGGAAAGAGAAAGGTGCCGCCGTCGAACGGGAACTCACGGAAGCCGACGAGCTTGGTCGCGGCGATGTTCGAGATGAGCAGAACGGCCACGAAGAGACCGGCGATCAGGTCGTAGTACCGGAGCCCGCGGGGCAGGTCGGAGGGTCGAATGATCCAGTTGGGCACGGTGGATTTAAGTGGCTTCATGGTGATAGTAGACAGCCTAATTTAGGGAGAGTTGCGCGAATTTGCAACCGGCCATGGGAATGACCACCGAGGAACTGATCGTTGCCGCGCGCGCGCGCTGGGGTTCGACCTGTGCGGCGTTGCGTCGGCAACAAATTCGCCCCGGGAAGCATCGGTTCGGTGGTGGCTTGCCGAAGGGATGGCCGGAACGATGACCTATCTGAACCGCTCAGTTGAGCGGCGGGTGAATCCGGGCCTCGTGCTGCCGGGGGTGAAATCAATCATCTCGGTCGGACAATCGTATTTCACGGGCTTTCTGCCGGACGAAGTACGGCGCGATCCGTCGCGCGGACTAATTGCGAGTTATGCGTGGGGAGACGACTATCACGTGCTGATGGGCCACGCGCTTGGAGAACTTGCCGCGTTTGTGGAGTCGATTGGCGAGTGCAAAACGAAAGCCTACGTTGATATGGGGCCGGTGCTCGAACGGGAAGTTGCCGAGCGCGCTGGTTTAGGGTTTGTCGGTAAGAATACACTGTTGATTCATCCGAAGATGGGTTCTCAGCTATTCTTGGGCCAAATTCTGACAACGCTCGACTTGTCTCCCTCTTCTCCACTCTGCATGCCGTCGTGTGGAAGCTGCACGCGTTGTCTGGATATTTGTCCGACGCACGCGTTTCCGAGTGCATATGTACTCGATTCGCGGCTCTGTATTTCCTATCTGACGATTGAATATCGTGGTTCCATACCGCTTGAACTCCGAGGGAAGATGGGTAATCACGTCTTTGGATGTGATGACTGTCAGACTTGCTGTCCGTGGGTGAACCGCTTTTCGACCGTGACGCGACAACAGGCCTACAACAATGTGATTGAGAGAAAAGCTCCCCAGCTTACCGCGCTGGCTCGTCTGAGCGAATCTGAGTTTCAAGTGATGTTCTCGGGAAGTCCCGTGCTTCGACCGAAGTATGAGGGCTTCATGCGGAATGTCGCTGTGGCACTCGGAAATTGGCGATCGCTTGAAGCTCGAGACGCAATAGAGCCGCTACTCAAACATGAGAGCGCCCTGGTGAGAGAACATGCGGAGTGGGCGGTTGGAAATCTGCGACTTACGTGAGCTGTTGTGATATGTACCATAGACGGCTTGACAATCGTGGATATCCATCGTATCTTTGGATCGGTTCGGGCAAAGGGTGGGAAACACAATATCCAGCGGAGGCACGCTGTGGGAAAAGCACTTTCAATTTTGGCCGCAGCACTGTTTGCGGCTTTTTTGTGTCTGGGAAGCATTGAAACTTGGGCTTGCGATGATTGCATTTGCGCGAGCGACAGCTCATGTTCGAATGTTTCGTGCGGTTCTAATCCGATAGCGAATTGCACGCGAGTCGAATTCACGGCGGCGTGTACCGGAGACTATGTTCTCCGCGTCCATACCGATTGCCAGGATTCGGATTGCGGAGGCTGTCAAACATGCGCGACAGTTTGGCAGATTGACAACGGCGTCGAGTACTATCAGGCAAACTGCCATGACAACAATTGTAATACGAACAACTGCAAGTACACTTGCACAGAAATCTCCCTTAGAGCAGGTTCGCGCTATGCCTTCTACGTCTGCAAAGTGCCGTGTCCAGGTGCAGCAGATGACTGCTCGGAGTGCAAGAACGTGTGCGTCGCGAAGGCTTGTCTTGCGTACGGTCTATCCGGGGCGTCGTGTTTGCCATGAAACACATAGGCAAAATGACCTTGCTGGTCGCTTCGTTTGCGATTGTGTTCATTTCGAGCAGGGCGGAGATACTCCACGTGCCTGCGGATTACACAACCATACAAACAGCGCTGGATGCAGTAGACACCTATGACACCATTCTTGTAGCGCCGGGACGCTACCACGAGTTCTTGGTTGGGCCATTGCATTCTTACTTCATGTTTGGTCAATACTCACCGGACAGCGTCGCCGAAGAACTATGGACGGTGCTGGATCCCATTCCACTGCCGGATGCGGATACGCCGTCTGCATTCGTGGCGCGCGGCGATACTGTTCTGATAAAGAACTTTGCATTCTTTAATCGTGCCGAGATGAGACAACCTGACTGGCCGACGCGCACGGGCGGCATTCGGAATCAATCCGACTTTCTCATCGTCGAGCAGTGCAGATTTGACTCAGTGTCAGCCGCGATTGAACGCGGGCCGTACATCCGGGCCTTGCATTGTGAGTTTCGAGGTTGCCTGTGGAAGTGCATTTGGACTGAACAATGGGGTCGCCTGGAAGCGCGCCACTGCTATTTCGACGGCGAAAGCGGCTACGCGTATATTCTCGCCTACGACCACACGACGCTTGACTCATGCGTCTTTGGCTGCAATCCGACTGGTCACTTCGTGGGGCTGGGAACGCGCCACATACGAGTACGGGATTGTGTATTTGGCCCCTGTGCTGGGGCGTTTTCCACGCTCTTTCTTGGTGTGAGTGAAGACGTGCTCGTCGAGCGGTGCACGTTTGTTGAGATTGACAGCGTCTCAATCATTCTTCAGGTGGACGTGCGATGTACCGAATCTCTTACTCCACCGATTATATTGAGAAACAACATGTTTCGCGAGTTTGACGGAGTGAACTATGCAATGAGTTTCTGGTGTCAGTCTGACTGTACCGGATTCATTGGTCTCTGCGAAAGTAACGCGTTCACAGACGGTGTGGCGCAAATTCATGGGGGCGCCATCAACGTCTCGGGGATCGCGATGTTGCACGGCAACACGTTCCATGAGATCCTCCCAAACGAGCAAGCGGACGTATATGCCGACAATATCACGTCGTTGGGCGCACTGACGGCGCGGGACAATCAGTTTCTTGGACCGGGTCTTGGCGCGGCGACGAATGGACCGCCATTTGATGCGCGGTGGAACTGGTGGGGGGACAGCACGGGACCGTATAGTCCGAGTGAGAATCCCGAAGGTCTGGGCACCGAAGTCGGTTGGGGCGTAGAGTTTCAGCCGTGGTTGACGAGTCCGCCCGACACAATCGGCGACACGAGCGAGGTTGCAGTGGAAACACCGCCGAGCATGCTGGCGAATTACTCACTTCACGCTTATCCGAATCCGTTTAACGCGGTGACGACGCTCGAGATTGACGTTGTTGTACCGGGCGAGTACGACGTGTTGCTCTACGACGTAACGGGCCGGGAGGCGGCGCGCGTGTTTAGCGGAAGAATCGAGCGGAGCGCACGTGTGGCATTGAATGCGAGCGAGTACGCCAGCGGAGTCTATTTTGTGAAGCTGGCGCGCGGGAGTCAGATGTTTGCGGTAGAGAAACTGATGCTGGTGAAGTAACGCTGCTGCTTCTCGACGCTTGTGACAAAGGCACAGAACCCCAATCGTGGGTCTTGACATTTCGCGATGCCCATTGTATCTTTGCAGGGTGCACCGTAAGGGTGGGACAAACATACTTGAACGGAGGCACGCCATAGGAAAAGCACCATCAATTCTTGCCGCAGCATTGCTTGCGGCTTTTTTGTGCTTGGGTAGCGCGGAAACTCGGGCCTGCAATGACTGTATTTGTGCTAGCGATAGTACTTGCTCCAACACGCCTTGCTCGCAAGATCCTACTGCAAACTGTACCCGCGCGGAGTTTGAGGCAGCTTGCACTGGAGATTACGCTTTCCGCGTTCGGACAGATTGTCCCGAGGAAGGATGCGGAGATTGTCAGACATGCGCAACTGTTTGGCAGGTCGTGAATGGCACCGAGGTACTGCAAGCGAACTGCCATGACAATAATTGTGACCAAGGTAGCTGTACGTCGCTCTGTGGTGTAAGGCTCTATGCAGGTACAAAATATGTAATGTACGTCTGTAAAGTACCGTGTCCTGGTTCAGCGGGTGACTGTTCGGAGTGCAAGTCAGGTTGCGTGGCGAGGGCGTGTTTGGAGTATGGGCTTTCTGGGACTTCGTGCCTGCCATGAAGCGCAAGGTCAGATTGCGATTCGTTCTCCTTGCGACAGTGGTCTTTGCCGCCGCGACCAAATCTGAAGTGCTTCTTGTACCTGCCGACTACGCGACAATTCAAGGCGCCTTGGATGCCACAGAAACGGCTGACACTTTGCAGGTTGCACCGGGGCGGTATCATGAGTTTCTGGTTGGACCACTGCATTCATACTTCCTGCTTGGACAGCACCCCCGACAGCGTCACGGAAGACCTGTGGTCGATCTTGGATCCGATTCCACAACCGAATGCCGACACGCCGTCGGCTTTCGTGGCACGCGGCGACACGGTCCGGGTGAAGAATTTCGCGTTCTTCAATCGACCTGAAATGCGACAACTTGATTGGCCGACGCGCACTGGTGGCATCAGGAATCAAGCTGATTTGCTCATCGTCGAACACTGCAGATTTGACTCAGTATCTGCTGCGATCGAGCGCGGAGAAGAAATTCGACTTTCGAACTGCGAGTTTCATGAGTGCCTGTGGAAATGTGTTTGGACAAGTGTCACGGGTCGACTGGAAGCGCGGAACTGCTACTTTGACGGGGAAAGCGGCTATGCTTTCATATTGGCCCATGACAGCACGATTATTGAGTCTTGTGTCTTTGGCTGCAATCCCTCGGGACACTTCGTGGGGCTGTCCGGCAATGACGTGCAGGTTAGGGGATGCCGATTTGGACCGTGTGACGGAAATCTATCGACCGTGTATGTTTACCCACGTAGCAATTGCGTCATCGAAGGCTGTGACTTCGATGGGATGGAAGACATGTATATGCTACTTGAAATAGACGTTGCATGTGAAGAGACTGATTTTCCTCCCATTGTAGTGAGAGACAACACGTTTCATCAATTCAGCGTTCGAAACTCTGCAATTGAAATGTGGTGTGTTGAAGGCACAAACGGTTATGTCGGTATGCTCGACGATAACACATTCGACATTGGAGCTGGCATCGGCATCCCCGGCTCGTCGGTCTCAGTTTCGGGTTCTGCGCTAATGCGCGGTAATCGCTTTGAGGAAATCCGCCCGGAAGGAACCGCCGATGTCTATGCGCATACGATCACGGCATCAGGCACGTTGACGGCGCGGGACAATCAGTTTCTTGGTCCGGGTCTTGGCGCGGCGACGAATGGACCGCCGTTTGATGCGCGGTGGAACTGGTGGGGGGACAGCACGGGGCCGTACAACGCGAGTGAGAATCCGAAGGTCAGGGAACGGAAGTGGGCTGGGGTGTGCAGTTTCAGCCATGGTTGATGAGTCCACCCGACACAATCGGCGACACGAGCGAGGTTGCAGTGAAAGCACCGTCGAGTGTATTGGAAACGTATTCACTTCGTGCCTATCCGAATCCGTTTAACGCGGTGACAACACTCGATATCGAAGTTGTTGTACCGGGCGAGTACGACGTATTACTCTACGACGTGACGGGGCGCGAAACGGCGCGCGTATTTAGCGGAAGAATCGAGCGCAGTACTCGTGTCGCATTGAATGCGAGCGAGTACGCCAGTGGAGTCTATTTTGTGAAGCTGGCGCGCGGGAGTCAGATGTTCGCGGTGGAGAAGGTGCTGCTGGTGAAGTAGGGTAAGTCAGCGGGGCAGGTGAAGACACCTGCCGCGGCAGCGTAGAATCCTTGCCGATCAAGTAGAAAGGCAGCCTTGCGGCTGCCTTTTGAGTTACATTTCGTTTTCAGGATGAAGATCAATATCGAGGTCTTTGGCCTTCTTCCAGAGCGTCGTACGATCAATCTGCAGAATGCGCGCGGCTTTAAGCACGTGGCCGTTGGACGCGAGCATCGCATTCGATAAACTGTTTCTCGAACGCGCGCACGGCGTTCTTCAGTGGTCCGAGCGCCATCAGATTCTCCGCTCCGGTCGGCGCAGATGCCGCAGCCGCTTGCGGCGTTGCCGGCGCGTTGACCGGATAGACCGTCGTCATTCCCGGCGTGAAGCTGGTGTTCTCAGTCGTCGTAAACGGCTGCTTCAGGAACTGCAACGTCGAAGCCGTAATGGTCGTTCCAGGAGACGCGAGAATGGCGCGTTCGATCACGTTTTCAAGTTCGCGCACGTTGCCCGGCCACGGATGCGTGAGCATCAGCGCCATTGCATCGTCAGTCATCGTGAAGTTTCCCTTTTGCAAACGGCCGCCGATCTTGTCGACGAAGTGCGAGCACAGTAGCGGGATGTCTTCCTTGCGCTCGCGCAGGGGCGGGATCGTGATCGGCACGACATTCAGACGGTAGTAGAGATCCATACGGAAGCGGCCTTCCTGAATCATCCGTTCGAGGTCACGGTTGGTGGCCGTGACGACGCGGATATTCACCGCGATCTTCTTGTTGCCGCCGAGCCGTTCAATCTCGCGGTCCTGCAATACATTGAGCAGCTTCACCTGCGTCGAGAGCGACAGTTCGCCGATTTCATCAAGGAAGATCGTGCCGCCGTTGGCCGCTTCGAACTTACCCATGCGGGCCTGTTTGGCGTCGGTGAAGGCGCCCTTTTCGTGTCCAAAGAGCTCGCTTTCGAGCAGCGTCTCCGGAAGCGCCGCGCAGTTCACCTTGATGAACGGCTTGTCGGCGCGTGGCCCTTCGAAGTGCAGCGCGCGGGCAACGAGTTCTTTACCGGCTCCGGTTTCAGAGCGAATGAGCACCGTCGTGTCGACCGCCGCAACATCGCGAATAGCGTCAAACACTTTGTGCATGGAGGCCGAGCGTCCCACCAAGCCTCCAAGCTTGTGGTCCCCGCCGAGCCGTCTTTTGAGCTTTTCGACTTCGCCCGCCAGACGAAGGTTCGAGAGGGCGGCCTCTACGGTACGCGCCAGCAGACGAGGTTCGAGGGGTTGAGTCACATAATTGGTGGCGCCATTTTCCATCGCCTCCACAATCCGCTCGGAATTGTCGTTATCCGAGTAGATCACCACCGGCAGTCGCAGGTGGCGGGCGCGAATGTCGCCGACGAGCGAAATTCCGGACGCGCTTTTTAGATCCACATCACATAAAACCACGTCAACTGTCCCCCGGTCCGCCGGTTAAGCATTATCCGGATTGGTTTCCGCCAGGACGCGGTATCCGCCTTCTCCCGCAACGAGCTTGAGACCCGCCTTCGAGGGCTGTAGTTTCTTCGTCTACGATCAAAAGTGTTGGTTCCGGCATACTCCGGGTTCCCGTTTCCGTAATCCATTCGTTAGCACCCACAGAACATCCACACCTTCGGCAAAGACTGGGCCGAGCTGATACATCGCAACCTCCTTGTTCATCCATTAAAACATCGGGAAACGCCCGAAATCGAAACTGACTATCCTCTCAGAAATATTGGGGTAGGGTTAATTTGTCAACATATCATTTTGCACAGCATAGGGCAAAGAGTCAAGGGTATTGACCCTGATTTGTTGAGAAGTCTCGACGGCCGAGGGGGCAAGCTAAATTTGACATTCCAATGGCTCTAAGGTATATTTTAATTCGGGAATTTTGGGGATGTTGCGAACAGGAAACGCGGCGTATTGCGAATCAAACTCCATAACAACATGAACTTCTATGCAGGATTGTGGATAGCGGTGGTCACACCGTTCCGAAATGGGCAAATTGACGAGGTTGCCCTGCAAAATTTGGTCAGAGAACTTGCGAATCGCGGCGTGGACGGATTTGTACCTTTGGGCACAACTGGAGAGGCATCGACCCTCTCGAGGGACGAGCGGAAGCGTGTGATTCAGCTCGTTTTGGAGGCCGCCGGAAGTCTTCCCGTCAGCCCGGGTTGCGGGACGAATGCCACTGCGCAGACGATTGAATTTGTGAATGAGGCGAAAATTCTGGGTGCCCGGGGAGCAATGGTGATCACCCGTACTACAACAAACCGACCCAGGAAGGGCTTTATCAGCACTTCAAAGCCGTTCATGACGCGACGGACCTACCGCTTTTGCTGTATAATGTCCCGGGCCGGACGAGTGTGAACATGCTGCCGGAAACCGTGGAACGGCTGGCACCGTTGCCGAGGATTGCCTCGATCAAGGAAGCCTCGGGAAATCTGGACCAGATATCGGACGTCTGTGCACGTGTGCATGGAAAGATGACGGTATTGAGCGGCGATGACTCGCTGACACTCCCGGTTCTCGCGGTAGGTGGAGCGGGCGTCGTGTCGGTGGCGGGCCACGTATGTCCGGACCTGCTTAAAGGTATGCTCAGCGCGTTTTCGCGCGCGGACATGGAGTCGGCGCGGCTGCTGCATCACACCATGGTTCCGATTGCGAAGGCCATGTTCCTTGAGACGAACCCGTCTCCTGTGAAATTCGCGCTCCATGAACTTGGGAAGATTGCGAATGAATTCCGGCTGCCGATGGTCCCGGTGAAGGCTGAAACCGAGGGAAAGATTCGGGCAGCGATTGCTGTCTACATGGAGCCCTTGAATGTCGCATAAGAGCGAACCGATCCATGCGGCACTGTTCGGGGCCGCTGGTCGCATGGGGAGGGTAATCCTTCACGAAGCGCGGCAACTGGCGACGATCAAGATCGTGCACGGTTTCGATCCGGCGGGAGCAGGGCAATATTTCGACGACCTGCGGATCGAGCCGAACTGCTACGGAGTGCGCGACCACGTTCAAGTGGCCATTGACTTCTCGCTTGCCGATGCGGTGTTGGACAATGTCGCGTGCTGCCGCAAGGGAAAGGTCAACTACGTTTGCGGTGTGACGGCTTTAGGCGACGCGGCGCAGACGGCAGTGCGTGAAGCAGCGAAAGACATTGCGGTCTTGCATGCACCGAATATGTCACCCGGAATGAATCTGCTCTTTGCGTTGGTGGCCGAAGCGGCGGCGGCGCTGCCGGAATACAAAATGTATCTTTCCGAGTCGCATCACACGAAGAAGCTCGATGCGCCTTCAGGGACGGCCGTGCGAATAGCGGAGATCGTGCATGACGCCGTGGGCAAGAGACCGGAGATCTTCTCGCTGCGCGTGGGCGACGTGATCGGCGAACACACGATAATTCTCGGCGGTCATGGCGAGAGAGTGGAGATCACACACCGCGCCGATTCGCGGGCGGTGTTTGCGCATGGTGCTCTGCGCGCTGCTGAGTGGCTGGCGCATCGGCCTGCGGGGTTCTACAGCATGGCGGATGTGTTGGGGCTATAAACTGAGGATTCACCCATGGCTTTCATTTTCGTCCTCTTTTTTTCCATGACCGCGTGTTTC
This sequence comes from bacterium, assembly GCA_016703065.1. GTDB lineage: Bacteria > Electryoneota > RPQS01 > RPQS01 > RPQS01 > JABWCQ01. Next base: position 43,019 of record JADJCU010000005.1, read on the forward strand.
GCTCAATCCTTCCCGCCGGACTCGGTGTGGACGTTTGCGTTTGACGACGGCGGGGACGAATACTTCTATGATGCGATAGAAGTTGAGGACGGTTATCTGTTGTGCGGCGAGGCGCGGGAGTGGAATGCGCTGGTTGGTGAAGCGCTGTTGGTAAAAATTGACCGGGAAGGGGACTTGGTGTGGAGCCGGAGGTATCCGCATGAACGGAATCGGAGATTCAAACGGATACTAAGGCCATACGTATCAGTGGAGTTAGCCGGTGAATACGTCGCGCCAAATTCGCAGGCGAACGGCTTGTTCTTTCTGAGTGTTCTGGACGGCGATTCCATAACGGGATATGACCCGGGCTATACCGACGGCAGGCAACAACAACTTGCCCACTTCAGCAATTTCTTCAATGAGGAATGGACTTTCATCTATTCCGCCCGCTCAAGTGACACTTCTTCAGCAATCGTCCTTGAAACATGGACTCTTAGCGATTCTTCGCGGCAGGTTTTTGCAACAAGCACGCTAAACGAATGTAGAGGAGTTGTCTATTCCTTCGATGGCGAAGCATTTTACGGCCGGCGCACGAATCCGCAGGGACATTCCGACGGGTTTGTTTTGCGCCGGAACATGAATAATCAGTATGACTATGAAACCTTTGGGGGCGATCAGTCGGATGATTTTCGTGCCTCGGTACGGCACTACCCCGATTCAGTGATTTGTTTTGTCGGCGGGACTTACTCATATTCACATGGCGGTTCAGACCTCTGGCTCGAATTTGTCAATGTGCCTTTGCTTGAGACCTCACAAACACGCCACTACGGCGGACTTTCCTATGAAGACGGCGTAGAAGTCGTTAACGCTGAGGACTCAGGCTATATCATCGCGGGGAATTTCTCGTCCGAGGATATTGAGTTTGAGCAGTCGGATTTCTGGCTCTTGAAAGTTGACGATGACGGGGACAGCGTCTGGTCGGTGTTGGCCGGAGGAGCAGAAGCGGACCGCTGTGACGGGATGATCGAGACGGAAAACGGGTTTCTTCTCTATGGTGCATCGCAATCGTTTTCCGCTCCTGGATGGGACGGGTGCGCAATGCTGATCGAATACGTTCCGGACCTCGTTGCGGTGCCGTCGACGTTGAACTTCGGTCCGGTGGCGGTCGGCGACAGCACGATGCGCACGCTTAACTTGATCAACTCGGGATCAAACACGCTGACCGTGAATTCGCTAAGCGGTGCGGTAGCGTATCACGCGCAGTTCTCCGGTCCGGTGACGATTGCCGTGGGCGATACTCTTGCGGTGTCAATCTATTTTGCTCCGACCACTGCGGGGACGCAGATTGATACGTTGACCGTTGCGAGTGACGCGCTTTCGGGCGAAAAGAACGTGCGCTGTCTGGGAGCGGGGTCGGCAGCGGATGCAGACGAACGACCGCTTGTGCCGACTGAGTTCGCATTGTATCCTCCCTATCCAAACCCGTTCAATGCGCAGACGGTCATCGAGTTTGATCTCGCGCACGAAAGTGATGTGAAGCTTGACCTCTATGATGCGACGGGCCGGCTGGCGCGCACAGTTCTCGACGACCAGCGCGGCGCAGGAGCGTACCGAGTGACTCTAAACGCCAACGGTCTGGCCTCGGGGAGTTACTTCGTGACGCTAACCGCAGGCCAGTTTCATGCGACACAGAAAGTGCTGGTGGTGAAATGACGAAGTGGCTGCTGCTCTGTTGTGTCTGGCTCTGCTGTGCCTGTGAAGACGGCGATTCGCCGCCGGACACCACCGCCTATGAGATCGTGGTGGGGGATACATTGATTACGATATCGGTGGACGCTGTGAATTTTGCGAACACGCACTTTTCATGGGATGCCTACATGCTGCGCGAGTTTCAGATGGCAAGCAGCACACAGATTCCGAGCGAAGGGGCAGCCTTTTCGGGCAGCTTGCCGGATTGGAAGAACCTGCCGTGGGTGGTGCGGGAGACGTTCTTGTTCGTTCCCTATGGTCACGATGCGGCAACAAGCTCGCGAGAACTCTTTTACTATATCATCGGCACGCACTTCGATCAGTTTGGCTTCGGCTGGAAGGACACCTATGATCCCGAGGCGAACATCTTCGACGAATCGGAGCGCCCGTGGAATAATCCGGCGGACACGACACTCGCGGTAGATAACCCCGGTACTCTGAATTTCGACGGCGAGTCGAACTATTTTGCGGCGTTTCGGGGGATGTGGGAATTCTAAGCAAACATAGAGACTGCAAAATTGCCCCTAATCATCCAGAAATACGGTGGGAAGACCCTGGCGACGCCTGCGGACATTTTGCATGTGGCGCGGCAGGTGCATGCGCGTGCGAAAAGCGGGACAGAGGTGGTGGTGGTGGTGTCCGCGTTGGCCGATACAACCGATCAGTACGTGGCGCTGGCGCGGGCTGTGAATCCCGATCCGCGTGGTCGGGAATTGGATGTGCTGCTCTCCACGGGCGAGCGCGTAGCGATTGCGATGCTCGCCCTGGCGCTGAACTCGCTTGAGGCCGATTGCGCGGTGTCCCTGACTGGAGCCCAGGCGGGAATTATCACGGACACGCTGCATACGGCGGCCCGGATTGTGGAGGTCCGGCCCCCAAGAGTGCGGGAAGCCCTTGATCACGGGCAAATTCCGGTCATAGCGGGCTATCAGGGGATCACGACGGATAAGAATATCTCGACGCTCGGGCGCGGTGGGACGGATGCCACGGCGGTAGCGTTGGCGGTCGCTCTGGGCGCCGAGTGTGTAGAATTCATGAAGGACGTGGACGGCGTGGCGAGTGCAGACCCGAAACATGTGCCGACGGCGCGGCTCCTGCCCGAAATCGACTATCAGGATGCGCTGGCCATGATGGGGCTGGGGGCGAAGATACTTCAAGTCCCGGCGGTCGAAATGGGGGCCGAGTTCGGTATGAAACTGGCAATCGGGAACTCCAAAACCGGGGTGGCCGGGACGATCATTACCCACAAACCTCTGGCCCGGCGGACGTTAGGTGCCGTCGTTCAGACCCCGGCCATGCTTCTGCCCCTTGACCGGGCCGAATTGGCCTTTGTCAACCGGACGCTTCGTGAGACTGGGCTGTTACCGCTCTACATGCGTTCGGGGGAACGGCCGATTGCCGTATTCAAGGCCAGCGACGAACCCGAGCTGCTATTCCCAGAGTTCTCCACGCGGTTTTCGAGCAAGTTTGATCTTATTGGGCTTTTCGGGCCCGGTGCCGGAGGCGTGGGGGCGTTGGCGGACCAAGTAGCGGGTGTGCTTGCCCCGTTCCGAGCAAGTCTCGGGGAAGAGTTGTATCTTGAGGATCGCCTGTTGGTGCTCGTAGAACGGGCAGCCGCGCCGCATTTGGTGCGCTGCTTGCATGACTTAAGTGTTTCGGCGACCGCCGTGCCGGGCGGTCAATAGGAAGGTCGAGTGTCGCGGGCATCTGGGGAGAGCGTCCGCCTGACTTTACGGTTATCATCCACATTCCCAGCTTGTGACTACGCAACTACTTCCGGGTAATCCACCCGTCACGGTGCGCGTTGGCCTGTTAGAAGGCTACGAGCGAGTAACGTTTAGGTGTTCGGGCCGCTACCGGATTGAGACTCGCTCCGGCGAGTTACTCCGTGAGGCGGACAGCTCCGAACTAAAATGGCGGCTGCTGCGGGAGAAGAGTACACCGACGCGCTTCTTATACAGCGTGCTGGTGGCCTCCTTTCAGAAGCGCGACGAGGCGATGGCCTTGGCCGAGCAGTTTGAAGAGAAGGGTTTTTCCTCGGCGATGCGGCAGATCGGCGGTCCGATCGAGATCGAGGGCCAGGTGATCGGGGACAACACGCTGTATCGTGTTCAGGTGGGGAATTTTCAGGAAGAAAATGACGCGCGCGAGCTCCTCGGCAAGCTTGAGTTGGATTATGCGCCGCGGCTGGTCCGCGAAGTCCTGGTGCAGGCCTCGGGCAAACTGGAGCTTTTTGACCAGAGTCTCGAGCAGCACTACGAGAGTACGGACGGTTTCCGGTTGGTTCCCGAAGAGACGACGGCGCGGATGACGCTCTTTGGCGTGCGGATGAACTCCGGGTTCTCATATGAGCCCATGGAAGACCGCATGTATAGCGGCATGATTGAGTTCTACGTCGATCATGAGGGCGACATCGCGGCGCTGACGGAGATTCCGATTGACACATATTTGCGGGGCGTCGTTGCGGCGGATACGAATTCAGATTTGCCGCCGGAAGCGATGAAGGCACAGGCGATTGTGTCGCGCAGTCTTGTGATCGCAACCAAGACGGTTAAGCATCTGAACGATCCGTACGATTTGTGCGCGCACGTTCACTGCCAGATATACAGCGGCGTCACGCATCAAAGCGACTCGGTGAACGAGGCCGTCACCGCGACGCGCGGGAATATCCTGTTTCATAATGGGTCGATCGTGGACGCGCACTTCACACAGGTGTGCGGTGGACATACGGAAGACGTGCAAGCGACTTGGATGACGCCACCGATGTACTTGGGGCGCGGCGTTCCTTGCGATTGCACGGGGACGATGGATGTTCCTGATCTGACCTCGGAGGGCGGCGCGCGGCGCTGGATTCAATCGCGTCCTAAGTCATGCTGTAACTTGGACGGTGTGGACCTTCCGGCCGGTAAGAGCTTCGGCAGGAAACATTTCCGTTGGGAGACAACGCTTCTTCGCTCTGAGATTGAAGAGATTTTGTTGACGAAGACAGGCATCGACATCGGGATGCTCTACGATATTGTTCCGATTCGCCGTGGACGGAGTGGCAGATTGATGGAAGTGGATATTCTTGGCTCGCTCTCGAACCTGCGCATCAAGCGGGAGCTTCGGATTCGCCGATTGATTTCGCACACGGCGCTCGAAAGTTCGGCGTTCCTCGTGGAAGTGCTTTGTGACTCGCAAGGGAACCCCATGGAACTGGTGCTGACGGGCGCGGGTTGGGGTCACGGCGTGGGGCTGTGCCAGGCGGGTGCGGCGCGGATGGCATCGGACGGGAAACGTGCGGAAGAAATACTGGCTCACTATTTTCCGGATTGCGTGATCGATAAGCGCTACTGACTCACAGCGCAAGTCGGGCGTAATCAATCAAGGAACTCATGGTTGTACTCGCCTATCTTGCGCTGTGTTTGATTTGGGGGACGACGTATCTTGTCATCAAGGTAGCGCTCGAGGGCTTTCCGCCTTTTCTGCTCGGCGCCGTGCGATTCGCGGCGGCCGGCGTGATCTTTCTGCCATTCATGCTGCGCCGCAAGAGTACGCTTCCGAAGACACGCGGACAGTGGGGCTACCTGATTCTCACCGGCGTTCTGATGCTCGCTGGCGGCAATGGGCTGGTGAATTTTGCAGAACAGTATCTCGATTCGGGGCTGACCGCTTTGACCGTTGCGACAAGTCCGACGTGGTCAGCGATTTTGGGCGCGCTCTTCTTCTCCAGCACCGAGCGACTGGATCGCTGGTCTGTTGTAGGGATATTACTGGCGACGGCCGGCGTGTGGGTCTTGCATCACGATCATCTGACTTTTGCGAGCGCGGCCTGGCCTGGAGTTGCGGCGGCATTGGTCTGTCCGATTGTATGGACGTTCGGTTCGCTCATTGCACGTAAACACGGTTATGGACTCTCGCCAGTGACAATCGCGGCGATCCAGATGTTGTCGGGAGCGGCGGCTTTTGTGGTGATCTCGCTGCTGGTTGGAGAATCGTGGCGAATTGCGCCGAGCTCGCGGGCGTTTGGCGCGCTTGTATATTTGACGGTACTTGGGTCGGTCATCGCGTTCACGGCCTACGCGTACGTTTTGTCCAAGATACCTGCTGCAAAAGCAAACACATATACGTTGGTCAATCCGATCATTGCGCTCGTGGCCGGCGCGCTGATTCTGGATGAACCTGTGACGCCGGAGGTACTTCCGGCAACGGCATTGATTATTGCGGGATTGGTCCTATTGTATTTAATGCGGAATCGTACTCCGCGCGCGGCTTAACACGGAAGTAGATGAAACCGGAAGAACTCACACAGTTGTTAGCCGAGCATAGACCGAAGCTTGACACTCTCCGGAGGTCACTTTGACTATGCCCGGCGCTTATCGGAGATAGAGAAGCTGGAGAAGCCCGCGGGTGACGCCGGTTTTTGGGACGACCAGGAGCAGGCGCAGAAGGTGCTGAAGCAGATTTCGGAGCACAAGTCGTGGGTCGAAGCCTATCGCAAGGTTGAAACTGCATTGGGCGACATGGATGCGCTGCGCGAATTGGCCTCGGAATCTCCGGACGACTTTCCCGCGCATGACCTTGATACAGAAGCTGCGAAGTTTACGCAGCTTTTTGACGATTTGGAAACGCGCGCGATGCTAAAGGACCCGAACGACTCGCGGAATGCGATCATTCACATTCATCCGGGCGCGGGCGGCACGGAGTCGGCGGATTGGGCCGCGATGCTCTACCGCATGTATCTGCGCTGGACCGAACAGCGTGGCTGGAAGACGGACCTGTTGGATCTTGAGCCATCGGAAGAAGCAGGAATTAAGTCCGCAGTGATTGAAGTCGAGGGGGAATTCGCGTACGGTTACTGCAAGGCTGAGACGGGAGTCCATCGGCTCGTGCGGATTTCACCGTTTGACGCGAATGCGCGGCGGCATACGTCGTTTGCAAGTGTATTCGTTTATCCTGAAGTGGACGAAGTGCCGGAGATTCAGGTGCGGCCTGAAGACCTGCGGATTGACACGTTTCGCGCTTCAGGAGCCGGTGGGCAGCACGTGAACCGCACGGAGTCTGCCATTCGTATCACGCACCTGCCGACCAATATCGTGGTGACGTGTCAAACGGATCGCTCCCAGCACCGCAACCGCGATTCGGCGATGAAGGTCCTGTACGCGCGCCTTTATCAGAAACACCTTGACGATGAACGGGCCAGGAACGCAACAATTGAGAATACGAAGACGGACATCGCTTGGGGCCACCAGATTCGTTCGTATGTGTTCCAACCCTATCAGATGGTCAAGGATCATCGGACAGGCGTTGAGACGTCAAGTATTCAAAAGGTGATGGACGGAGACTTGGACGAGTTCGTGCGCGCATTCCTTTTGACAGGTGCAACAGGAAAGTACGCCCGCTCGCGGCAGCAGGGTGGTCAAGAGGATGAAGAGTTGTAAGGCATGACAACCAGTTCACAGGGAGTATTATGAAGCGGTTGATGATGATTTTGATCTTGCTGATGTGCGCGCAGGTTTTTGCGAAAGCCAAGCCTCTGAGTGCGATGGCCGAGCCATACTACAAGTATGTGTCAAGTCACGTGCTGGTCGCTTTTCACCCGGGCACGCCGTCCGTTGACATTGAGCGGCTGGTGTCGCAAGCGGGAGGCAAGGTCGGCAGCTACTCGGAGTTGCTGGATTTCTACCGCGTCGAAGTGCCGGGTGACGTGAAAGACGGCGTTGAGTTCTTTCGCGCCCAGGCTGCTGTCAAATGGGCCAACTTCAACTACATCGCGCGCATGCAATATGTGCCGAATGACCAATACTATTCGTTTCAATGGCACCTTCCGCTGATTGGGCTTGAGCAGGCATGGGACATCACGCGCGGCGATGCGAGCGTAACGGTTGCCGTGCTGGATCAGGGGTTTCAGTTTGATCACGAGGATTGGGTGGGCATCGCAACGAGAAATCCACGCGACTGCATCAGCAACGACAACAATCCCGAGGAACCAACGCTCGACGATTCGCACGGGATGCATACGGCGGGAACGATCTTCGCGCGCACAGATAACACAACGGGCATCGCGGGCATCGCGCCCCTTTGTACGTTAATGCCGGTTCGGGTGCTCGATAATACGGGTTCGGGATCTTCGGAGGCAATTGCGAACGGTTTTGCCTGGGCCGCACAGCACGGTGCGGATGTTGTCAATGCGTCACTCGGTTTCCCGAATGAAGATAATTTGCCGCCGCAAGACCCGGGTCAGCCGCTGTCCGGCGCGGTTCAGCAATGCGCGGACGCCGGTGTGATCATGGCCGTGTCATCGGGCAATGACAACGCGGACTATGTTTCCTATCCGGCGGCCTATCAGGCGTGTATTGCTGTGGGTGCGACGGCCCTGAACAACGCGCGCGCGCCATATTCGAACATGGGTGCCGCACTGGACGTTACCGCACCGGGCGGAAATACAGATGAAGACTTGAACGGCGATCAGTACTTCGACGGCGTGCTGTCGACGCTTCGGACGGCTCAGTCCGGTGACTATTATGGTTTTTGGCAGGGAACATCGATGGCCGCGCCGCACGTTGCGGGCCTTGCGGCGCTTGTCCTTTCACACGGTTGTCCCGCAGATCAAGTACGCGAAGCGATTGAGAGCACTTGCCTCGATCTTGGTTCACCGGGTTGGGACACTCAATTTGGCTATGGTCGGATCAATGCGCTGGCCGCGCTGCAGTATGATTGCTCGGGCGGTGGAGGCGGCGGAGAAGTCGTGCTATTCAACGGTCTGATGGACGACAACGACGAGGGCTGGACCGTATCGGAAGACGGCGCTGACGGCGTTGGCTGGCGCTTTCTCGATTTCGGCGCGCCAGACTGCGGCGCCGAGCCGCATAGCGGCGCGAACGGCCTGTGGCATGATGACGAACAGAGCGTAGGTCTGCTCGATGATTGGCTGTATTCTCCTGAGATCACGATACCGGCCAGTGCTTCCATTGCTTCGTTGACATTCTGGGAGCGCAACTGCTATGTTACACCGCAGTATTATGATTTACACGCGGTGTACTATTCGACAAATGGCACAACGTTTACGCAGCTCTCCGAGCAAGATGATCAGGCGGAAACCTGGGAGCAGGTCACACTGGACATCTCTTTCCTCGCCGGACAAGATGTTTACTTCGCGTGGCGCTATCGCGGTGACTACGCGACCGAGTGGTTTCTGGACGATGTACGCGTGACCGCAACTGTCAGCACCGACGTGCCTCGTGATTCGCAGCCGATGGCGGCGGATATTGAGTTGGGCACGGCGTACCCGAATCCATTCAATAGTACCGTGCAAATTCCATTCGAAATTGGCTCTGCAAGAGATATTTCGCTTGCGATTTTCAACGTACTTGGCCAGGAAGTCGCGACGCTGATTCACCATGAACGCCTTACCCCAGGGTCGCATCGGACCATGTGGTCGGCCGAGGCCGCTGCGAGCGGTGTGTATTTGGTCAAACTTTCGAGCGGTGAGCATACGGCTACGCAGAAGATCTTGTTGGTGAAATAGAGTCGTCGACGTGGCACCACACACGCTGACACTCCCTGAAATGATGACGGCGGACGAACTGAAAGCTCATCGCCCGACGTTCGCGCGGATTTCCCGGGCCGCGATTGCGGAGAATTTCGCGTCGTTTCGCCGGTGCGCGCCGCAGAGCCGGATTATGGCTGTGGTGAAGGCGGACGCGTATGGGTACGGACTGCTGCACTGTGCGCGACTCTTTAGTGAATTGCGCGCGGATTACTTCGGAGTGGGGTTTGTCGAGGAAGGGATTGTCCTGCGCCGTGCGGGAATTCGCGAACCGATTCTCGCGTTAGGCGGTATCGTCGGTTCGCAGATTGATCTGTTTCTCGAATACGACATTGATCTGACGGCAAGTTCGGTCTTCAAGCTCGAAGCCATCAACCGCGAGGCACGTGCTTCGGGCAAGACGGCACGCGTGCACCTGAAGATCGACACCGGAATGAACCGGATCGGGCAGAACTTTCGCACAACGGAGACTCTGCTCAGAGCGGCAAAGTCCGCGGAGCATGTGCACGTGGCCGGTATCTACTCGCATCTGGCCACTGCAGAGGATTCGGACGAGAGTTTCGCGCGGCTGCAGATTGCGCGATTTGCCGACGTGCGCGAATTGGCCGGCAGTTTTGGTTTCCCGGATGTGCAGTTCCACCTTGCGAATTCGGCTGCGGCCATTCGCTACCCGGACGCTCGTCACGACATGATTCGGCCTGGCATCGGTCTGTATGGCCAGCATGCGTGTGCAGGTTTGCAGAACGACTTTCCACTCCACCCTGCTCACCAGCTTGTCAGCGAGATTGTGTATGTCAAAGGCGTGCGACAGGGCGAAGGCGTAAGCTACAACCTTCGCTGGACGGCGCCGGAGAGTGTGTGGGTGGCAACGATACCTGTGGGCTACGGCGACGGCTATCCGCGCCAGTTGTCCAACCGGGCGCATGTTTTAATCGGCGGGAAACGCTATCCGGTTGTCGGGACAGTTTGCATGGATCAGTTTATGGTAAATCTCGGTCATGATCGCTTTGAAGTGGGTGAAGAGGTTGTCCTGTGGGGCAAACAAGGAGCCGAAGAGATTACACTCTGGGAGATATGTGCAGCCGGCGGCTTCATTCCGTATGAGCTGCCAATCTATTTGACGGGACGGGTTCCGAGGATTTTCGTATGATCCGGCGCGCGACGCCTGCGGACGCTGGTCAGATTCTCCGGATTTACGCGCCATTCATTCAATACTCGGCCATCACATTTGAATACGAAATTCCGGAACTCGCGGATTTTGAGCAGCGGATCCGGAAGATTTCGAGTTTCTATCCGTATCTGGTGTGGGAAGAGCGCCGCGAAATACTGGGTTATTGCTATGCAACGCGGTTCCGCGAGCGCACCGCCTACGACTGGGTTTGCGAGTCTGCGATCTACGTTTCAGAGGATGCCCGTGGGAAAGGCGTCGGCCAACAGCTTTACGAGAAGCTGTTTGTTTGCCTGCGCGCGATGAACATTGTGTCTGTTATCGCAGTCGTGCGGCCCGACGGTCAAAGCGTTCCGTTTCACGAGGCGCTGGGGTTCCGTAAGGCAGGCGTGATTCCGTATGCTGGATATAAGCAAGGTGCGTGGCACGAAGCGGGTTTCTGGCAATTCGTGCTAATTGACCCGGTCCCCAGTCAACCTCGACATGTGAAACCGTTCCCTGAGATGGCCGATGGACTCCTCCAAGACCACTAAGACTGCGCTGATAACGGGGGGTTCGAGCGGAATCGGCTTCGAATTGGCGCGACAGTTTGCGCGTGACAATGTGCAGTTGGTGTTGGTCGCGCGAAACGAGGCGCAATTGACGGCGGCGGCGCTGCGGCTAAGTGAGGAATACGGCGTCCGGGTTATGACCATGGCGCACGACTTGAGCGAGAAGGGCAGCGCGCAACGCATTTTCGAGCGCACGCAGAGTGATGGGATCGCTGTTGACTATTTGGTGAACAACGCGGGCTTCGGGTTGTTCGGAGAGTTTCTTGAGCTGCCTTTGGCCGACGAGCTTGCGATGCTCGAGGTGAATTGCGCGGGACTGACTGGCCTGTGCAAGCTCTATGGCAAGGAGATGGTGTCGCGCCGGAGCGGCCGAGTCTTGAATGTCGCCTCGACCGCCGCATTTCAGCCGGGTCCGCTGATGGCAGTCTATTACGCGAGCAAGAGCTATGTCCTGTCGCTGAGTGAAGCGCTGAATTGCGAAGTCAAAGGCACCGGTGTGACCGTAACATGCATTTGTCCGGGACCGACTCCAACGGGCTTTCAGGCACGAGCGGGAAATCAGAAGTCCGGACTCATGAAGCTGGCGGTGACCACTCCCGAGGAAGTAGCACGCGCGGGCTATCGTGGAATGCTTCGCGGCAAGTCGGTCGTGGTTCCGGGCCTGATGAATACGCTGGTCATGCAGGGAGTTCGGGCACTTCCTCGCGATGTCGTGACCGCTATTTCGCGCTTCACAGCGAAGTCTCGGTAGGTCAGACGCACTTTTTTCATTTGTTGATGGGAAACCCGCCACAAGATTTTGCATTTTTGACTCCGATTCTTTGGAACGGCACGGTGTCGCAGTCCGCAACTACTACAACCTGAGCAGACGGAGGAATCATGCCGCTTTGTGTACTACTTTTTGTGCTGCTGTGGGCAGCGGAGTCGTGGGCAGACGTAGACGGGTACGAAATCGTTGCGCGGCAGAGGACGAGTGCTGTTCACGTCGACGGCCGTTTGGAGGCAGCGTGGTTAGCGGGAGGCAAAGCCGAGGACTTCATTCAGCGCGAACCGGACTATCCGGCACCGGCGACGCACAAGACAGAAGTCTATGTATTGTATGACGCAGACGCGCTGTATGTCGCGTATATGCTCTACGATCCGGCACCCGACAGCGTCAGGGGGCAGATCCAACGACGCGACAACGACGCGAACTCGGATTTCCTGGATCTCTATCTCGACACTTTTCACGATCAGCGTGCGGGCTACTGGTTCACGGTAACGGCCGCAGGCGTGCAAGCTGAGGGGACGTTTTACAACGAGAACTGGTTAAGCGCATCGTGGGACGCGGTGTGGGAATCGGCGGTCGCGATCACGGATAGCGGTTGGAGCTGCGAACTGCGAATCCCGTTTCAGATTCTGCGGCACGGTGGACCGCGTGAGGACGGTTGGGGTGTATCCTTCGCGCGGAAACTCTATCGCCGAAACGAAGCCAACTTCTGGCCTCCAGTTGATCCGGAGTTGGGTTGGCGCGCAACGAAGATGGGTGTGCTAACTGGCCTGGAGCGCATCGCCCCCTCGGCACATCTGGAGGTCCTTCCGCACGTTGTCGGCCGCTGGGACGCACCGGTCGACTATGCTGATCCGTTGAATGGTGCGCAGGAATTCAGGTCGGAAAATGAATGGGACAACTTCGGCCTGACGATGAAATTCGTACCGTCAGCGGACCTGAGCGTCGACGCGGCGTATCAGCCTGACTTTGCGCAGGTCGATGTCGACGAGGCAGTGATTAACTTATCGGACTATCCGGTTTTTCTGTCGGAGAAGCGGCCGTTCTTTCTTGAGTCAAAGGAGTTCTTTGAAGAGACGCCGTACACGTTTGTGTACACGAGGCGGGTTGCTGACCCGGACTACGGCGGGCGGTTGAATTTCCAGAAGGGGCGATACAGAGCGAGCTTCCTTGCTGCCAAGAACCGTTTGTCGTATTTCGATCAGGACTTTGTAGCTCGGGAGAAACTGCAGGACGCATTCTTCGGCCGCACAACTGTAAATCTGGGCAGGCATCGGCTGGGCCTGACGGGTACATTTGTCAACCAAACCGGCTATTCTGCTGGGGCCGCAGGCGCGGACATGAAGTTCCGCTGGAGGGAGCGCGATGCCCTGGACCTATGGCTGTCCGGCGTCGGGCGTGACGGTTATCCGGTGCAACATTGGGACCGCGTCGACAGTGTGCAGGATGAACAACCCGTTGAAGCGCGCGCATCCTACACCCGTGACCTGGGGCCGGTTCGCTCGCAGTTGGTTGCAATGTATCGCGGCACGGACTACGACGTGAATGACCTCGGATGGAGCGAAGCGTCCAACTCGATTCGTCAAGCGCTGTGGATCGGAGACAACTACTATCTTAACGGGACGTTCATCCGCAATATCGGGTTCGACCTGAACGAATTTCGTCGAACGATGACGGACGGTACTGCCGCTGAAGGTTACAGTAACTGCAATGTCTTTACCACGACTCGCACGAATTGGGAAGTTGGCGGCGGTCTCGAATGGGGCGACGTTTTCCGCAGGAACTACGTCTTCGACATCAATAGCGATCCACACGAGTTTCGCGATAACTACGGCGGCTTCAACCATGAGTACTACAAGTACTTCTGGCACTGGATGTGGTTCTGGAGCGATCAGACAAAACCGTTTCGCTACGGCACCGATGCGCGCTATCGAACATTTCGCGATGGCAACGCGTACGGAATCGAACCGGAGATAACATGGCGTCCACGATCGAATATCGAAACCAGTTTTGAGATCGATTGGACGCGCGTCTGGGATTCGCGGTCGTTCAGGAATGCTGCCGGTGACGCCGAAACGACGGACTTCCGCAATTGGATTCTCAAACTAAATTGGTCGCCGAGCCTCAAACTCTCGTTTCGCGGCACAGTGCAGTGGATCGAGAAGAGCTACTACAACGATCAAGGGTTATCGTTCATGAATCTGTTGATGTCGTATAACTGGCAGCCGGGAAGCTGGTTCTATCTCGTGTACGACGAAGCGGCGCGCGACATTGACCGCTTCGATCACATTGATCGCAGCGTTCCGGGAGAACGAACGTTGCGCGCCAAGTTGACATATTTCTTTACCATGCCGTAGGTGTGCAATCGGAGCCGCCTGCGAAACCCCTTCCTCTTCATTCCGCCCGGCCTGCTCCGGGAGAAGCCCCGATGACTGATCAGAACGAAGTTCACGAACTTTCAGAACTCTTAAGGCTGCGCAGAGAAAAGCTCGCCACACTGCGCAGTCACGGCGTCAATCCCTACCCCTATTCCTTTGCGAAGACGATTCACATTTCTGAGTTGCTGGCACAATTCGACAGTATTCAGGAAGGCGAAGATCACAGTGGACCGGAGTTCGCGATCGCAGGCCGCATTGTCTCCGTGCGCATCATGGGCAAAGCGGCCTTTTGTCACGTGCGTGACGAGTTTGGTCAGATGCAAGTGTATGTGCAGCGCGACCGGATCGGCGAAGCGGCCTTTGCACTGTTCAAGCTGTTTGATATCTCGGACTGGGTAGGCATCCGCGGGACGGCGTTCGTAACAAAGACAGGCGAACAATCGCTGCGGGCAAGCGAAGTTGTGATGCTTGCCAAGAGTGTCAGGCCGCTGCCTGTTGTGAAACAGCAGGGCGACGAGGTCTTCGACGCGTTTTCCGACAAGGAATCACGCTATCGTCAGCGCTATATTGACCTTGCGGTCAATCCGGAGAATCGCGGCATCTTTCGATCGCGGGCGAAGATCATATCCGCAGTACGCGAGTTCTTGGATGCGCGCGGCTATTTGGAAGTTGAGACTCCGGCCTTGCAGCCGCTCTATGGCGGTGCGCTGGCGCGGCCCTTCATGACGCACTACAATGCCCTCGACCGTACGTTCTATTTGCGTATCGCCGACGAACTTTATCTCAAGCGGCTCGTGGTCGGCGGGTTTGAGAAGGTCTATGAGATCTGTAAGGACTTCCGGAACGAGGGAATGGATCGGTATCACAATCCCGAGTTTACGATGCTCGAATTCTATGAGGCCTTCGCGGATTTTGAGATGATCATGAATCTCGCCGAAGAACTCTTCCGGCATGTCGCGCAGCGCGCACTGGGCGCTACCGTCGTATCGTATCAAGGGCGGACGGTCGACTTCGGAAAACCGTTTCGTCGCGTACGCTTCTTCGATCTCTTGAAGGAGGCCACGGGCAAGGAGCTTCTGGGAATACCGCTTCCGGAACTTGGCGAAATCGCGAAGGCACACGACGTTGAACTAACGCGCGAGATGGGCGAGGGGAAAATTCTCGACGAAATGATGAAAACGCTGGTGCGGCCCAAGCTCGTTGAGCCGACATTCATTTACGACTACCCGCTCTCGCTGTCTCCGCTTGCAAAGAAACACCGCAGCGATCCGCGCTTGGTCGAGCGCTTTCAACCGTGTGCTTTAGGCTTTGAATTGGGCAACGCAGTTTCGGAATTGAACGATCCCCTCGATCAGCGCGAGCGTTTTGAAGCACAGCGCAAACTAAAAGAAGCCGGCGACGAGGAGACGCAGCCCATCGACGAGGATTTCCTATCGGCGCTCGAATACGGCATGCCCCCAACCGGCGGCATGGGGATTGGCATCGATCGTTTGACCATGCTGCTCACGGATCAGGAGTCGATTCGTGAGGTGATTTTGTTCCCGCATTTAAGAAGTTAGACCTCTGTCCACACCGT
Organism: bacterium; assembly: GCA_016703065.1. GTDB lineage: Bacteria > Electryoneota > RPQS01 > RPQS01 > RPQS01 > JABWCQ01. The sequence goes on from JADJCU010000005.1 coordinate 58,717, forward strand.
TTTTCATAGCGACGCGTTATCTGCGGTCCCGCTCGCACGGCGGATTCATCTCGCTAATCACCTATCTTTCGGTAGGCGGCGTGACAATCGGCACGGCAGCGTTGATTATCGTGCTTTCGGTGATGAACGGCTTTGAAACCGAAGTGCGCGCCCGCATTTTGGGCGCCGATGCGCATTTGCGATTGGAGACCTTCGATCAGGACGGTTTTCCGTCGTGGCCCGAGGCGAGCAACATTGTGCGCGAAGTGCCGGATGTAACCGGCGTTTCACCGTTCATCTTCGAGAAGGGAATGGTTCGCGCCAAGAAGAAGGCGGAGGCGGCGGCCTTTCGCGGCGTGGATGAGGCGACTCTACCCGAAGTGTCAGACTTGCCGCAGCACATCAAGACCGGAACGCTGAAGCTGCGGCGCGACGGCTTACCCGGGATTGTACTCGGAAAGTTCTTGGCGGAGCGGCTTGATGTTGTGCCCGGCGATACCGTCGCAGTATTTTCACCCGCAGGCGTTACGGGCCCGCTCTCGACGCCGCAGGTGAAGCAGTTCGTACTCGCCGGGACGTTTCAGACGGGACTGTTCGAGTTCGACGACGTGTTGGCCTACCTTGACATCGAAACGGCACAGCGGGTCTTTCTGCGCAAGGACAAGGTCGATGGCCTTGAGATCAAGATTCGCGACATGTTCCGTGCCGATGAGGTGCGTGAAGAGATCGAAGCAAAGTTTAACCCGGATTTCTTCGTGCGCACGTGGTATGAGTTGCGGTCCACACTGTTCTCATGGATGAAGATCGAGAAATGGATGTGGACGACGATTCTCTCGATAATTATAGTGGTAGCGGCGTTTAACATTCTTTCGACTCTCATCATGGTCTCGATGGAGAAGCGCCGCGATATCGGGATCCTGAAAGCGATGGGTGCTCGCGACAAGGATATTGCCGCTGTGTTTTCGCTGCAAGGTCTGATCGTCGGCGTCAGCGGCGCGGTCATTGGAACGATTCTGGGATTTGTAATCTGTTTTGGGCAGCATCATTACAAATGGGTCTCTCTGCCGTCAGACATTTACTTTCTGGACGCGCTTCCGGTCAAGATGATGCCATTCGACTTCGTAATAGTCATCGTGATTGCGATCGTGTTGTCGTATCTTGGCTCGCTGTTTCCGGCTCGCAAGGCGTCGCAGCTCTCGCCGGTGGAGGCCATCCGTGAAGGATGAGTCCGCGGTGTGGCCGGGCAATCAAGACACCCAGCCGGCGGCAACTCCGCTGTGGGTGATAATGGTAATTACAGCGGCGGGACTTTGTCTGCGTGTGCCGCTGCTGGATTACAGCTTCTACGGTGACGAAGGGTTTTCGCTGCTTCGCGACAGCGCATCGTTGATCACGAACACCGAGGACAGATTCCGCCCGCTGTTCTTCTCTCTCCTATATATGGCGGCAGTTGGGCTTCACGGGAGAGATTGGGCTGCGGCTGCTTCCCTGCTTTTTGGTGCTGCGCAGATTCCACTGGCGTTTCTCGTGGGGCGAAAGCTCCGCGATGATACATTGGGCGTTGTGCTTGCAGTGCTGGTTGCCGTTTCGCCGATGTTGATCGAGTTTTCGCAGGAGTTGCGGATGTACTCGCTGGTAGCGATGCTCGCACTCGTACAAGCCTATTCGTTGCTGCGGTTAATCGACCGGTTCACATGGCCGCAGTGGATCCTGTTTGTAGTCGTCGCGCTTGCGGGTGTCTACTCGCATCTGCTGTATTGGTTCCTTCTGGCTGGACTTGCCGTGACTTTCCTGCGCGTACGTAGTGCGATCCCGTTATGGAAAGGGTGGGGAGCGCTCGCTGCGACGGCCCTGCTGTATTTGCCAAACTTCCCGAATCTGTTGCGTTTTCAAGGCACACGCGGCGCCGAGTATGCGATGGACTTTGCGAGCGCGTTGCCGAAGCTGTTCGCTGCATTTTCGGTAGGCTTCAGCTACTTCGTGCTGCCGGAGCAGGGCGCGGGCCGCGCGATCTCCGTGTCTGATATTATCGCGAATCTACCGTTAGCGCTGCTTGCGATGACGGCAGGCGCCGTTATTCTGTGGAAGACAATCTGGCTGCACGGCCGGGAGCGCGATCGACGGGTGCTTTGGTTCGCGCATGAGCTTTTCACCGTGCCGGTCGCGCTGGCAACGCTTGCCTGTTTGGTGACCGGGAAATACTTCCTGCAGCCGAAGTATCTGATCTTCTCCGCACCGTTCGCGTTGCTTTTCATCGCACTGGCATTTGATGACCTCCGCAACGTTCGAGCGAAGCAGGTCATTGCGGGCTTAGGGGCGCTGATCGCCATGCTCTCGCTGACTCACTATTGGCAGCCGGATAAGTACGGCCGCAAAGAGAACTGGCGAACGGCGGCAGAGATCATGTCAACCACGATCGGTGACACCAACGCCCTCGTGCTGTTGCCGGGTCCGTACAGACTATTGCGTTACTACGCTCCGGGAATTGAATCATCATGGGATCAGGTCGACGTTGTGGGCAATGAAACGGCGGCGCGATCGCGATTACACGAGTTGGCCTCAACGAAACAATATGTTTACTACATCCGGCATGACGTTGTGCAGAATACAGGCGATCCCGATGACCTGTTGATACAATACCTCGATCAGTCCGGCAGGCCTCACACCGTTACGCAACTCAATCCACGTTTCAAACTTCACAGGTGGGGATGATGTTACTCTCCCGTCCAACTACCTACGCAATTCGCGCGCTTCTCTACATGGCCAAACAGAATAGCGACCGGCCGCTCTTGGCGCCCATGATTGCTGAAGCTGAGCGCCTGCCATCATCCTTTCTTTCGAAGCTCCTTCGCACGATGTCAGAGGCGGGGATTCTGACGTCCGCGCGCGGCCCTGGCGGTGGATTCCGGCTCGCGCGCAGACCGGAAGAGATTTCGCTTCAGGACATTTCAATACTATTTGACGGCCTCACGCTTGCCAATGAGTGCCTGCTTGGTTACGGCAAATGCACGGACCTCACGCCATGCCCGGTCCACGAGATTTGGGGTCCGCGTAAAGACAACGTGCAGAACTTTCTCTCGACGACGAGCATTGCATCGCTGCTGGCGCTCGAATCGCATCGGGCAGCGCCGTTGCTCGAAGAACCTAAGCGCGGACGGCGGAAGAAGGTGATCTAAGGAGTGATCAGGACAGAATCGCCCTGAAACGAAAGAGGGTCGCACCGGCAGGCGCGACCCTCTTTTATTGCACAACAGTTATCAGGTCATTTCGCAAGGAAGAAAAGGTAGTACACATTCGCAACAATTGCGAACTGGCCAACGACGGCAGCGACATCGGAGACGAGCTGCCAACCCGAACCGTGCACCACGACCGTGTCTTCAGGTTTCAGTTCAGGAATCAGCCGCTTATCGCCCGTCTTGATGTATTTTCTGACATTGACATTGAGAACGTCCTGTTCTCCATCATCCTCCTCTCGAACGACGCGCACATCGGACAGCCGCGATCTTGCGCTCGGGCCGCCCGCGAGGGACATAAAGGATATCAAGTCGGTCTCAGCCGGTACATAATATTGACCGGGTCGACCGACGCGGCCCCAGATGTTAACGCGGATGAGAAGTTCGTTTGACTCATTCAGATAATATTTGCCGCCCTCGCCGACGCGGGTAACTTGCGGAATCTTGTAGGGCACTTCGCCTGTTCGCGCGTCAGTCTGCGCAAACGCATTCGAAGCGAACGGCAAGAGGATCGCCGCGAAAATAAATTTCAAAAGGTGAACACGACTGAGCCGCATAGGGCCTCCTGTTATCTCACTCCTGATAGACGAACGATTTGTAGACCGATGAACCGGCGAGGGCAACATCATGAGTATCGGACTCCGCGTAACTGACGGCGTTTAGCTGCCAGACATAGGTGCAGTCGTTGGACATCGGCGCACTTGCGCCGCCCGCGCCGAGCGTAACGGAGTTCGCGTCGCCGTAGAGTATGACCTGATTATCCCAAACGAGCGAATCACGGCCATACCAAGCCGAATAGACACGCAGTTTATAGAACGATAAGAACGTGCTTGCACCGCCAATCGGAAAATTCCAGCTTAAGCGGTAGTCATCCGCCGCAAATCGGCTCACCGATAGATTGTAGGGGTTCCACATCATCCTGAAGTAGACGGAATCGCTGTAGAAACTGCGATTGCCGGCGGTATCATAGGCAAGTACCTGCCACCAATACCCGCGCATGGAACCTTGGTCGTTCGGCGCAAGCAGCCGCGCGGGACTGCCGAAGTGATCGTTCCCGCGATCCACCCATGAGATAATGTCGTTATCAACAACATCCACTCCGACAACCAGATCCGCAACGACATAACCTTCGTTTGAGTTGTCATGTTCGGACCAACGGCGGACACGATATCCTTGAATATCATCTTCGGGATTGCGATACCACTCGACCCGCACCCAATAATTGCTTTCACTTGGCGTGGGTTCCGCGCGAACACCCGTCTGGGGATAACTCGCGTCATCGCTTCGCTCGACCATGACCGGGACTTGCGGTGCGACATCATCCCGACTCAACGTGTCTTCGCCACACCCGCAGACAAACACGAGGCCAAACAAGATCGCGAGCGAGACCAGCAGGTTTTTCATGCGTGCCTCATTTCAGTCTAATCGAAATGCTGACGCGGTGCGTGGTGCCCAGATCGCGCGCATAGTAGGCGTAGTCGGCGGACATCCTCCAGAACGCAAAGCCGGCTCCCGCTGACCATTCATCGTGCCAAAGTCCTCCGCGCAGCGACAGCACGTTCTCGAAGTTGTACTCGATTCCGCCGTGACGGCGGCGCTCGTAACGCTTTTCGGTTTCATAGGCAAGGGTCAACCTGCTATTGCGTCCGGGCATCTTCTGCTCGGAGTGCTATTGAGCTGTAGAAATTGAGCGGCACCGCGTCTTTCACGCCTTCGCCCCAATCCACTTCCGTGCGCGTGATATCCTTGACCACCACTCCGTAACTGAACTTTGCTTTCCAATGCTCGTCCACAATCTCGTCAAGCGGCAGTCTTAATTGAGCGCCGCCGTCGACTCCGATTCCCGACCCGGATGCCTCGCCGAGTTTGCTGTTAATGAGTTTCACGTTGGCGCCAATCGGAAGCTCAACGGGCATGGTAAAATACGACCATCCAAGGTCAAGATTGAACTGGTTGTACTTGGCGAAAGTGAAGAACAGAGCCGACTCTGTGTCTGTAAATAGACTGGACGGCGCCGCGCCCGTGGCGAGCAGATACTCTTGCACGGAATTGACAAACGTCGTATCACCGTTGACAATAACGTATCGCTGGCTGGGCGGGCGGGCGAGAATGGCCGCGACCGTGGCGTCATAATTCGGATGAGTCTCGATATCCGGTATTCCGAGGCGCACGAAGTTCACTGCGAAGACGGAACCGGTGACCGGCAATGTGACGCCCATTGACGAGAAGTTCGCCAAACCGTTCCAGAGATCGGCGTACATCCCGGTGGCCTGAATACCAGAGACATAGCCCATTCCGGCGGGATTCCAATAAAAGCTCGAACCATCGAAAGTATGCGCGGCCATTGCGCCGCCCATGGCGATACCGCGCGCTCCGACGCCGAGCTCGAGGAATTCGCCGGCATACTTAGCTGCGCGGGCAGTCGATCCGCAGAGTGTAGCCGCAAGAAGAATGATGATGAGCTTCTTCATTTGCGCACCTTCGCGAGCTTGACGGTCTTTTCGATCTTCTGGTCACCTTGCTGGGCAGTCAGGCGGGCGAAATAGACACCGTTCGCAACTTCTTCGAGATGTTCATCACGTCCATCCCAAACAATCGTGCGGTAATTAGCGGTTGCACGTTCGTTATCGTGCAGCGTCCGAATCAATCTGCCGGCCACAGTATATATCTTCAATTCGGTGAATTGATCCGTAACACCGGTCAGAACATAGGCGATCGTTGTTGTTCGGGCGAACGGGTTTGGATAGTTGATTGCCCATTCGAATCCGAATTCGCTGCGCACGTCAAAGTTCGCTTCGTAAATGGTAACATTGCCGTGATTGTCCGTGCCGAGAACGTGCAGGGTGTGTTCGCCCGTTTCGAGGTCAGGCTCAAGCATCGCCGTGAAACTGTTCGCAGTCCAGCTCGTGTCGTTCCACGCGATGAGGCTTGGCGAGATTGTGTCGCCGTCCAGAATCATGCGGAAGAGCGTATCGCCGCGCTGTACGCCAGCGGCATCGCGAACGGTGGCAAAAATCTCAGGGTTGCGCGGCACAATCGCGCCTTGCGTGAAGCGCAAGCCTCCGACGCTTATGTCAACGGTCGGTCCTTCCGTATCCACTACGCGAAAGACGCCGATTTCACCAAGCGACGGCGTGGTCCCGCTGACATTGAGCTGCCACGTGACCAGTGTATCAAGCGACGGATTGGCCGGCGGAGGCACAATTCTCGTAGTGTCTGTTGCAAGTCGCGTTACTTGCACATTGCGCGACCGTACCCACTGACCTGTTTGTGGATCGTTTACATAAAGCGCATAGTCATTGAAGGGAACACGGCTTCGGAGCGTATCGCGGCCCTCCAACTTAAGAGTTACATTCGCGGAGAAACTCCCGCCCAGCGAGCCGAGCGAGTCATCAAACAGCGCCGTAAAGAGTCCGTGTGCACTCTGACCGAACGGCGGCAACAATCCGCGTGCTGCGAGTGCGGAGAGCTCAGATTGCGTGATTGTGCGGGGCTGTTGATAGCCAATTGCCGCGCTGTCGCGAGCCAGGACGCCGGGCAGAATCCGCACTTCAAGCGTGTCGTGTTTTGTAAGCGACCAGTACCTATGCGGTCCGGGAGTAAATGGCCGTTCATAGAATGTGCCGACATTTCGTGATGCCGCATAGTACCCCGGCATTTCGATTTGAAAAGTACGCGCGTTGTTTGTCTCGTAAGATTCCGGGTAGATGTCATCCGGGTCGGCCGTGACGCTGATGGTCCACTTCCCGGGCCGGAAGGCGACTGGTATCCACGCCTGGCGCTCAAATTCTCCAAGGTTCAGGTTGCTGAACAGGAAGTCGCTGGTGAAGGAATCGACGACGACGGTCACAGTATCTCCCGACACCAGGTACGACGAGTCGCGCGTTGCCTCGAGCCGCATGTACACGCTGTCCAATATGGACTGTGAAGCGGAACGCTGTACCGAAATCGGTTGGAGGTAGTAGGGTCGCCATCCACCTCGTTCTCCCGGTGCGGAAGACTGTAGGAAATTGATGTTGAAGTCGGGATTCTGCTCAATCAGGAGATCAAAGTACTCCGATTCCCACTCGTCGCCGCCATTTGGAGTTACAAAGAACTTCAGGCGATAGGTGCCGCCTTCAAAATCATAGGGACCGAGGTCGCTTACGGTCTGGAATACTCCGGTCTGCCCTTCAACCATGCGCAGCGTGTCGAGAGTGACGGGACCCTGCGCCGGTGTAAACACTCCCCGGAAGCGAACGTTTTCGATTCCGCCTTGATGCAGGATTGTTGCGCGGACACGAAACGCCTGGTTGTCAAAAGCGACCGGACCCGGCACAGGCGAGATATCGAGGATTTGTACGTTGATCAGGCTGTCGGCAAGATAGATGGGGAAGCGTCCGACGGCACTCCGGCGCAGACTTGGATTCGTGACATAGACGACGACATCGCCGTCGGTTGTCACCAGATCGGGAACGGTGAACGCGTCGGTCGTGCAGACTTGCGCCTGACAAAGTTGGAAATCGATCCTCGATTCGTCCATGGCCATCGTATGCGTCGAGACGAAGTCAAGTCCGCCCGATGTCAGTTCGCGGAAGACCTCGCCATTATAGGGGATGATGTAGGTAAACGCGTTGGTAGACGAGTCCTGCGCCCACGGCAGAGTGAGCACGGCGCGCACGGAGTCTACAACACCGAGCGAGTCGATGGGATCGATGATGTTGGTTTCGGCAAGAATGCGCGGCGTGATCTGATCATCGGGGATTTTCAGGCGCACACCGGGGTCCCCGAGCAGATTCATCATCATCATCATCGAGTAATTGGAGCCCCAACCGAGCGGATTGTTGTAATCGCTCCACCAGCGCGCCTTATTCAGCATCGAAGCCTCACCGATCGTGAGCGCCGGCGGCCGCAGCAGGATGTCATAAATGTAGCGCTGCATCGTCTGTCCGGCGAACGCCCATCCGACACCTGAGGAGCTGTAAAACCCGATGGCGCCGACCAGACTGCCGTTGTTGTTGCGCGTAAACAAGAACGCTTCACCCAGCACAGAGGCCTGACTGCGATCGTCAAAGGCGCCGACGTAACAGGTAAAATTTGTAATGAATGGAAACGACTCGCGGTTGTTCAGCAGCCGCACGCCGCCCACGTCGATCAGCGAACTGCCGGACCATACACCGCCACCGCCGTGACCATTGTAGTTGGCGGCAATGCATCCTTCGCGGAGGGCATCGCGCAAGCGAATCGGTCCCTGTCCGGCGGGAATACTGTCGAGGTAGACACGCGTCACATTGACCGCTGTGCTTTCGACGAGCGCGCGAATACACGGTTCGGAATAGTCGGATGGGAAGTCCAGAATCTGCGGCGGGCCGGGGTCATAGTAATCCGTGATCATGAGCACGTTGCTTTGGAACATGCTTTCGTAATCCGGATCGGTCTCATAGCGCAGGACTTTGCCGACATATGTGCCGAGTTCCTGCGGCGTACGGCAAGAGATGCGCCCGACGGCGATATCCGGGATGATGTCCCATTCCGGCCCGGAAATACAACCGAACAGATAGTCCGCAGTAGCCGCTGGCATCACCGACAATGCAGCAATGCGTGGGCCGGACGCTCCAGTTATCATACGCATATTTCAGGAAGTTGCGAATCGCAAACGGGGTCTGCAGTCCGCCGGAGAATTGCTCGTAGACCTCAGACACTGGAATCGTCAGAACGGAGTTGTGAAAGCTGATCCGGCGCAGGCTGTCGAGAATGTGGATCGACGTATCCGCATAGAAGCCGTCGTACGCAATCAGCAGGTATTCCGCGCCGGGATAATTGCGCAAATCGACTTGCACGGTATCCGGTACCATCAGGAACGGTTGAAAGACATACTGATCGCTGAAGACGAGTACGTCGCTCGGACCGTCCGAGATGAGCGGGAAGCGGACGGACCAACTTGCGCTTTCGTCCGCCGGTGTCACACGGCGAAGCTCGAGATTGGTTAGGCGGCTCTGTCCGAGCTTCCAGACTTGAATAAACTGACTCGTGAAGCCGCGCACGTCGTAGCCGACAGTGTCGCCAACAGCGATGGTATCGTCTTCCTGGTCAAACTTGAAGCGGAATTCGCCGTTGCGAGCGCGCATGTCGCGCTCGTATTCAATTTCAAACCAGTTAGCGAGGATTTTGTCCGTGGCACCGGCGAGTTCGTTCCCCGGCACCGTTACCGTAAGGATGTTAGAACCATTGACAAGATCTTCGGTGAGGATATTTTCCACCGAATCCGTGGTTGTCGTTTCAAAGATCACCGCCTGTTGTCCCGTCCACGCCGGAACCGGATCCCCTGCATACTGCCGCCCGTACGACAGACCGTTGTCCGAGAGACCGTTCAGGGATACGACCGCGTAGTGATTGCGGCTTGTTTGCGTGGCACTGAATCCAGTGAGACAGGCGCGCACAATCACAGGATAGAAACTGAATGGCGCGTTAGGATTCGGGAAAGGGAGATAGGCTTCAAAATCACGTGACGTGAGCGCATCAATGCGCTCCCCCAAAACCAGTTATCAGACAACAGCCCAAGCGGGCCCTTGCGCGTGAGATTCGCTCCAAAAACAGACGAGGTTTGCGAGAGTCGATCAAAATAGCGATCACGCTCAAAATGGAGTAGGACGCGGACACTGCGCTCGCTTTCGATGTTCCACGTTGTCTGCCACGGGCTGCTGATTTCGCCCATGCGGAGACCGGGCCGTCCATCGCCCCAGACGAGCTGATAGCAGTTCTCCGCGGAGTAGGGGTCTTGGACGAGCGTTGGTTCTTGCGCGCGGAACACACCTTCGTTGCGCTCGCCAAAGAACTCGATACGGTCGAAGTCGTCGAAGTCACCGTCCTCCTGCCCGTCTACTACAATCGGGATTTCGTGCCCCTTATTATAGATATGAAGGTCCCACGGCGAGATGTCTTCAATTCTGACGCCGACAGTACGAAGATACTCTCCAGTCAGGCGCACAACTCCATCCTGCCGCACATAGACGCGCCATCGGTTGACATCCCACGATGGGAAATCTTCGTCGAGCGCATCCCGCGCCGGAACTTCGCGCACATCTGGCACCCGGGTTGGCAATGCCGATGCCGAGAGCTGGCCAAGCATGGACCGGAGTAGTCCAGTCTCGGCGGGAGTATCTGGAAGCCGAAGCGGATCCGCAGAGCTACTGGGCCGAAGGATTTGAATTCGCGCCCGTTTCAGAATGCGGGCCTCGCCGGTTGCCGTATTGACCTGCACGGGATTCACGTGGAGTCCGAGTAGCCGATGGCCTCTATAAACTCCTGATTCTACAATAGAAACGACGTGTCGGGGCCAGAGCTCGGACTTCTTGGCAGTGTTGAGCTGTCGCTCGCGCAAGGAATAGCGATGGTCTGGCTCGTCGGCGGCCCAAACGGTATCTTTGTTTGAACCAGACGGCCTTAAATCGATAATATAGTCCTCAGGCGCGGCCAGGCACGACCCCATTTGGACCGATTCATACTCAGGCGCCAGGAGCGTGACCGCGGCCTCGCCCGGGAGAGCATCAAACAGCTCTGCCGCCCGGGGGAGCAGGATCACCCCCGGTTCGTGAACGGGGCTCAAAGTCCCCATGCGGACCTCGGTGACCGCGCCCAGCTCGGGATCACGCAGGACCTCAACCTCGGGTGCCTCCCATGTAAGCAGTATCCGATCAGGCAGAACCAGCTGCACGGCGAGCCCCGCGAGAGCCCGTTTCGCGACCGACTTGGAATCGGCTGGGAGCGCTTTTTGAGCATACGAAAAGCCCTGCCACGCGAGCGCGGCGGTAATCGCTAAAAATATAAATTTTAGTGTTTTGGGCTTTGATCTTGCCATAGAATTGGCCATAAAGAGAAAATTCGCTGACCGCACCTCCGGTCCATGCATGCCTGAAGCGGACCACTCCCCAACGGGGCAGTGATCCGGAATACTTCGAGGTTACATCGAACGGAGAAAGGGTTAGCGAATTTTCGCTGGATGGCTCTCGTTACCGATTGGCTCACGATTATAGGTATCTTTTTCCAGCTTGTCAAGCGAAAGTAGGTAGCTAACCACAGTGTTTACGGGATACTGGGCCGAAATCAGGCCAGCAAGAGCTACAGTGCAAACGCCGCTCCGGGTTTGACCCTTGCTGTCCGGGAAAAGGGGCCGAAGTGGGCGGTTTTGCCTTGAAGTCGAGCATAAAATTCGCTATACTGTTGAGTTCCAGAAACTGATTTTTCTCGACTTGGCCGGGAGGCCGCCTTATGTCCCTCAGCCTGAATTTCAGCTACGCCCATTCCAAGAAGCTCGCCGGTCACGGCATCGCCAACGAGATGCTCAGGCCGACCGTCGAGCGGACGGTCAAAGCGCTCGATATGATTCGCAACGACCGCGCGGCTGGCAAGCTCCCGTATCTCGACCTTCCAGAGGACCGAAAGGCAAACGAGCAATCTAAGGAGATGGCGGCGAAGTTCCAGGACTATGAGAATTTCCTGCTCGCCGGTATCGGCGGAAGCTCCCTGGGTCCATTGGCGATTTTCAGTGCCCTGGCGAATCCGCTGCATAACCTGCTGTCGACGGCCAAGCGCAAGGGTGCCCCGCGCTTCTTCACGCTGGACAACGTCGATCCCGTGCAGGCTGACGCGCTGTTCTCTTTTTGCAAACCCGAGAAAACGGTCTACAATGTCATTTCGAAATCCGGCGCAACTGCAGAGACCGCCGCAGCGACGCTGCTGATTTTTGATCAGGCGAAGAAGCGGATGGGCGACGAGTGGAAAAGGAATGTTGTCTGCACGACTGACCCGACCAACGGCGACTTGCGAAAGCTGTGTACCGAAGAGGGCTTGCAGACGCTGCCGCTGCACTCGGGTGTGGGCGGACGGTTCTCGGTATTGACTCCGGTCGGCCTGTTCCCATCGTACTGTTTGGGGTTTGATGTCGAAGCGATACTCGCCGGAGCGGCCGAGATGCGCGAGCGCTGTTTGGATGCCGACGTGCAGAAAAATCCGGCGGCTCAACTTGCGGCTCTGTTGTATCTATTTGACAGTACGCAGCACAAGAAGATGCACGTGATGATGGCCTACGCGAACGGGCTCTACGGCATGGCGGATTGGTATCGTCAGCTGTGGGCCGAATCGCTGGGCAAGGAAGCCGATTACGACGGCCGCATCGTGAATGTCGGGCCGACGCCGCTGAAGGCGTTGGGTGCAACGGATCAGCATTCGCAGGTGCAGCTCTATATCGAGGGACCGTACGACAAAGGTCTTCCTATTCCTCGAGTGCAAGAAGTTTGGCGAGCGTGTCAAGCTCCCGGAACTATATTCGCACGTATCGTCGCTGAACTATCTCGGTGGTCAGACGATGAATAAGTTGCTTGCGGCAGAATTTGCGGCGATGCGCGAAGCGCTGGCGCAGCGGGGCCGCCCGTCAATAACGATTACCTTCCCCGAAATCGATGCGCACGCCGTCGGCGAGTTCTTCATGTTATGGGAAATCACAACGTCGATCGCCGGTGCGCTCTACAAGATCAACCCCTATGATCAGCCCGGCGTCGAGTTGGGGAAGCAGTTGACATACGGCCTGATGGGCCGCGCAGGATTCGAGGATGCGGCCAAGGGGATAAAGATATAGCCTCGTAAGGAGGAGTTGTGCGTTGGATGACGCTTGCACTGCTGCCGCTGTTCGTTTCTTGTGCCCATACCTTTGTGATTGAGCGCGGTGCTCCACCCGAACGGTATGCCGACGCACAGCAATTCCTGCATCAGAAGCCCGCGAAGCTGGTCCTGAAAACCGGCAAGATATGGCGCGCAACGGAATGGCACTTTGGCCCGGGCTCGACAGTGTTTCGGATTGATGATGCGACGGATCGAATGATTGTGATGAATGACCGGATTCGCGCCATCACGACCCAGAATTCGGGCCGGGGAATGCGTGACGGCGCACTGATCGGCGGGTTTGCAGGAGGTCTTGCCGGTCTCTTTCTTGGCAGTATCGCGGCATCAATGCAAGAGGGGTGCGATGATTGCACAGACAAGAGCAACAGCGGCACAATCGTACTAACAAGCCTCGGTATCGGTGCAGGTTTCGGTGCGCTTAGCGGCGCAGTGTTAGGCAGTCATACCGGCGCAATGCGTTCTGTAGTTTATTATCCCGATCCGAAGGGCCCGAGTAGATGGGAATATTTGCCGCGCTGATAACATTGATTCTTTCGACGACGATGCTCGCTTCTGACTTGCACAACATTCCATTTCAAACGAACTCCGGCGACACGACCACGCTGGGCGCTTTCAAGGGCCATGTGATCCTGATTGTTAATACGGCCAGTGAATGCGGACACACCCCGCAATACGAGGGGCTGGAGAAGCTCTACAAGACGTACAAGGATCGCGGGTTCACGGTGCTTGCGTTTCCGTCCAATGATTTCGGAAAGCAGGAGCCGGGAACAAACGCGCAGATTCGGGAATTCTGCACGGCGAACTACGGCGTGACGTTTCCGCTCATGAGTAAGATCCCGGTGCTCGGCGATGCCAAGCATTCGCTCTACAAATACTTGATAGACCACAGCGAACCTGTTGAAGAGATTCAATGGAACTTCACCAAGTTTCTGGTGGATCGGGACGGCAGCATTGCGGCGCGCTTTTCCTACAAGATGCAGCCTGATGCTCCTGAACTGATCGGCAAGATCGAGGAATTGCTGGGGGCCGCACCGAAGGAATGACGCGCAGCACGGTTTTCCTGCCGGCGGCGGATCGGTATCTGCCGACCGCGCTGGCAGCGGCTTCGGCACTCATCGTCCTCGCTGCAACGCACCTTTGGGGCATTGCGGTAGATCAGATCGGTCTCGCGTCGCTGCTTTCAGCGCGTGAGCTCGCGGGTGGAGCCAAGTTCGAGTTTTTGGCCCCCTCCTACCCTGCGGGTCCAGTGTGGCCGCTGCTGCTGGCACAATTTGCTCGCCTTGGCTACGCCATTGAGTTTGTCGCGCGCGGCTGGCAAGCCCTGATGTTGGGCATGTTGCTGTACGTGACAACCCGCTTCTATTTGCGGCATATTCGGTCACGTGCTCTCGTGGGCGGAACGGCGATCGGTGCCGCAACGGGTTTGCTGCTCCTGGGCGAACCTTTCACATTATCGCCTTTGATGACGGCGCTCTTTCTCTTGACGTGCGGCGTTCTTGCGCTGTCGCGATTCCTGTTAGAAGACGAAGTCTTGACGTTTATCGGCGCGGCGCTCTGCTTTGGACTGGCCGCACTCGTATGGCTGCCTGCAATTGTGATGGCGACCGGAGCGGCACTCGCAATTTTGCTTGGCGGACGCGGCAACTTGACCCGCCGCCTTTCCGGTGTGATCTTCTTCAGCGCGTTGGCCGTGCTTCCACCTGCGCTGTGTCTGATTCAAAGCGGCCTTCCAGCGCGCCAATCGTTTGGAGCCGAGTTCATTGATGCTCTCTCCGGCGCGTCGGCATGGACAATGTGGGCAACTTGGCCCCTGCTGTTGCGCATTGCCTTGACCGCTGTAGTCATAGGCGGATTACTGTATGTGTACTTTGCGACGCGCGGACCGGCGGGCATCGGTCCGGCACTCAAGCGCCGCGAGTTGCAAGTGTGGATTCTGCTGACGGTTGTTTGGCTTGGCCATCTGTTGATCCTGCCAGCGACGTCAACGTTTGCTCCGCTCGTAACCGGCGTCCTGCTCTGGCCTGCGCTCGGCATCGATAGCTTCCGTGACTTCCACCCGATCAATTCGCTCTTGAACGGCAATGGCTCGCGTGTAGTTGCCGCATGCTGTGCCGTGTTACTGGCGATTCCGCTTTGGCAGACTGCGCTCGCGGCGAAACATCAGTTTGATGCGGGCGGCGGATTGCTCGGCTTTCGTTGGCAGACCACCGAATTCGTGCTCGAAGGACGACATGCGGCGGCTCCTCTTTACTCCGATGCGCCCGAAGTCCTTGCGTTTATCTTGAACCGTGACGCGCGCAAATTGCCTGACGATCTGTTGACATTAGAGCTTGTCGAAGGAACCGCGATCATTCTGGGCGACAGATGCCCTGAGGGTGTGTGCGGTGATAAGTCGACACATCCGACGCTTGTGTTTGAATCTCGATTGACCTCGCCGGAGGGAATGATCTACGACATTCGATTCCGGCCCGCAGAACCTGCCTTGACCGCCTCGGACTCCCTCACACTTCCGTAATCAGTTTCACTTATTTTACACTTCTCCATGAAAACGATGTCCTACGTCGCGGCGTTGCTCGTATGTTCCTTAACGGCTTTCGCCCAATCCACTCAACCGGACGCTTTGATGGGCGCTCGCCCGGGTGCATTTTCCGCGCGCTCGCTTGGGCTTGGTCACTCGTACCTGACACGCGACGCCGGGTCGGCGGCTCTAATGGGCAATCCGGCGCTGCTTGCGGATCAGCAGGACGACTGGAACTTGAACGCCACTGTGGACCTGTCACGAGTGCGGGAAACGCGCTCGTATCCGTTCTACGATGCCTTCGACGGCGTGTTGGGCTACAACAACTACGCGCTCAACGACCACGTCTATTCGAAGCTCAACGGCGGCGCGGCCTATCGCCTGAAGCAGGATCATCTTGACGTGATCGTGCTATCGGCGGGCACTTATTCCGCATATCAGTTCGACTACACGTATCATGAAGAGGTGCGGAACCGCTTCACGTCAGGTGGTGTTCAGGACAAAGTGCTGGGCCGAAACCTGCTGGAGGTAAGCGGTGATTTGCGCGCGATTGCCCTTGGCGCTGCGGCGTCGCAGGGCAAGATGTCGATGGGATTCAGTTTGTCCTTTCTGACCGGCGAGTGGGGATATGTAAACGGCGTCTACTTCGCAAGCGATGATTCATCTGATCGCGTGATGCGGACGGACTTTGCTTTGGACGGCACTCCTGCGGATATCAACTTCGGCGGCTCCTTTGACCTGAGCCCACGCGTGCGCTTAGGCACGCGCCTGCTTTTCCCAGCGGGCGAGTTAAAGTACGAGTCAACAAACACAATGCTAGTCGGCTCCTCGAGTACCGAGTTTAACCAGACTTCAACGGTGCAATATCCCTCGCATATCGCTCTGGGCGTGCAGTATCGTCCGCAAAACGAGTTTCGCCCGGAGTTGTATTTTGAGTCGGAACTGCACACGTACAGCGAAATTGCCGATGAGTTCAATGACGCGCTGGAGTTCCGTGCTGGCGCTGAGCAGCAGATTGTTCCCGGCACTCCGGCACGTTTTGGCATAGTCTATTCGACGTCGCCGACGGACAAGGACCGCGCGGCCACGCTATTTTCAGCGGGAGTCGGGTTCGTGCTGCGCAACATGCGCGCGGACTTCGGTCTTGAATTTGGCGAGATCAACTATGCGGCGGATGACCTGTTTCAGCAGTCAATCTATGGCGACGACAACCGCACGGACCGCGACCATGTCGAAACGTCTGTGTTCCGCGGGATGATTGAATTGTCCTGGGGTCTCTAATCGGCGTGACACCATTGTTGACGGTTGGTCTTCCGGTTTACAATTCGGCGGACTATTTGGCGGAATGTGTAGAGTCCATCAAGCGGCAAACCCTTACGGAGTTTGTCGTACTGGCCGTTTTGGATCAGCCAACCGACCATTCGGCGGAGCTGATGCGCAGGCACGCCGATTCGCGCTTCCAAATTATCGAGAACGACAAGAACATCGGGCTCGCCGCGACGTGCAACCGGATGTTGCAGATGTGCGAGACGGACTTGTTGGCGCGTATGGATGCGGACGACGTCATGCATCCGGAGCGGTTGGCAAAGCAGTACGCGTTTATGCAGGGGCATCCTGAGATCGATGTGCTTGGAACGTACTTTGATATCATGGATGAAACAGGTGCGATCAAAGCCGATCCGCATCCGTTTTGCACGACGCCGGACGAACTACGCGAGGAATTTCGGATCTATGTCGCGCTGCATCATCCGACGCTGGTCTATCGCGTGGCGCGCCTATTGGAGTTGGGCGGTTACCCGGACAGCCGGGTGAGCGAAGATTCCATTCTGTGGTTGAAGGCACTGGCGCACAACTACAAGTTTGCGAATCTACCGGAGGTGCTGTTGTCTTACCGAGTGCATCGGGCGCAGGCAATGAACCGCTTGCGCGAGCCGAGCTTCTTGGCGCTCGAAAAGGCGTACGCGACTTATGGAAAACAGATATGGGGTGATCGCGCGCCCGACTACATTTGCGGTGCCACCCGATTAGAAAGGCTGAAACGGCGAATGAAGAGAAACATCACGAGACTGATTTCAAGATGAGACAACTGATTACCTTTTTTGTTCTGTGCGCCAGCGCTGCGCTTGCTTACGGGGACGACACCTACTCGGTTGTGATTTGCAATACGAATGACGTACACGGCGGTGTTGACTCGTCGGAAGCCACGTTCATGAATCCGGAATTCCCTCCGGCCTTGGGCGGCGGCGCGTCACTTTCTACTCTGGTAACGCGTTTGCGCTCGTACGCCGCCGAACAGGGCAAGGGTTTCCTGCTGATCGACACGGGAGATATCTTTCAAGGCACGCTGGTCGGCACCAAGAGCGAAGGTGAAGCCGTGATGCGCTATATGAACGAAGTCGGATACGATTGCTGGACGATTGGCAATCACGAATTCGATCTTGGACGTGACGTGTGCGAGCGTCTGATCAAGCAGGCCAAGTTCCCGACGATCTCGGCGAACATCTTTGACGTCGCAAATGGCGATACCACGCAATTTGCGGGCACCTACATCATCAAGCAATTCGGACCGCTGAAGGTTGGCGTCATCGGGATCACCACCACAGGCACTCAGCGGGCGAGCTTTGAAGGAAACGTCGCGAATCTCTATTTTGCGCCCGAAACAACCACGCTTGCGGCCTATCGCGATTCACTGCGCAATATGGGCTGCGATGTTATCGTCGCCGCCTGTCACTTGGGACTTCCCTTCGACCGTTGGGACGCATGGGAAGACCTTGAACGCGACGAAGCCGCGGGTTGGAAATCTGAGTATGTGCGCAACTCTTTCGAGCTTGCGCGGCGCGTGCCGGGAATCGACATCTTGTTTGCGGGCGACATTCACGTTGGTTACACAGACCCCTGGGTCGACCCTGTGACCCACACACCCTGCTTTCAAGGTTACGGCCGCGGCACAAACCTGATGGCGATTGAATTCACGTTTGACGCCGAGACCGGGCAGCTGCTGCATTGGAAGAACTTCGCGGATGAAAGCACGTTGATTACGCTGTTTTCCGATCAATTTCCCCGTGACCGTAACGTCGCGGAGTGCATTGATACGGTAGTCGCGCGCGTCGAGGTTGGCTTCAATGACAGAATCGGCGAGGCGGAACAGCCGATCACGCGTATCGGTGAAGGCGAGTCCGCGATGGGTAATCTTGTATGCGACGCGATGCTCTGGCGGCTTAAGGGAGACATCGCGATCACTAACAAGGGCGGCGTGCGCACGGACTTGCCGGGCGGCACCATTACTCCGCAGGACGTCTTCAACGTTCTTCCTTTTGACAACACGCTCGGCGCCGTGAATGTAACCGGCGCTTTCATCAAAGAGATGATTGAAGAGAAAGTTGCCTACGGTGGAAGCGGGCTTTACGTAGCGGGCATGAGGGCGAAGATCGACCGCTCGCGGCCCGTGGGTGACCGGGTCGTGTCGCTCGAAATCGGCGGCCAGCCGTATGTACCGGAAAATACCTACAAGTTGGTGACGACGGACTACCTGCTCGAAGGTAATTCCGGCATGGAGAAACTTGCCTCGCTGCGCAGTGAGGCCGCTGTCGAGACGGGCGTGTATATGCGCGAGGCGATAATCGAGTTTATCAAGAGCCATTCGCCGATTCGTCCGAAGCTTGATGGGCGCTGGCAGTTCATTGACAGAAGCTGATAGAAATACAACAATCAAGTAAACAGGTCAGGAGACAGGGAAATGCGTTTGTGGACGATTCTAATGCTCAGCGTGCTCGCGCCCATGGCGATCGGACAGGTGATGCTAAATGAGATCCTGTATGATACTCAGAGCACTGACGACACGTCGATCATGTACACGGAGATTTTCGGACCGCCGGGAACGGACTTGACCGGCTGGACAATCGTTGGTATCAACGGCAACGGCGGTGCGGTTTACCTGACCGTAAATTTGTCCGGCAGCATACCGGCAGATGGTTACTTTGTTGTGGGCGGCGGGAGTGTGCCGAATGTTGATCTGGTCTCTCCGCACGACTGGCAGAATGCTGGCGGACCGTCCGGCCCGCAGTGTGACGGACTTGATTTGCGCAATGGCCAGGGCACGACTGTAGATCATTTGTGCTACGGCGAATGCGCGGCCTCAGAAACCTGCGAAGGTGAAGGCGGCAGCAACGCCCCGGATCCGTTCCCGAGCGGCGGCACAAACCGTGTTATTGCCCGAATCCCGGATCATAGCGACACTGACAACAATGCGACGGATTGGTCGTCTAATGACACAATCTCCGGGCGCGCCGAATAGCGGCGAGCCGTGCGCACCGATCAACGCGATACTTGAGGATGTACGAGAGAACGACGACAACGGCGCCCCCGTGTTGGAGGGTTCCTTTGTGATTGTCCGCGGCATCGTTAACGTGAATAACGGCGTGATGGACGACAGCACGACGAATTTCTTCATTCAGGATGACAACGCCGGCGTGAACATTTTTGGCGGCAATGTTCCGCAGGGCATCATGGACGGTGACTGCGTTGAAGTGTCCGGATGGGTTGACTTGTTCAACGGTCTGACCGAAATCGTCTCTTCCGGCGCGGGCAACTGTGTATACTCTGTTGAACTTCTCGGCTCCGAGGGGACCTACACGCCGTTGGTTCTGACCTGCGCCTCGGCATTTGAAGCGTTCGAAGGTATGGTTGCGGAGATTCGCAACGTGACCATCGTCAGCGGCACTTGGCCGTCGCCGGGCAACAACGGGACCGTGACGATCACGGACGGAGCGGGTACGATTTCTCTGCGTATTGACCGCGACACGCAAGTACCGACCGTGCCGCAGCCGTCGGGCACATTCACGGTGCGCGGAATCATCACGCAGTTCGATGAAAATTCGCCTTATGATGCAGACTATCAGATTACGCCGCGCTACACGACCGACATCATCACGGGCTCTGCGGCAGGCGACGCACCGTTGGAAGTCGCTGGCAGTTTTATTCTGCGCGAGAGCTATCCGAATCCGTTTAACGGTGTGACGAACGTCGAATTTGAAGTGGGCAGCGCGCGCGAAATCACGGTGAGCATCACCGACGTATTGGGCCGCGAAGTCTACTCGAATACGCTGCGCAACCTGACCCCGGGAACGCAGCGCCTGCAGTGGTCGCCGACGGGCGCCGCCGGACTCTACTTCCTGCGCGCACAAGCCGGTGCGACGATTCACACGAGCAAGCTGCTCTACATCAAGTAGGCAGACTTACGTTTCAGAATACAAAGCGGGCGGCCCAATCGGGTCGCCCGCTTTTGTTTCTCACAAATACTCGAGGTTAGTAGAGTTCTACCACCGTGCTTCCAAAGTCGTCCTGATTCGCTCCGCCATCGTATATCCCCTTGACAAGCGGATGCCGTTGCAAAAATTCGCGCACCTTGACACGCAGGGCGCCGGTGCCCTTGCCGTGAATAATCTTGACACTCGGATAGCGCTGTTCGGCAGCAACGGCGAGGTAGCGATCAATAATCGGAATGGCCTCGTCACCAAGTTTTCCTCGCAGGTCAAGTTCACCGGTGATCCGTTCGTCGGATAGTCTGACGTTGACCTTGATCTGCGCGCTCTTGGGCTTTACATCGGACTGCGGACGATAGAGTCGGCTTGCGTCAAACCACAGCCTCATGCCGTTCATTTCCACTTCGATCCGCTTGCCGCCTCGTTGAAGGCTCGTGATCACTCCCTCCCCCTCAACGCCGTCTACGGCGACACGCACACCGGGTTCCAGCTTGGCGAGCGGCTTTCGCTCGGGTATCGGCTCTTTGAGGTCTTTCGCGGTCCTGACCTTTTCTGTTTCAACTTTGGCCCGAAGTTCTCGCAGCTTTTCTCGTGCCGATTGCACAGCGGCCTTCTCGGCTTGCTGCTCTTTGATTTGCTGCACAAGCCGTTCAATCTCGCCCCGTGACTCTTCAACGAGCTTCTCGGCCTCTTCCAGCGCCTGCTTACGCGCCTGCGCCTTGATCTTCTTCAATTCGTCCGTGCGCTCTTGATAGAGCTTGGAAAGCGCTTCATACTGCGTCAGTTTGAGGTCGGACTCTTTGCGCAGCCGTTCGTACTCTTCAATCTTGTGCGAGAGTTCGCTGACAAGCTCCTCAAGTCCGAGCGCGCCTTTGTCGAGATAGCTTCTCGAACGCGCGAGCACCCGCTCCGGAAAGCCGACACGCTGCGCAATTTCGAGGGCGTAACTCGAACCCGGCAATCCCGCGCGAAAATGATACGTGGGTACGAGGCTTTCTTCATCAAAAGCCATCGAGCCGTTGACGAGTCCCTCGGTGCTGTGCGCGAACGCTTTCAGTGCGCCGTGATGTGTTGTCACCAGACTGACCGCGCCCTGCAACGTCCATTCAAACAGCGTAGCCTGCGCCAGCGCCGCGCCAATGGCCGGGTCGGTTGAGGAACCAATTTCGTCTACAAGCAGGAGCTTCGGCCGCGCATCCTCTTCGGTCATGTTACGCAGGCGCGCGACGTGACCCGTGAACGTGGAAAGATCACCTTCCAGCGATTGCGCGTCGCCGATGTCGGCCCAGATCGTCGCGAAGTGCGGCACCATGCTCCCCGAGGCCGCAGGAATGAAGAAACCTGCTCCGGCCATCAGGCTCAGGATTCCCACAGTCTTTAGTGCAACCGTTTTACCGCCGGCGTTTGGTCCAGAGATAACGACCGAGCGTACCGGCGGAACGATTTCGATTGTGAGCGGAACAACTTCCTTCAGTTTGCGTTCCCGAACGCGTTCAATCAACAGCGGATGCCGCGCACGATAGAGCCGTACCACGCCGCCGTCATTGAGTTCAGGAGCAGTGGCTTCCCACCGGATCGCCAGCCGCGCTCGCATAAAGCTCGTCAAATTCGGACATGATCTCAAGCGAGAGCGCGATCTCTTCGAGATTTTCATGAACGAGCGCGGTGAGCTTAAGCAGTATCTTATGAATCTCGCGCTTTTCTTCGAGTTCGAGCTGCCGCAGCTTATTCGAGATGGGCAATGTCTCGACCGGCTCCAAAAAGACCGTTGCACCAGACGCACTGGTATCCACAATTACGCCCTGCACTTTGTTCTTGGCCTCATCGCGCACGGGCAAGACGAGTTTGCCGTCGCGGAAGTTGACCACGCTGTCCTGCAGATAGCCCTGATCTGCCCATTTCTGCATGACCGAGTTCAAGCGCTCTTCGAGATGTTTGCTCTCACGGCGACGTTCACCGCGAATCCGCTTCAGGTCGTGCGACGCGTCGTCAAAAATCTCGCCATCCGCATCAATCGCAGATTCGATCGCCCGCGCGAGCTTGCCATGATCCCAGAGCCGCTCCGCCAGCCCTGAAAGTTCGGGAATATCCGTTTTGCGGGTATGAAGCTGATTCCTGACCCGCGAAGCGCAGCTGACCGTCTCGGCGATTTTACGCAAGTCGAGCGGATCCAGGCTTGCGCCTTCAATACTCGCCCGCGAAAGCGATTCCCGAATATCCGACAGGCCGTCGATTGGCAACCCGCCATCGGTCTCCGTCAGCACGCGCACCATTTCCTGCGTGCGATGAATCAGCAGGTCGGCGCGCTGTCGCGAGACGGGCACGGCAAGAGCAAGAAGCCGCTCCTCCCCAAGGGATGAAGCGGCGAGAGCAGCCGCAATTTGAACGACTCGTTCCCATTCCAGCGCCTGAAGAGTCTCGTCGCCGATCATATCCACTGACGTCTTTCGGCGGACTCCCAGTGCGTGATGTCGACGGCGATCTGCGTGCCGATTCGGATGAACTTGGACTTATTCATGAACGTGCGCATCTGGCCGGAGGTGTCTGCCCACTGAATCACAATCACGAGCGCGGCCAGCAGCAGGATGCCCTTCGCCGTGCCGCCGATCAGTCCAAGGATACGATCCGGCCATTTGAGTTTCGTGCCGTCGATCAGGGTATGCAGACGATGACCGAAATAGGCAAACACGAGGTAGATAATCAGGAAGAATAGCAGGAATACGAGGCCCGAAGCCCATCGCAGCTCCCAGCCCGGTTCGGCGAAGCGCCCGGCAAGTTCTTGCAGGTCCTGGCGAAACATCAGTGTCAGCATGAGGCTGGCCGCCAAGCCGAGGGTAATCATGAGTTCGAACACGAACCCGCGGCGAACGCCGCCGATGGCAAATCCCAGGAGCAGGAAGGCAATGAGAATGTCGAGGATATGCATAAGATGCCGTAAAATAGACAAGCGCGGTCAGACGTGCAAGCGAAAAAGCAAAATCGCCCGGACGATATGACGTCCGGGCGATCAAATTCGCGGGCAGGCGATCAGCGATTGCGCAGAATACGATTGATTTTCCGGATCTTGCGCTTGGTTTGGCTTTCCTCGCGCTTATTGATTTCGGAGGGTTTCTCGTAGAACTGGCGGCGACGTACTTCAGAAAGGACGCCGGACTTTTCGCAAGCCTTTTGAAAACGACGGACCAGACGTTCCATCGGTTCGCCATCACGGGCTTTGACTAGAGGCATGCTGAGGTCACCTCCTTCCAATAGCGGTTGGTTGCGTTTTTATAGAAACCATAAGATACGGTCTGTCTCGCCGAGATGCAAGTCAAAGCACTTTACGTGCAATAGGGTATTATTACGACTACGCTCATGCCTCTGTGATTTTGGAGCAATAAATCCTAAATTAAGTTTTTACTATGATTAGGACAGATGTGGTCCATTTACGCCACACCTTGATTCCGCCCTCGGAGGTCCGTACCTTTCACTATCTCAAAGGAGATTAAGAGACATGAAAACTGAATTTTCCGCTCGTGGGGCGGTCGCCCCTTGGTTACTGTTTGTGATTAGTCTGGTTGGCGTTGTTGTCATTGCGTCGCTGCTAACTGATATCTTCGAAAAGAAACAGGAGTCCCGGTACTCCTATATCAAGACTCAGGAGATTGCCAAAGGCGAACCTGATCCTGATCAATGGAAAGCGAACTTCCCGCGGGAGTATGCAGCGTATATGAAGACGCTGAAGACATCGGAACTCGCGAAGGTAAGTCCGTATGCGCGCTATGGCGGCTCGGAGTCAATTTCAAAACTTGAGAAAGACCCCCGGATGAAACGCCTGTTCGCGGGCTACCCCTTCGGTATTGACTACAACGAGGAGCGCGGTCACATGAACGCCGTTCAGGACATGCTGAATATCAAGCGTCTGGGTGACAAGAAGCCGGGCTCATGCATGACGTGCAAGAGCCCGCAAGTCCCGCTATTCATCGAGCAGCACGGTGCGGAGAAGTTCTACAATACACCGGTGACGGAACTCGTCGATAAGCACGGCTTCAAGCATTCTATTTCCTGTGCGGACTGCCACGACTCCGAAACGATGGAGCTCACCATTCGACGACCCGCGTACATTGAAGCACAGACGCGGCGCGGGATCGACATTAAGGCGCAAGATCAGAACCTGAAGCGCACCGACGCGTGCGCGCAATGCCACGTGGAGTATTACTGGCTCAAAGAGACAAAGTACGTGACCTTCCCGTGGGACAAGGGCCTCTCAGTGGATTCAATCGAAGCCTACTATGACTCAATCGGGTTCTCGGATTGGGTGCACGCTGAAACGGGCGCGAAGATGGTTAAGATGCAGCACCCCGAGTACGAAATGTGGAGCAGCGGCATTCACTCGCGGAGCGGAGTTGGCTGTGCGGACTGTCACATGCCCTATACGCGTGACGGCTCAATCAAGGTGACGGACCACTGGATTCGCTCGCCCTACATGAATCTGACGAACGCCTGCCTGACGTGTCATCGCGAAAGCGAAGACGAAATGGCGTCGCGCATTCGCGAAATTCAGGACCGGACCTGGAATCTCATGGATCGCTCGGAAGTCGCCATCATCGCCGCGATTGACGCGATCAAGGCCGCGATCGAGGCAGGCGCAACGGACGAAGAGTTGGCCGACTGCCGCAATCTGCACCGCAAGGCACATTTACGTTGGGACTTCGTGTCGGCTGAAAACTCGATGGGCTTCCACAGCCCGCAGGAAGCGACGCGCATGTTGGGTGATGCGATTGACTTTGCGCGGCAGGCCGAACTGTCCGCGACGAAACTTCTTGCGCAACACGGTAAGCTCGAAGTCGCCGCTCTGACGAAGTAGATGGAGGGCTACTCCATGAAGAAACCTTCATTTCTACTTACGTTGACCGCGATCCTGGCCGGCGCATTTGTTGCGCTGGGCGCGTACACCTTCTATTACAGCAGGGCGTACTCGTATCTGCAAGACGATCCGAAGGCCTGCATGAACTGCCACGTGATGAAAGACGCTTACGACGGCTGGCGCGTGTCGAGTCACCGCAATGTCACGTGCAACGAATGCCATACGCCGAACGAGTTTGTCGGCAAGTACGCGACAAAGATGGAGCACGGAGTGCGGCACTCGTATGTGTTTACATTTGGCGATCCGCAGCTAATGCGATTGAAAGAATCCGGTGAAGACATCGTGACGAACAATTGCGTCGCATGTCATCAGACGCTGGTGAATGCGACGCTGCCGGACCATCAGAACGAACGGCGGTGCATCCAATGTCACGCAGGCGTGGCGCACGGCCGAATGGCCAATCGCAGGCGATAAATACTCTGCAAGGGACGGCAAACAAGACAGCCCGCTCAGTTGAGCGGGCTGTTTGCATTATTGGGTGTCGAGAAGGAACTACTTCTTCTCAGCTTCCTTGTCGAAATTTGCCCAATTGTAGACAAGACCGACGCTCAGGGCCTGCTTGAGGCGGCCGCCGAGGTCGATTTCTTTGTCATACAACAACTGCCAGGCAAGACCAACGTTGATGATCGACGAGACCTTCATGCGCAGAATGTTGTCCCAATTTGCATCGGCGGTCTTCCAAAAGTCGTTCTCGGCCTCATCGGACTTGGAATTGAAGAGCGCCTGAAAAACCGTGAGCTTGGAATCGAAAGTGTATTTACTCGCGGCTGAGCCGAGCTTGAGGTCGGTCACCCATTCAACGCCGCCATCCAATGTGCTGGTTGAGACTTCGCCGATTTCGCCGCCGATCGAATCCTCTTTAGTCTCCCAA
This sequence comes from bacterium, assembly GCA_016703065.1. Classification (GTDB taxonomy): domain Bacteria; phylum Electryoneota; class RPQS01; order RPQS01; family RPQS01; genus JABWCQ01. The sequence goes on from JADJCU010000005.1 coordinate 85,142, forward strand.
TACTCGCGCAATCCGACACCGAGGCGCGATGTAAGCAGAGCCTGGTCCTTCTTCTCGAATATTGTGCGGGCAAGACCCGACGATTCCGTCAACGTCAGTGGATTCAGATAGCGCGGCTTGTCTTGATTGCGGGCATCCCAGAATTGTGATTCGAGCGTAACCGCAAAATAGGGATCGGCAAACCAGCCCTTGGTGAGTTTCAGCAGTCCGTCGAAGCGAATCTTGTCTTCCGACTTGCGGGGGGATTCCCAGTACTTATCGTCGACACTGTCGGTATTCTGAATATGCGTCTGTCCAAACGAGAGTTTCCAATCATACTGGTTGTACCAGTTACGCGATAGCTGACGTCTGGTTGTGCTGTTGTAAAAGGCAACCCAATTGATCGATCCGGCTTCCCCTCCGGTCCAGTTATCCGAATACGACGTCTGCGTCGTGAGAATGCCTGTTGAGACGTCTACCTTCCACGGCGTCGGCTCGGGCTGTTCACCCGCGATTACCCATGACAGAGAAAAACAAAACGCGAGAATAGAAAGCGAGATACGGTTCAGAGTGTTCATCGTTAGAGCTTATTTCTTTTTCAACAGATCACGAATCTCTTCGAGCAGAACTTCGGACTTCGGCGGCGCAGGCGGAGCGGCTGGCGCGGCTTCTTCTTTGCGGCGGGCGGCATTGGCAGCCTTGACGACCATGAAGATCGCGAATGCTGTAATCAGAAATGTGATGATTGAATTGAACCACTCGCCCCATGCCATCACGATAGCGCCGGCACCCTTGGCGGCAGCCAAAGAAGCATACGGTCCGGCGGTCGCGCCATCTTTCAGGACCAGAAAAATATTTGAGAAATCCACATTGCCGAGCAGGAGACCGAGGGGCGGCATCAGAATACCGTCCACGAGCTTCCCAACGATTGGGCCAAATGCGGCACCCATGATGATACCGACGGCCATGTCGAGCACGTTACCGCGCATGACAAACTCTTTGAATTCCTTAATCATACGTTACTCCATGTGGGTTTAGGGAAAGCATATCGAATATAGACTTTTCTGTAGTCTAAGTCAATTCCGACCGAATGCTCCGAAATGCTCTCATGGGGCCTATTGCATCGAATCGACCACAAAAAAGCCCACCGAATCTGTGGGCTTTGCTGTCTATTAGTAGTCGTCATCTCCGCCGCTGTCGTCCGAGCCTCCGTAGCCGGAATAGTCTTCATCCTTCTTGCGCTGAGCCACGCGCTTTTTTAGGCAATTGAAACAGACCTTTTCGATCGACAACCATCCATAGGGTTGCCGACAGTCAACACACACTTGCATGCGGGGCGCCAGACGCTTGGGTCTCGGCGGGAGCGGCACTGCGGCCGAAGGTGCGGGCGGCGGACCGGGCAAGTCCGGATCAAGAATGATCGTGCTTGAAAACGGATCAAGGTCATCAAGCACTTCCGGGTCTTCCGCGTCACCTATTTCATCCATATCTTCGACTAAGAACTCTTCCGTGGCACTCCGCCGGCGGGCCTTTGGCGCCTTCTTTTCGACCTTTGGCTTTGACTTCCGTGGCTTTGCAGGTCCCTCATCATCATCGCCATCAAGGTCTTCGTCATCCTCATCTCTGTCAAGGTTGTCCGGGTCGAACATCACTTCGTCTTCGTCGAAAAGTATCTCGTCGTCGTCATCGACTTCCTTGATGTTCGGTTCGATGAGCTGCACAACAGGTTCCGGCTCGCGAATCGGCGGCTCCGCAGCTTTATGTAACCGCTTTTTAGGCTTCTCTTTTTCTTCCGCCGGGATCACCGCGTGATCAACAACCGTCGATTTTGCCTTTGACGAGGTCGGCGCAGCCGCGCCGGACGCAGCCTTGGCGGCGCGTTTCACCTCGGGTTTCCCGGGCGTCGGCAAGACCGCTTTCTGCCCGGGCTTCTTCGTCGCTACCTTCGTCGGTTTGGCAACCTTTGGGGTAGGGCCACTTTTTTGCGACGACTTGGCAGGCGACGAAGCCGATTTCTTGCTCTTGCCAGATGGAGACGGGGGGGTCTTTGCCCGTGGAGCCATACTGGTTCACCTCATTTGCTGTAGGGAGAAGACGATACAAGGCGCGGGACATTGCGGAAACCAGACCAACAGGAAAGTGGTTCCCGGTAGTCGGCAAGGACAATGACCTCTCTGTGCGCGAAGCGAAGCAATATAAGCGACCTGTAACCATGGTGTCAAGCGCTTGTCGCAAATTTCAGACAGCCCCTATGGCGGCAATAATCTCATATAATATTGTAAATTATTGACTTAGTTTGGTTTTGATGGAATTCTGCTGTAGTATGGGGAGGCCTAACGACGAGTTACTGCCTTCTCCAAGGATGGCACCCAAGTTGCACTGCAAATCTGGCACTCAACTCACTTCCGATCCCATGACACTTCGCCACGACTCCGGCCCGACTACTTCGCTCTCCTATGCGGGCAGCAGCGACCGGCGCTCTGTGGGCCGCGTACTCCTGCTCAGCGCCCGCGGCGGGTACGACAGAAGTGCGGTCGAGCGGTTACGGCTTCTCGGTATCGATGTGCACATTACGACCAGCAGCCTGGCCGCGTTAGGTCTGATCGTCGACGTTGACCCTGAGATTCTCTGGATCGACAGCACGGACGACGAGTTAACCGTAGGCGAAATCTTGGACGCGATCAAGACACCGCGGCAGGTTCGTCCGATTTCGGTGGTCGTCTCGCTTGACGTCAGTTGCACCGAACCGGAGCTCGAGCTCGCCGATGGCGACGAAGTGCTCGACCTCGGCGCCAGCGCGGCGAATCCGTCGCAGCTTCAGCATTTGATCAAAGTCACCCGGTTGGAACGATTGGTGATTCGCCGGGAGAATGAGATTCTTGATTCGCTACCTAACGCGCTGTTGGTTGTCGACCGGCAAATGACGCTTTGGAAGGTCAATCGGCAGGTCAGTGAGCTCTTAGAAATTACAGATCCGGACTTCCGTAGAAAAGCGCTGGGTCGACCACTCGCCGCAGGTCTGACGGCAGCAGGTCTGGCGCTGGACGGTGACTCGCCGTTGCCGCGTCTGTTGCGCGAGCTGGAGCGGTGCGTGAAATCAAATGGCACGAGGTTTCGCGTCAAAGAGACCATCGGCGATGCAGAGAAGCTCCTATCAGGCATTATCACTCCGCTCGAGCACAGCCCGGAGCTGGTCTTGATCGACCTGCGGGACATCAGTGCGGATGAGCGGGCCGTGCTGGTTGAAGCTCGCCGCGAGCGGCTGGCGACAATCGGTAACCTGTCGGTTGGTGTGGCTCACGAGATTCAAAACCCGAACACATTCAGCCGCGTCAATGCAGCGAATTTGAAAATGATGTTTGAGGCTGTGAAGCCGGTGCTCGCCCATGCGGCGATCGCGTCCGGGGGGACGCTCGGGAACATGTCTGCCGAGACCTTCGTCGCCAAAGCTCAGGAAGCGATTGCTGCGGTCGATATGGCCAGCCGTCGCATCGATGCGGTGCTGACAACTTTGAAATCATTCGGGCGGCAGGATGACGGCAAACTCGAGTCCGTCGCAATCAAGCCGGTCGTGGACGAATCAGTCATGCTGGTACGCCATGAAGCGCGCGGCAAAGCGGAGATTCATGTGGTGCTTCCGGACAGTCTGCCACCAGTGATTGCTTCGGCCACGGGACTCTCGCAGGTCTTGGTGAATTTGCTGCAAAACTCGATTCACGCGCTCGAACAGAAGTTCGAAACGGGCTCCATGGGGAGCGCCCCGGCGATTCATGTGGTATGCGAAGCTGTCAACGAGGACGAAGTAATTCTGTCGGTCAGCGACAATGGCCCCGGTATTCCAGAGAATTTGCTGGACAAAATCTTCAGGCCCTATTTCACAACCAAACCGCAAGGCCAGGGCACGGGGTTGGGGCTGTCGATTTCAACGGACATGATGCACCGGTTTGGCGGAGACTTGACTCTGCGCAGCCGGCCCGGTGAAGGGGTTACATTTTATCTCAAGCTCAGGCGGCAAACGGAGTCGCCGGTCAACGAATAAGGAGCAGGAATGGCGTACAAAGTGATGATCGTAGACGATGAAGAACTGATTCTCTCGTCTCTGGAGACCTTTCTCACGCTGCGCGGTTACGAGGTACACACCTCAAGCAATCCGGTCGAAGCGCTCGAACGTATCGAGTTCGAGAAGTTCCATGTCGTGCTGATGGATATCAATATGCCGCAGATGACGGGCCTCGAACTGTTGAAGCGCGTCAAGACTGCGCGGCCGACCGTGCAGGTCATCATGATGACGGCTTACACGACGATTCAGAAGTGTATCGAGTGCGTCGAACGCGGCGCCAGCGACTATCTACTGAAGCCGTTTGACAATATGGATGATCTGGCCACTTTGATCGATGAAACCTGCCGTCGCGTAGCCCGCTGGGAGACCATTGCCAAAGAGAGCCTGAAGAATCCGCGCGATGTAACGGCGCACCAACTATAATAACTTTATCGCCGAGCGAGGCACAAGCGCGTTAGCGCTGTTCCTCACCGGAATCAGGGCGTCCAAGCGGCATTGCTGTGCCGCACAAAAAAGAAAACCGCAAGCACGAGTGTCGTGTTTGCGGCTTTTTGTTTTCTTGACTTCTGGCTTCACCCGGCGGCAGCTGTTGCAAGTGCCCCGTACTTATGCCTTTTCCAGAGGCTTGTAGTGCTTTTCCATCCACGCCTTGTAGTCGGCCTGTTTGAGCTTGATATCACGCCACCACGCTTCATTGGCGACATACCACTTCACCGTCTTCTCAAGGCCCTGCTGGAAGTTGTGATTCTTTTTCCAACCGAGCTTCTGAATCTTATCGGTATCCACAGCGTAACGGCGGTCGTGTCCGGGACGATCCTGCACGTACGTGATCAGGTCGTCGCCTTTGCCCAGGAGCTTCAGAATCGCCTTCGTCACATCGATGTTGAACTCTTCGTTGTGCGAACCGCAGTTGTAGATTTCGCCGACTTCGCCTTTGTGCAGCACGAGATCGAGTCCGTCGCACTGATCCTCGACAAACAGCCAGTCGCGCACCTGCTTGCCGTCGCCATAGACGGGCACGGATTTGTTCTCGATCAAGTTTGTCGTGAACAGCGGCACGAGCTTCTCGGGATATTGATAAGGCCCGAAGTTGTTCGACGAGCGCGTGATCAGCACCGGCAGCCCGTAGGTCACGAAGTACGAGCGCGCAAGCAGTTCACCTCCGGCCTTGGCTGACGAATAGGGTGACGACGGCGAAAGATTATCGGTCTCTTTGAAGTAGCCTTCGAGCCGCGAGCCGTAAACTTCGTCGGTCGAAATATGCAGGAAGCGTTCGACTTTGCGGCGGCGCGCCTCTTCGCACAGCACGTAGACGCCCTTGACATTGGTCATGACGAACAGATCGCCCGCATGAATCGAACGGTCCACATGCGTTTCCGCCGCGAAGTTCACGACGGCGTCACAGCCGTCCATCGCTTCCGCGACCTTGACCGGATCGCAGATATCGCCCTGCACGAACCGATAGCGGGGATCACTCCCAACATCCTTCAGATTGTCGAGATTCCCCGCGTACGTCAGCGCGTCAAGGTTGCTAATTTTCAAGTGCGAATACTTCTTGAGCATATACCGCACAAAGTTGGAGCCGATAAACCCGGCCCCTCCAGTTACGAGAAGGTGGTTCATGAATTGTCTATATTATTCGATCTTGTCACTCTTTTGAAGATTATGACGCGCGCAAAGGAGTTGGACATTCTCGGCAAGCAATGATGTCCCGCCCTTTGAAAATGGCAGGTTATGGTCGAAATGCAGATTGTCTTTGCTGCCGCAGAGAACACAGCAACCTTTGTCGCGTTTGTACACTTCAGCTTTCACTAATGCAGGAATCAACCGGGAGTGCGAAAGCTCATTTGCAGTAAGGTCGTGCAAGTCCAAGTCGTCGACAAGTTCAAGACGAAATTTGTAAACGTTGCGCTTTCCGTCATGCTCCAGCCAGGAATCAACAAGTTTGAAACTCCCATTGAACACCCACACTCCGTCAAACACCTTCTGATAAACGCGCACGATTTCCGCCGCGGAGCTGCCGTTCATAAATGTCTGTGCAGCTCGATTGAAGTGCCCGTTCTGCGTTGGTTTCCCGCTAGGCAGGGCGCTAGGCTGATCAAACTCCTTTGGATCGGCATCAACCATGTTCCTGGCCGCATCGTGTCCTTCGTAGACAAGTACGCGACCTCCGTCTTCAATCTGATCTTTATATGGCGCGTTCTTTCGCACGCTCATGAGGAAAATACTTGTTCGCCCGTTTGGTCGAAAGTGCATTCCGGCCTGCAGCATCCTCCCATACTCATTCTGGCACATTTCGTGATGTGACAGAATCGTGTTGCGAGAAATCATACAGCCTGCAACCTCACCTCTTCTCCCCCACCACCGCAATGGTCTTGCACAAATACTTCGGCGAGATCTTCGCAAACCACTCGGGCGACGCGTCCACGCCGCCGGGGTGAATGACCTTCATCCCGGCCTGGTGAAAGAGCTTTACGATGAACTTGTGCGTGAACACACTCATGTGCCGCGCATCCGCTGCAGGGCCGGGCATCTTGCCGCGCACCAGTTGCCCGAGATACTCGACATGCTGAATATTCGGCACGGTCAGCGCAACTTTGCCGCCCGGCATGAGCACGCGCGTGATTTCCAAGAGAGCATGCTCAGGGAACACGAGATGCTCCAACACTTCAAGACACGTCACGAAATCGAACGACGCAGCGGCAAATGGCAGGCCGTCCCGGTCAATGTCATTGTGCACTTTGTGGTCAAGTCCCTGCGCGTGCCCCAATGCGTTCTCGGCGAAGTCGGTCCCTGTAATGTGCACGCCACTCAACTTGTCACGTGTCACCTGCGGCAGAAATCCGTTGCCCGTCCCGATATCCAACCATTTTTTCGGCTGATAGAGTACCAACTGCTCGTGCGCAAACTTGAAACGCCCTCGCAGTTGATACGTATGCGCGCGCGCTTCGAGACGATCGTCCCACGACTGCGAATTAAGTGCTTTGAGATCGGGCATGTTTCTGCTCTCCCGCCATAGTTGGCCTTGCAGCTTGGGCGGGGGTAAGGGGGGTCATTCGCTTGCCAATTTCGACATTGCAATACTCTTGTGCCGGCGCAATGTGCGCCATTTCCAAGCGGCTACTTGAATACGATGTCCCAACAATACGGAATATTCGGATCGTCATGCGCCGCGCGGTGCTCGTCGGGGTTCTGATAGTCGTACAAATGATCGGGGCAATTGACCACGACGCTCTCATGCTCGCTGATGCACTTCCAGCCGTGATAAACACCGGGCGGGATCACGATCAGCATCGGGTTGTATTCACCGACGAAAAACTCGTTCACTTCGCCCTTCGTCGCGGAGCCGTCGCGCGCATCGAACAGCACAACCTTGATCATCCCCTTCACACACGTCATCTGGTCCGACTGCTTCTTGTGGTAATGCCATGCTTTAACGACGCCGGGATAGTTGGTCGTCATATAGACCTGCGCGATGGTCAGATAATCCGCATCATCCTTGCGCAGAATTTCCATCAGCCGACCCCGTTCGTCGGGAATCAGTCGCAATTTCTTGGTAACAACGCCTTGAATCATGGTGCTTGTGTCGTTCCTATTTTCAGTTAGCTTTTCAAATAATCCTTCAAGCCCTTTTCCCACGCCGGCATCTCATTGCCGAGCGCGAGCGCGTAAAGCGTGGGCGAAAGCCGTGAGTTCTGCGGGCGCCGCGCGGGGCGCGGATGCTCTTCGGTTGAGCAGGGGACCACGTTGGCGGCAAGTCCCTTCAACGCGACAGCCTGCTTCGCGAGCTCGTACCACGTCGTGAACCCACGATTGGTAATGTGATAGGTGCCGAATGCGCCGCTTTCGGAAACGCGCAACAACTCCGGCACGAGGTCGGAAACAAACGTGGGCGAGCCATGCTGGTCATTCACCACACGCAATTCGCTGCGTTCGCGCGCCAGACGAAGAATCGTCTCGATGAAATTCGGGCCGTTCCTGCCAATCAGCCACGATACGCGCACGATGTAGTGCCACTGACAAAGCTGGCGCACGAAGCACTCGCCCGCATATTTCGATCTGCCATAAATGCTCTGCGGATTCGCCACGTCCCATTCGTCGTAGGGCGCAGGCTTGGTTCCGTCGAAGATGTAATCGGTCGAGATGTAGAGCATCGGCACGCCGAGCGATTCGGCGGCCAGCGCAACGTTTTGCGTGCCGATGGCGTTGACACGCATCGCCTTGTCCACGTCGCTCTCGCATTGGTCCACCTGTGTAAACGCCGCGCAATGAAAAATGAACTCGGGATCGGCATCGCCCGCGAGCTGCAGCACGCGCGCGCGATTCGTGATATCAACGTCCGGCAAATCAAAGCCGGTGACTTCATCGCCTTGATCTTCGCACGCGAGCGAGAGTTCGCTGCCTAACATGCCGAGGTGGCCGGTAATGAGAATTCTGCGCATAGGCTTAATGCGATTCAGTGCGGGTGAAGCGGGCTGCAGGAGATATGGCAAACAAAGCGGCGGCAGGAAGCAGCGGACCGAAGTAGTTCGCGCCTTCCCAAGCGGCGAGCGAGTAAGAGTTCATTTTCAAGTCACCGAGCGCCGACCAGAACATCGTGACCAGAAGCGACAGTAACGCGCCGCGCAACCAGTCGCGTTCACTGCTCGCGGTTTTCAATGCAAGGTAGAGTAGCGTCGCGGCAGTCGTCACGAGCGCTGCGATTTCAAGCGTTGGACCGAGCATGCCCTTGGCCCAGAAAAAGCGCGTCAGCGGAAAATAGCGCTCGGGATTCCTGAGATAGAACGGCAACTGCACAAGCAGAAATCCCCCGACCGTTAGCACGCCAAACGTGACCGCGCGCGCCGCGCCGGTACGCAGCAGAAAACCGCCGACAAGCAGCTGCAAATAGCCAAATACAACGCGCGACGTCGTGACACTTACCGCAAAGAGCGCGCTCAGCAACTTGGCACCGGCGCTTCCATTCGTCCACGCGCGATAGCTCCACAGCACAAGCAACAGAAACGCGCAGCCCATGGCAATCATGTCGGAACCCGTGACGGACAACTCCCAGAACACGGGAGCGCTGAAACACAGGAGCAGAAAGAGCGTTGCGGTCCTTCGTGAAATCCAACGGCCAATCAGACACGCGGTCAGCGCGAACCATGTTGGCGTGAATAGCGCGAACAAACCCGTCAATGTGAACGGCAGCGCGAGCACAATCCACGCCGGGCCTGCGCTGACCCACTCGTTCTTGAACGTCTCGCCTTCATAGGGATTCAACCCCTCGACCAATCGCTCGCCGCCGACGATCAGCGCGTCATCCTGCGGACTGCCGCGCCCGGCATACTTCAGCGCGTCTGCCTCAGGGTAAATGAACACATTCAACGCGACGTGCAGCGCAATCAATACGGCAAACAACGCCCGCGACGTGAACAATCTTTCGAGCAACTTCGTGCGCAGAAGCCATGCATAACCAAATAGCGCGACGGCAAAATAGAGCGGAATCAGAATGTGCAGCGACTCGGGCAAATACTTCACACAGGCGCGCAGTGACGGCACTTGCAGCGCGTAGAGCAGCAACCATGGCCGCCAGTCAAGCAATGCTTGTCTCACGAATCAGTCAAGCGAGTAACTTGCCTTGACGACAGCGGTAATGTCTTTCTCTTTTGACGACGTGTCATAGTAACCGTAGTCGGACACGTCGGTCGAGTTACGCGGCGTGACTTGAAAGACACCCATCTTCGCATCGCGCAGTTCACCCAATTTCGCGCCGGACGATTCGGCCATGACTTTCGCGCGTTCGGTTGCGTCCTTCATTGCTTCGCCGAGCATCTCAATGCGCAAATCGGCGAGTTTGGTGTAGAGATATTGCGCACCCCAACCTTGGAACGGCAGGCCTTCACTGATCAACTGATCGGATTTCTTGATCAACTCTTCGATGGCCTCGACGCGCGTCGAGCGAATCTCGAAGCTCTGATTGACACGAAAGCCGAGCGTGCGCCCGGTATACATGCCGTGCTCGTTGTATTCCTGAATCTGTTCGCTCGAAACAGTCTTCATCGTCACTTCGGCGTCAGGCAAGCTGTGCTCTTTGAAGAACCGCTTGAGCCGTTCGGCGTGTGTCTGTACGGACCTGTAGGCGTCCTGCTGTGTATTCTCTTGTGCGCCGACGTTCCCCGACCACACGATCAAATCGGACACGATAGGCCGCTTGGCCGACCCGGTGACGGAGATCATGTCTCCGGCCTTGCGCATCTCGACCATCTTGATGCCGAGAATAAATGATGCGGCCACAATCGCAATCGCGATGAAGAACAAGCCGCCGTTGTTGTCTTTTTCAGATGCCATGATTAGCGTTGGTTGTATGCCCGCGCAGTTAACTTCCGTAAACGCGCACTCTTCTTGACGGTTGCCGCACTTTGATCTCGTTTTGATGGCACCTGCAAAGTGAGGATTGTCGATGATGATGTCGGCTTAGGAATTGGCAAGCCGTCTTCAAGCATCCCTTCAATGTGCAAAGCTATGGCTTCCTCATACTGCGCACCGCACCACGGCGTGTTTTGCCAACAGCAACACAACCTAACAAATCAGGTGACCATGCACCGTAATTTGTTTCACCCTTTTCAATGACGATCAAAAACTCTCGTTCTCTCATCTTAACCCGCTTGTTTCAAAATGCTTACCCAAAGTCCCGGCGGTAATTCATCTCCGGGATGTCCAGGAATCGTAACACGACCCGCTTTGGTTGGGTGCTTGAATTGCCGATGACTCCCGACGAATCTCGCAAGCCGCCAACCATCTTTCTCGACAATTTTTATTGCGTCACGGACGCGGTAGCGCGGCGGCATGTAGTGGTTATCTTAAACTGTTAGAGATCGGAAACAAATCAGTTCCGTTCCCTTCTTTTCTTCTGCTTAGGTGTCACAATTTTGAGAATTTCATGTGTGGAGGCTCGTCTAAGTCTCATTTCGGTAATATCTACATCAATCCATGACAAAATTGTAACACTTTTCGTTGGATTGGTTTGCGTAGGATTCGAGCGCACGAAATCACTCTTCTCACTACTATCTATTCTAAGTCTTAGGCCTAGTAATACTTCAAAATCCTCTGAAAGTGCTTTTGCATCGATGTGGCATTTTCAAAACAAACTGTAGTATCCATGCGTTTCCTTCAATAAGAAACGTCTTACCAACCTCTTTTGGATATTGTTTCAGATTGGCAATGTCAAATGCTTCCATGAAGCCATACTCTTTATCCACAGTCCTTTTTACTCTGGCCGCGTTACTACCATCTAAGTCAATTGTCTCCGCGCTAAGACATATTAGTTCCCCATACACCTTTTTGTGTGACAAACTGCCTTTTGTTGATGTCAAAGGAGCCCCACCTATACGGAGCATCTCATTTGACATATCATACTCATATGCCTTGCGACTTGAACGAGACGATGACATAATGACATAATAAACCGTTGAAGTGTCGACTTTGGGGAGTCGGGAATTGTATTCATCATATGTCTCAAATTCTCCACGCACTGGCAAGTTTACGTTGTTTGAGGCCAATTCAAAAAATGCTTCAGCGGATACTACGGTAACACTATCAGAAGCCCCACCGTCCGATGCATACAAACATTGTACACACCAAAAGAAAATGAGAGCTGTAGTGACGTGACGTGGCTGGAAATATCTCATTGAATTTGTCTCAATTTTCCAATGAGAATGCCCCCCCCTAATCCCAAAACTCCTTCAACTCCGGCTTGACCTTCTCCGCCACTAAGCGCGACGCGCGATAGAGCGACGGGAATGTCCCCGCGTCCGTCCACCAGCCGTCAATCGTGGACGACGTGAGCGTACCTTGGGCAAGATAGGCGTTATTGACGTCCGTGATTTCCAGCTCGCCGCGCTGCGACGGCTTCCAGAGTCGAGATGACGTTGTAGACATTCGCGTCATACATATAGACACCGATCACGGCAAGATTGGATTTCGGCACACGCGGCTTCTCTTCAATCGAGAGCACCTTGCCGCCCTTGTCCACTTCGGCCACACCAAAGCGATGCGGATCGTGTACTTCCTTCAAGAGAATTTTCGCGCCGCTGCCCTGTTTCTTGAAGGCGTCCACGTGCGGCTTAATCGAATTCGAGGATGTTGTCGCCGAGAATCACGCAGATCGGTCCGTCCTTCGTGAACTCGCGCGCAAGCCGCAGCGCGTCGGCGATGCCGCCTTCGCCTTCCTGATAGGCGTAATTGATGAACGACAGACCGAAGGCCTTGCCGTTGCCGAGCAGATTCAAAAAATCGCCGGCATAGTGGCCGCCGGTGACGAGCACGATTTCATTGATGCCCGCATCCACGAGCGTCTGAATCGGAAAATAGATCATCGGCCGGTCATAGACGGGCAGCAGATGTTTATTCGTGATCTTGGTCAACGGCAGCATCCGCGTGCCGAGACCGCCTGCGAGAATAACGCCTTTCATGGGATATCGAGAAGGGGGGTTATGTGAAGAGGAATTTTCGGGAATCAGTATGATGCGCTCAGCGCAGCGCACCGGGTGCAGCGTCACGCTGCTTCATTTCCTGCCCGCGGACAATCACGAACGCGATCAAGGCGACGAGGAAGAACACCAAGAGCGCCCAGGCGATGCCCTGCACGGATTCGATCATGGTGCGGTAGATTTCGAGCGTCCACGTTTCGTTGTTCAGGACGGGCGGCTCCCAATGGCCGTCCGGCTCTTCGCCGGGCTTGGGGTTTTCTATCCATCGTCCCTGTCCGCCTTCGACGTATTGTTCGAGCTTGTGGAGATTCACACCTGAGCTGATCCCGACGACCACCACGGCAAAGATGATGTAGCGCTTCCACGCGATCGAGATTTCATCGTGCATGATTCGCGCGAGAATACCGCCGACGGACTTACGAAAGAGTACGGCCACGATCCCGCTGGTCACGAGCGATGTCAGGAGTGTGGCGAAAAGTAGTGAGAAAAACATGTCTTTTCCCGCCGGGCGGTGCTTATGAATAGCGGTTCCCCGCCGGGATCTTAGTTTGAGAGCGTCCGCTCGGCTTAAAAATGAAAGTCCCCGCCGATCAGGGCGCCCGGTTCAACGTATGGCCCGTTGAGGATTTGACGGCGTATGGTGTCGTCTACATCGTCAATGATGAAGCTCCATTCGCGGTGGTCTTCGGGCTTAAGCCCCTGCTCAACGATGCGGACCCGCTTCATGAGGTCGAGGTCTTCCTTGGGGACGCGGTGCCGAGGGACGATCACACCGAGGACGTGCACCGTCTTGCTGGCGGTTTCCTGAATAATCAGGCATTTGCGGTCGGAGACCTGTCCATACCCCCAGCCGTCCGCCGAGAACGAGCGAATCGACGCTTCGGGTCTCTGCAGATAGACATTTAGACGGCAGGTTGACTCGGAAATCTTGCCGAGCATCGCCCCTCCGGGGTAAGAACGCGTCAATCGCGCACAGTTCACCAATAGGACATAGCAAGTCAGAAACTTACGGATTCCTCGCCCGATAGTCAAGCTAACTACCTCTCTTTTCTTAGCTTGAGTGTCGAGTCGGCTTGCATTTCGCGGGCGGGACAGCTACCTTAAGAAGATGGCAAAGTCACGTTTTTATTTAGTTGGGCCGGGCGCGGTCGGTAAGGTCCTGGCGCGGCGTCTTGTCCGGTCCGGGTGGACCTGCTCGGGGGTTTGCGGGCGGGGATCGGCCGTTGGACGGCGGCTGGCAAAGGAATTGGGCGCGCCGTACGTCTCCACCCTTGAGGGAATCCAGTTTGTCGGCGGCACACTAATTCTGGCTGTTGGAACTGGGCAGGTCGCGGCGCTGGCCAAGGAGCTCAGTCACCTCAACCTGCCGTGGTCGCGGATCGCGGTCTTGCATAACAGTGGAACGCTCGATGCGTCTCCCCTGCTCCCGCTGGCGAAGCTCGGCGCAACGGTCGGAGCCTGTCACCCGTTTATGACCTTTCCGCGGTTTTCTGGCTCGGTGCGGGCAGGGTTGAAGGAAGACCTCTACAACCCGACCTTTCCGTTTTTCTTCGGAATCGACGGTAACCGGGCTGGGTTGGCGGCGGCGCGCAAGGTGGTTAAAGCATGTTGGGGGTTAAGTTTAGTCGTCAGGGGTCAGGACCGAATTGCCTACCATGCGGCAGCGGTAATGGCCTGCACTCTGCTAGGAGCCAATATCGCGATGGCTTCAGAGATCTTGCAGAAAGTAGGAATCTCGGAAAAAGCCGCTCAGTCGGCTGTGCTGGCAATCGCCCGCGAAACCCTATCGAACTTTTCCGAGTATGGAATAGACCGCTCGTGGACCGGCCCGGCAATACGCGGCGACCGCAAGACCATTGCCGCCCATACCAAAGCCATCGCCAAGCTGAACCCCGAGACGGCCAAGGTCTATCGCCTGCTCTCGGGGTGGGTCATGAAACAACAGTCATCCTCTTCGCCGGGCAGGGACTAAGCGGAGCGGTAAACCCACCGGCATCGCAATGTAGCTCCCGTGTTCGCGGGCAAAATGCCCCGGGGTAAATCACGATGAATAAAGGTTCAACGATATTCCTTCAAATTGTCATCGTGCTCGTGGGGATGAGCGCGCTGGTTTTCCTCCTCTGGGAACCTCAGGTCGAGGGCGTGAATGCAAACGCCACGAACTTTGAAATCTATACCGATCCCTTCATATTGCTGGTCTACGCAGGATCGCTTCCGTTCTTTTTCGCATTGTTTCAGGCGTTCAAACTACTGGGGCACATCCGCCAAGACTTGGTCTTCTCGCAAAACTCGGTAGCAGCGCTGCGCACGATCAAATTCTGTGCGATCGCCATTATTGGTTTTGTCATAGTCGAAGAGATCTTTATTATGTTGAATCACGGCAATGATGATGCTGCAGGCGCGGTAATGATAGGCGTCCTTATTACCTTCATTTGGAGTATCGTTGCAGTGGCGGCAGGGATGTTTGAAAGAATTCTGCAAAGCGCCAGCGCGATGAAGTCTCAGATTGATCTGACGGTTTGACAACGCCGCGATTCACGCCCACGCTCCTTGCCCATCAAACCGAGCGCTGCATGAAGACAGGAACCCAGTTAAGTGCCCAAGCGTTCAATAAGGATGCGCCGAGAATCCGGAGGGAGAGAAGTGCTTGTGAAACGCAACACAAGCCCAAAATTCAAAATGCTGTTTCCCATAGATTCCCGTTCCGCCATTTGTTAGCGTTGAGCACAGAAACAACAGCTTACGTCCAACCGCAACTCGCACTACAATAGAAGCATAAATGCCCGATATCATCAAGAAAATTCTCTGGGCCGACGACGAGATTGATCTGCTCGAAGCGCACGTGTTGTTTCTGGGATCGCACGGCTATCAGGTGACACCAGTAACCAACGGCGATGACGCGCTTTCGAAAGTGGACAGCGAGACGTTCGACTGCGTGCTACTTGACGAGCACATGCCGGGTCCTCGACGGACTGGAGACCGCCGACCGCATCAAGACCAAGCGGCCCGACCTGCCGGTGATCATGATCACGAAGTCGGAAGAAGAGACGCTGATGGACGACGCGCTGGGTGCGAAGATCTCGGACTATCTGACCAAGCCCGTGAACCCGACGCAGATACTCGTCGCGCTGAAGAAAGTGATTGACAAGTCGGCCATCGAGCAGCGCATCGCGACGCGGGACTATCTGGTCGAGTTCCGCGAGATTACGATGAAGCTGAACGAGAATCCCGGCTGGCGCGAATGGGCCGATATTCATGCGCGGCTCTCGTGGTGGGACATCGAGCTCGACAGCTTGCCCGACGGCGGACTAAAGCAGTCGCTCGAAGGCCAGCGCACTGAATGCAACGTCGAGTTCGGCAAGTTCATCGAAAAGAACTATGAAGACTGGCTGTGGAGGCAGAAGGAGCGTCCGCCGCTCTCGGTCGATGTGGTCGAGAGGTTCGTCGCGCCGCGCTTGAAAGCGGGCGAAAAGGTGCTCTATCTGGTCATGGACTGCATGCGCTACGATCAGTGGATGGCCATTGAGCCGCTGCTCTACGACAGCGTCCGCATCACGCGCGACTTCCACTACTCGATCCTGCCCACTGCGACACCTTACAGCCGCAACGCGCTGTTCTCCGGGCTGTTCCCGTCGGAAATCGAGAAGGAGATTCCGGGGCTCTGGCAATCGGCAGACGAAGACGAAGGCAGCTCAAACCGCTTCGAACGTCAGTTGCTCGACCTGCAATTGGCGCGCTTGGGCATCACCGTTGAACCCGAGCCGCGTTACGCAAAAATCCTGGATCCCGAGGAGGCAGCGAGCACCGCGAAGAAGGTCTCGCAGTTCTTCGACCGCAAGCTGGTTTCGATGGTCTTCAACTTCGTCGACATGCTCGGACATGGCCGCAGTCATTCAGACATTCTGCGCGAAATGCTGCCGCACGAAGCGGGCTACCGCTCAGTGATTAAGGCGTGGTTCGAACACTCGAGCCTGCGGCAGATATTGCAGTCGTTCGCCAAGCAGGGCTGGACCGTGATCGTCACGAGTGACCACGGCTCGATTCGCGGCCAGAAAGGCGCAAAGGTGGTCTCCGACCGCGAAGCCTCATCGTCGCTGCGCTACAAGTACGGACGAAACCTGCGCGTAGATAAGCGGCAGGCCATCGTCGTGCCACAGCCCGAGAACTTCAAGCTGCCTAAACGCGGCATGAACACCGGTTACATCGTGGCGAAGGAGAACTACTACTTCGTCTATCCAACCAACTACAACAAATACCTCTCGCTCTACAAAGACAGCTTTCAACACGGCGGAGTCTCGCTTGAAGAGATGATCCTGCCGGTTGCAGTCCTCGAAGGCAAGGGAAACTAACACCCGACTCGCCACTTGCTGATATTCCTCACCGTTGTCCTGACCATTGTCGGGCTGCTGCACTGGTTCCTCTATGCGCGGCTTGTCTCCGCCTTAGAAATCACATCTTCCACTGTCTTATGGCCGCTCAGGATTCTGGCGGCGTTTCTTGCTCTCTCCTATATCATCAGCCGGATTCTCGAACAGCGCTTCCCGGGGATGCTTGCACATGCCATGGACTGGATCGGATCTATCTGGATTGGCATGATGTGGCAGTTCCTGTGGATTACGTTCCTGTTCTTTCTGGTCAAAGTCGTCTTAGTCATCTCCGGTCAGTGGGGGAACTTCACGCTCGAGACGCACGAAGCCCTGGGCCGCTACAGCTTCATCGCGGTTACGGCGCTGGTGGTGCTGATTACGGGTTACGGTGTGTTTAAGGCGACCGGTGCGGCACGATTGGTGGAAGTCGATGTTCCGGTAAAGAACTACCGACCGGAGTGGCACGACTTTTCGATTGCGATGATCGCCGACTTTCACGCCAGCAACACGAACGGCGCAGAACGGATCGGACGCTGGTGTGAACAGATTAGCGGCCTGAAGCCGTCGGTAATTCTCGCGCCAGGAGACATTATCGACACTCCGGCAACACAGATTCGCAGCGTGGCCGACGGATTTCGCAAACTATCCGCGCCGTACGGCGTATATGCAACGACGGGCAATCACGAGTATTACGTGGGGATGCCCGGCGCAGTGGAGTTGATGCAGCGCGGCGGATTTCAGGTATTGATGAATGTGCATGTCGCACTGCCGAACGGAATCTCAATTGCCGGAATGGAGGACCGCACAGCGCGATCAATGGGCAGACCGCTGCCCGCGTTCGAGCAGTTGCTCCCTGATGATACGTCGGACGCGCAGATTCTATTGATGCATACTCCTGCAACCGGCGATGTGCAAAAGGCCACGGCGGCAGGATTTGACCTGGTCGTGAGCGGGCACACTCACGGCGGGCAGATGTTCCCGTTCACGGTGTTCACCAAGATGGCGTTTCCGTATCATCATGGACTGTATAAGGTGGGCAGTGGTTATCAGTTGACGACGTGCGGCATTGGGTATTGGGGGCCGCCAATGCGAATCGGCAAACCGCCGGAGATCATGCTTATCCGGTTCGTGCCAGACTCCGAACCTGCTCGCTGTGAATGGAAATGACGAAAAAGCCCGACTCGAATGAGCCGGGCTTTTGTTAATAGGAGAAGCGCGACGCTACTTCACAGCAGTCACCTGAAAGTAGAAGCGCTCATACGGAATCTGATCAAACGGAACAAAGAGGAACGTGTCAGGGAGTGAAACGAAGAAGTTCTCAGGCGCAAACACATGCCCCTGCTCACCCGCCATGTAGACCTTGTATCCTGACGCGCCTTCTGACTGACTCCATGTCAGTTGAATTCCCGTCTCCGAAGGTGTCAGAGCGAGGTTCTTGGGTGGCTCAGGTGCATCGGGACGCCCTTCAACGAAGATATCGTCGATTGCCGCTTCGACAAGTGACGGAGGGGCGTTGTCCTCGGCAACGAATTGCACGATCATGAGCGCTGTGGGCTTCACGAAATCCTCGAGCTCAAACTGGACGTCTTGCCACCCGTCCGTGCTGACGGAGGTCTGAATGAGATTAGTCCACGACTCGCCCGCATCATTGGAAACCTGAACGCGAAAAAAATCACCGCCCTTTTGCGGTCCGCGATCATTGGAGTAGGCATACTTGAACCGCAGCTTCGGCTCCGCGAGATTGTCAAGTCGAAACATCGGTGATCTCAACGTAGTCCTACCGCCGTCTACATCGTGTGATGCCGCAGGTTCCGCAGGATCCGCGCCACTGCCCGTAACGAAGCAGAAACTTCCGTAGGCGGTTCCATCATCGGAGACTTGGACCGGTGCGCCATTCTCCACTGAGCCGATCGGAATCGCGCGTGTCCAAACACCGGAGGTCGCGTTGTCGCCGGCCACTCCAAAGATGAACCCGCGATCGACTTCCGCATCGTCGGCCAGGCCGCGTTCAAGATCGACGACGAATGATCGATCTTTGCGCTGCTCGACGAATACAGAGTCCGGCGCGGCGAAGTCCTTATAGCCAAAGCGCGCCACGTATAGCGCGAACTTCTGCTCAGCGGGGACTTGCCCGAAGCGAAACTTCCCTTCGGCGTTGCTCACCGCTGAATAGCTACCGGAGTTTGACACAAGGAAAGCGCGGGCCCCCGAGACGTAATCACCACCATAGCGTACAACACCGGAAATGGAGCCGGTCTTGCTTGACGATTGCGCAAGTCTGACAGCGGCGTCGATATCGAGAACTCCATATCCGAATTCGTTGTCTTCACCGGTCGCACCGAGATCGCGTGCAGCCAATTGCAGCGCGACCTTGGCCGCCAATGGCGAGAGTTCAGGATTTACTTGACGCATGAGCGCACACGCTCCTGCGACATATCCTGCGGCGCAGAGGGAACCGGTCACCTTCACCACGCCGTTACGCCCCGCGCTGCGCACGTCGGCGCTTGGCGCAGAGAGTTCGGGCTTAATTGTCTTGCGATCACAAGGGGAAGGGCCGCGGCTGCTGCGCGGTTCAAGCACAAGTGTGCCCGCGTAGTCTTGCAGCGATCCTACCGAAAAAAAGGTGAGTGATTCACTCGCCCGTGCGGCAGGCAGCCGAATTGAGCCACGTCCTTCGCCGCCGTGGTCACCCGCTGCCCAAATGAGAATCGAGCCGAGTTGCTCGACATTGGCAAACGCGGTCCACGCAGCTTGCGGCAATACACAACGGCACGAGTCTCCGATCTCCCACGCCTGCAAAATCACCGCCGGCGCATCGGCGAAGCTCGAGCTGTGCACCAGTTGCAATCGTTCAATGACATGGGAGACGCGCGGATTGCCTGAACACACCAACGACATCAGGCGCCACTTTGCTTGCGGCGCCACACCGACCGTATCACCCTTTTCGCTATCCACTCCCACGGCACAGCCCATCATCACGGCGCTGGCATCACTGCAGAAGACCGACACAAGCAGCGCTTCCGGCCCGGCAGCACGATCACTTGCCAGTAGCGCGGATGAGTTAAGCGGCGTACCGAGTACCGCGACCGTCACACCTGCTCCCAGCACATTCTCCGCCCATGCGTCCGGCGCTCGCATCGTCTTCAGCGCAGATTCAGTAGTGAGCATTTGCCCTTGCGCAGGGGCGATTGCTGCGGGTTCGAGCAAGCGCACCGCTTCATCGAGCCCAACTTCCTGCACGGACTCGAAATTCGCGATCAACTCCGCGCCGGCGCGCGTTACGTTTGCCGCGAGCATATTGGCAAGCCACAGCGCCTTGACATCAGAAACCATGCCGTTGCGTTCCAGGATGGAAAGCGAAGCACGCACGGCCTCAAAACCGGATGATGATGCCGCTTGGAGCGAGTCGCGCAATACGGCGTGTCGCTCGGCCAGTGGCACATCAAACGCGCGAAAACGACGTTCCTGCAAGTTCTCCAGATCAGCCTGATTGGCCAAGGAAATCAAGACAGGCAGTTTGTCCTGTTCTCCGACCTTTGAGAACTCCCCGGACAAGCCGGCCGAGATCGTGCCTCCACTTGCGGAAACGGTCCAGAAGCAAATTGCCAACAGGAGGAAACGTGAAAGGGTATGCAAACTCATATCTTAAGGGTCTGAAGTGAAACGTCGTGGGGGCGGACTAACTGGAGAATATACAAAAACCTGCGGCGTATCGCAACCGCAGGTTCGCAATCTCTTTACAACCTGTCAATCGCTTAGTGCTTACTCATCGATTCCTGATGCACCGGGAATGCGAGACGGACTGTAGTTCCGCTGCCAACCACGGACTCGAGGGTCAACGCGGCTCCGTGGACATCGGCTATGTTTCGAATAATGCTCATTCCGAGTCCGGTACCCCGGTCGCCCTTGGTCGAAAAGTACGGCTCGAATACGGAGTCGAGCTGATCTGCCGGAATCCCGACGCCTGTATCGGACACACTCAATTCTATTCTGTCGCCTTCTCCGTGTGCGGAGAGGGTCAGTGAACCGTGGGAAACGGACTCCATGGCATGCACCGAGTTGATGATCATGTTGATCAGAGCTGACTCGAGACCATGCGGATCACCGAAGATACGCAGGCCCTCATCAAGGTCAAGGACAAGTGAGAAGCGACTACTCGCATCGCCGCGTTTGTAGCCGCGCAGAGTGCCGGTCGTAGTTTCGAGCATTTCGACCACACTGGTCACGAGCTGCTTAACATCCAGCACGCGAAAGTCCGGCTCCGAGGGTTTAGTGAGGTGGCGCAAGTTCTTGGCTATTTTCTCGATTCGCTCAGTGAGAGACGAGATGGTTGTCAAATCGCGTTGAATCGGCTCGGTCAGTGAAACGCCTTCTCGCTCAAGGCGCATTGCCAGCAATTCCACACGGCCCTTCACGGGTTGCAGGCTGTTATTGATTTCGTGAGCGATACCTCCGGCGAGCTGGTTCACCGTCGATCGCTTTTCGGATTCGACAAGCTGATGTTCGAGCTTCTTCTGCGTCGTGATATCTTCGATAATCAGACCGGCGCGCTCGCGGCCGTCATGAGTGCGGGTTAGTTTGAAGAACGAGTACGCAACCGAGCGGTTGTCGAGCTGCATCGTTTGGCGAGAGGTTTCACCGGAGGTGCGGAATTGGTCGTGTGCCTTTCGCAGACGGTTCAGCGCGATGGGGTCGCATCCAGCAGAGTCCAACGGCGATCCGATACGGAGTCCCGCACCGAGAAGAGCAACAGCTTGCGGGTTTGCGAAATCGACGTTGCCCTCGCGGTCGAGAATGGCCACACCGTGCGGCTGGCTGTGCAGAATGGAAGACAAGTACTCTTGGAGTTCCTTGTAGCGGACTTTGGCTTCTTTTTCAGCTTCGTAGAGCCGCGCATTTTCGAGCGCAACCGCAGCGAGGTGCACAAACGTCTCAAACAAGACAAGGCTGGTTTGGTCGAACACACCGGCAAGTTTAGTCGTGTCGACATATGCGACCCCAAGCAGCTTTCCTTTTGAGATGAGCGGTGCGCCCATCAATGACCGTACTTGCATTTTCGCGATCGACTGTTGCCTGACCAGATCCGAGGCACCAATGACGTCATTGATGAGGATCGGCTGTCTGCCTTCGAGAACGCGGCGAATAATGGTCTGTGACGCGGCCGATTCGGCATCGGCAATATCAGTGTCCATATTGCGCGCGACGGTGAAGCGCCATTCGCCATTGGATTCTACCAGCACAAGAAAACCGCGCTCAGCCCCTGTGAGTTCAATTGCGGCGCTCATGGCCCGATCAAGAATAGTCTCAGGCGTCATGTCGCGGTTCAGGTCTTCGATCAGCTCCGCGAGTTTTGACAACCCCGAAGCGACGCCGCCGCTCAGGTCAAACTCTGCGCCGCCTGACGAGTGATTCGTCGGCGCCAGATCATCCAGATCATCGAAAAACTCGAGTGCCATGCTTACCTCGAAGATTGCAATACGTTGCGAAGCTCAACCGCTTCGTTCTTGAAGCGAACAACTTGAGGTGCTTTCAGAAAGACGTCCTGCCGCATCTCTGGCAGTCGGGAAGCTATTGCTTTCAGTATCGCGACGCCGCGGCCAAACTCTTCAAGGGCGCGTTTAGGCTGACCGGTTGCGGCGAGTTGCCGGGCGGTCGCCCAATGGAAGCGCCACGCGAGTTCGGGGTAGACTGCAAGTTTACGTAGGGCGACCTGCCATTCCTTTGCCTCGAGCTGCTCGTTGGCGTATAGAACGCTGGTCAGTTGCGTGCGCGCGGCAGTGTACGGATCCCACTTGGTGTCGGCCACTTTGCGAGCGGCTTCGAGAGCTTTAGGGATTTCATCATTAAGCCCACTCTCAGCGACGACCTGGCAGCGCGTTAGATACAAGTGGAGCAGCGCCAGCGGATCGGCTTCGTCAGAGAGAAGTTCATGCGCCCGATCTGTCGCGGCGAGCGCTCTGTCGTGTTCACCGCGCCGCGAATAGAGTCCTGCGAGTCCTTCCCACGCCTGACCTTCGCCTTTTCGCGTTCCAACTGCCTGCGCAAGGCTCTGCGCCGCGCTCAACGTTTGCTCCGCCTCTTCAAGCGATTCGAGCGATGTAAGCAGCTTGCCCAAGTAGATCATCGGTTCGAGCTGCGACTCCTGGTCGCCGAATGACGAAGCGAGTTTAACCGCCTCGCTGAGATATGCCATCGCGCGGGTGTAATCGGCGCGATGATAGGCGAGTTCTCCGAGGTTGCTCAGGATTTCCGTCTCCTCGCGCGGACTCTCCATTCTTCGAAACAGCGCAAGGGACTTCAGGTAGTAGTCTTCAGCTTCGCGCAGCGCGCCGGTTTCAAGCGCGTCGATACCGAGGTTATTGTAGATTCCAGCGAGGCGATGAATGTCGTCGATTTCTTTGGAGATATCCGCGCAGCGCTGCCAGAGTGTTCGCGCTCGTAAACGATCTCCGGCCTGTGCGGCGAGCACGCCGAGATTGTTGTACATGTTTGCAAAACCTTTGCGGTCTCCGATTGCTTCAAAGACTTCAAGGCAGCGCTGCCAATATGTTCTGGCAACATCGGTGTCGCCGCGATAGTAGGCCAGTGTCGCGACGGTATTGAGCAGCAGGGCAAACCCCGCGTCATTGGAGTGCGGCGGGATTCTCACCAACCCTTCTTCGGCATATTGCCGTGCGCGGTCTCCGTCACCGCGTTTGAAGGCGAGCCACGCGAGTGTGCCGTAGATCGAGCCAGCGGCCTCATACTCGGTCTGCTCTAACAACGGATAGCAGCGATTGAGTATCTCTTCGGCTTCGGCGGAATGACCGAGCTTCTCGCGAAGCGCCGCGTAGCGAGCAAGGTAAACCAAGTTCTCCGGCGTGGCCGGCACCTGTCCCGAGTCAACGACTTCACTTAGGTATTTCGCTGCTTCCGCATTGTTGCCCTCGACGTACTCAAGGCGCGAGAATCCGACAACGATGGCCGTTCGATGGGATTCGGGCGCAAGCGTCAGGCTTTCTTCGAGCAGTTTTCGTGTCCAAGCAACACGGCCATTTTGAAGCGCGCGTTCGATGATTTGATCGGCTTCCTTTGGCGAAATGTTGTAGGCACCCGAGAGGAAGTCGTGATACAGGAGTTCGTCGGCAAGCAAGTCCGGTTCGGCGTCGTCGGCTTTGGACCAGAGTCGATAGAGCGCGGCGTGGATGCTGCGGCGTTCTTCATCGTTCATTTGTGCGACGAGCACCGTGTTGACGCATTCGCGGGAGATTTCAATCGCGCCGCCCACTTCCGCAATCCATCCGGCAGCGATCACGCTCTCGACCAACGCGCTTGGCGTATCACAAGCGTTTGGTCCGACGATTTGGTGCGCAACGGAGATTGGCAGCGGAGTCGGTGAACAGGCCAGACAGTTTAACACGGCTTGCGCGTAATCGGAGAAGCTCTGCATCTGCTCACGGATCACTTCTTCGACGTGGCGATGCACCGTGATGTTCCAGCGCCCCGGCATGAGCTCCCAGCCGAACAGACCGATGCGAAGTTGGTCTGCATGAACGAGTTTTTCGAGCGCCGCTTCGAGCGCCGATGGATAGCCAAGCGATTGCCCAAGCAATTTTAGCGCGAAGTCACGCGGAAAGCTGTTGTCCGGGAACGTCGCCGAAATGAAGTCGTTGATTCCTTCCTCATCCAGCTGCGCGAGGTTCAAGAGCTTCCAGTCGCTCAGATACTTGGGCAATCCGTCCGCGAAGTGCCCCGCGATCACCCACCAACATTTCTGTGCTTCAGGCGCTGCCAGATACTCAGCAAGGGCGGTGGCAGGAATCAGGCTGGCGTCCGGAATGAGAATGACATCAGGGAAGTTCGACTTAGGCGGCAGTTCGCGGACGTGCGTGACAAGTCGCGCTTTGAGTCCGGCGAGCGTCAGCTCAATGCAAAACTCCTTGAGCATTCTTGTTCGGCCCAGCCCGGCGCGCGCTTCGATAACGATGTTTCCCGGATGTTGACCGGTCTTAAGTTGCTCCTTGCGCAGCGCCAGATCACTGCGCGCCTTGACATTCGTGACGGAAGCCGAGGAAGAGATATACGAGCGCCGGGTTTCAGCAGTTTCATAGTCGAAGTTGCTGCCGTCGCGCTCATTGAGCATAGCGATGGTATGACGCGCGGATTGCGGCCGGTCTTCGGGGCGGAGTTGCAGGAGTGCCGCAATTACGTCGGCAAGTCCAACGGGCAGCTCGGGCTGGAATCGCAGCGGGTGCGGCGCTTCATGTTTGCAGCGTTGCTTTGCGACAGCGATAGGATCGTCGCCTTCAAACGGCATTCGACCGACCGCGAGGCGGAACATCAAGATACCCAGCGCATAGAGGTCGGTGGCTGTGGAGGACTCTTGCGCGTTGAAGAGCTCGGGTGCCATGTAGTCGATGGTTCCGCTCGTTTCACTCTGCTCACCGTTCTTGGAACCCGCGAGGCCAAAGTCCACGAGCTTCAGAATCGAGAAGGCTCCCTGCGCGCCGAGCCTGCCCAGCACATTTTCAGGTTTGATGTCGCGATGGAGCAGTCCGCGCGAGTGCAAGAATGCGAGCGCGCGACAGAGGCTGACCAGCACGGTCCGCAGTTGATCAGGTGACCATGTCTTCGTCAGTTGATCAAGCGGCTTGCCGTCAATAAACTCGGTCGTGAAGTAGTAGCCGTCTTCGGGTTCGGGCAGCGTGCCGAAGTCGAACATCTCGGAATGTGCGGGTGCATCACTCCTCTGATGTTGCGGAACTCCGTGCGGAAGTTCTCGATGGCCCCCTGATCCTGAACGGAGCGCAGGGTCTTCAGCGCCATGATCTGATTACTGCGCCGCGTGTCGACAACAAGGTAAACGACACCCATTCCGCCTGACCCAATGGTCCGCAGTACTTGGTAACGGGAATCAATAAACAGTGAGTCGCGCATCGTCAACCGTTGAAATCGTAAACCCTGATCTTTCTTGATTTGTGTAGACTCCCGGCAACAGAACCGGCCAGAATCTACGCACATCACTTCACAAGACAAAAACCCGGCCAGAAGCGGCCGGGTCTTGTCGATTGCAAGCGAATCGCGGCACTCCGCGTTCTCGTGCTTACATCGTCCGAGTGGTGATGATGTAGCGGCTGAAATGGTTGGTCAGTCCCACGAGCGCATGGCCGGTCCAGTCTACCCAATGCGGCATCTCTTCCAACAGGCCGTTGTCTTGGACGTAGAAGATGGCGACGTCGTTTTCCAAGTCAATGTCTTGTTGGTCGAGACCAAGGTATTGGAAGTCGATGCGAACCCAGATGTCAGAATTGAATAGCGTTCCGTGCGGACCGAATTCACACACAGCCTGGAGTGAATCAACACACACTTCGATGTCCATTCTGTTTCTCGGCAGCGCCGCACCCGGAATCCAGCAGCCGGTCCAATTGAGATGGATTTGATTCAGGTAGGTATCTCGTTGCGCGCGTTCGGTCGAGCAAATAAACGCGTCTCCTATCGATTCACTTTCACCGATTCTTCCGCCTTCGCTGCGCGGCCTGGGAGTATCCAACGAGTTCTGCTGAGGAATTTGGACGAGTTCCCATCCTTCTGGAATGTCGATTTGCATGCCATCGAACGCGATTACGGAGACATTCACGGGCGCTGTAACAGCAGTAGGCGAAGTCGGCGAGTTCCAACCTTCGTTTCTTGAGCATCCCATGGCGAACAGGATCACGCCGACTAGGAAGGCGAACTGGATGATGTTTACGGTTTTCTTCATGTTCATCTCTCTCTGTGTGGTTGTGATTTGCTTGTGATGTTTCCGTTCGTGTTGACATAAGGCAACCCGTATGCCAAGTATAGTGAGTATTGAACGTTGTTGAGGGACAGGAGTTTACGATACTGACACTCTCGCATGGTTGTTGATTTAAACCTTTGTGCGGTTCAATTAACCGATTGCTACTACGCAATGACGTAGTACGATTTGGTTTATTAAGCCGAATGCTACTGATTTGTATCATGAGAAGATGCGATACATTTACAGAATCACGGTACGCGCTGAAACAGTTCCTCCCGCTCAGCTTGCTCAAGGCCGAACGGGAGGGTCAGGAGTGCACATGCAGCGTGCAGAGAAACAGTTAGAATATCAGAAAGATCAAGTACCCTCGAAATAGTCTCAACATGGCGCCACCTCGACAACGGTTAGCAAACGTTTACAGACTGGATGACTCTCCCGAGCGGCAGCCCGCAAAACCGCCGCTCGGGAAGTCCCTCGGAGTTTAGGCTAAGATATAGCGACTGAAGTGATCCACGTCAATCGAAATCGTCTTGGTATCGGCGTCGAAGGTGCGATTCGACTCTTGCAGGATCAGGGGTGAGCCGTCTTGCGGATCATACCAGATCTGCAGAGCGCTGGGATCCAGCGGTATGATGCCGCGCGGAATGCAGAAGTCGGTATCGTATTGCGTACCTGCATAAGACAGTGACAGTCGCACGGGATGTCCGTCCGCGAAGTAGAGCGGGCTTGGACCGCAGTCAACGGCAATGCCCACTGCTGAGGCGGCACTCATGGTGAAGTTTATCGTGCCATCAATGGCTCCGGCCGGAATGACGTATGAGTGATTGCCGCTTCTAACAATACCACCTTCATCGCCGTCAATCGGCACAGGAGTCGCCACATTGACCGGCCGGCGCGGATTTATGGTCATTCCCGGCTGATCCCAGTAATTCTCATCGATGATGACCGGAATCGGGCGCCCAGGTTGGACCTGGTCACCAGGCTGGGGAGACCAGAGGTCCGAGCTGATCTCCTGGTCTAAGGATGCGGTCGGCGACTCGCCGGAGCTGCAGCCAAAAATCAGAAATGCGAACGCAAACAGGCTTGCCAGGACTCCGGTTGGCTTCGATTTGAAATGCTGGTTCCACTTCATGCATCACCTCTTGTAGACTGGTTGACGTGGCTATGTAGGGATGTGGCAACCCGTATGCCAAGTATAGTGAATGTAGTGAGCCTGTTAGGTGTAGGTTTGTTTTTTGGGAGGTTAACGCTGTTCCTGTGTGCAATTTAGGCGATTGCTCGAAATCCAGGCTGGGTATTCGCACAACCCCATTGGTTCATGTCACGGGATGTTGGTGCAGAACAACCGTTTTCTGAGCGAGGTCTTTCTATTTCTTATCTAAATCCGTAGATTGAGCAAGCATATCTTGAAAGGAGAAAACGTGATTCGAGTAGTAGCACTGATCGCCCTTGCTTGGGTGACCACCGCCTGGTCGGTAGAACCTCGGCCGCAGGTGAAGTCGGCGGCGGAGCTTGCCTGGGAAGCGATCCCGGATACCATTCCCGATGCGGAGCAGGTGCGGATCGCCCGTGAGTATCTCGACCTGTATCCGAACGAGATTCCGCTCCTGCGCAGCGTGCAGAATATCTTGAACCGGAAGTCCGACTTGACGGAAGAGTTCTGGAAAGCGCGGATGACGGAGACTCCGTCATCGGCGAATCGCTATCTGTGGGCCCGGAAGAACGGCGAGACCGGAGTGATGAAAGAGCAATCAGCGTGGATAATTGAACATGATCCGGAGAATTACTGGGGATACTATCTGGCGGCCGTGTCGGAGATGAATAAAGAGAAGCCGGATCAGGCGGTTGTGATTCGCTACTTGGAAGCGGCGATTGCGAAGGACCCGTCGCGTCCTGAGGGCTGGTACTTTTGCGCGGATGCGTACGAGCAGTCCGGGAATCTCGATCGGGCTATCGAGTGTTATCGCGCGGCGATGGTTGTGGACCCAACAGACAAGACGCTTGAGATGTCGGTGATAGGAATCTACGCGCGCAAGCGCGATGCGGAGGCGTATTTTTCATCGGTTTCCAGACTCTTGCAATCAGAACCGCCGCTTGCTCTGGACCTCGAACGATACAACTCTACAGAGCGCTTGACGACGAATGCCTTGCGCGGCAACTATACTGTGCTTGAGGTCTTCGCATTCTGGTGCAATCCGTGCGTCAAGGGCGCACTTCCCGAGATGAATAAGCGGGCCACGGAAGGGACGCTGCCGTTTCCGTTCTATGCGCTTCACGCCGAGGGTAAGAACGAAGGCGGGCTGGCGCTGATGGACCCAATGATGTGACGGGACGGGATTGGAAATTGAATTTCGTGTTCAGTACTCGGATGTGAACAAGCGGTTGGGTGTTACGGGCTATCCGTCGTACGTCGTCATCGACGACGAGGCCCGGCCAGTCGCTCTGCTCGTCGGGCACAGCGAGGCCACAATTGACCTGCTGGAATGGCTGATCATCGAAGCTCGCAAGCGCAGTTAGGCGACAGATCGGGAGCAAACAGAACAGCCCGCTCAGTTGAGCGGGCTGTTTGCGTATATCGAATCGGTATCGAGTTACTTC
The DNA here is from genome assembly GCA_016703065.1 of bacterium. Taxonomy (GTDB): domain Bacteria; phylum Electryoneota; class RPQS01; order RPQS01; family RPQS01; genus JABWCQ01. The sequence continues at coordinate 114,374 of JADJCU010000005.1, forward strand.
GTGACGGTCACGGTTTGCGGATAAATGGTTACCCAGCTTGTGACAATCGAGATTACGATATCATCGATGGCCTGTTGCGTCTGGATATCGTAATTCTCAGCGCCGCCGGCCAACGCTTTTGAATCGACCTTGGTCAGCGGGAGTAAACCCCAGAGGATGAACCACTGTTTTTTCTTTTTCTGCACGCCAGTCTGCGCACCGCTGCCGACCTGATGATTGAAGGTGTAGCACCCGGAGAGTGCCGCGCACAGGATAGCGATTGTCGCAACCTTCATGAATTTCTTCATTGCATTGCCTTTCTTCTGAAACAGTTTTGAGGGAGTTTCTGCGTATGGGACTACTGATAGACCTTGCGAATAGAACCAAGTGAGGATTCAATCGAGTGCACCTCATCTTCCCATTTGTCGAGTGGAACCGTGAAGTCGAGGCCCACCGGTTCGTCGGCGTGGAGGATGATCTTGAGATGGACGAGCTGCGGACTGCGGCTGTAAAGCTGGAGGGCTTCGACCCCACTGAGGCTCATCCACTGCTCCTGAACGAGCACATCGGGACGCTGCTCGCGATAGACGCGAGTGACCTCGCCGGCCCAAGGGATGAACTGCGCATCTAACGCCACCGCGCGCGGGAACTTGCTGACAAGCAACATCGGCCCCCCCTGCTCGTGCTTATAAGCCATGAAGGGCTGCAAGGCCAGCTTGCTGGTGTCTCGCTGCGCGACGCTGGAAAGCTTTGCCAGAGTGCCGCTGTCAACTGCGAGCCAGTGCTTCGGCACGGACATCCTAAGACCTCCGACAGCAAGGGTGTCACCGAGCCGGAGGGAGTCAATGCGGAACTCGAGCGGTTCAAACACGCCTTGGTCAGGCGCCTTCTGCGCCGGTCCACAACCAAAAGCTGCTACGAGAACAGCAGAAATCAGGATCAGAGCACGATTCATTAGTCGAAAATAGCAAGAAAAACAGACTGTAGCAAGAGCAAGACGGGGCGAGCTATGCGCTCGCCCCGTCTAATTGTTCAGCTAACCCCGCCAATGACCGCAAACATGCGGCGTAAGGGGAGATACTCCCTGATTATTTCATCAGGACCATTTTCATGGTCGCGGAATAAGAGCCGGCGGTGAGGCGGTAGAGATAGACGCCGGACGTCAGGTTCGCGCCGTCGAAGTTGACGGTGTGGGACCCGGCATTCAGTTCGCCGTTCAAGAGGGTGGACACAACCTGACCGTTCATGTTGAACACAGTGAGCATCACCGTCGCGGCCTCGGCGAGTTCGAAGGAAATGCTTGTTTCGGGGTTGAACGGATTCGGGAAGTTCTGGTGCAATGCAAAATTCGAGATGACGGTCGGCCCACCCTGCGGCGTGGCTGAAGCAGTTGCCATCAGGTCACGTGAACCATCCAGGGCCAGACAGACCAGTTCGTACGTATAGGTCACTCCCCCGTCGACATTGACATCGAGGAAGGAATACGACGAGCCGGCAGCGCTGTTCGAAGCCGCGACTTGCGCGATCACGACACCGTTCCGGACGAGTTCAAAGCGATCCAGTCTGGCCTCGGAGCGGGTTGCCCAGTCGACAGAGATTCCGTTGGCAGCCGCAACGGCCGTAAACCCGGCGAGTTCGACAGGCAGCCAATTGTCCCCGGGCAGGTCCACGATGGTACAAACGGTGCAGCCGTCGGCATTGACGAGCACTTGCGACTGACCGTTGTTGTCAGCACACGGCTCCAACTTCCTGGGCCACAGGCCTTCCGAGCAGACCTGCAGACGCACATCCTGATACGAGTTGTCGACCGCCTGGGTGATGCAGACATGGACCTGACCGAGGGCATCGGTAAAGGCACCAGTCGTGCTGAGCGTGCCGTTCCCATTGAGGTCAGCAAGCGAAACCCAGACTCCGGAAACGGACGTGTTGTTCAAGTCATTGATCGCGTGGGCACCCCGCGAGAGCGTAATGGTCGCGCAGATGGTGGCAACTCCGCCTTCAATTACGACGGGGTCGGTGGCAACAAGCAACTCATCGCCGCAATTAACCACATTCTTAGCAAACGTTGGCGTCAGAGCCAAGTCGTAGCCGAGCGCGTCCAACACCAGCGCATTCGCCGGGTCGGTGTTCAACGGGTCCGTATTGAAGATGGTGTTTACGTAGGGGAAGACCGGCGCATCGCCGACATTCGGATAGCCGCGACCATCATTAATATGGACGAACGGAATTCCGTTGTTTGGGCTGCCGCTGCGATCCATCGAGAGCTTCCAGATTGCGAGCTGCTTGATGCGGTCGGTTTGTGCATCGACAACGTCGTAGTTCGACAGCACATAAGCGAGCGCGGGAATGACCGTCGGATAGGCGTTATCCACGACGCACTCATCGACTTCCACACAATATGGATTCTCATTGAGCGAGTGATTGACATCCGTGCAATACGTGCAGAACGTATCAGGCAGGCTGGCGCAACCGGAGGTTGTGAAGCAGAACATCGCCAGGCGGAAATTCTGCGCCCCGCCAGGATACTGGGTTTGGCCAGTCTGCGAGCCGTATCCGTTGGTGTAGTGGTCGATCACACATTGGTCGTCAAGGGCGACGACCGGGCTGCGGTCTTCACCGGTAGTTGCTGCAGGAGTGCTTCCACCGCTTGAGGCGAAGGCCACTGCCGCGCAAAGCAACATTAAGATTATTCCGAGTCTTCTCATCGTTCATTCCCCACTTAGTTGTATGTTTCAGTCGTCAAAAACTTAGCCAAATCGGCCCCGGGACGTTGCGATACGTCAACCATCCAATGAGGTGAAATATAACTTGGGGAGACATACGAGTCAACGCCCCCAGCCATAGTTAGTATAGTTCTAATAACTTGGATCGGAGCGGTGATATAGCGATGCAAGGCAATGTCGACAAATCTAAACATTTACTCTGATTACACTAACGCGAGGCCAGGCGCGCGAAATTCGACGCATTGTGGACTAATGTGTACTTTATTGAAGTATTTGTGACCCACGGCGCGTCTTGCCCACTCCTCTTCGGCAAGAACAGAGACGGGGCGAGTCATTCGACTCGCCCCGTTGTTTGATACGTCTAACGTGCCGGTCTGCGTAACCGGCCAGTGACAGAAGCTATTTCAGAAGCACCATTTTCTTTTGCGCCGTGAAGGTCCCGGCCGTCAAGCGATAGAGGTACACGCCCGACGTGAGAGCCGCTCCGTCGAAACTCACGGTATACTGTCCCGCACCCAGGTTTCCGTTGACAAGGCTGGCGACTTTTTGCCCGCTGACATTGAAAACAGCGAGCGTTACGTTCGCCGCATCGGCGAGTTCAAAGGAGATCGTCGTCTCGGGATTGAACGGATTCGGGTAGTTCTGATGCAACGCAAAGGTTGACACCACAGAATTCTCGATCTGCGGCGTCGCAGCTGCAGTTGCCATCACGTCACGAGCGCCGGCAAGCGAGACGCATACGAGTTCGTACGTGTAGTCGTGTCCATTCTCGACGTTGCCATCAAAATGGGTATAGTGCGCGCCGGCGGCGCTATTGGCTGCCTGGAACTGCTCGATCACGAGGCCATCGCGCACGAGTTCAAAGCGCGCGACGTCAGATTCGGATGCGGTCGCCCAGGTGATTTCGATACCGTTGTAAATCGGCACTGCGGTGAAGGAAGTCAGCTCTACGGGCAACCAGTTGTCGCCGGGAAGCTCCACGATACGGCAGATTTCGCACGGGGTGGCGTTGACCATAACCTGGACCTGCGAATTGGTGCCGGGGCAAGGCGAGAGCTTCTTGGGCCAGAGGCCCTCAGAGCAGACCTGCAGGCGAACGTCCTGATAAGAGTTACTGACGGGTTGTGTGATGCAGACATGAACTTGGCCGAGCGCATCCGTGAAGCCGTGGTCGATACTCAACGTCCCGACGCCGTTTAGTTCGGTAAGATTGACCCATACACCGGAGACCGACGAGTTGTTCAAGTCGTTGATTGCATGTGCGCCGCGCTGCAGCGTGATCGTAGCGCAGATCGTAGCGACGCCGTCTTCAATAACGACTGGGTCGGTTGCAATCGAAACTCATCCCCGCAGTTCACAACATTCTTGGGGGATAGTCGGATCAAGCGCGGGCGAAAAAGCCGAGGGCATCGAGCACGATAACGTTTGCGGGTCGTTGTTCAGGGGATCCGTATTGAAGACGGTGTTCACATACGGGAAAACCGGTGCGTCGCCGACATTCGGATAGCCGCGACCATCGTTGATGTGAACGTAAGGAATGCCATTGTTCACGCCGCCGCCGCGATCTTCTGACAGTTTCCAGATTGCGAGTTGCTTGATACGGTCAGACTGGGCATCGTTGACCGTTGTATTGGTGATCACCCACGCCAGAGCCGGTGTAACAGTCGGAAACGCATCGTCCACAACACACTCTTCGATTTCCACGCAATAGGGATGGTCTACGGCCGAGTGATTCAGGTCCGTGCAATACGTGTAGAAGGTGTCGGGAAGTTCAGGACAGTTGGACGTCGTAAAGCAGAACATTGCAAGCCGGAATTGCGAATTGCCGCCGGGATGCTGTGTGCTTCCGGAATGTGTACCGTATACAAATTCTTGAAAGTCGATGACGCATTGATCATCCAGAGCGCGCACCGGACCGCGATCGTCTGCCGGAGCAGAGTTGGGCGCAAGGAGATCTGTGGACGCAAAGGCCGCAGTCACAAACATCATCGCTGAAAGGAGTCGCAAGATTTTCATTTGAAAGGCACCTCAACGCTTAGGGGTCGGTTTTCTAATCCATCTAAAGTCCCCTAAATTTACGCAACGAAGGCCCCGGAAGTCAAGCTAATATGTATATTAAACACAGTTTTTTCAATAATTTGCACGAACAATGTTGACCCGTTCCAACATAGGGTCGGTTCCTTTTGGCAAGGACTTGTTTGTCAAAGGCTCAGGGACTACTACTGTCCCAAAGAGTCGTTGTCACGTGCCATAACATGTTGATGCGGAAGTTCGGGTTATTGATGACAAGGAAGGGCCGTCGAACTCCTCGGCGAAAGCTGTGGGCCGCAATAGAAAGCGGGCCGGACATTGATGTCCGGCCCGTTTCTTGGAGTACGAGTCACCCTACTTGTGCGGAGAGTTTTCGTTCCCGCGCCGTAGGTACAGCGAGACGCTGATTACTTAAGAAGCAGCATCTTGTTCTGCGCGGTGAATCCATTGACTTCCATCTTGTAGAGATAGAGGCCGCTGGACAGACCAACTGCGTCAAACGAAATGTTGTGGCGGCCGGCATTCATCTGGCCATTCACAAGTTCGGCGACCTTCTGGCCCATGACGTTAAAGACGCTGATATTCACCCGGCCCGCTTCGACGAGATCAAAGGTGATATTGGTCGACGGGTTGAACGGGTTCGGATAGTTCTGATGCAAAGCGTATTCGGTAACAACGGCGTTTGCCTCAGGAGTGGCAGACATCGTTCCGAGCAACTGGCTTGCACCGTTCACATCCACCGCGAACAGGCTATATTCATAGGACAGGCCGTTAGACACGTTGTTGTCGACCCAGCTATACGAGGAACCTGCGCTGTTGTTGGTCGCAGCTACTTCGGCCAGCTCGATGCCGTCGCGCTTGATCACGAAATGATCATTGTCGGTTTCGGACGCGGTGGCCCAATTCAGGGTCACGCTGCCGTCGCCGGCGACCGCCGCGAAGTTGGCGAGTTCGACATTCAGGATGATGTCATAGCTGATGTTCAAGCTCAGGCAATGGACGTAACCGGAATCGCCGCCGGTGTCGTCAACGATGTAGAACTCCCACGTGCCAAGGGCATTGTTGCCGTCCAAAGCAGACAAGGCTTCTTCCGGAATGTAGCTGCCATTGAACGGTGCGGCGCCGAGGGTCACGGAGGTCGTGGCTTCGTCGTCAAACGTTGTGACGTAGTAGTTGTCGTTACCGGCGCCATTGTCGTCCGACAACAGGACGGTGTCCGCCCACGGCGAAATCAGGTACACATCAAGGTCGGCGTCGTACGTATGCGTAATTGCCACACACACATCGATGTCGGTGATGTTGTACTGCTGATCCACATTGAAGAAGAATGACGATGGGCCGGAAGACAGACCCGCTCCGAACGGAATTTTACCCAAGCAGCCGCCCTGGAATTGCGCAATGTTGGTGCCCGCATAGGTCGGGCAGGCGCAGGTGTATTCAGCGCACGTCACAGTTAGCTTGTACGTAGACTGGCCTGACGCAGCGGCACGGTCAACGGATATCCATCCGCCCGGCCATGGGAAGCAGCCACCGAAGACAAGACCGCCAGCAAAGCTGCCCGAAGGCGTCGTGCAGGTGCCGGTCGTCGTGGTCGCGACGCGCATACCGAGAATAGCCGGCGGGAACGTCGAACAATCAGCACCATCCGAGAGCAGGACCGTAGTCTGGTTCGCACCAGTCGTCGCCGGCACATACCAATAGTCACGATCAGTATTGCCCGGGCAGAGGATGCCGTAGTAAGTGTTGCCGCAGTCAAGGTTCAGAATATTCGCGGCATCAGTACAAAGGCCGTTCGGTTCAACTTCGGCAGGCGCGCCGCAAGCAACAAGAGTGTTGCAGTCGACCGGTGCCGTGGTGCAAGGTCCAAGGCTCGTAACCTTGACGATGTAGGAATACGCGTTGTACAGATTATTGTACACCTTGACATAGTAGGTACCAGCGTTCAAGCAGTACGCTTGCGCGGCATCATACTGGCAGGTAGTGATACCATGCGTGCCGTCATCGTCGCCACCGATTGAGTCAGCAGCCAAACCAGAGCAACCTTTCCAGAAGGAGAAGCGAGCATCTGCGACGAGCGTCGAGTTCTGGGGATAGGTACCCGAGAGGCAGTTGCCTTGGGCACGACTGTACACATCGATACGAACGGAATCCCCAGCCGGGAGTTCAAACATATACCAGTCCGGCGTCGTGGAGCTGGCGCTGTCACCGAGGATTGAATCGCCGACCGCAATGTACTGGGCCGTGGCACACGTACTGTGGTCAGTCGCGGACTCATTGGTCGGGCAACTCGGGAGCAGGTACATGGAGAATTCATAGGGATCTACGATTCCAGCGGTGCTGGACGATGTACCAACATGAATCCAATACTGGGTTCCAGCGACGAGGTCCGCACGTGCGTAAGTAACACGGCTGGACGGCTCACCGCAATCTACGCCAACCGTACCGGACGAGAATCCGATGCTGGTTGCACCTGCGCAGCAGGCACCGCTCATGATTCGAATCGCTGCCTGAGCCGCTGTTGCACCCGCACGGGCGCCGCGGAAGAAATACGATCCTGAAACTGACGGTGTGAAGGTGTAGAACACTTCGTTGTACGGCGACGCGGAGACTACCGAGCAGTCGTTATCACCGTCTAACACGCCGGTATCGCTGTACGGTACGCTGGGAATGACCGTGGCGGCACCACAGTTCGACAGCGTGTCGGTGCTTCCTTGGTCGAGGCTTCCCTCTTCACCGCGCGCTTCAACCGTAAAGAGCTGCCATTCCATGGTGACAGCGATGTCATTCAGCTCGTTGAGTTCAGCCACAGTCGCGAGATTGGCGACCGCGAGGTTCATGAGTTCTGCATAGCGCAGCTTCATGGCATTGTACGCCACGATTTCCTCTTGCGTCTGGTCATTCGTCACAACCTGAGCCGGTGCGCTAACTGGCACAGAAACCTCGACGCCCAGGACGCCATTAACATTGTTCACGTCCTTGTTGACGTCCGCGGCGATGGCGAAAGCCGCCACAGTGGCCATTAAAATCAATACAATCAATCGTTTCATTCATGTCTCCTTAGCAACATGAGGTCGTTTCACGAACACAATTCGGAATTCACTCCAATTGTATCAAATATATTTAGCATAGCTACGGAAGTCAACAATCTTGCGGTGACTGTTTGATAATGGTGTGCGACACGTCGGGCCGGGTCTGTATTGGTGACTTTATTACAAACATATAGATAGCATTCATCGTCAGGGGTCGCGCTGGGTGATCCCTATGTTGCCGGTATCAAACAGAGGCCTCCGGGAAAAAGAACGCCCCGCATCAGAATATGCGGGGCGCTTGTGCAAAAACGCAGGACTGTCGACTATTTCAGCAATACCATCTTGTGCTGTGCAACACGGCCGTTGGCTTCGAGGCGGTACAGATAGACGCCGGAGGCCAGCGCGGAGCCGTCGAAGCTTACAGTATGGCGGCCCGCAGCATAAGTCCCTTGTGCAATTGTTGCAATCTCCTGACCCGCGATGTTGAAGACCATCAGGGAGATTTGCCCAGCCTCAACCAGATCAAAATGGATGTTCGTCTCGGGATTGAAGGGGTTCGGGTAGTTCTGGTAAAGGGCGAAGTTGTTCGCAACGGCTGACGCGCTCGGGGTAACAGTTTCGCTCGCCAGCATTTCACGGGTTCCATCGAGGTTGACGAGGGTCAGCGCATAGGTGTAGGTCGTGCCGTTCGTCAGCTCGACATCGGTCCACGAATACGCGGCGCCCGTCACCGAGTTGTGCGCGGTCAAGCTGGCGACAGTTTGGCCGTCGCGGGCAAGCTCGAAGCGGTCAACGTCCGTCTCCGAAGCAGTTGTCCAGCTGATGGTCGCTTGGCGGTCACCGGAAATGGCCGCGAAGCTGTTCAGCTCGACGGGCAGGATGCGGTCAATACAGAAGCAGTAGCAACCGCCGTCAGCCGAGTAGATGTCCATGCACCACTGCATCGATTCGGGGAGGTAGATCCAATCCATGTAAAGCTCCGGATAGGCCGGGTTACACGGTTCTTCGCAGCCGTCCGGCGGGATATTGCGCTGATTGCCGCAACCGTCACCCCACGACGCCACGGGATAGTCATTCGGGCCGGCAGGTCCGATGAAAATCTTCTGAATCTGTTCCGGGCAAATGGTCAAGCACTGGCAGAACGGGACTTGATCCGGATTGAAGTAGTACCATTGCTCGTTGCACGGTGGTGTGCAGGGCGTGCCAAGGTCCTCAACGGTGAGACCGAAGTCACCCGTGGATCCCGCGAACCCGGACACGACGATATAGTAGGTCACTCCGGCTTCCGTACACCAATTAACATCAGAGGCGAGGCTAAACTCCTGGCACTCTGGGGCCTCGGGATTGGAGAACCAATCATCGTTGTATGCCACGCACGACCACTCGCCGCAATTACCGGTCAGGACGTGCAGCTTGGTGTCGAAGTCGGTGGCATCGTTGCACGTATGAGCACGCATATCAAATCCGGTACCTGTTACCGAGTACCAGACAACGCAAGACGTGATAGAGGTTCCGCAGTCGGAGTCGAGCACGAGGTCCCCGCCATCAAAGTTGGAACCGCCTACGGTTGTGATGCCGTCATTCAGAGTCAGCAATTCCGCTCCAGCACAGAAAGAATTCGGCGCTTCTCCCGGGCAGGGATCATCTAACTGCGCGCCGCCTTCCGCATAAAGCCGTTCATACTGCATCTTCAACTCGGCGATCCGCGACTGCGAGACCTTTGCGCTACTTAGTTCAGCAGAAATGCGGTCCATCTCGGACCTCACCTCGGCGGCTGAGCGCGCAAACGCGGAACCAGCAAACACCAACATACACAAGACAATTAGGTTTCTTTTCATCGTTCACTCCTCAGGCAAATTAACATGATCAGACTGCAAACTATTTCAACAGAACCATTTTCTTCTGATCGGTGAATACTCCAGCCCGCAGCTGATAGAGGTAGACACCTGAGGGCAGGTCGCGGCCGCTGAACAGCACGCTGTACTTGCCGCGGGCGTATGTGCTCAAAGGCGTGGCCACGACTTGGCCAAGGATGTCAAAGACTGTCAACTGCGCCGGACCGTCCTCTGCCAGTTCAACCTCGATAGTTGTTTCGGGATTGAACGGGTTGGGGAAGTTCTGATGGAGCTTGTAATCCGCAACCACGGCGGCGTCATAGGCCGGGCGCGCGGAGACGGTCCCGAGCTGCTCCCGCGAGCCGTCCCTCAGGACAGCGGTTAGAGTGTAGCTATATAGGCGGTCGTGCTGAACTTCGCGATCGGTCCATGAGCAACTTGCTGAGCCTGCGTTCACGGGCATCTTCGCGGCGGTCAATCCGTTGCGCGCAATGTCGATGCGAGCAACTTGATCGGCAGCCAGCAACTCCCATTGAACGAGCACCTGCCGTGTCTGGCCGGTCGCAGTCAATGAGGCGAGGGAGGCCGCACGTGCCGACACCGCCGCGCCCAGGCAAACCAAGAGAATGAGTAGAGATCTTAACATAAAACGCTCCGGAATCGGACCATGTGTCCCATAGGGAATTGACACTGGAAGATACCGGTCGGTTGGTGCAATTCCAATCAACTGAACCGCAGACGTTGAAGATTAAGTTGAGGTTTTGGCGCTAGTTGGGCATACTAAGTATAGTATAACAGGGTCAGATGGGTCAGGAAAAAGAAACGGCTCGTCCGAAAGGGAGAACGAGCCGTTCACGCGATTGCAGATCCCCGGGACCCGCAACCAACACAGAGTTAGGTTTGCGCTCTCAAAACTAACAGAATCCTCCGGAAAGGCAAGCGCGAGGAATTGCTTATTGGGGTCAGGTTGGTTACTTTTGGACTATGGCAGGACATTTCCAACATGTACGCGAGTCGGCGGTAGCAGACAAGGAAGGCGGACTTAACTCGTTCAGGCGGGCCATGGCCGGTCTTGCGGGCTTGCTGTTGCTGATGTTGGTCACGGCCTTCGCTGTGCATGAACAATCCGCATTGACTCGTCTCAAAACGTCGGGAACGCTGCAAAGCGAACACGAATGGCGGGTAACTGAAGCCGGGGACTCGGTGCGGGTTGCCACGCGGATTGACTCAGTCGATTTCTACCCGTGGCCTGTCCCCTCGGTCGGCGATACAGTGATCCGGATCGGCGGGCAGCCGCTGACGCCGACGTATTGGCGGGAGGTGTTCAACCGTGTAATGCCTCCGGACACTGAGATTGCGGTGACTTACAGTGGCGCGACGGGGCTGCTTCAAACAACGCTGCATTTTGTGCCCGAGCCAACGCGCACGTTTGGATTGATCGTTTTGATCGACGTTCTGCGGTTCTTGGTAGCAATCGGGTTTCTTGGTGTCGGCTTGTGGGCATTTTTCGCTCAGCCAAACTCCAGCCAGGTACGGGTGTTTGCATGGTTCTGTTTTGGCATGACGGCCGCGATGCTGGCGGGCGTGAACGTGGCCGCCGACCGCTACTCGAGTTTTGTAATACCATACAAACAACAGATTGAAGGGGCTTTAGGAACATTCGCCTTGGGCATCGGCACGCTCTGGCTACACTTACAGCTGGTGTTTCCGCGTCAACTCGGGTTCTTGTCGCGCCACGGGCGCTGGCTATATCCGGCGATCTATGTTCCGTGGCTGCTCCTGATTGTGCTAAGCGCGATGGCCGCGTTGGACGCCAACAGTGGCGTGAATCGCTGGGCGAACGTCATCGTTATCCTGCAGGCCCTTTTGTTGCTCATCGGTTTCGTGATTCTCGGCTGGCGGTTCGTGAAGGCCACCGACCGGCTAGAGAAGCGGCAACTTCGTTTAGTTCTCTGGGGAACGGGCGTTGGGATCGGGGGCTTCATCGCTCTCATTGTTTTGACGAATCTCATTCGCGGGTGGTTCACAGAAGACCCGATGCGGTTGATGCTTGTGATCATCGCGGGCTTCACGCTGCTGCTGTTGACGCCGATCACGTTCGCGTACGCATTTACGCTTTACCGGCTGCTCGAAGTGCAAGGCAAGCTGAAACGCGGGACCCGCTACTTGATTGCCGCGGTGCTGGCATTTGGCGGCCTGTTTGTGGTCATGTACTTCGTCGGCAATTATACATTGTTCGGCAGCGGTGCGGCAGGCAATCCGTGGGCTATGGTGCTGGTGATGCTGTTCGCGGTGGCAATGGGACGGGTCTCGCACAGGTTGACGAAGATTCTCGAGAAACGGTTTTATCCCGAGCGGCAACAGTTGCGGTCAAATCTGGAGTCGGCGATTGAACGCTCGTCATCATTTGGAGACTGTGATCAGTTTTGGGCTGAACTTTCGGAGAACTTGCGTCGGACGTTAAATGTTGAGACCGTAAATCCTGTGTTGGCGACAGCCAATGAGCTTGGCTTCGCGATGCACAATCGCGGTGTGACTCCGTTCTTGCAGAGCAGCGAGCTGGTTATGCGGTTGTCACGTGAGCGCAAACCGATTCTGGTTGATGAGCTTCTGGCCACCGGGCGGGGACTGCTAACCGCAGAAGAAGAACACTGGCTATCGGCAAACAACGTGGCGTTAGTCCTGCCGTTGATGACACAGCGCAGCATGATGGGCTTTCTTGCGCTTGGCTTCAAGACTGAGGAAGAAGACTACGCACCGGAAGAAATCAGTGTCTTGACGACGCTGGCTCCGCAGGTTGCAATGGCGAGCGAGAATTTACGATTACTGGAAGAGAACGTCGAAAAACGACGGCTTGAAGAGCAGATGCAGATGGCGCGCCGGATACAGGAAGGTTTCCTGCCGAGCGTGCTGCCCGTCACCCCAGGGTTGGAACTTGCGACCCACAATCGGTTTTCCCTTGACGTGGCAGGCGATTATTTTGACGTAATTCCTTTGAGTGACGGGGAGACATTGGTGGCCATCGCAGATGTCTCGGGGAAAGGCGCGGGAGCGGCGTTGTTGATGGCGAATCTGCAGGCATCTCTGCGAATGGCGATGGAAGTCGGTGTGCCGCTGACACGTTCAGTGGCACAGGTCAATAACCTGATTTTCCGGAACACTCCCCCTGAACAGTACATCACATTCGTTGCAGTGATGTTTGATCCGCGCACGTCGCGATTGCGCTATGTCAATGCGGGACACAATCCGCCGCTGGTGATACGAATGAACGGTGCGGCAGAGGAAATTCCCCCAACCGGTTTGATATTGGGAGCGATACCCAATGTTTCGTACGACGAAGGCGTTATCGAATTGCGGCAGGGCGATCTGGTGGTTTTGTACACGGACGGCGTAAGCGAAGCGATGAATGACGCGGAGGAAGAGTACGGCGAGGGACGCATTGTCAACCTATCGGTCAAACTTCGCGCGGAGATTCCACAGCGGATTGTCGAAGAATTAGAGCGCGACGTAGAGCGGTTCTGCGGTCGCGTGCCAATGGAAGACGACTCAACCCTTGTGGTCTTGAAACGCCTGTAGACGGCCCGCGGTTTGAAATTAGAGGCGGGCAGCCAACAGGCTGCCCGCTTCACGTGTATTGAATTGAGGCGATGAACTTAGTTCATTTCCAGCGCGCGCCATTCACAGCAAGGATCAGGGCTTCGACGTTCTCTGTGAGTTCGTCGGCCTGGTGGTTCATCTGTTCGGACGCAGACGCTGACTCTTCGGCTGCGGCGGCATTCTGTTGCGTTACTCTCTCCAACTGATGTACTGCGGAGTTGATTTGCTGAATGCCTTGCGCCTGTTCATCAGATGCCGCTGAAATTGCGGACACGACACCGGTCGCGCGATCGGACCAAAGTGCGACGAGTTTTGCAGAACCGTCGAAGACCGGCGCGGTGAATCCGACTGTGAGGCCGTAATCTCCCGGATAGACGCAGCGAACGAGTTCGTCAACATGGACATCCTCGATGAACGTGCCTGTTGTTTTCGGATCGTCAGGCACCGAAAACGGCATTGAGCTTGTGAAGTTCCCGTGCACGCAGGCTTAGAACCAACGTGCGTTGGCGAGATTCACCTGGTACGGGAATTTTGTCGGCGAGATTAGCGCTTTCATTTTCTACAATGCGACTTGCCCCATGCACAAGGCTCTACAGGGCGACAAACCCGATCAGACTGAAAACGAGCATTGGGATCGTTCCAAACACGAGACAGAGAATAACAGTGCGTGTGGCGAGCGATAGGGAGTTAAGTAGTTTCATTGTTCCAGTCAAGAAACTGCGTAATTCTGATGTTATCCGTGGCGTTTATGGGAATTTCGCGACGCCGTTTCCTAAGTAATACAAACAGGGGGGCCGATCTCGACCCCCTTGTCAAATGCTTCTGAGCGCGTTTAGAAGTTGCTTATGTCGTCGTCAAGCGGGAAGCTGTTCTCCGCCGCAGACTTTGTATAGGTCGGTGGCGGTGGACTGTATGACCTGGGCGCGCTTGACCGATTCGGCATAGGCCGGCGCGTCGGCGTTCGCTGCGACATCTGGGTCCCTGCTTGACCCTGAACCAGTGTGTTTAGCTGGCTCACGATTTCCTGCATAGACATTGATTGGCTATGCAACTCTTCGGATGCGGCGGCGCTCTCTTCTGCGGCGGCGGCGTTGCTTTGGGTTACCTTGTCCATCTGCGTGATTGCTGCGTTCACCTGTGAAATGCCTTGCGCCTGCTCACTTGAAGCGGCCGCGATTTCACGAATGAGATGCTGCGCCTTTGTAACTGTAGTTGTAACCTGTCCGAGCGACGACGTAACTTCGCCGACGGCAATGCCGCCTTCGTTCACGCGCTGAAGCGTCTCTTCAATCAGTTGATTGGTTTCCTTGGCGGCCTCAGCGGAGCGCATGGCAAGGTTTCGGACCTCTTCAGCGACGACGGCGAAGCCCTTTCCGGCTTCTCCGGCGCGGGCGGCTTCGACGGCGGCATTGAGCGCAAGCAAGTTAGTTTGGAAGGCGATTTCGTCAATCGTCTTCACGATCTTGGATGTGCGCGCCGAGGCATCCTGAATGGTGGTCATGGTATTGGCCATTCGGTCGGAGCTGCGCGAGACGGAACCGACGGATGTGACGGTTTCTTCCATCAGTTTGGCCGCAGCCTGAGAGTTGTCGGCATTCTGGTTGGTCATGGCCGACATCTCTTCGAGGCTTGCGCTGATTTCCTCAATCGAGGACGCTTGTGAGCTTGCGCCTTGTGATAAGCCCTGGCTCGCAGACGAGACTTCGCTGGCGGCGGCAGAAAGCTGATCGGCACCGCTTCCCAGACCTTCTACAACTCGGCCGACCGGGCGGTTGATCATGATTTGCACAAAGAAGAACAGGGCAACAGCCATAAGCGAGAGCCCGAGGAAGATCACACCGGCTGCGCTCCACACGGCCGAAGCCGTTGCGGCATCCGCCTTGGCAAGCGGTTGAATAACCTCGAAGGCGCCGTGAATCTCACCAACTTGCCAGTTTTCCATCCGCGCCCCCGTGGGGTCAAGGCCCTTGTCATTCCCCCAGAGCGCGACAGACGTTGCCGGATCGCCGTGGCATATCATGCAATTCTTGGACAAGCGGATTGGCTGGAAATACCGGATCGAGTTGATGCTCGCATCATGCACATAGTATTCAGGATCGCCTGTGGCCTCAAGATGACGCAGTGCTTCAGCTTCGACTTGATCAGGCTGGTTCTCCGGGTTTCTGGGTTGGAACTTCGGCGTCCTAAATGTGAAACCACCCTTTGCCGCACTTGCCTTGCCGGTCTCCCATGCCGTATAGACAGGCACGGTGTGCAGCACACGATCGATGTCGTTTTGCTCCGCAAACGCGCGAACCTGTTCAACCGTATAGACACCTTTATCCCACGACTCTTCCATCTGCGTACGCACGTCGCCGACTGCGGTCACAACGGCGCGAGATTTGTCGACAAATGTCTGTTCGGCCTTGTGATGCTGGTCGCGCTGATAAAGACCCAGAAGAATCAGGCACAACGCCAACGGGAGCACAATGCCAATTCCAATGATTTTAGTGCGAAGGGCCATTCTCGATAGCACGTCGATCTCCTCCAAATTTGCTCACTCTAACTTGTCGTAACAAGCTCAAGGATGCATCGCAAGCATCCCACACTTGCTACTTTTTCTTCACATCGCGTCACCAATGAGCAATTCCAGTGCCGGAATAATATAGAGCGATTAGCAGCGGTAAAGCGCTTTGGCGGACAGAAGTAGTGGTATCTAACCACTGGCCTGAGGAAGAATTGAACAAGCTTCTGGCGGGGCTTGTTGGTCAAGGGAGTTGGGTTACGGTGTGTTACTTTGTTTTGGGACACGCACGTTTGATCATGGCAACGAACTCTGCGACGGCTGACGACGAACGTCGGCTTTGGCCGGACAGCGCTTCAGCAACCGCAGCATGTTGTTAAGCGGCTAAGGCGTTCTCCGGTGTAGCCCTGCCTGTAAATGAAACGGCAGAATATTCCTGGGCGATGCGAGTTATCGCCAAGCGGGAGACACACGGATCTTGGCAGCCTCCTGGAGAAATGCAATTGTAACTGTCCTCGTACCGGAGAACTGTGGTGCGTCGAGCGCGCCTTTTCGACGATGGCGTCTACCGATGTTCTCTTCTGCTGGGAGGCGTACGCGAGCAAGAGTGCGAACGTCAACATAGCAGGGAGAGCCACACCGAGTGCGATGATCTTGGTGCGGAGATACCACTGATTGAGAGACATGAAAATCCCGTCCTTTGAGTACAGATATGTATACGAAGGGCGATGACGGGTCTCGTGCCCGCAGACGAGATGCCATCGGGAAGCCGCCGGAAGTATCGCCGGCGACCATAGCAGGAACTCCGCACGATCGCTGTTAGGATTGATATGAAAGAGGAGCCTCTTCCGCAGAGTATCCGTCACGGACGGATCTAAGCTGGACTAGACTTCAAACTCAGCGGCGGCGTGCACGCCGTCACTCTCCGGGCGACAGGACTTCGTCGATATTCAGGAGAATATTCACACGGCCCTTGGCCTTGCCCATACCGAGAATAAACGAATTGTCCACCGAAGCGCTGATGATTGGAGCATCTTCGATCTCGGCGGAAGTAATATCCAGTACTTCTGATACCTTGTCGACTTGCAGGCCCATCAAATGGCCCGTCACGTCTACGACGATGATACAAGTTTCAGGAGTTTGTTCGGTACTGGTCATGTCGAATTTCAAACGGAGATCGATTACCGGGATGACCTTGCCGCGCAGGTTAATGACTCCGCGCACATGGGCCGGCATGCGGGGGACCTGCGTAATTTCCATCATGCCGATGATTTCCCGAACTTTCAGGATTTCGATGCCGTAGGCTTCGTTCGCCAGTTCAAAGGTTAGGTATTTCCCGGCCCGATGGTCAGTGTGGAAGTTGTGTTGGGGATTACTCACAGGGGTTTTCCTCGATAGACGTACTTTGGACGACTCGGGGGTGCAACCGAGCAAACGAAGTGCCGCACAGGAACTTGATTTGGGACTTGAAATTAAGCCTGAAGCGGCATGCGGAATCAAAGGCCATAAGTTCATTAGTACCAGACAAGTACGGTGATCGATCTGGCAGACCGCGACTCTATTCCGGATTCGAGATTTCGAACAGCTTTCGGTTGGATCGGCTCGACTGTGCCGACACGTACGAGTGCTTAACAACGAAACCGGGCCAGCGAAAAGCCAGCCCGGTTTATGTTGCTATGCCGTTTTCAAGTAGTTCTTACATTTCGTAGAACTCTACACGCCTCGTTCTGAACGTGTCATTGTAGGGGTTGATCGTCTTGTCATCGGCCTTCTTCGGATCGATCTCGACGGTCATGACATCTGTCGCGGCGATGGCACCGCTTGCCAGCAGTTCGCCTTGTGTTCCCATGATAACACTGCGGCCGGTGAAGGAGACTTTGCGGCCGTCGCGGTCCTCTTCGCCGATCCGGTTGGCCGTGGCAGCGAAAACATTGTTCTCGAAACAGCGGGTGACCATGGCGGCCTGGCAGAAGGGGAGTACGAGATTTGAAGGATGAGCGACGATTTGCGCTCCGCGCAGCGACAGAGTACGCGTTACTTCAGGGAAACGCCAGTCGAAACAGATCATGATTCCAACACGCGCAATGCCGATATCGAAGACATCAAACGGGAGGTCGCCCGGATCGAACCGTTCAACTTCCTTATCAAACAAGTGCACTTTGCGATAGCGGCCGATAATCCCTTTGGGCCCCATGAAGACGGACGAGTTGTAGACTTTCTGGCCCTCGCGTTCGACAAGTCCAATGACGATGTAACAGTTGCGGTCACGACAGAGTTGGGCGAGCCACTTTGTAGTTGGTCCTGCGGGCAACTCCTCGGAGAGTTCAAGGCTCTCCTTCCGACCGCGCATTTCATACCCTGTTAGCGCGAGTTCGGGCATGACCCAGAGATCGGCCTGGCGATCCCCCATGAGTCGTTCAATTTGAATTTGATTACCTGTGATGTCTCCGAAGACGGGGTGTGTTTGCACGATGCCGAGAATCATATACCGCGAATCCTAAGGCGTGTAGTTTGGTTAGCCGCGCACAGCGTCGGCGGTTTGTGATACGAAATGGGGAAGTTCTGACGGTGTTCCGATGGTCCACGACTTGCGTCCCGCCTCAATTAGCTCTCCGGCCTCTGGATTGGGGTCGCCGGGCGCGAACAAAGACGCACGCAGGATGGTCAACTCGCCGGGATTCAGCGTAATTTCGGCGCTGGTTCCTCCTGCATAAGGCGGCGACTTGCGGAGCCAGGCTTTGCTCCGGACAATGTACTTGCCGGGCGGAATATTGAGCAGTGTAAGAGTACTCGACGTGGAAAGAGGAATGCGCGGCAGGCGATCTGTATTCACGGCACCTTCCAGTTTCATCATCGCAAGCCAATCACCCTCTTTGCCGGGCTCAGGGTAGACGATAATGCAAGCGGCAAGTCCCTCGCGCAGAAGCGACCCTTTGGTGTCAAGGGTCGTGACGGGTGCCTCCGCTTGCGGCTTTGACATCGGTGCGCCGGAGTCTTGGGTCTGCGGAGCTGCTTCGTTGGTTCCGGGCTGCTTGGCCTTATCGGAACAGCCGGCCTGCCACACAAGAACAAGGCATAAAACGATGATCCTGAACATGGAGTAGTCCAATAGGAGTGTTGTTTTCGATAGGTTGTCAAATCGGCACACGGCGGCCACGCCGCGCTTCAGACGTGCACCGATGTCACAGTCCGAGTCTTTTCCAATCTTCAATCGTATCGACATCGGCAAGCTTGGGGAGTTCGCCATAGGAGATCTCGTCCGCCCGGAGCCGGGCAGTGGTTTCAGCGTAGACCGAATCGGTACCCCATGCGAACCCGGCGAACAAATCGGGCACAACCCTGGTCATCCCAAGCAGATAGTAGCCGCCGTCCGCGGCGGGACCGAGTACGACCTGTCGATTGTCCAAAGTATGAAAAGCCTGCGAGAGATGCTCCGGAGTCAGCGCGGGGCAATCGCTGCCGATGAGCACGACCTTGCGCGCCCCGCTTTGGAAAGCGCGAATCGCCGCGACGCACATCCGCTGCCCAAGATCGCCGCTGGCCTGCTGGGAAAAGAATGGTCGGTTTCCAAAATAGGTTTGCGCCTTGATGAAGTCAAAGGGCTCGCTGAGTGTTACTTCGACTTCGTACCGGTGGTCCACTTGTTCCAGCAGATCTCGGCAGCGTCGCACAAGCTCGACATAAATCTCGAAAGCACGGGCAGCGCCTTCGGTAGCCGCAATGCGGGCTTTTACTTTGCCAAGTTCGGGCATACGGGCGAGACAAACAACTGTGTTCATACTGTCAATGCGGTGGTAGGTCTCGTAAATCCGGGCGTGTTCATCGGAAAACTTCAAATAGGTCATAAGGTGGTGGTTACGTGACCGCGCCGCTGCAGGATGAACCGGCTCCGGCTGTGCAGCCGAAACAATGTTCACTGATCACAATTTCGCGAGTGTTAAGCGCGGCGGTCCAGTCATTGATGTGCGCTGGAAGCCCATGATTGACGCGCAGATCGAGCATTTGATTGAAATCGCAGTCGTAGAGGAATCCCTGCCAATCGACCGAGATGAGCGATCGGCACATGACGTTCTTCGCGGCACACGGATTGAAAGCGCTCGCAATCCGAGCCAAATATTCTTCGTACCTTCCGGATTCCAAAAGCGTCTCACGAAAGCGTCCGACCGGCATGTTGGTAATACAGAAGAGCCTGTTGAAGACGATCCCGAAGTCACGGGCAAGCTGCTCTTTATAGTCGCGTTCCAGACCAGCTTGATCGGGAGGAAGCGCCTCTCCTGCAGGATTGTAGACCAAGTTCAACTGCAAGTCTTGGTCGTGCCCGTAACCAAGATCATTCAGGCGCACCAAAGCGTCTATCGATTTGCGAAAGACGCCGACGCCGCGCTGCGCGTCTGTGTTGGCCTCCGTGTAACAGGGCAGCGACGCAATGATCTCGACCCGATGCCGGGCGAGAAAGGCGGCAAGTTCCTCGTGCGGTCTTGTGAGGAGGATAGTCAGATTGCAGCGGTCGATGACGTGCAGTCCGCGCGCCCGGCACTCCTCGACAAACCAGCGAAAATGCGGATTCAGTTCCGGCGCGCCTCCGGTGATATCTACAGTCTTGGCTTTGCTTTGATCGAGCACACGCAGACACTGTAGGAACACTTCCCGCGGCATGATTTCGCGTCGATCCGGTCCGGCGTCCACGTGGCAGTGCGTGCACGTTTGGTTGCACAATTTGCCAACATTGACTTGCAGCGTCTCGATTCCTGTCGCGGACAGCGGATACAGATTTGCTTCGCGCATCTTTGCAGCGAAACCGTCTGGCACAGCGGAATGCCGCGGCGAAATGATCGGCAACGTCATTTTCCGTCGCTGCTTTTCAGTGTGTCGCCGGGCTGCCGTTCATTCACCGACCAATCATAGTCGGTGTAGTTTATCCGTGTGTCTTTGGTGATCTCAGGATAATACAGCTGTAGCAGGGTGCGGATGCCCTCTTCGTTGTTGAAGTCTTCGCGATACCATTTAAAAATGGGCGAGAGGTGGAGTTCGCCATTCTCGAAGCGATTTTCAGTCGGTCGTTCCGTCAGGAATTTCTCCTCCGCTCCGGCTAACTGCCCATTGAGATTGCGGTCGGTGAAAGCCTCTTCCGGCAGCACCGGACAGCCTTCGGAACCACATACAATCGCGAAGTGAATTCGCGGGTCGTCGAAATCGGCCCGGAGGATATCATGCTCGATCTGGCCGAGCGACACGGTATGGCCAAAGAGCGTGATGAACTTCTTATTCCACGGGCTGGAAAAGAAACCGCCGATGTCCTGAATGCTGGCGACGGGCCAATGATCGATCAGCAGCTGCATAGTAGCGGCATTGTAGAGGTTGATCATAAACGAGAGCTTTTCGCTCTTGGTGAACGCCTGATAATGCTCAAAGGGGACGCCGCCGCACGATGTGACAAAGCTGTCAAGCGCCGCCCGGTCGCTTTTCAACGCGGCATAGTCGACCTGACCATTCTGCACATACTTGTCGAGCACGGATTGATATTTAGCGTACGTATGGTCAAAGGCCATCAGCGGAGTGCACAGCGTGAAGGTTAAGATGCAGCACAGGAGCTTATTTTTCATCGGCGCCCCCTCCCTGCTCAACGAATGGGCGGAATTTGGCCTGAAGCGATGCAGGCGATTTGCCTCGGTAGTGCCACCAGAGCGTGTTGAAGTTCATCGCCATCGCTCGCATTGCGCCGAGCTTCTCGTAGCGGCGCGCGGAGGTCGTGAGCTTGTCACGTAAGAGGTACGTCTTACCATGGCGGGCGAGCAGACGCTGAAACTGGAAATCTTCGAGGATAGGCCAATCCGGAAATCCGCCGAGCTCGAGGAACACAGAGCGGCGTACAAATAGTCCTTGGTCGCCCCAGGGCATTGAAAGCCAGCGCGAGCGCAAATTGGCGCCCCAGGCAATGGTCCGCATGGCGAATGTGTCGCGGTCAAATTTCAGACGAAAAGCGCCACCATCAAGTTCCGGACGATTGTGCATCAGCTCCAGAATCTTGGTCACGGATCGCGGCGGCGGAGTCGAGTCGGCATGGAAGAACCAGAGGATGTCCCCACTTGCCTCACGCGCCCCGAGATTGAGCTGCTGACCGCGCCCGGGCATCGTTTCATGGACTCGGTCCGCCCAAATCCTGGCGGTGTTAACCGTTCCATCATTGCTTCCGCCGTCCACCACGATGATCTCCGGCCGGGGAGTCTCGAGCACAAGCATCTCCAAGAGCTTAGGCAAGCGCACGGCCTCGTTCAGGGTCGGAATAACGACACTGACCTGTTCAGTTATGGGAGCTGCCTGGGCTGGGGTGCTTGCGGTCGGCATGTTGGATTGCTATCTTAAAAGCGAGACAGAATATAACAAACATTCCGGTAAGCTAACAGTAGGTCGCTACCGTGAGCGATACCGGGCCACTGTCATCGATTATGGGCAAGAAACTGGATCTGTCACTCTAAAATTATGTTTTATAAAAAGATACGTACGCTTCGAGTTGACATTGGTCTTGGGAGCCGGATTTGAGCCATCCCGAGCCGAGCCATGCCGATAATCGTGCGACTCTGAACGAGCAGTGTCGCCCCTCCGGATACCGCAATCCGGACCCCCAGTCGCGCTACAACCTCGTGGTCGTGGGCAGCGGGACAGCCGGTATTTCGACCGCACTGGGAGCTGCGCTCCTGGGTGCCAAGGTGGCGCTGGTCGAGCGGGACATGTTGGGCGGGAGCCGCCTTCACTCGGTGACGTTGCCGACCAAGGCGCTTGTGCGCGCTGGCCGAGCGGCGCACGCACTCCGAACTGCGGAGAAGTTCGGTGTCACGCTACAACCCATCGAGTGGAATTCCGCCGGAGTCTTGGACTACGTAAGAGCTGTTCAAGCCAAAAGCGCGGCCTCGGGGAGTCTGCAGGAGCTGCTGGACCGCAACGTCGATGTGTTCTTCGGCACGGGCAGATTTGTAGATGCGCAAACGCTGGACGTTGAGGGAGCGCGGTTGCGTTTCGCGCGTGCGGTTGTCGCAACAGGCGTACGTCCAGCGAAGCTGGGCATTCCCGGGCTTGCCGAGTGTGAACCACTGTATAGTAATACTCTCTTGAGGCAGGCGCGGTTGCCTGATTCTGTGGCGATTCTGGGCGGCGGCCCGGTGGGAGTGGAACTGGCACAGGCTCTGACTCGGCTGGGCGTCAGCGTCCTTCTCTATGAGCAGCGGCTGCGCATCTTGCCTCGCGAAGACGCGGACGTGAGCACTCTGCTTACGGGAATTCTGCGGAGCGAGGGTGTGCAGATTCATCAAGATGTACGTAGTATGCGCTGTGTTCGCAACGGCAACCAGCGCACGATCGAGTGTGACGCGAACGGACTGCACGCGGTTCACACCGTCGAGCAGATTTTGGTCACGGTTGGCAATACACCGAACATTGAGGAATTGAGGCTCGACCAAGCCGGAGTCGAGCACGACCCCGAGGGAATTCGGGTTACCGAGCAGATGCGAACGACCAATCCCCGGATATTTGCGTGCGGCGACGTTGCCTCGGAGCATCACTATCCGCATGCGTCGGAGGCGCTGGCGCGCACGGTCGTGGGCAACGCGCTGTTCTTCAGCAATGCGAGCGTACGGGACCTGAACATTCCCACGGCAATTTACACGGACCCGGAAATCGCACGCGTTGGCATTTCTGCACCGGATGGTATCGACTCCGGGCTCAACGAGGCGCACTGTTTCCTTTCGGCCAACGACCGCGCGCGACTTGACCATTCGGAGGCGGGGTTTGTGAAACTCGTGCACGATCGGCGGGGCCAAATCAAGGGGGCGACGATCGTATCACCGCGAGCAAGCGAGCTGATCGGTGAAGTGGTCCTGGCCATGAACCACCGCATCTCGCTAAGGGACCTTGCGCTAACCGTTCATCCTTATCCAACGGAGTCGGAGTTGCTCCGGAAGTGCGGCGATTACTATCGGACGACGCTGCTCACACCGGCGGCCCTGCGGCTCGTGAAAAAGATCATGGATTGGCGACGCTGATCCTACGCCTCGGCAAGTGAGTGGTCGATGCGGAGCGTCACGGACGCTCCGCTTTGCGTTTTAGCACAATTCTAACGGTAAACAAACCGGAACCTGTATCTACTTGCATATATTAGGTGCAACGAACTGACCAAGGAGCCGGAATGAAAGCCCAAACCGAGCGTGTCCTGACAACAGCCCCACGGAATAGCCACACACTCACGCTGAAGGTGGCGTCGCTTGCGGCCTCGGTGGCAGACCACATTCTTGGATTCCCGGAAGTGGATCGGCTATATCATTCCGTGACGGAGCGCAGCACGGGTTCGACCTTCTGCCGGGGGCTTCTTGACCAATTGGATTTGAAAGTTCAAGTAACGGATGAAGATTTGGCCCGGGTACCAACAGGGGGACCGGCCGTGGTTGTCGCCAATCATCCGTTCGGGTTACTCGATCCAATCATTCTATATGTAACACTTCGTGCCTTGCGGCCCGACGTGAAAGTGATCACCAATTCGATGCTCTCAAGCGTCCGCGAGCTGAAGGATTTCTGCATTTTCGTTGATCCATTTGGGGGACCACAGGCGCAACGCGCAAACGCCCGAGCAGTCCGCGAGACGATGGAGTGGCTGAGCAACGGCGGAATGGTTGTGATGTTTCCTGCGGGAGAAGTCGCGGCGTTGACGAGTCGTACATGGCAAGTCTCGGAACCTGAGTGGAACAGCTCCTGCGTGAGGTTCGCGAGCAAGACAAATGCGGCAGTGGTTCCGGTTCTGTTCAAGGGTACGAATTGTCCGGTCTTTCATTTGGCGGGTCTTGTTCATCCCCGGCTTCGCACGGCACTGTTGCCTTACGAGCTGTTGAACAAGCGTAAGATGGAGATTCGGCTTGCGATCGGACATTCAATTCCGTCGCACCGGCTGGACGGGTACGAGTCCCCTGAGCAGGCCACGGGGTTTCTTCGTCAGCGAACGTTCCACTTGAAGAATCGTTGGAAGATTCGGCCCCTCGCAAACGCCATCAGTTCGCTTTCGAGCCGGAGTTTGCCGGCGGTGAAGGCGCATCCGCGGGCGGGCGCCCTCTCGTACGAGGTCGAGAGTCTGCCCCGTGAGTGTGTGATGCTCGAATCGTCGGACGTTAAGGTATACTGTGCGGCGGCGCGGCAGATTCCAGAGATGCTGTTCGAGATTGGCCGACAGCGGGAGATCACGTTCCGTCAGACCGGTGAAGGCAGCGGCCGCGAGATTGACTTGGATGAGTTCGACCACGAATACCTGCATCTGTTCAGCTGGCACACGGTCAACAAGGAACTGATCGGAGCCTATCGTCTCGGTCCGACAGATCGCGTGCGGCCTAACGACGGGCTGTATGTGCGGAGTCTGTTCAAGATTCACCCGCGCCTGATGAACCAGTTGGTACCCGGGCTTGAATTAGGCCGGAGTTTTGTGCGCCAGAAGTATCAGCGTTCGCCATCTGCGTTGGCACTGCTCTGGAAAGGTCTGGCCCGGTATGTCAGCCTGAATCCACAGTATCATTTGTTGTTTGGACCGGTCTCAATTAGCAAGGACTATACGGCGGCATCGCATCAGTTGATCGTGCGCTACCTCGAGCGGCAATGCTACGATGCCACCAGCGCGGCTTGGGTCAAGGCGCGGACACCGTTCCGGCGCGTGGATGCGCTGCCATTCACAGGTCGATTGCCGATGCTTGAGCCGCAATCAGTAGATGAGCTGACGGAGCTTGTCTCGGACTTAGAAGCGGACGGGAAGGGAGTGCCGGTGTTAGTGCGGGAATATTTACGGCTCGGCGGGAGAGTCCTCGGCTTCAATGTGGACCCGCACTTCAGCAATGTGGTGGACGCGCTGATCATGGTCGATTTGACCAAGACTCCGAAGCGAGTGTTGGACCGTTACATGGGGCGTGATGAGGCCGCGGCATTTAGCGAGTACCATGCGCGCATGACGGTATCGACATTGTCCCGGCTGTTAGCAGCATAGTCGGATTTCTCACCGCCCATTGTGAGGGCGGACCAAACAAGAAGGCGGCCCCGTGAGGCCGCCTCGTTTGTTTAGATCTTTTTGCGGCGGTTACTTCTTGGTCTTCTTCCAGTTGTTGTACTGTTCGACCAAGTTGCGGACATTTTCAACGTCGCTGGTGACTTCGGTCTTGTACGTAATCTCTTTGGAATCGGCGGCCCATTCGATGACTTCGGAACTGCCGAGTGCGACGGCGTTGCCGTTGTGCTCGGTCAAGGTCTCGTCAATTGCGCCGGGAAGCAGAAGAATCGGCGCACAATTGCAGTCGGCGGTGCGATACAGCTTCGCAGAACCCATGTTGGCAAAGCTGAACTCAACCTTGCCGCACAAAACGCCATCCTGTTCGAAGAGTTCTTTCTTGGTGATGGTCCAGTCGGCATTTTCGTCTTCAAATGTAGTGCCTTCAAGGTAATCGGTCACGAGCGTGCCGAAATCCTTGAACGAGACGTCGCGCTCATCTTCATCGCTTGAGTGAATGTTGTAAAAGAAGATGGAGCCAGTACCGGTGCCGTCGGCGTTCAGCTTAAAGCTGTAAGTCTTGTTCTGTACATTCAAACAGCCGACGGAGAGCGCGGCCAACAATACGAGCAAGAGGAGTTTCTTCATGGAACCTCGGTATGTGAAATAGGGAATGAATCATTCAACAAGGACAAGTTATCAACCGCTTGTGTCGGGCAGCATCGTAAACGGGTCGAGCCAGTTCCCGAAGATACGCGCTTGATACGTGCCGTATTCGTCATGGAACGTCCAGGTACTGGTCGCTTGGCCGTTGGAAAGCGCAGTGAAGCGTTCCAGGTGACCGCCCGTCGCCGAGGAGCTGATGAACATGCCGTCAAATTCGGTTCTGGGGTTGCCGTTGGCATCAACAAATCGAGCCTCGAAGTTCACGATCAATACGCTATCCGGCGCGATGTAGATTGTGTCATGGGGCCGATTCGATGCCAGCACGAAGCCACTATTGGGCCGCTCAACTTCGATAATAGTGACTATGCTATTTTCCGCAAACCCACCCGCACTCGCCGTGATAGTCTGCTCTCCAGCGCGGGCATAAGAGTGAAAGAAACAATTAACTCTGCCCAGCGAGTTGGTCGTATCCCGCAACTGCGGATCGACAAATTCGAGATAACCCAGACCTGGGTCGGAGAGTGCGACGTGGACTACTTGACCCGGATAGGCAAGTCCATGTTCGTCGGCAACGATGATTTTCACTGCAAAATAGACCGAGTCGCCCGCGAAGAATTTCAGCGTGTCATTCGGAAGTTCGGAAACGACATAAACTGTTAGGCCTGGTGCCGGCGGAGGCGGATCAACCGGTCCATCGTCATCACATCCGTACCAAACAAGCGCGGAGAACACGGTCGCGAGAATTGTCCTGCAACAATGCGAGTTCATGATTCCCTCCAGAATCTTGTGTGAAGTGCTGTCATTGGCGATACGATTATCGCCGATGATGGAACTTCACTTCTCTTGATTCTGTCTGGAACGGGCAGACACCTTCCGCCCTACAGTATTCTTGCTTCGCGCCTTAGCAGCGGCGTTGCGCGATAACGTTCCTCATGAAACCAGTTAAAAAGCGCGTCCATGATGGCTTCGACGCGGGCGAGGCCGATCTTCTTGCCCCACGACAGTGGGCCGTGAGGATAGTTGACGCCGAGCTTCATCGCCGTGTCGATGTCCGCCGCGGGAGCGACGCCTTCTTGCAGCGCATTATAGGCCTCATTCACCAAACACGCAACCGCGCGCCCAAGCACCCCTGCGGGCGCGTCACCGACCCGGGCAATCTTGAAACCAAATGACTCAAAGAGCGATTCAACCGTGGCAAAAACGCTCGGATCGGTCTGTTCAAGTTTCACCAATTCGGCGAGCGTCGTTTCGGCAAACGGCGGCAAGAGCGACACGCCAACGAAGCGCTCGGGAGCAATCGAATCGGCGACAAGATCACAGAGTGAACTGGTCAACGTCAGCGTGATGACGGGCGTTTCGCCGGGCAGCGCGTCTTCAAGATATTGGAGCGCTTCAAATTTTGAGCTGATGTCCGTCGTGTAGCACTCAAACGCGATATCAAATTCGCCTGCGTCCGCATGCTCTTCTTCTTTTAGAATGCGAACCTTGGTGCGTGCGCGGCCCGCTTCAATTTCGCCGGCGGCGAGCAACAGCGTCGGGGAGTGCCCCGCCTGTTTCGCTCGTTCTGCGAGCGGAAGGATGTCGTCGAGCGGTCCGACGAAGAGAATGCGTTCGATGGGATAGAGTTCGAGTTCGCCGCTCATTTCCCCTCCGCCGAGTAGTCATAGAATCCACGGCCGGACTTCTTTCCGAGATACCCGGCATCGACCATTTGCTTCTGAATCGGATGCGGACGATAGCGGCTATCCCGAAAGTAGGCCTCCCAGACCGAACTCGTCGCGGCAAAATTGATATCGATGCCGATCAAGTCCATCAGTTCAAACGGTCCCATTTTGAAGCCACCGCCCTCGCGCATAATCCGATCGATGGTCAAATGGTCGGCGAGCCCCTCCCCGAGCGCGCGTAAAGCCTCTCCATAATAGGGCCGCGCCACCCGGTTAACGATAAATCCCGGCGTGTCTTTGGTCACGACGGGGATTTTTTCGAGCTCAATCGCGTACGCGGTGATGCGCTCAATGACGCTCTTGTCGGTTTGATGTGCAGCCACCACTTCGATAAGCTTCATGCGCGTCGCCGGATTAAAGAAATGCATACCGCAGACGCGATGCGGGTACTTCGTGCGCGCGGCGATCTGGGTGACGGAGAGCGAACTGGTATTGGTCGCGAGAATGGCGTCCCCTGAAAGATGATCGTCGAGCTGCGCAAACAACTCCACTTTAAGATCGAGAGATTCAGACACAGCCTCAATAACCAGCTCGGCAGCCTTGCACTCCTCAAACAGGTTTATCGGCCTTATACGCGCCATAGTCTGTTCGACGGCACCCTTCGCAAGTTTGCCGAGTTCAACAGCTTTGGCGAGGTCCTTTTCGATTCGCTGCGGCGCGCGTTTCAGTGCTTCGGGAAAGGCGTCAAATAGATAGACCGTGCTGCCAGCCTGAGCACAAAGTTGAGCGATTCCGCTCC
Organism: bacterium; assembly: GCA_016703065.1. Taxonomy (GTDB): domain Bacteria; phylum Electryoneota; class RPQS01; order RPQS01; family RPQS01; genus JABWCQ01. The sequence goes on from JADJCU010000005.1 coordinate 143,206, forward strand.
CCATTGTGCCCGCGCCGAGCACGGCCACGGAAGAAAAAGTTGGCATGAGAGAAGTTATAAATTACAGGATCCAATTTACGATCAGCACGAGCGGCGGCCGTAAACTGTCATAAGTGCGTAAGTCGGGTTCGCTATTCGCGGGCGCCGTGAGCTTTCAAGAAGTTCGCAAAATCGGCATGTTTCTTCCATTGCGCCACACGGAGCGGAGTCCACTTATTCTCGTTCATGTCGTTGATGTCGGCGCCTGAGGCGATCAATGCGGCAGCAGCGGGAATATTGTCCTTCAGCGCGGCCAAATGAAGCGGTGCCATCAGGTTGTTGTCACGCGCATACAGGACGGCGCCGCGTGCGACAAGCAACCGCACGGTCACGCTGTCGCCGCCCATTGCGGCGTTGTGCAACGGGATGAAGCCGTCGTCATTCACGGCATTGACGTCGCTGCCCTGGTCGAGCAGGAACTGCACCACGTCGTTTCCACCATGCCACGCGGCCAGATGGAGCGGAGTATACCCGAAATCGCCGACATCATTCACGTGTGATCCGTTTGCGAGGAACCACTTGACAGCAGTCAGATCGCCATCTTCAGCGGCGCGAAAAATGCTTTCTTGCGTCGGTCGCTGCGCGTGGGCCGCCAAAGAGAGGCTGAGCGCCAGCAAAATCATCAGTCGTTGCATGGTTCTTTCTGTATAGTTAGCGTGTTGAATCGGTGGTTCTAATTGCCTTCTTGCCAGTCGTTAGTTTCGTCCGCACTTCGCGAATAACAGCCGATTTCAAGACAGATTCGTGGTTTATGAGAAACTGTTCAACGTCTGAGCGGTGCGTCGAAATCAGCGAACGCAGCGCCCACGACACGGCTTTATAGATCATTGGGTCATGATCGTTGGCTGCTACGGCCATCCGCTCGAAGAGTTCGTCAGCGAATTGGCCTGTCCGGGCTGGGCGCACAAGAACGACCAGCCCCGCGCGCCTTTTCCACAGATTTTTCGAGCGCGTCCAAGGTGCCGTTTTGTCAACAAGCTCCGGCCAGCGGGTCAGGAATGCCGAAAGCACGTCGCATGAGAGGTTGTCTACAAGAGCCCAGCCTTCGCAATCCTCAAGCCATCTGCTGAATTTCGGCCATTGGGACTTAGCGAACAGCTTGTGTTTGCGGACGGCAATGTCCGTAGCAAGCACTTTGGCTTCAAAGATGTCGTGCGCCCGCAACGCGATTAGCGGGGCGATCCAGTCCTCGGGTAGCTGCGAGGCCAATTCCCGGCCGATGCGCTCAACATCGCGCGTGTAGACTCCAAGAACCTCGTATTTCGTTGTGCCGAGATAGCCTGCGGGCGGTGCACTGCGAAGTTTCACGGCGCGGAGTTCAGCCACCGCCCTGCGCGCAAACTGATCGGGTGTCACTTCAGCAGTTCGTCGGTTTGGGTTTGTAGAATCTGCATGATTTGCGGATTATAGCCGACATGACGATGTGCGATCTTTCCAACCTTGTCGATGACAAACATGGTGGGAATACCGCGCACTCCGTAGGCCTCGGCCAACTCGTTGGGGCCAAAGAGGATCGGGAATTTGTAGCCGCTCTTTTCGATGAATCCGGCGACGCCCGCTGTGCCGCTCCGTTCCCAGACGTTGATGCCGTAAACCTCGATACCTTTCTCACGGCTCTCTTGATAGAACTTGTCAAGCTGCGGCATGGTCATCTTGCATGGACCACACCACGTTGCCCAGAAGTCGAGCACAACAACTTTGCCTCGCAGATCCGCAAGTTTGACCGTTCCGCCGCCGAGCTGTTCGAGTGTGAAGTCGGGCGCAGGAAGATCCGTGCGCGATTCCGCAACCTTCTGCTTTTCCTGCGCGGGGAGCGCCCGTTGGGCTTGAGCCGCATAGTCGCGCATTTGTGCCGCGTGACTTGTTTCGACAGCGGCCAGCAGCTCGGGCCAGCGTTTGTCTTCGCGGACAGGAATCAGGTCTTCATCTTCGGTATACTGTTCGGCGTCGTTCAGGCCGCGCTCGGCTGCTTCAAAGAGGTGCGCATACGCGGAATCGGCCTGACCGGTCAGCGAGAAACCGCAGGCCAAGTTGTAGTGATTCACGGCGTCCGGCTGGAGGGAGACGGCTTTGCGCATCGACGCCAGATAGCTGTCCCAGTCACCAAGTTCCCGGCACACGCGAGCGCGGAGGTCCCACGCCACGGCGACGTGCGGCGCGTCTTCCAAGAAACCGTCAAGAATCGACAGGTGAGTCTTGAATTCACCCGGATAGAGCATAAGCCGCCGCTGCACGACGTCGAAATTCCCCGGCTGCTGCTTGGACATCTCGACAAACAGCTGTTCGGCCTGCGCGCGTTTTCCGGTACGTGCCCACATCTCACCCAACAACGACGGCGCGTGCGGCAGACTGTTGTCGCGCTGTATCGCGCGGAGCAAAGCCGCCTCTGCTTTTGCAAAATCCTTGTCCTCGTCGACCGGATAAGCGGTTGACTGGAGCACGGCACCCCAGTAGCTATCCTGATTCAAATCCAAAATCTTCGCCACGACACTTTGTTTGTCAGCGAGATTTTCGGCATAGCGCCCGGCCATATACAGGTCAAGCTCGGACTTGGGATTCGCTTGAGCCCGCTCCGCATAGTAAGATCGGACCTGTGCGGGATCATCAATGGCAAGGAGATCGGACGCTCGGATCTGCACCCCCGCATCGACTGGGTAGTCCTTTTGAAAGGCGCGGGCAATGTCGAGGCGCTGGGTGAAACTGAAACTGGAATCGAGCCGGGCAACCAATTGTTGCTCAGCCCGGCTGGGAGAGTATAAAGCGAGTTTCACGTCCGCAGCCATTGCAGACGCACAGTAAACAAGGACGAGAAGCGCTATGAAATGACGGGTCATTGTTGGGAGTTGCGTTATCGGTTCTGCTGGAGACTATCCACTTGGCCCGTACCTTTCACATCCACAGCGAGCAACTCACGCACAATGCGAGCGTCGCCCGAGGGACCAATCTGTTCTTTGACGAGGCCCACTCCGTTGGCGAACCAGCGCACGGTCTGCCAACTTGCGGCTTCCTTTTCCTGCAAGTAGAGCTGTTCGTCCGATTCGTCCCGTTGGTAGCGCGCCTCGACGGAATCTCTGAGTTCAGGAAGCGGCGTGATGACCATTTTCAGGCAGTCATCATACGTTCCCGCGGGCACTGTTACGCTTTCATAGCCGGCCACCAACGATTCGGTACCGACGGTAGGGTCGGTCCACAGGCTGTCGACCTCGGCGCCTTCATCAACCCAAACCTGATCATAGACGGACACAGTTTTGCGCGATTCGGAGCGAAGTGAGGGAGACGAGGGTGGCGGCTTCGACAATTTTGCCATCGCTGGAAAACTCAATGACCCCGTACGGGTTGTTTTCGTCAGCGGCTTCGTAGACTTTCCACGCGCGGCCGCCAAGATAGCGCAGCGTCAGGGTGTACTCGGATGTTTCGTCAGCGGCGCGTTCGCGATAGCGCAGGACGCGGCCATCAAGCAGCGGCAGATGTTCGGTGCCGCTGCGATACGGTTTGCGTTCCGGCAGGCTGCCGCAGCCGCTCAGAATCAGAGCGGCGGCGAGCAGTTGCAGAACCAATTGGGATTTTCGCAAGCTATTTAAGCAGGACAAGTTTCTGAGTAGCGGTGGCCCGACCGGCGGTCAGGCGCAAGATGTAGACACCCGTGGCGAGCGCGTCGCCGTTCAGCGCGAGTTCATGACGACCGGCGGGGAAGTTTGCATCGGCGATTGATCCTGCTGCGCGGCCTTCTATAGAATACAACGTGGCCGTAACCCGCGCCGCTGTCGGCAGGTCAAACGCAACGCGAGCAGAGTTGTTGAACGGATTGGGATAGGCCGGATGCAAGCTGAATTCGCGGGGCGGCGCGGGCCGCTCGGGGCTATCCAGCGCCAGCACGATCACGCCGACTTGATCAACGGTGTCCGGGCAGGAATTGTGATGAATCTGGACTTCGCCAAAGAACTCGAATTCGGGATGCGCCGCGTCGGCGTAAATTGTGACGATTATCTCAGCTGTCGTGCCCGGCGCGACTACACCGCTGGCCGGGCTCGCAAAGAGCCAACCGTAGGCCGGTGTCTGTTCGTGCACCGTCGTGGTGAAATGCAGATCACCATTACCGTGATTTTGAATGTGCAGCGTGTCGCGTTCAATCATGTTGAAGGTCGCGACCATGTTGATACTCGACTGGTCGTTTTCGTACGTCGGTGCGCCAACGATGAAGTTTTCCACAGCTTCTTCACCTTCGGAAACTGCAACGGTCCGTTCTTGCGGAGTGATGCACGGGCTCGAGACGCGAAGAGTCCCCGACGGTTGGCTTAAGCCGAGCGAGTAGATACCTTGCACATCGGAATAGGCTACGTCACCGGTTTCGACCAGCTCGACTTTGGCTCCAAGGATCGGGGCATTGGTGTCGAGTGCGCGAACGAAGCCGGTTACGGTCGTGTTCGGTCCGATGCGCATTAGATAGCCGATGTTGTTCCAGTCGCCGTCGGTGAAGGTGCCGAAGGCCACCGCACCGTGGGCGCCGTCGTTGGTCAGGGCTGTGAACTGGCTGCTGAAGCCGGTCAGTTCGAATTCGTGCGACAACTCACCTTGAGGGTCGGCCGTAAACACTTGACCATGCATGAACCCAAAATCGGCGGCCGTATTTGCAACCAGTATTGCGCCCCCGCCAACGGTGTAGCGGACACCGGAAACACCGCCCTCGAAGGCTTCTCCGTTTGCCACAGTCCAGATTGTATCGCCATCGGGCGTCAGGCTGATCGCCCACGGGAAGTTGCTCCACCAGAGCTGCGCGTCAATACCTCCGACGAGGATGTTGTCGTTGGGCGCCACGCATAACGAAGTACAGAAAAGGCTGCGCTGATTTTCGGCAAGAGAATAGGTGCGGGTCCAGACCGGAACTCCGGTCGCTGAAGTACGAATGACGTAACCGTCATCATATCCGGTCGGGCCGGCGTAATGACCGGTCAGCACGAGCTCTCTATCCCCAACTTCGGCGACATCCATCGCCGTAACGTTGGCAGCGTCGGGGCCGGCGTGTCGTGTCCAAAGTGTGTCGCCATCGCTGTCAACCTTTGCGAGCAGCCCATAGGAACCGCCGTTGTTGGAATTGACCGTTAGATAAAGCGCAATGGTGTTGTCAGAGAGCGTGCAGAGGTTGCCGAGATACGTGGTGCCGTTGAGCTCATAGGATCGCGACCACAGCACCTCTCCCGTTGCCGTCAAACCGGTCAGAACAAGTTGGTCGATGATCACGGAGTCTCCCGTGAAGGCCGAGACGACCAAGATCAAATGGCCTTCGTCCATCTGTGTCAGACCGATTACCTCGGGATAGGCTGCCTCAACAGGGATCGAGCCCGTCCAGACGGATTGGCCTGTTACGGAGATGCGTGACAGCAAGAGCTCGTTGTTCGTTCCGCTTCGCGCTACCGTCATACACTCGCCATTAGCGAGGACCGCGACATCTTCATAGGTATAGGTTTCGAGCGATAGCGGCAGCGATGCCGTCCACAAGGTGTCGAGTTCTGCTCGTGCCGAGAGAGTTGTGAGCAGAATGCAGCAGAATAGACCAAATGACTTCATAGCGATTCCTTTCTGGGATGCAGTGCAGAAGAAGCCTTTGGACCGGGCGGGACCCACTCCCGGGCCGGAATTATCATAGTCAGACTATTTGAGATAGAACAGCTTTTGGACGGCGGCCTCCTCTGGAGTAGTCACACGGAGCACGTAGACTCCTGTCGCCTGTTCTTCTAACCTTATATTAATTCTATGGTTTCCGGCAGAAAGCCGACCAGCGGCCACAGTTTGGATCCTCCGTCCCTGAACGTTGAACACATCAAGTGATACATCGGTTTCACTGGGAAGCTCCAGATCAACAGAGGTCTGACCATTGAACGGGTTCGGATAGGCTGACGAGAGGGCAAAACTGCTGGGCAGACCGGGCCGTGTTTCCGCATCAAGGACTGTAACCAAAACGGGCATGGTCAAGACCGTGTCCGGGCAGCTGTTGCTATGAATCGTCAGAGAGCCGAAGAACTCGTAAACGCCGTCGTTGGGTGTTTCGGCAAAGACACTGATCACGACGTCGACGGTCTCGCCGGGCGGGACGTCACCGGAAGCTGGATTCGCTTCGATCGTCGCACCAGCCGGGGCGAGCGGAGTCAGGTCGAGGGAGTAATGAAGCAAGCCGGAACCGCCGTTGATAACCGGGAATACGGTACCGCCCTGAAGGTCATTCATCGCAACGATATTGAGAGATGAGCTGACATTGGTAAGCAGAGGCTGGCCCGGAAAGAAGTCGACAGGCGCCAGCTCGTTTTCGACGACCATAATGCCGAAGATCGTATCGGATTCAATGCACTCGCTTTCGACAACAAGATCATGAAGTCCGGCCGACAGGTCGAGACGATACTCACCGGCACTATTGGTTGTGGCTATTCTATCGCTTCCGACTTCGTGCACCCGTGCGCCGGAGATCGGCTGGCTGTTCGTCAGGCCGCGCACAACACCTTGAACGCCGCCGGGAGGAGCAACACCCAGCAGATAGCCGCGGGTGACGCCTTCAGCCACGACCTCGTCTCCGACGGCGACCGCGCCGCCGCTGGGAACAGCCGCAACGCCGAAGAATCCTCCGTCGGTGCCCGTCGCGCCGTAGCGCCAGCTCCAGAGGGAAAGCTCATTCTCGTCGGTTGCCCGCATATAGAAACTGGTAGTGGTTCCATTACTGCCGGCTCGACCGACATAGAGCATGCCACCGAACCACGGCAGCCCGTCCTTGAATTGCTCGGACCACCCATTTGTCGAGTAGAGGCGGGTGAACGGCGTGCCTTGCGTAGGAATCACCGCCACGTAGCTGTCGAGGTTTGTGTCAGGGCCAGTGCGGCCTAACAGCCGGACATTCTGGTCGTCGTCATAAGCTATTGCGTAGCAGTACTCATCGGCAACTTGGCCAAAGAAACGCGGCGTACCGACCTGATTACCGTTCAAGTCGATCTCAAATCCCCACATGTCGGACTGTGAATTGGATTGCTGGTAGATGCCGCCGACGTACAGGTTTCCGTTGGGCTTCTGGACGATTGCGTTACCAATATCAGTGAAGTCGTCTCCGAAGTTGCGCGTCCACACCGTATCGCCTTCGGCAGTGCAGAGAAGCACCCACGCATCCGAGCGGTTGTTTGAACCAAGGCGATACCCGACGGCAGCCAAACGACCATCAGACAGGCGCGTAACATTGCGGCCTTTGCTTAGCCCTATGCCTTCATACGTACGGTGCCAAAACATCTCCGAAGTAGGCGACGGCGTCGAGAACTTCGGTGTCGACCGTCTCTTCCAGAGTGCGTACAAAGAGCGACTCCCCGTCGGCCGTGTATGCACCGATCAAGAAATCGTTATTGCCGGGCGAGGCGACCGAGTAGCCGCAGAAGACCACGGTGTTATCACCTGCGTACACGCAGTCATTGATGTGGCAGCGTGTGCCAATCTGGAAGGTGCGGGACCAGGTGGTGTCGGGCTGAGCCAGCGCTAAACACGGGAGGAGCAGCAGAAGCAGTGCGAGCATGTTAGGGACCTTTTGCTGGCGAATAAATGGGCTATCGGATGAACAACACTCTTTGCGAAAATGAACGGGCGCCATCGTCAAGACGGACAAAGTAGATACCGCTCGAGAGATCCGCGGGAGTCCAAACCACTTCATGTGCTCCGGCTGGCAGCGGTTGCGCATCGAGCAAAGTCGTCACTCGTTGGCCGTTCAAGTTGAATGCTGCGAGGGAAATCCGGGATGCGCGTTCGACAGCGAATCGAAGGCGAGTGGAGCTGTTAAATGGATTTGGATAAGTCGGATACAGGGCGAACTCGCTCGCAACCGGGTTCGAGTTATCTGCGTCGAGGATAACAGCGAGTACATCGAGGACCCGCAGTGTCTCGGGGCAGGAATTCGTGTGCAGATACAGACGGCCGAAGTAGTCAAAGGTTCCTTCATCGAGCGTATCAGCAGACACGTAGACGCGAGCCGCGAGGGAGTCGCCAGGTACGATTCGACCGCTCGCGGGAACGATGCTCAACCAGTCACTGGCGGGGGAAATCTGTTCCGTTTCGAAAGCGTACACCAGATCACCGCTACCGGCATTGCGAACGATCAGGTCGGCGTAATTGCCAATGTGGTTTTCCGCGACGATATTGATCGTCGTGTGCTCCATCGACATGTGAGCGACACCGACCGTTACATCGGAAAGAGTGTTTTGATTGGGCAGGACTTCGATTGAGTGAAGAGTGTCTCCGGTAAAACACGGACCGCCGGAGTAGATTGTGTAGCTGCCGGGCGGGAGCGAAAGTGTGAATCTGCCAATCGAGTCGGAGATCGAGTATTGCGGCAGCTCGGCAGCACGAATTCGCACTCCGACGACGGGTTCCCCGGTGATTCGATCGCGGACAATGCCAGACACTCCCGATGGCGGAGCAATTCGCCAGACTAATCCGTGAACAACACCGTTGATCGTGGCTTTGCCACAGGCGAGAAAGCCGCCATCAGACAGCTTTTCCAAGTCCTCAAACCCCAGCCTGACTGTGTCCCGGTCCAAGTCCAAGTGGTGTCGCCGCTGATCCCGACCGTGAAGAGCCAGAGTCGAGGCGAAGTCACCGAGTTACCGGCCCATCCGGCGAAGAGCGCGCCGCCTTCAAGGTAGGGAGCGACACCGGCGATCTTCTCGCTGCTATACCCCGCCGAAAAGTGCTGTTCCCAGACCGTCGACCCCTGGCCATCGAGCTTAATGGCGTATCCATGGCGAGGTTGCCCATCGCTGGCTTCACCGGCGAGGATAAACTCGCCGCTTGAGGAATCTCGGCATGCACCGGCCAGCGTCTCCCAGTCCGTAGAGTCGCCCCAGGAATCCGAGTTTACTTCAGTTCCCGACTGGTCCGCGGTGACGTGGGTTAGGTCATAAACAAGATTCACAGGGTTCCGAGAGCTTCCGAAGATTTCGAGCTGGCCATCTTCGCCCCAGAGCAGGGCTTCCGGGACGTCGGTCGTCGTGGTGCCCAACGTCGTGCTCCAGAGGGAATCTCCGGTTTCTGTGCATCGGATCAGCCAGAAGTCAAGGTCACGGTCCGGCATTGACCTGCGGGACAACAAGAAAAAGCCTCCATCTTCAGTCGGCAGAAGGGCGGCAGCCTGGCTGGTTCCGTTTGGGGGATCGAATTCTCGGTACCAGAGTTGGTCGCCATTCTGCGAATAGGCCACCGCCATGGTAACGAGTCCGCTTGCTGCAAGTCCGCATGCTACGAGGGCACCGGACGGCGTCTCGACTACATCGAGCAAACGTTCGCCTTGGGACGGATGGCCGAAGGATCGAACCCATAGCGTGTCACCAAGTGGACCTAACTTCACGACAAGGGCATCGTCCCCGGTGCCCGTCACGGCATACCCTACAGTCGCAAAGAATCCTCCGCTAAGCTCACAACATGCGGAAAGGGAAGTCGTAGCTCCGAGCGAATAGGTTCGGGTCCACAGCGTATCGACAGATAGGAGGCTGGCAAGGCTGCCAAGATAAGAAGGGGGATGAAGAGAAGCCTCTTCAGGGAGTCAGGCATGGAAGTGGTATCAATTAAAGGGGCATAGAAAACCGGACCGGAGGGGTCATAACGTAAACAGTTAATATATCCAAACTGGGCTCGGACTTCAAGCTCGGCATGGCCTCAGGGCCAAAATTGCCCGATTAAGTGCTGGACCGCGAAACTCCGATAATAGGCAGCTGTTGGTGTTGAAGATTGTTTTCTTTTGGTTTATATTTCAGGCACAATTCTTTTCGATTAAATACCCTTGTAGGGGGCCTCCTATGGCACGTCTTTCGACTCTTGCTTGTTCACTGCTCCTGACCGTCTTGACGTCGTACGGTTTCGAGATATCGGGCACCCTTTCCGGCGGAACCGGCGGATTCTCGCTAAAATACGTCTATATCGTTCCTACAAGCCTCGATACGGTTTACATCACGATCGCGAATATCTTGAACAATACGTATTCGCAGGATGAGTTGGACGAAGGCGGATACATGCTGTTTGCGTTTCAGGACGTGGATTTCAGCTTCACTCCCGGAATTGATGAACCGCGCGGGTTCTATGGCGGGGATATTCCGCAGGTGCTCGACGTGTCGTCAGACACTTCCGACATCGACATTGAACTATCTGATCCGAACGCGGGCGGATTCTCCGGGGAGATTGTGTACGAGGGGACAGAGACGGGCGCGACCTACGTGATCGCCTCGCGCGTACCGGACTTCTCGGGCTTCCCCTCGGGCGGCGGGCTGCTGTTTTCGCAGGACGGCAACGGGGAGTATACGGCGTTGGTGGATAGTTTTGGAACGTACTACGCCTACGCCTACATGGATGTCAACACGAATTTTGTTTATGACATCGGCGAGCCATATGACATGTACGGCACCCCGGAAGACCCGGAACCGATCGTCATTGAGCAGGGCGAGCAATATCCCGACGATGTCGATTTTGAGTTAGTCCCGGTGCCCGACGCGGCGTCACCAACGCCCGTTGTGCGCGAGTTCAAGGTGGGCAGCCCTTACCCTAATCCATTCAATCCAACGACGTCGATTCCCTTCTCGCTTGACCGCACCATGGAGATGGAGATTGTTGCGCGGGATGTGCTCGGGCGTACCGTAGCAACGCTTGCTCGAGGGATGTTTGCGGCGGGCGAGCACAGTGTCACCTTCGACGGCAATGGTCTGGCGACTGGAATATACTGGATTGAGCTGCGGGCGGGCGGGATGCATGTGAACACACCGGCCATTCTGGTCAAGTAAACGATTGCTGACGAAGCGATGACCAAACCCTCCGAAACGCCGCTGCACAAGAAGATCTTCATCGGTCTTCTGCTTGGTGCAGCAGCCGGACTGCTCGCCAATCTGTTGTGGAGCGGCTCCCCCCTGCTCGACAACTCGATCCGGTATTTCTTTGCGCCGCTGGGACAGGTGTTCCTGAGGTTGATCTTCATGACGGTCATTCCGCTGATCTTCTGCGCATTGGCGTTGGGCGTAGCGGAACTTGGCGAGTCGCATACGTTGGGCAGAATTGGCCTCAAAACCTTTGGCTTCACGCTTGCGGCTACTTCGATTTCGGTACTGCTTGGGATTGGCGCGGCCAACTGGATTAGGCCGGGTGAAGGTCTTAATCAGGCGAGCCGCGAGTCGCTGATGGAGGCGATGACCGGCAAGACCGTAACTACCGCGGTTGAGAACGCGGGTAAGAGCAAAGACTGGGTGCAGACCCTGCTGGATATTATTCCACGCAATCCGTTTGCGGATGCGGCACTCGCCTTTGAAGATACGTATCGCGGCGGCGGGATTTTAGCGCTGATGTTCTTTTCGCTGTTCGTCGGCGTGGCGCTGGCACTCGGACGAAACGAGAAGACGCTGCGCTTCGAGGAGTGGCTGCAGGGCTTCTATGAGGTCGTCATGAAGATGATCTCGCTTGCCATGAAGCTCGCGCCTTATGGTGTAGCCGCGCTGATTTTCAGTGTAGTGGCAAAGCTCGGCGTGGACGTTGTGTTTATGCTGGGCAAGTTCGTCGCGGTGGTATTGGGCGTTCTGGCGATCCAGTTTTTCGGCGTCTACGGCGCGATTTTGAAGTTCGTGGTCAAGGTGAATCCAGCCAAGTTCTTCAGCAGGATTCGCGAGGTGATTCTCACGGCCTTTTCGACGAGCTCTTCAAACGTGACTTTGCCGACGGCATTGCGCGTTACCGAAGTAGAGTTAGGCCTGCCGCCTAAGATCTCGCGCTTCGTTCTCACGTTGGGCGCCACAGCGAATCAGAATGGTACCGCGCTTTACGAGGGGATTGTTGTTCTGTTTCTCGCGCAGTTCTTCGGAGTGGAGTTAACAATCGGACAGCAGTCGACGGTCGTTTTTGCGGCGATTGTGGCAGGTATCGGTACCGCGGGTGTCCCCGGTGGATCGCTTCCGGTGATTGTATTGATTCTCACATCTGTGGGTGTGCCGGGCGAAGGTATCGGCATCATATTGGGGGTAGACAGGATTCTCGATATGTCGCGCACCGTGGTCAATGTGACGGGTGACATCACCTGTGCCACGTATGTAGCCCATGCGGAGGGGCATAAAGTGGAGCTGGAATAGCAGTTTCAACGCGGAATTTTGCTTTACAGGGCGGCCAACTGGCCGCCTTTTTGGTTAGTCGCAAACGGTCTCGGACGAGGCCGTCCGTACACTCAGGTTTTCGTTTTCCGGCACAGCCTCGCCATGCCAGCCAAAGAAAGATATAAGTATTTGTTTTTATTGTTGTATACTGCTGAAATTGGGGTTGACTCTCCGGTTGCTTTTTCGTAGAATGTAGAGCTATAGGTAGCAAAGAGTTATCCTCGGGCGGCATTGTGCTTCCCGTCAGTTACAGTTAGGAGACGTATTGTGGCCAGCGAAGCCAAAGACAAGAAGAAAGCCGCGTCAAATGGCGGCAAGAGCAAGACAAAAGTCTATCAGAATTTCATCGCCGGTAAGTGGTGTGACGCCGCGAACGGTCAGATTGTAGAAAACCGCAATCCGGCCATGTGGTCGGACCTGATCGGGACGTTTCCGCACAGCCCGAAGGAAGATGTGGATCGTGCCGTGAAGTCGGCGCAAAAAGCGTTTAAGACATGGCGCCTCGTGCCGCCGCCGCAAAAGGCGAAGTTGTTCTTCCGGTTGGTCGAGATCCTGACGGAACGCAAAGAGCAACATGCGTTTGATATGACGCGCGAAATGGGTAAGCCGATTTTTGAAACGCGCGGTGACGTACAGGAAGCGATTGACACGGCATGGTATGCGAGCGGGGAAGGCTATCGCATGTTCGGCAAGACGGTGCCGTCGGAACTGAACAATAAATTCAACATGACGATTCGCATGCCGATCGGCGTGTGCGGTCTGATTTCGCCATGGAACTTCCCGATGGCGATTCCGTCATGGAAGATTATTCCCGCGTTGATGAGCGGCAACACGGTGGTGTTTAAGCCCGCCGAAATGACGCCGCTGTCTGCGCACAATCTGATTGAGGCGATCCTCGATGCAGGTTTCCCGCCGGAGATTGTAAATATCGTACATGGTTCAGGAAAGGAAGTCGGCACGCACATCGTGAACCATCCCGACATCCCGGTGATTTCCTTTACGGGTTCGTCGGCCGTCGGCAAAGTGATTGGCCGCGACGCCAGCTATATGCTGAAGCGCGTCTCGATGGAGCTGGGCGGCAAGAATGCGCAGATCGTGATGAACGATGCAGATCTCGAACACGCAGTGGATTGTGCGATTTGGGGCGGCTTCGGCACGACCGGCCAACGCTGCACTGCGACGTCCCGGGTGATTTGCGAAGAGGGAATTCACGACGCGTTTGTTGACAAGTATATCAAGGCCGCCAAGAAGCTCAAGATTGGTTATGGCAACAACGAAGGCATCACGATGGGGCCGTGCGTATCCGAAGGACAGCGCAAATCCGTCATGGACTATGTCGAGATCGGCAAGAAGGAAGATGGCGCGACGCTCGCTTACGGCGGCAAGGCCTTGATGAAGGGCGACCATGCGGACGGTTGGTTCCATGAACCCACTATCTTCGTCGATGTGAAGCCGAACATGCGAATCGCGCAGGAAGAAATCTTCGGGCCGGTGGTTTCGGTGTTGAAGGCGAAGAATTTCGACGACGCCTTGAAGATCAGCAACGGCATCGATTACGGTCTGTCGAGCGCTGTATTCACGAAGAACGTGGATCAGGCCTTCCGCTCGTTCCGCGACATTGAAGCGGGTATTACCTACATCAACGCTGCCACGATCGGCGCCGAGGCGCACATGCCCTTCGGCGGCATGAAGGCCACAGGCAACGGTCATCGCGAAGGCGGCTGGGAGGTCTATGAATTCTATTCAGAGACCAAGGCCTGCTACATCGATTACTCAGGCAAGCTGCAGAGAGCACAGATAGATGACTGAGCGGCGCAGACACTGAACTGATGTCCCCCTCGCAGTTCGTCTCGCACTACGAGGGGGAAAGTATGAACCGGCAATTTGAATGGCCATGGGGAAGTGATGCCTAAATCAGTTGCGAAGAATCACGCACTATCCGCTAAGCAACTCGACGAGCTGTTGAAGGTACTACAAGCGCGCTTCACGAAGAATATGACCCGTCACAAGGGTTTGAAGTGGGCGGATGTGGAAGCGAGATTGTCGGCCACACCGGAGAAGCTGTGGTCGCTTTCTGAAATGGAGAACAGCGGCGGCGAGCCGGATGTCGTGGGTTTCAACAAGAAATCCGGAGAGTATCTGTTCTTTGATTGCTCTGCCGAGAGTCCGAAAGGACGGCGCAGTTTGTGTTACGACCGCGAAGCGCTGGACAGGCGGAAGGAGAACAAGCCCGCAGGCAATGCGCTTGAGGCCGCAGCGGCGATGGGTGCCGAACTTCTGAACGAGAAACAATATCGCGAGCTGCAGGAGCTCGGCGAGTTTGATGTGAAGACGTCGAGCTGGCTCAAGACGCCCGAAAACATCAGGCGGCTTGGCGGCGCAGTTTTCGGTGATCGCCGCTATGACACCGTGTTCCTCTATCACAACGGCGCGGAGTCCTACTATGCCGCGCGTGGGTTTAGATGCGCGCTGAAGGTGTGAAATCTCGACACTGCATATGAACAGCTACTACGGAAGACTTTTTCATTTCGATCACTGGGCGAACTTAGAGGTCATCGCCTCGCTCACGTCATGCCCCGAAACGCCGCACAAGGCGGTGGCTCTGTTGAGTCACTATTTGCAGGAACAGTGGGTGGCGCACAAGCTCCTGACGACCGGACAATCAACGAATCGCAATGACATTGTTGAACTGAGTTTTGAGCTATGCCAAGTTGAGATTCCCAAGCTATTCGCCGCGTGGCGCGGCTACCTGGCAAACAAACCGGACGAGCACTTCGAGACGAGCTTTACCTATATTAACGCCGTGGGCAAGTCGACCGAGCGCGTGGTGAGCGATTTGTTGACGGACATTGTGGATCATGGCACGTATCACCGGGGACAGATCGCGACGCATGTGCGGGCGGCGGGCGGCGAACCTGCCAAGACGTGGTTTACGCGGTGGGTGAAAGAAACTCACCGGGGCACTGTATGAGTCCGTCGCTGGCCGACATCGTCAAGTTCAACACGTGGGCAAATCACAAGGTCGTTGAGTCGCTTGGAACATGCCCTGCGATTCCCGAAGCTGCGCTCATTCGGCTGTCACACCTCCTCGAGAACAACTGGTACGTCTACGATATCGTCCATGAACGCGATCTGGCCAAATGGGACGATGACCGTAACTACACACTCGAGGAGTGCGTCGCGGAGATTCCGAGGATTGACTCTGCATTCACGGAGCTTCTGCAAAGCATGACCGAAGAGCAACTGATGCGATCGGTGCAGTTCAGGAATGTCGTGGGCGAGCTGGTCGAGCGTTCGATATCCGATTTGATTTTTCACACATTTGATCACTGCACCTATCATCGCGGTCAGATTGCGATAATTGTACGCGAGTCCGGCGGTGAACCTGCGAGAACGTGGTTCAACCGCTGGGTTGCCGAGACAGAACGCGGGACGAAAGCGTAAGCAACTTAGCGGAGCAGCCTTGCTATGATGAAAGATTGGCTCGATGCCAGATATAAGCGACAGGCCGACGGCACGTATTACGCGCATTCGCCGATCTACGGGCCAAAGCGCGGATCGAGCGAACGCGGCATCGTGGCCCGCTATATTCGCATCGCGAACGCGCTGCGCGCGCTGGAGAATCTGGGCATCGGCAAACAGCACTCTATCGTCGATATCGGCTGCTCGGAAGGGCATTTCTTGAGCGTTGCGAAAGAAAAGCTCGGCTGCCAAGTGATGGGAACGGACATCTCGGCGGAAGCCTGCAAGCGAGCCGAAGAGTTCTTCGGCATCAAAGCCCTGCCTGCTGACGCGACGCAACTACCATTTCAAGACAAGCAATTCGACGCGGTAGTCTGCATGGAGACACTCGAACATGTGCCCGAGATTCACAAGGCCATCATGGAGCTCCTGCGGATTTCGGATCGGGTGGTCATCACCGTCCCGAACGAATCGCTGCGCAAGACGACGCGCACGCACATCGGTATCGATCCGCACGCGCATCTCTGGAACTTCAACGCCAAGAGCTTCAATTTTTTGCGGACTTTTGGCTACGATGTGCAGGCGATCCGGCACACTTCGACCGCCGGGCTGGTGTTTTACATGGTGCTCGAAAAGCTCGGTCTGCTGAATAAGTCGATGGTCGATTTCTGTCTGTTTATCGACCGGCAGATTCAGGCGATTCCTCCGTCCTGGGGTTGGATGTATGTCATTACTGACCCCAAAGCTACACTCAAGAAATAGACAAGAGACATTCGCATTAACAGGGAGACCGAACGATGGATTTAATGGATTTGCTGAAAGGCGCACAAAGTGTATTGGGCAATCAGTCAGGCGACGTGAATGTCGGCAATCTCGCGGGCTCGGTGCTCGGAATGCTGACCAAAGAGCAGGGCGGTATCGGTGGACTCGTTGATCAATTCCAGAACAATGGACTGGGTGATATCGCGAAGTCGTGGGTAAGCAAGGGCGAGAATATGCCGGTTTCCGCTGACCAGCTTATGCAGGTCTTCGGGCAAGGCAAACTCAGCGGTCTCGCTTCGCAGTCGGGCATGGACATTCAGAAATTTCTCCCCATCCTGACCGCAGCTTTGCCGATGATAATTGATAAGCTTACTCCGGACGGCGAAGTCAACGACAAGAGCAACAGCGCGCTTGATCAGGTATCGGGCTTGCTTGGGTCGTTCCTAAAATAGAAAGGCGCAGCCATGCGCTTCCTAACGACGGGCCTTATACTGCTCAGCTTTCTCGCAACGGCCCGTGCACAGGAGATTTCTGTGCCATTGGATTCTATCGGCAAGGTATTTGTCATAACGAGTGAACTCGAAAGCCGGCTGGGCCTGTTTCAAGAGTATCCGGAGTTTCTGGAAGCCAGGCTTTATCAAGCGAGCGACAGCGGTTACTACCTCGAGATTCTCGAGCGGAAAGACTCCTCGCAGGTGCGAACTCGGGTCCCAAAGACGGCAGAGGAAGTGGTTGACTTGCGTCACCGCGTCAGTTTGGCCATTTCTCAACGTGCTCCGGAATCGCTGTACAATCATGAGGGCCGCGCAGGGTTGATCGTCAACAGCGCGATTCTCTCGGCAGGGTTTTACGGCTGGGCGATTCCTGTGGCAAGCAAGATGGATGGAACGGCCAGCGTAACAACCTACTTCTTTGTCACTGCGGCGGGCATCCTGGGTCCGGCGTTGGGTACGGATCGGATGGATATCACTCGCGCGACGGCAATGATGGACTTCTACGGCGGCTCGCGCGGAATTGCGCATGGAATCGCCGTCTACTACGCGCTGGACCCCAAAGAGGATCACGAGCGCGCTCCGTACGGTTGGGCCGTGGTCACGAGTCTTGTTGAACGTGCCGCCCTCAACGCGTGGGCAACAAAATCTGGGATGACGGCGGGCAAAGCCGCAGTGATCGGCGTTGGCGGCGATTTCGGAATCGGTCTCAGTGCGGCCCTCGCTTCCGGGTACGGCCTGTGGAATCGCGAGCATCAGCACGAAACCGGGATGATGATTCTTGCCGGTTCGACCGCAGGAATGGTGGCGGGTACGCAGCTTGCCGATCATGGACACTACACACGCGGCGATGGCTACGTGCTGCGCGGAATCGGCATTGTCGGGTGTGCGTTACCTGCAGCGATTTGTGATGTGGCCGACCAAGACGGTCAGACTGCCGCAACTATGGCGGCGGCCGGGTCACTTGTTGGACTTGGAATCGGACATCGGCTCCTGCGTGATGTCGATTTCTCCTCATCGCAGGGCTTCACGGTGCTGTTCGCGGAGTTTGGCTTTGCGGCCCTGGCCATGACTCCAGTTCTGGCCAGCGCAGTGGACAACAGCGGACCCTATTCGCTCGCGGCGGCACTTAGTGGTACGGCGGGGTTCGCCTTAGGCTACGCAATCACGAGTAAGTCGGCACGCACGATCCACCAGTCAACAGAGCTCGATTTCGAGTTCAATCCGCTGCCCTTGGTGACGGAAACTCGCGATTCCATGGATCCGCTGCGGGACCACCGGGCGAAACAAGCCTTCGTGCTTACCTACAGGTTCTGAAATGAACGAGCATTCATCCCTGCTGAAACAGATTCAGAGCGCATTTGACGGCCCGGCATGGCATGGTCCGGCCCTGCTCGAAGCGCTGGACGGCGTGGACGCACGAATAGCGAAGCGGCGTTGGGTCGATGGCGTTCATTCGATTTGGGAGATTGCGCTGCACACCGTGGCGTGGAAACGTGCCGTCGTAAAGTTTCTTGACGGCGCCGAAAAGATTGTCGTCGAAGATCAGGATAATTTTCCTGTCCCCGATGAAGGTGACGACGTGGAATGGGAGCATGTGCTGAACGAATTACGAGTGGCGCAGGCTGAGTTTCTTACTACGGTCAGCCGGTTCAGAGTGGAGAAGCTCTACGAGCTTCCACCCGGGCGTGAATGGACTTACAACACCTGGATCTTCGGAGTAATGAATCACGATCTCTACCACGCCGGGCAAGTCGCACTATTGCGCAAGGCCGCGCAGGTTGAGATGCAGGGGAGCAGGCTGACATGAGCGGCGCGCGGAGGTTGGCCGAGGAGATGCGATTTTCCTTTGACGGCGATCCGGCAACCGGTGAAAACCACTTTCAACCTGCGGTTCGACTGTTGCTCACGGACGTGGATAGTAAGAGAGCGCTGTTACGACCGCTTCCCGATGCGCATACAATTTGGGAGTTAGTGCTGCATTTGACAACGTGGAAACGGTACATCTCCGCGCGGCTCCGGGGCGAAACACCTGAAGTAACCGCTGAAATGGATTGGCAGAGTGTTGGCGATACGAACGAGGCCGCCTGGCAGCACGCGGTTAATGACCTGTTTGCCGCGCAGGACGAGCTGTTGACTCTGGTCCGCAGCGTGACAGAAAGCGACCTGTATCAACCGGCCCGCGGTGGGACATTGCAGCGCTATTCGTTCCTGAACGGCATCATGCAGCACGACAACTATCACGGCGGGCAGATTGCTATCTTGAAGAAGGCCCGGTTGGAGTGAACTATGCCTAACGAAGAGTATTTGACCACAGCGGAGGCTGCGAGGCTTTTGAAGGTAAGCCGCAGCACGGTTCAGCTCTTGGCGCGGGAAGGTCGCCTGCCGGCAATTCGTGTCGGCGTGCAATGGCGGATTCCGCACGAGGCTCCGGAGCTGTGGCTCTATAAACAGAAGCAGGCGGGCGGGAAACAGAGGGCATCCGCCAAAGCTGAGGGAGTAAAACAAAAGCGCTCCGGATTTGACGATTTGGTGAAACTCGCCGCTCCTATCAAGCTGCGCAAGGTACAGTGAGACGTTCATGCTGAAGTGTATCGATACAAGCATCCTGCTTGCCGCCACCGACACGACACACCCGTTGCATGCTCGCGCGGTGAAATACCTTAAGGGCTGCGCTGCCGAGCCGTGGGTGACCTGCGTGTGCTACGAAAGCCTTGCTTCGTGGGCGGAACAGATTACATCGAGCGCCAATTGTGAGGCACCCCTCAAGCCGTCGGTAGTACAGGGAACGCTTGACGCGATGCTGAAACGGCGCGAGCCGCTGGTGCTATATGGTGACGAGCAGATTTTGAAGCGAGCACTCAAATTGGTTGCGAAGCACGCTGCGCTCCGCGATCGCGTGCCGGAGGCGCTAACTGCCGCGACTGCTCTCGCGCATGGAGTGAACACGCTGGTCACCTCCGAGTCCGCACCGTATCAGGCGATTCGCGAGTTGACGGTCGAGAATCCCTTTGAAACTCTTTTCGCCTGACACGTCCTGTGGCCAGTTGGTTTGAGGTGGCAGGGTATGGTTTTCAGGAGTTCTCTGCTGGCGGCGTGAGGACATTCGCTATTGTCGAAGGACGCGACTCGGGCTTTCCGGTCTTGCTCCTCCACGGCACACCGGGCGCATCGTTTGTATGGTCTACAACGATTCGCAGTCTTGGACGCGGTCGACGCATCATTGCACCGGACCTGCCGGGATGGGGAAGGTCACAGGAGCGACCGAAACGACACCAAGCAGCGCTGTCTCGCAACGGGTTGCGAGCCTGGGTATCTGAAGTTATCGCAGCTCAGCAGCTTGGGCAGTTTGATCTTGTTGGAAGGGGGGATGGTGC
The DNA here is from genome assembly GCA_016703065.1 of bacterium. GTDB lineage: Bacteria > Electryoneota > RPQS01 > RPQS01 > RPQS01 > JABWCQ01. Next base: position 163,474 of record JADJCU010000005.1, read on the forward strand.
ACTCCTTGCACTTGAACTGTTGCTTCATACCGGGCCGCGGATCCGACGGCTTGGCCTGCTCAATCTTCCGTTGAAGATGAAGCCAAATCAAGCTATTCGCTGGCCTTGGCAACGCGCGGAGTGGCAGCGCAACAAATTAGAGGATTGGCTCGTTAAAGAGTCAGGGCTATCCAGGAATAGTCGCGAACAGGTCGGACCCTTGTTTAAGGAGCTGTTTGGCGGGGGCTGGTACGCGGAACGTTCTCCGGTGTTTCCAGTATCTGAGTTTGAGCGCGGATTAGAGGTGTACCGCGGCGCCTTGAGCAGGTTCGGTGGCGAAACGCTATTGGCTTGGGGCGCAGGAGCAAGCGGCTACGACGTTGAGCGATCAGGCCGTTTCTGTGACAATAGAACACCTTTGGTGTGGCCGGAATCGGCAAACTTCCCGATGTGGGAGCAGCCACAACTGTATGAGTTCGCGATCAAGGACTTTTTAGGATCATGATATTTCATCGTATTGACTATCGCGCGCTGACACAGCGCAATACCGGTTCGACGGATCCTCCGCGCGGCGTGGGTGTTTTGTTGCCTTGAACCCATGAACTATTTACCGCAAAAGGAGGTTACGATGTCGCATATTACGCCTCAGAACGTCCACGAGACGCTCTCGAAATACATGCTTGCCGACGGGTTTGATCTGGTCTTCGATCTTCAGAACTCTACGGGCAACACATTCATTGATTCGCGCCACAATCGCAAGTTTCTCGATTTCTTCAGTTTTTTCGCATCCAGCCCGGTTGGTTTCAATCACCCGCGCCTGAATTCGAAGGAGACGATCGAAAAGCTGGGGCGGATCGCAGTCAACAACATCACGAATTCTGACTTGTACACGGTCGAAATGGCCGAGTTCGTGGACACGTTTTTCAAGATCGCGATTCCTCCGACGTTCAAGCACTCCTTCTACGTCGCAGGCGGAGCGCTCGGTATTGAGAACGCCCTGAAGGCCGCAATGGACTGGAAGGTGCGAAAGAACTTCGCCAAGGGCTATCGCCGCGAAATTGGCAACCAGGTGCTGCATTTTGAAGAGTGCTTCCACGGCCGCACCGGCTACACGATTTCCATGACGAATACGGCCGATCCGAACAAATACAAGTACTTCGCGAAGCTGGACTGGCCCCGCGTGATCAACCCGAAGTTGCGTTTTCCGCTGACGGAAGGTCATCTTGAAGAGGTGGAGCATAAGGAAAAACTCGCGGTGGCGCAGATCAAGCGGCATTTCGTTGAGCGCGAGGACGAGATCTGCGCAATGATTATCGAACCAATTCAGGGCGAAGGCGGCGACAACCACTTCCGTCCTGAATTCATGAAGTCGCTGCGCACTCTGGCCGACGAGAACGACGCGATGCTGATCTTCGATGAAGTTCAGACGGGTGTCGGTTTGACGGGCAAGATGTGGGCCTGGCAGCACGCCGGCGTGGAGCCGGACATGTTCTGTTTCGGCAAGAAAACGCAGGTGTGCGGCTTCATTGCTGGGCCGCGCATCGACGAAGTTGAAGACAACGTGTTTAACGTGTCGTCCCGCATCAACTCTACTTGGGGCGGCAATCTGGTGGACATGATGCGCTTCAAACTGTATCTTGATATCATCCACGACGAGAAGCTGGTGGATCACGCGGCGGTGACGGGCGAGAAGGCGCAGTTCATGCTGCAGAGGCTCGCCGACGAATATCCGACGATGATTACGAACGTGCGCGGACGCGGTCTGATGTGCGCGTTCGATTTGCCGACGACATCTCTGCGCAACCGTTTGGTCGATGCGTTATACGAGAACGGGCTGTGCATGCTGCCGTCGGGCACGCATGCGATTCGCTTCCGTCCGGCACTCAATATCTCCGAGGCTGAGGTGGCCGAGGGGGTGGAAGTCATCCGTAAGTGCACGGGTGAGATCCTCGATCAGGTGCATCTTCAACCTGCTTGATCCGGGATTTGACAAATTCAGTTAGTTGGATTGCAGCAACAGGCCGGGGGTTCCCCAACGGGAACCCCGGCCTTGACTTTTTTTCGACGTGACTGACCATGCGCACGCGCAAATAGCGGCGGGTACGCTCGCCGTGGTGGCGACTCCGATTGGAAATCTCGGGGATATTTCACTGCGCGCTATTGAAACGTTGAAGTCGGTCGACGTTATTCTGTGCGAGGACACTCGTCATTCGAAGCGGCTGTTGGATCACTATCAGGTCCACGCGGTAACAACGAGCTACGGCGCGCATAACTTGAAGTCGAAACTTATTTGGGTGCTTGAGCAGCTTCGTCTCGGCAAGCGACTCGCGTTGATTAGCGACGCGGGCACGCCGGGGATCAGCGATCCGGGGACGATGCTGGTTAGCGCGGCACTCGAAGCGGGCTTCACTGTACTGACAGTTCCGGGTCCCGCAGCTTTTGTTCCGGCGCTGGTGCTTTCGGGTCTGCGGACGGACAAATTCGTCTTTGAGGGGTTTCTGCCGCACAAAAAAGGGCGGCAAACCCGGTTGAAAGTTCTCGCGCTCGAACCGCGCACCATTGTTCTGTACGAGAGCGTGCACCGGATTCAGAAGACGCTCGGCGAGCTTCGCGACTACTTGGGCGACCGCCGGGTCGCTGTCTGCCGCGAATTGACCAAGATTCATGAAGAGATCGTGCGCGGCACTCTGAGCGACGCCATCGAACATTTTCAGAAGCACGAACCGCGCGGCGAATTTGTGGTGGTGGTTGCGGGAACAGATGACCGCGTTCAAAACAGCGAGAACGAGTAGTCCGGCTGCAGCCCTTTCCCGCCTATTTCATATTTACTTCTTCATATTTCTGATAATCCTTGCATCCCACTCTTTTCAAAATAGGTCCGTTCGCGCTGCATAGCTATGGCTTAATGCTGGCGCTGGCATTTGGGTTTGGAATCTGGATCGCTTCAAAGCGAGCGCCGAAGCGCGGCGTCGCGGGGCAAACGGTGATGGACGTGTCCGTTGCGGCGTTGCTGTTTGGTCTCGCCGGCGGACGTGTGGCCTATGTGATCACGCACTGGGATGAATTTGAGGGCCGCCTGCTCGACATCGTTTCGCCGATTCAGAGCGACGGTACCATCGGGATTGCCGGGCTTGTGCTGTTAGGAGGAGTCGTGGCAGGGTTCGGCGGCGCGTTCTGGATGGCGCGCAGGCGCGATGCGAGCTTCTTGAACATGACGGATATCATGATTCCGTCGTTGGCGTTAGGGATCGCATTTGGCCGCGTGGGCTGTTTCCTGAACGGCTGCTGTTTCGGCAACGTGTGCGACCTGCCGTGGGGCGTGGTATTTCCGGAATCGAGCCTCGCGGGTTCCATATATCCTCACCAGCACATTCACCCCACACAACTCTATGAAGCCTTGGCAATGCTCGGTCTATTTATCGTGCTCCTCTGGCGCGACCTGACGTCATTGCGCGTGGGCGTCTTGACCGGCTGGTTCCTGCTCCTATATGGTGTGTGGCGATACTACGTCGAGGGGCTGCGGTGGTACGAAGAAGGCATGGTGTTTGGCAGCGTCGGTGATCACCGAATCACGTTTTCGCGAGTGATTTCACTGGCAATGGTCGTGGTGGGAGTGTACCTGATACGCCGCAAGACCGAAGCGCCGGCTCATGCTGATTAGCTTTGAGGGAATCGATGGGTCAGGCAAGTCCACGCAACTTGCGCGGACAGTCGCCTGGCTGAAGTCGCTCGGATACGATGTGTTGTTGACCCGTGAGCCGGGGGGAACCGCAGCTGGCGAACAGATCCGGGCACAGCTGCTCGATCCGCGCAGCCATTTGTCGCCACGGGCAGAATTCTTGCTCTATTCCGCATCCCGTGCCCAATTAGTCGACGAGGTCCTTCTGCCGCACCTCCGAAAGCCCAGGGCGATCGCACTTGTGGATAGATTTGCCGATTCATCGACGGTCTATCAGGGCGGCGGGCGTGAGTTGGGGATTGAAGAGGTCGAAGCGGTAAACATGTTCGTGACCGGGAACCTCTCGCCCGATCTAACGCTCTATTTGGATGTGGACTACGCTACGTCCGTGTCGCGCCGCGAGCGCGCGGGCAGCGAGCCGGACCGTCTTGAACGCAGCCCCCGCGAGTTCTTCGAATCGGTTCGCGAGGCTTATTGGGAACTCTGTGAACGCCACGCTGCTCGGGTACGGAGAATAGACGCGAGTGGTGATGAAGATACCGTTTTTGCGCAGGTGCAGGCCGCGATTGCGGAGCGCCTGCCTGTGAAACCCTGAAGGAAGTACGGAGAAGATGCACAGACGAATTCTGATCTTGCTGGTGTCACTGCTACCGCTTACGGCCTTGGCCGAAGCCCAGTCCATGTCCGCGGACGAGCTGTACGCGAAGATTCATCACAACATGGGTCTTTTCGGGGATATCTACCGCGAAATTAGTCTTCGCTACGTCGATCAGGTCGATCCCGATGAATTTGTGCAGGCGGGAATCGAGGGAATGCTCGCCACACTTGATCCTTATACCGTCTATATTCCCGAAGAGGACACCGAGGACCTCGATGTCATCACGTATGGCAAGTACGGCGGAGTGGGAATCGAGATCGGCGTTCGCGGTGAGGACAAGGTCCTGACCGTCATCAGCGCGATGGACGATTCCCCGGCGCAACGCGTCGGCATTCGCAGCGGCGACCGCGTCGTGGAGGTCGAAGGGCACTCGACGAAAGGCATGAACACTCGAGACGCGTCGCGACTCCTGCGCGGTGATCCGGACACTCCGGTGACCATTAAGGTTGAGCGTACCGGTACCCCCGAGCCCATCGAGTTTGTCCTGACTCGCCAGATCATAAATGTCAAAGATGTGCCCTACTCGGGCTTTATTGAACCCGGCGTCGGCTACATCAAGCTGGCGCATTTCTCGGCGCGCGCGCAGAGCGAGGTCGACCAGGCAGTGGTCGATTTGCAGAGCAAGGGGATGGAATCTCTGGTGCTTGACCTGCGCGGCAATCCGGGCGGCCTGATGAGCGCGGCGGTTGGCGTGCTGCAGAAATTTCTTGACAAAGGCGAAGTCGTGGTCTCGACCAAAGGGCGCACGGCGGATGCCAATCGCACATTTAAGCTGGCCAGCGATCCGGTCGCGCAAGGCCTTCCGCTCGCGGTGTTGATTGACGGCGGCTCGGCATCGGCCTCGGAGATCGTTGCCGGCGCGATACAGGACCTTGACCGCGGTGTCTTGATTGGTGAGCCGACTTTCGGTAAGGGCCTTGTGCAATCGGTAATCTCCTTTGAGACCGGTGAAGCCCTGAAGATGACGACGGCAAAGTACTTCACGCCATCCGGTCGGTTGATTCAGAAAGTAGACTACTTCGGTGAGAACGACACGACTTTGGTACTTCGTCCGCTTGACGAAGCTCCGGATTCGGGATATACAACGCGAAACGGACGCAAAGTGGTGGGCGGCGGCGGAATCGAGCCGGATATACTCGTTGAAACACCGCAGCCCGGCCAGTTAGGTGTTGAGTTGTGGCGCAAAGGGACGTTTTTCGATTTCGTGACCGCCTATGTCGCGGAAAATCCAGGAATCACTGACGCGACCGTGGACGAAGCAATGGTCGCGAAGTTTCACGCATGGTTGGATGATCGTGACTTCAGTTATGCGGTGGACGGGGAGAAGGAGATTGAAACGCTGCGGGAGATTCTCGCAGATTTTGACCTGGTACAGAGCGCGGAAGCCGACTTTGCGCACCTCGAACACTTCCTCGACGTCGTTCGCGACCGGGATTTTGAACGAGAGCGCGAGTTCATTCGAGCGAGCCTTGAAACGGAATTGGGGAATTCACTGTTCGGCAGCACGGGCCGCGTTGAAGCAAGCTTTGATCACGACCCGCAGATTTTGCGCGCCGTCGAGGTGCTTCACGATTACAACGAGTACGGCAAGTTGCTCGCGGTTTCGGATAGCACGAAAGCGGACGAGCGTGAATAGCAAGCCTCGGGCGTGGAGTCGCACCTAATCCTCTTCGCGGTTGGCGCAGTCACCGGTGTGCTGGGAGGATATCTCGGCATCGGCGGCGCGGTGATCATCACACCTGTTCTGCTCGCGATCAGCGCGGGCAAAATGCCGGACGAGGTGCGCTATCCGCTGGTGTTCAGTTCGACGCTCTTTGCGATTCTCGGCACATCGGTTTCCGCAGGCTGGGCTTATGCGCGTGCGCGGCGCGTTTTCTGGCCGGGATTCAAAGTGCTTGTGATTAGTGCCCTGCTGCTCTCGTTTGCGGGTTCGACACTGGCGGCGCTGTCGTCCCCGGATCTGCTGCGCCGTACCTTTGGCGCGTTTGCGTTGATCAGCGCGGCCGTGTTCTTGTCGCCGCTCAAGGGCCATCAGGGCGGCGAGTTTCAGTTCAGAACGCTTCCGTTTGTGCTGTTGGGCATGACAACGGGATTCATGTCGGCGTTTATCGGCGTCGCAGGCGGAGTCTTGATGGTGCCTGTGATGTTGTTTGTGATCAAGCTGCCGTACGAATTGGCGATCGGAACGAGCAGTATGGTCGGCATCGTCACGTCGCTGGCCGGAATGCTTGGCTACGTGATCAATGGTTGGAATACTACCGGACTTCCCGCAGGCGCGATTGGCTTTGTGTATCCCGCCTACGCTGTCCCGATTCTATTGGGTACGATAATTGGCGGTCCGATTGGCAGCAAACTCAATCAAGGCGGCAACGTCAAGATCTTCCGCTGGCTGTTTGCCGCCTACCTGATTCTCATTGCATACCGCATGTTGTTAAGATAACCCGCCGGTGCGTGGCTTCCGCGTTTTTCGCGCGTCCCTTTCTCGGTCCACTACTTCGCTTTCCTCAGATCATGTCAACTCTGGAACTCCCCCTTGTGGGTCGCGGCAAGGTCCGCGACATCTACGACTACGATGACCGGCACCTGGTGTTCGTCACGTCCAACCGCGTCTCGGCTTTCGACGTAATCCTACCGACTCCGATCCCGAACAAGGGCTCAACGCTTAACACGTTGACCCGCTTCTGGATGAAGAAATTCTCGCCCCTGTGTGCGAATCACATTGCGGAGCGTGACCACGGTGATTTTGCGCGTGACTTCGCGGCGTCACTTGAAGCGACTTCACCGGGTCAAGTCGAATTGGTGAGGAAAGCGGAGATGTTGCCGGTGGAATGTGTTGTGCGCGGCTTCATCACGGGTTCCGGTTGGAAGGATTACAAGAAGAGCGGCGCAGTGTGCGGTCACACTCTTCCGGAAGGGCTCCAGCATTGCGCGCAGTTTCCCGAGCCACTCTTTACGCCAGCAACAAAAGCGACAACCGGTCACGACGAGAATATCGACTTCAATCGAATGTGCGGCATCGTGGGCGCAGAGATGGGCACGAAGCTGCGCGACCTGTCTCTGCAGATTTACTCGACTGGCCGTGACTACGCTCGCGAGCGAGGAATATTGATTGCGGATACGAAGTTCGAGTTTGGTATCATTGACGGCGAACTCGCGCTGTGTGACGAAGTTTTAACACCCGACAGTTCGCGGTTCTGGCCGGCCGATGAATACGCTCCGGGCCGCGATCAGCGCAGCTTCGATAAACAGATCGTGCGGAATTACCTTGAAACGCTGAACTGGGACAAGACTCCTCCCGGACCAAAGCTGCCGGAAACCATCGTGATGCAAACGGCACGTGCATATGAGGAAATTGCGGCGCGCCTCATGAGGTGACTTGGCTCTCCACATGCCTGATACAGAAAACCCGCTCGATTGAGCGGGTTTTCTGCTGGACCAAAGTCCGTATCGCCTGAGGTGATGATCTAAGTGCGGGAAGTTAAGTCGAGCCCCTAAAGCGTTCGATGAAATTGCGCGCACGGCAGAATTAAGAGGAGCTTTCACAAGTCTTCCATCGCTCGGCGAATGTACGGACGCGGCAGCAAATGTCAAGCGGCGGCAACCGCATGACAGTGGTTTGAAATCACACTAAGGATGCGGTCTCCGTAGGCGGTCGCCTTTCGTTCGCCGATGCCGGGAACCTGCAGGAGCTGGTAGGGCGTACGCGGTTTGTGCCGTGCAAGATCGCGCAGGACCGAATCGTGCAGAACAACGTAGGCTGGGAAGTTGTTCTCGACGGCGATTCGGAGCCGTTCGGCCCGCAGCGCGGCGAAGAGCTCTTTGTCGACGCCTTCCCAGTCAGATTCAGCGCGCGATGACGCGCGCATTTGCGGCAGCTTCGCTCCCGCGCCGCGGTCAAACACGAGCGTCGGCACGTGTTCACCGCGAATCACGTGCTGGCCAAGCGGTGAAACGGACAGCGTATTATACTCCGGTTCAGCCACCAGACAAATCTGATCGATCAACTGCCTCACAAAACTCTCGATTACGGGAATCACGTAATTCGACAGCAGGCCGTAGGTAGATAGTCTGTCGTGCCCGTAAGCGATGACATTCTTGTCCTTTGAGCCTTTGAGCACCAGCGCGACATGTGTCGACCTGAAGCGTTCCTTGAGCCGGATCACGCAGCAGAGCACTATTTGCGCAATTTTCTGTGCGTCGGCAACTTCGGGCAATGCTTCGACCGGAGCAAAGCGACTTTCGCAAATGTCGCATGCGCCGCACTTGGCATCGGGAAAGTCTTGATCGAAATACCGGACGAGCTGTCGGTGACGGCAGATCCGCGTACGGGCGAAGTCGAGCATGCGCTGGAGTTTCAAATTCGCTGTTGCGCGCTCCTGCTCAGGCAATTCGGCAAGAAAGCGCTTCTGCTGCACAAGATCACCAACGCTGTAGAACAAAACACAATCAGCGGCGAGCCCGTCACGGCCCGCTCGGCCTGCTTCCTGTTGGTAGTTTTCGAGCGATTTTGGGAGTGCTGTATGAATGACAAATCGGACGTTTGACTTGTCAATACCCATTCCAAAGGCGACCGTTGCCACGATAATATCAATGTCGTCACGCAGAAACGCCTCTTGAGTGCGCCGCCGCTCTTCCGTGTCCATGCCGGCATGGTAGGCGCGCGCCCGATATCCCGCGCTCACAAGTTTCGCGGCGAGGGACTCTGTATTCGCTCGGGAGATACAATAGACAATCCCCGATTCACCCTTGTGCTGTGTCAAGACGCCGATAACCTGCGGCAGCAGATCTGACCGCTCCACTGCGCTGTAAATGAGATTTGGGCGATCGAACGAACCGATGTGCTGGTCCGGCTTGCGCAAGCTAAGTTGCTCGACGATATCGGCCCGAACTCGGGCTGTGGCGGTGGCCGTCAGCGCAATGATCGGCACATTCGGGAAATGCGCGCGAAGCGAATTTAGCGCTCGATAATCAGGTCGGAAATCGTGGCCCCATTGGCTGATACAGTGCGCCTCATCAACCGCAAAGAGTGATATTTTCAGCGTGTTTAACAAGCCGAGTGCGGACTCTGTGGCAATCCGTTCAGGTGACATATAGAGTAGCCGGAGTCTTCCCTCTTGCGCTTGCTTCATGACAGTCCTGTTTTCCTCCGTACCCGCCATGCTCGAGATACAGGCCGCCGGGATACCTAAGCTCCGACAGGCATCGACCTGATCCTTCATGAGCGCAAGCAGCGGCGAAATCACAACGGCGACGCCTTCCTTCGCGAGCGCAGGAAGTTGATAACACAATGACTTACCACCGCCGGTCGGCAGAATGAGCAGAATGTCTCGACCCGCGAGCAGGGCGTCGATTGCTTCCCGTTGATGGGGTTTGAACCGATCGAAACCCCAGAATTTCTTCAAGAGTTGGTCAGGAAGACGCATGAACCACCTCAGAGCAATTGAACATTAGTGCATTTGAACAAATGTAGCAACTTCCGTTTTCTGAGTCAAGAGGGTTAGTGCCCACTGACTTGCACAGCTTCGTCTGTGACATGGTCATGTTCCGAGAATGGGTGCCCCCCGGTCAGGTTTTAATGTCCTGATTACATTGGTTTGGGATACTTTTGTCGTGCTTAACGTGTGTTGAAAGGTAGAGTTATGGGTAGTAGATTGGGCTAGGCCGCAACCGGCGGCCTTCTCTGAATACTGTTATAAGGCGGATTAGAAATGAAGAAGATCGTACTGATAGTTGCAGTTACGGTGGCGTGCTTGGGGACCCACACGGCAGTAGCCTGTTTTGACACATATAGCTTCCTCCGTCAGCATAGCATGGTCTACCCCAAAGGCCTGCTGGCCATCGAAGGAAACAGTGAGTTTGTCGCGCAAGAGCTCGATCAGGCAGACGAAGATCTATTCAGTGGCAATCTCAATGCATACTACGGGATCGCGGATCAGTTCTCCGTACAAGCGTCGGTGATTTCAGCGGAGAAACCGCGCCATGAATACAAAGCGGACGAATGGGCGGTGCGCGGAGTCTACGGAGTGTTCAAGCACGGCCGCTACAGTCTGGATGGGATTCTCGAGCATCATGTTGCGATGCGCGGCGGCGAACAGGTGCTCGAGCTCTCCGCTCCATCAATTTTCAACTTCGATCGCCTGACCGTTGTGTTTCACCCTGTTCTCGCGATGGGCAACGAGATGGCGACGGGTGCTCGCGGTCACGGCGGAATCTTCTACGCACTTGGGAATAGTATCCTGGGCGTGGGCGCCGAGTACGAAAGCGCACAAAGCAGCGCTAACATCGGCCGGCGGTTGGTCAAAGGCGAAGCAGGCACGAGCCTTTTCCTGGGGAGCGCAGTCAGCCGCAACTTGTACTGGCAGAACGAACTCATCAAGGGCTGGGGCGCTGATGGAAAGGACATTGGATTTGCCGCGACGTTGAAGATCCTGCTTCCAACCAAATAGCCATTGGAGTGCGTCTGTAATTCGGAACCCGCCAGTCCATGCCGGACTGGCGCCTTTTTGCGTCAGAGTTTAGGCAATCTCAAGCCGACAGCACAAGGCCTCTGCTATCCGGCAGCGGCACTGAATTCTCGACTCTCCGTGGGCGAAGTCGTGGGAAGTCGGCCACGATTTCCAGATGATTGGGATCCCAGTTAATTTGCACGCCCTCACATGCCGTGTCCATAAACGAACCTGAGTTGATATAGGTCACACCGTCGCTGTCGAACTGTTCATGGTGGTGAACGTGGCCGCACACGATGTACCTGTAGTCGCGTTGCATCGCGTACTCAACGGCCCGGGCACGCACCTTGTAAATGACGTTCAGCCAGGATTTGCTCGTGTACTTGACGTATTCACTGAACCTGTTGCTCCGTACATATCGCTGAACGTAATAATACATGCGCGACGCAATATCAGTGGTGAGCGGGTACTTGCGGATGAAATTGTCAAACTGATGCCCATGCAGTATTCCGATCTTCCCGTGCGGCGTGTCCATGACGCACTCGGAGATTCCCTCATTGAAAAGCGGCAGAATTTCGGAATCGTGGTTGCCCTGTATCCAGACAACCTCTTTGCGTTGATTATGCAGCCCCAGATATGAGACTAGACCTCACGGTGAGGTCTTCTTAGTCGGTGCAGATTCGGGTTATCATAGGTGTCGCCATTAATAACCAGCGTATCAAATCGGGAGTTCTTGAGTTTATCAAGTATTCCATCAGCATTACAGTTAGGCGAGCCGAGATGCAGATCGGAGATGACGAGGACCGATCCGTGTGTCTTGAGCTTTTGAGTTTTCGTCATAAGTCTCCGCAAGTTGTGGCGGGGTAGCAACCTGTCGAATCCAATATCGCGAACATAAGTTAGTAACTTATTAGATTAACTGAATTTTAACAATTCATCGCGATAGTGACCCTGTAGCGCCGATCTTCGGGGACGTTCGCGGAAAGAAAGAGAAAGCGCGAGCCCCGTCCCCTGAGCTCGCGCATCTTGTTGTTTGTGTCAATTCGGCTCTCCGCCGGGTCGCATTAGTTCGGTCGCTACTTGGTAACTTTAATCGTGCGGCTCTTGGCTTCTTCAGCTTTGGGCAACGTAATTTTCAGCACGCCGTCGGCGTAGTTGGCGCTGACGCGGTCGGCCGTGATGTTGTTCGGCAGGCTGAAACTGCGTTCGAACTTGCCGTAGCTGCGCTCGACGCGCACGAAGTTGTCCTTTTCCTCCTTGATTTCGCGCTTCTTCTCGCCGGAGACTGTGAGCACATTGTTGTTCAAGGTCAGGTTGATGTCCTCTTCACGCATGCCCGGCAATTCTGCATGAATCTCGTAGCTTTCCGGGTTCTCGGCGATGTCTACATCGGGTGCCCAGCTGCGTAGCGGTCCGCCCTTGTTCCATCCCATCAGGTCGTTAAGGACTTCGTCGAGGTTCGCAAGTGGGAAGTTTGCTTCAGCATTGCGGGGAATGTACTTCATGATCTTCATGATTGTCTCCTGTTGGCGTATTTGTGTTTGGGATGATCTTTCCTGTGCATTTACGTCTGAGGCAAAGGCAACACGAATGCCAACGTAATAAACTATTATTAAAATTGAGTTTATTTTAAATAGGGTATCGAGTCACGTCTGCAAAGTCGACATAGATTAATGCCACAATGTCAGCGTGTATGCCGATATGACAGCCTCAGGCGGCATTTGTAGCAGATGTATCTTAGTCCCGGAGCCGACTTGCGCGAACCCGAATCCTAACACGCACGTTTCCAACCCTACTCGCCAGGAGGTTTGGTTGCATGTTCGGTGAGGAGTCGGTATTTTGTTAAGTTATAGTCTCCCTTTGGAGTTTCCCCTGCTCACTTTGCCCCTGCAACCATGACCTCCAAGAAGCTCTGCCCCCACTGCCTCAAAGTCATCCCCTTTAAGCACCGTTTTAAGAGCCGGTGCCCGCACTGTTTTCGACCTCTGCGTCGCCACAGTGAACATGATCGCGGCCTCTTCGCGGCGTGGCTTGAGGACCGCGGTAAGTACTGGTGGTTCTTCGTTCTGTTGGTCGTGTTCGTGGTTGGCGCAATGATCGGCCAATTGGCTGGCCGGCATTCGTCACTTCTGAATATGATCAGCGGACACCCGTTTATGTTCGGCCTGACGCTTTACTACCTTTCAGCATTTGCGTCGATCATCTCGCGAATCTACTTCCCGCTCATGCTCAATGCTCCGCGGATCTTGCGCAAAGAACGCATGCAAGTGCGGCAGTACAAGATCTTCACGGCTATCGGCATGGCTTTCGGGCTCATTCTGTCGGTCGCAGTCGTTGGGACGCGCGACTATTTCACGATGTTGCCGGCCAGCGTGCTGCTCTTTACCCTGCCGATTGCCCTGCTGTGGGGCTATCTGGCCCTCGTTCTGACCGAGACGGATTATGAAGACGAACGCGTATGGTCCTGCCGGCGGAACTCGGAGCCAGCGAACGGCTTGATCACCGTCAGCACGGCTTCTACATTCTGGTAATGCTGCCGATTGCGGCGCTCATATTTTATTGGGTGATGCAGAATCAGTGGCTCTATTACTGGTTCTCGGATTCGCAGCTGATCGCAATGTTTATGGAACTCTATATGCGTGCGACTGGCCGCATGGAGTAAACAAACCTCATGTCAGGCACAAAGTCGCGCCATCACCGCAAACGAAAAGCAGTACCGTCGCCTCACAAGGCGGGCCTGCCGCCGGGCAGCGTGGTCTATGGCGGGGTGCCGCGCGCGGAACAATCGACTTTACGCGCGGTGCGCTACGATGCAACAAGCTGCGAAGAACGCGTTCTAACTCACCCGCACGAACTGCCCGGCTTTCTTGCACAACCCGGAGTGAAATGGGTGGACTTCGAGGGGCTTGCTGATACCAAGCTCCTTGAGGAGATTGGTCTCCAGCTTCGTCTGCATCCGCTGCTCATTGAAGACATTGCGAATACAAATCAGCGCACCAAGCTCGAAGAAGACGGCGATCAGCTCATTCTGTTTGTGCACGATTTTGAACGCAACAAAGAGACGCAGGCGCTAAACGACGGTCAGATAGCCATCGCATTGGGCGACGGATTTATCTTCACATTTTGTGAGCTGCCGCCAACTGAGTTTGCTGTGCTGCGTGAGCGGCTGCGCATCGGACAGGGCGCGACGCGGCAGAATGGACCGGACTTTCTGCTCTACCGGATGCTGGACATGTTGGTCGATCAATACTTCGTCGTGCTTGACGAAGTCAATGATCGGGTTGAGTCGCTCCAGACGCGCGTGCTCGACACTCCGGGTGATCGCGACATTCTCCCCGAGATTTTCGACACTCGCCAGGAACTGCTGATGCTCCGCAAAGGCATCTTGCCCTTGCGGGACGTTTTGAGCGCGCTCGAGCGTCGCGATTCAAAGGTGATCCAACCTGCGACGCGCGTGTTCTTTCGCGACGTGTATGATCACACGCTGCATGTCGCGGAGTCGATTGACCTGTTACGCGACCTGGAGAACGCCTCACTTGAAGTCTATTTGTCCCGGCTCTCGCTAAGGCAAAATGATGTAATGCGAGTGCTCACCGTCTTCTCAACGATCTTTCTGCCGCTTACTTTTCTGGTCGGCGTGTGGGGCATGAACTTTGCCAACATGCCCGAACTGAGTTGGCGGCATGGTTACTTCTTCGCCTTAGCATTGATGGCCATCGTCGCGCTCGTGATGATGATCTACTTCAAGCGGCAGAAGTGGATGTAATAGACGTCCGCTTCGCCGACGATTCCCTGTTGCTGAATCTCTCCCTTACACTCTCTTCCCTTCCCACTCATGGCACGAACTACTCGCTCTCCCAAGAAGGCCCCGGTCTCTGTTCACGATTTCAAGAAACTGGTCATGCCGAAGTCGCTGAATCTGTCAACAGACGGCAGACTTGCGGCCTACACTCGCTCATGGACAGACGAAGACAAGAATAAAAGTTTCGCCAATCTGCACATTCTCGATGTCCTGTCGGGAACAACCCGTCAGTGGACATTCGGCGAGCACACGGACCGTTGCCCGACGTGGTCGCGGAATGGCAAGTGGCTGGCTTTCTTCAGACATGAGAAGGGCGAAGATCGCATCTACTGCCTGCGTCGTGACGGCGGAGCTCCGGAACTTCTGTGGAAGGGCCGCGGCTCGCTCGCCGGAATGGAGTGGGCCTGCGACGATTCGTGTCTCGTCGTAAAGTTTCGCAAGGCCGATCCCGACGTAGAAGCTGAGAAGGCGATTGCGGCAGGCAAAGAACCCGAGAGCAAGGCTCCGGCAGCGCGGCGGATAACGCGCCTATTCTATCGACTCGATGGTGTCGGGTTCTTCCCGCAGGATCGATATCACCTCTATAAGCTCGAACTCGCGACGAAGCGTTGGACACAGATTTCCAATGGACAAGCTGATGACGGTTCGTTTGCGGTTTCGTCGGACGGCGATGTGCTTGCGTACGTGGCGAACAGCCATCGTGATCCGGACGTCAATCCGTACGATAACGACATCCTGTTTGTGAATTTGAAGAGCGGGCGCCGCAAGATGTTGACCGGACCTCAGGGCGAGAAGGGAACCTTAAGTTTCTCACCGGACGGCAAGTGGCTGATCTATCTCGGTCATCACAACAAGCGCGATGCCTGGGGTGTAGAACCGGTGCATCCTTGGCGCGTCGATCTGCGCACGGGCGCAATCAAGAATCTCACGCCGACCTATGACAGACAGCCGGGCGACTTGAGTCTCTCGGATATCGGGTTCGATTTCGAAGAGACGCGTGTGCGCTGGAGCAAGGATTCGAAGCACCTGTATTACACGGTAACGGATCGAGGCGACACTCAGGTCGTGAAACTTCCCGTTGGCGGCGGTGATCCGGAGAAATTCTGGAAAGCCGCTGGCGAAGTGCCGTTATTTGATTTGCAGAGCAACGTGATGGTCTGCATTCACGCGAGCTTCAAAGCCCTTGGCGATCTGCATGTGTGCGCGAATATCGCCGCGCCGGGAGCCGCTTTCAAACCGGTTGTTAAGCACAACCGCGCGTATCTCGACTCGACCGAGTTTGGCAAGGTTGAGGAGTTCTGGATTCACAGCACGGATAAGACGCGCGTTCATGCTTTGATGTTCTTGCCGCCGAAGTTTTCGCCGCGCAAGAAGTATCCGGCCATTCTCACTGTGCATGGCGGACCGCGCACACAGTATGCGCGTGTTTTCTTCCACGAGATGCATTATTTCGCGGCGCAGGGGTACATTGTTCTGTTGACAAATCCACGCGGCTCGCAAGGGTACGGCAGGAAACACGCCGAGTCGATTGTGGCCGCATGGGGCACCAAGGACTATGAAGACGTGATGGCCGCGCAGCAGTGGCTCGCCGATCAGAAGTTCGTCATCTCGAATCGGATCGCACTGTGCGGCGGCAGTTACGGCGGCTACATGACGAACTTCGCGCTTGGCAACACGCGCAAGTTCCGCTGCGGTGTCACAGATCGCTCTGTCGTTGAATTGAAGACGTTCGCAGGATCATCGGATATCGGATTTTACGACAATCTTGAGTTTGGCGGTTACTACTGGCAAAACCCCGATGGCTATACAAAGATGTCGCCGTTAACTTATGCGGCGAACATCAAAGACCCGTTATTGATAGTGCACAGCGAGAACGACTTGCGCTGCGCCATAGAGCAGGCGGAACAGCTTTTTGTTGCGCTTAAAGTGCGCGGCCGCACGGTAGAATTCCTGCGCTTCCCGGAAGAATCGCATGGACTGTCACGCGGCGGTCGACCTGACCGCAGAGTTGTTCGGCTCGAAGCCTACAAAGAGTGGTTTGACAGGTATCTGAAACGATGACCAGACAACCGAAGCGCTGCGCATGGCCGTCTGATGACGAGTTGATGATTCGTTATCACGATGAAGAATGGGGAGTGCCGGTGACGGACGACCGCAAGCATTTCGAGTATCTCGTGCTTGACTGCTTTCAAGCCGGACTGTCGTGGCGGACCATCTTGCACAAACGGGAGAATTTTCGCAAGGCGTTCGCGCGCTTTGACTACAAGAAGGTCGCCCGGTTCACCGAAGCGGACTTCGAGCGTCTGATGAACGATGCCGGAATTGTGCGCAATCGGCTGAAGATCCTCGGCACAATCCAAAATGCCAAGCAGTTCCTGGCCGTGCAGAAGGAGTTTGGCAGCTTCAACGACTACATCTGGCAGTTCACCGCCGAAAAGCAGATCAACAACAAGATCGAGACCATCAAGCAGATTCAGGCCAAGTCGGCGGATTCTGACGCAATGAGCAAGGATTTGGTGAAGCGAGGATTCAAATTCGTCGGATCGACGATTTGCTATGCGTATATGCAGGCGGCTGGCATGGTAAATGACCACGAGCTTGGCTGCACCCGGCACAAGGATTGTATGAAGTTAGCGAAGAGCATGAAGAAGTAATTGAGAAGTTGAGTTAGTTAGAAATAAGACAGGAGAACGGCTCGGGTAATGGCACAGAAATTTCGAGAGACAATTCGCAACGTGGCGATTATCGCGCACGTGGACCACGGCAAGACAACGCTGGTGGATGCGATGCTGCATCAGGCGGGCGTCTTCCGCGAGAATCAGCAGGTTGCGGAGCGCGTGATGGATAAGTTGGATTTGGAACGGGAAAAGGGGATCACGATCCTCTCGAAGAATACGACGATTAAGTGGCAAGACAACCTGATCAATATTCTTGACACGCCGGGCCACGCGGATTTCGGCGGACAGGTGCAGCGCGTGCTCCGCATGGTGGACGGCTGTCTATTGCTTGTGGACGCGAGCGAAGGTCCGTTGCCGCAAACACGCTATGTGCTGTCGAACGCGCTCGAACTCGGATTATCGCCGATTGTCGTGATCAACAAAATTGACCGGCCTGACGCGCGCATTGGTGAAGTATTGGACGAAGTGCTCGAGCTGTTCCTCGATCTCGACGCGACCGAGGAACAGTGTCATTTCCCGGTCGTTTACACCAACGCGAAGATCGGCACCGCGACGCTTGACCTGAGTTCTCCCGGCGAGAATCTGATGCCGCTGTTCAGGTTGATTTTTGACAAGGTGCCCGCGCCGCAATACGATGACGAGGCGCCGCTGCAGCTTCAGATCACGACGCTGGACTACAGCGACTATGTGGGCCGTATCGGAATCGGGCGCATTGCGAACGGAACGATCAAGCAGGCCGAACAGGTGATGCTGATTAAGAACGACGGCACACGGTCGCAGGCAAAAGTGACGCAGCTCTACACGTATGAAGGCTTAGCGCGTGTGGACGCGAAATCAGCATGGTCGGGTGAAATCGTCGCCGTCGCCGGTTTGGAGAACATGGACATCGGCGACACGGTGACTTCGCTTGCCGATCCGCGACCGCTTCCGCCGCTGAAGATTGACGAGCCGACGCTCGAAATGGTGTTTGGTGTGAACACGTCGCCGTTTCAGGGCCGCGAAGGCAGTTTCGTGACGACACGCCAGATCCGCGATCGCCTGTTCAAGGAGATTCAGGGCAATCCGGCCTTGCGGGTGGAGGATTCGGAAACGGCAGAAGGCTATCGCGTATATGGGCGCGGCGAATTGCAGATGGCGATACTTATCGAGACGATGCGCCGCGAAGGCTACGAGCTTGCGGTAGGCAAGCCGCGCGTGCTCTTCAAGACCGTAAACAACATCAAAGTTGAGCCGTACGAAATGGTCTTGATGGATTGCCCGGAAGAGTTCGTTGGTGTCGTGACGAGCACGCTCGGCATGCGGCGTGGCCGCATGACCCACATGACCGATCACGCGACGGGCTGGGTGCGCTTGACATTTGAAATCCCTATGCGCGGATTGATCGGAATTCGGCCCATCATGCTGACCATGACACGCGGCACGGCAATCATGAACACACAGTTCTTGGATTATCGTCCCGTGGAAGGCGAGGTGAGGCAGCGTGCGAACGGCGTGTTGATTGCGGATCGCGAGGGCCGCGTGACCGAGTATGCGTTGAATAGCTTGCAGGATCGCGGCGAAGTGTTCGTTGGTCCGGGCACACACGTCTATGAGGGCATGATCTGCGGCGAGAATTCGCGTGACAACGATCTGGTGGTGAATATCGTGCGCGAAAAGAAGCTGACCAATATGCGCGCATCCGGCACAGATGAGAGCTACAGAATTGCTCCGCCTCGGCCAATGTCGCTCGAAGAAGCCATCGCCTTCATCAATGAGGACGAATTAGTGGAAGTGACCCCGCAGAGCATCCGCCTGCGGAAGTACTACCTCAAGGAGGAAGAGCGGAAGCAAGCGGCCAAGCGAGCGGGGATGCAGGGCATCGTTTAAGCGATAGCCATATTTTACAGTGACTTAAAAACAGGCGAAGTGTGCTTCGCCTGTTTTTTCTGCATCTTGTTATGTTAAATATTACAAATTTTGTCTGGTTTTGTTGCTCCAGTTGCTGCACCGAGCTATATTGCTAAGTGGGTAATGGCTCACGAAAACAAATTACAATGAGGAATGAGGTAGGAAGATGAACAAACGGCTTTTGATGACCTTGATCATTTCGGTGATGGCGGTCAACGCCCATGCAACGATTCGGACGGTGAATCAGTTCGGAACGGCGCAGTTCACGACGGTGCAGGCGGCGGTGTCGGCGGCAGCAACCGGTGACACAATATTGATTGCGCCGGGCACTTACGTTGAAACACCTTCGTTTTCGACGAAGGTTCTGACGATTATCGGCGCGGGATGGGATCTGACGACGATAGACGGCGGTGGCAGTACCGCATGGACACTGAGTGGCGTTGGTGTTATTGGTTCGGTGCTTGAAGGCATGGATTGTCCATCGTCAAACTTATCATTTAATCTTTCTACGAACGGTGATTCGGTTACGGTTCGTCGTTGCCGTCTGAGGAGTACGGGAAACATAGTTATTTCCGGAACCAATGGAAAGCGTTTGTATCTTGAGGATTGCCTGTTGACAAGCGCAGTCAATGGCTCTATGATTAATGTCAGCGTTACAGCGGGGGGCGGATTCGTAGCGAAGGGTTGTATCTTCGGTTTCACCGGGGGCGCAGACGAGCGCCACGTATTTCAACGGCGCAAATTCTGGAGTCATTGAACTCACCAATTGTACCTTTGTAAGTGTTCGTAGACCGTTTGACTTGACAGGGATTCAGCCCGTCATCGCGATCAACAACATCTTTTACGATTGGACGGGCACGCCGACTTGGGGGACGTTCTTAGCGGGGAGCGTGTTTGACTATAATGCCAGCGATGCGACGGCTCCAGCGATTCCGGGCGCGTTCACGAATCATATTCTGCTTGGCGCCAATGATCCTTTCGTGACCTATGACGAAGCATTGAATTATGTGCATGGCACGAGCGATTTGCATTTGAACGGCGGGACGGGTGGACTTGCCTTGACGAACACCGGTCATCCGCTGATTCTCGATGTGGATGCCACGCGCTCGGATGTCGGCGCTTATGGCGGCCCGCGTCCGTTGGTGGACAATGGTATTCCGGCTTATCCGTTCGTGACTTCGCTGACGGTGCCTAACCTGATTGAATCGGGCGATGATCTCAATGTCAATTCGACGGGCCGCGTCGGACCTCGCTACTAAATCACCTCAGGAGGATTGGCTATGAGACTCTTGAGTATGCTGCTTGGCGTCGTGTTAATCGTCAGCGGAGTCTTTGCGGTGACGATTACACAGGCGGAGTATTTTGTGGATACGGATCCCGGGCAGGGGCTGGGAACGGCAATTACAATCACCAGCGGGGAGACGGTTTCGATCGCAGGTTTGCCTGTGTCAACAGTTGGTCTGCCCGCGGGTGTGGTTCATCGTCTATTCCTGCGTTACAAGTCAGACGAGAATGTGTGGAGTCTGACCGAGGGACGCTACTTCTATCCTATTTCAGCCCAGAGCGGATCGGTAACACAGGATGACGTCGTTCAGGCTGAGTATTGGTTTGACGCGTTGCCCTCGACGTTTGTGGACTTGACAGACTCGCCGAATATCACGTATCCGGCACTGATTCCGGCGACCGGGTTGTCGTTAAACGCGCCTCATCGCTTCTTCTTGAGATTTCAAGATGAGGATGGGAACTGGACAATGGCCGAGGGCCGATACTTCTATATTATCGAAGGTGCGAGCGGCACAATCGAGATCAAGAATGTGACGGCACTAGAATACTGGCTGGACAGCAATCCCCCGACGCTTGTGGATATTGCCGACGCTCCGACAGGAAACTTCGCACAACTGATCCCGGCGGGCACTGAAACAGGCATACACACGTTCAACACGCGGTATCGTGATGAAGACAGTGTTTGGAGTATGGCGGAGACACGGCGGTTTGTGCTGATATCAGAATTCGCCTCAAACTACCAACCCAAGACGCTGGTCGCCGCTGAGTATTTCATCAACGGCAACCCCGCTCCGGGCGGCGCGATTCCCCTGCCCACAACAACCGACGGCGCGTACGACGAAGGTCAAGAAGAGAATACGGTGGTCGTGACGAACTTGCCGATAGGCCAACATCTCTTCTGTATTCGCTATCAGGACAGCGAAGGAATCTGGACAGCAGCCTATTGTGACTCGGTCCTGATGACTCCGATTCTCGTGATTCACCGCTCGGGCAGCGATATCGTATTGAGCTGGCAGGCGGATCCGCTGCACGTTCCGTTTCACGTCTACCGTTCGGCGAATACGGCCGGGCCATTCACAGAAATCGGCACGAGCAACACGCTTGGCTTTTCGGATGCCGGCCGAGTTGACTCGGCGGCAACTCAAGGCTTCTATTACATCACAACGACGCCCGGTGCACTAAGCTCGTTCCGACTGCCCGCGCAGGCGAACGAACAGCAGACCCGACAGTAAGCGGCCTCCGATTTGAGACAAAGCGCCCCGGTCACCATGACCGGGGCGCTTTTCATTTGGGTGCTTGACTTAACACAATGCCAACTCGTTTTGTATGTATCATCACGGTTGGAGTATCATTAGCTCATATCGCCGGAACGATTGACAAACAGAGATATTGTCCCCTGCTCACGAGAGGCACATCCGGAAGCCGTACCATTGCATCAGTAAATCATAGGCTTTGCCAATGACACATGACATCACAAGTACCATGGAGAAAGAATGAACACCCTGAATAAGAGCTTGGCGATCGTGCTGCTCTGTCTGGTTACTCTGAGCGGCTCGGCTCTGGCCAACTTCCGATTGACAATTCTGCACAACAATGACGGCGAGTCAAAGCTGTCTACAACCGGCACGTCGCAGCCGAACTACGCGGGAGGCGCCCGTTTTGTGACGAAAGTAAACGAGCTGAAGACCTGGGGCGCGATGAACAGCGACGGCGTGATCACGCTGTCGTCGGGCGATAATTTCCTGGCCGGTGCGCAGTATAACGCTGGAGTTGCCAACGGCGTGTACTACGACGCGCTGCTGCTGGACAGGATCGGTTACGACGCAATCTGTATCGGCAATCACGATTTTGACTTCGGTCCGAATGTGCTGGCGGATTTCATGGATGACTTCGCGGGACCAACGTATCCGCCTTACCTGTGCGCAAATGCGGACTTCAGCGCCGAAGCCGCGTTGCAGGCCAAGGTAAATGCGGGCCGCATTGCTCCGAGCACCATGGTGAATATTAACGGCACGCTGGTTGGTGTAGTGGGTGCCATCACGGAATCGCTGCCGACGATTTCCAGCCCCGGTGGTGTGGTGATTGACGCTAACATCGCGAGCATTGTTCAGGCGGAAGTGAATACGCTGATCGGAAATGGTGCCGAAATCATCATCTTGATTTCGCACCTGCAGAACTTGAACAACGAACTCGCCTTAATTCCGCTGCTGGACGACGTGGATGTGGTGATCGCCGGCGGCGGCGATGAGTTCCTTGCCAACGCGGGAGTCTCTCCGGTATATCCGGGGACGTCGTGAATCCGGCGCGTCCCTATCCGATGACGGCCAACGACATCAACGGTGATCCAGTGCAAGTGGTCACGACAACGGGCGAATATCGCTACATCGGACGTTTGGTTGTCGAGTTTGACAACGCCGGCAATTTCGTCGCCGTGGATCCGGTTTCCAATCCAGTGTGCGTGCTGTCGAACACGATTGACGCGGTGAACGGCGTGAGCGAGGATCCGACTTGCGTCACCAACATTATTACTCCAATTGACGCCTATATCACAGGTCTGGCCGCGAACGTGATCGCTGTTTCAGACGTGCCGCTCGACGGACGCCGCGCTTCGGTTCGTACGATTGAATGCAACGAGGGCAATCTCTTTGCCGACGCGCTATTGTGGGAAGGTCAGCGCAAGGCCGCTGATTTTGGCGTTTGCACTCCCAACGTCGCCTTCCAGAATGGCGGCGGAATGCGAAAGGACGCGATTATCCCGGCGGGCAATATTTCGGAACTGAACACCTATGAGATCGCGGCATTCGACAACGTTGTTTCGATTACTCCGAATGTTCAGGCTTCGCAGTTCAAGGAAATGCTCGAAGCTTCGGTACGTTTAAGTCCGTCGCAGAGCGGCGGCTTCCTGCAAGTTGCGGGTTTCAAGTTCATGTTCGACCACTCGCGTCAGGCGCAAGTGTTGGACGCGAACTTCAACGTCGTGACCCCCGGACAGCGCGTGCGTGACGTCGTGCTTGAAGACGGCACAGTGCTCGTGCGTTGCGGTGATGTGGTGCCGGGCGCGCCGGCTGTGTGCATCGCGACGAACAACTTCACGGCGGCTAATGGCGACGCGATCCCCTTCCGCGCGCTTCCCAAAACTCTGATTGGCGTTTCATATCAGCAGGCTCTTTTCAACTACATCTCTGAGCCGACCGGCCTGAACGGCGTAATCTCGGGCGGCGAGTATCCCACCGCTCCGGGCGAATACCGCATCGTGCAGCGCACGCTCTCGCAGACCTTCACAAACGGCAACCCGGCGGCGGACTTTCATGCGCAGGCGACGGGCGATGCAATGACGGAGCTGGTCTCTGGTTTCGATCTTTATTTCTTCGGACCGAATACGCCGACTTCGGTAACGGGATCTTACACGCGCACTCGTCCGGCCCTGGCGGACATTGATTACAATCTTCCCGCCGCGTGGGCAGTCGGCCGCTATTTCACGTTTGGAACGACTGCGAATGCTTCTTCATCTGTCTCTTTGAAGCTCTCGTTCAAGGCCTGCGAAGTCCCGACGGCGGTGTTGGCGGACCTGTCAAATCTGGTGGCGATTCGCACTCGTGACAATGGACTTACCTGGTTCGTGGAATCGGCTTCGACCGCCCTGATTGATCTCGGAAATGGCATATATTGCTTTGAGGTTTTCAATGTGACTGGCGGCATCGACGGCTTCTGGGGCATGGGCTTGGGCGACCGCGTGCTGCCTGTCGAATTGACGAGCTTTGACGCGAATGTTGTCAACGGCGAAGTTGCGCTGGCTTGGAGCACGGCTTCCGAGTCGAACATTGCGCGCTTCGAGTTGACGCGCAACGGCGACAAGATTGCTGAAGTCGTCGCGCAAAACAGCGCAACCGGTGCGAACTACAGCTACACGGATCGCCCTGAAGCTGGTCAGTACACCTATGAACTTTCCGAATTCACGCTGAACGGTGAGCACAACGCGCTCGGTTCAGTGTCTGTCGAGTTTAACGGCGATGTGGTAGTGAATGAGTACCGGCTCGGCGAGGCCTACCCAAATCCGTTCAACCCGCAGACGAACATCGACTTCGTGATTCCGAATTCTGAATACGTGAAGTTGCATGTCTTCAATCCGCTGGGTCAAATCGTGGCCACGTTGGTGAATGGTCAGCGCGAAGCGGGCAGCTACTCGGTACAATTCGATGCGTCGAACCTCACAAGTGGTATCTACTTCTATCGCCTTGAAGCCGGTTCATTCTCTGCGATGCGCAAGATGATGCTGGTGAAGTAACCGACGTGTGCGTAACGCACAATCGACTTTCTGAACAAAGCGCCCCGGTCACAATGGCCGGGGCGCTTAGCTATGTCGAGGAATAGAACTTCCTCATCCCAATTCCGTCGCCAATCTACGTCTGAAGATCATCACAGCTACTGTCGTCATTAGCGCGGCCATCCCAATACATATCCCGCATTCGAGTAAGATTCCCGCAATGCCCTGGTCTCTCCAGAAGACGTCATTGAAACCCTGCATCGCCCAGTAGACCGGCGTAACCTTGCTGACCAACTTGATCACATTCGGGAGCATGAAACTCGGAAACATCGCGCCGCCGATGGCCGACATGCTCAAGATGATCACTACCTGCAATCCTCCGGCCTGCTCCTCCGTGCGGGACAGCGCCGAGATGACCAGGCCGACAGCGCTCATCGTCGCCGCAGTGACAATGATCATCACGAGCATGGCGGGCAGATGATCCCAGATTTGCAGACTGAAGATTAGCCAGCCGTAGACCATCATCACGAACAGCTGGAAACTGCCCATAATAATCGAATAGAGCAGTTTCGACAGGAGAATCTCGCCGGCCGAGGCACCCATGAGCAGCAGCCGTTGCGCAGTCCCTGAACGCATCTCGCGCAAAAGCGATGCGGCAATCGCTCCCACGCCGAAGAGCATGAAAGTCACTGCGGTTCCGGCGGTCGTATGGGAAACGGCTGGGTTCACAACCTTTTCGCCAACAACTGCGGTGCGCTCAATCTTGTTGATCTTGTCAAAAGCAGCGCCCATGCTGAAACCGCCGCTGTCCGACGACCCAGTCGTTTCGCCGAGCAGCATGTCTTCCGGAAGCATGTCTCCAA
Source organism: bacterium (assembly GCA_016703065.1). Lineage (GTDB taxonomy): Bacteria > Electryoneota > RPQS01 > RPQS01 > RPQS01 > JABWCQ01. The sequence continues at coordinate 189,014 of JADJCU010000005.1, forward strand.
ACGTCATGCCGCTATCCGATAGATCGGTGTTGAAGTTCTTCTCAATGATCTGCGCAAGGTCCCGGTCGAAGCCCATCGTCGCCGAAGAGTCAAACATGCCGTTCAACATCGCCGACGGCATCAACATGGGAAACGTCTCAAACGACGTCTTTTGCAGGAGGCCAATCAGCACGCCTGTAGTTACCGGATCGCGTGGGTCTTCCAGAATATGCGCGCGCAGTTCGCCGCTCTTAACACCATCCGTGAATGCTGCGGGGATAATCAGAGCTGCGGAGTAGTCGCCTTTCTTGACGAGCGCAACCGCGCGAGTGCTGTCGAGCTTGGTCGAGTCTTTGCCAATGGTCTGGATGAGCTTCAACTCGCCAAGTCTGTCCAGCGACTGAACAAGTTTGGCGCCTGCTCTTCCCGAATCTTGATTGACCGCCAGAACACGCAACTCGGAAAGCGCCTCCTTTCCTTGACCTCCAAATACGAATCCGAAGACCAGGATCATCACCATCGGCACGATAAAAGTCAGGCCAATCGCGACGGGATCGGTTACAAAGATCGAGAAATCTTTCCGCGCCAGATACCAGATTCTCTTCATGCGTCGCGCAGCTCCCGTCCGGTGAGTTCAAGAAAGAGCATCTCAAGATTTGGCGACACAACCTCTACACGCTGAGCGCCGCGAAAATCCGCCAACAGGGCCAGTATGCTGGCAAGCGCCTCGGGCACAGAGGGAATATACTCCACCCGCATCCCGGATCGCTTACAATCGACTCCGGGTATCTCCGGAGCGACGTCATCTTCACTGCGTAGAATCAGCCTCACAAACCTCGGAGTCTTGACCAACCGCACTAACTCATCCAGCGAACCGACGCCTAACAGCTTTCCGTGGTCAAGAATGGCGATCGTGCGGCAGAGCCGCTCGGCTTCTTCCATATAGTGGGTTGTGTAAAGGATCGTCATCCCGAATGGAGTTCTTCGAGCAGGTCAAAAATTCCGGCCCGTGATCGCGGATCCACACCGACGGTAGGTTCGTCAAGCAGCAGCACGCGCGGTTCGCTGAGCAGTGCGACACCAAGATTGAGACGCCGTTTCATACCGCCGGAGAACGTCTTCACTCGTGACTTGCGACGGTCCGTCAAGCCAATCTGATCGAGAATTCGGTCGATCCGGCGATGCAGTTCGGCGCCCTGAACGCCGCGTAGTTTGCCGAAGAGTTCGAGGTTGCCTTGGGCCGTAAGCATATCGTACAACGCGATATCCTGCGGGACAATCCCCATCGCGAACGGGATTTGCCAGCGCTCGAGTCTACTGTCCAATATGCGCAGGTCGCCCTGATCTGGACTCAAAAGTCCGCACAGAATGCGCATGAACGTCGTCTTCCCCGCTCCATTTGGCCCGAGGAGGCCAAAGAAATCTCCCTGTCGGATCGACAGGGAGACATCGTCGAGCGCGCGCACTTCGGCGAATGACTTGGAGATATTGCGGGCTTCTATTGCGTTCATATTATCGACGTTTACCTCCGAGCAAGCCGCCAAGTAATCCGCGTATTAACGAGCGTCCCGCCTGCGAAGCTGCTGCACGGGCGGCGGATTTCATAACGGAAGTCATGACATCATCAGGCTGTCTGCTTGCAGTTGTGCGCGCCTTTCGTGCTTCCTCTGCGGGTGGGGATGATGCCGCGTGGTCCGCCTTGGCCTTGAGCATTTCGTAAGCGGATTCGCGGTCCACCGTCTTCTCGTAGACTCCGGCGACTACCGAGCCTTGCAGAATGGCAAGGCGCTCGTTTGCTTCGATTGGTCCAATGCGTGATGCCGGCGGGCGAATGAAGGCGCGTTCCGCAGGAACCGGCGCGCCCTTCTCATCGAGGAAACTGATAATGGCTTCGCCGATTGAGAGTTCGGGAATAGCCTTTTCCAGATCGAGACCGGGATTTTCCCGGAACGTGTCGGCCGCTGCCTTGAGTTTCTTCTGTTCGTTGGGAGTGAAAGCGCGCAACGCGTGCTGTACGCGATTACCAAGCTGACTGAGCACCTTTTCCGGTATGTCGAGCGGATGCTGTGTGACGAAGAAGACGCCAACACCTTTGGAGCGGATTAGCCTGACAACCTGTTCAATCTTGTCGAGCAGGGCGTCCGGCGCGTCTTCAAACAGCAAGTGGGCCTCGTCGAAAAAGAAAACGAGTTTAGGTTTGTCGACATCACCAACCTCGGGCAGATTCTCAAATAGTTCGGAAAGCATCCACAAGAGGAAGGTTGCATAGACTTTTGGCGCCCGAACAAGCTGTTCCGCGTGCAGAACACTGACGACTCCATTCCCGTTGGTATCGGTTTGCAACAGGTCGCCCAATTCGAACGCGGGCTCTCCGAAGAATTGGTCTCCTCCCTGCTCTTCGAGCGTCAACAGCGCGCGTTGAATCGCGCCGATACTTGCGGGGGACACGTTGCCGTACTCGGTTGTAAGCTCCTTGCGCTGATCCGCAACGTGACCAAGCATGGCGCGGAGGTCTTTCAGATCAAGCAAGAGCATGCCCTGATCGTCGGCATAGCTGAACACGATCTGCAGCACGCCGGCCTGCGTGTCATTGAGATTCAGAAGCCTTGCGAGCAGCAACGGACCCATTTCCGAAATCGTCGTGCGCACGGGATGTCCCTTCTGGCCGAAGACATCCCAGAGCAAGACCGAATTTGCCGAGAATGCGTGCTCCGTGATACCGAGTTGATCGAGACGCTTCTGGAATTTCTCCGATATTCGTCCGGCAGCCGCGATACCGGCGAGGTCGCCTTTCACGTCAGCCGCGAAGACCGGGATTCCTGCGCGTGATAGCTGCTCGGCGATAACCTGCAGTGTGACGGTCTTTCCGGTTCCGGTTGCTCCCGTCACAAGACCATGACGATTCAACAGCTTGGGCAGTACGGAGATTTCTTTGCCTTGTGCGACGGCGATAGGTAGTGACACGATTGTGAGTAGAGAGTAATGCGGGAGAGCGGTGATTGAAACGGTTTGCCGGTCAAACCAACATCAGGAATCGGTGTCACCGGATGGCGCAGACATTCCGGTCGCAGTTTTGGATTCCCAGATTGTGCGGCCCGCACGGTCGATATAGCCCCACTTGCCGCCGGGCCACGCGACACGTGCGATGCCATTCTTGAAAGCGTCGGCGACATTGTAGTTGATATTGATCGCCAGCTTGTCACCTGCATCGATATAGCCCCAGCCGTTTCCGATGCGCACAGCCGCGAAACCTTCACTGAAGTCGAAGGCCGCCTCATACTTCGGTGGAATGACAAACTTCCCGGAGCGATCGGCGAAGCCCCATTTGCCGTTGAGTTCAAAGCGGATCAGCCCTTCTGATGGCGTTTCAGCATGAAGCGTCTGCAAGCGGAACTGAATATTGCCGTTGCGATCAATCAGAGCGTAGTCCACATGCGGCAGCATGCCGATGCGCAAGCGCATAGCCATCAGCAAATTTGTCCGCCCAGACAAATTGCGGTCCCAGCACCCAGTTGCCAGTCGTATCGATAAATCCCCACTTGTCGTTTTCGGCGACGCCTGCCAGACCTTCAGAGAATGCATGCACCTCATTGAAACGATGCGCGATAATCAACTTGCCTGTCCGATCGACAAATCCGTACTTCTTCGTCGAATCCGGCACGGCGGCGAGGCCATGCGAAAAGGCCTGCGCCGTCTTGGAATACTGCGGCGGAATAACCATCGTACCGGAACGGTCGATGTATCCATATTTACGGTCAACACGTACTGCCGCAAGTCCATCAGCAAAGCGCCGCGCACGCTCATACTTCGGCTCCACTACCTCTTTGCCATTGACATCGACGTAGCCCCACATTTCATCTCGTTTAACACGGGCCAGCCCCTCCGTAAAGACATCGACAAAGGCATATCTCGGCTCCACGACGACCTGTCCGGTTTCATCCATGAATCCCCAACGAGACGACTCGTTGATGATCGGGAAAAGCGACTTGTCCTGGGTCTGAATCGTTTGGCTTGTCGGAGCAGGCGACGGTTTGGCCGGTAGGGTAGCGGCAGGCTTTTCCGTTGTCTTGCAAGATAGCGCAATCGAAGCCATCAGGGTCAGTAGCACAATTCTCGTGAGGGTCTTGGTCATGGTTTTCCTTAAGTGTGGGTTCACAATGTAGGGAGTTTGGCGGGACGATGTCAAGCCCGTCCCTTCACAGGAGGAGAGGCATGTTTTGGCTTTCCAACCGCTCAGAAAATGAACACCTGAGTGTCAGTTGCATAAATATCACATAAAAATAGACTAACTATATCAGGTTTAGTTGTAGTCTGACAACCGAATCAGTGTAAATTGTTACTTAACTGAGTGCCAACTACACGAATAACGAACAATGAAACGTATATTGTGCTTAAGGACCGATTGAAACTCTTCATCCAGATTCAGGGGAGAAGGCTATGAAAAAACTGTGGTTATGTTGTTGTATGTTAATGGTATTCGCGCTTGCTGCATGGGCGGCGGAAGGAACCGTTGACAGTGCGCCGAAAACTGACGCGCAAAAAGTTGAAAAGAAAGCACTTTCGAGCTTGGACGCCGATCTGGCCCGAGTCGCGGAGCGTAAGGCCGCCCGCGAAGCCGAGCTGAACGCGATGTTCCCGCGCCACACTCCGGCGCCCGCGCCAGAGGCCGCTTCGAAGAAAGAACCTGTTCGCGATCCCAACCGCGGTCTTGATGATCCGATTGGCAGTTGTTGTTACTCGTATGGACCAGGCTATTACGATTGTTGGCCCGACGTGACCGAGTTTGAATGTCTCGAGTTGAACGCTGGGTTGCAATGGAACGAGGGCATGGATTGCAGTGTCTGTCCCACGACTCAATACGGCAGCTGCTGTTACGAGTACTTCGGGTATTACACCTGCTACACAAATTTGTCCGAGGAAGATTGCTATCTGAACTACCTCGGCCAGACATGGACAGCGGACGGTACCTGCGATTCGTCGTGCTTGACCGTTTACGGTCGCTGCTGCTACATGAACGATGGCTATTGCTACGACTACAGCAGTCAGGTCGAATGTGACTACTGGGGTGGTGTGTGGGCCGAAGGCCTGGCTTGCCAGGATGAGCCGTTGTGCTTCCCGGTTGGACGCTGCTGCTATGACTTCCCGCCGTACTGCTCGGATAACATCACCGAAATGGATTGTTTCAACTACTACGGCGGCGGTGGCGAAGGCCTCGGTGGTCGGGCGCCCGGCAGCCTTGACGATCCCATTTGGACCGAAGGTGCGACGTGCGCCGACGAGCCGACGTGTATTCCGCCGACGGGCCGCTGCTGCTACGACTACGACGGACAGTATTGCACAGATGTTACCGAATACGAGTGTTTGAACTACTACTGGCTTGGTGTTTGGACCGAAGGCGCTAATTGCAATGACGGCTGCCCGGTACTCCCGACCGGCCGTTGCTGTTATAACAACCCGCCGTATTGCACTGACAACATCACGCAGGCGGGTTGCGGCTATCAGTTTGCGGGAACGTGGACTGAAGGCATGACCTGCGAAACCGAACCGCTGTGTCCGTTACCGACTGGCCGTTGCTGCTATGGTGTTCCGGCCAATCCGTCGTGCTCAGATGTCACGGAAGCCGATTGCGCCCAGCTTGGTGGTCAGTGGGCGGTCAATTTCACGTGTGAAAATCCGTGCCCGATCATTGCGAACGCTCTGCGCGTGATCACGGTCCCGGTCCCGCATTGGCTTGGCGTCTGCATCTCGGCGGATTGCCGTGGTGATCTATACTACACGAACTACGGGCTGGGCGTGCTCCACAAGATGAACGAGTTTGGCGCACTGCTCTCCTCAAATTCGATTGTCGATGCGTCAGGCAATGCTCGTTACATCGATGAAATGGGCTGGGATGAAGGCCGCCAGGTCTTCTGGGGCGGCGAACTGAATACCAATGCGATTTGGACGATTGACCGTGATGGTCTGGCCACCTACCAATTCCCGGGTATGGGCGGTTACGGCTTGACCGACGGTTTGGATTTCGATCCGACGGACGGCACAGTCTGGCATTCGACCGACGTAAGCAGCGTGGTCACGCACTTCAGCTCGACGGGGCTTCTACTTGGCACGCTGACGCTTCTCGACGAGTTTAATAATCCGGAAGGCTCAATATCCGGCGTTGAGATGGGTGCTAACAATACGATCTGGGCCGGCGACAGCCCGATTGATGACATTCGTCGCTGCGACAAGGTCACTGGTGCATTTGTGAGCCGCTTTGATGCTGGCCAGGTGCGCTGTGAAGGTATGGAGTGCGACGCAATCAACTTCGCTCCGCAGACGGTGCTATGGGTGAAGGACGCGTATAACAACACGGTTACGGCGTTCGAAATTGAAGCCGGAACGTGCGTTTGCTCTGAATTGCCCGACACGTGCGAATTCCCGTATCAAGAAGTCGATCACGGCGATCTGTCCGCGTGCAACTATCCGACGCTTGTGAACAATCCGGCGCATGCGCTCTCCGGCATCGCTTGGCTTGGCCCAATGGTTGACGGCGAAGTTGCTCCGCAGGCGTTGAATCAGGATCAGCTTCCGGAAGATGACGGTGTATTCTTCGTCGACCTGCCGTGGAATCCGTGCCAGTGGGAAACCCTGCGCGTCGCGGTCACGGGTGGACAGGAATATGGCCGCTTTGCTGAATGCGGTGGCCGCCTCTACCTGAATGCATGGAAGGATGGCAATCTTGATGGAGACTTCTGTGATGAAATCCCGTGTCAGGATGTTCCGCCGATCATTAACGCCAGCGAGTGGATTGTTCAGGACATGCTGGTCACGCCCGGTAGCTATGATATCCCGGTGCTCGATCCGGGCGTCCTCGATATGGGCCGCTATGACGGTGTCTTCCGGTTCCGTCTGACTTCGACGCCAGTTGGTCGCTATGGCTTCGGCCTTGCGGTATCGGCGGCGTGCACGGATCAGTGCGGTACGTTCGCCTTCGACATCCTGGGTGAAGTCGAAGATTATATCGTTGCCGACGGTCAGTTGGACGTCGAGCTTGCGCAGTTCGGTTTGGTCCCGGGTAACCGGAACGTGACCGTGAACTGGCAAACCGCTTCCGAAACCGACAATCATCACTTCCTGATTCAGCGTGATGGTCAGGCGGTTGCCGAAGTTGCCACGCTGGGCAACACCGCTTCCGGACACGAATACACGTGGACGGACGGCCAGTTGACGAACGGCACGGAATACACGTATTCGTTGATCGCGGTTGATGTCAACGGCGCACAGGAAGTCTTGGCGACGCAGTCGGCGACGCCTCGCTCCGAAGCCGGCGTTATCACGGAATACGCGCTGCATCAGAACTACCCGAACCCGTTCAACCCGACGACGACGATTCGCTTTGATCTCGTCGAAGGCGGATTCACATCGCTCCGGGTGTACAACATCCAGGGCCGTGAAGTTGCGACGTTGATCAACAGCGTCCAGTCCGCTGGTGCGCACACGGTGAACTTTGATGCCGCGGGCCTGCCGTCGGGTCTGTACATCTATCGACTTGAAGCGAACGGCTACTCGGCAGAGCATAAGATGCTCTTGTTGAAGTAATGGTCCGGTCAGTTTGACCAAACGGGGCGGTCCTTGAGGGCCGCCCCGTTTCTTTTTCCCTCTGCTCAAGATCGAAGTGCGCATGACATACCCATGCGAGCGAACCAATGTAACAACAAAGCCAGCACTTGAGATCGCAAACTCAACGCCCAACAGGACTAAATACTTGGGCTCGGCGGTTGCGATGGTCTCTTTCTTCGATTTCCGTGCCGCAACCGAATCCCCTTCGTCTACATTGCGCCAAGTGCGGGTTGCTTGGCGCTATCGAAGTAGATTAGTAGAGTCCGGTATCCGCACGGAATACCGACTGGAAGAAGTAGACTGAATTTGACGATGTAAGGAGAAGAGCATGCACGTTCGACACTTGAGCCGGGTCATTGCCGTTGCTCTCGTATGGATGATTTGTACTCAATCGGCGTTCGCTTCAGGCGAAAACACGATTCGGCTGCGGTCGCGGGAGTTTACGCCAGAGAAAGATTACGCCGCGTTGGCGACCATTTCAATTAACGCTAACCGCACAAACCCCGTCCACTGCATCGTCCAGTTGGACACTGATGCGGCTAACATCTCGTCACGGAGCCTCGAATCCACGGGTGTCAAGCTACTCGAACCGCTGGGCGGGAATGCATGGCTGGCGAGCCTCGCGGCTCCGGTAAGTGCGGCAGACGCCGAAGCGCTTGGGCTCCGCTGGGCAGGCGAGTTAACCGTCGAAGACAAACTTCACAGCCGCGCGGCCAACCGCGAATTCGAATCCTGGATGCACTACGAAAACGGTCTGGAACTCGTATTCGTGCGCCTGCATGCAGATGTACCCGCCGAAGCAGGCCGCGAACTCGCTGAACGCTACAATGCCGAGTTGGGCGATTACATCGAAGGCCTTAACACGTGGGTTTTCGCGATTGACCCGAATTCCTTAGAACAGATGGCGGCGGAAGATAAGGTTGAGTTTGTTGATCTGATGTCGCCGCCGATGACCGAGGTCAATGATGTCGCGCGCGGAGTGGTCGGCGCAAACGCCCTGCAAGCCGCACCGTATAACTTGGACGGCAGCGGTATATCTGTGTTAGTTTATGACGGCGGATTGATCTCGGCGCATACGGACTTCACCGGGCGCCTGACGCTTGGTGAAGTTGGCACGACGGCCGATCATCCGACCCATGTTGCAGGATCAGTCGGCGGCAGCGGCGCACTTTCGGCGGGGGTTTATCGCGGTATGGCTCCTGCATGTAATATCATCTCGATGGCCTACGAATCCTGTTCGCCATATTGCTTGTATAATAGCCCGCAGGACATCGTGGCAAATTACACGACGGCGCGCAATACGCACTCGGCCGATTTGGCCACCAATTCTATCGGCGCGAATATCGCATGGAACGGATACTCTTGTACGTGGGAGGGTGACTACGAAAGCGTGTCGCAACTCCTGGACAATATCGTGCGCGGCAGTTTGGGAAGCCCATTCATCGTCCTCTTCGCCGCTGGAAATGAGCGTGGCGGCGCCTGCGGCAGCAGCTACGGAACCATGGGTGTGCCGGCGAATGCCAAGAACATCATCTCGGTGGGCGCTTCGACCGACGCCGATGCCATGACGACATTCAGCTCGTGGGGCCCGACGGATGACGGCCGCATCAAGCCGGACGTTTGCGCACCGGGTCTCAATATCCACTCGACTCTGCCGGGCAACACGTACGGCGACATGAGCGGCACGTCGATGGCGACGCCGATTACGTCAGGCTGTGTCGCGTTGATGCTTGAGCAGGTGAACGCCTCGTATCCCGGATTGGTACCGCTTCCTTCGACGGTCAAAGCCCTTTTGATCAACACCGCCGTCGATCTGGGCAACGCCGGCCCGGACTACGTGTATGGGTTTGGCCGCATCAATGCTCAGGCCGCGGTAGACGCAATTATCGAGGGCGGTTTTCTCGAAGCCAGTGTCTCAAGCGGTCAGACAAACACGCACACCTTCACGGTTCTGGCTGGAACGACCACGCTCCGGACATCGCTCTCATGGATGGATCCGGCCGCCAATCCGCTGGCCAATCCCACGCTGGTTAACGACCTGAACATCACGCTGACGTCGCCGAGCGCAACGGTCTACTATCCGTTCACTCTGACACCTGCGAGTCCGGCCACTCCTGCCGGAACCGGAATTGATCATATCAACAACAGTGAACAGATTGTCGTGGCGTCTCCCGAAGCCGGGACATGGACCATCACCATCAACTCGACTACTCTTCCGAGCGGCCCGCAATCCTATTCTCTTGCGTGCTCCGAAACGATTCTCGCCGGTTACGGTCACGTCTCGGGCGTTGTTACCGATGCAAACACACTGCTCCCGCTCGCGGGTACAGTGGTGCAGAATGTCTCCGGCGTGCAATCCGATACGACAGATGCGAATGGCCTGTACGACCTCTCGCTCCCGGCGGGCAACGTTACTCTTGAGTTCAGCAAGTTCGGCTATACCACCGCGAATGAAGCCGCGACAGTTGCGGATGGTGGAACGGTTATCGTGAACAAGGCGCTCAGTCCCGTGCCCAGCGCGACTCTGACGGGAATCGTATACAATCCGTCATCCATTCCCGTGCCGGGAGCGCAAGTGAGTGTTGTTGGCTTTCCCGTGACACCCGCAACGACCAACGGCAGCGGCGCTTACTCGTTGTCGCTTCCCGTAGGCGCGACCTACACGGTTCGCGCGGATGCGACCGGCTATGGCGGCACTCAGCACACGATGGTGTTTAACGGACCGACGAGTCAGGACTTTACGCTCAGCGTGTTGTCTAACGAAGATTGGGAGACCGGCAATTTCACGCGCTTCCCTTGGACACAAACCGGCAACGCACCGTGGACCATCACAAGCACGGGACAGCACGCAGGACTTTACTGCGCGCGCTCAGGTGTGATCTCGAATGATCAGCAATCCACGCTTTCAGTCACCGAAACCGTGGTAGTTGGCGGACCAATCACCTTCTTCTACAAAGTGTCGTCCGAAGCGTCTTACGACTTCCTGCACTTTCTGATCGACGGCGTTGAACAGGGCTCTTGGTCCGGCGAAGTAGCGTGGACGCAAGCGAGTTACAATGTGACCGCCGGAACTCACACGTTCACATGGAACTACACGAAGGACGTATCCTTGACTGGCGGAAGTGACGCCTCGTGGGTGGATGATATCGTCTTCCCGACGCTGCAGCCGCCGCCGGAGTTCACGCTTTCTAACGCCGCGGTTACGCCCGCGAGCGGCCTGGTGGCGACTCCCTTCACGTACTCAGTGTTGTACACAAGCGCGACCAACACTCCACCAGTCACAGCAACAATCGTGATTGATGGCGCCGCCGAAACGATGACCACGTTCGATTTCAATTATAGTAACGGATCGCAGTTCCTCTTCAGCACGACGCACTCGACCGGTACCCATGATTACTATGTCGAATTCACTGGCCCAACGCTTTCGGCGCGCCTGCCTGAGACGGGCGTCGTTTCCCAACCGACGGTGTGGGACTATCAGCAGTGCTACGATTTTGAGAGTGGCACACAAGGCTGGGCGCTTACGTACACCGGCGATAACGCAACCTCAGGCTTATGGGGACAGTACGATCCGACCACAACGGTCAACGGGTCAGGCATTCAGGTACAGCCCGGCGACGATCACACTCCGGCGACCGGGCTTTACTGTCTTTGCACAGATGGGCGGGCCGGCACGTCGCACAATACCTACGATGTAGATGGGGGCCGCACGACAATTGTCTCACCAACTTGGGATTTGTCCGGCTTCGAATCCGCCGCGTTGGACGTCTGGTCGTGGTACTCCAATGACTTGGGCAACAGTCCCGGCACGGACTCAATTCACATCTGGGCCTCGGCGGACAACGGCGCAACATGGACAACCTTATTATACACGAATGACGACTGGGAGTATTGGAAAGAAGATCTCATCCAACTTGAATCGTTTATCCCGCTGACCAGTCAAGTGAAAGTTCGCATCAGCGTGGCCGATCTGGGCAGTGGTTCCACGATTGAGGCCGCTGTGGACGACATCTGTCTCTACGCGCTTTCGCCGCAAACGGTCGGCCCCGTCGACTCGCTGGTCGTTTTGACCGAAGATATGAATATTCATCTGTTCTGGACCGCTGCCGAAAACGCAGCTACATATCGCATTGAAAAAGCCGCCGCGGTGGACAGCATCTTCACAACATTAGCGACGGTTCCGGCGACGACTCTTGACTACATCGACGTCAATGCCGCAGCGACCGCCGACATGTCCGTCTACCATGTGATAGCCGAACGGTAGAGCATCTGTCTGCAACAGCAATGTGGCCGCACACTGCGCGCGCCATAGAAATGGACAACCCCGCCGAATTGGCGGGGTTGTCCATTTTTCTGCCTGCAGTCTTACGTTCTCTTCATGTCACCGCATCAAAGCGGAGACGTACTCCAATCGCTCACCCGTCCAACCATTCGCTATGCAGTTACAGTGCTGTCACGGTCGAATTATCGGAGCGCAAAGTCGACGGACTGATTCGATTTCCGTACTTCAAGTAGAGCGTTGGAATCACAACCATGTTCAGGGCCGTCGACGTCAGGAGTCCGCCCAGAATCACGATAGCCATCGGTGTCTGAATCTCCTTGCCGGGTTGGCCAGTGCCCAGCGCGAGCGGCAACAGCGCAAGCCCGGCGCAGAGCGCAGTCATCAGAATCGGGTTCATTCGTTCCATACTGCCGCGAATGATCGCCGCTCTGAGTGCGAGACTCTCATTGTCAATCAGACTGTGATAGTGCGAGATGAGCAGGATCCCGTTTCGTGCGGCAATCCCGAAGAGCGTGATGAATCCCACAAGCGACGCCACCGAGATGATGCCGTCCGTGAGCCGGATAGCCACGATGCCGCCGATTAGGGCGAGCGGCAGATTGACCATGACCAGAATAGCCTCGCGAAAGCTCTTGAACTCGGTATAGAGCAGCACTACTATGGCGCCGATCGACAACAGCGATAGAAGAAGAATAATTCGATTGGCTGATTGCGCGCTTTCGAATTGTCCGCCATATGTAACAAAATAGCCCTCGGGAAACCGGACGCGTTCATCAATGCGCTCTTTGATGTCGGCGACCACGCTTCCCACATCGCGTCCCGCAGCGTTGGCCTGAATGACAATTTTCCGACTCACGTTTTCGCGGCTGATTGTATTGGGTCCGGTCGAGCGTTCAATCCGCGTAAGCTCTCGCAACGGCACTTGATGGCCGACAGGGGTCGCAAAGAGCGCGGCTCCAATGGCGTCGGCGTTATCCCTTGCCGCCTCGGTAAACCGCACGGTCAAGTCGTAAGGGAATTGCCCTTCGAGGACTTGTCCCACAACCGCTCCATTGAAAGCCGTTTCAAGGTCGTGCGCGAGATCTTCCGCTTGCACTCCATACATGGCCATGGCCTCTCTGTCCATTTCAATACGCAGTTGCGGGATATCGACTTGTGTCTCAACGTACAGGTCAACAAGTCCCTCCACATCCGATACAGCGCTCTTGATGTCCTGCGCAACTCGGCGGAGTTCATACAGATTGTCGCCGAACAACTTAATGGCAATCGCCGCCTGTGTACCACTCAACATGTGATCGATACGATGGGTAAGCGGTTGCCCAACACTGACAATCACTCCGGGCATCACGGAGAGCCGGTCACGGACATCCTTGAAGACCGCCTCTTTGTCCTCACCACGTTTCAGGCGAGCTTCAAGTTCGGTTACGTTTGAGCCAAACGTATGCTCGTCAAGTTCACCGCGACCAGTTCGGCGAATCACTCCGACCACAGCCGGATGGCCGGTGAGGACATTCTCAGCGAACTTGCCGTAATCCGTTGACTCATCGAGCGAAGTTCCGGGAGGAGTCGTTACGACGACGAGCATCGAGCCTTCGTTAAACTCGGGCAGGAATCCGTGGCCCAGTCCTGAATAGACGAATCCTGCTATGACCAATAGGACCGCTGCGCCCGCCAGCACTGAACGCGAATGATCGAGCGAGAAATTCAAGGCCGGCTCATAGAGACCCTTGAGCTTTCGTACCAGCCACGGCTCTTGCTCTACCTTATGTGCCTTTAGCGTCGGCAGCAGCCAATACGATAGCGCCGGAACAACGGTAACAGCAACCAACAGTGAGGCGAACACCGAGATGGCGAAGGCGAATCCCAACGGACGCAGCAGTCGGCCCTCAAGTCCGCTGAGAAAGAAGAGCGGCAGGAAGACGGCAATGATGATAACTGTGGCAATGACCATCGGCTGCCGAATTTCTTGTGACGCATCATACACGACATCGAAGATGCGGCGCTGCAGATCGGCCGGCTTTAGCCGGTTGTCGCGCAAACGGCGATAGACATTTTCAACGTAGACAATCGCATCGTCAACCAGCACGCCCACGGCAATGGCCATACCTCCGAGAGTCATTGTATTCACTGTCAGCCCAAGCATGCGCATGACCAGCACCGTGACGAGCAGGGACAAGGGAATGGCTGTCAGACTGATAAACGTCGTTCTCAAGTGGCCAAGAAAGAGAATCAGAATGAGGGTCACGAGGATCGCTCCATCGCGCAGCGCATCAAATACATTCTCTACGGCAAGCTCGATGAAGTCCGCCTGCCGAAAGACGCTCGCGTTCGCCTTGACGTCAGCAGGCAGCAGCGGCTGCATGTCCGCGAGTACCTGATCAATACGACGCGTCAAATCCAGTGTATTCGCTCCGGGCTGTTTCTGCACAGACAGGATGACCGCCGGTTTTGCATTGACCGACGCGGTGCCCAGGACCTGTGCAGCTCCCATGCGCACATCGGCAACTTGTTCAACAAGAACAGGCTGGCCGTTTTTCGTCGCGACTACAGCGCGGCGCAAGTCGTCGACATCACGCACCCGTCCCACGCCGCGGATCAAATACTCTTGCCCGGAAGCCGCATAGAAGCCGCCGGTGGAGTTCCGGCTGCTCTTTTCCACAGCCGCGACCAACTCGTCCAGGCCGATTCCATACGCCGCAAGTCGGTCGGGGTCAACCTGTACCTGATACTGTTTGCGTTCGCCTCCGATTGGCAGCACGTTCGCGACTCCGGGAATCGCCAATAGTCTCCGGCGCAGCACATTGTCCGTAAACGCGCGCAGCTCCATCGGTGAGAGCGAATCACTTTCCACACCCACGAGAAGAATCTCACCCATGATGGACGAAACCGGAGCGAGCACGGGCGGGTCGAGAGATGGCGGCAGTTGACCAAGAACCGACTGGAGCTTTTCAGCGACGATTTGCCGTGCTCTGAAGATCTCCGTCCCCCAGTCAAATTCAACCCAGATCGTCGCGACTCCGGGCGCAATCGATGAACGGACACGCCGCACGCCAGTCGCGCCGTTCATCGCCGTTTCTATGGGGAAACGGACAAGCGTCTCAATTTCCTCGGGTGCCATGCCGTGTGCATCGGCAAGAATCGTGACCTGCGGAGCATTGAGATCCGGAAAAACATCCACGGGAAGCTGCCGCATTACGACAAGTCCGGCCAACAAAACGAGGATTGCGCTAAGCAGCACGACGAGCCGCTGCTCCAGCGAGAGTTTGATTAATCGGTCAAACATGATTGTGCCCCCTAATGTCCATGTCCGGCATGAGCATCCGCAGTCGGCTGATTGGCGCCGAGCTTGACCTTATATGCGCCTTCAATCACGATCCGGTCTCCTTCCGCCAAACCGGAGAGCACTTCTACATAGTCCTCGTCGTGTGCTCCGGTCTTCAGAACGACCTTTCGAAAGTCCTCATCATGCACCTGCAGCATCGCCACAGGAATACCATCTTCATCCAGCACGGCAGATTGCGGAACGGCCAGTGCGTCATGACCCGCACCTTCGCGCAGGTACACCTGTGCATAACTGCCCGGCTTGAAGAGGTTGTTGGGGGTGTCAATTTCAAATATCACAGGAACACGCCGCGTCGTCGGGTCGAGTATACCTCCAACTGTAATCAATCTCCCATTTAAGTCGCGAGTTCGATAGACGGTCTCGTAACCACCGATCGTGAAATAGGCATCTTCCACCCGTTCGAGCCTGTGAGTTTCAGAAACCGGCACTTGAGCTTCCAGCCATACTCGCGTAGGATCAACGATGTTGAACAGATGCTCGCCCATCTCTACGTGTTGTCCGAACCGCAAGTGAACATCGGAGAGTATTCCGCTAACCGGCGCCGTCAAGTGATAGGTCAGTCCGATGCTGTCCAAGTTTACCGGATCTGCGCCGCCCAAAGCCGCGCGCAGCCGCGACGACTTTTGCGAAAGCTCCATCTCCGCTTCCTGCAAACGGCGCGGTGCCGCCGCTCCGCTCTGGACCAAATCCCGTGCGCGATCGAACTCCGCCTTGGCCAAGCGGTATTCGCTCAACAGTTGCGACCATCCTGACTCTTCTGTGGATGGCGCGAGAATCGCAAGATACTCGCCTCGTCGAACGCGTTCGCCCGGTCGGACAATTCCGCGCTCAGCATCGGGCATCAAGACTCCGGCAAAGGGCGCAAAGACTTCGGCCTCACGCGAACCGGCTGGGTTAATCTCGCCCATGGCTCTTATTGTCTGGTGAATCTCCCGGCGCTCCACGGGCGCGGTTCGTATGCTGAACTCCCGTTGCAGAGCAGGCGGAAAGACGATCAAGTTCCCTTCGTCGTGCGCGTCATGCGAGGACTCGCCCTCGTGCTCTTCGTACGCAGCGTCCTCATGCTCGTGATGGGCATGATCACCGTCTTCGCCATGGTCATGGTCGTGATCGTCGTCGTGCGACGTATTCGCGGAATGTGCTGTTTCTCCCGTCGCATGCGACGGTCTGGTTGAATCAGTCTTGCCCTTGCAGCCGACGAACAACAGCACAACAAGGGAGGTCAGCACAAGGCCGTTATATAGGTATTTCATGTCTAATGTTCCTCCAATGGATCGGGCCTACGGCGCGGCGCAGTTCCGCTCGCGCAACAGCCAGTGAATTTCTGAGTGACAACACGGCATCTTGCGCCTCGACATTCGTCCTAAGTGCGTCGACCAATTCGAACGCGCTCATCTCGCCCTCGAGATACAACTGCACTCCGCGCGTCATGTTTACGGTCGCGCTGTCGGGCAGAGTGGAGTCCGTCGACGGCTGGAGTCGCTCGGCAATCTGCAGCTGTCGATAGGCCTGCCGCGCTTCCGCTTGAACAGACAGCTCAAATCTCTGCCGCTGGAGTTCAGCCAAGTGGAGCTCGGCCCGTGCGATGTTTCGTTCATTGCGTCGCTGGTTCCAGAGCGGTATTTCAAGCTCACCCTCAAAGTAGAGACCGGACGGACCGGGATCGAGCATTCTTTGACCGACGCCAAAACTGAAATCGGGTAGCTGATTCCATTTCGCCTGCGCGAGCGCGTGCTTGCTTGCGGCAACGTGTTGCTCCAAGCGCCGCAACTCCGGACGAGCGGCTAGCGCGTGCTGCACCGCATCGTCCTCGGAGCGGAACTCCGTCGGAGGCGGCAACGGCAGCGCGAGGTTGGCAAGCCTTTCCGTCGGCAACCCCGTGAGTCGCACGAGTTCGAGCAATACGCCCGATGCGTTAGTTTGCAATTCCTGTTTGCGGCGCCGCAATTGAACCTGCTCAAGTTGAAACCGCTGTTCGTCGTAGGGCGCAACGTCCCCGATGCGGCGGCGTTCTGCAATGGCTGCTGCGAGTTGGTCGGCGCGAACGAGCACGCTGTCCATCAATTCGAATTGACGTTTCAGGCGGTCGTAATCAAACGCGAGTTGGACGACATGAGCGATCAGATCGTGTTTGGTTTCAAGGTACGACGCCTGTGCCGCGTCGACCTCTGCGTTTGCCGCGGCAAGCCGGGGTCGCAGCGACCAGACAAATCCGAGACTTTGGCGTAGACCCGCGACGCGCTCCGTTGAGCTTTCCGCATCGTCCAGCGTTTCCTGCGACCCGAACAGGGTCGGATTCGGAAATGCGCGGCTGCTCGACACGGCCGCACGGGCTTGTTCGAGCTGCCATCGAGCTTCTGCCAGTATGGGCGAAGTTGAGTCCAGCGCGGCGGCCACGTGGCGCAGCGAGTAAATCTGAAACTCAGCAGCCGCAGCAGTGGAAGTGACGAAAACAAAAAACGCTCCGAGCAGGAGCGTCAACCAAGTAAGTTGAGATGGCATTCCTGTACTCCAAGATCAAGTTGAGTGAATCCGCGCGCGTTCGGGCACGGAGTAGTCCAACGAATGACTTAGGAGTACTGCCTGGGGGGTCTGTCTATGGAAGTCAGGAGCGGATCGAAGGCGGGCTGAGTATAGCGGTGAACGGATTGGGAGGCGCACAGTAGAATATCGTACTCATGGTCCGATAGCACCACATGCGGCAACGCATGACAAATGCATCCGCACGTTGTGTCATCATGACCGGCTTCTGCATGCGCACCAGCTTCATGATGATCCTCCTGACAGCTGCTTCCGGCAAGCCCGGACAACTGCTCAGAACCGATGAGCATGCACAGCAGCGGCACCAGCAGGAAGGGCCGAATCCAAAGCGTTAGTTGTGAGAGACGAGTCATCATTGTACCTCAGTATTACGCAATCATCGCAATATTGGTTCCACAGGAACAAAGAAAAGGCCCCTTTCGGGGCCTTTTCTGATCAGTCCAACTTAGGTAGTGAACGGTCAATCGACCCTTTTGGGGCCAATTAACTGTCAATAAACAACTTAGTTGTTTGTAGCAGAGGTGGTCCAGCCGATGTGCCAGCTGTCGGTCGGGCCGCTGAAGGCACCGACGTACGGAACCACCGGCAAGCCCGCGGGCAGAGTCGGAGCCGCATTGGCAGGATTCAGGGCGGGCGAACCGGCCTGCGGGCGGGCGTCAAAGGCGTTCGGCCAAGCCGTGACGCTCAGGAGCGACGGATTGGCAGCGCGGTTCGTAGCATTAATGCCGACATAGCCACAGCCGTTGAAGCGGGCGATGTTTTGCGTCCAGCCCGTCGGAGCGGCGATATGGATCGTGTTGATCGGGAAGGCCGCGCTCGGCTGGCAGTTGGTCGAGTCATACTCAGAAGAGGCAACTTCAAAGTGGCCGTCGCCGATTCCGGCACCGGTAGACGGATCAATGGCTTCAGATGCCGTGTTGCCGTTATCCCAGAACATGCTGTAGTCCATGCTCACGCTGTCGTGATTCGCGACGCCCGGCGAGGCGGCGCCGTTCAACGAAGTCGCCGTATCATCGAGGTCAAATGCATCACGACGGCCGCGGGTGACGATGAAATTGCGGAAAGCGAATTCGGTACCAGCGCGCACCGTGATCGCGTTGTCACCGTCGGTGCCGGTCACGCCCTTCTTGCCGATTATCGTGAAGTTCGACAGATTCGGATGCGAACGCGGCTGCGCGTCGTGGTTACCGCCACCGTCCGTCGACTGATTGTCGCACTCCAACGCGCGATCAGAGAATTCGCGAGTCTGACGAATCACGACGTGGTGCGCAGTGCCGTCCCAGCCTTCCGTCCAGTCAAACGCATCGTCTTCGCCGTCCGTAAGCATGAGATAGCTCACGCTGACCGAACCGCCGAAGAACTCAATCGCGTCGTCCTTGAAGTCCACAACATTGATGTGGTCAATCTGCGTGCCGCTGCCCACCGCTTGCAAACAAAGGCCGTTCAACTGGTTCGTCGGCGTGAAGTCGAAGCCTGAGAACTCAAGGCGCACGTAGCTCAGGCGTCCGCTGCTCTCCGAGTCATATAGCCGGTCCGCGCGACCGTAGGATCCCGAATTTCCTTCACCATTCGCGATTGCGCCACGGTTATTGTGGGCACGGCCATTGATGACGATTCCACCCCAGTCGCCGGGCTGACGCTGGCCAGCAGGACGATTGCTCGTAAAGACGATCGGCTTGTACTGCGAGCCGACAGCTTGAATATCACCGCCGGAAGATACAACCAACAGCGCGATGTCCGGATAGTCACCAACAATCGTCGTGCCCTCTTCGATCGTCAGCGTGACTAGGCTGTCAATATAAACGTAACCGTCGAGCTGGTACACGTTGTCATTCGTCCAAGTCGTGTTGCTCACGAGGTGACCAGACACCGGGGTCCAGGAGAAGGCATTGAAGCTCGCGTCAAACGTGGCGCTGCCGCCATCAGTGATCGTCGCCGTATGCTGCTGTACCGGGTAACGGACCTTGTAGATGCAGACGTCATAGTCACCGGCGGGAACGTCACACACCGAATAGGTGCCATTGGCCAGCGTATACGTTTGGAACGTGTATTCCGGGAAGGCCTGATTCGTTCCGGCCACCAGCACACCGCCCAGCGCGACGCCGTTGGTGTCGAGCACGGTTCCGGTCATGCAGCCAACGGGAATAACGGCCTTCACCAGGTAGTAGTAGGAACTGCCGGCAGCCTGCGGGTCTACATACATCGTGGCGGCCGTGTTCGCGTATTCAAAGCTCTGGTCAATGTCCGAGTCCGTGTCCTTGTAGATGTTGTAGGACGACGCACCGGGAACGGCCTGCCAACGCAGCGTCACGCTATCGGTCGGCAACGCAACAATTGTCAAGTTCGCTGGCGCGGCAATCTGCGCATTCGCGGTCATCGCGAGCGAGAGTAGTGCGACCAGAAGGGTCAACAGCCAAATACGAAGTTTCATAGTGTACAGCTCCTCTTTTCGTTCTCAAGCTACTGGATATCGTGTCATGTATTCCGAGACGCCGCAATATAGTCAGTCGATGTTTTGAGAACGTGAGATGCTCGTTACACAACTGCGAGCCCTCCAATGCAAATCAACGCTATTGCCCCACCGCCTCAGGCGCAAAACAAAGCGTGGCATTCACTTGAATGCCACGCTAAAGAGACATCACCACTGCTGGTGTCTATAGGCTGTACGAAATGCCAGCGGAGAAGGTCCGACCCGTCTTGTAGGCCAATAGCGGCTCATCCCCCGTCCGGAACTTCACTTCAGGGTTCAACAGATTCGAGCCAAGTACTTTTACGGTCCAGTTCGTGCTGAGACGCTGGTTGAACGCAACGTCCACGCGCGTGAACGGCTGTTCGTAGGTGTCAGGGATGCCATAGCCTCCGACTCTGCTGATGCGCTCGCCAAACGTGTTAAAAAGGACTCGCGCATTCGTACCCCAAATCGGCTGGTCGAAAGCCAAAGCCGCATTGAGGATGTAATCGGATTGCCCCATCATGGGCCGCGAGGAGCTGGTCAATGCGCTCTGCGGATTCAACACACTGTATGCCGGGTCCTTGAGCTTCACGTCCGAGGAAACGAATGTCACGTTGCCAATAAGCGAAAAGAATTGCATCCAATCTGCCACGCGGTCGACAAGAAACGTCATGGACTTGCGAAATTCGAACTCAGCGCCGAGATTTGTCGCATCGACGAGATTGTCCGGGCGTAGAATGACGCTGGCACCGTTCGGGACAAGGATGTGCTCTATCGGGTCTTTGATCTGCTTCACGAAGATGCCAAACGACAGGTTCTCGCCCGGCGTTGGATAGAACTCAGCGCGCAGGTCACCGTTCAAAATGCGTGTGTGTTTGATATCCGGATTCCCGACCTTGGCACCGCCATCGAAGTAATCGTTATCCTCAGTGGGAACGATTTCCGCGTAATCCGGGTTCGCGATGGTCATCGAGCCTGCGGCGCGCAGATTGACTTCGTCATTCAGCTTGTACGTCAGATTGAGCGAAGGCAACACATCCGTGTGCTTCGGTCCGCCCGATGCCGTTTCTGCCGAAGCCGAGCCGGGATAAGGATAGGTCTGGAACTGCTGATCGGTCTGTTCCACGCGCACACCGCCGACGGCGCGCCACTTCTTCCATAGCTGCATATCCGCCATTGCGTAGCCGGCCATGACATCCATCGTGGCGTCATAGGAGTCCAGCGTACTTGTGACTTCCGCAAGCACGAAGTACTTATCAATGGACTCCGGCGAGTAGATGACTTCCGGCGGAAGTGTCAGTTCCATGGCTTCGGTTCCCGGATCGCGCTCAAATCGCATTTGGAACTTGCGGGTCGGAAACGTGCGATCCATCGTGCGGGCCAGTCCGCCGAACTTCAGTTTCGACGAGCGGTCTCCCTGCAATACAAGCGGCACACTCCAATCCAGCTGAGCTTCGAGCACGTCATCGTCCATCTCGGCAAAGCGTCGATATCCGCTCGTCGTTGAGCCCCAGAACTCCCAGGTGTTGATGTCTTCATCATCGTTGAAGATATAGGCAACGTCGCGGCGATCCGGCTGATCATAGGACGCCTTCGACACCGCACCACTCCATTCAAATCGGGACTTAAGCAGAGTCGTGAACTCATGTGATCCCTTCAACTGAGTCGTCAGAATTGAGCGTTCCGTCCATGACAATCTGTAGTTGCGGAAGAGTTCGCCGTCGCCGCCGTAGCCCTGCGTGATTCGAACGTCGTCATCGGCGCCGCGATTGTACATCGTCTTCAAGCTCACTTTGTGCATCGGCGACCGCTTGGTGTTCAAATCAAGAAGCCCGCACCAATTCACCGATCTTGATGAGCGGTCGACGACATAGTCTTCGTATGGCTCTACGAAAATGCCCTGCGATTCATCAAGGCGTGCCGTGTAGGCATATTGCTGGTCGGTTCTGCGACTATAGGAATCGCCGTAGGACAGCGACACCAGATATCCCAGTGGCTTGCCAAACACGGTTGACTGATTTCCGACCGACACATTGCGGCTGACGTTCATCGGTGCTGAAATGCCGCGCGGTTCCCAGACATTACGAAACTCCTTTGCCAGTTCGCGGCGCAGGGGCGTGTTCGTTCGCCAATCCGGGTCACCTGTCGCCGCCAGAACTTCATCCGGGATCGCGCGGAGTCGTCATCCATGCCGATCCAGTCTCTGTTTCCGCCCTGATACGTGTTGAAGTCCTTGAACGTCGTCTCATCATTAATTGAAGAAGACGTCGACACCTGAAACGTCAGCTTTTCCGGAAACTCCTTCGTAGTCAATTGGACGGAGCCGCCGCCGAAGTCGCCCGGCTGATCCGGCGTCGCTGTCTTATTCACGACGATATTGTCCAACAAATTCGCCGAGATGATATCGAACGGAACGGTGCGCTTCAGCGGTTCCGGACTTGCGATCGTTGCTCCGTTCAGCCGCGTGTTGTTATAACGCTCACCCATCCCGCGCACGTAAACGTATTTGTCACCTACAACGGTCACGCCCGTGACGCGCTTCACGGCATCGCCCGCGTCCGCATCCGGCGAGCGCTTAATCTGTTCCGCGCTGATGCCGTCAGAGAGGGCAGGAGCCTTCTTCTGAATACTCAGCAGCGATGCTTCCGTGTTGTTCATCATGCGCGCTTCAATCACCACTTCGCCGATCTCCAGAGCTTCGCTTTGCATCTGAAGGTTCAGCGTGGTCGGTCGGCCCGCTTCAACTGTTACACCTGTAACCGTGAGTTTGCCGTAACCGATATAGTTCGCGACGAGCGTATAGTCGCCGACCGGAACGCTTGCTATGCGAAAGTTGCCGTCGAGGTCCGCCGCTGTTCCCAGGGTCGTCCCCTGAAGCATGAGGCTGACACCCAGCATCGGTTCACCTGTCTCGGCATCTACCACCAACCCTGTAACCGAACCTGTTTCTTGCGCGTAACCCGCACAGGCGAGCATCAGCGCCGCCACCATAGCCAAGACAAACCGCGAGTAAAGCAATACACTACTCCTGCTTGATGATCAAAACGTCCGATCCAGAACAACGTGGATGTCGCCTAATGATTCGCCGCTTCGCAGCGTGATCCAATCGCGCGGCGGCTGCGCATTCAGATGATAGTAACCGTAGCGGTCATTCGTGGTCAAGGTACCGCTGAAATCCAGGTCTTGAAAGACGCCGACATAGCAGGAAAGGGTGTCTTGATCCAGCGCGAAGGAACTTGCGTAGCTGACGAAATCTTCAGTCACCGTTGCCGTGATTTGCGCAAGACTGGTCAGCGCAATATTCGGCGCGCCGACTTGGTTTACATTGGCAAAGAAGTACAAGTTTTCAAGAACGTGCCCGGCCCAGCGCACGTCGCCCGAAATTCCGCTCAAGGTCGGAGCCGTCTCGGCATAAGCTTGCAACAGCAGGCGCCACCCCGGGTGGTCCTGCGACAAGGACAACCCGGCGTACTGCGCGAGTGCCGTGGAATCGGGCTGATAGGGCAGGTAGATTGAGACATCATGCCGGTCTTCACCGGGCAATGTGGAACGGCGATAGATAACCAGATCTTCGAGGCTGGAAATCACATGTGACGCCGCCGTGGCGACACCGGGATCCGCCGCAAGCGCAGGCTCATCCAACACTTCGGAGGTCATACGGCCGACGTCTACCGACTGCGAATCGTCCGTCGTTGCGACCCATGCCGAGTTCCACAGTGCAGGTAGTTCAAGTTCGTGATCGTCCGTGAAGGGACGCAATGCGATCGCAAGGCTGTCAATTTCGGGAACCAGGTTTGCGATGTTGGATAGACCGAGCAGCGCGTAGTGAGCTGAATCGTTACCCGAAAGCGCGGATTCATAGAGGCCGTCCACCATCATCATGCCAAGGCGCTCG
This sequence comes from bacterium, assembly GCA_016703065.1. Taxonomy (GTDB): domain Bacteria; phylum Electryoneota; class RPQS01; order RPQS01; family RPQS01; genus JABWCQ01. The sequence goes on from JADJCU010000005.1 coordinate 213,105, forward strand.
GCGCTCATGGCGGAGTTCTGCATCAGGTCCATGAGCCATACACGCGGCGACGTGGTCACGTCATGCGCCAGTGGCCATGCGCAGCCTACCATATAGTCTGACACCTCATGACATTCGTACGCGGTTTCCACGGAGCTCATACCCGGAACCAGCCACGCGATTAGATCGACGCGGTTCGCCGTTGCTTGGACGGCGCCGCGAAAATCTGACAGACTCATCGCTCCGCTTCCGAGCGCATCGTCACGCACGACCCCGCTCCAATTGGTCCCTTCGCCCATCACAACCAAGGCAATATGCTCGGCCGGAAAGTTCTCTACTCCGTATGCGATAAAATCTGCAAGTGTATGTGCAGATGACATATCGCGCATTCCCCAATCCAGATAAGCATCGTCGAGCGAACCAGGGGCCGCTGTGTTCACGGAATAGATGCGCAAGCCGCGGTCTGTCCTCGCCGAGCTGACTGCGGCAACAACATTAACTGTATTGACGGCGTAGACACTTTGCATGCTCGCCAATGCCGCCAGCACATTGGACTCGCCCGACTCGCTCATGTCCGAGTCCGTGTTGCCTGCACCGTAGAAAAGCACGGTCCAGTTTGCAGACTCGCTGACCTGGGTTGGCAAGTCAGATGTGCGATCCTCTGTATATGAGCAAGAAATCAGGCCAAATGACGCGATGACCGTGAGAACAACTATTCTGAGCAGGGATTTTTGCATGCATCCTCCTAATGATCTGAAAACCGAGAACCTACGCGAGTAGATTCGCACTTGTATAAGTGGGTCGATAGTAACGATCAGATGTTTCCCTCGGGTGAGATAATTGTTTGGACTTGGTTAGCATCGCCAAAAAGTGCAATTACCTGCTGGACGAGCTCGGGGATCAGCTCAGAGCGTATCCGCGTGCTCGAGTCATCCTATCTCACTAATAATTATAGGCCAGCGTCGATGGACCTGCAATCTTCGACTCCCGAGCGCAAGCGAACGCCGAGCACTCCCCAACACAGCCCCCGGCCACCAAAGCAGACGCCCTCGTTAAGTGCATACTTAACAAGGGCGTTTTAACCGGGTGTTGTGGGTTTCCAATTTCTTCACGTGACACGGCGACTCAGCTTAGCCCAGAATAGAACAGCCTCTTGGGGGAGGCTATCCCGCTCGGGCGAAAGGCAAATTCAACACAGCGTACATCGGGACAACGAAAAAAAGCCCCTGTTAACAGTGAAGTTAGCAGGGGCTTAATTGTGGAGACGGCGGGAATCGAACCCGCGTCCGAGAAGCGGACCACGCTGGGCGCTACAGGCTTAGGAGTTGGATAGAAGTCTTGCTCCCGGGTCGTCCCAACCCCAAATCTATCGGGAGCCAGCCGCTAAATCTCGCCCGTTTGCGTGGCGGTCCACGGGCCAGTCCAACCATAATTTGATATCGCGGCCGGTATCGTCGGACAGTTCCCGGGGGCGACAGGCGCCGTTATTTTATTTAGGCGGCCATTGCGTAAGTGTCATTGGCACTTAGTGTTTGGGATCCTGATTAAGGAGGGCACCCCAGCCTCCGCCTGCTCCCTACGCAATCCATACAACCCGTCGAAACCTTGGCGTCCCCGAAGCCTTTCAATATACGAACGATTCCGCGAATCTCAAAGTTTCTAGGGACGCTCCGGTCCGAACCTGATTTACGGTGTGTTGGAAATGACCACGTAGTACTGCTGCACTTCCGGTCCAGCGAGCACACTCGTATCCGTAAACGTGGTGGTCCCAGTTGTTCCGATCAAAGTTGAGGGTGACGGTACAAAATCAATTAGCGTACTTCGGTGAATCGAGTAGCTTGCGGCACCGGCAATGGCCTCCCAGAACAGCACCGCATCGGGTTGCGCTTCTTTGATGACCAGATGCTGAATCGGTGACAGCGGCGATACCATCAGCCGGGGCGACAAGAAGCCCGCATAGAGCACGAAATTGCTGCTGCTTTGCGCACCCACGGGAGTCGGTTGGCCAAAAGCTGAAACCAGCGCAAAGTTCGTCGAAGTAGCCGCTCCGCCACCTGCATCGATCACGGATTTCGCGAGAGTGAAGTGCTCGCTGGACGACTGCGCAAACAACAGCGCAGGAAAGAGTAGCACTATGATTGTCTTCATCATTCAATCCTATTTGATTTGTTAGTTTCGTTGTGTCCATACTGAAGCAGTGCGGATTCCAGTTGCTCGATGCGTTGTTCGAGCACCTTATTCCTGTCGATGAGTTCCTTCACCGCCGCGAACAGAACCCCATCCGCATCGATAGTTTCAATTCCAAGCGAATCCGTCCCGAGGCGGAAGGCGTTCCAGAAGTCCTGTGCCATGGGGCCGTAATGTCGAGTGCCTTCTGTTTCGGATTTGTATTCCCATACCTTGACGGGCAGTAAGGCGAATTTGTCGAGGACTGATTTCGTGTCGCAGAGTCGAATACATCGCTTCTTGGTGCTGTCGGAAATCGAGCTCCATGAGTTAGTACCGGCATTCAGGCGGACGCCTGCGGAAATGGATGAGTTGGAATAGATTACGCTGCCACCGGAGGCGACAACTATGAAACGATTATCCCCGCCGCCGCCGGATTCGCCTGTGTACGTTCCGTCACTGAAGATGAAACTGTTGTTGCCAACCATGTCAATGTTCTGGCCGCAGGCAAATGTGCCCGATCCAGTAACTGAGTTGTTTAGTCCGCCGCAGATTGACGAGTGTTCCCCCTGGGCGTAGTTGTTTCTTCCTCCGGCGACGGTGGCGTGGGGAGCGGTTGCCCAGTTGCTGTGTCCGCCAGAGACCGTTGAGTAATCCGCCGTGGCAAATCCCGCGAAACCACCGGAAACGGTTGCAAACGTAGCGCCGGCCTCATTCTGCATTCCTCCACCGACAGTTGACACCACACCAGAAGCGACATTGCTCGACCCCCCAGACACGGTCGCCCTGCTTGCGAGCGCCTTATTGTAGTGACCGCCAGCAACGGTTGTGTACTCATCGCTAGCGATATTTTCATATCCACCCGCGATTGTCGCGTAATCACCCGAAGCTGTGTCGCTTGCTCCCGCGACGAAGGCGAAGAGCCCATCGTTGACATTGCCGACTCCGATGTTGGCCTTGCCCGTGACGTTGATGTCACCGGTAATGCTCCCTCCTTCAGCTCCGTCCACGGTTCCGGCGCGATACGCATGAGCTACGGAGACTATCTGTTCCCGCGGGGTCATCTCCAGATCGTTACCAATCTGGATTTCCAGCCAACGATTGTCGCTGAACAGATCGCTCAACGTCGTGACGGACCCGAGCCGTACCTCGAACACCCCCCTCGCAACAGCAACGGAAGGATGCGCTTCCATCCAGAGCATGTCGCCTCCATTTGCCATACCATAGATCCGGAAGTTCATCGCGACGGTTGTGTCGAGCGGAGTTCCGTCTGGCGCGGTCAGATAGCCCTGATAGTTGATCAGGTGCGGTATGGCCCAGCAGGGAATCGAGGTCGCGATGATGCAAAGCAGAATGAGCTTTTTCATGGACTACTCCAGTTTAATATTCGTCTGCTTTTCTCCCGCAAGGAGAGATTGGACTTGAGTCCGCAAGAGTGTATTCTCTCTTTCCACTGATTCCAGCCGCTTCGCAAGCTCTTGAATCGCCGCCAGCGCGACACCGTCGGGATCAATCGTGGAGATAGATTTATTGTTGTCTCCAATTTCGAAGAGCGAATAGAAATCCTGCGCCATAGGGCCGATATGTTTGATTGATGCATCCTGGGACTTGTAGTTCCACTTTCTAATGGGGAGACTCTTGACTTTATCCAGAATGTCAGCAGTGTTTACTTGCTCGAAATTCTGTTTGAGTGTGGAGTCGCAAGCACTTAACCAGTAACCTGCGCCGATGGGCATCTCGACTCTGAAGTCATCAGGGTGTCCGAGAAGATGATGGCTCCCCTCCTGCGACGCGGATCAGCATTTGATTGTTGCGCCACGTTGAGATGTCGGCATTGGTTGCATCGCCCCAAACGAAACAGCCGTTGTCATACGCTTTTTCGCGCGTCTTCCAGCTGCGAAAGAATAGTCCCCGGTAACCCGGTTCCGCGTTCCACCGGGGATCATTGAGCATTCACCCGTGATGGAGTTGTTGTCCGCAGACCAGTAGCCTCCCCTCCGGCGATAACACTGTAGTCGCCCCAGACGTGGTTGGAGTGTCCTCCTCCGACGGTGGCATATTGTCCATCGGCAATATTGGAGTCACCTCCGCAAACGGTGGCGCCGAACTCACCGGCCACATTATCGGTGCCTCCGGCGACGGTTGCAGATCCTCCTGATACGGCGTTTCTATCGCCGCCTCCCACGACTCCAAAGTCAGATGTCGCCGAGTTTTTTCGTCCACCTGCGATGACAGAGAAACTGCCGCCCGCAAAATTCCCGAGTTCCGGCAGATAGCCGCCTCCGCCTCCGACGAAGCTGTATTGTGCGGTAGCTTGGTTGTAACGTCCTCCGCAGACCGTTGCGGCTCTGATGCCTGCGAAGTTGTCGTATCCGCCGGCAACGGTAGCGGCATAGCCTTCCGCGACGCAGCTATAGCCTCCTCCGACCGTTGCGTAAGAAGAGTCAGCGGTGTTGTCGTATCCTCCTGAGATGGTCGTTGCGTCCGCCAGTGCATCATTCCTCTTCCACCCCCACGGGTCGCATAAGCAGTGTCCCCGACGTTGTCATACCCACCTGCGATGGTCGAGGCATAGCCACCAGCATCTTGGCTATAGCCGCCACCTACTGTCGCATAGGATGAATCCGCGAGGTTGTCATAGCCGCCGGCGATAGTGGAAGCGAAGTCACGTGCCATGTGGCCGTATCCTCCCGCCACGGTTGCGTAATCCACTTCGGCGCGATTGACACTTCCGCCACCGACGGTACAATAGGGGCCAACAGCACTGTTTCCGTAACCTCCAACCACGGAAGCATTGAGGGCCGTTGCTGCGTTGCTTTGCCCACCTCCGACGACTGCGTAGTTCCCGTTTGCAGAGTTTGAGTCTGATGCTGCGGCTCCGCCACCGCCGGAGACGACGGAGTAATTCCCTCGCGCCTTGTTGAAACCTCCCGCGCCGACAAATGAGCGAGATCCAGTAGCAAGGTTATCGTATCCTCCGGCTACGGTTGTATAATCATTGGCGGCGGCGTTTCCCCAGCCGGAGAGGATTGCGGAGTGCGATCCAGTGATATAGTTTTCTTCTCCGCCCCCGATAACACTGTGATTTCCCTCAATGCCGTTGATTTCTCCACTGCAGATTCCCGAAAAATTTCCGTCCATGTAGTTGGTCATACCGTTGCCGATGATGCTGTAGTCACCGACGAGATTGTTGTCGCTGCCGCCGGAGATTGAGCTTGCGATTCCGTAGCATGAGTTCTCAACTCCAGAGATGAAGGAGTAGTTTTGTTCGGAAGTGTTATTCTGCCCGCAGACGAAGGAACCGGTACCACCGTTGGCCTGTCCAGATCCGAAGGCGGCTTTGCCGGTGAGCTGAAGATTGCCGGAGACGGCACCGCCGGTTGCGCCGTCCACAGTTCCGACACGGTAGGCGTGAGCGGCAGAGTGAAGTTGCGCACGCGGAGTCATTTCGGCATCCGCGCCGACCGTAACACCAAGCCAGCGATTTGCCGAGAACAAGTCCGGCAACGCAGTGACGGAACCAAGCGTGACGTTGAATAGCCCATCGGCCACCTGCACCGCGACATGGTTCTCGAACCACAGCGTATTGCCCCCGCCAGCCGCATCAGAGGTGAACGTGATCGCGACGACGGTATCTAAAGGTGTCTCATCCGGCCGCGTCAGATAGCCTTGATAGTTGATCAGGTGCGGTATGGCCCAGCAGGGAATCGAGGTCGCGATGATGCAAAGCAGAATGAGCTTTTTCATGGACTACTCCAGTTTAATATTCGTCTGCTTTTCTCCCGCAAGGAGAGATTGGACTTGAGTCCGCAAGAGTGTATTCTCTCTTTCCACTGATTCCAGCCGCTTCGCAAGCTCTTGAATCGCCGCCAGCGCGACACCGTCGGGATCAATCGTGGAAATAGTCGTATTGTCGTCACCGTAACCGAATAGCTTGTGGAATGTCTGAGCCATCGGACCAATGTGCGTGTTGCTTGCGTCTTGATGCGTGTAGTTCCACTCTTCAATAGGGAGTTGCACAAGTTTGTCGAGAATCGCGGCGGTGTTGGCTGCTTTGCGATTGCTTTTCTTGCTGCTGTCGGAGAGCACTTCCCACGCGGTATCGCCGTTGTCGAGTTTGACGCCAACGGTTCCAGCGGTGTTAGTGGCGATGCGGACGCCGCCGGAAGAACGCAGACTGAACTGATTGTTGGCCGTGGAAGCAAAGTCTGCGACGGTATTATCGGCCCAAACAAAGGGAGCCGGTGTGGTTTGCCTTGGCACGGAACCCCATCGCAGTCGAGAAGTTGCCTGTCGCTTCGTTGCCGACTCCGCCCGGGACAGTTGCAGAGGAACCACTAGCAACATTCTGAAACCCGCCGCTGATAGTGGCATCTTGACTTGAGGCATTGTTAAGCGTTCCGCCACCGACAAATGCGCGTAAGCCGCTTGCAGTGTTACCTGTCCCCGAACCACAGAAGGACTTTTCACCTGTGCTTTGGTTACTCCGTCCTCCGCAGACGACCGATTGAAGACCTTCGGCATTACTTCTTTGTCCGCCTCCGATAAATGAGTAGTCTCCGCGAGCAGAGTTTGAATCCGCTGCTGTTGCGCCGCCGCCGCCGACAACAACGGAGTATGCGCCGCGCACACGATTATTTCGACCCCCGCCGATGAAGGACCAGTTAGAATAGGTTGGGACAGCTGCGTTTTCGATGTAGTTACTCTCGCCGGAGGCAATCGCCGAGTAACTGCCGGTAATTTTGTTGGTTTTTCCGGCGCCGATGAACGACCAGTTTCCGCTCACGACGTTGGAGTCTTGTGGATCGCCACCGCCACCTGCGATGACGGAGTAGTTGCCGTGCACGCGATTAAACGCGCCGCCGCAGATGGAAGATTGGAGTCCATCCACGAGGTTTCCTTGCCCCGCACCAATGAAGGCTTCCTGATTGAGCGCTTGGTTCATTTGACCGCCGGAAATCGCAGACCCAAGTCCCACAGTCTGATTGGCGGAGCCACCGCCGACGAAGGAGATGTTCCCGGAGGCAGTGTTACTCGTGCCTCCACAAATGGCAGCACGTTGACCCGCGGCGGCATTGGTTTCACCACCCGCGACGACGGAGCGAACCTGGGATGCAATGTTGCCGGTTCCGCCACCCACAGTCGCGTGTTCGCCGCTGGCGCTATTGCCTTGGCCGCCACCGACGTATGACGCAAGTCCGGAGGCGTGATTCTGCCAACCGCCGCCGACGGCAGAATGAACTGCCGACGCTGTGTCTTCTATACCGCCACTGACAACAGAATAGCTTGCTGAAGCAGCGTTTTCAATGCCGCCCCCAATATGAGCGTAGTATCCGGTGGCTAGATTGCGGAAGCCACCTCCGATGGACGCACAGTAGTCGGCCGAGTTTTCATAGCCGCCACCGACGAAGCCTACCCACCCAGTCACAGTGTTATGGCTGCCGCCGGCGATGGACCCTGTCTGTCCGCTGACGCTGTTTAGTGAGCCGCCGCCGATGGTCGCGAACCAGTTGGAGGTTGAGTTTTCGGAGCCGCCGGAGATGACGGAGTAGTCACCACCGACCGAATTTTGATCCCCACCACCAACCGTCGTGTGCTGCGCCAGAGTTTGATTTCGTCGACCGCCGCTGATCACAGAGTAGGAGCCGATGGCGGCATTAGAGTCCGCCGCGTCCTGTTGCCTCCGCCACCGGCAATGGTCGCATAGTCGCCATATACACGGTTGAAGGCCCCACCACCGATGGTTACAGTATTTCCAGTGGCAAGGTTTTCGGCACCGCCGGAGATGACAGAGAAGCTATAAGGCCCCGTGATGTCGTTATGATAGCCGCCAGCGATGACGTGCGAGGACCCTGCAGAAGTCACTTCATTTCCGTACCCACCGCCGCAGACTCCGCCCGCAGAGTTGAGGACGTTGTCCGAACCTGCGCCGATAAAGCCGAAGGTTCCTGTAAGGGTATTGCTGCTGCCGCCGGCGATCGTGGCCGGACCCTGTGTAATAACTTGCCCGGAGCCTGCCGCAAAACAGTCGTCAGATGGAATTGAATTCGAAACGCCAGCAGAGAGGCTGCCAGTCAAGGTGCCGCCGATGGCTCCGTCCACCGTTCCCGTGCGAAATGCGTAGGGCACAGACTGACTGTATGTCCCTGGCGTCATGGGACTGTCGCTTCCTACAGTAACTTGCAGCATGGCGATGCCCGACGCAAAGACCGAATCTGTCAAGAAGACATCGTTACCCAAAGTAACATTGAAGTATCCATCCGTAACGGTCACCGCCGGATGGTTTTCCTCCCACAGCAACTCCCAAAAATTGCCGTAGAACTTAAACGTCATAGCAACGGTGGTATCAAGTGGCGTGCCTTCTGGGCTTGTCAGGTACCCCTGATAGCTGATGTAGGGGGGAACAGCCATTGTGAACGTCGCGCTCATCAGGAGTGCCAGTAGTAGCATTGTAACAGATTTCATAGTCGTTGTCCTTGCAGGAAGAATAGAAAGGATAAATTATCGTGATGCATGTTTCGTGAGGTGTTCATTCTGCGCGCGAAGCTGTGCGACCTCGTTCCGCAGTTCCGTAACTTGTTTGGCGAGTTCCTTCACCGCCGCGAACAGAACGCCGTCCGCGTCAATCGTCTCGATCCCCAGAGAGTCGGTGCCAAGATGGAAAGCGCTCCAGAAGTCCTGCGCCATCGGACCAATATGCTTCGGGCCGTCCGCCTGATGCTTGTAATTCCATTGGTCGATCGGCATCGCGGTGAGCTTTTCGAGGACATCGTCGCCGTTCACTCGAGTGCGGTTTGTTTTGGAAGTGGAATCGCACAGCGATATCCACGACGTGCCTCCGCCCACCACGCGGACGCCGGCATTTGCGAGTAACGAGTCAGTCCAGATACGGAAACCATTGTTGACGAGGAAATTCGCCGTTTGACTCATCCCAATGCCGAAAGCCTCGGAACCATCTCCAAACACAAAGGCATTGTTGGCCGAAACGACTGTGTTGTTGCTTCCGCACGCGACGCTGTAGTCGCCCGAGATTTCATTGTTGTACCCGCCCGGAATCGTCGAGTAGATAGATCCTGAAGCGACCCTGTTGACGCGGCCTCCTCCGATAAAAGCGTAGTTGGACGGCCCCCACACGGCGTTGCTATCACCGCCCGCAATCGTGGAGTAGTCGCCAGAAATGTGATTGTCGTGTCCGCCCGCAATCGTGCAGTAGTCCGAGCCAGTCTCAATCTGATTGTTATCCCCGCCGCCGATCGTGGATCGGTTGCCGACAACGTCATTGTAGCGGCCTCCGCCAATCGTGGAGTACTGTCCGGTCGCATCGTTGTACGTGCCGCCGCCAACGGTGGAGTAGAAATTGGTAGACGTATTGCGATAGCCGCCGCCGATCGTGGCGCACGTTTGGCTGGCCGAATGGTAGTAGCCACCTGCAATGGTCGAGGCATCTCCAGTCGCGTAGTTATGATAGCCGCCGCCAATGACCGAGTAATTGCCCTGTGCAGAATTGGAATCGGCCCACGCGTCCCCGCCACCGCCAGCGATAACTGAATACTCTCCCCGTGCGCGGTTATGGCCGCCTCCGGAGATAGTCGCATAGACGTTGTCAGCGTAGTTTAGTTGCCCGCCTGCAACGGTCGTGTGGTACTCTGTCGCACCGCATTGCGAGCCACCTCCGACGACGGAGTAATCACCCGTTGCCCAACTTCCGATTCCGCCGTTCGCGCGCGAGTACTGTCCGCCTGCCCAGTTTCCGACACCAGCGCCCACTGATGACATCCACGCGGTCGCGCGATTGTCGGATCCACCGCCCACTTGCGAATATCCTCCGCTTGCAGTGTTGCTCATTCCTCCACCAATGGCGGATTTCTCTCCGGTTGCGCTGTTGGAGTCGCTGATCGCAGCTCCGCCGCCGCCGGCGACGACGGAGTACTCACCCCGCGCGTAGTTAAAATGTCCGCCGCCGACGCTGGAGTGTGTGCCGGTGACAATGTTGTCTTGACCTGCTGCGAACGAGTATTGCCCGATGACAGTGTTATTGCGCCAATTGCAACGGAGTAGTCTCCGTCCACGTTGCAGTCGAATCCAGAAGACATTGCCAAAACTTCCATCGTTGGTGTTCTCGGCGCCGACATTGAGTTGTCCCCAAATCGTGCCACCCGTTGCTTCATCAATCGTCCCGATGCGGTACGCGTACGGAACAGCGGCGAACGCGATGCGCGGCGTCATTTCGGCATCCGACCCAACTTGGATTCCCAACCATATCGTTGTCATCAAAGAAATCATTCGGTATCGGATCCGCGAGCCCAAGCTCCCACTATAGAGTCCGTTCACTGTAGTCACGGTATGAATCGTCCCAGACCGGCGTCAGGCTTGCCAATTCGTGGTAGATACGGAATGTTATGTCAACAATCGTGTCAAGCGGTGCGCCGCTGGGTGACCGAAGCTCGCCCTGAAAGTTGACAACAGTAGGAACTGCCGCGTCCACGCGCAGCGCGACAAGGATAACGAGAGCAAATAACCACGGTTTCATACGTAACACCTGGTTCTGGCCGCACCGCAGTGCGACCCGTGTCAGAAAAGAATTCAAGAAGTCTATTGACGACTCGACGTGGAAACGCAGGCTTAGGCAAATGGGATGTAGAATCCGCGCGCGAGACAAGACGCGATGTGACTCCGCACAGGCGGGTTACTTGTATTCGATACTGTCGCCCGGTGTTGCATCGAGCGCTTCTCGAGTACAAAAAGACAGAGCGAACCCAACGCCGCATTCGGCAAGGATTCGCTCTTGAATATACCCCGGCAAGGACAAATTTCCAGCCGACCAACGTGTCCTACAAACTACATCAGGACATGTTGATTGTCAACAACGCAGCTGTCAACGAACTTCGCTTAGTCTTCGCAAAAATCGCGCTTGCCGCGCCAGACTTCTCCATTGCAGACATCACAACCTATTCGCCTCACTCTCAGGAGGACGCCCTAACTCACTTAATCTCCCAGTCGACCACGGCCCTATCGGAACGGACCCGGTTTAACAACGCCATGACATCTCTGTGTAATGGGTGGTCACGATAATATTCGAGCGTCGCCCAATTCGGGAAATCGCAATTGATGATGACATCGTACGCTTGGGGACCGGGAAGCTCGTTAATCCCGACCTCCAGACGCAAGAGTCCCTCCACTTTCCCCGGCATAATCTCCAAGAGCTCTTTGACGCGCCGAGCGTTGGTCAGCTTATCGGCGCCATCCGCGTGCTCATGGAGCTTCAACAATACCACGTGTCGAATCATATACCTTGCCCCTATTGAATTGAACCGAGGGAGTGTCAGTGACTCTGCCCTGAAGTTGCAGAGAGAACGAACGTAGTGGCCGCGTTTCGAAACATGCGAATTGCGGGACCTGGCGTGTGTCACTCGGAATTACGCGCGACCCGGTTCGCGCAACGAGATCAAAGCGTAGATAACAAAGGCAGCAAGAATAGAAGCAACATATGACCCGTCAAAGGGCGAAATGTAACTTCCCCAGACTGAAATTCCCAGCCCGACGACCAACGCCGCTCCCGCGGCTATCGGCCCTCCGCGAGTCGAGTGAAGCGCAGAAAGGGAGATGACGAAGATTCCCGCGCTGCCCAATCCCGACGCCATTTCAACCATCGCATATGTGGTTGTGCCGTAAATTGCCAGAAAGTACGCTGCAACACCGAGCGCCAATACGCCGCCTCGCGCCACCAGCAGTTTCTGCTTCTCACTGATATTCGGTCTACTCGACAATATCACATTGTGCCCAATCAACGCACTCGCGGCGAGCAGAGCGCTGTCCACAGTCGACAGAATCGCAGAGGCCAGCGCTCCGGCGTACATGACGTAGAGTAACGTAGGCAGATAGGTCAGCGCGAGCTTCGGCATCACCTGTTCGGAGTCTTCTATGCCGGGCAGCAGCGATACGCCGACCAATCCGATGTAAACTGGAATCATGCCGATCAGGACATAGATAGCCGTCGCCAGAAACGCCGACCGCTTCGCGACGGTCGCCGAACGTGCCGCGATCACACGCGAAATGAGCTCCTGCGCAACGATCGACCCGAAAATCGGCACCGCCCATCCATCGAGAATCGACAGCCAGCTTTCTGGTTCAGCATGTCCGCTTCCACTCCAGAGGTTCGTCATCAAAGTGGAAATACTCGGCGTCTGCTCTTGCGCACCGATCATGAATGCGAGTACACCCAGACCCGCAATCAGCGCGATCCCTTGGATAACATCCGTATAGGCGTCCGCCCATAGGCCGCCGCTTACAGTGTAAACGAGCACGATGACCGTTGCAATCAAAATGCAAGTTTCCAATTGCAAATCGGACGAGACCGACAGCACATGCCCGAATGCGCGAATCTGAGCAGCAGCCCAAATCAAAGAACTCGGCGCAATAATAATTGCGGCGAGCCGCTCCACGGACGGCGAGTAACGTTGGCGATAGAGATCGGCGAGCGTCGTCAGCTTGCGCTTCCACATCGGCGCCGCAAAGACCCATGCCATCAATAGCAGACAAATCGTGTAGCCAAACGGATCAGCATTCCCGCCGGACAGTCCCCTATCGTAGACTGATGCCGCCGCACCAACGCACGTTTCGGCGCCAAACCACGTTGCGAAAATCGAAAACGATGTGAGCAGATACCCCAACTGCCGTCCTGCAATCAGGTAGTCGCTTTCACTGTGGACTTTGCGCGAGACAAGCAATCCTGTCAGCAGCGCCGCACCGATGTAAACGAGTATACCGATAAAGACCGGACTCACCTATCCATGCTCCCGTCGCGATACACTTCCTTTCCATCCTCCCGAATAATCTTGATGATGCGCTGCTCGCCGCGTACGGAATTCCCGATGACGATCTCTTCTATCCGCTCAAGGTCCGCATATCTGACGACGCCCTCTATCGCGCGGCCGCTATGAATCTGCTGGTCACGCCACACACCGGGCAGAAGTCCGCACGAGAGCGCGGGCGTAATCCACTGGCCGCCAACGCGAAACATCATACTGGACAGAGTTCCCTCTGTGAATTCATCCCGCATGTTCAAAAACAAACCTTCGTGAGCGCCAAGCGCGCGCGCGCCCGCCCGCGTCGCAATCTTCTCGGGCCGAATCGTCGTCTTATGATAGAGACGCGGGTCTTCAGGGTCAGTTCGCAGTTGCGGTATCATCACGGCCACACCTGCCTCCGGCCAGCCCAGTTCTTCCGGAAGCAGCGTCGTCATCACATCATCGCCGTTCACGTCGGGCCGAATGCGATTGGGTTGTTCACCCAACGTCTTCCTTAACCCGCGCAGCGCGATTAGAATCGCTTTGATTGGAAACGGTCTGGAAAAATATTCGCAAGAGTGCTTCAGCCTGCGCAAATGACTGTGCAAATTTCGATAGCCTGTTCCCGGCTCCCAGCGGAAAGCCTCGTACAGTCCAAATGCCTGTGCTCGCCGCTTGACAAATTGCGCCTTGAGCAACACCTCATCCCACTCCGCTTCCGGTTGACTATCCGATACGATACCCGATCCGATTCCCAACGTCGCCACGCTCCCGTTAATCTCAAGCGTGCGGATCGCCACATTGCTGATGAAATCCCCGTTGGGATAGAACAGCGCAATTGTGCCGCAATAGACTCCCGCGGCGTGTGTTCGAGTTCCTTGATAAGCTCAAGTGCTCTAATCTTGGGCGCGCCGGTTACACTGCCCGGAGGAAACGTCGCCCGAAAGACCTCAAGTAGAGTCGCGTCGTCGCGCATTTTGCCTTGCACCGTGCTGATCATCTGATGCACGGTCGGATAGCGAAATGCTCTGCACATTCGGGAACGGACACACTGCCGAATGTGCAAACGCGGCCGAGATCGTTGCGCATTAAGTCTACGATCATCGTGTTTTCGGCGCGGTCCTTTTCGCTCTGCTCAAGCCTTAGCCGCGCGAACTCGTCATCATCCCATGACGGCCTGCGCCCCGCAGTTCCCTTCATCGGTGACGTACTGAGGGTGCTTCCCTGTCGGCGCAAGAACAACTCCGGCGAGAGCGAGATAATCTGAGTTGCGCCCGTATTCACAAACGCCGAGTAGGGCATCGGCACCGCGCGCGAAAGCTGATCAAACGCCGCCAATGCGTCCCCGCTGAAGTCACAGCGCGCCCGCACCGTGAAGTTAACCTGATAGACATCTCCCGCTCGAATATGCGCGAGCGATTGCCGTACCGCCGCGCAATAGTCCTCGCGACTCGTCTGCACGCGTGGTTCGCCCAATGTGAACTCGCCCGCGCTGCCGGTCCATTCGATAGGCTCATCATACGCCGCGAACCAGGCCAGCGGCAACGATGAAGGCGGATGAACCGCATGTGCGCGATCGGACGCTCGGGCCGCTTCGTAGGTTATCAACCCGATCACATATCGCCCGCAACTCTGCTGCTCCGCGACGATGTCGAGACATGCTCGGACATCCGCATCTGTGCGGGCGCTCCAGATTGCGCGCGCTGCGCCAAACGCCAACCGCTCGAGGCGATTGCGTTCCCCGCCGGGTCGAGTGAATATCGCGGTGATCTTCTCAGGCATAGCGAATGAAGATACGAATTCCGCGGCACTCTTTCAAACAAAGACCCGTCGCTGATTGCGACGGGTCTTTCCCTGTCATCCGGACGTTGCGCGCCTTTGAACGGCGCGGCCGCCGAAGCTATGCGCCGGCTGGCTGACCGGCCAGCGGCAGCGTGATCAAGAGCATCGAGCGGGCGCCATCTTCTGTAAGTTCAGCTCGCCGTTCATGCCGCGCAGGACTTCACGTGCGAACACCAGATCCCAGCCCGGCTGTCCGACCGCCGGAGGCATGCCCGAGGACCAGCCGCTTGGAGAGCCGGCCAGCCCATCGTAAGAAAGCGAGAGACACGCGTGCGCATCTGCGAGTGAAAGCGTGTAGCAGACCTGCCCTTGCGTCGCAAGATTCTCGCGGGCGTGATGTGTGATCGCTTCGAGTGCCATTTTCAATCCGCTTGCATCGCCATGAATCCGACAAGCCTCCTCGCACAGCACCAGTTGCGGCCTATCCTCAAAGAGACCGGGCTGCAGTTTCTTGACAAACTGCGAAAGCAGCGGCGCAAGGTCGTTCTCTTGCGTATGCCGACCGGCGCCGGTGAGCGCGGAGAGCTTACGGACCAGATGAGCGGCCTCGCGCGCGGTGCGTTCGATAGCTTGAATATCTCGTGAGGCAGGGCCATCAAGCTCGGCTGCCGCAAGGGACGCATGTCCCAACACGCCCGTTAGCAAGTTGCTGAACTCGTCCGCTAATTCGCGCGACAACGCGCGCAGTTGTGAATGCGCGGGTGCGGCCGTCTCGAAAGCAAACATTGGTGGTGCGGCCTGCGGCTCCGCTTCCACAGTAATAGCCCGCCACGTATTGTCGGCACCGATCTCCGCGCAAACCCGCCACGCCGTTCCGTTAGCGGTGGTTACGGTACAGCAGGTGTCTTTAGCCGAGCTAATCCATTTCACAAACGACACACTGCCGTCATCGCCCAACCACTTTGCGAACGGCTGCCCGGTTGCCTGCTGCGGATTCACGCCGAACTGCTCCCAAAACGCGCCGGTGCCAAACAGGATGTTGCCGGTCGTGTCGAGATAGCATGCCGGCTGCGTAATCTGGCACAGGAAATCCACGCTTGTCTCATCGACCACAGTCTCCTTGACAACTCGCGGCGGCGCTTTGCGCTCTTCCGCGAGAGCGGCTTTCAGCTCTTCGACCTCCTGACGGCTCTGTTTCAACGCCTGATCCGTCGTATTCAATTCACTGTGACCTGAGTTGTTGGCATCTGTCAGCTCGCGCACAATTGCGGACAGCCGCGCAATCTCCTGAACTGCGGCGTTAGTTTCCGCCGCTTGACCGCCGTGCAGCGCGCGGAGCGATGCAAGCTCCTGTTCGAGCGCGTTCGATTTGGCCTGCGCGGTCTGGCAGTCTATCGTGACCTTTTCCACTTCATTCTGCGCGTCGGTAAGCCGCTGTTCAACGGACGCGCACTTTGCGGACGCGGCCTGATACTCAGGTTTCAGGCGACCAAGTTCTTTTGCGTGTCACTGAGCTGTTGTTCGAGCACAGAATAGCGCGTCGTAGCCGTTTGATACTCCTGTGAAACCCGCGCGGCCTCCGAGCGCGCAGCGTCAAGCTGCACTTCGAGGTCCTCGATCATCGACTGGGCGCTCTGCTGCTCGCTCGTGAGCTTCGCGATCTCCAGTTGCATGCGCTCGGTCTCCTGCACGGCCTGCGTACTGTCGGTCTGCTGCTTCCGCAGTCTGTCCAACTCGTGCTGCAATCGTGCGGACTTCTCGACCGCCTTTTCGGCGCGTTCAAGCGACTCTTTCGTGCTCTTCTCGAGCCGCAGCGACTTCTCGGTCACCTTTCGCAGTTGCGCTTCGCGTTGCGCGACCTCTTCGGCCGAATTACGCAGCTTGTCCTGCAAGTCGGCAAGGGACGAGTTCGCCTTTTCAATCGCCTCGCGCAGCGACTGCGAGTCGCGGTCACGGTCGATCAGCGAGAGGCGGTTCGAGTGCTCGCGGGTGATATCGAGACAGTGAACGAAGTAGCCAATAAACACACCCTCCTGCCACAAACCCTGCACGTGCAGTTGAGCCCAGAATTGCTTGTCCTTGGTCCCCAAGTCGACAACCTGTGTGAACCCCCAGTTCGTCCGAGCGCATCGACTGGAGCAGGCTCTCAAACACCCTGCGTTGATCTTCGTTGCGGAAGAACAACAGGATCGTGCTGCCAAGGAAAGCGTTTCGGGTGAGATCGGTGCGGCCGGTCCGGGCCATGAATTCATCCCACGAGCGCCCCACCACAATCAATTTCGTGTCCGCCGACACGAGTGCTGCTGCCCCGAAAACGGCATCGAGTGCCGTTTGAGGCACCTGCCGGAGGAGCGGAGTGGTCACATCGTAGGCATTTTGCGACGCTTCCATGGGCCGTTCACCACCTATAGAGTTTCGGATTACAATCATTTAGGAAACAACTCGTCCGTAAGATTGCAAAAAACTGGCCAGCTTCCGCGCAGAGTGTGGGCTTGCATCTTGGGAGAATGTGGCGTATATTTGTGCTTACCGAAGAGCAAGAGTAGCTTCTCTAAGGCAAGCAGAAACATATTGTTGGGGAATCGTCTAATTGGCAGGACAACAGTCTCTGGATCTGTTAATCGGGGTTCGAGTCCCTGTTCCCCAGCCATCGGGGACTGAGGCCGTAAGTGGAGACACTTACGGCTTCGTCGTTTATGGCATCAGCGTTTCTAAGGGCTATAATGTCAAAGGGTTTACGATAGACTGGTGTGATGACGCCGTCTTTGTAAAAAGAGTTCGATACGACGCATTCTATCAGCCTGCGTTTTTCGCTATTTGTCTGTTCTCCATAGAGTTCGCTGGCTCGCTGGGCAAGCTCAAGTAACCGGATGCCTAGATCTGCGTAGTTCGTGTTCGCATTTTGGTGTTTCTCGATCTTGCGCAGGATTGAAGCCTGCTCCGCCCGCCACTCTTTGGCCTTTCGCTCGAAGTATTCGGCGGTGACGGCCCCATCGAGCTTATCCTCGTACATCGCGTCCAGTCGGGACTGAAGCTGCCGGTGGCGGCTCTGTAAAGCCTTTACCGCCTCATCATGGTGCTGCTTCTCGTCGGCATGCCCTTCCCGCAAGACTTGTACAATTGCGGGCATCAATTCATCAGGAATTCTAGCAGCGTTGAGGATTTTTCCAAACTGAACGGCTGCTTCTTCTTCTTTGAGCCAATCGCTCTTGCAGCTGTTTAGATAAGCTGCGCAGTGGTAATAGACGTGCTTATGTTTCTTGATTTCGGCAATCATCGCATGACCGCAATGTCCGCATTTCATCAACCCTTGAAACGCCCATGTGTGTTTCTCTTTCGTCGTTTTGGCGCTACCGTTCAACGCAAGTTGTGCTTGAACCTGTTCGAACAGTTCTCGCGAGATAAGCGTCTCATGTACACCTTGATGCAGCTCGCCTTTCCACTTAAATTCGCCGTAATAGAGGGAGTTGGTCAGGATCTTCTGAATCGTTGTTTTACGCACAGGGTTGCCGGTTTCTTTGTATTGCAGCCCAAGCTCAGTTGAACGACCCGCAAGGTCTTGAAGTGAGTACTTACCTGTCGCATAGAGTTCAAAGAGCTTGACGATGCCCGGAGCAACATTCACATCAACTTCTATAACTCGCTTGCCGTCGCACTCTGAGTGACGATAACCCAGCGGACGTTTCCCCCGGATAATGGCCTTGTCGAACTTTCTCGGCAAGGCCTTTCTTTACCTCTTCACTCAAGTTGTCGATGTAGTTTTTTGCCATCAACACCTTGATGCCGTGCATGAACTTCTCTGATGACCGAGACTCATCCGAAAGAACTGTACCCTCTTTCACGAGATGTATTTCTACATTCAATTCATCAAGGGTTACCCAATCGCGCAAGTTGCGCAGCAGGCGATCTGTTTTTTCAACAAGAATGACGCGACAAGGTTCTGTACCATTCCGTTGGGCTTGTTGCTTGCGCAGAAACATGATCATCTTTGTGAACTCCGTCCGCCCGGCCTGCTTGGCTGTTTCGATATCTTCATATTCTTGAACAATCGCATAGCCTTGACGCTCGGCGTAATTCCGCAACAGGCCACGTTGCGCCTCAACAGAGAAACCTTTCTCATGCTGCTCTTTGGATGAGACGCGAGCATAAATAACCGCCTTACGATGGCCGGTGAAGCTAGACATGTACAGCTACTTCTTTGCTGAGAGGTCGTTTTCGATCAGCCGTGCAACGTAACGCTGAAGCGAGGTTTCTTGCTCGACGACGCGGTGACGGAGTCGTTTAAGCAGGTCCACAGGGATGCGAATGTGGAGCATCTTCTCCTGCTGCTTCGAGGCAATGACCTTCGTTGACTTAGGCATGTTTAACACTTTCACTTGATTGAATGCTTGTCCGTACAGTAACACAGTTACTTCGGCAAGTCAAGCAAAATGAGCTATGGGAGTGTTAGATTAACATGTCATAAAGCGCGACATGTCAAACACATGTACAGTCTTTGATTACCTGACAACCGTCACCTGTAGAGGCAAGAGTCCAAACTTCGCATTCCACATACTCTTCCCCGCCTTCATAGGGCACCCACAACCATTCAAAGCGAAGAAGTGCTCTGTCTGCCCAAGAACGCAAGGTATTGAAATAGCCTAGCAGGTTGGAAGCAGACTGTTGATGCTCATATGAACGAAGCGGGCTGCCGCTCCAATTGCCAAAGACCTGTTCGAGTTCACTTGTATAGACAGAATCTGCATCAGGCGCGAAATTGTCAGCCATCTTGAAGCTCCTGCTTTTTTGTCGAGGAAGAGTTTGCTCGCAAATCATCCTCTACAAGTTTTACGAGATAGTTCTGTATCGTAACTCGTGTTCGAGCGACACGCAGTCTAAGCTTCGCGTGGGACTTAGGCGTGAGGTGAAAGTGCAGATACTTTCTCGATTTCTTGCTTACTTTAATGTTGGACATTGCAATCTCTTTTTCAAATTGGCTCTCTGATCGAACGTGACCAACATATGCAATTTGCTTTCACAGTCAAGGGCATACCTTCAATTAGTCGCCACGCAACTAAATAGACTTGACAAAGCTACAAGCGAGACGTATATTCTAGTGAAGCGGACGAGCCGGTGTGAGAAATGCAGAGAGAAAGAGATGTACATCTCTATTTTAAGACTCAAGGCTCGCATTTTTCAAAAAGAGATGTACATGTTTCCAATTCCAAGTAGGCAGCTTAACTTATACATCTTTCTGTTGAAAGAGCAGAAAATAATAATAAAGTAATGCGAATGGCCCAAATAAGAAGATGACGGATATGGCAGAGAACACCAATGATGACAAAACGAGAGGATAGGGATGATAAACATGTATACCTTTTTCACATGAGATCAGCCGCGAGAGCGGCTAGGACCCGCCCATTCAACACTCTTTTACCGGAAAGAACTTATAGCCGCCTAATGAGCGGCTACCACGGACAGTCTATATTAAGAGCAGCATTAACATGACAACTTATTCGATTATCGACGCACCCAAAACCCGCCGCCCGCTATTTATGCGCACGAATGGGCTAGGCGCGCCAATAATTGATTTCAACAAGGTTGAGATTCATGCGGGCTATCACACGATTTCAATTTCGACATTTGTCAATTTGAGGCATTTGCCTTGTTGGAAAGACTTTCACATTAACAATTGCGGAGAAGTGCGCGGGGATGATCCACCCAAGACGCTGTGGGAGGTCCATCCACACCTGCGGCTCAGCACAAACAAGTACAATTGCCTTGTCGTCACTTTTGAGCCGCAGGGATATTCAGCTGTTGAAGGAGCGATCTCTGCCCATTTTCACGTTGGCCTGAGGCTTGAAAGCTATACAAGTAGAGGTTTGCAATGCCGTAGAAATGCCGAACCTCTTTTTACGGGATGATGCGCGGATTCGAATACACGCGTTTGATGTTGCATTTGACATATTTCACGAAGACAGCGATGGAATTAGGAGAAGTCTTGAACAGCTTCCCCGAGATCGACGTCTTATCCACAGTGTTGACCTGACCGAGCATCATGTCAAGGCGCGAACGAAACGATGGAAACACGCACTTTCAACATATGACCGGGAAGCAAAATCAAATGGATACTTGATCACTCGCGCGGAGTTTCGCAACAGTGATCGTTTGGCTGTGCGCTCGGCTCTTGGTTTAGGGCGCAGCAAGATCCCACCAACGCCGGACATGTTAGCAGATAAAATACGACTCTCTTCTTTCTTAGCTAGGTTCTTGGACCGTCATGGGATTTTCCCCACCACCGACATTCTACCCCTAGAAACGGCGCTTTTGCGGGCAAATGTAATGGGCGGCAAGAAAGCCATGAGAATGTTAGGGAAATATGCAAGTTGGGACGCACGAGGGAAAATGCGCGAGCATTCACGGAGACTTTCGAGAATAACCTGTTCGGTAGTGGGGACGTCTGCGCCTCGATCAATTGCTTCGCCGCTATACAACGTTCATGTGGCCTTGTGGGCGGCTTTTGAGGCGAGTTGGTAAAACGACGCATCACGGAAATATGAAGGGGCTTGGCGGCAAGAAGGGGCACGAGCGGCGAATTCTTGCAGGCGAAGGGTATAGCAGATCTCGTTGCGGTGAGTGGCGGCAGGCGGGGCTATAGGCGGCTCTAACGGAAAGGCTCCCAGCCGGTAGAGGTTTGTCTTTGCAATCTTGGTCACTATAACGTTTACGCGCCCAAACACTAAGGATCTGAAAATTTTCAGATTTTGCACAGCGATCCTACCACTGAGCAATATTGAAGTGCGGCTTTGACGTCTACACATGAAAGCAAAACATGCCAAGCGGCCCGGTAATCCCGGGCCGCTGTTGTTTACAAGATATAGAAGTGTTTGCTACTTTATCAAAATCATCTTTCGCTGCATGGAGATATTCCCACTTGCCAACTTGTAGAAGTAAATCCCGGACGACAGTTTCGACGCGTCGAACGCGACGGTATGTAATCCCGCAGGCAGTTGACTCGCGATAAGCGTCGCAATGTTTTCGCCGAGTACGTTGTAGACCGCAAGTGAAACTTGTAACTGCTCAGGGATCGTGAACGTGATGGTTGTCGCTGCGTTGAATGGGTTGGGGTAGTTCTGGTGAAGAGTAAATTCGGACGGCAGCGGATTTTCGGAAGGGGTAACGCTCACTGTTCCTAAAAGTGCTCGCGAACCATTAATATCTACAGAAGTCAAGGTGTAGCTGTAAACGACATCGTTTTCAAGACCGCGATCTTCCCATTGGTATTGCTGCCCGGATGACGTATTTGAAGCTGGAACCTGTGCAACTGAAACATCGTCGCGGGCGATCTCGAAATGGCTTAGGCTGGATTCTGATGCGGTAGCCCAATGTAGAGTAACATGTTGATCGCCTGGCGTAGCTTCAAAGGATAATAACTCTACAGGGAGAATAGAGTCATCTTGGCCAATCCGAATCACATACACATCTGAACCGCCATGTCCAGATGAACGCGTGTATCCTACTATGACATATTCTCTGCCCGGCAATTCCTTAACATCCCATGAGCCTTCATCATCGCTGCCGCCGTAGGTTTGACTCCACAGCAAATTCCCGGCAGCATCGGCCTTCGTGAGCCACACGTCGCGTAATCCGTTGCCGAACGACCAAGTGTAGCCAGTAAGCAAATAGCCGCCGTCTGTGGCCGCAAGCCCCCCGTTGCAATAATCGTAGGAGCTACCGCCGTAACTGTGGCTCTCGATGCATTCACCATCGCTGTTCGTTTTGATCAACCAGTATTCTTCCGGGCCGCAGGCAATCTTGGAATAGCCGAATAAAGCAAAGCCCCCTGCAATCTCTTCTACATCTCGGCATTGATCGCCACAATCATTGTAGGTGTGATTCCAAAGCACATCTCCACCTGTTGTGAACTTACACATCCACATGTCGGCATCACCCGGCCAAGCAGCGCCTTGATAACCTGCTGCGACAAAATTGCCATCACTTGTAGCTGTTAACGCATTGGCAACACCATCCAGTGAAAGTGACCACAGACTGTCGCCGTTGACATCAACTCTGAGAATAGACATGGAGCCTTCGGTACCGATCACAAATCCTCCATCAGCCGTGGACAGAATGATGTTGCCACGATCATTTCCTGAACCGCCATAAGTTCTGCTCCAAAGAGAATCGCCCACGCTGTTCACCTTAATAAGTAGAATATCTTCGCCACCTGCGCCGAAGGATGCTGTTGTACCGCAGAGTAGATATCCATCTAAGTCAATTGCAATTCCATAGCAGAACTCATCGCCAGCTCCGCCGTATGCTCGACTCCATAGACTGTCGCCATCGGTATCGATCTTTAAGAGCAACATGCCAGTTGCTCCTGAGCCGATTGACTGTGTAAATCCTCCGATGATAAACCCGCCATCGAGAGTTGGCTCGATGACAGTACCATCTTCATTTCCTGATCCGCCATAAGTTCGCTGCCACAACGTGGATGGTTGAGCAAACAACGATTGAATACCAACTGCGAATAGAAGTGTACAAATCCAATTCTTCATGGTTGCCTCCGCTGGGTAAATAAAAGACCTCTGGCTGCTTCCGTTAGATAGCCATGCTAGGTCCTACCCAAGCACGCACATCAGCGTACACATACCAGAGGCCCATGTCCCAAAACGGGGCACGGGCTACCAACGGAATTCTAATACTGATGCGAACCGGGAAATCCCCGGTATGCTTGGGTAGGATATCTAAAGGTAAAACAAAAAGATGCCGAAGGCAAGGGCACGCTGGGGCACATGAACTGGGAATCGACAGCAAAGAAAAAGACGGCTTTATGGGCCGTCTCTTGTGTTTACAAGTGTTTAGATGTAGATTAACTTGGCATTGGCTGCATCGTGGAAAGTACACCCCAACTTAGCAAAGCATCCTGTTTTACATCGACCCTGATGATGATGGGTTCACGGTCTTTGGCGTAGCGCCTGAGATCGCGGAGCTGCATCTCGACGTTCTGTTCTTTGGTCGAGACGCGGGCATAGATGGTGATGCGTTTGGTCATGGATTCCTAATAATAAGATTATCCTAAAGAAGACAAAAAAAGTAAAGAAATCAAAGGGAGTTGACAATGCGAAAAAAGCTCCTGACATTGTACTTAGGTGCCGGGCAACTCGGATTGCAACCAACTATTAGGGAGAGATCAATGCAGCGAATCTCATCGTTCATCCGATACATCGGGCGAGGGGGATTCGCCTTTTTGTGTTTGGGATACTCAGCTCAGCCGTTACATCTGATTAAATGAAAGGGGTTAAAATGAAATACATTCTTCTATTACTTCTGGTTTCATTGGCCCATGCCCAACCCTACGAGCCGACATTTCTGTTGGATGTTACAGGAGAAGTTGGTCAAGCCATTGGTAGGTTTAATCTCCAAACACTTGGTGATCAGAATGGCGACGGATTTGATGATTTCTTAACATCGGTTGACGACCCGAACGATAATTCTGCTCTTCGTATTTATTGGGGTAGCGCTGGCCCTGCGGAGTTCATTGACTTTGGTCGCTTCGACACAACCGGCAGAGAATTTGGTTGGGTAGATGCAGCGTACGATGCGGGTTTCACCGTTCCTGCGGGTGATTTCGACGGCGACGGTCACGGTGATATTCTTCGTGAGTTGTGCGTTTGGTATGATGGCCAGTGCCATCTGTACCCCTACCTGTTTCTCGGCGGCCCCGGAGTGTTCGATACTCTTGCCGATTGGACAGGCAATCTGACGGATATGCGGTTCACGACGAACGTTGGGGATTACAACGGGGATGGGAAGGATGATTTTACGAAAAAGACATTGAACACGGGTTCATTCGGTTTCTATTTGGGGGGATTTCCCATTATCTAATTCTGCTGTTTGGTCACGGTTTGACAATTACTCGCGCACATGGGTTTCGGGGATGTGAATCATGATGGCTATTCGGATTTTGGGCGGGTGATACCCTAAGCGACAGCGGTTACGTTCGTGCTGAGCTCTTTCTTGGATCTCCTGCGGCAGACTCGCTTCCAGCCTTGGTACGCGTACGTCCATCAGGCGCTGGCGGCACGTTTGAGTATTATCATCGAATCGTGGGCGACATCAACGGCGACACATACGACGACATTATTTCTTACGTAACTTCCTTTGTTAGTGGTACGCGCAAGTATGTCTATTGGGAAGCGAAATCATGGATTTGGCAGAAGATGTTGTTTTGGAATGGGCAAATGATGATGTTCCGCTGTATGTAGCTCCGCTGGCGATATTAACGCCGATGGCTTTGACGATTTTGCGCACTATCGGGACTATCTGGATCCCCCAACCAACAGGATTGAGGTCTGGTTAGGTGGTAATCCATTGCCTCGTACTCCGGCTTGGGTGCTGGACGGCGAGCTTGACGGGATGAACTACCCGTATCGTATCGGCGAGGCCGGTGATTTCAATGGCGACGGGATGGATGATTGGTTCTTTTCTGCATATCACGGACTTGAGGCGCGCGGGAGAATCATTGTGGTGTCAGGCGACCGAAACTTTGGGTTAGCGGCGGTAGAACATCCGATGCCACTACCATCTTCGTTCACAATTCATCCGTGTTATCCCAACCCGTTCAACAGCAGCGTGACCATTCCGCTGGAGATCACGGGCGGTGGAACACAGCAGGTCACACAGTCTATCTTAAATCCGCTGGGCCAAGTGGTCTATCGGTTCGATCAAAAATCGTTCACGCCCGGCACGCATCTGCTGCGCTGGAACGGCGTGTCAAATAGCGCTATGCAGGTTGCTACGGGGACATATTTTCTGCAAGCGCACTCACAGTATCAAAATTCGGTTCAGCCGTTACATCTGATTAAATGAAAGGGGTTAAAATGAAATACATCATTCTATTGCTGCTGGTTTCATTGGCTCATGCGCAACCTTACGAGCCGACATTTTCGTTAGATGTTACAGGAGAGATAAACCAACATTTGGGGTTTAGCGGGTTACAAGCTCTCGGTGATCAAGATGGGGACGGATATGATGACATTATTACGTACTTGAGTAGTGGTGAAGACACACCCGGACTGAGAATCTACTACGGAAACAACAGCGGGCAAATAGAATACACAGAATTCGGTCGATATCCTCCAACGGAATATACGTATGGCTGGGGAGATGCAGCTTTTGATGCGGGATTTACGATTCCTGCGGGAGATGTGAACGGTGACGGTTATGCCGATATCATGCGTGACTTATGTGTCTACGACTTCGATTGCGAGTTTCATACAGTTTTTTTCTTAGGCGGCCCCGGTGTGTTTGACACGCTTGCGGACTGGATTGGTGATGCAACGGACATGTTATTCACGACGAACGTGGGGGATTACAACGGGGATGGGAAGGATGATTTTACGAAACGGACACTGAACACAGGTTCATTCGGCTTCTATTTGGGGGATTTCCCATTATCTAATTCTGCTGTTTGGTCACGGTTTGACAATTACTCTGCTCACATGGGTTTCGGCGATGTGAATCACGACGGATATTCGGATTTTGGGCGGGTGATACTCCTAAGCGACAGCGGTTACGTTCGTGCTGAGCTCTTTCTTGGGTCTCCTGCGGCAGACTCGCTTCCAGCCTTGGTACGCGTACGTCCATCAGGCGCTGGCGGCACGTTTGAGTATTATCATCGAATCGTGGGCGACATCAACGGCGACACATACGACGACATTATTTCTTACGTAACTTCCTTTGTTAGTGGTACGCGCAAGTATGTCTATTGGGGAAGCGAAATCATGGATTTGGCAGAAGATGTTGTTTTGGAATGGGCAAATGATGATGTTCCGCTGTATGTAGCTCCGCTGGGCGATATTAACGCCGATGGCTTCGACGATTTTGCTCACTATCGGGACTATCTGGATCCCCCAACGAACAGGATTGAGGTCTGGCTGGGCGGCAACCCTTTGCCAACGACTCCTGCGTGGGTGCTGGACGGTGCTCTTGACGGAATGAACTATCCCTATCGCATCGGACAGGCTGGTGATTTCAACGGCGATGGGATTGACGATTGGTTCTTCTCGACTTACCACGGACTGGAAGCACGAGGAAGAATCATTGTAGTCGCGGGGGATCGGGACTTTGGCCTGCCCGTGAATGAGCATCCCGTCGTCACACCTACATCATTCATCCTTCATCCGTGTTATCCCAATCCTTTCAACAGTAATGTGACGATTCCGCTGGAAATTACCGGCGGTGGAATGCAGCAAGTCACACTGTCGATCTTAAACCCGTTGGGCCAAGTGGTCTATCAGTTCGATCAAGAATCGTTCACTCCCGGCGCGCATCTGCTGCGCTGGAACGCAACTTCCAGTAGCGGAAGAGCTGTTGCCTCCGGCACATATTTTCTGCAAGCGCACTCACAATATCAAAATTCGGTTCAGCCGTTACATCTGATTAAATGAAAGGGAATAGGAATGAAACGCACCCGGATTCAGAGTATCATCAGAGTATTTTTCTGTTTCGTGTTCAGTCTATGCTTGTTGAACGGCGCGGCATGGACGCGTCCGACTTCGGATTTTCCGATTGGGTTGCTTTACACACCTCTGGGAGCTGGACGCCCGCACGGGATTGACCAGATAAGTTCGGTTTATGATTCCGCGATTCAAAATTTTATGGGCGGGAATCCGGCCAGCGGGTATCAATTCATCTTTGATTCACTCAACGTGAACCTTGGGGTAGGTGACTGGATGACAGCACAGCACATGCGGGATATAAGACGTGACGTCCCCGAAATGCGTCTGATGCCGGATGTTGTGCAGCCGGAATCGCTCATGCTCTATATCTGGGCGCCGTACTACGCATACAAAGTTGGTATGTCAGATCAAGATTTTGTGAATCATCGAGATCGTAGAGCAGAAGCAGACGTGAGCGCTTTTGTCAACACGCTGTATTCCCAGTATCACCACGATGGAATCTTTGTGCCGGACAGCGCGGTCGTGACGGGGGACGAGGGACTAGTCACTGTCAGCATTGATCCTTTCGAGCAAGAATGGATGCTTTATGCAGATTCGGCGAACGGGGACAGTGCGGGATGGCTGCTGCATCCGTATACGAACGCGAATGACGACGTCTTCCCGACGCATGGCGTGGTCTGGCTGAATCCGGGAAATAGTTCGCATATGCTCTGGCGCGGGGCGACATGGGGACTCAATGCGGATACGACGTTTGATCCGATTGATTTTCATATTAGACTCAAAGCAAAGTATCTCGACGATTCTCCAAGCGACACGGTTTGTATCGTTTGGTTGAATATGTTCACTGTGAACAATCTTGCAAGTGACACATACCCGAGATGGCATTCCGGGGCAGGGAATGACTGCGCGGATTGGAGTAGAATAGAGACCGTCACGCATCAGTCTATGGCGGCGTGGAACTCTTCGGTTTACCCATGTTCAGAGGGTGGGAATGACAGGGGCTACTATGTCTTTACGAAGGCGGATTTTGACAGCGTAGAGAATGACCTGCGTTGGACCTCCAAAGGCACAATTCCGATGGATTTCGGACTGCAGCGCCACATTGAATTCGCCATCTGGTGGCCGGGGCAGAATGCCTGCTACATTGACTCGCTGGAAATCTACTCGGAACATGCGGAGCGGTTGTTGAATCTCGACGGACAAACCCCAACTGTACTTAGTGAGGTTACTTCGGCATTACGGAACTATTGGAACGAATGTGGTGGTCCGGGACTCTTCTTGATGGACGAGATTACACCCAACTACTACCGCAGCGTTCAAGCGATCAATCAGGCTATCGGTGGGGGTATCGTAACTAATGACTATGGCGATACCAACTGGGCAAAGAACTCAACGAATGAAGTTGTTGGATCACGAATATCCACGCCAGATCGGTTTCTGCCTCACAGCCAGTCCAATCTTGAGTATGAAGTATATAACAGCGGCCAGAACGAATTTGCGAGTAACGATGGCAATGCTCGCTGGAACTGGTGGCACACTGGGTGGCCAAGAGTTCATCCAGATTATCTGTCTGAACTGCCGATCGGTGCCGGTACTGCGGGCTTTGAGCGAGAGTACGGGGAAATGCGGGTTGATTCTGGCGATCCGGCACGCCTTAGCCTGCAGGCGTATTGGGATGTCGGTAATGACAACCGACGCTTCTATAGTTACTTTCATGGGATCAACGAGCTGGATCAATCTACGCCATTGGGTGGAGATCGAGATTCTCTAGTAGCGTTTTCGCAGATCGGCTTTGGATATGCATTGGCCCCGTTGCAGAATGGTCGAGACAATATGGCACACCACACATACCCTACATCAATTGCAGTTGGACGCAGTGGGGCGGGTGGTCAATCGATTTGGATAGTGACGAGAGTTATTTGTACAAAAAAGAGCCTAAATCAGTGCGGTTCTGTTTCGCCGGAATCAATCTTTGCTTTGGAGCAAAAGGGATCATCTGGTCCACCGGCGATGCTTACATTCGCCAAACCGCAGCTCCTGGGCCCCTGCAATTCAAGCTGCGTAGCACCGGTCGCGATCTGGCCAAGGTCAATGCAGCAATTGACTCAGTAGGGAAGTATCTGCAAGCGTGTCAATGGCTGGGAACATTCTGCACTTCGGAGTACCAACAAGTCCATGATTATCCTGACATGCTGGCTGGCAGCATCGCGATTGATACGGTGTACACACGATGGAGCGACACTCCATTGCTGACGTGGCACAACGAAGCCGCAGATTCAACCTACATTCAGGTTGGTGTTTTTGGAGCACCTAACGGTTGAAGCGACGAACTCTATCTTCTGCTTGTTAATCGACGCTGCAGACCGACTGAGAATAGAAGAGTCTACGCCACACTAGACATGCCGCAAGTATCCACCGAATATCGCTGCGAGTTTGTGCGCGGGGATTCAAGCTGGGTAGTTACGACAGACGCAAACGGCAAGACCAATTTCATGGTTACGCTCCTGCCAGGTGAATTTGAGCTATTTCATATCCTGCCCAACACCGACCTGATCATTTCTGGGGTTGCGGATACACTCTATGCTCCGTATCAACTCAACCGCAACATACGGATCCGTAACGGCGGTTCGCTGACGATTTTGCCCGATACCACACTGAGTGGTGGCGACACGGCAGTGGTTACGTGCTGGCATGGGAAAGGGATCTACTTGGATCAAGGAGTCGACAATGAGCTTAACATTTTGGGCTCTGACTCCAACGCAATAAAGTTTAGGTCACTAAGTGGGACGCTAGATCCGAGCACCCGTTGGGTTGGCATAAAAGCGACGAGCGGGAGCTCATCTGATACGATTCTGGTTCAGAATGCAGCTATCGAGGATGCTCTCATCGGAATCTCGGCAACTGCTACAAATAGCAAGATCAAAGCAGAAAACAGCGCATTTAGATATGGAATAGCTGGAATCTACTTGACTGGTTTTGCACATCTCTCGATGGACAGCTGTGACGTACGACATTTTGATGCCGGGATACTCGCTTCTAACGGCGCACTCGTTGATTTGGTCAACTCGAAGATAAACGAGAATGGCACGGGTATGAAACTACTGACCGGGGTAACGGCAAGTGTACATACTACGGAGTTCAGCAATAACCAGTCAGGCGGCACGTACGGAGAACGGGGACTTCTTGCTGAGGATTCGCGTCTCATGTTGACCTGTGCAAAAGTGACCAATAACACCGGTAACGGGCTTGAGATGATTGGCGGAGAACTTCAGATAGCAGATTTCGATCCTGACTCATCAATCACAGACCGATTCGGGGGTAATTGGTTTATGAACAACGAGCTCAACGAATTATGCCTTGATGGGCCAACAACCATTTGGGTGACGGAGGGCTACAATTGGATTCTTGACAGCACCGGAGGAGACTCGGAACCGTGGGTCACCTACAAAGTTGATTCATCTGATGCCCCTACAACAGACTGGAGCGGCAATTACTGGGGTGGCTTGGATAGCAATTCGACCATTGGTCAACACTTTGAATTCGTGCACAATTTTGAGAATCCAGAACTTGTGGTGTTTGAGCCAGCAATAGCTAGCCCCCCTGAATTCTGCGAATTGACAAACAATACACCTGGGGTAGATCACTGCATAAACGCAGCAATTGTACAGGAGCTTACACCCGATTTGTCGAGTGCTTCACTTTCCTATCAAAGTGTCATAACATCAGGGACAGCGTCATGTGTCAAACTTCCCGCCGTCCATGGCCTTTTAAGAGTTAATCACTTGAACGGCACGGCCAACACATCAACAATGGCCTTTTTGGCAGCGATACGCGATACTACAAGTGACGCAAAAACCTATCATGCTGCCGAGATGGGAATCGCTTTGATGCTCTGCGAAAGCTTTGGCAATACTGACAGCGCTAAAGTTGTCTATCAAGAGATCATCGACAGCGCGGGCAGTGACATCTATCGCAAGATTGATGGACAGGTTGGTATGCTGATGGTCGAGATGCGAGAAGAGGAAGCCGATACTGTTGATGGGCTAACCGTTGAAGAGATGACGTTTTTCATGGACTCGCTCGATCAAATTCTTGGCCAACGATTTGTCTGGACGCAATACGAAATCACGGACAGTGTAGTGATGTATGCTCCGGCGCGGGTAGACAGCATAATCAACGTGCGCGAAGGTGGTGTCTTGACAATCCTGCCGCACCCCGGTTACAAAAACCCTGTGATTGAGTTCGTGGATCACGGCGCGATCAAGATTTTTGGGTTCGACACCACCAAGGCCAAAGGTAAGCTCTATGTGACAGGGGAACCTGACAGCCGGATCACCTTGCATTGGGAAGATTCGACGGGAAACCGTAATATCTATTCCAATCGTGGATTTGTGAAACTAAAGAACGCAGATTTCTACGGCGAGGGATTTGCAAGCCATTCGTGGGACCCTATTAATTCCGGACGTGCAGTATTTCAAGCGGACAGTTGCACATTCAATCTGTTTGACGAAGGCGTTTCAGTTCGCGGCGTGGATACGACTAGTTACGTGCGAAATTGTACGTTCTCGCGATTGGGTGGTAGTTACATGTATTATGGAGTAAACGCGGCTTTGATCATCATCCACGCTGACCAGTTCAAAGCTGAGGACTGCGTTTTCGAAGAAAACATCGGAACTGGAATTCAATTAGCTTTGAGCGAAGACGTTTTGATTAAGAACTGTGTCGTGCGTAACGGCGTGATGTATGGTATTCTTGGCGGGTCGACAGGTGGAGGAAACTGTCGCTTCGAGTGTTGCACCGTCGAAAGCAACGGAGATACGCTGCCTGAAATGTTTACGTACGGTTTACTTTTCGATCTGGTTGGAGGTCATAATAGTTTTGCAGACAGTTCCGGCCCACTGATTAAGTCAGTGGATCCGTCATATATTGATTTGGAGAATGGCGAGAACTACTTTGAAGTGTGGGACGATGGCCGCTATATCCAATCCGGCGATACGAATGATACGTGGGACATTACGTGGAACACCTGGAGTCCCGTGATGCCCGGCGACAGCAATTTCTACGACTATTTGTGGCCAGCAACACCTGCGAAGTGGACTGTAGATTCTTCGTTGACGGAGTTCCTGACTTGCGGTGAGTCTGCCGCATCATCTATCGGTGGTGGAAGCTGGCTGGTCGTGGATGAGGGCGAACAAGTCTCCGGCACGATGTCGACAGAAAATGACGGCGATAGTGATATCGTTGCGCTCGCTCATGAAGTGACCAAAGGTCCTGCTCGAAAGCAGATAGCAACTAAATCCAAGAAGTCTTCACCGGACTATACCACAAAGAGCACCGGGTCTGCCTTTGCCACACGCAAGCAATCCAAGCTAGCAAAACTGGAGCGGCACAATCGTGAACTTGCTGCATGGCGAGCGGTACGGAAAACAGAAAGAGGTTCAAGTGCCGCGCGTGCGGCGATGCAGTTCCTAACGGAGAATCAGGGCTCAGAATTCACACCCGCAGCTCTGGGGATTGTTTCCGGAGCGGCGCGTAACGGATCGGCGATTCAAGTGAGCACCTACCTGCGCAAGTTCGCCGATGAAACACGGGATAAACCGTTGAAGAATCTCGCGCAGCGTTTGTCATGGCAGGCTCTTGCCAATGAAGGCAAGCCCGCGGAAGGGCTGGCCGGACTTGAGAATATGATGTCAAATGCCGCAACGCCACGTGACTCAGTGATGGCTTTGCTGGATGCCATGCAACTCTATTCCGATTTCTTCTACACCGGGACATTGCAAGCCAAGCACTCGCAGGTCGTTGTTACGGATCCATACGATCTCGCTCACAAAACTCTTATGCTTGTGACACGACTTGACGATCCTGAATTGGGTGCATCAGACAACGATCCGGCGATCCCAACCAAGTATACTCTCTACCAAAACTACCCGAATCCGTTCAATCCGAGCACCGAGATTCGTTTTGACCTACCAGAAGCAATCCGAGTTGAATTGAAAATCTTCAACATCCTCGGCCAAGAAGTTGCCACACTGGTTGATGATGTTCGAAGCGCAGGTGCGTATCAGATACTATGGGATGGCAAAAACGCAGGCGGATTGAGTGTTGCTTCTGGTGTCTATGTCTATCAGATCAAAGCTGGAAACTTCCAGGATGCTAAGAAGATGGTGCTGCTGAGATAGCCCTATCAACATGACAGAATAACAAAGGCCCCGGCGAAGATCGTCGGGGCCTTGTATTTGTTACCCAATTTTGGTACTAAGAGAATTCAGGCCTACAGGGGGCTTTTAGTCGGCGCTAGGCAACTGACCGCTATGGAAAATCAACCCCTTAGGCCGCCTGCACCCCAAAAGTTTCCCCAAGATTAGGCAAATCAACCCCTTCCGCTGTAACCAAGTTGTGTCTAAGTGTGGCCACGAAGGCCAGCCAAGTAAGTAAAGGCCGCAAGTGCAACCACTCGCGGCCTTTTTTTGCCCACGCATTAGGATTCATAAAAAGCCCCTGACAGAACGCTGTCAGGGGCTCGCCTTTCTCACATCTCACTACTTCGACGCCGCCGAAACACGCCTGTTCGGCTCCCCACGTGGCGCTATTTATCTTCGGGAGCCAACGCGAACGGGCCTGCCGTGGTACGTCCTTCCCTACTCCGGATTCCCCTTCTTCAAGATCAGCTTGTCGTACAAGACGAGGATGATTGCCGTTGCCAGCGCCAGTCCGCCAAAGATCATCCACATTAAGTCCGGACGCTGCTGATCACGCGCCAGCGTGCCGTAAAGCTCCCCCGACAGCCGTCCGCCAAAGATATTCCCCAGCGCAATCGTCCAGAAGTAGAAGCCCATATACATTGCCACCTTCTGCTGCGGAGCGATCCTGCCGACGTACTCCTGACTCTTCGGTGAGGCAATCATCTCACCGAAGGCAAAAATCGTAATCGCAAGCGTAACCAGCCAGCCTGTCGACAGCCACGCGCTCATGCCGATGCCGACCGCTGAGACGACGATACCGATCACCATCACGGACAAGGGAGGGAAAAAGCCGATGAGGAACGACACCAACACCTGAAAGACGACAATCGCACCCGCGTCAATATTGATGATATACTCCGGATTGACCTGCCGATATTTCTCTGCCCACGTGTGCGCGAGAGTCTTGACCGCACTCGAATCGGCGCTCCATGCCGCTCCACCTACCTGCGCGATGGGCAACGACGCCAGTGAGGACTTGATGTCCGCTTCGGGGACTCTCACTTTGAAATCAAACAGAGTACGCCGGAACTTCGTAATGTCCTCGTTGCTGAGCTGCGCCCCATTCGTCCCGCCGTGCTCGGCGGCAGCCGTATGAATCTCGGCGGCCAGGAGCCCCTCATTCACGGCGGCAAACTCACGCGCGAAATCATCTCCTACCCAGTCTCGCGCCGTCTCGACCATATCGCTCGTATCCACAAAGTCGCGAATATACTCGGGCATCGTCAGGAAAATCTGATTGAACGACGTCCAGAAACCCGACAGAATGAGCAAGTAGAGTGCGAACTTCCAATTCCCCAGTTTGAGTGGCTGCATCAGCCAGGACGTGACGGACGTCGCCCTCGCTCTGGCCCGCAACGGAATATCCAGGAGCAGATTCACCCCGACCCAGACCGCCGCAATAATGAGCATCTGATTCCAGGATATGTAGCGTCCCGAGACTGCCAACAGTGACAATAGCACAAAGATGAGCAGGAAGAACCGCCCGTTACCCAGCACTTCGACGATTCCAGCCAGCACCTGTTTGATGCTGCGCTTCTCGCCGCTGGCCGCCTCCGTTGTCGGCTCTTTGTAGAACACAAGCAACCAGAAGAAGTTGCAGGCGATCCAAAAAGCGGATGCGATGAACACCCAGTCCCACCCGTAGCGCACCCGCACTATCCCCGCCACAATCGGTCCGACGAATCCGCCGATGTTCACCATCATATAGAAGATGCCGAATCCCATCGACGAATTGGTTTCATCCGTTGTTCGCGCGACCGTCCCGACGACGACCGGTTTGAAGATCGCCGCGCCAATCGCCACGAACAGGAACGCCATGAAAAACGTCCCGAACGCGCTGAATTGCCCGAGCAGATAGTAACCCGGCACGAGCAGCGTATAGGCCACCAGGAATGTCTTCTTATAGCCGAACCGGTCGCCCAACGCGCCGAACACTACGGGCAGAAGATAGAGAATGAACGGCACGACTCCTTGCAGCATACCACGCTGCTCGGAGGTGAAGCCAAGCGCGCCCTCCGCTCTGGAGCCGGTGATATACAGCGTCGACACGGCGAAAAAGCCATACCAGGCCAGCCGTTCGAAAATCTCCATCGTGTTTGCGATCCAGAAACTCTGCGGCAGCTTGGAGCGCGGTCGCTTCGTGGTCGGAGCAGGTGATGTACTCATGAGCAATTCGTTTGGGGAATAGTTACTCTTCTCGGATAGCCCCTTTCGCCGCCTTGCCGCCGGGCGTGGAACTAATGGGGCCGTGCTATGTTTGGGCGGACAGGCTTACGCCGCGAAACCGGTTAATCCATCGATTCGCAGAAAAAAATCTGCCGCGACGTTCCGTCCCGCAGGGGTATGGGCGCTTCCATTATCTCTTTGATGCGCTCCTTCGAAATCAACGCCGGATCGAAATCGAACACGACTTTGTGCTCTGCGGCAAACGTCTTGATCGATGCGATTCCAGATGTGCCGTTATACAGCTGTGTGAAAAAGTTCGCGGTCCCCTTGCATTTCACACCCTTTACAGTGCATGTCATCGTCGCACTCGGCGACGCCTCGAAGACCAAATTTGTCGTCGGCTGGGTAAAAGCGCCGCGCAAGGCATATCCGCCGAACATTGTGGCGGCGACAAGTAGCGGCAGAATGATGGTCGGAATTCGCATGACTGTCTCGGTTACAATGTTGCCTTTAGTTCCAGCGTATTCTTCACCGTGGACGCGTCGACACATTCCAGGCACAACGTACAGTCGTGATGTCTCAATGTGATCACCGAATTGGGTGAAAGGCTGTGCGGGCATTTACGACTGCATGCCCCGCAGTTGTTGCAGGTACTCTCGTTACGAACGATCTTTAGCAGTCCCAGCTTGCTAAACGGATCAAAGGTCGCGCCCAAAGGGCATAGATAGCGGCAAAAAAACATCGGCACGAGAAACGCGCCGATAACTAAAACGCCGAGCACAATCCAGCTGACGAGACCGAGCGAGCCGTGGCCAAAACCCGAGAACACGAGGAAGAACGGATCGTAACCTCTGAGAATCAGTTCGCCTGTCTTATATGTGAAATAGAGGGCGACGACTAATAGAGGATAGCGCAACAGCTTCAGATACCCGTTCACCTTCGGTGAAGGTAACGGTCGGCGCCGCCAAATCAATCCTGTTAACCGTGAAGCAAGTTCACCCAGAAATCCGATCGGGCAGGCCCAGCCGCAGAACGCCTTTCGGGCCAGCAATGCGAGCGCCAGCACGCCGATCAGCATGGACAAATTCAACGGACCAAGGGTGCAGGAAAACTCGCCGCCGCGAACCAATCCCCAGAGGCTCTCAACTCCGCCAAACGGACAAAACGCTTCAAAAGAGCGGCTGCCGAATCCGAGCGCAAGATAGACGGTTAGACCAAGAAACAGCGTAAGTGCCGGATACCGCAGCCAACGATTTGCATGTCTTGAGTGTAACATACATTAGTCAACTTTAATATACAATTGTGAATACTGGGTAATAAGGTCTTATATTATACGATTGCTCCGACTGAATTGCAAATCTACCCCTGACGACTTGGTGGGCGCAGGGAGCGGAGGCTTGACCGTCTGGTCACGGCAGAACAAGCCGGCATTCCCTTGTTCCATCACAGCTTCCGCAAATAGCAAAAACCTCCGACTCACGTCGAGCCGGAGGTCGTGAAGCCAGTCCATCCGGTATGCTTCGCTTAGTCGACCGCCACCACTTGGAACAGCTTGAGACCCGAAACTTCGCACCCCAGCGGCCACGTCGTCTCCGTTACCACACCCAACAGCGTCCATTCTACATTTGTATTCACCCGCTCAAGAACACTATAGCTGGCCGCACCCTCTACTGCGCTCCAAGCCAAATACGAGGCACACGCTTCCGCAAACACATAGGTCAATGTCGGTGCCGGCAGCGTCTGTCGGATCTTGGCCGTCTGACCGCCGACGACGTATACGTTGTGGACGCTGTCGAAGTCGAAGGCGTACGCGTAGCTGCCCGGCGTCGTCACCGTCCACGCCGAACTGCCATCCGCATTCACCTTGCATATCGCCATGTCAAACAAGGTCCCCGCTCCTAAATATGCGTTGTTCTGATCGTCCAACCGCAGCATCGCATGGAGCATGAGTCCTAACGGTCCGTCGGCATCGAGATTCGACCAGACAAGTTGCCCGCTTGAATCTGCCTTCATGAATGCCGCCCCTACACTGTTTATGCTGGGAAATCCCGACATCACGGGCGCCCCGTCGCTGCCTACCTCAACCCTGTTTCCCGAAAACGGTCCAAACACATGCGACCACACTTGCACCCCGGAACTATTCAGCTTCTTCAGCACAGTGCCGCCGTTGGCAACATACTCTCCACTGACAACATACGTATTCCCAAAATCGTCCCCCGCTGCATCACCAACCGTTAGACTATTCTGTCCGGTCAGACTCCACAGCGAATTCCCGTCGCGGTCGATCTTAGCAAATCCGTTGATGCTCCCGATGATGCCGCGCCCGACGATAAGAAGACCGTTGTCCGCTGTGAATTTGAGATTGATCGGCGCGCCAACACCAAATTGATCATAATAGGTCCAGATGCTGTCGCCTGCCGCCGAGAACTTTTTTACTTTCGTGACTGCCAGACCCAACCCCAGCACGTAAATGTTGTCAAGCTCGTCGACGATGCACTTCTTCGTGTACGAGCCGTCGAAATTCGTTTCGTAAACACGCCGCCACAAAAGTGTGCCTTCCGGCGAAAACTTCATAAGAATACTCGCTGCATTCACCGGATTTGAGTAGCCCGACATCAACGTTCCCGTAACAATCGCGTTGCCGTCGCTGTCCGTCTCGACCCAGGTGGCCTTCTCCCACTTCGAATTGTCCGTCTGATCGTAGGTAGCGTTCCAGAGGAATGTCCCGTCCGGTGCGCGTTTTGTAAGCAAGATGTCTCCCGCAAGATTGTAATCATAATCTACTGTGAAAACATTATGCTGACCATCGACGGCGATTGACACGCCCCGGCTCTGCTGCGACCATTCCACAGTAACCTGCCCGAATGCGGAAAACGGAGCCAAACACATTACCAGCATGATCATTTTTTTCATCATTCCACCTGCTCAGATATTCGTTCAAGTGTATTTACGGCTGTATGGTCACGTATTATGAACTGGGTCAGAAACTCCCCGGCGTGTGGACTTCGCGCCTCAAACAAGTCTGCCTGTCGGGACTCGGGTTCCTTCATCGATGTAGTTAAGTTACGTTGCGCAGCCATACACTTCCGTGATACACTCACACAAAGGTCAGATTTCAAATTATCGCGCAGTCGCAGAAAAGGACCCCCCCCGGGAGCAGTATGCCGGGGGGGTCATTCTATTCACTCGCGTGCCGATCCGTCGTCACACGGCGGTAGCGCTCGCCCGCCGAAACAACAGCGCCGACATCGCAAACATCCCGGCAAACACGCTGTTCAGCATAAACACTCCAACCACCCCCGCCGGTTCGTCCAATGAGGGTCTCCAGATGATCATCGCTATCACGGGCACCAAGAACTGCGCGATAGCCGTAGCGAACATCGTATAGGTCATCCCGCGCGGACGAAAGAACGCCGCAGCGGCGCCAATTCCTTCTACGATCAATACACCAAGATATAGAGCATTCGCGGGATTGTCTTCCGAGCCGATCAGTCCCACTGCAAGATTGATCCAAATCAACAGAAACGACGCCAACACCGCCAGCCCTGTGGCCAATCGGTAGGCAGGATTCGTCGACGACTTCGTGACCAAGACGTAGGTCATTCCTGTGCCAAACAGCAGCACTCCCATGAAAATGAAATCGCTCAAAGTCCAGTTCACCTCTGCCGTGAACTGCATGGCGATGAACGGCACCATCAGAAGCGCCGCAGTGCCGAGGGCGACATACATGGTCTGTCGTCGTAAAGGCTGTGTCGAGGTCATTGGCTTATCGGTGAGGTGGTTGTTCAATCGCCGGGCTAACTGGTAAACGGCGCGGTCCGACCGGAAGTTTCCACAAACATAGCATTGCCCCTGCCAGCAGTCTGACAGGGGCAATACTCACTTTATATAATGAATTGTTCGATTTTGAATC
The DNA here is from genome assembly GCA_016703065.1 of bacterium. GTDB lineage: Bacteria > Electryoneota > RPQS01 > RPQS01 > RPQS01 > JABWCQ01. Next base: position 252,583 of record JADJCU010000005.1, read on the forward strand.
GCCTACTGCCCCTCGGGATCAAGAAAATGCGCTCTCGACCTTCCACTCTTTCCACACGTTTCCCGCCAGTGCGAAGCCGGGCTTCAAGGTCGGCTTACCCGGTTGCCAGCCTGACGGTGTAACCTCGCCTGTTTTCACGACATGCTGGAAGGCCAACACTTGCCGGAATAGTTCTGACACGTTGCGGCCGACTTCGGGCGTAAGAATCTCTGCTCCCCGAATCACACCATCCGGATCGATGATGAATCTCACGCGAATATCAACACTCGCAGCCGTGTCATACACTCCATAGCCCTCCCCGATTGCCCCGCCTGCGTCGGAGAGCATCGGGAACGGGACTCCCCCCTCAACCATTTTAGACAGCTCCTGCTCTTGCCAAATCTTGTGCGTGAAACGGCTGTCCGTGCTCACAGCCAAAATCTCGACACCAAGCGCTCTTAGCTCTTTGTACTTGACTGCGACCGCAGTCAATTCCGTCGGTCAGACAAATGTGAAGTCACCGGGGTAGAAGCAGAGCACAACCCACTTCCCCGAATACTCTGACAGTCTGACGTTCTTGAAAGTGCCCTCCATCAAAGCGCTTGCTTCAAAATCCGGCGCCTTCTGACCCACTCTCGCGGTCATACGTAATTCCTTTCCTGATCCGTTTGATTGAACCGCCGCAGTGTTGGCCTTATCGGTCAGCACACCGGCAGCAGCAACAACGCAACCTGCTCTTGCGTCCGCCATGCCTTCATCCTTTCTATGAATACCCGTTTCGCAAGCGGCAATAGAACCTGCTCGCATAGTTGAACATACGAATCCCCACAACTGAATTCAACCCCGGCGGCTCGCTGTCACGTATTGCAAGTGATTGACAATTAAACCTGCTCAAGCACGGTCATTAACAGCAAGTGATTGCAAGAGGCAGGCGAGTCCTAAAAGACAAAGCCCTCGACACATTCATGTCAAGGGCTAAGTCATCTGCGGAGAGAGGGGGATTCGAACCCCGATACGGTTTCCCGTATGCACGCCTTCCAAGCGTGTGCCTTCAACCACTCGGCCACCTCTCCAAACCCAAACCTCGCAGCAATCTACTTCAGCGCGACTCGCTCAACAAACCGGTCCGTCACCAAGGCCAGCGCGACTCCCAAACCATTCGCCGCGAAGTCCCACGGATCAAACACACCATCCAGCAGTCTTATACCCTGCAGCAATTCCGAGATCATCGCGACACTCAGCGCGACGCCTGCTGCGCGCCACCGCCGCTCAATGACGCGAATGCGCGCCAGAAAAATCAGAAAATATGCCGCAAACGAAAACGCGATATTGGAGACGTAACTATGAACCAGTATCTCCCCCGGTCCGTGATATCGTCCGCCAGCCGCCAACAATAACGCTCCGCAAATCACACACGCCGTGCGCAACATGCGCAGAAGATTGAACGGATCACCCTCTGGGAGAATCGCCGCGCGTCGCACTATTTCTTCTTGCGCGCCCACATTTTGGCAATGTACGGAATTGCCTCTGGCGTCTTGCACGAAGTCTCGCCGTGATCAACATGCACCTTGCCGATGCGCGTTGCGGCGGTTTCGGCGAGCAAACGCAGTTTAGCGTTGCGCCCACCAATCGAAATCAGCGCCATGTTCATCATATGCCGCGTGAAGTTCTTCGCGCCGTGTATCTCCTTCTCGAGCCGCTTCAGCAGCCCCTCGAAATACGCGTCTGGCAATTCGTTCTTCGCATCGAGCGCAAGACTGCAAATGACATTCCAGCCCGTGCGGCCGATCCATTCGTCTTTGGACTGAATCCAGGTATCGGCCTTCTCTCGTGCGAACTTCGTCCTCGCGACCAATCCGCCGGTCAAGTCGCATACACCTGTGCAGTTCTGATCCTTGACCCACGCGTCAATCTGCTTGGACGTAAACAGCGCCGGATCGGCAATCATCGTCGCAAGATGTCTCGCGTCTCCATTCCCCGTCGCCCACAGCTCAACTGCCAGCGCATGATCCGTCTTGATCTGCTTCTGAAGTTTGTAAAGATCAGCAAAGCTCACGCCGAATAACGGCTCAACCATGCCATGCCGTTTATATATTTTCACGGCCTGCGCGGTCCCGCGCTTTTTCATCTCGGCCATCAGCGCGTCAAGTGTCCACGTGTGCGTGGAAAGGGCCTTAGAACGCTTGGTGCTGGCAGACTCCTTCGGCATTTTCAACTCTGACATCTTTGCCGTCTTTGAGCTCGCCTTCGCCTCAGAAGTCGGCAGTTTCGCGGCGCTTTTCAGCAGCGCGGAAAAGGCGCGCGTTTGAATCTCATTCGCCGCGGCAACCTTGATGTGCCGCATTCCTTTGCCCGTGCCTTCGAGCAAGTCGCTCGCCAATTCTGCACCACGCGGGAAGCCCAAATTGATCCGGTTGGCAACTCCCATCAGGTAAGCGACGTCCTGGCCGTTTACCTGATACCACGGATAACCCCATTTGATCACGACCTCTGCCTTCGGAAGAGTCTTCATGATCAACGCATGCAGCGCTTCGCCGATGTCTCGCTGGCCTTTCGGCAGCGACTTCAGGTAGCCTGCAAGAGTGCGGTCGTCATTCTTCAGTTTGATACTGCTCGTCGCCATGTGGCTCTCCCCCTGTCTGACCAACACGATCTATATTTTGCCCGGCAGGCCCAGTGCGCGCCGCAAACTTCCCAACTGTCCTGCATGATAAGCCTCATGCTGCAAAAAGAATTGCACGCGCCGCCCGTACGACTGCATGCTCCCCTCCTTGCGCTCCGGCCATAACTCGTCCCAATCTCCGTCAAACTTCTCGATGCCCGACTTCACAATCGCGTGCGTGTGCTCTTCGTCGGCCATGAGTTTGGCCAGACTGATCAGCTTCGTCTTGTCAATCTTCGGCCACGCTTCGTCGTATAACGCGATCTGCGCGTCTTTCCACGGATGCGGCACATCAAGGATTCTGCAAAGGTGCGAGCGATAGGCGACAATGTGTCCGAGCACATAGCCCACCGGATTTCCCGATGGACGCGGCTCCTGCAAGGCCTGCGCTTCCGATATCTCTTCGAGATTCGTGATAATGCAGAAGTGGCAGAAACCGAGTTGCGCTTGCAGATCGGCAGTTGTCATCGCGGAAACCCGTTTGAATAATTGGCGAGTCTGCCCCGGCCATCACGGACCGGGGCAGACTCATCGAGCGGAGAGAGAGGGATTCGAACCCCCGGTACCGACAAGCGGTACAACGGCTTTCGAGGCCGCCGCATTCGACCACTCTGCCATCTCTCCACACTTCAGAAGCGTGCAACCATGCCGCGCTTGGGTTGGTCGAAGAACCCAAGACGGATATTTCTTACGATCGTTCCTGTTCGCCCTCCGAATCAGGCAACTCCTGACGAAACCACACCCATGCTCCGTAAGTGATGTGAATCAGCAGCGGAGCAACGAGCATGATCATCAATTGCACCGCGCTGACGACTGGCGCCCAGTACGCAATTAGAAAAACAACCAGCGCCGTCGCAATTTTAAGCATCGGACTAATCGCGACGTGTGTTGGTTCGTTTTCGTCCCGCCGAAGCAGAGACTCTATGACCCCGAGCGCAAGGAGTCCGACAGCGGATGAAACCAGTAGAACACGCTCCGTCATCGTTGGAACACCCACCCATTCACCCACGCTGACAACATGGTTGATTCCGGCTCCAACAGCGACAATTGCCATCATCAGCGGCAAATGCGAGTAGTTATAACCCAATTGGTGCCACACACTCGGCTTGCACGCTCGTCTGCCGATGAAATCAAAGTACACCCACCACAACCCCAATCCCATCATCATTCCCAATAGACCGACCGCAAAAAGCCGAGTCGAATGCTGCTCAACTTCTGCTACTCCGCCGATCACTCCGACAAGCGTTTCCCCTAATACGATGATCGTGAACAAACCGAAGCGCTCAGGGAGTTTCGACGAGGAGTAAGGGGTAGCTCGCGCTGCAATTTGCCGGTTGTGAGCGGAGTGACCAAGTCAATGAACAACGCAAGCCCCCACATTGCCCATCTCAACTCATCGTAGGCCCAGACCGAAGCCACAAAAAGGCCGACGGATAGACTGAAGCCAACTGCAAGACGCGCCGATATTCTGCGAAATTCCGGTACGTGATAGCCCGCGCGCACCCATAAACCGATGATGACAACACGAACGGCCGCGTAGGATAAGCCAAATCCCGTCGCCGTCTTGTGCAGCGGGTCCTTGCTGAAGATAGCAAGCGCCGCTACCCCGCACAGAAGCAGAAAGGTAATGAGCCGATTTTCTATTCCGTAGGTTTCAAACCGCTCGTTGTAAATCGTGCTTGAAATCCAAACCCACCATACCGGTACGAATGACAACGCGAACGCGGCAAGTCCCGCCCAGTCGTAGTGTTCTGTAAGATGATGGGCGAGCTTGGCCACCACAACCACAAACACCAAATCATAGAACAATTCAAGCCACGTGACCTTACGGTGGTGGCCATACTCTTCTTCCGAGTGCAGTCTCGGTACTTCCCAACTGGCGCGTTTCAATGCGAGGTTTTCATTGGGTCAGTACAACGCCCGCCTAATTTTTCAACATCTTCGACATCTCATTCGTGATGACTTTGCCGAAGATTTTCATCGAACGCATCAACTCATTCATGTCCGGGAAATCGCTGCCCGGCAGCTGCGCGGAGTCAAACAGCGAATCACCGATCTCTGCCCCCGTCGGTGATCCCGTAATCTGTGCTTCCACAACCTGTACGTCGTTCTGCACGGCGCGCAGCTTATGCGGAATTACATAATCTCCGCTCACAGCGCGCAAATCTGAAAACTCAATCCGGATCGGCTTGCGGTCGTAGCTGGTCTCTGTCTGCAATATAACAAAATACTCTTTGTCATACCAGCTCCTAAGCGTCACCGCCGTGCCGTCAGATTCGCGGAGCGGCGTTTCAATCAGCCAGCACGCTCGACCTCCAACCGTCTCGTCTCCGATCAGCTTCGCGATCGCGGGCGGCTCTTCCCAGTAGAGATAGCCGCGCACCCGGTCATCCACATCACGGCGCGGCACTTCGATCTTCATCCCTAACAGCGTCGCCCACGTCTTTTGTCCGTCAAACAGCACGTTGAAGGGCAGCCCTTCCGCCCCCCCGCGCTGCGACAAAACAGCGTCCGCGCGCCAGCGTTTGTCGCGTGAATAGTACGTTGCCGTAATCGAGAACGCATCCTTACCCGGCTCCGTAACTTCACCCGCAACATTGAGCTTCAGTCCACCCGCCGCACCCATCCGTCGCGCATGGTGCGCGTTCGCCTCGCGCACAAAATCCGAAAGATCGTAGGCGAAGGCCCACTGCGTGAGACAAAGAACAAGACCCCAAATCACTGCTCGCATCTACCTCTCCCTCCCCACAAAATCAGCATCATAGTTCGCCATCGACAGCATCGCGCACCGCTCGCGCCGGACTCCGCATGTAGCGCCCGCGTTCGCGGGGCAAAATCTAAGCAAAATCGTGAACAATGACCACATTATGAAGGGCAGAATCTCGCCGCGATTACTTCAGTCCGCTGCACAACCGTTAGGACAACGACTCCGCATGTAGCGCCCGCGTTCGCGGGCAAAATCCCCCAAGCAAAATCGTGAACAACGAGCACATTGTCGTCCCGTAGGGACCTATTCAATACGAAACCAACACCCCGGTCACGCAGTCATTCTGAACACAGTGAAGAACCTCTCAGGAGACCCTCACCACCAGATATTCCTTCTTCCCCTTGCGCAGCACGAACAACTCGCCGTCAATCGCTTGCGTCAGGGCAACGCTGTGTGCGGCATCGCCGATGCGTTCGTTGTTGACATAGACACCGCCCGACTCAATCATCCGCCGCGCTTCACCCTTCGACTTGAACAATCCCGCGTCGACGACCAAGTCCACGACGTTCTTGCCGCTCTGCATGTCGCCGCGCGCGATCGTATACGACGGCACGTCGGCAAAAATCCCCGCGACGTCTTTCGCGGATAGCCCGTCGAGCGCGCCGCCGAACAAGACTTTCGCGGCGCGTTCCGCACTGGCCACTCCCGCGTCGCCGTGCACAACCCGCGTCACCTCGCACGCCAGCTCCGTCTGCCCGATTCGCTTCTCCGGTGAACCCGCGCTCGCCTGCACAAGTTCCGCGATCCGCTCCTGCGCGAGGAACGTAAACGTTTTCAAATAGCGCTCGACGTCGCGATCGTCGGTGTTGTACCAATATTGATAAAACTGATATGGCGAGGTCAGCTCAGGATCAAGCCACACCGAACCCGCTTCCGTCTTGCCAAACTTCTGTCCGCTCGCCGTCGTGAGCAGCGGAAAGACCATCGCGTGCGCCTTCCCCTGCCGCTTCCGCCGAATCAAGTCCGTTCCCGCCGTGATATTCCCCCACTGATCACTGCCACCGATCTGCAGCGTACAGCCAAAGCGGTCAAACAACTCAAGGTAGTCATACGCCTGCATCAGGCTGTATGTGAACTCGGTATAGGAAATCCCGTCTTCACTCTCGAGCCGTCTGCGCACAGACTCTTTCTGCATCATCACGTTGACGGAAAAGTTCTTGCCGATCTCGCGCAAAAACTCCACCATTGTAACCTTGTTCAGCCACTCGGCGTTATCCACCAGCCGCGCCGGATTGCTCTTCGCGTCAAAATCGAGAAACCCGCGCAGCTGCTTCTCAATCCCGACCATATTCTCTGCAATTTGATCCGGCGATTGCAAGTTACGCTCCGCCGACTTGCCCGACGGATCGCCGATCATACCCGTTCCGCCGCCCGCCAAGGCAATCGGCGTGTGACCAAGCAACTGCGCGCGTCTCAGCTGCGTGAGCGGTACAAGATTCCCGATATGGAGACTCTTCGCCGTCGGATCAAATCCCGAATAGACCACCAGCGGCGACTTCACCGCTTCGGCCGTCTCCGCAGTCGCGTCAAACACGAGACCGCGCCACGAAAGCTCTTCAAAGAACGTCACAGCTATCTTTCCGGCGTTGGAGTCGTGCGCGGTTTGCGCGAACGCTGCGCCCGCGTGCGGCTCCCCGTGTGTAAACTCTCCAGCGCGGCCAGCGTGGTCAATTCCGTCACGCTCATTCGCATGCCGAGTGCCGGAACAAACAGATTCGCCGCCGGATCATTCCACCACTTCGTCTCATCATCCTGCCGCATCGTCAAATGCGTCCGCGCCATGGACAGCGCTTCCGCGTAGCGTGCGGGCCGCAAACTCAATCCGCGAATGGCAACCGCCGTATGCCACGACGTCAATCCAAGGTCGTCACCGAATCCGCCCAGGACGTGCTGCGTACCCTGAACCCAATCCAGTGCGCGTTCGACATCCGCGCGAGTTCCGCCAAACAGATCGAGCGCTTCCGCCGCCAACACCGTCGAGTAAAGCGCAGACTTGAGACTTGATTCGGCAAATGCTCCGCTCTTCAGTTGATGCCGCCTGATATAGCCTGCGGCGCGGCTCATCGCTTGCGCAGCGTTGCTTTCGCCGCATTCACACAGCCCCAGCAGCGCATAACACGTCGCTTCGAGACTCGCCCCGTTGGCTCGCCCGCGCAGCGCGAAACCGTTGGACCGCGGCAGCATCGAAAAACTTCCGTCGCGATTCTGCGCCGCAATCAGGAACTCTGCGGCCCGTCGCCGCGCCCACCGCGTTTCAAGCGGACTGTCACCAAACATCGCGAGCGCATCGAGCGCCATCGCGGTCGTCAGCACGTCCACAGGTTGCCCGCTTCCAATCGCCCAACCGCCGCTCTGATCCTGCTGATGCAACAGGAGCATCGCCGACGGTGCGGCATCGTTATTCTCAGCTCCCGCAAGCAGCACCGAGCGCAGCGTCAGCGCATGCAGCGCATTCGACACATCGCACGGCGCCTGAATCAGATCGTTGCCGTCCCACTGCTGCAAAACGCGCATGAAACGAAAACCGCGGTCAAAGAGCGAATCACTCGCCGGAAGTCCCGCCTGCCGCAGCGCCGCCATCGCGAGCGCCGTTGTGCGCGCGTTGCCTTCCCACGACCCGTCGCTTAACTGTCGACGGATCAGCGCGGACATCTTCGCGTTGTCGCTGCCCTTCTCTCCGAGCAGCAGATGCGCGGCGAGCTTGCGCGACGTATTCCGATTGCGGAAGCTCCAGTCAATCGCAACGTGCAGCGCAGGCTTCAATATCTGTTTGAACCGAATCGGCGCACCCAGTCCGGTCGTATGTCCGAGCAGCAACAGCGTTTCCGCGCGCAACTGTCGGCGATTCGGATGCTCTTCCAGCCACGTCACCGCTTTGTTCAGATGCGGACGTGCTTCGGGCCGTTGCGCTTGTGAGAGTGCCTGCACGATTTCCAGCGTGCGCGACAGATCGTTGCCCCAGCTTCCGTTCTCATCCTGTTCGAGCAGAATCGGACGCACGAGCGGCGCGATATCGTCATGGGGCAGCTTGCCCAGCATCGTGCCCAGCAGCACGGCAAGAGCGTTCCGGTCCGCGCACGATCGCACCGCGACCGGCCAGACGGGAATACTGCTCTCGGCGCGTTGCAGAAGCCGCGCGCGCAATTGCTCGAGGGAATTAGGCGTCAGACTGGCCAAGTTTTCTTTCGTCGCGTTTCTTTGCGAAGAACTGGGAGAGAAGCTCGGAGCATTCGGCGTCGCGGACTTTGCGCACCAGGCTGGCGCGGTGATTCAATCGCGGGTCCGCGAGCAGGGTATAGAGCGAATCGCAGGCGCCCGCTTTGGGATCGTAGGCGCCGAATACAACATACGGAATCCGCGCCAGCACGATGGCGCCCGCGCACATCGCACACGGTTCGAGCGTGACGTACAGGGTGCAATCTAACAAACGGCGGCTGCCGAGTGCTTCAGCCGCCGCCGTTATCGCAATCATCTCCGCGTGCGCGGTCGGGTCCTGGAGACTTTCGGTCAGGTTGTGACCTCGCCCGATCACCAGCCCGTTATGCACGATGACGCAGCCAATCGGTACTTCGTCTTTCTCGGCTGCCAATTCCGCTTCCGCCAGGGCCGCTCCCATCCAGCGGTCATGGTCCGGTTTTCCAAAGGACTCTAATAAGGTGGGGAATGTCACAGTTTTGCCTCTTCCGACCCCCATCCCCCAGCCCGCATCCGGTTTCTTGTACGCCCGTAGGGATTCGAACCCCAAACCTTCTGGTCCGTAGCCAGACGCTCTATCCAGTTGAGCTACGGGCGCTTAGTTCCGACTTCTGAAAAAACAACCACTTCAAAAAAGTCGCAAGTGAACCCAAGTATATGAATTTTGAGGAATAAAGTCAAGCTGCGGTGACGCTGCACCCCGTATGCTGACGCAGTCCGCTTCGCCGCGTAGGGGCGGCGGGCGTATCAACCGCTCTCCGCTCTCCCCCCAAAATTGTCTGCGGTTTTGGGGGGACAAAATGGGGCTTCTAAACTCCCCTTCCTCCGTTCACGGGGGTCCCCCCCGCTCGTAGGGGCGGCAGGCGTGCCGCCCGTTCCCTGTACCATCCGCCCGCCCGGCTTCATGCGCCAGCGCAACCAGTCCAGCGGCACGCCGGTCTCCCCCCAAAATCGTCTGCGATTTTGGGGGGCAAAGGGGGGTAGCCTTTTCCGCTCGTGGGGGCGGCAGGCGTGCCGCCCGTGTCAGGCAATTCCGAAAATCTCAAACCAGTCGTCATTCTGAAGCCGCTGCGGCTGAAGAATCCCTCAGCTCTCCCCCCCTGTTTGTCCGCAACTTTGGGGGGACAAAGGGGGGACCCTGAATCTGCCGTTGTGCGAACATGCTTCCCCCCGGCGGCATCCGCTGCGGATGCCCCGACCCCCCGAAACCTCGCCTCTCTATCTATTGCCCAAATGTGTAACATATTGATAATTTTGCGTTGCCTATACTTGACAAATCACAATTTATGTATTATATTAGCGTCAGCTAACCACACAAAACCGCCCCGGAGGAACCCGGCGGAAGAGGCCAACCACTCGGCCTGAACGGGCGGTCAAGTCTGATCAGCAAAGTACCTGTCGTGCTGGCACGCCCCTCCAAGTACCTGCGGGGAAACCGAGACCACTACTACAGACGACCGCCTAGAATACACTCATCATAAGCGCATAACGCTGCGCCTATGGGTCCAGCGTCTCCGCTGGTCACCCCCCTAACGTTACATCCTGACTTTCGTACCACCGGAGCGCTGAATAGAAATGCTCCGGCAGAAAATCCGGCCAGAGCTCATCGAGAATGAAGAAATCCGAATAGACCGCCTGCACCGGCAGCAACCCGCTTAATCTCCTCCGTCCCCCCCACCGCACCACTAAATCAATCCGCGACACCTCCGACGATCCGATCGACTCCATAAACGACTTGCGCGTGCGCCCCATGTTCTGTGACGCCTTGTTGAGGTCCCACAGCCAGTCGTAGTTGACCAGAAAATTCACCTTGATGCAGCCGGTCCCGAAAGTCTGCCGCGTGCGATATTGCCGCAGCGCATCAGGGAAGAGCGGCGACTCGTCATTTCCGACCACGAGCAACGCCGCATCGAGCTTCGATAAGCCATCCACGGCATCGACACACGCCTGCCGAAACGCCGCCGTCTGTTCGGGCGGACGCTTCGTATTGTCACTCGTGAAACCGTAAACACTCAGCTCTTCGATTCCGAGCGCGACGGCAATGTGATAGAGTTCAAATCCCGGCCCGAGTCCATAAGCATAACCCTCGTCTTTGGTCATACCGCGATGCACAGCCCACCGGCGATTGCCGTCGGGAATAAACGCGACGTGCCGCGGCAGCCGCTTGAAAGACGGCACCTTTAGATCAGTCGGTGCAGTAATAACCGGAGTATCAAGGGGCATGTCGGAGGGGGACAGGATGAGTCGGCGGTTGAGGTCAGGTTGCTTCAAAGTCGGGAGAATTTTCGAGCTTAGCAAACATCTGTCGGGAATCTTCTCATAAGAGCTTGACTATTCCGATGTGAGTCTGTATATTACCTTCAAGTTAATTAACTTATTAGTTAAATACAGGCGATGCCAGACAAATTAAGTCAAACATTTTCAGCTCTTTCAGATCCAACCAGGCGAGCAATTCTCGCCCGGCTCTCCTCCGGCGAGAGTTCAGTTTCAGAACTCGCAAGACCGTTTCGACTGACCGCTCCGGCAATTACCAAACACTTGAAAGTGCTGGAAAAGGCCGGATTGATTTCGCGAACCCGTCACGCTCAATGGCGGCCCGCCAAGTTGGAAGCCCTTCCCCTGAAGGAAGCTTCAGACTGGATCGACCAGTACCGCAGGATTTGGGAAGAACGCTTTGATCGATTAGATGAGTATTTGAAGACCCTGCAAGTTAAGGGGAATCGATGAACGACGTCGACAAGTATTTGATGGCGCTTCCTGCCGAGCAGCGCGACGCCCTTGAAAAGCTGCGCAGGACGATTCTCTCGGTGGCCAAGGGTGCCGAAGAGAAAATCTCTTACGGCATGCCGACGGTCTATTACCAGGGAAATCTCGTCCACTTCGCGGCGTTCAAGGATCACATGAGTCTTTTCGGCGCAAGCGCGTTCATGTCGAGTGAACTGAAGTCAGAACTTGCGGACTTCAAGACGTCGAAAGGGACGATTCAATTCACGGTTGAAAAGCCGCTGCCGGTGGCTCTGGTAAAGAAGATTGTCAGAATGAGAATAGCAGAAAACGACGAACGAGCCGCTGTGCGGTCGGTCACGAAGAAAGGGGTGGGGAAATGAGTACGGCCTTGGAGAAGATGCAGGTTGAGATCAAGGACCGCGAGGTGATCTTCACGCGGATGTTCGACGCACCGCGGCAGTTGGTGTGGGATGCCTTCACGAGAAAAGAGCATTTGCTGAAGTGGTTTGGTCCGCACGGCTTCACCAACAAGAATTGCAGCGTGGATATGCAGGTTGGCGGGAAGATGGAAATCACAATGGTCGGGCCGGACAGCGGCGAATATCCATGTTTGTTGATTTTCGAGGAGATCGTGCCGATCGAGAAGCTGGTGTGGTATGACAAAGTGATTCCGGGCGAGTTTTGGGGACCGGACGGACCGCCTTCGGACAGCAGATTAACCCTTCTGTTTGAAGATCATGGTGGTCGCACGAAGCTGCTTTTGATCACGCGGTTCGACGATAACGCAGGCCGTGACCGTGCCATTGCGATGGGCGCGGCGCAGGGATGGGCGGAGAGCTTCGAAAAGCTGGACGAGCTGCTTAAGCCGTAGTCTATCAACCTGCTATCGGTGTGCGGAGGTGCTAAATATTTTTGCGGGCGGATTCGTGGGAATTCGCCCGCTTTTTACTGTAAAAAACTCATCACACCGGACGGCACGATTGGTCGAGTGCGGCAGGGAAAAATGTAAAATGGACTTTCGCGAGCTACGCCTCTGTTTGTGATTACTTTCACAAAACTCGAAGCAAGATGACGACGTTTACAATTGTGAATATTTGCTTTAATGCAACTGACACGGTGCGGAATTGAGCGTGTTACGTGGCCTTCTTACTTGTTTGTCGTCGACCAGCGGCATATCTTAGGATATATCTACTTGCACAATGTGCGGGCAACTTGGCCCGATGTATGAAGCGGAGCAAATCACATGAAATATGTGCGCTCTTTATTACCACTTTTATTTGTCATTTTATGCAGCACTTTGGGTACCATGGAGCAAGTCTATGCAGTAGACATGACGCTCGACACAACCTGGTGCGGCACAACCAATCCCACCCGTCTGGCGCTTGATCGGGACAACGGCCTGCTGTATGTCACATCGCCGCTCGATCATTCCATTGTGGTCTACGATCTCACGGGACAGGTCGTCAACACGATCGAGACGGCGGGTCCGCCGGCGGCCATTTGCCTTGCGGAAGCAGGACATTTGCTGGTCTCGATTGGCCGCAGCGTGCACAAGATCACGACGGCGGGCGAGGTCGTGGTAACGTACGGCCTAACGGAAAACTATTTCGTCGATCCGCACGACATCGCTCGAACTCCTGCTGGAGTTGTCTACATTGCGGACGACGACGATATTGTCAAGGTTTTTGATGACGCCGGGGCTCCGGTGCAGAGCTTTGGCGGATATGGCTACTTCCCTTCCACGCTTGATGAGCCGGTTGCCATCGACTATCACTCCGGGACAAATGAGTTGATCGTGAACGATCAGAACAACTACCGGTTGAAAGCCTTTGGAGCAAACGGGACGTATCTTCGACAATGGGGGGCTGAAGGAAGCGGCTATTTACATGACGCGCACTATTTCCGCGCGTTTGGAATGGACATCGATGAAGCGGGCCGGATTTGGACGCTGGACGTGTTGTTAAGCCTGTTTGAGGTGTATGACTCGTCAGGCGTCTTTTGTTTTCGTCCTTGATTGACGTGATGGAGATTCGCGGTGGGCTTGACATAGCGATTGCCGGCGAGAAGGCCTATGTAACGTCGCCATCCCTCGGCTGCGTGTTTGTCTATGTGATAGTCGGGCTAACACCCCCGCTTCCGCCGCGTCCGTACGAGCTGACCATCATGTGGAAAGACGACGGGGTGCAACTATTGTGGAATGCACAACCCGGAGCTTTGAACTATCGCGTCGAGCGTACGATAGACAGTGAGTTTGCGCCGGCGAGTATCGAGCTTCTGGGCACGACGACGGACACGACGTTTATGGATGAGTTGTCGGACAATGCGCATGACCTCTACTACTATCGTGTTACTGCGGAGACAGCGGTGAGCGGCGGGAGCGCGGCGCGGGACGAATGGCGCGCCCGGGAAGTTCGGGATGGGCTGGACACCGAGCATGATTCTCCGCACCACGTCACTCACGGCGTAAATTGCAATAGTTGCCATCTGTTGCCATTTACCGAACCGAGTCCGCGGCCCGAGTGGTGGGACACGGATCACCTGTGCAAGAGCTGCCACGTCGAGACGGGCTTCGCCAAGCAGGCGCAGACACACCTTGGCGGCGATACGCTGACCTGCACAATTTGCCACAGCCCGCACTATCAGCAGGAGCAGTTCCCGCACTATTTTATCAATAACATTAATCCGGTGAATGAGAGCGATGCAATGCTCTTCAACCACGAGACGGACTTCGTGCACGGAGCGCCGGATTACAATGGAATATGCGAGATCTGCCATACGCAGACGAGTTACTACCAGAACAACTCGAGCGGCGATCACACGCACCATTCGGGCAGCGATTGCGTGGTTTGCCACAAGCATGAGAATGGATTCTATCCGACGGCGGGCGGCGGTTCGTGCAACGCTTGTCACGGCGCGCCGCCGGCAACGGGCGCGCATTGGCGGCACTACGGCGGCACGGTCGAGCAGGCGAGCTACGGCAGTTCGGTGAATTTGTCGACCGACACGAGTTACATCTTCTCGTGCGGCACGTGTCACCCGTCATCCTCGGAGTATCATCAGAATGGAACGGTCGAGGTTGAGCTATACGACGCAGACGCTCCTAACGGCAGTCTGAAAGCGCTGAATCCGCCGACGGCGAGCTATGCACCCGGAACGAATACCTGTTCCAACGTCTATTGTCATAGCGCAAGTGGTTGGGCCTCAACAGCAGTCGGGGACCCGATAATCGGGACGAACAGTTTGCCGGAACTCGACGCGAATCGCAATCTCACCTATGATCCGTATCAGGTGACGACGTATCGTGACTATGCAGATGTCAACTGGAACGGCGGTGCGCTGGATTGCAACGGTTGTCATCGCAACGGTCCGCAGACATCGTATCCGACAGTTGAGGCCGGCGTCGGCACTTCGCACGGTTGGATCGACGATTACGGCTATGAGGATCTGCACGCGTGGAACATGGCGTCCGATCCGTTGACGTGCCGGGTCTGTCACTACGGAACCGTGAGCGCCGAGCAGACGTGGAGCCGCAACGTGTGGGATGTTACGACCTACGACGATGTACCGGTGGCGAACAAGGCGCTGCACGTCAACGGCCAGAAGAATGTGCAGTTTGATCCGGTGAACGGCGGCACGGTGCGCGACACGACATTTAGTTTGGCGGCTGCCAGTTACAACTCCTCGGAGCGAACATGTTCGAGCGTGCCCTGCCATTTGACGCAGCCAGAACCAGAATGGGGCAAGCCGTATCGCTGGTGGAATGAGTACGAATGCGACCAGTGCCACAACTACTCGGGGGTGTTCGGTTTCGGGACGATTCTCGAGAACACGCATCCGCCGATGAACGGCCAAAGCTGTGCTCGCTGTCATGACGCCCATCCGCACGATTAGACGCAGTCCGTCTCCTTGAACGACTGGGAAGAAAAAAAGCGCGAGTCGAATTGACTCGCGCTTTTGATTGTGGTAGGAAACGGGGCTATTTCAGCAGGACGAGCTTGGCCATGCGTGTTGTGTTGTCCGCACGCAGTTGGGCGAAATAGGCGCCTGAAGAGAGGCCGCTGGCATCGAAGTCGACGGTGTGCTCACCGGCAGAGACGTAGTCATTGACAAGCGTTTGCACAATTCGGCCCGTTGCATCGAAGATGTGCAACTCGACGCTTCCGGCTTCAGCCAGCGCGAAGGTGAACGATGTGCTGGGGTTGAAAGGATTAGGATAGGCGGACAGGGCGAAGTCGCCGGGGATTTGAACGCCGGGCGAATACGTGACAGTGACTGCGTGATCAACGTGCTCTTCGACGCTGCCGTCGAGGTCGACGGTGCGCAGGTAGTAGCGGTACGTTTCATAAACGCTCACGTCGCGGTCAAGATATGAGTAGTGATTTCCGGTGGCGGAGTTTTCGGCATCGATCTGCTCAATAATTTGCGTATTGCCGTTATGCTCGCGAACAATCTCGAAGTAGTTCAGGTCTGTTTCGCTGGCGGTCGCGAAGGTGATCTTGATGCCATCGGCGACAGAGACGGCGTTAAAGGACATGAGTTCGGCAGGAAGCCAACAGTCGTATGTGCCCCAGTTGCCGAGATAGTCGTCAATCCAGAAACAGGCGGTGCCATGGGGCGGGGCCAATTCCTGCGCCGTGCCGCACAGATAGGGCAATCCACTAACTTCCTGCCAGTCCCACACCACTTCATCTATGTCCCACCGGTTGCAATTCGGGCACGTTTCACCGGGCCAGAACACGACGGGGAGCCCGCTTACATAGGGAAACTGGGTTGCACAGTAGGCAGGGAACGGGCCAAAGCAGATAGTCCGGCTCCCGTTGTCGTTCACGCAGAACTCGACACAACCCAGGCCGTAGAAGTAATTTTCATACGGGACAAACAACGTATCGTCGCACGTTTGGGCCACTCCTGCAGTAGCGAACAGCAAGAAGATTGCAAACAATGTAACAGTTTTCATGAGCCGCCTCCGATTTAGAAGTCATTGTGTCCGAGCTACATCCGGTAACGGGGACATAAGCCCAATCTACAGCGGGATTCCGTCGTACGCAACAGTGAGCGTGTGGAAAGGCGAAGTGCTACAAAGTCACACAGTGGGCTTTGTACCCGAATCGGCTTGGCCCTCCTGCAACATCTCTTTCATGTCGGCGTGCAAACTGGCCATTGCTTGCAGGCGTTCGATGCGGTCTTTGGTGGGCGGATGCGTCGAGAAAATAAGCCCTTTCTGCATTTCGTCGTTGCGCAGCGGGTTGACGATGAACAGATGGACGGTCGCGCGATTGATCCACGGGAGCGGATTGACGAAGAGGGATTGTTCGAGTTTGATAAGCGCGCTGGCAAGTCCGAGCGGATTGCGGGTCAGGCGCGCGGAGGTGGCGTCGGCGAGGTATTCGCGTTTGCGCGAGATCGAGGCCTGCATGACGAGCGCGGCGAACGGCGCGAGTATCGAGAGCACAACGGCGATAAGCACGAACGCGCCTTTCGCACCGCCTTTGCTTGCCGTGCGGCCCGTGCGTCCGCTGCCGTACCACAGCGTTCTGCGATAGCCGTCGGCAATCAGAGCGATCGCGCCGACCATCGTCGACACGAGCAGCATGTAACGAATATCGAGATTGGCGACGTGAGCCATCTCATGCGCGATGACACCTTGGAGTTCGTCGCGGTTGAGTTTTTCGAGCATGCCGCGCGTAACGGCGACGGCGGAATTTTCCGGAGACCAGCCGGTGGCGAAGGCGTTCATGGCGAACGAATCAATCACATAGACGCGCGGCCTGGGCAGTCCGTCGGCGATGCGCATCTCATCGACGACGTTGAACAGGACTTGATCCGTTTCCCAGTTTGCCTCGCGCGCGCCGGTGAAACCCAGCACGATGTCGTCACCGAGAAAGTAGGTGATGAGCATGACCGCGACGGCGATGATGAAGCCGATGGGCAGGCCGAGGTCGCCGTAGTCGTAGGCGCGACCGATGGCCCAGCAGAGCGCAACGAGGAGCAGCGGAATGCCGAGGAACAGGAGCTCCGATTTCCGCTTGTTGGAGCGGATTTCGGCGGCAAAGTCGCGACGGTAGTCGCTCACCTCAAGTCTACCTTCACATTCTGCTTTTCTTCTTCGGGAACTTGATAGTACTCCGCCTTCTTGAAGCCGAGATTTCCGGCAAGCAAATTAGCGGGAAAGAGTTCCTGTTTGGTGTTGTAGGTCATCACGGTGTCGTTGTAGTACTGACGCGCGAAAGCGATCTTGTTTTCGGTCGAGGTCAGCTCTTCCTGCAGCTTCATCACATTTTGATTGGCTTTCAGGTCGGGGTAGTTCTCGAACACGGCAAAGAGCTGGCGGAGCGCTCCGGTGACTTGATTCTCGGCGGCGGAGATGGCGGCGGTGCCCTGCGCGGCGACGGCGGTGTTGCGCGCCTTGATGACCTTCTCAAGCGGCGCGTGTTCATAGGACATATAGTCCTTGACGACTTCGACGAGATTAGGGATCAGGTCATGACGGCGTTTGAGCTGCACGTCGATTTGCGCCCATGCGCCTTTGACTTGGTTGCGCAGCGTGACGAGGCCGTTGTAGAGTCCGATGATCCAGACGACCAGTACGGCGGCGATGCCTAAGAATATCAGAAAACCCATGCCGATTCTCCTTTGAGTTGCACGTTGGAAAGATAGAATTTACGGGTCGCGGCGGAGATTAGCAACCGGATTTCACGTCATGCGACAAGAAGATAGGAGTGCTTATCTATGTGGCGTGTTGCAGAGAGCGCAGCTGCGTCCGCCCGCGGCGTGGAACTCGTATCTTATCAATTGGTTGGGGGTGTGCTGTGGCTTGGTTACGTATTGGTCCTGAAAGGCTTGACAAACACGGGGAGGGGGGACTATATTAGAAGAGGTATCTCAGCAGGGAGTCGGGTTGGTTCACCAACAGATAAGAGGAGTGAGATGAGAGCAAGCAGGGTTTTGTCTTTGGGCAGACAGCTGTTTGCGGCGACTCTGCTGGTTGTGGCGATGTCGCCCGACTCTACCGCCTGTTCAGAGTGCGTGTGTTTCACAGACGCGAATTGTTCAGCCAACACGTGCGACGGGGATTTAACCGCGAATTGTGAACGCACGATTTTTCACCCGTCGTGTACGGGAAGCTATCAGTTCAAGGCGATGACCGAATGCGGGGGCACGTCACTTTGTTATGATTGCCGTTCCTGCGCGAATATCTTTCAGTTAGACGGCGCAAACGAAGTGTATGTCGCGAACTGCCATACGCATGAATGCGACGTACGGGACTGCGAGACGGTTTGCAGCGTGACCCTGGATTCGACCAAGACGTATGTGGTTTACGTCTGCAAGATTCCGTGTCCAGGCGGGCCGACGTGCGACGATTGTGGCGAGGAATGCAAGGCATACGCCTGTCTGTCTTGCGGATCGAGGCCGTATCCATGCAAGCCGTAATTCTGGCCGCCGCCCTGCTTTCGGCGTGTCTCGCGTTTGGGGAAACGCACGACGTTCCGTCGGAGTATGACAGGATTCAGGCGGCACTCGACGTCAGCTCTGCGGGCGACACCGTTCGGGTTGCACCGGGCATCTATCATGAGTTTCTGGCGGGTCCGGCGCACAACATTACGCTAACGGGTTGGCACCCTGCGGACACGTTACCTGAGTTTAGAACAACGCTGGATCCGATTCCTGCGGGGCCGGATACACCCTCGGTAGCCGTGTTTAACGGCTCGATATTGCGAGTGAAGAATTTCGCATTCTACGTTGGACCGGAGCTGCGGCCATTCACAGGCGGTATCGAATTCGGGGGCGATTCTCTGTTTGTGGAGAATTGTCGTTTTGATACGGTGTCCCGTGGGATCAATGGCGGCTGGCGTGTCGTTGTGCGGAACAGCATCTTCAACCGCTGTGATGGGCAGTGCATCCGGCCTGAACCTTACGGCTCGGTGGACGCGGAGTTTTGTAAGTTTGACGGAGGAAGCGGGGATTGGTTAGTCCGCTGCTATTCCGGATCATCCCTTCGCGACTGTGAATTCCTGTGCAGCGAGAATAGAACGGATTTGCTCTCGATTTCGGGGTCAGATATTGAGGTGCTCCGCTGCAAGTTTGGTCCGTGTATGGGCGGGTTCCCGATCTTGCGCTGCAACACTGAGGGAAATGTCGTGATTGAAGAGTGTCTATTTGAAAGCATCAGCCGAGCGAGCAGTTTGATTCAAGTCACCATGGACTGCCCGCCACCGGAGGACATTCCAGTCCGGATTCGGAGGAATCTGTTTAGAAACTATACCGGAATTCCGCCGGCTCAAGGGACCGTCGCGATCAAGCTGCTCTGTCAAGATTCTCAATCGGGTGACTTCGGAATCATCGACAGTAATCAGTTCGTCGATGGGTTCGGTCGGACGGCGGTGGGAGTTTACGCGATTGGTTCGGTGGAGCTGAATAGTAATACGTTTGCCGAGTTGGCGCCCAGTTCAGCGGCGGATGTTCTTGCAGAGGAGCGACCCTACGACACGCTGATCGCCAGGGGCAATCGTTTTCTCGCTCCGGGCCTTGCGGCGTCGACGCTTGGCGCATTCTTCGATGCAACCGAGAATTGGTGGGGCGACAGCACGGGGCCGTATAACGCAAATTTCAATCCTGATGGCTTGGGAACGGAAGTGGGTAACGGGGTGATCTTCGAGCCGTGGTTGACCTTTGATCCTGATTCCACGAGTGACACAAGCGGCACGGCAAGTCGTGAGCCGATGACTCTGCTTGCGACCGAGCCAATGCTCGCGATCTATCCGAACCCGTTCAACAATGAATTTCGCTTGGAGCTTACGGGGTTTGCACGCGGGGAGTTTTCGGTGCGGCTGTATGATTTGCTCGGGCGGCAAGTCGCGCTGCTCTATTCAGGTCGGCTTGCCGGTCCGGTCATATCGGTGACGGCTCCGCGTGCGCTGGCGAGTGGAGTTTATTTTGTTCGTGCGGCGGATGCGCGGCACTCGCTTGCGCGCAAGGTTGTGCTGTTGAAGTGACGGTTGCGCAGGGCACGGGGCACCCGCAGCGGGTGCCGCCGGGGAATTTTGGGTGAGGATTAGAAAAGCCCCGCGATTGCTCGCGGGGCTTTTACGATGATATTATCCATCACTGCTACTTGAGTAGCACCATCTTGTGCGTTTGCTTGAATTCTCCGGCGGTTAGCTGGGCGAAGTAGGTTCCTGACGCAAACTCGCTTGCATCGAATTGAACCTGATATGTGCCGGGATTCTGATGAAAGTCCACCAGGGTCTTCACTTCCTTACCGGTTACATCATAGACCTTAAGCTCGACGTTGCTGGCACGCGCAATCTGATATCGAATTATGGTCGAGGAATTGAACGGATTGGGGAAGCTGCTCTTGATTGCGAATTCCTGCGGGATAACATCGCCAACTCTTTCGATTTGACTTGCCGCAGCCGAGCAGTCGTAAACGTCGAACCACGGATACACCGATGTAAACGCGGTTTGTCCCTGCATTTGGATTGCCATGGCGCCGGGCGCTTCGTAGTAACCCACCTCGGTCATACTTACTGGATTTGCGACATTGAGGACACGCACTCCTTCCTTGATATCTGAGGCATAAGCATAGTTGCCGGATACTTCAAGTCCAGTCGCGTTCGCCGGGAAACTGCCGAGCAGTTGCGGCGATGCGGGGTTGCTGATATTGATAGCTCGAATTGCGGAGCTGGTCATGGACTGGCTCAAGTCGGCAAGGAAAGCCGTCGTGCCGGACACGGTCACCGAGAACGAGTAGTCCGGAGTATCAAATGATCCAATGAGTTGTGGGCTGCTCGGATTTGAAACATCGATTACCACGAGGCCGGATTCCGTCGCAGCCAGATAAGCGTTGTTTCCGGATAATGCAATGTCTTTGGCTTGGGCGCCATTCGGTAATTCGTAAGAACCGACCAGAACAGGGCTGGCCGGATTGCTGATGTTCAGAATTTGCAATTCGCTCCCCCAATGCGCGCCAATATAGGCGAGATTGCCGACTATGGCAATGGAGTATATTGCTCCGTCTTGATAGTTGAACACCTCATCGGGGTTCGCGGGATTTGCTATATTGTAGATTCGCATTCCGTCCATGGAATTGCCAAAGTAGCCAACGTAGACATGTTGATTTGCGGCCGCTACACAGACGGCAATGTCGCCCCAGATCGCATTGACATTCACCGGGATCGCGGGGGTGCTAATGTTCACGATTTGCAGGCCGCTTCCGCCACTGGCGACATAGGCAAAGTCACCAGCCAGCGCTATCTGGTTTTCGAGCGGATTCAAATTGGACTGGCCGATTCTCGACACGTTCAGGCTGTCATGGGCGAGAGCGGCAGTCTGTAGGAAGAGCATGATGGCCAGAGATGGCGCAGCCAGGCGATAAGAGGTGTTACTAAGAGTCATGATATGGCCGCCCTTATGAATAGTAATACGTGCTTGGCACAATGTGGCACAGTGAGTAGTATGGCCGAAACCCCGCACCAAAGCTGGGCGGGGTTCCGGCAATAGACGAACAACTTGTACGACGAACCGGAAACCGGAGTTACTTCTTGGTGAGGTTTTCCGGGTTCATGGCGAGGAAGGCTTCGTGCACGAACTTGCCGTCCTTGCGAATCAGGACGCCATCGAACCAGATTTCGCCGCCGCCGTTTTCAGGACGCTGCATGCAAACGAGGTCCCAGTGAATCTGGCTGCGGTTGCCGTTATCGGCTTCCTTTTCGTAGGCCTGACCGGGCGTAAAGTGGAAGGAACCGCTGATCTTTTCATCAAACAGAATATCGTCCATCGGATTCAGCACGTAGGGATGGAAGCCGAGGGCAAATTCGCCGACATAGCGCGCGCCTTCGTCAGTGTCGAAGATTTCGTTGATGCGCTTGTTGTCATTCGAGGACGCATTGATGATCTTGCCGTCCTTGAATTCGAGCACGACGTTTTCGAAGGTGAAGCCGCGATAGGTCGAAGGCGAGTTGTAGGAAATCTTGCCGTTAACGGACGTGCGGACGGGCGCGGTGAAGATTTCAAGATCGGGGATATTGAAACTTCCGCCGCAGGGAACCGCGGGAATACCCTTAATCGAGAATTGCAGGTCGGTGCCCGGTCCCTTGATGTGCACCTTGTCGGTCTTTTCCATGAACGCCTTGGCGGGGACCATCGCTTCGCTGGCCTTCTTCCAATCGACATCGCAGCAGACGCGATAGAAGAATTCTTCGAAGGCTTCGTGGCTCATCTTGGCCATTTGCGCCATTTGCGGAGAGGGGTACTTCAGAATCACCCAGCGGGTTTCTTCGACGCGCTGCTTGAGATGCACGGGCTTGAGCCAGAGCTTCTCATAGAGGGACATCTGATCGCCGGGAACATCAGAGAGTTCCTTGGAGTTGAATACACCCCGCACGGCGATGTAGCAGTTCATCTTTTTCATGCGATAGAGTTCGCAGTCGGCGATGAGTTCCATGCGTTCTTTGGTCGCGTTGCGCATAAGGACGCGCATGACAGACTGGAACTTATTTTCCAAGACGGGCAGACCACCCGCATCGCAGATTTCCTGCACGAGGACGGAGATAAACTCGGCGGGGACATCGCTGCATTCCACGAGTACGTGGTCGCCGGGCTTGACCCTTGTAGAGTGTTTGACCAGCACTTCGGCCAGTTTCTTGTGACGAGGATCGAACATCTTAGCTTGTGACTCCTGTGGTTAATGTTCCTCGAAGTGTCCCATAAAGTACGCAAAACAGTCTCGCCGCGCAAGCCAAAAACGCGTCAACCCCTTGCTACCGTGACAAAAATACCGTATTTTTCGGGACGAATTTGTGAATAAGCTGACAATGGATAATCACTTAGGTTTGCCTCACGCGACAGACCTCCATCCGGGGCACGACCTGAACCGCCGCTGGTGGGACGAGGTGACTCCGATCCACGCGGGGAGCGCGTTTTACGACGTGGAGGGCTTCCTTGCCGGACAGCCCGCGCTTGACCGATTGGAGACGGATTGGTTGGGGAATGTTGCGGGGAAGCGCGTCCTCCATTTGCAGTGCCATTTCGGGAAATCGTCCATCGAGATCGCGCGGCGGGGAGCGGCCAGCGTGGTGGGGCTGGACTTCTCGCCCGTGGCGATAGCAACTGCCCGGGAGGTTGCCAGCAACGCCGGGTTGTCCGACCGCGTGACGTTTGTCGAGGCGGACGTACTGAGGGCGGATAGCGTCCTGCATGAGCAGTTTGATGTGATTTTCACCAGTTACGGCGTGATTGGTGGCTTTCGGACTTGGGCCGCTGGGGGCGAGTGATTGCCAAATTACTGGCGCCGCAAGGGCGGTTTGTGATTTTGGAGATCCACCCGGCGTTGATGATGTTTGACTGGGAGAACGAGAGTTTGACGCGCAAGTATGGCTACTTTCATTGCGAAGAAGGTCTGGCACTGCCGCCAACGCCGGACTACGCCGACCGTTCCTATACGCCGAAAGCGGAGACGCGTGAGTGGCAATGGACGCTGGCGGACGTCTTTCGCTCGTTGACGCGGGCCGGACTGCGCGTGAAGCAGTTTGAGGAGTATGCGCTGTGCTGTTTTCAGCCGTGCCCGCACATGATTCCGAGCGGCGACATGTTTCGCCTTCCCGACGGCGAGCCGGAGATACCGCTGACATTTGCGATGGAAGCAACTTTCTGATTTCGTCCCGCCTTCCCCACTCCAAACACTCTCCCAATGCCTCCTTATCTTCTGTTAGCCATGCAGGGCGGCGGCGCTTACGGTTCGTATCAGGCCGGGATGCTGGCCGAGTATTTTGCGCAGGGTGGTCAACCGTATGACGGCGGCTACGGCGTCTCGGTCGGCGGATTGAATATTGCGCAGCTGTTTGGCACGCACGACGGCACACTTGCGACATCGAAACAGCAGCAGGCGATCAACGCGCATGAGTTGGCGGTGCTGTGGGAGACGGAGATTGCGAGTGACGAATCGGTGTATGTGCCGCTCAAGACGACCGGTCTCTTGACAGAAGGGGCGCGCAAGCTGTTGGGGCGCAACCTGCGCGGGGATTTGGCGGTGGCGGTACTGCGCAAAGCGGATTCGGTGTACGATACGGCCATTGCGCAAGCTGTTGGAGAACGGCTGGGCAACAAGGTGGCACGATCCGGTGCGCGTAGGCATGGTGCATTTGCAGGGCGGACGATTTGAGGAGATGTCGCTCGAGCACCCGCCGAGGGATGACGGCGATTGACGCGATCATGGCTTCGGCGGCGATCCCGATTGTGTTTCCGCAAATCAAGGGGTATGTCGACGGCGGGGTGACGGATGTGACACCGTTGCGCGAGGTATTCGCGCAGTTTCGCCGGGTGCGGGAAGCCGCTCCCAATCAACACGCTGCGCAGGAGCTGCATATTTTACGGGCGTCATCATTTCCCGGGCCGAAAACGGGGCCGTTTGACCGCGTGGTGGAGGTGCTCGAACGCACGCTTGAGCTGTTTGTAGACAATACGGACCGCGAAGACTACGAGCGCGCGGCCTTTGTGAATGAACTTGCGGCGAAGTTTGCGCGCGCGGCACAGTCACATGACCGCGAAGTATGCCGGGACTTTTCCGATTTGCACGAGCGCTACGCGGTGATCGACACGTATGTGATCGGTCCTTCAAAGAGCGAAATGGGCAAGTTTTCCGATTCGGCGCGCAGCTTCACGAAGGACGCGGTTAAGGAGGGGATCAAACTTGGCCGTCGGCGCATGAATCACTTTTTGAATAACAAGAACGACTATCTTTTGGAAGTTGTTCTGTTCAACGACGACGTACCGAAGCTGGGGCGGTGAGGCGGGGAAGTCGTCGGATATCGCAATTTGGTCAATAAAAGGAGGCTCCGATGCAAGAGTATGCTCCGTTGATCTGGTTTCTGTTGGGACTGGCGTCGTTGGCGAGCTAATGCTGCCGGGCGGGGTGCTGCTGTTTTTCGCGTTCGGGTCGTGGTTAGCCGCCTTGCTGCTCTGGAGCGGAGTGATCGAGTCCGTGCCGGTATCATTGGGGATATTTACGGTGACATCCGTGCTGTCCATGCTGTTATTGAGAAAGTACGTTGTCCGGACATTCAAGGGACGTAAATCAGGCGAAGGAATAGAAAACGAAGAGCGCGAGTTTATCGGCAAACTGGCCACGGTGCGCGAAGACATCAACCCCGATCGGGAAGGTGGCAAGGTCGAGTTTCGCGGAGTGATGTGGACGGCCACGGCGGACGAATTGATTGAAAAGGGGAGTTCGGTTCGAATTGTCGGCAGGGAGAACTTAACCGTGCGCGTGGAGCGTGTATAGGAGTTTGCCATGATTTCATCTTATATCATCGGAGCAACGTTTCTGGAAGATAACATGCCTGTCATGATCGTTTTTGGCAGTTTGGCGATATTGGCTCTGATCCTGGTCATCAAGACGGCCCTGGTGGTTCCGCAGCGGAGCGCGTTCATTGTGGAGCGGCTTGGCAAGTATGCGCAGACGCTGGAGGCGGGATTTCACATCCTGATTCCGTTTGTAGATGTAATCCGTTACCGCCACAGTCTGAAGGAAATGGCACTGGATGTTCCCGAGCAGAACTGCATCACTCGTGATAACGTAGTGGTCGCGGTGGATGGCATCTTGTATTTGCAGGTGGTCGATCCGGTGAAGGCGTCGTACGGTATCAACAACTACGCCTATGCGACGCAACAGCTGGCGCAAACGACATTGCGCAGCTTGATCGGCAAGCTGGAGCTTGACCGGACCTTTGAAGAGCGCGAGTCGATCAACGCCGGAGTGGTGGATGCTCTGGACAAGGCCGCAGAGCCGTGGGGAATTAAGGTCACGCGTTACGAGATTAAGGATATTCGCTTGCCCGGCCCAATCCAGGATGCGATGGAAAAGCAGATGCGCGCTGAGCGAGAGAAGCGCGCGACGATTGCCAAGTCTGAAGGCGATCGGCAATCGACGATCAACATTGCCGAGGGCAACAGACAAGAGGCAATTGCGGTCTCTGAAGGTATTCGCACCAAGCTGATCAACGAATCCGAAGGTGAGAAGGCGAAGCTCATTAACGAAGCGTTGGGCCGTGCGCAGCAGATTGAACTGGTAGCCAAAGCCACGGCGAACGGTATTCGCGAAGTTGCCCAGGCGCTGCAGGCGGCAGGCGGAATCGATGCGATGAATTTACGCATCGCCGAGCAGTACGTGGCCGAGTTCGGCAATTTGGCCAAAGCGGGCAATACGCTTGTTGTGCCGACCAATCTTGCGGACGTTGCGGGCACAGTCGCGGCTGTGACGACGGCTTTCAAGAAGGCCGAGACGAAGAATTGATTCTCTAACTACGCTTAACCCCTTTTCAATGAATTCTGTCTATCTCGTTGACGCTCTCCGGACTCCGGTGGGCAAGCATAATGGTATTTTGAAATCGGTGCGGCCTGACGATATGGCCGGTCTGGTGCTGAAGCAGATTGTGGCGCGGAACAAACTTGATGCGGGGCTGATCGACGAAGTCTATCTGGGCTGCGCGAATCAGGCGGGTGAAGATAACCGCAACGTGGCACGTATGGCCATGCTGCTGGCGGGCTTCCCCTACACGGTGCCGGCGGTGACGATTAACCGGCTGTGCGCATCGGGACTGGAAGCGGCGGCGTGCGCCTATCGGGCCATTGCATCCGGTGAGGGACATTGCTACATTGCAGGAGGGGTGGAATCAATGACCCGCGCCCCTTCAGTG
>JADJCU010000006.1 GCA_016703065.1 bacterium
ACGGATCGTCTTCGTCGTGCCCACTGAATACGTTCACAAGGCGTTCATTGCCGAGATGGAACGTGTGTATTACGGCGAACCACTCCAATAGCGTGCAACTCAACTTCTAACTTATTCTTGTCGAATCATCATGGCCTATCCTGTCCCCGGAACTCGCGAACCGTTCCTTGCGACGCGCCGTCAAGACGGTTGGTGGGTGGTACCCCTCGCAATGGCCGCTACGTTCCTCGTCTTTGTCGTCTATGCGACGTGGGCAGCCTTCCAACCGCGAGAATTTAGTCATTTTGGCCCCTATATCTCGCCATTTTACTCGCCGGACCTCACAAAGTGGATTCCCGGATTCACCTGGTCGCCCGCGCTGTTGATCCTGTGGATACCTGCGGGCTTCCGACTGACCTGCTACTATGGCCGCAAAGCGTACTACCGATCCGTGACCTTTTCGCCCCCGGCCTGCGCCGTCGGCAAAGGGGATAGGGATTACAAAGGCGAACGAGCGCTGCCGTGGGTTCTTAATAACCTGCACCGCTATTTTCTTTATCTTGTCACCGTACTCGTAATTTTTCATTGGTTCCATTTCTTTGATGCTTTCAAATTTGACGATGGCTTCGGGATGGGGCTGGGTACACTGGTCGTCGCAGCAGATACTATCTTCTTGACATTGTACGTGTTTGGGTGCCATTCCTTGCGCCACCTTGTCGGCGGACGCATCGACTGCTATTCCTGTGCGGCGAGCGGTTTGGTTCGACATAAAGCGTGGAAGGGTGTGTCCGTCTTGAATGATCGCCACAATCTCTATTTCTGGTGCAGCTTGGTCACCGTCGGCTTCGGGGATGTCTATGTCAGAATGTGCGCGATGGGCGTTTGGAACGACGTGAGGTTCTTCTAATGGCACAATACACCACACACGAATTTGATGTTCTCGTCGTCGGCGCAGGCGGAGCGGGGCTGCGAGCCGCCATCGAATCCGCTGCGCTCGGTGCGAAAACCGCCGTGGTCATGAAGTCCCTGCTCGGAAAAGCGCACACCGTCATGGCCGAGGGCGGAGCTGCGGCCGCGCTGCAAAATGCAGACGACCGCGACTCGTGGCAAACGCACTTCCGTGACACCATGAAGGGCGGTAAGCAGCTGAACTTCTACCGCATGGCTGAACTCCACGCGAAAGAAGCGCCCGACCGTATTCGCGAGCTTGAAGAATGGGGAGCGGTCTTCGATCGCACGCCAAATGGGTTGATTAATCAGCGCAACTTCGGCGGTCACACCTATCCGCGTCTTGCCCACGTCGGAGATCGCACCGGCCTCGAAATGATCCGCACCTTGCAGGACAAAGTTGTTCACATGGCCGCGGAGATCTTCATGGAGATGACGATTACGCATCTGCTGAAGAATGGCAATCGCATCGCCGGCGCCCTGGCGTATTCGCGCGTTACTGGTGAATTTCATCTGTTCAAAGCCAAGGCCATCGTCCTTGCCACCGGCGGCGGCGGGAAGGCCTTCGCAATTACGTCCAACTCCTGGGAGTACAGCGGTGACGGACAAGCCCTTGCATGGCGGTCTTGCGCAGAATTGCTCGACATGGAGTTCGTACAGTTTCATCCAACGGGAATGGTTTGGCCGCTGTCTGTGCGCGGAACGCTCGTCACCGAAGGTGTGCGTGGAGAGGGTGGCGTGCTCCTGAACAAGGATGGCCGCCGTTTCATGTTTGATTACATACCTGAAGCCTTCCGTAACGATGTGGCCGCTACCGAAGAGGAAGCAAATCAGTGGGTCGCTGAAGTCGCGGTTGGAAAGCGCGCCACCGTGCGCAGGCCGCCCGAATTGCTCACGCGTGATGTTGTCGCGCGCTCGATTCGCGCCGAAGTTCAAGCCGGACGCGGTTCGCCGCACGGCGGGGCTTTTCTGGACATCGCGTCACGACGGACTGCCGCTGACATTCAACGCAAACTGCCGTCGATGTATCACCAGTTCAAGCAGCTCGCGAATGTCGACATTACAAAGGAAGCAATGGAAGTCGGTCCAACGTGTCACTATATGATGGGCGGGATACGCGTTGAAGCTGAAACAGCTATGTCCACGTTGCCCGGTTTGTTTGCCGCGGGTGAGGTCGCGGCCGGACTGCATGGTGCGAATCGCCTCGGAGGGAATTCGCTCTCTGACCTGCTCGTTTTTGGCCGCAGAGCGGGGTGGGGGCGGCCGAGTACGCGAAGAAGGAATCCTCGCTTCCAGCCTGATCAGCAAGAGATCGAAAAGGCCATCGCAGATAATCTGGCCTGTTTTGCGCGCAAGGGCGGCGAAAATCCCTACACCGTACATCGTGAATTGCAGGACATGATGCAGGACAATGTCGGTATCGTGCGCACGGAATCCGAACTGAAGCACGCGCTGGCCAAACTCGATGAATTCGAAAAGCGCGTCGCCAATCTCTCTGTCGACGGCGCGCGAGCTTACAATCCCGGATGGAATCTCGCGATGGATCTCCGCAGTATGGTGGTCACATCTCGCGCAATCGCCATGGCCGCGCTCGAGCGAAAAGAGAGCCGGGGCGGTCATTCACGGATTGATTATCCCGACTATGACAAGAATTTCGCCAATGTGAACCATATTCTCTCGAACAAAGACGGCGTCATGACGTTGCGGGCGGAACCGCTGCCGAAAGTCTCCGACGATTTGAAGCAATACGTGGAGGAGGCATAAGCATGTCGCGCACCGTCAAAATGAAAGTCTATCGCGGCGAGCAGAATGTCGGCCAGTTTCACGAATACGATGTCTCGATCGACGACGGTATGGTCGTGCTCGACGTTATTCATCGCATTCAGGCGACCGAAGCCCCCGATCTTGCCTGCCGATGGAACTGCAAGGCCGGAAAATGCGGTTCGTGTTCCGCCGAAGTGAACGGCAAGCCCAGCCTCATGTGCATGACGCGAATGGACACGCTGCCGCAGGACAAGATCATTACGGTTGAACCGCTCAAGGCCTTTCCGCATGTTCGCGATCTTGTCACCGACGTCTCGTGGAATTACACCGTCAACAAAAAGATCCGTCCGTTTAAGCCGCGCCCCAAAGCGGCCGATGGCACGCATCGCATGTATCAATACGAAGTTGATCGCGTACAGGAATTCCGCAAGTGCATCGAGTGCTATCTTTGCCAAAACGTTTGCCATGCGCTGCGTAATCACGGCAAGCACGAAGAGTTTGCGGGACCGCGGTTCTTGGCTCGCCTGGCGTCTCTCGAAATGCATCCGCTCGACAGCGATGACCGCATCCCTTTCATCAAGGAAGGCGGCGGAGTTGGCTTCTGCAACATCACAAAGTGCTGCACTGAAGTCTGTCCCGAGCATATCCATATCACCGACAACGCCATCATTCCGCTGAAAGAGCGTGTCGCCGATCGCTATTATGACCCGATCCAGATGCTCTTTCGCGTCCTGACCGGCAACAAGTGAAGTCCCACACTGAATACTTGACTTTTGCCACGACACAGCGCGAGGAGTTCGTCCTGATGACTGATCAGGTCGCCAAGGCCGTGCGCACGTCCGGCGTCAAGGAAGGGATGGTCCTCGTCTCGGCCATGCATATCACTGCGGCAGTCTACGTGAATGACGCCGAGGATGGTTTGATTGCAGATATCAAAGAGTGGTTGCGAGGCTTGGCTCCCGACAAAGACTACCGCCACCATCGCACCGGTGAGGATAATGGCAGCGCGCACCTCAAGAACCTGATTCTGCACCACCAAGTCATCCTGCCCATCACCAAAGGCGAACTCGATCTCGGCCCTTGGCAGCAAGTCTACTATGCCGAATTCGACGGACAACGCCGCAAACGCGTGGTTGTCAAAGTGCTTGGCGAGTAAGAGTGTTTTCCAAGCATGAGTGAACGCTGGTTCCGTGTTTGCCCGCGATCCGAATTGAAATCCGGACAGGCGAAGAGCATAACTATTCTTGGCCGTCCATATGCCGTATTCGACGTTGGCGGCGAGCTCTTCGGGCTTGATTCCGCATGCAAACACATGAGAGCCAATCTCGCCAACGGTAAAATAGTCGGCCATACCGTCGAGTGTTTCATGCACAAATGGCGGTATGACATCAAGTCTGGACAGTGCTTGACCAATGAAGGCTTCGACACGACTTCCCGACCTGTGAAAATCGTCGAGGACGTCGTCTGGATTGCGGTCGAGTGGCCCGAAAACGAATTTTGATAATTCCCGGGTGGTCCCGGAAGATATGGAGGACTCTATGAAACAGCGTCGATTCTCTCACTTGCTTCTTGCGTGCCTGCTGTTCACCTTCGCCTCAGCGCACGCCGCTTACGAAATCTACTTCCTGAGCGGCACGGTCACGCCGCAAGCTCATAACTTCAGCGTTGCTCAAATCGAAGCAGGCCAGCACGTTGTTCTGCAGTTCTTTGATCCGCTCTCCGTTGCCGACCATGAAAGACTTGAATCCGCAGGGGTCTCTCTCGTCGGCTACCTGCCTGAACGCGCCTTCGCGGCGTTCCTGAAAACTCCGTTGACAGACGCACAGTTAGAGCGGCTCGGTGTCCGCGCAGTGCTGGCCTTCGCGCCGGAGTACAAGCTGCATCCCCGCTGCATTGAACAGGAATTTGGGCCATGGAGTGAATTCGGTGACGGTCGCCGCATGTTTAACGTTGACGTGTTTAGCGACGTCAAACTCGCCGATGCCGCCGCTGTGATTCAGGGAAACGGTTTCGAGGTCGGCGATTACATCGAGGTTTCGCACACGCTAATCGTAGCCGCAGATCCGGGCAAGCTCGTTGAGCTCGCAGCACTCGATCCGGTGCTCTTTGTCAACGAAATGTCGCCGCCGCTCGAAAGTCTCAATGCGACCGTGCGCACGCGGCTCCACGTCAATGAAGTGCAAACAAATCCCTACAACCTGAGCGGTGAAGGCGTTACAATTCTCGTCTATGACGGTGGCCTCGTTGACGCAACGCATCCCGATTTCGGCACCCGTGTCAACGCACTTGAAGACGGTACCGTCCAGGATCATCCGACACACGTTGCAGGAACCGTTGGCGGTGACGGCACGAACTCCGGCGGTACCAATCGCGGCATGGCGCCTGACGCCGTGATCATTAGCGGCGAGTACGACGCCTGCATTCCTTTCTGCTTCTATAACAGCCCGAACGACGTCAGCCCGGACTATATTCTTGCCCGCACCGGGCACAACATTGAGCTCACCACAAATTCGATGGGTGCGAATGTCAGCCCCAACGGCTATCCGTGCTCGTGGTTTGGCGACTACGAGTTGACATCGCGAATTCTTGATGACATGGTGCGCCATACCGTCGATCGCCCCCTGACAATGTTCTGGGCCGCGGGAAACGAGCGCGGTGATGCCGGCTGCAATGTTGCGACCTACCGCTGCATGTCCATTCCTGCAAGCGCGAAGAACATCATGACGATCGGTGCGACCACCGCGACAGACGCAGTGGCCAGCTTCTCATCGTTTGGGCCGACTGACGATGGCCGCGTTAAGCCCGAAGTCGTGGCCACGGGTGTCAACGTCAATTCCTGCGCACCCGGCGGTGGCTACCAGACAATGTCCGGCACGTCCATGGCCACCCCCGCATCGGCGGGCGTCGCGTGCCTAATCCTCGAACAATGGCATACACAGTTCCCCGGTGCGCCCGATCCGCTTCCCGAGACCATGAAGGCGCTCCTGATCAACTCGGCAACAGATTTAGGTAACGCCGGACCCGACTTCCAAACAGGATACGGTATCGTGCATGCGCAACGCGCCGTGGATCAGTTGGCGGCCGGTGGAGTCCTGGAAGGCACGCTTAACATTGATCAGACATTGGACATCGAATTTGAAGTGCCTGAAAACACTCCTTTCCTCGAAGTCAGTCTTGCTTGGAGCGATGTTCCTGCGCTGGGCAATGTAACGCCGACGCTCGTGAACGACTTGAACCTCGTGCTCATCTCCCCGGCTAATCTCGGTTACCAACCGTGGGTGCTTAGCCCATCCTCGCCCGGAACGGCCGCACAACCCGGTACGGACAGTGTGAACGTTTGCGAGAAGGTTCGCGTCGCCAACCCGATTGCCGGAACGTGGAGGGCGCGGGTTTTCGGGGAAATCAACTCCGGAGACGTTCAGTCGTTTGCCCTGGCGTCGAATCTGCCGCTCGTAAACGAGTGGACCCATGTGCACGGCACCGTTCATCTCGCTGGTGAGCCGGGTGTCGGCCTGAATGGATCGGTCTTGGTGCAGGAAGACGGTGTGCATGCCCTGACCGAGGGTGACGGCTCGTATTCACTGTTTGTGCCGCGCGATGCAGCCTATTCACTGCTCATACGTGCCTACGGATACACTCCGCAAACGCTCGGCATCACCGCAAACGTCGCCGACATCCTGTTGGATTTCCCGATGACTGCCGTAGCCGGTGATGGGACGATTCATGGCACTGTGGAAGACCAGAATGGCGAGCCGCTTGAAGGCGTTGCGATTACCTACAGCTTCCCGAACTTCGACATTCCTTCTGACCTGAGTAACATCGCGGGTGAATTCACCCGCGC
Source organism: bacterium (assembly GCA_016703065.1). Lineage (GTDB taxonomy): Bacteria > Electryoneota > RPQS01 > RPQS01 > RPQS01 > JABWCQ01. Next base: position 6,533 of record JADJCU010000006.1, read on the forward strand.
CCTGCCCGGCAGCAATAGCTATGTCGTGCGCGCTGCCTTGGGCGTCGTCTATGCGGAACAGACGGTGGATCTGACGCCCGGTCAAACGACCGATGTCACCTTTGTCCTCCAAGATACCCGTTATTCTCCGGTCGGCCCGGACGCGGGTGGCTACTATTGCTACGAAGTCGCAGACACGGGCCATGCCCCCGAATTTGCCTACACATCCATTGCTCCCGCCGCCGGCGGTCCGGGCACTCTGATCGGCCCGGGAGCCGGAAATGACTGGATTCTGACTGTTGCCTTGCCTTTCAACGCGCGATTCTATGGCGTAGTGACCGGGGGACTGTCTGTTTCTGCGGATGGGTGGATCGGATTTGGGACCGTTGCCGGCGGTACGCAACCGTGGACCAATTCGTTCATTCCCAACGATGTGGCCCCGAACAACATCGTTTGCCTGTTTTGGGATGACCTGTATCCCTACCATCCATCCGAAGGCGGACAAATTGCCTATTACTATGACGAGCCAAACGGGCGCTTCATTGTCGAGTATTATCAAGTTTCGCATTTCGATCCGGTTTCGAACAAGGTTACGGCACAATTTGTGCTTTATTCACCGGCTGCCCGCCCGACCACTACCGGTGATTCTGAATTCGAAATCGTCTATAGTCGATTCGACTATGACGGACCGGACTCGGATCAGGATGCCACGCTCGGTATCGAGAATGGCAACGGCACGACCGGCCTGATGGTGCTCTTTGACGGAATCTACGACCAGAATCAGTTCGCGGTGGACTCAGGTAGCGTCTTGCGCTACACGACGGGGCCAATTATCGGTAACGGCACGATTCGGGGACAGATAACCGCTATTCCCGCTACAGACTTGTCGGGTGCTACGCTGCGTCTTGGCGCATTGGCTTTTAGTCCGGAAGTCAATGGATCGTTCTCGCTTTCCAACTTCCCGGCAGGTGTCTTCCGTCTTGAAGTCGAACTGGCTGGTTATGAGAATCTGCTGTCCGAGCAGTTCTCGATTCTGCCCGATGACACCACGACGGTTAACATGACGGTCTACCGGCTCGATCCGCCAACGGACCTTGCAGGACAGTTCTACCCGCAAGAGTGGCAGATCGATTTGGCGTGGAATGCCCCAACATGGAACGCCGCGCAGCGGAATGACGGCGGCTCGGCCCTTGACGAACTATCCGGCTACAAAGTTTACGTGCAGGGTAGAGGGGTCGTCGGACAACCGACTGATACGTTCTTTGTCTACACGCCGCCTACAATTGGTGCCTACCGAATCTGGGTAACGTCGGTGTACGACGGAGGAGAATCGGACAGCTCGAATATTGTGCAGTTCATTGTAACCGATGCGGATGACGCACCGACGGGCATTCCAACCGAGCTGTATTTGTTGCAGAACTATCCCAATCCGTTCAACCCGACGACCAGCATTGCCTTCGGATTACCGACAGAATCTGAAGTGAGACTTTCGGTGTTTGACATCCAGGGGAGGCTCGTGGCGAATCTGGTTGATTCTCAACTTCCCGCTGGACACCATCGCGTCAATTTCAACGCTGCCGGACTCGGAAGCGGCGTCTACTTCTATCGTCTTGACACGAACAACAGCCGACTCATCGGAAAGATGATGCTGCTGCGGTAGCGGGTCATATTTGCTAAGCAAGGGGCCTTGCGGCCCCTTCGCTCTCTCTAATTTGTCTTTCTCTCACTGGGAGTCGAAATTCGTCTGTCATGAAACTCACATCAATCTCCAACTATCGTTTCACGCCGAATCTGCCAGAAAACCTCGCCCGGCTGACCGAGCTTGCGTACAACTACTACTGGTCGTGGCGGCCCGAGATCGTCGATCTGTTTCGCCGACTCGATCCCGACCTGTGGGAGACTTCGCACCACAATCCCGTCCGGGTGCTGCTGGATATCCCCCAATGGAAGCTCACCCGAGCGTCCGCTTCGCCCGAGTACATCGAGCATTACAAACACTGCTTGCATTTGCTTGACAGCTATTTGCATGGCGAATCGTGGTATTCACAAGTTCATACTGGCGAGCAATCGGGCCGGATCGTCTTCTTCTCCATGGAGTACGGCCTCGCCGAGTGCCTGCCGCTCTATAGCGGCGGCCTCGGAGTCCTGTCAGGTGACTATCTCAAAGCTGCGTCCGATCTCGGTTTGCCCGTAGTCGGTATCGGACTCGCGTATCGTCAAGGTTATTTTCAACAACGGCTGGACGCGGACGGGCGGCAATATGAGTTGTATCCGCTAAACGATTTTGAACTCCTGCCGATTCAGCCTGTGCTCGATGAAAACGGCAATCGCCTCACCATCCAGATTCCGTTTCACAATCGACAGCTCACAATCGGTGCGTGGTTGGTCACGGTCGGGCGCATTCCGCTCTATGTACTCGATACTGATTTGCCCGAGAATACTCCCGCGGACCGCTCAATCACCCACACGCTCTATGGCGGCGACCGTGAAACCCGCATTCAACAGGAAATCGTGTTGGGCTTTGGCGGCGTCGAAATGCTGCGCCGCCTGGGCATCAAGATGTCCGTCTGTCACATGAATGAAGGCCATTCGGCCTTCGTGCAGATCGCGCGTGTGCTTCATGCCGCCGCCGACCAGAAGCTCTCGTGGTTCGAAGCTCTGCAACTCGTCTCGGCCGGTACTCTCTTCACGACGCATACGCCCGTGCCCGCCGGCATCGACGAGTTCTCGACTGAACTCATGGACAAATACTTCGGACAGGTATACGACCGTTACGGCATTTCGCGTGACGAGGTTCTCGGTCTCGGTACCCTGCGTCCCGGTGCGCCCGGTCAGCCCTTCAATATGGCGATCTGTGCCCTCCGCACTTCCGATTACACCAACGGCGTAAGCCGGTTGCACGCCGACGTGTCGCGCCGTATGTGGTCGGAAAGCTGGCCCAGTCTGCCGCATGAGGAAGTTCCAATTGACTTCGTGACGAATGGCGTCCATCACGCCACGTGGTCGTCTCAGGACATGTCGGAATTGTTTGGTCGTCACTTCCAATCTGAATGGCGCGATTCGCCTGACGACAAACGATATTGGTCACATATCGAACCCGTCCCGGACCACGAAATCTAGGATGCGCACCATGCCGGCAAGCGCCGCCTCGTCTCGTTTGTCAGACAGCGCGCCGCAACCTATCGCCAGCGCGTGAGCGGTTTCGTGCCGCTGGAGGAAGAGCTGAATCATATTCTCGATCCAAACGTCCTGACCATCGGCTTCGCGCGCCGTTTCGCGACGTACAAGCGCGCTACGCTGCTGCTCTCCCATCCGGATCGACTGCTTGCCCTCCTCAAAGACCCGCATCGGTCAATTCAGTTTGTCTTCGCCGGAAAAGCGCACCCGCAGGACGTCATGGGCAAGGACCTCATACAAGCTCTGATTCAGTTCGCCCGAAAGAACAATGTTGAACACCGCATGGTCTTTCTCGAGAACTACGACATGAATGTCGCGGCTCATCTTGTGCAGGGTGTTGACGTTTGGCTCAATAACCCCCGCCGTCCACTCGAGGCAAGCGGTACAAGCGGCATGAAAGTCCTGATTAACGGCGGCCTGAATTTCTCAATACTGGACGGTTGGTGGGATGAAGCCTACCTGCCCGAAAACGGTTGGGCAATCGGCGGCGCATTGCAATTCGGCAATGACGACAAACAGGACGAAAGCGACGCCCGCATGCTTTTCGATGTCCTCGAGAAGCAGATTGTTCCGCTCTACTATCGGCGCGGCGAGGACGGATCGCCTGGCGCGTGGATGCAAAAGGTCAAGGCTTCCATGCGCGGCCTTGTGCCGCGTTTCGAAGCGGGCCGCATGGTCAAGGAATATTGGGAAGACTTCTACGTCAAGGCGCTCGAACGCTGCACTCTAATGGAACTTGACGACGCCACCGGCGCGCGCGAACTCGCCCGGTGGAAGAAGCATATCGAGAGCCGTTGGCACGAAGTGCGCGTGCTGAAAGTCGATACTGAGCCTGCATTCAACCTGCACCCCGGAAGTCCGGTCTCGGTGCGCGTGGAAGTCGGCCTCGGCGGCTTGATGCCGGATGACATCGAGGTACAGATCTGTTATGGAACCTCAGAAGCCAACAACGAACTCGAACTCTCCGGTTACACGCGCCTCGAACATGCCACGGCCGGCAACACGCACATCTATTCCGGTACCTGGAGCGCTCCTGAAAACGGCACGTTCGGCTTCACCGTGCGGGTCATTCCCTCGCACCCCTATCTCGGCAATCCCCTGCGCATGGGCATCGTCCGCTGGGCGCAGTGACCGTCAGCAAGAAACCGGTAAGATCCGCTGAAAATAGAACAGGGTGCCTCAAATTGGCACCCTGTTCCGTTTCTGCCACACTCCGCCGTTCATACCTCTAACGCCATCATGCGGGCACGCTCCCGGAGGCCGGTTCGGCTGTATAGCCTCTGCGCCACCGAATTGGTTTCTTCAACAAGAAGCCAGAGCTCAAGACACTTCCGCTCAACGGCCCGCTCCCGCGCATGCTTCATCAGCGCGTGGCCCAATCCTTGCCTTCGATAGGCCGCTGAGACCGTCAGGTCCCACACCCATAATTCCTTGATTCCATTAAACCTGTTGCTCGTCTCGGTCAGCCAGAGGTGGCCTGCATAGCTCGTGTCCGGCGCGACTGCGACCCAAATCTCACTTTCAGGTCGAAAGGCAAAATCTCGAACGAACGCCCGAAACCGCGTCATTGAATCCGATTCCGATTGATTCTCCCGCTTATGCAGGGAACCACAAGTCTGGCTGCCGAGTTGTAGAAATGTGTCCAGATCAGCCGATTCCAGCGGACGCAATACGAAGTCGCCACTTTTTAAGTTTATCATTTTCATTATTTTACGGTCAAATGGCCGGATTGGTTGGGCGGGTTACTTGTTATTCTTACCTGAGAAGTGCAACTCCGTCCTAAGTTTTCTCGCGGACGGTGATGAAAATTACGAGCTAATTTTGTAGATTGCGAGCTACTCGCCAATGGAAACCAAAAGGAGATGTGCGTGAAGAAGATTGGACTAATTCTCGGCTCAATGGCCGTAGTAGCCCTGGTAATGGCCGGAGGCTACAGCTACGCGTGTGACGGAAGCGGCTGTTCATCGTCCAAGAAGGCGGCAAAGGCTTCCAAGAATTCCGCAACTGAACAGGCCGCATGCAATGCGACTCTGAACTCGACCGGTAGCACCGCAGCGTGCGCCGCGAGCTGCGATGCCTCCAAGGCTTCCGCTCAAAAGGCCTCAGCTTCATGTGATGTCACGAAGTGCGCGAGCACCACGACCAATGCCACGATGACCGCCGGTTCGTCCTGCGACGCCTCGAAGTGCTCAACCACCAAGAACGCCACGATGACCGCCGGTTCGTCCTGCTCCAGCACCACCACCAACGCCACGATGACCGCCGGTGCCGGGTGTTGCGCGGGTAAGAGCGCCTCGGCCACGACTGCCTCCGGCGCGTGCTGTGCGACCTCGAAGAACGCCGCGATGACGTCGGGCGCCTCTTGCAGTGCATCCGCTGAAAAGGCTGCCGGTTCCTGCGATCCTTCGAAGTGCTCCAGCAAGAATGCCTCGATGACCTCCGGGACCTCTTGTGCTTCGTCCGCAGGCAAGATGGCCGTCGGTGACAAAGGCTATTTCAACGCCAACGTCTACAAGGTAGACAATGGCATGATGTACGCCGTTGCTGATGGCAAGAAATTCGTTGTGAACGACAAGACGCCGTACAATCAGGTCGGCAATGCGCGATTCTATTTCGCGGACGACGCGTGTGCAGTCAAGTGCAGCGAGAAGATGGCAGCCAGTGCCGACAAGTATGTCCACGAAGCCGTTGAGCTCGCGACCATGGAGTCCAATGTCAAGGTGGAGGGCGACAAGAAGATTGCCACCTGTGCGATGTCGGGCCAGTCATTTGAAGTGACCGCCGCTTCCCCTGCTGTCGTGAAGAACGGACAGAAGATGTACTTCTGCGGTGAAGGGTGCGCGCACCACTTCATGGGACTCTAATCCCTGATTTGTTGGGAATTTCGGAGGCCGCGCCTGTCTCAGGCGCGGCCTCTTGATTTCAATGGAAAATACCATTAAGTTGTATAAAACCAAAATCTTGTACCAATATTCCTCAATTCGCTACAGGCCAGGCCGGCCAAATATCTGCTTGACAGACTGAAGACCGTTCCGTATATTTCGGGTTCGCACAACATGCCGCGGGCCTGTGGCGCAGCTGGGAGCGCGCTTGAATGGCATTCAAGAGGTCAGGGGTTCGATCCCCCTCAGGTCCACAAGACGCCCCCCGTCGTTCACTTCGGGATGTTCTTTCTTGCGGGAGTAACTCAGTGGTAGAGTTCCACGTTGCCAACGTGGCTGTCGCGGGTTCGAATCCCGTCTCCCGCTCCAACCCTCAATAAGCTGGCCTTGCCCTCATTTGAGGTTGGCTTCGCAAGGCAATCTTCAGGACGGACCCCGCCTGATGGCCTGAATGGCGCCGTAGCCAAGTGGTAAGGCGGAGGTCTGCAAAACCTCTATGCAGCGGTTCGAATCCGCTCGGCGCCTCTAAGCCGCATCCCCACCGCAGCCGCCACTATGTTCGTTGGCCGGGATGGTGAAATGGTAGACACAGGGGACTTAAAATCCCCAGGGAATAAAATCCCGTGCCGGTTCGAGTCCGGCTCCCGGCACTAAGGCCGTCGGACGCAACCTCCCGCCGCAGGACTCCCGTCACTTCTCGCGGCCAAAAGCGCACCGGCTCCAACGCCGGTATCTTTGTTTTCAGGGGCGATTAGCTCAGTTGGTTAGAGCGCATGCATGACATGCATGAGGTCGCTAGTTCGAATCTAGTATCGCCCACCAGCGTCCCCGTGCCGGGAGCAAGAAAGCCCGCCCCGGCCGGAATTTGACTCCGCGCAAATTCCCTTCGTGATGGAATTTGTTAATTGAAATACTCTCCCTGAGGCATCCGTTCGTAGAGGTACTCACTATGGCTGACTTATTGCTTGAAATCAACGGCGGCAAAGCTGTCGCCGCGCAACCGGGACAGAAACCGATCGACTTCCTGCCCGCCGGGTTCGAAGTCGGTGCGCAAGGTATTCTGGCCTCGGTCCTCGATGGCGATATCTGGGACCTGCATCGGCCCCTTCCGCGCGGCGGCAAACTCAAGTTCGTTACTTTCGAACATCCTGAAGGGAAGTTCGTCTATTGGCATAGTGCCGCTCATCTCATGGCACATGCCATCAAGGAGCTGTGGCCGGAGTCCCAGCTTGCAATCGGTCCGCCGATTGCCGACGGATTCTACTACGATATCGATTCGCCTCACGTCTTCTCGCAGGAAGATTTTCCCGCGATCGAAGACAAGATGCGCGAAATCGCCAAGCGCAACTTGCCGCTCGTCCGCAAAGACCTCGTCGAGCAGGATGCGCGTGCGCTCTTTAATGGCCTGCATGAATCCTACAAGATCGAACTGATCAATGATCTAAACGAAGACCTTACCGTTTACGAACAGGGCAACTTCGTCGATCTGTGCCGTGGTCCGCACGTCGATCGCACCAGCCGCATCAAGCATTTCAAAATTCTCTCCGTTGCCGGCGCCTACTGGCGCGGGGATGAGAAAAACAAAATGCTGCAGCGGCTCTACGCGACCGCATACCCGACCAAAGAGCAGCTGGACGAACACCTGCACCGAATCGAAGAGGCTGCCAAGCGCGACCATCGCAAACTCGGTAAACAGCTCGATCTGTTCAGCTTCCACAATGAATCTCCCGGCGCGGTCTTCTTCCATCCGCGCGGTCAGATCATCTGGGATGAAATCACCCGCTACTGGCGGAATAAGCATTTCGCTGCGGGTTATCGCGAGGTCCGGACACCGTTCGTCATGAACGAAGAGCTCTGGCGCAAGTCCGGCCACTATGAGCACTATCGCGAGAACATGTACTTCACCGAAGTGGACGAACAGTCCTATGCGCTGAAGCCCATGAACTGCCCCGGCCATTGTCTGGTCTACGGTACCCACCAGGTATCCTATCGTGACTTGCCGCTCAAGCTTTGTGAACTCGGCACCGTTCATCGCTACGAAAAAAGCGGGGTGCTGCACGGTTTGTTCCGCGTCCGCGTCTTCACGCAGGACGACGCGCATATCTACGTCATGCCCGAGCAGATCGAGGACGAAGTCTCCAAGGTCGTCAGCTTCATCTTCGAGATGTATCGTGATTTCGGTTTTGCGGAGTTCCGTGTTGAACTGTCGACTCGACCCGAGTCCCGCGTCGGCTCTGATGAAGTCTGGGATCAGGCCGAAGCCGCGCTGGCGAATGCGTTGAATGCCCTTGGGATTGAATACAAACTCAATCCCGGAGACGGCGCCTTCTACGGCCCGAAGATCGACTTCCACATCAAGGATGCGATCGGCAGAACTTGGCAGTGTGGAACCGTACAATGTGACTTCTCCATGCCCGCCCGGTTTGAGTTGGAGTACGTGGGCGGTGACGGAGGCCGGCATACGCCCGTAATGATTCACCGCGCGCTGCTGGGCTCAATGGAGCGTTTCATTGGCATTCTGATAGAACACTATGCTGGCGACCTGCCGCTCTGGTTATCACCCGAGCAAATCAGAATCCTGCCGGTGTCCGACAAGACGATTGAGTACGCGCAGCAGATCACCAATGAACTGCTCGCGCAAGGTATTCGCGCAACGCTCGACGATCGGAATGAAAAGCTCGGCTTCAAAATCCGCGACGGCGAACTGAACAAGATTCCCTATATGGCGGTCATCGGACCCAAGGAGGCGGAGGCACAGCAACTGGCTCTCCGCCGCCGCAAGGAAGGCGATATCGGCGCTTTGTCCGTGTCCGCTACAACTGAAAAACTTCTAACCGAGATTCGAAATCGCACGACCCATTAAGCTCGGAGGCAATCTGCGCACACCGCCGCCCACCACTAAAGCTAACTCGACCCGTATTAACGAGAAAATCATCGCACCGGAAGTGCGGGTCATTGGAAGTGATGGAGAGCAGATAGGCGTCATGCATCCTTCGAAGGCGCTCGAACTCGCGCGTCAAGAGGACCTTGATCTCGTAGAAATTGCCTCCGCCGCGACGCCGCCTGTCGTGCGGATCATGGATTTCGGCAAGTTTAAGTACAGCGTCTCGAAAAAAGACAAAAGCTCGCGCAAAAAATCCGCAAGCTCAACCCTCAAGACCATTCGCCTGTCTCCGTCCACGGACGACCATGACCTGCTGACAAAAGCCCGCATGGCACGTAGGTTCATCGAAGAAGGCTCAAAGGTCAAAGTCTCAATCTGGTTTCGCGGCCGCATGATCACGCACCAGGAGTTCGGCGTCCGCATGATGGAGCGCATCACTCAGGAAGTGGCTGACGTTGCCCGCGCCGAGGCCCCGCCCAAGATGGAAGGCCACAACCAGATGATCCTCATGTTGATTCGTAAGTAAAACCCTTGATAGAGGCTCCCCATGCCGAAGATGAAGACCAAACGTTCGATGGCCAAGCGCTGCAAGCAGACCGGCACGGGTAAGCTCGTGTTCTTCAAAACGCGCCGCCGCCACAAACTAACTCATAAGTCCGCCGCGCACCGTAACCGCTTGACCGGCACACAGGAATTCGTCGGCGGCGAACTTCGTAAAGTCGAGCGCATGATGGGCATGAACTAATGCCCTGCCGCGCTCTGTTTTTGGGAACTTGTAATTTCGACTTCTCTCTTTAGGTGATAAACTATGCCAAGAGCAACTAATAATCCCGCGGCTCGCCGCCGGAAAAACAAAGTCTTCAAAGCGGCGAAGGGCTACATCGGGCGCCGTGGAACGCTGATTCGCGCGGCTACCGAAACCGTCGAGAAGGCGTGGGCGCGCAGCTTTGGCGACCGCCGCAAGAAGAAGAGCCTCTACCGCAATATCTGGGTAGTCCGCATCAACGCGGCCGCGCGCGAGCATGGACTCAGCTATTCTCGATTTATCAGCGGGCTGAAACAGCACGGAATCGCCCTCGACCGTCGTCAGCTCGCCGAATTGGCCATTCACGATCCGCAGGGCTTCAAGCAGCTGACCGATACCGTCAAGGCTGCCTAAGCAATTCTCTGATCGGCCAACTCTTGTGTTTTGTTGACGGGCGATTCCTGCTCCGCGGGGATCGCCTTTTCTTTTCTTCAAACGGCAGCCATGAAATCTGAACTCGATAAGATTCGCGCCGACGCCACGACTGCGCTCAACGCCGCAGCAGACCTCGCCGCGCTCGAACACGCTTCAATCAAATTCCTGAGCCGCAAAGGTCTCGTTGCCGGCCTGTTCAAACTGCTCGGGCAGGCCGATGCAAGCGAGCGCCCCGCGCTTGGTCAAGCGCTGAACGAGTTGAAAACCGATCTCGAGGCGCTTGAAGCTGCACGCAAACTCGCTCTGACTCCGAAGTCGAAAGGCCCGTCGCTCGATTGGACACTCCCGGGCCGAACGTCTTGGATCGGCGGCTATCATCCGCTCACGATTGTCATGCGCGAGATTACCGACATCTTCCGCAGCATGGGCTTTCGCGTGGCCGATGGTCCCGAAATTGAATTGGTGAAGTATAACTTCGATATGCTCAATACGCCCGCGTGGCATCCGTCACGTGATGAGAGCGATACGATCTATTTGGCCAACGGTTTCGTTGTGCGTACCGAGACCTCGCCCGTGCAAGTCCGCACGATGGAGGCGCAAGATCCGCCGGTTCGGATCATCTCCCCGGGTCGTGTCTATCGACGCGACCGTCCCGACGCGACGCATTCGCCAATGTTTCATCAGTGCGAAGGCCTCTACGTGGACAAAGGCGTAACGATGGCGGAACTCAAGGGCACGCTGCTCGCCTTCTATCGCGAACTCTTTGGCCAACAGACCAAACTGCGCTTCCGTCCGCACTTTTTCCCGTTCACAGAACCCTCAGCCGAAGTTGACGTCACCTGTCCATTCTGCAAAGGTGACGGCTGCCGCATCTGCAAATCCACAGGTTGGCTCGAGATGGGCGGCTGCGGAATGGTTGATCCCAACGTGCTTGCGGGAGTTGGCTATGACACGGAGCTCTATACAGGATTTGCGTTCGGCCTTGGTATTGATCGTATCGCCATGCTCCGCTTTGGCATCAACAACATCCGTCTCCTCTTCGACAGCGACGTCCGTTTCTTAAGACAGTTCATCGGCATTACACCGCGCTAAGAAGTCTTCCATGCTAATCAGCTACAACTGGCTTTCCGAATTCGTCGATCTTCCCGTGCCGCCTTCGCAACTCGCGGACGTCCTGACCTGGCTTGGCCTCGAAGTTGAAGCCGTTCACGAATACAAACCATCGCTCGACAACGTCGTCATTGGGCAAGTTGTGGAATGCGAGCGGATCGCGGGCACGGACCACCTCTCCATCACCAAAACGTCCGTTGGCGGAGACCTGCTGTCTATTGTTTGCGGCGCCCCCAACGTACGGCCTGGACTCAAGGTTGTGGTCATGCTCCCCGGCGCAAAGACTGCTGAAGGGTCGGTGATCAAAAAGGCCAAGTTGCGCGGGCATGAGTCGCACGGCATGTTGGCTTCCGAGCAAGAGCTCGGTCTTGCTCCGTCACACGCTGGAATTCTCGAATGTCCGGATGAATGGGAAGTCGGCACGGCAGCACCAAAATACATGGACAGTGGAGACACGGTTTTTGATGTCGAGATTACGCCCAACCGTCCCGATTTCCTTTCGCATATCGGCGTCGCCCGTGACATTGCCGCCAAGTATGATCTGAAGTGGCGGCGCAAGACTTACCCGCTGCACGAGTCCGCCCGGCCGGCTGGCGACTTCGTGAATGTTACGATCAATGCGCCTGCGGCCTGCCCGCGCTATCTCGCACGAGTCGTCACGGGTGTCAAGGTTGCTCCAGCTCCGTTTGATGTTCGCATAAGGCTGCTTCGTTGCGGTATTCGACCGATTTCAAATATCGTTGACGTCACGAACTACCTGATGCTCGAAACCGGGCAGCCGCTCCACGCCTTCGATGCGCGCTTCGTCGCCGACCGTACGATTGACATCCGCTTCGCCGCTCAGGGCGAGAAATTCGTGACACTCGACGAGAAAGAGCACAAGCTGCAAGCGCACGATTTGCTGATCGCCGACTCCAAACACGGCATTGCCCTGGCCGGAGTGATGGGAGGTTTGAACAGCGGGATTCGGCCGGATACGACCGACGTGGTCATCGAATGCGCGTACTTCGACCCCGTCCACATTCGCCGTACTGCGAAAGCACTCGGCATGTCCACGGACTCGTCACGCCGGTTTGAACGTGGCTGCGATCCGAACCAAGTTCCCTACGTTGCGGCTGCGACTGCTTCGCTTGTGCAGCAGTGGGGGGGAGGAGAGGTACTCGCCGGAGCGGTTGATGTCTATCCGAAACCTCTTGTGCCTGTGGGCATCGCATTCAGGCCTGAACGCGTCTCGGCCTTGATAGGCTTAGACTATGCTCATCAGGAGATGGCCGGAATTCTCGCCCGCCTCGACTGTAAAGTCAACTCGGCGGTTTCCCCTTGGCAAGTCACTGCCCCAACACATCGCCCCGATCTCGAACGGGAAGTGGATCTGATCGAGGAGATCGTTCGTGTGCGCGGCTACGATCACATCCCGACTGCCGAGACAAGCAAGGTGGTGCTCACTGGACAGGATGATCCGGCCTACCTGCTGCGCCGCAAAGTCGAGGACATCCTCGTCGCCGAGGGCTTTCTGGAAGCGCTGTCGCTTTCGATGTGGAATCCCGAACCCCGCCGCGACCCTCCCGGCCTGCCGGCGGGCGTTGAAGTCGCAAATCCCGTTACCGACGAAATGCGCGTCATGCAGGGCAGCGTCTTATCGCCCCTCTTCCGGGCCGCAGCCGCAAACTTCGAGCGGGGAGACAAAGACCTCAGGTTGTTCGAGACGACTCGTACCTTCCACCAAGGCCAGTCCGACGACCCCCGAACGTGGGAGACGCGAGTTGTGGCCGGACTTATGGTGGGCCGTCGCTATCCGGCGGCTTGGAATCAGCCCAAAGAGGCCTTGGATTTCTTTGACTTGAAGGGCGTCATCGATGTTCTGTGCCGCCGGCTGTCCCTTGACAAACCGGAAATTATTTGCTATGATATTGATACCTCTGGCTTTCTGAGAGGCGAACTGCGCGTCAATGGGCAAGTTGCCGGGCAATTTGGCATCTGGCCCAAAGACGTGTGTGCTCCTTTAGACATCGATGCGCCGGTCGCGTGGTTTGAATTTGACCTCGGGTCCTGGTTGCGAACCGATCGTCGGAGGTCGCCTTCCTGCAACTTCCACGCTTTCCGGTCGCTTGGAGGATTTGTCCGTTGTGGTCGACCACGAGATTCCGTTTGCCGATCTTGCCCTGACTGTCCGCGCTGCCGGCGGCGACCTCTTGACAACTGTTTGGCCGTTTGATGTCTTCGTCAGCGATAAACTCGGGGCGGGCAAAAAGTCCGTCGCTTTCCGTCTCGAGTTTCAACATCCCGACCGCAGCCTCGACGCCACTGAAGTCGATCAGTTCATTCAGAGGATTGTCACGCAATTGCAGCAGGTTCACTCAGCAGAGCTGCGCTGAGCGCGGTTTGATTCACTTTTTACCTTACCCTTTTCACACACACTCTCGCATGGACATCCAGACTTTTGATGCCCTTGATCAGAAAATCTCGCGGCTGCTTTCGAAATTGACCGAACTCCAGACTCAGAACCAATCGCTTGAATCCGAAGTCGCCAAACTTCGCTCACAGCACGCCGTTTCAACGACTGAACTGGAAACCCTGCGTAGGAAATGCGCAGCCCTCGAGGAGAATCAACGCGATCCCCAACGCGAAGAGCTGATTCGCTCCCGCATTGCCGCGCTCCTCGACAAACTCGAAGTAGCTTAAGCCGGACTGGACCGCTCACCGCATGACCGATATTCTGCAGGATACTAACCGTGAAGACGCCGTCGAAGTGACCATCTTCGACCGCGCCTACCGACTCCGCCGCACTGCGGAGCCTGCGTATCTGCTGAAGGTCGCGACGCTGGTCGACGAACGGATGAAGAATGTCCACTCGTCGGACCGCACGCGACCTGCCGGTGAATTGGCCGTGCTTGCAGCGCTGCAACTTGCGCACGAACTTTCTGAAGCCCAAGCCGAACTCAACGACCGCGAGAAACTGATCCGAACGAAGACCCGTGATATCGAACGGGCCCTCGATGACAAACTGCGGGAACTCGGCGTGTAGAATCGCCGGCCCCTGTGCCTGAGGTGAATTGAACAAGGAAGGTGTCCAAGGTCGCGCAGAAATACCTTAAAGAACCGTTCGAAATAGATCCCTGTCTTGGCAGATTCTTGATTCAAGAACCATTAGTCAATGAAAGAGGGAGTTCGACTCTGACGTCTATCACAAGCCTAAGCCCGTTCCCGGGTTCCCCCGCATCGCTCGCGATGCCTGTGGATAGTGGAAGTGAGAACCGGACAGGTGAATTCCCACCGTGTCGTACCAGGTTCTTGGTACCACGTCTGCCATTCAGGGATTCTTTTATATCATAGGGGAGTATCCCGTTGTTCGATAACCAGATTGTTCTCATCGTCGCGCTTGCCGCCGGATCCGGTATCGCGGCTTTTCTCATCGGCTGGTTCCTGAGTCGCTCGATCACCAAGGAGCGCATCACCGCCTCGCAGCAGGAAGCTGAACGTATCGTTGCCGACGCCCAGAAAGAAGCCGAGTCGACATACAAAGAGAAAATGCTCGAGCTGCGCGACGAACAGCTCCGCCAGCGCACCGCCCTCGAAAACGAAATCCGCGATATCAAGGACGAACTCTCGCGTCAGGAGCGTTCGGCCAAAGACCGTGACGCCAACCTGCGCAGCCTGCGCGATGAAGTTGAAAAAAAGCGCAAGGAAGTCGACCGCCTGCTCGGACAGAACTCCCAAAAAGAGAAGAAACTTGCCGAACAGGAAATCGAACTCGAAGAGACCCTGAAACGTGCCCAGGCTGAACTGGAACGCGCGGCAGGTTTGTCTAAGGATGACGCGCTTGAACAGCTCAAAGAGTCGCTCTTGACCGAGGCCCAGAACGCGACCGCGGAACTTGTGAAGAACATGCGCGATGAGGCCAAAGCAACCGCTAATCGGGAGGCCCGCGAAGTCATCGTCTCCGCTATTCAACGCTCTGCGGCCGACCACAGCGTCGAGAGCACTGTTTCGGTTGTGCATATTCCCAACGACGAAATCAAAGGCCGCATCATTGGCCGCGAAGGCCGAAATATTCGCGCTTTCGAGCAGGCCACGGGCGTCGACATCATCGTTGATGATACTCCGGAAACCGTTGTCGTCTCAGGCTTCGACCCCTATCGCCGCGAAATTGCCCGTCTCGCCCTTGAACAACTCATGGCAGATGGCCGCATTCACCCGCAGCGCATCGAAGAGCTTGTTAAGAAGATCGAAAAGGAAATGGACGAGAAGCTCATGCAGATCGGTGAAGCCGCCTGCCTTGAAGCCGGAGTCCAGGGACTGCACCGCGAAATGGTCAAGCTCGTTGGTCGGTTGAAATACCGCACCAGTTACGGCCAGAATATTCTGCATCACTCCATCGAAGTCGCCCACCTGTCCGCGCTCATGTGTGCGCAGCTTGGATTCGATGCGAAAATGGGCCGCCGCGCCGGCTTGCTCCACGACATCGGGAAAGCCATCGACCGCTACACCGAGGGGACACACGTTGAAATCGGAGTCGAGTTGGCGAAGAAGTTCCGTGAACCCAAGATCGTAGTCAATACTATTGCCGCGCATCATAACGACACCGAATTCATCTCGCCGATCGGTGTGCTCGTACAGGCCGCCGATGCAATTTCCGGTGCCCGCCCCGGCGCGCGCCGCGAAACGCTCGAACTCTATGTGAAGCGGCTCCAGCAGCTCGAAGAGATCGCGTCGAGCTTCAAAGGCGTACAGAAGAGCTTCGCCATTCAAGCGGGTCGCGAAATCCGCATCATCGTCGAGCCGCAAAAGGTCAACGATTCGTTGGCTGAAATGCTCGCGACCGATATTGCCAAGCGCATCGAAACTGAACTCGAATATCCCGGTCAGATCAAGGTTACTGTTCTTCGCGAGTTTGTCGCATCAGGTCTTGCAAAGTAAACCCGTAGGCGCAAGCCGCCTGCTTTTCATCGGGGACGTATACGGAGAGCCCGGACAAAAGGCGATTACCGCCTTGTTGCCCGGGCTTATTCGTGAATCAGCCTCCGACCTCTGCGTTGTCAATGCCGAAAACTCCGACGGCGGCAAAGGACTTTCTCCCGCCATCATCCGCAAGCTCTTCGATGCCGGCGCCGATGTGCTTACAGGCGGCAATCACACGTTATACCGCGACAAGGCCTACACGGCCATTCAGGAAAACCCGCGCGTCTTACGACCGCTGAATTTCCCGCCCGAATCTCCCGGTCGCGGAAAGTTAGTCTTCGAGTGTTCGCCCCGCCTGCGCTGGGGAATTCTGAATCTCATCGGACGCGCCATGCTGAATCCCTCCGACGATCCCTTCCGTCTGGGCAGACACGCCGTCGTCGAGCTGCGTGAAGAAACAAATCTCATCTTTGTTGATTTCCATGCCGAAGCCACGGCCGAAAAAATCGCTCTCGCCCGCTACCTCGACGGCACCGTAACTGCGATCATCGGTACCCACACACACGTACAGACTGCCGATGACCAAATACTGCCCGGCGGAACGGCCTATCTTACCGACGCTGGCATGACGGGCCCGCACGGCGGCGTAATCGGCATGGACACAGAGTCCGCCTTGCATCGCTTTCTGCACCCCATGGGCGGCGGTCGTTCCGGTGTCGCCGAGGGTGAGATTCGCTTGCATGGTGTGATGGTCGACGCCGATCCAGCGACGGGCCGCGCCCTCGCAATCCAACGTATTCGTCGCGACCTCGGATGATGAAACTGCACACGCTTACCGGCTATGCATGGATTGGAGGCCCCGACGTCACTCCAGTCCGTGTGCACATTCATGATCAGCGCATTGCCCGCATCGAGCGCGGTCTATTCAAGGATTCCGGTGACGGAATCCTTGCTCTCTCGGATGAGCAGGTTCTGCTCCCGGGATTTCACGACGCTCACCTGCACCTCCTGACTGGCGGTTTGCAGATGTCGCACGTCGATTGCTCTGGTACACATGCGGTCGATGACGTGCTGGCGCGCATCTCTGATTTCATCGCCCGGGCCAATCCTGAGCCCGGTGCGTGGATTCAAGGGTATGGACTCGAGCAAACCGCAGTCGATATCACGCGTGTCGATCTGGACCGCGCCGCGCCGGCGCACTCCGTATTCATCTGGACGCACGACCTGCATTCAGCAATCGTCAACTCCCGCGCCCTTGTTGCTGCGCGCGTCGACGGATCCATCCGCAATCCCGAGGGCGGCGCTTTTGAGCGCGGTGCCGACGGAAAGCTGAACGGCGTGCTCCGTGAACATGCAGCCTACTACGTTCGGCGGCACATCCCTGAACCAACTTCCGCCGAGTGCCGAGCGGCTTTTCACCGCGCCCAGACACACGCCTTCGCGCACGGAATTACGGCCGCAAGTGCGTCTGTGCGCCCCGATCTACTTCCGCACTATCTCGAACTTGCCGATTCGCGCGGCTCGCGCATGCGCCTGAATATCTGGAAGGTCTCGGGAGAGTTCGACTTTGGGCAGGATCGCTTCGAAAAACGCAGTGAGCCGCACTTTCGATTCGCCTGTTTAAAGGGCTTCACCGACGGCGCGCTCGGGTCTCGTACGGCGTCGTTCTGGCAGCCCTATACGGATGATCAGACGACCTCTGGAACCTTGCTTGTCCGCGAAGGTCCGCTGGCGCGGTTCGTGCGCGCTGCCCACCGCGACAACTACCAAATCGCCATGCATGCCATAGGGGATCGCGCTAATAGCGTCGTCCTCGATGCGCTGGAAATGGCAAGTTGTGACGGCGTCGGACCTGAGTTGCGACCCCGCATTGAACACTGTCAACATCTGCGCGAACGTGACATTCCTCGCTTTGCGCAGCTTGGAGTAGTCGCTTCAATGCAGCCCATCCACTGCACAGCGGACATGGACTATGTTGCGCGACGAATCGGCACAGAACGCGAAAAAGGCTCCTACGCGTGGAGGAGCCTTCTGAAATCCGGTGCCGTGTTGGCCTTCGGGAGTGATTGGCCAATAGAATCCTTGAGTCCGTTCGCCGGACTCCATGCGGCAGTCACGCGTACGAAACGCGACGGATCGCCTGAAGGCGGATGGAACTCACAGGAGTGTCTGACCGTGGAACAGGCGCTGCTCGCATACACACAGGGTGCGGCCTATGCGGCAGGGTGGGAGGGGAGTAGCGGAAAAATTGCAGAGGGACTCTGCGCTGACTTCTGCGTGGTCAATCGTAATCCGTTTGCGATTGATTCTCGCGACCTGCATCAACTGTGTGCAGATTTCACAATCGTCAACGGCGAAGTCGTGTTTAGCCGTTCCGCTTCATCCACTCAATGAAGTCACGCAGACCGTCGCCAAACGGAACGTCATGACGAAATCCTAACTCCCGCTCCGCAAGCGACGTGTCTGCAAATGTCTGATACACGTCGCCCGGCTGTTTCGGCAACCGCTCGATCTTCAGTTGTCGACCGACTCCTGCCTCGATCCCCGCCAGCAGCTCCCGCAGTTCAATGGGCGAGCTTGAGCCCAAATTGAAAATCCCGTACAGGCCATCGCTTCGCTCTGTCCACCCGATTGCACCGAGAATCCCGCGCACAATATCACTAACGTGCGTATAGTCGCGCCGCGAACTCCCGTCGCCGAAGACCGGTATGGGTTCATCCTGCAGTGCGCGCTGCACAAACTTGCGGATCGCCAAATCAGGCCGCTGCCGGGGCCCGTAGACAGTAAAGAATCGCAAACAGGCAATCGAGAAACCGTATAGATGCGAATAGACGTGCGCGATGATTTCGCCCGCCTTCTTCGTCGAACCATACGGACTCAATGGATGATCCGTGTTGTCGCTCTCGCGAAACGGTCTCCCGTTGCGATCACCATAGACCGATGAACTTGATGCAAACACGATCTTCTTCGCGCCGTTTATGCGGCACAGTTCAAAGAGCGACACTGTCGCGTCGATATTGACTTGCGCATAAAGCTCCGGTTGTTCAAGCGACGGACGCACACCGGCCCGCGCCGCCAAGTGAACAACGACGTCTGGTTTCACGGTCGAGATTGTCTCGGCGAGCAGCAGTTTGTCGCGAATGTCACCCTCGATTAGGCGGAAACTCTGAGCCGTGCGTATACCCGCGAGGTTTGCCTCTTTGAGCGCGCGCGGATAATACGAATCAAAATTGTCGTATCCGTACACAGAGTGCCCCTCGCCAATCAGAGTCTCGCAAACATGCGAACCGATGAATCCGGCCGCGCCGGTTATGAGTATCTTTTTCATATGAAGCTGGGTTCCAATCCACATCTGCAAGCCCGGGGCCAAATCAAGATAGCGGTTTTCCCCGATTTATTCCAATCGACCTACTGCCATCCCTCCAATTCCATTCTTCTATGTTAATAGTAATCAATTACTAAATGAAAAACACTCTTCCTGACCCGGTACCCGTGGAACTTGACAAATAGCCTCGACCGTGTTAGATTATCAGTCTCTGGACAACATGCGGTCGCCTGTTGCCCTTTGGCGGGGTAGCTCAGTTGGTTAGAGCACGGGAATCATAATCCTGGGGTCGGGGGTTCAAGTCCCTCCTCCGCTACTGCAGAGAAATTGGCCACCGGGAATTTGCCCCGGTGGCCTCCTTTTTTTCGATCATGCCCTTACAAGAAGCCCTAACTGCCATAGCCTCGGCCAAACCGGACGCCCGGCTCTTGCTTGCCGTCTCCGGCGGTCGAGATTCGCTCGCTATGCTCCATTGGTTCGCAGCGCAGAGCGTTTGGCGTGACCGTGTGGTAGTGGCGCATGTCAATCATGGCTTGAATGCCGGGGCAGACCACGCCGAGCAGCTTGTGAGGAGATGTTCGGCATCTTTCGCGCTGACGTGTGTGGCAGAATCCGTCGACACGCTTGGAGAGATTGCGCGCAGCCACCTGTCCGTTGAAGCCGCTGCGCGCGTTTTGCGCTATGCTGCCCTCGAACGCCTGCGAGTGCAGACCAACTGCAATCACATCATCACGGCGCACACGCAGGATGATGACGCAGAGACCGTTCTAATGAAACTCCAACAACACGCCACATGGTTTGAGCTGGTCGGGATGCCGATGCGACGCGCGCACATTCTCAGGCCCTTCCTCAAGTGCACTCGCGCCGACCTGCGGGCTGTCCTGCCCGGCAATGCCGTATGCCACCAGGACCCGATGAACTCGGACCTCCGTTTCCCCAGAGTCCGGGCAAGGCACGCCCTCGCACTTCTCCCCCCACATGTGTCATCCTTCCTGGCCCGTCATGGCCTGGAAACCGCCAGTTCATTGAACTTGGCCGGAAGGCTCGCTAATACATACTTAAACAAGTGCTTACGTGGTAATGCCGACCCGGGTACAGCGCTTGAGAATCTCCCGAAAAACTTGTATCTTGAAGGTTTAGATTTCGTACTGGTGGAGAAGGCCCTCGCTCGCCGATTGGATAGAACCGACTTTCGTCTTCCGGCACACCGGAGAAGGCAGATTCTGGATTTTGTGAATGGCCGCGCACCACTCGCAACCCTGCCCCTCTGTGAAGGCTTTGAACTGCATCGCGCCGGTCCGCACCTGTGGCTCGCTCCGGTTGCTGTAAGGCCCAATTCAGTGTCAGTCGAGCTGACCAATCCGGAAGGGGCCGTTGCAACGCCTGCCCCCTTCGCTCATTGCGCCTCCGGTGAACTACGGCTAAATCCTGCCGCTCTCGTCGGCGATCCTCACTCAAGGCTTTGGTCCGCAGGCGAACGATTCCGACCGCACCGCCGCCGATCTCGCAAGATCGCCGACTGGCTGCATGACGGAGCCGTGCACCCATCTGTACGAAATCAATGGCCCGTCATTCATGACGAACTTGGCATTGTCGCCATTCCCGGACTCGGAGTCTGCGAGCGAGTTGCTCCGCTCCCGACCGGTCACACTTTGCAAATTCGCTGGGAAAGCACACCAACCTGTGACGCACATGTCGCCTGAGTTCATGGTCGCCGGTCACCCGCCGCGCCGCTTCACGAAATACCTCGATCGCGCCGACATTCAATCTGCTGTTGCACGCACTGGCCGCGCGATTCGCGACCGCTTCAATGGCGAAGAGATCGTCTTTGTCGGAGTGCTCACCGGTTGTTTCATGTTCATGGCCGACATTGCCCGCGCTACCGGCTTGCCCTGCACCGTTGACTTCATCAAACTGTCGAGCTATGGCAACGGAATGGAAGCGGGCCGCATTCGCCTTATCAAGGATATCGATTGCGACATTCGAGACCGGCACGTTATCGTCGTCGATGACATCGTTGATACCGGAAACTCATGGGACTTTCTGCAGCGCTTCCTCATGGTTCGCAACCCCAAGAGCCTGAGCATGGCGGCCGCATTCCGCAAACCCAAATCCCTTAACGCCGGAGTGAATGTCGATTTTGTTGCGCTCGACCTTCCGGATGAATTCGTGATCGGCTACGGATTGGACTACGCAGGCAGTGCGCGTCATTTGCCTGATCTGTACATACTGGACGAAACAGATTCCAAGTGAGTACCGACAAACATACCAACCCTCCCAAGGGCCGCGGCCCCGGCGACGACGACAACAAGATCGAGTGGCGCAAAATCTCGCGCCTGCTCTACGTCCTGCTGCTCGTCCTCCTCGCCACGATCGTCGTCACACAGCTCGTCAACCAGCGCCGCGCCGAACCCGTGATCACCTATCATGAGTTCGAACAGGCCGTGCAAGACGGACGCATTCAATCCGGCGTCATCCGTGACCAGAACTTTCACGGTAAGATGAAGGATAACTCGCGCTTCGTCGTCACCCTCCCGCCGACCTTGGACAGCGAGCTGCTCAATCGTTGGCGAGCCTCCGGCATTGAGCTCGATTTCAAAGTCAAGCGCCCCGATCTCGCCCAATACTTAATCGCGATGCTGCCCTGGCTGCTCTTGCTCGGTTTCGGGATTATTCTCATTCGGCGAATGGGCAACATGGGTCCGCGTGGTCTGTTCCAATTTGGCAAGAGCAAGGCCAAGGTCTACTCCGAGGCCGCTACAAAGACTACCTTCGCCAATGTCGCTGGAGCCGATGAGGCCAAGGAAGAGTTGCACGAGATCATCGACTTCCTCCGCGACCCCAAGAAATTCGTCCGCTTGGGCGGCCGCATTCCGCGCGGTGTCCTGCTGCTCGGCCCTCCGGGAACCGGCAAGACCCTGCTCGCCAAAGCCGTGGCAGGCGAAGCGGGTGTTCCTTCTTCTCGATCAGTGGCGCTGAGTTTGTGGAAATGTTCGTCGGTGTTGGCGCAAGCCGTGTGCGCGACCTGTTCGATACCGGGAAAAAGAACGCCCCCTGCATCATCTTCATTGACGAAATCGACGCTGTTGGACGTCAGCGCGGCGCAGGGCTTGGCGGAGGGCATGACGAGCGTGAACAAACGTTGAATCAACTCCTGATCGAAATGGACGGCTTCGAAGAAAACGATGGCGTCATCCTCGTGGCCGCCACGAATCGGCCCGACATTCTCGATCCCGCTCTGCTTCGCCCGGGCCGCTTCGACCGCCAAATCGTTGTTGATCGACCCGACGTCAAAGGCCGCATCGGCATTCTGAAAGTTCATGCGAAAAACAAGCCGCTCGGCGCCGACGTCGATCTCGAAGTGATCGCCAAGAGCACACCCGGTATGGCAGGAGCAGAGCTCGCCAACCTTATGAATGAGGCCGCGCTGCTTGCCGCCCGCCGCGACAGCGATCACATCTTGATGCAGGATATCGAGGCCGCAAAAGACAAAGTCATGATGGGCATCGAGCGCCGTTCATTGGTCATTCCCGAACGCGAACGCAAAGTTACTGCATATCATGAAGCGGGCCACGTGCTCGTGGCGCTCTTCACGCCTGACGTTGACCCGGTGCACAAAGTCACGATTATTCCGCGAGGTCAAGCCCTCGGCCTAACTCACTTCGTGCCGCTCGACGACAAACGCAGCTACTCGCGCAAATACCTTGAAGGGCAGCTCAGCACTTTGCTGGGCGGTCGAGTTGCCGAACAAGAGGTCTTCGACGAAGTCACCAGCGGCGCCGCCAACGACCTTAAACGCACGACTGAAATCGCCAAGACCATGGTCACGCGTTGGGGAATGAGCGACAAGCTCGGACCGATTACCTACGGACAGAAACACGAAGAAGTTTTCCTCGGGCGCGATTACACGTCGCATCAGGACTATTCGGACGATACGGCCAATGCAATCGATCAAGCAGTTCGGGAACTTGTAGAGACCGCTGAACTGCGCGCCCGCGATATTCTGCGCAAAGAACGGAATCGTCTGGACCGCCTGGCTTTGGCCCTCGTCGAACGCGAGTCGCTTTCCGGAGAGGAAATCCACGCCTTGCTCGACTTGCCCGTGAACAATGGCCTGACGAAGGATCACGCCAACTGATGGACCATTCCGAAGAACAACGCCTGCGCGAGATCATTCGCAAAGAGCTCGAGGCCCGCGAGGACTTGCGCGACAAGGAGCGCGTGGCCTCCACTCCCGCGCCGCGTCTCAATGAAGCCGATCGTCAACGTATCATTGACGACGAGATCAGTCGTTTTTATGCCGCGCGCGGAAACTACAAGCCTTTTGAGAACGAAGACGGCGAAGTCGAATGGCTCACCGAGCAGGAAATCCTCGACCGCAATCGTCAGATTCCGGTTGATGTTGAAGAGCTTGAAGAGGGCCAACGGCATGTTCGAAACCGATTCCTGATTATCGCGGTCGCCGCATTTCTCGCTGTCGCGCTGATGGTCTACGCGCTGCAGCAACGGCAGGGGAGCATTCAAGTGCTGTGTAATGTCGATGGCGCAGTCATTGTGCTGAATGGACACCCGACGGAGTTCCGTACCGATAACGTCCTGCGTGACCTGCCCGTCGGGATGCATGTCGTCTCAGTCGCGAAGCTCGGCTACGGAATTGTCGGTGATCCTGCCCGCAGCGTCGAAGTGAAAGCGGGCGCTCAAGAGGTTGTTGCCTTTCAACTCGAACCCAAAACCGGTCGCGACAGTGGACAAGCTAAGAATTGAAGCCGCCGTTCGCGAGATACTTCTGGCCATCGGAGAGAATCCGGAAAGGCCGGGATTGATCGATACGCCTAAGCGCGTCGCGAGCATGTTTGAAGAGATTTTTAGCGGGATCGGGACGCTGCCCGCCGATTCGCTCAAGCTCTATCCTGCGGACAACGCGACTGTGATGATCATCCCTCGCGATATTCCGTTCTACTCAATGTGCGAACATCATCTGTTGCCGTTCTGGGGCTTCGTGTCCATCGCCTATATTCCGGCAAACGAGCAAGTGACCGGATTCTCGTCGCTCGGGCGTGTCGTGCGCGTGCTGTCCCAACGCCCCCAACTGCAAGAGGTCATGACCACTGCGATCGCCGACACATTGATGCATACGCTGAAGCCGATGGGCGCCTTCGTCGTTGTGCGTGCGCAGCATCTCTGCCTCATGATGCGCGGCGAAAAAGTGCACGGCAGCTGGACCGTAACCTCCGCCGTGCGCGGCGCCCTATCCAAACAGGCCACGCGCATGGAAGCCCTGCTCCTGATGGATGGACGCACCTAACCTTCGCTTCTTCAAGTATCGTCGCGGTACGCTCGAGCTTGGTCGCCGCACGCGGCTGATGGGAATCGTTAACGTCACGCCCGACTCGTTTTCAGACGGCGGAAAGTATCTTGATCCAACCGCCGCGATCACCCACGGGCTCAAATTGCTTGTGGCAGGTGCTGACATGATTGATCTGGGCGCGGAGTCAACTCGACCGGGAAGCGAACCCACGTCGGTCGCTCTGCAGCTCGAGAGATTGTTGCCGGTTGTTTCCGAATTGCGGAACGCAAGTGACGCCATACTCTCTGTCGACACGCGGTCCGCCCGCGTCGCTGACGAGTGTCTCGCCGCCGGAGCCGACATGATCAATGATATATCCGGTCTTGAACACGACCCCGAGTTGGCTGACGTCTGTGCGGAACAGAATGCCGGATTGGCCGTCATGCACATGCGCGGCACACCGGCCACGATGCAAACGCAGCTGCTCTATGAAGACTTGCTGTCGGACGTTCGCGCGTCCCTCGAACACTCCGTGCGCGTTGCTCAGGCGAGCGGCATTCAGAATGACTCACTGCTCATCGACCCGGGACTTGGTTTTGGAAAGAGCTTTGAGCAGAATTACCTGCTGCTCGGGAATCTGAAGGCCTTCGCGGAACTTGGCGCGGGGGTGCTGGTTGGACCCTCGCGCAAAGCATTCACCGGCGAGTTTTCGAAATTGCCCGCTGCCGAACGCGTCCACTCTACTGCTGCGGCTGTCGCAATATCGATTCTGAACGGAGCAGATGTGCTGCGTGTGCATGATGTGGCCGAGCTGCGGCAAGTCGCCGATATCTGTGATCGCTATAGGGAAGTCATGCATGGCAGACACGACTGATCTGAGCTTTGCGGAACTTACCGCCGATCACCTGCACGATGTCCTGCCGATCGAGCGCGAGTCTTTCAAAGACCCTTGGTCACTGGCGTCGTTCCGCAATTTCATCGTCTTGTATCGCACAAGCTGGGTCGCCATGCGCGACAATAGAGTCGTTGGGTACCTCGTCACGCAGTGGGTGCTCGACGAAATACACATCCTGAACGTCGCGGTTCACAAATTCGAACGTCGCAAAGGCGTCGCTTCATTCCTGCTTGATTCGCTGTTCGAGCGGGCTGTTGCACATAAGATGGCGGACGTCTATCTCGAAGTCCGTGAATCAAATGAGTCCGCCCGGGCGCTCTATGCCCGTTACGGATTCGCCGAATTGGGAATTCGTAAGAGCTATTATCAC
Organism: bacterium; assembly: GCA_016703065.1. Lineage (GTDB taxonomy): Bacteria > Electryoneota > RPQS01 > RPQS01 > RPQS01 > JABWCQ01. The sequence goes on from JADJCU010000006.1 coordinate 32,521, forward strand.
GATGGCGAAGATGCGCTGGTCATGCACCGGCGTGTTCGGAAGTCTGATCGGTAAAACGGATAGGAAGGAGTTCATTCATGGCACTTGAATGGCTGCGCCGCGAACGAAGCGGTATTTCACCCGAACAAAAGAAGACCTCGCAGGACACCCTTTGGGTGAAATGCGACAACTGCGGCGAAATCGTCTTCAAAAAAGAACTCGAGAAGCTGCAGCTTGTTTGCCCCAAATGCTCTTTCCACTTTGCGATGCCCGCCGAATCCTACATAGCGCTGCTCGCCGACGACGGCTCATGGGTAGAGAGCGATCACACAATGCGCCCGCTCGATCCGTTGCAGTTCAAGGACTCCAAGAAATATTCCGAGCGCGTCGCCAGTTCGATCAAGTCGACCGGAAAATACGACGCAATCACTATTGGATCGTGCAAAGTTGGTGGATATCCGTCCGAGCTTGGCATTATGGAGTTCTCGTTTATGGGCGGAAGCGTCGGCAGCGTCGTCGGCGAAAAAATCTCCCGCGCTGTTGATCGAGCAATTGCCGAGCGCCGTGCCTTGATTCTCGTCTCGCGGTCCGGCGGTATGCGTATGCAAGAGGGGATGGTTTCGCTCATGCAGATGGCCAAGACCAGTGTGAAACTGACGCAGCTTGACGAGGCCGGCCTGCCTTACATCTCGATTATCACAAACCCGACTACCGGTGGAACCACCGCAAGTTTCTCCATGTTAGGAGATGTTATCGTCGCTGAACCCGGCGCGTTAATCGGTTTCGCCGGCCCGCGCGTAATTAAGCAGACCATTGGCCAGGATCTGCCTCCGGGTTTCCAGCGCAGTGAATTCCTGCTTGAAAAGGGGTTCCTTGACCGCATCGTCAATCGCCAGGATCTGAAACCGACCATAGTGCACTTGCTTAAGGCCTTCATGCCGGAAGTTACACCAGCGTGATCATTCTGATCTCGAATGACGACGGCATTCAATCCGCGGGTCTGCATGCTCTTGTGCGCGCGGTGTCCGACCTTGGACAGATCTGGGTCGTGGCTCCTGATCGCGAACAATCCGCCGTCGGACAGTCAATCACGATCTCCGATCCAATCCGACTGTTCGACTGCACGGTTGACGGCGCGTCCCGCACCTTTGCCATTAATGGCAGTCCGGCCGACTGCGTGAAACTCGCGCTATCAGAATTGCTGCCCGAACGCCCGGCGTTGGTGATGTCCGGAATCAATCGCGGAGAGAACACCGGCATATCAATCATCTATTCGGGCACGGTCTCGGCAGCCACCGAAGGCGCCATTAACGGCATTCCGTCGATTGCTGTTTCGCTCGATTCATTTTCTCCGACAGATTATTCCGGCGCGGCAGCGGTTGCGCGCCGCTCGGCCGAACTCGTGCTCGCAAGTGGCCTGCCCGAAGGAACGCTCCTGAATGTTAACGTACCGGCGCTGCCGCAGCACGAAATCAAAGGCGTTCGTGCTGTGCGCCAAGGTCAGGGCCGATTCAAAGAGACCTTCTTGAAACGCAATGACCAGCGCGGCCGCGTCTACTATTGGATGGACGGGCATAAACTGCCGCTTCAAGAGACCAACACCGACGGCACCGTGATACTTGACGGATACGTTGCGATCACACCCATTCATTTCGACCTGACGCATCATGCGCTCCTACCTAAACTCGCTGATTGGGAAACGAAGTTCTAATTTGGCCATTGCATGAAGCACGCTGAACGCATTGTCATCCTCGATTTTGGCGGTCAAACCACACAGTTGATCGCGCGCCGCCTCCGCGAGCAGGGCGTCTACTGTGAAATCTTGCCATTCAACGCACCGGTCGCCGAGATCCGCAAGCCCGGAACAAAAGGCATCATCTTCTCCGGTGGTCCGGCAAGCGTGCATGCGCCGGAATCGCCCCATCCTGTCTCCGAGGTTTACTCGCTCGGTTTGCCCATCTTCGGCATCTGTTATGGTATGCAACTGCTCGGCGAGTTTCACGGCAGTTCTGTGGTCAAAGGAAGTTCTGGTGAGTTTGGTCCCGCCCAGGTGAGCTTCACCGAGCGGTCACGCTTCCTGTCCGATTTTACCGGCCCAACACAGGTATGGATGAGTCATGGCGATCATATTGAGGATGTGCGGCCTCCGTTGCGTTTGGCTGGTACAAGCGCCGGGGGACTCGTCGCGGCGGTAAGCCATGAGGATGAGCATTCCTTCGGAGTTCAGTTTCACCCTGAAGTGACGCACACGCCTGAGGGCGGAAGACTCCTGCGCAATTTTGCATTCGATGTCTGCGGCTGCGTCGGCGGTTGGAGCATGGAGTCCTTCATCGACGAAGCGGTGCAGGATATTCGCGTGACCGTTGGAAAGCGCAAAGTGCTTTGCGCGCTTTCCGGCGGCCTTGATTCTGCCGTTACTGCGATGTTGCTTAATCGCGCGATTTCTGGTCAGGTGCTCTGCTTTTACGTGGATACCGGGCTTGGACGCCTTGGTGAACGCGAACAAATTGAACAAACATTCCGCGATCACGGACACATCGAACTTGAAGTGATTGATGCATCGGTGAAGTTCTTTGCGGCGCTCAAAGGTATCACGGACCCGGAGCACAAGCGCAAGACCATTGGTCGTCTCTTCATCGAGGTTTTTCAAGAGGAAGCCGCGCGTCACCCCGACGTCGATTTTCTCGCGCAAGGAACGCTCTATCCTGACGTCATAGAAAGCGTGTCTGTCAAAGGCCCGTCCGCAACGATCAAATCGCATCACAACGTCGGCGGACTTCCCGAGTCTCTGCACCTGTCGCTAATCGAGCCGTTGCGTGAACTGTTCAAAGACGAAGCGCGCAAGCTGGGTGAGCTCCTCGGATTGCCCCGCTCTATCACGCATCGCCATCCGTTCCCCGGGCCGGGTCTTGCCGTCCGTGTCCTCGGCGAAGTTACCCGTGAACGCTGCGACATTCTGCGGCACGCCGACTCGATCTTCATGCAGGAGCTGCGTGACGCGAACTGGTACGAGCAAACCCGCCAGGCCTTCGCCGTACTGCTGCCCGTCAAGTCCGTTGGCGTAATGGGAGACGAGCGCACTTACGAAAGCGTGCGTCCTGAGGGCCGTCAACACGGATGATTTCATGACCGCTGATTTCACGCGCCTGCCCTTCGATCTGCTGGGGCGCGCATCATCCCGCATTATTAACGAAGTGCGCGGCATCAACCGTGTCGCGTACGATATCAGCACCAAACCGCCGGCAACCGTGGAGTGGGAATAGCGACCCTTGTAACCTGATTTCGACCGCCTGCTTCGACCAATCAGAAGAGCTACTATGTGTGGAATAATCGGATATACCGGTGATCGCGACGTCACACCGATCCTCATCAGCGCGCTGAAGCGCATGGAGTATCGCGGCTACGACTCTGCGGGAGTCGCCGTGTACAACGGCGCCCTTAGCATCGTCAAAGACGCCGGCAAAGTCTCTAATCTCGAATCCCTTGTCCGTGATTCCGTTCTGACGGGTAATAGCGGTATCGGTCACACTCGTTGGGCGACGCACGGCGCGCCCAATCAAGTCAACGCGCATCCCCACACCGACGAGTCCGGTACCGTCGCGCTCGTGCACAATGGTATCATCGAGACTACTCCTCGTTGCGCCACGAGCTGAGCCGCACTGGCCATACGTTCCACACCGAGACCGACACGGAGACCGTCGCGCATCTAGTGAAGAGTTCTACGACGGGGATCTGCCGCACGCGGTGCAAAAAGCGCTTCGCCTCGTCAAAGGAACATACGGCCTCGCAATCGTTAGCAAGCATCATCCGGGGATGATCGTCGCCGCGCGCATGGGGTCGCCAATGGTCATCGGCCACGGGCATGGCGAAAACTTTGTCGCCTCCGATCCTGCCGCGTTTTTGAACATGACGCGCGACGTGACTTATCTCGAAGACGGTGAAATCGCCGTGATCACGCGCGACCGCGTCGAATATCGCACGCTTGCCGACGAACCTGTCGACAAGGAACTCGAGCAGATCACCTACGATATCGAGGCCATCGAAAGGGCGGATTCGCACATTTCATGCTAAAGGAAATCTGCGAACAGCCGCAAACCGTTGCCGATTCAATGCGCGGCAGGCTCCTCCTCGAAGAGGGCTGTAAAGTTTGGCGGCATGGCGGCTGTAAATACGACACTGCAGAATGCCAAGCGCGTGATCTTTTTGGGTTGCGGAACAAGCTGGCACGCTGGTCTCGTTGGCGAATACCTCTTTGAAGAACTCGCGGGTATTCCCTCAGAAGTCGAGTATGCGTCGGAATTCCGCTATCGTTCGCCAATCATTGAACCCGGCACCGTTGTGTTTGCCATCTCGCAATCCGGCGAAACAGCAGACACACTCGCCGCGATCCGTGAAGCAAGACGCCACGGCGCTCCGGTCTTTGGGATTTGTAACGTGGTCGGATCGTCCATCGCCCGCGAAACCGACGCCGGTGTATTTTTGCACGCAGGCCCGGAGATCGGTGTGGCATCGACAAAGGCCTTTACGTCGCAGATCACAGTGCTGTTCATGCTTGCCTTGAAGATGGGACGCAGCAGGCGCGTTGGGGCAGGACGTGGACGCGAATTGGTAATGGCTTTGCGGGACATACCCCAGAAAATCGCGCGCATTCTGGCGTCACGCGAGCGAATCGAGACTATTGCGCATCGCTACAAAGACAGCCAGAATTTCCTGTATCTCGGTCGCGGTCTGAATTTCCCTGTTGCGCTCGAAGGCGCATTGAAATTAAAAGAAATCTCTTACGTGCATGCCGAGGGCTATCCCGCTGCCGAGATGAAGCACGGACCGATCGCCCTGATTGATCGGGACATGCCGGTTGTTTTCATTGCGACTCACGACGGCACGTACGAAAAGGTGCTTTCCAATATTGAAGAAGTTCGCGCGCGCGGCGGGCAAGTGATCGTTATCGCCACGGAGGGTGATACCGAGATTGCCAAGAAAGCGACTGAAGTGTTATACGTTCCGGAGACTGATCCGCTCTTGACGCCGCTGCTCACCGTTATTCCCCTGCAGCTCTTGTCCTACTATATTGCGCTGCATCGCGGCTGTGACGTGGATCAACCGCGAAACCTTGCCAAAAGCGTAACGGTGGAATAGGTGCTACGACTTCTCCTACTTCTGGTCTCGATCGCAGTCTGTTTCGCCAAACCGTCGGCAGACTTACTGACCGCGCTCGAGCAGTTTCACGAATCTGATTTCATAGCTGCCCGCGAGTCAACCGAGTCGATCATTCTCACGGGACGCGGCGATGAGCTGGAAGCTGCTCTTTACTTGCTCGTGCGAATTGACTTGGCCGAGCGCGACGGCGATGCCGCGCGACGAGGAGCGGAACGGCTGCTGCGCGCTTTTCCGCATGGCGAATATTACCCTTACGCCAGGTTCACGCTTGCGCAAGCCTACTTCCTCGACAATGACCTGGACCGGGCCAAACGTGAATTGCAGTGGTGTGCGGATAGCTCCACTGTAGATGTGCTGGCCGCGCGGGCCGATGCCGTCCTCGCGGAGCGCGAAGAGTTTGCGGACATTGAAGCCCTGTTTCCAAGTGATGCTGCCGAGGCACGGAGAGCGGCGCTGGGTTCCGAGCATCAGCCTCATGTTGTGTTACTGCTTGGATTTCCTGATCAACACGACATCGCGCCGCAGCAATTGGATGACGCGTTTGTCTTTGCGGCGCAGCAACTTGCGGCGTTCGATTGCGAAGTGTGGTATGCCAGCAGTGCCTTCGGAACTGTGCAGGCGCTTGATAGCGCCGCGCAGAATGACGTTGATCTTATCGTCTTTGCCGGAGATGAAGGATCGGCGATGGCGCTGACGCTTGCCAATAGTGAACGCAACATGCCCGTCATGAAATTGACCAGCACGCCGCGCTCGATGGCGTCACTCTGTGAAACAATGATTGAGCTGCTGCCGAGTCAGGAAACTATGGCTGCATCCGCCGCCAAGTATGTTGCCATGGAGCTCGGTGTACGTCACGGTCTTATGTTGACTCCCGACAGCGATCTCGGTAAGGCGCATCGTGATGGTTTTGGCCGATCTGAAGCATGCGGTTTAGTGCTTGATGCGCAACTCACATATCCTGCCGATGTAGCGAATGTCCGCCGGGAGCTGTATGACTTGATGTCCACGCCGGCAAGGCTGGAACGCGGCGGCGAGATGGTGGATGCATTGTTGTCGCGCAAAGAGCGTGAACAAATCTTCGGCGGCAGCGGCGAGGTCAGCGTGCAGGCTGTCACGACGGAATCGTCGCAGGGCGGGACCGGTTCAGAAGCGTTCTTCCTGTCACTTCAAACAGAGCAGATCAACAGCTATTGCTCCCAGTTGGCCAATCTGCCAAAAGGGATGTTCCTTGTCGGCAACAGCAGTTGGTTGGACGCGCGCGCGCTTGCCACACAAGCGAAAGTTACGCGGGATATGATCATCGTAGTCCTCTGTTGCCCGAAACGGATCGCAGGACCGAGCTGTGTGTTGCGCTTGAAGAAAGGAACTCCGTTGAACCCAGCGCGTGGGAGCTGCTCGGTCTGGATGCGGCGGAGTTCGTTGCGGCGGTATTCGCGGAGCAGCAGGCTCATGGGGCGGCATTCGTGCAAGCGGCGCGCGACGTTGGCTATTTTCGCGGCGCATCGGTACACGTGGAAATCGCGCCAAACGGAGAAAACCGAATGGCTCGACTCATGAAATTTGATGGCGAAACACTGACGGCGGTGAAATAGTGACGATGTGGGAGGCGATCGTACTCGGAATCGTGCAGGGAATCACTGAGTTCCTGCCCATCTCAAGCGACGGTCATTTGGTGATCGTACAGCATTTCCTCGGCCTGACCGAGCCGTTGCTGACTTTTGATATCTTCATTCATCTCGGCACGCTCGCGGCGGTGTTGATATATTTTCGCAAACTGATTGCCTCCCACGCATTCGGTGTGTTCGACCCGCCTCGCAGACATGAGTCGTGGCGAGTCATACTGATGGTGGCGCTTGCGACTGTGCCTGCTGTAATCATCGGCTTGCTGCTGAAAGAGCATATAGAAGAGACCTTTGGCAGCGCCGCGATTGCGGCCGCTTGTTGGCTGATCATGGGTCTTCTGCTCATCTATTCAACGCGGTTCGCAGGACGAACCAATCGTCTTGAAGATGTTCGTGCTTCTGACGCCTGGTGGATAGGCACAGCTCAAGTCTTCGCTCTGCTCCCCGGGATTTCGCGCTCCGGTATGACGATCATTACAGGTATGGCGCGCGGCATGGCGCCTGTAGAAGCAGCGCGCTTCTCTTTCCTGATGGCAATTCCCGCGATCTCCGGCGCAGCCTTGCTGCAGCTCAAAGATGTGGATCAGGCCGGAATCTGGACCGACTCAATCATGCTGTCCGGTGCCCTTGCGGCCTTTGTAGTTGGCTTCGCGGCCATCGCGCTGCTGCTGAAATTGCTCAATTCCGGCAACCTGAAGCCATTTGGTATATATTGCATCTGTGCGTCAATCGTTGCGTTTCTGTTCCTGTCTGTAAGTTGAAACCGTTGAGTGACTAATGATGAACTCGTTGGACCGTTCCCGACCGTTAATTGGAATTTCGCCCGGTTACGCGCCGCCTGATCCTTCACGTAGCTTCGCGCCGGCTGGACGTGTTATCTTCTGTGACTTGAATTACACAGAGAGCATCGAGGTTGCCGGCGGTGTGCCGATGATGTTGGCGTTCACTGAAGATACTGAGCAGTTGGATCGGTATGCCGACATGATTGACGGCCTTGTCCTGATCGGCGGGACGGACATCCATCCGAATCGGTACGGACAAGAGCTTCAGCCGACGGAACAGATTCCGATTCTTGAAAGAGACGAATTTGAGTTTGCGTTTCTTGAGAAATTCATAGAGCGGAAGAAGCCTGTGTTTGCAATCTGCCGCGGGCATCAGGCGCTCAATGTCTTCTTTGGCGGCACGCTGATTCAGGATATTCCGTCGCGGCTCGGACCGGTGCACCATTTGCAAACTCCCGGCTCGGTCAGTGTGGCACATCAGGTTCGCCTCGATGAGAATTGCCTAATCCATCGCATTCTCGAGGCCCCGGTCATTGACGTGAACAGCTTCCATCATCAAACCATTGACCAACTTGGTATTGGATTGCGAGCGGTAGGGTGGAGTGAAGAAGGGTTGGTCGAGGTTTTCGAGCACGAGTCTCATCCATACTTATTGTCCGTCCAGTGGCATCCCGAGCGTATGCGCAGCTTCGAGCAGCAGCGCATGCTCTTTCTGCATTTTGTCGAAGCCTGTGCCAATGAGCGCCTCGAACTGGTTAGCTGAGTCGGTACCTGCATTTCGCAATCTGACGAAGGCAATCGCGAAGCGGAACGCTTTTGCCGTCGTGACGCTTGGTGGAACGGAAGAGTATCTGCTCTCCGAGGCCCGTGCAGCGCTCTTGAGTTACCTGTTGCAAGGCGCGTCGGCCGATTTCGACTATTACGAATGCGAGGCCGACGCGGCCGATGGCGGTGTGATCTATGAGCAGTTGATGGCCTTGCCGATGTTTGGTGAGCGACGAGTCGTCTTGGTGAATGATGTCAGCGCGATCCGTAAGGACGAGACCAAGGCGATGCTCAAGCGCTACGTACAGAAGCCGTCACCTACGAGCAGCCTGATTCTTGTGCAGCCGATGGATCGCAAACCGAGCCGACGTGAAATGACTGCCCTGCAGGACCAGGTAAACAGCTTCTGGTTTTTTGAATTAGGACAGAGCGAGATTGCGAAGTTTGTGCAGAGCTTCGTGACCGAGAACAAGAAGACTATTGCAGGGGACGCGGTTGACTACTTGGTCGAGAACTCATCGGCGCAGCTGCGCGATCTTAAAGCAAAGCTTGAGCATCTCGTCTTGTATGCAGGCGAAGCGCCTCAGATCACCGCAGAGATGGCGATGCGAGCTACTGGGGTCACGGCAGAGGTCGACATGTTCGGGTTTGACGATGCTTTTCTCGAGGGGAACTCCTCCAGAGTCCTCCGCGAGGCTCGTGAATTATTGGACAAAGGGATGGAGGAACTTGCGCTGCTGGGTCGGTTACGTACAATGATCGGGCGAGTCTGGGTTTGCGGAGGGCTTGCTGCGAGACGGGCGGGGGACGCGGAGTTTCAGCAGGTGCTTGGTGGGCAAGTCTTTAAGAAAAATGACTTTATCTCAGGCCAGCTCAGCGGATTGGCGAGGGTCAGTTGCAGGATTTGCAGTTAAGTCTCCTTCAAATGGAGTTGCACGCGAAGTCAAAATCTTCGGAAGTCGCGCCCCTGGTTTTTGAGTGGCTGTGGCTGGCCTGCGGCGGAAAAAGAGCGGCGAAGCGTGGAACCAAGGTCACTCAGCAGGAGTATGTCAGGTAGGCGATGAACAAGAAGGCGAACGCAGCGCTCACCGATGAAGAGCTGATCGCGGCATTCCAACAGGAAGATGCGGCGGCCTTCGACGAAATAGTTCGTCGTTATCGCGACCCGCTCTTTAATTTTGTGGTCCGCTTGCTGGGCGATACTCTGTTCAGCGAGGACATTGTGCAGGAGACGTTCGTGCGCGTCTACCGGAACAAGCACCGCTATCATCAGGTAGCCAAGTTTTCGACATGGATTTATACCATTGCGTCGAATTTGGCGAAGACCGAATTGCGGCGGCGCAAGGTGCGAAACTTCTTCTCGATCAGTTCCAAGGGCAACGACGAACGTGATTACGATATCGTCGATCAGAGTGTGGATGTCGAGAGAGAAGTTGATGGAAAAGTGCGGACAGAGCTGATTCTGCGCGAGATTGAGAAGTTGCCGTACCATTTCAGGGAAGCCGTCCTGCTCAGGGACGTGCAGGACCTATCGTACGAGGAGATTGCCGAAATTCTAAAGGTGCCGTTAGGTACCGTAAAATCACGGGTCAATCGAGGGAGAACCCGCTTGCAAGAATCGTTAAAGTTTTTGGCTAATGAGGAGTCAGATCGTGGTTAGTCCCGAAACCAGCAATGCAATGAACAACGGGAGCGGAATGGAATCTGAGATTGCTCCGGCCCACCTGCGAGTTCGTAACGCATTGCACTCTCTACCCAAAGCAACTTGTCCGGTGGGATTTGAATTTCGACTGGAGCGTCGGCTGGCTGGAAAGCCGGTGGGCGAGGCCCGCAAGAGTTGGAGCCTGAATTGGCTTGGTGCGGGTGTTGGATTTGCGACCGCTATAGTTCTGGCCGTGTTTATCTTTGATTTCGGTTCGATTCCGGGAACGACTCCTGCGGGGATGATTCCCTCGGCGAACAAGTCCGGAGTGAGTATTGAACAGCCGACGCAGGTTACACCTTCGACTGAGCAGCCCGTGAATGTGGCTCAGGAGACTATTGAAGCAACTAAGTCCGAGCAGTTGGCCGCGAAGCCGGACACGATGAAGGACAAGACGAAGCCGGGGACGCTGCCGGATGGGAACTACCAGACGGTAGGCGGGAACTCAGGCGGAAGATAGGATTGCATGTTGGGTTTGATGGACCCTGGGGCGGCTTCGGCGAATTGTCGGAGCCGCTTTTTTTGCCCGCTTGTAAGCGGGGCAGAATGCGCTGCGCTGTAGGCTTTGGCTATGTCTTCTTCTCTGCGGTCTGTGGTAGTGGGCAGGTTGTAAACCGCACTCGATGACGCTGGCGCGGGCCAGCTTGTCACAAGCTGGTCAATTGACGCAGGCGCGGAAGCGCTTTGAGAAAGGAGTTATCTAAGCGGTCGACTGTGGTAGTGGTCTCGGTTTCCCCGTAGGTACTTGGAGGGGCGTGCAAGCACGACAGGTACGTTGCTGATCAGACTCGACCGCCCGTTCAGGCCGAGTGGTTGGCCTCTTCCGCCGGGTTCCTCCCGGGGCGGTTTTTGTGTGGTTAGCTGACGCTAATATAATACATAAATCGTGATTTGTCAAGTATAGGCAACCAATTATAATCAATACGTTATACATGGGTGAGAGGCCCCTTTGTCCCCCAAAGTTGCGGCAACAGGGGAAGTGGAGGATTCTTCAGCCGCAGCGGCTTCAAATGACGACATGTTTTGAAATTTGTTGCCTGACGCGGGCGGCACGCCTGCCGCCCCTACGAGCGGTAAAGGCTACCACCCTTTGTCCCCCCAAAACCGCAGACGATTTTGGGGGGAGAGCAGAGAGCGGGCGGGACGCTTTCCGCCCGTACAGTGCGGAGGCGGAACCCAGATCGTGTCGTTGGCGTATGACTTGACAAGTGCGGGGAATTCTTGTATATTCCTGTTCGACATTTAACCCGAGAGGATTCTATAAATGGCTAAGAAACAGACTTTTACCGACAAGCTCTCGAAGAAGAAGGGTGCCGGTGCGGCCCATTGTCCGGTGTGCGACGAGATTTTGCACCCCGTGCGAGTACGTGAGTTTGTGACCATCGGCGGCCGTCGGAACCAGACCTCCAAGATGGTCAAGGTGTGCAAGTGCAACCAAACAGAGGTGTACGGTTAAGCCGCGACCCAAGTTAGTTGTTGCGACGCGAAACGCGGACAAGTTCCGCGAGATCCAGGAGAAGCTGTCGGAGTTGCCGATCGACCTCCTGAGCCTCGCGGAATTTCCGTTTCTGACCGCGACGAATGAGGACCAACCTGACCTGCTGGGCAACGCGATCAAGAAGGCGCGGGAAGCCCACGATGGGACGGGACTTTGGGCGATGGCTGATGATACAGGACTTGAGGTGGACGCCCTCGGCGGAGCACCGGGGGTTTTTACAGCCCGATTCGCAGGGGAAAAGGCGACCTACGCAGATAATTGTGCGAAGATGCTGCGCGAGATGACCGGAGTCCCCGGTGAGCAGCGGGGAGCGGCGTTCAGGACTGTGATTGCCCTCAGATTGCCGGACGGGCTGTTCTGCGTTGAAGGGCATTTGCCGGGGAAGATCGCGACAGCTGCTCGGGGGGGCAAGGGGTTCGGATACGATCCGATTTTGAACTTCAAGATGGGAGAACGCTGGCGGAAATCGAGATTGAAGAAAAAAACCGCCTGTCGCATCGCGGACAGGCGGTCGAAAAGATGGCCGGGGTGCTGCGGTACCTACTGCAAGAAAAACTCGCGTAGCTTGGCGATCATCTCGGGGACGGAATCGACTGTCCAATCCGCTTGCTCTTCGGGCATGCGGATTTTTTGCTCTTTGTACCAACCGCAACGAAGATGCAGTGTGCGGATACCGAGTAGTTTCGCCGGTACTACGTCGTTGTCAAGACGGTCACCGACCATGACCGCTTGATGCGGCTCGATGTTCAGCCGTTCGAGAGCGTGTTGAAAGACACGCAAATCAGGTTTGTAGAGACTGTATTCGCCGGCGGAGATGACGTGCTGAAAGTAGGCATCAATCTTCCTCTTGCAGACGCTCGGGCAGGCCTCGCAACTGATTGGCGACGATGGCCATCGGGATCCGCTGCGACAGATCGGCAAGCAACTCGACTATTCCGGGGTTCAGAGTGTCGGAGTGTGAAGGGACGATCGAATAGAAATAGTCAATCGTGCGCGCAGCAAGCACCTGATCGCGGTTTGTCAGGTGAAAGAGAATGGACTTGAATGAGTAGGGGGCGTAGGATTGGATCGACCACTCGATGGCCGCGGCAAACTCGGCGGGCGACACGGAGCGTTCGGCGACAACCTGCATTGCTTCAAGCAGGCCGCGTTCCCAGAGCACATACATGCCGTCGTCGTTCGTAATCGGCCCCCCTACGTCCCAGAGAATTCCGCGCAACTCGCTCATGGATCAGAACGAGACCATGGTTTCGATGCGCACGGTGCGGTACTTCTCGCCGTTGGCGTAGGTGACACGATGATCATATACCAGACTGACATTTTCGGCCAAGGCAAAGAACACTTTGCCGCCATAGACTGTGCCGTCGGTGAGCGTGTCGAAGAACTTGGGTTTGTTGGGCTGGAAGAAGTAACCTGCGATTTTTTTCAGGCGGCGCAAGTTTGGCGGTGTGAAGGCGGCTTCGGCGTAGAGAGTCTTACCGCTCGGGTAGTTGACACCGTGCATGTCGATTCCCCAAGCGTATAGATAACCGAGGTCGGTGAAGGAGAGCGTGAGGTCGCCGTAGACGCCTTCGGCTTTGCCGAGGCCTTTCAGTCGTTCTTCTTTCGTCATGTATGTAGTGTCGCCTACTACTTGAGTGCGTTCAATCTCATAGGCGAAATCGATGTAATCGCCGATGAACTCTTTCTCGTAGCGGCGGTATTCCACGCCGATTTCGACGGGATGCAAGACCACACGCACACCGGGGAAGGCCCAGCCCCAGCCGTAGTCATGAACTTGCGCCGCCTGGGCGTAGCCCCAGAGCGAGAAGCCCTTGGACTTTGCGATAGGAAGACCGATATCGACGCCCGTGAGCATGACTTCGTCGGTACGATCACGATAGTCTTGCGGGAGCTTGTAGATATTGGGGAGGTGCCCCCACCTAATCATGGAATCGACTTCTTCGGGTTCAAGTGAGCGACAGCTCGGCGCATGCCGACGGTCGTCCAGGTCCCCGAAGAGGTCGAGGCGATTGGGAACACCGTCGTCATCGGAATCTACCAGGCCCGCATATTGATTTCCATCGATGGCGAAGGTGCCTCCGGCAACCAGACCAAGTTTGATCGGTGGTCGAATCGCAACACGACCCGCAACGACACCCGGGCTCTCAAACTCGCGGATATTGTTGGTCATCGCTTGAAACGAAAAGAGGCCAGCTTTGCCGAACTCTCCTTCGGTATAGACGCCTACGCGCTTCACTTCGGGGTACTGAATTGTGTTCGAGTAGCGGCGCATGATGATGCCATAGCCCAATGTCACATTGTCGAGCGCACCGACGCGCAGGTAGTAGGGATCGCCGGGCGCGCCGTATCTGACATAGTAGATTTTCTCGACGGCATCAAGCGGCTCATCCCATTCGTCTTCTTTGAGGTTGCCCTCCTCGTCGACGCGGACTGTTAAGTCGAGACCGACGCCCCATTTGCCGAGCGGTACGTCGGGTCGAAGGCCGAACTGCTGATAGAGTTTGCCGTTGATAATGACCATGCCGATGGTGCCGTTCCAGCGAATACGGCGGCCGCCAGAGTCACCAGACCGAATGGCGGGTCGAACGCGGGATCCAGGGTCTCTTGTGCATGGCTGGCCAACGCGGACAGCAACAACGTGGCTGTCAGGATCAGCATGCGGGCCGCACGGGCGGAACTGCGGCTCGGAGCAGGTGCGGGGAGGAATCTTGGAATTGGGGCCATAATGCTAGTTAAGTTACGTAAATTGGTGAGGTTTGTCAAGTCTTAAGCTCCGTGAAAACTTGCTTTTTCGGGGGCGACAGGGTATATTATTGGGTTATGGGCAGCACGATCTACTTGGACAACGCGGCAACAACACAGCCTGATCCGGCTGTGATTGAGGCGATGCGCGGTGCGCTCAGCGAGTCGTGGGGCAATCCGTCGAGTGTCCACGAGTGCGGCAAACGGGCTAAGATGGCCGTTGAGACCTCGCGCGAGTCGATTGCCCGGCTTGCCGGATGCCACGCTGACGAGGTGTATTTCACGTCCGGTGGCACGGAAGCTGATAACTGGGCGATTGAAGGCGCGGTTGACGCAAGTGACAAGAGTTACAAGCATGTGATTGTCTCGGCGATTGAGCATCATGCAGTGCTCGATCAAGCGAAGGCGCTCGACAAGACGGGAGCGCTGCTCTCCGTGATTCCGGTCAATGCACTTGGTTATGTCACGCCCGCGGACATCCGCGCGGCGCTTCGACCGGAGACCGTTGTCGTGTCGGTGATGCACGTGAACAATGAGCTCGGGACTATTCAACCGATTCATGCCATCGGCATGTTGTGTAAAGAGGCTGGAGTGCTATTTCACAGCGATTGTGTGCAGAGCTTCGGCAAGCTACCGCTTGACTTTGCGACGTTGCCGGTTGATCTGATCTCGATATCGGCGCATAAGATCCATGGACCAAAGGGGGTCGGCGCACTCATCGTAAAACGCGGAACGAAAGTGCTGCCGAAGCAGCACGGCGGAAGCCAGGAACGCGGCAAACGCACGGGCACTGAATGTTCCGGGGATCGTCGGTTTTGGCAAGGCGGCGGAGCTATGTTGTGAATTGCGCGAAGCAGATGGGGAACGGTTGCGTGTAATGCGCGATAACTGTGAGCGGGAGCTTACGGCGCGAATCCCGGGACTCATTGTGAATGGGCTTGGCGAAAAACGCGCTAATAACATCCTGAATGTTCGCGTGCCGGGATGCGACGGTGAGGAGTTGCTAATTGCGCTCGACTTGCGGGGGATTTGCGTGTCGACGGGCGCGGCTTGCAGTGCGGGAGCGACGGGGGCCTCACATGTGATGACAGCGCTTGGCCTGCCGATTCAAGAAGCGCGGGCGAGTTTGCGGATCAGTTTCGGTAGGTTCACAAGCGAACGGGACGTGCAGGAGCTGATTGATGTTCTGCCGGGAATTGCAGCCAGACAGCGCGAGCACGCAGTGGTTCACGGATGAGCATGGCGACAAACAAGTGGCTCCTCACTTTAGTCGTCGCCGCACTACTCATCGTTGGTGTCCTTGCAGCGCGGAAATTTTGGGGCAAGGAACCTCCAGACATTGACGCGGTTTTGCAGGATCAGGTGACGCTGGCCGGGCAAGACCTGAAGTTTCTGTCGCGCGGCGCGAAGTATGCACACTTTGAGATGGCTGCGTTCGGAAGTGAAGGGGACACTGTTCGTTCGCATATGCGCCAGCCCGCGAATTTTCGCAAGCTCAAAGCGCTGGTCTGGGTGTATTCTTCCGAAAAGGGAATTGATGCGCGCGCGCTGCTCGACCAGGTGAAGTTTGCCGACCGCGTGTTGATATTGGGGTTCAATTTACGCAGCGCATATCCGCACGATGACAAGGGACAGCGCAATCCGAGTTCCGCCGACGCGGAGCAGGCGCTTGTGCAAACGAAGCGCGGTGTTGAGCTGTTGGTCCAGTATCTGAAAAAGCATCAGGTCGTTGATTCGATGCAAATCTATCTGGCCGGGCAGGGTGAGGGCGCTGCGGCAGTCTTGGCGGCCGCTGCGGAGTTGTCCGGTCGCGTTGCAGGTGTGGGGTTGATCGATGTAGATCGGATTCTGGTCGACGCACAGGAAGGCCGGACCTCCGCGTTGACGGATCTGCGAAACTGGGCAAGGCTGGTAAACGTACCGCGCGTCGGAGTGATTGAAACGCAGCACCGAATGAGCGCTGGTGCGCAGGCGAGTGGTCTCGAATTCGGCGTTAAGACGGAGCGGCTCTCTATGGGCGCCGTGCTTGAACAGAACGAATTGGCGATGTTAGGACACGGAGTTACTAGCCGTTCGTTGGATAGTGGGTAACGACACGCTGCCTGAACAAGTGCCCATTGCCAAAGATTCAGTTTTCATGAAGTCAGTAAGAACACCATCGTAATCCCGTGACACTAAGCTCAACACAGGCGATCAGCGGTTTGAAGACGGAGACACGTACTACGGTCGCAGTCGCGATGTCGGGCGGCGTGGACAGCTCTGTTGCAGCGGCTTTGCTGGTCGAACAGGGATACGATGTGATTGGATTGACGATGCACTTGTGGACCGATGCGAAGGGCGCGGAGATTTCGCTCAACCGCGCGAGCGGATGCTGCAGCATTACGATGGCGGAGGATGCGCGGGCGGTGGCTGACCGGCTGGGGATGAAGCACTACGTGCTCAATCTGTCAAAGGAGTTTCATGAAGCAGTCGTTGAGAATTTCGCGGGGGAGTATCTGCGCGGCCGAACGCCGAACCCATGTGTCAGGTGCAACACGTTTGTGAAGTGGCAGACGCTGCTCGAGAAGGCCCGCAGACTTGGCTGCGAGTATCTGGCGACGGGGCACTATGCGCGCATCGAGCGCGGCGCAGGGAGGGCGATGCTGCGGCGCGCAGCTTATCCTGAAAAGGACCAGTCATACGCGTTGTGGGGACTGTCGCAGTTCAGTCTGATCCATACTCTGTTCCCTCTGGGAGACTTACCGAAGTCGGATGTTCGGGAAATCGCCCGGAAGTTTGATCTTGGGACTGCGGAGAAGCCAGAGAGTCAGGATATCTGCTTCGTTCCGGATAACAATTACCGAAGGTTCCTGCAGGACAATTTTGGCTCGCAACTTCGCGTCCTTGGCGGCGGCGAGTTTATCGGCCCTGATGGCAAAGTTCTTGGTAGACATGATGGGATAGCAAACTTCACTGTGGGACAGCGGAAGGGGTTGGGTCTGTCGGCGGGACGGCCCCTCTATGTCAAGCGGATTGAGACGGAAACGGACCGGGTTTATCTTGATTACGACGAGAATTGCGTTGATATGCAGGCGATGGCGCATGATGTGAATTGGGTTTCGATTGTGCCGCCGGATGCTCCGATTCAGTGTGATGTGAAGATTCGTTACCGTTCGGAGGCGATGCGGGCAAACGTCACGTCACTCGACGAGCGACGCGTTAAGATCGAGTTTCTGGAGCCGGTGCGCGCGATTACACCGGGGCAGTCGGCGGTTTTTTACCGCGACGATTATGTGTTGGGGGGAGCGATTCTGTCGGGAACGGAAGGAGACCTTACATGAGCAAGAGCACGGTGTTTCCGCGCGTTACGGCGCCGCAAATTGTTGCTTGCAAAGCGGAAGGGCGGAAGATCGTCGGGCTGACGGCCTACGACGCAGTGTTTGCGGCGCTCGAAGAAGAGGCCGGAGTAGACTTCCTGCTTGTCGGCGACAGTGCAGGCAACGTTGTTGCCGGTCACGCAACGACCATTCCGATGACGATGGATGCGATGATATTTCTGACGCGCTGCGTGTCGCGCGGAACGTCGCGAGTCATGGTGGTGGCGGATATGCCGTTTGGCTCGTTTCAAATTTCCACCGAAGAGGCTCTTCGCAATGCCGTGCGTTTCCTGAAAGAGGGTGGAGCGCAAGCTGTCAAGGTGGAGGGCGCGGGCTTCTTGTTGCCGACGATTCACAGAATGGTCGAGTCCGGGATTCCTGTGATGGGGCATCTCGGATTGACGCCGCAGATGATCAATGTTTTTGGAAGCTACGGTTTACAGGCCACGACGGCGCAGGAAGGTGAAGAGCTGATTCAACAGGCGCGTGACCTGGAAGCGGCGGGGTGTTTTGCAATTGTGCTTGAGAAGATTCCGGCCAGCTTGGCGGCGCGAGTCTCCGAGATTGTGCAGATTCCAACGATTGGAATCGGATCTGGCGCAGGATGTGACGGTCAGATCCTCGTCAATTATGATTTGCTCGGCATCTTTGACAAGTTTAAGCCGCGATTTGTGCGGCACTACATGAAGGGCGCTGAACTGGTGCGGGAAGCCGTAGCGACCTGGGTTCACGACGTTCGGGAAGGGACGTTTCCGGCGGAGAGCGAGTCCTACGAGGCGGCGCCGGCAGGCGATAAGAAGAGCGTGAAGCGGGGACGAAAAGCACAGTGAAGGTTTTTGCGACTCAGGCCGAGCTCGCTGCTGAACTTGATCCGTTGTGGAGCTCTGCGGCACGCATAAGTCTGGTGCCAACGATGGGTGCACTGCATGAGGGACACTTGAGTTTGGTTAGATTGTGCGGTCCGTGCGACGTGCGAATCGTCTCAATTTTTGTAAATCCGACGCAGTTCGGTCTGAACGAGGACTTCGCGCGGTATCCGCGTACGTTCGAGCAGGATGTGGAACTGCTCGAACACGAACGTGTAGACTTCGTGTATGCGCCGTCAGTCGAAGACATGTACGGCAGGCGAGCGAAAATCACGGTTGATCCGGGGGATATGGGCAGGATTTGGGAAGGCGCCGTTCGGCCTGATCATTTTGCAGGTGTGCTGACAGTCGTGTTGAAGTTCCTGCAACGAGTGAAACCGGACGTTGCGATTTTCGGAGAGAAGGATTTTCAACAACTGACCCTGATTCGAGCCATGTGTGCGGCATTCGATCTACCGGCACAGGTCGTCGCAGGCAAGACGCTGCGCGAAGCCGATGGGTTGGCGATGTCGTCGCGGAATCGTTTCCTGAAGGGTTCGGAGCGCGAACAAGCCGGTCAACTTTATCAAGCACTCGAGTATGGTCGCGAGCTATTCGCAGGAGGCGAGCGCAGTTTGGATGTTCTGCGAGAAGGTATGCGGAGCAAGATCGCTCCGGGGATTCAGATCGACTACTTGACGGCAGTGGAAACTGAGAGGCTTGCGGAAGCGGAGCGGGTAACCGACCACGCACGGCTGATCGGCGCGATTAGAATTGGAAGTGTGCGTTTGATTGACAACCTTGCGGTGACCGATATCACCGAGGAACCTGCAACCGCTTAACTAAGTTATTCACATGAGCACACCGGCATTGGCGATTGTTATTCTGGCTGCAGGCAAGGGAACACGCATGAACAGCGACCTGCCTAAGGTACTGCATGAAGTCGCGGGCAGGCCGCTCATTTTGCGGGCGGTGGACACGGCAGGCGCCCTGGAGCCTGGTTGTGTGTTGGCTGTAGTCGGTTTTGGGCGGGAATTAGTCGACGCGGCGCTGGCAGGATCGGGGGTTTCTACCGTAGTCCAAGACCCTCCACTCGGGACAGGCCACGCCGTGTTGCAAGTGCGAGAGGCAGTTCCTGCCGGATGCTCGGACGTGCTGATCCTGACCGGTGACGTTCCGTTATTGCGGAGTGAGACGCTTCGGGAACTGCTGCAGGAGCACGCCGCGAATGACTGCGTCCTGACGGTACTGTCGACCCAAGCGCCGAATCCGTACGGATATGGTCGAATTGTGCGGGATATCGACGGAGAATTCACGGGGATCGTCGAAGAGAAGGATGCCACGCCAGAACAGCGTAACATTAGTGAAATCAATAGCGGAGTCATGGTTGGCCGGCGCGATGAGCTGTTTTGGGCATTGCGAAAGGTCAAACCGAATAATGCCAAGGGCGAGTATTACCTGACGGATATTGTGGGCATTTTGGACAATGCGGGGCATCGAATTCAAGCGGTCAACGCGGGGAAATTCGACGAGTTGCAGGGGATAAATACCCCCGAGGAGTTGGCCCGTGCTGAGGCGGTACTCGCGGCCAGAGATTCGGGCTGAAGTGTTGATTTTGTTGGGATTTGTGTGTAGATTTCAGAAATCACTGAAGCAGCGGAGAAACCCATGAGCCGACGGGGCGTTCGTTTCGTACTCGTCATAGTAATTCTCGTCTGCGCCGTGGACGGGCTGGCACAGTTTCGTGCGCAACAAAATACGAGCGCGACTTCGGAATACTTGCGCGATCACGAGCAGTCGCTCGGTTTGAATGCCGTACGCGGACTGCTTGATCCGTCGCGGATGAAGATGTCGCACTCAGTGAGTTTTGGCTATGCCGCGATGGGCGGAACAAGCGTTTCCCGCGGGCTTTACATGAACCGTATCGATTATCAATTGGCGCGGCCATTACTTCTGACGACTCATCTCGGCTACCAGTTTCAGCCGAGCGGCCCGGCGGAATGGAATCCAGCGCAGACCGGCACGGATTTCGTTGGCGCGGCCGACTTAACGTGGGAGCCGACGGCGAATTCGCTGTTCAGACTTTCGATCGCGCACGGAATGGCACCAAATTCCTCGTGGGGTTACTCACCCTACGGGGCTTCGCGCTACGGCTATGATTCGTGGTTGTATCCTCGCCGCCCTTGAGGGCGGTTGGGTAGCTCCCTTCGGAACTCAACTACGCTGACCTCCCGCCTGCCGGATCGGTTGGCCATTTGATGCGACCGAGAGTGCTTAGTTCTCGGTCATCTTTTTTGGCAACGTGCCCAAACGGTTTTATCCAACACCCGTAACTCCGACCAAATCGACTTCGCAACGCGCAATCTGGATTGCGGCATTGTGCGGCACGGGCCTATTGGTCGTAGTGCTACTCGCGGCGGAGTTCCTGCGAACGGAGTCGCCGAGCGCGGTAGCGAAAGACAGGACACGGATTGCGACGACTGAGGACGCGTCCGTTTTGACCGCTTTCCCGGATTCAACGACTTTGAAAGCCACGCTTGAGGAACCCGTAGTGCGGGAAACGACGGCGAGCGCTGTGGACACGGTGGTCGTGAGCAAACCGGAGAGTGCGCGTACTACAATTGAGGAAATTGCGAAGACGGAGCCAATGCCCGCGCCGCTGCCAACGGTCACACTTTTCAATGGCTGTGGTGTCAAAGGTATAGGAAGCCGGGCACAGGCGGCGTTGGAGCGGATGGGGTTCACGGTAGTCGACGTCCGCAATGCACGCAGGTACGACTTCAAGTTCAGTGAGGTGCTCGACCGCGTCGAGTCACGCGAGGCGGGCCGCGTTTTGGCGGACTCGCTTGGAATCAAACACAAGTTTGTCGCGTGGGACACTACGCGGAGCGACGCTGGTGCGGATGTATCGCTGATCATCGGCAAAGACTACCACAAGCTGCGTTGGAAATTCTAATCACCCTATCACAGGAGTATACGCCTGAGCACGGTTCGCGCATTTGAGTTGGCCAATCAAATCGCCCAAGCGGCACTGGAGAAGAAAGCGGAAGACGTCCGCATTCTTGATCTGACCAAGCTCGACGGTGTTACCGACTATTTTGTCGTGTGCACAGGCGAGGTGAATCAGCAGGTTAAGGCGATTGCCACACATATTGAAAGAGAAGCTCGCGATAAGCTCGGCCAGAAGGCCGCGCATCGCGAAGGGATGGACTCGCTGAATTGGGTATTGATAGATTTCATCGACGTAGTTGTGCACGTCTTCAGACCGAGCTATCGCGATTTCTACCGGCTTGAGGATCTGTGGAGTGACGCAGACGTGATCGAGGTGCGGGATGATGCCCCGCCGGTCTTGAAGGCGGGAGTCAAGAAAACGGCGAAGAAAGCGACGAAATCCGCGGCAAAGACTTCAGCGAAGAAGCCGACGAAGAAGGCAGCTGCGAAGAAGGTCGCTGCGAAGACGAGTCCGGCGAAAAGAGCTCCGGCCAAGAAGGCCGTGAAGAAGGCCGTGAAGAAGGCCGTCAAGAAGGCAGTGACGAAGAGGGCGGTGAAGCCTGTCAAGAAGGCGGCCAAAGCCCCCACGGGCAAGAAGAAGGCCGCGAAGGCGTGAAACGAGCGCACATTCATTTGCGCGATGCGCTGGAGAAGGCGCTGCGCGAGTTGGGTATCGATGCACCGACGGTTACGCTTGAGAGGCCGCGCGATCCGGCGCACGGCGATATTGCGACGAATGCAGCGCTGGTTAACGCGAAGCCGTTGAAACTGGCACCGCGCGTTTTGGCAGACAAACTGCATGGTTCGCTGGCCCTTGACGCCTCGTTGGTAAGCTGCGAAGGCGTTGCGGGTCCGGGCTTTATTAATTTTCGATTTGCAAACGACTATTTGCAGTCACTTGTCGCGCTCACGATATGTGAACCCGGGACCTTTGGCAGAACCGGGGATTTGTCCGGTCGCCGGGTCCTGATCGAGTTTGTGTCTGCGAATCCTACAGGACCGTTAAATGTAGTCAGCGCACGCGCCGCAGCGGTGGGGGATTCGCTGACGCGGATTTTTCGCGAATTAGGGGCGCAGTGCGACGCCGAGTTCTATGTAAATGACGCAGGGAATCAGGTCGAGCTGCTGGGTCAATCTGTGCTTGCACGCTATTTGACGCTGCTTGGGCAAGAGAAGGAGATACCGGAGGGCGGATACTACGGCGAGTATATCGCGGACTTCGCGAAAGAGCTTGCGGCGGAGCACGGCGACAGTTTTGTGACTGCGGAGTCGAATTCGGCAGCGGCGTTGCTGGGTCGAAAGGCGATGGAGCGTCACATTGAGATGCATCGGAAATCGCTCGAGCATTTTCGTGTCTCGATGAGTAACTGGTATCGTGAGAGTGCCCTGCGCGAGAACGAGGCGGAGTGGCAGGCGTTTCGGGAGCTCGAACGACGAGGAACGATTTTTGAGCAGGACGGCGCAAAGTTCGTGCGCACGTCCGATTTTGGTGATCAGCAGGATTGGGTGGTCGTCACGTCGCAGGGCAAACCTACCTATTTTCTTCCTGATATCGCATACCACTGGGACAAGTTTAGGCGCGGCTACGATCATATCATCGACATCCTTGGTCCGGATCATCACTCCTACTTGACCAAGATGGCCGCTGCGATGGCGGCGCTGGGGGAAGAACCGAAGCGGCTCGAAATCATGCTCCTTCAGCACATCAATTTGCTGCGTGACGGCGAACCGGTTAAGATGTCGAAGCGCGCGGGCCAGATTGTCGAGATGGATGAACTGGTTGACGAAGTTGGCGTCGACGCGGCGCGCTATTTCTTTTTGCTTCGCAGAACGTCCACGCCGCTCGACTTCGATATCGAGCTTGCAAAGCGGCAGTCGGACGACAATCCGGTGTTCTATGTGCAGTATGCACATGCACGCATCGCTTCGATTTTTCGACGCGGTCAGTTGGAAGTTCCGATAATGGCAGAGCACCTTGAGTTGTTGACGCACGAAGAGGAACTCATTCTGATCCGTAGACTGCGCGAAATCAGCGACGTGATGTTGGATTGCGCGGTAAGCCGCGACCCTCATGCGCTCACAGCGTGGCTGCGTGAAGTGGCGGCGCAGTTCCATCGGTTCTATCATCATTGCCGGGTGCTTACATCGCCGGCTGAATTACAAACCGCGCGACTCTGTTTGTGTCGCGCAACACAAATCGCTTTGCAGCGCGGTCTGGCGCTGTGCGGCGTTCACGCACCGCAGGAGATGTAAGAGTGAGTTCGAAGGGCACAAAGAGAACCGGTTCGATTGCCGCAGCGAAATCGCCGGACGTAGTCGTCGTGGGAAGCGTTGCGATTGACGTTTTACATACGCCGACCGTTGAAGGGAAAGTTGTATTGGGAGGATCGGCGTTTCACTTTGCGAACGCGGCATCGCGATTCGCGTCGGTGGACATAGTTGGCGCAGTTGGTGACGACTATCCGTTTGAGCAAGCAGAGTTTCTGCGCAAGCGCGGCGTGGACTTTCAAGGCGTTGAAGTGAAACCGGGAACGACTTTCTTATGGGAAGGCCGCTACCATGAGGGGTTTCGCACGCGTGAGACGATTCGCACTGAACTTGGAGTCTTTGAGCACTTCTCACCGAAACTGCCCGAGCATTTTCGCGCGCCGGAGATTTTGTTTTTGGCCGCAATTGAGCCGCGACTGCAGTTGGACGTTTTGAAACAGGTCAAGCGGCCAAAGCTTGTGGCGATCGACACGTTTCAGTTGTGGATCGATATTGCGCGGCAAGACTTCATGCAGGTGCTTAAGCAGGTGGATTTGCTGTTCGTCGATGAGTTTGAAGCGCGCTGGCTAACGGACGAGACGGCGTTGGTGCCCGCGGCGAAGAAGCTCTTGACGTTTGGTCCGAAGTGGGTGATCGTTAAGAAGGGCGAGCACGGCAGTTTCCTCGTTGGACCGGATGGAATCTTCATGGCGCAGACGTATCCGCTGGATGAAGTCGTTGACCCGACGGGTGCGGGCGACTCGTATGCAGGCGCGTTGCTGGGCTATCTTGCGGCCTGCAATAGTATCTCGAATACGAATATGCGGCGCGGGATGGAGTGGGCGAGTGTGATCGGATCATTTTATGTGCAAGGGTTTGGCCCAGATGGACTGAAGGATCGTCCGCGCGCGGAACTGATCGCTCGTCATAGGGCGCTGCAAACGATGACACGGGTTCCATGAGCAAAGTCATCCCGCTGAAATGGAAGGCGGGTGAGTTGCTGATTCTGGATCAACGGCTCATTCCGCGTGAGGAAAAGTGGATTTCGGCGCGCACGCACGAGACGGTAGCACGGGCAATCGAGTCTCTGGCCGTGCGCGGCGCACCTGTTATCGGAATAGCGGCAGCCTATGGTGTTGCGCTCGCCGCGGCGAGGCCGCGAGCTTCGAGGTCCAGCGTACTGGCGGCGATTGATCGACTGCGGAAGACTCGCCCGACAGGTTACAATCTGTTCTGGGCGCTCGAGCGCATGAAGGATCGGGTTGAGAGCAAGAACAGCCTCAGTGCGACGGCGCTGCTTAGCGAAGCGAAGGCCATTCATCGCGAGGATGCGTTGGCGTGTGACGCGATGGCGGATGCCGGCTTGACGCTTATTGAGAATGTCGAGAGTGTTTTGACGTATTGCAACACAGGCGCGCTTGCCACTGGTGGAATCGGCACGGCGCTCGGCGTGATTCGCAGGGGGGTTCGCACAGGAAAGATTTGCGAGGTGTTTGCCTGTGAGACTAGACCCGTTGGTCAAGGGGCGCGCTTGACTGTCTGGGAATGCGTCCAGGATAAGATTCCGGTTACCTTGATTTGTGACAATATGGTCGCGTCACTGATGGCGAGCGGCAGAGTCGACAGAGTGTTCACCGGAGCGGATCGCATAGCGCGGAACGGCGATACCAGCAACAAGATCGGGACACGCGGTGTTGCTTCGCTGGCGGCACTTCACGGAATACCATTTCACGTGGTTGCGCCGTCATCGACGTTTGATCCGGCACTTGCCTCCGGCGAGGAGATTCAGATTGAAGAGCGTGATCCCGCCGAAGTGACGAAGTGCACGCCGGGTCTTACGGAGTTGAAACGAGTCAGCATATGGAATCCGGCGTTTGACGTAACGCCGGCGGATTTTATTCACTCGATAATTACGGAACGCGGCGTTCATCGTCCGCCGTTCGATTTTGCACGATAGGAATTTGAGAGTTCCTACTCATCACTCAATGGAACGAAACATGAATCAGGTTTACTTTTTCTTCTTTCTTGCGCCATAACGTTTAGCGCGTTACAGGCCGGAGTGGAGCTTACGTCCGCTAAGATTTACAAGAAGCAGGGCGAGTTCGCCAAGGCGTTGGAATTTTATGACCAAGCGGTCGCCAAGGATCCGAGTGATCCGGAAGCTTTGTTTGAGCGCGGCGAATTGCTGGGCGAGATCGCGATGAATGAGATGCACTGGGTTTGCGCAAGAAGGCGTCCGGCGGCGTAGAGAATCCGCAACAGGTTTTGCTGGAACGGATGACCGGCGATTTTGATGCCGTGCGCGGAACCGGTGATGAGAAGAAGACAAAGAAGTGCCTAAGAAGATCGACCAGTTGACCCAGGAATATTGGTGGGAGTTTTACTCACAGGCCGTGGCCGCGGATTCGGTTTATCGAGCCGCAACGGCGGCGGGCGATACGGCCGCAGCGTCAGCAGCTGTCGAAAGCGGCCTTGCCCCGGCAATAACTGCTATCATGCTGGATCCAAAGCATTGGAGCAGCCGTTTTGTATTTGCGCAGCTGCGCGGATTCAAGCAGAAGGATGAAGAGTTCGAACGCGCGTGGTTTGAGGCGCTCGACGCGCTTGAGAAATCGAGTTTAAAGAAAGACGATCCCGAGAACTACACGAAGAACCTCGAATATGGCCGCTTGCAGCTGATACAGTATTACTACGCGAAGCAGGATCATGTGAATACATTGAAGCTGGCAGACGCCCTGCTTGGCGCCGATGCCGGATCTGTAGAGGCCGTGCAGTACAAAGCGTTCTCCCTTGCGACGATGGCGAGCGACGAGCAACTCTCGGAGGCAGAGCGAGATTCGCTGAAGCGGGTCGCGCTGGGAGCGTTGACCGATGCTAAGGCCGCGAATGAGGAAGACGAGAATATCATCTACTATATCGGGCAGTTCAATTTGCAGTTGAAGGACACAGCGGCTGCGTTGACGGCCTTTGACGAGTTTTTGAGCAAGGCACCCGATGATCGTGACGTGCTGTTCCTTCAAGGGTTGATTTACCTTGAAGGCGAGAAGTTCGGCGATTTGCAGAAGGCCGTGGATAAGTTTGGCGCGATCACTGTTGCATTTCCGGATGACGGCGCGGCCTGGACCAATTACGGCATCGCGCTGGTTCGCCAAGGGAAGACAGACAAGGGTTCGGAGGCGATGAAAAAGGGTGAAGCGCTCTCCGGAAACTAACACGATCGCGGCGCGACACGTCACGCCCGATCCCGATCCACTGATTATACCCCGGCACATCGCCGTCATCATGGACGGCAATGGCCGGTGGGCGAAGGCGCGCGGCCTGACACGCCTCGCGGGGCATCGCGAAGGTGTTAAGTCAGCGCGTGAGATCGTTCGGGTGTGCGGTGAACTTGGAGTGGAAGCGCTCACGCTTTATACATTCTCGACGGAGAATTTTCGCCGCTCGCGGGCGGAAGTGGACGCTCTGATGACTCTGCTGATCACGACGGTCGGACGCGAAGTGCGAAACTTGATGGAGAACAATGTTCGATTGAGCGTGATCGGCAGAACAGAGCAGATTGCTCCAGCGACTCGACGCGCGCTGGAATCGGCAGTTGATAAGCTCAAGAGCAACACGGGTCTGCATCTGGTACTGGCGATAGCTTACGGTTCGCGACAGGAGATTCTTGATACCGTGAATCGCCTGATCGAGGGTGGGAGGGCGCTCAAGGACGAAGCGGAATTCACTGAGGCGCTTTACACCAAAGGAATTCCCGATCCGGACTTGATCATCAGAACGTCGGGCGAGTACAGGCTATCCAACTTCCTGCTTTGGCAGTCGGCTTATGCGGAGCTGGTCGTTTGTCAAACACTCTGGCCGGATTTTCGACGCGCGGAGCTGCTCGACGCCCTGCGCGAGTTTTCTCAGCGTGAACGTCGATTTGGAGCCCGACCACAATGAGCAGCGCAGTTGATTGGCGAGAGCAGTTGCAGGATGACGCTTATGGACTGATGCAAGAGAAGCCGTACCCTGTTGCTGCGCCTTTGTCACTTGCAGCATTGGCTGAAATCCTCCAGGAATGTGTTCGCGTAGGCTGGCGTGTGCTGCCGCTTGGATCGGGCAGTTCGTTTCCAGCAAACTTTGCGCTGCGAAACGACCGCACGTTTGCGATTTCGATGTCGCGCCTTCGTGATGTCATCCGGCTTGAGAGCGGCCGCGTCTATTGTCAGGCCGGGGCGCCGCTCCGAAAGGTCCTGCTACTTGAAAACCCAGTGGAGCGGAAGACTATCGGAGGCTTGTTATGCGGTACCGGCGACATGGTTACGCGCAATGCCGCGCGAGAGCTCTGGCAGCGGACGCGAAACGTCGTTGTGACCGATGCTAAAGGAAGAATCAATACATTGTCCGGCCCGGCTGCTGCCAACTACTCTCTCAGTCATGGATCGTCGTTGCTTGTAGAATCGCGCGGAAAAGCAGGAATAGTGGTTGGCCTTGAGCTCGACGCGACGGAACTGCCGGTTGAGCTTGGCAAACGTTCGTTATGCGCTGCGAGCGACGAGCAACTTCCCTTCGCCGTGAGCAGGCAGGTGAGCTTACGTACCATTGACGCGACTTCATTGTTTGATTGGTAAGTTGAAATGACGCATGCCGGGGGGTCGGTCACGGGCCGAAAATCGGCTGGCGCAAAGCGCTCTGGGCGATATCAGGCCTGCTGTTTGTCGCGGTGTGTGTACTTGTCTTTTTTCCGCGGGCGTTGCTCGACCAACGCGCGGCGGCAGGGCTAACGGAGTTTCTGGTCGCCAAACTGGGACCAAAGGCGATTTGCGCTCATGTTGATGTCAGTTGGCGGTCAATCGCACTTGAAGACATCCTGCTGCCGCTCGACGACTATGGTTCGCATGTTTCGATCCAACGGATTGAGGCGGCGATTGATCCGCTCGTCGCTCTGGCGCAGCCGGGCCAATTTGAACGTATCATTCGCGGCGTGAACATAGTACGCCCCGAAGTTGTCCTGCAAAGCGATAGGCCAAAGAGCGAAGGAGGCGGACTAAGCGGCGTGCCGCAGACCGTCTATGACTTTCTCGATCGTGTAGACAGTCTACGCTACCTTACTTTCGGAGCGGCAAAGTCTCACTGATGGGCGGTGATTCACTCACGGTCATGGTGAAAGAGATTAACGGCGTTCTATCGCAATCGGAACCGGGTAGATTTGAGATTCGAGCACGCGGCAACGCGGACTATCCTGTTGGCATGGAAGCAAGGGTTGATGCAACTGTCTGGCCGGAACAGGAAACAGTATCAGCCAACGCTCACATCAATATTCAAGACGGCGACCTCCGCTTGCCCGGGCTGCCGTTTGACTCGGTGGCGTCAAATGGCGGTAGTATCGAGGTGTATTTTGAACAGGATACCCTCCGCCAAGAGTTGCGCGGCGAAGCGCAGATCAACGGGATTGAGTTGCAGGCGCGAGGGCAAAGCATCTTTGTTCCCGAAGCAAGGCTGACATTGAACGACGGCGCAATCAGTGCGTCTACGCTGCGCATCGTCGGACAAGGTCTTGAAGCGCTGGTTAATGGCTCTGTTTCATTGGTCGATTCGATGCGGATCTCGTGCTCCGCGAAGATTGAAGTTAGAACGGAATCCGCGTTGTCGCCGTTCGGAGTAGATGCGCGCGGTTTGGTGACTGCACAGGCAGAATTGACGGGATTACCAGAGGCGTTAACGGCAACGGCGACGATTCGATCCGATTCCGTGACGTGGCGCGACAATAGCGTGCGCGAGATCGGATGTGCGGCGGTTTTTCGCAATGACAGTCTGATTGCCCGCCAATTCCGGTGCACAACAGATTACGGTACGCTTGACGCAAGCGGCGTTGTCACGGTGTTCGCTGATCCGCAAGTGATGCTAACAGCAGTCTTCGAACCGCAGAGCATGCCGAGAGTGCTTGGAGCCGCGAGCTCTTTGAAAGCGATTCAGCTTTCAATTGAGGGAGATATCCTGCAGCCGGGCGTGCACTGGAGTTCACTGGGCGCGCAGGATGATATCCTTGGCGAGGGCGACGTGAACTTTGGGGCAAATGAAGTCAGCCTTTCCTTTGCCCAACGCGACGGACAAAGCGGCGCGGCCAACATCACGTTCGGCGATGGGCAGATTGCAGCACACGTTGCCGACATCCAGGCGCTATTGGTGATGGCGTATCCGGAGTTGGACAGCCTGCTCGGTCAGGTTACGGAAACGGACCTGTCGTTTCGCGGCAACGCCGACCATGGCGAATTGAAACTCGAGATCGTCGGTGATACGATTTCAAACACTGCGCTGTCAAACATCCTAAACAGGCTGGAGTTCGACGGAAGGTATGAACGCGCTGCGGAATCCAGCTATGGACTTTCCGGCGAGTGGCACGGCACGACGCGGTCGTATGACGATTTCTTCGGTCGAGGCCACGTTTCCATCACGGACGGCCGGATTAGCGTCACTAATCTTTACATCGACGAGGCGGGTGAACTTTCAGGCGAGATTAAGATCAATCCGCTTTCTGTTGATTTGCAACTGTCCATTGATGCACTGCCGCTCGACCGCACGCCTTTCGCCGCAGAGTTCGCCGAAAAATGGAAGCTCGCGGGAGTCGTGTCGGGCGAAATCACGGCGAATGGACCGGTTGATTCACTGGCTTGGTATGCGGATATAAGTCTAATCGACGGTGTTGCGCAGGGTTTGCCGGGTTATTGGGCGCTGGCGACAGCCCACGGGGTTCGCGACGCGATCGACACGATGCACGTTTCATTCGGTCGTGATGTTCGGAGCATCTTTGAAGCAGAAGGACGGCTGAGTGTTCCCGACAACTTCATCGACGTACGCGCCGTGTTCCCGACATCCGAAGCTTCGGATTTCCTGCAGGCGTTGACGGGCCGAGGCGGGCTGCTCACAGGAGAGCTTGAAGGTGATTTGCTTGTAACGGGGAAGCTCTCGGCGCCGGAAGTTCTTGCGAGCTTACGTGTTCTGCACGGTGAGCTGTTTAGTGAGCTGACAGTCGATCGGTTCGCTATAGACGCATCGTTGACTACGGAAGTGAATGGCAAACGGCTGCTCGCTATTCCACAGTTGTCATTTCACAAAGAGAACGAATATAGGTTTTACGCCGAATTAGCAACGGAGCCGACGCGTGGTGGTTCGTTTCAGGCGATGCTCGAAGGAAGCGGGGACTTTCTTGACCTGCTCGAGCAAGTTGACGCGGATTTCACTTCTCAAGGCAGCACAAGCGGATTGCGTTTGGATTTCGGCGGTTCCTGGGACGCGCCAGCGTTCGCAGGCGGTCAACTGACGATTGACCAGGGTGTATTCACTTATCCGCCCGCGGCGCCCGGTGACTTGGGGATGCAGGTTCTGATCAAGCTGAATCAATCTGGCGTGGTAGACACGGGTTTCATACAGGTGCGTGAAGGTCATGACGGATTACGGCTTGACTTTCTTCCGAGCACAAGCGATGCGGCATTCGGTCTTAACTCACTCGTGATTCCGAAACCGCGTATCGAGCTGGGAACGCTCCGGCTCAGCACCGGCAATGACGGCGTACTTGTCCGACTGCCGGGATTCATGAAACCTGAATGGCTGGGAAGACTGACCACAGGCGCGGACACGCTTGAAGCGATCACGTTGTCAGCTTTCGATTCGACGCGGCTCCTGATTCAGGGAGACGCGAACTTGCGGGATGGCAGGTTCACTTTTCCGTTTTTGTCATACGGCGGCGGGACGATGAGGCCCGTCACGAAATGGCTCGTTGACCGATTGTATGAAGCGCAATGGAATCTCGACATCTCGGCCGGCAAGGGAGTGCATTACGATGTTGAGATCACGGGATTCAAGGACTCCGATCTCTTCACGCTGCTTGGCAAGAATGCGCTATTGGGAACGGTGGCGGAATATGTTGATCACATATCTGTTGACGCAAACGTCACGCCGTCCGAGTTGCCGCTCGGCATGCGAGGATCAATCATGGATTCGAGCCTGCGGTTGATCGGCAAACTGGAGGCAACTTCGGGCAGCGCGGATTATCTCGATCAGACTTTCTGGATCGAGGCGCTGCGCGCAGATTTCGATGAGACTGACATTTTTCCGATCATAAGCGGGCGAAGTGCTACGTACGGGGTAGACTCGGTCGGACGAACTGTTCCCGTGTATCTGACGATCTATGAGATCGAGGACGAGACACAGACGCGAGTGCCGTTCGGTCGATTTGAAGATGTAACCTATGTGCTTGAAGCCGACGGCTATCCGGATCCCGAACAGGTGCTTGGTTTGCTTGGCTATGACGTTACGAATTTCTCGCAAGGGAAGGCCGAGCAGCTGTTGACGCGCACTGCGATGACCGCCGCGAAACGCATTTGGCTCGATCCGATTGCGCGACGACTTGAGCGCGCGACATTTCTCGATCAGATATCGCTCGCTCCCGGCGGCGGGGCCAGCGCAAGTTTGTTTCGCGCGCAGCGGGAGAACGTGTTGACCGACACACTTGAGTCACAGGGAGTCGTACGGCTATTGCGCGGCTCGCACGTGACGGTCGGGAAATACCTGACCAGCGACGTGTTTGTGACCTACACCGGCGAACTGGCTGAAGCGAGCGCGGAAGTCGAAGGTGGCCGGTTAGGGTTAATTCACTTTTGGAACCTGCAATATCGCGTCGTGCCGGTAAGCCGCGATTTCGTGCTTGACTTCGCAGTCGAGTACGATGAAGCCAGCAGACGCCGGGACGAGTCCGTAGCTTTGAAGTATTCATTCGTATTGGAGCCTTGAATTGACGAAGTCACGCTGGCGTTGGTTGGTCATAATGATGTTTGTCCTGGCTGTCTCTGCACAGGCTCAGGATCGACTGCGCGTACTGGGAATCGCGATTGAAGGAAATGAAGGTACGGACGCCGGGCTGATCCGCGCGCATTCTGGAATATCGGTCGGGCAGGACATCTCGGGCGATGACGTGCAGGCCGCGATTCGCCAACTGTGGAAGCTGAATCTGTTCAGTGACGTTCAGATTATAGAAGAGCGTTCGACGGCGGAGGGCGTTTACCTGCGGATTCAGGTGCAGGAGTACCGCCGCTTAGACCGTATCACCGTTCGCGGCAATCGCAAATTAAAGGGTGACGACCTGAATAGCCTGTTGAAACTTACTTCCGGGCAGGTCGTGCGGCCAGCGGATGTGACTCGACTGCGAAGTTCGATGATCAAGAAATATGAAGAGATGGGCTTTTTGCTCGCCGACATTCAGGTGGAGCAGGATACTCTTGAGAGCAACGGCCGCGTTAAAGTTGACGTTGAGGTGCGCGAAGGCAGCAAGGTGAAGGTCCGGCACGTCGATTTTGACGGCAATCAGTCATTTGCGGACAAGAAGCTGCGGAAGAAGGTGCGGACGACGCGCAAAACGTTGTTCCGGTCGGGCGAGTATAAGCGTGAGAAGATTGAGGAGGACAAACTCGCGCTGGTCGCTTTCTATCAGAGCCAGGGGTTTCGTGATGCCGAGATCGTAGGGGACACGGCCGTCTATACGCCGGACCGGCGCGGCATACAGCTTACGTACAGGGTATCGGAAGGGCCGATCTACACCTACGGAGATTTCTCCTGGAATGGGCAGCGGCTGTTCACTGAAGAAGAGCTGGCGAAAAAACTGCGCGTAGAAAGCGGAGAGAAGTACAATCGCGAGGCGTTTGACCGCAGTTTGGCGGAAATCGGCTCCATGTACTATGACAAGGGCTACATCTATGCAGGCGTGACGCCGAATGAGATGGTGCGCGAAGGACAGATTGTTGACGTGAAACTGGACGTTGCGGAAGGCAGCGAATTCAAGGTCAATCAGATATTTGTCACCGGGAATACAAAGACAAAAGAGAAAGTCATTCGCCGCGAGCTGGTACTTTATCCGGGTGAGACGTTCGATGTGTCCAAACTGCGGCGTTCGATTCGTGAAGTCACCATTCTGAACTACTTTGCAAGTGTTGTGCCTGATGTCGTGCCTGTATCGGAGAATCAGGTCGATCTATATGTTGATGTCGAAGAAAAATCGACAGATCAGGCCAACGTCTCGGCTGGTTACAGTCAGCGAGATAAATTTATCGGTTCGCTGGGTTTTCAAATGAACAATCTGCTCGGCAACGGACAGCAGTTTGCTCTGGACTGGAATTTCGGTCAAGTCTACCAGGCGTTTTCGATCAGCTTCACGGAACCGTGGTTTCGCAATACGCGCACGCTGCTTGGATTCAGCTTTTTCGATACTCACCGCGGCGGCAGTTACTACGGCTTTGATGAAGATATCATCGGCGGCACGGCCCGCGTCGGGCGCAGGCTGCGATGGCCGGACGATTTCTTTCGCTTGGACTACATCTATCGATTGGATCGCACCAAATATTCCAATTTCACGAGTGAGTTTGAAGCAAGCAATCCGCGGAGTTTGGTGGAAGATCAGGCGCGCGTGTCGTCCGGCGTGACTCAGATTATCACGCGGGATAGCCGCAACGAAGCGGAATTCCCGTCGCTTGGTTCCGTCAACACACTTCGGACTGAGATCACCGGCGGACCGTTGTTTGGAGACGATCAGTTTTTCAAGAATGAAATCGGTTCGCAGTGGTACGCTCCGCTGCTTGGCGACTTAGTTCTCGTGTCTGATACGAAGGTCGGAGTTGTAGAGCAACTGAGCTCGAGCTCGCGCGACATTCCGTATTTCGATTACTTTTTCATGGGCGGTTCGGGATTGTCCTTGGGCACGAGCTTGCGCGGCTACGATGAGCGCGACGTCGGGCCGCAGAGCGGCAATTATCCCGTTGGCGGCAAGACGATGTTCAAACAGTCCTTCGAATTGCGGTATCCGATCGTGCGGAACCCGACGATCTACCTCCTTGGCTTCGCTGAGGGTGGCAATGTATGGTCGCGCTATGAAGACACCAATCCGGGCGATTTGCGCAAGTCGGTCGGCTTGGGAGCCCGGCTATTCATGCCATTCATCGGGATGATTGGGCTCGACTACGGCTTTGGTTTCGATTACTACGACTCGCGCGGCCTCCGGGACGGTAAATGGTTGCCACACTTCCAGTTTGGCCGCACTTTCTAATCCATTATCATAAGCAAGGAACTTCCATGTCGAAGGGAATATTGGCCCTGATGGCGGCGTTGATTCTGGTGAGCACGCCCCTTTTCGCAAAGGAACTCAAGATCGGGTACATTGATTCGGAAGCGATTCTGTCGCAATACCCCGATTATCAGGAGGCGCAGCGCAAACTGCAGGAGGAAGAGCAGAAGTATCTTGCCGAAGCGCAGGCGAAGGTATCCGTGATGCAGTCCATGCTCGAAGAGATACAGCAGCAGAGCTTGATGCTTTCTCCCGAAGCGCGCAGTGAACGAGAGCAGAAGGTGCCTCGAAAAGCGAAGGGACCTTGAGGAGTTTCGCATTTCCACGTGGGGCGACGGCGGAAAGCTGTATGCGAAGAATCTCGAACTGTCCAGGCCAATCCTCGAGAAGATCAATCAGGTCATCGAGAAAGTGAGTCAGCAAGACGGCTATGACATGGTGTTTGATGCGGCTGGCGGCAACATCGTTTTTGCCCTTCCGCAGGACGACATCACGGAAATCGTACTGGAAGAACTGAAGAAGGAGTAGTTGTGCCCGGTGTGACAGCTGCGCAGCTTGCCGAGCTTGTTGGCGGGCAACTAATTGGTGACGCGCGGCGGGAGATCGTCGCGGTCGCGCCGCTTGAAGGAGCGGAGGCAAATTGCGTGTCGTTTCTCGCGAACGTCAAATACGTATCGCTGCTTACTAGCTCCGGCGCAGGAGTCGTGTTTGTGGGCAAAGGTGTTGCGAGGTCGAATGGCGACGTAATAGAGGTAAACGACCCGTACGCCGCGTTTGTCACGGCGCTCGAGTATTTTCATCCGGAACGGCGGCCAGCGCCGGGTGTTCATCCCCATGCGGCCGTCGCCGCGGATGTGGAGCTCGGCGACGGGGTGACTGTCGGACCCGGTTGCGTAATCGAGAGCGGAGCGCGAATCGGAAATCGTACGGTACTGGAAGCGCTGGTTTTTGTTGGAGCGCGCGCAGTCGTCGGTGATGATTGTTACATCCATCCGAACACGACACTCAGGCATCGAGTTGAACTTGGTCACCGAGTGATCGTTCACGCAGGCACAGTGATTGGCTCGGATGGTTTTGGCTTCGCTTTTGACAGCGGACATTACCGCAAGATTCCGCAGGTCGGTACGGTGGTAATCGAAAACGACGTTGAGATCGGCGCGAACACGACGATAGATCGCGCGACGATGGGGGAGACTCGGATTGGCGAGGGTACCAAGATTGACAACCTCGTGCAAATCGCGCACAACGTGAGAATCGGAAAGCACTGTGTGATCGTGGCACAGGCCGGGATTTCCGGTTCCACCATCCTGGGAAACTACTGTCGAGTGGGTGGTCAGGCAGGCTTCGTTGGACATATTAAGATCGGGGACGGAGCCTCATTTGGAGCACAGAGCGGTGTCAGTCAAGACGTCAAGGCGGGCGACGTTTTGTCGGGAAGTCCCGCGCGTCCGCACAGTTTATGGAAACGTATCGAAGTATCGCTGCCGCGCCTTCCCGATCTGCTGCGGCGCGTGAAGCGTATTGAGGAACGGCTTGCGATGACATCAGAGGCGAAGGAGAGCGAGCATGGCCGATAGACAGCGGACCATCGGCAATGAAATCGCGATTTCGGGCATCGGCTTGCATACCGGAAAGCCGGTGAGCATGACCATGAAGCCCGCTCCGGTGAATCATGGCATAGTGTTTCATCGCACGGACATTCCAGGCTCGCCGCCGATTCCAGCGATTGTAGACCACGTGATTGAGATTGCACGTGGAACTGTGCTTGGTGTGAACGGTGTTCGGATTCACACGGTAGAGCACGTTCTGGCGGCGTTGGGCGGTCTGCGCGTTGATAACGTCCTGATTGAATTGACAGACGAGGAACCGCCCGCCGTTGACGGCAGCGCGTATCCGTTTGTCGAAGCACTGCGGAAGGCGGAGATAGTCGAGCAGGACGCAGAGCGCGAGTACCTCGATTTGGAAAAGACGCTGACGTATCGAGACGACAAAGCCGCAATTGACATCGTCATTGTCCCGTCCTCGGAATTCCGCGTGACCTACATGATTGATTATCCGAACACTCTGCTCGGGACGCAGTATACTTCAATGTACTCGATCTGCGAATTCGTGGAGGAGTTTTCGAAGTCACGCACGTTTTGTCTGTTATCGGAAATGCGCGAACTCAAGGATCGCGGATTGATTAAAGGCGGCACACTCGACAATGCCGTTGTGTTCGTTGATCAGGAGCTGCCTGAGCATGAGTACAATGAGCTGAAAACCGCATTCGGTTTCAAAGGCGACCTGAAGCATGACGGCACGGTATTGGGTGGCGTGCCCTTGCGCTATCCGAATGAACCGGTACGACACAAGACGCTTGACTTGGTCGGCGATCTTGTGCTTGTTGGCGCGCCGATTCGCGGCCACGTACTTGCCGCCCGGGCAGGACACGCGTCGCACGTTGACGTCGCGAAAATGCTGCGCAGACTGCTGGAAGCGCAGCGTTTGGCCCGACGTTACGGCAGCAAGAGCGGTCAGGGATTTGTGTTTGATTCGGAGGCGATTGCGCGTCTGCTTCCGCACAAGTATCCGATGCTGCTGGTGGATCGTATTCTTGAGTTGGTCCCGGGTGAACGCGTGACGGGGTTAAAGAACGTCACGCGCAATGAGGGGTTCTTTGAAGGACATTTTCCGGGGCATCCGGTGATGCCGGGTGTATTGATCGTCGAGGCCATGGGGCAGACCGGTGGCGTGTTGCTGCTGAATTCGGTTGAGGACCCGGAATCCAAGGTCGTCTATTTTACGGGTCTTGACAATGTAAAATTCCGTAAGCCCGTTACACCCGGGGATCAGATTCTATTTACCGTCGAGATGCTGCTCTTTCGCAGAGGCATCTGCAAGATGAAAGGTTCCGCACACGTAAACAGCACACTGGTCGCGGAAGCGGAAATGACCGCCGCGATCATCGATCGATAAGGACATCGCATATGCCAAAGATTCACCCGCTTGCTTCCGTATCTCCCAAGGCGAAGCTCGACGACACCGTAACCGTTGACGCGTTTGCGGTCATTGACGATGATGTAGAAATAGGGGCCGGTACCTGGATTGGCAGTTCAACGAGGATCTTCTCAGGAGTCAGAATCGGAGAGAACGTAAAAATTTCGCCGCTCGTTTGTATTGGTGGTGAACCGCAGGACAAGAAATTCAGCGGCGAGCCGACCAATGTGTTCATTGGAACGATACCGTTATCCGCGAGTGCGTTACGATCAATCGCGGCACCGCAGCGACCGGACGAACGATAGTCGGCTCCAACTGTTTGATCATGGCCTACGCCCACGTTGCGCACGACTGCGTCGTGGGGGATCAGGTGATCTTGTCGAACTCCGTGCAGCTTGCGGGACACGTTCACGTCGGCGATTGGGCCATTCTCGGCGGAATGGTCCCGTGCATCAATTCGTCAACATCGGACGTCACTGCATGATCGGCGGCGCGTTCCGAGTTCCGAAAGACGTGCCGCCTTATATTCTTGCCGCCGGGCATCCGTTAACTTACCACGGTTTGAATGTAGTTGGCCTGCGGCGACGCGGATTCGTGAGCGAGCAGGTGAGCACGCTGAAGACGTTGTTTCATCTTCTTTTTCTGTCCGAACTGAATGTCAGTCAGGCGCTGGACGAGATGTCCAGGAAATACGGCGATTCTGATTTCGCCAAGGAGATAGTTGAGTTCGTCAAAACGTCGAAGCGCGGACTCATGCCGGGACGCGCGCGGTCTTTTAGCGAAGAGGGCGGACTGTGAGTTTGCAGATTCGACAGGACGGCGCGCATTCGGGGCAATACCTTATGGACCGCGACCGGGACGAGTTGGCGCTGGCCGCAGAGTGTGAGTGGGGGCCATGTTTGACGATTTACGAGTGGGAAGTGCCAACGCTTTCTTTGGGATTTCATCAGGAAACGACCAAGCTCGATCTCCCTCGGCTTGCGGCGGCCAATATGCCGTTGGTTCGACGACCAACAGGCGGGGCGGCGGTCCTGCATAGCGAGGAGTTGACATACGCGATCGTTGTGCCCACGGCCGGGGACTTGCGAGCGGGCGCATGGCTGCAAGAGTATGTGGGGATATCTATCACTGAGGCGCTGTGCGAGATCGGAGTGCAGGCGGCGTTGGACGAGCGCGGTGAAGCGTTGTCGCCGCTGCCGAATCGCACTTCGTGCTTTGCGCGCACATCGCGCTGGGAAGTGGCCGTGAAAGGGAAGAAGCTGGTTGGGAGCGCGCAACGCCGGCAAGGTGATGCGTTGCTCCAACACGGTTCAATTCTCATGGGTAACGATCATCTGCGGATTGTGGAATACCTTGCCGTGAACCGTCCGGAAGAGCGTGACTTGCTGCGCAAGCGACTGGACTCGAAGGCGACCTGCGTCACGAACGAGATTGGCGCCGGAGATCATCGCGAAATTTTGCGCGCCGCCCTTGAATCATCATTCGCAAAGCACTATGCGGAGTTTACTAATCGGTGCGCGACCAGCAAGGTAAGTTCTGTAGCGTGAAGTCCGTCTTGATTCAGGGCGCTACAGGGTCCATCGGCACGGCGGCGCTTTCAGTGCTTGCCGAGCAGCGGGATCGAGCCGTAGTAGTTGGCTTAGCCGCCGCGCACAAGGAGAGTGAATTGCTTGCGCTTGCCGGGACGTGGACGCCTGCCTCACTGGCGTTGCGCACTCCGGCACGGTCCGGGGAGTTCATGGATGCTGCGCGCCGATCCGGTGCACAGGACATGTACATTGGTGAGGATGCGTTTGAGGCGCAGGCACAGCGAGCGGAGTATGATCTGCTGCTCAATGCGGTAACTGGCTCGGCAGGTGTGAAACCGACACTCGCCGCACTCGCACGCGGCAAGAATGTCGCGCTGGCCAACAAAGAGACGCTGGTGGCGGCGGGGGAGTTGGTGATGAACTGCGCGACGGCTAACAACGCGCAAGTAATTCCAATCGACTCCGAACACAGCGCTCTTTTTCAGTGCCTAATCGGTGAACAAATTTCGGACGTACGGAGGCTGTGGCTTACGGCGTCGGGCGGGCCGTTTTGGAACTGGTCACGTGAGCAGCTCAGAGGGGTATCGCCGGACCAGGCGTTGGCCCATCCGACGTGGGCGATGGGACCAAAGAATACGATTGACTCCGCTACCCTGTTCAACAAAGGTCTGGAAGTTATTGAAGCAGTCCGGTTGTTTGGATTGCCGGTCGACAGGATTCGTGTCGTCAGGCAACGGCAGTCTGTAGTGCATTCGCTGGTGGAGTTCGTGGATGGCAGTTACAAGGCACAGCTTTCCGTCCCTGACATGCGACTTCCCATTCTCTATGCGATCAGCTACCCGGAGCGGTGGCCGAGTACGCTTGTTGAAGGCGAACCGAGCGGATACGGCGGGCTGCATTTTGATGAAATTTCGGTCCGTGACTACCCTTGTCTCGCGCTCGCGTTCCTGGCGATAGAACGGGGCGGCACGATACCGGCCGCGCTCCGGCTGCGGATGAGATCGCAGTAGAGGCGTTCTTGAAACGGGAGATACGGTTCGATCAGATCGCAAATGTGCTACAATCAGTGATGGACAACGCGGAACGGCAAGAGGTAACAGACGTGGACACTTTGATGGAAGCGGACAAACGGAGCAGAGAGCTTGCGCGCGCGGCGGTCACTAAGCTGGGAGCGGCGCAAAGGGTTACGGTATGCTGACTACGTTGCTGTCATTCGTGTGCGTGGCGGGAATCATCATTACGATTCACGAGTTTGGCCATTTCATAGCCGCGAGGCTCACGGGTATGCGGGTCAAGCGGTTCTCAATCGGTTTTCCACCGCGGATTTTCACCAAACAAATCGGGCAAACTGAATTCTCGCTATCATGGATTCCGCTCGGTGGCTATGTGCAGATTGCCGGGATGGTGGATGAGTCGATGGACAGTGAGGGTATCACCGGCGCACCGGATGAGTTCATGTCGAAGAATGTCGCGCAGAAGGTGTTCGTGCTGTCTGCGGGTGTCATCATGAACTACTTGACGGCGATCGTTATTCTAATAGGACTCACGCTGGCGGTAGGTATCCCTGAGGTGAATTCACCGACAATCGGAGAAGTCATCGCCGGGAAGCCGGCCGAGATGGCCGGCCTCGTGTCAGGCGACCGGCTTATTTCAATCAATGCGGAGCCGGTAGAGCAATGGGAAGACGTGGTTCGTCTGATCACGATCGCGGGCGATTGCGTTGCGGTCGTTGTCCAGCGAAACGGCGAATCACTAACGCGCGTCGTGCACACCGAGTCGATTGAAGCGGGCGACTCAACGAGGCGCGTGATTGGAATCGCGCCCAAAGTCGAGTTTCGATCCGCCGGAGTCGGCGAAGCAGTGAGCGGCGCATTTGCCTTCTGCTGGAATAC
This sequence comes from bacterium, assembly GCA_016703065.1. Taxonomy (GTDB): domain Bacteria; phylum Electryoneota; class RPQS01; order RPQS01; family RPQS01; genus JABWCQ01. The sequence goes on from JADJCU010000006.1 coordinate 73,696, forward strand.
CACTCGTAACCTCGGCGGTTTTATCGGCGACTTGATCATGGGCAGAGGGAGCTTAAACCAACTGTCCGGTCCAGTCGGTGTGGCGATGCTGTCCGGTGAGAGTGCGCGCCAAGGCCCGAGCCAGTTTCTTTTCTTCATCGCGTTTGTCAGTGTATCGATTGGCTTCCTGAACATATTGCCGTTCCCGGTATTGGACGGCGGGCATATTGTGCTTGTGCTGATCGAGTCTTTGATCCGGCGGCCAATTCCGACCAAAACAAAGCTTGTTATTCAGCAGGTTGGGATGTTTGCGCTGCTTCTGCTCATCGTTGTTGTTTCGTATCACGATATTCTCAAGTTACTGAACTGAGTGGTTGCCCGAATGAAACCCCGTTTGTTGATCCTGTTTGTTTTCGTATGCGCCTCGGCTTTGTTCGCCGGCGAAGAGACGGCGGATCCGCGCGCGCTGGATCAGTTTATTAAGGGTACAACTGCGGCGCAGCAAGGCAATCCGTATCAGGCGATCTTCTTTTTTGAAGAGGCCCTCAGGATCGAGAAGAGCGCGCCGTTTCTGTATGTCGCACTCGCGGAACAGTACATTCAACTTGCGCAGGAAAACACATCAAGTGAGGCGTTGTCACGCGCCGAAGAAAACCTCAACAAGGCGCTTGTGCTGGATGGAAGACACGCGCCGGCTCTTGAACTAAAGAGCCGATTATACGCGGCGCAAGGAAAGGTCAGAGAAGCGCGCAAAATTGTGGAGCAGCTCGTGGCGGATCATCCTGAGAGGCGCGAGTACCGGATTGACCTGCTTACTTTGTGTTTGACTTCCGGGGATTTCCCGCAAGTTGATGCGCTTTATGCTCAGCTCGCTGCCGATTCAAATGAGCATTCTCTGGATTTGACGCGGCAGATTGCCGCGGTCTATCTCATGGCCGGGGAACACACGCGGGCACTGCCATACATGCAGGAGTTGTCGACCGCGGACACGACTGACGCGGCGGTGGCGTACACGCTTGGCACTCTGCACCTTCAGGCGAGCGATACAGTGGAAGCGGCGCGCGCGGTAGACCGCGCGATCGCGCTGGACTCCACGGACACGCGTTACTGGTATTTGAAACTTGTCATTGAATTTGACCAGGATCGTTACGACCGAGTGCTGACGTTGGCTCGAATTGCCGAAGCCACGGCCGGTCCGGACGCAAGATCAGCTAATCTCGAAGGGCTATCGCACATGCGGCAGGGCGACTCGACAGCGGCGCGCGAGCGTTTTGCGCGGGCGCTTGAACTTGATTCCACGCTTTATCCTGCGGCGGGGAGCCTGGCGCTGCTCTACGACGGCATTGACAGTTTGAGCCTTGCTGTCGCGTACTACGAGCATGCGATTCTCCATTCGGACAGTGCGGCGATCTACATGAACAACCTCGCATATACGTACGCGGTACGCGGAATTGAGTCCGAACACGCGATGACGCTGGTCGATGCGGCCCTCGAACTGGAACCGGACAACCCATCATACCTCGACACGAAGGGCTGGATTTACTACCAACTTGGCAACTACTCGGATGCGATGCGCTGGCTGAAAAACGCGCTGAAACGCGACCGAGATAGTGGAGCGATTCTTGAACATATGGGTGATGTCGCACAGGCAGCGGGCAAGAAGGCACAAGCGCGCAAGTATTGGCAACAGGCCCTGTCTGCGGCACCGGAGATGAAATCTGTGCAGGAGAAGCTTGCTCCATAAGTATTATCTGATCCTGTGCGCCGCCATCGTGCTTCAGGGGTGCACTGCCACAAGTCCGCTGGCGAGATTCGAGGAGTGCGCGCGACTTTCTGTCATGCCTGAGAAATTTGAATCGGTGCAGAACAGCACTGCGCAAGTCGACGCGGCGATAAGTCTCAAAGCGCCGGGACTGCGCGGAAAGGCAGAGGGAATCGTGCGCCATGCTAACGGTGGCCAGTATCTGATCGAACTGTACGGGCGAGGCGAGCTGTTTTTGAAAGTCTATTTTACGGCGACGCAAACCGTGCTTTGGCCAGCGGCGGGGATGCCCGCGTTCTTTGAACCGGATTCAACGCCGACGCTAAATTTTGCTGTGCACTCGCGCTTGCCCAAATGGCGTTTGGACGATGTTTTGCCCGTTCCGATGGCACGTGATTCGGTTACGGCTTCTGACTGGAGAATAGCCCGTCGCGGACCGGTCCAGCGAATCGACCGGGACGGGTGTGTGCCGCTGATTAAACAGTATTTGCGCGAAGGCAACGATCCGCAGTTTCCGTATCGCAAAGTTGTATTGTCGACAGAGACCGGTTCGTCGAGCCTTGTGTGGTCGTTGCGCGACGCACGTCACGAGTAACTCAAATCCACTTTAGTATGAATCCTCCGCACATCAGCGTCGTTATTTCGCTTTTCAATGAAGTCGAGTCACTACCGGAGTTGCACCGGCAACTCAGTGAGACGTTGGTCGCCAACGGGAAGCCCTATGAACTGCTCTTCATCGACGACGGCAGCCGCGACGGTTCGCTTGAGTTGCTGAAGAAATTATGCGCGAGTGATTTGTCGTCACGGGTGATCTCGCTGAGACTGAATCAGGGAAAGTCCGCGGCGCTGTCGGTTGGTTTCGCGGCCGCGCAAGGCGATTACGTTATTACGATGGATGCGGACTTGCAGGATAATCCTGCGGAGATTCCGGGAATGATTGCCAAGCTTGACGAAGGATACGATCTTGTGTCGGGATGGAAGAAAGTGCGACACGATCCTCCGGCAAAAACGATTCCATCGAAGTTTTTTAATCTGGTTACGAGCTGGGCCGCGGGGCTTAGACTGCACGATTTCAATTGCGGGCTGAAGGCGTATCGCAATGTTGTGGTCAAGGATTTATTTGTGTACGGGGAGCTGCATCGCTTCTTGCCCGTACTTGCGCACAAGATGGGCTATCGATGCACGGAAATGGTCGTGATGCACAGGCCGCGCGAGTTTGGTAAGTCGAAGTTCGGCATGAGTAGGTTTCTGAACGGATTTCTCGATCTCATGACCGTGATGTTCCTGTTCGGCTTTAACCGCGCGCCGCTGCACTTTTTCGGGTTCATTGGGTTGATCTGCGGCTTCGCCGGCCTTGTGATCAACCTGTATCTAACTGTTCTGAAATTCGGAGGTCAATCGATCGGAAGTCGCCCCCTGTTGTTTCTTGGCGTGCTCTTGCTGGTCATTGGCGTACAGTTTTTCTCCTTCGGGTTGATCGGCGAAATGCTCGCCCACGCCCACGAGAAGAAACGCGTATATCCCATTGAGTTCGACAGTTCAGGCTCCGCTGTACGCGCGGAATAGTCACTCTTCTCATGTCTCCCCCGGGCCGCTTGCAGTCAAAACACGTCGGGACGTTCAAGGGCGTCCTTTTTCTTGCGGCGCTGCTGCTCGCTATTTCCGTACTCGGCTACTCGCAGTATCTGGTGAACCGACTGAAGGAAAGTACGAAGGATCTCTCACGCAGAAGATTGCGACCTACTCAGCGCTGATTCGAAGTGACAATCCCGAGTTCATCGGTTTTGCATTGCAGCAGATTCAAGACGTTGATTTCCCGATTATCGTGACGGATGACAAAGGGACTCCGAAACTGTGGAAGAATGTCGGGATCGCGCCCGACGACACGAGTCGCGCGGCAGTCGAACAAATCGCGGAGCTTGTCCAGCAGATGGATGCGCAAGGCAATCCAGCGCTGCCGATCCTTGTGTCAGAGTATACGACTGACTGGTTTCACTATGGCGATTCGATTGTCATCAGACAGCTCAGGTGGCTCCCGTGGTTTGAAATCGGAGCCGTCGGACTATTCGTCATTGTCGGGTACTTCGGTTTTCAGAATATCCGGCGGAGCGAAGAGCGCATGGTGTGGGTCGGTCTGGCAAAAGAGACGGCGCACCAACTTGGGACACCGTTGACATCGCTGATGGGGTGGATTGAGCTGTTGAAACGCGAAGGACAGGATTCGCACGCGGTGACAGAGATGGAACGCGACCTCGCGCGTTTGCAGCGGGTTACTGCCCGGTTCTCACAGATTGGATCGAAAACTGCGTTAGTGTCGACGCGCATCCGGCATGTTATTGAAGAAACCGTGGATTACTTCCGGATGCGGCTGCCGGGCAGCGGACATAGCATTGAGTTGGAAATTGTCACCCAGGCCGATCCGCATGTCGGGGTGAATGTGGAACTGTTTGGCTGGGTACTGGAGAACCTGATCCGCAACAGCATCGACGCAATGCGAGCGACCGGCGGCATGATACGGATTCAGTGCTCTGAATCGCCGATGTGGGTGTTTGTTGACGTAGAGGACAACGGGTCGGGGATTCCGGTGCGCGACAGACACGCTGTTTTTCGTCCCGGTTTTACGACCAAGAAACGAGGCTGGGGCCTCGGGCTTACGCTGTCGAAGCGAATTATTGAAGAGTACCACGGCGGCAAATTGACTATCCGGGACACCGCGCAGGGCAAAGGCACCACGATGCGAATCGCACTTCCGAGATCGGCGGAGCAGAAGGCGGGAGCGCGACGCGAGATTGTGGTAACGATTCCGCAAGGAGCGTCGCTTGATGACATCTCAGGTATTCTCTATCGCGAGGGCCTGATTGAACACCCGCGCCTGTTTGGCCTTGCCGCGAGATTTCTTGGCGCAGACACGAAACTTCGAGCCGGAACGGTCAAGCTCGCGTTAGGACAGTCACTTGTTGAGCTCATTCAAGCGTTGTCAACGGCCAAGGCGATTGGGATACCCGTCACGTTTCCCGAAGGCCTTACGGCAGCGCAATTTGCCGAGATACTTAAGCGCGACCTGGGCTACGATTCCGCCGGTTTCATGAAAGCGGTTCGCGACAACGCGCTCTTGCCAGAGTTGGAGTTCATGGTCCGTCGTTCGAAGGGTATCTGTTTCCAGATACGTATTTCTTTTCGGGTCAGGAGTCGCCAGATCAGCTCATCGAGCGGATGGTCGCTAACTTCAATGTTCAGCTTCCAGAAGGAACTGCGCAGCGTCTGCTCGCACTGAACTTAGACCTGAACGGACTGGTTGCGTTGGCCAGTATTGTTGAATGGGAGTGTATGATTCCAAGCGAGGCCCGCGTGATTTCTTCAGTGTATCATAATCGGCTGCGCAAAGGCATGCTCTTGCAGGCTGATCCAACGGTTGCCTACGCCTTGGGTAAGGGGCCATCGCGGCTGTTCTATAGCGACTTGCGCGTCGACAGCCCGTACAATACATATATGTATGAAGGGCTGCCACCGGGAGCGATAAACAATCCGGGCAAGCGATCACTCGAGGCCGCATTAAACCCCGCACAAACACCGTATCTGTTTTTCGTTGCGCAAGGCGACGGCACGCACGCATTTACATCGACCTTCAATGAGCATTTGCAGGCAAAAGAAAAGCTGGATGAGTTACGCCGCCAGGATGCAATGCAGGCTGAAGCAGGCGAGCAGGGATAGGATACCTTGAGTCGGGATTTCTTTGCGGAGTTTCTCGCGTCGCTTAATCCGGCGCAGCGTGACGCGGTGACGGCGGAGATCGGTCCGGCGCTGGTGCTTGCCGGTGCGGGATCGGGCAAGACGCGCGTGCTCACCGGCCGCGCATTCTACTTGATTCGGGAACTGAATGTGCTGCCGCGTTCGGTTGCCGTCATGACATTTACCAACAAAGCTGCACGCGAATTGCGCGAGCGGCTTGGGCATCTGCTTGAAGGAAGCAGCGAGTTGCCGTGGGCCGGGACTTTTCATAGTTTCTGCGTGCAGTTGCTTCGACAGTACGGAAACAGGGCAGGTCTGGCCGCGAATTTCACGATTTACGACGAGGACGACAGCCAGCGTGTTGTCACGGAGTTAATGCGCGAGCGGTTTGTTGCCCGCGAGGGCCTAACGCCGCGCCAGGTCAGGGGTTTATTTCGCGCATTAAGAACGGCAGTAAGCGCGATGGACGAAGCCCTGTGGCAAAAGCCGCTGAAGACATCTATGAGGACTATCAGCAGCGCTTGCGCGCCGCGAATGCCTTTGACTTTGACGATTTGCTGTTGACGCCGCTTGAGTTACTGCGAAGCAATGCGGAGTTCCGCGAGATTCTGCAGCGCAAGTACGATCACCTGTTAATCGACGAGTTTCAGGACACGAATCAAGTTCAGTTTGATCTTGCGTGCCTTATCGCTCAGCCGCAAAACAATGTCTTCGCCGTTGGCGACGATGATCAGTCGATATACAGCTGGCGCGGCGCGAATTACCGAAATGTGCTTGATTTCGGCAAGAAGCTCGATGGAGCCCGGATTTACCGGATGGAACAGAACTACCGCTCGACGCAGCCGATTCTCGACGCGGCAAATGACGTCATCGCCGCGAGTTTGCACCGACATGACAAGCGGCTGTGGACCGACCGTAAAGTCGGAGACAAGGTCACCCTGCGCTCGTATTCCCGGCCTGCCGATGAGGCTAATGAGATTGTCGGAGAGATCGAGTTCGTAAAGAGCAAACGGGAATTGCGTTACAGCGACTTCGTGATCCTGTTTCGGACGAATGCGATTAGCCGCTATTTCGAAGAAGTTCTCGTGCAGCAGCGAGTTCCGTATAATGTCGTCGGCGGATTGCGATTCTACGAGCGCAAGGAGATCAAGGACTTCATCGCTTATCTGCGCATCCTTGCGAATCCGCACGATGAGCAGGCCTGGACCAGAGTGATGCGCGAATTGACGGCGGGAGTCGGCGCAACCACGATTGGGCGGCTGATGAGCGCGGCGAGGACGCGCCCCTGAGAAATGCGCACAGCTCGCTGACGCGAAGTGGCTCCTAAATACTGTTACTGGCGCACCAAGGATCAAGCTGGTCGAGTATGTCGACAGGTACAATGTCCTGCGCGAGAAAATACCTGAGTTGACTTTGGCCGAGGTTGTGGATAAGGCCTATATCGCTTCGGGCTTGGAGAGTATTTACGGCACTCCCGAAGATGACGAAGCTCGCGACCGACTGGACAATTTGCGCCAGTTCACGACCGGCGCGTGGGAGCGCAATCAGCAGCAGCCTGAACTTCGACTCACGGATTTCTTGAGTGATTTGGCGCTGATCTCAGATATTGACGATCTTGAGGATCGCGCCGACCGCTTACCGTTGATGACGATTCATGCGGCCAAAGGGCTTGAGTTTCCGGTTGTGTTTGTCGCGGGCCTTGAAGAGAATCTATTGCCGCATGTCCGCAGTATCGACTCGACCGAGGCACTTGATGAGGAGCGGAGATTGCTGTATGTCGCGATGACACGGGCCAAGGATCGGCTCTATTTGTCGTACGCGGAGACGCGACCGATGAACGGCCGGTTGGAGTTTCAGAGTCCTTCTCGCTTCCTGTCTGATATTGACGCGGCGAAACTGCGTGGCGCGGGCGTGCCGCAACGTCCGACCCAGCGTTACGTGAGCAACGAGGAGTTGGAGGGTGGGGATAGTTGGCAGCGGGTGGCGCCGCCGACCCGTGCCGGTATCAAGTTGCCGCGACCTACAAACAAGATAGAATTCAGAATTGGTGACGTTGTCGAACATGCCGAGTTCGGTGTTGGCACGGTGACCGCGAAGTCGGGCGACCTGGATTCGCTCAAGGTACGTGTGGCCTTTTCCGGATTCGGATCAAAATTATTGGCCGTGAAATTTGCAAATTTGAAGAAGCTCTCGTGATGGTGGAAACTGCGGACATTCTGAAACTGGCGCTCGAGGAAGACCTTGCCGGTGATCTTATTGACGTGACAACTGATTGGCTTGTTGATCCCGAGCTCAAAGGCGAGGCGTGGATTGAGGCCCGTGAAGACGCAATCATCTCGGGGCTTGGCGTCGTCAGAGATGTCTTTCTCACAATTGATACTGAGATTCAATTTTCAGCGCTTTGCGATGACGGAGCGCGAGTTCGGCCCTTGAATCGTGTGGCGACCGTCTACGGCCGTGCCGCGTCGATCCTGAAAGCCGAGCGCACCGCGTTGAATTTTCTTACGCATCTTTCCGGCGTCGCAACCAAGACTGCCGAGCTCGTCGAGTTGACAAAGCAGCATGGCACAAAGATCTGGTGCACTCGCAAGACCACACCGGGGTTGCGCCGGCTTGAAGTCGCTGCGGTCCGTGCGGGCGGCGGCGACACCTATCGCGACAGCCTGTTTGACAAGGTTCTGGTCAAAGACAATCATCTCGGCATGATCGGCGGCATGGAGGCCCTCGGACGGATGCTCGACATTAACGGCGATACGGATGCGCGGGTGAAAGATGGCAAGGTCGAGGTCGCCAGTCTGTTTGAACTTGATCTTGCCGTGAAAATGGGCTGGAGCAAATACTGCTTGACAACTTCGCCCCGGAGCAGGTCCGCGAAGCGGTGGAGCGCTACGGAAGGGTTGTTTCGCTGGAGGCGTCGGGCGGCATAACGGCAGACAATATTCACGAGTACGCGGCGACTGGCGTTCATGCGATATCAATTGGGCAATTGACGCATTCCGTCCGCTCAGTTGATTTCGCTCTCGAAGTTGATTGGTCGATCACATAAGCGAGCAAGTTGTGGCAGAGTTTCGGACGGACCCTCTACGGGGCCATACGGTCTTGATCAACGGTCAACGGGGGAGAAGGCCGTCTGAGTTTTCAATTTCGGTTTCCACGCCGTCAGCAGCTACCTGCGCATTTTGCCGAGGACACGAGGACCAAACTCCACCGGCGATCGAACAGGATGCAGGCGTGGAGTGGACGTACAGGCTCTTTCCTAATCGGTACCCGGCGGTCTGTGAGGATGCGACTACCGCGCTTCCTGATAACCAAGGGCTGGCTTTTCAGTTGGCGAACGGACGGCATGAGGTGCTGGTCGAGAGCGCCGAGCATTTTGCGACGGCGGATGAATACAGTGTCGACCATTGGGTTCGTATTCTCGAAATCTGGCAGCGCAGATTGCGCGCGTTGTATCAGGTTCAGCAGATTCGGTACGTGCACATTTTCCGTAATCAGGGATATCGAGGCGGTGCGACGCTGGTGCATCCGCATCAACAGATTGTTGCGTTGCCGGTGATTCCCAAGGCGATAGCGCTGCGCCTCGAGAAACTCAGACCAGATGGAGTGCACGAGCAGTGTGAACATTGCCGGTGGATAGAGAGTGAAGTACGGGCAGGCGAGCGCCTGCTCGCACACGGGGATGATTTTGTCGCGTTGGCTTGTTTTGCGCCGCACTTTCCCTACGAGTGGCAAATCTTGGCGCGGAACCACGTGCGCTTTGATGAACTTGAGCGGGATCGGTTGGTCGGCCTGGCGGAGGTGCTGCTGCGTGGCCTGAAATCGTTGCGAAGAGCCTGCAATGGACCTGACTTCAACCTCATCTTGTTTTCGACACCGCCGGATGAGCGGTTCGCGGCACCGAATTGGGCGATTGATGTTTTGCCGAGGATCAGTACACAGGCTGGTTTTGAGTGGGGAACGGGTGTTCACATCGTCTCGACACCTCCCGAGGAGGCGGCAGCTGCCCTTCGATCCCACTGGGCTTGATATGATAACGCTAATTAGAACAAAAGATACGTCTTGAGGACTTGTTTAGACCTGTCGGGTCAGGGACTTGACATTTACAGGCCCATGGACTAAATTTCAAGACTTTGCATGTAAAGGACGATCAGATATGAGCACTTTTTTCGCGCGCCCGCAGTCCACTGAGCGCGGTTGGGTCGTAGTGGATGCCAAGGACCAGATTCTTGGCCGTCTGAGCACCCAAATCGCTTCGATTCTGCGCGGCAAGAATAAGCCAACGTTCACTCCGCACGTTGATACGGGCGACTTTGTGGTCGTTATCAACGCAGATAAGATCAAGGTCACCGGCAAGAAGTGGGATGACAAGATCTACTTCTCGCATTCACGCTATCCGGGCAGCGGCCGCTACACCCCGTTGAGGGAGCTTGCGGAAAAGCATCCCGAGCGAGTGATCTATTACGCGGTGAAGGGTATGTTACCGCGCACGCGTCTGGGCCGCAAGCAGCTCAGTAAATTGAAAGTATACGCCGGTGGCGAGCATCCGCATGAAGCGCAGCAGCCCGTCGCGATCTAAGGACAATCATAACTGATTCCATGAAAGATTCTCGCATTTACGCAACCGGCCGTCGCAAATCGGCCATCGCGAGTGTCTGGCTTCAACCGGGCAGCGGCAAAGTCTCAATCAACGGCAAAGACATTCTGGGCTATTTCAAGCGCGATGTCCTGCAAATGCTCATTGAGCGTCCGTTGCAGGTCACTGAGACAATGGGCAAAGTCGACATTATGGCGACCGTCAAGGGCGGCGGCAAGTCCGGACAGGCTGGCGCATTCCGTCTCGGCATTTCGCGCGCACTCACGGTTCTCGATGAGACTCACCGTGTCGTGCTGCGTTCTAACGATCTGCTGACGCGTGACCCGCGTGAGAAAGAGCGTAAGAAATACGGCAAGCCGGGCGCCCGTAAGAGCTTCCAGTTCTCGAAGCGCTAAGCACACAGGCGGATGCGGCATCGGATTCGACTCCGACCGTTCGCCGATTCCACTTCATTAGTCAATTCGCAGGGCGCACTGCGCTCATTCATTTTCACCGCCCGATCTGATTCCGTTGCGGGTGTTCCGGTTTAGCCGGAATTGCAAAGGAAATAGAGGATCGGGTTGCGAACAACCCAATAAGGAGATCGCATGTCTCGTGTAACGCTGCAGCAACTGCTGCTTGCAGGTGCCACTTTGGCCACCTTACCCGCCGCTGGCACCCCAAGATGGAGCCGTATATCCTTATGGATAAGAACGGCATCCACTTGGTGGACCTCCGCCAAACTCAATCCAATCTCGAAAAGGCTTGCCTTGCGGCAAGCGAAATGGCTGCCAACGGTCAGCAGATCCTGCTGGTCGGCACGAAGAGTCAGGCTCGCGAAGCCATCTCGTCAGAGGGCAAGCGCGCTCAGGCTCCTTTTGTCGTTGAACGCTGGTTGGGCGGAATGCTGACGAACTTCGCGACGATTCGTCAGGGCATCAAGACGATGGAGTCGATCGAAAAGATGATGGTTGACGGGACCTTCGAGAAGATTTCGAAGAAGGAACGTCTGATGAAGCAGCGCCAGCATGACAAGATGATGGTGACGCTGGGTGGTATTCGCGATATGCGCCATCTGCCCGGCGCGATTTTCATCGTTGACATTATGCGTGAGAAGATCGCGGTTGCCGAGGCGCGGAGATTGGGTATTCCCGTGATCGCGATTTGCGACACCAATGTCGATCCGAGTTTGGTCGATTTCCCGATTCCGGCAAACGACGACGCGTTCAAGTCTATCGCACTGATCACCCGAGCGATTGCAGAAGCGATCATCGAGGGAACGGCGCGATATCGGGCGAATGCGGACATGCGCCAAGCGCAAGCGGATATTGAAGCGCGTGAGGCCGAAGCGACAGGCGAGGCTCGTCAGCGTGAACGCGAATCGCGGCCGTGGCGGCCAGCAAGGCGGCGGGGATGCCGCGCGCCGCCGCAGAGTGCGTCGTCCGGATGAAGGCAAGCCGGCCGGCGGCACGAGCGAGTAATTCCAAGCAAACAAATCCTGGAGATAGTTGTGTCTGATGTGACGATTAATGCGGCTGATGTAGCCGTACTCCGCCGCGAAACCGGTGCGGGCATGATGGATTGCAAGAAGGCTCTGGCCGAAGCAGGCGGCGATCGGGAGAAGGCACTCGAGATTCTGCGGAAGAAGGGGCAGGCGGCGGCCGAAAAGCGCGCCGAGCGTTCTGCCGAGGAAGGTGTTGTCGCCATTGTGACCAGCGCTGATGGATCGGCGGCAGCTATGGCAGAAGTTCGCAGCGAGACCGACTTCGTGGCGCGAAACGAGGAGTTTCGCCAGTTTGCCAAGGACCTTGCCACGCTGGTGTTGAATTGGTCCGGTGCGGAAAGCAGGAGCGTAGAAGAGCTCAAAGCACAGAAGATGGGCGGGTCGACGGTCGGCGAAACGCTGTCGGGTCATGATTGGCAAGATTGGTGAAAGCTCGAAATTGCGCGCTTTGGCAAGTTGTCAGTTCCGGGTGGGCATGTAGGTCACTACGTGCATTCTGATACCAAACTTGGAGTGCTGATCGCCTTGGGCGGTGTGGACGGTTCGATGCCGGAAGTTCACACGCTGGGGCGCGATTTGGCGATGCAGATTGCCGCAGCCGCCCCGGATTTCTTGACGCGAGATGAAGTGCCTGCAGACAAGATCAATGCAGCTGGACGCTTGAGCAAGAGCGCGCCCAGGCTGAAGGCAAGCCGGAACCCGCAGTTGCCAAGATCGCCGAAGGCCGCGTGAACAAATGGTTGGCCGGAATCGTATTGCTTGAGCAGGCATTTATCAAGGAGCAGAAGCAGACGGTTAAGGAAGTCGTCGCTCTGACTGAGAAAGCAGTAGGCAAGCCGATCTCGGTGCAAGCGTACGTACGTTTCCGGGTTGGAGCGTAAAGCGCCCTTTCATGCTTCGCTATCCACGCATATTGCTGAAATTTTCTGGTGAAGCGCTTGCCGGGGAAGGGGCCTATGGCATTGATGCCGCCACGATGGGTGCGATGGCGGACGAGCTCGCGGAAGCTTCGCAGCTCGGCGTCGAAATTGGGATTGTTATTGGCGGCGGCAATATCTTCCGAGGTCTGGAAGGTGTTGCTTCCGGTATGGATCGCGTCGCAGCGGACCAAATGGGGATGCTTGCGACCGTGATCAATAGCCTTGGCGCTGCAGGAGCGCTCGAGAAAGCGCGGACTGGACACGCGTGTGCAGTCCGCGATTCCGCTCCAAACTGTCGCGGAGTCGTTCATTCGTCGGCGCGCCATGCGTCATCTCGAAAAGAAGCGCATCGTGATCTTTGCCGCCGGCACGGGCAGTCCGTTCTTCACTACCGACACTGCGGCAGCGTTGCGGGCGAAGGAGATCCGCGCCGACGTTCTCTTGAAGGGCACGAAAGTTGACGGTATCTACACTGCCGACCCAGTGCTTGACGCGACGGCGACGAAATACGACCGCATTACCTATATGGAGTTTGTGGAACGCCGCTTGAAGGCGATAGATTCGACAGCGGTGACGTTCTGCATGGAAAACGGTATTCCCATTCAAGTATTCAACTTTAAGATTCGCGGAAATTTGCGTTTGCTGCACTGGCGAGCAGATAGGCACGTTGATCGCGAACCCTGCCGCCGCATGATCAAAGAAATCTTAGCTGATTGCGATTTGCGCCAGAAGCGCTCAGTTGAAGTGCTGCGCAATGAATTGACACGTATCCGCACGGGCAAGGAGTCCGTCGGGTTGGTTGAACCGATCAAAGCCGAAGCGTGGCACTGAAATGCCGCTTTCGCAAATGGCCAATATGTCTACCCCTGACGCGAAGACGATTCTAATTCAACCGTGGGACAAGGTACGCTGAATGCCATTGAGAAGGCGATCCAGAAATCTGATCTTGGCCTGAATCCGAATAACGATGGCCAGCAGATTCGATTGACACTGCCTCCACTAACGGAAGAACGCCGTAAGGAATTGGTGAAGCTGGTGAAGAAATACGTTGAAGACGCCAAAACAGCCGTCCGGAACGTTCGCCGGGACGCAAATGAGCATGTCAAGCGGCTCGAGAAGACGCATGAATTACCTGAGGACTTGGCGCATGACGCCGTTGAAGAGGTGCAAAAGCTGACCGATAAGCACATCAAGGAGATGGATCATCTCTTTGAGTTGAAGGAAAAGGAAGTCATGGAGATCTGAGAGTTCGCTCTCAGCCTTTATGCCCACTTCGGCCAGACTCTTTGATATTCTCGCCCGTGCGCGCGGCAAACGCGTCGCGGTGATTGGCGACTACATGTTGGATCGCCATATCACGGGCGCGGTCAAACGCATTTCACCTGAAGCTCCGGTGCCCGTGGTGGAAATTGAAGATGAGCGCAGCAGCTTGGGTGGCGCAGGAAATGTGGTCGCGAATCTTGCGTCGTTGGGGATTATTCCCATTGCTTTCGGTGTATGCGGCAAGGATAGCGCGCGTGATTTGATGACGCAACACCTCGCTGCCTTCGGATGCGACCGGAGCGGGCTACTCGAGCTTTAGAATCGGCTCACGACGCAAAAGACGCGCATCATTGCGCAGGATCAGCATGTCGTCCGTGTGGACAGAGAATCGCAAGCGCCGCTGTGTGATTCAGAGATCTCCGAGATTTTAGCCGCATTTGATACCGCGCTGCCGTCCCTGGATGCGCTGATTCTGCAGGATTATAACAAAGGTGTGCTGACTGCGCCAGTGATTGAGCGTGCGCTTGCTCAAGCGAAGAAGCGTGGGATTCCAGTTTCCGTGGATCCCAAGTTTGACAATTTCATGCGCTACACGGGCGCGCATTTGTTCAAGCCGAATTTGCGTGAAGCGGAACGTGCCCTTGGGCTCCGAATTTCCGACGATGCAACACTGGAAGAGGCATGCGGACGAGCTTCTGGAGACCTTGAACCTGACGTGTTGATGGTCACCCGCGGGGAGAGGGGAATGACCATTTGCACGAGACACGACAGAACGACGATTCCGACACATGCGCGAGATGTGGCAGACGTGTCGGGAGCCGGCGATACAGTGATCTCGACGTTTGTCGCCTGCGAAATGGGCGGAGGCAAGATGATTGAGGCGGCAACGCTTGCGAATATCGCGGCAGGAATTGTATGTGAACAGGTCGGCGTTGTGCCGATTGATAAGGAACGTCTGGCGCTGGCGCTTGAGCGGGCCGAATAGTTTAAGGGCGACTAGCTCAGTTGGTTAGAGCGCTGGTCTCACATACCAGAGGTCATAGGTTCAAATCCTATGTCGCCCACCATGAGTGAAACGGAGAATGCACTGACCAGTCTTTTGAGCCGAAGCGAGGCGGGGGCGCGCTGTTATTTGGAGAGACTGCGCGGCAGTAAAGTCGTCTTCACAAACGGTGTGTTTGATCTATTGCATCGCGGGCATGTCGAGTAATCCGTAACGTGCGTTGTGGCATTTGATGAAAACACTCCGGAGCGCCTAATTGAGGAGCTCCAGCCAGACGTTCTGGTCAAGGGCGGAGATTACCAGATTCCGAGATCGCCGGGGCCGAGTTCGTTGGCAGCGCATGGTGGACAGGTTTTCACGATTCCGTTTCGTGAAGGATATTCAACGAGTTCAATGATTACCCGGGCCGCAGGACAGGAATTCATAGCGCGTGTTTGATGATCTGACGTCAAAACTTGACCACGTTTTCCGCAATCTGCGCGGCGTCGGCAAGATCTCCGAATCGAATATTCGCGAGGCAACGGCTGACGTTGGCGCGCACTGCTCGAAGCTGACGTCAACTTACAGGTCGCCAAGGATTTTCTGGCGCGAGTTGAAGAGAAGGCGCTTGGTCAGGAAGTTCTGAAGTCGCTGCAACCGGCACAGCTCTTTGTCAAGATCGTGCATGATGAATTGGTCGTGCTGCTGGGTGAAAAAGAAGCGCGCATTACCACTGCCAAGAAGCCGCCGACGGTGATCATGGTTGTCGGTTTGCAAGGCTCGGGTAAGACGACGTTTTGCGCGAAGCTTGCTCGTCACTTCAAAGCCAAGGGCGCCGTCCGTTATTGATCGCTGCCGACTTGCAGCGCCCTGCCGCGCAGGATCAGTTGCAGGTGTTGGGCGAATCAATCGGCGTGAATGTATTCCGCGGTGAGTCAAAGAATCCCGTTGAAGTTTGCGATGCCGGACTGCGCCATGCGCGCAAGATCAGTTTTGATCCGGTGATTTTGGATACAGCCGGTCGTTTGCACGTCGACGATGACTTGATGTCGGAGCTTGAACGCGTACGCAAGCGCCACCGAGCCGGCCGAGATTTTGTTCGTCGCGGACGGTATGACCGGACAGGACGCGGTCAATTCGGCGAAAGCCTTCTATGACAGACTGAATTTTACGGGTGCGGTGCTGACCAAGATGGACGGCGATACGCGCGGCGGTGCGGCGCTTTCGATTCGCGCGATTACCAATGCGCCGATCAAGTTCCTGTCCGTCGGTGAAAAACTCGATCAACTCGAACCGTTTCATCCGGATCGTGTCGCGGGACGAATTCTTGGACGCGGCGATATCGTCACGCTTGTCGAACGCGCGCAGGCGACGATTGACGAGGATAAGGCTGCAGAGCTTGAAGCGAAGTTACGTAAGGCAGACTTCCAATCTACAGGACTTTCTTGATCAGCTTCGCCAGCTCAAGAAGATGGGATCGTTGACCGAACTGTTGGGCATGATTCCGGGGATGGGACAGCGCATGAAGAATGTGCAGGTTGATGAAAAGGCGCTGAAGCACGGAAGCATTGATTTTATCCATGACGCCGTTCGAGCGGGAGCGGCCGCAAGTGTTGAATGCCAGCCGCCGAAAACGCATTGCCGCAGGCTCGGGACTAAGCGTTCAGCATTTGAACCGCATGATTCAGCAATACGAGCAGATGGTCACGATGATGAAACAATTGCGCAAGGCCGGACCCGGGCAAGTGAAGCGCGTCTTCGGCCGCTAATCAGAAATCAAAACAAGTTTACCATAGGAACACTACGTTGGCAGTTCGCATTCGCTTAACCCGCGCCGGTCGCAAGAAGGTTCCTTGCTTCCGCATTGTGGTCATGGATGGCCGCAAGCGCCGTGACGGGGCTTACCTCGATCAGCTTGGCGTTTATTATCCTGCGCAGCAACCGGCACTCGTTGGATTGTCCAATCAAAAGGCATTGGATTGGTTGAGAAAGGTGCGCAACCTTCCGAGACTGTTCGCAGTCTGTTTTCGCGTGAAGGTATCATGATCCAATTCGATCTCTTGAAGCGTGGCGCGTCCGGCGAGCAAGCTGCCGCTGAAGCCACGCGTCAAGAACGCAACTACACGCGCTCAAGCTGAAGCTCGCCACTGCCGCGGATCCCGCAAGGCGACGGGCAAAGGCCAGAAGGCCCCCGAGCTGCCCAGGCAGCGACGCTGCCCAAGGCTGCAGAGGCCGCGGCCGCTCATGCTGCTGAGGCCGCGAAAGCCGCTGAAGCTGCTCAAGCGGCAGAAGCTGCCGAGACGCCCAGCGAATGATTTGATTTCGCGCGGGACCGTTACCGCTTTCTGATCACTCACATAACGTTGACGAAAAAGGAGAGTGATGGAAGACTTCATCAGCTTTATCGTCAAGCACCTGGTTGAAAAACCGGAAGCCGTGCGTATTGAAAAGGTGCCCGAAGACTCGGGTCGAGTCCTTTACAAACTTTACGTCGGTCAAGGCGACCTCGGTCAGGTGATCGGAAAAGAAGGAAGGACCGCAAGATCACTACGCACGCTTGTCTTTGCCGCCGCCGCCAGACGGGGCATACGCGCAGGCTTCGAAATTGTTGATCCTGCGATGCCCTCCAAATCATCAGAACCTCCACATTGGGACTCGATGAGCAGCTCTGGTGAGCATGCCTGAGTTGCCAAATCCCGATAATTTGGTTCTAATCGGGGCCGTCGTCGCTTCGCACGGTCTGCAAGGAACTTTGCGTGTTGAACCGCTTACGGATTTCCCCGGAGCGTTTCGAATCATTAAAGGCTTCGTATCTCCTGCGTGCGCGACGACTCGGTGACTTCGAAGTCTCAATCAAGCGGTGCAAGATTGCGCCAAACGGAATTCTGATCACGCTGGACGGAATTCGAACGCGAGACGAGGCCGACAAGCTGCGCGGTGCGACGTTTGCGGTGCTTGAAGCGGACCGCTGGCAGCTTCCGCAAGACGCCTATTACATCAGTGACTTGATCGGATGTGATGCGCACGACGAATCCGGAAATGTCGTCGGCAAAATCTCGAGTGTGATTCGGGGAGCGCAGGATATCCTGAGCGTAGACTCTACACTGGGTGAGGTGCTGGTGCCGTTTGTTCGCGAATGGGTGGGAGACGTGGACATGCGGCAGAGGCGGGTTGTCATTCGAAAGTTCAGCGAGTTGGCCGAAGCGGACGAGATACCTCCGGACGTGGGCGAACGTGGTCATTGATATTCTGACAGGTTTTCCCGAGCTGTTGAGCGGACCGTTAAACGAGTCAATTGTGCAACGGGCGCTTGCCGCCGATGCCGTTGATATCTGGGTGCACCACTTGCGGCACTACACGACGGACAAGCACGGGAAGATTGATGACATCCCCTATGGTGGCGGAGCGGGGATGATCCTGATGGCGCAGCCCGTGTTTGCGTGCGTAGACGCCGTGATGGACTATCGTGCACCGATGCTGAATCCGAGGAAGATATTTGTTTCGCCGCAAGGACGACTCCTGACGCAAGCGGCTGTTGATGAACTGGCGCAGGAACCTTGGCTCATAGTGCTATGCGGCCACTATAAGGATGTGGATGCGCGCGTTTTCGAGCGTGACAAATGGGAAGAGATTTCTGTCGGCGATTATGTCGTAAGCGGCGGCGAGCTTCCCGCAGCGCTCCTAGTGGACGCTGTAGTCAGACGGCTGCCGGGAGTGATCGGCGATCAAGCATCGGCTGACAGCGACAGTTTTGCTTCCGGTGATCTGGATGCTCCGTATTACACCAAGCCCGACGACATTGCGGGGATGCGCGTACCGGATGTCCTGCTCTCTGGTCATCACGCGCATATCAATGAATGGCGAAGGGAGCAGCGTCGCACGCGGACGCTGATGCGCAGGCCTGACCTGCTGCCGCCGGATTCTCAAGAGAACAAGAAAAAAGCGAAATAGAGGCTATCATGAATCGCATTGCCAACTGGACGATGGACGACCTGCGGCAGGACATTCCGAGCTTTATGCCGGGTGACACGCTGAACGTCAGTGTCCGAGTTATTGAAGGCGACAAAGAGCGTCTTCAGGCGTTTCAAGGTGTTTGTATCGGTCGCCATGGCGGCGGATTGGATGAGACGTTTACGGTGCGAAAATTGTCGATGGGAATCGGGGTCGAGCGCGTTTTCCCGCTGCATTCTCCGCGCATCGCTAAGATTGAAGTCATGCGTCGTGGCCAGGTCCGTCGCGCAAAACTGCATTACCTGCGCGGTTTGACCGGCAAGAAGTCGCGGATTCGTGAGAAGGCGCGCGTTACCAGCGACTCAGCTGAGAAATAGAGTCGCCCTCGGTTTTTTGTAAGGCTGCAGGTGTCCGCCCACGGGCGGAAGAATAGGGAAGACGGTGTGATTCCGTCGCTGTCCCGCAACTGTGATGGAGCGAAAGCTCCCAGCCAGGAGACCTGCCCGCAGCTATCACCACCCTTCGGAGACAAGGTAATTGGTGGAGGCTCCTCGCGGACGCGAGGAGAAATTCATGAATCCTGTCGGCGGTATTTCCGGCCCGCCACTGTTGCTCACACGCGCGGCGTCCTTCGTCGCGGTAGGCATCGCGCTAGGTTATCTATTGGCCCCTGTGCCCAACGTTGAGTTGGTTACCGCAACATGCTTTTGTTCCGGTTACCTGCTTGGTTCGGGTGCGGGGGTTTTGTGCAGCGTTCTGATTGAGGCGCTGTTCGCCGGGTTTCATCCGATGGGAAGTTCATTTGGTTTGACTCTTGTTGCGCAATGCATCGGGATGGGCGGGGCGGGATTGCTCGGGGCCGTGGCGAGACGGCTAATCGGTAAGCGTACGTCGACGTGGCGCACCGCAATGATAGTCATCATCGGCGTGGCTGCCACGTTTTGGTTTGATTTGCTGACTGACCTGGCTTTCCCTGTGGCGGCCGGGTTTTCTATTGAGCAGACTATCGCCTCCTTGGCACTCGCGGCGCCGTTCGCCGCGATTCACGTGGGCTCTAACGCATTGGTGTTCCTGTTTGTCGTCGCACCTTTATTGCCGAAACTTATTCAAATGATCGAGAATCCGCATTGAAATCCGCGCTCCGCATCCTCCTGTTATCGTTCTTTGTAACCGCTGCGTCCGCTCAAACGCTGTCGCGTGATCGTTGGATGACTTATGCTTATGAGGATATGAACGACTGGCTGCGAAGATTACCGGGCATTGTTACGGTGGATTATGGCGTGGCCGGCGCGCCACTTGTTCTGCGTCCATGGGGACGCGAGCCCTGGATGCTCGGTGTATCGCGTAATGGAATTCCATGGCACCGCGCGAGTGACGGACTATATGAGTCTAACTTGGACTCGCCTGAGGAGTTGGACTCTTTGTCGGTCGGCCATTCAAGTGACGGCAGGCTCGGAATGATTAGCATGACAACGCGAACTTTGCCGGTCGACACGCCGTTGACAGAAATCAGCATGCGCGAGGGCTACTACGGGTTTGGCCGAGTGGATTTTGCCCATGCCCAGCGGCTCCGCCCGCAGGTGGATGTGGAGGGGCGAGGCAGGCTGTTTTGGTACGATGGATTGCGCTCGGAGATTAGCAAGTCGCGGTTTTACAATTTATCCGGGCAAGTGACATATCGGTTTAGTGAAGCATGGCACGGGTCAATCGAATATGGTGGAGCAAATGTGGACGCCCAGTCTCCGTACATCATACGACCGCAGGCCAATCTGATTCAACGACCCATGGAGTACAGCGAACGCGAATATGGCTCAGCACGACTGACACGACACTGTGAACGAAATGCTTTGGAGTTTGGGGCGCATGTCAGACAGGACAGAGTGACACGCGAGCGCTATTTTGGTTTGCAGGAACAGATTTGGTACGGTTATGCAAGCTCGGACTGGCATTCGAATGCGGCGCGAGTCGGAACACAATTGTCGGCTGAGCAGGTCAGGATGTCTTTTCCTGGCATTGATCGACTTGAGCAACTGACACCCAAGCTCCATCTGAACGGAGGCTGGACGTTTGCGAGGATTGAACTCGGAGCTGATGGACAGATTTCGTCCACTCGGGAAGAGGTGAGGTACGGCGAGACGAAGAGCTTTTCCCAGTTTGGCTATCACACGAGATTCGCATCGCCTGATTTTGCGACGTTCCGCGCAGTGGCTGAGGTATCAGGCGGGCAAGCAAGTGTACCGGCGTTTTGGCGGTATGCGCACTATGACGTTCGCAACTATCCACGTTTCTTTGACGAAGTCCTTGCCGATACTTCCCTGAGCTTCAGAGGCCGTAGAACGGACGCGACGGATGAGTTCTTTAATTGGTCGGCTGGAGTCGAAACGAATGGCCGTTCATGGAATGCTTCGCTGACCTGGCAGGAACACCAAGGACAAGCCGGACGATTCGCAATTTTGGACTCAACAGTCTGGGTCACAGATTCGCTTGCCAACCGGGACGTGCGAGGAATATCATATCAAGGGTACGCGAAACTTGCCGGGCCTTTCAGTGTACAAACAGTCGGTTCGATTCAACTTGACCTCCATGACACGCAGATACCGACAGAGAATCGTTTGTTCACTCGACTGATCTTCTCAAAGGACTACTTCAAGTCGCCGCTGCATATTGACGCGTACGCCGCTTACGAACACATCGGGACTCGGTGGGCGGTCTCGGAGCTGGGCGGTCGTGTACTTGGACCGGTGCACGTGCTGCATGTCAGAATCGAAGCGACGATTGAGGGTGTAACCCTCGTATGGGGGGCGGAGAATTTGACGGCACAGCACTACGAATACCTACCCGGATACATGTTGATTCGCAAAGAAGAGTATTTCGGCCTGCGATGGACGCTCAGGCTCTAAGCCGGCTTGCGTTCTGCACGATGCTCGCGCTTGGGATATCCACCCGCGCGGACGACGACCCAACTCCCTTCGTGACGCTGCCCGAGGTGTTGATACAATCGACGGGGTCGGGAGTTGTGAGAGCGATCGGACGTGAGGAGATTCGAAAATGCGGCGCGCGTGATGCGGCTGGAGTATTGGATCTGATAAGCGGAATTGCCCTGCGATTTGATGCCGCTTCTGGTGGAAAAGTCTTCGCCCGAGTGGGCGGATCAAATGTGAATCAGGTGATTGTGCTGGTTGACGGAGTCCGGTATGATGATGTGGGAAGCGGCGAGGCGGACTTGTCGCGCATTCCCGCCGAGTGGATCGAGTCGATCGAGATAAGGCAGGGCGGAGGAGCAAATGGTTCAGCGATCGGCGGTGTCATCTCGATCGAGACGATTACTCCGGTCGAGAAAAGCATGAAGATTCAGGCAGCCTCATCGGCCACCGACGGCAGCCTGATGTTCATGCAGAAATGGTCGAACAAAGAAGTATCTGCTGTCGCCGGGATCATTCGTGAGCAGGGCAGCGGAAGGTATAGATATCGGATTACTGAAGAGGATGGCAACGGCGAATTCACGGAGAATCTCGGTCAGGAGTTTCGCCGTGAAAACAATCAGTCGATACGCGACTGGATTTTAGGAAAACTCGAGAGCACGGTTGGCGGAGGCAGATTGCGCGCCAGCGTCCAAACTGACCGCGTGGAATTCGGCGTGCCGGGGTACTTGGCTCCACGACCGACTCCGCAAGCGACACAAGACGAGCTGTTTCGAATCGCTCAGGCAAGTTACACTAAGATAGGCCAGCTCGGCCACGTCGGTATCGTGTTGGCGGCACAGGAACAGCATAAGGAGTATCGCGATCCCGATCCGTACAGCTTTTTGCATGAGTCACAGGAGTCTGCGGAGCGCCTGACGGCGAGTGCGACATGGAGGCGAACGGTACTGGGTACCAGTTTGTCGGCTGAGTCGCGCACTGAACGGGAACGGCTATCAAGCGGTCTGTTGGAAAACAACAGTGCGGAGCGCACTCGTTGGCAAGCCGCATTGGACGGTGTTCGTGCGCTTGACATTGATGCGCTGAAAAGACACCGCCTTCACTTTAGTGCAGGGCTGAACATCGAGCGATTTGGTGACGCACAACTTGAGTCGCTGCCACGCGCTGAGCTGTCGTACGCGTTTTCGGGTAAGCCGACTTGCGCGACGGGAGTTCGGTACAGCGAGTCATATCTCGCGCCGACTTTCTATTCGCTGTTTTGGAACGATGAGGTGCTCGCGCAGGGCAATCCTAACCTGAGGCCCGAATCGGGAGAGATGTGGCAGATATTTGCGAGGGCAAGTACGAGGGGTCGGTTGAAAACGTCGGTTGATATCAATGCAGCGCGCAACCGGATTGACGATCTCATCTATTGGCGGCAGGCCTTTGACGGCCGCTGGACACCGCAGAATTTGAAGCGCGCGAGAATCGAGAGTCTTTCGTGTTCCATGCGCCAACAGCTTGTTGCCGATTTATTGGCGTGCAGAGCCTCGATGGAGTGGCTTGAGGCTCGTGACCGGAGTGGCGAGAGGACGACCGACGGAAAATATCTCATCTACAGGCCAATGCGGACTGCTCGGGCTGGTCTCGACGCAAACTGGACCGGAGTGACAGGAATGGTACAAGTGCGGTGGAGTGATCGGCAGGCGGTACTTGAAACGAATTCCAAGTGGCTTCCGGCGTATACAGTGGTTGATGCGGAAGCAAGGAAGAGTGTTACATGGCGCGAGAACGAGATCGAGTTCGGCGTCCGCTGCGAAAACGTATTTGATGTCGATTACCGGCTCGTGCGGCATGCGCCAATGCCGCTCAGGCAGATTTGGGTCACAGCGAGTTTAAGGATCGGAGCTTAGTATGAGAGTATTTCTGGCAGCCCTGACGATTGCGAGCGTGATCGCATCGGCTTCGGACAGGCTGTTTGTGGTGAACAGTCTGGATGAATCCCTGGGCTGGATCGAACTTGACGACGGGGCTTCTGATCCACAGGCAGCGACGCTGGGTTTCCTCCCTAACGACATCGTTGCCTTGCGGGACGCGCTGTGTGTCGTGAATTCGGGCGATAATAACGTTCAAGTCATCGATCCTGTAACGCTGCAAACGATCAGGTTAATCGAGTTGTCGGATGCCGTCAATCCGTTCGCGGCAGCAAGTCTCGGCGGCGACAAGATAGTAGTAACGGCATCACTCAGCGGAACCGTTTCAATTGTGGATTGGCGCGCGGGGGCTGTCGATACGACTTTTCACGTCGGAGTTGGGCCGCAGTTTGTTAGTTCGATTTGGGGGAAGCTATATGTCCTTTGCACGGGAGTGGAGTATCCGGTCTTTGGGAGCGGCGTACTAAAACGCTACGACGCACAAACGTTCGAGTTCATCGACTCCCTGGTCGTTGGCATTAATCCACAGTCTCTGATCAGTGCCTGGAGCGAGATTCAGGTTTTGTGCACGGGCAACTATGACGATGTTGAAGGCAGCGTTGTCATCGTTGATACGACCGGCGGTCTGTCGATAGACACTGTCTTGCAAATCGGTGGATCGCCGATCTCGATGACTCTGGGATCTGCGCCGGGTATCGGATCGGGTTGGATCGCGGCAGGCGGATGGGCTGACGAAGGTTATGTGTTCCAGTATAACGCCGTTGAGCACGAAATCTTGCACGATGAAGGAAATCCCATCGTTATTGGCACGGGAGCGGTCGATGTCGGGTCGCAAGGCTACGTCGGGGGATCGCTCTACGTCAGTTGCTTCAATGAGAGTGTTGTTCAAGTGCTGAATTGTTGGGGGGAGCCATCCTTGGCTATCGAGATGAGCGCGGGGCCGAGTGCGCTCGACATTTGGTTCGGACCGGTCGCGGCAGACCCGGAAACAGCACCTTTGTCCGGCCCGTTTGAAGTCGTTAACGCCTACCCAAATCCATTTAACGGTACGCTAAACTTGCTGCTCGGCGCCCCGGCCCTGCGATCGGAGACGCTGACCATATTCGATTTGTTGGGCCGGGAGGTCGGAGCGATTCCAGTGCGGGCGGGCGAGACGTTGGTGCAGTGGCGCCCCGGGGCCGGAGCCGGGCAAGAGGTCTCGGCTGGAATCTACTTCGCACGCTTGCGAAGTGGGGGTAATCAGGTCCCCGTCAAGGTGGTATATCTTAAATAAATAATAATTTAGAAAACAACTCTTCGGAGTCGAACGGGTTGCGAGTATGCCAAGAATATCGTATCTTCATAGATTACCTAAGGTAGACTCCTAAATCCGCCCCATTTTCTCTCTTGGCCGGTCGTAAGAAACGAATCCTTTCCGGCATGCGCCCTACGGGCCGCCTGCATCTTGGAAACTATGTCGGCGCACTTGAAAATTGGGTGCATCTTCAGGACGACTATGAGAATTATCATCTGGTCGCGGATTGGCATACGCTGACGACTGACTATGAGCACACGCGGCAGATTCCCGGAAACATTCTCGAAATGGTCACGGATTGGATCGCGGCGGGAATTGATCCGGAGAAGAGCCCGATCTTTGTGCAGTCTTCCGTCAAAGCTCATGCTGAGCTATATCTGTTGCTTAATATGATCGTCGCAAAGGGAAGGCTGGAGCGGAATCCGACGTTAAAAGATCAGGTTCGTGATCTCGAACTCGAAGATGCCGTTACCGCGGGTCACTTGACATACCCTGTGCTGCAAGCTGCGGATATTATGATGTACAAGGGCGAAGTTGTTCCGGTGGGCGAAGATCAGTTGCCACATATCGAAGTGACACGCGAGCTCGCGAGGCGGTTCAATAACCTCTATGCACCTGATGCGCCAGTCTTTCCGGAACCTGAGGGGCTTTTGACAAGGTTTCCACGATTGCAAGGACTTGACGGTCGACGCATGTCTAAGTCGCTTGGGAATACAATTCTGCTTGCCGACAGTCCGGACGAGATTTCCGCCAAATTGCGCAAGGCCGTTACCGATCCGCAGAAAGTGCGCAAGAATGATCCGGGACGACCCGATGTCTGTCTCGTGTTCGGCTATCATCAGAAGTTCAACGAAGCCGAAACGGCGGAAATCCGCTCGGGCTGCGAAAGCGGAGCGCTGGGATGTGTTGACTGCAAGCGCCGCTGTGCAGAGCGGATTGTCGAACACTTAACGCCAATTCACGAGCGTCGGCGCGACCTTGAGGCTCATCCTGCGCGGGTGATCGAGGTCATCGCTGAGGGAAACCGTCGGGCCAATGAGGTTGCCGCGCTGACGATGAGCGAAGTGCATGCTGCGATGGGATTCGGCGTATGAGCATGTGGCAGGTTAAATTGCCGCGCTTCGAAGGGCCGCTCGATTTGCTGCTCTTTCTCGTTACGCGCAAAGAGTATGATATTCTGGACCTGCCAATGGCCGAGATCACGGAGTCGTACCTTGGAGCGCTTGATGCTATTGGCGTTGACAACCTTGAGGATGCCGGCGACTATCTGTTGATGGCAGCGACTCTTTTAGCCATCAAGACGCGGATGATGCTGCCGCATTCGGAGGCGCACGAAGAGCTTGAGCTTGATGACCCGCGCCGCGAATTGGTAAACCGGCTGCAGATCTATGCCCGTATCAAGGAGGCGGCGGAGAACCTCGCCGACCTTGAAATCAACATGCTGGATCGCAAGCCGCTCGCGCGAGAATCCGTGCCGCAGGAAGCGCGTCCCGAGGGGCTTGATCTAATCATGCCGCTTTCGGTCTATGATTTGGCGCGGACGATGGAAGAGATACTTGCGCGAAGGGAAGGGCGAGTCTTCCACGAAGTCAAGCTGCTAAAGGTGTCCGTCGAAGAGCGCATTGCGTGGGTGTTGAACACTTTGACGCGTGCGGAGCGGTTTGGCCTGATCGAAGAGCTGCGTAATACGTCCGACCGAATAGTGGGGTTACGACGTTCCTTGCGCTGTTGGATTTGGCAAGACAAGGAAGAATTCGTTTGGAACAGAACATGCCGTTTGAAGAAATCTACGTGGCCAAACCGGAAACTCTGGACGCACAGGCGGCATGACGATGGCGTGGACCGAAGAAGACGATAGATTCGACGAGGCAGAGAACTCGGACGCGCTTGAAAGCGCGCAGAGTGCGGAGTTTGATGACGACGAAGACGATTCTCAGGAGCCGGGGGACATTGAACCGCGCCGGCGCCGACTGTTGTCGCAAACCGAAGCGCTACTTTTGGCCAGCACTGAGCCGCTGACCGAGGCGGCCTACGTCAATGCGGTCGGCAAGCGCGCAAAGGGTAAGCTGCCACAGGTTGTTGAAGAGTTAAATGCAGAGTACGTACAGCACGGCCGCGCGTTTGAAGTCATGCAGGTTGCGGGCGGATACATGCTTTTCACGCGGCCCGAGCACGGCGATTTGCTCCGCAGATTCCTTGCAGATAAGGCGCGCACGCGTTTGTCGCGCGCGGCGCTGGAATCATTGGCTGTGATCGCGTTTCGCGGACCAGTGACGCGCGTCGATATTGATGAAATCCGTGGTGTTGATTCTGGCGGCGTGCTGCGGAATCTGCTTGACCGCAGGTTAATTCGGGTGAAAGGCAGGGCCGACCTGGTTGGACGGCCGTTGCTATACGAGATTACTGATGAGTTTTTGAAGTACTTTGGAGTTACTGGCGTCTCCGATTTGCCTCGACATGCTGAGTTGACTCGCGAGCTTGGCGAACTACAAATCGCGGAGCAGGTTGGGCTGGCGCTCGAAAGTTCCGTAGATGCACCTATTGAAACACAAGTTGAGGAAGGCCAGACGGAAGACGTTTCAGAGGCTGCTCCACATCGCCCGGGCAATGGGCATCACACCATGAGCCCGCGAATTTTGTCTGACGATGAATCGGAAAATCAGTCATGAATATTAAGGGCAGCAGGATACTTGTCCTCGGCGGGTGGGGGCTTGTCGGGGTTGCAGTGTGCAAGAGACTTCTGGCTGCAAAGCCGTCCTCTTTAGTCGTTTTGTCTTTGCGCGAAGCAGAGGCATTGGATGCGGTGCGCGAATTGGAGCCCTTTAAGGGCGATACGAAGATCGTTGCCGAGTGGGGAGACATTTTTCTTCAAACGGCCCTTAAGGACAAGGCGCGCGCCCAGATACTTGATGACCAGGCGATGCGCCGGGATTTCCTCGACAGCGTGTTTGAGAAGCCCACAGAAGACCGGCTGAAGACGTTCTTTCTATACCACTTGATTGAGAAGCACAGACCCGAGATTATCATCGACAGCGTCAATTCGGCGACCGGCCTGGCATATCAGGATACCTACACGGCGTATTATGACGTGCGCAAGGCATTGGATGGTTTGGCAAGTACTGATGACTTGAGCGCTCGGGTTGAGAAGCTCGCAAGCACGATTAGCGTGCCGCAATTGATTCGCCACCTGCAAGTGCTGAACGAAGGCTGCCGAAAGAATGGCGTGCGGATGTTTCTCAAGATTGGCACAACGGGTACGGGAGGAATGGGGCTCAATATCCCCTATACGCACTCGGAAGACCGCCCGTCAGGACAACTCTTGAGCAAGTCGTCGATTGCCGGCGCGCACAGTCTGCTCTTGTTTCTGATGGGACGCACGCCAGGTTCGCCGTATGTCAAAGAGATTAAGCCAGCGGCGGTCATCGCGTGGAAGAACATCTCACACGGCGAAATCAAACGCGCCGGGAAGCCGATTCCGCTGTTTGATTGCGATCCTGCGACGGCGTGCGAAATAGGAGCCGTGTTCAAGCGCGTCGATGACTCGTGCGGCACTCCGCTGAACGAGAACATGAAGGCGGTCTACATCGACACAGGTGAAAACGGGATATTCTCGACAGAGGAGTTCTTCACTATCACTGCGGCGGACCAGATGGAGTTCGTCACCCCGGAGGAGATCGCGCACTCCGTTGTCACGGAGATCGAAGGCGGCAACAGCGGTTTCGATGTAGTCGGCGCGTTGGACGCAGTTGTCATGGGTCCGACGTATCGCGCGGGAATCCTGCGCGAAGCCGCACTTGAAGAGATGGTCAAACTCGAAAAAAAGACCGGCAGCCGGAGTATTGCCTTTGAAATGCTCGGGCCGCCGCACCTTTCTAAACTTCTCTATGAAGCGTATCTGATTCTACTCGCCTATCCGCAGATCCTCGAGTTCTGCAAGAACTCCACGGAGACCTGTGCATCCGCGCTCTGGCAGGTCGTTCAGAGCAATCGAAACGTGCGCGCCACTATTCTCTCAATTGGCGTGCCGATACTCCTTCCGGATGGCAAGAGAATACTGCGCGGCCCCGAGGTGAAGATTCCACCGTACGCGGGTTCAAACGAATTTAAGGTCGATTCGGAAAGTGTCAATGAGTGGGTCAGGAAGGGCTGGATTGATCTGCGTCCGGGGAATATGGAGCGCTGGCAAAGACGCATCGAAAAGTACATGCAGTTCGACGACGGAAGTCGAACAGATTCTTCCTCCGGCTATCCATGGGACAGCCGCTTTGAGGGCGAGAGCGACACGCATTTCGTCGGCAAGATCGTGACGCGAATTTTCATTGACGAAGAAAACGGCGGTCGCATAAAGGGATGAGCGTGGACCTGAAGTCGCTGGTTATCGCCATTGACGGACCGGCCAGCAGCGGAAAATCGACAACTGCGCGTCTGATCGCACAGAAGCTCGGGTTGATGTATCTCGACACGGGAGCGATGTACCGAGCTGTTGCGCTGAAGATCTATCGCACAGGAATTGAACTGACAGACAAAGCTGCATTGCAGAAGATGCTTGAGAGCACCAAAGTCGAACAGTTTTGCACGGATGACGGCGTTCATTTCTCTCTTGACGGCGATGACGTGTCAGAGGCGATTCGCACTCCCGATATTTCGCTGTGGGTGGGACCTGTGTCGGAACACGGCATGGTTCGCGAGTACCTTGTGGAATGGCAGCGGGCGATTGGCCGCAACGGCGGTATTGTCGCCGACGGCAGGGACATCGGTACGGTAGTATTTCCGGCCGCGCAGGTCAAAGTGTACTTGAATGCGGATGCGCACGTCCGCGCGTTGCGGCGCCAGAAGGAGCTCTTTGCACGTGGAATCGCGCAAAGCGCCGAAGAAGTGGAGGAGGCTATTGTCAAGCGCGATCATCGTGATTCAACGCGTGAGCATAGTCCTTTATCTAAAGCGGCGGATGCAGTAGAGATTGACACAACGCATTTGACCGTTGGCGATCAGGTGGAACAGGTACTGGCACTCGTGCGAAAACTTGTGCCGAACCTCGCACTCAGATAACCAACCATGCGCCTGTTTTATGCGACCGTTGCGACGGTCGCGCGAACGCTGTTTCGAACTCTCTATGGCGTGCGTGTCACCGGCGCCGAACGACTCCCAAGAACAGGCGCGATTCTGATCTGTTCCAATCACAGGTCAAACCTTGACCCGCCGCTCATCGGCTCGCTCTTGCAGCGTGAGGTGCACTACTTCGCAAAGGCCGAGCTGTTCAGAACCGCGTTCTCAAATTGGTTCCTGGGAAAGCTGAATGCCTTTCCGGTCAAACGAGGGCAGTTTGACAAGGCGGCAATGACAGTCTGCCTGAAAGTGCTGAAGTCGAATGAGGCGCTGGTCTTCTTTCCTGAAGGAACGCGCGCGCCTGCGAATGGATTCCTGGCGCCAAAATTCGGAGTGGGGTGGGTGCTCGCCAAGACGCGAGCGACCGTTGTGCCGCTTTACCTTCATGGCACGAGCGATGCAAAAGCGTTCCATGGACCGCGCCCGCAGCTCGAACTTGTGATTGGTGACCCGGTGCCGGCAGAACAGATATTAGCGGACTCGCCGGACAGCAAAGAAGGTTATCAGATGATCGCGGACCGGATTCTTGACCTTATCCGTGATACATCGCGCAGGACAACGGTCGCCGCGATTGACACTCCGCAGCCGATTTACGACCGAGACATAATTAGTGATGAACGATTGAGATAGCCTCGATGAACGAGGTGTTGTCAATTAACCAACCCCGTTTCCCCGCGGGCGAAAAAAAAGGGGACAATTCGCATGAGTGATCTAAACACAACCCCAGTCTCGGAAGAGACAAAACCCGCTTGGGAAGAAGAAGTCCTGTTTAAGGGACGCAAAGTCAAGCGGTCAGATCTGCCTGAAGAACGTCAAAGGATGACGCAAGAGGCGCAGGACCTTGCCAACCTCTACCGAAGTTGGTGATGGAGTTCCGCGAAGGCGAAATCGTACAAGGCAAGATCGTATCGATCAGTGACAAAGAGATCTCGATTGACATCGGCTTCAAGTCGGAAGGCACCGTGGCGCGCGATGAGTTCGCCAACATGGTTGATGTCAAGATAGGCGACGATGTCGAAGTGTTCCTCGACCGAGTTGAGGATCAGACCGGTCAGCTCTCGCTGTCGAAGCGCAAGGCTGATTTCATGAAGACGTGGGAGCGCATTCAGAACATCTTTGAAAACGCGGAGATTACGACAGGTAACATTCAGCGCCGCATCAAGGGTGGTTTCGTGGTCAGTGTTATGGGCGTTGAAGCGTTCCTTCCGGGCTCGCAAATCGACGTGCATCCCGTGCGCGATTTCGATGCGCTGGTCGGGCGCGACATGGAATTCCGAATCGTTAAGTTGAACGACGTTCGCAAGAACATTGTCGTTTCGCGCAAGGTAATTATTGAAGAAGGACTCAAGGGCGTCCGCGAAAAGATTCTCTCCGAGCTGCAGGTCGGCGACGTGATGGAAGGCACGGCAAAGAACATCACCGACTTCGGCGTGTTCGTCGATCTCGGCGGTGTGGACGGACTGTTGCACATCACGGACCTCTCTTGGGGCCGCGTGAGCCATCCTTCGGAAGTTGTTCAGCTTGATCAGAAACTGACCGTCAAGGTGCTCGACTATGACCGCGATCGTCAGCGTATTTCTGTCGGTTTGAAGCAGCTGCAGACGCATCCATGGGACGGAGTGGACGAGAAATATCCGGTGGGCGCTAAGGTGCGCGGCAAGGTGGTTTCAATAGCGCGTTACGGCGCATTCGTCGAACTCGAGAAAGGCCTCGAAGGCCTGGTACACATTTCCGAAATGAGCTGGACGCAGCATGTCAAGCATCCGTCGGCGATGCTCTCTGTTGGAGATGAAATCGACGTGGTAATCCTTAATATTGACAAGGAAGGCCGTAAGATTTCGCTTGGCATGAAACAGGTCGATCCCGATCCCTGGGAAAACCTTGAACTCAAATATGCTCCGGGTTCCCGTCATACGGGCAAGGTGCGCGACCTCGTTCCGTTCGGAGCGTTTGTCGAACTTGAAGACGGAATTGACGGGCTTGTACACATCTCGGATCTTTCTTGGACAAAGCGCGTACGCCATCCGGGAGAGATTCTGCAAAAGGGCGAAGAAGTCGTGATCATTGTGCTCGGTTTCGACCGCAATGAACGACGAATCGCTCTTGGCCTGAAGCAGGCACAAAGCAATCCGTGGGACGAGTTCGAGTCTCTCTACTCCGTTGGAGCGCAGACGACCGGCAAGGTTGTGCGAGTCATGGACAAGGGCGTGATCGTCGAGTTGCCGCGCGAGGTTGAAGGCTTTGTGCCAGCGAGTCAGCTCAAACGTCTGACCAAAGGCGGCAAGCAATCGGTCAGCGTTGGCGAAGAGATCGCTCTTGAAGTGATTGAATTCGATCGTGAGAATAAGAAAATCATCCTTGCCGCACAGGCGCCCGAGGGCGGAGATGCGGAAGATGAACTGGATGCGGAAACGCGTGAGCAGTATATTGTCGGCAGTGACGAAGCGCCAAAGAGCGATGCCGGCGCGTCCGACTCACCAACTGAAACCGCGTGATTATAGAAACCTCCGCTGAACACCGACGCGTGCAGATTCGCACGCTCGGGTGCAAATTGAATCAATATGACAGTGAAATGCTGTTGACTCAATTGCGCGCGGAGGGGTATGCTGAGACTGAAGTCGCGCAAGAGGCTGACCTGATTGTGGTCAACACGTGCGCGGTGACTGAGACTGCGGAGCGAAAGGGCCGCGCGGCGATCCGCGCGGCCCTTCGCCAAAGTTCCGGGGCAGCAATTGTGGCTACAGGATGCATGGCGGAGCGCGTGCCAGAGTCCCTGCTGAAGGCCGGTGCTCAGAAGGTCATCGGTAATCGCGAGAAGGAGCGGTTTCTTGACGCCCTTGCCGACGCTAAGGCTGTTCAGGTGGGCGGAATCGAGCGCAATGAGCCGTGGAGCGATGGAACCGCAGTCAGGGGCCTTGATTCACGGACGCGCGCTTTCCTCAAAGTGCAAGATGGTTGTTCGCAGTCCTGTACATACTGTATTGTGCCACGATTGCGTGGTCAAGGACGAAGTCTACCGATACGTGAAGCGGTTTACCGCGCCGAGAAACTAGTGGACAATGGGATCAAAGAGATTGTCGTTACCGGTGTTGCGCTTGGGACGTACGGATTTGACGCGCGTCGCGAGGATACTCTGCCGGACATGGTGCAGGCCTTGTCAAGAGTACACGGGTTGAAACGGCTGCGTCTCGGAAGCGTTGAACCGTGGGCGGTGAGCGAGCGCTTGCTGCGAACAATGGCGGATTCAGAAACCGTGTGTCCGCATTTGCATTTGCCGTTTCAAAGCGGTGCGGACGAAATCCTGCGGCGGATGAATCGACGATACACGGCGGCGCAGCTCGAAAAGATCATTAATAGGGCTTTCGAGTTACGAAGCGATTGGGGAATCGGCGCAGACGTGATTGTTGGCTTTCCGGGCGAGAGCGACCAGCTGTTTGAGCGGGACTCGCGACTTCTTACGAAGATTGCAAATTGCCTACTTGCACGTCTTTCCATTCAGCGCGAGACCGGGAACAGCGGCAACAAAGCTCCCTGATCGAGTGCCGATCAAGGTTGCGGAAACGCGCGCGAGTGAGTTGCGAGGTTTGTCGCGATCGCTCCGCGCCCAGTTTCATTCGAAGTTTGTGGGATCCGACGTTGAGACTGTGTTGGAGCGACGAGGATCTATTTCCTATTCATTCGGCCATGCCCGCAATTACGCTGACGTCGCTGTGCCGCGCGGCTGCGCGGCGCCCGGCGATTTGATTACGCTTCGAGTCGCGCGGGCCGACGCGGATTTTCTGTACTGTAACCCCTTAGGGAATTAGTTATGAGTCTTCCTGCTGTAAATCGCGAGCGAATGATTGATCTGTTCTTCAAGCTCGTGCAAATCGACAGTCCGTCCAAAAAAGAGCAACCTGTCGCAGAGTTCATCGAGAAACTGCTCGCACCGATGGGCGTCAAGATATGGCGCGATGACGCCGGGCAGAAGATCGGCGGCAATTGCGGAAATCTACACATTCGAGTTCCCGCGCGCGGTTCCAAAGCCGATGCGGTGCTCTTCTCATCGCACATGGACACGGTTATGCCCGGACTTGGCATTAAACCGCGGTTGGACAATGGGGTAATCCGGTCAGATGGCACGACAGTGCTTGGGGCCGACGACAAAGCCGGAGTTACCGCGATTCTGGAGATGCTCCAGGTTATTCATGACAGCGATATGCCGCACGGACCGATTGAAGTCATCTTTGACGTGGCCGAGGAGATTGGCTTGATGGGCGCGTTCGAGGTTGATTTGTCACAGGTCCAGGCCAAGTATGCGATCGTTTTGGATGGCGAAGAGATGGATCAGATTATCTACAAGTCGCCCAGTGCGAACCGAATGACGTATGAAATCGAGGGCATTGCCGCGCACGCCGGAATGCGGCCCGAGAATGGAATCTCCGCGATTGAGGTGTTTGCAGAGGCCGTATCGAAAATGAAGCTTGGTCGTCTGGACGATGAAACGACGGCCAATATCGGTACGGTCGAAGCGGGCCGGGCCACGAACATCGTTTGCGAGCACTTGTCGTCGCGGGCCGAGGTTCGCAGCCACTCGGTGGAGAAACTGGAAGCGCAGACAAAGGCGATGAGTGATGCGTTCCAAGCGGCGGTCGCCAAGTTTGAGAGAGTCATAGACGGTCAGCCGCGCCGCGTCGTCTTCAAGGAGAAGATCAGCCGCGAATTCAAGGCGATGCACATTGCAACCGATTCGGAACCATATCAAGTTGTTTCGGAGGCGGGGAAATCAGTAGGCTTGAACATGAAGCCGCTTGCCATTGGCGGTGGCACCAATGCGAATGTCTACAATGCCAAGGGGCTGCCGGCAGTCGTCATTGGATGCGGCATGAAAGAGGAGCACACGACCAGTGAGCACCTCGTTGTTGATGATTTGGTCATGGCGGCCAGACTCTGTTTGGCCATTTTGCAGAAAGCGCATGAGAGAAGTCTGGCGTAAACGCCGCCTGTTTTTCATGCTTACTGATGAGACCGCGAGGTCTCCAAAGACCTCTGCTGTCCGGGCAGAGGCTTTTTGTCTTTTCATACACTGGGTGTTTTTGCGACAAGGAAATCTATGAACACGCATTCGAGCCGCATCGTCGGAATCGGTTTAACCTATGACGACGTGTTGCTTATTCCTGCGGCCTCTGAAGTTCTTCCTTCTGAGGTCGACGTATCTTCGCGGCTGACACAGCGCATTCGAATCAACGTGCCGTTGGTATCGGCGGCAATGGATACAGTCTCCGAATCGGAGCTCTGTATTGCGCTGGCCCGACAGGGTGGAATAGGAGTCATTCACAAAAACATGACTGCCGAAGAGCAGGCCATGGAGGTGGATCGCGTCAAGCGCAGCGAGTCGGCCGTAATCTATGAACCCTATACTCTGCCGCCGACGGCTACACTTGCTGATGCGCAAGCGCTTAAGCGGGCCAAGGGTGTGAGCGGCATTCCAATCGTAGAGGAAGACGGCACGCTTGTCGGGATCATCACGGACCGCGACATGCGATTTGAGACAGATTCTGCTACGCCCGTGGTGAGGATGATGACGCCGCGCAAGAGGTTGATTACCGCACCGCTGGCGACAGAATTGCCCGAGGCCGAGAAGATACTCCAAACGCATCGAATTGAGAAGCTCTTGCTGGTCACTGAGACCGGACATTTGGCCGGACTCGTGACCGTAAAGGACATTCGTAAGCGCAGCCAGTTTCCGAACGCGTGCAAAGACAAAGAGGGAAGGCTGCGCGTCGCAGCGGCAATCGGAATCGGAGCAGACGCCGATGAGAGAGCGGCGATGCTGGTTCGGGAAGACGTTGATGTGTTAGTAATTGATTCTGCGCATGGGCATTCGCGCAACGTTCTGAAAACGGTTGAGCGGTTGCGTGGCCTTTTCCCAAACGTGGACATTATCGCGGGAAATGTGGTGACAGCAGAAGGGGCGAGGGCGCTGGTCAGCGCAGGTGCGAATGGCGTGAAAGTGGGCGTGGGGCCGGGGTCGATCTGCACGACCAGGGTAGTAGCGGGGGCAGGTGTTCCTCAGATCACTGCGGTCATGTGGGTTGTGGAGGCGTTGCGTGACTTTGACGTGCCTGTTATTGCAGATGGAGGCATACGCTATTCGGGAGATATTGCCAAGGCGATTGCAGCTGGTGCCTCCTCGGCCATGATCGGAAGCCTATTTGCGGGAACAGAGGAAAGCCCTGGCGACACAGTTTTGGTCGAAGGGCGCAGCTACAAGCTGTTTAGAGGCATGGGCTCGATAGGAGCCATGAAAAAAGGATCGGCGGACCGGTATTTCCAGTCCGCCGTCGAAGCAAGCGGCAAGTTCGTTCCTGAGGGAATCGAAGGTAAGGTTCCGTATAAGGGAAAGTTAGCCGACACTGTATTCCAGTTGATCGGCGGGTTGAGAGCTTCAATGGGCTACTGCGGAGTGCGGACGATCGAAGAGATGCGGACGAAGACCCGGTTCATCGAAGCGACTGCAGCGGGCTATGTAGAAAGCCACCCGCATGATGTGTCTATTGTGCAGGAAGCGCCCAACTACTCGCGACCCAAGTAGATTTCCGGACAAAAAAGAGCCGGTGAATATGCTGTGGCCGGAGGGGGACGATTGCCACAAGCTCACCGGCTCGGCGGGGGGCTAAGTAAGTACTAAGAATTCAACGAGTTCGCGTGGCGAGCCAAATGTGCCTTGCGGCGGGCCGCCGTGCGAGGGTGCAGAATACCTTTCGCGGCCATACGATCCAAAGTCACGTAGGCTTCGCTCAACTTGTCGGGAGCAACGGCAGCATCAGTAACGGCAAGTACGCGCTTTTCAGCGGTACGGCAACGGGCACGGTCGCGGCGATTCCGCTCTCGGGCCTTGGCCGACGTGCGCATCCGCTTTTCACATGATTTGTGTTGTGGCATTCTGAGAAAAAATTCTTATCTTGTTGATATTCCTACTGCAAGCAATTTCGACCCGCAAAACGCTGGTTCCCGAAACCGCCCGAAGTGCCGCAATATAAACAAGACTCGAATTAAAGTCAAGTGAAGGATTTCACGCTTCCGCCAGAACTACTTGATAAGCTGAGTGATACGATGCGTATCGCCGTTTTGACTGGTGCCGGTATTTCAGCGGAGTCCGGCTTGGGTACCTTTCGCGGGAAAGATGGGAACTGGAACAAGTTGCGGCCAGAGGAGTTGGCCAGTATGGAAGGGTTCATGGCCAACCCGGAATTGGTTTGGGAATGGTATACGTATCGTCGCACGCTTCTGGAAACAGCCCGGCCCAATCCAGCGCATCTGGCCCTAACCAGGAGTGGGAGGCGAGTTGTAACGCGTTCTCACTGATTACGCAAAACGTTGACGGGCTGCATCAGGCGGCAGGGAATCGCAATGTCCTCGAATTACACGGGAATATCAGAGTCAATCGCTGTCTTTCGTGCGGCCGCGAACTCGACCACGAACCCGAGCAGTACGTCCGAGGAGTGCCCTATTGCGCGTGCGGGGGAAAGCTACGGCCCGGCGTCGTTTGGTTTGGCGAGATGCTGCCCGAACGTGTTTTGGAGCAGGCATTCAATGATGCGCGAGCTTGTGACCTGTTTGTTGTGATCGGAACGTCGTCGGTCGTCTATCCTGCTGCCTCGCTTCCGGAGATTGCACATGAATCAGGCGCCCTGACTATTGAAGTGAATCTTGAGCCGACGCCGTTCACACCGAACGCCGATTTTCACCTTGGCGCCACCGCAAGTGCGGCGGTGCCTGCCCTCGTCAACTGTTGGAAGGCCTGCAACAAGAGCTGAACCCTATTGTGAAGAACCCGCTGTCCTTGAGAAGACTCCTGTATGTGTCCGCGTGCGCTTTGCTCTTTGCCGCGGCAATGTCGTCGGGCTGTGCGTATTACAACACGTTTTACAACATCAAGAAGGAGTTTCGCGCCGCCGAAAAGCAGACAGAGAAGGCGAATGCGGAGTCGCTGCGCTCGGCCGCCAACCTGCGGGTCCGGATCGGCCCGGGCAGAATATGGGACCCATTCAGCAATACCAGGGGATTATTCAATCGTGCGGAAAGCTACTCGAATTCTACCCGAAGAGCAAGTGGATTGACGATGCACTGATGGTGATGGGAATCAGCTATTACAGGCTCCAAGACTTTCCACGCGCCGAGCGAAAGTTCACCGAGCTCGTTACGATCTTTCCCAAGAGTAGGCACGCCGAAATGGCGAGCATCTGGCGCGCGCGGTCGCTGGTGGCACAAAGCAAACTCGATCTTGCTGAACAGGTCCTCGCAAACGAGGAATCGAAGTTCACGTCGCCCGGAGTGAAAGCTGCGTCGTATCGGACTCGGGCCGAGATATCTGAAGCGAGTAATCAGCCATCTGAAGCGGTCACCTTTCTTGAACAGATCCGTAACATCTCCTACGACCGCGCTGAAAAGGCGACGGACTCTTTGCGATTGGGGCGGTCGTACACCGCGCTGTCGCGCAATGACGACGCGCGGTCCGCATTGAATCGCTGCTTGGATTTGACACGTTCGACTGACGAGGCATTTCAAGCGCGCAAGATGTTGGCCGACCTTGCTGCCAGCGAGAACAAGTACGTCGACGCCAAGGCTCAGTTGATTCCCATGCGTACTGATCGCCGGTTTTCCGAAATGCTTGGCAAGATCGATATTGAACTTGGGCGTGTTGAGGCGCGAATCGGCGACCCCGAGACCGCAATCCGGATGCTCGAGCATTTTTGCGCATCGGCTACTCAAGGCGAAGATAAGGCGATCGCCTATTTCATGCAAGGAGAAGTGGCTCGCGACCGACTTGCGCAGTTTGTCCTGGCGAAGGCAAAGTTTGACAGCGTCGCCGGCGCAGGCGCGTCCCGCGCGCTTCAAGATTCCGCACGGCAAGCGGCCGCGCAAGTACAATCGGGGTTGAGTGCGCTCGAGCGCATTCCGGCGCTGAAGGATAGCTTACAACTCCTCCTCGATAACTGGCCGCAGTTTGAAGAGCCGTTGGAACAGCGGAATGACTCTTCGGATTCAACCGAGTATACTCCACAATCAGGTTCATTGGACACGGTATCCGCCAACACTCAAATCGCGACGGTCGAGAGCCCTGATTCATCTGCGGTGATGACGGTTGATTCGAGTACGACCGACCTTGCTGTTGATTCGACCGTCGCGGCTCAAGTGGACATTACTGAAGATGTCGCTCCGCAGATGGACACCCTTGCCGCAGCTCCGGAAAATGAGTCGATGGCCGGTTCAACTGATTCAGTCTCGGCTGCCGTAGATAGCAATTTCATCGCTGTTGTGGACGACGCGGGAAGCGATGGAGTCGAGCGCGAGCTTAGCCCTGCAGAGATGATCGCAGATTCGATCATGCGTGAACTTGCGCGGCAGGACTCGATTAAGCGCGCTGAGCGGGCGCACCAGGACAGTCTGCGGATGGCCAGTGTTGTGGACAGTGTCGCCCCGCCCTCGAACGAGGCATCAGTGCCCAAGGGACCGACCGAAGCGGAGCAGTATTTAGAGCGTGTGCGCTCGATGAGCCGGAGACTTGTGTCGACGCATCTCGAAGCTGCGTCCTTCTTTGACCTCGTCGCGCGCAATATGGACAGCACTCTTGTACACCTCGAGGCCGCGCTCGCCGTTCCGGATTCGTCAGACGAGCACTGGCGCGCGTATGCCCAGTTGGGAATGGTGTTGATTGAACAGGATGCCGATGCCGAGCGCGGTCGTGCTCTATTGCAAGATGTCGCTGGCGCCGATGCCGCGCCGCGAGCGCTTAGGAATACAACGAGACAGAAACTTGGCTTGGAAGAACTTCCGCCCATCGAGACGGAGCAAAGCGCCGCGCTGAGACGGGCCGAACAAACCCTGCTTTCGGGTAGTTCGATCGAGGAGGTCATTACATCGTATCAAGAGACGGCGCAGATCGACAGTGTTAGCCTTGAGGGGTGCCGCTCGTTACATGCAATCGCCTTCTTGCAAGAATTCAAAATGCGCGACTACGACGCAGCGCGGTCGACGCACGAGGCATTGGCACGACTATTCCCCGATTCATCGTTTGCGCAAGTCTCGCGCACCAAAGTTGCCGAGCCTGACACGAATTCGATCTTCCTTCTTAGCGATGCCGTGTTGGAGTCGACGTACCAGCCCGCATCGGAACTGCTTTCGGCTGAATCTGATTCAACGGGTTGGCCGCCCGAGATTGAAACGTTGCGAGGGCGGCGCTTCCGATAGTGTCGAATCTCACACTGCGCCTGCTATCGGCCGGAGTCGGTGTTCCCGTTCTGCTCTATTGTTCGGCGGTGGGCGGACCGTGGCTAACCGTTCTGATCGCCGGATTGCAGATGCTGCTGCTTCGCGAGTGGAGTGTGTTTGCGACTGCGCTGGGTGTCGACCTGCGGCCAGCGCTTCTTGTTCTCGCTGTTGCTGCGGTTGATGTGTTCGTCTTGAGTTCACACGGAGCGCTCCAGATCGGGATCGCCCTATTGGGAGTGTACCTGTGGATTGCGTCGACCGTTTTCAGCACGCAGCGCATGCCGCTCTTACAGATTGGTCTGGGCGCACTGTTTCTAGTCTACGTCGCCCTGCCATTAGCGCTCTGGTTTCCACTGCATGAGCACTCTAGTTCGGCACTTCACGGCAAGTGGGGCGCGTTAACGCTCCTTCTGGTGGCCACGTGGCTATGCGATTCCGCAGCGTATTTCGCAGGACGCGCGATGGGTCGACACAAACTCTACCCCGAAGCGAGTCCGAACAAGACCGTAGAAGGAGCGATCGGTGGTGTACTCGCGTCAGGGTTTGTCCTGCCCGCAGTGAAGCTGCTCGGCATGGCCGACCCGGCTCCACTCGATTACCTCGTGCTTCCTATTGCGGTCGGAGTGGCGGGCCAGATCGGTGATCTGATCGAATCACTTATGAAGCGCGAGGCGAAGGTCAAGGATACGTCCCAGTTGATCCCGGGCCACGGAGGTTTCCTCGATCGCTTTGACTCGCTGTTGCTTTCAACGCCACTGTATCTTTCCTACCTTTATCTTACCCGGCCTTGACCACTTCGCGCGCTGACACACAACCGAATTCTGCCCAACTCACGTCCGTGTACGACGGCGCGAATCCGCGAGTCGTTGAGATGTTTGACCGGATTTCTGGAACATATGACCGCTTGAATCGGCTGTTTTCGCTCGGGGTGGATCGCGTGTGGCGAAAATCCGCCGTACGAGCGTTGCAGCTCAAACCGGGAATGCGCGTGCTCGATTGCAGCGCGGGCACCGGAGACATGTCATTCGAGGCGCACCGTCAATGTCCCGGAGTGTACACGACACTGTATGACCCTGCGGCGACTATGCTTGAGCTTGCTGATGCAAAAGCAAAGAAGCTCGGGATAACGACCTACGACTTGACATGCGGTTCGGCCGAGAAGATCAGCGTGGCAGATGAACAGTATGACCGGTACATGGTCGCTTTTGGAATTCGCAATTTTCGTGATCTGGGACTGGGACTTCGGGAACTCCATCGCATCTTGAAACCGGGTGGCTGCGGAGTCATACTCGAATTCACGCCGGATAGGTCGGCGGTGATCGACCGGCTGTTTCGCGCATACATGTGGTGGGTTATGCGACCCTTGGGCGGAATGGTCTCGAACGACCGGGAAGCGTATCGCTACTTGGCCGAGACGATCCAACGCTTTCCATCGTCGACCCGATTGCTTGAGATGTACCATGAGGCGGGATTCAGCCGTGTTGAGGCGGTACCCCTATCCTTAGGAATCGCCACGCGGTTCCTTTTGACGAAATGAGCACAGAATGCTCACAACGCAGGAACTACGCCTGGCCGATCTTCCTGCACTCGGCCCAGCAGCCGCAGCGCTGACTGGAGCGATAGCAGCGCTAGTCATCCCGGTCGATCGGGAAACCGGAATCGCGATTGCTGCGTTATGCGGTCTTGTGGCGATTGCGTTGCTTCTAACGGTGAAGTCTCGAAGCCGAGGCGCGTGGGCGGCTTACATGACAGTGGCCGCGCTCGTCTGGACGACTGCGCAATGCGATATCGCCCGCGATGAGCGCGAACTGCTAATTCGACATGATCCCGACACCGCGATAGTCTCCTTTCGCGGTGTTGTTGCATTAATCGAGGAGACTGGTGGAAGCAGAGTTGAGCGACTATGGTGCGAGCGCGTGCGGCTCGATCTGGCTGACACGACGATCATATCAGGCAATCTGCGAATTCGTCTCACGATGCCGCTTGCAGCGGCCAGTTCAATACGAGTTGGTGACGCGATCGCGTGCGCGGTGCGAATTGAGACGGTGCAGGAACGGCAGCGGAACTCCGTTCGTGAATTGATGTGGTCGCTGCGCACGTTAATTTGGGCCGATGCACGGCTGGTTGATGATGCAAGTCTGGTGGTCGCAAACGGAGAAGGCGGAGTCAGGGCGACTGTCCACGACGTGCGCCAGTCAATTTTGCACCGGCTTGCGATTACCCTGTCGCCTGACGCGGCGGCGATCGCAGGCGCTTTGTTGATTGGATCGCGCGAAGCATTGTCGAGCGAATTCAGATCTGATCTGCAAGTGACCGGATTGGCGCATCTCTTTGCCTTAAGCGGTCTGAACACAGGGTTGATTGTTTCGCTATGCTGGATGGTGCTGGCGTGGCTGTTTGTGCCGCGGCGCGCGCGTTACGTCATCCTGCTTGGCGTCCTTATCTGCTACACGCTGCTGGGTTTGTCCGTGCCGTCGCTTTTTCGTTCGGCAGTCATGGCAGGCCTGTGGATTTTGGGACGACTGCTGGCAAAAGCGAGTCATCCGGCGAACTTGCTGCTCTTTGCATTTGCGGTAGAGCTATTCTTCTGGCCGCTGCATTTGCTGGACGCGGGATTCTTGTTGAGTTACCTATCGATGGCGGGAATCTTGACTGCGTATGTGGCGCTGATGAAGCCGTTTCAAGACCTGCTCGCAGCGGGCAAGCCCGGTATGCGACGTAAGATCGCTGATACGCTTTCGAGCACGTTTGGCGCTCAACTGGCCACCGCGCCGGTCGCTGCCCTCTTGTTTTCGCGCGTGCCGGGACTCGCGATTTTCGCCAACGTCGTTGCGATTCCCGTGTTTTCGCTATTGCTTGTCTTAGTGCTGTTGTTGCTTATCACCAGTCCGGTTTCGTCCGCCCTTGCCGCACCCTTTGCGCAGGCGATCGAGGCGATCGTCTGGGGTTTTGCCAAGATGTCTTCAATAGTCGCAGATGTTCCGGGCGCAGGACACCAGCTGACAGGTCCAATGTGGTGTGCAGTAGCGGCATTTGCCGCGCAATGTGCGGCAATTGTCATGTTTCTGCGGGCGCGCCGCCTTGCAGGGGCGCTCCT
Organism: bacterium; assembly: GCA_016703065.1. GTDB lineage: Bacteria > Electryoneota > RPQS01 > RPQS01 > RPQS01 > JABWCQ01. The sequence continues at coordinate 116,944 of JADJCU010000006.1, forward strand.
GACTCTCATCGGACTGAATCTAATGCTTTGGCCCGGGTTCTTCTCGAAAAGCGATATGCCTACGGTCAGATTGTACGGCAGTGGCAACGAGAGCATTGCGCTCTATACCAGCGGCGATTTTGCGTTTCTGTCAGGCTTCGGTGCGGAATGGGAAGGAGAACGCAATGCGGCACTATTGCGGGAGGAGTTGTTGCGGAACAGTACCATCCATGTTGACGCGGCGGTGGTAACGAGCGAAAAAGCTCATGTTGTCGGAGGAGCGCTCGCGATCCTTGATCAGCTATCGGCGGGAGTAGTCGTAGACTTCTCCACACCGCGCGAGACGATGACAGCGTTTATATTCCGAGCAGCGCTGTTGTCTCATGATATCGAATTGTGGAGGCCAAGCGCGGGAGACGCATGGTCGTTCACCAACGCGCAACTGGATGTCGTGTGGCCTCCACGCCATGCACGGGGGAGTGGCTGCGCGTACCGCGTCGTTTCCGGTAGCGCAATCTCGGTGTTTGTGTCTGGAGTGGTGGCAGATAGTCTGCTCATTGGCGCTATTGACGCAACACGTGACGCACCACAATTAGTGATTGATATCGACAACGGCGTAGTTCTGCGAGATGGAAACATTGATGCGCGCAGCAAAGTCTGGATGTGGGAGCATGGCGAATGGCGCGTACGTCCTTCGGACTCAGAGAGCTTAATGCGGATTTGGTCGCTCCCGGGTCATGATGAAGCTTAGGCCAGACTTCACCCTTTCGAATGCGGCAATTGAACGTGACCTGATTGCACACGGGTTTGCATCGATTTGCGGCTGTGACGAAGCTGGTCGTGGTCCGCTGGCCGGACCTGTTGTTGGTGCGGCCGTGCTTTTTAGGGATTGTGAAACCCTGTGGCATTGCCGAGATTCAAAGACCCTCACGGAGCGAATTCGTGAGGACTTTTTCGAGAAGATTGTGACCGACCTGTCGTATTCTTTCACGACGATTGATGCTGATCGCATTGACGAAGTAAATATCCGCGTCGCGTCGCTTGAGGCGATGGAGACTTCCGTGCTCAAGTTGGAGATCACGCCAAGTATCGTCTATGTCGACGGTCGGGATCGTCTCCCCGGCCTGCCCAACAGCCGTGCATTGGTGAAAGGCGATGCGCTGATGGCGACGATTTCGGCAGCGTCAATTGTGGCGAAGGTCGCGAGGGATCGGCTGATGCGCGACTTCGCGCTGCGCTTCCCGGAATACGGATTTGATCGTCACTATGGTTATCCAACTGCGCAGCATCGCGCAGCACTCCGACTATTTGGACCTTGTCCCATCCATCGAAAGACGTTTCGCGGTGTTCGGGAATTGGTGGAATAAGCTGTTTTGGAATCGCCGCGTTACTCCTGCACGCAAGCTGGGCAACGCGGGCGAAGATGTTGCGGCGCGCTATTTGGAAGGCGTGGGCATGCGCATCGTCGAGCGAAACTGGCAGGCGAAGTTCGGCGAGCTTGATATTATCTGCATGGAGAAGGACGTTGTCGTCTTCATCGAGGTTAAGTCGGCCGGCAAAGTCACTTCGTTCTTGCCTGAGAACCGAGTGAATCATGACAAGCAGCAGCGCATCAAGCGCTTGGCACGCGCCTATCTTCGCCGCCGCCGCTGGGATTTGCCGATTAGATTTGACATCGTAACGGTCGTATGGGAGGGCGACCGCCCGGAGATTAACCACATCATCAATGCGTTCAGTTAAGTGCGCTATCATCGTAATCATGGCCCTTGCCTCGCCGTTCACGGCAAGGGGCGTTGTTGTGCTCTCGGAGGTCATGTTTGATCCAAATGGTGACGAAGCGCTGGACGAATTCGTGGAGCTCTATAACCACCCGCGTTGCCCGCAAATCTGTCGGGCTGGACGCTCTCAGACGCCGACGGCACCGACACGCTGCGGGATGCCGGGATGGGTTTGCTTGCGGTGCCTTACCAATACGTGTTGGTTCTTGACCCGGATTACATTGAGGAAGCAAGCACAACCTATGATTCTGTCGCGTCCGAGGACGCGCTCATCGTGACCATTTCAAGCAGCTCTTTTGGCCGACAAGGACTGTCGAATAGCAGCGGTGAAATGGTTCGCTTGATGAACGCTGCAGGAGTCGTGATAGCGGAATACACCTATTCGACCGGTAACAGCGAGGGGCACTCTGATGAGAAGCTAAGGTTGTCCGCTGGTGACTTGGCCGTAAACTGGGCCGACAGCGATGTCTTGCTCGGTACGCCGGGGTTTCGCAACAGCGTCACACCGCCCGACCGGGATATCGCGTTGATCACGTGCGCTGCGGAACCGGCTTTTCCCCCGATTGGAGAGTTGTTTCAACTTAACGCGCGTTTCACGAATAGGGGGTTGTTGGCTACATCGAACATTTTGCGATTGTCCGTCGACACAACCGGAGGCGAGGCGTGGGTCGTTGTGGCGACGCGTCCCATTGACGCGCTCGCACCGACGGACACAAGCGAAATGAGTTGGGAGCTGATGCTTGGCGCTACCGGCATTGCACGCTATCTGGCAGAGATGACGGAGAGTGATGATGATTCCACCAACAATCGGTTGACACGCATCGTATCAAGCTCGGTTTTGGCCGAGGGTATTGTCTTGAACGAGATCCAGGCGGCGCCGGCCGTCGGACGCAGTGAATGGGTCGAATTGACCGTTGCAGGTGTCTCGCCGGTGTCGTTGTCAGGCGTAGTGTTTTCTGACGGTCAGGGAATTGCCGATACTTCGAAGCGTCACGCGTTGCCGGAGTTAGTGATCGCGCCCGGTGAATACATGATCATTGCGATGGATAGCTCGATCTTCCTTGAAGACATGCCGTCCAACACAATCGTAACCGTTATCGCAGACAGTCCCCCGACGCTCAATAACACCGGCGATTCGCTTGTGGTCTGGGGGGCAACAGGGGGAATTCTTGAGCGTGTTGACTATGACGACAACTGGGGTGACGGCGAGGAAGGGACTTCACTCGAACGAATTTCGCTGACTGCCGACGCGAATGATCCCGTGAATTGGGGAAGCAGTTTTGCGGCTTCCGGGTCGACACCTGGACGGACCAACTCCCGCGCGCTGAACGCGCCGCGGCGTGAATTGAAAATGTCCGTGTCACCTTCTCCGTTCACGCCGAATAATGATGGACGCAATGACGTCGCAGAGATTTCCTATACGCTTGAGGTTCCTGCCGGGAGTATCGATATACTTGTGTATGATGTTCGAGGACGACAGGTTCGAAGGCTCGCGGGCGGACAGTCCGGGCAAGCAGAAGGTACCGTCCTCTGGGACGGCCGCAGCGACGACGGGACTCTCGTACCGACTGGTCGGTACATTCTTGTCCTCGAGGCCGGGAATGACCACGGTGTCACTCGAGAACGCACAACGGTTATCCTCGCAAGGCCAAAATGAGACTGATCCAGCTTGAAGATATTGGAGTCGTTTTTCCAGGTCGGGTGCTCTTTGAGCACATCGCTTGGGCGGTGTTTCGCGGTCAGCGGATCGGCCTGGTCGGTGTAAACGGAGCGGGGAAGAGCACGCTTCTCAAAATGATTTGCGGTGACTTCCAGTCCACGCAAGGTAAGATCGTCCTCGCCCGTGAAACGACGGTTGGCTATCTGCCCCAGAGTGGGATATCTTTTCGGGGACGCAGTCTGTTTGCTGAAGCATATTCCGGACTGCCGGACATTCCGCATCTACAGGAACAACTTGATGCCGCACGGGCGGCTCTGGCGGATGATCCCGCGAGTGAAGCTCTGCTGGAACTCACGGGCGTGCTCGAACACAGGTTTCATATGCTCGAGGGTTACCGAGCTGAGGCCAAAGTTGCTGCGGTGCTCGGTGGTTTGGGATTCAAAGAAGCGGATTTCCCACGGTCGACTGACGAATTCTCGGGCGGCTGGCAGATGCGTATCGCACTTTCGAAGCTGCTGCTCCGCGATCCCGATGTCCTGTTGCTTGACGAGCCGACAAACCACCTCGATCTGAAAACCGTGGTCTGGCTGGAAGGATTCCTGCGCGCGTTCTCAGGAGCCGTTGTGCTGGTCAGCCATGACCGCGAGTTTCTTGACGGAATGGTCACAGAGATCGCGGAACTTGCCTTTGGGAAACTATCCCTCTATCCCGGGAACTACTCCGAGTATGAAGCTGGCCGAGAAGAGCGCGCCGAACTGTTGGCAAAGGAACAGGAAAAGATCGACACGGAGCGGAAGCACCTCGGAGAAGTTTGTCGAGCGTTTCAGGTACAAAGCAAGTAAGGCGACACAGGCGCAGAGCAGACTCAAACGGCTTGAGAAGCTCGAAGATGTTGAGCAGCTATCTCGTACAAAACAGATTCACTTCCGGTTTCCGTCGGCCGCGGCGTCGGGAAAGTGGGTACTCGAAATCAACCAAGCGGCAAAGAACTATGGCGAGCTGCGCGTCTTCCATGGACTTGATCTCGTGGTGAAGCGCGGCGAGCGAATTGCGCTGGTTGGCGAAAACGGAGCAGGCAAATCTACGCTGTGCCGTTTGATCAGTGGTCAGGAGGCGCCGTCGTCGGGAACTGTGGTGCCCGGGCACAATGTGACCATCGAGTTTTTTGCGCAAGAAGCCGAATCCAAGTTGAACCTCGAATCAAATGTGCTTGAAGAAGTCGAGGCGGATAATCGGTCATTATCGCAATCGGAGTTGCGTGGATTGCTCGGAGCGTTTCTGTTCGTCGGCGATGACGTATTCAAGAAGGTTAAGGTATTGTCAGGCGGCGAGAAGTCGCGGCTGGCGCTTGCGAAACTGCTGTTGCGGCCCGCAAATTTTCTGATTCTTGATGAACCAACAAACCACCTCGATATGGCGTCGCAAGACGTGCTTCTCGATGCCCTTAAGCACTATGGCGGAACGCTATTGGTCGTGAGCCACGACCGCTATTTCCTCGACCGGTTAGTTGAACGTGTGGTCGAGCTTGAGCAAGGTCAATTGCGCGACTGGCCGGGGACTCTGAGCGAGTTCCTGGAGAAAAAGGGGTTGATGCAAGCGCAGATGGAAAGCGAGATTACGGGGAGGAAACTAAGGCAACTCACTACGTCAACGGGTCCAGAGTCGCGGCCCAAGGACAAGGACTTGAAGCGGATTGAAGCAGAGATCCGGAACCGTTTCTCCTCTGAAACGAAGCGCTGGCGCGACGAACTGGAGCGTTGCGAGGAGAAGATCGGCCGCTTCGAGGCTCGGCAAGCGGCGATTGAGAAGCTCCTCGAAGATCAGACGTTTTTCTCTGATCCAGCGAAGTCCGGGGAAGTCCTGAAAGAGTATAACCAGATCCGTACCGAGCTGCCCGAGCTGTACCAGAAGTGGCAAGAGGCCGAGCAAGAGCTCGTACAGTTGGAAGTTGTTAAAAACAATGAACTTGATATTGCGCGAGGTGCCGGAATCGCTTGACAATCCGGCGTCTTGGTGCTATATTAATGATTTACTGCAACTAACCAATATAACCGCCCCTGAAGAATGCCGGACGAGTCACGCATAGCTGTTGTTGCCCTGGGTGGAAACGCAATCTCCTCGCCCGATGAGCAGGACACGATCGGAAATCAGTTTCGGCATTCGCGCAGCGCCCTTCAAGGAGTGACCGAGCTGTTGCATCGCGGCTACAAATTGGCCGTGACGCATGGCAACGGTCCGCAAGTGGGAAATGCGTTGTTACGAGTAGAACTTGCTGCGGGCCGTGCGCCCGAATTGCCGCTTGGCGTTATCGTAGCCGATACTGAAGGTGGCATGGGGTACATGATCGAGCAGTGCCTGCAGAACGTGTTCCTGCGCCAAGGTCACGGGCAGATAGAAGTCGTAACAATAGTATCGCAGGTTGTCGTTGATCCGAATGACCCTGCGCTGACCAATCCGACGAAGTTTATCGGCCAGTTCTACACCGAACAGGAAGCGAAACAGAAATCCGAAGAGCTCGGCTGGACCGTGAAACCTGCCGGATCGCGCGGTTATCGTCGCGTAGTGGGAAGTCCCATGCCGCTCGAGATACTTAATCGCAAAGTGATTCGCCAGCTCGTTCATACCGGTGCCGTTGTGATTGCCGCCGGAGGTGGCGGGATCCCCGTATATCGCGAAGCGGACGGTTGGTTGGAAGGCGTGGACGCCGTGATCGACAAAGACCGGGCTTCAGCTGTGTTGGCTCGAGACATTGAAGCTCATGACCTGTTCATTGTAACGGCCGCGCCGTATGTATCGTTGAACTACGGCACACCGGAGCAGGTAGATCTACCGCGCATGACAGGTAAGTGAGGCGCAAAGATACCTCGATGACGGTCAGTTTCCCGGGGGAAGCATGGGGCCGAAAATCGAGGCCGCTATTAAGTTTCTGCGCGAAGGGGGCGAACGCGTTCTGATTTGTGAACTTGAACGCTTCATCGAAAGTCTTGATGGCCGTTCCGGGACTTGGATATTGCCCGATTAATTACCTCGAAATAGAACTAATTCATGAAGATTCACGAATACCAGGCGAAACAGCTGCTGGCGGGATATGATGTTCCCGTGCCCAAAGGCAAGCCCGCTCAGAGCGTCGACGAAGCTGTTAGGGCTGGACTTGACCTTGGAGGATTTCCTGTAGTTGTAAAAGCGCAGATTCATGCGGGCGGCCGCGGCAAGGGCGGTGGAGTTAAGCTCGCCAAGAATGAAACTGAGTTGAAAGAACTTGCTTCGCAGATATTTGGCATGCAGCTTGTCACGCACCAAACCGGCCCGGCCGGTCAAACGGTGCAGCGACTGCTGGTCGAACAGGGCATGAAGATTGACCAAGAGTTCTACGCGAGTATTTTGCTCGACCGCGCGCAGTCCAAAGATGTCTTCATGGTTTCGACCGAAGGCGGTATGGACATTGAAGAGGTCGCAGCTAAAACGCCGGAGAAGATTGTCAAGGTGACGATAGACCCGGCGTCGGGGTTTCAACCGCATCATGGTCGCCAACTGGCTTTCGCGCTCGGACTATCAGGCAAATCGTTCAAGTCTGCCACGGCCTGTTTTGAAAAGCTGTACCGGGCCTATCGCGAGGCCGATTGCAGTCTGCTCGAAATCAATCCACTGATTCGCTCCGGCGACGAGATTATTGCCTTGGACGCCAAAGTTAATTTTGACGACAACGCGCTCTACCGCCACCCCGACTATGACGCGCTGCGCGACCTTGCTGAAGAAGATCCCTCCGAGATTGAAGCCTCCAAGTCCAATCTGAACTTCATCAAGCTTGACGGCAATATCGGATGCATGGTGAATGGCGCTGGACTTGCGATGGCGACAATGGATATTATCAAACTGCATGGCGGTGAGCCGGCGAACTTCCTCGATGTCGGCGGCGGCGCAAACGCGCAATCGGTTGCGGCAGCTTTCAAGATCATTTTGGCTGACAAGAACGTCAAGGCTGTCATGATCAACATCTTTGGCGGGATCGTACGCTGCGACCGTGTTGCGGCGGGCGTCATCGAAGCGGCAAAGAGCGAACACGTGACCGTACCGGTTATTGTACGGCTCGAGGGTAATAACGCGGATGTGGCCGCCCAGATGCTACGCGATTCCGGCTTGAATCTAACTGTTGCGGGCGACTTGACCGATGCCGCAACCAAGGCCTGTGCGGCGGTGAAGGGATAAGCGATGTCGATTCTACTAAATAAGAACACCAAGATAATTGTCCAGGGCATTACGGGCTCTGAAGGTTCGTTTCATAGCCAGCAGATGCTTGAGTACAAGACCAGAGTTGTCGGCGGTGTGACGCCGGGCAAGGGCGGCACAATGGCCAACGACACGGTCCCTGTGTTTAACTCCGTGCGGGAAGCCGTTGGCAGCACGGGTGCAAACGCATCAATCATCTTCGTTCCACCTCCGTTCGCGGCTGATGCGATGCTGGAAGCCATTGATTCCGGGATCGAGTTGATCATTGCTATCACTGAGGGTGTCCCCGTTCGTGATATGGTGACTGTCAAACATGCGCTGCGCGGTTCAAGTTCCCGGTTGATTGGTCCGAATTGCCCGGGGATCATCACGCCGGGTGTGGGAAAGATGGGCATCATGCCCGCGTTTATTCATCGTGAAGGCAAGTGTGGCCTGATCAGCCGGAGCGGTACGTTGACGTACGAGGCCGTGAAGCAGCTAAGTGATCGCGGTATCGGGCAGTCGACGTGTGTCGGCATCGGCGGCGATCCGATTCCCGGCTCAAACTTCCTTGACATCATGATACTCTTCAACCAAGACCCTGAGACGAATGCGGTCGTCATGATCGGCGAAATCGGCGGGTCAGCGGAAGAGGAAGCGGCGGAATACATCAAGAGCGAATTCAAGAAGCCGGTCGTCGGCTTCATAGCGGGTCAAACCGCGCCGCCGGGCCGCCGGATGGGACACGCAGGTGCCATCATCGCCGGCGGAAAAGGCACGGCGAAAGAGAAAGTCGCGGCAATGGAACGCGCCGGTATTCATGTGTCAAAGTCTCCCGCTGATATTGGCGCGACTATGGCCAGAGTTCTTGGCAAAGTAAACAAAACAGATAATAAGGGACATGATGGAACGCACGCTGATGATTATCAAGCCTGACGCCGTCGCCGCCAAGCATATTGGCGAGATCGTCGCGCGGGTCGAACGAGAGGGATTTCTTGTTTCCGGTCTTCGATATTTGAGTTTGTCCAAAGAGCAAGCTGGCGAGTTTTACGCAGTGCACAAAGAGCGTCCGTTTTACGGCGACCTCGTGCGCTATATGACGAGTGGTCCTGTTGTTGTGGGCCGCCTCGAGCGCGACAACGCGGTCGACCATTGGCGATCCGTTATTGGTGCAACCGATCCGCAGAAAGCCGCTCCCGGCACGATTCGAGCATTGTTCGGCACGAATATCGAGAGCAATGCCGTGCACGGCTCTGACTCGCCGGAAAATGGCCAGAAGGAAACCGACTTCTTCTTTGCATAGTGTTTACTTCACCTGCAAAACGGCTTGAGAGTCCCGCACCGTTTGTTCCGGCGGGTTGGCTGCTGTTTAGCGCAGCGGTGTTTCTGGTTTGCGTGAGCGCGAGCCGGACTTGGTTGTCGATGACGAGCCTGTCGCTTCTGCTTGCAATAGCTGGAATTTCACGAGCACAGGTTTCTTCCTGATCCGTCTGGTGTTATTCATCTTATCGACAGCAATCCTGATCCACTGCCATTCACCCGTTGCCTATGCGCAGGCGATAGCCCGGGGTGTGGGCAAAATCACCGGATGGCGAATTGCTAAGCAGGCCGGACAGGTTGCGCATCTTGCTTTTGCCATGCTGCCGCAGGTTGATGCACATCTCGCCCAAAGACGGCTGGCCCGGCGACTGCGGGGTGTGAATGTTTCAGGCAGTGTATTTGCTCGCCTAAACGCGTATCGAGATGACCTATCATCGACTGTGTTGTTCGCGCTTGGTTATGCTCATTCGCTTGCGACAGTTTTGTGGTCACGCGGATACCGGCCTGACATCGAGGTGAGCCATGAGCCTCCTCGTCAATTGTCGTACACACGCTTCGCCTCCTGTTGTCTATTCTGTCTCATTTGCCTGAGCACCCTGCAGCAGTAGCGGACCGTCTTATCAAGACGGCGCAGCGGTTCAGGTATCGGATTGACCTTCAGTACGATGGAACTGAATTCAGCGGTATGCAGTGGCAGCCTGACCGACGCACCGTGCAGCAGTGCGTGGAAGAAGCGCTGGAGCCACTCTTTGAGAGCTTCGTGCGCTTGATTCCATCCAGCCGCACGGATGCCGGAGTTCACGCGGCGCAGCAAGTAGCACATTTTGATGTGCCGGTCAAACGCGCGCCTCATGCAATCGTGCGGGCGTGCAATAGCACAATGCCACAGGACGTTCGCATTGTGACGGCCGAGGAGCGTGACGAGACGTTTCATGCCCGGTTTTCCGCCCGGTGGCGCGGCTACGAATATAGAGTCAGCCAGGTGCCGGTCGCGCTGGGAAGGCAGTACGTCTGGCAGTATTTTCAGCCGACCAAAATAGAAACACTGGAGATGCTCGCGCAGCAGATTATTGGGACGCATTCGTTTCTCTCGTTTGCACACGAGAACCCGATCGAACGGCATGGCTATGAATGCACCGTGTTCCATTCAAGTTGGACGACACGCGGACCATTATTCGTCTATGAAATTCAAGCGAGTCGCTTTCTGCACGGCATGGTGCGGATGCTGGTTGGAACGATGATCGACATCGCCAGCGGTCGGGGGAGTGCGAAATCAATTGCCGAGGTGCTGGCCGCGCACGATAACCGGTTGGCCGGAACCAAAGCACCTGCCAACGGCCTCACGTTGATGAGAGTTGGCTACAATGATTGGACAGGTGCGGAAAACCGTCGGCCCCTAAACTGATGAATCGATTCTGGCAATTCTTCATCATCGGTTTGCTCGGCGGGAGCGTTGTGCTCTGGTTTTGGGGGCGGACCGATCCCGACAAATTCAGTTTGAAGCCCTCCAACAGAGATTAGACTCACTTCAAGTCCCAATGACTGCGTTGGAAATCAAAGGCGACCTGTCGTCCTTGGGAAGCGATCCGACAACGTTTTCCATTCCTGTGGCACAGCAGGACATTTACCACAGCCGAGAGACCGTGCTCACGCGGGCAATTTCGCGCGCGTCCGATGCTGTTGTGGGAATTAGTGTAGAGCAAGTAACCGAGGTCGAGAACCCCTTTGTGCCGCGTGATCCGCTCTTCCGGATGTTCCTGGACGAGCGCTATTGGCCGCGCACGGTCAAGAAACAGGGCTCAGGCTTAGGGTCGGGGTTCATCGTTACGACGGACGGCTACATTGTCACAAATGAGCATGTTGTCAAGGATGCGACAACTGTTACAGTCACAACAACCGCGGGCAAGAAATACAATGCGCGAATCGTCGGAATCGATGAGTTGCTCGACATGGCGCTCCTAAAGATCGAGGACAAGAACTTGCCGTATGTTGAGTGGGCAAACAGCGATGAGGCCATCGTCGGTGAATGGGTTGTCGCAATCGGTAACCCTTACGGTTTGTTTGATATCAATGATCAACCTTCGGCCTCCGTGGGCGTGATCTCGGCCTTGAATCGTGACTTTGAGCGGGACTCGGACGGCCGATTGTACTCGGACATGATTCAGACTGATGCCGCAATCAATCGTGGAAACTCCGGTGGTCCACTGATCAATGCCGAGGGCAGGGCGGTCGGAATGAACAGTTTGATCTTCACCGAAAATGGCGGGTCGCTTGGAATCGGCTTCGCGATACCATCGAACCGTATCGTCAATGCGATTGAAGACCTCGTTCGAGGTGGCGTGGATCGCAACTACTGGCTCGGCATTCGGGCAAATGATCTGCGCGGCAACATGTGGAAGATGCTCGGATTGGCAGAGAATCGCGGCGCCATCATCACAGGCGTCGATCCAGGAAGTCCAGCGGATCGGGCGGGTATCAAGCCGGAAGACGTAATTCTGAAAATCAATGACAAGGTCATCAGCCGTTCGCAGGACGCCAAGGACTATGTCAACAATACCGATCTGCGGGTCGGAGATCGCCTGTCGTTCTATGTCACCCGGCGGGGCAAGTTGATGACTAAAGAACTCGAACTAATTCCCATTCCCCGGGCCGGATCCTATAGATGATCGAACGCTATTCACGGGAACCCATGGCCTCCCTATGGACGGAAGAAGCGCGCTACCAAAGCTGGCTTCGCGTCGAGATTGCCGCTTTGCGGGCGCGCGCAGAGCGCGGTGAAATCGAGTCGGATGTTGTAGAGCAAATTGAGGCCTCCGCGCGCTTCACTTTGGAAGAGATTCATGACGTTGAAGCGGAAGTGCATCACGATGTAATCGCTTTCCTGACCGTCATCGCGCGCTATGTCGGACCGAATTCCCGCTTCGTACACCTTGGGTTGACGTCATCAGACATCGTCGACACCGCGTTCGCGCTGCAGATTCAGCAGGCCGGTAGGTTGCTGCTTGAGGACGTAAGGCGCTGCGCATCGTGCTACGGCGCAGAGCGCTTGAGTTTCGCAGAACACCGGCAGTAGGTCGTACGCACGGAATTCATGCTGAACCAACTGTGTTCGGACTGAAGTTCGCTCTTTGGGAAGATGAATTCGCGCGACACGAATCCCGCTTGGAAGAGACGTTGACGCGTGTGATCGTGGGCAAGCTATCCGGTGCCGTGGGAAACTACGGTCATACCGATCCCGACCTTGAGTCGCGAGTGATGGCGCAACTTGGCATTGGAACTGCGAGAATATCCACGCAAGTTGTTAGCCGAGATTTGCATGCGGAATTCCTAACTTTGCTTGCCCTAATCGGCGGAACGGTGGAGAAGATCGCTGTTGAAATCCGCCATTTGCAGCGCACCGAAGTGAGTGAAGCGTTCGAGCCGTTCGGCAAGAAGCAAAAAGGCTCGTCGGCGATGCCGCACAAGCGCAATCCGATTCTGTGCGAACGTCTAACCGGTATGGCGCGAATGCTGCGGGGCTACGCGATTGTGGGGCTTGAAAATATCGCACTTTGGCACGAAAGAGACATTTCACATTCGTCCACCGAGCGTGTCGTATTCCCCGACGCGTGTATCGCGCTTGACTACATGCTGCATCTTCTGCTGCGTGTGGTTGACGGATTGGATGTTGATATTGACCAACTGGCACGAACGATTCATCAAACGCATGGTGCTCTCGCGTCTGAGAAGGTGCTTCATGCGTTGATTGAGAAGGGCTGGCTGCGTGAAGACGCGTATGCCGCCGTGCAAATGGCCGCGCGCACCGCGATAACTACGCGGCAATCCATGGCAGGCTTGTTGAAAGAGAGCCGGGATGTATCCGCTGCGTTGACCGCTACCGAAATCGACCGGCTTGTTGCGCTTGACCCCGATTATGACATGGCGGACGCGATTTTGCGCCGTCTGGGTATTGTGGACTAAATCCGGAACCCATGAATCTCGACAAACTTGAACTTATTGTCCAGGGCAGCTCGAAAAAGCTCTATGCGACAAATCGGCCCAGTTATGCCATCCTTGAATTCACGGATGAAGCGGGCAATCCCCGGGAATCGCGTAAAACCGCGTTCACCGGCAAAGGTGAATTGAATTGCGGCGTGTCGAGTTTTCTGTTTCAATATCTTGAAAACTATCACGTGCCTACGCATTTCGTTGAGCGGCAAGGCCCGACCGACATGGCTGTGCGCCGGGTCGAAATGTTTGACATCAAGGCGATAATCTACAACATTGCAACGGGTGAATTTGCGCGGCGTTTCCGGCTTGATGACGGGCGCCCACTGGATTATCCGGTTGTCGAGTATTTCCTGAAAGACCCCGCCCTCAACAATCCAATGGTGAACGAGAGCCATGCGGTAGCCCTGGGCTATGGACGGTCGGACGATCTGCGCACAATGCTGCGGATTGCGACGAAGACCAATGCAGTCTTGAAATCTCTCTTTGAACGGCGCGGCCTGCTTCTCGTTGAGTTCGAGCTCGAGTTCGGAGACGCGGGGGACCATATTTGCATTGGAGACGAATTGACCGCCGACACATTCAGAGTTTGGGATCGGAAGACAAATCGAAAACTCGACCGCGATCGCGAGCTGCAGGATCAGGCCGGCGTCGAGCGCGCCTACCGCGAACTTTTCGAGCGTTTGACGAGCGCCGCATAGGTCTTGAAATGTTGAGCTTTGCGCGCGAAGCGTGGCCGCTGGTTTTGCCGCCACTCGTGATCGGAATCATGGGGATATTCGGTGCGCGAAGTTGGAACAGTGTGGCGTTGCTCGTTGGCGGAGTCTTCTTGTGCGTACTTGCGCTCGCGATTCTGTTGTTCTTCCGTGACCCGCATCGTGTTCCGCCCCCTGACCAGAATTCAGTTGCCGCGCCGGCGGACGGTGTGGTGGTGGAGATTGAGACACTGGCCGATGGGCGCAAATTTGTGGCGATTTTTCTCAGTGTGTTTAATGTGCATGTGAATCGCTCTCCGTTCTCCGGGACCGTCAAATCGGTTGTGGAGAGGCCGGGAACTTACCGCCATGCGAATTCGCGGGATGGGGCGCAAGGTAACGCGCGGATCGACGTGGAACTTGAGAGCAGTTACGGTCTGATTCGATTCAGCCAACTGTCCGGTTTCGTCGCGCGGAAGATTTCCTGCAGAGTCAGAACCGGCGAGATGTTGAATACTGGCGACAGGTTCGGGTTGATCTACTTTGGATCGCGGATGGAGGTTGAATTGCCGGCGACTGCGGTGATTACTGCGACGCTTGGACAGGTGACGAAGGCTGGCGAAACTGTTATCGCACAGTTTCCCATTAGATCAAGTTAAGGAGTCTCATTTGAGACATTTGGCAAACATTCTGACAGCATTGAATCTGCTCTGCGGTTTTTCTGCTATCTTGCTCTCGATTGATGGGCACGTGCAGCTCGCCGCGTGGTGCATCGTTCTTGCAGTTGTCATGGATGCATTTGACGGCAAGGCGGCGCGCTTTTTCGGTGTATCGTCGCCGTTTGGTCTGCAATTCGACTCGTTAGCAGATGTTGTGTCGATGGGAGTCGCACCGTCTGTCTTGTGCTATGCTGCCGCTTTTCAGGATGATTCGCTGCTCGGAATGGCTCTCTGTGCTGTGCCGGTTCTGGCTGCCGCATTTCGCCTCGCGAGATTCAATGTGCGCAGCGCGAGCCGGTCAAGCGCTTACGAAGGCCTGACTTCACCGCTCCACGCAAACTTAATTGCCACTTTCATTATCATGAACTATGATGTATGGGGCGAAGTTGCCGCCGTCGAGGTCTTGGCCGGACTGATGATCATTACCGCCCTTTTGATGGTTAGCAGATTGCCCATAGGTGGATTGCCGCGTTTCACGCTGCGCGAGCAGGGGAAAAACCTATGGAAGTTGGCAGTACTGGCCGTTGTCCTGGGCGTTGCCGCGATCAATCCTCCGCTATTTGCGTTTCCAGTGATGTTGCTGCTCGTCGTTTCGGCCGCAATAGCCGGGCAATTGCAGAGTCGCAAAGCACAGCGCGACGCTTTGGATGAAGAAGAGTTGCCGGAACCTCTGACCTCAACATGGAAGAACTCGTGAAAGCGACCGTTATCGTAGAACTCAAGGACGGCGTGCTGGACCCGCAAGGTCAAGCTATACAGCAACTGTTGGTGCAGCGCGGTTATTCGCAGATCGAACAGGTCCGGGTAGGCAAGAAAGTTGAATTTGAGCTCTCGGGAGTATCGGTGGAGCAGGGCAGGACGATGCTCGCCGAAGTCGCTGACAAGCTACTCGCAAACCCGATTATTGAACAATACCGGATTGAACTGGAATGAGCATCGCCGTCGTGACATTTCCGGGTTCGAACTGCGACCGCGACTGTGTTCACGTATTGCAGAACATTGTTGGCGCTCCCACGGTTCAGGTGTTTCACAAAGAGACTGGACTTCACGGTGTGAGTGGCGTGCTTGTGCCGGGCGGATTCTCCTATGGCGACTATCTCCGCGCCGGTGCACTGGCGAAAGTCTCTCCTATCATGCCGGCGATTCGCCGATTTGCTGATGCCGGAGGTCCAGTACTGGGGATTTGTAACGGATTTCAGATTCTGTGCGAGGCGGGACTTCTCCCCGGTGCGCTCATGTTGAATCGCAATTTGCGATTCATCTCGCGGTGGGTAGGCATGCGAGTCGAGAATTGCGACACGATCTATACGCGCCACTTGTGGCAAGGGCAAATTGTGCGTATGCCGATGGCACATGCCGAAGGCAACTTCACGGCTGACCCTGAGACGATTGCGGCGCTTGAAGCCAATCAGCAAGTCATCTTTCGTTACGTAGAACCGGTTCGCGCTGATGCCCCGGATGGAAATCCTAACGGCAGTATCAATTCGATTGCAGGAATCGTGAACGATGCGGGCAACGTTCTCGGCATGATGCCGCATCCAGATCGCGCATCGGAAGAGATCATCGGTTCAACTGACGGCCTTCCCATCTTTCGAGCGTTTGCGGAAGCGGCACTCAACTCTGTCCGGCTCGAACACTCCTTCTGATTCACTATGAACCTCGGTATCGGCGAGCTTGCTTTGGTGATGCTGGTCGTCTTCCTGCTTTTTGGCGGCAAGCGACTTCCGGAAACAGCGCGTCAACTGGGCCGGGGCATCTCCGACCTGCGTCGATCCTATCTTGACGTTAAGCGTGACATAACACAGCAGACATTTGGACCCGACGCGCCGACGCAGAAATCAACCTCACCGAATGTACCAGCGAATACCCAGCCCCGAAACGCTACGTCAGACGCCTCGCAGAATTCCTGACGCAGTCTGCCGTGCGTTGGCTCGGGCTCGTGAGTTGGAAGCACTCGGGGCGTTTGTTACGCTGCTGGATGAACGCGCGATGTCGCATGCCGAGTCGATTGCGTCAAGTCTCGAATCAGGCGACCACTTGCCCCTCGCGGGTTTCATTCTCGCAGTTAAAGACAACATCGCAATCAAAGACATCCGGTTGACGTGCGGATCGAAGATCCTCGGAGATCATCAAGCGACGTTTACCGCGACTGCTGTCGAACGGCTTGAACGCGCTGGCGCGGTCGTTATCGGCAAGACGAATCTTGACGAGTTCGCCATGGGCTCGTCGACGGAGAATTCGGCGCTAATGCGCACCGTTCATCCGTTTGATTCTGATCGTGTGCCGGGCGGTTCCTCCGGTGGAAGCGCGGTCGCAGTAGCAGCGGGAATCTGCCATGCGTCACTTGGCAGCGAGACCGGCGGCAGCGTTCGTCAGCCTGCAGCTTTCTGCGGTGTGTGCGGACTTAAGCCGACGTATGGGCGGATCTCCGCTACGGTCTCGTGGCATTTGGCTCGTCGCTCGATCAGATTTCACCGTTCGCGCACTCGTGCTCGGATTTATACGAAATCCTGCGGATAGCGGGCGGTTTCGACGAGCGCGATGCGACATCTTCGATCATTCCACTGCCCGACCCCGCTTCGCTGGATTACCCGGATCGACCGCTCAGGGTCGGCCTGCTACGGAATTTCCTTGAGCATGACGCACTGGATGATGCAGTCTCATTGGCTGCGCAGGGTGCAATTAGGCTTTGCGCGAGCGGACAGATTCTGGTTGACATTGAACTGCCGTCTGCAAAGTACTCGATACCTGTATACTACATCGTCGCGACCGCTGAGGCGAGTTCTAATCTTGCGCGCTTCGATGGCGTCAGGTATGGCTTCCGCCATCCTGAAGCAACCGACCTTGCCGCTGTATATGATATGTCCCGAGGTGCAGGCTTTGGGCCGGAAGTACGCCGCAGGATCATGATGGGCACATATGTGTTGTCGTCAGGTTATTACGACGCATATTACAATACCGCGTTAAAGGTTCGCCATGTCATCGCTGATGAAATCGCGATGGCTATGAAGGATGTTGACGTGATCCTCGCACCGACAACGCCGAGCACGGCTTTCAAAATTGGTGAAAAGGTCGACGATCCGGTGGCGATGTACCTATCTGACGTCTTTACTGTTCCGGCGAATTTGGCGGGCGTGCCGGCCGTCTCGATACCGTGGTCGACAGATGCCGCAGGACTGCCAATCGGTCTGCAATTGATGGGGCGACACTATGCCGAAGCACAGTTGCTCAGCGCAGGAATATTGCTCGAGAAACTTAGACCCCAAGCATGATGAGTGCGTATGAGATTGTAGCGGGTCTGGAAATTCATGCGCAGATCGTCACACGCACGAAGGCCTTCTGCCGTTGTCCGAATCAGTACGGAGCCGCGCCCAATACGCTTGTTTGTCCGGTTTGTTTGGGGATGCCTGGCGCATTGCCCATCTTGAATCGAGAAGTCGTGGCGCAAGCCGCAAGACTTGCAAGAGCCCTGGGCGCAACGATTCACAATCAGTCGCGGTTTGATCGCAAGAATTACTTCTATCCCGATCTGCCAAAAGGCTATCAGATATCGCAGTTTTACCAACCATTTGCCACAGGTGGCAGATTGCGCATTGACGCGAACGCAGGCGAGCGATACATCAGCATTACCCGAGCGCATCTTGAAGAGGATGCTGGGAAATCGATGCACTTGCCCGACGGTTCGACGGTCGTAGACATGAATCGATGCGGCGTTCCATTGATCGAGATCGTGTCGGAGCCTGAATTCCGATCGCCCGACGAGGCAGGCGCGTACTTGTCCGCAATGCGCGAACTGCTGAGATTCATAGGCGTTTGCGACGGAAACATGGAAGAAGGTCACTGCGCTGCGACGCGAATGTCTCTGTGCGCCGGCGCGGTGAGACTGAGTTCCGCGAGCGCACTGAGATGAAGAATCTCAATTCAATTCGCAGCGTAGAGCGAGCAATTGCCGCCGAAGCCAAGAGACAAATTGGCATCTACGAGAGCGGCGGCACGATTACGCGGCAGACTCTGCAATGGGACGATCAAACAGAGGTCTTAACGTCTATGCGGGTTAAGGAAGGCTCAGATGATTATCGTTATTTCCCTGAACCCGATTTGCCTGTTCTCGAATTGACGGACGACGAGCTGCATGCGATGCTTGCTGAGCTGCCCGAGCTTCCTGACAGCCGCCGCGCGCGTTATCGGAACGACTATGGACTTCACATCGAGGCGGTCTATCTGCTCGCGTCTGACCGCGCTCTAAGCGATTACTTCGAGTCGCTTGTCGCAATCGGTCGATCTCCAACAACGGCCGCCGCATGGGTGCAGGGCGAAGTGCAGCGCTTGCTGAAGGAGAACGATTGGGAGCTATCAGCATTTCCCGTTAGCGCGGAACGTCTTGCCGGAATCATTGATGCAGTAGAGAATAGGAACATCACGCGCGCGGTGGGCAAGGACTTGTTACGACGGATGCTGAGCGATACACGCAATGCATATGAAATTATCGCGGCAGACGGCCTGGACGCCGGGCACGGCGAAGACGAAATCCGCGATTTGATCAAGACTGTTCTCGCCAGATTCCCGGACGAGCTGGCGAAGTATCGCGAGGGCAAGACGAAAATGATCGGTTTCTTCATGGGGCAGATCATGCAGGAGACGAAAGGTAAGGCGGACCCTGCGGCAACAAAAGACGTCTTGATGCAATTGCTGCATAACACGGAGTAGCAAGAAGAAAAATGCAACTAATTTCGCTATACATTTCCGGCTTCAAGTCATTCGCCAACGAGACGAAGATTCAGTTTGCGCCCGGCGTCACGGGGGTCGTCGGCCCGAACGGTTGCGGCAAGTCCAACGTTGTGGATTCGCTGCGTTGGGTGCTGGGCGAACAGAGATCCTCGGTTTTGCGCGGAGAGCGAATGGAGAATGTCATTTTCAACGGCACGGTGAAGCGAAAGCCGATGAATCTGGCCGAAGTGCGGGCGAAGTTTGACAATTCGTCGGGCCGTATCAATTTGCCTTATGGGGAAATCGAGATTGCACGCCGTTTGCATCGTGATGGAACATCTGAGTATCTGATCAATGGCAACAGTTGCCGCTTGCGGGATGTAACGGATCTCCTGCAGGACAGCGGCCTCGGTCCCAATGCCTACACGATTCTCGAACTCAAGATGATCGAGGATATCTTACGCGAAGAGGGTGAAGGTCGCCGCCAGCTCTTTGAAGAGGCTTCCGGAATTGCAAAGTATAAGCTGCGTCGGCGACAAGCTCTATCTAAGCTCGAGCAGACCAACGATGACTTGTTACGACTCGCTGATATCATCACCGAAGTTGAACGACAGGTTGCTTCACTCAAGCGCCAGGTGAGCAGAGCAAGACGCTATCAGGAATTGAGTGCCGAACTGAAGTCGGCGGAGACGGCGTTCGTTGTAATCGAGTACTACAGGATCGTCTCCGAGATTGTGCCGATGACGCAGGCGTTGTCCGATGCCAACAGCCGCGCGGAGGACAACGTGAGTTATTTGCGGCGCTATGAGGCACAAGTAGAGAAATTGCGGTCCGAGCAGATTGAGAGCGATCAGCACTTGCAATCGCTGCGTCAAGCCCTTCAGGCGACCGTAGCCACCATTTCCGCGCTTGAAGCGGACAAAGCCGGCACAGAAGCGCGTCTAACCGCAGCTCGCGAAACGCTAGAACGTGCGCAGCGTCAAGTGATCCTGGCCAAGGACCGATTGGCCACGTTGGATGCGCGGCGCGAGGGATTGACTAAGGACGTTGGTGAGAGCGACACCGAGCTTCAGACGGCGCGTGAGACGATGCAGGAAGCTGTGAAGCGATTCGAGAGCAGTCAGTCCATACTAAAGCAGCTTGAAACCCAGTACCGCGAAACGGATGCGCGGCTGGCGGGACTTAACAAGACGCAGTCGGGTCTGGAGACCGAGCGCGCGAAGCTCTTGGAAGGTGTCGCTCGCCAAAAGGGCAGGCGCGATTCGGCCATGCATTCGCGCGAACAGGTTGTTGCTGAACGCGCTGAACTCGAAGCCAAACTTGCCGCAGCGCGCTCTGAATTACAACTTGCCGAACACGCGCTTGATAACACTCGCGCGTCGCACCACGCGTTTGAGTCGCAGGGATCAGGGCTCGATGCGAAGCGAATTGAAATTGAACAAAGATCGCTCGAACTTGACCGGATTGAGCACGCTACGCAGTCCCACATAAATCTGCTCAAGACACTTGAACAGCGGGGGCCGCGAGCATCAGCGCCAATTAGACTGCTTCGAGAGAAGATCCAAGACGTTGCGCTGGTTGCAGACGTCACGGTAACAGACAAGAAGTTCAGCAAGGCCATTCACGCAGCGCTGGGCGATTTGGCGTATCATGTCGTTGTCGAAAGTCAACAGAAACTCAGCGACGCCGTTCAAGTTCTGCAGTCCGGCGAGGCCGGGCGCTGTGGATTTATGATCGCCGACATGCAGATGAGGTTTGAGCAACCAGCGCTTCCGCCGAAAGCGTTGGGTTGGGCTACAGACTTTGTTGAACGCATTGAGCGTGACGAAGCGATCCGCGCGCTGCTGTCGCAGTGTATCATCGCCGAGTCAGTTGAGCAAGCGCTTGGAATTGCGGGAGTTCCTGCTCGCGCACCGTCTGCGCGCTGTCACACTGAGCGGCGAGTGGGTAGATTGGAGCGGAGCCTGTTTTGTCGGTGACGAGGAGTCTGACGCACCAAGTGACCTTGGTCTTGCGAAGCAGCTTGACAGCCTCGGGCAGTCCATTGTCAGCATCAGGTCTGACCGCGAAACGCTGCAAGCTGAGTTGGCGATCGCTCATGAGTCAATCCTGGCATGGAAGAAACGACTCGGTGAGTTGGCAGCGGACGTTGAAGGCGCGCGATCAGGATTCGATCGTCGTAAGGTGGAAACAGCGCGCCTTGAGACGCTGTTGCACGCACTACGGCAGCGCGACGATGCGGCAACCCAGTTGATTTCCGAGAGCGAAGAAGCGGAACGAAACTTGCGCCATGACATCGAGCGGATACTCAGTGCGATAGAAGAGAGTCGCACAGAAATTGCAAACAGCCAATCGGCCGTCGAGTCCTTGTCCGCCGACGTTTGGCAAGCGCGCCAAGACAACGGCGCAGCGCGCGACCACCATCATGAAGCGGCGCGTTCACTTGACGCAGTGCAGCATCGGCGAGAGTTGCTTGATGCGGAAGCCGAACGCGTAAAGTCAACGGAAATTGAACTGCAAGACTCGATTCGAGCAAATATTGAGCAGGCAGAGAACGCCGCGAACACGATACGCGAATCCGAGTTGCAGATGCAGGAGATCAGCCGGCGCATGGGCGACTTGTTTCGCACTCGTGACGAACGGTTCAAGGTGGTTGATGAAGCGCAACGCGGAAAAGACACTGCGCGAGGCGAAGTGTATGCGATGGAAGAGCAATTGAAGAAACTGCGATCGAGTCGCGAAGCTGCGATTGAGGACCAGCGCAAGCTCGAAATCTCTATTGCAAAGCACGAGGGCGAGCTTGAATCACTCGCCACGAATGCCCGCACGCAGTACGGGATCGAGTTATCACTGGATCGCGAACCCGAGGATCTTGCCGAACTGAGGCTGGTGAATACAGGGCAGGATGTCATTGCAGAACTACGCAACAAGATTGAGAACCTCGGTTCGGTGAACCTGCTCGCGGTCGAAGAGTACGATCGTGAAACACAACGCCTTGACGGCATGTTGACTAATCGAGCGGACCTTTTGCAGGCAAAGTCGACGCTCGAAGAGACAATCCGCAAGATTAATGAGACGGCCGAGGCGAAGTTTTTGCACACATTTGAAGCGGTTAGGGCGAATTTTCAGTCGTTGTTCAGTGAGTTCTTCCCCGCGGGTGAAGCCGACTTGATTCTGAGCGGCAAGGACTTGCTTGAAGCGGATATCACGATGTGGGCGAACCCTTCCGGCAAGCGGTTGAAGTCCCTGACCCTGATGTCTGGTGGCGAAAAGACGATGACCGCCATTGCGCTGCTATTCTCTTTGTATCAGGTGAAGCCTTCGCCATTCTGTGTACTGGACGAAGTCGACGCACCGCTTGACGACGCAAACATCGATCGCTTCACGCGGATGATTCACCGCCACGCGGATCATACGCAGTTTATCATGATCACCCACAACAAGCGAACCATGGAAATCGCCGATAATCTGTATGGTGTCACGATGCAGGAAGAAGGCGTCTCAAAGACCGTGTCCGTTCGTTTGCTTCGTCCCGCAGAATCACTGCCGACTGCGTCCCAGGAGATGGCTATCGGCTAACTCGGAGGCGATACTTATGTGTATCCGTTTCATATTTGCACTTTTTGCACTTTGCCTGTCGACTCGGGGGAGCGCAGCAGTGGATGTCGATGTTGTGTCATACTATGGCGGAAATGGACTGACCTACTCGGAAGTGTTCATTGGTGTTCCGCGCAGCGCACTCATATACTCGAAATTGACGGAAGACAGTTTAAGGGCGACGTTTTCGATAATCGTTTCGCTGTCCAGTTCTGATACCGTGTTCCTCTCGGACACACTGGATGCCGAAGATGTCGTGTCAGCCGGTTTCGCGCCCTCGCAGGGCGCGTTTTTTCCGTATACGTTTCGCTATTACCTCGTTCCCGGAACGTACGGGTTAGATGCTTCGCTGGTACAGGTTGAAGGTCATTCGATCCGCAAGAAAGATCTCGCGATCAGCATTCCCGCTATTAGCGATAGCTTCGGCCTGTCTGAAATCGCGCTGGGAGCCGAGATGAAGTTCGGGGCTGAGGAAGGATCGTTCACACGGAATGGTATTCGATTTGTACCGAATCCAAGCGCTTTCTATGGCAGTGAACTCCCGATGCTCTACTACTACACGGAGTGTTACGGCCTCGACACAAGTAAAGCTCAGGCGGATTCTGTGACGCTGGTTCGCACAGTCCGAACCGGTGACAGCGGAACCGAGGCTAAGTTGCCGTCAATACGACGAATCAAGAAACCCGGTGCGTCGTTAGTGATCGCTGACGGGTTTCCGGCTTACACCCTCAAGACGGGAACCTACGTCCTCGAACTGCTCGTGCAAGAAGAAAACCGACCGGACCGTTTGAGCCGCCGAAAGTTCTATGTCTATCGACCCGAAGACATCTCGCAGGGCTATGCTCCTGAGCTTGATGTCGCGATGCAGCAGGCCTTGCTGGTGAGCGGAGAGGACATTCTGAACACGATTGATCCGGACAGTGCCTTAGATATCATGAGCTATGTCATGACCAAACAGGACCAACGCCGTGTGCGCAACATGGAGCCCGATGGCAAACGGCGATTCTTGATAGAGTTTTGGCATGAGCGTGATCCCGATGATCCCGAGGCCGCCAACCGCTATTTTGCGCGCGCCGCCGAGGCCAACCACCGGTACAGTTTTCTGAACCAACAAGGGTGGAAGACGGACCGGGGGCGGATTCTGATTCAACATGGCGAACCGGATTTCATGGATCGCCGTTATGCGGAAGCCCAAGTCCCGGACCATGAGATATGGCACTTCGACCGCTTGGAGGGTGGCGTGCTATTCGTGTTTTTTGATCGGTCCGGGTTTGGCGACCTTGACCTGGTTCATTCGACTATGCGAGGCGAGATTTATAATCCCGACTGGGCCAAAAGCGTTCAAGATCGCAATAGTTCAACACGGGGGTTGCGTGATTGACACGGCGGTCACTGTTCGAAACCTGGGCAAAGTCTACCGCGATGCGAGCGGCGGCCAGGTTGTAGGGTGCATGGATGTTTCGTTCGATGCAGAGTACGGGAAGATATTCGGTGTGCTTGGAACGAACGGTGCGGGCAAGACGACTACGTTGCGGATGTTGGCGACAATGCTCGTGCCCACTGACGGGAGCGCGCGGATCGCCGGATTTGATCTTCACCTGAATGCGCAGGATGTGCGGCGATCAATTGGTTTCCTTTCGGCCTCGACTGGCGTCTACGGCAGACTCACAGCGCGGGAGATGCTCGAGTACTTCGCAGCACTGCACGGTTTCGCCCCTGCGGATACGGATCGCCGGCTGCGCGACGTGTGTGACTTGCTCGACTTGCATGATTTTATCGACAGGCGCTGCGAAAAGCTGTCAACCGGTCAGAGACAGCGGGTAAACATTGCCCGCACGATCTTACATGACCCGCCGGTGCTGATTTTTGATGAACCAACCAGCGGACTTGACATTCTTGCTGCCGCACAGATTGTCTCTTTTATGAGAAAGAGCAGGACCGAGGGGAAGTGTGTGCTGTTGTCCACACATGTGATGCGAGAGGCCGAGCTGCTGTGTGATGAAATACTCCTGATTCACCAAGGAAGAGTTAGAGACCAGGGAAGTGTCGCCGATCTTCAGCAGAGACACGACAGTCCACAACTTGAGATCGTCTTTCTGCGTGCAATCGGCGAGGATTCGTCGGCGTTCCACAACTAATTCTGGCCCTGGCTTTGCAAAAACAGCCGGCGATGCTTCATATCGCCCCCAAATCCCCGGTGCTGCAAGCTGACAAGAATCTAAGCGACGTTGAGTGGTCCGCTGTTCAGACTCTGTTGCTTGCGCTACGCTATCGCGATGAAGCGACGTATCTGCATAGTCTTCGAGTTGCCTCGTTGGCTTACGGGGCAGCCGCAAGGCTCGGCTTGTCGGCTGAAGCCCTGCAAGACGTTCTATTGGCCGGCCTCCTGCATGACATCGGGAAGCTGGCACTGCCAGATCATGTGTTGCTGAAGACCGGTCGACTTAACAAGCACGAGCGGAAACAGGTGGCCCGGCACCCCTCGTTAAGTGCAGATATCTTAGCGCCGTTTGCTCGGTTCCACCGGATTCGGCAGATTATCCTCGAGCACCATGAGAGGTATGACGGTTCCGGATATCCGGACGGGCGCAGGGCCGAGGAGATCCTGACCGAGAGCGCAATACTCGCGGCCGCAGACGCTTTCGATGCTGTGTGCATGGATCGCCCCTACCGGCGCGCCCTGACCCAGGAAGAAGCGGTCGGTTGGATGGAAAGTGAAGTGGCACGGCAGTTTAACCCAGTTGCCTTCTACGCGCTCTTAGCCGAACTTGAAAGTGGGAACAATTCTGTTGTCGGAGTGCGGAACGCAGACCGCACCGCTGGAGTTCACCAACAGAACATACTCGGAGTGCTCGAAGACATTTTGAGCTATTAATTACAATAACTTAGATTTTTCGCCTCGTTTTGAATTTTTTTCGGATACATCCCGTTTTCTCTTGCGCAAGCCATTGCCATTTCTTATATTAAAAGGTTCGATCTAGGTTTCAAATAGGAGCTGAATGTACCTTCGTTAGAGGTTTCTCCAGGCAACGGCCTGCTTTTTCGTCCCTGTGATGTTAACGATCCCTCTAACGACGGTGTGTTTTCGCTCCGGTCAGCGGCAATTCGCTTTGCCGAACGGACGATGCACTCCGTTCGGCATTTTTGTTCTCAACCAATGGTAATCCTACCTGCCACTTCCGTGAAGAACCTGAGCAGATTGTTTAGTCTACTCGTTGCGAGCACACTCTGGGCCGCACAAGTTCAGGTGGTTGTATCGACTGCTGAGCGGCTTCATGTGAAGTGGGCGCCGGGCGATGCCGTGCGCAAGACTGAACAGGAGACGCTCGCAGAGCTGTTTCCGTCTGCAGAGTGGTTAGCTGAGGAGGGGCGGTTGATTCCGGTGCAGACGTTACTTGTGGCCTGTCCTGTGGGCACGGCGCCGCGCGTCTCGCTTATCGACGTCACATATGGCGATTCCGATCTGCTTCTGCCTGACGCAGACATACGCGCCGATCGCGGGAGCACCCCGGCAAATACGCTGGTATTGGCAGGACGGGAACGCTGGCGCGGCTTTCAAATCGCGCAGCTAAAGCTGCGGCTGGCGGAGGGAACGCCCTCCGGGACCCGGGTCCTTGCAAGCGCGGAATTCGAAGTTCGTTTCGAGGGACGTTCTGAGGTCAGCGCAAGCACCGAGCGCGAGGTCGAAGCGCTTCGCGCGCTTACTTTGAATGGAAGCATTGCAAGCCGCTGGTGGGCGCTTCCCTCCGGAAGCGATACGCCGCTCGACGACGGGGCGGAGGCTTGGCCGGAGTTTGATCTGTATAAACTTGGGCTTTCAGAGACCGGTCTATATAGCATGACGACGGAGTGGCTTCAGTCGCAGGGAATCCCGGTAGTCGGCGTGCCATCAACACAGCTTAAAATATATGGCAACGGCGGGAAGATGCTCTCGGCCGGCCTTCTGACTGTTCCCGATTCGGTGCTGCGCGAGAACGCACTTCTGATCGAAGACGGCGGAGACGGTCGGATGGACGCTGGCGACCGGGTCCTATTCTACGGCGAGGGTCTTAAGGGCTTCGACTATGCCGATGGCAGCTTGCTCGGCGATGATGGTCATGCGAGTCCGTACTCAACTGAGAATGTTTACTGGATTGGCATAGATCCGGCGGGGCAAGCCGGCAAACGCATGGAGTTCATTCCAGAGTACTCAAACGCCTCGACGCAAGTCAGCTCGACGGTCGGGCGGAGTTATCTGGATCAAGAGCAGTTTATCTACGCCAGCGGTGCTTATCAGTCGAATTCAGGGATCAAGTGGTTCATGGCAACGCTCGACGGGCAAAGCGACCGCACGTTTTCGATCTCACTGGACGGCGCGAGCACGGGCGGAGGGTCCCTGCGATTGCGTGGAGTGGGTTCAGGTGTTTCCGGCTTCTTCGACGTACGAGTGAACGGCGCCGTCGTCAGTAGCGGCGTCTTTTCCGACCCGTTGGTTATACAGGTGCCGTCGGGTACCTTCGCGAACGGCAACAACGTTATTCAGCTTTCGAATCGATCGGTCTCCGGACAGGTGTTACTAAACTATATCGAGGTTGAATACGCAAGGTCGTTAGCAACGTCGACCGGAGCGCTGGAAGTGGCGGCTCCGCAGGCAACGAATTGGTATGGCTATCAACTCGCGGGCCTAAGCGAAGACGCGTACATTCTCGACATATCGCATCCGCTTGAGCCGCGCGTCGGGCGGGGAACGTCGTTTAGCGATTCTTCCTATTCTGACAGTCCGCGACGCTACTATGCGACCAGCCCTGTCGTCGGATCGCGAGCTCTTTTGAGAGTACCAGTCTTTCGCGGCAGGAAGTCCTTCGAGGCCGACGACTATGCGCGCCTACGCGATCCGCAAAACGAAGCGGGCATGATCATCATCACGTACGACGCGTGGTATGAGGAACTCGAACCGTTGGCCGAAATACATGAAAGCTACGAAGAAGAGCCGCTGCGAACTGTCCGCGTCAAGCTCAGTCACATCTTTGACGAGTTCTCATGGGGCGTTGTGGATCCGGTCGCGATTCGGAATTTCCTGCGATACACGCACGACAACTGGCGCGGCCAGAGCAGAACGGCCGAGCCCCCACAGTATGTTCTATTTGTGGGCGATGGCGATTATGACTATCGCAATCTCCTGTCCAGCGCTGACGACAACTGGATGCCGCCGTGGGAAGATGTGGGCAATTGCACCGATGACTTCTATGTGGATTTCGATTCTGGAGCTCCGCTGCTCGACATGATGTCGGGCAGGTGGCCGGTGCAAAATGCGCAAGAGTTGACCGCGATCATTGATAAGACGATTGAGTACGCGACCCGCCCGCTGTACGGACCGTGGAAAAACACCGCGACCTTTGTGGCCGACGATGAGTGGAAGGAAGGGCACTGTTCAGAAGAAGTCCACACGGATGACTCGGAGAACCTGATAAGTGACGTCTTACCGGAGTATTTTACGTTTCGCAAACTGTACGAGATTCTTTATCCGTTCAGACAGTCGAGCTCTACGTCGCAGAAACCGGACGGCACGCGCGACCTGATCGAGACCATAAACAGTGGAACCCTGCTCGTCAATTACGTTGGACACGGGAATGAACGCGTGTGGACTGATGAACAGATGTTCGTGATGGACCGCGACTTCCCGTTAATTGACAACCCCCGCACGTGGCCGGTGATCGTCGCAGGAACGTGTACGTGGGGCGGATTTGATCGGCCCAACGAACGCTGCTTCCCCGAGTTGCTGCTGGCCGGCGACGATCGCGGGGCAATCGCCTGTATCGCGGCGACACGCTTCACATTTGTTTCACAGAATCAGCGGCTCACAGAAGAGTTTTATACTGAGATATTCCGGCAAGGGATATCAAGCCGAACCAGTCTCGGCCAGGCGCTAAGACTTGTGAAGCCGCTCGCCTCCGGGAACAAGTTGTACCATGTTCTTGGAGACCCGGCGCTCAGATTGGCAACTCCGGAGTACTTTGCGCATGTTGATTCGCTTGATGATTCCCTTCAGGCCGGCGCACTGTTTCACTTAAGCGGATTCGTGTCGCGAACGAACGATAGCGCGGCCGAAGTGCGGCATGAACCGAACCTCACGATCGACAACGAAGTTTGGGCTGACTTCCAGGGTGTCGTAGAGGCGCGCGTCTTTGACTCCGAAGATTCAGCGGCGTACTACTTCCCGCTCGACACGATGTGCAGCTTGCCGTCACCGATTCCATACTACTACGGGTTGCCGGGCAATGCAATCTTTCGCGGACGTTCTTCGATTGAAAACGGTCGCTTTAATGTGACGTTTCTCGTGCCCCGCGACATTCAGTATGGAGGCGATAACGCGAAGGTTAGCCTCTACTTCTTCGGCAAGGCTGATAGTGAGTCCGACT
This sequence comes from bacterium, assembly GCA_016703065.1. GTDB lineage: Bacteria > Electryoneota > RPQS01 > RPQS01 > RPQS01 > JABWCQ01. Next base: position 145,990 of record JADJCU010000006.1, read on the forward strand.
CCGCAGACGGCATCGGAATTGAACGGCCCTTGCGAATCGCGAACGCCGCTGCCGCAGTCACGGATTCGGTTCCACCACACATTGAAGTCTGGCTCGAAAACAATTCCTTCCGTGACGGCGATCAGGTCAGCAGGACACCGGCGTTGATCGTCAAACTGTCTGACGATTCAGGACTCAATCTTTCGGGCGAAGTCGGACACCGGATTACTGTTCGGATTGACGAAGCGCAAGCCGAGGACCTGACACAGTTCTTCAACTACGACATCGATAGCTACGTGCAAGGTGAGCTTGTGCGATCCATTGGCCCGCTGTCAGAGGGCGAGCATCGGCTGACCGTGGAGGCTTGGGATTCGTTCAACAACTTGAATACGACGTCATTGAATTTCATCGTCGGGCAAGCGGCCGAAGAGGGCTATGCAATTCGCGATGTGCTGAACTGGCCCAATCCGATGTCTGGTGAGACTTATTTCACGTATGCTTTGACGCAGGACGGCACGAGTGACGTAAACGTCCGGATTTACACGATGACCGGGAAGCTCGTGGATGAGATCGAGGGCTTGGGCACTCGCCAACTCTACAATAGCAACTCCGACCGCGCATGGAATGGCCGCGACCGCGAGGGGCACGAATTGGCCAATGGTGTTTACTTCTATAAAATCATTGCTCGACATCAACAAGGCTACGAAGCCGAAGCAACGGGCAAGTTGGTCATTCTACGATAAGAAGAAATCTAAATACACTTAGCAGGAGAGCACATGAAGAAGTGGATGTTTGCGGTCTTCGCGATGCTGGCAGGCCTTGTCGCACTACCGGCTCAGGCAGCCAGCGTCAGTCAGGCGACGCTGCTATTCCTCAAGATCGCGCCGGGCGCTCGCCCCACTGGAATGGGCGAAACCTTCGTCGCGATTGCCGATGACGCGACGGCCACTTGGTGGAATCCGGCCGGGCTGGGATTCCAGCATAAGAACGAAGTCACGATGATGTACTCGCGCTGGTTGCCGCAGTTCAACCTGTCCGACCTCTACTATGCGTTCGTCAGCGGCACTTACGAAGTGCCCGAGTGGGGTACCTTTGGTGCCAATGTTGTCTTTCTGAATCTCGGCGAAACCGTGCGCACCGGACCTTCAGGCGAGCAGCTGGGCACTTTCTCATCGTATGAAATGGCTGTCTCGGGCACGTACGGGGCGCTTGTAAATGACAACCTGTCAATGGGCGTTGGTTTGAAGCTCGCGTACAGTAACTTGTCGCCCGTCGGCGCAGGTGCCGAGCAGGGCAAGGGTACGGCGACCGCGATCGCAGCGGACCTCGGTCTACTTTACAAAGCTTCGTTCATGCCCGGCCTGTCGCTCGGCGCGAACCTCTCTAACATGGGTCCGAAAGTTTCATACATCGATCGCGCGCAAGCCGATCCGCTTCCGACGACGCTCAAGCTCGGTATGGCCTTCAAGGTGCTTGATCAAGAGTATAACAAGCTTACGATTGCGTCCGACATCGACAAGGAGCTCGTGAAACGCGACGAATTCGGCCGTTCCGATGAGTTTTATGAAGCGGTGTTTTCCGCGTGGGGAGACGGCGACCTGATCAAGTCGGTTATCTGGCACGTCGGTGCGGAGTACTGGTACTCTACGCTCGTGGGTTTGCGCGGCGGGTACTACAACGATCATCTTGGTCGCGTCTTCCCCTATACGTTCGGCGTCTCCTTGAAGTACAGCACATATCGCTTTGATTTCAGCTACCTGACCGCCGGCGAGAATCATCCGCTGACGGATACGATGCGCTACTCTCTCTCCGTGGAGTTCTAATCTGAGGATTGCACTTCTTGCGGCGGCGATCACTTTCTGCGCGAACGCGTGGTCAGCGCCGTCCGTTTCCCAATTCCCGATCCGCGAATGCGCCGCGCGGCTTGACGACCGATGGCCGGTTGGCACTCCTATTCGATTGTGCGCCATTCGAGTTGAGTTTGCCCCGGACTCGCTTTCTGGCACCACAGGTGACGGCAGTTTCGGCTCCGGTTTTCCGGATACCCTGAAGATTGATCCGCTGCCGCATGATCGAGCGTACTTCGAAGATCATCTCCGTTTCCTAGTCGACTACTACGAGACGGCCTCACGTGGACACCTCGTGTTCGAGACGGCCGACATCTATCCTGCCGGCGACAATACGGCCTATCGTGTTGCCTATCCGATGTGGCATTACAATTACAATTCGGACACTGCGCTACTCAACGATAGGTTGATCGAACTGTTTGCCGAGAGTGTCAACTTAGCGGCGGGCGACGTCAATTTTCTGAACTACGATGCAATACTGCTCTTTCACGCGGGTGTCGGCAAAGATTTCAATATAGGTTTTGATAACTCACCGTTTGATATACCTTCGGCCTACATTGCGGAGCACGACCTCGCGTCGTTTACTGGTTCACTTCCTGCGGGTGTTACAAGGGGATTACTGCTTCCAGAATCGCAGAATCAAATAGAAACTCTTGAGTTTGGTGTCGAATTGTCACTGAATGGCGTAATGGTCAAGTTGTTTGGGAATTGGCTGGGCATGCCTGACCTTTTACAACACGGAAACCGGCGCAAGTGGTGTTGGCCGATGGGGAATGATGGATCAAGGTTCCGGGAATGTGAATGCGGTTGTACCCGCGCTTCCGGACGCATGGTCGCGTGTCTATATGGGTTTGGAAGACCCGCTTGTGATTTATCCTTCAGGCCTCGGCGACACTGTTAGGATCGGGCGCTTTGACAATCCAGACGAACATCGTGTGATCAAGATTCCTGTGTCAGGGTCAGAGTACTATCTGCTCGAAAACCGAGATGCGGATGCGGATTCCATCCACCATGTTGTTCTGCGCGATCGGGATGATCGCGAAATGCAGATAAATCGCGACGGTGATATCACTGCCGCGCCCGGCTTTCGAGTCGCTATACACGCTTCGCACTACGACTTTGGGATTCCGGCAGCGGATTATTGATTTGGCACATAGATGAGCAAGTCACTCTGGACGGGATCGACGACAATCGAGTGAATGCAAACCCGGAACGGCGAGGTGTCGATCTGGTTGAAGCTGACGGTTCGCAGGACATCGGCCGCGAGTATGGGTTTGCCACGTCCGGCTCGGGAACCGAACTCGGAATTCAGGAAGATTGTTGGTATCGCGACAATCGCGCTTTTCGCGACGCGAACGGTGAATCGGTGTTTGTCCGATTTAACGACAACACTCGGCCCTCGGCGCGGTTAAATAGCCACGCCTACACGTTTCTTGAGATATCCGGTTTCTCCGACGTGGCCGACGTCATGTCATGCCGAATTCGCGGAACGTTGGTCGAGGAGGGTTTCCCGGTCACTTTCGCCGATTGCGCAGCAAGATGGACGATAGCGGACTTGGACGGTGACAGCCTGGGCGAGTTCTACGTACAAACGCACGACTCACTATTCACGGTAGATTCCCTCGGTGCGCGGTTTGTCAGCCTCTTGCCGCCTGGAGCTCTGCTTCAACGTTCCACGACAGCGGCTGTTGAGCCGCAGAACGAATTGCTGTTCATCGGCACCGTGTTTGGTGTCTTGGACGGGTTCGATATTCACCCTGTATGGCCATTCGTTGAGCTGCCCGAAGGTGCGGGTGCAGCACTGCGAGCGTTCTATTGCCAAACCGGCACTGGCGAGGAGCGATACGTCGTCGATTTCGCAAACGGCGCTGGCGTGTATTCCAACGACCTGACCCTGCTTGGAACAGATGAGCACATCGATGACACGATTGTCGAGTATCGCTATCTCGATTTGGCGCCTGCACGGCGTCTCGTCGGTCTATCTGATACGCGGATTCATGCGCTCGCGGTTGGAGAAGACCTGTCCTCAGTTTGGTCGGTCGACGTAAACTCGAGTTGGGAACCAATAGTGGTCATCGAGTCTGAGCACACACTTATATATGACCAGGCAATCGGATACCTGGACGCGGCCGACGGCGTGCTAATAGGATCCGTGTCTGATTGTCTGCCGCCTGATATCGATTGGGACGGTGATGGAAGGATGGATGGCGGTGGCGCCGAGGGCGCTGATTTGGCGCCTCGCGAGGACTATGCGTTGGATCCGCAGGGCGATTACGCCTATCATGATATGAATTTCGATGGCGAGCCCGATGTCCTGGAGACGGTCGCAATCGCGAACGACGGCGGCGATGTGATTGGACGCGAGTTAGTTGCCTTCGACCACGAGACCCATCGATATGCCGACTTTCCCATGGCAATTGCCGGTGAAGCACAGTTAGTCAGACTGAATCCGGAAACTCACCGCCTCCATCTTGTAACACAAGTCGTTGATGGTGGTAACGCATTGATCTCGCTAATGCGTTTTCCGATTTCACCAGATGGTACAGCGGAAGAGGTTTACGAGATCGGTGACGAATTGATCTTAATCGGACCGGCGAGGCCCCAAGTGCATGAGCGAGGAGAGTTCGTTTATTGCTGGCCGAACCCAACCTCTGACATCTCGAGAATCCGCGTCACGTTGCCCTATGCTGCAGTTGCGCGCGTGAAGATATTCGACCTGGCCGGCCGTGAAGTTGCGCGGCTTGAAGGATCATCCAGCACTGCCGGTGCGTTTGAGATTCCGTGGTCAACGTCGAGTGTTCAGAGCGGAGTGTATATCGCACGTGTCGAAACAACCGGCGGCGGCTTGACACAGTCATCTGAAGTTAAGATTGCGGTGGTGCGCTGATGAAGAGCACGTTGGTCGCTTTGCTTGCCGCCATGACGATTGCCACCTGCGGGTTGGCGCAGACTGCCGAGTTCACTCGACCGCATCTCGAGTGGATGACTTTCGAGACCGATAACTTTGTGGTTCACTACACAAAAGGTCTCGAGGAAGTGGCCTATCTGGCTGCGGACATCGCCGAGGATATCCACGAGCCGCTGTGCGATATCTATGATTACCGGCCCGACACCAAAGTCTCGCTGATCTTTTCCGACGAGGACGATATCGCAAACGCCGGCTCGTACTTCCAATCAAACAAGATCAAGTTCTTTGCCACGTCAATGGCGTGGGACTTTCGCGGAACACACAACTGGCTGCGCAATGTCGTGACTCACGAGTATACGCACATGATTCAGCTTGGCTCGACCCGCAAATGGTCACGCAGGCTTCCGGCTTTCTACTTTCAAGCGCTTGGCTACGAGCCTGAACGTCGTCCTGACGTGCTGTACGGTTATCCGAATACGCTGATTAGTTGGCCGCTGCCTTCGGTGACGATCCCCGCATGGTTCGCTGAGGGCACGGCCCAGTATCAATTCGACGGAAGTGGGTTCGACTTCTGGGATAGCCACCGCGACATGCTGCTGCGCCAATCCGTTCTTTCAAATCGCCTGCTGTCGTTTGAAGACATGGGTTTCTTCGGCAAGACGAGCCTTGAGAGCGAAGGTGTCTACAATCAAGGCTTCTCATTTGTCAAGTACATTGCGGACCACCACGGAGGCGCGGCCTGCCTCGGCGAGATCTCGCGCAAGATGTCCAAAGCGCTTCCAGTAACGTTAAACGACGCGATCGGGAGTGTGACCGGCAAGCCGGGTGTCGAATTGTATCGCGAATGGAAGGCCGATCTTGAAGCGAAGTATGGCGTTTTACGCGATGAACTCACGCCATACTTCACTCGCGCGGATACGATGGATAAGAAGGGCTTTGTCGGCTTCTACCCGCGTTTCTCCCGTGATGGTCGCAAACTCGCGTTCATATCGAATTCCGGACGCGACTACTTCGGACAGTCGTCGTCGTTGTATGTTTATGACGCGGAAAGGGACAGCATCGAGCTGATTGCCGGCGCTGTTCAAGGCGGTATCTCTTGGTTGCCGGATGACGCCGGAATCGTTTTCGCGCGCCGTACCACTGGTAATCCGCATGGCGCGCTGCTTCATGATCTCTATTGCTATCGCTTCGAGGACAAGCGTGAGATCAGATTGAGTAAGGGGCTGCGCGCAGAGTCAGTAGATGTTAGCCCGGATGGCAAGACTTTGCTTTTTACGATTAACGAAGCGGGGCAACGAGACCTCGCGTTGGCCGCGATGCCTGCTTTGACCGGAAAAGTGAAGCCGTTTCGCTCACAAGACGTTTTGTTGCGCTTGCCGTCTTTGCCGCATGAGCAGTACTATCTGCCAAAGTGGTCGCCGGATGGGACTCGCATTGCGGTGACACATCACTTGCGCGAGGGGAGAAGCATCCGCATTTTCCGGTACGACGCTTCAGGGGGCAGCGCTAACGCTCGAACGCGAGTTCGTCGGTGAAGGAGCGGAGTTGCGCGACCCGTCGTGGACGGCTGACGGACAATCTCTTTATGTATCATATGATGAGTCGGGAATTGCCAACATCTATCGACTCACTCTCGACACCGAGGAGCTCGAGCAACTTACCGTGGTCCTTGGCGGCGCATTGTATCCCGAGTATCGAGACGGAAAGCTCGCGTATTCGGATTTTTGCGGCGACGGTTTTCGTGTGTGCGTGGCCGATTCCATATCTCCGGTGAGGATGCCGCGGCGTTCGCTTGACGATGCCGAGAGCTATATGGCCAAGATACCCACAGAAGATGTTGCCCTTCGCGGAACGGCCCGCAACGCAGACCCATATCGTCCCCGATTTGAATCGCTCTACTGGTTTCCGCGTATAGCCTTTGACTATAAGAAGTTCAAACCGGGTACCTATCTCGTCCTGAATGATGTGCTCGATAAAGTGACGTTCATCGGAGGCGCCGCGATCAATGCTGACCGCGAGTATGACCTCTACGGCCTCGCTGAGTACAAAGAATTCTATCCAACAATTTTTGCTGAGTATTTCAATGTTCAGCGAAGGCTCACGTCGTATTTCGCGGATTCCTCGCGCATTGTCGGCGAAGAAGATGACGGTCGGGGACCAATTCCGATTTTTGACCAATATCGTATTCGCTACCGCTATAACTTGAACGAGATCAGTGTCGGTCTGGGTTTACCTTTGACCGAGACGATGAACGTCAAGACGCGGGCGACGTACGACCAGTATGTGGCGCACAATCGATTTGATGACGAATCGAGCGTGAGCCTCACCTACTTCCGCGGCTGGTCCTGGAAGTCCGGATACTATTTTGACGCGAGACGGCCGGGAATGCTCACGGAGATCAGCCCGTCAAGCGGCTATCGCGGCTTTGTGGAGTACACGCGCGCAAATCACGATTTCATCAAAGATATCGAAATTGGCGGTGACGCCGTTGGCTTGCGCGAGATTTACGATCCCAATAACTACAATTTGTTTGAAGCTGGTCTGGAAAAGTACTTCAAGTTGCCGCTGAAGAGCCACTCTGCCGAGCTTCGTCTCCGTGGCGGCTACATTGACGAAAATGTCGATCCCTTTTTTCATCAGTATGCCGGCGGACTTCCCGGAATGCGCGGATATTCGTTCTACAGTCTTGGCGGGACCAGGACTGCCGTAGGAACTTTGACCTACCGCTTCCCGCTCGTGGCACGCGCTGCAGTCGGTCTGTGGCCGCTCTCCATCAACCGCGTCTTCGGGTCCATTTTTGCCGATTTTGGTGACGCGTGGACCGGGGATTACGGTGACCGCTCCCCGAAGAAAGATATCGGCGCCGGATTGCGCATGCAGCTGCATTCATTCTATGCCTACCCGACCGCGATCTCCTTTGACGTTGCTTACGGTCTCGATGAATTTGATGTCGTGGAAGACAACGTGACCACGAGCTATGGCGACGAATTGCGGTACTACTTAACCGTTCTCTTTGATTTCTACACGCCGATCATTCCTCCCGCGCGGCATCCTTCGAGTTGCGCCTGCGCGGTTTGCGCTCACAGATAGAATCATTCATCATACTTCGGAGACAGCAATGCACTCCTCAATCGTGAAAAGACTGCTTCCCTTGTTGCTTGTAGCGTTGTTCCTGCCAGGTGTTGTTTCGGCGAAAGGCCTCGGCCTGTCGCCGCATCGCGCGCAGATGTCCGCACCAAGTTCTGAACAGGCGGCCGCCGATGAGACAGCTACGCCGGCGATCGCTGGCAAAAAGAACATCGGACGCGCTGTAATGTTCAGTTTGATTATTCCGGGTACTGGTCAGCTCTACTCCGGCTCATGGCTGCGCGCATTGCCGTGGTTCGCTATCGAAGCTGTGAGCTGGGCGATGTTCGCCAAGTACCACGGCGACGGCAACACCAAGACTGACGAGTTTGAAGATTTCGCCGGTCCGTGGAAGAATCCAGATCGCAATGCGGGGAATTTCAATTACGACGTATATCGGTTACGCGAGTACCAAGTCGCGGTCAGTGACGTTTTCGCCCGTGAGCGGTATACTGGCGATCTAAATGACTGGAATCTTTTGTCGTGGGGCGAGAGATCGGAACACTTGCCCGCGCCGTACACGCATGACATCAACACGCCTGATATTCAGCAGTATTACGAAATGATCGGAAAGTACTTTGAGCAATTCGGCTACGGCTGGAACGATACTTGGGATCCAAACTACACGCCCGGCACTGAGGAAAACATCTGGCAGAATTTTGGCGGCGACGATCCTGCCACGGCAAAGTACGACGGACAAAGTCCGCTCTTCTACCAGTACCGTGACATGCGAGGCGAGGCGAACGACATGCTGGAAAAGGGCAACACGTTCATGGAGATCGTGCTCGTAAACCACGTTTTGTCGGCCCTTGACGCAGCGTTTGCCGCCCGTTCGCAGAACCGCAAACTGGAATCGGCATCCCTTGGTTCGATGGACCTTCAGTACGATATCAAGAATCTCGATGGCGCGGCGCTTCGTACGTTGACCTTGAGCGTGCCGGTTCCGGCGCTCAGATAGGAATGGGATACATGCTCGAGCGATTCCGACCCGTTGCGACGACGCTGCTTTTCTTGTGCCTTGGTGTTCCCGCGATGGCTGGTGACAAAGGTCAAGCGGCTTTCTTGAAATCGCTGGTAATTCCGGGATGGGGGCAATATGAGCTCAATCGACCGCGCCATGCTATGGCGTTTCTCGGCGCCGATCTGCTATTGATAGGCAGCGCCCTCTCGTTGAACCACCACGGACAACAGTTGCGGGATAATTACGAGGCCTTTGCCGAGTCGAACGGCGGTGTGACGGGTTCACATGGCAAGGAATTTTACATTGACGTCGCGAATTGGATGAGCGTATTCGATTACAACGAGCAGCGAATGGCGGAACGTAATTTCAGCGCGCTCTATGACACTGAAACGCAGTACTGGATGTGGAGCAGTGAGGCAGAGCGCGCGCGCATGGACGATATGCGATTAGACTCTGACCGGTCGCTCAATCGAGTCATTTACGCGGTGGCATTGGTTGGTGTCAATCACCTCGTCAGTGCGTTCCATGCCGGGCGCCTTGCCGCACAAACAGACAGGGTCGAACCGAGGCTTGGCTGGAATGTTTCGCCCGAACAGTATCGCGACGGCGGCGGCGTTCATTTCTCGCTTTGGTGGTAGGGGAAGGCAGGTCATGTGCGGATTCTGGTAACCGGAGCGTCTGGACTGCTTGGCGCGAGCGTTTGCCGCGCACTCTGCGTTTCCGGACACCACGCAATAGGAACGTATCGATCGCATCAAGGTCCCTTCCCGTTTCCGGTTGAGCGTGTTGATTTGCGTGACGAGACTGCAGTAGGATTGCTTGTCGCGCAGCTTCGTTCCGAGTGCATCATTCACTGCGCGGCGCTGTCGCGAGTCATCGAATGTGAGCGCGAACCCGAAGCCGCACTCGCACATAACGTCCTGGCAACGCGGATTCTTGCTGAATACGCCGAGCGCATTGGCGCACATTTCATCTATTTGTCTACTGATCAGGTCTTCGACGGACTTAGCGGCGATCATGCGGAGCACGACTTACCAGCGCCAACGAATGCTTACGGGCACTCAAAGGCAATGGCGGAGCGTATCGTGCAGGAAACGTGTAAGCCCTCTTTGATCTTGCGCAGCAACAATATTGTCGGCCGCACGTCGGGGTTTGGCCGCAGTTTCACCGATGGGCTTCTTGAATCGTTGCAGAATGGCGAAAACGTGACGCTGTTTAACGATCAGACACGTTCGCCGATTCACTTGTCGGTTATGACTGAGCTGATCGTGAGGCTGGTGCGTGAGCGAGTGACTGGGATTCTACATGCCGGTGGGCCAGAGCGCCTAAGCCGATACGAGACGGGGTTGCGCCTCGCTCGAGCTTACGGATTCCCCGAGCACCATATTCGTTCCGTATCGGTTGCGACACACCCAGACCAGCGCTTCCTTCACCGCGATGGCACATTCAACACCACGAAGCTCCGCTTACTTTATCCGGACCTTGGAAATGAACCAATTGATTCCGGTTTTTGCGCCGACGCTGCACGTGGATAGTTGTGGCCTATGAGTGACAATTGGGAATTGTATCGCCTGCCTACTGGTTCGCGCGTACCTGATGCGTTAGTCGATCTGGCATTGAAGAATCGATGGCGGTCGGCTGTGTGCACGGGTATCGGTGGAGTTGCAGAGGTAGAGCTTGCCTATTACGACCTCGCTTCAAAAACATACAAGCCCATTGCCGTTCCGGGTATCGTCGAGCTGGCTTCGCTGCACGGAAACCTCACTGGTCCTGCTGACGAATCGTTCTGGCATCTTCACGCTGTTGTGTCAGATGCGACCGGACGTTGTTGGGCGGGGCACCTTAATCATTGCGTCGTGGCATTGACCGTCGAAATGGCAATTTGGCCATCTGACCGGCTCCACCTGCGAGAGTTAGACGATGTACTCGGCCTTAGGCTACTGAAACAATAACTTCCTATGACCGATTCCGCACCTGCACGTCATTTTGTCGCTATCGCCGGAAACATCGGCGCGGGGAAGACCACGCTCGCGAAACGCCTGGCGCAACAACTTGGTTGGAATTGTCATCTCGAGCCGGTAATTGACAACCCGTACTTGCCGGATTTCTACGCCGACATGTCGCGCTGGTCGTTTCACTTGCAAGTATACTTTCTGAGCAAGCGCTTTCAAAACCAACTTGCCGTTGAGAGTGAACTTGTTTCGTGCGTGCAGGACCGAACGATTTATGAGGATGCGCAGACTTTCGCCCGTACCCTGCATCGCCGCGGCAAGTTGTCCGACCGCGATTGGGAAAACTATCTGGCGTTGTTTGACACGATGGTTGGTCACTTGAAGCCACCGGATCTCGTCATCTATTTGAAATGCAGTGTCGACGAACTCCTGAAACGAATTTCCCGGCGCGGCCGCGAATTTGAACGCGGCCTTGATCCCGAATACCTTGCAGACTTGAATCAGGCCTATGAAGATTGGGCCAGCAAATACAAGGGCAAACTTCTCATGCTGACTATTGATACCACTGCTATCGGCAGTCAAGATCAGCACGAGGTCTTTGAAGAGTGCCTCAAAATCCTCCGCATGAATCTACAGATAGAAATCCCATTCGGCCATGTTGAATAGCCCGTTCTTATCCCACGATCGCAGACCTGTCCCGAATTCGCTGTTGAGCATCGCCGTTGCACTCTGTGGAGTTGTGCCGTTCCTGCTTGCGATGAAGTCCGGTGCGGAAACCAATGTCGCCGCGTATTCGGCCGCGGCACTGTCTTCAATTCTGTTGTTTATCGGATGGCGACTGAGCCCCTCGTTCCCGGGTGCAACGCCATTAGGACTGCGCTGGCTACTATTCGCGACTGCCGCCGCTGTTCTTGCGATCGCGGGCATCGCAATCGACAACAAGATCGGCGCCGGAAGCGTGATTTGTATCGTTATGCCTGTCGTGCTGTTGTATTTTCACGGGCAGGCGGCGCGGGAGCGGAAGACGCTGAAACACATCCTCGTTCCGTTGCTTGTCGGTTCGATCTTTCTTTTTGTTGCGGCTGCTCTGGGCGAGCCGAAGCTTGGCGCGTTTCCCGCCGCCATCGGGGCGCTGTTCGTCGCCGTATTGCGTGCGACACTGGACATCGAAGAGGATGTGCTGGAGAATCATGGCAACTCTGACCGAGTGGCGGTTGATCAGCATTACCGCCATCGATTGGCGATTACGGCCGTGATCTTTTTCCTTTTTGGAACCGTGAGTTTGTGGCCCTGGCTCGGCGAGTTGTATGGAAAGGATACTTCTGGATCATGCTCTTCGGGGTGTTGTTGCCGCTTGCGTTTTTCTGGGGCCGCATACGCCAACCCAAACTTGAAGGCGCACGCGTCGCGCTGATTCGATTCAACCGGATTGCACCGATTCTTGGCCTGTTGCATATCGTTGCCGTTGTCGTTTCGTAGCGTGAGCGTCCGGCTCACGCTCGTTTCGGCGTCACCGCGTCGGCGCGAATTACTGGGCCAACTGGGGATCCCCTTCGATGTTTGCCCGTCTCACGCAGCCGAGCTCTGGATCGCTGAGACTCCTCAACAGCTTGCGATTGCGAACGCCACTCGCAAAGCCGAAAAGTCAAAGCACGCGACGCATTCAGGCCGACTCTTGCTTGCCGCTGATACGATTATTGCTTTCGAGGACGAGATATTTGCCAAACCTGCGGGGCCTGACGCGGCATTGCGGATGTTAAGCAGACTCGCCGGCCGCTGGCATCATGTCATTACCGGCCACTGTTTATACTATTCCGGCGGCGAGACCGCTACGCAGGCGGTGGAGGCGACAACAAGTGAAGTGCGGTTTTGCGAACTGACTCGTTCCGAAATGCGGCATTACTTGAACTCAGGAGAATGGGTGGGCAAGGCCGGAGGCTATGCGATACAGGGGGAAGCCGGCAAGTTCGTTGCGGAATTACGGGGTGATCGGGATAATGTAATTGGATTGCCAGTAGAAGCGATCAAAAGAAGCCTTGGAAGACACTTCTCCCACTGCAAATTTCTTTGAGGACCTCCGTAAGGCCCGCGAATTTCGTGGCCTCTCGCTTGAGTCAATTTGCCGCACTACGCGGATTCCGCTTGACTACCTGAAGGCGCTTGAATGCGGGCAACTCGAGGTCATTCCAGCGCCGATTCGTAGAGGTGTGATTGCCGCGTACGCGAAGGCTTCCGGCATGAATGGGGACAAGGTCCTGAAGTCGCTCGAAGAATTGAGTGGGCACGCCGTTGGTCCTGTTGCCGGAAACTTGTCCATTGAGCGGCCTAAGCGTGAGACCATGACGGTCGGAATGACCCGTGCACAAATCCGCACGGCATGGTTTGCGCAGATTGCCTCTAACCGCTTGCTCCATTGGACACTTAGCTTGACCCTCCTTGGCATGTCAGTCGTTGTTGGCGCACATTGGCTCAGAGAGGCTCAAGAGGCGACAAATGTCCCAAAGACCTTTGCACTGGATACCAGCTCTTTTCGAGCATTCCCGTACATCCGGGCAGAGCAACCGATTCCCGACTCCCTCCGTTACCGGGTTAGTTCCTACAGGCAGGAGACTCGGTTTATTGCCCTGGACACTGGCAAAACTCGAGTGATGGCGGGACTCGACGAATGGGGGGAATTCCCAGTTTATCCACATGATACGATTGATTTTACGCACTTGGCTGGGCTACGTTTCGCAGTACCAGTCGGTTTCCGAGCGTTAGTCCTACAGGATAGTGACACGATGGTCTCGCACTTGACGCAGGACTCCTCAGTCGCCTGGTACTGTGCGCCTGACGAGGTCGCCCCGGATACATCAGAATCAGACACATTGGGCACCAAACCGAAGGGTTGACATCACCGGAACACGTGCTTATATTACGTCTTTGTACCACATACTACTTATAGACCTGGAACCGCTCCCCGCACCGCTACGATGGTCTACCTGACAGCCGCTTTCCTCGCCCTCCTGCTTTACGCCGGTCTGGAGTTCCTTCAGCACCAACGGCGTGCCCTGAGCATCCCTATTCGCATCCATGTTAACGGCACGCGCGGCAAGTCGTCGGTGACCCGACTGATTGCTGCGGGTTTGCGTGCGGGCGGAATTCGCACGATGGCGAAGACCACTGGAACGCTCCCGCGAATTATTGACGAGTCCGGCTACGAAATACCGATCAAGCGACGTGCCGGCGCAAATATCATCGAGCAAGTTAAGGTCTTTCGGAAGTTTTTCAGACACAAGCCTGAGGCCATCGTCATCGAGTGTATGGCTGTGAATCCCGAATACCAGTGGATTTGCGAGCACCGCTTCGTCCATGCTACGGTTGGCGTGATCACAAACACCCGCCTCGATCACATCTTGGAGATGGGACCGACGCTCGAGAACGTCGCCCGCTCCTTATGCAACACGCTGCCCATAAATGGCGTCGCCTTCACCGCTGAGCAGGATATGTTCTGGATGATGCGTGAAGAGGCCCTGAAGACCAATTGCCGTCTGTGGCGGGTCAACGCCGATAGCGTGTCGTATCTGGAGCTCGGTCAATTCGGTTACATCGAACACGCAGATAATGTCGCACTTGCACTGGCCGTGTGCGAGCATTACCATGTGCCCCGCGAAGTCGCTCTGGACGGCATGTACCGCGCGTTTCCCGATCCCGGAGCGCTTAAGGTTCTGGAGGCGGAAGAAGACGGTCGGGTAGTACAGTTCATTAACGCGCTGGCGGCGAATGACCCAATGTCTACTCTGGCGATTTGGCACAAGGTCAAGACTTTATCCACTGAATTGGGTACAGTTTTCTACATGCTGAATACGCGCGCTGACCGGTATGATCGCACAATCCAGTTACTGGAAATGGTCCGCGATAACTTGCGCACGGAATTTGACTACTTTCTTTTGAACGGCGAGAATCTTGATCGCGTCTACAATAGTCTGCCAGAATACGGTATTGATCAGAGCAAAGCAGTGCGGATCGGGATGGCCGCGCCCGGCGCTACGTACGACGAGATATTCCGCCGGGTCGGGAATATTGGAACCGTTTTCGCGATGGGCAATGTCGGCAAAGGAGGGTTGGATGTCGCCACCTATTTTGCCCAGCGTCGCCGAGTCCGCCGCGGAGTCAGCAGCCAGTAAGACCGGTTTCTACGCACTTGAAGCTAATACTAAGATGATAGAATTGACGATCGGACTTGGCGTGCTTGTCAGCCTGCTGTTCCACGAAATTGTGGGCGCGGCGGCCGGAGGTATCGTCGTTCCGGGCTATCTGGCGATGCATCTCAACGATCCGGCGCGGCTTGCAGGCACATTTGCTGTCGCGTTCGTTGCGTACTTATGCATCCGAATCGTGTCGAGATTCATGTTCGTTTATGGTCGGCGCCGCATGGTGCTCGCGATTATGTTCGGGTTCATTTTGGGTTACATCAGCCGCAACTTGATCTTGGATCAGGTTTGGGCTGCCGATATCCGCCTCGAGGCCATCGGGTTTATTATTCCGGGTCTGATTGCCAACTGGTTTGAACGACAGGGCGTTGTCAAGACGCTGGCGACAATGATGATTGCAGCACCGCTGGTCAAGTTGCTCGTCATGGTCGTATCGGGCGGGGAGATCTATCATGGCATTTAGACCAAGTCTCCGCTCTCTATGGACTTTGATCGCCATGGCCGTTATTTGCTACGGTCTGTACCTGTGGGCAGAGTACTCGAGAGTCGACGCACGGCGACCGTACTATCAGGAGAAACTCGCCGCCGCAAAGCTAATGGATCAGGCGATGAAGCATCTCGCGGCCGCGATCTCCGCGGGAGACGAAACGCTTGAATCCTATGGCGACCCGCGACTTGACGCACTGATTGGGCAACAGTTCTCGACCATTACCGTGGATATCGGTAGTTTCGAATCAAAGCTGAATGGTCTGAATCCAAATTTGGCGGCAGCTGCGGTTGAAGTGCTTGCTGGCACTGGGATTGACAAGCGGCGACGAAGTTGCCGTCGCCCTCACGGGCTCGAACCCCGGCGCAAATCTGGCTGTCCTTGCCGCATGTCAGACGCTCGGAATCAAAGCGAACACGATCTGTGCCGTCAGCTCAACGTGGTGGGGCGCAAACAATCCGCGGTTCACTTGGGTCGATATGCAATCGGAACTCGCTAAAACCGGCTTGATCACGGCGGTACCGGTTGCGGCGTCGCTCGGCGGAATGGACGACAATGCGACCGGTTTATCAAGCGCGGGGCGCATTGAGTTGAAGTCAGCAGTTGAACGCAACAGCATGGCGCTTCTGAGCGGAGCTTCCGCTGATCAGTCTGGCCGCGTGTGGTGGACAGCATTCAAAAACGCCCTTAAGCGTCAGAAGTATGCTGCGTACATCAACGTCGGAGAGGGTGTTGCCAGTACCGGACATTCAGAGAACGGTCGTTTGCTCGCCGAAGGATTGCATCGCCGACTTCCGAGCGTGAATTGGCCTGCTCGCGGCGCCCTGCATCTGGCGGCCGCCGAGGGTGTGCCGGTTATTCATTTCTTCGATCCAACGAGGATTGCCCGCGGACACGGACTTGGCGCTCCGAAAATTCCGCTCGCTGAACCGGGAATAGGCGACGTTTTCACAACGACGCGCTACGACGTTCGAGTTGCCGCTGTCGCGCTCTTAGCAGCCCTCGGCACGCTCTTTGCCCTCGTGAGGATCGACGCCAAGTACTTCCGCCTCGCGGATGCCGGAGTGGATCCGGAGACCTTGCTCTAATGATCATCAACTGAGAATCTGACATGCGCAAATATTCTCTCGTGTTCCTTATTCATATCCTGGCCATCGGCAACTGCGCGTTGGCGGATGATGGTTTCCTCTACCTGAAGCCTACGACGTTCGACCAGAGCTCGAAACTCGTGATCGCCGGGAAGTCTCGGACTTACTTTGTGCTTGAAAAGGACAACCAGATTACGGTTGAGATCGAAGGACCGTCACAGTTAAAGATCATGTCGCGTCTCGAGATCAAGAATGCGGCTGACACTCCTGACTACGCGATGGACGTGATTATGGAAGCGGGCAAAAAGCCCCGTTCGATTCATCACACGAGCAAGCTGTCTGAAAAAGCCGATTTGGCGGATAACTCCGCCGGGCTAATTGGAGTCCTGCGGGCGAAAGTTATCGACATCCCCTCAGGCAAGCACTCGATCATTGTCAAGCTTCCGGAGGGATCGTCTGACAAAGTTTTTGTTCGGCTGTCGCAGAAGACGAACGAGTTCACCGGTGGCACTGCGGTTGTCGCGATGACGCCGTTTGAATATACGACAGCGGTTGATCTTGTTACGAATGAAACGGCGTACACGTACTACCGCGTCGGCGAGGCCGACCGCGCCGCGCTCAAACTTGTGGGTCCGGCGACGCTGAAAGTACTCAGCCGCATTGAATTCGGTCCCGATATGCAAGGCAGCCAGCGTTGGCGCGTGCAGGTACTGGAAGACGGCAACGTGAAGAAGAGCTACAGTTTGTCGGCCGGAACAAGCGACGTTATCCAGTATCGGACTCCTGCGAAGCTCGTTCCAAGTCGCGCTGAGACGTTCTTCGTTGAGGTTCCTACAGGCGAACATGTGTACGAATTCCGTATTCCCGACGATCGTCGTACTGCCTTATTGCGTTTCCTCTTGCCAACCGACGAGCTTGTTGGAGACAAGAAGGGTGAATAGGACGATAGTCATTGTAGCGGTTTTGCTTCTGATAAGCGCCACGCAGGCGCCTGCGCGCGATCGCAAACCCTGCCTGCGTTCGACTGGGCGCTCAAGGTCGGCCTTACCGGTATTTACAATGACAACGTTCTAAGGCTCAGAATCCGACATCAACGCCTTCCATCGATTTGATCCGACCTTTCGCACGCCCGTCAAGACGACGGATGACGCCGAAACCGAACTTGCACTTTCCCCATCCATAGTTTGGCGCGCTCCGGCAACCACGATGGTTGGGCTTCAGTATCGATTCAAGGCTGTTGGTCGAGTGCAAAATGACTACACGAATTACCAGACACACGGCCTGAGCGTCAACCTTCGACCGCGCGTGCGCGGTTACAAATGGTCCGCGCGTGCAGGTGTTTTTGCTATCCCGTCATTTTACCTGCGCGTATACCGTGACCGTGATCTCGGGGCCTACGACGAGGCCCGATTCGCAAACTGGGAATACACCGGGGACTTTTCGTATCGAATTGCCGAACCGTTGTGGCTGTCGGTGATCGCGGGATACGGGAGCTACTATTACAATGCTCGATTCACGGAATACGACTCCGAATACCAAGAGCTCGGCGGCGAACTTGAGTACACAACTCGTTGGGATCCGCGTGTGACTGTGCGTTATCTGCGCCGAATTTCGGACAACGTCGGAAAGACGCAAGCAGACGGTCCGTTTAGTGGTCCAACTGGCGCGCTTGAGGATACGGAATACGGCGACGGCGATTTCAGCGAGGATGATATGCGGCTGTCGGTAAAGTCTCCGGTCAAGTTTCTTCCGCTCAAAATGCTAAGCGCATCACTCGATGCGCGCATCCGCCGCCGGGTTTACACAACTGATCGTTCGCTTGAAGCAGACCCGTTCCATCGCGGAAGGATGGATAAGCGGTGGGAAGTCACGCCGGCATTGTCTTGGAATGCGGTCGCTGCATTCGAGATCAACGCCTACTTCACCTACGAGCAGCGAAATGTCGAATCGGATCATGATCCTGTAGCGCTCGTAAAGAACTTTGTCAGACGAGAATTTGGACTCGGCGTTTCATACCGGATTAATTGAGTCGGGCTTCCTTCTCTGAATACGAACGGCCTCCGAATTGGAGGCCGTTTTTCATGTGCGACAGTCATCGCTCAAGCGAATTTCCGCTCTTTCCACGTTACTTCCGGGCGCCTTAGGAGCGAAGCAATCAGACCCCAGCCGTAAAAGCATGCGAAGACCGGATAGCACAGCGCCGCCAGCCCAAGTCTACGTCGTCCGAGCCGAGCCAGAGTTGTCGCTATGACCACCCAGTCGCCAACCAATATCGAAAGTACAATCAGGAGACCGAGGGGCCAGCTAAGAAGAAGCGCCAGCGGCCACAGAAGATGTGTTGCCACGCCAAACCCGAATAGCAGCTTGCCGCGCGCACTCACCGCACCAAACCCTTCCATCCACCGATAGCGTTGATGCACTATCGCACCAGCCCGCGAAACAGGAAGGGTCGTAACCGACGCTCCCGGCGTCACCGCAAACGCCACATGCCACCGCTTGGAATCCGCGATTGCCTTGAACAATGCAATGTCGTCAATGCGGTTGTGCGCGATGCTTCTGAACGTTCCGACGTCAAAGTAGGCCGTTCGCCTCACCGCGTAGTTGTTCCCGACGAGTGCAAGCGGAGTATGAAGCCTGCTCATGCCCGCACACACACCGAGCAACAGCGCCCAATCGACCGCTTCGAGCTTCGTCATGAAATCCGGCGACGCATCGTAGTCGGGGAGCGTTATGCCGCAGACCAACCCGACATCGTCGCTGAAATGAGCAACCATGTCACGCGCCCAGTCTCGTGGTACCGCGCAGTCGCCGTCTGTCATTAACACCACTTCACCGCGCGCAGCTTCTATGCCTTGGGCGAGCGGGAGCGTTTTCGTGCGCGGCAACGTCTCGCTTGCGCCGTGATCGGCGTGAATCACCCGCAGGTCAAACGGCAACGAGCGACCAAGATTGTTCGCGATCTCAGCAGTATTGTCTGTCGAATCATCATTGACGACAATCAACTCAATCTTGTCACTCGGATAGCGCAGCTTGCGCAGCGAGCTAAAGAGGCGCGGCAAGTTCTGCGCCTCGTTCCTCGCGGGTACGACAATTGATATGAACGGTTCGTGCCGCGTTGGAGCGGGCCGACGAGCCAGTGCTCCCGCAATTGCAGCACCAGCCGCGAGATGTATCGCCCCGGCTGCTCCCGCAAGCGTTGTTATCATATGGAGGCGCTCCCTGCGAGCGCATGCTCTGGAAGCCGTGCCATCGTCCAGTTCTTCTGCCTGATAACTCCCGAAAGGTATTCCAGAGCCGGTCCTCAGGCGCAATGTCGGGGACGTGGCTGTCGTGCAGCAACAGTATCATGCGTTCGTGGAGAGTGCGTTCACAGGCGCGCAGCAACTCGGCCTCCGACTGCGGTTTCCAGTCCTTGATGCGCGCTGACCACAATACCGGAGTGAAGCCGAATTGGCGAGTTCGACTCGGCATGCCAAAATCAACGAATCCGTACGGAGGTCGAAACGCTGGCTAAATCTTTACGCCGAACTCATCCAGCAAGAAGCTCGACTGCCGGATACTCCTTTCCAGAAACGCCTTGCCGCGAAATCCATGACGCGTATGCACGTAGCCATGACAAGCGATTGAATGACCAGCAGCGTATACTTCGCGCAGCAGACTTCCTTGTTTGCGGCACTTCTGTCCGACGACAAACATCGTGGCCTTGAGGCCCGCGTCATCGAGCATTTTCAAGAGGAGCGGCGTTGTTTCCGGATCGGGGCCGTCGTCAAACGTAAGCGCAACCGAGCCCGCGCTATTCGTCCGAGTCTGCCAGCCGCGCGCGAGGTGGGGGGTGAGTTGTGAAAGTGTGATCACTCGTTTTCGACGGTAGATTCCTGCCGCAGCGACTGCTTGACCGCCTCCGCCTGGGACCTATTGCGCAACATGTTGGGCAGCGTTGCCGTGCGATACCAGTCGCCTTTCCAAGAGTAGGGGAGAAGCAAACCCGCAAAGCCGAAGAATGGCGTCGCCAGCGTCTGCGTGATCTCATATTCAACAAAAAACGGCAGTAACCGCTCCTGTCTGAATACCTTGCAGCCAGTGTAAACGAGCCAGATATCGACGATAAGCTTCAGCCCCCAGATCGCGGCCGTAGCCCGCCAGAGTTCGGGTAATGCCAGCGACATCAGTGGTAGCGCCATGAGTAGCACATAATAAAAGTAAATCGCGAATAGAAACCCGAGCATGCTGCCTCGATAGGTAAGGCCTTTCGATGCCCAACGCAGGCGTTGGTGGAGCAAGCCTTGCATTGTCATTACGGGAAGCGAGCGAACCAAAGATCCCGGGGTCGTCGCGAACACCATCTTCCACCGCGTCTCGGACGCAACGCGCTGCGCAAAAAGCACATCGTCGCCTGAGACTATTGCGGCCGAATCGCCGAATCCCGCTACTTCATCGTACACCTTCCGCCGATAGCACAAGTTGCTCCCGTTGCAGCTCGCCGCGTGTCCCCAGCCCAACGAGCCCGCAGCCAAGAAATTCTGTACGAAGAAGTCCAACCACTGAATCTTTTGCCAGCGCGGACTGCGCGCAGAATCGGGCAAGTCAAAGATCGTTAGACCGGCTACTACGCCAACCTCATCCGTGAGATGACTGACCATTTCAGTCAGCCATCGTTCGTTGTATTGGCAGTCCGCATCGGTCGTGAAAATGACTTCAGATTCTGAGAGTGCAATGCCGGCGGCCAATGCGCACTTCTTCGGCGATCCCTGCGGTTCCTCCGTTATTCGGATCACGCGCAGATTTGCATAGGTACTTTCCAGGCCCATCAATACCTGCGGTGTCGTGTCCGTACTGCGGTCGTCGACGACGATGACCTCCCAGTCGCCTGCGTAGTCCTGCCGCATCAATGAAGCCAGAGTCCAAGGCAGAACCTCCGCCTCATTGCGCGCCGGAATAATCACGCTGACGCTTGGCCAGCCGCGCGGCGTGGTGAACTGGTTCTGACGAAGCCGCCGAAGTCCCAGCGCGAACAACACCATCATGACTGAGTAAATCGCTGTCATGCCGGCGGTAACCCATACAATAATGGCGATGAAATCAAGCAGGGCGCGTGCTCCAATTCTTCGGCAGCGCAAAGACGCGGCGCAAATAACGCAAACCAATAACCGCCGGCAGCGCGACATTCAACGCAAAGACCGTCAACGACGCAGTAATCGCCTGAGCATCTTCCACACCCAGTCCCCGCAGACACAGCAGCGCCGTCCATTCGCCAACGCCCAAATTCCCGAGCGTTAACGGGATGTTGCCTTTCAATACGAAATTCAGAAGGACAGCCATCATTCCCGCTACCACAGCCACCTTAGCTCCCAAGGCATGCAAGATCAAGACAAACTGTCCAAGAGAAACCAGAAGGGACAGGACCGCCAACGTGAGGTACGTTGCAGCCACGCGCGGCGGGATTTCCGCGATCGTCTCGAGCGAACTTACAACCTTGTGCGACCATTTCCGATTGCCGACGACTTTCTGTAGAAGACGCGCTAAAGGCCCGGGTATCAGCCCCGTAAGAAAGATGCACGAACCGGCGATAATCAAGAGTAGCGACACCGTCTGGCTCCATGTCGCCCAGGTGACGTGCCAACCCAAATAGGGCAGGATGCCCAGGGACACCAGTCCAAGCCCGTTGACCGTCAATGCTGCGTACGTACGTTCAAGTACGGTAAGGGCGGCCGCTCGGCCGAGGGGGACGTTGCTAAGAAACAATGCACGTCCAAACGCTCCGATTCGGCCGGGAGTCGCAAAGCCCAAAGTGTGGCCTAACCAGAAGCTGGCACGAATGTCTTCATTAAGGACTTCTGTTCCCGCTCGCCTTGCCGTCAGCTTCCAGCGATAGTACTGCAAGTATAAATTCGGAATCCAGAGCAACACAGCGGCAAGCAACCCTGCCGTGTCCATGCGGGAGACATTGCCGGTGATTTCGCTCCAGCGAACCTGCCAGAACACGGTTCCCAGCAACACCGCCGTGAGTAGCACCTTGAGTGCCAGTCCGCCAAGGCGCTTGGCACCGGCAGAGCGGGGGAGGGGAGTTCCCTCCAAGTGGTCCGGGGATACACTCACCTTTTGTGCGCCGCTAACGTCGGAGCCATTGACTGGAATTTTCGGCCCCGCCAAGAATAGTGCGAGGGAAGCAGAAAGGCGAATGTACGCCAGATGATCCAAAACGGGAGCATGAGCGCTCCGCAGAAGATATCGAAAGCAGTGATGTCCAGCTTCATCTGCCGCGCGAATATGAAGCCGGTTAGCCAGTCTGTCGCAAGCTTTGCGACGCTTCCGACTCCAATTATGGCCGGGAGATGACCACTCGAAGCCAGAGCGATTCCCACTGGTGCGGCAAGGCCTGAGAATGCTGACCACGAGTAAAGCAGGCGCCAACGCGTGGGGTAGTAGCGCACGACTGATTGATGGCGGCTTGCTTGTCCAGTGCGTGATCCTCGTGCGCCCGCTTCGCGAACGACGCTTGCTGGATCGGCGCAAAAGGACACATCAAAGCCTGCTCGGGCCATTGCCTGTACAGTGAGATCGTCGTCACCTGAGGGCAAGTCGCGGCGCACTGGCGCATTCACGGTTAGCAACGCGCGCCGTGCATAGAGGATGCTGTGTCCGCATGCCGACGACACATGCCCCCACCCGCATGCTGACGCCATCGAGACATTAGCAATCAGGCGCTCCCAGCGATAGGCTCGATGCGTGAAACCGGCACGATAGTGCGGCCACGACGCGCCAATTACGGCACCGGTGTGCGGCGATGCGGCTGCCCGAAGCGAGCCTAACCATGCTGTCGGTACTTGGCAATCAGCGTCTGTAACGGCAATCCAATCCGTCGATAACTCATTAAAAGCGTTTGCCAGTGCCCCTTTCTTGGGGCTCGCTTGATGGTGCGGAGCAGGGTTTGATCGGATCAGCAGCCGCGAGTCGGCTGCGGCAATTCTCGCTGCGATGTCTCGTGTCCGGTCCTCCGAATGATCATCCGTGAAGAGCACCGTGTCAGCCAATGGATCAGCAGCGAGGATTGAAAGGAGACAATCTGACACAGTTTGCTCCTCATTTCGGCCCACTACCGTGACGCCGATGCCGCCCCGCGCCCCGCTGTTCACTACTTCCCCACGTTTGGCCGCAGCCCGCCAGTGCAACAGACCCAGAAGCCAAACCAAGGACGGCATTGCAACTAACAAGGCAGCGGTGGTCGAAGCGATATTTGCGGTCATGAATTCCATGTTTAGCATAAAATATATGAATATATATGGTTAGTAGCAATCGAAGGCGCGGGACTGGCACCAAAAGCTGGGCAGATTCAGGCTTTGGGCATACTGCCGATAGTTGCCATTTTTCAGAATTTTTAGTAGTTTCCACTGCTCGCCCTGAAGCTCCGCGGTGCTCCTTTTTGTCCACTTTCCTCCCGTGACAGGTCCCAAGCAGGAAACCGAGGCTCTTCGCCGCGAAATCGCCCGGCATGACCGCCTATACTACGGACTGGGGGCGCCCGAGATTTCAGATCTGGAGTACGACCGCCTTTACAGGCGACTCCAGGCGCTCGAGGCAGAGTACCCTGACCTGATCACTCCGGACAGCCCGACTCAGAGGTTGGGTGACACCTTGAGCGCGGGATTTGCGGCTGTGCAGCATCCGTTTCCAATGCTGTCGTTGCAAAACTCCTACAACGAGGAGGACCTGCGCGAATTCCATCGCCGGGTAGTCACTGGACTGGATGGAGAGGCACCCGAATATTCCTGCGAGCTCAAATTTGACGGTGTATCTCTCCTCCTGACGTATGAAAACGGGGTTTTGACGCGGGCGGCAACACGCGGAGATGGTCAGCAGGGGGACGACATCACTGCCAATATCCGCACGATTCGAGGCCTGCCGTTGCGCCTTGAAGGCCCGAAAATACCTGGCACTGTTTATGTGCGCGGCGAGGTCTACATGCGCACCGGCGATTTTCTCGCCTTCAATGAGGAACAAGTCGCCGAAGGCAGGAAGCCGCTCGCTAACCCGCGCAATACTGTTGCCGGATCGCTGAAGCTCCTGGATCCGTCGCTGGTCGCTCGGCGGCCGTTGCGGGTAGTTTGTTACGCCTATGATGCTGACGACAAATCCGTTCAGACTCATTCGTACGGGTTGATCAGGCTGTCGGAGTTTGGACTTCCCATCAGTGATCAGTCGAGGGTGGTTTCGACGGTCGATGATGTCATTGCGTATTGGAAAGAGTGGGAGGGCAAACGCGACACTCTTCCCTTTGAAATCGATGGCGCGGTCGTGAAAGTGAATGCGCTTTCGCACCAGCGTCTGTTAGGCTTGACGGCGCGGGCGCCGCGTTGGGCATTGGCTTGCAAATTCTCTGCACGACAAGCACAGGCGCGACTGCTGGATGTCTCGTTTCAGGTTGGCCGAACCGGTGTGCTCACCCCGGTGGCTGAACTCGAACCAGTTCCGCTTGGTGGTGTAACAGTAAAGCGCGCCACCCTGCACAATTTTGATGAAATTCGCCGACTCGATCTGCGCGAGGGCGATACAGTCGTGCTCGAGCGCGGCGGCGACGTTATTCCGAAAATCACGGGAGTAGTTGCCGAACACCGTAGACGCGGCGCGAAACCGATTGTGGAACCAGCAACATGCCCGGTATGCGGTTCTCCACTTGAGCGAGCGACGGGTGAAGTCGCGCTTCGTTGCACCAATCCACGCGATCCCGAGGTCATTAAACGGCAGATTGAGCACTTTGTCTCTCGCGGCGCGCTTGACATCGGCGGGTTCGGCTCCGAGACGATCAACGCTCTGGTCGACCAACAGTTGATCACTGATGCGGGCGACCTCTACTCTCTCAAACTCGCTCAACTGCTTGCGCTGCCCGGGTTCGCCCAGAAGTCTGCCGAGAATCTGCTCGACGCCCTTAATGTTTCAAAATCCGCGGCGCTGGACCGCTTGATCTTTGCGCTTGGCGTGCGCTTTGTCGGTGAATCTACAGCGCGCACACTCGCAACGCATTACGGTGACCTCGATCTACTTGCGAAGGCTAAGCCGGATGAGCTGGCTTCGCTTCCGGATGTCGGTCCGCGTGTAGCGCAGGCGATCCACGAGTATTTTGCCTCGGACGTCTGGCGCAGTTTACACAACAAACTCTTGCGCGCCGGAGTCAAGTTGCATGACGATACGCCCGTAGAGCGCGGCGACAAGTTGCAAGGGTTGTCTATCGTCGTAACGGGAACGTTAGAAAGGTACTCACGCGAGGAAATTGAGCGAGTGATCTTGCTGCAGGGCGGAAAATCGGTTGGGTCGGTGTCGAGAAAAACCAGTTTTGTCGTCGCTGGCGAGAAAGCCGGTTCCAAACTTGAAAAGGCGCTGTCACTCGGCGTTCCAGTTCTTTCGGAACTGGAATTCGACCAGCTACTCGCGGGTAAACGCAAACTCTGATTCATCATTAACAGCAAATAATCGGACAACATGGCATCAACAGCGGATATTCGCAAGGGCTTGACCCTGCAGATGGAAGGACAGATCTTTGAAGTCGCCGACTTCCAGCACGTGAAACCGGGCAAAGGCGGCGCTTTCGTGCGTATCACTCTGCGAAATGCCCGTACCGGGCGCGTGATTGAGCGCACGTTAAACTCCGGCGCCTCAATTGACACTGTGCGTGTTGAAGGCCGCGACTTGCAGTACCTTTACGGCGATGGCGAATTCTATCATTTCATGGACCAGGAATCCTACGAGCAATTTCAATTCAATTCCAGTTGGATAGGTGACAAGTCGCAGTGGCTGAAGGACGGTACGGTCTGCCGCGTGAGCTTTCTCGACACCGAAGCTCTCACGCTGGAACTGCCGAACTTTCTCGAACTTGAAATCAAGGAAACCGCCCCAGGATTTAAGGGCGATACAGTATCCAGCACAGGGAAGCCCGCAATGCTCGAGACCGGCGCCGAGGTCAACGTGCCGCTCTTTTGTGAGACAGGAGACATCGTGCGGGTTGATACTCGTACAGGTCAGTATCTCGATCGGGTGAAACGCGCCGGATAGATAAGTGGAACAGCTCCGACTGTTACTTGCCATTGTCGCCGCACTGCTTGCAGCAGTTTTCTTCGGTGTCTGGTGGGTAAGGGGTCGGCAGCGTTCAACAAAAGGCAGCAGTGCCACACTGGTCTATGCACTTCTGCTGCTCTGTTCCTCCGGGCTGCTGCTGCTGCGGGCTCAACAGCATGCCGCCGAGGTTCCCAGGGAACGGGCCGCGCGGATTGAGCCCGCGCCGCGAACTCCGTCGAGCGAGACGCCGGTTGCTGCGCAGACAAATCGGTCAGACTCGAGCCACAGTTGTTCGGTGAATGAAAAGGCTCCGTCCTCGCCGGGCCAATCGTCAGCGGAACCAAATCATGTTTCGCCATATATTGAGCAAGCAGGAAGTTCCAATGTTGTATCGGCGAAGGCGAAACCACGTGTACCGTATATTGGGCCACCTTTGCTTGAGTTGCCCAAACGCAAGCGTGACAAACTGCGCGAACCGGCCGATGTCGTGGAAGCCGCCGTCTTGGACGCTTTTGAAGTTATCGATCTATTCTTTGACAAGTTCGGATCACCCGCAACTTCATCAAGCGGCGTTTCTGATCATCCTACTGGACAAATCGAGTTTCTGCCCGGTACAGCGGTACTCAGTGGCCGCAGTCTGAATTATTTTCGTGCATTTGCGCCGGAGTTGAGCAAGTTATACAAAGAAGGTCGCATTGAAATCCGTGCGCAGTCTGATGACACCGGCAGTTCACCTGCGCAGCGCTATCTGCTCACACAGTCAAGAGCGGAAACCGTCCGCGACGCACTTATCGCCGGAGGGATTCCCTTCCGAGAGGGTTGATTCCGATAGGAAGTGAAACAGCCGGTGTCACACGAGTAAAGTTTGTCCACAGGCCCAACTAAGAGCCACTATGGCAACTCGGCCGCCGAAAGAAAGACAAGATTGGACCTCAACGAAATACAGAAGCTCGTTCGAATGATCGAGCGCGAAGTCCGATCAACGAGTTTGAACTCGTCGAGAACGATCTCAAAATTCGCATCTCCAAGAACGGTCATGGCCAGGTTACAGTTATGTCTGCCCCGCAGCTGCAGGCGATGCCGCAACTCGGGTATGCGCCGCAGATGCCTGCCGTGCCGCAAATGCAGCAGGCAGCTCCGGCTACAGTTCCCGAGAGCAGACCGACACCGCCCACCAACACGGTCGAAATTAAGGCGCCGATGGTCGGTACTTTCTACCGGGCTCCGTCGCCCGACGCGGAATCCTATGTGCGCGTCGGTGATGTGATCGAACCCGGTCGCGTGCTCTGCATCATTGAAGCGATGAAACTGATGAATGAAATCGAAGCAGAGATTAAGGGCCGCATCGTGGATATCGTTGCTGAGAACGCCCTGCCTGTTGAATTCGGACAGGTGATGTTCCAATGGACTAATGTTCACAAAAGTTCTCGTTGCCAATCGCGGTGAAATCGCACTTCGTGTTATCCGCGCGTGCAGAGATATCGGACTCAAATCCGTAGCAGTGTTCTCGACCGCAGACCGCGATTCGCTGCACGTGCGTTTCGCCGATGAATCGGTATGCATCGGACCGCCGCCCGGATCACAAAGCTATTTGTCACCAAAGGCTATCATCGCCGCCGCCGAGATCACCGGAGCTGACGCCGTGCACCCTGGTTACGGTTTCCTGGCTGAGAACGCCGATTTCGCACAAATCTGCCTCGCCCATGAACTCGTTTGGATCGGGCCAAATCCCAAGGACATTGATCTCATGGGAAACAAGTCCGAGGCCAAGCGCACGATGATCAAGGCCGGTTGTCCGGTCATTCCCGGTAGTGATGGACCCGTCGCCAATGCCGCAGAAGCGCGTAAGCTCGCGGAGGAGTTTGGCTTGCCCGTGATGATCAAAGCCGTCGCTGGTGGTGGCGGTCGAGGCATGCGACTCGTTCAGGATATCGCAAATGTCGAGACCGCATTTGAAATGGCGAGCGCCGAGGCAGAGGCCGCCTTTTCCAATGGCGATCTTTATCTCGAAAAGGCGATTATCGAACCGCGGCATATTGAGATTCAGTTGATGGGTGACGGCAAGGGAGGATGCGTTCATTTCGGTGAACGCGACTGCTCAATGCAGCGCCGTCATCAGAAACTGATCGAAGAGTCTCCGTCACCTGCCGTCAACGCGAAACTGCGGGAGGAGATGGGCCGCACGGCTACGCAAGCCGCCGCATCGATCAGTTACTCCGGCGCCGGTACCATGGAATTCCTACTCGACAAGTCCGGCCATTTCTATTTCATGGAAATGAACACGCGCATCCAAGTCGAGCACCCGGTTACCGAAATGGTCACCGGATCGGATCTTGTCAAGATGCAGCTCGAAGTTGCCCTCGGACATGAGCTGCCTAAGCAGAAAGATATTCTCTTTCGTGGTCACGCTATCGAATGCCGCGTCAATGCGGAAGACGCTTCGCGCGGCTTTCTCCCCTCGCCGGGGACGGTCACCACGTGGAATCTCCCGGGCGGGCCCGGTGTGCGCGTCGATACACACGTCTATCACGGTTACGCGATACCGCCCTTCTACGATTCGCTGATCGCTAAGCTGATCGTTTATGGCGCCAATCGCGAGGAAGCGCTGGCACGCTGTCGGCGCGCGCTCTCTGAGTTTATCGTTGAGGGCGTTCACACTACGATACCCTTTCACCTGCAAATGCTCGATACCGAAGCCTTCCAAACCGGCAATGTCCACACGAAGTGGGTTGAACAACATATGGAACAGCAGGCGAAAGCCGGCGCGGTGGCTTAACAACTTAATGCATCCAGAGGATTCTCTTCTATGAACATTCCGGCTGATTGCCTCTATACCAAAGAACATGAATGGGTCAAATTATCCGATGACATCGCGATCGTCGGCATCACGGAATTCGCGCAAGGCGAACTTGGCGATGTAGTCTTCGTTCAACTTCCTTCCGTCGGTACGAAAGTAGGGCAGGGTGACACGTTTGGAACGATCGAGGCCGTGAAGGCCGTTGCCGATCTTTATTCACCGATTGCCGGCGAAGTTATTGCAGTCAACAATGACCTCGATGGCAACCCCGAAGTCATCAATCGCGAACCGTATGGCAATGGTTGGATCGTCAAGATCAAGCCGGCGAATTTCGACGGCGACAGGTCCTCACTGTTGACGCCCGAAGCATATCGTGATTTAACCTCGGCCTAATCGCTTCAGGACAACCCCGCTTACTCATACATGCGTTACATTCCGAATACCCCCGATGATCGCAGTGCGATGCTGCGTGACATCGGGGTATCGTCTTTTGAGGAGCTGCTGGAACAAATTCCCGCGCCGCTCCGACTAAACAGACCCATCAACATCGCATCCGGCCAGTCTGGTGGGAAGTTCGCCGTGACCTTTCCGACTTGGCCAACCGCAATAAGAACGCTATGCAGACGCCCTGCTTTATGGGCGCCGGCTGTTACGATCACTACATTCCTGCCGCCGTCAACGCGGTCGCGGCACGAAGCGAGTTTGTCACGGCGTATACACCGTATCAACCCGAGGTCGCCCAAGGTACTCTGCAGGTCATATACGAATTCCAGTCTATGGTCTGCGAGCTGTTTGCGATGCCCGTGTCCAATGCCAGTCTTTACGACGGCGGCTCGGCGCTGGCTGAGGCTATCTCGCTGGCGCACGCGCACACAAAGCGCCGCCGCATCATTTGGAGCGACGCCGTGAATCCGGCCTATCGTCGTGTGGCGCAAACGGTGAATGTCGCGCAAGACATTGCGTTTGATTGCGTACAAACGACAGGCGGCAAACAAGCCCACGATGCGTTTTCGATGCTGCTTGGCGAGGATGTTGCCGCCATTGTGCTTCAATACCCGAATTTCTTCGGAGTTATCGACGATTTGAATTCGGTCGTCGAACGCGCTCATTCGGTAGGCGCGCTTGTCATCGTCATTACGGACCCGATGGCGATGGGCGTGCTTCGTGCTCCAGGTAAACTCGGAGCCGACGTTGTCGTTGCTGAAGGACAGCCGCTCGGCAACTATATGTCCTATGGCGGCCCTTATCTTGGACTCTTCTGCTGCACCAACGAACTCGTTCGGCTGATGCCGGGCCGTGTGGTTGGAGTAACAAAGGACGTTGACGGCCGTCGCGGCTATGTGCTAACGCTTCAGACGCGCGAACAGCATATCCGGCGTGATAAAGCGACGTCCAACATCTGCACCAATCAAGGATTGATGGCGACTCGTGCAACATTCTATATGTCGTTGATCGGCCCCACAGGGCTGCGCGAAATTGGTGAAGCGTGCGGACGCCGCGCTGCGTACATGATGCAGAAACTCGCGGGAATACCCGGCTTCGTACTGCCGCACAAGGGGCCGCACTTCCGGGAATTCCTCGTTCGTGTTCCAGGCACTGCCGAGGAATTCTTTGCCTATATGGCCGAGCGCAACGTCCTCGCGGGAGTGCCCCTAAGCCGTATCGGCGCCAATGATGACCGTGGATTGCTTGTTGCGCTAACTGAGACTCGTACCCTTGAAGAAATGAACCGCTACCTTGAGCTTGCGCATGAATACGTCACAGGAGGTCACTCATGAGTCGTGACGTTCGTTCCCTGCAACAGGAATCGCCACTCGTCTTTGAATTGAGTCGACCTGGTCGCTCCGGGTATCAAGTACCGCCCACTTCCGACACCCTTCCGGAGTTTGAAGTCCCTGCCAATTTGAAGCGGCACACGGCCCCGCGGTTACCGGAGGTTGCCGAAAACACAGCTGTTCGGCATTACGTCAATCTGTCCACGCGCAATCACCACGTCGATAAGGACTTCTACCCGCTTGGGTCGTGTACAATGAAGTACAATCCCAAGATCAATGATGAACTTGCGGGACTGCGCGGGTTTTCGCTCATTTCCCCGTGGCAACCTGCTGCGGATATTCAGGGCGCGCTGCAACTACTCCGTGACTTGTCAGATGCGCTGCTTGAAGTGACAGGAATGGATGATATCACGCTTCAGCCCGCTGCCGGTGCACAAGGCGAGTTTACGGCGTTGCTCATGTTTCGTGCGTATCACCTTAAGCAGGGCAACGCGCGAAAACGTATCGTCATTCCGGATAGCGCGCACGGCACAAACCCGGCCTCCATTGTGTTGGCCGGCTACGGCGTTACGCAACTGCCGTCGGATTCCAAGGGTCTGATGGACATCGACGCTTTGAAACGCACCCTTGACGAAGACGTCGCCGGTTTGATGATCACGAACCCGAATACAATCGGTCTGTTTGAATCGAACATCGCCAAAATCATTGACCTTGTCCACGAAGCAGGCGGGTTAGTGTACATGGACGGTGCGAATCTCAATGCGCTGATGGGCATCGCCCGCCCCGGCGACATGGGATTCGACGCCTGTCACATGAATCTGCACAAGACGTTTTCGACACCGCACGGCGGCGGCGGACCCGGGAGCGGACCGGTGGCTGTTTCAGGAAAGCTTGCAAAGTACTTGCCCGTGCCTGTGATTACGCGCAAGAACGGTCTGCTCGATTGGGAGTTTGATCGACCGGATTCCATTGGTTCCGTCCATACGTTCTACGGAAACTTCGGTATGCATGTTCGTGCCCTGGCCTATATCAAGAGCATGGGTGGCGACGGACTGGCAGCAATCAGCGAGAACGCAATTATCAACGCGAACTACATTCGCAGCAAACTCTCATCGGCGTATCAAATATTCCTCCACAGGCCGTGCATGCATGAAGCGGTCTTCTCCGGTAATCTTCAGAAGGCGAAAGGCGTCAGGACTACCGATATCGCCAAGCGGCTGCTTGACTACGGCATTCACCCGCCGACCGTCTACTTCCCGCTACTCGTGCCCGAGTGCCTGATGATTGAACCGACTGAATCTGAAACTCGAGAGACACTCGACGAATTCGTGGACGTGATGCTCAAGATCGACCGCGAGGCGAGCGAGAACCCGGAGATGTTAAAACACGCTCCGTACACGACGCCGGTTCGAAGACTTGATGAAGCCGGTGCAGCCCGCAACCTCAACATCCGGTACTTCAACGACGCCGACGCTTAAACAAGGCGCGCCTGATTGGCTTGCCGGTCTCGGGATCAGGCGATTTGTAGCCCTCGATCTCGAAACCACCGGTATTTCTGCTGCAACTGAAAAGATCATTGAAGTCGGCGCAGTACTATTCGAGGACGGAATTGCGGTTGACCGGTTTCAATCGTTTCTCGATCCCGGTGTCTCGCTTCCTCCGTTCATCGTTCAGTTGACGGGAATATCGGATCGTGATCTCGTCGGCGCGCCCGACTTCGAGGACATTCACGATGATCTGCTCGAGTTCATCGGAAATGCACCCATTGTCGGACAGAATGTAAACTTCGATTTGAGCTTCCTCGTGGCGAGCGGCGGCGCTGCCTACCGCTTCCCGGGGAAGCTCATTCTCGATACGGCCGAATTAGCACGCGTCTTCTGGGCGGAATTCCCGCGTTTTTCGCTCGGCAACCTATGTTTGAATTTCGGTGTCGAATTGAAATCGGCACATCGCGCAGTCGACGATGCGAAGGCCACCGGCGAGATACTTATTGCCATGGTCACGCTTTTGCCGACGCGAGTTTGGTCAGATCTGACAGAACAGCTCGCTGTGCTGTGTTCAACCGCGCATCACCGCGCTGAACAGTTCTTTGACAATTTGCGCCTGCTGGCAGCCGACCTGCCAGCGCCGCAGAAGTCGGCTGGTGATTCCGGTGATCGCGAAGAGCTAATCGTGGCTGATCCGAATGCGCTTGCAATAGGCGGTCTGTTTGAACACCGTCTGACCGGTTTTGGTGCTCGGCAGCAACAACTTACGATGGCGGATCATGTCCGCGTCGCATTCAAGGATGAGACCATTCTGCTGCTCGAAGCTCCTACTGGTACCGGGAAGTCCCTCGGCTATCTCGTGCCTTCCCTCGAGTGGGCTTTGGGTGGAGATGAAGACAGTGACCGGCAAGTGGTCGTCTCTTCGCACACACGCTCGCTGCAAGAACAGCTGTCGCAAAAGGAGATCGCCGATATTGGCAACGCGCACGGAGCACGTGTTCCGGCCGCCGTTCTAAAGGGCAGAGAAAATTATCTTTGCAAACGTCGCCTTCGTGTCGCACTCAACGATCTCGATGGCCGCTTGTCTGATAGCGATCGACTCAAACTGCTTCCACTTGTTCGCTGGTCTATGTTAACGACACGCGGTGACGTAGGCGAAATCAGCGGCTTCCGCCCTGAACATGAGCCAGTTTTGTGGTCAATGGTCTGTTCCGATGGTGCTGCGTGTGCGGGCAGCCTGTGCGGTGCGCATCGCGGCGATTTCTATAGACTTGCGGTTGATCAAGCGAAGGCCGCCAAACTGCTGCTGATAAATCATGCTCTACTCGCGACTGACTTCGCGAGGTTCCTCGGGACTGAAGGCGCTGAGCGGCGCCTGGTTATTGACGAAGCTCACCAGTTCGAACGCGCGGTGGTCTCAGCTTACACCGCAAGCTTCAGCAACAAAATCACGCGCAATACACTGGGTCAGCTCACGGACGAACGCGCTGCACGCGGACTGCTCGTGAAACTCGCTCGTGAGATCAAGAACGCGGAGCTGACGGACGAACTCATCGCGCTTGACGTTGTTGTGAAGTCGCTCTTTCAACGAGCTCGGGTGAGTTTTCAAGAGGCAGCAGGTGCAAGGCCATCTGATGGTCGATCCGAATCGCGGGTCCGGGTGCGACCCAATACGCCTTTGCAAGAGCATATCGAGATCTCTTTGGCCTCCTTTGTCGAAGAACTCGATGAATTCGAGCGGCGCCTATCGAAGTTAGTCGATTCCCTCGCTCAAGAGTCTGATTTGCCCAAGGATGTTCGCGACCGCGTTTTGGAACTGCGTTCTGCGGCCTCCGGTATTACCGAGCTTGTTTCAACCGGAAAACGAGTCCTCAGCGCCGACGATCCGACGTTTGTCTATTGGTGTGAATCGTCACAGAAACGTTGCGCCGAAACCATCAGTGTGTATGCCGCGCCGATTTCGGTCGCTGAAACCTTAGATCGTGCGCTCTGGAGCAGAGTGGAAGGCGCCGTATTGACATCAGCGACGCTCGCACATCGGAGCGAGTTCGACGTAATTGAGAACGCGCTCGGCCTGAAACGCCTCGCGGCGGGCAAAGTGGAGCGTGTTCTGCTTGATTCACCGTTCAATTTGGAGCGGCAAATGCGCTGCTACTGCCCGGCGTTTCTGCCGCCGCCGCAGCAAACCGGACAGCATCTCGATGGCGTAGGTAGAATGCTTGACGCATTGCTCTGCGAAGTCAAACGCAGCTGCCTTGTTCTTTGCACGTCCTACGCGAGCGTCGAAATTCTTGCCAAGCTCCTGACGCCCACTGCGCGTAAGCTCAATCGGCCACTTTTTCAGCAGACCAGCGGCCGAGATACGCACGAGTTACTGCGCGCCTTTCGGGAGGGGAATGCCAGTATTCTCCTTGGTTCTTCTGGAATGTGGGAGGGCATAGATCTGGTTGGTGACGCGCTTGAACTGCTCGTCGTGGTCAAGTTGCCGTTTGATGTTCCCACCGATCCGTGGCAGGAGGCTCGAAGTGAACTCGCTGAGGCGCGAAATGAGGACGCTTTTCACACGTTGAGCATTCCCGCTTGCACGATTCGTTTACGGCAGGGCCTCGGACGTTTGATTCGGCATGCAGACGATCGTGGGGTCGCAATAATTGCGGACAACCGCTTACTGACCACTCGCTACGGTAAGGCGATGCAGCGAAGCCTGCCAGTTCCGCTTAGTCCGTTCGCGGATTCGTCCGCATTGATTCAAGATATTCACGAGTTTTTCAAATCACAATCATGATCCAAGCACTTGACCATATTGCGCTCGCGGTTCCCGACATTGACGAGGCGATCCGCGTCTGGAGCACTCTGACCGGCGCAGCGCTCCTTCACCGCGAATTTGTTGAAGCACAGAATACGCACGTTGCGTTTCTCGATTTGGGCGGTTTTCGTCTCGAATTGATTGCGCCGGGGAGTCCTGAATCGACGGTCGCGAAATTCTTGGAAAAGCGCGGCCCGGGTTTACATCACATTGCGCTCAAATCTCCAGACGGTCAGCAGCAACTTACTGACTTTGCGAGTCGCGGCGCTCGCCTGATCAACGA
This sequence comes from bacterium, assembly GCA_016703065.1. Lineage (GTDB taxonomy): Bacteria > Electryoneota > RPQS01 > RPQS01 > RPQS01 > JABWCQ01. The sequence continues at coordinate 181,726 of JADJCU010000006.1, forward strand.
CAAACTTCGGCCCGGGGCGGAGAATACGATGGTGGGATTCGTGCATCCCGGAGCACTTGGTGGCGTACTGGTGGAGGTCGTTGAGCATCCCGCTGCCGCGGATCACCGATAGCGTGTCTGAATCCCTATCCGATAAACTTGAGAACCTGCCACACGATCCCGGTGTCTATATTTTTCGGGATTCTAAGGGCAGGATTATCTATATCGGAAAGGCAAAGGTCCGGCGAAGCCGTCTGCGTAAGTATTGTGAAAAGGTCTCCGACGCTCGTCCGCAGTTTGAGCTCCTCTTTGCCAAGATCGCCGATCTTGAGCTCATCACGACAAAGACCGAATACGAAGCGCTCATACTGGAAAGCAACCTCATCCGGAAGCACAAGCCGCGTTACAACGTTGCGCTGAAAGATGACAAGTCCCAACCGTATTTGCGCATCGTCAATGAGCCGTTTCCCCGCATATTTCTGACGCGCAGGCCAGAGCAGGATGGCTCAAAGCACTACGGTCCATACGGCGATTTGCGCTACCTCAAAGGGTTATTGCATGTCTTGCGCGGCATGCTGCAAATCCGCACGTGCAACTTGCCGCTCACGGTAGAATCGGTAGCGCGCGGCAAGTTCAAAGCGTGTCTTGAATTTCACCTTGGACGCTGCAACGCACCATGTATCGGAAACGAGTCGTTAGAGGACTATGCTCGACGTGTCCGCGATTTCGCGTCTGTGATCAAGGGCCGCGGATCTGACATCATTGAACGGCTTCAGAACGACATGGAGAAAGCATCAGACGAGTTGCGTTTCGAACGCGCGGCGCAGCTCCGGGATTGGCTTGCTTCAATCGAGAATCTGACTCGCAGGCAAACCATCATCTCGCCCGAGCCCGTAGAGCGAGACATCATCGGCCTTGCCGTTCAGGATGAAGAGGGATGTCTTGTTGTCATGCAGGTTCGGAGCGGGCGGTTATTGGGTCGAGTGCAATATCCTATGAGGCTTGCCAAGGATACGCCGATGCCGGAAGTTCTTGCTCAAGCGATGCAGCAGTACTATACGCAGTCAAGCGTACCGGGCGAACTTGTGCTGCCGTTCGAACCTGTGGATTTCGAACCGTTGGCGCAATGGCTCCGCGAGCAGGCTGAGACCAAGCTCTCTCTGCGAATCCCATCCCGCGGAGAACGAGTGCAGATGGTTGACTTGGCGCAACGGAACGCTGAGCTGCAGCTAAACGGAGATGCTTCGCGCGTCAGCCAAACGCGAACGTATTCCAGCGAGTCTCACCGAATTGAAATTGAGGTTGGAGCTGAAGGACGTTCCGCGCGAGATCGTTGCCTTTGACAATTCAACTTTGATGGGTGAGCATCAAGTCGCCGGAATGGTCGTTTATAGAATGGGAAGGCCCGCGCGCGCCGAGTATCGCCGTTTCAAGATCAAGACCGTAACCGGTCAGGATGATTTCGCGTCGATGCGGGAAGTTGTCACGAGGCGCTTTTCCCGATTGCTGCGCGAAGCGCAGCCGCTTCCTGATTTGATTCTGGTTGACGGCGGAAAGGGACAACTCGCCGCCGCTGTCGAAGCGTTAACTGCGCTCAGGCTAACGAGTGTTCCGGTCATTGGCCTCGCAAAGAAGCTCGAAGAGATTTATCGGCCCGGTGAGAGTGATCCGCACAATCTGCCCAAGACCTCATCCGCGCTTCATCTCTTGCAGCAGGTGCGAGATGAGGTTCACCGCTATGCGATCACGTACCACCGGCAGGTGCGCCAGAAGGAAGCGATGGCTTCCGAACTGCAGGACATCCCCGGTATTGGACCCGCACGCCGCAAAGTACTTTTGACGCACTTTCGCAGTTTTCAACGTATTACCGAAGCAACTCGCGATGAGTTGCTCGAAATCAAAGGGATATCGCCCGAACTCGCAGAGCGAATTGTTAATTTCTTTCAGGAGAGGAAATTAGGTAAGACTTCATGACGCCCGCCTATCCCACCGTTACCTTGGATACTGCACTGTCGCACGGACTCTCGCAGGAGGAATACGAGCGCATTCTGACTATACTTGGTCGCATCCCGACCTTTGTCGAGTTGGGTATCTTCTCCGCAATGTGGTCTGAACACTGCTCATACAAGAATTCGATACTCGAATTGAAGCGCCTGCCGCGCAAAGGTGACTGTGTGCTCGTTGAAGCAGGCGAAGAAAATGCCGGTTTAATTGACATCGGTGACGGTCTGGCGGTCTGTTTCAAGATCGAGAGCCACAATCACCCGTCAGCTATTGAGCCGTTTCAAGGTGCGGCTACCGGCGTAGGCGGAATCTTGCGCGACATCTTTTCGATGGGTGCGCGACCGATTGCAGCACTAAATTCGTTGCGATTTGGCGACCCTGCACATCCCCGGACTGCCCAGCTGCTCGAAGGGGTCGTTCGCGGCATCAGTCACTACGGAAACTGCTTCGGTGTTCCAACGGTCGCAGGTGAGATATATTTCGACGCCTCGTACAATGAGAACCCCCTCGTCAACGCCATGGCTGTCGGCGTCGTTGACGTCAACAAGATTATCAAGGGCGCCGCGAAAGGTGCCGGGAATCCGGTATTCGTCGTTGGATCATCAACCGGGCGTGACGGTATTCACGGAGCATCCTTCGCTTCCGAGGACCTTTCTGAGTCCTCAAAAGAGAAACGCCCGTCCGTTCAAATCGCCGATCCATTCAAAGAAAAACTGCTGCTTGAAGCGACTCTTGAACTTGCAGGCACGGACGCGCTCGTCGGCTTGCAGGACATGGGTGCAGCGGGTATCTGCTGCTCCTGCAGTGAGACTCCCGCCCGTGGCGGTACTGGTATTGATCTTGATGTCAACAAAGTGTCGCGCCGTGAGGCAGGCATGAATGCTTATGAGATTTGTCTCTCTGAGTCGCAAGAGCGCATGCTCGTCATTCTTGAGCGCGGCAAAGAACATCTCGCGCGTGAGATATTCGGTAAATGGGATCTCCATGCCGACGAAGTCGGCGTCGTTACGGATGACAAGCAATTCACGATTCACGAAAGCGGCAAAGTCGTTGGGCGGATTTCAGCGGACGACCTGGTACTTGGCGGCGGCGCGCCGCAGTACAGACGCGAGTTCGAGCGACCCGCGTATCTCGACTCGCTCCTAAGTTTTGATCCAACACATTTGCCCGATCCAGCTGATTGGAATGAGGCATTGCTTGCCTTGCTTGGATCCGCGAATATTGGCAGCCGACGTGCGATCTTCGAGCAATACGACCATACCATAGGAGCAGCGACTGCACAGGGTGGAGGGGCCACTGACGCGGGCGTTGTTCGCGTGCCGGGCACGAACATGGGACTCGCCATGTCAGTTGACTGCAATTCGCGGTATGTCTCGGTTGATCCCTATCGCGGCACCGCGCACGCTGTGCTTGAAGGAGCGCGAAACGTGGCTTGTGCCGGTGCGGTTCCAGTGGGTATTACCAATTGCCTCAACTTTGCCAATCCCAATAAGCCGCAGAACTACTACTTCTTCCACGAAGCGATCAGCGGAATGTCGGATGCTTGCGTCGCTCTCAACATTCCGGTGACTGGCGGAAACGTCTCGTTTTACAATGAGTCTCCGGCAGGACCTGTACGCCCGACACCGGTTATCGGCATGGTCGGCGTCCTTGATGACGTGAGCAAACATGTGCGAATCGGTTTCCAGACCGAAGGTGATTTCGTCGCGCTGCTTGGGAGTATCGGACCGGACCTCGGCTGCAGCGAGTATCTCGCAGTGCAGCACAATGTCATTGCTGGCGCGCCGCCCAAGCTCGATCTGGACGCCAATCTGCGACTAATTCGGCTCTTGCCACGGTTAGCCGCGGATGGCGTCCTGGCCTCGGCCCACGACATTTCTGAAGGGGGCCTCGCCGTCGCCATTGCGGAATCCTGCCTTGCCGGGAACAACGGTGTTATTCTGACGTTTCCTTGGAAGGAGAGGGTCGTCGATACGTTATTCGCGGAGTCCGCCGGTTGCGCGGTGGTCAGTGTTACCCACGAAAACTGGCCTGCCCTGAAGCAGATGTGCGAACAGCACGGTGTCAGCCTGCAGATGCTAGGGAGAGTGGGCGGAGAGCTCATCGTGATCAACGACTGGATTGCCCTCCCCTTGAACTTGCTTAGGATGTCCATGAGAATGCCTTGCCCCGGCTGCTTGGCCGGGCCGTCATCCCAACATCCATGTAACACTTAGTAAACATTGTTTTTACACGCGAACCACTTGTATTGCGTTTCGTGACTAATTTGTTTATATTAATGGGTTAAATGGGTCGCTTGGCCGGCACCCGTCGAAATACCCCCGTAGCTCAGTGGATAGAGCACCGGCCTCCGGAGCCGGGAGCATGGGTTCGAGTCCCGTCGGGGGTGCAACTCCTTTTCTAATGAGTTCTGAAGAGACACCGCACATTCCAACAGAGGAACAGGAAATCAGCGAAGACGAGAAACTGCTCGCCGTCCTCGCCTATGTGCCGTTCGTCTGTTTTGTCGCATTTTTTAAGCGCGATGAATCTGCTTTTGTTGCCGGACACGTTCGCCTTGGTATGGCGCTGTTCTTCATTGAAGTGCTGGCCATGCTTTTGCGCTTTCGTTTCATCTGGGACCTTGTACTATTCTTCTGCATCGTGCTTGCCGGCCTCGGTATCATGAATGTCTTCCGTGGCCGCGGCTTCTTCGTCCCTTTTTTGTCAGATTTGTTCAGCCGCAAATTCTGACCTTGGCCTACCGATAATTCCTTACCTACTTGTGGAGTTGTTCGCTTGAGACTGTCCGAAAAGGTCGCCCAATTCCAGACCGCCCGCCAGGTCATGGCGCACGGCGTATATCCTTATTTCCGGGCGATTGAGTCGGATCAAGATGCCGTCGTGAAGATTGATGGCCGTGATATTCTCATGCTCGGCTCCAACAACTACCTTGGCCTGACCAATCACCCCAAGGTCAAAGAAGCGGCGAAGGACGCTGTGATGCGCTTCGGTGCCGGGTGCGCCGGCTCGCGCTTTTTGAACGGCACTCTGAGTATTCACAAGGAATGCGAGGACCGGCTCGCTGAATTCCTCCGCAAGGAAGCTGTCCTGCTCTTCACAACCGGCTATCAGGCAAATGTCGGCGCGATTGCCACGCTGGCTGCCCGCAATATGTGGATCATTGCCGATGCCCTTTCACATGCATCCATTATCGATGCCGCCCGCCTGTCCTTCGCCCGCACCGCGAAATTCAAACATAACGACGTTGAAGACTTGAAGCGTCTGCTCGAAGTGCATAAGGACGACGATGTCATCGTCGTTACCGAAGGCGTCTTCTCGATGGAAGGTGACACTGCGGATTTGCCTGCAATAGTCAAACTCTGCCAGAAGTACGATGTTGATCTGCTTCTTGACGATGCGCATGGCGTTGGTGTATATGGCCCGCACGGTGACGGCACGGCTGGACATTTCGGCTTGACGAATGATACTGATCTCATTGTCGGCACCTTCTCGAAATCCCTTGCCGCAATCGGCGGCTTCGTGGCAGCTTCAGAAGACATTGTGCACTATCTTAAGCATCACGCACGCGCTCTAATCTTCTCCGCGAGTCCGCCTCCAGCTACGGTCGGCGCCGTGCTGGCTGCCCTGAAGATCATCGATCAAGAGCCTGAGCGTCGCGATCTTTTGTGGCGCAACGCAAACTACCTCCGCGACGGCTTGCGCACTCTCGGACTTGACACGGGACACAGCAACACTCCTATAATTCCTGTTGTTGTCGGCGACGCAATGGACTCGTTCCGCGTCTGTCGGCTCATGCAGGATGAAGGTGTGTTCATAAATCCAGTCGTACCGCCCGCCGTGCAACCCGGACAGAGCCTGATTCGCTTCTCAGTAATGAGCACGCATACTCTCGAACAGCTCGATTTTGCGCTGGACAAAATCGGCCAGATCGCCAAGAAGATCACTTTCCACGCGGAGGTTCCTAATTCCGATCCGCATCCAAACGGTCTCGGACCAGAAGGCGCTCAATCAGTATCTGAAGTTCCCGTGGAAAGTACAGGCCGCTGATCCCGCTTGGGTTCCGCCCCTCCTGTTCGACCAGCGGCAGCTTTTTTCCGCGAAACACCCGTTCCATCGTCATGCTGATGTCGAGCATTACCTTGCATTCGACGAAACCGGTCAACTGGTTGGCAGAATCAGCGCCATCGCTAATCATGCCCACAACAAGTTCTGGAATGACAAAGTCGGTTTCTTCGGCTTCTTCGAATGCGTCAATAGTCCGTCGGCCGCTGCGGCCCTGATCTCGGCCGCCGAAAAATTCCTGAAGTCACGGGGCCTCGACACGATGCGAGGCCCAATGAATTTTTCGACCAATGAAGAGTGCGGTTTGCTCGTCGACGGCTTTGATACTCCGCCTGCCGTAATGATGACACATAACCCGCCGCACTACAGCGCGCTGTTGGAAGGCACGGGACTGGTGAAGGCGCAAGACCTGCTTGCGTATCAGATGTTCATTGGCCAATTGAGTGACCGTGTGCGTGCCTTGGGAAAGAAGCTCGAAGAACGGCTTGATATCAGGTTCCGTTTCTTCAACAAAAAGGACTTCAAAGGCGAGGTCGAGCGTTTCAAGACGATTTACAATTCGGCCTGGGAGCAGAATTGGGGATTTGTGCCGATGACCGAAGAAGAGATTGATGTCATGGCGGCAAACCTCAAGATGGTGTTTGATCCGCGGTTGATTCAATTCGCGGAGACCGCAGAAGGAAAAGCGGTCGGATTCATCCTGGCATTGCCGGATCTAAACGTCATCTTCAAGCAGCTAAATGGCAGGCTCTTCCCGCTCGGGATCATCAGATTGCTTCTTGGAAAACACAAGGTAGGCCGTGCACGTGTGCTGGCGATGGGTGTTCTGCCAGAGTATCGCAAGAAGGGCATTGACACCGTGCTGTACCTGCGAGCGTATGAAGCTGGAACTGCGGTTGGCTACAACTGGGGTGAGTTTTCATGGATACTCGCGGACAATACGATGATGACCAGCGCTGCCGAAAGCATGGGATCTCGCGCCTATAAGACCTGGCGTATTTACGAAAAACGTATCTAAAGTGAATTGACATGTTTGCCGACGTCACCACTGCCGCACTGCTTGGAGTAGACGCCTATCGCGTTCGCTCAGAGTGCCATTTGGAAAATGGTGAACGCAATTTCACGATCGTAGGTTTACCAGACAACGCGGTCAAGGAAGCGCGTGAACGCGTTGCCGCGGCCATTCAGAATTCCGGATTCGCTTTGCCGCAGCGGCGGATTACGGTCAACCTCGCTCCGGCGAATATTCGCAAAGAAGGCAGCGGCTTTGATTTGCCCATTGCGGTCGGGATCCTTGGTGCGTCCGGTCAGCTGGCTCCGGAGCCCTCGATAACTGCGCGTTGGTCGGAGGCTGGCACTCGATGGTCACGTCCGGGCAGTGCGCGGCGTTCTGCCTATCGCCGCAGGTTTGCGCCGGGAAGGTGTGCGCAAACTACTTGTACCTGAAAGCCAATGCGCAGGAAGCCGCGCTAATCCCTGAAGTCGAAGTTTACCCGGTAGCCAGTTTGCGTGACGCCGTGGATTTTGTCAATGGAATCGCTCCGATCAACCGCTACACCGTTGACCATCACCGACTGTTTGACGAATCACGCGAGCCCGTCGGAGATTTTAGTGACGTCCGCGGACAACAGTCCGTCAAGCGGGCGCTTGAGGTGGCGGCTGCCGGATCGCATAACGTCTTGATGATCGGGCCGCCCGGTTCGGGAAAGACGATGCTCGCTAAGCGGCTACCGGGGATTCTGCCCGAATTCAGTCTTGACGAAGCGCTCGAAACAACGCGCGTTCATTCTGTAGCCGGACTCCTCAAGAGTGGACAGGCCATAGTCGCGAATCGCCCGTTTCGTTCTCCGCACCACACCGTGTCCGATGCGGGCCTAATCGGTGGAGGTATGATTCCGCGACCCGGCGAAGTTTCTCTTGCGCATCATGGCGTGCTCTTTCTCGATGAACTCCCGGAATTCCACAAGAACGTCCTCGAAGTTCTGCGCCAACCGCTCGAAGATGGAGTCGTGACGCTCTCCCGCGCAGCGGTGACGCTATCCTATCCGGCTCAATTCATGCTCATCGCCGCGATGAACCCTTGTCCGTGCGGCTTCGCCACCGATCCCGACCGCGAATGCAAATGCACTCCTGAGCAGATTCGCCGCTACGTATCGAAAATCTCCGGTCCACTTCTCGATCGCATTGACCTCCATGTTGAGGTGCCGCGAGTTTCTTGGAACGAACTGTCGTCACCGGCCGAGCGCGACGACACGATTCATATTCGCCGCCGCGTTGATCTTGCGCGCCGCAAACAGCGTGATCGATTCGAGAAACACCGCTCAGACCTCTATTCAAACTCGCAAATGAGTAATAAGGAGATCGAACAGTTCGCGCCAATCGACGCGCACTCGCTTGAACTCCTAAGGCAAGTTGTTGAGAACATGGGGCTATCCGCACGGGCCTACCATCGCATTCGAAAAGTCGCGCGGACAATCGCCGATCTGGAAGGAACTGACGAGATACAGCTGGTACATGTCACCGAAGCCGTACAGTATCGCTCGCTCGACAGACTCGGAGAACTGGTCGGATGACGATCGCAGCGGCGCCCGCGCCATTCTCTGCCCGAAATTGGGCCAATGATCTGGTGACGCGCGACGCTGACCGTGTGCTCTTGATTGTAAAGCGAAAGCGCGTCTCGGCTAAGATGATCCGAGGATGACGTCGAATCCTATCGCGGCGGACTGGCTGCTGCCGGCATTGAACCTGGAGATGTAGTAGCGATTGCGGCCGAGCGCAACGAACAAGCATTCGCGCTTCGGTTGGCTTGTCTCATCGACGGAGTTCTTCCGTTTTTCGTTGACCCGAGGCATGAAACCGACGTCTTGATGAAACTGCTGGATGCAGTACGAATTCATGGCCTGTACTGCGGTGAATCGCTGGATAAAAAGAGTTTCCAGTCTCGCCTGCCCTACTTGAAATGGACGGGTGAGAAAGGCGCGCCGAAATCCACCTCCGTGCGCGCAACCGACGAGCAAGCGGAGTCGTCGGCGTTTATTCTTCACTCTGCAGGAACGTGCGGACTCCCGCGGGCGATCTATCACTCTGCCAACGCAATTCGGTGGCAGGCAAATTCTCTTACTTTTGCGCTCCGCTTGAAGCCGGGCGCGCTTCTATGGTTCACGGGCACGCTGGCTTCAGCCGCTGTGCAGGCGGCTGGTCTGTTTGCGGCCCTTTCCGGCGGCACACTTGTCCTCGATGATCCTGCCGAATCGCTGGCTACCGCCTCCCGTGACAGCGCACAGTCGGTTTTGCTGCTGGCAGAGAGCCAAGACGGGACGATGTGGAATGCCGAGAATTGGCTTTCTGTCAAGGGAAATCTCACCGCAGTCTTGGTCACTGATGCCGTGGTTTCCGAGGAGTATGCAACTCTCATCTCTAAAGCCACGGACGCTGCCGTATGGACCGGTTATTACGCAGCGGATACGGCAGGTTTCGTAGCCCTGAATACGGTCCCTGGAGTTTGGCCCTATGCCTCCGCTGGACGGCCTATTGGAGGCGCTGAGTTCGCCGTGCTTGACAGCGAAAATAGGCATGTTTCCTCCGATTTGATCGGTCGGCTGTTCATACGAGATTGTCCCCGGCCTACCCAAGTCGTGTCGCTCACCTTTCGAAGCGGCAATAAGGCCGAATTGCCCGACGGCGTCCTGACCGGCGACTGGGCGTGGCTCGACGATCAGGATTTCTTGTTCTGTGAGGGCTGCGAACGAGCAGTCTTTGAAAAGGCTGGCTTCCAAGTCAGAGTTGTGCCGATCGAAGAGAGACTTCGCGATGTAGACGGAGTGCGCGACGCGATTGTTTTCGCTATCCCGACCGAAGAACTTGAGAACGAAATTGCCGCCGCCCTTTTGCCTGCTGGTTCCCCGCCTGAGGCCTTCGAGGTGCAGCAGGCACTTGCGGATTTCTTGCCGCGCTTCTTGATTCCATCAAAATTCAGTATAATTAACAAGATACTCACGACACCGACGGGGAAACGAGTTCGCTTCGGCCATGAGGCCGCCATGCGTGGGGCTGAGAAAGCCGCACCTGTACCAAGCACGGTGACCGGCCCAATTGTTGCCGATTCCCCCGAGTTGACGCCGACCGAGAACGGCGGATCCATAGACAAAACTGAGTGACCTATCGGAGCGAAGATGGTTGACGTAGAGGTAATTGGCATTTCTGTTTGCCCGCCTTACCAGGGCTACGTTGTGATCCTGAAGGAACGGGACGGTGAGCGTTGGTTGCCGATATTTATCGGAGCCGCAGAAGCACAGAGTATTTCGTTCCTTCTGCAAGGCCTTGAGTATGCACGTCCCATGACGTATGACCTGTTCGCAGCCATTCTCGTTGAAGGGTCGCTTGATATTCTCTCAACGACCATTTGTGACTTGAAAGACAACACCTTTTTTGCCGAAGTCGAAGTGAAGATCGCTTCCGGAGAAATGCGCCGCATTGATGCGCGGCCTTCCGATGCTATTGCGCTCGCGCTGAAATCGAAGGCTCCGATTCGGGTCGCGCACAAAGTAATGGACGGTGCGGCTGTCAGCAACGAGCCGGTTAACCGCTCTATTGTCGAACAAATCGCCTACCTGCACCAGAAACTAAAAGAATGCGTCGAGGTCGAGGCCTACGAAGAAGCGGCTAAGATTAGAGACCACATTCGGTCCCTCGAAACCCGCTTGTCGGACACCGATCCAACAGACCCCGGCAACGAGCCCCTGTGAGGCCGGACGGTTGGACGTTGTTTGCCCACTGATTAAGTTAATAAATATCAGCATTTTTTAGCTTTCGATCAGTTCCTCGTGGGCGCCCGGAATCCTTCAACTGCGCCTTGATATTCTTCCAAAGTCTTGTTATCTTTATGACTTCAGCTTTTCTGGTGTGAAAATCCACCTGCCCACCTATCCGCAGGGCATCCACGATATCCAACAGGATTTGCTGCCTGCGGAACTCGATCTCGATCCTCAGCTCTTCACACATCCGATCCATGCTGCTATTCGGCTTGATCGGCATGACCCCTATTTCGAGTTTCGCATCAAACTCGAGACGACAGCCAACGCCGAATGCGATCGCTGTCTGTCAGAGTGTGCTGTGCCCATTCAGGCGCAAGCGCCAATGCTCTATGTTGCCGGACACCCGCCGAAGGGCGATACGGTTGACGATGAAGGAATCGTCTACATCAAACCGGGTACGATCGAACTCGACCTGACGGCTGACTTGCGCGACTTTCTGATTCTATCCTACTCGGGCAAACACCTCTGTTCCGAAGAGTGCAAGGGTCTTTGCGCCACGTGTGGTTCCAATCAGAATGATGGCCCCTGTAACTGTTCCAATTCGTGATTTCCTTTTTTCAATAACCTCTAACACCATCATGCCAGTACCAAAACGACGAACCGGGAAGTCCCGGAGGGACCGACGCCGCGCTAATTTTAAGCTGACCGGTCCCGGCCTCGCCACCTGCCCGAATTGTAAAGGCAACCACAGCACCCCATCGCATCTGCGCCGCCTGTGGTTACTATAATGGCCGGTTCGTGATTCAGGTTAAACACAGCTAAGACAAACGAACGTGTCGTCCATGGTCATTGCCTTGGATGTGATGGGTGGCGATCACGCCCCCCACGTTCCGGTTGAAGCCGCCTGCCTTGCGGTAGACGAATTCCCGGATGTGCACGTCGTTCTGTTCGGTCCGGCGGATATCATCAACGCAGAACTCCATCGCTTAGGCCGATCCGTCAGTGACGGGCGCCTTTCGATCGAGCACGCGTCTGATGTTATCGACATGACTGATTCGCCGGGCAAAGTCGTGCGCACCAAGCACGACAGCTCGTTGCTCCGTGCCATTGACATGCATCAATCAGGTGCCGCGTCGGCCATTGTCTCTGCCGGACATACTGGCGTACAAATGGCCGCGAGTTACATGAAGCTCGGGCTCATCAAGGGTGTGCGCCGACCTACTATTGGTGGGCTGTATCCGAATGGGAGCGGCAGATTCTCAATCCTCCTTGACGTGGGCGCGAATACGGACTGTAAGCCGATAAATCTGCTCCAATTCGCAGTCATGGGTTCAGTCTATATGGAATTGCTTGGCCGGAATCAAGAATCCTCGCATTGCCCTGATTTCAATCGGCGAAGAAAAGACCAAAGGAAACGAACTCGTCCTGGCGACACATTACCTGCTCGAACAGAGTGGTCTGAACTTCGTCGGAAATATTGAAGGCCGTGATCTCATCGCCGACAAGGCAGACGTTATGGTCTGTGACGGGTTCGTGGGTAATGTGATTCTAAAACTCAGCGAATCGCTCTTCCATACATTCGTGGCCAAACGGTCCGCTGCCAACGGCAACGGAGCTCCGCCCGCCGCGCTCGGCAAACTCGCTAAACAATATGACTACTCTGAAATCGGAGGGGTACCCCTGCTCGGTGTAAATGGTGTCTCTGTCATCTGTCACGGCGGATCACCGGCAAAGGCGATCAAGAATGCAATTCGCGAAGCACGCTCAATGGTACAGAAGAACTTGCCGGAAGCTTTGAGCAAAGGCGTTGAGGAGTATGACGCAAGCATGCTTGCCCGCGGTATGGCGCGCTATAAGGGTCGCACCGAGAAACGAGACGAGCTCGACGTAGAGGAGTCCGATGATGAGTAAAGGTGTTCAGCCCATTTCCCGGATCATCGGAATGGGTGTCAGCTATCCCGAGACAATCCTGTCTAACAGCGATCTCGAGAAAATAGTGGACACTAACGACGAGTGGATTGTGTCGCGCACCGGGATCAAGGAACGTCACATCGTCAAACGCGGCGAGCGCACGTCCGACTATTGCATTCGAGCGGCGCGTGAGGCTATTGCAGAGGCCGGAGTCGATCCGCTCGACATCGATGCCATTGTCCTCGGCACAATATCCGGCGATTTTCGGTTTCCGTCTACTGCCGTCCTGGTCCAAGAGGCAATTGGTGCCAAGAACGCCGCCGCATGGGACGTAAGCGCCACATGCAGCGGCTTCTTGTTCTCATTGTATATGGCTGACACGCTGCTCGCGGCGAACCGCGCAAAGTACGTGCTCATACTGGGTGCAGAACTGTTGACGCCGATGGTAAACTGGTCCGACCGCTCAACCTGTGTGCTTTTCGGCGACGCGGCGGGAGCCATGATCGTGACCAAGGCGACCGATGAACGCGGTATCATGTCCGTAGTTATCGGTTCGAATGGCGCGCATGTTGATTTACTCTATTCAATTGGCGCAGGGACCGCGTCGAAGGGCGATCTCGCTGCGTCGAACGGTGATCGGTATCTGGTCATGAATGGCAATGAAGTCTTTAGACACGCTGTCCGCGTGCTCGAACGTATGGCCGTTGAAGCCGTTGCCAAAGCCGGCCTCGAACCCGCCGACATCGACTGGCTGATTCCGCATCAGGCAAACACTCGTATCATCAGGGCGACTGCCGAACGAATGGGGCTGCCCATGGATAAGGTGTTCCTGAATATTCACAAATACGGCAATACGTCTTCTGCGTCAGTACCGCTCGCTATGTATGAAGCGCGCAATGAAGGCAAACTGAAGGACGGTCAGACTATGCTTTCCGTTGTCTTTGGCGGCGGTTTCACGTGGGGCGGCACCGTCATCCGTTTCTGATTCAAACCAGCGTTCCTCAATTGTCCCTTATCGCATACCTTTGTTCCGGTCAAGGCTCGCAATGTGTCGGCATGGCGCGTGACCTGTTTGACAAGTTTGACCACGTCAAGCGGCGCTACGAACTGGCGAATGAGATTCTCGGTTACGATTTGGCCAATATCTGCTTCAATGGCCCTGAAGAGGAGCTGAGGCAGACCCGTGTTACCCAGCCTGCACTCTACGTTCACTCTGTGATTGTCGGCGAGTTACTGGCCGAGCAAGGTATCATGCCGTCCTGCGCTGCCGGGCACAGCCTCGGCGAGTATTCCGCACTGGCATGTGCCGGGGCGTTCAACTTCGAGACGGGACTGCGGCTCGTAAAGGTCCGAGCCCAGGCGATGCAGGAAGCCGGCGAAATCAGGCCGGGAACTATGGCAGCAATAGTCGGTATAGACAATGACAAGGTCGAGCAGATCTGCCGCGAGGCGGCGTCGGTAGGTATTGCTGTCCCCGCGAATTATAACTCCCCGGGCCAACTCGTCATCTCCGGCGAAATACCTGCCGTGGAAAAGGCAATGGAACTCTGCAAGGTGGCAGGGGCGAAACTCGTACGTAAATTGGTGGTCTCTGGTGCATTTCATTCGCCGTTGATGAGTTCCGCCGCTGAGCGACTCGGAGCCGCATTGTCTGAGGCTGCAATCCAGGAGCCGCGGGTCCCCGTGATGTCCAATGCAACCGGCAGACCTCACGCTTCACCGCCAGAGATAAAACAGGCTCTTGCTGACCAATTGTTATCTCCAGTGCGTTGGACGGCTTGCCTTGAATCGCTTTCATGCTCTCGCCCCCGAGCGCTGGTTCGAATTAGGGCCGGGCAATGTGCTCGCTGGATTGCTGAAGCGCACTATCAATGGAGCGTCTGCGCAAACAGTTGGCGCGGTAACTGAATTTGAAGCGCTGACGTCTGGAGCCGTTGTATGAGCCAACCGCTTGCGGGTCGCACTGCCTGGATCACCGGAGCGGCTCGCGGCATCGGCAAAGCCATTGCTTACAAGCTCGCCGAAAATGGAGCTGACCTTGCGCTGACAGATGTGCTGGCCGACGATTTGGCGGCTACGGCCACCGAACTCGCACAGATGACCGGACGCAAAGTGATACAGCAGACGCTGAATGTCACTGATCAAGCTGGCGCTGCGGCCTTTGTGCAGCGTATTAGGAAGAAGCTCGGCGCCTTGACTGTTCTCGTCAACAATGCCGGCATCACCAAAGACGGACTGTTGATGCGCATGTCGCAAATCGATTGGGAGCGCGTACTGCATGTGAACCTTACCGGCGCATTTGTCTGCACTCAAGCCGCCACAAAGCCGATGATGAAAGCGCGTTACGGCAAAATCATCAACATCGCTTCTGTCGTCGGTGTCATGGGCAACGCGGGACAAGCCAACTACTCTGCTTCCAAAGCTGGTATGATCGGTTTTACCAAATCTGTCGCCAAAGAACTCGCGGGACGCGGCATTCGCGCCAATGCCATTGCCCCGGGCTTCATCGAAACCGAAATGACGCACCAACTGAGCCCTGACGTGCGCGAAGCCTACATCAAGGCCAAACAAAACCGTCGCTTATCTCAACGGAGGCTTGGACATGTCCGACATGGAAAACAAAGTAAAAAAGATCATCGCGGATCGCTTGCAAGTTGACCTCAGCAGCGTCACCGATGGCGCCAGTTTCGTCGAGGACCTCGGAGCGGACTCGCTGGATCTCGTCGAACTGGTCATGGCCTTTGAAGAAGAATTCGGGCTCGAAATTCCCGATCAGGATGCCGAGACCATGAAGTCTGTGGGTGATGCTATCAATTACCTGAAAAGCAAGACTGCCGCTTAGAACGTCCTAACGATTATCGGAACTGCTATGCAGAAACAACGAGTTGTCGTCACCGGAATGGGTATCATCTCTCCGGTAGGCAACGACGTTTCAACTTTCTGGAGCGCCTTAACCAATGGCGTCTCCGGGGCCGGACCGATTACCCTCTTTGACCCAGCCGAGTTCAATACGAAATTCGCCTGCGAGGTCAAAGATTTCTCGATTGGATCGCTGATCGACTCCAAGGAAGCGCGGCGCTTTCAACGGTTCACGCTCTTCGGCATCTCGGCCGCCCATCAGGCGCTCTCCGATGCTGGTTTGCTGGCCGACGACCCGCCCGTTTCGAAGTCGCGAATCGGCGTGATCATCGGTTCGGGTATCGGCGGCATTGATCTCTTCGAAGAACAGGCCAAGACTTATCTTGAACGCGGTCCCAAACGCATTAGCCCGTTCTTCGTGCCGATGATGATTTCGGACATCGTCTCAGGTCAGGTCTCGATTTCGTTCGGACTGGGCGGCCCCAATTTCGCCGTCGTTTCCGCCTGCTCTACGGCCGGGCACTCAATCCACATCGCCGCTCGCCTGATTCAAGCAGGTGAGGCCGATGTTATCCTTGCCGGCGGGACTGAAGCCGCAATCACTCACCTCGGTGTCGGTGGATTCAACGCGATGAAGGCCTTGTCCACGCGAAACGACGCACCCGCTAAGGCGAGCCGTCCTTTTGATGCCGACAGAGATGGATTCGTAATCGGTGAGGGCGCCGGCGTGCTCGTGCTTGAAAGCTACGACTCTGCCAAGAAACGGGGTGCCAGAATACACGCCGAACTGCTCGGTGCGGGCGCCAGTGGCGATGCCTATCACATCACCGCCCCGCACGTCGATGGTGACGGCGCCCGTCGGGCAATGGAGGCCGCGCTTGGCGACTCAGGAATCGATCGCGAGGTGATTACCTATATCAACGCGCACGGGACGTCGACGGATGTCGGCGATCCGACCGAGATTAGGGCAATTCGCAAGGTCTTCAACGCGCACGCCGAGAAACTGGCTGTTTCGTCTACGAAATCCATGACGGGACACACACTCGGTGCTGCGGGTGCGATAGAAGCGATCGCGTCTATCCTTGCCACGAAGAATGATGTGATTCCCCCGACGATCAATGTCGAGCACCAGGACCCGAACTGTGATCTGTTCGTGACGCCCAACGTCGCTGTGAAACGCGACGTACCTGTCGCCATGTCGAATGCCTTTGGCTTCGGAGGGCATAACTCTTCCTTGATTTTCGCCAAACCGGAGTTCCGCCGAGCGGGGTAATTTATTCGATGAGTTGGCTGCGCGACAAGCTGCTGGGTGCATCTGGGGATTTTTCCCGCGAGACCCGCAAACTGTTGCGTCGCCTCGAAACACGAATCGGTTATCGCTTTAAGGATAGACAGCTTCTGGTTGCCGCACTGCGTCACCGCAGTGTGCTCAACAAGAAAACCTGGGTCGACACGAGGTCAACGAACGGCTTGAATTCCTTGGCGATGCCGTACTCGATTTCGTTATCGCAGAGTACTTCTACCACCTGTTTCCAGGAATGGTTGAAGGCCAACTCACCAAGTTGCGCTCTGTCATTGTCTCAGGGACGTCGCTCGTCGGAGCTGCCAAACGCATCGACCTTGGAGAATTTCTATTACTGAGCGACAACGAGGACAAAGCTGGCGGACGCCTTCGTTCTTCGATCCTTGAAGATGCGTTTGAAGCTCTGATTGGAGCGATCTACCTCGATGGCGGCGTCAAACCCGCGCGTGTTTTCGTTGAGACTAACGTGCTCGACAATTGGCGGGATATCGTCAAAAAAGATGAGTACGTCAATTACAAGAGCCTTGTCCTCGAACATGCGCAGGCGAATTCGTGGGATAGCCCGGAGTATCGGCTCGTCGAAGAATCCGGCCCCGATCACTCAAAACTGTTTATCGTTGAGATAATTCTGAATGGCGAAGCGTATGGCAGGGGAGAAGGGACCTCGAAGAAGGCTGCTGAGCAGAAGGCTGCCTCGGCCGCCGCAGCCAAACTCGGTCTGCTCTCCACTGATGATTTCGATTTGAGTCCCAACAATGACTGACTGCGCCACGTTTTGCGAGCAGAGGGTATTCTGAACGACCTTAATTTCTGCACGAAATGCGGCGGACGCCTTGTCCAGAGACTGTCGGAAGGACGCGAACGACCCGTCTGCACGGGCTGCGGTAGTGTCGTCTATCTAAACCCACTGCCTGCAGTCGCGGCCGTTCTGCTCCAGAGTGGCCGCGTTTTGCTAATTAGGAGGGGCGTCGATCCGGGCGCAGGACTCTGGGCGCTTCCGTCTGGATTCATTGAACACGGCGAATCCCCCGAACAGGCACTCGTCCGTGAAGTTGAAGAAGAAACGGGAGTATGCTGCAAATCATGCGCTCTGTTGTCTGCCGAGACTCACACCGACGTCCTGTTCGGCCACGTTCTTGTACTCGCGTACACCGCTGAATACCTGGGCGGCACGGTACGTCCAGGCGATGACGCCGTTGACGCACAGTGGTTTCAACCTGAACACCTTCCGCCCATGGCGTTTCATAGTCACCGAGATTTCGTTCGCTTTGCCTTGCGTAATCGGGAATGCTAACATGATCTACTTCAGAGTCGCGATGATCGCGCTGATGTTCGTAACCCTTGGTTGCGAAATCGATGAGTCTGCCGTCAACGAGGGGAAGATTCTCGTGGACCTGCGAGATGAGCAGAATACGCAAATCCTGGGGGCGCGCGTCTGGCTCGACGGAGTCCAGCGCTCTGAAGTCACCCCAGCTACCCTCACGCAGATTGCGCCCGGCAACCATACCGTTGCAACCAGTAAACCGGGCTTTCAACAGGCCTCGCAGCAAGTGACCATCGTTGGCAACGAAACAGTAACCGTGACCCTGACGACCACTGCTGCGGCGTTTGCTGCCGTGGAGCTGGTTGACGCGCCTGCTGGAACGGAACTAACTGTTGGCAACAGCTATCTTGCCACTCTGCCGCCGAATACAGTCGGTCTCGGAGTAGGAACATGGAACATCTCCGCGTTCTTGAATGGCCATGCGACCAATTGGCCCGCGCGGTGGACTGTGACGCTTGCCGAAGGCGATACTGCTCATATTAGTCCTGCATTCACGCCGTTAGAACAGGGACGCAATGCCGGACAACTTGCGCCACTTTTCGCCTTGCCGGGCGACGGCGACAGCAGTATCTACCGCCTGCAGGATTACCGCGGCAAGATAGTGCTTCTGTCGTTCTTCTTCTACACTTGCGTTCCATGTCTGCAGGAATTCCCTCACATCCAAGAAATCTACGCCGATCCCGCCTATGCAGGCTGGCTTGAGTTCTTCGGCATTGATGCGGTTGACCACTGGTCATTGCTGAATATCTACAAGTCGACGCATCCCACACTTGGACTGCAATTTCCCCTTCTCTGGGATCAAACGCAGGCCACGCGCACTGAACTTTACCTCGTGGATAGCTGTCCGTCCAATTTTCTCATCGATCCAACCGGCGTTGTTCGGTATGCCTGGCTCGGTGTTACTGAAGAGGAGCTGCGCAGCGCCATCGAGCAGTTGATTTCCGAATTCGAACTGACTAACCCGTAGGCATCGAGGTACTTAGTGAAGACACTACTCGCACTTCTCCTGACACTCGCCCTGCTCGCAGCGTCTCATGCTGCGGGACGTAACTGGACCCTGACTCAAGTAAACGGCGGCGACTTCAGTTTGTCCAATAACGGCGGTGGCAAGCCCGCGTTACTGCTCTTCTGGGCCACGTGGTGCAAACCATGCAAGGCCGAACTGAGCGCCATGAAAGACACGTTTGACGAACTCGCTGCACGCGGACTGAACGTTGTCCTGATCTCAGAAGATAATCAGAAGTCCAAAAGCCGCGTTAAGCCCTACATCGATTCAAAAGGTTTTACGTGGATTGCCTTGCACGATCCGGACGGCGAAGTGTTGAAACTCTACGGCGGAACTTCGCTTCCGTTTTCTGTATTGCTCGATGCTGACGGTTCGCCCGTATTCGAACATCGGGGCGAGATGAAGGATGCGTCGGATATGCTTGCCAAGGCCAACGAACTTCTCGGATCAAAGAGTGAATAAGCTCCTCGGCGTTCTCTGCCTCTCTATTCTGTGCGGCGCACCTGCCGCGCTTGCTCAACTCGAAGATATCGAGTTCGATGGCTCAAATCAGCTGCGATTCGACAATGGCCGCGAAGTTGATACACGCCGGGCAGGCCGGGAGTATCCTGACAACACGATCGCGCGGCGGTTTGTCGAAAACCGACTGCGGATTGACCTGTTTAGCGGAAACTTCCACCTCGGTGGGCGGTACCTCTATTTCAGACCGTCGGAAGCGGATTTTGATCAATTCCGACTTTCCGACCAGAATCGCTTTGACAAGCGCTTCTTTGAAGGAACGCTCAACCCTTTCCAATTCAGGTTCGGGCACTTCAGTGACCTTTGGGGCTCAGGCCTTGCATTCAGTTCATTCGAGAACCGCGACCTCTATTTCGATACGGAGCTGGATGGCGCCCGAGTGCAGGTGAATGCTGGATCGATCAAACTCATTGGATTGAGCGGCACGATGTCGGATCAGAGCATCGTTCCCCAGACTCGAGCCACTGCGGCCCGCGTCGAGCTTTCCCCGGGACAGGGTCGTCAGATTGGATTCAGTTACGTGTATCACGACAGCCTGGTCAATCCAGAGACAAGCGTTGCCGGAATTGACTGGAACCTCACGCGCGGAGTCCTTAACATTTACGGTGAGCGGGCGTGGAATGAAGTCATACTTCAGGGCGGCAATGGCGCCGGACATGCGACTCTCGTCGGGACGTCCTTGTCGCTCAGCGGCTGGTCGCTGCTTACAGAGTATGCCGATTATGACTATCGACGCGCGACTCCCATGCAGAATCCACCGACATTGCATCGCGAAGTGGGCCCGCGCCTCTTGCAGGGCCGCGAGCCGCACGTCATGAATGTCCCAGATGAAGTGGGTGTTCAGGTTGAACTGAATGGTAACATTGGTGAAAACACCTATGTCACCGCACATTACAACGCGAACAGCCGCCATTCTGACGAAGACGAATCGATTCCGTTGCCGACCATGGAAGAGAAGTACCGCGCCTTCTGGGAGATGTTCGGCAATGTCGAACAGCATTTCGAAGGAGGACAGTCTCTTCTGTTTGAAGTTGGCCGCAATGAAGAAGCCGCAGCAACATGGCAGGAGCGCTTGTGGGGACAACTTCGAGTTACTCTGCCTTTCAAAGGTACGCAGGAAATCGAATTAGAGACTGAACAGCTCTTTCTGACCGACCGCTCGCGTGATGATGAGAAATTTCACGACATGTTGTACTCGATCTCTTGGGTTCCCTCCGGGCATTTCTCTGTTAGTGCGGCATATCAAACGACCGATGACGAAGAGCTTCAGAAGCGCGAAGGTGACAACTGGATCAGCGGCGAGGCTGCCTGGCAATTTGCAGACGGGAAACACCGTGCGCTGTTCTTCTACGGCAGTGAACGAGGCGGCATGAAGTGTTCAAACGGCGTTTGCCGGCAAGTCCAGGCCTTTTCCGGCGTGCGTTTCACATTGGAGACATCACTCTAAGCCATGTCGCGCAGCGCCGATCCGCGCAGTCTGCTTCCCGGCGTTAATAAACTTCTTGAGCGCCCGGAATTCGTTGCGCTGCGCAATACTATCGCGACGCCGAACCTGACCAGCATTATTCGACGGGTGCTCGACCACGCCCGTACTGCGATTGCTGCAGGAGGCTCGTTGCCCACCGAAGACATGCTCACCGCGGAAGCCTGCGGCATCATTGACAAGCTGTTACGCGCTGGGCCGCACCGCGTGATCAATGCAACCGGAGTGATTCTCCACACGGGACTCGGTCGCGCGCCGCTGTCTGACCGCGCAATCGAAGCCGTTGTCGAAGCTGCGCGTTACTGCGATCTCGAATTTGAGCTCGATACTGGACAGCGCGGCGATCGACAGACGCATGTCGAGGAGTTGCTGTGTTGGCTGACTGGCGCAGAAGCGGCCTTAGTCGTAAATAATAACGCCGCCGCTCTATATCTTACCCTAAACGCGCTGGCGTTCCGCAGAGAGGTCGTAGTATCGCGAGGGCAGCTCATTGAAATCGGCGGTAGTTTCAGACTGCCCGAGATCATGGCCCGCTCCGGCTGCAAACTTATCGAAGTCGGCACGACGAACCGGACACGAGCACGGGACTATGCTGCGGCGATTTCGGACAGAACGGCTATGCTCTTGCGTGCTTACCCGTCCAACTATCGCATCGACGGCTTTACCGAAAGCGTCGAAATCGCCGAACTTGCGGCGCTCGCCAAGCAACGCGATACGCTTTGCGTGGATGACTTGGGCGGAGGTCTTCTGTGGGATTGGACCGAGCTCGGATTACCGAGCGAGCCAAGCGTTGCGCAAAGCCTTGGCGATGGCGCTGATCTCGTTCTCGTGTCAGGGGACAAAGTTATCGGCGGCCCGCAGGCAGGAATAATTTTGGGTAAGAAGAGTATCGTTGCCACGCTCAAGAGAGCGCCGCTTGCCCGTGTTCTGCGTGCAGGGAAGCTCGAATTGGCTGCATTGGCGTCAACCCTAACGAGTTTTCTGCACCGGGAACGGCCCGAATTCGAAGTCCCCACGTGGCGCATGCTCTCTGAACAAATGACTACGACGCGGGCACGCGCCGCCAGGTTGAAGAGCTTGCTTACTCCGCTCGGAACATGGCAACAACTTGATGTAGTTGAATTGCCTGCGCAAGCGGGTTCCGGAACGCTGCCTGCAATGCCGCTTCCGTCCTGCGCCATTGCCTGCTTGCCAGCTAAGCATTCCGCAGTATCTTGGGCGCGGAAGTTGCGAGCCGCGCCCACTCCGGTTATTCCTGTTATCCAGGATGAGACCGTTTACTTGAATCTGCGTACGGTTTCCGATCACGAACTTGATACTCTGTTCGCAAGCGTTCGCAGTTCTCTGGAGTAAGAACCATGCATGTTCTGCTTGCAGGCCTTTTGCTAATCGGTTGTGCCAACGCGACAACAGTGCAATGGCTGAAAATCGATGGCGCAATTGGCCCGGTTGCCAACGAGCTGCTTGAATCGGCCTTGGAACAAGCAGAAGCTAACCACGCCGAAGCGCTCGTCATTGAAATCGACACGCCCGGCGGTCTGTTGAAGACGACGCGCATGATGTGCAAGACTATCCTTGCAGCGCGCGTGCCGATCGTCGTGTACGTGTCGCCGTCAGGAGCACGAGCCGGTTCAGCCGGAGTCTTCATTACACTTGCGTCACATGTAGCGGCAATGGCGCCCGGTACCAACATCGGCGCGGCTCATCCTGTCGGCCTCGGAGGAATCGGAGGAGGTGACTCCACTGGCGTTATGGAGGGCAAGATCACAAATGACGCGGCTGCGTTTGCACGCACTCTGGCTGAACAAAGGAAGCGCAATGCTGACTGGGCGGAGCTTTCCGTGCGCGAGAGCAAATCCATCACTGATTCCGAAGCGCTGCGAATCAATGTCATCGACATGATCGCATCTTCCCCCGACTCGCTTTTGCTCTTGCTGCAGGGCCGAGTTGTGAGCGTCGACGGTCGCGACGACACACTTAACACCGCCGACGCCGATATCACAGATTCCCCTATCAGTCTCCGGTTGAGGATTCTTGACGTAATCGCTGATCCGAATGTAGCCTATATCCTGTTGCTACTCGGCGTCTACGGCCTCTTCTTTGAGCTGTATAATCCCGGCGCTGTTTTGCCCGGTGTCGTGGGAGCGATCTCGATCGTTCTGGCGGCCTTTAGTTTGCAGCTTCTGCCCGTCAGCTGGGCCGGCCTGCTCTTGATCGTACTGGCAGTTATCCTCTTTGCGCTGGAAATCAAAATTACCAGCTACGGGCTACTGTCCGTCGCTGGCGTTGTGAGCATGACACTTGGTTCGCTCATGTTGTTTCAACCCGGGACCTCCGGCATGAAAGTGGGGCTTGAGTTGATTATTCCTGCCGCTGTTATCACGGCGCTTTTTTTCGCCTTCGTCGTCGGTATGGGACTCCGCGCACAAAATCGCAAAGTCGTCACGGGTGAGGAAGGACTCCTGGGCGAGATCGGCGTAGCCCTGTCAGAAATTTCCCCGGAAGGAAAGGTCAGTGTTCACGGCGAAATCTGGTCTGCTGTGAGTACGGTGCCGATTGCCCGGGGACAAAAGGTAAGAGTAGTTCGTTTGGAAGGCATGTCTGTGAGCGTCGTTCCGCTCGGCACGCCCAAGACGTCCTAATCCAGGAGAAATCATGTTACCGTTCCTTGGCTTCGTTGTTGTCTTTCTCATTTTTATTATCAGTACTTCGATCCGAATTCTGAATGAATATGAGCGCGGTGTGATCTTTCGCTTGGGCCGTGTGATCGGGACTAAGGGCCCCGGCCTAATCATCCTGATCCCGTTGGTCGACCGTATGGTCAAAGTTAGCCTGCGAACCGTCGTCCTTGATGTTCCACCGCAAGACGTAATCACTCGAGACAATGTCTCCTTGCAAGTAAACGCTGTCGTGTATTTCCGCGTCATCGATCCGCAGAAGGCCATACTCGACGTTGAAAACTACCTCTTCGCGACAAGCCAGCTCTCGCAGACTACACTGCGAAGCGTCCTTGGTCAGATTCAGCTCGATGAGCTCTTGTCGGCCCGCGAGAAGATCAATGACGAACTACAGATAATAATTGATCGTCAAACCGACCCCTGGGGTATCAAAGTCTCCTTGGTCGAGATAAAACACGTTGATCTGCCGCAGGAAATGAAACGCGCAATGGCCCGCCAAGCCGAGGCTGAACGCGAACGCCGCGCTAAGATCATCGCGGCCGAAGGAGAACGTCAGGCCGCCGACCAATTGACCGAGGCCGCGTCAGTCATTGCCGCGCATCCCGAAGCACTCCAATTGCGCTATCTACAAACGCTTGTCGAGATTTCGTCCGAAAACAATTCCGTTACAATATTCCCGATTCCGATTGAACTCTTCAGACCATTCCTGAATTCAACTGGATCTAACACACAGTCGCCCAACAAGCCCGCATAATCATTACCGCAAATATGCCACGTCGCGGCCCCCGACCTATCATTCAGCTTCTTGCCAATCTGGCCAAGATCGCGATCCCTTTGATCGTGATCGCCTATGGCGCGATGTGGATCCTGAACCTCGATGCCACGCCGCACGGTGATTTGCGTGTCACGACGACCGTTCCGGGCGCGGAGATTCACATCGATGGAAAACAGTGCGGTGCCTTTTCCGATACGCTCGTATCCGGCATACCGGTCGGAAGGCGACTGATAACAGTTCGGGCTCCCGGCTACATTGCTGATCCTGAGGTGATTATCGTAGAGATTGAGAAGGATAGAACTGCGTCCGCGTCCTTCGTCATGCGGGATTCTACGGAGCTGGTTAGGCCTGATCACGTTCAGAGTCGGGGAGTCAGGCAGGAGATATTTTCCGACGACTATCGCTCGATGCGTTCCATTCCTCCGGCGCCGCCGAGATCAGGTCTCCTCGATTTCTCCGATCCGGTAGTGTCTGATGATGATCGATCAGCGGCGAACGACCGACAAGTACATCTTCCCAACGTGACGCCGCGTTCCGAAAACACCGCCACGAACAACGTGATTACCGACGAGCAGCGTCGCTCGCTGAGTGGGACCCAGATTACCGTGACTTCAGATCCGCCGGGTGCGCGAATTGCAGTCAATGGCGCGCGCACAACAAATTCTACGCCTTACACGTTCCGCGGCCTCGACCGCGGTTACTATGTTTTCTCGCTCGACGCCGCCGGACAGCTGTGCAGCCCGGATAGCGTAGAAATCGTGCTCGTCGAAAACGGACAGAGTGAGCTTGCCGCGTTTTCGCTGGAGCCGCTTGAGAAACTGCCGGTCCCGCAAGTTGCATGTTCGACAAAGCCGCTCGCTGCGGGAATCAAAGTAAACGGGACGGCCGTGGGTGTTGGCTCCGTCAAAGTCAGTGCGGACTACGGCCAATGTGTTGTCGAGTTTGCCGACGTGCCAGGCTATCGGACGCCTGATCCGATTCAGATTACGATTACCCGTGACGCTCGGAATCAAGAGGTTATCGGAGCATACGAACGCCTGACAGGTTCTGCAATGCTCGCCGTGTTGCCGAATGACGAATTCCCTCGATTCGACAGCAAGAAATTGCGCATTTTTGTCGACAACGAGTTAATCCTTGACGCGCCGCCCCAAAAATTCGATGCTACTTTGCTCGGCAGTCTCTACCCCGGAGAACGCGCAGTTCGGATCGTCTATGAGGACTTGGCCGCTGATGAGGTCATCCGGCTCATTGACGGACAGGTCGCCGAAGTGACACTGCGCATCGATGCGATGTTCGGTAAACGCAAACTCAAGTTGAAAATTAAGACCGATGTCTCGCTCGACAGATGGCAGGCGCGAGCGAAGAAACTTAACGTCTTGACGCAAAGTTGAGCGCCACAAGACATACCTCTGCAAGCAGTTCGCACAAAGACCCTCGGCGTGAGGGTTCTTTGCTTGAAGGGATCCGCTTGAATCGCTATCTTGCACAGCGCGGTGTTTGCTCGAGGCGCGCCGCCGACCGAATGATCGAGGAGGGTCGCGTAGAGATCAATCAGCGCGTTGTTCGCCAACTTGGCACTCTCGTTGATCCGGATCGGGATAGCGTATGCGTTGATGGCGAACTCGTGTCCGAATCACAAGCCGCAAAAGTGCTACTATTTCATAAACCGGTCGGCGTACTTTCCACTTGTCGGCGAGGCCGTGAAATCGGTCCGATCATTCTGGACTACCTGCCATCCGACCATCGTTACTTCCCGGTCGGTCGATTAGACAAGGATTCCGCCGGGCTGCTAATCGTTACCGACGACGGGGAACTTGCTAACCTGCTCACACATCCGCGCTTCGGTGCGCACAAAGTCTACCGTGTCGAGGTGGATCCGCCGCTGCAACGCCGTCAGATTGTCCAGTTGTCAAAAGGTGTTGTTTTGGACGACGGTCCTGCACGTGCCTTAGAAGTCGAAGCGGTGAATCCCCAAGTCCTTGACATCACTCTGGGCGAAGGCCGCAAACGCCAATTGCGTCGCATGATTCGCGCGGTCGGTGCGGATGTAGTGACCCTGACGCGTATTGAACATGCCGGACTGAAGCTCGGAAATCTTAAGCCGGGCAGGTGGCGCGAACTGTCCGGACGCGAAGTCGAACGACTCAAGCGCTTATTTTCTGATTCACACGAAAACTCTCCCGACGAGGAGTAACTCCATGTATCTCGTTGACGAAGAAAACTTGATCATTCACAGTATGGCGTCGCCGAAATACGAGTGCCACATCAAGAAAATCCCGGAAGACCAGCGCCGTAAGATTTACACGATTTATCAGGTGAAGCGCATGAGTGATCCGCAGCACCGTCCACAATACAATGGCTGCAGGTGGTGCATGGCCGAGTACCACACGTTCGACATGCAAAGTATCTTCAAACGCGACTAATGGGTCACGTAGTCGTTGGAACGGCCGGCCACATCGATCACGGCAAGTCATCTCTTGTCCGTGCGCTGACAGGCACGGACCCTGATCGACTACCTGAGGAAAAGCGTCGGCAAATTACGATTGATCTTGGTTTTGCCTTCCTCGACGATGTGGCGGCGATCATTGATGTGCCCGGCCACGAGAAGTTTATTCATCATATGGTCGCCGGCGCAGGCACGATCGACTTCGCCTTGCTTGTCGTTGCGGCTGATGACGGTATCATGCCGCAAACGCGCGAGCACCTGCACATCCTGCGGTTGCTGGGAGTTCAACGCGGCGCAATTGTCCTGACAAAATGCGAGGTTGCCGAAGACGAATGGCGCGAACTCGTTAAGGATCAGATTCGTTCGTCGGTGCGCGGCACGTTTCTCGAATCCGCCACGATATTTGAAGTCGACTCACTGTCTGGTCTTGGCATAGCAGAACTTCGCGCTTTCTTGCTTTCAGAACTGCCGCGTATTCCGGCCCGTGACAGCCACCGCGTGCTGCGCATCCCGCTTGATCGCGTTTTTTCAATTCATGGACATGGAACGGTTGTTACGGGTACTGTGGTTTCTGGTGCCGTTGACAAGGACTCTCGCGTTGTCCTTCTGCCCGGCAAAACACCCGCTCGCGTCAAGCAACTTCAGTCGAATGCGCGGGACTACACAGCACTGGAAGCTGGCATGCGCGCCGCACTAAACCTTGCTGTGGACGATGTGCCCCAACGTGGACAAACGGTTTGTGGTGCCGATACCCTGCTAACGGCGCGCCGAATCTCCGTTCGAGTCGATGGTATCCCTGACGCTCCGGCAATGAAAGATCGACAGCGAGTGCGGTTGCTGATCGGAACGCATGAAGTCATGGGAAGATATCGGCTGTTAAGCAGGGAGGAGGGATTTGATCTTGCACTTCTTCTCCTTGACGAGGAAGTCGTCGCCGCATTTTCTGACCACTTCATCCTTCGCCGTTACTCTCCCGTGGATACGCTGGGCGGCGGGGTCGTTCTTGATGTGGAACCACCGCTGCGGGGGGCACGCAACCGCCAAGAAACGCTCGCCGCATATCGTCTGCTCGCAACAGTAGCGGAAGACCAGAACCCAGTTGTCTTGTGGGTTAAGCTGCGCGCGCCGTTCGGCGTGGAATTGGCGTATGTTGCGAAGCTCTTTGCTCTGCCTCTCGATCTTGCCCATGGATTGTTTGCGTCGGAAGAATGGCTTGTTTGCCATGGCCTCGTGGCCCATAAAGAGCGTCTCGCGGGATGGCAGGAGGCGCTCTTGGCCGTGATCGCAACTCTGCACAAAGAGCAGCCGGCCTCTGCCGGGTTCACTGTTCTACAGATTTCGGCACGCATGGCTGCCCTAAAGCCCGCGCTGCTTGATTACGCACTGACAAGTCTCGTGCGAATTGGAAAGGCCGTCGAAGAGAACGGCACTTTCAAACTCCCGGGCAGGAGTCAAGCGGTCGACGCCAAACTGAACGCGCTGATGGAAACCGTGGTAAGTCAGTTAACCGAAGCAGATTTCGCTCCGCCTTCCGCGGGCGCTCTCGCTGAGCTCCTCAAGTCGCCTCGAACCGAAATCGAAAAGGCGCTCGTGCACGCGCACAAAACAGGCCGCGCTATGCGACTCGGAACAGACCTTTTCTTTGAAAAAGCTGCATTCGACCGGGCCATAGCTGTTGTGCGACAAATGCTCTCTGCCCGTGGAAACGTGCAGGTATCCGACCTAAGCAAGTCGTTGAACTCCTCGCGCAAGTATGTCGTGCCGTTTCTTGAATATCTTGATTCTATTGGTCTGACCGAGCGACGTGAGAACATTCGCGTTCCCGGTCGAAACATAAACTCACAACCCTGATTGTTCGATGCGCCGCATTATTCTCGCTGTACTTGATGGCTACGGTATCGCAACGCCTTCACCGACAAACGCAATCACCTCTGCAAATACTCCCTTTCTTGATCGCATGTGGACGGAGAACCCACATGCCACTCTGATAACTTCAGGTGAAGACGTTGGTCTGCCGCCAGGCCAGATGGGGAATAGCGAGGTCGGCCACCTAAATATTGGTGCTGGCCGCGTCGTGTACCAGGACATTACACGCATCGATTTGTCTATCCGAACCGGTGAGTTCTACTCGAATGCCGTCTTGCTCGAACTTATCAGATCGCTCAAACGCGAGGGCCGCGCGCTACACCTGGTTGGCTTGGTGAGCGACGGCGGCGTGCATTCGTCGGTCCGGCATATTCGGGCCATTCTGGAAACCTGCAAGCGTGAGAGTTTTGATCAAGTCGTTATTCATGTCTTCACTGATGGGCGCGACACACCGCCGCACTCGGGCATGGACCATGTTCGTATGCTTCAATCATGGACAGATGAATTTGAAATAGGAAAAATCGCGACGGTCATCGGTCGCTACTATGCCATGGACCGAGACAAGCGTTGGGATCGACTCGAAAAGGCCTATCGTGCTCTGTGTCACGGTGAAGGCAACGTCGCCGCTTCACCAATCGAAGCAATTCAAGCGTCTTATGACTCCGGCGTCACTGACGAGTTTATCTTACCTGCTGTAATCCAACCTGAGAATTCCGCGCTGCGCATTAAACAAGGTGATGGGATTCTATTCTTCAACTTTCGATCCGATCGCGCCCGTCAACTAACACAAGCGCTGACGAATGCCGCATTCTCTGAGTTTGAGTGCAGAGTCAAAGTTGACCGGTACGTCACAATGACGCAGTATCACGAGGCGTACACTTTTCCGGTCCTGTTTCCGCCTCAACAAATGACTAATCTCCTTGGCGGCGTGTTGGCCGACCAAGCGAAAAAGCAACTGCGTCTCGCCGAAACCGAAAAGTACCCTCACGTGACGTTCTTCTTTAACGGAGGCGACGACACGCCGTTTCCAGGCGAAGACCGGATTCTTGTGCAATCGCCAAAGGTCGCGACTTACGACATGCAGCCTGAGATGAGTGAGCCGGAGGTTACGAGCAAGCTCTGTGAAGCTATCCTGTCGAAGACGTACGATTTCATTTGTGTCAACTTTGCGAATTGCGATATGGTTGGGCACACTGGCGTCTTGGATGCCGCGATCAAAGCCGTTGAGGCCGCGAACCATGGTGCCGAACGCATGTGCGCAGCAGCCGTTCAAAGCGGGTATGCCGTGTTGATCACCGCAGATCACGGTAACGCCGAACAGATGTGGGATCCGATAACCAACGGTCCGCATACAGCGCACACGACGAACCCTGTTCCGGTGGCTTTGGTCAATGCAGATCCGCTCTTCACGTTGCGCGACGGCGGTCGGTTGGCGGACCTCGCTCCGACCGTGCTCGAATCCTTGGGAATCGCTCAGCCGTCCGAGATGACGGGTCGGTCTCTGCTGTGTTCCAATCGATAAACACATCGGTTGAGCGATCCCTTATCGGGTTGTTGCTCGTGGCGGGATTGGCCTTGCGTGTGTATTTCTTGATCGCGACGCCCTATCACGAACCGGCGCGCATAGGAGCCCTCTCTGCCTACAACGATGAGCCTGCCCATGTCGCGTACACCCTGCACATTCTTGAAACAGGCAAGCTTCCGTCAGCCGGCGAGCCAATCACGCGTTCTTTGACTGCTGTGCGGCCAACGTTTGAGAATTTCCAATCGCCGCTTTACTACATGATTCATTCCGGTGTTTGCCGATCAATCAAGGCAACCACTGAACGTGATGTCATGTTGACAGGTCGGGTGCTGTCGCTGCTCTGTATGGTGGGCATCGTCTGGACGGCTCATACCATTACGCGACAATTACGCACTAACGGTGGGAATTGGATTGTCATGCTTACAGTCCTGACTCTGTCAGGAGTGTTCGTCCGCTTCTCAACGCAGTCAGGTAACGAGGCGATGGCGTGGTTACTTAGCGGACTCGTAATGCTGACAGTATTGCGCTTGGATGAACGAGCTAATGCGAGACCGCTGTATGCGATGGCAATTCTGTTTGTGCTTGGCGTGTATACAAAACTCTCGTTGCTGATCTTGCTGCCGGTAATTGCACTGGCGATCTACGAATCCGGGAAAGCCCTCCCGCGTGTTGCATGGATGGCCACGGTGTTCATCCTTATTGGCGTAAGTCCATTGATGATTTACAACATTGCGGTTTTCGGCAGTGCCATTCCACTTGCAATCGGATTCGGCGCCCCGATTTGGCGATGGCCAACGTTTGACACGGTTCTTTATCTCGTGCGCTCATCATTGTTTCCATGGAGCGAATTGTGGCGCTCGTGGATTGGGGTGTTGCTCATGAGTCCGGCGCTGATTTGCATTTCGTGGCTAACTGTTCGCGCCATGGTTCGTCGGACCGCAAGCTGGAGCCTTGCGCTTTTGTTGTCTGCGGCCGCCGCTTATCTCTGGCTAAATTTGCGCTATGACCAAGCGGAAGGAAGATACCTGTTTGTGGCCTGGCCGGCCGCTGTACCTGTGCTCGCATCGACGCAAATCAACGCGCCTGTCGTATTTATGACCGTAGCGGTATTCACTCTTCCATATTTGCTCTTTGTCATCTGACGGCATTGCATCAAAGCTAAAGTCATTGACCAGAGAGTCAATCGTGTACGGTCTGGCGCACGTCCTGACCCGTTCGGTCACGTTTCTGCTCCTGCCGTACTATAGCCACAAGATCTCAGCGGCCGAGTATGGCGAGCTGTCACTCTACTTCATGTTTCTTGCGGTCGTACAGACCTTCTATGTGTACGGCCTTGATGTCGCGTATCTCCGCTATTACAATTTAGCGGATCACGGACGGTCTAAGGCGCAGGTAAACGGCTCCGTTCTGATTGCCACGTTGATTTCGACCGCAGTTCTAAGCATTGCACTTGCCGGGCTTGCGGTTCCGCTTGGTTCGCTGCTGATCGACAAACCGCTCGTTTCCGCGACTGTGGCTAAGGGAGTTCTGATCTGCGTTGGCATTCTGATCTTTGACACAATCAGTACGTATCCGTTTCTGAAACTGCGGAGCGACAACCGGCCGTTGGTATTCGCGGGACAGAAATTAATCAACGTCACTCTGAACATTGCGTTGAATGTCCTGCTCGTCGGTCACTACGCGCTTGGTGTTTCTGGTGTGCTGTATGCCAACTTGATTTCAAGCGCCGTAACGTGCGCGCTTCTTCTGCCCGGCATCTTGCGGGCCAGTGAGTTGCACATGGACTGGCCGCTGTTGCGCGAAATGTTAAAGTTTGGCCTTCCAAACATACCGACGTATCTGTCCGTAATGATCGTTGAACTCGCTGGACGCAAGGCAATCGAGCTCTATCGTGGCGTCGAGGAGGCCGGCTTGTATTCGGCGGGCTGCAAATTGGGGATGTTTATGGGTGTAGTGAATGCCGCCTACCGCTTTGCTTGGCAGCCGTTCTTTCTTAAACACGCGCAGGATCAGCAAGCGCAAACGCTGTTTTCGAAAGCGATGACATACTATCTTCTCGCTGCGTGTGCGTTCTTGGTCTGGCTGTCTTTGCTTGGACGTGACCTCCTGACCGCGAACTGGCCGGTGGTTGGCCAGATCATTGCACCGGCGTTCTGGGGTGGATTGTCCGTTTTTCCGATAATTCTTGCCGCGCATATTTTTGACGGCATCTACGCGAACCTGATGGTCGGAATCTATTTGAAGAAGGCGACTCGTAAGTTGCCTGCAGTAACAGGAGTGGCCGCAGCGTTCACGATCGCAGCAAATATCGCGTTAGTCCCGGCACTCGGGATGATGGCTTCCGCGTGGATTACGTTTGCCGCGTTTCTTATTCAAGCGGTCTTGCTCTACCGCGTTGTATGGCGACTCTATCCCGTGCACTATGAATGGAAGCGCATCGCCCTGCTCGGTCTCGTGACGATCGTATTCACACTTGTGGCAACGCTGGCTGATGTTTCATTAGGTTGGCGAATCGCCCTGGCGTTCGCTTTTCCGATTGTGATTGTGGTACTTCGCTTTTTCCCGGAAAGTGAGATTGTTGCCATCAAACGGCTCATCCGACGGTGAAGTTTCTCTACATCGCGCCGGAACACGTCTCCGGTACTCTGTCCCTCTTCAAGCGCGAGCACGAACGACGCGGCGATACGTGTAGATTCATCACGTTCTGGCATAGCAGATGGAATTTCCCGGATGATATCTGCCTGAATTTGGCCGGTATGCCTGATCGCGCCTGGGTCCGCGGGCTAAGGCAGCTGTTGGCACATGATCCCCACAAGGTGCCGTCACGCATCAGGGACGGCAAGCTGCCCGTTTGGAAACCAAATTGGGCAGTTCGTGCGCTCTTCAGCTTGCGTGACGAGCACAACTGGAGACAAGTCTCGAAGGCAATCAGTGATTTCGCGCTCTTTGATTTTGACATATTGCAGCTTGATGGCGGATCCGACTTCACGCGCGATGCTCGTTTTGCGCGCAGTTTCGCGTCACGAGGTAAGCACGTCGTGTCATATTTCCACGGTTCCGATTTGCGTTCACGCGGATATGTACCGGCAGTTGACGAAGTTACAGGACTTCGCCTTACGCCAGAATGGGATTTACTTGATCTCGACCAAAGGTTGAACTACCTCTATTTGCCCTTTGACAGCTCGATCATTCCCCGCAAGAAGTTGGAAATCGGCAAGACAATTCGTATTGGACACGCGGCCCGCAACCCGCTGAAAGGTACTGCTGCAGTGGAGTCAGTTGTGCGGGACCTTGGGCAAACGAATCCGATCGAGCTTGTATTAATTAAGGATGTGTCGTATTCGGAGTCGTTGCGACTCAAAATGACCTGCGACATCTTTATTGATCAACTGACCAATGCAGGTGGATGGGGCTACGGTATGAGCGGCGTCGAAGCGCTTGCGATGCGCATACCCGTGATCACCAACGTTCCGCCACAAATGGACAAGTATCTCGGCGAACATCCTTTCGTCCACGCCGACGAAAGCACATTGCGTTTTGTACTTCAGGACTTGATTTCGGACACGACTACATGGCAAGGACGAGCGGACTCTGGCCGCGAGTGGGTTCTTGAACGTCACGATATTCGCAAAGTCGCTGACGTGCTCTATGGACACTATCGGCAGCTCGGCTGGCTGCGCACATGAAGATAAGCGTCGTTGTTATCTCTTACAATCAACGCGCCTTCATTGAGCGCCTCACCACGCAACTGCTGGACCAGGATTTTGCCGCGACGGACTATGAGATTGTCATTGTCGAATGCTGTTCCAATGACGGTACTCCAGATTGGCTGGCTGATTTTCGCGATGCACGGGTCGTGGCGCTGCCGTTAGGCTACAAATGCAATCGCTCGCACGGGCGGAACCGAGGTATTGAGGCCGCCCGCGGTGAAATCGTCATTATGATTGACGGTGATCATACGATTCAACGCGCTTTCTTGAGCGTGCATTGGCGCGCCCATGCAAAATTGCAGTGTGCTATCGTCGGGAAATCAGATTTCGTGGATCACCCCGAGTATCGCGCTTTGAACGCTTACTTGAATGGCGGAGGTGCCGCGAAGCTTCCACTTGAGGCTCCGCTCCCTGGTCGCTATTGTCTAACGCCCAATTGCTCAGTACCCAAAAGGGTGCTTGTTGCCATCGGACTTTTTGATGAAGCTTTTGACAAATGGGGTGGGGAAGACCTTGATCTCGGCTTGCGTATTGAGGACGCCGATGTTCCAATTTTCGCTGAGCCCAACGCGTTGGCATTGCATCACCACCATCGGCCGATCAGGAGCTTCTTGAGAACCTCCGGCTCTACGGTGGCGATGGTATTCCGCTCCTCCTGAGAAAACACCCAAGGCTCTTTCGCGAACTAAATCTTGACCGACTGTTCTCTAACCCGTTTGAAGACAATCGGTACAGCGCAAGCACACGATTACTCGCTCGCGCGCTCTGTTGCTGGGCGATATTCGCACCGTGTGTGTGGTTCGCGCACTTAGGACGAAGATACCGGTTGCCCCGCGTTCTGTTCGACTATTTGCATTTGCGTCAGTATGCCTTCGGATTCCGCGATTCCGGTACGCTCGCATCACTTCAGAAGTAACATATGGCCAGGATAATTGACGGCTCGACCGTTTCCAGAACGATTCAAACTCAGTTAGCGCTCGACGTAGCCGATTTTGTCAAAGCTACGGGCTTCACGCCCGGTCTTGCGGTCGTGTTAATTGGCGATGATCCAGCCTCTGCGGTATATGTGAGGTCAACGGGCAAAGCATCGCAGAAGCTTGGTATGAAGTCCGAGACAATTGTACTCCCTTCAGATACCCCTCGCGAACGAGTGCTCGATGTCGTGGCGGAACTGAATGAAGACCAGTCAATTAACGGCATTCTCGTGCAATTGCCTCTGCCCAGGCACCTTGATTCCGATGAAGTGATAGATGCCATCGACCCGCGTAAGGACGTGGACGGCCTTCATCCTGCCAATGCTGGATTGCTAAGTCTTGGCAGACCTCGGTTTGTGCCTTGCACTCCCGCTGGAATCGTCGAACTGCTGAAGGCCGATAACACCCTGACGACCGGCAAACATGTAGTCGTACTTGGTCGTTCGAATCTTGTCGGTCGCCCAATTGCGACCCTGCTTTCCCTGAAAGGCGAACCCGGCGACGCCACTGTGACGATATGTCACTCACGGTCTCGCAACCTCGCTGAACTGACTCGCAGCGCGGATATTCTCATTGTCGCCATTGGACAGCCCCATTTTATCACTGCGAACATGGTCGGTGACAACTCGGTGATCATTGATGTTGGTATTCACAGACTTCCCGAGTCGGAGGGTGGCGGCCTATGCGGTGATGTGGATTTCAGTCCGGTAGCTGCCCGAGTGGCGGCCATCACGCCGGTGCCGGGCGGAGTGGGACCGATGACTATCGCAATGCTCATGAGAAATACATTTGCCGCGGCGCGGCACTCTGTCGCCAGTCGAATGTGAAATGATGGAGTCCCGTCGAGCATATCTCATGGGGATTGGCGGCATCGCGATGGCGAATGTTGCTGTTCTGCTCAAGTCAGCAGGTTGGCATGTGACCGGCTCGGACCAAAACGTCTATGAACCTGCCGCGTCTATTCTTCGACGCGCTGGAATTGACGTCAAGACTCCGTACGTGCCTGCGAACCTTCCGGAAGATCGAGACTCTATAGTCGTAGTCGGCAATGTCCAGTCGCGCGGCCACGTTGAGGTAGAAGAGGCGTTGCGCCGTAACCTGCGGCTTGAGTCTTTTCCCGGGCTGCTGCGGCGCACTCTGATGCAAGGGAAGCGTCGCATCGTGGTCGCGGGAACGCATGGCAAGAGCACCATGACGGCCTGTGTCACCCACCTGCTGCGCGAAACAGATCAAGACCCTTCTTTTCTCATCGGCGCCGATCCGCTTGACATCGAATTCGGAGGCCACTATGGTTCCGGCGAGTCGTTTGTGATCGAAGGCGATGAATACGACAGCGCATTCTTTGACAAGCGTTCGAAGTTCCTCGATTACTTCCCGACTGTTTTGCTGCTGGGCCGCGTAGAGCATGATCATCTTGACATCTTCCCGACAATGGAAGAGATGCTACTCTCCTTCCGCCGCGTTATCGCCGAGCTCCCTGACAACGGGGCGCTGATTGTTGCTGGCGACTATATTGCATCGGTTGAGCTCGCTTCTCATGCCCCATGTCAGGTTATTTGGGTAGGAGAGAGCCGATCATCAGATTGGAGGATTTCCGCTCGCAACTTGCATCTGCCTTCCGGAGAGACGATCTTCGACTTTGCGTCGAATGCAATCGGCGCGCACAATCGCCTTAACGCCGCGATGGCCCTCGCGGCGACTGCCAGCTTCACGCAGGACGCGTCTGCGCTGTTCAATGCAGCAAAGACGTTCCGTGGCATTAAGCGGCGGCTTGAGCGTGTCTATGCGTCCGAGCTGTTAAACGTCTATGATGACTTCGCCCACCATCCGACAGCCGTTGCTGCGGCGATTAGCGCCCTCAGAGATCATCATGCGTCGGCGCAAGTGATCGCCGTCTTTGAGCCGCGTTCAAATACAGCCACACGAAACTTGTATCAACGCGAATTCACAGACGCGTTTGCCGGTGCGGATCACGTCGTGATTGGGAGCATCCATCGCAAAGAGAAGATTCCGCTCGAATTTCGGCTCGATCTTGACCTTATGATTGAGGAATTGCGCGCAAAGGGTCGCCATGCCGTCGCCTTGGACAACGGCGATATTCTGGACTACCTACTCGCACAGTGCGACGGACGTCCGCAGGTAATTCTATTCATGAGCAACGGCAGCTTTGACGGTGTCTGCCGCAGTTTTGTGTCCGCATTGGACTCAAAGAGACATATCACGGCCTAATCGCCGTGGGGACGGATGGGGCACTGGTGGCTCTCGCGGTCTTCAAAACCGTTTGCGTCCATGTAACACATGGATGGCTGGGTTCGATTCCCAGACGTTCCCGCAAAGCATGAACCGTCATCGTATTCACCTATTGCTCTCGCAGATCGCGGCCGCACTAATTGTGCTGGTCAACGTTTCGGCGTACCTGCCGTTCACTCATGATCATCATGAGTGCCGACGCAGTGTTTGTGAATGCAGTCGTCAGGCTGAACATTGGCATGCGGAGGAAAGCAACGAATGCGGCGAACTCTGTGCGGCGTGCCATTTCCTGACACATGTTGGCGTGGTCCCGGATGTTACTTACGCGTTCATTGCCACACCGTTTGTAGTATGCTCGGGCACTGAACCGGTACCAGTTGTTCTTCAGACCGAACGCCAAACAGCGCGAGGTCCTCCTGTGAGTTTGCAACTCTCAGCTTAAACGAGTACCGCCCACGCGCGGTGCGTTTGGTGTTGCAAATTGAAATCCCCAGGAGTTTTCATGTTTTCCTTTGCTCTTCTGCGGAAATCGCTTCCGCAGTTCGCTCTTGCGTTTCTCATACTTGCAGTTGGTTGTAGCGATGAGGAAGATAATCCAGCCGGCAATGACACAGACCATGCTGAAGCATACGGCTGCGCGCTGGTTGTCGGAACAGACACACTCGCCATAGCTGATTCGTCAGCTGTAACGGGCGGCCTCGAGGTCACCGCTGGTGATACCCTCGGACCCGTTGCGGTTTGGTTTCTTGACGAACACGGCGACTGGTTCCGCCCCGAGCATGATCATGTTGTCCCGCTCGATGATGAGACTCATGAACTCGATGTTCGCCTGACGGACACCAATCTCGCCTCGGTGCGCTTGGGTCATGAAATCTCCGAAGAACTTGAATGGGCGTTCTTTCTGGACGGTTCGCAGTCGGGCGCCACGACGCTGCGGATCGCAATTCTCCATGAAGGACATGACGATTTTACTTCTGCGCTCATTCCCGTCGCAATCAATCCGTAATGCCACGCCGCTTCTTTTGGTCCCGGCCAGCAGCAGTTTTGATGGTGCTGCTGGCCGGGAGCCTCTACGCTGCGCAGATTCACGGCGTTGTACGTGATTTGTCTTATGGTGAAGGAATTGGGTTCGCTGAAATTCAAATCATCGAACTGAAACGCGGCGTTGTCGCACACGCCGATGGTGAATATCATATCCCACGCCTGCCCGACGGTATGTTCACCGTGCGCGCTTCCCGGATCGGATACCACTCCCGCGAACTTGTCGTCACGCTCAAGGGTCTTGCGCCGCAACGGATCGACTTCCCGCTCGAACTCGATCACGTTACCATGCCTGAGGTCGTTACCGAAACCCGTCGCGAACGACCCATGGCCGCACAATCCTTTGCGGTCGAAGGGCGTGAGCTGCAGGAACGCATGGCATCATCGGTGGCAGATGCGTTTGCGGGTGTCAATGGATTGACCGCGCGTACCATGGGACCTGCTCCGGCGCGACCTGTAGCACGTGGCATGAGTGGGGCGAGGCTGCTTGTACTGGAAGACGGTCGTCCGACCGGTGATCTCTCCGCGTCGTCCAGCGACTACGCTGTGGCGATCGATCCGCTGCTCGCCGAACGCATGACCTTGGTACGCGGTCCGCGAGCTTACCATTTCGGTTCGAGTGTGATGAGTGGCGTAGTCAACGTCGAGCGCCGCCTTCTTCTTGGAACCGAACCGCATCGGCTCGCTGGTCGCGTGATGTTTCATGGTCAATCCGTTGATCAAAGTGCGGCCTCGAGTCTGACTCTGGCAGTCCCTGTCTCCGTTCTCGCCCTTCATGTCGAGGCAAGTGCAAAGCGATCAGGAGTCCTGCGCACGCCGGACAAAATTCTCCTGAATACTCAAGCGCAACTCGCATCCGGACGGCTTGGTGCAAGCATAGCAGAGCGATGGGGGAATGCTGCCGTAAGCTATAACCGCTTTTCGACCGAATACGGGTTGCCCGGCGGATTCCTCGGTGCGCACCCGCAAGGTGTGTCGGTTGACCTGTTGCGGGAGCTCTTTCAATCTTCTGTATTGTGGCATGTCAAGCGAAGTCTAATAGAGGATATTCGCGCTGACTACATTTTCACGCGAGTTCATCAACGAGAGTACGAGGCGAGCGGAGCGCTCGGTGTCGAATTTGGCGTCCTGAACGATCGGTTTGGTGTTGAGCTTGAACTCGCGCCATTCGCAGGACTCCATGATGTCCGTGTTTCAGGCGACTTTTCGCTCCGCGATTACGAGACGGCAGCTTTCAGTTTCACCCCTGACAGCAGGCTACGAACATACGGAGTCGTGACCAGCGCCGCGCGCAGAGCCGGAAACTGGCAGCTCACAGCCGCGCTCCGCAGTGATCTTGCCGAACTCGCACCAGATTTCCAGGATACAAGCCGTGTAGTCGGGATTATTCGTGACCGACGGTTTTCCGGTGCCAGTGGAGCGTTCCGCGGAGACCGCATTCTTAGCGATCATTGGAGTATTGGTTTGCAAGCTGCACGCAGTTTTCGCGCTCCCGAGATTGAAGAGTTGTATAGCGAAGGTCCACATCTCGCTGCTTATTCCTACGAAATCGGGAACCCCGACTTACCAGCGGAGCACGGATGGGGCCTCGAGACTGACGTCGAGTTTCACCTGTCAAGTTTATCAGCTACCGCGGCGGTCTTCTCTAACCGGTTTACGAGCTATA
Organism: bacterium; assembly: GCA_016703065.1. Taxonomy (GTDB): domain Bacteria; phylum Electryoneota; class RPQS01; order RPQS01; family RPQS01; genus JABWCQ01. The sequence goes on from JADJCU010000006.1 coordinate 221,864, forward strand.
TCTTCCCTCAGCCGACCGGTCGGCCGAGTGCCGTGCGCAACGATCTCGAACTCTATCAGTACAAAGCTGCTGACGCGCTGTTGTCCGGCGCCGAGTTGAGTTGCGAGTTATCATTCACAGACACGGACGCTATCAACGGCAGTGTATCGTATGTGTCAGGGAATCTGCTTGGATTGGGAGCGCTTCCCGCTATGCCTCCGCTGTCAGGCAAGGTCGCTTATGTCAAGCAGATTCGCGAGTGGCACATAGCATCGGAACTTACGGGTTCGTTATGTCAAAGAGAACTTGGGGAGTTTGAAAGACCAACAGCCGCCTATATGCGCGCCGACCTCGGTGCATCCCGCTATTGGACGTTGAGCCGGGCTCTTGTCATTCTGACGGTCTCTGCGAGAAATGTCTTAGATACACCTTACCGGAAATCACCTGTCCCGCGTCAAATCTATTGCTCCTGAAGCGGGCCGAAATCTAAACGTAACGCTCTCCCTGCAATTCTGATTCTTTGAAGTTATCCGGGTGGAATACGTTGCGAACGCCCTGTCGGCCCGAACCCGAAAACTTGACATTCCGCTCGAACTTGGTTAGCTTATTTACGTAACTGGTACTTTCTTTCACAATTCTATCTTATTGTTAGTGAGGAACTTATGACTGGCAATTCCGCCGTCACGACGTGGGTCGACGAATGCGTGAAGCTCTGTAAACCGGACAAAGTCCATTGGTGTGACGGCTCAGATGCTGAACGTGACATGCTCACAAAGATGCTCCTGGATCGAGGAGAGTTTCAAAGATTGAATGAGGCCAATTGGCCGAACTGTTATCTCTATCGATCAGACCCGACCGACGTCGCGCGGACCGAAAAGGTCACCTATATCTGCTCTGAAAAGGAGTCAGACGCTGGCCCAACCAACAACTATCTGTCTCCCGCTCAGGCACAAACCGATATTTTGCCACGTTACGCGGGTGCGATGAAGGGCCGGACCATGTATGTGATCCCATATGTCATGGGACCACTTGGCAGTCCTTACAGCAAAGTGGGTTTTCAGCTCACTGACTCCGCGTATGTCGTTCTGAACATGTTCATCATGGCCCGTGTTGGAAAGCGCGCCCTCGATCAATTGGGTAGTTCCGCGGACTTTGTCAAGGGGCTCCATTCGATCGGCGAACTGCTGCCTGAGACGCGGGCTATCTGCCATTTCCCAGAGCGAAACGAAATCTGGTCATTCGGCTCAGGCTACGGCGGAAATGCTTTGCTTGGAAAGAAGTGCCATGCTTTGCGAATAGCGTCAGCTCAAGCCCGCCGCGAAGGGTGGCTGGCTGAACATATGTTGATTCTTGGCCTTGAGAACCCCGAAGGCAAAGTCTACTATATCGCCGCTGCTTTCCCCTCCGCGTGCGGCAAAACTAACCTCGCCATGGTTATCCCGCCAGCTGCTTTGAAAGGCTGGAGGACTTGGACCGTCGGCGACGATATTGCTTGGATGCGCTACGGTAAGGATGGGCGCCTTTATGCGATTAATCCGGAAGCCGGTTTCTTTGGTGTGGCTCCGGGTACCTCTGCGAAGACCAACTTGAACGCCCTCAAAACGGCCTCTGCGAATTCGATCTTCACGAACGTTGGCGTCGATGAGAACCAGAACGTTTGGTGGGAGGGGCTTGGGCCTGCTCCCGCGAAGTTGACGGATTGGAAAGGCAACCCTTGGACGCCCGACAGCCCTGAAAAGGCCGCCCACCCCAATTCCCGTTTCACAACCCCGGCTTCGCAGTGCCCGTCGATTTCTCCGCATTGGGAAGATCCCGAAGGAGTGCCAATCTCGGCCATTCTCTTTGGCGGTCGGCGCGCAAGCCTCGTCCCGCTCGTAGTTGAGTCTACCTCGTGGAACAACGGCGTCCTGATCGGTGCGTCCATGGGCTCCGAAGCCACCGCTGCGGCTACAGATACCAAGGCTGGTACGATTCGCCACGACCCGATGGCCATGCTACCGTTCTGCGGCTATCACATGGGAGATTACTTCCAGCATTGGATCGATATGGGGAAGAAAGTCGCGAATCCGCCCAAAATCTACGGAGTTAACTGGTTTAGGCAGGATGAAAATGGCAAATTCCTGTGGCCGGGCTTTGGCGACAACGTGCGCGTTTTGCAATGGATCATTGACAGAGTGGAGGGGAAGGGGGAGCCGTCGAAACCCCGCTTGGAAATATGCCTCGCCAACAAGACTTAAACCGCGAAGGCTTGGATTGTTCCGGTCCTTCACTTGATAAAATACTCACAGTAGACAAGCCGGCGTGGAAAGCCTCGTTCGACGAGACCCGCGAATACTTCAAGATTTTTGGCGATCGCTTCCCGACTGCCCTGATGGACGAAGTCAGCGGACTTGAAAAACGCCTCAGCTGATCGCCGGATAAACCTATCAGAGGGCCATCTGTCTAAACTGCAGATGGCCCTTTGTACTATGGAGGTAATATGAAGAAAACTCTGCTTTCTGTACTAATTGTCGCAGTTTGCGCTACATCTGGGTTCTCGGTGCCCAAGGTCGTGGTCTTTCCGTTCCAGCCTGTCATGGACACGACCTACAACATCTGGGGCGACCCGGTCAAAGTTCTGAACTACCAGCTTGCGCTTCAGAGTTTTCTGGTCTCCGATTTCGCCCAGAGCGTCGACGTTGAAGTCGAGAAAAGCGATTTGGCAGTGAAGACCGTGAATGAGGCGATCGAAATCGCACGACGCTCCGAGGCCGATTTCGCCGTGGTCGGCACCTTTGCCGAGCTTCCGACCGCAATACGGGGAGATGCGCAACTTGCCGATGTCGCGCTTGGTCAGGTACCGCGCGGTTACCAAGCGTCCTCAACGGCGTCGCGCTGGGAAGATCTCTCGGCGGTCGCAGACGATCTGGCTCAACAACTTCTCAGTTTCATTTCAGGTTCATCAACCATTCGAAGCGAGTCTGCGAGTCGCTTGATTCTTGAGGGAGACCGCGTCGCTCTGGGCTATGATCCGGGAAACCAGCCGCATCTGGTTGTCGAAGTTAATTCACCCGCGCCGAAAATCACCCTCGGCGACGGCACACAGCTCAAGCGCTGCTCTGTCCGGGATCGATCACTCGCGGAAGGTACGCAGAACACGCAAATCTGCTATGCTGGAGAGGTGTCCGCCGGAGAATTAACAGTTCAAATCGACCAGCGCGGCTACTACGGCCATTCAGAAACACTAAGTCTTTCACCGGGGAAGGTTTATCGTTTGGTGGTTGAACTCAACAAGATGTCCTTTCAGGCGGCGCCAGGCCGACCTTAAACACATAATGTTCCTTATGTGACTATTGGATTACGTAAGAGGCCGGCAACCCGGCCTTTTGCTTTGTCCCTGCATATTATCCCTTCATAACGAGGTTGACAATTTTCCCCGGCACGACAATGACCTTTGCAAGGTCTTTGCCTTCCAACATTGTCCGCACCTTGTCCAGATCGAGTGCCATCCTCTCAAGCGCGGTCTTGTCTGTTCCGGACAGAGCTTCGAACGTATCCCTGAGCTTCCCATTAATCTGAACAGCAATCGTCACCGTATCAGCCTTAATTTTCTCCGCGTCGAAGTCCGGCCACGCCGCATCAAATACCGTCGTTTGATGCCCGAATTGGTGCCAGAGTTCTTCCGCCAAGTGCGGAGCTGATGGTGCAATCAGCTTGATCAAAGTCTCAACAGTTTCGATCTTTGCCGCGCTTTTCGTCACACCCTTCAGATCCGATCCTACCCAAGCATATATAACATTCGTCAATTCCATCAACCGCGCAAGCTGTGTATTGAACGCGAACGCTTGCAGATCATGACCAACTGCGTGAATCGTTTGATGGAGACGGCGCTCAACTTCCCGTGGTACGGCCTCTTCCGATCTCCCCCCATTTGCGTCTGCGGAAATGGGGGGGCTAAGGGGGGCCTCCGCGATCGCCATCCCCAATCTCCAAACGCGAGCAATAAATCTCTCAATTCCCGATATCCCGCCTTCGCTCCAATCTCCGCCCTGCGTGTAATCTCCCGAGAACATCAAATAACACCTGAGCACATCCGAGCCTACTCGTTCGAGCACCGGTTCAGGCGCGACCGTGTTCCCTTTGGACTTCGACATCCGCTCGCCCTTGTTGAGGATGATTCCTTGATGAATTAGCCGCGAGAACGGCTCTTCGTAGGGAAACCACCCTTCGTCCTTGGCGACCTTCCCGAAGAACCGGCTATAGATCAGGTGTCCCATCGCATGCTCCGGCCCGCCAACATATTGATGCACCGGGAACAGCTCCTTCAAGTGCTCGCGATCAAACGGCGCGCTATCCAGCCGTGCGTCGGGGTATCGCAAGTAGTACCATGATGAACACACGAACGTATCCATCGTATCCGGGTCGCGCTCCGCAGCTTGACCACAGGTTGGACAGGTCGTCTGAATAAACGACTCCACGCTTGCGAGCGGCGACTTCCCTTTCGGTTTGTATTCCTTCACATCCTGCGGCAGTAACACCGGCAGCTGCTCCTCGGGCACTGGAACGATGCCGCAGTTGTCGCAATGGACCATCGGTATCGGCGCGCCCCAGTAGCGTTGGCGTGATACCGTCCAATCCCTAAGGTGCCATGTCACTGTCGGTTTGCCCTTGCCTATTGACTCGAGCTTCCGCCCCACCGCCCGAATCCCCTCTTCCGAAGAGAGCCCCGAAAATTCCCCCGAGTCAAACATCACACCCTTCTCAGTAAATGCTTGCTCAGGTCTCCCCACATGTTCGTCTGCCGAAATGGGGGGACTAAGGGGGGCTTCTGATGGCTTGATGACTTCCTTAATCGGCAGCCGGTATGTCTTCGCAAAGGCAAAGTCCCGCGCATCATGCGCCGGAACCGCCATCACCGCGCCCGTCCCGTACGACCCGATCACGTAGTCTGCCACCCAGACCGGAACAGAGTCGCCAGTCAACGGATGCACACAATGAGCGCCCGTAAAGACTCCCGTCTTAGGCCGGTCTTCCATCTGCCGGTCCACTTCCGAGAGGCTGAGCGCCTTGGAAACGTACTCCTCGACCGCTCCCATCTGCTCCTCCGTCGCAATCTCTTTGACCAGGGGATGCTCCGGCGCCAGCACCACGTACGTCACCCCAAAAAGTGTATCCGCCCGCGTAGTGAACACGTTGACCTGATTCCCTCTCGCGTCAGCGGGGGGGTTGGGGGGGGTCTCTGGTCTCCCCCCATTTTCGTCTGCGGAAATGGGGGGACTAAGGGGGGCTTCTGAGTCTGAGCTTGGAATTTGGAATTTGGAATTTTGAATTTTGAAACTGATCTCCGTCCCCTCCGACTTTCCAATCCAATAGCGCTGCATGGCCTTGGTCTTTTCCGGCCAGTCAATTGTTTCAAGGCCGTCCAGCAATCTCTGATTGTAGTCGGAAATTCGGAAAAACCATTGCCTCATCTTGCGCCGCTCAACCGGCGTGTCACAGCGCTCGCACAAGTTGTCCGCACCGACCTGCTCATTGGCTAAGACCGTCTGACAATTCGGGCACCAGTTCACCAGCGCGTCTTTTTGATAGGCCAGTCCGCGCTTGTACATCAGCAGGAACCACCACTGCGTCCACTTGTAATAGTCCGGCGACGACGTGACCACCTCGTAATCCCAGTCGTACATCGCGCCGATCTTCTTCAACTGTTCGCGCATGAAGCCAATGTTATTGGCCGTTGATATTGCAGGATGTACACCTGTTTTGATGGCGTAGTTCTCCGCGGGAAGCCCGAACGAGTCAAACCCCATCGGTTCGAACACCTCATAGCCCTGCATCCGTTTGAACCGCGCATAGCTGTCCGTCGGCGCATAGCAATACCAGTGCCCCATGTGCAGCTTATCCCCCGAGGGATAAGAAAACATCGTCAGCACATAGTACGGCGGCTTCTGCTTCCGCTCAGGTCTCCCCCCAAATTCGTCTGCGGGTTTGGGGGGGACTAAGGGGCTGTCAGGTCTCCCCCAAAGTTGGCTCGGAAACTTTGGGGGGATTGAGGGGGGCTTCTGTATCCGCGCCCCGAGGTGGATTCCATTTATACGTCCCATTATCTGCCCACCAAGTCTGCCACTTGGCCTCAATGTCAGCAAACGGGTACTGTTGTTCGGAAATGTGTTTTTTGTCGTTCAACATAGGGGAACAGCTTTCGCTCTGCCTCGCATGTCTTTTAGTATTTGACCAACTACTTCCCCCACCCCTTCCCGCCACACCGCATGCCCCACTCCCTGATACATCACCGCCCGCGCCTTCTCCCCTACTCCCTTCACAATCCCCTTCACCTGCTCTACCGAGCCATACTCATCCAAGTCACCCTGCATCACCAACACCGGGCAGTGAATGTGCGGCAAGAAATCCATCAGATTCCACTCGCGATGAGCAAGGTCCAGCCACGTCTCATGCCACACCGAATAGAGCCGCTCGCTCTTCGCACCGTGATATTTTTCTAACCGTTCAAGCAGCCGCGTCTCCCCCGCCGTCGCCACCGTGTCGCGCACACCCGCGAGCGTCACCTCTTCCAAAAACACATGCGCCGCCATCGCCACCACCGACTGCACACGCTCAGGATACAGCGCCGCCGCCACCAACGCAATCGAACCCCCGTCACTATGCCCCACCAAAATCGCGCGGTTCACCCGAGGCTATCCAAGATCTCCGGCAATCGCCGCGCATCCTCTTCCAAGTACGCGCTCGTGCGTTGCTCATCAGACAGCGGCGAAGACTCCCATGCCCGCGCCGATCAAACATCACCACATCCAACCCCGTCGCGTCAAACAACGTCTGAGGAAACTCCTTCCAAGTCTCCATACACCCCAGCGCATCATGCAAGAGCACAATCGCCGGATCATTCACCGACTCACCCTGCAGCACCCTCCGCGCCGCGAGCGAGTGATCTCCAAACTCAAGCGTTAGCCGCACGCCGCTTCTTCAGGTACTTCTGCCTCAGGTGAATCGCCATCGGCAGCACAGAAACCCCGATAATCGCGAAAATCACCAGCGAGAAATTCTGCTTCACAAACGGGATGTTGCCAAAGAAGTACCCCGCCATCACGCAGACGGTAATCCACAACAGCGTCCCGCCCACACTAAATGTCAGAAAGCGCCCGTAGTTCATCTTTCCAATCCCCGCCACAAACGGCGCGAACGTGCGAAAGATCGGCATGAACCGCGCAATCACGATCGTCTTCCCGCCGTGCTTCTCGTAAAACGCGTGCGTCTTATCGATATACTCCCGCTTCACCCAGCGCGAGTCCGCCACCTTCGGCCCGATGAATCTCCCGATCCAATAATTGGTCGAATCTCCGAGTATCGGCGCAACATACAAAATGCCCAACAGCATGGGCAGCTCAAGTGAGCCCAGCGCGGCAAACGCTCCCGCCGCAAACAACAGCGAATCTCCCGGCAGAAATGGCATCACCACCAGTCCCGTCTCGCAAAAGATAATGGCAAACAAGATAAGATACGTGAGCGTTCCATACTCTTGTATCACCTGGCCGAGGTGCACATCAAGATGCAGGAAGACGTCGATAATGTAGGTCAAGAACTCCAATCACACCTCGCTCTATTTTGCCAATGCCGCGCCGGCTTTCCGGCTCACGTAGATTGCTCTCAATATCCCCAGCGAACTGGGGATCACCGTCGCCACTCCAACGAGCACGATTGCTGTCACAAAGTGCTCTTTCACCCACGGAATTTGTCCGAAGAAGAACCCGCCCAGCACAAACACCGCAACCCAAAGCGCCGACCCAACTACGCTTGCCATCAGGAAGCGCAGGTAATTCATCTTCGACAGACCCGCGATGAACGGTACAAACGTCCGAAAGGTTGGAACAAATCTTGACAACAGCACGGCTTTTACACCATGCTTGCGGTAAAACATCGTCGCTTTCCGCAAATACCCCGGACGAATCAGCTTCGTCCACTTCACCAGCACCTGATGCCCGAGTTTGCGCGATATCCAATAGTTCGCGCTGTCTCCGCATATGGCGGCCAGGTGAATTCCGATTGCAAGTTCATAGACATTCAGATTCCCCGCTCCGGCAAAGGTGCCCGCCGCAAAGAGCAACGTGTCGCCCGGCAAGAATGCCGCGACGATCAACCCCGTCTCGGCAAACACGATCGCATAAATTAGCCAATACGTCCACGCGCCAAAGGCCACAGCCGCATGTTCCAAGCGAGAGTCGAGGTTTGCCAAAAAGTCGTACAACTACGCGCCCATTTCTATGATGCAAAACAAAAAACCGCGCCTGAAAACAGGGCGGCTTTTTTGCGTCGTCGGGGCGACTGGATTTGAACCAGCGACCCCTTGGTCCCGAACCAAGTGCGCTACCGGACTGCGCTACGCCCCGACATATATTGTCTTGGATCCGATCCCGGATCCGTGAATCCCTCCCGGCCGATCAACGGCACGAAAGAGACTGTACCAACTTCCTGCAGCTCAAGCTCGCCGCCGCGCTTATCCGCAACCACCAGCTTCTGCTCACGTCCCTCGCCCATCGGGAATATCATTCGACCGCCCTCTTTCAACTGATTTGAAAGTGTTCGAGGCAAATGAGGCGCGGACGCAGTGATCAATATCTTATCATATGGCGCGTGCTGCGACCAACCAATCGTACCGTCGCCGTGTTTCACAATCACATTCGTGAATCCGGCTGCTTCGAGACGCGCTCGCGCCGTCTTAGCAAGATCAAAATGGCGCTCTATTGTCACCACCTTGCTTGCAAGCATGCACAAGATTGCCGCTTGATAGCCCGATCCCGTGCCGATTTCAAGAATTTTGTCCGTCGGCTGAACGTCCAGCAACTCGGTCATCTTCGCAACGATGTACGGTTGGCTGATCGTCTGTCCGCTTTCAATCGGCAAAGGCGTGTCTTCGTAGGCCCGATTCTGAAAGGCCTGCTCGACGTACTCATGCCGCTTCACTTGCCGCATGGCATCGAGAACGCGTTCGTTCGTGATCCCACGTCGCGCAAGCTGTGTCGTCACCATTTCATCTCTGGATAACTTGTAATTTCTCATATACTTAGTTCCAGGATGCGTACAAAAAGTGAACTTCAGGTGCGAGCCAGACAGAACCAGAATATAGCACTCCGATTCCTCAATGTCAAGTCTTCGAAAAAAGGCAATTTAGAGCACCTGAGCCACGGCGAACTTCAGATACTCCGTCTCCGGCATTGCCGCAAGTACCGGATGATCGGGAGCCTGAGTCCCGAAGGCCAAAAACCGCACGTCACGGCGGCTCTTGAACGCTGCCTCCTCAAGCGACTTCCGCCAATTCACACGGGACACGAGCCCAGAACAGCTCGATGTCAATAGTAACCCGCCAGGACTCACCCATTTCATCGCCCGCGCATTCAGATCCCGATAAGCCCGCAGTGCAATTGTGGCTTTGCTGCGGCTCTTTGCCAGGGCCGGTGGATCTACGCTTACAACGTCATACTGCTCGCCGCTATCCTTCAGCCATTCGAAGATGTCGGCTTTCACGTAGCGCGCGCGATCCAAATAGCTGTTACTCTGCACTATCTGCCGCGCCAAATCAAGTGCTCGCTCTGATCCATCAACGAACGTCACCTGTTGTGCACCCGCTCGAAGGGCATACAGACCGAACGCGCCGCTGTAGCAGAACAGATCAAGAAAGGTCTCCCGGCCTCGCAGCATCGTTTGCATTAGTTTGCGATTGAGCCGCTGATCCAAAAAATAGCCCGTCTTCTGACCTAACACCGGATCAGAGATCAGCCGCAGACCATCTTGCTCGAACTCGTACATCGAATCAAGCTCTCCAAACACAACTCCCCGTTCCATCCCGAGTCCTTCGATCTGGCGCATCGAGGAATCGTTGGCCTGGACAATGACCTTGGGGTTCAGGCGCTCGTGAATCCACTCAATCACAAACGGCTTGATCCGCTCTGCTCCTGCCGTAAGTGTTTGATAGACTGTCATGCCGTCAAACCGATCGACAATCACTCCCGGCAAACCGTCCGCTTCACTGAAAACAAGTCGTGATACCCGTGCATCTCCGCAAACACGTTCGCGCATCGCATAGGACGCATTGAGACGTCCAAATACAAAGCCACGATCAATGCCGACATCCGCACGCGAAAACAGCCGAACTGAAATTAAACTGTGGGGATTGACCGATCCAATCCCATAGAATCGGCCGCGCGAGTCCAGGACTCGAACAAATTCTCCCGGCGCTAAGGTCTGAAATCCGTCCGCAAGTTCATTCGAGAATACCCACAAATGTCCCCCAAACACGCGCGATTCCGCACCGTGTTTCAAGATAACCGCAGGAAACTCCTTGGACGATGACATTGTCAAAACAACGAGGTTTGTTTCGGTGGCTCGCTTACTTCGGGTACCAGGGACATTTGCTCCGAGTCAAACGGCCTCATTAAACCGCGCAGCAACTCAATGGATACGCTGCCGTCCAGCCACATCAAGACATCCTCCGGTCGCAGGATCACTGGCATCCGGTCGTGTATCGGCGCAACAACTTCGTTCGCAGAAGTCGTCAGCATTACGCAACTGTCGAGACTCCGCTCGGCGTCAGTCCATGCATCCCAAAGACCGGCAAACAAGAACTCCTCTTGCCGCGGCACGAACGTGCGCCGCCGCTTCGTCGTCTTGGTCCATTCGTAGTACTCGATTCCAGGCATCACGCACCGCCGACTGCGAAATGACTCCGAAAAAGACCTCAACTCGTCAACGGACTCCGACCGCGCATTTGTTAACGGTCGTTCGGGCATCACCTTCGACCACGCCGGCACCAGCCCCCCAACGCAGTTCAATCTGTTCGAACTTCGCGCCCGTGCTGCGGATAACAGGAACCAGATCCGTCGGCCTAACCATACGTATTGGCCTGTCATAGGCGAGATCGCGTGGAACTCCAAGCAGGTCATGGATGAATGCGCCGCGTGAATAGCCTATCGTACCGTATGCATTGCACATGTCCTCTCCTTTCAAGCAAAAACACACGGGCAGGAACTCCCGTGTGTTTCTTGGTCGGGGCGACTGGATTCGAACCAGCGACCCCCACACCCCCAGTGTGGTGCGCTACCGGGCTGCGCCACGCCCCGACGTCTCTAATAGCTGTAGAATGCTCCGCAGTTCGCTCTTCACCTCTTCCAATATGTCCGCCTCAACAACTTGCTGCGGCATCTCATCATCTAACCCAAGCTCCAGTTGCTTTCTGGCGCCCGCAATCGTGAACTTCTTATTGTGCAACAGGTCCTGAATCTTCGTCAAGAGGCCCAAGTCGCGTTCGGAATACATTCGGTTTCCTCCCCGCCCTTTTTTTGGGTGAAGCTGTGGAAACTCACTCTCCCAGTATCTCAAGACGTGCGGCGGGACACCGGTGTGCTCCGCGGCTTCGCTGATCGAGTAATACAACTTCTTCAGTTGCGGAACCCGCGCGTCTCTTTCGACAACTCCGCTCATGCGCTCCGATATGCCGAATTTAACAATTTTGCCTTTAATCGCAACATGTCATTATCCTGTGCTGCCGAATCCACCCGCCCCACGCTCTGTCGGCGGCAGTACTTCAACCTCTTGCCAGATGGCTTGTACAACCGGGCTAATGACCAGCTGAGCGAATCGCTCTCTATTGGAAATCTCAACAGCCTTTCCGCTGGCATTCATTACCATGACCAGCAACTCTCCGCGATAGTCCGCATCGATTGTGCCAGGAGCATTTGGCATGATGCAACCCGTGCGTCGTGCAAAGCCAGACCGCAACCGAACCTGTCCCTCAAATCCGTGAGGTATCGCAATGCAAAATCCTGTGGGCAGTAACACGCGCTCACCGGGTAGAATCGTCGCAACAGGTCCGGCCAAACTTAGGTCCATTCCCGCCGCACCCAAGGTGGCATAGGCCGGCAACTCCTGCGGCGCGTGGGCCAACCGCACTATTGGAATTACTGGAACCATGAATCAACTCAGATCGGGTTGCTTGCCATTCGGCTCAAGAATCGTCGTAACGATGTTCTTCTGGTCAAACAACTTCTGCGCCATAGTTTGTATTCTCTTCGGCGTAACTTCATCGATACGCGCGCTGATCTCGTCAAGCGGAACGTAACGACCCTGATAGATTTCCATGCGCGCCAGCCGCATCATTCGATTTGACGTATTCTCAAGACCAAGCATCAAGCCGCCCTTATACTGCGTCTTGATCTCCTCAAGCTCCTGCTTAGCCAATGGACGATTCATCAAGTCATCGAGCTCAATACGCACCATCTCGCCCGCTCGATCAACGCGACGTTTGTCCGTCGCAAGATAGACTCCGTAATAGCCGACATCGGCGAGCGAATCATTGTACGAATAAACAGCGTAAGCGATACCATGCTTCTCCCGAATGTTCTGAAACAGGCGCGACGACATTCCTCCGCCGAGCACGGTATTCAACATCGAAACCGCTACCCGGTCCTTGGACCGATACGGAACGCTGCGCCCGCCCGTTAGCATGTGCGCCTGCTGAATTGCGCGCGTATTCCGATGCAGCCCGGGGACCAGTTCTTTCACAGGAATTGAGACCGGCGCCTTCCGCTTGCCTGTAACATGCAAACTCGCGATCAGCAGCTTTTCCAATTGCGAGTGCCGTACATTGCCGGCCGCGCCAATAATAATCCGAGCTGGGTTGTAATGGTCGCGGTGAAAATCCAGAATGCTCTCCCGCGAAAACGAGGACACATTCTTAGGTGAACCCAATATCGGGCGCGAGATTGGATGGTCGCCAAAGACTTTGCACACAAACTGCTCATGAATAACGTCATCAGGCATGTCTTCGTGATCCCGGATTTCATCCAGAATCACCTGCTTTTCTTTCTCCATCTCCTGTGCGTCATACACAGAATTTTGAAGAATGTCAGTCAGAATATCTACCGCGGTCGAAAGTTGCTCATCCAGAACGTGAACATAGAAGCAGGTGAGCTCCTTGCCCGTGAATGCGTTGATATGACCGCCACCGCGCTCAATCGTCTTTGCAATATCCATCGCCGAGCGCTTAGTCGTCCCTTTGAACGCCATATGCTCGATAAAATGCGACACGCCGTTCATCTCAGCACTTTCGTGCCGTGAACCAACCGTCACCCAGATTCCCAGCGCCGCCGAACGAACGCCGGGAATCTTCTCGCTTACCAGTCGAACACCATTCGGCAGAACGGTCTTCTCAAACTGTGCTCCGCGCGCCAATGCTTACCTCGCTTGCCGATTCGTGAGCTTAGTCTTCGTCCTTCACTCGCTCTTTACGCGGTGGCCTGTCACCGTGTTGCCGGTCCCGGCTGCCACTGTGACCGCTGCGCTCCCGGCGCTCGCGCGGTTCCTCTTCCGGCATGCCTTCCGGACGCGGTATCAACGCCTTGCGCGAAAGATCAAGTTTGCCTTCCGGCGTGATTTTCACCAACTTCACATTCACAGGATCACCCACATTCAGATGATCGCTGACCTTAGCTACGCGATGATGTTCGATCTCGCTGATATGCAAGAGGCCCTCACGTCCCGGAAGAATCTCGACGAACGCGCCAAAATCCGTAACCTTTGTGACGCGACCGTCGTACACCTTGCCGACTTCCGGGTTTTCAGTCATGCCGCGCAGAATATCGAGCGCCTTTTCGACTTCTGTTGAGCTCGGACCCGAAATGCAAATCTGGCCCGTGTCTTCAATGTCAATCTGCGCGCCGCTGCGTGCGATAATGTCGCGAATCGTCCTGCCGCCCGGTCCAATGATCAGGCCAATTTTGTCCGGATCAACCGTGAAGAACGCGATTCTTGGAGCAAACGGCGAAATCATTGGACGCGGCTCTGCAATCGCCTCGCGCATCTTGCCCAATATGTGGCTGATACCTTCACGCGCCTGGCGAATTGCCGTCCGCATCAAGTCAATCGAAATGCCAGCAATCTTGATATCCATCTGACAGGCGGTGATACCGTTTTCATTTCCAGTCACCTTGAAGTCCATGTCGCCGAGATGATCTTCATCACCGAGAATATCTGACAGAATCGCAAACTCGCCGTCTTCTTCGATCAAGCCCATTGCGATACCGGCAACCGGCGCCTTCAGCGGAACACCTCCAGCCATCAGCGACATGCAGCCGGCGCATACTGTCGCCATCGACGAACTACCGTTTGACTCAAGCACTTCTGATACAACACGGATCGTATAAGGGAAGTCATCCCACGCCGGAAGCACGGGCTGAATCGCGCGCCACGCGAGATTGCCATGGCCCACTTCACGCCGCGACTGACCGAGAAACTTCCGCACTTCGCCCACGCTGAAGGGCGGGAAATTGTAGTGAAGCATGTATGGTTTGATAAACGCCTTCAATTCCATCCACCTTCTGCTCGTCGAACTTCGCGCCAAGTGTGATTGCGCCAAGCGCCTGCGTTTGACCGCGTGTAAACAGCGCGCTGCCGTGAACGCGCGGCAGCACGTCCACTTCGCACGTGATCGGTCGAATGTCCGCGTGGCCGCGGCCGTCGAGACGAATTTTGTCCTTCACGGCGCGACGGCGCACTATCAGGTCAAAACGTGCGTTCACCCACTCCTTGATCGCGCCCTCTTCTTCTTCATACTCTTCGCCAAGCGCCGCAACTGCATCGGCAACAATCGACTTCATTGCCTTTTTGCGAGCCTGCTTCTCAGCGACCTTGCAAAGGTCCGCAACGCGGCCGTCAAACTCTCTGGCCAGTCGCTCCCCAAGTGCCTTGTTCTTCTCTTCGGGAACGAATTCGGCCTTCGGCTTGCCAATCGCCTTAACCAGTTTCTCCTGTAACGCCACGATCTTTTTGATCTCACCATGCGCAATCTCGATCGCCTTCAGGAACGTATCCTCATCGACGAGCTTCGCAAGGCCCTCAATCATCATGATCGATTGCGCAGTACCGGAAACTACGACATCAAGCGTTGATTCTTCAAGCTGTTTGAATGTCGGATTCACAATGAATTCGCCCCCGACGCACGCCATGCGCACCGATCCGACCGGTCCGAGAAATGGAACCGGAGAAATCGCCAGCGCTGCGGATGCCGCAATCGTACCCAGAACATCGGGATCATGCTCGCCGTCTGATGAAAAGACGTTGATCATGATCTGAACTTCCTTATTGAACCCTTCCGGAAACAGCGGGCGCAAGGGACGATCCGTTAAGCGCGCCGAAAGTGTTTCCTTCTCCGACGGACGACCTTCGCGTTTGAAAAAGCCGCCCGGAATTCGCCCGACCGAATATAGCTTTTCACGATAGTCCACCGTGAGCGGCATGAAATCAAAATCCGTCTCTGAATCCAAATTTGCACAGACCGTAGCCAGGACGGTTGTTTCACCATAAGTCAACCAGATTGCGCCGTCGGCTTTGCTTTGCCATTCGGCCTGTTTCGAGCGTGAGCGGTAAGCCGCCCAGTTCAAGCGTTTCGCGTGTCATTTGTTCCTCTTTTCTCCTTCTCTCCTGCTCCTTATTAGCTCGAAACGCCTGATTAGCCGCGCAGGCCAAGCTGCTTCACGAGTTCACGGTAACGATTTACGTCCTTCTTCGAAAGGTACTTCAAAATGCGACGGCGCTTGCCCACGAGGAGCAAGAGTCCGCGCCGCGAGTGATTGTCATTCTTGTTCGATTTCAAATGCTCGGTCAAATACGAAATACGATCAGTCAAGAGCGCAACTTGTACTTCCGGGCTTCCCGTGTCATTCTTTGTCCGGCCGTACTGCTCAATCAGCTGACGGCGGATGTTCGTGGCCTCTGCCATGGTCGGTCTCTCTTGTTATGTATTTTTTTTGTTGATGTTCTGATGCTCGGCAATTCGCGTCGGCTCCAAGTCAAGCCCCTCGCTTTCAAGTATTCCCTTAATATCCTCAATGTCGCGCTGCATCTGCTGCGATAGCGACTCCTCGCCGCTGAATTTCTGCTCGCCGCGCAACCGCTTAACAAACCGTACCGTGATCTGGCGGTCGTACAGGTCCTCATTCAGGCCCAAGATGTGCGCCTCGAGCGAGTGGACCTGATTGCCAAACGTCGGATTAAATCCTATCGATACCGCCGCCGGATACGACAATCCATTGACCTCTGCCTGTGCAGCGTAGATACCATCTCGAGGAATCAACTTGTGAGCGGCAAATCCATTCAAATTGGCCGTCGGGCACCCCATCCTCCGGCCGCGTCCAAAACCACGAATCACGCGGCCAGTCACACTGAACAACTTGCCAAGCATTTGGTTGGCAAGCGGTATGTTGCCATCAAAAAGAAGTTTGCGAATGACCGTCGATGACACAGGCTGATCCGCAACCAGAACAGGCTGAGCGATCTCTACAGACAGCCCAAGTTCCCGACCCATGCCGATTAGGCTCTCGCGGTCTCCTTGGCGATCTTTGCCAAACGAGTGGTTGTATCCGGCAACAATATACCCGGCATTCCAGCGCCTCAGCACGTAATCTTCAAGAAAAGAGCGTGGCGAGAGCTGGCGCATCGCTTCTGTAAACTCTAAAACAAAAATATGCTCGATCCCGTGCTCCTGAAATAGAGCAACGCGTTCTTCAAACGAATACAGCATCGAGATTTGCCGCAACTCACCGTCCACCAATGATCGCGGGTGCGGATCGAACGTGGCGACAATCGGAGGGATTCCGTGTTCGTCGGCCACGCGCTGCAGCGCCGCCAAGATTGCCGCGTGACCCACATGTACGCCGTCAAACGTCCCGACGGCCACCGCAGTCCGCTGCTTGGTCAAGTCCGCAGGCAAAGTCCCCCGGTGAACCGGCATCGCTTCGCTAATCTCCTCTAAATTCCGGTTGCCCAATAGCGCCCGCGACCGTCCACGAATGACAAACTGAATACGGACCTATTCCCGTTCTGCGCAGGGCGGAAAGCGCGCCACCGCATCCTAAATGCTCACCCAAATCGCGCTATGGATCTCACATGGGTCCCTTTACCGCACGCAATGTCAAACGTAACCTCAGGATTGTGCATTTCAATGATGCGAATCATGTAAATCTCGACAGGTCTCGAAGCGAGGTCGACTTCCTTGCCCCGCAGCACTTGCTTATAACTGCGTTTCCGGCGACTTTGATCGCAACACGGAAGGCGGTCGTTGCATGATCTCACCGCGCAGGTTTCCAGGAACTCAGTAATGAGTAATGTGTCCCGGGTTACAGCTGATTCATTGGTGATGCGACCGTCAAGATCATCGCTTTCCGTAGTGACACCTAATCGAATCGTCCCGCGATACCTCTTGCCCAGATTCATGAAATCTTCAGAAAGCCCGGTTGCATCGCCACACATAACCAGTAGCAACCCTGTTGCCATAGGATCGAGCGTTCCGGCGTGACCGACTTTCCTCCACTTCAGACCGCCGCGCAGCTTCGCCACAACGTCAAACGACGTCCAGCCCGCAGGCTTGTCAATCGGAAGAATCAGCCCGGCCAAGATCGGTTGTCCTATCGGCTCTGCAAAGCTTCACTGAGCACAGGCAACAGACGCTGCTGAACGGTTTGCATCGTTCCGTACATACGGAATCCCGCCGCTCTTTCGTGCCCTCCACCGCCAAATCGCTCTGCA
Organism: bacterium; assembly: GCA_016703065.1. Lineage (GTDB taxonomy): Bacteria > Electryoneota > RPQS01 > RPQS01 > RPQS01 > JABWCQ01. The sequence continues at coordinate 239,408 of JADJCU010000006.1, forward strand.
ATCTCAGATACGTTTATGCGCGACTTAGAGCGCAGTGAAACGCGAATCCGATTGTCTTTCATCTCGGAAAACAAAACCGCGACTTCGACTCCGTCGATCGCACGCCCCAAGTCTATCAAATTGTCGGGATCCTCAACTGCGTAATCCCGGGGTACGAACATCGTCGAGATCTGTCCGTCGGCAAAGAACTCCAAACTTGACAAAACCTGTGAAGTCGAGAAAAGGTCCTGGGCAGGAATCGAAAAATAGAGCTGTTCTGTGAGCTGAGTCAACGATGCCCCGGCTTCAACAAGCTCTGCGGCTATGCGCAGCGTAGTAGGCGACGTATTCGAATGACGGAACCGGCCGGTGTCCGTCAATATCCCTGCCAGCAGATTAGCGGCAACCGACGATGTGATTCTGAGACCAAGCTCAATAAATATCTCATAGAGCACTTCTCCCGACGCGGCGGCATCGCAATCCAACAGAACAAGCTGTCCATAACGCGTATTCGAGACATGGTGATCAATGTTCGCAATTCTCGCATGCGGCGCTACGAACGATTCGACCTCTCCAATTCGGTCCCGATTTCCGCTGTCAGCTACGATCACCGTTTCAAATGGCGGGAGACCCCCGCAATCCTTCGCCACTTTGATTTCTGGTGCGCCCGGCAACACCTTGCAGCGAACTGGACACTCATCTTCCAACATGCAGGTTGGTGTGCCGCCGACTTGCAGAACGGCCTCGCGCAGCGCCAACACTGAACCAATCGCATCCGGATCAGGACGCATATGAGCAGTGATCAGAACACGGGAATCTCCAAGGTACGGACGCAAGTCGCGCATCGTTGCCGCGCTTAGCGTCACGCTTCCGACTCCCCGCGCGCTTCTCTTAACAGTGCCTCGATTCGCGCCGCTCGCTCCGGCGTCTCGTCGTAATGAAATTTGATCTCCGGATGCTGCCGCATCACAAACCTCTGCGCGATCTCAGTTCGAAACTTCCCGCGCAAACGATTCAGCTCGTCTTCAATGTCTGCCCCGCTCATTGACTCGCCGATGACGCTGAAAAAAACCTGTGCGAGCGACAAGTCCGGACTCACCGTTACGCCCGTAACAGTAACCAATACTGTCGAGGGCAGATCTGTAAGGTCTCTAATCAGATCCGGCATCACGCGTTCAAACTCCGCGCCCAATCGCAGGGGGCGACGCTTGCCGTCGTTGTTGAGCCTGAGCCGATTAGACATGGTATTCAATTCGGGGATTAATGACGACGGCGCGGCCATCTTGTTCGGCGAAGTCTCGAATCAGTAGGAATTGCTCCTCGACACTTGCCTCACTCTGCGCGACACAGGCAAAGGCCAATCGCACAAGCTGCCACGAGTCTGAACTCTCTTCGCATATCGAAACGTTTAAGCGGTGGGCGGCCTTCTCCTTTAGAGAGCTTACTACACTGCGCCGCTCTTTCAGTGAATGGCTGTGCGGAAGATGAAGCTCCAGCGTCAGCACACCTACGCAATACTTCATGCCACAGACTGCTCGAGCGTCCTCTTCACTTCAACAACCGTGATGACTTCAATCGAATCGCCTTCCTTTACGTCATTCATGCCGTTCAGCAGCAGACCGCATTCGTAACCAGCCTTCACTTCGCCGGCGTCGTTCTTAAAACGCTTCAGCGAGCCGATTGTGCCGGCCCATATCTGTTTGCCGTCGCGCAACAGCCTGATCTGACTCTGTCGCTTGATCGCTCCCGATACTACGAAGCAACCGGCAATCGTACCTGCCGACGGAACATGAAACGTTTGGCGGACTTCGAGCAGTCCAACAACGTCCTCGCGTTTGTCCGGGCGCAGCATGCCTTCGAGCGCTTTCTTGACGTCGCCTTCCATCTCGTAGATGATTCGATAGACGCGAATATCCACGTTTTCACGCATCGCGTATTCGCGTGCCTTCAAGTTCGGATGAACGTGGAAGCCAAGAATGATTGAGCCGGTCGCAGCGGCAAGCAGCACATCACTCTCGCTCACCGCGCCAACGCCGCGATGCACGATCTTTACGCCTACTTCCTTGGTTGCAAGCCGCTGCAGCTGATCGCAAATTGCCTCTACCGAGCCGTCGGCGTCACCCTTGATGATCAACGGCAACTCACGAAGCTCACCTTCACGAATCCGCTGCGAAATCTGATCGAGGCTAAGCATGCGAATCTGACGGAATGTCTGCTCGCGCTGCAACAGCTGACGCCGCATTGCGATATCTTTTACTTCACGTTCGCTGTCAAAAACCACAAATGAGTCACCTGCCTGCGGCGCTCCAGAGAAACCAACTGCCTGCGCTGGACGACCGGGACCAACGTTGTCAATTGGTCGATTGTTTTCGTCAAGCAGCGTTCGCACCTTGCCGTGCTGCTGACCTGCAACAAAGAAATCGCCGACTTTCAGCGTGCCGTTTGTCACAACTACCGTTGCGACGACACCGCGGCCCTTGTCGATTCGTGTCTCAATGACGGTCGCCCGAGCGCGCCGCGTCGGGTTTGCCTTCATCTCCAGAATATCCGCCGCGAGCAGGACTTCTTCCAAGAGGCGGTCAATTCCTTGGCCAAATTTTGCCGATATCTCTGCCGACTGGACCTTACTGTTTCACTGCTCGACTAGAACGTTGTGATCCGCGAGTTGCTTGCGGATTTTCTCCGGATCGGCACTCGGGCGATCAATCTTGTTAATCGCGACAATAATAGGTACGTCCGCGGATTGCGCGTGACTAATCGCTTCAAGCGTCTGTGGACGCACCTGATCGTCCGCGGCAATGACCAGAATTACCAAGTCCGTGACCTGCGCGCCACGGGCGCGCATCGCCGTAAAGGCCTCGTGACCGGGCGTGTCAAGAAACGAAATACTCCGGCCTTTGTGTACGACTTCATACGCGCCAATGTGCTGCGTAATTCCGCCGTGCTCTTCAGTGATTACTGACGTCTTGCGCAAGAAGTCAAGCAGCGAGGTCTTGCCATGGTCCACGTGGCCCATGACTGTAACGACCGGCGGACGCGGCACCAGGTCTTCAGGACTGTCCTGCTCTTCCTGTAGGTCCTGCTCAACCTCTTCTTCATCCGACACGAACTCTGTTCTGAAACCGAATTCATCCGCCATCAGCTCGATCAAGTCGTGTTCGAGACGTTGGTTGATCGTCACAAGCTTGCCCATCATGAAGAATTTCTTGATCACCTCAGCAACCTCGACGTCCATCAAGTTCGCGAGCTCTTGAGTCGATACGAACTCGGTCAATTGCAGAACATTGTCGTGCGTTTCGACCAATTCCCCAGTCAGCTTGTCACGGCGTTTTGCGCGCCTCTTTCCAGTATCCATTGAAGCCAAAGTCTGGCGAATTGAAGCCTCAACTTCAGCCTGATTGACCTCTTTGCGTTTCACGCGCACCTTGCGCCGCGATCGGCTGTCGTCAACGCCTGCCGGGGTGCGTTTCGCCTTTTCCTGTTTCTGAGCCGCTATCAGGCGTTTCTGCTTCTCTATGCGCTCAATATCTGCCTTGCTCGGCGCTCTGCGCTTCTTTGCGTCGGCCGCGCGTGCTTCATCAGTTGTTGCGGGAGTTGCGGGAGTTCCGTCCGCACGAGGTGGTCGTGGCGCACCCGCCGCCGGACGGCCTGTGCCCGATGTGCCCGCAGCCGGACGACCGGTACCCGGTGCCCCAGGACGCGGCGCGCCTCCAGGACGCGGTGTACCGCCAGGACGCGGTGTGCCAGACTGCGCGTCTCGAGCTGGTCTCCGATCACTGCGCACTTCGGGCTTGCCTTTGCCTTCGGCGCGCTGCTTCGCAGCATCCGCTCGCGCTTGACGCCGCACTTCATCTGCTGCACGCTGCGCTTCGATTTCCTTGCGGCGCTTTTCAATCTCTTCCTTTTCACGGCAGGCTCGCTCTGCGGCTTTCTCTTCCGCTTCGCGCCGCACACGATCCTCGTCCGCCTCGCTGATCTCTCCTCTACCAACTGCCGTTCGCGTTCCCGAGCTTCTTCCTCTTCGCGTTCGTGCGCTCGCTTCGCCTCTTCTGCCTCAACCTGCTTGATCAAACTGGCCGCAGAATCCAACGCCTGGCTGGATGTCGTCTCAAGCAGCTCCTGAAGCTGGTCCGTCCGTGAACGTTCGCTCTCGCTACGCAGCTGCTCCGCAGACGGGGGAGCCGTCGGCTCATGCATCTGCTGCCAACGCGAAGGATCAAACTTCTTCACCACCTCGTCATACATCTCTTCCGTCATCGGAGACATATGCTTCGGCGACTTCGATACTTCATAACCGCGATCTTCAAGGAACTCTACGATCGCGGGACTGGCGACGTTGAGCTCCTTGGCTACCTGGTAAATCTTCTTCTGCTTGGCAGAACTCAAAGGCAGTTCCTTACCCTTCGACTTTTTTCTCACCCTGACCGACGGCGGCGCCGTCCGCAGCAGAATGATCGTCCGAGTGTTTAATCTCAACCTCTTCGGTGACGAAGTAGGTGTTCAGGACTTCCATTATCTCCCGCACGCGCCCAAGCTCAAACTTGGTCGCTTCCATAACCTTCAAATCACCCGCGTCGAGCACGTCGTTCCGCAGTCTCAAATCCCGCGTCGATCAATCGCCTCTTTGTCTCTTCGTCGATTTCCGTCACGTCCGAAATCTGCAACGGCTCCGGCGCAAGGTACTCCGATTCCTTGATCGGCTCAATCGGTATTCCGGTCAGCTCAGAAGCCAATCGTAAATTCTGGCCGCGCTTGCCAATTGCAAACTGAATCTGATCGTCCGGCACGACCACGGTAGCCGTCTGCGCTTCGGAATCATATACCACTAACAATGGAGTCGCCGGCGACATCGCGCGTTTCACGAAAATCTCTGGATCCGCACTCCAGTGGATGATGTCGATCTTCTCTCCGCCCAATTCGCGAACCACGGCCTGGATACGGATCCCCTTCATGCCGACGCACGCCCCAACCGGGTCAATCCGCTTGTCGTGGCTCCGGACAGCGATCTTCGTCCTGTCGCCGGCTTCGCGAGCCGTGCCCATCACCTCGAACTCGTTAATGTCCACAAGTTCGGCGTACGTGTCGCCGATGTCAAGGTCCCCGTCAATCGTCAACGCGCGCGACAATGGCATCTGTGTTACCGGATCTGCAACGTCGTCGTCGTCAACAATTTCCTTCTCGCAGAAAATTTCAATATCGCCCTTGTCAATATTGAAAATCACGTCGAAGTTCTCCGCGTTCCCGTATTTCTTCTTGATCATCGCGTGAAAAACGCCCTCGATGATCTCGCGAAATGCGTCGCGGTCAATGCTCTTGTCCTGAAGGATTTGTCCAATCGCTTCAACTATGGGAGTATTCATCGTCTCGACTCCGCTGGTGACTTGAATTCAGGCAACACCACTGCAGATAACACGTCAGCTTACTCCAATTGGTGCACCTGCGATTCAGCTTGCAGGGTCAACCCTGCCCGTCTCATCGTATTGTATCAACCGCCCGCGAATTTCCTTCGGACCCTTTGCGCCGGGAATACGCACCTTCAACAAACGGCCGACATTCTTGCGATACTGCCAGGCATCACGGAGTGGATAGTCTAAACCC
>JADJCU010000007.1 GCA_016703065.1 bacterium
GGACTTATCATGACGACTTTTCGCTTAATCTTGTTGGCCGCTGTGTTCGTAATGAGCACAGCCGTTTGGGCGGGTGACTGCTGCCCGGGTGGCTCTTCCAAGTGCTGTCCGAGCACCAGTTGTGATCCCTATGCCCAGCCGGACTGGGGCTACAGCTACACGAACGGCCACTATCTGCCGGACAATCCGCCCTGTGAATTGAAGGCGTTCTGGAATGTGATGATCCCAATGCTTGAGGCTCGTCACACCGCTGAGTCCGCCTATTTGCGCGAGAATTCCAAGTGCCTGCTCGAGTACGCTCGGGAGGTGAAAGGGTCATTGCGCGAAGGCACGCGTTATCAGCGCCACTTTTACAACGAAGCCGCTGCGGATTTGGTGCGCGCTTGCAAGGAACTTCATGTTCTGAGCTACGGCGCTCCGTCGGCGTCGCTTTATTCGGAGATGCGCAAGGTCGAAGAGGCCTATGTGCGTCTGGCGAATCTATGTGAGTAGTTTTGTCTCCCCTAATCCGGGAGACTGGGAAGCGAAGCGGCCCGCCTGTAAAGGTGGGCCGTTTTGTATGGGGGGGTAGGCAAACATAAGCGGGGCATCCGCAGCGGATGCCGCCGGGGGAAGCAGTCGGGGCTGTCCCGCAAGGCGCAGAAGAAGTTCATCGCGACCACGGACAGCCGGCACGGTTACTTCGTTTTTCCCAACGTGTATCAGAACCAGCGGGCGTTCGCTCCCAATCAGATCTGGCTGGCGGATATCACCTACATCCAGTTGCGGGATCACACCGTCTTCCTGGCGGCGATCTTAGATGCGTACAGTCGTCGCGTGATCGGCTGGGCGCTGTCCCGCTCGCTGCACGCGTCCCTCGTCGTGGAAGCCCTGACGCAGGCCTTGAAGCATCGTACGCCGCTGCCCGGCTGCATCCATCACAGTGACCGCGGCGTGCAGTACGCCTGCGGCGAGTACACGGCGCTCTTGAAACAGCATGGCTTCCAGATCTCCATGAGCCGCTCGGGCAATCCCCGCGACAACGGGATGATGGAACGCTTCTTTAAAACCTTGAAATACGAAGAAGTCTATCTGACGGAATACGCCGACGAGCGAGAGGCCCTGGCCTCAATCCGGCGCTTCATCGATCAAATCTACCATCAGGAACGGCTGCACTCCCGTTTAGGCTACGTTCCGCCCTTCGAGTTCGAAACCCAATATTATCAACCCGCTCTTACCCCATAACCATCTGGGAGATGGTGTCCAACTTACGGGGTGCAGTACAAACCCCACCCGCTTCAGAAGATTGAATACAGATAGAATTCGCGCGCTCATGTTCGTGGCTTCCGGGCTAAGTTGCTCCGACTCTGCCCTAAGATCGTACATATTCGAGACCATTGCAAGCCGCCCGACCTAAGCCTCATTGCCTTGCTTGACACAAATGTTCAAAATGCGTACATTACTAAGTTACGGGTGCCAACCTGCTGGTGAACAGCAGTACATGGCAACTGGGCCGCTCCTTGTTTCCCATAGACTTCCGTTTTGCCATTTGTTAGCGTTTGACGTGAAACCAATGGCTTACCCCTGAGTTTCGCCCTCCACCCCTTTTCCTCCATGAACATCGGAATTATCGGCGCACCCCAATCCGGCAAGACCACCGTCTTTCACCTCCTGACCGGAACTGAACCTGACCTCGCGGCCACGCACAAGCGCGAGACGTTGCGCGCGGTCACGCAAGTTCCCGACCCGCGCGTCGACAAGCTCGGCGACATGAGCGAATCGCGCAAACTGGTCTATACGACGGTCGAATACCTCGACACGCCTGGCCTTGAAGAAGGTGCGTCTAAACAGAGCTGGTTCGAAGGCGTGTTCAGCGGCGAGCTCAAGAACGCCGATGCGCTCGCCCTCGTCGTGCGCGGCTTCGAACTCGACGGCGCACTCGAGTCACCCGACCCGCCCCGCGACATTCGCCGCATTCAAGATGAGCTCATCTTCAGCGATCTGATCGTGATCGAGAAGCGCCACGAAAAGCTGCAGAAACAAGTGCGTGTGAAGTCGCCGTCCGCGCAAGAAACGATGGAGCTCGATGTCCTCGAACGCGCCAAGGCGCAGCTCGAGGCGGGGAAGCCCCTGCGCATCCTGGAGCTGGGCGCGCATGAAAAGAAGGCGCTGCGCGGCTTCCAACTCCTGAGCGAAAAGCCCGTACTCGTCGTGCTGAACCTCGCCGAAGGAAGTTTGAGCAATGCTCGAACTTTTGCGGATAAGCTGACCGCCGACTTCGCCGCCGACGGCATGGCCGTGATCGGTCTGTCAGCGGCCATTGAGGACCGAAATCGCCCGACTGGATGACGAGGAACGGGCTGCCTTTATGACCGACCTCGGAGTTACCGAGTCCGCCCGCGACCGCGTCCTGCAGGCCTCCTATAGGCTGCTCGGCATGCAGAGCTTCCTGACTACCGGCGACAAGGAGACCCGCGCCTGGCCCATCCACGCCGGAGAGACTGCCGTCGATGCCGCCGGAGTTATCCACAGTGACCTTGCCAAAGGCTTCATCCGCGCCGAAGTGGTCCACTACGACGACTTCGTCCGCGAAAGCGGCTACCCCGGCTGTAAAGCCAAAGGCCTCGTCCGCTTAGAAGGCAAAGAATACGTCGTGAAAGATGGCGACATCCTGGTCATCCGCCACAGCGGCTAACCGCAAACTTAACGCAACACTTAAGAGACCCGATGCTCGCGCATCGGGTCTCTTTTGCAGTTCACTCTTTTCCGTTTCCGGATGACTACAACAAACGCCGCGAAATGCGTCAGGATGGGGCGGGACGAGCGCGATGGAATTGTGACGTGCAATTCGGTGGCCTGCACTTTGCAATGTTCAGGCGTGATGCAAAGCGGGATTTTGAAAACGTTGGAAACGGAAAACAGCAGGCCACAGCACTCATGAGTTCGCGACTGCCAAATCTGTTGATCAGCAATGAGCTGATTACGCAGGAACAATATCTCATCTTCAAGTCGCGTCAGAAGGACTCGGGCAATTCTGTCATCACAGAGCTGACGAAACTCGGCGTGATTGCCGAGGAGCAGATTGCCCAATTCGTTAGCAACTATTATAGCCTTGAGCTTGTAGACCTCGAGAAGATTCAAGTTCCCGAGCCGGTCCTGAAACTGCTATCGAAGGACTTCATTCAGAAGTACCAGGTTCTGCCGATCAGCCGCTCGGGCAAGACGGTGCGAGTGGCGCTTGTGGACCCGAGCATCGACTTCGTTCTCGAAGACATCAAGTTCATTACGGGATTCAACGTGCAGCCTGTAGTCTGCACGGAGACGCAGTTCCTGCGCGCGATCGAGCGTTACTACCAAATGGGCGGTACGCTGAGCAAGATTCTCGCGGATATGGGAGACGACTCCGGGGTGGAAGTCGTCACGTCGGGTAACGATTCTGAGCTTGACAGGCTCAAAGAAGAAGTAGAAGCTGCGCCCGTTGTCAAGTTAGTCGACGGCATCCTGGCGGATGCGATCAATAAACGCGCTTCGGACATTCACCTCGAACCGTATGAAACGCAATTTCGCGTCCGATTTCGTATTGATGGTGTACTCGCCGAGGTGATGTCGCCGCCCACACATTTGAAGGCGGCCATCTGCTCGCGTATCAAGATCATGGCCAATCTCAACATCGCGGAGCGGCGCATTCCGCAGGATGGCCACATCAAGATGAAACTCGGCGACAAGGCAGTGGACCTTCGTGTCTCGACTTTGCCGACTCTCTTTGGCGAGAAGATCGTGATGCGTATTCTCGACAAGTCAAATCTTACGCTCGATCTGACCGCTTTTGGCTTCTCAGAACGTGCCTTTGCAGATTTTGAACGCGCGATTCGGATGCCGCATGGTCTGCTCTTGGTGACCGGCCCAACAGGATCAGGCAAGACCACGACGCTTTACAGCGTACTTTCAAAGCTAAATACTCCGACCGTTAATACTATGACCGCAGAAGACCCCGTCGAGTACAATTTCAACGGTCTGAATCAGGTTCAGGTGAAAGATGAAGTCGGGCTCAGCTTTTCGTCTGCGCTGAAGTCCTTCCTGCGACAGGACCCGGACATCATCATGATTGGTGAAATCCGTGACCTCGAAACAGGCTCGATCGCCGTACGGGCGGCGTTGACTGGTCACTTGGTTCTATCAACGCTGCACACTAACTCGGCCTCCGCTACTGTCACTCGTATGGTTGACATGGGCATTGAGAGGTTCCTGGTGTCTTCTTCGGTGAACTTGGTCGTTGCGCAGCGCCTGATGCGAAAAATCTGTAAGAAGTGCAAGGTTCCTGTCGAAGTCCATCCCGAGGCTTTGCGCGAAGTCGGGTTGGACCCTGATCGTTTGAAGGGCCACGTCTTCCACCAAGGCGCGGGCTGTGTTGACTGCAATAACACTGGCTACAAGGGCCGAACGGGCATTTACGAAGTCATGCCGATGACACCGAGGATTCGCGAAATGGTGCTTGACGGAAAGAACACATTCGAAATCGAGGAAGCAGCGGTGAAAGACGGCATGCTGACTTTGCGGATGGACGCTTGCGAGAAGTTTAAGAACGGAATTACGACAATTGAAGAGGTACTTAGGATCACGGGAGAAGGTCATCAGGCATGAGCAGTCGCATACATCTATATCTTGAGCGGCTGTCGCTCGACGAACTGCTTTACCTTGAGCAGGAGATCGAGCGCCGCAAGTTACGATTCCGCCGTGAGTATTATGTGCTTGCCGTGCAAACAGAACAGCGTCTATTGACGACGATGCGCGGCGATCAACTGCATCAGGTGACGCGTGAAATGCGCCGGCATATAAATGAATGTACGGCGGCAGGGAGCGGCGTGCAACTGGCTTATTCTCCGGACTCCTCATTGCTGTTGTTCCGGGAACTGAAGGGAGCCGTTGAAACGTCAACGAGGCTTCTAACCGGAATTGCGGATGTAAATGGCAAGCTTGGGAACGGCACCTCAATAGGCCTGAAACTCGGTTTGGCGAGTGGCGAAGACGTCCTCGCACCGGGTTCTGTACGATGCCTGCGCAGCTCAGCGTTGGTCAAGCGTGCCAGCCAATGCGCCTGGAAAAGTCCTTCCGGTGCGCTTTTGATCGACGACCGGACGGCGCAGCGTTGGGAGCCTCGTCAGGATCCAATGCGGCTACCGATCGAGATCGATGGCGGCTCTGTGTTTCGGGTAGTACCTGGCGGTATGAAGACGAATTCGTTCGACGCGGAAGAAGACCGTCTGAAGGATTTTCTCAATCTGGCGGTATCGCGGAGTATCTCCACATTGAAGTACTCGCTTCTGCGTGAAGAGGCTCGTGATACGTCGGGCAGCGCGTGGGCAAAACCAGTAGCGCGCGCCGTGATTAACATCGAGGCTTTTGACAGTCAATCACTCAAGAACATCACATTTACGACCAAATGCGCGCTAAGTGAGTACGCCGAGCATGTGGATCGGATACGTCGCATGGTCAGCGACAGGGGACTCGGGCTGGTGAAGCACGAGGAAGCTTCAATCATCTCGGCATAACACAGGGAGAACAGCATGAACGGTAAGCTGGATATTCGCAAACTGCTCGAAGAGTTGATTCAAGCTCGCGGCAGCGACTTGCACCTTACAGTTAACAGTCCACCACGAGTGCGCGTAGATCAGCAGCTTGTTCCGTTAAAATATGACCCCATGACTCCGGAAGATTGCCGGGCATTGGCGTACAGCATCCTGACGGACAAGCAGCAAAAGCGGCTCGAACTCGAGTTTGAAGTGGACTTCGCATTCGGAATCGAAGGGCTGTCACGATTCCGCGGCAACATTTTCTTTCAGCGAGGCTCGCTGACAACGGTCATCCGGGCGATTCCATTCCAGATTCCGCCCATGGAGCAGTTACGCCTTCCCCGCATTTGCCAGGCATTTCCCAACAAGCCGAAGGGGCTTGTACTTGTGACAGGCCCGACCGGTTCCGGCAAGTCGACGAGCCTTGCGGCAATCATCGATCGAATAAACTCTGAACGACCGGTCCACATCATCACGATTGAGGATCCGGTTGAATACGTCCATTCTCATAAGCGCGCATTAGTGAATCAGCGAGAAGTCGGCGCGGATACAAAGAGCTTTGCCACAGCACTCAAATTCGTGTTGCGCCAGGACCCCGATGTGATTCTGGTAGGCGAAATGCGCGATCAAGAGACGATCCAGGCCGCATTGACTGCCGCTGAAACCGGCCACTTGGTTTTTGCAACGTTGCATACAAACTCCGCGACCGAATCGGTGAATCGCATCATCGACGTGTTTCCGCCGCACCAGCAGGGACAGGTTCGTGCGCAGCTATCCATGTCGCTCGAAGCGGTAATGACTCAGAAGTTGATTCCACGTAAGTCGGGCCAAGGTGTGGTGCTCGCTTCAGAAGTCATGATTCTGACGCCAGCGATTCGCGCGCTGATTCGGGAAAACAAAGTTCACGAGATGTACGGTCTTCTGCAAGTTTCACAGAAGTACGGCATGCAGACATTGAACATGTCACTATACGACCTGGTGATGTCAAAGCAGATCAGTCCGGAGCGCGCACTCATGGTTGCCAACCTTCCGGAGGAATTGCAACGCATGATGGGCGCCGCTGCGCCGGCAGCGCAGCCGACACCGACGCGTCCGATGGGCCAATCACGTTAGAGAAGTGAGGGATAACGATGCCGGTATTTGTATATTCAGGCCGCGGAACAGGCGCCAAGCAAGTTAGCGGAGAAATTGACGCGACGGATAAGCAGGAAGCGATGCAGAAGCTCCGGCAGCGCCGTATCGTGGTTCAAGAACTCCGCAGCAAACCGAAAGATATTAAGGTCGGCGGATTGGGCGGCAGCGTTGGCGTGAAGGACCTGAAGATTTTCGCGCGTTTGTTTGGCACGATGATCAATGCGGGCTTGCCAATCGACCAATGTTTACAGATTCTCGTCGATCAGATGCAGAACAAGCGCTTCCGCAGAACGATTGCGGAAGTTCACAACCAGGTGGCGGGCGGTGAGTCGCTGTCCGAGGCGATGAGCAGGCACAAGACGGTGTTTGACAATCTGTTTGTGCACATGGTGAACGCCGGTGAAACGGGCGGAGCGCTGGCGATGGTGTTCCAACGTTTAGCTGTGTATCTTGAGAAAGCAGATGCGCTCCGGCGGAAGGTCAAAGGGGCCATGATTTACCCCGCTGTGATCGCGTCTGTCGCTATTTCCGCGACCGTGTTCCTGTTGATCAAAGTGATTCCCGTCTTCGCCAAGATGTTTCAGGACCTCGGCGCAGAATTGCCCAAGCCGACGCAGTTCGTGCTCACTCTGTCCGATGTTGTAAGGCAGACATTCCTGCCATTCCTCGGCGTATGCGTGGTCGGGTTCTTTGCCTTTAAGCGTTGGCATCGCACTGCGAACGGAAAGGCGACAGTCGATAAGTTCATTCTCAAAATGCCCGTTATCGGCGGGGTCATTCGCAAGACCGCAGTCGCGCGTTTCACTCCGCACGCTCGGCGTGCTGATTTCGTCCGGTGTACCGATTCTGCACGGGCTTGAGATCACGGGCAAGACCGCCGGAAACACGGTCATTCAGAAAGCAGTCGACAAAGTCCGAAAGGAAGTGAGCGAAGGCCGCAACATAACTCAGCCACTGCTCGAGACCGCCGTTTTTCCCGCGATGGTCTGCCAACTCATAGCAGTCGGGGAGCAAACGGGTCGCTTGGCAGAAATGCTTGAGAAGATCGCGGACTTCTATGATGAAGAAGTGGATGCGGCCGTCGCCGCAATGACGTCATTGATTGAGCCGGTCGTTATCGTGCTGATGGGCGCCGTCATCGGCGGCCTGCTGGTATCGATGTACCTTCCGATGTTTGACATGATTGGTGCCATCAAGTAAACAGCCTGCAGGGTGTGGAGAGAACAAATATGTTGCGAGAGAAGATCCTGCTGGTCGACGACGAGCCTGCGCTATCGTCCTATCTTGAGGAAGTGGTCAGGGACGAGGGCTTCAAAGTGCGGAAGGCGCAGTCGGGCGTGGAGGCTCTGAGTGCTTTGGAGGAAGAGGCTTTCCTATTCGTGATCACCGACCTCCGAATGCCGGAAATGGATGGGCTTGAGCTGCTTCGCCGGATCAAAGAGCGCGATGCACAGATCGGCGTAATCGTGATGACGGCATTTGCGTCGCTCGAAACCGCCGTTGACGCACCGTCCCCGGCGCCATGGACTATATCACAAAGCCGCTCCATGTTCAGGAAATTCAAGTGGTGCTTCGCAAAGCGCTTGAGAGCATCGACTTGAAACGCGAGAATCGGCGCTTGAAGGCAAAGCTAAGCGTAGAGTCGGCGGACCCAAAGATGATCGGCTCTTCGGGGGAGACGCAATCGCTGCTGGAACTCGTGAAGCGAGTTGCGCCGTCCGACTCGACGATTCTGATAACAGGGGAGTCGGGAACGGGCAAAGAGCTTGTCGCCCAGGTCCTCCATCAATACTCGGAACGCGGGCGCGGAGAGTTTGTTACAGTCAACTGCGCGGCGTTGCCGGATACATTGCTTGAGAGCGAGCTGTTCGGCCATCGACGCGGAAGTTTCACGGGAGCGGTTCGTGACAAAGACGGGCTCTTCAAAGTGGCAAGCGGCGGTTCCCTGTTTCTGGATGAAATCGGTGACATGTCGCCTGCGCTTCAGGTAAAACTGCTACGTGCGCTTCAGGAACGGGAAGTGCTGCCGATTGGAGCGACTAAGCCTGTGAAAATTGATGTGCGGGTCATTGCGGCAACAAATGCTGACTTGGACAAGAAGCAGAACACGGGCGAATTTCGATCCGACTTGTACTATCGTCTATCCGTGATTCCAATTCACATAAAGCCGCTGCGCGAACGCGTTGAGGACATCCTTGACCTTGCTGACTTCTTTTTGACGCGGGCATGCCGCAAATTATCTGTGGGACCACGTCGTTTTTCCTCAGAGGCCAGGCAGCGGCTGACGCAGTATTCCTGGCCCGGTAATGTACGCGAACTTGAGAACACAATCGAGCGCCTTGTAATCCTTAGTGATAACGAGACGATTCAAGAGTCCTGTTTGCCGAGTCGAATCATTGGTGAGGTGGTTCGGTCTGTGCCCTCTACTGACTGCCGGCAACACGAACACTCGAGGACGTTGAACGGTCCTACTGCTCCAAGTACTGGAGGAGAGCGGATGGCAGAAGAAACGTGCTTCCGAGGTCCTTGGTATTGACCCATCGACGATATATCGTAAACTGCAGCGATACGGAATTCGCCCACCTCAGTGAGCGTACGTCGTGTGATATAAACACAGTTCGCGTCTCGCGACGGTTGAAATCAACATCCTTGCGAAGTGCAATGTATCATTAGCAATGCAAGTGTAGAAAAGTCAAAGTGTGCGTTGGACGTGATATACTGGCACGGGCGTTGCTGAAGTTACTTCCGAACGCGTATGTATCACCAAGTGTCCGTATAAAGCCAAGGTAGGAGAGAATCATGTTTAAAGCGATCCGTAACAAGAAGAATCAAAGGATTCACGCTCATCGAACTTTTGGTCGTGATCGTGATCATTGGTATTCTGGCCGCAGTAGCGGTACCGCGATTCATGGGTGCGCAAGACCGTGCCCGCGTAGGCGCAGCGCGCGCTGATCTGGACCTGTTCCGTCAGGCCCTGGGTATGTTTGAAATTGATAATGCCGACTATCCGGCCGCAATGACGCTGCCCACGGCTGTAACTGTGCTGGTCGACCCACAGGGCAACCCCTATATGTCGCTGCCCACGGGTGAAAACTTCGCGGACTTCACGTATACGTATGATGGCGCCGCGTCGCCAACGTCATATGAAATTGAAGTGACCTGCGAAGACAACGCTGGCACTGTGCTGGTCGCGTCACCTGAAGGTATTCAGTAGTCTGCAACAGATTGCACGCGAGGACCCGCGGCCTTGGCCGCGGGTTTTCGTTTTGCAACATGCAAGAAGATGTCCGTGAATTGGGGGCAGGTCGGCAAGAAACCGCGAATTCAGTTGCGTGGCCCGACCCGTCACATGGTTCCAGATATTAGAAAGCACCAAGAATTAAGTGGATAGACTGATGAATTGCCGTGGCACATGCATTGCAAACGAATTCATGGGCAAAACAGGATTCGGGCGAGGAAAACTTGAACGACCGGGCAATCAGGGGCAGGAGTATTGAACGTGCGCGGGACTTCGTGGTAGCGGAGTCTCCGCAGATGCGCGACTTAATGTCAAAGGTAGAACGCATCGCCCAGTTTCGGACGACGGTCTTGATCAGCGGCGAGTCCGGGAGCGGCAAAGACGTCATTGCGCGTGCGCTTCACGTCTCTGGGCCATACCGCAACAACCCGTTTGTCTCAGTGAACTGCGGCGCCATACCGTCTACGCTCTTTGAGTCTGAACTCTTTGGCCATGTTCGCGGCGCCTTCAGCGGAGCCACACGAGATAAGGCGGGCTTCTTTGATGAAGCACGTAACGGCACGTTAGTCTTGGACGAGATTGGCGAATGTCCACTGAGCGCTCAGGCCAAGCTATTGCGGGTTCTGCAGGAGGGCCTGTATAGAAAAGTCGGTGCGCTTGCCGAGTGTCGGACCGATGCGCGGATCATCTCGACAACTTCGAAAGACCTCGAAGCGGATGTTCAAGAAGGCCGCTTTCGAGAAGATCTCTATTACCGACTAAACATCATGCCGCTGCACGTTGCGCCGCTTCGCGAACGTCACGCCGACATATTGCCGTTGGCCAACCATTTTCTTCTGGAAGCTGGGATCGACAGCGGACTGGCCAGTGTAGCGGCAAGTGACATCGAACGGCTGATTGCATACGAGTGGCCAGGCAATGTACGAGAACTCCAGAACATTGTGGAGCGGTCAGTGATCATGACAGGTGGACAGCACATTGACATTCCGCACAAAGCGGATCTAGCCAGAAACGCACAGGACGGCGTCACGTTGCGGCTTGCCGAAGATGAAGTAAGCATCAAGCGTGCGCTCGCTCAGATAATTCCGGAACTTGAGAGTGAATTGATCCGTCGGGCTCTCAGACTGACTGGAAATAACCGGACCCGCGCAGCGAAGCTGCTGGAAATATCGCATCGCTCGCTGCTGTACAAGCTAAAGAGTTACAATTGTGGATAAAGCGCAAGGAGTGCATGATATGCAGCGCCGTTTGCCAGTACAGTTTTGGTTGCCAATGGGAGCTGCTCAGTGTTGCCCTTTGGTACGGTTGTGAGCAAAAGGGCGACCTAAGTCCCGTCTCTTCCGCACGGGAAACGCTCGCCTTCATTGATACAATTGTGATCGATCCGCCGGTGATTATCCCGCAAGGGACAGGTTGGATCGAGGCCCGAGTCGTCAATGAGCAGCATGAACCTGCGCCGGGCGAAAACATTCGCTTCACGGCCACGCGTGGCTCTTTCGGTGCCGCCGGTCCGGACACGACAGTTACAACGGACAACTATGGCCAGGCGAGTACGAGCTACACGGCTCCGGCCGACACGGGCAACGTATCACCGCACGTAGAGTTGCTCAGTATGCAGGCCACAATGACGCGCAATTCCGATCCGTTATGACGGCGTGGACGTAAACGGTGCAGTGACCTTGGCCGCGGACGACGACACGTTATTTGCAGACAACGGAGCATCGTCGACGCAAGTGCGCGCACGCGTGCGTACGGAGAACAACAACCCGGTTGGCGGTGTGGAAGTGGAGTTCTCGACGAGCCGCGGTGTGATAACGTCGCCGGCAGTCACAGACGCTCAGAGCGGAACGGCTATCGTGACGCTGACATCAACGGAGTCTATCGGAATGGCCATGGTCATCGCTCGATACAATGACAACGCAGACACCGTTTTCGTCAATTTTCTCGAACCTTATGAGGCCTCTGCGATCCAGGTAAACACGTCGCTCTCGACCATGAGCGCAGGTGTTGACAGCTCTGTGATCAGCGCGCGTGTAATAGGAGAGGATGGCCAAACGCTACAGAGTAATGTTCTCGTGACGTTTACCGCTACCGCCGGTTCATTCTCGGCGCAAGCGGTAACCACTTCGAACGGCATTGCGACGACATTATTCCGTGCTCCTGTTACGGCTGGTGACGTGACAATTGCGGCATCGACTGGAACAGCGACCGGCAGCACGACGATCACAGTCACACCCGGGGCGTTGGCATCTTTGACTCTTGAAGCTACAGATGACTCGCTTTGGGCAGACAATTCCAGTGAAACCTCGATTCGCGCGTTGGCCCGGGACACGTATGGCAATCCTGCTCTGGCAGGCACGATCGTCTCGTTCAGCGCAATTGGCGGCACGATTTCGACCGCAGCGTCTACTGATGCGGCCGGCTATGCACTCGCTACGTTCCGAGCTGGCCTGAACACGGGCAATGCAACGATCACGGCGCTGAACGGCACGACTCAGGGCAGCACGAGTGTCTTCCTGCGGCCGACGGATGCAGCCCAAATTGCGTTAACGGTTACACCGCGCCAGTTGATCGCCGATGGCCAAACAACTGCCATTTTGCGCGCGCAGGTCGTCGACAGCGAGAACCGTCCTGTCTCGAATGGAACCGTTGTTACATTTACCTCCGAAACTGGCCAGCTTGGTGGATACTCAACGCTTGCACGTGGTGGCACTTCGCGCGGCTGGAAATCAGGCAGCAGCTCGATTAGCCGCGCAGCAGAGCGCGGTCGCATCCTGAGTGATTCAAAGAACATCACTGGGCCGGATCGCCGGGGCAATCCGATGAGCAGCATTTTCAGTGCGGTAACCGAAGATGGCTATGCAGTCGCAACCTTGACCAGCGCAACCACAGCAGGCAACGATCTTATTACGGCTACGACGAACGGCCATGTGGCGGAAGAGACCGCAACATATACTGCTGGTACCGCCGCATCGGTTGACGTTACGCCGGGCGAAGTATCGCTGCCCGCCGACGGCGTCAGCAGCACGCAAGTCGTTTGTCGCGTCTATGACGCGTACGGCAATCCGTTGCGCGGAGGAATCGCTGTCGCACTGACAGCAACCTTAGGCACACTCTCTCCAGCGTCGGGTTTCACGAACGCTGCCGGCACATTTACCACAAACTCACGACCACGCGCCAGGTTGGCCATTGCGCAATCGTGGCTAACGCAGGCGAAGCGAGCGGCTACGGCGAAGTAGAATTCACCGCACCAAACGTCGCCGGACTTATTCTAACGCCTGAAAGTTCATCATTGTTAGCCGATGGCACGTCGATGACGCCCGTCACGCTGTTTGTGCGCGATGAATTCAACCAGCCGATCGAAGGACGTACCGTGATCTGGAGCGTTGGGGCCGGTATCGGTGATCTGACGTCTGTCACGGTTATCACGGACAGTCTCGGCCGAGCGTTCGCAGACTTCTATAGCGGAGCATCCCAAAGCGATGCATCGCAGCAGATCAACGCCGAAGTTGACGGTGACGTGGCTTCGTACGTCTTGACGATGCGTGGAGTGACGGTCTTGATTACGGTCGCAGACGACGAGCTCCCGGCGGATGGCGTTACGGTCACCGAAGTGCGGGCAATCGTTCGTGAGACGTCCGGTGCGACTGCAGTCGCAGGAGTCCCGGTTCAGTTTGCGGCGAGCGACGGCGCAATCGAGCAATTCGCCGAGACCAACGCAAGCGGTATCGCCACGGCTCAGTTCCAAACGTCTGAGGAGCCGGGTGTTGTCGTAGTCACTGCGGCCTTCGGCAATTCGTTAACCGCTGAGACAGAGGTCACTCTGACCAGCACCGAAGCCGAGAATCTGGTGGTCACGATTGGCGAGCAGCAACTGCTTGCGAACGGTGTTTCGACGACTGAAGTAAACGCGCTCGTGCTTGATGAAGGAAACAACCCGGTGCCGAACACTGCTGTTTTGTTTACGTCATTTGGCGTTGGCACTTTCACGCCGGAGACGGCAGTATCGGATTCAAATGGTATCGCAACATCAGTATTTGAATCTGTCGCTTCGTGGCAGGATTTAATGGCGTCGTTTGAAGTGTCAATCGAGCGAAGCTCGGTGCAAGACTCAGTTCAGTTACTCGGCGTTAGTCTATCCGCGACCAGCAACGTTGGCCTGCTGCCCGCAAACGGCGTGGCGACGGCGACAGTTACCGTCAACCTGCGCGAAACATCCAGCACGGTAGCGATTGCTGATGCGGAGTTGCTGTGCGGTACAACGTTGGGCTCTGTGCCTGCGTTGGTGACCACAAACGGATCGGGAGTAGCAACATTCACATTCACGGCCGGGACTGACGTGGGCGAAGCGAGCATTGTTGTGCGCTACCGCGATCAACTGCGCGACACCGTGGCCATTCAGATGTTCTCGCCTGCCCCGTCGGGTCTTGAGCTGGCGGCGGACGAAGTATCGCTGCTTTCTGATGGAAACAGTACAACGGGCACATCCTGCCGTCTGCTTGACCAGAGCGGTACGCCAATCTCGAACGTGCCGATCGCATGGACAATCAACGGTCCAGGCAGTTTGCAAACCAATTTGAGCTATACTGATGCGCAGGGCTACGCGACGAATTTGTTCCAAACATCTGGCCGGTCCACCGACGCCCAGACAATAATTCGCGTCAACTCGCAGTCGGCATCTGATTCAATCATCATCCTGAATCGCGGAGTGACAGTGCAGGCGACGCCGCAATTCGCGGCCATGCCGGCAAATGGGCAGTCCACGAACGCCATTCAGGTTCATGTCCGCGAGACGACCAGCCTTGTGGCTGTCAGTGGAGTGAACGTGACGTTTGGCGCCTCGCTCGGGTACATCGCCAACTCTGCTGTTACAGACGCAAGCGGAATCGCAATCGCCAATTTGACCGCCCCCGGTACGAGCGGTGCGGCAATAATTGTGTGCATGGTCAGCCCACAGCTTGGCGACACGGTATCGGTCAATATGTACGCACCGATCGCGCAAAGCGTGGCTGT
The DNA here is from genome assembly GCA_016703065.1 of bacterium. Taxonomy (GTDB): domain Bacteria; phylum Electryoneota; class RPQS01; order RPQS01; family RPQS01; genus JABWCQ01. The sequence goes on from JADJCU010000007.1 coordinate 14,935, forward strand.
TGTACCAAACGCTTCGTCTATGCGAGCAGACGGTTTGACAAGCATGCCGGTGGTCGCTACGGTGTATGATGCGATGGGCGTAGCACTCGCTGGGGCACCTGTAACATGGTCCGCAAGCGGGATTGGCTACATACCGGTACAAACGATGACCGATGCTCAAGGGAGTACGACGTTGTTATTTACACCGCCTGGCCGTTCAGCGAACATTTCGGCGTCACTGACAGCAGTTGCGGGCACAGCACAAGGATTCACGTCGATTACCCTTCGCGGTGTAACCGTCTCGGCGACCGCCATACCGGACATGGTCATCGCGGACGGCAACTCAACTTCGGATGTTTCAGTTCACGTTTACGAAACCGCATCGTTGATCGCAATTCCTGAAGCGACGGTCTATTTTGGCACAAATCGCGGCACGATTCCTGAATCTGCGCAGACAAATGGGAGCGGCGTAGCAGCAGTAACATTGCAAGCTTCAACGCAAACTGGAACAGCCACGGTAAGCGTTACCTACGGACAAACGCTGACGACATCGACATCGGTAACTTTTGCGGCCTCGACTCCGACAACGCTGTCGCTCACTGCCAGTCCGACGATTCTATTCGCAGACAACAGTTCGTCTTCGACTCTGGTGGCCAACGTAACTGACCAGAATGGCAACCCGGTTCCAAACGGCACTCAGGTACGATTTAGTATTCCACCGCAGTCGGGAACGCTGGAGAATCTGCAGACGACCACAAGTGGCGTCGCGACAAATTCCTTGATTTCAAGCTCAACTCCGGACACGTTCTACGTAACAGCATGGGCCGAAGACAATCCGCTGGTGCGTGACAGCGCACAGATCATTTATCGTGTTGGCGAACCGGCGCTGGTCATTATGTCGGCCACAATTGACAGTCTGCCCGCAAATGGTATTACGATCGACAGTGTAACCGCCCGCGTAACGGACGCCGTTGGCCATCCGTTGCCAAACGTAGAAGTGCAGTTCTCAACGACGATCGGTAATATCACTGCAAGTCGAGTGACCAACTCGCAGGGCGATGCAAAAGTCCCGTTTAGCTCGTCACAGACTGGAACAGCAATTGTCACAGCCACGGCAGGCACTGCCTCTGGAAACTACACGTTATACCTGCTACCCAGTGATCCAAACAGCATCCAACTCGGGTTCAATCCGAGCTCCGTCGGAGTTCGCGGCAGCGGACGCAATGAAACTCTCCTGATCACCGCGACAGTGCTGGATGCGAACAACAACCCGGTGCTTGACGGTACTGAAGTGTTCTTCAACATCAATAATTCACCGGGCGGCGGTGACTTCTTGTCCAGCACCAATGCCATTCCGACGATCAACGGTCAGGCTGTCGTCGCGTACAACAGCGGCACGATTTCAGGTACGGCACGTGTTCGCGCGCAGAGTTTGGGTGTGAGCGCCGTTTCAACGGAAATCCTGATATACGCGGGTCCGGCGTACATTGAAAATGTCTCCACGGGCTGTACCAGCAGTCATATGGCGATCGGTGCTTCTCCGTGCAACATGTTTGGCATGGACATCGTGGGCGAGAGTGTAGAGGTGGTCTGTCTGATCGGTGACCGTTACAATAACCCGGTGACGCCGGGAACGGCGGTGTATTTCACGACGTCCGGCGGCGTGATCACGACGGCTACAGGCTACACGGACTCCGTCGGTTTCGCGCGCGTGACGCTTTACAGCGGTCACCCGCTGCCGACCGTGAGTCGCTGGCTCAACACGCTCACAGATCCGAATCTCGGAACTTCTATTCTCTGCTCGAGTGTTCCGTCTCGGGACGGTGTTGCGAAGGTATTGGCCAAGACTGCGGGCGTAACAGGAGAAGGCACGAACGCTTGGGTGTGGTCAACAACTAATGTGACTTTCGACTACAGTGAGCCAATTCTGAATTTGCGCGAAGTAACGGTCAACGGTGATCCCAACGAGCGTGAACTGTTCATTGGGGAGAATGCATTGATCCGCTTTGCCCTGTACGATTACAACTACTGGCCGATGGTCTCGGGCACGACTGTGACCTTCAGTGCCAGCACGGGCAACGTTTATCCGAATGAAATCGTAGTCGGCTGCCCGGGTGACACAAGCTACACGGTCAGTTTCTTCAACAATTTGACAACGAATGACGACGACGCAGCGACACCGGTACTGATCAATGTCGAGGCAGAGTATGGTGCGGCGTATACGTTCACCGAGACGTTTACGCTGCGGGCAATCTTCCCGTCCGCGGCACCGCCGCAGCAGGACGGTGAAGGGACCATTCAATAAGCGAGGGTAAGATGAAAAAGACATACGTACTCACAGTACTGGTTGCGCTAATGTTTACCGCGCAGGCCGATGCAATGGTTGGTGGACCGCTCTTCTGTGTCGGCAAGCAAGTCACCAGCATGACCGTTGAAGTCGAGCGCTCAAGTCTCAATGTTCCTATGGAAGGCTTGTCCTCTGACCGCAGCGGATCCAACTCAAAACGCCTCTTTCTTATTGGTCGGTACGGACTTCAGGACTTTCTTGACGGACAACTGAAGATTGGCGCGGCCGACCTTGGTTTTGACGACTTCGGCAACGGCTTCTCGTCATTTGTTAGCAATCCGAGCTTGGCCTGGGGCGCTGGACTACGGGCCGGACTCTCGATCACTGAAAAGCTCGAGTTAAATGCAAACCTCTCTTATATGGGTTTCACAGCGGAAGGAGAAGTAACTCGGGCGGAACGCAGCATTTCCAACGCCTATCTGTGGCAGGAGGTAATTCCTGCGATCACGATGGGATACAGTATCTCTGACGTCACACCATATGTCGGAGTGGGCAAGGTATATCTTATGGGCCGCCGCGACTTTGACGTCACGTACAGCGGCGATCTGCTCGAAATGGCATCCGGTAGCGAAGAGTTCAGCGACGGCAAGCAGCCCATGAGTCCGCTCGTCGGACTGGAATGGCACTTGCCCGACGGCTACTCGCTCACTGGAGAAGCGTCGAGCTCAGACGGCGATTGGAATATCACACTTGGATTGTCGCAAACGCTTCGATGAAAACCCTGTAAAGGGGGTCTGACATGAAAACGGTCAAGAAAGCATGGAAACTTCAGGCTGGGGTCTCGCTGCTTGAGGTGCTGGTCACTATCATGATTGTCACGGGTGGTCTGATGGTCGTGATGTCGTCGTTCGTTGGCATTGCAAAGTCAAACCGCTACGTAACGAAAATGGAATTGGCAAATACACTTCTTCGCCTCGAAATGGAGAATGTGCGCAATTCGAGATTCGCGGAAATCGTATCCATAGAGTCGAGTTACGGAGAGAGTTACAGCGACCAGCCTGACTTCAGGCGCAACGTTGTTGTTGAGGAGATCGGCAATATCAAACGGGTTACGGTCCGCATACTCTTCGATAACGACTATCATCAGGCAGAAGCGGCGACAATCGTCACCCAGCTATGAAAGAGAGTGATCTCATGAGTTCGCGGAAGTTTAAGGGTGGCAAGACAGGGGCGAATCGGGCAGAGCGTGGCGGATCATTGCTTGAAATGATGATCTCCATGACTCTTGGAGCTGTTATTCTCGTGTCGCTGTTCTCTTTGTACTATGTCGCGGCGGCGACGGCCGCGAAAGAAGAGAGTCGTGCGCGGGCAACGTCTGAGGGCCGGCTGCTCGCGATGCGGCTTGCCAAGGACTTGCGTTTGATGGGTCTTTTCGCAACCGAAGACATCGACGGTGATTCTAACGATATCGATACGGATGTCCCCGACATTGATTGGGCGAACGGCGCATCCGAACCGATAGAGTCTGCGGAATCGTATGAACTTGTTTTCAGCTCCGACATTGATAACGACTCGCTGACTGAGATTATTGGTCTATGGTCCAATGCGGACGGTATTCAGCAAGACGTGTGGGAGTGGCAGCGGGATTCCACAAAATGGGGGCAGCGTTCGTCGCGAGTGATCGGCAGTAACGTGGATGCGGTACTCTTCCGCTACGTCGATTCCGAAGGCAATGCTCTTCCGCAGGAAGGTGCTATTCCATCTGGTGGTTTTGTCTTAACGCCGGGTCAGCGAATGCGCGTAGCGGCTATTGAAGTAACGCTCATCGTGCGCTCGGAGGAAGAATCACATCAAGAGTACCGCGAGATGATCTCCCTTCCTGATGGACGCTATTGGTACGACAACTTTCACCGCGAAGTCTACCGGTTCACGGTACGCGGTCGCAATCTCAATCTAAACTCATAAAACCCTCGGGAAAACCATGAAATCGAATCACGGAACCACCAAGGGCGGCAAGACAGGGCGAATCAGCCGGCAGAAAGGCGTAATCATGATCGCGGCGGTCGTGATGTTGGCCGGGCTGATGTTCATTGCGACAACTGCGTCACTCAACTCCATCGGCACGTCAAAGGTCGAAACAACTGCCTACGACGAGACGCGCACGTTCTATGCAGCGGAAGCCGCTGTGGAATGGGGTGCCGATCAGTTGCGGGATCTCCTTATGGTAAATCTCTCACCATCAGATGCGGCTCTCGACTCGTTGCCGGAACCTGACCTGTCCGGATATACGTTTGACCTGTATGACATTGAGAGGATAGATTCAACGACGCAAGAGGTGCTAACAGCAGGCGATTATATCGGCCTCATTGGCTTTGTGGATCGCTTCCAGATCACTTCGCGAGCCATGTCGAACCGCACTTCAACCGGAATCAGCCGGGAACTTCAGCATCAGTTCATACCACTCTTTCAGTTTGGCGTGTTCTATGATGAAGACCTTGAGATCTTCCCCGGGCCCGAAATGACCTTCGAAGGCCGTGTTCATACGAATGCAAATTTGTACATGGGAGCGGAAACCGGAATAACCTGCAACTCGTACGTTACTGCAGGTGAGAAGATCTGGCATCATCGCAAGGATGGCTCTCACGTCGATCCTCCAGGATGGGTAAAGATAAGAGACAACCTGGGCGTACTGCAGGACATGTATCGCGGTTCATATTGGTTGGACAACCGTCAGGCCGATTGGTCTGAAGAGGCGCTTGAAGTGTGGGGCGGTCAAGTGCGGGATGCATCGCACGGCATGTCCACGCTTCGTCTGCCGTTGCCTCCGGCTTCGGACCAACACGAGATTATTGAGCGCGCGGACACTGTGAATGATGGCGCACAGGAGATCGAGTCTAAATACTGGTACAAAGCTGGTATGCGTTACGTCGATGGCGCCTTGGTTGACAGCGTGGGGAACCCGCTCGTCAATAACAACTACTTTGTCTACAACGCGAACAAATTCTATGACGACCGTGAGACCAAGTGGATGGACGTCGTGGATATTGATGTTAGCCGGATGTTGGCGGATACGGCCTATCCCGACAATGGCATTATCTATGTCAGTGACAATCGCAATGACTGGCCTGCAGTTCGCATCAAGAACGCAACCAAGCTCCCACCGATGGGATTGACGATCGCGACAGATTTGCCAATGTACATTCATGGAAACTACAACACCGTTCAGAAGCGCGGTTCCGCGCTCTTGTCAGACGCGATGACCTTCCTGTCGCCGAGTTGGAACGACGCGAATTCATCGGGGCCTTTGTCCGGCCGCGTTCCATCTACAATGACAGTGAATGCCTGCATCATGACGGGTCATGTGCCGTCTATTGACGGCGGCAGCTATAGCGGTGGGCTCGAGAACTTATTGCGGTTCCTGGAAAAATGGTCTACACAATGGGTGAACTACCGCGGCAGTATCATCGACCTATGGTATAGTCGTTACAACGACGAACCTTGGGTATACGGCGGATACTACACGGCCCCTAAACGTAACTGGGGATTCGACACGGATTTGTTGTCGCCGGCAAACTGGCCCCCGGGAACTCCGAAGGTTCACACGGTACAGCGCGGCGCCTGGCGGCAGATAAGCTAAAGGACAAGAGAATGAACCTGGCGATCAAGACGGCCAAGAAACCTGAAGAAAAAACGCGGCTCGCATTGCGCAGCGGTCGCTGGAAAACTGCACTCCCCTACTTCGAGGAGCTGGCGAACGCCGACGAGCAGGACTCGGCGCGCTGGAATCTTCTGGGTGACATGAGATACCGCGCCGGTGAAAACGCTGACGCGGAGGCAGCATGGAAACACGCCCTGGACGGCTACATGCACGATGGCCTTCACGAGAACGCTCTCGGGGTCGCGCGCAAAATCGCCAGAATTCTCCCTGACGAAACAGCCGTTCATCCCAGCATCTCCGAGGCGTTCATGGGACTCGAATACTATGCTGATGCGATTGGTGCGTTTCGATCGTTCATGAAACTGAACAAATCGGCCACATCGAGTGAGCTCAAGTCGTGGTTTCGTCGCGCCATTACGTGCGACATTAGGCAGCCCCATCTGCTTGAGGAGATTTCCCATCTGTTGGGCGAATCCGGACTCGAAGACGTCGAGCTTGAGCGAGACATTCGTCTCTTCGTCGAGCGCATGAGCGAGACGAGCGACTCCTTGGTCACTGCAAACGAAGAGGATAGTTTTGAGCCGGCACCCGTATTCGAGCGAGAATACCGACTCCCGGACAGCGATGGTTTGCTATCCATCGACGCCATTGAGACAGATGACCCTCCGGCTCTTGACCTCAATTCGTTCCAACCTGTAAGGGAAGTTGGGCCCACGTACGAAAGTCTGACCTCAAGTGGAGAGTACGAGATCCCAGCCGATATCGGATCAGATTTTCTATCGGACGGGCAAGGCAAAGATCACTTTGACCTTGGCGTCGTGTATGCCGAGATGAAGCTTTGGGATGCGGCGATCACTGAGTTTCAGACCGCCCGCAAAGACAATTCAATTCGGAGCAAGGCGACCCTCGAACTGGCGCAATGCTATAAGAACGCGAACGATCCGCACCGCGCACTCAAACTCCTTGAAGAGGAATCCGCCCTTGGAGCCTCAGAAGGCAGCGTGCAGGATGAACTCTGGTACCAGATGGGCCTAATTCATGAGGTGATTGGCAATACCTCAGAGGCGCTTGAAAGCTATGAAAAAGTCAGTCATGAATCCGCGCACAGTATCGAGGCGGCACGCAAAGCAAACTTGTTAAGAGTGCAGTAACAGGGCAAGTACAGGGCAAGGCAAAATGGAACTAAAAGGGCTCTTAGAGCTTCTCTTCACGAAGAAAGCGTCAGATCTTCATTTACGAGTTGGTAGCGTGCCGGTTCTGCGCATTGATGGCAATCTGTTTGGAACACGGCCTGAACCGGTAACAGAGCGCGAGATGAGCGCGATTCTGAACGAGACCGTAACGTCTCAGCAACTTGACCGGTTCTTGACGGAGAAGGAACTCGATCTCGCGCTTACCGTACCGGGCCATGGTCGAGTTCGTGTCAATGCGTACTTCCAGAAGGGTACCGCGGCTCTCGCGTTTCGCGCCATCAAGACTGTGGTACCAAGTTTCAAGGACCTCGGGTTACCGCCGACGGTTGAGCGACTTTGCGCGCAACGTCGCGGCATCATCCTTCTTACCGGCGCAACTGGTTCGGGCAAGTCTACGACCATGGCGGCGATGATTGAGCACATCAATCAAACGCGCAGCATGAACATTCTTACGATCGAAGATCCGATCGAGTTCGTGTTCTCGAACAAGAAGTCGTTAATTGCGCAGCGCGAGGTCATGATAGATACCGAGTCTTTCCTCGCGGCTCTTACTCACGCCTTGCGCGAGGATCCCGATATCATCATGGTCGGCGAGATTCGAGACCAGACGACCATGAAGATCGCTCTTCAGGCGGCAGAAACCGGGCACCTTGTCCTGACCTCTTTGCACACTCTGAATGCGACGGAAGCCGTCAATCGAATTATCTCCTTTTTCCCACTGAACGAACAGGCACAGATTCGCATCATGCTCGCCGGCGCGCTGCAGGCAGTCATTTCGCAGCGTCTCGTGAGCCGCAAAGATGCACGGGGACGAGTGCCGCTTGTGGAGATCATGATTAACAGCGCGGCTATTCGGGAGTGTCTGACGCAAACGGACAAGATGCACATGATTGGCGGCCTGATCGAAGACGATCAAGGTACACACGGGATGCAGTCTTTCGACCAGTCGATTATGGGACTCTATAACGAGGGGATTATCACCTTCGAAACCGCGCTTGAAAATGCGAATAACCCGAACGACCTCGAAATGGCGGTACGAGGGATTAAGTCTTCGGCATCACGGTTGACGGAAGCATAGGCGGCGGCTAAGGCAATGCAATCGATTCACGAAATAGGCCGACGTCTCTGCGCGGAGCACTACTCCGGGACCGTCACTTGTACCGGCGCTGACCGCGAATTGCATCTCTGGTTCGTACGCGGTGAGATCGTTCATGCAGCCGCGAAAGACGGCGCGATCGGGTGGGAAGCGCTGGCAGGCGTCAAAAACCTGCAATTGGAAGTGGCCGCACTTGAATCGGGCGTATTGCCACCGGAACGCAGTATTCGCGTTGCGACCGACCGCTTGTTGGAGGCGTTGTCGCACAGTGGCGCAGTGGGGAGCCGAAACGGAGTACACGTGCCATTGCCGTTTCACGCGCGGCTTCAGAACAAGTTCGCAGAAATACAGCGTCGAGTCAAGGGTCTGAGGGCGCTGGAGGCACATGAGTCTCTAACATCGGCCGACCACCCGGCACCCGCGGCAAACGATGCCGGCCAAGACCAGAGTGTCGGTGATCGAGTCATCATTGAAGTCAGTCCACGCGGCGCTCAGTGGCAGCACCAATCGCACGGACAAGAGCTTAAGATCAGTGCCGACGGTAGCGTTTCGACCAGTGACTTGATGTGGGCAGGCGAGGAAATGCGCAGAGAATTCAATCGGCTGAACAAGGAAATGCCGCCAAATGAGTAGCCCTGAAACACTTGACCTACGCCTTGCCGAGCGATTGCGTCGCGCTAATTTGATCAGCGAAGAACAGCTTGATTCCGTGCGCCAGATGCAAGAGGAGTCACCTTCGTCACTCGCTGACGCTCTTGTCAGGTTGGAAATATTGAGCCATCAGGAAGTCGGCAGAATCGTCGAATCCCTTCAAGAAGTCCGATTTGTCAAGCTCGAGGACATGCAAATCGATCGCGAAGCAGTGCGGCACATTCCCGGACGAATCGCGCGCATGCATCGCTGCATTCCTGTAAGGAGAACCGGCAACATGTTGGTGATTGCGGCTGCCGATCCGACTGACCCAAAGCTTCTTGATGCGCTGGCCGCCGTTACGGATTGCGAACTCCTTGTTCTTGCTGCCGAACCTGAGGCCGTTGAACACGCCCTGTTCATTCACTACAGCACCGACGCTGGTGCGGGCCGACTGAACGACAATTCGGGTCGAATCGCACAAAGAAGTGAAAACGGGCAAGTCTGGTCGATCGCGACTCTCTGGCCGCACACGCTTGACACGTTTATTGACCATGACGCGGCGCGACGGGCGCGAGAGTTGGCAAAGCAAGTTGCGGCCGAATCGCCGGAGCCGATAGACGTCCCAATCCTACTGATCGGCGAGCCCGGTTCTGGCAAGACGCACCTGCTCCATGCGATCAAAACGTATCGTGCGACTCGAAATCCGCTAAGTCGGGGTCTTCTTTGGAGTGGTGTTGAGCTTGCGGCAACATACTGGGAATACCGCGCCGCTGGCCAAAGTAATACGCTGCGCTTTGAGCTGCGCGACCGTGAATGCGTTTTGATCGATGACTGCGCAGGAGCGTTCGGCGACGCAGAAGTAGAGTCAGAGTTGAGCGAACTGATCAAACATTGCCGCTCAACGGGCAGCCATGTGATCCTTGCGCTTACACCAGAGCAACATCTTACGGGTCCCGCGACGACTGAGCTTCGAACAACACTGGCTAAAGGTACGGAGGTAAGTGTGGGCGCACCGCAGAGTGAGGCCCTAATGGAGTTGATTCAAGCGCGCGTCGGAGTGGCGGGGTCGAGCCAATTGTTCGATACATCAGAGCGCGTTGAGTCTGGAATAGGCTGGCAAAGTGTAATCGAGTCGGTGAAACTGAATTCGCAAACGAAATCATGATGAATACAAGTCGCGCGAGCAGGGTGCTTCTTGTCGACGACGACAGCAGATACCTTGAGCTGGTCGAGATGATGCTTGAAGGCGAAGACTATGTTGTACAAACAGAGTGCGAGGGAGACCGCCTGCGGGAACAAGCTCTGCGTTTTCATCCGGATGTAATCGTCATGGACATCATGCTGCAGCATCAAAACGGCATTGATCTCGCCGTCCAACTCCGCCGCACCGAAGAATTCGAAGATGTACCGATCATTTTCGTCAGCGCTTGGACAGGTCGAGCGGAGCAGAAGCCGCCTCGGAACTCGATGCGTATGTTCAAGCCGTTTAGCCAGACAGAACTTGTCTCAGCGATCAACACCGCGTTGCGGACCGGGCGGGAAATAGGTGACGAACATGAGTAGCAATGCGCAGCTTTCAGAAAGCCGCAGTCTAATGTGCGAAGTGACCCGAAACGCAATGCAGGACTTCGTCTACGTTGTAGATGCAACCGGTCGCTTGATTGATGCAAACGAGCGCTTTTTGCACGAGGCGATCAAACTTGGCGCCTCTGCCGAGGGAACGAGCATTGAATCGCTGATTGTAGATGAGGATCGCTCCATCGCCCGCCGGATTTGGCAAAGTGTCGCCGAGACTCGAAAACCAGAACGCAGTTATCGCAAGATGCGAAACGCCGCTGGTGCCACTCGCGTATTGGATGTCATGGAAACCGCAGCGATAGCCAATGGCAAGGTCATCGGTGTGGTCGGCGTCGCTCGCGACATCAGTGAAGAGAGTGCGCTTGAAGACCGGATTTGGGACACACAGGAAAATAGCGAAGCAGCACTCGAGTATGCGGTGCGCGCTTCGCTTGGGCTGATTAAGGGTTATGTCTTTTCACTGCAACGGATGGAACGCTTACCGCAGGAACAGCGCAATCGCTACGGCAAAGTAATCGTCGAGGAGATTGAAACACTAAGCCGAAACATCGAGAATCTCCTCATCAATCGAGGACACTATGACGAAGCGGGCGACGGTGAACTGTGTGACGTTGCACAGATTGTCAGCGAAGTAGTCACGTTGTTGAGGCCGGAAGCGGAGCGCCGTGAGATTGTACTCCAGGTCGAGACCAGTCATCCCGAAGTGATGTTGCACTGTCACAGCGAAGCGGTACATCGTGTGCTCCTCAACCTTGTCGATTACTGCATGCTCCGGATTACGCATAGGGGCCAGGTGCAGATACGAATTACGGATTCTGGCGAGTACATTGATATTACCCTTCGGGATACCGGGCAGTCTCTGAGTGAAAAGGATGTCGCAAATTTATTCTGCGAAGTCCTGCCGATCGGAAGCGAAGCAGACAGCGGTACAGTTGGTAGTAGAGTGGACCTGTACGTTGCGCGGCTCCTCTGTGACTCGTTGGGCGGCGGCCTGATTGCTCGGCCGACCGCTGATGGGCACATGGAATTCGCGGTAATGTTTCCCCGGCAAGCCGCGATCGCGGAGGGCCCGGGGACAGCGATGCTGCAGCATCAATAAGGCAGGCCGAAAAAAACAAGGGCAAGAAAATGGCAAAGCGTAACAAGCTTGGTGTTGGCATCGATATCGGCAGCAAACGAATTCACCTCGCAGTCCTTAAGAATGGCGGAGACTCGGTTGTCGTCGAGAAACTAACGTGCGTTGATCTGCCCTCCGACGCCATTGTTGATGGCAATTGGATGGATGGCATTGCATTAAGCGAGACGTTAAAGAAGCTCGCCAAAGACCACGGTTTGAAAGGTAAAGAAGTCGCCGTAGCAGTCGGTGGCCGGCAACTGATGATCAAGAAGATCTCAACCGACGACATGTCGGACGCAGAGTTGCGCGGCGCCATCGAATACGAAGCCGATGCCAACCTGCCGTTCAATATCAATCAGGTGTCGCTCGACTACTCTCGGCTGCAGCAAGATGTCGATGGCGGTCGTATGGAAGTTCTGCTTGTCGCGGCCAAGAACGAAGTTGTGTTTGACTCGGTCGAGCCGCTCTATTGGGCTGGCATGAAGCCGAAAATCCTCGAAGCCGCTCCTTTTGCTATTCAAGCAACACTTACCGAGGCGGGATACCTCGATGTTGAAGGTATAGTTGCGGTACTGCATGTCGGATTTCAGAGCACCGAAGTAATGCTGTATGATATGTCACAGTTCGAGACAAGTCGCAGCATTCCCATTGGCGGCAAAGCCTATGTCGAGGGCCTTGTGCGCCGTTCCGGCTACGGATTTGAGCGTGCCCTGAACTTGTTGTCACGCGAAACTCACACTGAGGAAGAACAAGACACACTTGATGCCGTCGCGCGTTCCGTCGGTGAACGACTTGCGGAACAGATCGAGCGTGCGTTGCCGGAGTACCTGGGTGTACTCGCTGAACGGCCTATCCACAAATTGATCCTGTGCGGAGGTGGTGCGGAACTGCCATGCCTGCAGTCGGCAATGCGGCAGCGATTTGGAATTGAAGTCGAAGTCGCGAATCCGTTCCGCAAAATGGGTGTGCCCGGTAAGGACGTTGTGGTTCCAGAAGGCGGAGATGCTGCAGGGTATTCCTGCGCCATTGGGCTCGCGCTTCGCTCGATGAGCGGTTCAATGCCCGGGTTCAATCTAATCTTCCGCGAAGATCGTCCGGAGACCAAGCGTGCAAGCTATCTCGGCGCCAGTGCAGTAATTCCAATCATGGGCGTCTCTGCAGTGCTGCTGGGGATTCTCATCGTGCATTTGAATCAGCAAAGTTCACTGAACGCGCTGGAAGCGCGACTACAGACGATTCGCGAGGAAACAGATCTCTATCGGGACAAGATTGCAGTTGTCGAAGATCTTACGTTCAAGCGCGCCGATGTGTCAGCCCGAATCGATGTGATTCGGGAGTTGGACAAAAACAGGTTCGCAAGAGTCGAAGTGCTCGAAATGCTCGCGCAGCGAGTCCCCTCTCTGACTTGGCTTACTGAAGTGAAAGAGGCGGCGACACCCAGTGGCGCAGGTCTGAACGTCTCGGGAGTAACGAGTTCGAATACGCGCGTGGCCGAATTCATGACCGCTCTCTTGCAGGAGGCGCGTGTGAAAGCGGTTGACCTGCTGGTGACGCAGCAGAGCAAGGTGGCCGAAACGGAAGTGACCGAGTTCACTCTGCAGGTGACCATTCCTGAGATCGAAATGCAGGTTGTGAAACCAAAGAAAGAGAACTTGATCAAGAAGGGCGCCGAAGCGATTAAGGAAAAGAACAAGGCTTTGGACGAGGCCAAGAAGGAAGCTGGTAAACATTAGAATGAAAATAGACTTGGCAGGAGGAATCATGCGTAAGATCGCGTTTCTCTCGATGCTTGCGTTCGTAGCTTTCATGGCGATGTCTTGCGAAGAAGACATCAACGACAGCAACGGCTCAGCAAAAGTGTCTGGTTACGTGTATCAATCCCGGCAGGACATGACGGGAGTTGAAGGCGTGCAAGTGATCATTGAAGGCAGCCAAAACGCCGACGATCCGTATACCGGTCCCGACAGATGGTGTTCAAGCAACGAGGACGGGTATTATGAAGGGTGGATCTTCCTTGGCTCGGATCCTGAGACGGGCGGCTATGATTACGTCGGCGACTGTTCCGTTCAGTGGTTTTACCAGGGGATTCAACTGGACTCCGTTTCAGGCGTCACGCTGTCGCCTGGTAGTCATTTCACGATGCCGCCGCTCTTCATCAATCCTTGAGGAGGAAGATCATGTCAATCAATTTACGAAGTCCTGCGACTCAGAAATGGCTGATTGTCACGTTTCTACTCTTCGGTGCGGCGTATGCGTATGCGAACTTTGTGTTCTTGCCTCGGCAAGACAAAGCGACTCGTCTTGAGTCGAGCATCAAAGAGGAGCAGGAGCTTCTTGCAAAGGGCAAGCGCGTCGCAGCCAACTACCAAACCGTGCAAGAGGACTACGCACGGCTGATGGCGAGTTGGGACATTGCGATTCAATTGCTGCCTACGCGCCAGGAGATGGACGCCCTTCTAAAGGCGATCTCAGAGGAGGGGAGCCGACGCGAAGTGAATTTCCTGCTGTTCCGCCCGATGGATCCGGTTGAGCAGCCGTATTACTGGGAGTATCCGATTCAGATCAGGACGCTTTCCTCTTATCACAATTTGGGTCGCTTCGCATCGAGCGTTGCGGGCCTCGAGCGCATCGTCAACGTCCGGAACATGCGCCTGACCGCCTATCGACCGATGAAGGGGCGCAGTCCAAATACCGTTGAAGCTGAATTCCTCGCCACGATCTACGTGTTCAAGGAGTTGGGATCGCCCGTCGAAGTGACTCCCAAGGAAGAGGACAAGAAGGGTAAGCGCCGCAAGGCGAGCTCTGAGCAGGAGGGCGCATGATGAAAACCTACGTCATCCTAATCGCATTGTTGGCCGTAGTTTCACTAGGCTATGCTGAAGAGGAAAATCCTGCGAAGCGAAAGAAACTCGCGCCACGAGAGCCCAGCGTCCCGGCGGAAGATGTCCTTCAACGCGAAGGTGAAATCCTGTCGACCGTCACGGAAGGTCTTGATTCGCTGGACGTTTTGCCTGATGAAATGACGACCCAAAGTCAGGGCGGAACGCGCCGGGTGAAACTTGAAACGACGGTATTCAAGCGGCATGAGCCGGTCAATTATGGAGGATCGGATTATCGGGATCCATTCCGCGCGTTGGTGAGCGACGAGAAGAAAGAGGGGGAGATCGTGACGGACCTGCTGCGGCTCGACGACGCAGTGCTCACAGGAGTCGTCTGGTCCGATGGCAAGTATTTGGCGATGGTCAAGGATAAGGATGGCAAGAGCTTTTTCTTGCGCGAAGGCGATTCAGTCTACAGCGGTCGCGTATTGTACGTCGGTCAGACTGAAGCAGTCTTCGAGATTTCCGAGTTTGGCGACTTCTCGCGCATCACATTGAAAGTTCAAGGATAACAATACCGGAGTCCGCTCCGGCAAGTCAGCGGAAAGGTGCAATCATGCAGCGGTTTTGGATGATAACATTGCTGGTGTTGGCGTTAGTCGGCTCGCTGGCGTCAACCCTTCAAGCGGCGGACACGGGGTACGAACGCCGTATCTCGATGAACGTCGAGCAGGCCGACATTCGTACGGTCCTGCGCAGTATCGCAGAATTCTCCGGCACGAATATCGTGGCTGGTTCCGAGGTGACCGGACCAGTGACGGTCTTGCTAAACAACGTCCCATGGCGCGAAGCTCTGGACAACGTGCTTCGCATCAACGACTTTGTTGCCGTGGAGGAAAAGGGCGTGATCCGTGTTACGACCCACAAAGACATTGCGAGCGCGGCGCAATTGGAAGCGTTGATCACAAACATCTACGGAATCAAGTACGCGCGGGCAGAGACGCTGAAGAAGACTGTTGGAAAGTTGCTTTCCGAGCGCGGGAAGATAGAGTCCGACACGCGCGCGAATACGCTGATTATCACGGACATTCCCACCGTAATTGAGGCGATGAATAACATCGTCGATCAGCTTGACCGACCAACGGCGCAGGTCCTTGTCGAGGCGAAAATCGTCCAAGTCGATCAATCCCGCAGCCGCGAGTTGGGTGTTAGCTGGGCAATTGGAAACCTCGAGAATCCGACCGTGAATACGCAGGCAGGGGCGTCCGTGGACCTGGGAGTCACAAATCCCACCGGGTCGTTTTCCTTCGGCAAGCTCATTAATGGCGTTGATGTCAATGCGAAGCTGTCGGCACTGGAAAGCGAGAACGCGGCCGAAGTCTTGTCGCAGCCGTCGGTCTTGATTAACGACAACGAATCTGCGCAGATTATCTCGGGCAAGCGAATACCGATTAATCGGCTTGATCAGTCCGGAAACATCGTCACGGAATTCTACGATGTTGCCGTAAAGTTGGATGTGACACCACACATCAATCCGAACAATGAAGTACTGATGACTCTTAACCCTGAAGTCGCCGATCTCTCCGGTGAAGCGACCGTTGCGGGTGGCATCATTATTCTCACGTCGGAAGTCAAGACGACTCTATTGGTGAAGGACGGCGAGACGGTAGTGATCGGCGGTGTCATCCGTTCAAAAGATGGCACCTTGAATCGGCGCGTCCCGCTCCTTCATGCCATTCCATTGTTCGGCAGGTTATTCGACTATGAAGTACAGACACACGACAAATCGGAGATTCTCGTCTTCGTGACGCCGCACGTGATCCCCGCCGAAATGGCCAAGAAATAGCCACACTTCAGCGGAGAAGGCCTCTCCGTTTGGGTGCGCGCATTCTGATGCGCGCACGGCAATGCATGATTTGCACACCAGTAGACCCTCGCAAGAGGGTCTACTTATTGTTTATAAGAGATTTGCAAGCGACAAATTAGATGGCCCACGTTATGCCAAAAGCGAATAAAACCATTGACTTTCTTGCACGGTATCATTAGCTTTTAGCTTCATATTATTTGCGCAAGAGTCCCCCGCAGATGGGTCCGCAGGGGTACAAGCTATTTTTGGCCCGTAAATCTGGAGAAGTGCAGATGAAGCTACGGCACGTTGGAGTATGCTGTTTGTTCCTGTTATTCGCGCATTCGGTCCTGGCAGGGCCTGCTGATCGCTGGGCGGGGATCGACTATTTGTCGGGCCGCCTGCTGGTGGTGTTAGACGAATCAGCCGGAGATCGAGTCCCGGCGTTGAGCGATGTTGGAATCGTCGAGATCGGGATCGCCGAACTTGATCAGCGCTTCAACGAATTTGAGTGCACATCAATGCGCCGCCTTGTCTCGGACGCAATTCTCGACCAAGTTGCGACGGCAGGACTCGATATCTACCGTACCTATATCCTGACTTTTCGTCCTGAGTATCCTGTGATGATTGTACTGGAGTCCTTTTCTGTAAGCGATTTCATCAAAGAAGTAGAACCGGACATCATCTATCGGTCGGATCGTACGCCCAATGACCCCCAGTTTAGTTCCCAGTGGGACAAGCAGATCATGGGCGCTCCTGCGGTTTGGGATATCTCCACGGGCAGCCCGAGCATTATCTGTGCGGGCCTCGATACAGGCGTCGACTGGCGGCACCCGGATCTGTCTCCGGCACTGTGGGTGAATCCGGGAGAGGACGTTGATGGCGACCAGGAACCGTTCACAGAAACGGACTATCCCGGTGACCTTGACGACCTGAATGGCGCAGACGATGATGGAAATGGATATGTCGACGATTTCTTGGGATGGGATTTCATTTCCGGGATCGGCGGTTGCGCCGGTAACGAGGATTGCGATAATGTCCAGGACAATGATATGTTCGGTCGCGAATCGCATGGTACGCATGTTGGCGGTATCATGTGCGCGGCAGGTGACAATGGTCAGGGCGTGGCCGGCTTTTCTTGGGTGGGACGCCTGATGGCGCTGCGATGCGGGTACTTGTCGTCCGACATGCAGGGCTATATGCCGCAATCTGCGACGATTCCAGGTACTTATTATGCGATCGCTAACGGCGCTGACATAATTAACATGTCTTACGGAGGTCCTGGGGCGTCTGGGCCTGCTCAAACGGCCACGGAAGCGGCGTGGGATGCCGGTCTACTGCTGTTTGGTGCCAGCGGCAACGACAACCTTTCGAGCGTGCAGTATCCTGCGGGCTATGCGGATGTCATCGCGGTCAATGCCACAAATTCAACCGACCATAAGGCTAACTTCTCTAACTACGGAAGTTGGACCGACATCTCGGCGCCAGGCGTTCAAATCCCGAGTACGGTGATTAACGGTGGGTATCAGTCTTGGGATGGGACTTCTATGGCATCGCCAAATGCCGCCGGTGCGGCCGCGTTGCTTTGGTCATTGTTCCCGGATTTCGCGAACTCATCTATCCGCGACTTGATGTTCATGTCGGCAACGAATCTTGATGCTCTGAATCCGAATTACGTTGGTTTACTCGGCGCCGGACGCGTTGACGTGGAAACCGCTGCGTCAATGCTCCTGCCAAACGTAACGTTGACCCTTGGCCAGTTCACTGAATCCAATGGCGACGGTGACCATCACCTCGAGAGCGGCGAAACAGGGAACATCCTCGTCTCATTGACAAACAACCCTCTATGGGCTCCGGCGACGAATCTCCAAATTGAATGTACATCCAGTGACCCGCTGGTCACCGTTAACAATCCGGTCCAGACATTGGGCGGTCTCGCGCCAAGCCAGACTCTAACGATCTCGGTTGAGCTGACGGCGTCTTCGGTATCCGAGGCGTTTTGGCTGACGCTCAATTTTGACCTGTCCTCGGATGAAGGCTTCCATCGGACGATTTCTTCCGCAATGCGCGTCGGTCGCGGCCCCGTCTTGGTGATTGATGATGATGGGTCGCTGGACTTTCAATCATACTACTATGAGGCGCTGATCGATCTGGGCATGAATCCAGACCTCTGGGACTCGGCGTTGGACGGCGAGGCCAGTGCGTTCGAACTAAGCCATTATGCGGGCGTGTTCTGGGTGTGCGGCAATGAAGCGACGAACACACTCAGCGCGACAGAGCAGGCAGCCTTAACGGAATATCTGAACAACGGAGGCAAACTCCTGATCAGCGGTCAAGGCTTGCGTAACTATATTGGCGGCTCCAACTTCTTTGCAGATTATTTACATGCATCCAGCGATGCGGACTTGGCAGGCGACCGCGTCGTGCGTGGTGTGACGACGAACCCGGTTTTTGGCAGTTTCAGTCTGTTGTTGCAGGGCGGCCAATGCGCCAATAACGGCATGGCCGGTCCCGACCGTGTCACGCCAGTGAACGGCGGAACGGCTGCTTTTGAATACACGAATGTCGGCGGCACCGGAGCGGTCATGTATGACGGTGCCTACAAAGTACTGTATTTCGCGTTCGCGCTCGAAGCAGCCTGTGGACTTGCTGGGACACAGCACTATTCGACCGTTCTTTCATCAACGTTGGATTGGTGGCAGATTGAGGATGCTGAGCATGAGTCCCGTCCCGAATTGCCGTCCTCTTCGCGTTTACTCGGAAACTACCCGAATCCGTTTAACCCGGAGACGGTAATCCAGTTTGAAATGAATGCCCGCGCCATGGTACAGCTGAATGTGTACGATGTTCAGGGGCGGCTTGTGAGCGAGCTGCTTAGCGGCGTCGTAGAGCCGGGCGTGCACAGTGTCCGGTTCGATGGTTCAGCCTTGTCCAGCGGCGTTTACTTTGCCCGCATGGCGGCGAATGGAACCTCGCACAGCTCGAAGATGATCTTGCTCAAATAGCACATAGAAGATTCCCCGGGGCGTTGAAGAACTATCGAAGGGGTTGCAGGTGAAAGGAATGAAGAGAATAGTAGTATGGTTGCTGCTGCTGCCGGCTGCGGCGTATTGTTTGCAGGACTATCCGGCAACTGAGCGCTGGGTTTCTGGCCGGGCGCTCGTGAATTTCAAAGCGGCAGTCGGCGAAATTCAGACCTCAACGGTCACAACCGGTCAGGTCACTGTCGGGATCGCGGCGATTGACGAGCTGTTTCGTAGCTTCGAAGTCCGCGAGATGTATCGCGTAACTCCGGACGGAACGCTCGACAAAATGAACCCGGCGCCGGACATGTACCGGCTCGTCGCGCTCAATTTCCCGGACAAGTATGACGTGCTCGAGGTATGCCGTGCATTTGAAGGCTTGTCTGAAGTTGAGTATGCCGAACCGGACTTGCTGCGCCCTGCATTTGATTCCACACCGAACGACATAATGTGGAATCAGCAGTGGGACAAGCGACTGATGAATTGCGACGTGGCGTGGGATTTCAGCCGCGGAAGTCACGCAATTCAAGCGGTCGCGGTGGACAATGGTTTCTGGTGGCCGCACCCGGATGCCTATGACAATATCTGGGTAAATCCGGGCGAAGATATTGACCAGGATGGTGCCCGCTTCGTCGTCGCCGATGAATATCCCGGCGACCTCGACGATCTGAATGGCGTGGACGATGACGGCAACGGCTATGTTGATGATTTCATCGGCTGGGACTTCATTGACAATATTGGTGGTTGCGATCCGCGTGAAGATTGTGACAATCAGGACAATGAGACCAAGTGCATCGACAATCACGGCACCCACACTCTCGGGGCGATCGGCGCAGTCGGTAACAACGAGATTGGCCTCGCCGGATGCAATTGGAACGTGAGCGTCATGCCGAGCCGCGCGGGCTATTTGCCGAATGGCGGCACGGGGCTGATTGTAACATCCGCAGCCATCGCAACGATGAACTGGTCGGTGGCTCTTGGTGTTGACGTGATCAATATGTCCTACGGAAGTAGTTCATTCGGTAATGCCGAAAACAACGCCGTACAGGCGGCGTGGGCAAATGGCGCTCTATTGTGTGGTGCTTCGGGCAATGACGGAGTTAACTCTATTCACTATCCAGCAGGCTACAACAATGTCGTCAGTGTCGGGTCCGTGAACCAGAATGACATCGTCTCTGATTTTTCGAATTACGGCACATGGGTCGACTGCTACGCGCCGGGTGAGGGAACACAGTCACTCAGCACGTTCGACGGTTATGCGAACGAGCAAGGTACGTCGATGTCGAGCCCGAATGCCGCCGGCGTGTTTGCGCTGATTTGGTCCATCTTCCCGGATTTCAACAATGCCCAGTTGCGTGACCTGATGCTGCCAAACTGTGTGGATATCACGGAGTTAAATCCGAGCTTTGGCCCTGGCGAGCTTGGTTACGGCCGAATTGATGCTCAAAAGGCGCTTGCCGCAATTCTGCCATTCTTGACCGCTGACAAGCTAATGGTCACTGGTGACAACGACGGCGACAACCGCCTGGAGACGGGCGAAACTGGTGAACTGCGCCTTAACGTTAGCAACGCCGATGGCTGGTTTTCAGCGACAGACGTAGCTGTTTCCGTTACGACCGATGATCCGAATCTCTCGATTGCAAACGGTACGTTCACGATCGGCTCACTTGGAGCAGGGCAGAGCACGACTCTCGCGAACCCCTCTGCGCAGATTACCTGCAATGGGAATGTGCCCTACTCATATTCAGCGAGTTTCAACGTACATTTTCAAATCGAGCCGACGGTTGAATTGAATCGCACGATCACGATGCGCATCGGACGCGCGCGCACTTTGGTTGTCGATGACGACGGCGGCGCAAGTTATGCCGAGTTCTTCTCTGCGGCGCTTGCGCAGGAAATGTTTAACTACGACGATCACTCGACGGTGCTGGATGGTCAGATCTCGGCGTTTGCTATCCAAGAGTACGAGGATATCATCTGGGCGTGCGGCAACGTCAACACCAGCACGCTGACACAGAGCGACCGCGATGCGCTTCAGACGTTCCTCGATGCGGGCGGCAACCTGATGTTTGTGTCACAAGGCGCAGACGAAGACCTTGACCTGCGCAATAGCTCGTTCTACGGGGACTACCTGCATGCATCGAGTGGCGGAGCCAACGGCGGTAATCAGTGTACCGGCGTGTCCGGTGATCCCATCTCAGACGGTGCGAATCTCGTGTTGCTCGGCGGCGGTTGCGCAGGTAACGGCAACGTCAGCCCCTCGGTGCTGAATGCTGTGAACGGCGGCGTGATCCTGTACAACTACCTTGCTAATGGCCTCGGCGGAGCGGTGAGGTACGGCAACGGCACCTACAAATCGGTTTACTTCGGTTTCGCTCTCGAGGCGGCATGTGGTTCTGTGGGTTCAGCGCATCACAGAGTGGTCACACATCGTGTTATGGAGTGGTTTGGCGCCACGGCCGGAGTCGGGGAGAATTCAGTTGATCTTCCTTCAGACTTCACAGTGTCGTCGGCCTATCCGAACCCGTTTAATCCCGAAGCGTCTGTGCAGATTGAACTCGTGAGAAATGCGCGAGTCAGGGCCACGGTCCATGACGTCTTGGGACGCCAGGTTGAACTGATTGCGGATCGCAGCGTTTCTGCTGGCGTTCATACGCTTCGAATAGACGGCGCGAGTCTTCCCAGCGGTTCCTATTGGCTAAACGTCTCCATCGACGGCCTCAGCAACGTGCAGCGGATCATTCTACTCAAGTAGATTGTTGCCGACGTAGAATACCAAAGGCCCGGTTTACACCGGGCCTTTGCATTTCAGGATGCGTGCGACAAGGCTATAGCTTGTCGTCCAACTCGTAACCGCTTCCAGTTGTGGATTCGAGATAGGCGGCCAGGAGCCTGACGCAGGCCTCAAGGTCGCTCTTGCTCACGGTTTCCACGGTGGAGTGGACGTAGCGAAGTGTAATCGAGATCGCGCCAACCGCACATCCTCCGGTGACCATTCGCATCGCGCCGCCGTCGGTTCCTCCGCGCGGCAGGATTTCGTACTGCCACGGGATCTTTCGCTTCGTGGCAATGCTCTTCATCTCGCGCACGATTTTCGGGTTGGAGATCATCGAACCGTCGAGAATCTTGATGCACGCGCCTCCGCCCACCTTTGTAATGTGATCTTGAGCAGGTGTTCCGGGAATGTCGACCGCGATCGTGACGTCCAGCGCGATACCGACGTCGGGGTGAATATCCCGCGCCGAAGCTAACGCACCGCGAATGCCGACCTCTTCTTGCGTCGTCGCAACCGCATAGATATTCACTGAGTGCCTCTTGACCAGCTTCAGAGCCTCTATCATGACCCAGACACCGAATCGATTGTCGATTGACTTGCCGGTCAGGCAATCGCCCAGCTCGTCAAGCTCGCGAGCCATCGTCACAGGGTCACCGACTTCCACAAGTTTCTCGACCTCTTTTGCAGGCAGGCCAAGATCAATGAAGTAGTCCGTAACATCCAGCACCTTCTTTCGCTCTTCGTCCTTAAGCACATGCACCGGTTTAGTCCCCATGACGCCGAGTAGCCGTTTCTTAGCCGTATGCACGTAAACGCGCTGGCTCATCAGGGTGCGGGCATCAAATCCGCCGCACGGTTGGAACCGCAGGAACCCTTCCTTGTCAATGTGCGAAACAATGAAGCCTATTTCGTCCATGTGTCCGGCAAGCATGACTTTTTTCTTTCCGGTGCCCTTTTTCAACCCGGTCATGTTGCCCATTGCGTCAACAGACACGTCAAGTCCGATTTTTTCGAATTCGTCTCGAATGAGCTTGCGAATTCCCTCTTCACGTCCGGATACGGCATGGCATTCGCAGAGTTTCTTCAGTAGTTTGAAGTCCATATTCGCCTCAATTTGATTGGTTCTGACACCACATATCCGAAAATAGCCAATTGCATGGCGAATTGCAACAGAAAAGGCCCGTCTACGTCGGACGGGCCTTTTCGCAACTTGCACAAAATCAGTCCATTTGCCTGCGGAGGAACGTCGGAACTTCGAAATCGCCCATCGAGCCCTCGCCGTCATCACCGACGACAATCGGCTCGATTCGACCATTGACCTCGCGGGTTAGCGGTTGCACATTGATGGGGAATGGATCATGCGCGCGGTCAAGCTTGATCGGCTCGCGGCGAACCGGTGTCGGAAGTTCAACAACCGTCGGTCGGGAAATCGGCGCGGTTCGAAAGCCCGTCGTCGTGCGAGCATGTGAAGTCGCGCGGTTAAAACCAGTTGCAATGACCGTCACGCGCACCTCGTCGTCGATCGATTCGTCGATAACCGCGCCAAAGATGACTTCTGCCTCTTCGCCCGCAGCTTCGGTGATGACCGTGGTCGCATCAGCCACATCATGCAGCGACATGTTACGGCCGCCGGTGATGTTGACCAGAACGGACCGGGCTCCGTCAATTGAGACCTCTTCAAGTAGGGGAGAGGAGATCGCCTGCTGTGCTGCTTCAACGGCGCGATGCTCACCTACTCCGCTGCCAACGCCCATCAGCGCATCGCCCTTTTCTTTCATTACCGTGCGTACATCGGCAAAGTCGAGATTCACCATGCCCGGTTCGGTAATCAAATCGGAGATTCCGCGCGTTGCGTGAAGCAGCACGTTGTCGGCGAGCTTAAACGCGTCGATCAATGAAGTAGAACGGTCGACCAGCGAAATCAGACGTTGGTTCGGTATCACGATTAGCGTGTCTACCTGCGCACGCAGCTCCTCGATACCCTCGAGCGCATGTGCCATACGCTTCTTGCCCTCAAAAGCGAACGGTTTGGTCACGATACCGACTGTAAGCGCTCCGTGTTCGCGAGCAATCTGTGCCACGATCGGAGCCGCACCCGTTCCTGTTCCGCCTCCCATACCGGCAGTGACAAAGACCATGTCGGCTCCCGCCAGAACTTGCAGTAGTTCGTCGCGGTTCTCCTCGACGGCTTCACGACCGACGGCCGGGTTAGCGCCTGCTCCGAGTCCGCGTGTCGCCTGCGTGCCAATCTGGATTTTGCGCGCCGCGGCATTCGTTTCAAGGGCCTGCGCGTCAGTATTTACGGCAATAAAATCGACATTCTTTAGTCCTGCGTCAATCATCCAATTCAGTGCGTTTCCACCAGCGCCGCCGACTCCGACGACCTTCATCTTGGCGCCCAGCGAACTATCCGCGAACATGAATTGCATCGCTGCCATGGATGCTACTCCTTCTCCGATTAGAATATTTCCGAAAACCATTTGCGTACTTTAGTCGAGGTGCGCGCAGTCCATGACTCCGCGTTACGCCCCGAGGATAACATCTCGTTGTACTGGCGATTGGCGTGGCGAACAAGGCCGACCGCAGTAGCGAACTTAGGCCCGAGACCTAAATCATAATTTGCCATGTTGTCGTGCGGAGCGCCAATGCGAACCGGCAGTGCAAATATCTCTTCGGCGATCTCAGCCATGCCGCACATGGACGCGCCGCCGCCTGTCAAAACCACTCCCGCACCGATATGATCGAGGACTCTCGTCTTTTTCAAGTCTTCCCGCGCAACGGTGAAAATCTCCTCAACCCGCGGGCCGATGATCGAAACGAGCATTGATCGGCTGAGTTCGCGCGGTTCGCGTCCTCCAATGCCGGGGATTTCCAGAAAATCATTCTGGTTGATAGCCCGCAGATGCGCGGCGCCATGCTCGATCTTAATCTGCTCGGCAGATTCCATTGGTGTACGCAGCCCCATGGCTATATCGCGCGTAATGTAGTCTCCGCCGTAGCCAATGACTGCCGTATGGCGAATCGCGCTGCCTTGAAAAGCCGCGAGGTCGGTTGTGCCGCCTCCGAAATCGAGCAGGATTACTCCCAACTCGCGCTCATCCTCTGTAAGCACGCTCTCCGCAGAGGCGAGCGGTTCGAGAATCAAGTCTTGCACGGCCACACCGGCACGCTTGCAGCACGCGATGATATTCTGCGCGGATGACACGGCGCAGTGGACGATATGCACATCTGCCTCAAGGCGAACTCCGGCCATGCCCACGGGCATGCGAATTCCGCCTTCTGAATCCACCATGTATTCCTGCGGAAGCACATGCAGCACGCGGCGATCCGGCGGCAGCAGAATGGTGCGCGCCGCCTCGACAACCTTGTCTACATCGCCCGGAGTGACTTCGCCAGTCTGCTCGCCTCGCCAGCGCGTGATCGGAATCACTCCGCGTGAATTCAGGCTCTTAACATGTTCCCCGGCAATCCCGGCCCACACCATATCGATTTCTACGCCGGCGTTCTGCTGCGCGAGACTGATTGCCTCCGCAATGTCCGCTGCGGTCTGTTCGAGGTTCACGACAACGCCACGTCGCAGGCCGCGCGAAGGAACGTAGCCCATGCCGAGCAACTGTGGCTCTCCTCCGGGGTTCGGAAGCGCTACGATTGCGGCGATCTTCGTCGTACCAATATCAAGGCCGCACAAGATGTCTTGATTAGCAAATGAGTTTTTCATGAACTCTTCGATTCCTCTGCCCTTTGTGGGGGCACTTGAAGTGTTACAAATCCCGGAAGCCGCAAGTCAACGATGGAGTTCGAATCGAGCCGATCCTGAAACTGCTCATCGCTCAATAGTTGATCCAAGGCGATCCAGTTCTCGGCTGGAAGTCCCGGGCCAATCGTCACTGACAGCACCGGATTCATCAGCACAGCGCCCCAGTGGCCATCGACGCGATATAGTTCAGCGATATTGTTCGCAAGAGCGATAGAAATCTGGCGAACGCGGGTCAGCTCGGTAGCGACCGGAAGCAGCGGATCATTGGATGTCAACGCGCCGAGCTGTCTAACAAATGGCGCATTCACGGATATCCATGGCAACTTGTTCACCCAGGGTTTGTCGCTGCATGGCAGAATATACAGATCCTCGCTCACACCGAAGTCAGGCGAATCGCGCAAAATACCGACACACACACGCTCCGTAATCGTGATTTTCAGTACGTCCGGCGGATGCCGAACTACGACTGCATCTTGAATCCAAGGATGCCTTTCAAGCCGCTGCTCAATTGTCGCTGTAGAGTATTCACCCAATCGCTCGCCTGATGAGCACGCTGAAAGGACCAATATCGAATCAGTCGGAATTTCGACCCCGGGATGAATCTGAATCGTCCCGCAAGTCCAACTTGAGTTCTTCGCGACCAGCGCGTGCATTCCCCTCTTCACGAACTGCCCGCTAAAGGCGACAAGAAGCAGTACGACCAGCGAAGCAATAGCGAGCAAAATGTACTTCGTCTTGCTCGACTTCTGATCGCGGCGCAGCTTAGATGCTAAAGGGGTCGGTTTCGAAACCAACTGGGAGGACCTCAGTTTCAAGCAAAATGCCATATTTATCGAACACCCGTTTGCGGACGGTGCGAATCAGTCGAACAATGTCATCGGCGCTGCCGGCGCGGTCGTTGATAAAAATTCCTGCATGTCGTCCAGGCACAATCGCTCCGCCAATACGCAGACCCTTACAGCCTGCTCCTTCGATCAACCTGCCAGCAAAATCTCCGGGCGGCCGCTTGAAGATTGAACCCGCGCTTGGATGCTCGATCGGCTGCTTGTCGCGCCGCAGCATCCATACGCGTCGCATCTCGTGGCTAATCTTATATGAGTCGCCGGCTGTTAGCTTATAGCGACTTGAAAGCGCAATAACGCGCTGAAGTTCCGGTGCCGCGCGATAGCCAAACGCGATATCGCTTTTGGTCAGAGTTTCAATCCGATTTGAAGCTGTGAGTGTCCTGCAGTCCACAAACGTGTCGGCGATCTCTCCGCCATAAGCCCCCGCATTCATATAAAGACCGCCGCCAACGGTGCCAGGAATGCCCGCGAGCGGCTCCATCCCTGATAGGGACTGCTTGGCCGCAAACGCGGTCAGCAGCAACAACCGCGCGCTCGGTCCGGCACAGATCAAATCGCCATCCCGCCAGATCTTGGTCAACTCGCCTCGCGCCCTAATCACGACTCCCGGAAATCCTGCGTCGGAGATTAGTAGATTAGAACCGAGCCCGACATAGAAGTACGGCAACTTCAGATCGTTTACCAGCGCCATTACAGCACGCAACTCGCCTTCGGTCATTGGCTCCGCAAGCAGGCGCGCCGGTCCGCCGACGCGAAACGTGGAAAGCGGCGCAAGCGGCACACGTTCGCGAATCATGCAGGGCGCGGCCTTGACGAATTCCTCTGCGGCCTTTACCAACTGTCAATTCCCTTCGGCCAATTGTTTCGCGATGTGCGTTATTGATCCCGCTCCCATAGCGAGCACGACATCGTTTGATTGAATTAAGGACCGCAACTTCGCTGCGGCACCTTCAGCTCCCTCTATGTGAAGCACATGCTTTCCTGCGGCGCGCAGCGGGGCCGCGATCAAATCGGAAGTCACATTTGGCAGCGGCAGCTCGCGTGCGGGATAAATATCAAGAACCACGATGAAATCGGCCACCGCCAGTGCTTGCGCGAACTCATCTGCGAAGTCGCGCGTTCGTGTGAACAAGTGCGGTTGGAACACTGCGACGATTCTGCGGTCCGGCCAGCACTGTCTTGCCGCTTCAAGCGTAACGCGGACCTCAGTCGGATGATGAGCATAGTCGTCAAAGATCAAGGCGCCATTCAATTCGCCCTTGCACTCGAACCTGCGATGAACACCCGAGAAATGTGTTAGCCCTTCACGCGCCTGTTCCACCGGAACTCCCGCTTCCAATGCAATCGCTATTGCTGCGGCCGCATTCAACACGTTGTGCCGGCCAGGTACGTGAATTCGAAACCGGTGTTTTTCGTCTTCCGGTGTCTCGATTTCAAATGAGCAGGAGAGCCCTTCAAATGTCTCACCCGACACAACATAATCCGCTTCACGCGAGCGGCCGAACGTCAAGACAGGCCGCTTGATTCGGGGTAGTATCTCACGCGTATGCAAATCGTCAATGCACGCGATAACCAATCCGTAGAACGGCACCTTATTGGCGAACCTCGACAAACGCATCTTTTATGCTCTCAATGTCAAGATAGGTGTCGAGATGCTCGGCCTCAATCGTCGTGATGGCGGCAAGGGTGGGGGAGAGCTTAAGAAAAGAGCGGTCAAACTCGTCGGCTTCTGCGACCAGAAAACTGCCGCTCCCCATTGCCGCACCGGTGCCGAGGGCGCGCACTCTGCCGCCAACGATCACCGTCGGCTCGAGTCCCGCGTTCGTGAGAATAGCCCCAATCATCGAAGTGGTTGTCGTCTTGCCATGCGTTCCGGCAATCGCGATCCCACTCTTCAGCCGCATTAACTCCGCGAGCATTTCACTTCGCGGAATCGTCGGAATATGATGATCGCGTGCAAAGCGCACTTCTGCGTTTTCGGGCCGCACCGCCGACGAGAACACGACTACGTCCGCGCCTTCCGCGTGCACGGCCTGGTGGTCATAGAAGATCTTCATACCGAGGCCTTCCAGCCTGTCGGTCGTTTCGCTATGAGAAAGGTCGGAGCCGCTAACGACGAAGCCCATCGCGTTGAGTACTTCGGCGATACCGCACATGCCCGCACCGCCGATTCCTACCATGTGTACGCGCCTGACGTGGCGGAAAGCATGTGGCGAAGCAATCATGTGTTTGCGGCATCCAATGCAAGTTTCGCGATGTCGGTGGCAGCATCGGGGCGCGCCAGTGCGTGCATTCTCTGAGACATGTCCGTTCTTCGTTGCGGTGCAGTGAGAAGATCCTGAACGATTAGAAACAAGGAGTGACCATTCAGGTCGCTGTCAAGCAAAACCGTTGCCGCGCCCGCCGCCTCAAAGCTTCGCGCATTGGCGAGCTGATGCTGGTGCGCAGCGAATGGGAAGGGAACGAGAATCGCAGGAAGGCCGTAAAGTGCAAGTTCAGCGAGCGTCATCGCACCTGCTCGACAGACGACGAGATCTGCCGAAGCATACCGCACGTGCATATCATCATAAAACTGCGCAGCCTGTAGTCGGCCCTTTTGAGTATGCATGTCAATATCCTTCAGCGAGAGGCCTTTCGGTATGCCGCTGCGGCCATATTGCCAAGTCACATCGGCCACCTCGATTAGGACACTCAAGCTCTCTGCGACGGCGTTGTTGAGGCTTCTCGCTCCAAGCGACCCGCCAACAATTAAGACGCGCGGCCGTCCGCTATGCCGGGGGGCGTTGGCCATCGAGAGGGCACCTGCAAGCAGTGACTTGCGCAACGGATTGCCGGTTAATTGCGTGCGCGCTCCGCCAAGGTGCTTCTCTGCGCCCGCAATACCCAGGCACACTACGCGCGATTTGTGCGCTAATTTCCTCGTCGCGTATCCCGGATAGGAATTCTGTTCCTGAATTACCGTCGGGATCTTTAGCCAGTTTGCAGCGAGGAGCACGGGTGCCATGACATATCCGCCGGTTCCAACAACGACATTCGGTTGAATCTTCCGCAATCGGAAGTATGATTGAAGGGCGCCTCGCGCGGCGTTCGTCAGGCCGATAACTCGTGTGAGCGCGTTCTTCCCGACGATTCCACCGGCGGGAATTTCATGAAACTCCTCTCCAGCTTTTCGCACAGCGGATGCCTCAAGTCCCGCGGCCGTTCCAAAGAAGAGCACTCCGACATTTGGTGCAAGATCGTGCAACGCCTCAGCAATCGCCAGTGCTGGATAGACGTGTCCGCCCGTGCCGCCTCCGCACAAAACGACTTTCATTTCAGGTGCGCGGCGCCAGTCGCGTCGAAACTTGCCACTTCATTGCCCGGTTCTGTTGCTTCGCAATGTTCAAGAGCACTCCCACGGCGGCCAATGACATCACAAGCGATGATCCGCCATAGCTGACAAATGGCAATGGCTGTCCGGTCGCCGGAAGCAACGCGACATTGACTCCGACATTGATGACGAAGGAACACGCAAGGGAAGTAGTGATCCCCGCCGCGAGATAATAAGCGAAACGATCCTGCGCATTCATTGCGATCTTCCAGCCGCGGATGATCAAGACGCTGAAAGCGATCACGAGGAGCGCTGCGCCTACGAATCCTGATTCCTCTCCGACAATACTGAAAATCGAATCATTGTACGGTTCAGGCAAATAGTAGTGCTTCTGAGTAGACTGACCGAGCCCGAGCCCAAACCAACCCCCTTGACCTATTGCAATCAGCGACTGCTGCACATGATAGCTGGCCGACATCGGGTCAGAGATACCTTGCAGGAACGCCCGAATTCGCTCGAGCATGTAGGGTTTGGCCAGCACGACACCGGTCACGCTGAGCACACCCACAGGAATCATTACGGCTATCTTTTTCCATTCCAGGCCGTGCAGGAAGAACAGACAGAACAGCATTGCCGCAGTCAAAATGACCATTGAGAGGTTCGGCTCCAGGCCTACGAGGAGCAATGCAATCGCGCACACGATCAGCAAACCATTGAATTTTCTTTTCCGGTCCGCGGGGAATGGCGAGTCATCGATTTCAGAGAGCCTGCGTGCCGCATAGACGAGCACGGCATACTTTGCAATTTCTGCGGGTTGAATGCTGATTCCCGCAAGTAGAATCCAACGCTTTGCAGTCGTTCCCGGCAGTTGCGGCGAAAATAGCACAATTATCAGTCCGAGTAAACCGATCAACAGGACCGGGCGCGCGCGCTTTTCGAGGAACTGATATCGCACATGATAGAAGAGGAAGGCCGCCGCCACGCCTGCTGCAAGTCGCTGCACGTGATTTGACAAGAATGTCAGCGACTGTCCGCCGGTTGCTTGCCACGCATGCGCGGCAGACGACGTGAAGACAAACACAACTCCTGCGATACACAAGATCGCAACCGACGCGAGCAGCGGGAAGTCAAGCGCTGGTCGCGCGGGCCCAAACGGTGAGTACGACTGCTGCACGCGCGAATCAATCATAATGACATAACAATCTTCTTGAATTGGCTGCCGCGTTCTTCAAAGTTCAGAAATTGATCGTATGAAGCGCAGCCAGGAGACAGAAGAATAGTCTGCCCGCTCTGGGCGCGCGATAGTGCATATGCGACGGCATCAGCAAGCGTCTCGACATAATGCACAAGGTCATGTTGGCCGATATCGGAGCGAACCTTTGAATTGGACTCGCCGAAGCTGATTAGTCCCGCCAGTCGATTGCCAAGCAGCGTTGACAACGGCGCAAAGGACTCCCTCTTTGCGCGACCGCCAAACAACAGAATGATCTCACCGTGCACTGCTTCAATTGCCGTCATGGTTGCTGTGAGGTTCGTGCTCTTCGAGTCGTTGATATAGCGCACTCCGGCCACTTCGCGTACGAATTCAATTCGGTGCTCCACGGGCAGGGCCGCCTGCAGTGCCTCCCGGATCTGGTCATCTGTAACGCCAAAGCTTGTGGCCGCACTTGCGGCCGCCGCCGCGTTAAGGAGGTTATGCTTTCCTTCGAGCTTCCACTCGTTGGATTTGAGAATCGGCTTGGCGCAGTCGGTTCGCTTGTGAAACAAACACAAGTCTTGTACGAACCATTCGTAGGCCTCACCCAGTCCAAAAAGACCGATGCGGCCGGGGAGACAGTCTGTGTGCGAGCGGAGGAAGGGATCATCACCGTTCACTACCACACTGTCGCGCGTATGCTGATGCGCCGCTAACTTGAGCTTCAGTTTCCCATACGTGTCGAGATCACCGTGGCGGTCGAGGTGATTTTCGAGAACATTCAATATGACGCACGCCTGCGGAGCGGCCGTTTGCGTCAACTCCATCTGAAAACTCGACACTTCTCCCACGAAGACATCCACATCGAACGCGGGCAGCAATTCACTCCATGCCGTCCCGATATTGCCCACTGACTCCGCGCGAAGTCCTCCGCGTCGGAGCATGGACGTGAGTAACGTGACCGTCGTCGTCTTGCCGTTGCTGCCGGTGACTCCGATCCAATTCCCATCGTAGCACCTCGAAGCCAGTTCGAGCTCGCTCCAAAGCTCTGTCCCCGAGGTTCGCCATGCTTCAAGCCATTCCTGCTTCAGAGTCGCACCGGGCGAGACAATGATCGTGTCGAACTTTTCGCTGAGCAATCGGGCATGAGCGCCAAACTCAAGTTCGATACCTCTGCCTCGCCAGCTTGTGGCCGTCGCTCCGACTTGGTCCTCAGCCTTCTGATCAGAAAGAAGCGCAGTCCCGCCGAGCCGGACAATCAATCTCGCTGCGCCGATCCCGCTTCGCCCCATTCCCAACACGCCGAATCTGCGTCCCGACAGATCGGTCAACATCAACGTACCTTAAACATCGTTAAGCTGATCAGAACGAGCAGCACCTGGGCGATCCAGAATCGCACGACTACCTTGGACTCATGCCATCCCAGTTGCTCGAAATGGTGGTGCAAGGGAGCCATGCGAAAGATGCGGCGTCCCTCGCCATACTTGCGCTTGGTGTACTTGAAATACCCACGTTGCAGCATGACACTAAGCGCTTCAGCGACGAAAATTCCGCCGATCACGATCAGGAAGAACTCTTTTTTCAGTAGCACAGCCATCGTCCCGAGTGCGGCTCCTAACGCGAGCGCACCGGTGTCCCCCATGAACACCGTTGCCGGAAATCCGTTGAACCATAGGAAACCTAACCCTGCACCGAGTAGTGCGGCGCAGAAAATCGTCAACTCTCCAGCGCCATCAAGGTAGATGATGTTCAAATAGCTCGAGAACTTCACATTGCCGGTCACATAGCTTATGACAGCGAACGCTGCCGCAGAAATCGAAGTAACTCCAATCGCAAGTCCGTCAAGTCCGTCCGTGAGATTCACGCCATTTGACGTGCCTGTCACGACGAGCATTACGACGACTGGAAACAGCCAGCCAAAGTCAAACATTGCTTGCTTGACAAATGGTAAGGTTGTTTGTGTCACATGTGTATGGAAATTCTGGCCGAATAGATGCGAGTAATTGATTAGAAAGAACCCGATCAATAGACTCAACCCGACTTGCGCAATCAGCTTTTGACGAGCAACAAGGCCGGCCTTCTTCTTCTTGATAGTTTTGAGGTAGTCATCATAAAAGCCGATGGCTCCCATCCACAGGAAGGCCAGAAGAGTGAGCAATACATAGAAATTTGTCAAATTCGCGAGCAACAGCGTCGGAACAGCCACTGCGAAGAGAATCATCAGGCCGCCCATAGTCGGCGTGCCCTTCTTGCTCAGATGCGACTGCGGACCGTCCGTGCGAATTTCTTCACCGATCTGGTGTTCGCGTAGTTTGCGAATCAGCCACGGACCAACGATAAAGGAGATCAAGAGTCCCAGCACCGCCGCCAGTGCGGAACGAAAAGTAAGGTAGCGAAAGAGGTTCGCCCCAATGATTTCGTCACGCAACGGTACCAGAAGATGGTATAGCATTAGCTAAACTGTTCTTCGAGCTTTGCGACCGCCCGGTCGAGTGCCATGCCACGCGACGCTTTGACCAGAATCAGGTCGTCCGGTCGAACGACACGCACAAGATTTGGCAGTGCCTCGTCGATTGACGGGTAAATCAGAAGTCTTGCGCTGGTAAAGCTCGATGCTGCGACGGCGGAAAAACGCGGTCCGATGAGAATCGCCAGGGACACGCCTGACCGATCAAGATCGTTCACAACTTCGCGGTGGGAAATATCCGAGATTTCACCCAATTCAAGCATGTCTCCGAAGACAACAACCTTGCGGATGGCCTGCCTTAAGGACAGCGTCTCGAGAGCCGAGCTCATACTGGTCGGGCTCGCGTTGTATGCGTCGTCAATGACCGTGATTCGTCCGAATCTTCGGAGTGTCACGCGCCCTGCAGTCGGGACGGCGCGGGAAACACCCGAAGCTGCCGCGGCGACGGCGACACCGTGATACGATGCAATACTCATTGCGGCCAGCGCTGCCTGTGCGGCTGGACGACCCGGCACGGTGAGAAGGACTCGCTCGCCCTGCACGAAGAAGCTCGCTTGCGCGAATTCGTCAAACGACAAATGTTCACCCTGCACATAATCGCTCTCCCAGTAGGTTGGTCGTTGGTCAAATCCAAAACCGATCCTGGTCTCACAGACTTTACTTGCTTGAATACAAAGTTCGTCCGCTACAGGAACAAACGCGACTCCGTCATGAGATACATACCTGTAGAGCTCGCCCTTTGTCTGTGCCACAAGCTCGCGCGAGCCAAACGATTCAAAGTGTGCGTCCGCAATTGCCGTAACAATCCCCCACTGGGGTTTTGCGACCGCGCACAAATGCGCAATGTCTCCGGGGCGCGCCGCCCCCATTTCACAGATCAAGACTTCCGTGTCGCGCGGCGCTGATAAGATTGTCAGCGGCACTCCGATTTCATTGTTGAAATTCTTGTGGGTTGCCTCGACTCGGCGCGTTTCGGCGAACGCGGCGCGGACGTAATCTTTGGTTGTCGTCTTGCCGACCGATCCGGTGATTCCAATAACGAGAGCGTCAAGCTCTTTGCGCCACGTTCGGGCCGCATCAGTGAGCGCGGTCATCGTGTCGTCAACCCGCACGACTCGTGCTTCAAGTTTCTCACACAGGGGAAATCCCTGTTCTACGACAACGCACGATGCGCCCGCCTCAATCGCGGCATCCACGAAATCGTGTCCATCGCGTTCTCCCCTGATTGCCCAGAATGTATCACCCACTCGCAGGTTACGGCTGTCAATTGAAATTCGCAACGGCGAGTCGTCGTAACTCGACTCAGTTGCAAACAGACCACGCAACCAACCAATCGTCGGCAACTTCATCGGCTGAATCCGTGTGCTGATAGCCACTCGGAAGCGATCTGCGCGTCGTCAAAGGCGTGTTTTATGCCGTGAATTTCCTGGTACGTCTCATGCCCCTTGCCGGCAATGACAAGCACGTCGCCTGCGCGCGCGGCCTCGAGTGCCTGTTCAATTGCGGCGCGGCGATCGACAATCAAGACGACTTTCGCGGAACCGGCAACGCCAGCTTCCATGTCTCGAATGATCTGCTCCGGCGCTTCGCTTCGCGGATTGTCCGAGGTCAAGAAAACGACGTCACTCAACTGTTCTGCTGCCTGTGCCATCAAAGGTCGCTTGCCCTTATCGCGATCACCTCCGCCCCGATCAAGCAGAGAAGTCTGCCTCGCACCAGAGATCGCATCGTCGATAGAATCTTAACCAGCGCATCGGGCGTATGCGCGTAATCGACAATTACGCTGAAGGGCGCAACGGAGGAGACAACTTCGGCACGTCCGCGCACGGGTCGCAGAAACGGAAGATTCTGCGCGATTGTTGCGAGTGGAAGGCCGAGCGCATACGCAGTCGTGACTATCGCAAGGACGTTGTGCACGTTGAATCTTCCGATCAAAGAGCAATCAACTTGGAACTGTCCGTCCGGCGTTGCCAGATCAAATGCGGTTCCATCTGACCTCAGTGCTAAATTAGTAGCACGGAAATCCGCATTTGCGTCTATTGCAAACGTCAAGGCGCGCCGGTTGGCTCGCTCAACGAAGTGGCAATGCTCAGGATCATCGGCGTTGACCACCGCAGGTCCAGACAGCCTGTCCTTGTTAAAGAGCGTAAGTTTGGCGTCACGATACGCCTCCCAGCTGCCGTGGAAATCAAGATGGTCGCGGGACAAGTTCGTGAACACAGCCGCATCAAAGACCAACTCGTCGAGCCGATGCATCACCAATCCGATGGACGTGGCTTCCAGCGCCACGTGCGTGCATCCCGCTTCGCGCATGCTCGCGAAAGCCTGTGCAAGTTCCGGCGCCTCAGCAGTTGTACGGTCGCTTTCGAAAACGAGCTGATCAAAGAGCATTCCCAGCGTACCACACACTCCGGTCGGATGACCGCAGCGCGACAACAGTTGCGCCAGTGCAGCAGTAACGGTGGTCTTTCCGTTGGTACCCGTTACGCCGATTAGGCAAAGTTCCTGCTGCGGTTTTCCGGCCAGGGCCCAAGCGGCTTTGGCCAACGCGGCACGCGCATTTGTGACGACGATTTCCGAAGAGGTGCTTGTTCCGATCGACCGTGTTTCACTGATGATGCACGCCGCGCCGTGTTCAATCGCGCTTTGCACGTACCGAAAACCGTTATCTTTGAGCCCGCTGATGGCAACAAACGCGTCTCCGGGCCTCACCTTTCGTGAATCATAAACGACATTTTCGACCGGCAGCGCGGGGTTTGATGCAAAGAGCTTCCCGTCGACTTCCCGCGCGAGTTCAGCGAGAGACAGCATACGATGCGGAAACCGTGACCGGCTGCGCGATAACTTGACAGGGGAATCCCTGCGGTACGCGCTCGCCGGCTGGCGGGTATTGCGATGATACGACGCCGTAGCCAACTAATTGCGCGTCAAGTCCGATGTTGTCCATCTGCGCGGCAGCGGCCCTAAGCGGGAGACCAATGAGATTAGGCATAGCATAAAGCGGCAGATTCGCATACTTCACGGTGTCGTATGCGAACTTCTCCAACTCAACGCTGTCCTTCTCTTCCTTCTTCGTCACCGAGTCCGGATTAACAGGCGGATCAAGCTTAGGAGTGGGCAGCAAATGAGGGTGACGCTCTTCGAGGATTTCGTGTGCAATTGCGGCAAACACAGGAGCGGAAATCTGCCCACCGTAGTAGCTGCCGCCGCGCGGATCATCGACGACAACCAGGAGAACATAATTGGGATCGTTGGCCGGGAAGAAACCAGCGAACGATGAGACGTAACGGTTCGAGTAGTAGCTCTTTGCCTCCAGATTGACCTTCTGAGCCGTTCCCGTCTTGCCGGCAATCGCAACGCTGTCGATCTTCGCCGCCTTGCCCGTGCCTTCATCTACCACCATGGTCATCAGCCGGGTAAGTTCTCGCGCGTTCTCGGGAGACAGGACCGGACGTAACGCCACGGGATCAAACTCGACCTTCTCACCGGTTGGAAACTCGAGGCCTTTGATTAGCTTTGGCTGCATCAAGAAACCGCCATTGGCAATCGCCGAATAGGCGGAGACAATCTGAAGTGCCGTCACCGATACGCCTTGACCGATTGCGAGATTCGAGCGCGTTGGCCCGCTCCAGTTAACGGGTTTCGGAACAAGCCCGGAAGGCTCGGCCGCCAATCCGACTTCAGTGCGGGGCGCCAAAACCGAAACGCAATATCCAACTGTACAGGTCTTCTGCGGCCAGCCGTTCCGCGATCTTCGCGCATCCGATGTTGGACGACTTCGAAAACACTTCGGCGACCGTGAGCGTCCCATAGGCATGCGCATCATGCAGTATCTTGCCCGGGCCCGAATAAGCGCCGCCTTCGCAGTCGATCAGAGTTGCAGACGTAACGACCCGCGACTCGAGTCCCGCTCCAACAGTTACGATCTTGAAAATCGATCCCGGCTCGAATAGGTCGGTAACCGGCCAGCAGCGCCGGAATTGCCCTTCGGTATCGCCGGGAGCGTTAGGATCGAACTCCGGCAGAGTGGAGATACCGAGCACCTCTCCAGTATGCGGGTCCATCAGTACTGCGCACGCCTTCTCAAATTCACGATCACCCAACCCCTCAATCATGCACTTGTCGAGAATCGATTGCAGCTTGAGGTCAACCGTAAGATAGACGTTTGCTCCGGACATCGCTGTCGCATCATCCAGCGAACTCATGACTGCCGGCACCGCGCGCCGCGCATCGTTCCAAACGACCATTTCGCGCTTATCGCCGACCAGCAGTGAGTCGAGCGCCCGCTCGATTCCATCTTGCCCTTTGCCGTCAATGTTAGTGAAACCGACGACGGTACCCGCGGCCTTCTTGGCCGGATAGCTGCGTCGAGCTTCCCGTGTGAACTCGATCCCGGGCAGGTTCAGTCCCGCTAATTCCTCCTGAACCTGCCAGTCTACCCGCCGAGCCAAATACGTAAACCCCTTGCTATCGAGCTTGCGCCGAAGCGCCGCTTCCGACAGCGGGAGATGGTCACTGAGTAACCGCACCATTTCCGTTCCCGACACATCACCATTCTGCGGCCGGTAGCCCACCGCGAAAGTCAGGGGAAGCGTTGTCGCTAACGGATTGCCATCGCGATCCCGGATTTCGCCGCGGGGCATCGGCTCGCGAGCCTTGTCGAACATCTGACGCTGCGCCAATTCGCGCCACCGCGAATGCTCAAATACTTGCAACTGCGCGAGCCTCGCGCCGAATGCGGCGACAATGAGCAGGAAAAGGCCGGCCAATAGCTTCTCGCGACCTGCGTAGCGCATAGGTTTATTGGGAAGTTTGGGAGCCGTCATGGGAATTGCCTAAGGCCTGGGCGGGTGTCGGAACGACGACAAGAATGGAGTCGATACGTGTCTGACGGTCCTTCCAACCGCGCTTCTCAAGCGCCCATGCTGATACCATTGGATATGGTGCCGCAGCGTCGATCAGACCATTGAGGTGCTGAAGCTCCTGATCGAGTTGGAGCAGGTGCGAGCGCTGTCTTGCCACGTCAATAGTGCGCTGCTGCACTTGGAAGTTCCTCCAAGCGATCAGCAGTGCGACCACGGCAAAGAGTACCAGCCCGACCACCAGTCGGATCACATTCGCCTGGCGGCGCAGAACGCGCGGCAAGCGCTTGGGACGGAAGACAGGAGTCGGCACAGTGATCGCGGACATGTTAGTCGTCGTGGATTTTTTCTAAGACTCGCAGCTTGGCACTGCGTGCGCGGGGATTTCGCGCAATTTCATCGGCGGAAGGGAGTATCGGTCCACGCACGGGATATCGGCCTAATGCGCGGGGTGCAGGTGCAACGTAGGGAAAGAGTGCAGGTGCAGGCGGGTAGACTTTCCCCTGCATGAACTGCTTCGTTGGTCGGTCTTCCAAGGAATGATAGGTAAGGACCACAAGTCTGCCGGAGCACTTCAATAGCCTCCAGGCTGCAGCAAGGCCGGCGTCCAGCTCCGCAAGCTCATGGTTGACGGCCATCCGCAGTGCTTGAAAGACGCGGGGTAAGGACTTGTGCGCAGTGGCCGGGACCGACCGGCGGACGATCGAAGCAAGTTCCGCAGTTGTGCGAATTGGTTGGGCGGTTCGCGCATGCGCGATGGCCCGCGCAATTCTCCCGGCCTGTGAGTCTTCACCGAGTTCGCGGAGCAAGGTTTTCAGCTCTGCTTCGGAAAGGCGCGCCAGAAGATCGGCTGCAGATTCTCCGGCAGCCGGAGACATCCTCAGATCGAGCGGCCCGTCGAACCGATAGCTGAAACCTCGGCCTGCCTCGTCGATTTGGTGACTTGAGATGCCGAGGTCGAGCAAAATTCCTGAAAATCCCTGCTCGGACCACTCGGAAAGCTTGCTCGCTGTCTCTGAGAATTGTATATTCCAAAGTTCGTTGCGCGTCGGCAACCTCCGGCGTGCTTCCGCAATCGCTTCCGGATCACGGTCTATTCCACATAGCCTGCCCGTTTCCCTGAGCTTACTCCAAATCAGGAGTGAATGTCCGCCGCCGCCTACCGTAAAGTCCGCATAGGTCCCGTTCGGATCTGTGATGAGCCAATGTATGACCTCCGTTCCCATAACAGGAACGTGGTACGGCTCAGGCGGAGTGGGCGACTCAGGAGTCAAGGAACGGACAACGAAGAATTACCCTGTGACCCGCTGCGGCTGGCCACAGGGATCGCGTCGAGGCATTAGCCTTGACGGATGGCGATAGTCTCAGTAGAGGCATCAAGGATTGCGCGGGCCCAGTCCGCGACCTGATTCACCGGGCGGCCGGAGTGCTCAATGCGAATGACCTTGCAGCCGCGAGCACGGAAGTGTTCGATTGCCGCCTCAAGCTGACGAATCCCAAGTCCGGTGATTTCGCCTTGAATCTTGAGGAGCGCCTCGTCGTTCGTTTGTGTGGTGTGCATGTGCAGACCCATTTTCATCCCTTTTTGTTCTTGTCCGTGAGCATGTTCCATGCGTCGGACTTCGTAATCGTTAGCCGTTCGAGACGCGCCTTGTAGGCCTCGGCATTCCAGATAGTAAAGAACTTCTGGCGGCCAAAGAAGATCACATCCCGGGCGATGTTCGCCTGTCTCAAGAGTGTTTGCGGAATAGTCACTCGCCCTTGCCCGTCGATCGGACGGACCGTCGCTTCAGACAACAGGACCATGTCCCGGTCGATGGCGTCATCCAGTGCGAAGTTCGCTGTCTCGTTTTCGGCCGGCGCGTAGATCGCGTCGAAATAATCGACCGAAAACACATTAATGAAATCGGAGCTTCCAACTGTCAGCACAACATGCAACTTACCGTCATCCGCCGGCAACGCATTGCGGAACTCGGCCGGAATCGACAAGCGACCCTTGTCATCAACGGCAGCAGCATGAGTTCCCACAAACGGTAGCTTAGACATTAGGGCAATCCAGCCGATTTATTCCTATTTCCTCCACTTGGGGGTAAAGATACACCGGGATGCTCCGAAAGTCAAGAGTTTTGAGACATTCCAATATATCGTGTTTAGTACCTTATTATTTTGTTTTGTCTATAGATAAATTGGTTTCGCGTTGACAGTTCCTCCGCCCGCGCCGGTTCGGGAGGATTTCATAGCCTCTCCCGCCTTGGTCCAGCAGAAAACGCTGGCCTTTTTGTCTTCATTAGAAACATAGCGACGATTGGTGTGCTCCGATAGTACATCGCCAACTGAATCCATTTTCGGAGCTCTTGTCATGGCTGTCTTTCGCCTATCTCTGCTTGCAGTGCTTCTTGTGATCACGGTTTCGTGCAAACAGGATGCAGCCTCAAAACCGAAACTCAAGATTGCTTCGGTCGAGCGCGGCGACATGACACAGACTGTCGTGGCGACCGGGAGCATCAAGCCGCTACATCAGATCGAAATTCGGTCGAAGACCGGGGGCACGGTGCGGAAATTCTATGTTGAGGAAGGCGACTGGGTAAAGGCGGGACAGCGACTGTTTGAGATCACTCCGGAAGCGTCGCCAACCGAACAAGTTAGGACGCGTGAGGAGCTTCGCACCGCGGAAGTCGAAGTCCAGCAGGCGGAAGACGATCGTCGAGTCGCCAAAGAACTGGCCGACAAGAAGCTCCTGCCAGAGCAGAATCTGCGCGATTCTGAACGCAGTTTGGAACGTGCAAAGGCCCGCCTGTCGGCTGCTCAAGCGGAGTGGGCTTTGATCCAACGTGAACAAATAGGTGATCAAGTCGGCGACATGGCCATCGTAACGACCTCGACAACTGTTGTCGCCCCCATCACCGGATTAATCTTCACTCGGGAGCTGGATGAGGGCGCCTCAGTCACACCTACCACGTCAGCATCGGGCGGCACGATTGTGATCACGATGGGTGACCACACTGAACTCGAATTCCGGGGTGACGTGGACGAGGCAGATGTCGGCAAGCTCAAGAGTGGTCTGAAGGCTGCGGTCACCGTCCAAGCCTATCAGGGAAGGACGTTTGACGGCGCGATCTATCACATTTCGCCGGTCGGCCGCTATAGCGACAAGGAGCAGCAGATTGTCTTCAATGTGAAGGCCACTGTGAAGAACGAGGAGCAAGCACTTCGCGTCGGCATGAGCGCGACTGCTCGAATCGTTGTCGACGAGCGCAAAGACGTGCCGATTGTCGATGAGATGGCCGTCTTCTTCAAGGGTGACTCCGCCTTCGTCAAGATCGTCACGGATTCGGTGACCGGTGCGACCGAAGAGCGCACAATAACACTTGGTATATCAGATGGCATCCGCACGGAAGTCACGGGTGGTCTGAACTGCGGGGAGATCGTCAGCGCAGGTGCGGTCAGCGAGGAGAACTAATATGGGTTTCCTTGAGCTGCTCAGGCAGGTCATCACCAATCTCAGTTCAAACAAACTCCGCAGTGCTCTGACTATGTTTGGTATTACCTGGGGCATTGCCTCGGTGATGCTCCTGTCGGGCCTGGCACAAGGGTTTTCAGAGGACTCGCTGAAGGGCATCCGTGCGATGGGCAAGGATGTTGTAATCGT
Source organism: bacterium (assembly GCA_016703065.1). Classification (GTDB taxonomy): domain Bacteria; phylum Electryoneota; class RPQS01; order RPQS01; family RPQS01; genus JABWCQ01. The sequence continues at coordinate 57,025 of JADJCU010000007.1, forward strand.
CTGGGGCGGGCGCAAAAGCCTGGCTACCGGCTCGGGCCGGAAAGGCGACCAGATTCGGTTCGATGAGAAGACCAATAAGGCGCTCGAAGCCAAAGCGCAACTTTTTGACTTCTCGCCTGAAGTATCGGCGTGGAGCACCGAGATGCGCGCGGGAACGCGCATCTTCAATACTCGTCTCGCCGGAGTGGGGGAGACGTATGGTAACTTACGTAACTGCATTCCCGATTACGGGCGCTGGCTCTCGCGTCGCGACGTGTTGGAAGCCCGCCGTGTTTGCGTGATCGGCAACGAAGTGCGCAAAAAGCTCTTCGGCGACGAGTCGAACCCTTTGCATGAGCGAGTACTGATCGGAGGCCGCGAATTCTTAATCGTCGGCTGGAAGTCCGACAAGAAGCAGAATTCGTCGTACTATGGGCCGGATAATGATGTAGTTTTCATTCCGTACACGACGCAGATGTCGCTTTACGACCGCTTCTGGTTTGGCAACTTCATCTTCGCACCAAAAGACGTGGACGAACACGAGTTGGCAGTTGCGGAGTTCAAGAATATCGTCTCGAAGGTCCACAAATTCGACCCCGAAGACCCCGAGGCGCTAAGTCTTTGGGATACCCACAAGAGCGCGCAGGAGACCGAGCGCGTGTTCGATGCGATCAACGCCCTTATGGTGGCCATCGGCGCAATCACACTGATGATTGGCGGGTTGGGAGTCATGAATATCATGCTCGTCTCAGTCGTAGAGCGCACGCGCGAAATCGGCATTCGCCGCGCCATTGGGGCAAAGGCGTTTGATATCGTCAAGCAGTTCTTCTTCGAGTGCCTGATTATTACCGTGGTTGCTGGACTGGGCGGCATGCTCGTAGGTTGGAGCCTGATTCGCCTCCTCCACAACGTGCAGCTTCCCGAGGGACTTGCCCCGCCCATATTATCGCAGGAAACCATGTTGATTTCGGCCGGTATGATTGGTCTGGTGACGATATTCTCCGGCCTGTATCCGGCCCTTCGCGCTTCTCGGGTTAATCCGATCCAAGCCCTTCACCATGAGTAGTTTGCTTGGCCTCTTACTGGTGTGCTTTTCACTTATCGGTTGCGATGATCCGGCGGGGTATTCTGCGTCGCCGAACTGGGCGGTAGACGGAGTCATCGCAGGTGCAAGGGCTCCAGTCATGTCCCACGACGGACAATACGTCCTGTTTACTCGCGAAGGCACTGACGGCGGTCTGTACCTCTGGCATCACGGCGCTGAGCGTTGCCTGACAGGGGGCGGAGTTGCCATCCGACCGGACTACGTTTGGTCCTGTTTTGACCAGAGTCTCGTCGCCTTCTCGATTCCCGGCTCGTCCACCGAAGGTGCCGGAGTGTATGTTATGTCCACGACTGATCAGCCGATGATCCGTATGTCAACGCACGGTCGTCAGCCGCAGTTCGCGCCGAATGAACTGAGACTCCTCTTCGCCGGAGGATCATCTGATACCGCCACACAAGGTATCTGGAGCGTAAGCCTGCTGGACGGCATCTCCGAGCGCCTTACGGCCGTCGGAGAGCGACCGCGTCTGAATCCTGACGGCGAGGTGTTGGCGTACTTGATTCCACAAGTTGGTTCGAACGGAGCCACCCTGATCACTCGGTCGTTGAGGACTGGGACGAACACATGGCGGCCGCTCGCGTAGCTTCTTTCGAGTGGGTAACCAACAACGAGCTGCTCGTCGAGGTCGTGTCTGATACGCTCGCCTTGCCGATCTCGCCCGTTATCGGACGTTGCGAAGCACACACTGGGGTCATCTGGCATACGGCTCAGTCGGCCACAAGGATAGCGATGTTCACAAATCTTGACTATGCCTTCAATCGACTCCAGGAAGATCGTCTCGGCGACTTAATGATCGTGTCGCGTAATGGTTTGTTTTCCTTCCCTGATTCTCTGACTAACGCGAGCGGTGTAAGCGCAGCGCATTTCGTCGTCGCAGGTCCAACGGCAAGCATGGTCATCCGCACATTCTGATGGTCATTTCAAAGACACAAAAAGCACCGCGTGTTGCGGGGCTGTTTGCATTGTGCACATACCGGATCCTAATAGTGCGTGACGACCTTCTTGTCCTCCGATTCACCCGTGATAAAACGGCGAACGATGTCAACTGAAGTGGTCTTGGTCTCGTCGGGAGACCCGGAAAAAACGACTTTCCCCAAATGGAGCATGACGACCCGATCAGCAATCTTAAACGCTGAGACCATGTCATGCGTGACCACGATTGTGGTCACGTTCAGCTCCCGGTTCAACTGAATAATGAGGTCATTGATCGAGTCCGCAGTAATCGGGTCGAGTCCGGTCGTCGGTTCGTCATACAGAATATACTGTGGTTTCATCGCTATCGCCCGGGCCAGTCCGACCCGCTTGCGCATACCGCCGGACAATTCAGCGGGTTTCAGCTTCTGAATGCCGGGCAAACTGACCATGGAGAGACAATCGGCGACGCGCTTGTTGATGTCCGCGCGCGGCATGTCCGTGTGCTCAACAAGGCTTAGCGAAATATTCTCTTCCACAGTCATCGAGTCGAATAGAGCGGCACTCTGAAACAGCACTCGAATTTCATCCGGACGCGATACAGCTCGGCGCGCGTCGCGTTCGAAATTCTATCGCCGTCCACATATATCTCGCCCGCATCAGGATCGAGGAGCCCAACAAGATGTTTCAGCAGAACCGATTTTCCGCAGCCGGACTGACCGATGATCACAAGCGATTGGCCGCTGGGAATGGTCAAATCCACGCCTCGCAGCACTTCTTTCTCGCCAAAATTCTTTTTTACGCCGCGAGCTTCAATCATTAGAAGAGTATCATCGCTACCAAAAAGTCCAGCACCAGCACGGTGAGCGAACTCCAAACAAACGCTTTTATGGTCGCTGTCCCCACGCCCTCCGCGCCTCCTGTTGTGTCAAATCCTACATAGCATCCGATCATTGCCGAGCTCATGCCGAAAAACAGCGACTTCAGAAGTCCGGAGAATACGTCATAAGTATGAAAAAATGCTGGCACTAATCCCCAGAATTGAACAGTTGTCATCCCGAGAAACACATTTGTTACAAACCATGCGCCCATCAATGCGATGAAATCCACCTGAATCACCAATATCGGCATCATCCCCGCCATCGCTGCGATTCGCGGTACGGCGAGATAGCGCGTGCTCGAAATCGCCATCGATTCCAATGCGTCAATCTGCTCGGTGACACGCATCGTGCCAAGCTCCGCCGCAATTGAGGCCGCAACTCGGCCGGATATCACAAGCCCCGTTAAGACCGGTCCCATTTCCAGCACAATACTCTTGAAAATACCGGGGCCTATCATATCAAACGGTACATAGCCTTCAAGCTGATAGTGGAGTTGCCAGCCGGAGACCGCGCCTGTAAACACGCCGACCAATAGAATCAGCGGCAAACTGTCCACACCGAGTCGTTCACATTCACGCAAGAACAGGTCACGCCGCTTAAATATGGCGCCAAGCTCGGTTGCCACTCGCCCCATCATGATCCCAAACCTGCCAAGTTCGGAGACGAACTCGGTTGGCAGTTGCCCGATTATGTAGAGCGGCGATAAGGCGCGTTCTGCACCGATGCGGATCTGCTCATGCTTAGTATTCTGCTCCAAGCGAGAAGTAGTAGCGCGGTTTAGACGTGTCTACGCCGTCAGTGGACCAGGCCACATCCCAACGCAGCAGGAGGAAGCCCAGATTTGACCGCCATCCAAATCCGTAAGCAGTTTGCAGGTCATACAGCCTGCGTCGTCCTGCGTCATCCTCTCTGGTCAACTTGAAAGTCTCGTCGTACCAGGCCGCGCCAATGTCCGCGAACAATGCGCCGCGAACATCGGAGAGGTCAGCGGTAACGGCCAGCCCATCTGAAGATACCGTATCACCGGGAACCGGAATTCTTGATTCGTCAGGAAAAATCGATTCCCCGTTCCGCGCTTTTCGAAATAGTCGCCGCCGCGAAACGGAGTAATGAATGAAGAGAAATAGAAATCGTTGATTTCGTCTGTGGGTATCTCGTCATTCTCGAATCTGCGATTAATCCAATTTGATACGCCGCCCATGAAGAAGCGCTGCGGGTCCGGACCGCCCGACAGACCTGCGGTGAGCCGTGAGGCCCATGAATAGTCGCGTCCGATCCGGAAGTACTGGCGCAAATCACCTTTTGCCGTATAGAATTCCGAGGTCCAAACTTCCTTGGTGTCGCGGTCAGATTGCAGATTCGGGCTATACGACGTAGAAACTCGATACCGGGTGCCGTTGACCGGCCCCGTGCTGCCCCACACCACAGTGTCGTGGACGTAGCCAAGCTCGGGCAGGAGAATTCGCCGCCGCGCCGTCTTGCGGTAGTCGTAATAGTCGTATTGGTCCGGCATCCACTCTGCTCGATCCACACCAAAGCCGCTGATGATCAGTTCACTTCGTGTGTACTTCGAAAACGGATAGCTGAAGTCAATTTGCGTCTGCAATGTCTGATCCCGGACATTTCCGGCATCCAGATAGTAAACGTACCGGAAAATTCCCGCACCATAGTTGATTCGGTTGGGCAGGTAGAAATATTGCGCAGAGAAATTTGAGTTATCGAGATTGTTAAAATCGTAGTACAAATCCGTGTTAAACAAGACGAGCTGGTTTCCCAACACATCACTGAACAGGATTTGGCCCGTTCCCTGCGCACCAAAAAACGAGCTGTAGGCTGCGGTTGCGTAGACGAAGTCAGGCGTGAATTTCGTTCGATACTTCTTGCTGAAGAAGCCGCCGCCCGGCTTGCGTGTGTTCGTTGTATCGGTCAGGCGCTTATCAGAGTCGTCGAACGACTGGCCAATGTTATCAACGAATACATAGCGCGAAAACTCCCGGTTGCTTTCGCGCAGCTCCAGCGATTCGGCTGTGCTTTCTGCCTGCTCACCGTATTCGGCTTCAATCGCTTCGGGAGTGCCGTGCTCACGAAACGCGGTCAACGCCGGCACCTTCGCAGTCAACGCGTCTGGCGACTTCAACAAATAGAGGTCGTAGCCGCCTTCATAGAATGACGTGAACACAAGCCGGTTTGCTCTTGCCGAGTAACTGGGTTGGAAGCAGCCGGTGAGCGCGTTCGTGATCGCGACGGTTTCATTCGTCTCGAGATTCATCCGGTAGAGGTTGGAGATACCTGTCGAATCCGAAACAAAAACGAGATACTTTCCATCTGGCGATATAGTCGGGTTCTTTTCCTGGAACTCGCCGAACGTCAGTTGCTCGCACGCGGGACTACCGGCAGTGATCCGATACAGGTTCATCGTGCGATAGTCGAAATCCCACATCTGGAAGGACTGATCGTAGCCCGACACTCTCAATGAATCGCGGCGATCAGATGCGAAATAGAGCGTTTGCGAGTCTCCGCCCCACGCCGGATCGTCATCACTGAAGATATCGTCGGTAACCTGCACGAGTTGACCGGATTCGACTTCATAATAGTACAGGTCGGATTGGCCGCTCTTCATGCCCACGAACGCGATTCGACTGCCATCCGGTGAGAAGGTCGGGTTGAAGATACCATCGAGTTTCGGTCGATAGCGTTTGACAATGTCGCGTGATTCGATGTTCAAGATGTTTATGGCATCAAGGGCGCCCGCTTTTGACGCGAAGGCGATCGCTTCGCCGTCTGGTGACCACGACATTCGGGCATCGAGCCATTTCAACTGCTCGAAATCACCGCTGCGTTCGCCCTGCAACAGCCGTTGCGACTTGCCTGTTTCGACATCTTGCAGCCATACATCAAAGTAGTCGGCGCGGTCGGACAAATACGCGACCTTCTGGCCATCGGGCGACAACGCCCCGCCGTTATTGACATAATTGTGAATCTTGCGATGATTCGTAACTCGTTCCGCGATGTCTTCAGGTGTTTCGTAGTCGACAACGCCCGGCCAGTAGATTTTTCGCAGCCATTGCTGCCAGGCGCGGTTAAAGTCCTCCATCGTGATGCCCACCGCACTCTTGAGCGACTTAGGCACTTCCCGGGACGAGCGAACCTTGTTGACGAATTCGCCGATTTTCTCTTTCCCATAACGGCGGTCCAAGTAGTAGAAGACTGATTGGCCGCCCTTGTACGCGAAGTAGCCGCCCAAGTAATCAATAGGGGGGAGGTAGCCGGTGATCGTCGCGTCGCGCATGAACATGTCGGCTTCGACATCCCAGCCCCCGCGCGATTCGTACTCAGCTAATCCCTCAGAAAACCAGAGTGGGATGTCGGAGGTAGCAACGCCGATCAGAATCGACTGAAAGCCGGTGCCGTAGAATAGCCTCAGATTGACCGCGTGAGTCAGCTCATGATGAATAACATGCCGGAAGGCCTCGTAATTCCCGGTATACGGCAGCACAACCCGATTCTTAAGAAACTCAGTGAACCCACCGAGCGATTCTTCTTGAATCGACATCGAAACGTTTGTCTGCTGAAATCGATTGTGCGACGCATAGATGATGAACCTGATGCGCCCCTCCAAACCGTAATCCCAACTGGCCTCAATCAGCTTCAAGGCCCGCTCCGCGGTCTCGGCTGTGAACTCTGCAATTCTCTCCTGACCTTCGGCATAGTACACGTCAAAATGCTCCGACTGAATGTACCTCCAATCGAAGTCGACGTATTGCACCTTGTTCTTGCCAAATCCCTGGGCGAATGCCCCCGGAACAGCAAGTAGCGTTAGAAGGATGATGTAAACGAGTCTGCGCATGACGTTGTAACTCCCGCGTCGAGGAACCGGACCCATAAGGGATACGCTTCGACCTGCGGGCGGGTTTCCGAAAGAATTGGAAAAAACGACCCCGGAGCCGGGAGCTACGGGGCCAAACGGGTCAAATCATGATAAAAATGGTACAGTCCTATGGACCAAGGACTTCGGCCACCATCTCGAGCAGTTCGTCGCTCTTGATGGGCTTCGTCAGATAGTTGTACGCCCCCTCCTTGATCACCTGCACAGTGTCTTCGATCTTCGGGTAGCCCGTAAGGATCACAATCGTGGCCTGGGGATCGACGGCCTTAATCTCGCGAAACACGTCGATTCCGCTTTTGCCTCTGAGCTTGACATCGAGAAAGGTTAATGCCGGCTGCTTTTCGACGTGCAAAGCGATTGCCTCGTCGCCATTCGTTGCCGTCAAGACGTCGTGGCCGGCGGCCTGGAGCAAGTCTGACATCACCTGCAGGATCATCGTGTCATCGTCGACAACGAGCACAAATGAAGATCGTGGGCGACTTTCAGACGCCTTCTGCTTTTCAATATTCTGGCGGATTTCCTCCATATTGCGCTCATCATAGAGCCGCCAGCCTCGCCAGTCTCGCCGAACCTTGGTTATCAGTCCCTCGCGTTCCCACTTGAAAAGAGTGGACTTAGATATCTGGAGGTTCTCGCAGACATCCTTGGAGGAGTAGAACTTCCCGTCCTTGCCGGTCATGATACCTCACTATAGTAGTTATAGTAAGTAATATAACCAAAGTCCAACGCGGAGTCAAGCCCAAACCGCTCGAAATCAGTCACCTATGACCAATTACTTGGCTTCCTCGTCGCCCCGGAGCCCTTCTTTGAACTCGCGGGCACCCTTTCCCAAGCCCTTCATCAGCTCCGGGATCCGCTTGGCCCCAAACATGAGCAGGATGATGGCCATGATAAGCAGTACCTCTGCCCAGCCAAACCGCATGGTCGTTCCCTTTTAGTAGTGACAAGACAACTTCCGCAAGCTCAGCGAATTAACACATTTTTTACCGGAAACACAAGCGCACCTATTGGGAGGACCTGACCAGGTAAAACGCCGTTGGAAGTGATCCCAAAACCCCCGCATCAGTGTAATTCGTGCCCTCAACTTCGGCAATTGGGACATCGAACGGACCCAGCGGGTTGGTTGCGCGGAAAACAGTGTAGCGCGGTGCTCCGGTAGAGCTCCAACGCAAAACGGCATCGCTTCCGGAAACCCCGATCGTCAATTCAGGCGGTGTCATGGACCAACCGATGACACGCAGCATGCGATTACCGTTCCGCGTGTTGTCTATCGCACCATTTTCTTGTAACCACATCGCCTCGCACGGATCCCACAGGAACGAATGTCCTGCTGTCGGGCTGCTGTTATCAAGTGCCCATGCAGTACAGTCCGCTTCCACGGAAACATAGAAATCCGAGTTGACAGTCAATGCCTGTTGACCCGCTTCCATCAGTATGGCCTTCCCCCATAATGGGCTGCTGTCATAGCTCCCGGTAACGGAATTCGGCAGAGCGCCTGCCTCAAATTGCCCAAGCGCGGTTCCCGGGAGGCCTCCGACTCCGTCTGCCGAGTAGACCGTTACGTGAACAAGGTCATGCAATGTGTCTGGCTTATGTGAAGACATCGCCCATTCCGTTGCGCATAGGACGAATGGAACCGTCGGCGGTGTAAATCGTACCGCCCACGCGAACCCTGTGTCCGGTGACCACTGATACAACTCGGCGCTGCCGTCATCATATGAAACTGAAAGTCCGCACTCGGGCGCGACGGTCAGGCCGAAGGTATCGGTTCGGCTCGTGAGAGCGCCGGCATCCGTTACCGACAGGAAGTAGTCGTAGAAGCCTTCAGCGAACAACGGCGTCGCCCCGTATTTGCCGGCTGACAAGATTGCCAACGTGATACTGTCGGTCGTAGCGAAACCATCAGCAGACCACTTGAGCACCGGTGGACTGTATACGCCGTCGTCCGTCACCGTGCAGAAAAACGTCACCGGGCCCGAAGCGCCGTCGCAAACAGGACTGTGTCCGATAGCAGGCGCTTGGTTGTTTACGACGATGTCAAACAGTGCGTTGGATGTGTCGGCGATTTGCGCAAGCGAAAGAGAGCGTACCCTAACCCGGGCCGAAGTCGTTCCCGGACCGCTAACGGGCCACGAATACGTTCCGCCTGCCGCGTTAACATTTGTTGCGATGAGTTCCCATGCTCCTGTCGGATACGTTCGATTTACTTCAAGAGTGAGAAACCCGCTCAAATTCGTATGGGTCCACTGAATCGCCTCTGTCGCGCCGGCAACGAACGTCTCTCCTCCATTGGGACGGGTCAGCGTTAACGTCGGCAATACAAGATGGAACATTCCGGAGCTGTCGGCAAGCGCGGGGGTGCTGACGCTGCTTACGCGAATCAGCGCCGAATCCGTAGCGTTGCCTGCCGCAATCCATCCAAAGGACCCGCTATTTGGTGTTGCGGCCGCAAGCAATTCCCACGAACCCGAACTGGGAGCGCGCTTCAGTTCAATCCGCACGTCGCCCGCGAATCCTGATGCTGTCCAATTGACGCCGACGTTGTTACCGATGATGAACGAGCTTCCGGTGGACGGAGTAAACACCGCGAGCTCACGTTGGAAGATCGTGAAGTCCGCATCTGACAAATCACTTGTGGATGGCGATCCGTCGAGCACGATGCGCGCCCGGGCCGCCGCTGTCGCACTTCCACTAGCGACCCATTTGAAAGTCCCGTCATTTAGAGTTCCTGTGGCCAGAGTTTCCCAAGGCCCGCCGCTACCCGACCTGCTTAACGACAGTGAGACGTTGCCCGTGTAGTTCGCCGTATTCCAAGTTACGTTCATCGTATCACCGGTGCCGAACGACTGCCCGCCGTTTGGAGCGGTAAGCGTCACACTGGGCTGGGCCGTGACTTGCCTCATGATGTCCAGAAACACAGGAATATGGTCGGAACTCAGATAGAGCGCATCTGCGATACTGTCTGGTACCGCGAAGTTAGTTCCCGTGTTAATCGACTCTTGAAAGTGCGCTCCGTCATTGCCGAAAGTCGTGTAGCTGCCGGGAACAACCTGCCAGCTCGGAAGAGTTTGAAAGGCGTACGTTGGGAGTAGGAAATCGAAGCGATCATCCATGCCTCCGGTCGCTCCGCCGTCACCCAAATTACCTAATCGCGGGGATTGTGTGTGGATCGCGGCGTATGTTGCCGAATTGTGCCACGATCCCGGTTGATTCAACACGTCGTAGAGCCGCCCGTCATTGTCGGCTTGACTGCCGATCAACTCGACATACGCGTCTTCTGTACTTGTATAGAGATTGAAGTCGCCGCCAAAGATGTAATGGCCGGGTCCCAGCGCATTCAGATGGCTGCGCAATATCTGCGCTTCGGCAAGGCGAGCGGCTTCTTCTCCCTGACTGGCCTTGAGGTGGCCCGAGTAAACACGAAAATCAAGAGTGTCGGACATGATTCCCGCAGGCCGAAGGACGTATCCATTGATATCACGCAGTGCCGTTGCCACGACTACTTGCGAGATGTAGGTCACTCGAGAAGGCTTGTAGTATAGAGCATTGTCCGTGTCCGGTCCATTGGAAAACGGCGCATTCTCGTACGTTCCCGGTTGGACGAAATTAAGAACCTCATCCAGGAACTCGGCCACACCTGCGCTCGAGAGCATCTCCTGGACAATGATCACATCCGGATCTACAGTGCGAAGGATCTTCCTAAACTCGGGGTTCCGTGTGTTCGACGTCGATCCCGGGTAATTCAGGAGGTTGTATGTCGCCACTCGCAGCGTGTCATATGCCTGCGCTGACGCTGAGCTGTTAAGGCACAAACAACACAAAAGGGCAATCAGCGTGCGCTGGGTCATGTTCATCAAAAATGTGTTTAGTACATGTCTGTCTACGAGCTCATAATTTAAGCCTAAATCGTCCTGCTCGCAACTCAAAATCGTAAGCTAATAGAATACTTGACCTTTAGGCCACATTTGGATATATTATAAGATTGAACGATAATCAGATAAATCTAAAATAAACAAATACAAAGAGACTGACAGTCCACCAAACTGGTTGACTCAGGAGAGGCTATGCGAACAAATCATCCCCTACTATTCCAGATTGCTCGACCGGTAGAGGACGAGGGAACAAGTTCCTTTCGCTTCGAATACATCCGTTTCGAGCACGGATCGCGCCCCCTTCCCTGGGGCGAACAGGCGCACTGGATACCCGCCGTGGATGTCTACGGAAACGAGGAAATCGTCGTGGTCGAAGTCCACTTGCCCGGTCTTGAGCCGGGCGAGGCCCGCGTCGAGTTTGGCACGAATTGGGTCCGGGTAGCGGGGCACCGCAGACCGATCGATATTCCGGGACGACGTGACTTCTTCCATGTGGAAATTGCCCGCGGGGAATTCCAGCGCCTGATTAGTCTGCCCGACGGCTGAGTACAAAAGACTCGGAAGCCGTTTTCGAATCAGGTCTCCTGAAAATCACAATACCTTGGGAAGGCAGGGCATGGAGCGTGGCCTGCCGTACAAGTCGCTTTCCGGAGGAATGGTCATGACTGACGGTCAATTGAAGAGTGCGCCACCGTCCGGAAATGGCGGCGACGGCCAGATCCGGATTCCCGAGAGCTGTCCAGCGTTACTCCTGAACGATGTGCTGATCTTTCCCAACACGATCATTCCGCTTGCGATTTCCTCGCCGGCGATGATTGCCATGATCAACGAGGTGCTTGCAAGTCACCGAGTTGTGGCCGCGTTCACGCGATCTCAATCTCCCCGGAGCGACAAACCTGAAGATCAGTTCTATTCCGTCGGGACGGCTGCTCACATACTAAAGATGTTCCGCATGCCGGACGAATCGATTCGCGTCCTAATGCAGGGCATGGTTCGCGTTAGACGCAGCGAGATCATCTCCACCGATCCGCATCTCGTGGTCAAGATCGCGCCGCTGCCAATTCCCCGTGAAACGACTGTGCAGATTGATGGGTTAACGCGCAAGGTCGTCAGCGACTTCTCGAAATACGCCGAAGAGAACTCGCTCCCCGATGAGGTCCGGATCGCGATCCACAACATATCGGATCCCGGCGCGCTCGCCGACATTGTCGCGTCGAATCTCAATCTCGAACTCTCTGACCGGCAGGCGATTCTCGAAGAGAATGCCCTTGAACCGCGTTTGAAACTCGTCGCGACCCATCTCGCGCGCGAGCTCGAACTCTTAAGATTGGAAGCGAAATCCGCGGCCAAGTAGAGAAAGAGCTCGAGTCGAATCAGAAAGAGTACTACCTTCGCGAACAGATGAAAGCCATCAAGCGCGAGCTCGGCGAAGAAAGTGAGGGTGGCGCCGAAGTTGCTGATTTCGAAAAACGCATCAAAGAGGCCGGTCTTCCCGAGCACGCCGCCGATGCTGCCAGGAAGGAACTGGATCGCATGCGCGTGATGTCCATTTCCTCGGCCGAGTATTCAGTAATCCGAACCTATGTCGAGTGGCTTGTGAGTTTGCCGTGGAGCAAATCATCGAGTGATGAGCTTGATCTGAAGCAGGCCGAAACGGAGCTGAACGAAGACCATTTCGGTCTGGAAGAAGTGAAAACGCGCATCCTTGAGTTTCTTGCCGTACGAAAACTGAAGCGCGACAATCGCGGACCGATTCTCTGTTTCGCCGGGCCGCCGGGAGTTGGGAAGACCTCGCTCGGCCGATCGATTGCGCGTTCAATGAACCGCGAGTTTGTTCGAATGAGCCTGGGTGGTGTGCGGGACGAAGCCGAAATTCGTGGCCATCGCCGGACTTACGTGGGCGCGCTTCCCGGCAGGATCATTCAGTCTCTCCGCAAAGTGGGAGTCAATAACCCGGTCATCATGCTGGACGAGATCGACAAGTTAGGTTCCGATTTTCGCGGTGATCCGTCGTCGGCATTGCTCGAAGTCCTCGATCCCGCGCAGAACAACACCTTCTCCGATCACTATCTCGATGTTGAGTTTGATCTGTCGTCGACTTTCTTCATAACAACTGCAAACGACGTAAGCCAGATTCCCGGCCCGCTGCGTGACCGAATGGAGATTATCGACATTCCGAGCTATATGACCGACGAAAAAGTGCAAATCGGCGAACGCTACCTGCTGCCCCGACAGCTTGAAGAGGCAGGCCTCAAACCGTCTCATCTGTTCATTACTGAACCGGGCATGCGGGCCATCATAAGTGGTTACACTCGCGAAGCCGGTGTTCGCAGGCTCGAACAGCGCATCGGTTCGATTTGCCGGAAGATAGCGCGCTCTGTGGCTGAAGGCAAACGTCGGCGCGTGAAATTGACCGGCGAACACGTAGCAAATTTCCTTGGTCCGGCTCCCTATGCGGAAGACACCCTTCCCGATCATCCTCAAGTCGGAATTGCGCTCGGTCTCGCGTGGACTCCGGTCGGCGGGGAAATTCTCGTGATCGAGTCCACAAGTATGCCGGGTAGCGGCAAGCTTCAAGTGACCGGCATGCTCGGTGAAGTCATGCGCGAGTCGTCGCAAATCGCACTATCCTATTTGCACGCTCATGCCGAGTCGTTGGCAATCCCGGCTGATCGATTCGCCAAACAGGACATTCATCTTCACGTCCCGGAAGGCGCACAGCCAAAAGAGGGGCCGAGCGCGGGCATCGCTCTCGCAACGTCGCTTGCGTCATTACTCTCGGACACACCAGTGCGCAACGACCTTTGCATGACAGGCGAAATCACGTTGACAGGTCAAGTTCTGCCAGTTGGTGGGATACGTGAGAAAATCGTTGCGGCGGCCCGTCGCGGTATCACGACGATCGTGATGCCCAAAGCAAATGAAAAGGATCTCTTCTACGTGCCGGATCATATCAAGGCGCGGCTGAAGTTTCATTTCGTCGCTGATTTGGGACACGCTCTGCGCATGACGATGCAGCAACCGGTTAAGCGAACAAAGAATTCGCGAAAGTCGGTGGTCGCGTGAGTATGTGGTCAGCGCTGCGTAATTGGACATTCTGGTCTTTCATCTATCCTGCTCGCTGCGCGCATTGCGCACAGCCGCTTCCCGGCGGGTGTATTTTGTACTGTGACTCCTGTTGGGCCGAACTACCACGCGCCGAGAAAACTCCCGGTGAACGACTTCCACGGCACGTCGACCAGCTGCATGCGGGCTTCGCGTATTTCGATGGTAGCCTGACCCGCGAGATTGTCCACGCGTTGAAGTTCGCGGGGCACATCGACCTGCCCCGAAGATGGCCGAGCTTCTGATTCGCACTCTGCCGGATTCTTTCGTGGACTCCGAGGATGCGTGGGTGCCTGTCCCGCTCCATTGGTTACGCCACGGAGATCGAGCCTTCAATCAAAGTCACCTACTTGCCAGATCGTTAGTCAAACACACGGGCGGTTCCGTTTGCCCATTGCTTCGACGTACGCGTAACACTCCCGCGCAGTCAGGTCAAGGCTATCGACTTCGCGCTGAAAACGTTCGCGGCGCCTTTTCCGTGCGGAGGCGCCAGAAGTTACCCAGGTCTGTGCTATTGATCGATGATGTGGTGACCACCGGAGCAACAGTCTCCGAATGCGCGCGTGTCCTGAAGGAGGCCGGCATTGACCGCGTTCGCGTCTTGGCCTTTGCCCGAACCGAATGAGTAATCGGACCATTAATCGTTGGAGCCGCCATGCTGCGTAGTCTGAATTGGATGCTTTTGCTTCTTTGCGCCGCCGGGATGAGCCGTGCCGACCATGCGCCCAATGAACTTATCGTGAAGCTCAGGCTCCCGGTCGAGCGCTCAGCATTGGACGGACAGCTACGGACGCAGTCTGCGGCAGTGAATCAGCTCATTACCGATGCGGCGATCATGCCACTTGCGCAGTTCTCGCGCCTGTTGCCTCGTTGCGATCAAGTCGTGAAACTGGCGATTTCGAGTGGTTCCGATCTCGCTGCGCTCGCGGCCGAGCTGCAGGCTGACCCGCAGGTCGAATGGATCGCCTTCAATAATCACTACCGGACCGTCAATACGCTTGATGATGGCTACCTGCCGAATGATGAGTTGCGTGGCGAGGCTTGGTGGTTGCGCATGATCTCGGCGTCAGAAGCGTGGCAGCTGTCGCGTGGCGACTCAAACATCATCATCGGGATCATTGACACCGGAACAGACTATACTCATCGCGATTTGCGCGACAATCTGTGGCACAATCCGCATGAGATACCGGAGAACGGCATCGATGACGATAATAACGGTTTCATCGATGACACGATCGGCTGGGACTTTGTGGACGCCCCGAGCCTGCCTGCGGGCGGCGACTATCTGGAACGTGATTCCGATCCGATGGACGATTTTGGACATGGGACTTATGTGGCAGGGTGCGCCTCGGCGGTGTCCGATAACGGAGTATGCTACCCCTCGATTGGTTTCAACTGCAGCGTGATGACGCTCCGCGCGGGGAATATCAATGGCACGCTCGAAGAGGATGATATCGCGGCCGCCGTACTCTACGGCGTGGCCAACGGTGCGAAGATCATTAACATGAGTTTTGGCGACGTAGTGGCCTCGCCGCTCTTGCGCGAGGTTGTGCAAATCGCGCATAGCGCAGGTGTAGTGCTGACCGCTTCCGCCGGCAATCGCGTGCAGAATGACATACACTATCCCTCCGGATTTCCCGAGGTGATCGCCGTCGGCGCGACGGACAGCTTGGATCGCAAAGCGAGCTTTTCCAACTACGGCCCAAGCGTTGACCTCTTTGCACCGGGCGACTACATCAACTCGACTATTCTCGGCGGCGAGTGCGGCGCATGGACATTTCCGTCTGGTACAAGTTACGCCGCTCCAATCGTGGCCGGAGTCGTCGGATTGATGCTTACAGTGAACTCAAGTTTGCTGCCGGACGATGTTCTGAACATCCTGCAATCCACAGCGGAGGACATTAACCGCGATGGCTGGGACTCTACAACGGCCAACGGTCGGGTAAACGCAGCGCGCGCGGTCGAAAGCGCTGCCATTGGCGCTCCGGCCTATGCCCGGCTAATCTCGCCACGCACAGACACAGGCGTGCGCGGCACTTTTGCCGTTATCGGTGAAGCGTCCGGCACGGCCTTCAATCGCTATGAATTGGAGTATGGTCTTGGTGAGAACCCACTCGTATGGAATTTCGTTGCAGAAGGGGACAGCCGCGTATTTGGTGATACGCTCGGGTTGATTTTCGCTCCGTTTGCCGACACAGTGTTAATTGCGCGTCTAACTTCCTATGCGACGACAGGACAGCAATCGGTAGTAACGAATCATGTGTATGTGCAGAACAGCTCGCCAGCCATTGACAGTTTGATATCACGAAACGTGTTGGACGGCGCCGGATTCGGACAGCAAATTCTTGCCTGGACCAATCAATTCAGCCGCGCCTCCCTGTTGATGACCAATTCTGCGGGTGACTCGATCCGTGAAGACTTCGGCTACGTCAGTGATGAACACGTTGCCGTCATTTCGCAGACTCGTTACGCGGGGGAATGGACGGCAGTGCTTCAAGTGACGAATTTGCTCGGCGAATCCACGCGGTCCGCGTCCTTCGAGTATTCCTCAACTCAGTCGAGTATTCGCCCGTTTCTGTTCACTCGCGCGGAATCCAATCTGCCGCACGGCATTCTTGGGACATTCTTCAGCGATTACAATTGCAATGCTCGCCCGGAAGTCTGGATCATGCCCGTTGATGAGAACAGCATCGTGGACACGCTTGAACCGTTCGAGTGGAACGGCACATCTTTTGTCGCAACCGGCAACATGTACGGAATCCACATTCCGACTGATTACGGCGACGCCGACGGAGACGGGCTTTTTGAAATTATCGGTCGTCGATCAATCGAAACGCGCATTTGGGAGCAGAGCACGACGTGCGGTGTGCACGACAACCTTGTGTTCAACGGCCCCGATCACTTCGATACTTTTATCGCCAGCAAGTTTGTTACTCTGGATTCGGCGTCAGGTAGAGATGACATTCTCGCTCGCACACAGACTAACAACGGACAGCGTTTCGCGCTGTACTCGGTTTCGCAGAACTATGAAGTTACCTTGCGAGACACTCTTCCGAATTTGACAGGTGGAGCAAACGCGCTCGGTGCGCCGGGGAGCGCCGCCCTCGATATCGATCGTGATGGCAGGCTTGACATCTTCTACGGCGATTACGACGGCGACGTAATCTGGTGCGAATGGACGGGGTCCGGTGTGACTCAAGTGAAGTCACTACGCTTGCGGCAGAATGATGTCACGAATTGGTTTGCCGCGGGTGATGTGGACGGTGACGGTGCAGACGAACTCGTTGTTGGCTGCCGTTCTAACGGGGGCTACTCCTCCGAGAGCGAGCGCTTATTACAAGGGTGGGATTATTACATCTTCGAGTCTCCCTCGGACAACGAACTGATCGCCGTGGACAGTATTGCAATACTGGGAAATGAAAATGTCTCTGCGCAGCCCGCGTCAGTCGCGATCACGCAGCTTGACGACGATGCGGCGCTTGAGATCGCAATCTCGGCCTATCCTGACCTGTATATTGTCTCCTTTGATGAATCGTCAGGCCGTTATCTCCCGGAGTGGCATTACCTCCCAAACTCGGCGGGCGGCATGGTGGCCTCGGACTTCAATGGCAACGGAGTTGCGGAGCTGTTGGCATCCGATGGAACGCATCAACTTAGGATGGAGAATGCTGAGGCGAGTGGCGACGCACCGCTTCCGCCGCTACTAAGCGGCGAGGCGATTAATGAAACGGAAGTCCACTTGTTCTGGACTCCTGTATCGGGCGCAATCCACTACGAGGTTTATCGTTCAATACACAGTGAGCCGCTTGAGTTCTTTCACGTGACGGAAGCTACTGAATTGAGCCCTTACGCGCCTGAAGATGTAATTCATGACTACGCTGTCGTCACTTATGACACAGCTTTTGCGCAGCAAGTCAGCGTGTTATCAAATGTAGTGGCAATTGCCGCAAACACACCGCCAATATTCGAAAGGTTGGTTGAATGGACTGCTCCGCAGATAATTTCCGTTGGCTTCAACGAACCAATGGGAACGAGCGTATTTGTGCAGGGCAACTGGCGACTCGGCGACGGCAGTATGCCTGCAGTAATAACAGAAGGTGAAAATCGACGCCGAGTATTTCTCTCGTTTGACAATCCGTTCATTGCGGGGCATTATGAGATGCGCCTTGGCGCGATTCGCGACGCCCAAGGCACGCTGCTGCCGGATGCTGAGCGGCACCTTCAGTTCACACTGGTTGACACAACCGGAGCAGTGTGCCACGTGATCCGCCATGAGCTGCTCGATGCGCCGGTAGGCAGCCACGTTCAGTTGGAATACTCCGAGCCGATGTCGTTGACGGTTCTTGATCTGTCGAATTACGTTGTGCATGACCCGCGACTGCTTAACGTGACTTACGCCGCGCGCGCCGTGCGTGCCATGAACACGGACCGTTCAATCGTCGAAATAGAACTCGATGAGCGCTACCCGGCGGGTGCCGTCGGCGTTAATGTCAGGATTCAGTTGGTGAACCTGACGAGCGAAACTGGCGATCCGCTATCGGATACAGACATTGTCCTTGGTGAAGCTGCGTTGAACCTCGCCGATACATACGTTTATCCCAATCCATTCCGCGGGCGCGGCGCTGCCGGTAGCGCCGGAGTGTTCTTTGCTGCCCTCCCTCCGCGTGCGATGATCCGCATCTTTGCCGTCGATGGATCGTTGTTAAAAGAGATCGAGCACGACAATCCGTCCGGCCATGCTTCATGGGACTTGCGCACGGACAAGGGTGAGGAGATCGCCTCCGGCGTGTACCTTTTTACCGTTGAATCGAACGGCGAAGAGAAGGCAGGTAAGTTCGCGGTGATCCGATGAAACAAATTGTTGTGGGTCTAACGGGTGGGATTGGTGCTGGCAAATCAACCGTGGCGCGCTTTCTCAGCGATCTTGGCGCTGCTGTGGTTTCCGGCGACGATTTAGGCCGCGAACTTCTGGATCGCGACGCAACCGTTAGACAAACAATTGTTCAGAAACTCGGCGCCGAAGTCCTCAACGCGGATGGCTCGCTAAATCGTCGACGCATGGCAACACTTGTCTTCGCGGAGTCCACATTGTCAAAATGGTTGACGCAAGCGACCTTTCCGGGAATTCACCGTCTTTGGAGTGAGCGCAAACTTCTGTCAACGTCTCGAGTCCTCGTTCTAGACGCAGCCCTGATTTTCGAGTGGGAAATTGAGGATGAATTTGATATCGTGCTGGTCGTCACTGCACCGCCAACTGAAATAGTGAGTCGGGCGGAAGGTCGATTCGCCGCGGATGAACTGGCCAGACGTACAGCCGCGCAACTGCCTGCAGAGAAGAAGCTCGCTGGTGCTGCGCACATCATCACGAACGATGGCACATTGGATGACCTCTACAAGAGAGTAACCGAGTTCTGGAACGAACATATTCTAACCCGCCTGACATGAAACTACTTCTGACACTCTGCTTCTTTCTGTTTTCGTTGGCTCAGCAGCTCAACGCGGCCGAATACACGCTGTCGCAATACTTGAACATTCAATCGGCGAGCGGCGGCAGTTTCAATCCCAGGGGGGATGAACTGTCCTACATTTCAAACGTCAGCGGTCAGCCCCAAGTGTGGTCTGTTAGCAGCCGCAGCGGCCTCTTCTCGCAAATGACCTTTGAAGAAGACGGAGTCGACGGCGCGTGGTGGTCACCGACCGATCCGACAAAGATGATTGTTGCAGCGTCTCGGGGCGGCAGCGAGCGATCTAAACTCTACATGGTCACACCGCTAAGGTCACCGCTCATTCCGCTAACGACGACGGACAACGATGCCATCTACCGCTTCGGCAGCTGGTCAGCGGACGGGTCCCGTTTCAGCTATTCGAGTAACCAGCGCAACGGTACCGACTTCGATGTGTTTGAGTATGTCCTCGAGGACTCCGCGTCGCATCTCATCTGCGAGGACAGTGGTCACCTTTCCGCGTCTGTCTATTCTCGTGATAACCGTTACATGGTGATCGTGCGGGACTTGTCGAACGTCAACACGGATTTTCTCATCTACGACCGCGAGTCTCAAAGCACGCGCGTTATGACCGCGCACGAAGGGGACGAGTTCTTCGCCGATCCGCACTTCGATGACACGGGCTTGAAGTTGCTCTGTCTCTCGAATCGAGGTCGCGAGTACATCGGCATCTGCGAACTCGAAATTGAATCCGGCGCCCTCGAGTGGATCGAAACGCCGGAGCAGGATATTGACCACCTTGGCGTGGCTCCCGATGGCTTAAGTTACGCCTACTCCGTGAATGACCGCGGGCTTTCGCGCTTCAATTTCGTGAACCTGCGCAAAGACACACGCATCGGCGACTATCGGTTCCCCGAGGGGATCATTCGCGAGTTGAGCTACTCGCACGATGGCCGCAGGATCGCCATTACCTTCGGCGCCGCGAACAAGCCGTTTGATGTCTGGATTTATGACACAGCAGGGGATATGCTTGGGCAACTGACGCATTCCGCGACCGGCGGTGTGCCTCAAGACCAGTTTGTGACGCCTGAGCTGATCGAATTTGAGTCGTTCGACAAGCTGAAGGTGCCGGCATTCTGGTACGTCCCCAAACATGCGACGGGTAAACTCCCCGTGATCATTTCAATTCACGGTGGACCGGAGTCACAGGCGCGTCCTGACTTGTCAGGGCTCTATCAATATCTTCTCGCCCAGGGCTATGCCATACTCGAACCAAATGTTCGCGGCTCATCGGGCTTTGGCCGCACCTATTTGACACTTGACAATGTGAAGAAGCGCATGGACTCGGTGAAGGACATTGAGTACGCCGCGAAATGGCTCTCGAAACAGAAGAATGTCGACACCAAGAGGATCGTGCTGCAGGGTGGAAGCTACGGCGGTTTCATGGTGTTGGCCGGGCTTACGTCCTATCCCGACCTATTTGCCGCGGGCATCGACATCGTGGGGATCTCGAATTTTGTTACATTCCTGCAAAACACTGGAAAATATCGCAAGGCACTCCGTGAAGCAGAGTATGGCTCGCTCGAAACGGATCGCGAATTCCTTGAGCTTTTCTCGCCGGTGACTCATGTTGACAAAATAAAAGCGCCGCTGTTTGTGATCCAGGGCGCCAATGATCCGCGCGTGCCGCAGTCGGAATCGGATCAAATGGTCGAGGCGATTCGGGCGCGCGGCGGAACGGTTGAGTACATGGTGTTTGACGACGAGGGGCACGGCCTGCGAAAAACTGAAAACAAGCTTGAAGCCTATGCGAAAGTGGCCGAGTTCCTGAAGACCCACATACAGAAATGACAAGAGGCGGCCATCGAGCCGCCTCTTCCATGCTACCCCATCTCCGTCTATTGCATGGCCCGTTCGGCACAGGCCTGAGCCATGCTGAATGTTTTCAAAATCGTCTTGCACGTCGGCACCGGCACTGCTTCGGTATAGGACAGCTGTCCTCCTGCCGACCACGTCACGTTCTGCCAACCTTCGTCGGCTTGCACGTTCATGTCCGCATGCGGCGCGATATCGACAAAGATATCATTGCCAACCGTACAGCGCACAAGGATGCGCGACATATTGATCAATTTGATGTAACCGTAGTGCTCCGTTTCGCACAGCGGCTCTTCGGGTTCAATTTCGGTAATCGGCGAGCTTGCGGACGCATCGTCAGTCGCGGTGAGCGTGGCAGCGAATTCAGCGTCGGAGGCCAGCGGATTTGTGCTCACATTCGAAGAACAGCCCAGGAAGACGAGCAAAGCGAGCGTGGAGAGGCAAAAGACTTTCATGTGTACTCCTTGCGGTGTCGCGCTTTTCTGAATCAAGCAGACCTAGCCCATATTGAGCGGGTCAAACAAAACAAACTGCGCGGGACCGACGCAAGGATGAACACCTATCTCTGCGCCTGCATAGTAATAGACCGGAGTAGAGTCAGCTTTTGTTGCACGGCCTTTCTTGCGAGGTGAACAAATGCGCAAAACACAACTGTCATACGGCCGGCGCATATCAAGTCCTGTGGGATGGCAAGAACGCAGGCGGATTGAGTGTTGCGTCAGGTGTCTACGTCTACCAGATGAAGACACCGAACTTCCAAAATGCCAAGAAGATGATGCTGATTCGGTAGACACAGCCAAGAGAACTCGGGACGAGCCTCACGTACGCGGGGCCTCGCCTCCTGCATCGTCAGTCGAAATGAGAAAACGGAGCGTAGCTTGAAGCAGAGCTTAGTACAACGTCCTTGGGGGAGAAACATGAGCAGGCATAACCGCATTGCAAGCCTATTGGGAAGCCCATCCAAAACTACGACTATCCTGATGGGGGTGGGGTTCGCGCTTTTGTTGTTGGGCGCGATTGCTCAGGTTGAAGTGTAAGCCTTCAGACCTTTTGGCACAAGATGCGCTATTGTATTAAGGTGTAGTTTGGGTTTGTAAGTTGCGGAGCTTCAGTGAGTTTGGTGATTTTGATATATTGACGTAGCGACGGGTCTTTTTTTGTTTGTGTTTGGAGCCGTTTTCGGCGTCTGAGAATGGTCTCGGCGCGGCCGTATAGACATCTGCAGGATGCAGATTGTCGATGGATTTGTGGTAGTGTTCGGTGTTGTACCAGTTGCGGAACCGATCCAGTGCCTCTTGCAGCTCCGCCGGCGACGAGTAGACAACCAGGTTCAACCGTTCTTTGGCCGTGCGGTTCAACCGCTCGATTTTCCCGTTCGTCTGTGGGTGATTACGGCGGTGAGATGTGATGGATGCCGGACTCTTCGAGGAACCGGTTGAACGGTTTGGCGATGTAGCCGAGCCGTTGTCGCTTAAGAGCTTCACACGTCGGTTCACCGGACTTTCTTCATGCCGGTCGTGTTCAGCGCTTTGTCGATCAGATTCTGCTGGCCGGTCCGTCCATTTTGTCCATCAGCTCGAAGCAGATCGAGTAACGGCTGTAGTCATCTAAGACACCGCCGGCAAAGTACCAGCCCCAGTTGACAATGTGGAAGTACGTGAAGTCCGTCTGCCAGCTCTGCACATGCGTGGTCTTGCGATGATACTCTTTGACGCTTTCATCACCTGCGGCAGTTCGCGCTGCAACCCTTCACGCTTCAAGATGCGGTAGATCGTGCTTTCGCTGACCGAGAACCTGCCTTCATCCGTAATCAGAAAAAAAGCTGCCGGCACTGCGATCCGGATACGCTAAGGGCGCGCGATAACCGTCTCTTCTTCCTGCGGAGCAGTCTGTTCCAGATGCGTCTGGCCACGGGACGTTCATCTTCCAGCGTGCCGTTCTGCATCCAACGATGTAGGTGCGTGTCGGAACGCCTAACTTGCGCAGCGTCTGGTTCACCGAAAGTTGTGACCGTTCGACAAGCCTAATCACTTCTTCCTTCTGCTGCGCACTCATGCGCTGATAGCGCTCGCGCTCTTTCGGTAATTTTAGAAGAGACTTTTTTTGAGCGCGCGTACTTCCACGGTCAGGTCGGCCACCGCCTGCCGTAGTGCTTCGTTCTCCTGTTGCATCTTGCTCACATCGCCGCGGCTTGCGCCGCGTGTCTCTTCGCCAAACAGCCTGGCCTCCCGCTTCCATGAACTCCTTCAGCCACGTATAGTAGATGTTCTGATGCAGGTTCTCCTGACGGCACAGCGCCGCTACCGTTTGCTCGCCGCGCAGTCCGGCCAACACCACACGGATCTTGTCTTCCGCGCTGTACTTTCGGTGCGCTGCTTTACCGACTTGATCAGCTGACTCGCACTCCGGCTCGCTGCCGTCGTGCTCTTCTTCGCTTTTCCTCTGGGCATAAAAAATCTTCCTTTCCGATGCACACATGATAGCACCTTCCGGGAAGCTCCGCAACCCCTGAACGGGTCGCCAACGCTAAGTTCAGTCGGGCCGCCCGACTGAACTTACAACACTACATTACACCCTAATAATACTGATCCTTTTGTGCCAAATGCGCTGACGGAAAACAGTTGAAGCTCAGGACAGCCTGCATGTAAGTCGTTTGTCTGAAATGCATTGGCGTGGCTGGGGTGTAGCACTGGACGTAGAGGGAGACTACGCATATGTCGCGCTCTTAGACGGCGGAGTTCAGATTTTGGATATCAGTGATCCGACGCAACCGGTGGAAACCGGCATCGGCTACACGTGGGGCTACGGTTACGATATTGATGTGAGCGGTAATTACGCCTACGTTGCTGAGGGATACGAGAATGAGCAAGGCGGCGTGCGAATCTTCGACGTGTCTGATCCGGCGCAACCGACGGAAGTCGGATTCTATGACGTTGGCTCTCTGCTTACGAATGTGACAGTGCTGGGAAACTATGCCTACATTGGAGATGATGGGGTTCGAATTCTTGATATCTCTGATCCGTCCACACCAATAGAAGTTGGCGTGTTCGATTCGCCAAACTTTTGGGCCGACAAGGTGCGATTGCGCTATCCATACGCATTTGCCTTAGGCGGTGGTGGTGGGCGAGGATTCACGATTCTTGATGTTAGCGATCCGACCAACCCCGAAGAAATCGGGTCATGTCCACCACCGCCAGACGCCAGCGATGTGGTCATAGACGGTGACTACGCTTACGTCGCTTGTTTCGACAGCGGACTATATGTGATTGATATAAACAATCTTTCTGCTCCCACTGTTGTTGGCTCATACAACACTCCAGGAAATACACGAAGAGTGGCTATTCACAACGGCTATGCCTTTGTTGCAAGTGATGCGAGTGGATTGAGAATCATTGATGTGAGCAATCCTGCCGCTCCGGTTGAAGTGGATTCAATCTATGACGAAGGGAATACGAGCGGTAACCTTTGTCGGGGATACAATGTTCGTGACAGGAGGATTCACGGGATTGCGTGTGCTGGATGCCACAAACGCCCGCTTCCCCTCTGAAATCGGATTCTTCGAGGTCCCGCACAATTCGCTCTGTGTCGCAGTGGATAGCCAGTATGCATATGTTGGGGATGAAGGTTGGTTGCGAGTCATTGATTTGGAGGATCCTTCTTCCCCAAGACTCATTGGCAGTTGCAATTCGTCGCCTGGAGTGTCATTCGATATCGTCGTCCAGGGGACATACGCCTATGCGGCAGGGGGAACGATGATGATCTTTGATGTCAGTGATCCCACGGCACCGGTGCTTGCATCAGAAGTACTAAGCCCAGGTGCAAGCGGCATTGCCATGAGTGGGCAACTCGCTTACGTCGCAGATTTTAGCGGTTTAAGAGTCTTCGATGTTTCCGATCCTCAAAACCCAACTCAAGTTGGCGGGTGGAGCTACTCGGGCTCAAACAGTGATGTAGTTGTCCGGGACTCAATCGCTTATGTCGTTACCTATGCAGAAGGATTGCACATTGTGAGTGTTTCTAATCCGCAGAATTGCGTCGAAATCGGTCAATTGGAAACTCCCGGCAATGCCGTCAACATAGCGCTCAAGGATAACTTTGCGCTTATTGCCGATGAAGGCTTCGGTCTACGCATCATTGACGTCTCTAATCCTACCACTCCTATTGAAGTTGGGGTGTTCAGCGGCTGTGAATTCGTAGAGAACGTGTATTGCAGCGGAAACAATGTATTTATCACGGGCGCGTTTTGCGGACTGCGCGTTCTGGACTTCAACGACCCGCTTAATCCTTCGACGATGGGCTATCACTCCTCGCCCGGCCCGGCAATTGGGATTACCGTGGTTGACAATTGAGTACTTGTTGCTGATGGTTCCTTTTTTGAAGTTTACGATGTGTCCGAAGCACTACCAGTGCAATCTTGGCCTGAGCGAGGCGTACCTGACGAACTTGTCCTACTTTCGCCTTATCCCAATCCCTTTAACTCGTCGGCTCAGATTGAATTTGAATTGCCACAGAAAGTACGCTCGAAGGTTGCGTTGTTTGATGTTACAGGGCGGGAGGCGCGTGTTCTTCTCAATGAAATGTTGCCAGCAGGGTACCACTCCGTGCAAGTGGATGGCACAAAATTGAGTACTGGTGTTTATTTCGTTCGATTAACTGCTGGGCCAAAAACCCTTAGCGAAAAAATAATTCTGATTAAGTAATCACGTTACAAAAGACGACTCAAGTGGTAAAACATCGCAGCGTCGCCGAATAGGCGTAAGCACTCAAACTGAAACGAGGGAGCAGAGCATGAAGAAGAAAAACGGGAATCTTCCCCCGGCGGCATCCACTGCGGATGCCCCGAAGTCTGAACGTCATGGTCAGGTGAGATGCGCGTGAACACCGTGCCCCGCTAGCAAGCGGGCCGGGGTACCTCCCGCTTAACAAACACAGCGGGTGCCCTGACTGCCCCTAACACACTAACCGCCTTCTTGACAATCATTTCAAATTGATTAGATTACTCGTTCCTGCGGATGTAACTCAACGGTAGAGTGTCAGCTTCCCAAGCTGGAGGTTGCGGGTTCGAGTCCCGTCATCCGCTCAATAAAACAGCACCTTAGCGGTGCTGTTCGTCGTGCGGAGTCAACCTTGCCCGAAATCGCCTGCCCCCTCTGCGCCGCGCCCGTCGCGACAGTGCCATTCCGAATCGCCGCACGCTTCGGCCATCGCTGCGGCGAGTGCGACCTCGTATTCGTTCGCGCAACTGAGCATCTATCCGCCGCCGCCGAATGCGACCGTTATGCAAGACACCAAAACGCGCGCAGCGATGCAGGCTACTACCAGTTCCTCGCCCGCCTCATCGTCCCACTCGAATCCTACGTACAACCTCCAGCAACCGTCCTCGATTTCGGCAGCGGCCCCGCACCCGTGCTGGCCGGGCTATTACGTTCTCGCCGCTACTCGGTTACGCAATACGATCCGTACTTCGCACCAAACCTTGCAGCGCTTGCCGCAACCTATGACCTCGTCGCCTGCTGTGAAACCGTCGAACACTTCCGCGACCCTCAAACGGAGTGGGGGAGACTCATCTCTTGCCTGAATGAGCGCGGCGCGCTGGGTGTCATGACGCTGCTCCACGATGATCGAACCGACTGGTCGTCGTGGTGGTACGCCCGAGATGCGACACACATTAGCTTTTATTCGGCGCTCACCATGCGCTGGCTCGCCGAGCGCTTTGCAATGCGATTGGACCAGATTGACGAGCGTGTCATCCTATTCCTCAAATGAAACGGGACCCCATTCGGGTCCCGTTCTCGATTCAAAGCACGTGATCGTCAGATTGCGGCCGTCATCTTGCGCAGCCAGGTTAGCGCCTTGCCCTTGACCTTGGGCGACAGACGCGCCGCACCGTCGCATGATAGTCGTTCAGGTACTTGCGCTCGAAATCGGTCAGCAGCGCAGGCTCAATCAATCTCCGGTCAATCGGGCACATGGTCAGATTTCCGAAGCGATAAAAGCCTGGGCGAAGAGGATCATCGTAAACATATACAGGATTCTCAATGCGAATGCCGTACTCGCCCGCGGATAGAAACCGGGTTCATTCGGGCACCATGCCCGGCACGAGCGGTTCATTCGGAAAGCGCGGCGCGATCGATGCCGGACCTTCGTGCACACACAGATAGTGCCCGATCCCGTGCCCCGTGCCGTGCATATAATTCAAACCTGCCTGCCACAACGAACGCTTGGCAAGGACCTCAAGCTGCGGCCCGCGAGTGCCGGCCGGGAAAGGCGTCGTCGCGATCCCGATATGCCCCTTGAGGACACGAGTGAAATGCTCCTTTTGTTTGCGCGTCGGCGCGCCGCAGCTCACCGTGCGCGTGATATCCGTCGTGCCATCGGGATACTGCCCGCCGGAGTCCACAACCATTAACCCGCGCGGCTTCACCTGTTTGCTCGTCGCCTGCACGGCCCGATAGTGAATCACTGCGCCGTTTGCCGCATAACCGATAATCGGCGAGAAGCTCGGCCCGCGATAGAGCTTTGAGGCAGCCCGTGCGCGTTCAAGTTCCACTTCGAGAGAAAGCTCACTCATTGGAATCCTGCCCATGTTCTCATCGAGCCACGACAGGAATTTGACCATCGCCACGCCGTCACGCACGTGCGCGGCCTGCATGCCTTTTACTTGCGCGAAACTCTTTGTGGCCTTCAGCAAGACAACGGGCGAGCGCTCCGTCACCAGTGTCGCCTTGCCCAGAAGCGTGAAAATCCACTGACTCGCCGTCGCATCATGAACCCACACCTTGCCGCGTGACTTCGCAAGCCCTTTAGCCGCATCCGCAAACGCATCGTAGCGATGCAACGTGACCTGCTTGCCCAGATGCTTGCGCACTTCCGGTGTCGCCTTTCTCAAGTCAACATACAGGTGTGCGGAGCTTTCCCGAATGATCGCATACGCGACGAACACGGGATTGTATTCGACGTCCGCGCCACGCAGATTAAATGTCCAGGCAATCGCATCCCGCTCGGTCAGTACGTGAGCCGTTGCACCGCGCTTCTTCATCTCAGCACGAATCCGCGCGAGTTTTGACACTACCGACTCGCCCGCGTATTCGAGTTCGTGCACGATCAGAGGCGACCTACCGATTTCGGGTCGCTTATCCCACATCGCATCAATAGGATTTCGAAGCACGGGGACGAGCCAAAGCCCCAATTCGGCAAGTTCATTGTGCAGGTGTACGAACCGCTCATGGGTCACAACGTGCGGATCAATACCAACCTTGCCGCCGCGCGGTACCTGCGAGCAGAGCCACTCTACGAGCGACGGTGTCCCGGGAATCCCGAGTTTCATTAGCTTTACTCCCGACCCGGCAAGCTCGCGCTCGGCCTGCAGGAAATACCGGGAATCCGTCCACATCGCCGCGCCCGATTGCGACACACATACTTCGGCCATAGAGCCTGTGAAGCCGGACACATACTGCCGCCTGTTCCAATGCATCGGGACGTATTCGCTCCCGTGCGGATCGCTGTTGGGAATCAGAAACGCATGCACGCCGAGCTTCTTGAGCTGCTCGCGAATTAGTTTGAGCTTCTGTTGAGTCTTCATTGTGATAATCTCCTTACGCCCAAGTTAAGACGAAAGTCTTGAAAAATCAAGAGCACGAAATTGAACATGTGCGCAATAATTGAACAGAGCCCCGGCAAGTGGCTTGGGCTTTGCGCAATTGCCCGAGCGGTTTGCGGATTACATCCCAAATCGTTACACTTAATCTTCCCTTCAAACTAAATTGATGATTAGAGTTAAATGAGAATAAGCGTTTTCGGATTAGGATACGTTGGATGCGTGTCCGCCGCTTGCCTCTGCGAATCCGGTCACGAAGTATGGGGCATCGATGTCGACGAGTCTAAAGTCAAGTTCCTCCTGGACGGCAAAAGCCCGATCGTTGAAACAGAACTGCCTGAGCTGATCGCGAAGCACCGCGCAGCCGGGCGCCTGAACGCTACCACATCCATCGACAAGGCTGTAAAGGCCACGGACATGGCCTTGGTGTGTGTCGGCACACCTTCGCTGCCTTCGGGAGCGTTGAATACTGAGTATGCCCGCCGGGTCTGCGAGCAAATCGGCGCCGCACTGAAAAACCTGAATCGTGACTTCACGGTCGTGATTCGGAGCACTCTTCTGCCCGGAACGACGCGGAGAGAGTTGCTGCCACGATTGGAGCAGTTTTCGGGCAAAGCCGAAGGTGCAGGTTTTCACATCGCCTACAACCCTGAGTTCCTGCGCGAAGGCACGGCGGTTGCCGACTTCTTTGCCCCTCCCAAGACTGTGGTCGGCGCAGAGCGGGAAACGACTGCCAAACGGGTGTCCGACTTGTATGCCGGACTTCCCGGCGCATTTCATCTGACGAGGATCGAAGAAGCCGAGCTGGTCAAGTACGCTGACAATGTCTTCCACGCGATCAAGGTTGTCTTCGGGAACGAGGTTGGCGCAATTGCCAAGTCGGTCGGCGTCGACAGCCATCGCGTAATGGACGTATTCTGCACCGACACAAAGCTGAATCTTTCCCCTACTATTTGAAACCCGGCTTCGCCTTCGGCGGCTCGTGCCTGCCCAAAGATGTTCGCGCCCTTGCGGCCTGTGCGCGCCAGCAGAACCTCGAAACGCCAATGCTCTATTCGCTTATGGGCTCGAACGAAGAGACCATTCGCCGCTCGGTACGAGCCGTACAGGCGTTTGGCAAGAAGCGCGGCGGCATTCTGGGGCTGGCCTTCAAGGCTGGTACAGACGACATGCGCGAAAGCCCGGTGGTTGAGCTTGTAGAATCTTTACTCGGAAAAGGCTTCGATATCAAAATCTACGATCGGAACGTCTCGTTGGCCCGCTTGTTGGGTTCAAATAAGATCTTCATCGAGACGGCGATACCCCATCTGGCCGAGCTCTTGGTAGCGAGCCCTGAAGAGATTGCAACACATTCCGAGGTTGTGCTCGTAACTTATAAGGACGAGGAGTTCTATCCTGTCTTGCAGAAACTGACGCGTCAGCAGATCGTTTACGATCTGGCGCGCGTGCCGCATCCTGATCGCATCCATGCGGAGTACCATGGCGTCTGCTGGTAAGGTCCTCGTTTTGGTCGAAAACCTCTCAGTTCCCTTTGACCGGCGTGTCTGGCAGGAGTCACTTGCTCTTGCCCGGGCCGGCTATTGTGTTAGCGTAGTTTGCCCTCGAATGGTGGACAGGAAGCCCTTCGAACTGCTCGAAGGCGTAGCCATCTATCGCTATCCGATGCCATACACAGCCAATCGCGCTGTTGGCTACGCGTGGGAATACTCGTGGGCAATGTTCTGGACGTTCCTGTACGCCTGTTATGTGTTCCTAAGGCGTGGCTTCAAAGTCATTCACGGATGCAATCCACCCGACCTGTTTTTTCTGGTGGCGCTTCCATTCAAGCTATTCGGGGTCAGGTATATCTTCGATCAGCACGATCTTTCGCCTGAGACCTTTGAATCCAAGTTCCCCGGAAAAGGGGGACCGATTCTCCAGCTCCTCCGTTGGCTTGAAAAACTGACCTACAAGACCGCGACAGCGGTGATTTCCACCAACCAATCCTACCGCAAGATCGCGATTGAACGCGGGAACCTGAAACCCGAACAGGTCTTTGTCGTGCGCAGCGCGCCCGACCTGAATCAGTTCAGCCCACTGCCTTCGAATCCGGATTGGAAACGCGGAAAGCGCTACCTCGCCGCGTATCTTGGAACAATGGGTGCCCAAGATGGCCTGGATTACGTGTTGAAGAGTGCCAAGATCATTGCCGGGGAGTGGGGAAGGAAAGACATTCATTTCCTGCTCATGGGCGGCGGCGAGAATCTGGGGGTGCTGAAACAGATGGCTGCAGAACTTGGTCTGGACGGAGTGGTGGAATTCACTGGCCGTGTCACGAACGAACAGGTTCGTGAAGTTCTGTCCACGGCAGATGTGTGCCTTGCCCCGGACCCGATCAACCCGCTGAACACCCATTGCACTATGAACAAGATTCTGGAGTATATGGCGATGTCGCGCCCAATCGTCTCTTTCCGCCTGACCGAATCAGAGTATTCAGCGCAAATGCCGCTGTCTACGCCCGCGACAACGAAGTGGACGATTTCGCCCGCCAAGTAGTCTTGCTGCTTGATGACGAATCCCGTCGCAAAGAGATGGGCGAATACGGCCATCTTCGTCTGGTCAACGAGCTCTCGTGGGATCACAGCACTCGAGAACTCCTTTGCACCTACGATTTTGCGTTCGGAAGGGCCTGAAACGACAACGGCCACGTTCGCACGTGGCCGCAATTCCTCGCAGAATCGACCGCCTCTATTCAGGCCGGCGCTGATGACCAAAGGCGACTTTCGCCAGAAGTGTCATGATTGCGCCACCAATCAGGGCAACTACAATCGCCAAGGCAAGCGGACTTGGTCCCTTTCCACCGCCGGACGGGAGTTCAAACGTCCCGCCCGCTTTCTTACTCAGCACGACAAACCAGGAACTCCCTTGCGCTGATTTCAGCACAAAGTGCTTGCCCGTCTGATCCACGTGGTATAGACCTTGACCTGGCCGAAGCGTCTGAATCTCTCCAGCCCGCTCACGCGGGAGGCCGATGTCTGTGGCCGCTTCACCGGCGGCATCTCGGACACGTATGTTCGCGTTCAGCGCCTCCTCCCAGGCACGCGGAACACCCACGGTACCTCCGATCGGTGCCTTGCTGAGGCAGAAGTGGTCCACTAACATCGCCTCTCTTGCGAACTCATTTTCGCCAGTACCATTTGTGCTTAGTTGAGGCTGTCTAAGAGGCCATAACACGAGGAGAAAGAGCGTTAGAGTTGAGGCAATCCAGAACTTAACAAGGGGGTTCATATCGTCCACTATTTGATCGTGATCTTCAAGAAGATAACGAACCCTCACGACATTTCAAATTTCTGGTGGTGTTCCTCAACCAAATGCGTTGAATTACACCAGCATTAGCTGTTTCGCGTTCGCCAGAATCAACAGAAATCATTAAAATGTAATAAGTTATGAATAGGTTTCGAGTTTGCAATAGGGTGTCGCGACCGCGCAACGCCGAAACGACGAAAAGTGGAAACCTCGACTTGGTTCTGTGCGTACCAAATAGTGAGCGTGATCGGTTGGGGGCACCGAATAATGAGTCCGGCTCGATCTCGCGATGGGCCGGACTCGACAATTTGGGGCATTTCTTGGGAGGGCAACAATGGCCCTAATCTTGCCCTACAAAGAGTTCAGCCCGCGTATTCACCCAAGCGCGTGGTTGGCGCCCAACTCCGTGGTTACCGGAGACACGGAAATTGGTGCCAATTGTTCGGTGTGGTTCTGCACCGTGATTCGTGGTGACGTGAATTGGATACGGATCGGTCAAAAGGTGAACCTGCAAGATGGCGTCATCTGCCACGTGACAATCGCGCGCGCACCACTGACGATTGAGGACCTGGTTTCCGTTGGTCACGGCGCAATTGTGCATGGCTGCGCCCTGCAGCGAGGTTGCCTGATTGGTATCGGTGCCCGGGTGCTGGATCATGCAGTCGTCGGCGAGCAATCTCTGGTCGCCGCGGGATCAGTCGTCTTAGAGCAAACGGTGATTCCACCCGGTGAGTTGTGGGCGGGTGTCCCGGCCAGGAAGAAACGCCACCTTACCCCTGATGAGCGGCAAGGCCTGTTAGATACTGCTGAACGCTACGTACAGTATCGCCTGCACTATCAAGGTGTTGATGCGCAGATTCCATCAGAGTGGCTCCCTCAAAGAAAGAGGAACGATGATATCGACTTTTCGCGCCAAGACCGCAACTCCGGTCGGCACTCGTACTGACAACGGCGTGGTCAAGTGGTTCTCGCAGAAGAAGGGCTTCGGCTTCATCGAATCGTCTTCAGGCGAGGAGATCTTTGTGCATTACTCATCGATCAAGGGGCGGGGCTATCGCGTGTTGGAGCCTGGAGATCGCGTGACATTTGAAAAGGTGCCGGGTCCGAAGGGCGAGCAGGCCTTTCATGTTGAAGTATTGACCTGATTTCCTGCGGCTTTGGGAATCGTCTTGTTGGCTTCCGGCACTGACCGGAAGCCTTTTTTCGTACTGGGCAAGGCGTTTGCTCTTTATCATTGAACTGCTTGGATTATGTCAGTGAGGTTGTGAAGATGAAACGCTGCGTTGCCATGTTTCTGCTGGTCCTGTTGTATGCGAGTCACGCTTGCTTTGCGGCGGGTCAACAACTCCGTGCGCCAGTCCAATGGACGCAAATAAGCCGCTCGGAATGGCAGATCGATTTCTTACTCCCGGGTCTTCGACTTGACACGATGAACATTGCTGGGTCAGACTGGGTGGATGTCAACGTACCCGGCCTGTCGAAGCTCGCCGTTGCCGGCGAGCCCGCATTGCCATTGTTCACGGCCGTTTGTCCCGCCGCAGTAAACCTGAGCAATTTCGAAGTCGTGGATGAAACGACCCATCGCATGCTTGCGGCGCCCCCGTTGCCCGCGCCACAGCCGCTGGATCGCGCGTTTCTCGCTAACCTCACGTATCTACCTGATCCGCAGACGTATGCGCAAGCGACACCATTCCCCGCGAATCGCATCGACATTATTCACAGCGGAAAGTTCGGCGGTCAAGACTTTGCGCTTTTGGTGATTCACCCGCTCACTTACGATTTCCTGAATAGCATCTACTCCGTGACAGAACGCTTAACCCTGCGCCTCACATTGCCGCAAGGGGTCACTCTCGACCAGACGGAACCGCGCAACAGCCGCGACTTTCGGTTCTGGCAGGAGCTGTCTATCATCCGACCGGCTTCACCTCCGGACGAAATCGTTGAGCCGCGGATGTGGATTGTGACGGAACCGGAGTTTGACGAAGCACTCGCCGAGTGGCGAACTTTTAAGTCTGAATGCGGCATTCCCTCAGAGTTGATTCACTACTCCTCTGTCGCATCTGACGCTGCGTCGCTGAGGGACTACCTGCAAACCCGTTACGCGGCATCGACGAATCCGGCAGAGTTCATACTCCTTGTCGGTGATGCGGCCCAAATCCCGGGATTTTACGGTATCGCGTCGAGTCTAACCGATCATCCGTACAGTCTGCTATCGGGGTCCGACTACCTCCCGGATATTGCGCTCGGACGCATACCTTGCACCACCGTGACCGAGCTTAGTCAATGGCTCATCCGCGCAGTAGCCTATGAACGCGACGGATATGCTCTGTCATCCACTGCGGCCTGCTTCTCGAGCTCAGTGGCCCTCGATCCGCAACATGGCCAACACGTCAGCACCTTGTTTGCAACGGCAGGCTTGATGACGACGCACCTGCAGCAGCCGCAAACCGGCGCGCTACCGCTGTTGGTCAACGCGATCAATGCAGAACCACTCTGGACTTTTTACATCGGTCACGGAAGCGCGTCAGCCTGGTCGTCCGTTGCGCCGCACTTTACAACATCGGGACTCGACCTTGTCGGATTGGCGCATCCGGGAATGGTAGTATCCGTCCCTTGCGCCACCGCTGATGTTGATGAACCGGAGGCGTCCATCGCGGAACAGTGGACCTTCGACCTGCTGAGTGGCGGCGCGCTCTGCTATGTAGGCGCCACGGAAAGCACCGCGTTCTTCTACAGCGACACGATAGGACTTGGCATTCTCGAAGCGGTGTTCACGGAGAACTTTACGTATCTGGGCGAGGCGTTGGACTACGGCAAACTTCGATGCGCCCAGTCATTTCCGCAGCCTTCCGGCGGGTTGACCGAAGAGACGATTCAGCAATTCGTTCTGCTCGGGGATCCCTCGCTCAGGCCGTATACCACAGCCCCCACTCAACTCACGATCGATCTGCCACAGGTGCTGCCGGTCGGCACGACTCACGTGCCGGTCAACGTGCTTGCGAACGGCAGTGCGCTTGCCAACGTCGAAGTCGTCCTAAGCAGCGACTCAAGCGCTCCTCGGCTTGTTCGCACCGACGTCGCTGGTTTCGCCCTGCTTCCGTTGCCAATCACATCGGCACATCTATGGACTGTAACGGCTCTTGCACGCAATTATATTCCGGCCCGGCGAACAGTCACCGTCGCCCCGTTAGCCGGGCCGCAGGTTCAGCTCGTTGAGATCGAGTTTGAAGAGGCGGTCGGTGATCTGGACGGGGTATTGGATCGTGGCGAGAGCGGCACCGCGCGAATACTTGTACGAAACTCCGGGACAACAACATCGCCTGCCGGCATGATCCGCATAGCAACTACCGGCACCGCCTTGAGCTTTGGCTCGATCATGCTGCCGATTGGGGAACTTCCTGCACAAAGTGAAGACTGGCTTGGCAGTTCGACAACCTTCTCCGTATCCCGAGCCGCAACCGACAATCATGTCGCGCGCGTCCAATGCTGGCACGAGTATGCGGAAGAGTCCGTATTCGCCGGGCTATGGTCTGTGACGCTCCGCGCCCCGGCCATCGAATTCGTCTCGAGTCTGATCGTAGAGGCCCAGGGCGACGGAGACGGAAATCCTGAGGCTGGCGAGCAACTGGAGTTACAGGTTGTTGTTACCAATCGCGGCGGGGAATCCCTGCGGGAAGTGATTGCTGATTGCGCACCGTCCTTCGAGTACATGTTAATTCAAGATACGCGCTGGACACGCGACTCTCTTTCGGCAGTCTCGCAAGATACCATTCGCTACCTCTTCAATGCCGATGAAGCCACGCCGCGCGGGTATGCGTTCGAGTACACAATCGCGCTCACGGGTATGCGCAGCGATACGACCCGTTATTGGGGCCGCCACCGCATCGGACAGGTTCCTGTACTACTGTATGTGCTTGACTCGCAGCCGCAGCAGATACCCGGAATAACCGCCGCGCTCGATGTGCTGGGAATAGAGCACGAATCCGTGACTCAACTGCCGCTGGACCTCAGCCGCTATAGTTCAGTTTGGATTTTCAGTGGTGTTCATCCGAATCAGGAGTCGATCTCTAATCAGGCCGCTCAACGGATCGCGTCATATCTCGATGACGGCGGCAGCTGTTACTGGGAGGGAGCGGACGTGTGGGCCTTTGACAATCCTACCGTTCTCCAGCCCTATTTCAATATTGAAGGCATTGCAGACGGAGCCGGAGACGCCGGGCCGATCTCCGGTGTGCGCGGTCAATTCACGAATGGCATGAGCTTCTCATATGGAGGAGAAAACAGCTTCATTGATCGCCTTAGCGCAGACGGCGCAGCTTTTGACCTCTTGCGCAATACTCGAGATGGCGCAACCTACTCGCTTTGTGTCGCAAACCAAGGAGCAGGTTACCGCACGATAGGTTCCTCGATTGAAATCGGCGCGCTGAACGATCAGGATGCGCCTTCTACGCGCGTGCTTCTGGTGCGTGAATTCCTGAATTGGTTTGGGATCCCTGTCATTCACGACGTAAATCCACCCGTGATTACGCACGTGCCGCCTGCCGTATGGCACAGCGAACAATGGCCAATTCCCCTTTTTGCGGACGTTCAGGATGACAGCGAAATTGACATCGTCGCCTGCGACTTTCGGGTAAACGGCGGCGCTCTCCAGAGTGCGCCTCTGCAGCACAGCACCGATGGCTACACGGCAGAACTGCCTGCGCAGCCTTTGGAACCCGAATCTCCTACAGGATTCGCGCAACTGACCGCTCCGAGCCGCAAAACACTGTACTCACCGTTGAGTACGAATTCAACGTGTTGCGCTTCAACGGCCATGTTCTGCGTATCGTGCCTCAGGCAGAGTCCATTACTTCTCTGCGTAAACGAGGGTCGGTCGGGCAAGTATCGCTTTGCGGGCAAATGGACGATGAAACGATTCTGGTGCTCATGAACGACGCCTCGCGAATGCAGTCGGCCTATGTGTCTGACATCCTTGACCTGTCAGGTTTTGCATCGCCGCAGCTTGCCTTTGAAAGCCATCTCGAGACGTCGAATACGGCGGCGCCGGTAATTGCTCGCATTTTCGCCAGCACGGACGGAGGTAAGACCTTCCCGCATTTGATCTGGCGGCAGGGAGCGATTCCTGTTGGTCAGCGTGAAGTCGTCCGTGAATCCCCACGCCACGTCTTGGCGCATCAGTCCACCGTAGTTCTGAAATTCGTCTTCTACGGCGATCGCTATTGGGAAATCGGAAACTCGCGAATCGTTGAGGCAGAGACCCACTCCCAACCGGTGAGGGATCTCGTTGTCAAGCCGGCTGAGGACATGACATTAATCTGGAAACGGTCTGACTTGCCTGATCCCGAATACTTGGTCTATGCCGCTGCCAGCACAACGGATACGTATGTCCCTATTGCCCAGACAACGGATACGATATTCCGCGATATCGATTGGGCAAATTTTCCACAGCGCTTTTACCGGGTCTTCGAACAGTCGCGCCGAGTTCAAGCAGAGCCTCCATTTGAGAACCGAAATGTGAACTCCCGGCGGATCGAGCGCTCGTACCATCAACGCGACTAACTGGCTATCGCAATGCGTTCTAGTCACAAAGGCCTCTGATTGAGGCCTTTGTCACTCTATACTGGCGAGTGCCGCCTTGAAAATCTGCCGGAACAATTGTACCTTATCCTGATTCACAAATCAGTAGCATGCGACATAAAGCACTAATTATACTAACCTTGGCGCCATTTCTCACGCAGGCTGCCCTGCATGACAAATTTGGTGTCCCCGATTTCGAGCAACGGAATCGCCATGAGTTGTGCCGTCACCGCCCCATGGTCCTCGATGATTCATTGCACATCTACGATTGCCTGCACATCTCATCTTTGCTTGAATATGACCTTGCAGGTCAGAGTATAGCAGGCTGGGCCAAGCTCGACCTTGTTCCCGACGAGGATCCCATGCAGCGTATTGATTTACGCCTTGGGGCCATTGTTAGTATCGACTCTGTATCGGCCGGTGCTTACGCGGTCGATTCAGTCTCGCGCCATGGCCAGGACTCACTTCAGATTTACGTGAGCCCAGCCATCGCTGTAGGCGACACTGTAGAACTGACAGTCTACTACCACGGCCATCCACCGTCAATCGACCCTTGGGGAGGCATGTTCTTCGCCGCAGCAAACGGTTGGCAGCCCGAAATCTGTTATACGTTGGGCGACGGCCTGAACCTTGCCGAGCCGCCGGCAAATCACGCCTGGCTCCCTTGTTTCAACGATCCGAATGACAAAGTCACTTCCGAATTCTGGATGCGCGTCCCCTCAGATCGCGTGGCCGTTGGGCCTGGCGTTCGTCTTGCGACCATTGACAACGGCGACAGCACTCAGACTTGGCATTATCGACTTGATCAGCCGGTGTCAACCTATTTGCTCTTCGTGTCGGTCTCTGACTACCTGATCATGACGCAACGCGAGGCGGTCCCGTCATTGAGAACTTTGTGTATCCATCGCGCTGGGATCCGGCGCAAGTCCACTTCCTTCCAGTGCCGCAATGATTGAACTCTTTTGCGGCCAACTTTGGCCCCTTTGTGTTTGATCGGTTCGGCTACAACATGGCCCGCAACGGTGACATGGAGCACGCCACGAGTGTCACGCATTACGCCGGCGCGGTGGTCGCTAACCGCGGGTGGGATTGGCTCTTGTTTCATGAAATGTCTCATCACTGGTGGGGTGACTGGGTGACCTGCGGGGACTGGCGCGACCTGTGGCTGAACGAGGGCTTCGCGTCGTACTGCGAGGCGCTTGGCATGGAGTGGGTGAGAGGCGAGGCCGATTTCCGAGCGTATGTGAAGAACGACTTGCAGGCGGCAGCTCGCAACCCCAGTGGCACCGGTACCATCTACGACCCTGACTATTTCTGGGGCACTATCGTCTATGAGAAGGGTGCCTGTGTGATGCACATGTTGCGCTATGTCATGGGCGACTCGCTCTTTTTCACCGCGCTCCAAGATTACGGTCAGCAATTTGCCTTTTCCACGGCCACAACTGCGGATTTCCAGACGGTTTGCGAAACGCATTACGATTCGACGCTGCAGTGGTTCTTTGATCAATGGGTATTCGAAGGAGTCGGATATCCGCGCTACGAAGTGACTTACGACATCATTGGCCCGCCGCAGCTCACCATTCATCAGCAGCAAACACTGGGCTATTTTACGATGCCGATCGAGGTCGAAGGCTATGTCGAAGACGCGATCATCCGGCGCACGTATTGGGTGGAACCGGATCAGAACGGCGATTGGCTGACCACGGATATCCAGCAGTTTGATTCCGTACGAATTGACCCCGAAGGGTGGATTCTTAAGCTGGTAACCTATCACCTACTATCGAACACCGCCAGCGCACCCGTACTTCCGGAATCATTTGAGCTTGTGTCGGCTTATCCGAATCCGTTCAATCCGACCCTGAGTATAGAGTTTGTTTCGCCGGCCGCACAGCCAGTCACGTTGCGCGCATTTGACGTGCAAGGTCGGCTTGCATTCATAGAGTCGTTCGTCTCATCACCTGGATCAAACACCCGCGCGTGGAATGCATCCGATAAGTCGTCGGGCATCTATTGGATTCAGCTTACAACTCCTACAGAAACCCGCACGGTCAAAGCCGTGCTCCTCAAATAGCACTATCCCGCGGGACGGCGTTACCGTCCCTTCTTGTTTATCTTCTCTGGAGACTTCAGCATTGAGTAAGTACGTTTACACCTTCGGCAATGGTCAGGCAGACGGCCGCGCCGACATGAAGAACCTATTGGGCGGCAAGGGTGCGAACCTTGCCGAAATGAACCTTATGGGTCTGCCCGTCCCCCCGGGATTTACAATCTCGACAGAAGTTTGCACACATTACTATGCGAATGATCGTAATTATCCGTCGGAATTGGCCAAGCAAGTGGCGGACGGCGTATCTCATATCGAGAAGCTCACGGGCGCGAAATTCGGTGATTTGCAGAATCCGCTGCTCGTTTCGGTTCGTTCAGGTGCCCGCGCTTCGATGCCCGGCATGATGGATACGATTCTGAATCTCGGATTGAATGACAAGACCATTGAAGGCCTGATCAAGCGCTCCGGAGACGCCCGTTTTGCGTACGATTCTTATCGCCGTTTCGTTGCCATGTATGGTGATGTGGTCCTCGATCTCAAGCCTCAGACCAAAGAAGAGCACGATCCGTTCGAAGGCATGCTGGAGGCGAAGAAGAAGAAGGCCGGTGTTAAGTACGACTCCGAACTCTCCGCAGACCACCTGAAGGAACTGGTTGCCGAGGGTAAGCAGGCTAGTAAAGATCGCAAGCAGATGGCCTTCCCGGACGACCCGTACGAACAGCTTTGGGGCGCAATTGGCGCGGTTTTTAACAGTTGGATGAACGAGCGCGCAAACGTCTATCGCCGCTTGAACAAAATTCCCGAAAGTTGGGGGACTGCCGTCAACGTGCAGGCTATGGTTTTCGGCAATCTCGGTGAGGACTGTGCGACCGGTGTTGCGTTTACTCGCGATCCGGCGTCGGGCGAGAAAGTCTTCTACGGTGAGTTTCTTGTGAATGCTCAGGGCGAGGATGTTGTGGCTGGCACGCGTACTCCACAGCAGGTCGCATTGCTCGCGTCTCAAACGTGGTCGAAGAACCATGACATAGCTGAAGCAGATCGCAAAAGCAAGTATCCGTCCCTCGAGGAAGCGATGCCCGACGCTTACAAACAGCTTCTCGACATATCGGACAAACTTGAGGCGCATTACAAGGACATGAATGACATCGAGTTTACGATTCAAGATCGCAAACTCTGGATGCTGCAG
The DNA here is from genome assembly GCA_016703065.1 of bacterium. Taxonomy (GTDB): domain Bacteria; phylum Electryoneota; class RPQS01; order RPQS01; family RPQS01; genus JABWCQ01. Next base: position 97,776 of record JADJCU010000007.1, read on the forward strand.
TGCCGCGTCGGAAAGCGTACGGGCATGGCCGCCGTTCGCATTGCTGTCGAAATGGTGGAAGAAGGACTTCTGAAGCCCGAAGATGCTGTACTGCGTGTGGATCCGAATGCCTTAAACCAGCTCCTTCGCCCGATCTTCGACGCCGAGAAGTTGAAATCAGTTTCGCCGATGACCCGCGGATTGAACGCCGGACCCGGCGCTGCAACCGGCCGTGTTGTGTTCCATGCGAGTGATGCGGAAGAGTGGGCGAAGCGTGGCGAGCAGGTAATTCTCGCGCGTATCGAGACGAGCCCTGAGGATATTCGCGGTATGGACGCCGCGCAGGGTATTTTGACTCAACGTGGCGGGATGACCTCGCACGCGGCGTTGGTCGCACGGCAAATGGGCAAGGTGTGCGTCGCAGGGTGCGAGTCGATTCAGATTGATTACACAAAGGGCTATTTCACGGTCGGCAAGCACACCGTCAAGGAAGGCGACTGGATTTCTCTGAATGGTTCAACAGGAGAAATTTACGCCGGAAATATCCCGACAAAACCCTCCGAAGTAATCCAGGTTTTGCTTGAAAAGACCCTTGATCCCAAGCACGCGCCAACTTACCAACTCTATGCGAAATTGATGGGCTGGGCCGATGGGATTCGGCGCATGAAGGTACGCACGAACGCCGACCAACCAGATCAGTGCCGCAATGCCGTTGCGTTCGGAGCCGAGGGCATTGGACTCACCCGCACAGAGCACATGTTCTTTGAGGGCAATCGCATTGACGCGGTGCGCGAGATGATTCTTGCACCCGACCTTGCCGGGCGCAAGAAAGCGCTGGCCAAACTTGAACCCTATCAGCGTGAAGATTTCATTGGCATTTTCCGGGTAATGAACGGACTGCCTGTGACGATACGTCTGCTCGATCCGCCGCTGCATGAGTTCTTGCCGCACGGAAAGATGCTGTTGCCGATTTGGCCAAGAAGCTTGGTGTCAGTCCGGCTGATGTCGAATCCAAGGTAGAAGCACTTCACGAAATGAATCCGATGCTTGGGCATCGTGGCTGCCGTCTCGGCGTGCTGTATCCGGAAATCACAGAGATGCAGGCGCGGGCAATTTTTGCGGCCGCCGTGCACGTGAAGAAGGAGGGCGTTGACGTTCACCCTGAGGTAATGGTGCCGCTCGTCATGGTTCCCGGCGAATTGAAGTCACAAGGTGATCTGATTCGTCGCGTTGCTGATGAAGTATTCAGAGCCTCCGGTGTTTCAGTTCCGTTCCTTGTCGGCACGATGATTGAGCTGCCGCGTGCCGCATTGTGCGCCGATCAGATTGCCCAGCAGGCGGAGTTCTTCAGCTTCGGCACAAATGACCTGACGCAGACAACAATGGGCCTCTCACGTGACGACTCGGGCCGCTTCCTGCCTTTCTACGTGCAGTCGCAGCTTTTGCCGGCTGATCCATTTGAGGCGCTTGATCAGACCGGCGTCGGTCAATTGGTCGAGATGGGAACATCGCGCGGACGTCAGACGAAGCCAAACCTCAAGGTGGGTATCTGCGGTGAACACGGCGGTGAACCGTCATCGGTGATCTTCTTTGACGGTGCGGGCCTCGACTACGTGTCGTGCAGCCCGTTCCGCGTGCCGATCGCAAGGCTTGCGGCGGCGCAGGCAACGTTGATGCACAAGAAAGGTTAGTTCTCACCGCCGAATGCTTGCGGATGAATTCTGGACAATTGCGGAGCCCGGCACAGCCCAAATGCGCGTGCTGGGCTCCCGTTTCTTTGCGACCGCCTTTGCTTGCACGACCGAGTTCGTCTTGCAGAATTTCATCGAATCGCTGAAGAAAAAACACTATGACGCTTCGCATCACTGTTGGGCGATGGTCCTTCGTGCAGAAGCAGACGCTCTCGAGCGATCAAGTGATGCCGGCGAACCCAAAGGTACTGCAGGTCTTCCAATCTTGCACGAAATGAAGAGTAGAGAGCTTCTGGATTGCGCGGTCGTAGTCACACGTTGGTTCGGCGGGACAAAACTTGGTACGGGCGGACTTGTCCGAGCGTACCGGGGAATGTCTGCCCTCGCACTGAACGCGGCGCAGCGGATTCGCCGGCGAACCGGGATCACCGTGACGATCAACTCACCATTCGAATTGCAATCGCACATCTATCACCTCGCCGGCAAGTTTGGTGCGCCGCTCGAATCCGAAGCAATAGCTGACGGTGCGCTCTTTTACGTTCGGCTCCGCCATTCGCAAGTTGACGCCTTTGAAGCAGCGCTGGTCGAGCAGACGGCCGGCAGGCTTTCGATAGCGGTAGGAGACACATGGATCTCCTGATTCTGATTATTCTGGCACTGCTTTTGAGCGCTTACTTCTCCGCGCTCGAGATCTCTTATACCACATTTGACGCGATCATCGTCGGGAGTTGGAAGAAAGCGCGCAAATTCGGCAGCGCAATTGCAGAGTTCTTCTCATCCGTTCCCGAGCGCTTCCTCTTTACGACTCTTGTTGGAACGAATGTCGTGATGGTCGCCTATTCGTCTTTGCTCGTCATTTGGGCCACAGAGAACAACATCCCTGAATTTTGGATTGTCGTTGTTTCTCCAGTCGCCGTAATCGTCGTCGGCGAAGTGATTCCAAAGACGCTCGGCCTTGCCTTTGCCAACCCAATCGCTCGCTTTCTGTCCGGCCCCTTGTACCTATTCTACTGGCTCTTCCTGCCGTTTCGCTTGCTCATTGCTCCGATCGAGAAGTTTCTGCGGAGGAACCAACCCAGCGGAGCGCATGAACGGGCATATGAAGTGCTGTTTCGCCGTGAAATTGACGTCGTGCTTAGCCGCGCGAGCAAGGAAGGCACGGTAACCGAAAAGGAGTCCGCAATCCTCGATCGTTACCTCCACGCTCGCGAGGTCCGCGCACGCGATATCATGACTCCTCGCACGCTGCTGGTTGCGCTGCCGAGCACGGCAACTATGTCGGAGGTAATCGAGGTTGTCGACGACAGCCGTCACAGCGTGATACCGATCTACGAGCAGACAATAGACAATGTTATCGGCATGCTGCACTCCCGCGACCTGCTGATACGACGCGCATCAATAATTGAGATCATGCGTCCGGTCGCGTTTGTTCCCGAATCGAAATTGTTGGTTGAGCTGCTTGAACAATTCAAGTCCCAGCGGTTGTCGGCGGCGATTGTGGTTGACGAGCATGGCGGTGTCGATGGCATAGTTACGTTGAAGGACCTTTTCCGTGAATTAGTCGGCCCGCTCAGGGAAGGTGAGGAATCCTCTACCGCGGCGATTAAGCGATTGGCTCCCGGGAAGTACCTCGTTTCTGCGCTCGCTGACCTCTCAGATATTGCTGAGGCGACAAGCTGGAGGCCACCTGACGGTGACTACGCGACTTTGTCCGGCCTCCTCTCGGAATACCTTGGGCACATCGGGAGACCGGGAGAAGAAATTGATATTGAAGGAGTTAGCGTCAGAATTTTGCGCGCTTCTGCACGTCGAGTTGAAAGCTGTCTAATTAAAATACCGGAAACAACGCTCCAACGTTAGGCTGGCAGCGTCGGGCTTGACAAAGCCGCCATAAGCCCATATATTAAGAGTCTTATTGCGGGGTGGAGCAGCCTGGTAGCTCGTTGGGCTCATAACCCAAAGGTCGTAGGTTCGAATCCTACCCCCGCTACAACGAACAGTCACTGACGATTCAGTGACTGTTTCCTTTTTCACGCATAAGCAAACGGCGCAAACCACTTGGTTCGCGCCGTCTCTGTTTTCGGGACCCGGTATGATCGCGGTTACGGAATTTGCGATGACACGACGATGTAGAAGTTATTCGGCACGGTTGTGACAATGCCGACATGCGTATAAGACGTCGACGAAGTCGATCCCACGAATGTGCTAAACGGTCCGTTCGGATTGGTCGACGAGTACACCTTGTAGTAGGGTGCGCCTGTCGAGGCCCAGTTTAGAACAACGTCGTTGCCGCTGCTCTTAATCGTGATAATCGGGGCTTCCAGATTGAAACCGCTGATCCGTATCATGCGGTCACCCGGGCGCGCATTTTCGTGTACCGCGCTTTCTGGATACCATGCAAGGTCGCAGTAGTCGTAGAAGTACGAATTGCCGTTTGGCGAGCTTGTGTCCAGACCGAATGCAACCGGGCAGTCACGCGGTTCGGTATTCTCGACGACAAGGTAGAAGGGACCCGTGATCGCCACCTCGCCGAATACGACATTCGTCCACGCTGCTCCCGACGGCAAACCTCCGATCGCGTTGATCGACCCAGTCGTGTCGATCAGCACAACCGTACCGGGCGTTCCGCTTGGCCCGTCTGCAAGTTGGACGGCAACTCTAACCGCATCTTTGTATTCCGTTGGCGCCGTCGGATTGATGGCAAACTGCGCGGCGCACAAGGTGAATGGATAGCTGCCCGGATCAAAGCGCACGGCCCAACGATAACCCGGTCCGTCCACCCAGTTGTAGTTTTCCGCCGTGCCATCATCATATTGAATCCATGGCACGCAAATCTGCCCGACATTGAACGTGTAAAGCCCGGCGTCCGGCACTCGGTCTGAAAGGCCCTGCAAGTCAACGGTCTGTACGTAGTATTCGTAATCGTTGGCAAGCAACAGCGGAATCGTGGCCGACCACTCGTTTAAGTTTCCCGTAACAGCAAACGTCACCGAATCGAAGGTCGAACCGCCGACGGCCCGATAATAGGCCCTGATGACGTTCCCTGGTCCGTCGTCGTCGATAAGCGTCGCAATAAATGTCGCCGGTCCGGACTCTTGATCCGCCTTCAACTTGTGCGACAAACTCGGTGCTGCACCGATGTAGAAATCGGCATTCGACGTGTCGCCCGCCAGTGGATAGTTGAGACCTTTCACCTTCACGCGCGCATGGCTTGTGGGCGGTCCCGTAACCTCCCACGCAAAACCATTGGCGGCGGATCCTGTCAAGAGCTCCCATGCACCGCTGGGGAAATTGCGGTTCAATTCTACCGATGCATTTCCAAGCCCGGTAGATGTCCACTCAATTGTGAAGAACGATCCCGGCGTTAGAAGTTCGCCACCGTTGGGCGATAAGATCGCTGCAGTAGGTGTGACAATCGCGAAATTCGTATCCGACGTATCGCCGTACTGCGGTTGCGACGTGCTGATAATCCGAATCCGCGCGTTCGCAGACGCAGTGCCCGAAACCGGCCAAAGGTGGATGCCGTCATTTGAGGTCGAGGCCGCGACCGATTCCCATGCCCCGGCCGGGTAGTTTCGGTTTAGCGAAATGTCGACGTTACCGGCGATGGCTGTCGTCTGCCACAGGATATTGTAGCTTTGGCCAAGATAGAATGACTCACCACCGTTCGGTGCGTTGACTGTGACCGAGGCTAACAATTGGCCAGTAGGATCGGTCGTATACATAACAGATCGACCCCCAACGAGCGATGCCGTACCTAGTCTATATGAATTCCAGTAGTAGTAGTCAAGACCAATCGAATGATCCTTGTTTTGTATACCGACCGAGGCATAGTCGTTGTCGTTGCTGTTTGAATTCGCGCTTAGGTTCACGGTGTGGTATTGCACTTTGAACTTTCCATCACCAGTCGCTGACGGATAGTGCGCCGGATCATAGATGACAATCTGGAACACTTCACTGACGTCAGAATACTGGGTGCGTGCTCTCCACTCCACGACGTAGTAATGATCAGCGGTGTTGCTGTACACGTAGACGTTCGAATCAGCGCCTTGTATATAGAGGTCATCCCAATACGCAGCGACCATGTGCGGCGGGCCAATCGGTGTGCCCATGCGATAGTTCCGGAAGTCATCAATCATGGGATAATTGCCAAAGGCAACCCAGCCGTTAGAGCAAATCGTGATGCTGTCGAACGACTGGCCGTACATTGTGAACTCAAACGGCAATTGTCTGACCTGCGTGTCGTCGTCGTCTTCCGCAAGGTCCGACATATTTAGTGAAGTACCGGGGCCGCCATGGAATGGCGAAATCTCAATCCACTCATAAAAGGAGGCGCAACCGACCGGCTGTGTTTCCGTGTTGTCGAATGCATAATATCCATAGGCATCAGGTCCGGAAGGGCTCGTCGGCGAAAACGAGCCAATCGTCAAATTGAAGTCCGTGCTGTCCCGGAATCCATTGTCGTCATAAACCACAAGTTGCATCGGCGTAACGTGCCCGTTGAACATGGCGTTGCTGATCGAAATGGCAAACGTGTTCGCAGCGCTCGTACCTGACGCGCCGGATGTGATGTTTCCAAACAGGCCGACCGAATCCGTCACGGAAACGCGCGGGTCCAAGGAACGGAGAATACCATCCGCACCTATGAGCGAACGAGTTCCGGAGTTAGTAATCGTAGGTGTGAACGTCCCCGATTCATTCGGGTTGAGATTGCCGCCAGGTCCGCCAAATGAGAAGGACGTGTAGGTAATGTCCGCGGCCGCTGGTGTGAAATTCAACCGGACAGAGAAGTTGCCCTGCGCGGTTACCAAGTTCAGGAATAGCGCGACTGGTTCCGCGTTGAAGACCTGACTCACGGCAATTCGGAATTGTGCGACCGGGCTGCCAGTGCCGCCTGCAGCAATATTCGGGTAGGTTGTGACCCCATTGACCACGGCCACGCCGGTAGAAGCGCTGGTCAAAGTTGCATTAATGCCGGACACGGTCGCTGTGCCTGTGTTCGTGAGCACGACATTCAGATCAATCGTTTCGCCAGGATTGAGAATATCGTCGTTATTGCCAATCGTCCCACCGGTATTGTCATCGTCAATTGCCACGGAAGAGTACGCGAGGTTGGCCGCAGTAGTGTTTACCGTGATGTTGGCAAGGAACGGCAATTGTGTATCTTTCGTAACGGTGAGTTGCATTGTGCCCGTCGTCGGTGTTGCGACGGGCAGATTTATTTGACCGTTTTGCGTCGGTATAGCCGCGAGCAAAGGTCTCAGTGCCCTTAAGCAGGCAAACAAGCGCGCCTTCCACATTTTGTGCGAGCGGATTTGTGACCGTAACGGTAACGTTATTAGTCCCGCGCGAAATCGTAGCTGGATAGCTCACCAAGGTCGCGTTTGGCGTTTTTGTCCAAATCGCGACGCCTGGATCGCCCATCAAATTAGACCAGAAACAGAAGTCTTCAACGCTTCCGGGTTGCGACGACGCGTAGTTCTTATTCAGTTCAAGTTTGCCAGCGATGTTGATAACACCCATTTCATGAATGTCCAGCGCAAAGATTCCGTACATGGCGCCAGCGTCAACGATGTTGTTATACGGCACATGCGTGCCAAGTCCGTAGAGCCCGACGCAGCCGATTGCGCCGCGTGGCACCGCTTCCGTTTCATCCTCCTGATTAACCCACGCCTCTGACAAGGCCTGACCGCCATCGTCAAATGAACCCGTTCCGCACGTGAAGGCATAGACAAACGGCAAAGCACCGCCGACTGTAAGACTGCCTCCAACCTCAGGCGCAGTGGAAAGTGAAGAAGTCGGCATTTCGCCAACCCACGACATGCGGTGATTGAATACGCATATCAAGTCGTCAACAATCGCGTCCACTTGTGTATTGCTGATACCCGACGGAAACACCTGCACAGGTCCGACCGACATGCCATTCTGAAGCATGATCTGACGCGTGTACTCTTTTGTTGAAGGATTCGACTGGACACTCCCGTGTGAGCAGCGCAATGCGCCCGCGTAAACCACCCCATGTCGCCGGTGTATGGGTTCGACTCGTAGTTAATTGACTTTGTGACGATCTCCGTTAGTGCTTCTTCGGAGTTAGCGGGTAGGCGTCCAACAGCAATGTCAGGAACCGGATCGGGGTTGGGTCCGTTGCTCGGACTCACAACACCAAAGAAGTTATCATAGCCTTGCAAAGAGCTACCGGAGGGAACGCCAACGGCATAGTCCGGGTCACCAACCAGACAAACGTATTCGAGTGTTTTTCCCGAGGTCACGTATTGACTCGAAATGTAGTCACGCATTGCCGTTGCTGTGGCACCCGAGGTTGCTGTTGTGACATAAGACGCATCAAGTCCCTTCCGACGGTGCCATGCGACCAGTCTTTGGGCTTCCGTGGCCACAGCTGTATTGCCACTCACGCAAATGATCAAGTACTTGCCCGGCAGAACCGGCAGTTCATCCAACGCGCTGCCCGCAAAATTCTCAAATTGCCTATAGAGCTTCTTGAAACTCGGCGAGATGTATGGCGCGGTTTCTCCGACGATTTCATTCTCGCCGACTCCGCCTGTATTGACGATCTCTACTTCAATGTTGTCCAAGACACGCAACTCCCTGCGCACAGGATTGTATTGCACCGGGGTAACAGCCACGCTCACGAAGCGAACATCTCGCAGCGTGGCCGGGGCGGTTATCACGGCAATTTCTTCCGGATACCAGGCGTCCTGCCCATAAATTGATGCGTCATAGGCAAACCCCATATCGTCCAGTGCATTTTCCGCAAGGTCTTCGCCCTCATATGGCTGTTTCGGAGCGGCATCAATATTAGTAACCGTAGTATACGATGAAGAAGTGACATTTAACTGCACGTCGCCTGTCGGGCTGATCATGATCAGCTTCGTGACACGCGGTAAGTCAGGTTCACCTTGTACCACTGTTGAGCCCTCGCTCGGCATCCGCACAGTTGTGAATTGCTGGCCGTTCAGGTCAATTGGCGTGTACTGTACCTGCGGGTCGTAGAACCGCATTTGCACAGCCGCTGGGTCATCGCTGATAACATCAAACGGCATCGGTTGTACCGCCAACGGTCCTGTAAGCTCCCAGAAATTGGCCGGTGTCGCGGGCAAGCGCCGTGCGTTGGACCCCGACTCGGCTGTCGACGCATAGCCGGAAACAGTCATTAAAATTCCACAGCTGCAGAGCAGGGAAGACCAGATCAGATGCTTAATCGTGGACATCGGAACACTCTTTCTCGCACTTGTTTTCATAGTTTCACTGAAACAATAATTTAGCACAAATCGGCCCGGAATGCAAGGTTGAGGTCGTGCTTAATCGAATTGACCACGTCATGTAAATATTTGTTAATTAAGGCTAATATAGCACACTCTTGAGTAAAGGGTGTGCATTCTTCTGTATGACCTCGTTTGCGCAAGATACTGACTACAAACTGCGCAAAACGCTTCACACCTTGAACGCAAGCGAGCCGGCGAAGTAACTTCGCCGGCTCGCGTCATCAACGCAGCATGGTCAAAAGCTATTGACCGTTCCAACCTACAACATAATAGAACTTCTGCGGGTCCACTGCGCCGTTTGTAATGGTATGCGAATTCGTGTTCACGTCAGCAACCCAAGTTAGGAAAGGCGGGTTCGGCGTCGTACTGCTATAGATGCGGTAGCTCAAGTTGTCGTCATCATTCCACCGCAGGACGATGTCAGGTCCGCTAAGTGAAACGGTCAGTCCCGTTGGCACAAACGTCGGAGTTGCCGTGCTGATCTTGTAGACGGCGACGTCGTCCACATACCAGCCCTCGTTCACACTTGCGGAGTCGGCAGCGAATCTCCAGCGGAGTTGGACACTGCTTCCTGCAAACGTGGACAAGTCAAACTGCTCCTTGGTCCACGTGTCAATCGTCCCGGCGAAACACGACTGCCCCGGCACAGGACCGTTGTAGGGTCGCGTTGAGCTTGCCTGGTACCTCGTCGTTTTGGGATAGCCTTCGACCGGATGAAGTGTGGCAAAGGCGCCTCCGTCAACCGAAATTTCAACCCATCCGCCGTCGTACGCGGAGTCGGGAGCGGCCGATGACACTTCGCTCTCAATCTGATGCCAGAACTCGAGTACCGCTTCGGTCGGCAGATTGCTGACGACCGGCGCGACAAGCATCGCGTCCATGTGATTAGCATGGTCACCTGTACCCGTGTCGCCGCATTTGTATGCGTGGGTTGGGCTATGGCTGGACTCAATGCTAATGTGCCACTGATCAACCCAACCCGGTGACGCAAAATGCGTCCAACCAGTTGCACCTGTTTCGAAGTTCTCAAGCAGGGAGATTTGCACCGCTCCAATAGTAAAATCGGCGACGCTCAAGTCTGTTGAGTCAGGAGTGCTGACCGAAGTGATGCGGATTCGGCATGTCGTTGACAGTGGGCCGGTCACGACATAGGTGAGTTGTCCGTCATTTGCACTGTTAGCAGCGAGTGATGCCCACGGGCCTGCCGCACCATTACGTGACATGTCGATATTGACGTTGCCAGTTACCAGACCGGGTGACCAAGCAATTGTAACGGTCGAGTCTTGCAGCCAGAATTCGCCTCCATTAGGTGTCAACAGCGCAAAATGCGGATTGGTTACACCAGAGGTATCGGTCGTGAACATAATCGCCCGACCGTCAGATAGCGCGGTTGAACCGGCCGTTACCATGTTCCAATGCGAGATCTCGAGTCCGGAAGCATGGTTCGCGTTCTGAATACCAACCGTTGCATAATCATTGTCGAACGTCTCAAAGAACGGGTCATTCTGCTCGAGCGTGTAGTTCTGGTACTGAACGAGGATCTTACCGTCTCCGGTTGGCGAGGTTTCCAGCGCCGGATCAAACAGAATGACCTGGAATATCTGTGGCGCTACTGGCACGTTTGCCACGTGCGCAGACCACAGACAGCGTGTGATCCATTCAACGATATAACGACCATTCGCCGCGTCGTGTTTCACGTAGACGCCGCCATTGGCAATGCTGTCGACAACCAGATCATCCCAAAACGCCGCGATCATATTGGGCGGGCCGAGTGGCGAACCCATGTGGTAGTTGCGGAAGTCGATCTGTTCACTAACTCCGAAGGCAATCCAACCATTTGAGCAGATTGTAATCGTGTCAAACGTTTCGCCGTAGAACTGGAACGGAAACGGCAGAGCGAGAACCGCAATGTCGTCCTGATTCTCGCCGCCGTCCGTAAAGCCGAGTGATTGACCCGTGCCGCCGAGTCCCGGCGCAATCTCAAGCCATTCGTACGTTGGTGCTGCTCCTGCGGGTTGAGTGTCGGTGTTCTCGTACGCGAAATAGCCGTAATTATCTGGTCCGGTCGGACTGGCTGCCGCAGCCGTGCCTACGGTATGTAAGAATGTCGTTGAATCCCGCACGCCGTTGTTATCGGTAATCACCAACTGCATCGAGGCTTGGTAGCCTCCGGGAGTTGCGACCCGTGCGCTTACCGCAAACGGATTCCCAGCGTTGACAGCAGTCGCTCCAGCGTTAACATTGCCATATGCCCCTACCGAATCGGTGACACTCACATAGGTATTCAACGACCTAAGAATCGCGTTAGCATTGACCAGACTGCGCGATCCGTCGTTTTGAATGGTCACGGTAAACGAACCCGCATCGCCGGGATCAAGTTGATTGTTTCCATCCGCAAACGCGCTCGTGCTGTATGCGACACTTCGCCGCCTGCGGTGTGAAGTCTGTGCGGACAATCTGCGTCGCTCCGACTGAAATCCTAAATGGTGTCGACGGGCCTGCCGTCGCACCGACAGCGATATTGGGATATGCCCGCACTCCACTTACAATCGTGATGCCGTCAGCATCGGTGCTCAACGTACCCGTTATGCCCGAAACCGTCGTCGATGTCCCGGTATTCTGCAGGACAAGGCTGAGATCGATCGTCTCGCCTGGGTTCAATACGTCGTTGTTATCACCGACCGTACCGCCTGCATTGTCATCGTCAATACTAACGCTGCTGTAGGAAAGCGAAGCAGCAACATCAATGACGCTCACAATTCCCATGAACGGCAGCAAGTCCTTGCCCGTCACGACGATGTCCAGCGTGCCCGTCGTCGGGAGGCTCACGCTCAAATTGACTTCGCCATTAGCATCCGTATAACCGCGTGAAAACGTCTCGGTTCCTTTGGTCAGGCCAACCAACGCATTTGTTACCGGACTTCCGCCGCTCGTCAATGTAATCGCCATGCTGTTAGTTCCACGCGGAACTGATACTGGGTGATTTACAGAGAGAGCCTGTGGCACAGACAGGTAAACAGGCACGCCGGGGTCGCCCTGCAAATTGCACCAACCCGAAAAGTCCGACACATTGCCTTGCAGCGTTCCTCCAGCAACACTCCAGTAGTTGCGGTACAGTTCGAGCTTCGCACCGATAACGGCCAGACCGGTTTCCCGCACGTCGTAGGCAAACAACGTTTGCATGCCGCCGCCGTCGAGAATGTTATTGAACCGCGAATGCGTGCCCGATCCCGACATACCTACGCATCCGATTGCATTGTTCGTGCGCAGGAACTCCTCCGTGAGGGCGTCGCCAAACGAATCGTCGAATGTCCCCGTTGCGCAGGTAACGACCCAGACATAAGGCCACATCTCGCCAACGTCAACCGATGAAACCATCGTCGGACTGAACTCCCCGATCCATGACATGCGGTCGTTGAACACGCACACGCCGGCACCGAGTCGATTCTCGAGCGTGGTCTGAACCATGCCGCCGGAGAAGACGTCAAAGTCGACGGTGCCGAGACCGTGCTGAAGCATAATTTGACGCATGTACTGCTTGGTTGCCGGATTCGACGGCACGCTGCTCGTGTGCGCGGCGCACCATGCCCGGTCATACCAGCCTTGATTAACCATGTCGGGATCCGATTCGTAGCTGATGATCGCATTGACCATCTGCTGAATCTCCGTGCTCGACGTGACCGGTAATCGGCCCACAGCAAGGTCAGGCACGGGATCGGGATTACCGCCCCCCATCGTCGCAAAGTAGTTGTCCAACGTGTTTGACGCGCCGGTAACAACCGTGTACGGCGCCCCGGCATTCGGATCACCCACGATGGTCACATACTCAAGCGTATTGTTGCTTGCCGCATACTCGTTTACAATGTAGTTGCGAATACTGGCCGCCGTGACTCCCGTTTGCGTAGTAGTGCGCACATACGCGTCAATCCCGCGCTGGCGACGCCATGTAGCCAATTCTTCGATCGGGGTTAACACAAGCGCATTCGGATCACATATGTAAAGGTGTCTGCCCGGCAAAACGGGAAGCTCATCCAACGCGCTTCCCCCAAAGTTCGGCAACGTCCGATACAGCTCCTTAAATCCCGGCGAAATGAACGGAGGGGTAATCGCGATCTCGTTCACTCCTTGACCGCCCGTGTTTTCGACAGCGACATCGATTTGGTCGTAAACCCTGGTTTCGCCCGTTACGGTATTGACCTGTACAGGATAAACCGTTACCAGAACAAAGCGCACATCGCGCAGTGTCGCCGGTTCGGAGATCATAGCTATGGCGGGCGGATACCACGAGTCGTTATGATAGTATTCCGGGGCGAGCATCTCTTGATCGTCGAGCGAGCCGGTCGCTTGGTCGAGCGATACATAGGGCGCAGGGCGGTGCGGCAGCACCGTCGTTGTATAACTGCTCTGCTCCACGTGCAACGCGACATTACCCGTATTGTCGATCATTATTAACCTGACCACACATGGCAATTCGGGCGCGCCGGGGCGTTCGTCGACGCTTTCGCCGCTAAGTCGAATAGCGGTGAACTGCTCGTTTCCCAAAGTAACCTCTTCGGTCAGCACTTCCGGCAAACCGAAAGAAACTCGAACGAGCTCGGGATTAGATTGCAGCACCCTGACCTCAGCCGGAGTGACCGCTTGCGGACCGGCAAGCCGACTGGGAAATGCCGGCAGGGGAGTAGAATTGGGACGCACAGCCTCGGACGCCACAGATCTTAATAGAAGGCTGCTGAGCGCCAAGCACGTAAACAAAACGTATCGCCGAAAAGTCATTCCAAACTCCTAAAGCATAGAAAACAATAGAGTAACGCAAATAGTCAGAAGCACTTTCGCACATACTTAATATAGTCCAAGCGCCGGGGCAACGCAAGGGTTGTCAGAAGTTTTTTGCACACTGGCATAAGCTGCAAGGCTGTGGCCGCCGCAATGGCTGATTATTAAGGCCAATTGATAACAATTTAGAGCCGTTCCTCTTACTTTTCACGACTATCGACCCGCACGGGAACCGGAACCGGATTTGCATCAGGAATTCCGACACGCCTGTCCATTCGGCAGTGCAAAACTGGGGATCAGAGTTCCGCGTGACAAAACCGCCCACAATCCAGACAACCAGACACATTCCGGCACTCCGCCGCTTCCCTATGATAAATCTATGGGACGTGCCAATGAGGCGTTACTTGCCGAGCTGGAAGGACTTAGAGAACGCCTTGGAGTACTTGAAGACCTCGAAGTTCAGCGCCTCAGCGAGGAGCAGGAGCGGTTTGATTCGCTCAACGTTCTCGATGAATACGCCCAACAGCTTGAAGAGAGCCGCGACAAACTCGCGCGGCTCCTAAAAGCCGCCGTTGCGATCGAGGAAGCTCGCGCGACGCACGTGATTCTGCAGACCGTCGCCGACGCAGTTGGCGCAGCAGGCTGGGCATCCGCCGTCGTTTACCTGTTCGATGAGTTCGAAATCTCCGAGTCCGCCTTCTTCGGCGTCTGCGACGAAGACATCTCTGAGTTGGAGCGCAATCGTCGTCCGGCCGAGGAGCGGGCGCGGATGTTCTCTCCGGATTTTGACGAGTTCAAGGTGAGCAAATCCTACTTCGTCCATGCGGAACGCCTTCACGAGTTCATCAAGTCGCAATATGTCGTTCGGGGCGACGCGAAGTCATGCCGGGCGACGATTGGAATCCAATGGATTTGGTCTATGTGCCGATGTATTCGAGTACGGGCCAGATCCTGGGACCATCAACTGCGACGACCCGACAAACGGCAAACGCCCGACTCAAGAGGTCTTCAGGTATCTTGAGATTTTTGCTGACCTCGCCGCGCGTAAAATCGAGACGGTCCGCCTCCTGAACCGGCAGGTCGAAATTGAAGCGCAACTTCGTGTCAGCGAAGAACGTTATCGTACAATTTTCGACCGTTCGGCAGACAGTTTCTTCTTGATGGACGACCTCTTCCGCGAATGCAATCGGGCTTCGCTCAAGCTGTTTGGCTGTGATGAAGATGACATCGTCGGCCATTCACCCGCCGAGTTTTCTCCGAAGTTTCAGCCGGACGGCCAGCGTAGCGACAAACTCGCGGCGGAGTACATCAATCGAGCTCGCGGCGGTTCGCCGCAGAACTTCGAATGGACCCACATGCGTAAGGACGGCACTGAGCTGAATTGCGAAGTGTCTTTGGCCGCGATCGACGTAAACGGGCGCCCCATGATTATGGCTATCGTGCGGGACTTGACGGAGCGCCGCCGCGCCGCGCACGACAAAGAGACCTCGGCAATCGCTTCGCAGCTATTCTTGTCCTCGCGCACTCTCGATCTCGTCTATTCTCAGTTGCCGAAGATACTCGTGTCGCGCTTCAATGTAGGTTGCGCAGCAATCGAAATCTATGATTCCGCCTCGGACGAAATGGTGCTGGCAGGTGAAGAGGGCACTGGCCTGTTACCCGGCTTCCGCTCCCCAGTATCCATGTCCGTTACAGGGACGGTCGCGCGTACCGGTGAAACCCGTAATTGATACTCAGGTGAGTCGTCGACCGGACTATGCTCACGCTGACCTGCGCCGTCTCGGACTGCAGAGCATCCTCTGTGTTCCGCTTAGAGTGCGCAATCAAGTTATCGGCGTGGTTTGGTTGGGTGACTCCAAACTCCAGCCCGGCATTTCGCTGTCATTGGTGCCAATGCAGATTGTGGCCAACTATCTCGCGCAGGCAATCGACCGCTATCGGGCCGAAGAGGAGATGGCAGACCTTAAACACTTCTTCGAGAGCCTGCTGGACAATCTGCCTGCCCAGGTCTGTATATGACCGGTCTGGAAACTATCGCTATGCGAATACGGCGAGCTCTGACGATCAATGGTCGGCTGAGTGGCTTATTGGCCGAAACGACGGCGAATACTGCGTGCGCCGTGGGATGCCAGAAGAGTTTGGCCGCAAGCGAATGAGCGCCATATCCGAGGCCGTCAGTACAGCGAAGATGGTCACGTTTGAAGAGGTGATGCGCGATTCCGCCGACCGCGAACGTTACTTCCTCCGTGTGTTGAGTCCGGTGGCAGATGCGGCTGGAAATGTCGATCACGTGATCGGCTATGGTCTCGACATCACCAGCACAAAGCTCTGGGAGCAGGAACAGCGGCTGCTGAAGCAACTGCCGACAGAAAACCCGTTCCCGGTACTTTCCAGCGCGAGGGACGGCAGAATCCAATACATGAATGCGGCTGCCGAGCAGCTAATCGCCTCCGACCCCAAGGGCGACGTTCTGTCATTTCTTCCCGATGACCATGCCGCAATCATCTTAGAACTGTTGCAGAATGGCGCGACTTCGGCGAAACGAACCACAACGGCGCACGGTGTGTCGGTGCACTGGACTTACATTCAATCCAGTTACGGTCCCATTCACATCTACGGTTTGCCGCTCAATGATCTGCGTTTGCCTCATGCTGCATCAGTTCCGAGCGACAAACTCGCGCTTCCGCTGATCGATCCGCTCGGCGCCTGCGTATGGATAGTGGACGCGAGCGGCAAGGAAAGCTGGAAAAGTGGCGGCGCGGTCGATCTGCATGAGCGCAACAAAACGAAGTCCATCCGCGAGCTCATTGAACCGCACTTTTGGGAGCGGGTGCTGTCGCTGAGCGACAAGGATAGCACACTTGTCGAAGAAACGCAAAGTGAATCCAGGGCATGGAAGTGGTCGGTAACGCGCTTGGCATCGAACCGATTCCTGGTCGAACTCTCAGACTTGACCGAAGTGCGGGACCTGCAGAATAAACTGCGCCACGCCCAACGGTTGGAGTCGGTTGGACGACTGGCGGGGGGCATCGCCCATGATTTCCAATAATCTGCTGACTGGTATCATCGGGAATCTTGAATTACTCGAGCACGGGCAGGCAACGGCGGAGCAGGGCAGAGGCTGTGTGCGCGATGCTGCCAAGGCCGCCGAACGAGCATCGGCACTGGTGAAACAGCTCTTGAACTATAGCCGAAAGTCATCGTCCGAGCAGAGAGTCATTGATCCCAATGCCGCATGTGAATCAGTTACGCGCATGCTTTCGCGCACGATCGAACGCCGCATTCAAATCAGGTCGGAATATGGTCCGAACGTCTGGCCGGTCAACGCAGATTCCAATCAGATCGAACAGATTCTGAGGAATCTCGGCGTCAACGCCGCCGATGCAATTCAAGAGAAGCACAGCGGACAACGCGACTCGTTAGAGGAGTCCGAGATTCTGCTGCGCACCGCAAATGCCCCGCAGCGCGCGTACACGAGCAGTGACGGGCGTCATGTGGTCGGGGACTTTGTGGCCATTTCGGTCAGTGACAATGGCGCTGGCATGACCCCGCAGATTCGAGCCCGCATTTTCGATGCCTTCTTCACAACAAAGACCGAGCATCGTGGCACGGGACTCGGCCTCGCTATCGTGGTTGAATTTGTGAGTTCAATGGCCGGACACATCGACGTTCAATCCGAGCCGGGCCGTGGAACGACCTTCACGGTTTATCTCCCGCGAGCAAAGAACGAGTCGATAATCGCGCCCTCCGCGCCAGCTGCCGTGCCTGCCTTGGCGCGTGGCGGATCGGAAACCGTGCTGCTCGTCGATGATGAGTCCGTAATCGTCGAACTCGGTCGGGAAGTGCTTGAACATGCTGGCTACACTGTGCTAACTGCCGGAGATGGAGTTGAGGCTATTCAGCTCTTCACTGAGAATTCATCGCAAATCGATCTCGTCATCATGGACCTCTGTCTTCCCAAGCTAAGCGGGGAAGAAGCGGTAGCTGCGATCCTCTCTGACCGGCCCGATATACCAATCATTCTATCGAGCGGTCTGCCTGACCCGGCAAGCGAGAGGAAGACGATTAGTTTCGGCTCCGTGGCATTTATTCAGAAGCCCTATCGGCCCTCCGAATTGCTCACAGCCGTCCGGGAAGTGCTCGACCACACCCAAGTTTGAGGAGAGCTTTCACACAATTATGAGAATCAAATCAGTCTAAATTATTGTATTAAATCATTTTAGTGAATCAAGTCCGGCCTGTGCCGGACTTGACTTTTTCTGTGCAAAGACATATCATTTGTGTTCTTAACGTCTCGCGGGGTCTTCGGGACCTCTGGCGGACCTGGTGGCTGTAGCTCAGTTGGTTAGAGCATTGGATTGTGGTTCCAAGGGTCGGGGGTTCAAATCCCCTCAGCCACCCATAACAGCAGTAGCTGCCGACAAGTTGTTTGGCCCCATCGTCTAATGGTTAGGACTCGAGATTTTCATTCTCGTAATGGGAGTTCGATCCTCCTGGGGTCACCAAAAAGCCCTCGCAATGTGCGCGAGGGCTTTTTCTTAAACATTTTAGCTGTTTATTCGCTCAGAGAAGATGAGAGGAATCCTCGTGCTTCCGGACTGTGCCGCCGACCACCAGAGCCGCGCTGACCAGGGCCAAATTCTTGATAATATACTGGCCTTCCAGGGTCAAAGCCCAAGGGAAATGCGTGAAACAGACCTCCGGCAGTAAAACTAACGGCAACATCGTACCGGGCATTTGCAGGAGAAGCAGGAGGATCGACAGTCGAATGAGTGGCCTCCAGAGCATGCAGACGCCAATCGCGACTTCCCACCAGCCGAGCACTGGAATGAACACATCCGGCGGAAACCAGTAAACGGTACGTTCCACGAGTTCCGCCGCTGGGCTGACGCCGAGTGGCTTAAGGAGGCCAAACCAGACAAAGACCACTCCGAGGGAATAGCGTAGAAACCGCATTCCCCACTTGTCCATCCATTGCGACAAGGCACGATCAAATCTATCAAAGAATTCGCTCATAACTCAAGATACAGCCGGTTTGAGGACCCGTGAGCGGGACTGCAAGGACTGCGCGTTGGCCTTCAAGAGGTTTGCCCGTTCCCGTGCCTGTGCGAGTTCACTTTGCTCTTGGACCGTGAAACTCAGCCGCACAAATATTCCGGCCAACGGCCAGTAAATGTAGTTCATCTGATCACCCTGCCACGTGTTCTGATAGAACAGCCACGCGACGTATAGGAAGGTCATCCCTTCCAGCATTCTCCCGTATGTCCGAATCGTCGCGTCATCGGATTTTCGCAGATACCGGCCTCGACGGTATACGTACCAGATAACAAGCATGAAAATGATTGTGCCGACATATCCGAACTCAATCAGCATCCATGGAATCGTTGCCGCACTGGACGTCAAGCCGTAGGATGCAAAGTACTCCGCTTTTTCGTCCTGTTCGCGGATACGAATGATAGTGTGATTGAACCCGGACCGTTACCGAAGATGAACTCCCGAGGCGATGCCGCGGCCAGCTTGACGGCGCTGATGAAACGATACGTGCGTTCAATGCGGCCCGTCTGATCGACCTCCGACTCCTTCTGAAAAATCTCCGGCAGCCGCTGGACATACGTTAAGGGGTTGCGGCCTTCGCGCCAAAACCCCGTCTGCACGATAATGTAATCGGCAACGAAGACCATGACAAGACCGAGCAGACTCAGCAGCATCGCCATAGCAGGTTTACGAATGAAATCAGCGCGCGCCATATACGCCAGAAAGAGCGGCAGAATCAAGAAGAATATTTTCGCTTCCCCAAGTATCGGAGCCGGCAGCATAAACAGCATCACGAGCAAATATGCTGATCGGATGCGCCGCTCTTCAACCATCCGCGCGATCATGTAGCAGTAGAGAACGAGCATGAACAGTGCGACCGCTGCGGTCTGATTCAATCCGAAGGTGCCGCTGAGGTTGTCTTCTGTGCCCCAGTTCGTGAATCGCCACTGCCACAGGATCACCGGTGTCTGGACGAGTCCGATGATAAACAGAAATCTGACGAATTTGTTGACGTGAGTCACGTCCGTGTGCATTCCGGCCGCAGCCAGAAACAAGAAGAGATACCTGAACGATACGCGCAGCCCGAGCACGGTGATGGAGCCGCCCTGACCGTTAATCAGGCTGGACAAGATGACGAAAGCCAGCGCTAACAGAATCAGCTTCTCGCCCGCGAAAAATTTGCGTTTTGCGGTGAAAAATGTGACTCCATAGCGTACTGCGAACAAGATCAGGAAGATATCAATCAGCCATGTCGCTTCGCGCGGCAGCAGCTGCCAGAACTCGAGAGCCAGTCCAGGCTGTACACGCAAACGCCGAGGATGTATAACGAAAGACGAGGCGCAACGAAGAAGCCAACAGCCAACGGGACTCCGATTGCCGCGAGGTAGTACAGTTGGCTACTCGGATCAGTCGTGTCAAAAAACGCGAACACAATGGCCGTGTAGAGGACAGCGAGGCCTCCAAACATCCCGGCCATAAGTGTGCGATCCAAATTCAAGCTCAATCTCCTATTGCACTTACAAGAAAACGTGGCCAAAGAGTATGCCTCTGACTGGCCGTGCGACACCGGTAGCCCGGTGCGCGAATAAACTGAATATCGTAAATTAAGAAGTTTGACCGCCAATTCAAGTCCTCTGCTGGCGGTTCATGAACTAAGGAGTACTTGCAATGTCCTCAAATAAGGCATGTTGTTGGATTCTCGGAATCATGGCGGCAGGATTCGCACTGAGTGCTATGCTCATTGGCTGGGGTATTTCCCAGGCGATGAACTCAGCGTTTAGCTCGGATTTGTCCGGAGTCGGCAACGTAATCAAGGAGCAATCATGGCTGGTCCTTGATCTGTCCGGCGTTGTCCCTGACTACGACGTGAACCCGGATTTGTCGCTGTTTGGCGACGAGGATGGACCGTCTTTGCACGACCAGCTGCTTGCGGTCAAGGCTGCCGCAAACAACGAGAAGATCACGGGTATTATGCTCAGGCCGCAAGGTGCTGCGGGATTCGCCACGCTCCAGGAGCTCCGCAATGCGCTTCTTGAATTCAAGGCGTCTAAGAAGCCAGTTTACGCCTATTTAGACCTCGCTACCGACCGCGACTACTACCTCGCGAGCGCTGCCGATAGTATTTTCATGATGCCGGGTCGTTTGGGCGGCCTGAATTTCGGCGGCATGGCGTTCAGCTCGACGTACCTTAAGCGCACATTCGAGCACTTGGGTATTCAGTTTCACGTGATTCACGCTGGTCGATACAAAGGCGCGTTCGAGGAGTTTGGCAGAGACAGTATGTCGGCCGAATTGCGCGAGAGCATCACAGGCCTCTACGCAGATGTCTACGATACTTATCTTCGTGAAACGGCCGCGTCGCGCCGCAACATGAGCTTTGATATTCTGGATCAGGAAACCCGACACGGTGATCAGTTGCTCATCAACGGACCAACGTGTATTGCCCGCGGCTACGTCGACGCGCTTGTAGACTGGCGGGTGCTCTGCGACCGGCTAAAAGGCGGCAATGAGGAGTTTGAGTCAGTCAACGCCCGCGAACTTGTGCGTGCAGAGCAACGCGCAGACCTCAAAGTGAGACCAAATGAAATCGCCGTTCTGTACGCGCAAGGAGAGATTTCATTCTCCGGCGAAGTCGACGGCTGGTCTGATGACGGAATAACCGCTCCGGCTCTGACCAAACAGCTCGAAGACCTGCGCAAGGATGACCACGTTAAAGCGGTTGTCTTGCGCGTCAACTCGCCGGGCGGATCGGCCGTCGCGTCAAAGCAGATTCTCGATGCGGTAAAGCGGCTCCAGGAAAAGAAACCTGTGATTGTCTCGATGGGCCGCGTCGCGGCTTCCGGTGGCTATTACATTTCTGCCTCCGCTAACGAGATCGTCGCCGAGCCGAACACCGTGACTGGATCGATTGGTGTCGTCTCGATGTTTCCTTCCGCAGAGAAACTCTACGAGAAGATTGGTGCGCACGAAGAAACGATCTCTATCGGTCGCTGGGCGAATTTCTTCCGCATCGACCAGACAATGAACACCGAGCAGGAACGGGTCCTGCGAGCGCTGATGGATTCCGTCTACCTTGAATTCCGCGAAGATGTCGTTGCCGGGCGCGGCCTGTCCATGACTGCGCTCGATACTGTCGCCGAAGGACACATTTGGACAGGCAATCAGGCTCTCGAACGTGGTCTTGTCGACACGCTTGGCGGCATTGACATTGCCATCGGCCTCGCGGCCAAAGCCGCGAATATTGGCGAATCCGATTACGAATTGGGGTACTACCCGGGCCGCAAAGACCTCATTCAGTTTATCGTAGACCGCTTTTCCACTGGCGCCGAAGAGTTCACTAATCTGCGAGGCGACATGTCTGCGCTTCGGGATCCCAAGCGTATCGTGGAATTCCTCAAGACCTTCTTCGTTAGGATGGAGTATCTGCAGACGATTCTTCCCTGCCACGTTGACGCCTAATTCGGCCCTGAACACCGCTTGTGGAAAGACCCCGCGTCGCGGGGTCTTTCTCTTACTTTTCCTCAGAAGCTGCTTAAGCGTGAACTATTACTGTTCACAACTGGTGCAGCTGACATAGAATTCGTACGGTCCGCTGGTCGCTTCGGCACCTGTCACTTCAAAGAAGTACGTTCCCGGGTCCAGTGTCACCGTTAATTGGCTGTCCGTCCCGTACGGGTCGCTATCTGCGCCGTTGAAGTCGTTATTGGTCGCGAGCGGAGCTTCACATGTGACTGGCCAAATGCGCAGAAACGAATTCAAACCGCCTTCAAATCCGGTGCGACCCGGGGTATCATCGGCGTACACGGAAATCGTCACCTCGCGCGGGCAATTCATGACATTTAGCGCATACACATCAAGATCGCCCGCTTGGTCGATCTGACCGCAATACCCCATGCCGCAGGTAATCGACGTCGAATACATGTCACAGCCTTCGGGCTGGTCTTCCGTATGCTCTTCAAAGTTCGCTGGACACTCCGGCTCGTTGTTCGGATAGATGCACGAATTGCCGTAGAATGAGATCGTCAGCCGGTAGGCGCCCTGCGCAGCCGTGGTCGCGCCGTCGAGACAAATGTAGTACACTCCCGGATCAAAGCACTGGGCAATTCCCGCTTGCTGGGTAAGCGGAATCCCGCACAGTTCAGGATTGTTGTCATTTGACACATAGGGTACCGCATTCGGGTCAGCACAGCAGCCGCCCGTCCACAGGCAAAGATATGTATCAAAACCCGGGCCGCGCGTCGATATCGTAATGCTATCGCGATATAGAACCTCGAGCCGCAAGAATACGTCGCGGCCATAGCGGCAGCGGCGGCCCGGGTCGGCAATATAGTACGAACAATCATTTGCCTTGTTGGTCGTCTGGCCGCTGGTCGAGTACGTCCACACGACTCCCGAATCCGGACCAGTCACCAGAATGCCCGGGCAGACATCGGATAACTCGTCCAGCGGATTCCCTTCCAACCGTGGATAGGCCTCCGGGTGCAGACGGCGATCGAGCTCGTAGTAGCGATTATATAGCTCTTCTGGAACATCCTGATTGTTAGCCTTCAGGTCTTCAATCTGCTGGTACACATCCCACAGCTCGACCAAGTCAGGGCTAATCTGGGACCGGTTTTGCTGACCGAAACTGACGCCGGAAAAAAGCAGCGCAGTGACCAACAGGGTAAGAACATACTTCATTGGAACATCCCTTCGATCAAAAAGTATAGTTGTCATCTCTTTGCCAGCCCCGCCCGAAAATATTGCCGGGCCTGCCCACACGTTGCGTCCAATCACTGACTAAGTGATTAATAAACAGCGGTCGCTCGGTTGGTCTTGGGCTGATGACCTCGAGAGGCCATCTCCTGCCATACAATGGCAAAAGCCGCACCAGCCTGATTCTTGTGAGAATCGCCACGCACGCTTGACTAAGCCTCCTCAAACCGCTATCTTCATGAATTAGCGAAGGTAACAGCGGAAAGCTAAGTGTGGCAGCAAACTGGCCAACTCTGCTGTAGCAAGCCTTTGCAAAATACGGACTTCTTGGCAGCCAAGTCAAGTCGACTAAGGTCGCTGTTGGACCGTTCTCAGCAGTCGAAGGAGCGGATCGAACATAGTTACTACAGTTGCGGGTCAATAACACAAGGTGTCAAATGAGACTGAAGCTTCTAATCCACGCTCTGCTTGCCTTGGCTCTCGGAAGCAACGTACTTCATGCCCAGCCCGCACCGTTCGGGTTTTACGGAAATGCTGAGTTTTCTCCCGATTTTGCGCTAATTGAACAATCTGACGAGCAGATTCGGTTCACGCTGGATATGTCCCGGCTTCAACCGACGGGCACAGTCGACTTGTTCCAGAAGCAGGCCGGCACCTGGGGCGACATGAACCAAAATGGCCACTTGATGCCTCGGTTCACCTTCTACCTCCAGGTACCGAACACTGGGAGCCCCTCAGTCACGGTCGAGAACCTGCAAACGATCGCTCGCCCGGCTGTGGCCCGGACGATTCCGGAGAATGGTGCCCCGCAGGTGGAACTCGGAGGCATCGGGATCTTTGCCGGAGTTCGCTTGCTGCCTGTGACTATCAGACCTTTTGCCTACACCAACGGCCAGACCTCTTGCACGGTGATGTCCGAAGTTACGATTCGCATTGACTTCGATCAGACGACTGGTGTGAATCCGCTGACCACGAATCGCTCCGCGTTCTCTGAGTCCGCACGCCAAGTGTTCAAGTCGCTGGTCGCGAATTGGACGAGCATTCCGAACATTGACGTCAGTGAACCCTCACATATTCTCGCATTCATCCCGGAGTTGTATACCGAGCCTTTGGCTGACTACATTCTCTGGAAAAAGCAACTGGGCTACGAAATCTCCGTGATCCCGGTTGAAGAAATCGATGACGACGCCTCGGGCAACGCACTTCGCAATCGTATTATCGAAGTAATGAGCACCGCGTCGCCGCGCATCGACCACGTTCTCCTCATCGGCGACGAAAACGTGATTCCCGTTCATGACCAGTACACCGACGATCCGTTCACGCGATTCAGCGACGCTACATACCCCGGTTGGTTTACTAACGAAGGGCACTACACGGAGCTGGAAGGGGCGGACGTTTTCCCCGATGTCTTTCTCGGACGTTGGGTAGTCAATAGCGTCAATGAAGCGCGCAGTATCATGACGCGGACTCTGATCCACGAACGCACTCCGTTCATCGCTGATTCTGCCCGTTTCGAGCATGCTGTTGTCGCTGCCGACTTCACCGAAGTCTCGCAAAAGATGACCAAACAGCGGGCCCGCCAGATGATGTTATCATCCGGTTTCGACGAGGTTGACACGCTGTGGGGCGAATCCAGCCCAGGTCCGCAAGCTCTGATTAATTTGCTCTCGGAAGGCCTGACGTTCGTGAATTATCGCGGCTCCGGCTGGGAGCAAGGCTGGGCCGGAATCGGTTTCTATTACTGGAATGTCCCGCAAATTGACAATTCCGGATTGCTTCCCATAGTAACCGGTATCGGCTGCGGCGTAGGGAAATTCGACGCACCGGACGGCCAGTGTTTCGGGGAAGCGTGGATGGCGCATGGCACGGCCACCAATCCAAAGGGTGCTGCCGGATTCATCGGTCCGTGCTGGAACACCCATACAATCTATAACGACTGTCTGGACACCTGTCTTTATCGCGCCTTTCTGGATTACGATATTGGCAATCTCATGCCTGCTCTTGCCGCTGCTAAAATGTATACCTGGGCGGTTTTCAACGATTTCGTCGACGAGGGCGGCGTGCAGGAAATCTGCCGGGTGATGATGCGGCAATATCTCGTCCTCAGCGATCCTGCGCTAAAAGTCTACACACAGACTCCAGTGCGGATGGCCATCACGGTCCCCCCGGCGATTCCGGCTGGTCCGGTGGCGATACCGATTACAGTTACAGCCGGGCCGCAAGCAGGGGCCGACAGCATGATGGTGTCCTTCAGCACTCTAAGTGGAACCGTTCATTCGGGTTGGATTCCAACTGCGCCCGGGCAGTGGTGGGTAAATGCAGACTTCCCATTCGGAGAAATCGTGACAGCCACCGTGTCGGGACAAAACGTACTGACACAGCAGTGGCCGATCGAAGTATCGCCTGCGGGTCCGTACTTGACACATCAGGGCGTAAGTTTCTCTGATGCGGCAGGCAACGCCAATGGCCGCATCGAGCCGGGCGAGACCATTTCGATTATTGATACCGTCAGAAATATCGGTTCGGAGCCGGCGAACTTGGCGACTGGTGATATCGGCACAGTGCAGGATCATGTGACGGTTAATTCCTCTGCGGCACAGTACGGCACGGTTCCGTCCAACGGCACGGCAGCAAGTTCCCCCGCTTTTTCGGTGACAATTGGTCCCGCTTTCCACGATGCCGCAAACATTGTGTTGTCGATTATCTATGACGCCGACCAAGTTGAGCCGCGCACCGAATCAATGTTTCTCACGGTCTTCGTTCCCGACATCGCCACCTCAGGTTTTGCAATCGCCGACGGTAACAATGGTTTGCTCGAACGCTATGAAGAAGCAGGCATATCAGTGGTGTTCTGGAACACAGGTAACGAACCACTCCCGGCAAGCACACTGACATTTAGCACACCCAGCCCCTACCTCGTGATTGTCGATGGCGCGGCAGATATTCCGGCGCTCGCGCCAAATTCGTCTTACGCGTTACCAATTGACGCCGTTCGTATCGCCGGCGCGTGGAATGCTCCCTCCGGAGCGGAAGTCGACTTGAATGCTGAAATCACCGCAACGATGAGTACGTACACGTTTTCAAGAACCTTGACTTTCGAATTCACCGTGGGTTCAGTCGGACCAGGAGATCCGCAGACCGGGTCGGATGGTCTTTACTATTTGTACGATGATACCGACATGTCCTATGATCGGGCTCCGGTGTACGACTGGTTCGAGATTTCTCCCGCTCTTGGTGGCCCCGGCGCCATAATGCCCTTTAGCCAGAGCGATCAGACGATTCCGGTCTTGGTGCCATTCAGCTACTCGTATTTCGGAACATCATACACCGACCTCTCCGTCTCAACCGACGGCTGGGTCGCGCCGGGAAACACGACCGCCACAAGCTACGCCAATCAGGCACTTCCGCAGTCCGTAGATTTCGTCAACGGCATGATCGGAATACTTTGGAACAACCTGTGGGATTTCTTCGGCGAAGAAGGCGACATCAGCTACTACTACGATGCCATCGGTGATCGGTTTGTTGTCGAATGGCACGAAATCACGGATTGGGGAACCGGTACGCGGCCCAATACGTTCCAAGTTCACCTGTTGAATCCGGCCACGCATCCCACGCCGACCGGTGATGCCGAGTGGCTGTTCATGTATCAGGATTTGACCTTCCACCAGAGTGCGGCTAGCGGCGCGACCATCGGATACGAGAACATGGAAGAGAATGCTGGGGCGACGTACTATTTCGATGAAACCGCCGCTCCGACATCTGCTCCGCTCGCGAACGGCAGGGCTATTCGTCTCTCTACCGCTCCGCCCACAATCATCGCAAGCGCCCCGGAGCCTCTGGAGCTTCCGACCGAGATTAGCCTGATGCAGAACTATCCGAACCCGTTCAATCCGGAGACGACTATCGAATTCACGTTGCCGAATCGCTCCAATTTAACGCTCGAAGTGTTCGACGTCCTGGGCCGCAATGTCGCAACTCTTGCACAGGGATATTTTGAATCAGGGCTGCATTCAGTGCATTGGAACGGCCGCAACAGCGCGGGCATCAGCGTCCCGAGTGGCATCTACTTCTGCAGGCTGTCGGCCCTTAGTTCGGTACAGACGCGCCGCATGTTGTTGATGCGGTGATCGCGCTCACGTTTCACGGCAGACGCCTTTCGTTATTGACTATTTCACATAACAGGATCAGCATCTATGGCTAAGAAGTGGACCCCTTCTGAAGAGAAGTATCTTCTTGAAAATTACGGCAAAGTTCCGATGGCGGAACTGGCCGACAGGTTTGGCGTAACGCGCAAAGCGATCAGCGCCAAGCTTGATAAACTCCGTCAGGCGCACGGGATTGATCCCGTTGGAGCCCGCGAACGCGCGACCGCTCGCCAACGACGCCAAGCGCAATTGAACGAGCGTGTTCCGCTCACCGGCGGCGCCATTCCACGCAAGATTCCGCCCTTGGGGGTGATTGTGCATCCGCAAGTGGAGACCTTACCTGCGGTTGAACCAGCGGGCATGGCCGCTACGACCAACGTTGTTCGAACTGAGCAGGGTTGGCAGCCGATCATGGTGAGCAAGAAGCGCGTGGCGAGGTAGCACCTTTGGATATTTCGGTTGATGGCCATTCACTGATGCTTGAGCAGGTGGAACAGGTCGCGCAAGGTGCGCGCGCAACATTTAGCGAATCGGCCCGCGCACAAGTCGAAGCGTCAAGAGAGTGGATAGCAAGTCTGGAGCGGCGCGGTGACGCCGCTCCTGCTGTTTACGGCATAAACACCGGCTTCGGTAGTCTGAAAAGCACACGGTTTGGCATTCAGGAAGCACGGCAGGTTTCGTACAACTTGATTATCTCGCATTGCTGCGGTACCGGCGCGCCGTTTGGCCCCGAAATCGTTCGTGCCGCGATGCTGTTACGGGCGAACTCGCTGGCGAACGGCAATTCTGGTGTTCGTCCGCTGGTCATCGAGTCCTTACTTGAAATGCTGAATCGCGGCGTGACACCTGTAGTTCCGTCACAAGGATCACTTGGCGCGTCGGGTGATCTTTCACCGCTGTCGCATTTAGCGCTCGCCATGATTCAATCTCCGAGCGGTTTTTCTGATTCGAGCGGACATGCGGTGCTGAACGGTGAACATCTGAGTGGAGAAGAGGCCATGCGCCGCGCCGGGCTTGATCGAGTGGTACTCGAGGCGAAGGAAGGACTGGCGCTGAACAATGGCGTACAATTCATGTGCGCCTTGTCAGGCCTGACTCTGTTACAGGCAGAGCGGCTACTGAAGCTGCATGACATTGCTCTCGTGATGCACCTCGATGCCGTGCGCGGTGCCGGCGCCGCGTTCGACGAGCGAATCGCCGCACTCCGCCGCTATGCGGGCCATGCAATTGCTGCGCGCAACGTGCGGGCGCTGCTCGACGGCAGCACGTCTCTAAATGCGGACGCAGCGCGGATTCAAGATGCGTACAGCCTGCGCTGTGCGCCTCAAATCACCGGAGCCATCCGGGATGGCTTGCGCCATGTGCGCGATGGCCTTGAGATCGAAATCAACTCAGTGACTGATAATCCGCTGATCTTCGTGAACGACAACGAGTCCCTTTCCGGCGGCAATTTTCACGGGGACCCGGTTGGCCTCCGCACGGACTATATGAAGATACTGCTGGCCGAGTTAGGGAATCTATCTGAACGCCGCATTGCGCGGCTCATGGACCGCAATTTGAACGATGGACTGGGACCATATTTGATGCCTATCGAGTTTGCAGGCAAACACTCGGGGCTGATGATGGCCAGCTATACCGCTGCGGCCCTGGCCAGCGAGAACAAAGTCCTCGCGCACCCTGCCTCGGTCGACACGATTCCCACGTCGGAGAATCAGGAGGACATTGTTTCGATGGGCACGCATGGCGCACGGCAGGCCGCTCAGATACTGAGCAACGTGCAGCGGATCCTCGCTATTGAACTTCTCTGTGGTGCGCAGGCCCTCGACCGGCGGCGAGCGCTCCATCCCAAGGCGAAGTTCGGCATCGGCTCGGAATGCGCGCATGACCTGATTCGCAGCGCAGTTCCGACCTGGAACGGAGATCGTTACCTCGCCGCCGACATCGACGCGGTTCATCTCCTCGTAACGAACCGCACGCTTCTGAGCGAAGTAGAGAGCAGGATAGAGTTAGGATGAGCGACCATCTGCTTCGGCCCTTTCTGGAGACACATGCGGACGATGAACAGCTTCTGCTTTTGTCGGCTCTCTCCGTGCTCTGGCTGAAACCGCAGAATCCACTGGCCCGGGAGTTGGTCGGGCGTTACAGGGAGCGTGGCTATTCCATTGAAGCTCTGCGAGAAACTGCGCTTCAGCTTTTCCTTTTGGCGGGATTCCAGACTTCGTTAGAAGCCGCCTTCATGATTCACGATGTTTACGGTAATGGTCTCCCGGCGCACGTAGACGAGCTTGTAGACCTTCCGCCCATGCGAACGTTTGAGCGTGGCTGGGATTTACAGGCACGAGTATATCGTCAGAACGTCGACAAATTGCGTGTGAATCTTGAAGGGATAAGCCCGGAGCTATCGCGCTGGACCGTTTGGATCGGGTACGGCTTGGTGATGTCGAGGCCCGGTCTGCCGGAAAAATGGCGGGAGCTCTTGGAAGTGGCTGTCCTCGCGGTGATGGGCTTTCCGAGGCAACTCCATTCGCATTTCAAAGGTGCGTTAAACCTTGGTGCGACAGCGAATGAAGTTGAGTTAGTTCTTGAAGTTTCTCAACTTGTGACAACAGAGGAGACCCTCCGGCCTGCATGGCAGATGTGGCGCCGGATTGACAAGTAGACTCTGACAAAATGGCAGTTTTGGCAGGCAGAAGTCCTTTGACTACTGCCTCTTTCTTTTTATTATTCAAGAGCTTAGCAATCTGGTATGACCCTTGCCTTCTTCAAGTTGAATTTTTCTCGAAGTTTCATGCAAAACATATAAGGACTCCGCACATGTCAAAGATCATTGGAATTGACCTTGGTACCACTAACTCCTGCGTCTCAGTTATTGAGGGCGGGGAGCCGGTGGTCATCCCAAACTCGGAAGGCGCCCGCACAACACCCTCGGTGGTTGCATTTTCCAAAACCGGTGAACGCCTCGTCGGCGCCTCGGCGAAACGTCAGGCCGTCACGAACCCCAAGAAAACCATCTACTCAATCAAGCGCTTCATGGGCCGCCGTCGTGACGAAGTCGAGCACGAAATGAAGCTCGTTCCATATGAAATCGTCGGCGGCGCCGGTCTCGCTCGGGTCAAAATCGAGGACAAGGACTACACGCCCGCCGAGATCTCAGCGATGATTCTGCAGAAGATGAAGCAGACCGCTGAAGATTATCTGGGCGAAAAGGTCCACAAGGCGGTCATCACCGTGCCCGCGTATTTCAACGATGCACAGCGTCAGGCCACCAAGGACGCGGGCGATGTTGCAGGTCTCGAAGTTGTCCGTATCATCAATGAACCGACCGCCGCCGCACTGGCCTACGGTCTCGACAAAGCGCACAAGGACGAGAAAATCGCGGTCTACGATTTGGGTGGAGGCACGTTTGACATATCGATCCTCGAACTTGGCGATGGCGTATTTGAAGTGAAATCCACGAACGGCGACACGCACTTGGGCGGCGACGATTGGGATCAGCGACTGATTGATTTCCTCGCTGACGAGTTCAAGAAGAGCGAAGGTATTGACCTCCGCAAGGACCCGATGGCGCTCCAGCGTCTGAAGGAGGCCGCCGAGAAAGCCAAGATCGAGCTGTCCGGCTCGTCGCAGACGCAGGTCAATCTGCCGTTCATTACCGCGACTGCCGACGGCCCGAAGCACTTGGATATCGTGGTCTCGCGCGCAAAGTTTCAGGAGTTAACAGAAGACCTTGTCCAGCGTACAATCACCCCGACCAAGAAGGCTCTGCAAAGACCCGCATCGCGGAGTGAATCCCGACGAAGTCGTGGCCGTCGGCGCCGCAATTCAGGGCGGAATTCTCGCGGGCGACGTCAAGGACGTGCTGTTGCTTGACGTGACGCCATTGTCACTCGGTATCGAGACGATGGGCGGTGTAATGACCAAGCTCATTGAATCAAACACGACGATTCCCACGCGCCGAACGGAGATCTTCTCCACCGCGTCGGACACTCAGCCGTCGGTCGAGATTCACGTTCTGCAAGGCGAACGTCCGATGGCGATGGACAACAAGACCATTGGCCGCTTCACCTTGGACGGAATTCCGCCCGCGCCGCGCGGAGTGCCGCAAATTGAAGTGACCTTCGACATTGACGCCAACGGCATTCTGTCCGTGAATGCCAAGGACAAGGCGACGAATAAGGAGCAGTCGATTAAGAACACGCACTCGAGCGGTCTCACGAAGGAAGAGATCGAGCGCATGAAGACCGACGCCAAGGCTCACGCCGACGAAGACAAGCAGCGTCGCGAGGAAGTGGACATTCGCAACGGCGCCGATGCGCTGGTCTTCCAGACGGAGCGCCAGATGAAGGAGCTCGAAGCCAAACTGGTCGGCGACAACAAATCCAAGCTCGAGGCCGCCGTCAATCGCGTGAAGGAAGCGCTCAAGGGTTCGAGCATCAACGAAATCAAGAGCGCAACTGAAGACCTCACGAGCGTCTGGAGCCAAATCGCCCCGTCGCTCTATCAGGAGCGCGCGCAAGGTGGTCCGCAAACCGAACCCGAAGCTACAGCAGGCGCGAAGAACGCCGACGGTTCCGAGAACGCCGACTACGAAGTCGTGGACGACGAAAAGAAGAAGTAAGTGATACTCTCCGGGCGGGCCGCAAGGTCCGCCCGGGGCATTGCACATGACTGACTCACGCTCAAACCATGACGCTGCAGACGACAATTCTGGAAAGGCCCACGAGCGCCTGTGGCTGGAGCACGTCCTGACGCGCTTTGGCCTGTCGGCCAAGATTGGGAAACGTGAGTCCGAGCGCCCCGATTTCTTTGTCTTAATCAGTTCACAAAAGATCGGCATCGAGATCACCGTTTACCACAACGACGTGGGCCGGCGCGGATCGGAGGGCCGCATCCGCTATGAACTGTGGTGGGACATTGCGCTGCTGCTGAAAGAGAATCTGAAGCGCGTCGGCATAGGAAACTTGCATGGCACGGTTCACTTCCATGACGAGGCGTATGAGAATCTGCAAGCGCTGGACATTGAGCAGTTCGTTCTGGAAATCACCAAACTGTGCGTCCGTTTAGAGGGCGGCACGGGCAATACGAGTATCGAAGATTTCTCGCAATATCCGTACTTGCACAACACCCTCGCGAAGATCGAATTGGAATGGGTCAATCCCCGTCAAGTGGATGTCGTGTGGGCTTGCTCGCATTTGCACAGCGGCCCGATTCCCTCTTCGACTCCGATTCTGAACAGCATCATCGAAGGCAAGCTCGAGAAAGGCAAGCACTACGACTGGCAAGGCGCCATCGGGCGCTGGTTGGTCATCGTAGCTCCCGCCTTCAACACCTCAACCACCGGAATCTTCGACGAATCCATCCGTGATTACAACATAGACTCGGACGTCTTCGACCGCATCTATTTCTGGGATTGGTATTCCGAGAAGATCTGGGAGCTGCATCCTAAGGTGCAACTCGTCTATCAGGAAAATGACTACGGCCCCGCGCTCGACAAGGCAAAGTTGCCAGAGTATGTTCGTGTTGAATCGTAATACTTAGCGCGACACGGTTTGAATGTAGCGCCCGCGTTCGCGGGCAAAATTCCCCAAGCGACCTGAAATTCTATGTCGATTCCAAAACGATTTCATAAGCCAACCCGTTTAGAGGATTTTGACTATTTATCGGTTCGTTCATATTTAGTGACCTTAGTAACGCGAAATCGAGTTTGTTTGCTTGGCGAAATTGACAATGAGAAGTTAGCGTTGTCCGTTGCAGGTGAAATCTGCGATCGTTGGTGGAATTGGCTCTCAGAACAACACACATATGTCGAACTGGGTGAATTCGTAATCATGCCTAATCACCTTCACGGGATCATCAGGTTAGACTCGAAAAATGTCTTGGACGAAACAGTGCAACTGCCTCTCGGGCGAATTATCTCCGCCTTCAAAGCGAAATCAACAGTCGAGATAAACAAATTCCAAAACACACCTGGAACAAAACTCTGGCAAGACGAATTCCATGATCGAATCATTCGCAACGAAGAAGAGCGCAAAAGAATCGCTGAGTATATTCGACTGAACCCAATCCACTGGTCTGAAGATTCAGAGAATCCGAATTCTGAAATGTAGCGCCCAGTTTGCTCGGAAAAACCCCCGAGACAGTCGGCAATTACAGAGCATGTCGAGGAGTCTCGGGGTATCTTGCCCGCGAACGCACAGGGCGCAACAGGCGGGGTTGTGTGGCGCCGCGGCAACCCAATGCAACAGAAAAAATGCCAGCCAATTGATCTTGGACAACAATTCTCCGTAGTTTCAGCCTTGATAGCCCTTACCTGACAACATAAGAAAGTCCGAGAGGAGGCAATCTACCTACAAAGAGGATCCGCCAACTTAGCATTCAGGGTTTTGTATCAGGGCTGATTCTTCAGAAAAAAGCAGTTCACCATGAACCCTGTTCGGACGAAGTGTCAACGCACCAAACGAATTGTTCAACTTGCATTCCGAGGAAAACTCTAAGGGAAGAGGCGCTTGAAATACGCGCAGGATTGCCATGGGACTGGCAAGACATTCTTGACTCAGATCAGATCCGATGCATCTTCTGGGCCGCATCCTCCGTTTGCGATTGACCGAAGGCATCGACCTTGGGGAGAACATAATAGATCAAAGAACCACTGGTGCGCAGGTCCAGGAAGACTGCGCCGCTTGGCAGAGTCGAGATGGCCCGTCAGCCGAAAGCTCACGGGCTGCGTCGACTCGAGGAATCGCCGCGAAATTCTGGGCAAGCCCCGCAAGCTGCTGAGGACATGCGCCCTTTGTCGACATCGAAATTGCCAGGATGCCGCGGGTCTCGGCGTCGAGTTTCTGTCGCGCCGAGACATCTCCTGCTCGCCCGCTGAAAAAGGGGGGCGATGAGCCTTTCCGCCGCGAATCTCTTCTGGATGATTTCCGGCGAAGATGAGGCCGCGAAGCTCCTGAAGGAATCGCGCATCACGCACGCCGACATCCTGAAAGCGATGAAAGACCTGCGCGGCGGGCAGCGCGTCAAAGATCAATCGCCCGAAGAGAAGTACCGCGCGCTCGACAAATACGGCCGCGACCTGACCGACCTCGCGCGCCGCGGCAAACTCGATCCCGTCATCGGTCGCGACGAAGAAATTCGCCGCGTCTTGCAAGTCCTGACGCGCCGCACGAAAAACAACCCCGTGCTGATCGGCGAGCCGGGCGTCGGCAAAACCGCCATCGCCGAAGGTCTCGCGCAGCGCATCGTCGCCGGAGACGTGCCCGAAAATCTCAAAAACAAACGCGTCGTCGCGCTCGACTTGGGCAGCTTGGTCGCAGGCGCAAAATATCGCGGTGAGTTTGAAGACCGTTTGAAAGCGGTGCTCAAAGAAGTCACGAGCGCAGAAGGCCCGATCATCCTGTTCATAGACGAAATGCACCAATTGGTCGGCGCAGGCAAAACCGAAGGCGCGATGGATGCGTCGAACCTCTTGAAGCCCGCGCTCGCCAAAGGCGAACTGCACGCGGTCGGCGCGACCACCATAGACGAATATCGAAAACACATCGAGAAGGACGCCGCACTCGAACGCCGCTTCCAACCCATCATGGTCGTGGAGCCGTCCGTCGAGGACATGATCTCGATTCTGCGCGGATTGAAAGAGAAGTACGAAGTGCATCACGGCGTGCGCATCACCGACGCCGCGCTGATTGCCGCCG
This sequence comes from bacterium, assembly GCA_016703065.1. Classification (GTDB taxonomy): domain Bacteria; phylum Electryoneota; class RPQS01; order RPQS01; family RPQS01; genus JABWCQ01. The sequence continues at coordinate 133,070 of JADJCU010000007.1, forward strand.
CGCAGCTTGCCGACCGCTACATCACGGACCGTTTCATGCCCGACAAAGCGATTGACCTGATTGACGAAGCGGCCTCGAAACTCCGTCTGGAAATTGATTCGATGCCCGACGAGATCGACAAACTCGTGCGCAAAATCCGCCAGCTCGAAATCGAGAAAGTCGCCGTCGCGCGCGAAAAAGATGCCGCGAGCAAAGAGCGTCTCGAATCCATTGACGAAGAACTGAACGCTCTAAAATCCGAAGAGAAAACTCTGCGCCTGCAATGGGAGCAGGAGAAGAAAGTCATTCAAAGTATCCGCTCAATTAAAGAGCAGATTGAGGCCGCCAAGCTCGAGAGCAAAAAAGCCGAACGCATGGGCGACTTGGGCAAAGTCTCCGAAATCCGCTACGGCCTGCTCCGAGAACTCGAGCGCAAACTCGAGAATGCGCAAGCCGAGATGAGCAAGCTGCAATCGGCAAAGTCACTGCTCAAAGAAGAGGTCACCGAAGACGACATCGCCGAGGTGGTCTCTAAGTGGACAGGTATCCCGGTCTCCAGAATGCTGGAAGGCGAGCGCGAGAAACTCCTGCACGTCGAAGAGCGCCTGCACGACCGGGTCATCGGTCAAGAGGTCGCAGTCAGTGCAGTCGCAGCGGCAATTCGCAGAGGCCGCACAGGACTCTCCGAGGAGAGCCGACCCATCGGCAGTTTCCTGTTCTTAGGCCCCACCGGAGTAGGGAAGACCGAACTCGCGCGCCTTGAGCGAATTCCTGTTCAATGACGAGCATGCGATGATCCGCATTGACATGTCCGAATATCAGGAGCGCCACACCGTCTCGCGTTTGATCGGCGCGCCGCCGGGTTACGTCGGTCACGAAGAAGGCGGGCAACTCACAGAAGCGATACGTCGCCGACCGTACAGCGTGCTCCTGCTCGACGAAATCGAGAAAGCGCATCCAGATGTTTGGAACATCCTCTTGCAGGTACTCGATGACGGGCGCTTGACCGATTCAAAGGGCCGCACGGTCGATTTCAAGAACACCATCGTCATCATGACATCAAATATCGGCTCGGATCTTATCAGCGCGCGCGCCGAAGCCCTCGAGACCGAACACGGCTATGAAGAGGTGCGCAAAGACGTATTGGAGCTGCTGAAGCGCTCGATCCGACCCGAGTTCCTGAATCGCATTGACGAAATCCTGGTCTTCGGGCCTTTGACGCGAGAAGACTTGACACGCATTCTCGACATCCAAGTCGCGCATGCCGCGAAGCGACTCGCCAAGCAGAACATCAAACTGATTCTGACCCAGGAAGCGAAGGCTCTGATCCTCGTCAACGGCTATGACCCGGTCTTCGGTGCGCGGCCAATGAAGCGAGCCATCCAGACCCTCTTGCTGAACCCGTTGGCCGAAGCGATCCTGTCCGGCGCGGTGCAAACAGGGGGCAAGGTAGAGGCGCGGGCCGTTGCCGGAGAACTTTCATTCAAGGTCACGAAAGGCGATGAACACCCCGAAATCGCCTGAGTTAGTGGGTGATAAGAAAAGGCCGGAAGTCGTTGATTTCCGGCCCTTTTTTTTGTATATTGTACGCTTAGCTGGATGAAAACGTGCAATTTGCGAGGGTCAGAGTTCATCCAGGTTTAAACTTGACATAGCATCTCACATGGATCGAAAAATCAGAGTGTTAGTGGCCAAGCCCGGACTCGATGGCCACGACCGCGGAGCGAAGGTAATGGCCGCAGCACTGCGTGACGCGGGTATGGAGGTCATCTATACGGGCCTCCGCCAGACCCCGGAAATGATCGTAACCGCGGCTGTGCAAGAGGATGTCGACGTAGTCGCCCTCTCGATTTTGTCAGGCGCTCACATGACCTTCTTCCCGGCAGTGCTTAAATTGATGAACGATAAGGGCATCGGTGACGTACTCTTGACGGGAGGCGGGATCATCCCCAAAGCAGACATGGAAGTTCTTGAAAAGCAAGGCGTAGGCAGGCTCTTTGGCCCCGGAACGCCTACAACTGACCCGATCGACTATATCAAGTCGTGGGTCAGCCAGCATCGGGCAGCCTAACCCCCGTTCATTTCCAACCATCCTTCATTAGACATGTCCGGTCATAGTAAATGGGCGACAATCCGTCGCAAAAAAGAGAAGATTGATTCCGCGCGCGGAAAGGTGTTCACGAAGTTGATTCGGGAAATTCAGATTGCGTCCCGCCTCGGGGGGTCCGATCCGAATTCTAATCCTCGCTTGCGTACGGCTGTGGATGCTGCCAAAGCCGCCAACATGCCGGCCGCAAATCTTGAGAAAGCGATCAAGAAGGGTGCCGGCGAACTCGACGGTCAGGTGCTTGAAGAGGTCGTCTATGAAGGTTACGGACCTGCGGGAGTCGCGATTCTGATCGAGTGCGCGACCGACAACCGTAATCGCACCGTCGGCGAGATTCGCGCAATTTTCAACCGGCGCGGCGGCTCGATGGCTGAGGCAGGCGCGGTTTCCTGGATGTTTGACCGTCTTGGCTACCTGACTCTGGATATAGGGCAGGGCACCGAGGACGAGATCATGGAACTGGCATTGGAAGCAGGGGCGTCCGACGTCAAGAACGATGGTGAACTGTGGGAAGTCTTCTGCGCGACAAGCGATCTCTATGCTGTAAAAGCTGCGCTTGAAGCGAAGGGCAAGAAAGTCGATACCGCAGAGTTCAGCTTCATCCCTAAGAACACAGTGAAGGTTGAGGATGTCGGTTCGGCTAAGACCGTCCTTACCCTGATTGAACTGCTCGAAGACATCGATGATGCACAAAGCGTCTATTCAAATTACGAAATGGACGATGCGCTGATTGAGAGCCTGGCCTGATGACTGGCGCGCCTGCCGTGGAAGTTATACTCGGAATTGATCCGGGCCTGACCTGCACGGGCTGGGGTGTTGTGACGCGACAGGGAAGCAGATTCATGTATGTCGACAGCGGCCGTTTGCGCACAAAGTCCGTCCTTCCCATGGCAGAGCGGTTGAGTTACCTGTTCGAAGAGATTTCCGCAGTATGCGTCAAGTACTCGGTTACTCGGGGAGCGGTCGAAGCGGGGTATGTTGGAACGGGCGCTCTATCGGCATTGAAGCTTGGGCAGGCACGCGCTGCGGCAGTCTTGGCGATTCAGCAATCGGTTGGACACGTGCTTGATCTTTCGCCCCGTGAAGTGAAACTTGCAGTCACAGGTAACGGCGCGAGCTCCAAGCAACAGGTGAGTTACATGGTCGGCCAAATGCTCGGTCTCGAATTTGATCGAGGTGAAGAAGACATCTCGGATGCACTCGCGATCGCGATTGCTGCGACATCCACACGGACGACACGAGCGCTGTTGGCCGGAGCATGATTGAATCGGTTCACGGTCGTCTGCTCGCGAAATCACCTGCGGAAGCGGTGATTGATTTGCATGGATTGGCAATTGCGGCGCGCATCTCCCTGACTACCTATGATCGCCTCCCGTCGATTGGTCAGGATGCCCAGATGTATACACGCCTTTTTGTCCGCGACGAGCAGTTTGAGCTGTTTGGCTTCGCGACTCGCGACGAGCGCTGGATCTTTGAAGAGTTAATCTCAGTGAGTGGAGTTGGGCCAAAACTCGCGCTGACTCTGCTCTCCGGCATGCCAGTCGAAGCGGTGCGCGAGACAATCGCGACGGGCGACTCCGCTCGCTTGAAAGCTGTACGCGGTATCGGCGCCAAAATCGCCGACCGAGTTGTCCTTGAGCTTGGCAAGAAGTTCTCGGGAAGTGCGCCCGAATGGACGGCAAGCGCATCTACCGTCGGCGCACCGGCGGTCATGCAAGCTCGTCAAGCGCTGCTCGCGCTTGGATTGTCCCTGGCTGAGGTCGAAAAGAGCCTCGAATCCGCGCGCGGACAAGATATCGACAACGTTGAAGACCTCATCAAATTCGCATTGCGCAAGGGCTGATGCCTCGACTGATTGAACCTGTCCTGCAGGAAGACGAACAAGTCGTTGAGCTAAGCCTTCGGCCTTCGTCGTTTGCTGAGTTCGTTGGTCAGCAGCGTGTAAAAGAGCAGCTAAGCGTTTTCCTACGGGCAGCACGCGAACGCGGTGAAGCGCTTGACCACTGTCTGTTCTATGGCCCCCGGTCTGGGCAAGACGACGCTCTCGCACCTGATTGCGCGCGAAATGGGCAGTCAGATACGGGTGACGACAGGGCCTGTTTTGGAACGACCTGCCGATCTTGCCGGACTACTGACAAATTTGCAGCACGGCGACATTCTCTTCGTCGATGAGATCCACCGGCTGAGCACGACGGTCGAAGAGTATCTCTATCCGGCACTCGAGGATTTTCGGCTGGATATCTTGATCGACAAAGGTCCTGCGGCACGCACGCTGCAACTGAATCTGAATAGATTCACACTGGTTGGGGCAACTACTCGCGCCGGACTGTTGTCATCGCCGCTGCGCTCGCGCTTCGGTGTGACCCTTCGGTTGGATTACTACGCGGCCGAAGAGCTTACCGAGATACTTCGGCGCACGGCATCGCTTCTCGGTGTTAAGTGCACGGAAGACGGGCTGCGTGAAATCGCTTTGCGTTCACGCGGCACTCCCCGCGTGGCTAATCGCCTTTTGAGGCGAGTTCGCGACGTTGCGCAGGTGAAAGGCGCCGAGCGTGTGACGCCCGAACTTGCACACGAAGCCCTGCGTTTGCTGGAGATTGATGATTACGGACTTGATGACCTTGACAAGCGACTGATGCTTGCTCTGCTTGAGAAGTTTCGCGGCGGTCCCGTTGGACTCGGCACGCTCGCCGTTACAGTCGGCGAGGACGAAGGGACGCTCGAAGAACTCTGCGAGCCGTATCTGATCCGGCAAGGATTCCTGGAACGAACGTCGCGCGGCCGCCAGGCCACCATTCGCGCTTATGAACATTTCGGTGTGCATAGAACTGTCGCCGATCAGACTCGATTACTATAGTCCAGATTCTGCTCCCTTAGTTTTGCAACCACACGAATAGAGAGACCCAATGCCCGTTACGTCCGCAGTGTATGAACCCCGGGGTGTGCAGACGATTCCTCGTCTTTCGGATTTCAAGTACAACCTTCCCGAGAAACTAATTGCGCAGACGCCGCTTGAACGGCGCGACATGTCCCGGATGCTTGTCGTTGATCGCGAAACGAAGGAAATCCGAGACGAGCAGTTTTCCGACGTCGGAAATTACCTGAACAAGGGTGACGTCGTGGTCGTCAATTCGACGCGTGTTTTTCCTGCTCGCCTGTTTGGCTACAAGGAAAAGACAGAGGCGGAGATTGAAGTATTTCTTCTGCGCAAACTCACGGATGAGTTGTGGGAAGTGCTCGTGAAACCTGCCCGAAAAGTGCGCACGGGCAACAATATCATCATCGGCGACGAGGTCGTCTGTGAAGTCATCGACAACACGACGAGTGGTGGGCGTGTAGTCCGTTTTCATTACGAGGGTGATTTTGCGGCCTTGGTGGAAAAACACGGTAAGCCGCCGCTGCCTCCTGTCAGTGACTCGCACGCTCGAAACCGTCGCGAATTTCAACGGCGGGATCAAGACCGCTCGCGGCTGGACTGACAAGTTCATTTATCCGCCGTATCACTTCAAGGTAGTTGACCGTCTGCTAACGAACTTTCATCTTCCCGGGTCGACGCTGCTCATGCTCGTGTCGGCGTTCAGTGACCGAGAATTCATCATGAAGGCCTATCGTCATGCCGTGAAGGAGCGCTATCGCTTCTACAGCTACGGCGATTGCATGTTGGTTATTTGAGCTATGCGCTGCTGATTCCGGCAGCAGGGCGCGGCGAACGTTTCGGGGGCCCGGTTCCTAAAGCGCTCACGCTGCTCGACAATCGGCCGCTTATCTGGCGTGCCTTGTTGCCCTTTGCCGGCGATGATCGGCTGACCGAAGTCGTAATTGCTACGTCGTCGGATTGCGATGCGGCGATCAAGTCCGCGTTGGTTGATCATCCGTTGTTCGGGATTATCACAACGACAGAGGGTGGCGCAACACGCCAGGACTCTGTCGGCAAAGCTCTGGATAGAGTCGACTCAGACGTGGACCATATCCTTGTCCATGATGCCGCCCGGCCGTTGCTATCTCGGAAAATCGTTGATCTTGTGGTCACCGCGCTCGACAGTCATGCCGCTGCCGCCCCCGGAGTGCCCGTAACCGACACGATCAAACGGGCTGATGCATCGGGTGTTGTAACGGAAACGCTTCCACGCGCGGAGCTTTTTTCCGTTCAAACACCGCAGGGAATTCGCGTCAGGGCGTTTCGCGATGCACACAGACTTGCCCGCCAGGGCAACGTGCAATGCACGGATGACGTCGCCCTGATAGAGTTCTTCTCACTCGGAACGGTGCTCGTCGTTCCCGGTGATCCCCGAAACCTCAAGATTACACATCCCCACGAACTGCCTCGCGCACTGACTCTCCTGCGCGACGAGTAGCCATCTAACCTTCGGGTTTGCGGTCTACGCTGCAAGCCCGTTTTCTACTAATCAGCGTATGCCCATTGCACTTCGTGTCGGCGTCGGCGTAGACGCACATCGTTTCATTGCGGGTCGGCCCTTGACTCTTGGCGGTGTCCAAGTGGACTATCCGCTCGGGCTTGAGGCGCATTCGGACGGCGATGTATTGTGCCACGCGATCCTTGATGCGATTCTTGGCGCGGCAAATGCAGGCGACAAAGGTGCGCTGTTCCCTCCTGGTGATCCGCGGTTCAAAGACGCGCGGTCGACCGAGCTGCTTCACGAAGCAATGCGGCTCGTGAGTCGCCGGGGATTTGAGATCGTAAACGTAGACGTCAGCATTATGTGCGAGGAGCCCCGCATCGGTGACTATCGCGAGGAGATGTGTGACGCAGTGGCGACGGCGTTGGGAATTGAAAATGAACAGGTGTCAATCAAGGGCACGACGCTCGAACGCATGGGGTTCACAGGGCGAAAAGAGGGTATCGCGGCGGTAGCCACGGTATTACTGAATAAGCAGGAATGACAACCGAAATTCGCACGCGGTACGCACCAAGTCCGACAGGCTATTTGCACGTCGGTGGATTACGCACAGCGCTCTACAACTATTTGTTCGCGCACGGCCATGGGGGCAAATTGCTCCTTCGGGTTGAAGACACGGATCGAACTCGGCTCGTTGAAGGCGCAGTCGAAAACTTCCTGGACATCTTCAACTGGCTGGGGATCACCTTTGACGAAAGTCCAAAGGTCGGCGGCCCGCACGCGCCATATGTTCAATCCGAGCGGCTGTCGCTCTATGTTGCGGCTACAAAACGGCTTGCCGAGGATGGGCACGCCTATCCGTGCTTCTGCTCGTCGGAACGGTTGGATCAGGTGCGCGCTGAACAGCAAGCGGCAAGCAAGCCTCCGATGTATGACCGCCATTGCCGTGAGCTGTCGAAGAGTGACTCGTTCGCGCGCATTGCCGCCGGTGAGCCGCACGTTTGGCGAATGGCGGTGCCCGTCAACGAAGTGGTAGAAATCGATGATCTCATTCGCGGCAAAGTGAGCTTTGAGACCGCAACGATTGACGACCAGGTACTAATGAAGAGCGACGGTTTTCCAACATATCACCTGGCCAATGTCGTCGACGACCACGACATGCGGATTTCGCACGTGATTCGAGGTGAAGAGTGGCTGCCGTCCACGCCGAAGCACGTCCTGCTGTATCGCTTTTTCGGTTGGGAGCCTCCACGTTTTGCGCATTTACCCTTGCTGTTGAATCCTGATCGCTCCAAGATGTCAAAACGTTCCGGGGATGTGGCGGTCGAAGCCTACCGCGATAAGGGTATTCTGCCTGAGGCCCTGCTGAATTTTGTCGCACTGCTTGGCTGGCATCCACAAGATGAGCGCGAGTTCTTTACACTCCGGGAACTTGTCAAAGAGTTCTCACTTGACCGCGTGAACAAGGCCGGCGCCGTGTTTGATCAAGCCAAGCTGAAGTGGATGAACACGGAATACGTCGCCCGGTTGTCAAGCGAAGATATCTGGAACGGCGTTGCTCCATTGCTTCCTGAATCTTTGCTTGATGAAGCGAACAGCCGCGTACGCTACGCCGTCGAGAGCCTGCGACCGGGTGCCGAGTCATACGCCGATCTGTCGGGCAAAGTCGTGGAAGCATTCTCGGTACCGGATGATAAGCTTGATGCGTGGGATGACGCTCAACTCGCTCTGGTCGGTGATGTTGCCGATGCTCTGGCGGCATTGCCTGCCGCGCAGTGGAACGATTTTGAGGCACTGATTGCCTCGTTCAAGTCCGCAGCGAATGTTGCTGGAGCGAATCGCGGCTTAAAAGGCAAAGGCATTTGGATGACGCTGCGAATGGCCATGACGGGCCGTGAGCACGGTCCTGAGTTGGGCAGACTGATTGGAATGTGGGGCCGTGAAGGCACCTTAAACCGCCTGCACGGTGCGGTTGCCAAGCGATTGTCGTCGGAGTCGCGCGCGTGAGAATTCTCGTTCTGTGCGGTGGCGCGTCGTCTGAGCGAGTCGTTTCGCTTGCTTCTGGTGACGCGGTAGCGAAGTGGTGCGCAGCTCTCGGACATGAGGTGCTCAAGTACGACCCCGAGCGGCCTGGTGACTACTTTGCGGCCGATCACGCCATTGCGCCCGCAGCGATTGGCCTCGCAGCGCCCGAGTTGCAAGGACACGGGGGTTTCGACCCGCGAGTGATTCGCGGCCTGCTTGACGCAATCGAACGCCACTCTATCGATGTGGTCTTTCCGATTCTACACGGTGGCTACGGCGAAGACGGAACGCTGCAAAGCCTGCTCGAATGGGCAAATGTCTCTTATGTCGGTTCTGGCCCGCGAAGCTGTGCGATGGCCATGCACAAGCCGACCACAAAGATTGTCCTTGGACACCATGGTGTGCCCGTGCCGCGCGGCTTTACCGTGGAGTTTGACGAATTGAGAGACGCGGCCCGTATAGGTGATCGAATCGCGCGGGAAGTTGGCTACCCGGCGATTGTCAAACCTCAAAGTGGTGGATCAACTGTCGGGCTCACGCTACTTGATACTTCAGCTCAACTGCCGTCCGCGCTTGACAAAATTCGCCAGCAGCAGGATGGCGCTCTAATCGAGTCCTGTTTCAAGGGCCATGAAATCGCCGCGACAGTCATCGATGGAGCGGCCTATCCGCTCATAGAGATTCGTCCGAAGTCCGGCATATACGATTACTCCAACAAGTATACGGCAGGCCGCACTGAGTATATCTGTCCGGCTCCCTTGCCTGAAGCCACAACATTAGCCGTGCAACGTTGCGCGGAAAAGGCGTTCGCTGCGCTCGAAGCGCGCGGCTTTGCCCGCGTTGATTTCTTGGTCAATGACAGCGACTTCGTGTGTCTCGAATTAAATTCTCTCCCCGGCATGACAGCGACGTCCCTCGTCCCAAAGGCTGCCATGGCGCGCGGAATGAATGCAGAACAAATGGTAAGTAAGTTCCTCGCAACCACATGGCATCCGGCTTTGCCCACAAAAGCATGACTCGCCCTCAATAAACATGGTGATGCAGAGCGAGAGCGGAAGTCGAGACGAGCGCTTCATGCGCATGGCTCTTCGCGAGGCCGTGAAAGGTGCAGGACAGGTTAGCCCGAATCCACTGGTCGGAGCGGTCGCCGTTAAGAACGGTGAAGTGCTCGCCAAAGCCTACCATCGTAAATTTGGCGATCTTCATGCGGAAACTGCGCTCTTAGGGAAGCTCACTCCCGAGCAAGCTTATGGATCCACAATTTACGTGAATCTTGAGCCGTGTTGTCACGTTGGTAAAACGGCACCCTGCACGACTGCCTTGATTGATGCGCGAGTCAAGCGGGTTGTCATTGGGTTGCAGGACCCGAACCCGTTGGTCAACGGCAAAGGCATGAGTCTTCTGCGAAATGCAGGCATTGATGTTGTCAGCGGAGTGTGCGAAAGCGAGGCGCGGCGGCTCAATGCGCCGTTCCTCACCTATATCGAGAAACAGCGCCCGTGGCTCCTGCTCAAAGTTGCGCAGAGTCTCGACGGTCGAATTGCTCTGGCGAGCGGAGCTTCACGGTGGATTACTGGCGAGCCTTCACGCCAAGAAGTCCATCGTCTGCGCGCTCAGCTCGATGCAGTGCTGATTGGAGTTCTGACCGTAATTGACGACGATCCGGAACTCACTGTTCGTCATGTCAAAGGTCGGGACCCGGTGCGCATCATCGCTGATTCAAGATTGCGGATTCCCGCGACGGCGCGTGTCCTTCGGCAGCCGAATCCCGAGCGGACATGGATTCTGACGACGTCTGACGCCAATCCGGTCCAGCGCTCGCTGCTTGAGAACGCCGGAGTCGTCTTGATCAATTGCGCCCGGTCCGCCGAGGGCAAGGTCGATATGACCGACGCGATGCGCAAGCTTGCGACGCGTGGCATCACATCCATTTTGGTTGAGGGCGGCGGAACGGTTCATGCGGCCCTGCTGGGGCAGGAGCTATATGACGAGCTGATCGTGGCGGTGGCGCCGATTCTGATCGGTTCGGATGGCCGGGCCAGCGTAGGAGCTTTGGCATTGAGTTCGCTTGGCAGCGCACCGCGCTTCCGAACGTACCGTCACGCCACATTTGGCGAAGATCATTGGTTCTATTTGGAGCGAGATGTTTACGGGCATCGTTGAAGCGGTCGGCACGGTTAAGAACATTGAAGATCGTCCCGGTTTCCGCAAATTATGGATAGATGGACCCCGGTGGCTCGATGAGCTGCCCGAGGGAGCAAGCTTGGCGATCAACGGTTGCTGCACGACCGGCTTGACTACGGGCGACGGTTTTGCGTGTGACCTCATGCGAGTAACGCTTGAGAAAACTTCGCTGGGTGAACTAAGACTTGGTGGACGAGTGAACCTTGAGCGGCCTCTGAATTTCGGCGCGCCACTCGGCGGTCACCTTGTGCAGGGGCATGTGGACGAAACGGGCGAAGTGATAGCGGTTGCGCAGGACGGGGACAATCGTCGTGTAGAAATTGGGATTTGTGACCGTCTGCGCAGATACGTAGTCCTGACGGGCTCGATTGCGATCGACGGGGTATCAATGACTGTGGCCGAAATCAAAGAACTGTCTTTTGTGGTAGGTGTGATACCGCATACCTGGGAAGTTACGGTGTTCCAGGAGTATGCCCCGGGCCGAAAAGTGAATCTTGAAGTGGATATGATCGGCAAGTACATTGAGCAAATGCTCCCCAAGAAGTTCGTCGACGAAGCGGCACTCCAGAGCAAGGCCCATGAGTAACAATAATCGACAGGGTTTTCTTGATCCGCTGGACGCGGGATTGCAGGATCTCGCAGCGGGTAAGATGGTGATTGTGGTCGATGACGAAGATCGCGAAAACGAAGGAGACCTGGTTCAAGCAAGTAGTTTTGTCACGCCGGAGTCGGTCAACTTTATGGCCGCTCACGGGCGCGGCATGATCTGTGTTTGCCTTACCGCGGAGCGCTGCTCCGAATTGAACCTGCGTCAGCAGGTTGCGGAGAACACGGCGAAACTTGGAACAGCGTTCACTGAATCCGTTGACTATTTGCACGGCACGACCACAGGCATATCTGCTTATGATCGGGCCGCGACGATACGCGCCTGCATTTCACCTGCAACGAAACCGCGCGACCTTGGCCGCCCCGGCCATATTCATCCGCTCCGTGCTCATCCGGGCGGCGTTCTCGCCCGCCCCGGCCAAACTGAAGCGACTGTCGATCTGGCGGGGCTTGCCGGACTCTATCCGTCGGGTGTGCTATGTGAAGTCATGGGTGACGATGGCAAGATGTTGCGCGGTGATGAATTGCGCGCCTACGCGGACAAGCATGGTCTCAAGATTATTTCGGTCGAGCAAGTAGCGCTTCATCGCGCCTCGCACGAGACATTTATGGAAGAGCGCGTCCGCGTTCCTTTCCCGACGAAGTTTGGCAGGTTCACGCTTGTTCACTTCCTGGACCGCATCAAGGGTGATGATCACCTCGCCGTGATCAAGGAACCGCTCGATCTTACGAAGCCGGTTCTCGTACGCGCGCATTCCGAATGTTTAACGGGCGATGTTTTCGGCAGTGGTCGTTGCGATTGCGGCGCGCAGCTTGAAGCGGCCTTGCGGCGCATGGAGCAGGAAGGATCAGGCGTGCTGGTCTATTTGCGTCAAGAGGGCCGCGGCATCGGACTCGCTGCCAAATTGCAGGCATACAAGCTGCAGGATCAAGGCCTGGATACGGTTGAGGCGAATATCAAACTCGGCTATCGCGCTGACTTGCGTGGCTACGCACAGTGCGCGCAGATCCTGAAGTTGCTGGGCATCAAAGGGGTTCGGCTGATAACGAACAATCCGGCCAAGGTCGAGGACTTGCAGCGTTACGGGATTGATGTTGTGGAGCGTGTACCTGCCCTCAGTGAACCAACGGTGACTAATCGGAACTACTTGACGGCGAAGCGTGACAAGTTAGGACATCTGATCGAACTGAAGTAGGGAGGGATTCCTGCGAACAGTAACTTGGAGTACGTTGGGGCTATTGATCGGCCTGCTTGTCGTGGCCTGTCGCGACAAATGCACGGATTGTGATGAACCGGGGCGATTCGAACCACCGTATGCCGTTGTGGCAAGCGCGGTAGGGGGCGAACTCGCCTTTTTTGATTTGCGCGACCTGTCCGTAGTGGCTGATGGCTACCAGCAAGGGTGGGCGACTGCGTGCGAGTTGCAGTCCATCGCCAATCGGCTGATTACGATTGACAGTGAATCCGGCGGCTTAGCTATCTATGAGCTTCCCGAAATCGAGGCCGTTGATAACACGATCATTGCTGGGACGCCTATCGATCTGAAGCTCGATCACGCGCAGCTATCCGCTCATGTCATTACACGGTCCGGGGTGTACTATCGCATCCCGTTTTCGACAATGGTCGGCGATACTACCGATACCGGTAGCCTTCCGCGCCGTCTTGCGTTTCGACCGCCCGCCGACCACGAGTCCTGGATCGCTTGCGTTGGCGACAATTCAGTACGGGTTGTCAGAATGCAAGGCTTCTTCGAATCGCGGCGCATCGATTTCAATGGTGCATGCACGGATGTCTGTTTCTCACCGGGCGGGGACAGCGTGTTTTGCGCTGTACCGGACGAAGATAGGATTTACGTCCTGCATTCGGAGGATGGCATCGCCCTCGATACGCTGACGGTCGCCAGTACAGTAGTTGATCTCGCGATCTCCAGAGACGGACGCTATTTGGCCGCGGCCGATTCGGTGTCAGGAAACGTGCGCATTTGGGATCTGCTTGCAGGGAGGGAAGGTTCGCTTCGGTGCGGCACCAGTGCGGTGCGAATCCGCTACTCCAATGTGCGGCACGCGTTCCTCGTGGTTTGTCCGGAGCAGAATTGGGTTATGGCAGTCAATCCAGTACTCGACTCGCTGGCTGTTACGGACACGCTCGTTGTTGCGGCTTCTCCGCAATGCATATCATTGCGGGAGTAGGCGAGTGAGGCTTGTCGTACAGCGCGTTTCGTCCTCACGTGTCGATGTCGACGGCAAGACCGTCGCCGAGATCGGTCAAGGATTGCTCATTCTTCTGGGAGTCGCGCAAGGTGACACCGCTACACAAGTTGCATGGGGCGTCCAGAAGGTCAGCGAACTGCGCATTTTCTCGGATGAACTTGGCAAGTTCAACTTGAGTCTCGAAGAGGTGGGAGGTTCGGCATTGGTTGTTAGCCAATTCACGCTCTTGGGCGACGCACGCAGAGGCCGCAGGCCAAGTTTCATTGCTGCCGCTCCGCCGGAACAGGCGATTCCTCTTTACGAGGCCTTTGTCCAAGGGATTCGCGAACGCGGTATTCACACCGCATGTGGAGTCTTCGGTGCAAAAATGGACGTGCATCTTGTGAACGATGGCCCAGTAACCCTAGTTCTGGAGCAATCTGTGCAGATTTAGCCCTGACACTTGACAATGTGAACAGATGTTTTGTATATTTGTTCAAGGTCAACCGAAGGAGCAGGGAATGACAGAGCAACTTACAGAAAAACAGCAACGTGCGCTGAAGTTCATTCAGACGGAGATAACCGATCGCGGTCGCCCGCCCACGTTGCGCGAAATTGGTGGCGAAATCGGCGTCTCATCTACGAACGGTGTGCGCTATGTACTGGACGCGCTGGTCCGTAAGGGCTTTTTGGAACGTAGCCCGATGCTGTCACGGGGCATCGAACTGACTGAACGGTCGGTTGTTGGGGCGGCCCGCGGACAAGCCGCGAGATACCCATCGTCGGCAGAATCGCCGCTGGAATCCCGATCACTGCCACCGAGAACATCGAGAGTCGGGTTACGGTTGACCGCAGCATCGCTCCAACTGATGATACTTTCGCCCTGCGTGTTCGTGGTGAATCGATGATAGACGCAGGTATTCATGAAGGGGACGTGATTTTCGCCCGTCCCCAGCGCACGGCAGATTCGGGAGATATTGTCGTGGCCATGATTGGGGAAGAGGCAACAGTAAAATACTATCGCCCAATGGGAGGGCGGATTCTGCTGGAGCCCGCCAACTCTCGGTTTAAGCCCATAATCGTGGAGTCGGGAACCCCAGGGTTCCTGATTCTCGGCAAAGTAGTCGGCCTGATGCGCAAATTCTAAGGAACTGCCCACGGTCCTCAAGAACGAAGAATCCGGCTCGAAGAGCCGGATTCTGTTTAAGATAGGTGCGAGTTCGGCTTGACAAACCCGCGAGCTTTCTCTATATTCGCTATGGGCGGTTTGGCTCGCCGAACTGCTGCAAGTAGTAGTCTGCATGGGTAGGGTCCATCCGCCGCAATACCTCTACTCCCCGGTCATATTGACAGTTCTTCAGCGCGGTAGCCAACGAAGCATGCTCCGCTTCGAGAATCTGGTTTCGCTGGTCTATCGGTAAGGCGTCCAACCTCAAAAGTGCGTAGTGCAGATATGCCTTAGCATCGTCGTACGCTTGATCTTCGTCAAAATAAAGTCCGGTGAAATAGAAGAACTGGAACTCGCGATACGTGTTGTTTCCGTCATCGGATAGCTCCCGCAATAGATCGCTCCGCTTGTCCCATCCGTAGTAGTAGATGGACGACGTGCTTGACAGTTGCACACTGCGTGCCTTGTCGAAGTAGCGATTCCCGCCTAACTTCTCGTATTTGTCCTCCTCATTCGCGATCAACAGCCACACGTAGAACTCGATTACGCTCATAAAGGGATCAAATGACGCTTGCCCCGGACGATAGGGTGTGCGCATTCCGAATTCCAAGCGCTTATCTTCAAAGCGCGCGTCACGCTTGTTCGTGATAATGAGATTGGCTTTGTATTTGTCTTCCAGCGGATTCGGGCTGTACTCAGTGAAGTAGACGTTTACCTGAATCGGCAGGTCATAGCCGCCGTCGTCGCGATTCCACGGCTGCCGGCTATCGCGCATAAACTGGGCGAGCACGGAATCGATTCCTGTGAGTTTCGCGCGCGCCTCCTCAGGCAGACGCTGTAGATCAACGGAGACTTCAGGGTAAAGTAGTTGGGCCGTCGCTGGCCAACCAAAGAGCGCAGTGGCGCAAACGGCGATCAATAGGTATCTTGAGAGCTTCATGCCGGAAAGTATACGGATTGAGGGGCGGATTGTCAAGACTGGCGCCTGGCTTGCCCTGGTCGGGCTGTTCCTCGCGCCGTTGGCGGGCCAAGCCGCATTCGAACGGGTCGCCCTCAACGCAACCGCTGCGGGACGGGCTAATGCAGGGATCGCGATGTCTGAGCCTGCCGCGTTCTTGATGAATCCGGCCCAAGCCGGCGCGTATTTCATCACCGCCAACTGGTCTGAACCTTACGGGCTTAAGGAACTTGGCTCAAAATCCGTCGGTGCAAGTCACAGGTCCGAGGGCGTGGGTGGTTCGGTGACTGCCCTGCAGATGGGCGATCAGGCCTACCTTGAGCAGGAACTTCGTGCCTCCGGCTCGGTTCGTGTTCGGCAAGACCTTGATTTAGGACTCGCGTTCAGCTGGCGGCGCGTCGAGATCGAAACTCTCCCAGATGGCGACGCACTTTCCTTTGAACTGGGCGTGCGAGGACAGATGCAGGAAGGAGTCCGCTTTGGCGCGGTATGGCGCAATCCGACCAAGGCGCGGCTGGCGAACTACGAAGACCGCTTGCCTGACGGTTTGTGCGCGGGCCTGAGTATTGATGCCGATGCCCGCACGGTAGTGGCTCTGGACGCGGTACAGGAGTCAGGTTATCCGCTGGAGCTTCGGAGCGGAGTGGACGTTCAAGTCTTGAAACCGTTGACAGTGCGTGGCGGAGTGCAGTTCAACCCGGGCCAATATGCGCTCGGGTTCACGATTCGCCAAAGCGTCGTGCGCGTCAATTACGCGCTTCAGTGGCACCGGATGCTCGGCGCAAGTCATTTTGTCGGGTTGAGCTTCACACTTCGTTAGCTGTGCGCTGGCTATTGATGTTGGCCGTGTTACCGGCAATCCTGTGCGCACAGACGATAGAAGAGCGCCGCGAAGATGGAGCGCAGTCAGCCGATCAGGAGGCAACTCTGCCGGACGACTCACTTTACGCAAGTGTAGCAGGATTGGACAGCGCGGCTATAAGTCCTCCTTTGAATCGTCGCGTGCGTATCATCCAATCGCTTGCGTATTCGCGCCGTGAGGGTGACGGTTTCGAGTGGTCAGGACTTTGGTCTCGAACTCGAATGACCGTAAAAGGAAACGGAAACTTCCGTGCCGATCTGCTCGCAGTGCGCCGCGTGGGCGATCCACAGACTTTCGACGAATTTCATCTGACAGTCTCAGGTCTGCACGCTCCGACGGAGATTGCCTATGCACTTGGTACGTTTGAAATGGACTGGGGGCTTGGCGCCCTGAATAGCGCGTCATATGGAATCGCACGAGTACTCTCGAACCGATCCGCCTTCACAATGCGTAGCGGAAGGGGCGTCATAGCGAGGCCCGTCTCCCGCGAAGCAGGCTGGCTTCGCGGAGTCGCCCTTGAACGTGACGTTTCACGGCTTGGCGTGTTGATCTTTGGCAGTGAACGACCGTGGAACGCAGAGATCGAAGACGATCAAGCTCAACTTACCGGTATTCTTGCTCCGCGAAGCGCTCACGGATTCGCGGATCGAGACGGGTTGACGGAGCGGTTGATTGGTGCAGCCGCGAGACTGCAAACCGGACCTTTTGCAGTGGGAGCACTTAGTCAATCAAGCTATTTTTCGGTCCCCTTGGAGCAGGCCGGTGAAAAGCCTCGCAGGTCTCAGTTACCGGCGCGCTGCAACTGGAAAATCTCACAACGCAGGCGGAATTTGTACGCTCTGGCTCGGCAACGGCATGGAGCGCAGTTGCCGGCGGCGCGAGCGGAATGTGGCGCGGCATTGTTTTCGCCAACTACTATTCACCCGATTTTATTGCCCTTCGCAGTCAATCGGTATCAAGCTACGGTGAGGCCGCGCGCAACGAAAACACGATTGGAGTGCGCGCCGGAGTGTCACCCGGCCGACACGTTTTTGCGGTTGAAGTGCGCGACACACAGACACCGAACGAAACACCTACTGTCTCGCCCTCTCGCGCAACGTCCGAAGCGGAGCTTTCCTGGTGGGTCGATGTCGCGGACGCGGCGACTCTGAGTTTTCGTTTCATTGGAGGCAGCCGCGAAGAGGCCCAATCCGGTTCTGTAATTGACAGGGACTTTGAGCGCGCTCGCGTTATTGCAAGCCTTGTTCGAGGTATGGAGTGGACTGCCCGCTTTGATCATCTCGCGTCGCGTGATCGCAGTGGCGCAAATCCAACAATAGGAAGCTATGCGCATCTGCAAGTGGCTGGGACCGAGGGTAGACTTCGTCCCGGTGCCCGGATCGCCTTCTATTCTATCCCGTCGTCCGACGGACCGCACGGAGTCTATGAAACAACCGTCGCCGGCGCCTACCCGCTGCGCAGTGTTACCGGGGACGGCCGAGTTCTTGCAACATGGCTGACTGCGACTACCGGCGCTTTGTACGCTCGCGTCGTAGTCTCTTTCATGGAAGACCAATCGGGTTCCAGCTCGATTAGAGATTTCGGACTTGAACTCGGTCTCCGACAATAACATTCCTCGTCGTTACCAATCCTCCGACGTGTGTCGAAATCATTTCAACAATGGCATGACCAGACTCTCGCTGCTTGCACTGCTCGCGCTTATCGTAACCGGCACGGCGCGTCTCGATGCGGCGCCCAGCATTCTGGTGACGGACATGGCGGGAACTCCTGTTTCGCGTCTGCCGTTCATGAGCAGGGGGGATGCGCGGCTTGTTCCGCTGGCTGTGCTTTCGAAACATGCCGGCTTCGAGAGTGAAATTGTGCGAGACAAAGAACACGTGTTCTCGCCCGGCTGTGTAACCATCCTTGAACTGCGCAACAGCTTTGCTGAGGTCAACGGCGCGTTCGTTCAAATGCCGGGCCCGGCAGAGTCCTGGGACGGCTCGATTTGGCTGCCGCTTGAGTCTCTTGACCAACTCTTCCCAACGTCGCTTGAACTGAGCGACTCGCGGGAAGTGATTCGGCTTCTTGGCGTGGCCGATTCTTCCGGTGTTGTTCGACTCGTTGACCGCGAAAGGAAAAGCAATTCGCCGCCTGTGGACCTTGGGGAAAGTCATTCTCGATCCTGGCCATGGCGGAAAGGACCCCGGCGGCAAGGGCAACCAGGGGCTAATTGAGAAGGAAGTGACACTTGACATTGCCCGACGATGTGAAGCTCTCTTGAACGCAGGGGGCATTCCGGCTCTTGTTACACGCCGTGATGACAAATTCCTTACCCTCGGTCAGCGGACGCGACGCGCCAATGCGGAGTCTGGCGACCTGTTCGTCTCGATTCACTGCAACAGCTACAAAGATCCGATGATTGGCGGTGCGGAATGCTACATCTTAAAACCTGCCAAGAGTGAGCGCGCCATCGAAGTTGCCGCAGTGGAGAATCAGGTTGTAGAACTTGAGCGGGAACAGGAGCAGTACGAGGCCTTGACCGAAGAGAACTACATCCTGCTTGCGATGGCCACGAGTCAATACCTCCGGGACAGTGAACGTTGGTCCGAGCTTGTGTTAGAAGAATTGAAGAGCACTGCGGGGATACCGAGTCGCGGAGTTGATCAGGCGGGATTCTATGTCCTGATGGGTGCTTCGATGCCTGCAATCCTGCTGGAGTGCGGCTATCTGACCAATCCCGAAGATGCACGAGTGCTGGGAACAGAGAGGGGACGGCAGAAGATCGCCGAAGCCATCGCTGCCTCAATCGTGAAAATGAAATCAGAGATGGAATCGGCATCGCGTCAATGATGGATATGACAACGCATGATCACGCACCAATCGCTGTGTTTGACTCCGGTTTGGGCGGCCTGACTGTGCTCGCCGCGCTGCATCGTCGCCTTCCAAGTGAGAGTTTCGTCTTTTTCGCAGACCGCGCCCGTGTGCCATATGCCTCGCTCAGCCCTGCTCTGATTACTCGTTACGCCTGCGAATCAGCCGGTTTCCTGAGCGAACA
Source organism: bacterium (assembly GCA_016703065.1). GTDB lineage: Bacteria > Electryoneota > RPQS01 > RPQS01 > RPQS01 > JABWCQ01. The sequence goes on from JADJCU010000007.1 coordinate 152,544, forward strand.
GACTCCAAAGGCAGCGGTTATCGCGTGCAACACAGTTTCTGCCGTTGCGCTGCGTGAAGTCGAAGGTGTCCTGAAGGTTCCGGTGATCAACGTCTTGCATCCGACCGCCGCTGCTGCCGCGCGCGTAACGCGAAACAAGCGTATCGGTGTGTTAGCGACGAACGCTACCGTTAAGCGAAATACGTACTCTGTCGTGTTGAACGAGCTTGTGCCCGGAGTCGAAGTTACGTCGCAAGGCTGTCCCTTGCTTGTGCCGTTGGTCGAGGAAGGCTGGACCGAGGGCGATATTCCGCGCCTTATTGTCGAGCACTACCTTGAACGGATTCAGACGGCGAAGGTTGATACGGTCGTGCTCGGTTGCACGCACTACGAGTACTTCCGCGAGCATATCCAACATGCAATGGGTGGCGCCGTTTCTCTGGTCGACACACCTGCTGCGACTGCCGACGAGGTAGCGCGGCATCTCGGCGATTCCAGACGAGCATCCGACCGCCCGGGCAGAATCGATATCTACAGCAGCGACATTTCAGACGCACTCTATCGAGTGGTTGAGTCATTGTTTAGCGACCATTCGATCGTGACGATCAACCCGGTTTCCAGTTGAGCAGTTGACGCAATTCAAAGTTTATCAATGACCCCCACCCGGGCGTTTGACACAGTGTTTGCTAAGTCAATAGCCTGAGCTGCCCCACCAAATTTCTCTTCACTCCCCATCTCCCTCAAATCATGGATATTGCGACACTTCAAGCGATGACGGTGCCTGACCTAATCAACCTCGGCAAACAGCTCGAGGTGCAGGAAACGTCTGGCCTACCCAAGCATGAGCTGATTTTCAAGATTCTCGCCCGCCAATCTGCCAAAGACGAAGTCCTGACCGCCAGTGGCGTGCTTGAAATTCTCCCCGATGGTTATGGTTTTTTACGCAGCGCGCAGGCGTCTTACCTGCCGAGTCCGGATGACGTATACGTTTCGCCGTCGCAAATCAAACGCTTTGGTCTGCGCACCGGGAATATGAACGCCGGGCAAGTTCGACCACCCAAAGAGGGCGAGCGCTTCTTCGCGTTGCTGAAGGTGCACCATGTAAACGGCACCAACCCGGACACGGCCAAGGAGATCGTTCACTTTGATGACTTGACGCCAATTTACCCGGACCGCAAGTTCCGCATGGAGCTCGACGCGAAAGAGTTGACGCTGCGAGTAATCGATGTCTTTTCTCCGGTCGGGATGGGCCAACGCGGATTGATCGTCGCACCACCGCGTACCGGCAAGACCATCATCCTGCAGAAGATCGCAAACGCGATCACAACGAACCATCCCGATGTCGAATTGCTCGTGCTGCTGATCGATGAACGGCCCGAGGAAGTAACCGATATGGAGCGGTCTGTCAAAGGCGAAGTCATCTCATCCACGTTTGATGAGAAGGCGGATCGTCACGTGCAGGTTGCCAACATGGTTCTTGAACGCGCCAAGCGCATGGTCGAACTGGGCAAGAACGTCGTGATTTTACTCGATTCAATCACTCGCCTGGCGCGCGCGCACAACGCGGTCATGCCGCACTCCGGTCGAGTGCTCTCTGGTGGCATAGATGCCAGCGCGCTGTACGAACCGAAGCGCTTTTTCGGCGCGGCGCGCAATATCGAAGAGGGCGGCAGCTTAACGATTCTCGCGACTGCGCTGATTGAAACAGGATCCCGCGCTGATGAAGTCATCTTTGAAGAATTCAAGGGAACCGGCAATCTCGAACTCGTCCTTGACCGCCGACTCGCCGAACTGCGCGTCTTCCCGGCAATCGACGTCCTGCGCTCTGGTACTCGCCGGGAAGAGCAACTCTTGTCGCCGATGGTTCTCCAAAAGATGTACGCATTGCGCAGCGTTTTAGATCACAATAATTCGTCCGAAACGATGAAGTTCGTTCTCGACAAGATGCGCGATACGCGATCCAATGCCGAGTTTTTTGAACTGATGACCAAATCCTGATCACGCATTGCTCCTGGCCTGTTGCGTGACGCGCTGCAGCGCAGAATCTACTTGTCTGAAACCTGTCTTCTCACCTTTCGCTAACCATATCTTGCATTTTTTCCGTTTGACCACAATCGCGCTCGTCACGGCCGCGTTGCTCGCTCTATCGGGCTGTGCGCAGCGTGAATCGGACGTTGGCGCGAGCGCGATTCCACTTGAACCATCGGGCCATGAAGGCGAGACGACGATACTTGCTGCCCGATCCGTAGAATGGGATCGCGATCTAACTTCCGGCAACGGCCAGACACTGCAGATCGGGGAGGCGCAGGAGTTTCGTGTCGTCTCTGCCGTTCGCTTTGAACCGAACAACGTATTGCCTGATAGCTTCACTCTGGACTCCGCCCGCGTTCGACTGCGCGTTGACCGCATCTATCCGGGTCGCGGTGAATCACCGGACTTACGCATGTTGATCAAGGAAATCCCGGTCGCATGGAGTGAAGATTCGCTGCTCGAAGGCGCGTTTGCTGGCCGGGATACGTTCCGCGTCATTGATACACTCCTGATCCCGACGGCCGCCGGAGCCGAGGAACGACTCTACTGGGATGTGCCCGATAGTGTGTGGCAGGCTTGGATGGTAGACGACTCACTGAACTACGGTGTGCTTTTCGAAGCCGCAAATTCCGGAGTAATTGTCGGATTCCAAACTGCGGAAGGTGCGGATAGTTTCGCCGTGTGGTTGGAAATCGGCGGCACACAGTTTCCTGAGGACTCGGGCTTCGCGCCGTCAGCCTGGAGCGACACCTTGTACGCAACAGATGATGGTTACGTCGCGGAAGATCTGAGCGAATTAGTGCCGGGCCGCTTGCGAGTAAGTCAGGGCGTTCATCGCCGGGCTCTGCTCTATTTTCCGTTAGACAGCATCACGGCTAACCCGCTGCGAACCGTGGTCAAGGCGTGGATACATTTTCATGCAGACACCGACGTCCCCATGTCGCTCGTGTATGAAGGGCAGAATCTCCTGTATAAGGACGCTACGATGACGGACACGCTTTGGTTCGCTGAGCTTGATAGTGCCCGCCAAAATTTCATCGCTACATCGTCGAGCACGTTTGGGACCGACAGCCGCGAGATCAAGTTTGACGTCACAAACACACTTGCTGGTCTTGTAGGGAGTCCAGCTACGAATGGTGGATTCTCGATTCAGGCCACACTTGAGAGCGACGCCCTCTCCCGTCAGTATTTTTACGGCCACGATAGCGAAGTTGATTCGCTGCGACCACGCTTAAGCATCTGGTGGGTGGAGCCATGATCTACCTGATCCTGCTTTTGCTCACCTCAGTACAGGCTTTCGCCGGCGGTTCCATCTTTGGTGCGCAGCCAACAATGGATCAAGTGCAGAATAGCGGCGTGCGCTCGATTGGTCTTGGCGGCGCGGGTCTTGCTCTGTGGGATAGCCTTGGCATGCACACAGACAACGCCGCACAGATTGGCGCGCTCACTGGAACGATGTTGCGCGCCGGTATGTACAGCGGCCTGTATATGACAACGGACGCGGACAATTCTGATTCAGACGGCGAGTTCAATTGGCAGCCGTTCCGGTTGTATCTGCGTGTTCATCCGCGCTATAAGATTGCGCTGGGTATTGATCCATTGCGCCGCGCCGATGTGCGCACCTTTGCTCAAGACAGCCTTGCCTTTGAATCTGACACCGGCACGGTGTATCAGCCGTTTGAACAACGCGTTCTCTGGCAAGGAAGTGCCACAGACTTTCGTCTCGATAACGCGTTTGTGTTATCGTCCCGAGTATCACTGGGCGCGACGATTGGTTTTCTCTCGGAGTACCTCGAAACCCGCTCAACACTTGACTTCCCGCAACCGGCGACCGGCACCGGCGCGCGCGACGCAGAGTATAGCGACCGTCAGCGCTTCAGCGGAGTATGGGGGAGCGCGTCGGTTCTGGTTCGCCCCAATGATCACTGGTCAGTTGGCGGATTTTGGCGATCAAACGCGAACGGAGACTGGGACATCGAGCAATACGTTAATCACGGCGGTGAGAATCTACTCTCTCAAGCCAGTGGTGACCGGCCGGGTGGACTGGGTATCGGTGTCGGCTATCGATGGACTGAGAAATGGGCGGCCTATGCAGATGTGCGGCAGCAAAGCTGGAAAATCAAACAATTCGGACCGGTGTTCGAGAATCAGGGCTTTGATGATGTTGACGCGTTTGCTGTGATGGGCGGTGTCGAGAAGCTCGGCGGCACGCGCCTAACAGACGAGGGCTTCGACCGTTGGGATTACCGGGCAGGCATCGCTTACCGTATGCAGCCTTGGCAGGTTATTGATGCTGGAACGCGCAGCGACGTTTCGGATGTCGCGCTGAACCTCGGCGTATCGCTGCCATTGGCCCAGAACGCCGGAAAGCTGAATCTCGCGCTCGAACTTGGCAACCGTTCCGCCTCTGATTTTGATCTCTCCGAGAATTACACTCGTTTTTACTTGCAGTTGGATATGCACGAGCGGTGGTTCCAGCGCGAGCGCCGGAAGCTTCGGGACTAAAGAACTCATCTATGGCAACTCATCTCACAAATCAATTGCGCGTGAGCGACCCAATGGTCGCCGCGATTATTGAGCGCGAACGCGCTCGCCAAAACGAAGGCCTTGAATTAATCGCTTCGGAGAATTTTGTTTCATCTGCCGTACTCGAAGCGATGGGTAATGTGATGACCAACAAGTATGCCGAAGGTTTGCCTGGCAAACGCTACTACGGCGGCTGTAAGTATGTCGATGAAGTTGAGACTCTCGCAATCGAGCGAGTAAAGGAGCTTTTCGGCGCGAAATGGGCCAACGTACAACCGCACTCTGGTGCGCAGGCCAACATGGCGGTCTATTTCACGCTCTTGAAGCCTGGCGACACGATTCTCGGTATGGATCTCGCGCACGGTGGTCACTTGACGCACGGTTCCCCTGTGAATTTCTCCGGCCGTTTCTTCAATGTTGTCAGTTACGGAGTGACGCGCGAGACCAATCGCATCGATTTGGAGGACGTGGCTCGGAAAGCCCGCGAGCACAAGCCCAAACTTATTATGGCGGGGTCGTCCGCTTATCCGCGCAATTGGGAACTTGCAAAGTTCCGCGAGATCGCAGATGAAATTGGCGCGTACCTGATTTGTGATATGTCGCACTTCTCAGGGCTTGTCGCCGGTAAGGTGCATCCCGACGTTGTGCCGTTTTGTCATGCGGTGACTTCCACCACTCACAAGACGCTGCGCGGCCAGGCGCGGCGGCATCATCATCTCTGCCGAAGAGGGCGGTGAAATTGTTCTCTCCGGAATGCCGAAGCCGAAGACATATTGGGACGCCTTTGATTCGTGGGTCTTCCCAGGCGTGCAAGGTGGGCCGTTGATGCATGTTATCGCCGCAAAGGCCGTTGCCTTTGGTGAAGCGTTAGAGCCGTCGTTCCCCGTTTACGCGCAGAACGTGGTGAACAACGCGAAAGTAATGGCTGACGAGTTCCTGTCGCGCGGCTATAGAGTTGTATCGGGGGCACGGACACGCACCTTGTGCTGCTCGATCTGTCACCGATGGGCAAGACGGGCAAGGCCGCTGAAAAAGCGCTCGAAGCCGCCGACATCACGGTGAATAAGAATATGGTCCCGTTCGATCCGCAGAAACCGCTCGTCACATCTGGTGTTCGACTCGGCTCTCCAGCCGTCACCACACGCGGTTTTGGCTCAACAGAAATGAAGAAGACCGTTGAACTAATCGATCAAGTGATTCAGAATCTCGAAGACGAGAGCGTGATCACCCGCGTTAAGGCACAGGTCCATGAGTTGACACGCAGCTTTCCGCTTTATCCGAAAGCGTTTCGCTATACTGAGTAGGAGCAATTTTGCGCTGCCCGTTTTGCAGCACTGACGACGATCGCGTAATCGACTCGCGACCTGCTAAAGAGGGCCGCGCGATACGCCGCCGCCGTGAATGTTCGAAGTGCGGCCATAGATTCACGACCTATGAGTCGATCGAAGACCGTGTGGTACAAGTCATAAAGTCCGACGGAGCCCGCGAACCTTTCAACCGCGAAAAGGTGTATCGCGGGCTTTCTATTGCCTGTATCAAGCGGCCCGTAACTGCGCAGATGATCGAGACGATGACTGACGCGATTGAAGCGCGGGTGCTGGCTGACACCGCCCGAGAAGTGACCGCGGTCCAAATTGGCCACTGGATTCTCGAAGAGCTGGGTAAGGTCGACGAGGTCGCATATGTCAGGTTTGCGAGTGTGTACAAACGCTACGCGTCCGTGAGCGAGTTTCGCGAGGAGCTGACGCGCATTCCGAAGGCGACCGGATCAAATTGATTGGCTGGTTAGCAGAGCGGGGTTATCGCCCCGCATCATCTTGCTATCACCGCCGTTGGGATAGGCGGGGCGGCAAACGAATTGCCGTACCGGTCATTTCCGTGGGCAACCTGACCGTCGGCGGCAATGGCAAGACTCCCTTTGTGATTCTGCTCGCCAAACTGCTGCAAGAGCGCTATCCGCTACTCCAAGAGCAGAACGCAATCGCTGTGCTCAGTCGCGGGTATGGCCGCAAATCGCGCAAGATGGTTGTAGTCGAGGAACATTCCGCGTGGCAACAGAGCGGCGACGAGCCGCTCTTGATCAAACGAAGCGTCCCGTCCACGCTCGTCATCTCCCATGCCAACCGGGTCGAATCGGCAGAATTCGCAGTCAAGACTTACGGCGCACGGTTGATCATTCTTGATGACGGCTTTCAGCATCGGCCGCTCGTCCGCGACATTGACTTCGTACTACTGGACGCGGACGAACCGCTGGGCAATGGCCGTCTCCTGCCTGCCGGCACCCTTCGCGAGCCCGCTGAGTCGCTTAGTCGGGCTACTGTCCTCGTCTCGGTAGGGCGGGGGAGTGCGGTGGAGCCCATTTCTCACCGATTCGGGCTACCATTGTTTCATGTGGAACCACTTCCCCTAACAAAATCTTGGGGTCAGTCCGTCCATGGGCCCGCATATCTTGTGACCGGCGTCGCACGGCCCGAGCGGGTCGTGCGCCTCCTAACGGAGGCCGGAATCACTACAATCGGGCACCGTGCCTTTCGCGACCATCACAAATTCACGGTTTCCGAACTGTCAAGACTGGACTTTGATGCGAGGATTTTAGGCGCGAAGGCAATTCTCACTACATCTAAAGATGCATTACGTATGTTTTCATATTGTGGATGTTTACCGCTTGTCGTCATACCATACGATTTGCGCTTATTGGATTCTTCGTCACTGCATACAATGCTCGCCAAAAACCTTGATTACCACCTGTCCTCCCGGACTTGACAAGGCGCGCCTTTTGTAGTTTTCGCTCCTGCTATGTAAAGATATAAAATTAAATTACTTAGTGAAGTCAGTGTTTGAGCATTCCTTCACAAAATGATTGACTTTTTCTGGGGAAACAGCTATATTCAGCAATCTATTGATGTTATAGAGTTCTCGCGCCGCACCTGACCGCCTATGGGCTTAGAGACCGTCCTCTTTCTGTTGCTCGCGGTGGGTGCCGTCTTGACGGCCCTTCTCGTTGTGACTACACCGTCGCCAATCGGCAGCGCGCTCTATCTTGTGGGCACGATGTTCTGTTTGGCAGGTCTTTACGTTTTGCTTGCCGCGCCGTTTCTTGCTGCTATTCAAGTCATGGTTTATGCAGGAGCCATCATTGTGCTCCTGCTTTTTGTTATCATGCTGTTGAACTTACGGCGAATCGAAGAGACAGTGCCGAGAATTTGGCGGATTGCCGGACTCTTCATAGCCGGCCTGACTCTGTTGGCGCTGTTTGTGGCTATCGTTCGCGGCAGTTCGGTTTTGCCGGACATGCCAGCCGTGCCCGACGGCTTCGGCAAGGTCAAAGCGCTGGGCGAAATCCTGTTCGGCAAGTACCTCTTTGCCTTTGAAGCTACGTCAGTATTGTTGCTCGCGGCGATGATCGGCGCAGTGACGTTGGTTCGCAAGACCGGCGGGGAGGGAAGAGATGGCCGTTGAGTTATCGCACTACCTGTTGCTCTCTGCCGTGCTGTTTGGAATTGGCACGCTGGGTGTCTTGACGCGAAAAAACCTGATCATCATTTTGATGTCCGTTGAGTTAATGCTGAACGCGGTCAATTTGACCTTCATCTCCCTGGCTCGTCACGCCGCCGATCAGGAAGCGCAAGTAATCGTGTTTTTCGTATTGTGCGTCGCGGCGGCGGAAGTCGCAGTCGGACTGGCCATCTTGATCTCGATTTGGCGTAAGCGCGGAACCATGAATGTAGACGCGCTCAGCGCGCTGCGGGGATAAATGCTCGACCAACTGTATCTGATACCGCTCTTTCCACTGTTGGGTGTCCTGCTCAACACGTTTGTGTTGCGCGGCAAACCGGAGAAGCTGGTCGGTGGAGTTGCGGCCGCCATGGTTGGTGCGAGTTTCGTTGTGGCCGCTTCCTGCTTCTTTGCCTTGCTGGGTATGCCGCCCGAAGCCCGTCACTTCGAACAGGACCTCTTCCGCTGGATCGTAGTCGGCAATTTCGCCGCCGAGGCGAGCTTCCTGGCTGACCCGCTCTCGATGATCATGATGCTGATTGTAACGGGCGTATCATTTCTGATCCATGTCTATTCAATCGGCTACATGCATGGGGATGAGGGCTTCCGTAAGTTCTTCGTCTACCTCAATCTGTTTGTCTTCTTCATGCTCCTGCTTGTCATGGGGAGCAACTACTTGGTCATGTTCGTCGGCTGGGAAGGCGTGGGGCTTTGTTCCTATCTCTTGATCGGCTTCTGGTACACAGACGAATTGAAGGCCTCCGCGGGGAAGAAGGCGTTCATCATGAATCGCATCGGCGATTTCGGTTTTCTGCTCGCTATTTTCCTCATTTGGACGACCTTCGGGACGATTAACTTCCGCGAGATCGAGCCAATGGCGCAGGCCTATCCGCTCGGTGCGGGGGTGATTACGGGTATTTGTCTGCTTCTGTTTACAGGTGCAACGGGTAAGTCCGCGCAGCTTCCGCTTTACACATGGTTGCCCGACGCGATGGCCGGACCGACGCCCGTCTCGGCGTTAATCCACGCCGCTACAATGGTCACTGCCGGCGTTTACATGATCGCGCGCTCAAATTTCCTGTTTTCGCTTTCTCCGGTTGCGATGGAGGTCGTCGCTTGGGTTGGAGCGCTGACAGCACTCTTTGCCGCGACCATCGGCCTCGTTCAGACTGACATCAAGAAGGTTCTGGCCTACTCAACGGTAAGCCAGCTTGGCTTCATGTTCCTCGCGTGCGGCGTCGGTGCCTATACGGCTGCGGTGTTTCATTTAATGACGCACGCCTTCTTCAAAGGGCTGCTGTTCCTCGGTTCGGGATCAGTTATCCACGGCATGTCCAATGAGCAGGACATTCGCTTGATGGGAGGACTGAAGAGCAAGATGCCGTCGACCTACTGGACATTCCTAGTCGGCACTCTGGCCATCGCTGGCATACCGGGACTTGCGGGTTTCTTTTCAAAAGATGAGATTCTCTGGAAGACCTATGAGTCGCATCATGTTGTCTTGTGGGCTATCGGCCTAACGGCCGCCTTCTGTACGGCCTTCTATATGTTCCGCCTGCTGTATCTGACCTTCTTCGGCAAGTTCCGCGGATCAAAGGCGCAGGAGCATCATGTGCACGAATCGCCCAAGCTGATGACTGTGCCGCTTATGGTGTTGGCCGTCTTGTCAGCCATCGGTGGTTATATCGGCATGCCGCACGCGCTCGGTGGACACAACTACTTTCACGAGTGGCTTTCGCCGTTGATTGCCGAACATGGCGAAGGGCATGGCGGTGGTCAAGCGGGCGTGCCAACCGCCGAATATGTATTGATGTTCGCCTCGGTCGCAATCGCCTTGATCGGTATCCTGTTAGCCCGCTCCTGGTATCTGGGTAAGTCATCGAGAGTCGAGTCTCTCGGCAAGTCTGGCCTCCAACGCCTACTATACAACAAGTACTGGGTTGACCAGATCTACGACAATATGATCTCAAAGCCGCTCGTTCAAGCATCCGAGATTTTTGCGAGATACGTTGACCAGGGAACGGTGGACGGTGCGGTGAACGGCATTGGCACTACGGTCTCGAGTTTCGGCGGACTTGTCCGGCGGGTGCAGACCGGCGTTGTTCAGAATTATGCCGTGATGATGGGCATGGGAACCGTGCTCCTGTTGGGAGCACTTATCTGGTCGGTTCTGGGGTAAACGGATGCTGTTAACACTCTGCTTAGCCATTCCCGCCGTAACCAGCATTCTCGTGCTGTTCTTGCCACGCACATCGCCGAGTCTTATACGCGGCGTCTCGCTGGCAGGAGCGCTTTGCCTCGTTTCTTGTTTCGCTCGTCGTCTTGGCAAACTTCCAGGTTGGTGTTGCCGAGTTCCAAATGGTCGAGAAGCTCCATTGGATCCCGTCGATAGGAGCCGAGTGGCATTTGGGCGTTGACGGAATCAGCCTCTTCTTATTGGTCTTGACAACGCTGCTCACCGTCCTATGTTTGCTGGCAAGCTGGCACACGATCCACGAGCGCGTTCAGGAGTATCACTTCTTTTTCCTTCTTCTTGAAGCGGGCATGATTGGCGTGTTTGCCGCGCTGGACCTGTTTGTCTTCTACGTGATGTGGGAAGTGATGTTGGTTCCGATGTTCTTCCTGATCGGCGTCTGGGGCGGACAGCGCCGGCTCTACGCGACCATCAAGTTCTTCTTGTTCACGATGGCCGGTTCGGTCCTCATGCTTGCTGGCATCTTGTACATGTATTTCCATACCGTCGACCCTGAGACAGGCCGGAATACGTTCAACTTGCTCCTGGCCACGTCACAGTCGAACTATGCGATTGACGTGCAACGCTGGCTTTTCCTGGCCTTCGGCTTGGCGTTTGCAATTAAGGTCCCGCTCTTTCCTCTTCATACATGGCTGCCTGATGCACACACTGAGGCCCCGACCGCTGGTTCCGTAATTCTTGCCGGCGTCCTGCTCAAAATGGGCACGTATGGCTTCTTGCGGTTCTGCCTGCCGATGTTTCCGCAGGCGACGCTCGAGTTCGTGCCTTGGATTAGCTGGCTCTCATTGATCGGGATAACTTACGGCGCATTGGTTGCGATGGTGCAGAAGGACATGAAGAAGCTCGTGGCCTATTCCTCCGTTGCGCACCTGGGTTTCGTGATGCTCGGTACGTTCGCTCTGAATCAGCAGGGTCTCACGGGGTCGCTCCTGCAACAGATCAATCACGGTATCTCGACTGGCGCGCTGTTCCTTCTGGTGGGCGTGGTGTATGAGCGTAGGCATACCCGGATCATCGCCGACTACGGCGGTGTCGCGAAAGTGATGCCTGTCTACGCTGCGCTCTTCATGATTGTCGCTCTATCATCGATCGGATTGCCGATCACCAACGGCTTTGTAGGCGAGTTTCTCATCCTCATGGGAGCCTTCGCCTCTAATAAACTTTACGGCGTAATTGCCACGTCCGGCGTGATCTTGGCCGCCGTCTACCTCTTATGGATGTACCAACGCGTCTTCTACGGTCAGATCGTCCACGAAGAGAACAGTAAACTGCGCGACATCACGCTATTTGAGGCCGCTCCGATTCTCGTCCTGATCGTACTGGCTATTTGGATCGGCGTCTATCCCGACCCAATTCTGGCGCGAATGGAGCCCTCCTTGCAGCTCCTGTTGGAGAAGTTCCAGCAGGGCGAATTCTCGCAACTGCAGGGGGTACTTCCGAGATGAACCTGAATGACGTCATGGGCGTCCTTCCTGAACTCATCGTTATCCTGACTGCGTTGATCGCGATCATCGTCGACGTCGCGGCGCGTGAGCGCAACGCCTCGGCTTCGCAAGGCGTCACGGTTCTTGGCCTGTTGGTCGCGGGAGTGGTTGCGATCGCTTCACCCGCTGAAACCGCGATGCTAATGAGCGGCCAGGTGTTTAATGACGGATTCGCCTCGTGGTTCCGCGCCCTTTTTTGCGCAATCGGCGCGATGACGGCAGTATTCTCTCTTGTCTATTTGAAGCATCGCAACATTCGTCTCGGCGAGTATTACTCGCTTCTCGCGATGTGCGTGTTTGGGATGATGGTAATGGGTTCGGCGGCGAATCTGCTGCTGTTCTTTGTCGGGCTCGAGACCATGTCGATTTCGCTGTACGTTCTAGTCGGGCTGCGGCGTGACGACTCGGGCTCGGTTGAAGGCAGCCTGAAGTATCTCGTGTTGGGAGCGTTTTCTTCGGCGTTCTTGCTGTACGGTATGGCGCTGATATACGGCGGCATCGGTTCGCTCGAGTATGTGGTCATCGGAGACGCATTACGCGACAGCACCGGAATCGGACCGATGACCGTAACGGGAATCGGCCTGCTGTTGGTTGGCTTCGCTTTCAAGATTTCGGCAGTGCCATTCCATTTCTGGTCGCCAGATGTTTATGAAGGCGCACCGACAACGATCACAGCGTTTATGTCGACGGGCGCAAAAGCTGCGGCCTTTGTCGGCTTGATTCGCGTCTTTGGGATCGCCCTGGCCGAAACGAATGAGCACTGGGTTGGCGTCTTGACTGTGTTATCGATCGTCACAATGACGTTGGGAAACGTGAGTGCCCTTCGACAGACCAGCGTCAAGCGAATGCTGGCCTATTCGTCCATTGCCCACGCTGGCTACTTGCTGGTCGGTATTGTGGCGGGTTCGAAAGCGGCGTTTGCGGCCTCCGGATTCTACCTGATTGGCTATGCACTGATGAACCTTGGTGCCTTTGGCGTTCTAATCCTTTTGAATCAGCGCGGGAAGGGTGACTATTCAATTGACTCCCTGCGCGGCATGGGCACCGTTCACCCGGTGCTAGGCCTGACGATGGCTATCTTTATGCTATCCTTGATCGGCATTCCGCCGACCGCAGGTTTCTTTGGGAAGTTGTTCGTCTTCTCCGCCGCGATCGAGCGGGGACATCTTCTGCTCGCGATTATCGGCCTTTTGAATAGCGCGGTGGCGGCCTACTACTACTTGCGAGTGATATCAACCATGTACATGGCCAAGCCTGAAGGCGATGTCGCGATTACTGAGCCGATGGGCTACAAAGTCGCGCTTGTGATCTCTTCAATCCTAATCATTGTGCTTGGCATGTTCCCGGATCAGCTTGTAGCCGCGCTTCTGAAAGCCGTTCCTTAACCGATAACCCAATATGACTATGCAAAAGCCCTCGAAATTCGAGGGCTTTTGCTCTTCAACAAATATTGAACTATTTACGCGGCCGCTGGCTCAAAGATGGACAAGAAGTCGTCGATATGCGCGTAAGCCTTTCTAAGGGTTTCTTCGGGCGGCAAGAACACGATTCGGAAATGGCGCGTCCCCGGCCTTTGGCCGAATCCGGAACCATGCACTGTGACGACGGCTTTGGACTTAATGAGTTCACGCACGAATAACTCGTCGGGCTGCTCGATATTCAACCGCGGGAAAGCATAAAACGCGCCTCGCGGTGCAACGCAAGACACACCTGGAATCGCGTTGAGCATCTCGACCGACAAATCGCGGCGGCGCGAGAGCTTCGTTTTCATTTCGACAAGATGCGATTGGTCTCCGTCGAGCGCTGGAGCGATGGCGTACTGCTCCGGGTGATTAGCAGATAGCCTCGCCCGCAATAGCTTGTTGATCGCCTCTACGTAGTCGCTAACCCGCTTAACGTCACCAGAGACGATTCCCCAGCCGATGCGAAAACCCGGAGCGACGTAGGCCTTTGACATACCGTTGAACGTCACAATCGGATGATCCTGATCGAGCGACGCAATCGACAGGTGCTTACCACCGTCCAGTATCAATTTGTCGTAAATCTCGTCGGCAAATATCACTAAACTGTGTTTTCGTGCCAGTTCAAGAATACCTTCAAGAGTCCTGCGCTCGCAGACCGATCCTGTCGGATTGTTTGGATTAATAAGCACAATGGCGCGCGTCTTCGGCGTGATTTTTGATGCGATATCATCGAGGTCAGGCTGCCATCCGTTGGCCTCATCAAGATAGTATGGAATTTCCTTGGCTTCGAGTTTTGCGAGCAACGCCGTATACAGCGGATAGCCAGGGGTCGGCGTCAAGACATTCTCACCCGCATTCACCAACGCGGAGAGGCAAACGTCGATCGCCTCGCTCGCTCCCGTCGTGACAAACACGTCGTGGATGTTGCGGATGCCGTTCCGTTCAGCGGCGCCGCGGATGGCTTCTACTGCTGAGGGAATTCCCGTCGACGGCGCGTAGCCGTTCAAGTTGTCTCGCATCGCCTTGAGCGTAGCTTCGATAACGTGCTCAGGCGTCCTGAAATCAAACAAGTTCGGATCGCCGATGTTCAAATAGAGCATCTCGCGGCCTGTCGCCGCAATCTGCTGCGCGATCACTACGACATCGCGAACGGCGTAAGTGACCTCTGCCGTCCGGTGTGCGGGAGAAACCCGGTTGCTGTTTTGCTTGTCCATATCTTGAAGTGTCTGACTAAATGTCTTTGGGGTGCCATTTGTGTGCGAAATGCGCATAAATGGCGATGCCAATTGCCGACACGAATCCAATTCCGGCAAATTGATACCAGAGTTCGTACGGATGATACGTGTTCCATAGAGTAGTCGTCACTTGCGCCGCGTCCATTCCAGAAATCGTGCCCAGGAATTCTGTGGCCTTAGTGCGGGCGACACCCTCGCCTTGGACAAACACGTCGCTTGCGGTTTGCGTTGCCCTGTCGATGCTCAAGCCGGCGGTCTGTAACTTTGCGGCTATGCTCTCCCGCGTGGAGTCAATGGTAATGCCGAATTTGTCTGCAAGGTACCTCAGGGAAAGATTCGCCTTGTCGCCCATCTTATCATAGACTTCGCCGCCCATCAAGGAGCCATAGCTCCAGCCGATCGCAAGCGGGATATTCGCATAGCCCATATAGAGCGCTTTTTGGCCTTCGGGCGCGATCACGCCGAGGTACTCGTTCATTTTAGGGCTCGCGAGCATTTCGCCTACGCTGAACATCATGATGCCAAGAATACACAGATAGCCCGACATCGTGAAGCCCGCGAAGATGAGCCCAGCCGAGGCAATCGTCATGCCGAAGAGAATTGCCGTCAGCCTTCGCATTCTGGCCACAAGATAGGACACGAAGATCACGCAAATCACAATTAGCCCTGAATTCGCATTGATCATCCACTCTTGAGTAATCATCGTTCCGCGCGGCTGAACGTCCGTCATCCAGCCCGGCAGACTCAGCGCCTGCACAATCATCGAGCTGTCAACCCAATCGACAATGAAATTTGGCAGCATATCGAACAGCTGCATGAACATCAGCCAGAATCCCGACATGAGCCAGATGAACGCGCCCACACGGGTTGTGCGAATAACGAGCAGTCCGAGCGAAACTGCAATGATGATCATGCGGCCTATGTTCGGAATCGGCAAAAGAAAGGAGAAAATAATTGCCGTTCCTGCCGCCGGAACAAGCCACCAAGGCCGCGCCATATTGATGCATGTCGTCTTGAAAATCGTCCACGGCGTACCAGTCTGATCACCGCCTGCCGGGACCTCTTTATATGTGAAGAGCATCAGGAAATTCAAGCTGACGATTGCCGCACAGCCGTAGAAGACCGCCGGCCACGAAATGCCGTACAGAAAATGCGCCAGCGGCGGCCCAAGGAAGCCGCCGATATTCACGACCATGTAAAATGTACCCCAGCCGACCGAGGAAGTCTCTTTCCTGATCGACTGCACCAACGTTCCCTGGATGCCCGGCTTAAAGACCGCCGTGCCCAGCGCGAGCACCGAACAGCCGAACATGAAGGGCAGGTAGTCGCGCTGAGTAGCCATCAGAAGGTAACCGATCGCCTTGAGCCCAATACTCCATGCAATCGTCTTCTTGTATCCGTAACGGTCCGCGAATCCTCCCGAAAAACATCGGCACCAAAGACTGCACAAGCGCCCAGACGAAGAATATCTCGCCTTTCTGAATCTGCGTGAAGTGCAGGCCGTTAATCTCATCGGCCTGTGCGATGTAAATCGGAATTACCGTGCGCACGCCGTAGTAGGCAAGACGCTCGATCATCTCCATGATATTGAGCATCCAGAACGGTCGCCCAAACTGGGATAGCTGTGCAAAGAGGTTCTGTCGGCTTTGGCTCACGTTGTCCTTGAGTTGGAGATGATGAAGACGTTCAAGACTTCAGGGCTTTGGGTGCGGATGGACTCTTCAGGTATATGGCGCCAAGCGGTGGTATTGTCAGCCGGATTGAATAAGGTCTGCCATGGCTGGCTTCACGAGCCGTCTCGACGCCTCCCATGTTGCCGACGCCTGATCCCCAGTACGCCTGCGCGTCACTGTTCAACAGCTCTGTCCACGTGCCTTCGAGCGGAACTCCGAGTCGATAGTCGTAGCGCGGCACCGGAGTGAAATTCAAAGCGATCAGGATTGACGAGTCATGTTCGGTGCCCCGCCGTAGAAATGTGAAGACCGACTGGTCCGCATCTTGGCAATCCAGCCACTCAAATCCTTGCGGCTGAAAGTCAAATTTATGCAGTGCCGGTTCATTCCGATAGACCCGATTCAAGTCCCTTACCCATTTCTGCATGCCGGAGTGGGAGGGAAAGTCGAGTAGATTCCAATCCACAGAGTCATCGTGATTCCATTCGCGCCACTGCGCGATCTCGCAGCCCATGAACAAGAGCTTTTGCCGGGCATGCCCCACATATACGCATAGAGAGAGCGCAGATTCGCGAACTTCTGCCACATGTCTCCGCTCATCTTGTTGAGCAGAGAGCCCTTTCCGTGCACAACTTCGTCATGCGACAACGGCAGCACGAAATTCTCGGTGAACGCATAGAGCATGCGGAAAGTCAATAGATGATGATGATACTTCCGGAAGATCGGATCGAGCTTCATGTACTCGAGAGTATCGTGCATCCATCCCATGTCCCATTTCATTCGGAAGCCTAACCCTCCGATATAAGGCGGGCGTGAGACCATCGGCCAGGACGTACTCTCTTCTGCGATCGGAATCGTTCCTGGAAACGCGACGCCTACTTCGTGATTGAGCCGTTTCAAGAACTCGATTGCGTCAACGTTTTCCTTACCACCGTACCTGTTGGGAATCCACTCGCCCTGTTTGCGCGAATAGTCCAGGTAGAGCATCGACGCGACGCCGTCCACGCGCAAACCGTCACCGTGGTAGAAATCGAGCCAGAAGAACGCTGAGCTGATGAGAAAGGAGCGAACCTCGTCGCGGCCGTAATTGAAGATGAAACTGCCCCAATCGGGGTGGAACCCTTGTTTGCGGTCGGCGTGTTCATAGACGTAGGTGCCGTCAAAATAACCGAGAGAATATTCGTCCGTCGCGAAGTGCGATGGAACCCAGTCGAAAATCACTCCAAGTCCGTGCTGATGCAGCTGATCGATCAAGTACATCAGGTCCTGAGGCGAACCGTAGCGTGCGCTCGGCGCAAAGTAAGCGCTAACCTGATAACCCCACGATCCGTAGTAGGGATGCTCCATCACGGGCATCAGTTCAACGTGCGTGAAACCGTTTTCCCTTAAATACTGAATCAAGCGCGGAGCCATTTCGCGATAGTGCAGCGATCTGTTTCCGTCATCGCGCACACGATCCCAGCTGCCGGGATGCAGCTCGTAAATACTGATCGGTGAGTCGTCTGAGTTGTATTCATGGCGCTTGGACATCCAATCGGCGTCGCGCCATTCGTATTTGAGATCGTGCACAATTGAAGCGGACTTCGGAGGCATTTCTGTTCGGAATGCGAACGGATCAGCTTTGTCTACCTCATATCGGGAAGTGCGCGAACGGATGTGAAATTTGTAGGCGTCGCCAGCCTTCGCTTCTGCCAGGAATCCTTCCCAGATACCGCTATTCTCCTGCTGGTGCAACGGATGCGCATCAACCTTCCAGTCGTTAAACTCGCCGATTACCGAAACGTCGCGCGCGTCGGGCGCCCAAACAGCGAAGGCTACACCCTTAACGCCGTCGCGATTCTCAATATGCGCACCAAATTTTCGGTACAGCCGGAAATGACTGCCCTCATTAAAAAGGTATCTATCTTCTGGAGTAAGGAAGGAAGACATAGGCGGGAAAGGTGTAACGTACTATCTTTACAATATAGACTTGTGGCCCCGGATTAGCAAGCCGCTTAGTGCGCGCCGACATTGGCCAGAGCATAGCCAATAGCCGTAGATGCAAGGCAGCCAAGTACAGAGATAAGGACGTATGCGCCTGCAGAAGCCCACCTGCCGGCTTCGATCAACAGCCAAGATTCGGCAGAAAAGGCAGAAAACGTCGTGAATGCGCCCAAGAACCCCGTGACGGCGGCGGCTCGCAGTTGGGGGAATCGCGCGCTGTCGAGGGCGCCTGAACCAAACAACAGTCCGACAACGAAGCAGCCCGCAAGGTTCACGACCAGCGTGCCCCACGGGAGACCTCGGCTCACCCGTTCGGCCACCCACAGCGATGTACTAAACCGAGCGACAGCTCCGAGCGCCCCGAAGACTGCAATCCAGAGAATCGTCATGGCAACCTCGAAAAAAACCGCCGAGAGTACTCGGCGGTTGAAGATGCTCCGGAGGAGGGATTCGAACCCCCGACCTAGTGGTTAACAGCCACCCGCTCTACCGCTGAGCTACTCCGGAAAGAAGCACGAATCTAACGAATTTCCCGGAACTTGTCAAGGAGTGCAGCGGACCTTCGCCGAGCCCTTGAAACTTTAGCTCGGTTGCCCTATATTGTGCTATTTCAGGCAAAATCATACGGAAAGAGGACAGCATGAGCCGGAACAAGACGATCATGAAGCGCCACCACCGCCGCAAAATGCGCCGGGCCAAGGCGAGGATCAAAGCCGCGACCGCCGCGAAGAAATAGATTAGCATGGGTCAGACGATCTTTGGGCGGATAATCTCGGGTGAGATTCCGGCGGATAAGTTATTGGATACAGACGACTTAATCGCTATTCGCGACATCAATCCGCAGGCACCAACGCATGTCTTGATTATCCCCAAGAAGCCCCTCGCTGGGGTTTCGAGTTCGACCGTTAAAGATGAGGTCCTACTGGGGCGCCTGCTCGGTGCGGCACGGGAGCTCGCTGTCCAGCTGGGTTTGGACAAGGTGGGTTACCGGCTCGTGATCAATAACGGCGAGTCTGCTGGTCAGTCCGTTCCCCATTTGCACGTCCATCTAATGGGTGGCCGTGAGTTCAGTTGGCCCCCAGGTTGATTAAAGTATTTGAAAAGATAGAGGTTTCAAGAGATGACACGTTTCTTTCGTTCGGCCGCAGGGGTAGTCATTGCGCTTGCTTTCGTGACCCTGATCGGATGCAAGTCCGGCCCGACCGAGCAGCAGCTGTTTGACAAGGCAACGGCCGCACAAGAGCAGAGCGACTTCGCCTCCGCCATCAAGGCATACCAGGAGCTTGTGCAAGCCTATCCGCGTTCCACTTATGCCCCAAAGTGCCAATTCATGATTGGTTACCTCTACGCGAATCATCTGAAGGATGAAGGAAAGGCCCGGGGCGCTTATCAGGCGTTCATAAAGGCCTACCCTGAGGATCAACTCATCAAAGATGCTCAGTGGGAGCTCGATCACCTCGGAATGGACGTCAACCAAATCGAGGAGCTCAACAAGATGATGTCCTCGCCGGATAGTGCCTCTGCACCCAAAGGATAGTATTCTGCTCTGAAAAGAGTGCCACTTAGATCCCCGCGAGGGGGTCTAATTTTTTGTGAATGTCTGGAACCTGAACGGCACTACGGTAGTTTTTTTCATTGTGCCGGACAAAGGGCTGTAACAACATAGAAAGAAGAAACTTGTATGGATGCGGACATTCGGGAACTGACGCTCCGGATCGAGCGCGAGGCCGAGATCGCCGACCGAATCCTCACCGAGGCGGGTAAGGTCGTGGTTGGTCAGAAATACATGCTTGAACGACTCTTGATAGGGCTTTTTAGCAATGGACATGTCCTCCTCGAGGGTGTGCCGGGCTTGGCTAAGACGCTGACCATCAAGACGCTTGCCGCGACGGTATCGGCACAGTTCCAGCGCATACAATTCACTCCGGACCTCCTGCCTGCCGATCTCGTGGGAACGCTTGTGTACAACCAGAAGGATGGCAATTTCACGACAAAGAAGGGGCCAGTGTTCGCGAACTTCGTATTGGCCGACGAAATAAACCGCGCACCGGCAAAGGTCCAGTCGGCACTGCTTGAGGCGATGCAAGAGCAGCAAGTCACATTGGGAGAGAAGACCTATCCGCTGCCGCAGCCGTTCCTCGTCCTGGCGACGCAGAATCCCATCGAGCAGGAGGGAACTTATCCTCTGCCCGAAGCCCAGGTTGACCGCTTCATGCTCAAGGTCAAGGTCGATTATCCTCGTCGGGAAGAGGAGGCCCGAATCATGCGGACCTTTTCCCGCGTCGACCAGCCAAAGGTGTCGGCAGTCGCGACGGCCGATGAACTGCTCCGGATTCGGGCGATGGTCGAGACAATCTATGTTGATCCCAAGATTGAGGAGTATGTTCTCGATCTCGTCTTTGCGAGCCGCCAGCCGGAGCAGCACAAACTTCCCGAATTGAAACCCCTTATTCAATATGGCGCCTCACCGCGCGCCTCGATCTTCCTCATAAAGGCGGCGCGGGCACACGCTTTCCTCAGGCATCGCGGCTACGTTGTCCCGGAGGACATCCGTGCGATTGGTATGGACGTCTTGCGGCATCGCATTGGCATCACCTACGAAGCGGAAGCAGAAGAGGTCTCAACGGAGACGATCGTCGAAAAGATATTCGGCGCAGTGGAGGTACCATAGACCCGTGCTTGATACCCGTGAGATAGTCCGCAAGGTCCGCCAGATCGAAATCAATACACGCGGTCTGGTCAATGAAGTCATGTCCGGAGAATACCATGCGGTGTTCAAAGGCCGCGGCATGAACTTCAGTGAGGTTCGTGAGTACCAGATAGGCGACGACGTGCGCACGATAGACTGGAACGTCTCCGCGCGCACGGGCCGGCCGCATATCAAGCTCTATGAAGAAGAGCGCGAACTCGTCGTCATGCTGCTTTGCGATGTTTCGAGCTCGTCTCTCTTTGGCACCGGCCGCGCCTTGAAGATGGAAGTTGCCGCTGAACTTGCCGCCGTGCTGGCCTTCTCGGCGATTAAGAACAACGACAAGGTCGGCTTGCTCTTGTTTACCGACCACGTCGAGAAGTTTGTCGCGCCACGCAAGGGCCGCTCACATATTCTGCGGATTCTCCGCGAGCTAATCACCTTTGAGCCACAGCGCAGTGGGACGAGCCTGAACGCGGCCCTCGAGTATATGTTGAATGTTCTCAAGAAGCGCGCCATCGTTTTTCTTATTTCAGATTTCATCGACGATAGCTATTTCAAGCCGTTGCGTGTCTGTGCCCGCAAACACGACCTGCTTGCATTGCACCTGACTGATCCTCGCGAATACTCGTGGCCAAGCGCGGGCCTCGTTAAACTGCACGATGCTGAGACCGGAAAGTCGCTTTGGATCGACTCCTCTTCAACATCGGGACAGAAAGCGCTCCAAGTGGAGCATCGCCGCTGGCAGGAGGGGGTCAAGCAGACAATGCAGCGGTCCGGCGCCGACTATGTTTCAATCAATGTTGCCGAGGACTACCTGCGCAATTTGGTCACGATGTTCAAACGTCGGGAGCAACGCCGGTAAGATGAAATCCTGCCGAAACAGTTGCATGATGATGGCGTTGAATGGCCTTGTGGTCAGTTCGTTGTTCGCGCAATTGCAGGTCGGCGATCCCGTGTCGATCGACGTCACTCTTCCGGCCTGCGACAGTGTCGCAGTCGTCGAAACGGGCGACCTTCCGCTGCGTGTCCTGCCGTTAACCCAGGCAAATAGCCGGTCAGCTACTCGACGCGCCTTTACATTTGAGGTCGCGCTCTACGACACCGGCAGCTATGTTATCCCATCGTTGGGAGTCGTGCCTTTCCGAAACGGTATCCCGCTCGATACGGTCTGGAGCGGGTCACGCCCGGTTGAGATTAACTCGACGCTCGACGACACAACGACGACACCGCGTCCGATCAAACCTTATGCTGAGCATCCGCTTCGCTTTGCCGATCTGTTGCGCGAATATTGGCTTTGGTTAGTCGGCGTGATTGCTCTCGCAGCGCTCGTCTTCGCGTGGAGGAAATGGATGCGACGCGCCAAATCCGGTGTGGCCATCGCTGCGCCGCCTCCGCTGCCGCCTGCGGACCTGGCTGTGCGCGAGCTGATTGCTTTGCGCGACAAACGCTATCCGGAACGCGGCCTCCTGAAAGAGCATTACAGTGAGTTCTCTGAAGTGATGCGGCGCTACGTCGAAGGTCGCTATGAGTTCCCGGCGCTGGAGATGACAACGTACGAACTTGCCACCGAGTTTCGTCGGCAGGAATTGCCCGCGTGTTGGCGTGAAGTTCTTTTGCCGATATTGCGTGAATCAGACCTTGTGAAGTTCGCTAAGGAGATTCCGACTCTTGGTAGCTGCGCGGCGATCCTCGAAACCGGCTTCGCGCTTATCGAGCAAACTAAGCCGACGCAAGACACTGCGGAAGCGAGCAAGGCGGCATGAGCTTCGCGAATCCGGAGTTTTTCTGGCTCTTACTGCTGCTTCCCGCGCTGGCATATCTCCACTTCTTTCGCGAGGCGCACACTCGCACGGACTTCAGGTTTCCGACGCTGACGCATATTCAGGAAATGTCGAAGTCGTGGCGAGTCAGGCTCCGGCACGCGCCTTTCTTCATTCGGCTGATCGGGTTATCGCTGTTAATCGTTGCTTTGGCACGACCTCAGCTCTTTGACAGCGAAAGCAAGCGCTCGATTGAGGGCATTGATATCGTGCTTTGCATCGATATCTCTACCTCGATGGATGCCGAGGATTTGAAACCGGACCGCCTCGAAGCCGCGAAGAAAGTAGCCGCAGAATTTGTTCGAAAACGCGAACATGACCGCATTGGCATTGTTCCCTTCGCTGCTGAGAGCTTCACGCAAGTCCCGCTGACGACGGATCACGAGGTCGTTTTGAGCCTTCTGAGTCAGATTCAGATGCGCATGGTTGAGGACGGCACCGCGATTGGCATGGCCCTCGCGACGTCTGTCAATCGATTGCGTGAGTCAGACGCGAAGTCAAAAGTGATCATTCTCCTGACTGACGGGCAGAATAACCGCGGTGAGATTGATCCACTGACTTCCGCGCAGGCCGCCAAAGCGCTTGGCGTGCGAGTCTATGCGATCGGGGTCGGTACGCGCGGGATGGCACCCTATCCTGTCGAAACGGTCTTTGGCAAACGATATCAAAACGTGCAGGTCAACATCGACGAGGAGATGCTGACCGAGATAACTAAAGAGACCGGCGGGCGCTACTATCGAGCGACAGATGAAAAGAGTCTCGCTTCCATCTACGAGCAGATTGATCAGCTTGAGCGCACGAAGATACAGGTTGAGGAGTACCGCGAAGTCGCGGAGATGTTCGGCCCGTGGCTGACATCGGCTTTGCTGTGTCTGGCTCTCGAGGCGCTGTTAAGCCTGACTATACTAAGGAAGCTGCCGTGATTCGATTTGAGCTTCCATACTTGTTATGGCTCCTCGTACTCGTGCCTGTATTTGCTGTGGCCTGGTCATTCATGATTCTGCTTGCGCGGAGACAGTCGCGAGCGATTGTGCCCGATGGTTTGCTCCCGCGGGTCGCCTACGGGCAAAGTCCCGTGCGCAAATGGACGCGCATGAGTATTTGGCTGTTTGCCGCCGTGCTCTTGATTGTGGCGTTAGCCCGTCCGCAAATCGGCACGAAAATGGAGGAAGTCAAGCGGCAAGGCGTCGACGTCATGGTCGCGGTTGATCTCTCTAACAGCATGCTCTGCGAAGATTACTCTCCTTCCCGCCTCGAGAGCGCCAAGTTCTCGATCCAGAAGTTCATCAATGGACTCAAAGGCGACCGTGTGGGGTTGGTAGCGTTCGCGGGCAGCGCCATCTACCATTGCCCGTTAACGACGGATTACGGCGCGGCTAAACTCTTGACTCGCATTTTGAGTCCCGCGCTTGTACCTGAACAAGGGACGGCAGTTGCTGAAGCAATTCAAATGGCAATCGACGCGTTTTCAGAGCAAGAAGACTCAAAGAGCAAGGTGCTTGTGATCATAACTGACGGCGAGGACCACGAGCCCGACGCGCTCACGAAGGCGAATGAAGCGAGCGAGCAAGGGATCGTAGTCTACGCAATCGGCATGGGTACTTCCGCAGGGGCGCCTATTCCATTGACGGACGCAGCGGGCCGCAAGGCTGGATACAAGAAAGACCCGCAGGGACAGGTGATCATCACCCGATTAAGCGAAGCGCATCTGTCAGAGCTTGCGCAGGCCGGCGGAGGAAGCTATCAACGCGCGACTCCCGGCGGATCTGAACTTGAACGTATCTGGAATGATTTGAGCAGAATGGAAAAGACAGAATTCGGGCAGATGCAATTTACGGCGTACGAAGATCGTTACACGTGGTTCGCGTTGCCCGCGCTGTTGCTGCTCATACTTGAATACCTGATTGGCGAACGCGCAGGACAATTCGCGGGATTCGGTAGAGGAATAGTGAGGGGAAGATCGTGAAGTTGCTGTTTCTCTTTTTGCTCGCAACTCCGCTATGTGCAGCTCTACCCTCGCGGGAAGTGCATAAAGGCAATAATGCCGCGCAGACCGGGAAGTTTGACGAAGCCCAGTACCACTACGTAAAAGCGTTGGAAAGCGGTGCCGACACAACCACAGTAATGTACAATCTGGGCAACGCGATCTATGAGTCAGGCGACTTCGAGAAGGCGCAACAGGTATATGGCGCCGCACTCGACAGCACAAAGAGTGTCGAAGAGATTGAGAATACGTTTTACAATCTTGGAAATGCAGGGTTTCAGGCACAGAAGTATGATCAAGCGATAGGCGCTTACATAGAAGCGCTGCGGCGCAATCCCCAGGATGCCGACGCCAAGCATAATCTCGAACTGGCAAGGCGCATGAAGCGCCAACAGGAGCAGCAGCAGCAACAGGACCAACAACAGCAGCAGGATCAACGTCAGCAACAGGACCAACAACAGAAGCAGGATCAGAATCAGCAGAATCAGGATCAGCAGCCGCAGGAGCAAGAGCAAGATCAGCAGCAAGGACAGCAGAATCAGCCGCAGGATGGTGTGGATAGGGGTGATTCGACGCAGTCTGAACAGCAACAGTCCCAACCGCAACAGATGAGCAAAGAGGAAGCTGAACAGCTGCTGAACGCACTCCTGAGTAACGAACAGAAGACGCTTGAACAAGTTCGCAAGGCGAAGATAGCAGGCCGCAAGAAGAAGGAGCGTGACTGGTAATGGCACGGGCGTTACTTGCGCTTCTTTGGCTGACATCCACGGTGTTCGCTCAAGTGCAGTTCACGGCGCGCGCGAACCGAACCTCCGTGCCTGTCGGTGAACCCGTTGAAGTGACCTTCACCGTTGAAGGCGCAGCGTCCGGTGTTCCCACGCCACAGCCTCAAACACTCACAAACCTGAAGCTCGTCGGCGGTCCATCGACATCGACCCAAACGAGCATTGTTAACGGACGTATGTCCAGCTCAAAGAGCTTCACGTTCTTCGTCAGCGGTGTTGCACCCGGACCGGCGACAATTGGTCCGGTCGAAATCGAAGTGAAGGGCAGACGATATGCGACCGCGCCTATCAGTTTGACCATCGTGGCGGCTGGAAGCCGAGCCAGACCGGCTGACGCCAAGGAAGATGTGTTTGTGCAGGTGATCCCGGATCAGCGCGAGGCCTTTGTCGGCGAACAGATTATCTTGACTTACAAGTTGTATTTTTCGGCGAACATCTTCGCGCCGGAAATCAAGGAGCTTCCTAAAGCGACCGGCTTCTGGACTGAGGAGTTCGATCTGCCGGACCAACTTGTTCCGCGCGACGAGGTCGTGGAGGGACAAAGCTACAAGTCCATTGTCTTCCGCAAAGTCGCCTTGTTTGCGACGACCTCTGGGGAGTTGACGATTGATCCGCTCACGGCCGTCGTGCAGGTCGAGCGACAACAGAAGTCGAAGCGTGGCCGCGACCCATTCTTCGACGATCCATTCTTCAGTTTCGGACGGCGCCGCGAGGCCGTTGAAGTGAGCACGCGCCCGCTCAAATTGAGCATCAAGGCATTGCCCGAGGCCGACAAACCGGCAGGAGACATTGCAGTCGGGAAATACAGTGCATCCGCTCGCGTCGACAAGCAGCAAGTTCTTGCCAATGACGCGATCACGTTAACGATTCAACTTCGCGGTGCCGGCAACATCAAAATGCTGCCCGCGCCAGTAATCAGTTTCCCTGCGGATTTTGAAACATTTGAACCGAAAACAACGGATCAGGTGAAACGCGGACCCGATCGCATCACCGGTTCGAAGACCTTTGAGTACGTGTTGCTCCCGCGTGCAGCATGCAGTCAGGTTATTCCGTCTTTATCGTACTATTGCTTCAATCCTGAAACAAAAAGCTACGAAACCGTTAGCACACCTCCAATCTCGATTGATGTTGGTCGCGGCAGCGTTCGCGGCGCAGAAAACACACTTCCGTTCGAGGCCAAACGCGAAGTCAAGACGGTGGGGCAGGACATCGCCTTTGCGAAGGCGAATCCCGGCGTTTTCACTACATTACATGTTTTGCCGCATCAGCAGACCGTATTCTGGCTCATGCTCGGAACGCCGTGGCTCGCGTTGGCGGGACTCGCTGTGGCCATGCGCCGCCGCGATAAAGTGGGGAAGACCATTCCTTCACGCCGCCGCCGCGCCCTGCGCCAGGCCCGTGCGCATCTGTTGTCAGCCGAGACCGCATCGGCAAAAGGAAATCACAGCGAAGCGACGCGCCTGCTTACAGTCGCGGTCCAGAATGTGCTGGTAGAGTGGACGAGCCTGTCGGCCAGTACTCATACGACCAGTGATTGGGAGGCGGAGTGGCTGGTGCGCGGACAAACTCGCGAGCAGTGGATGGTGCTGAAGAGCGCCCTCGAATTGAGTGACCGATCGCGCTTTGCTGGGGGAACGCAATCCAATCAGGACTTGGCACAAATCGTCACCAACGTGCGCAGCGTTCTGGACACCTTGGAGCGTGCTTCATGATGCGCGTGCTCGCAGTATTCTTGCTCATCAGCGCCGCGTGTGCTCCAACCTTTGCTGATTCTGCATTCGATGCGGGGGTGGCTGCATATCAGAATAGCCAATGGGATGTCGCGATTCAGAGCTGGGAAGCCATAACGGCGCGAAACGAAACGAGCGGCCCACTCGAGTTCAATCTTGGTAACGCGTATTTCCGCAAAGGCGATGTGCCGCGGGCAATTCTGCACTACGAGCGCGCGCGAAGGCTCATTCCTCGTGATGCCGATGTCCAACAGAATCTGGTGCTTGCCAATCGCGCCATCATTGATCAGATTCTGCCCCAAGTTCGGCTCGAAATCTGGAACTACTTTGACGGACTGCGCGACACTCTGTCACCACGTTTCCTCCTATGGCTGGTCATCATCATCAACCTGCTACTTGTTGTGATCCTGGGTCTCTACCGATTTGGTCGAATCGGTTACCAGAAGTTACTAAGACAGACTGCGGTCGGCGCGGCCTGCGCCCTTTGTGTCATGTCGGGCTGGTACGTATGGCAGTCCGTATCCCTTTCCGGCGTACATGCTATCGTCATGACTGAAAAGACGGACGTGTATTCCAGTCCGGCGGAGACATCGACTCAGCTTTTCTCCCTTCATGAAGGCACCAAAGTCAAACTGGGTGAAGCGCTCGCTGAGTGGATTGAGATAGAACTCGCGGATGGCCGCAAAGGCTGGATGCCGAAACAGGATGTTGAGCAGATTTAGCGGCATAGCACTGATTGGAGTAATGCTGTGCGCAAGCGGCGGGTGTACCGTCGTTTCGCGTTTTCAGGCGCAACAGACTGCTCTGCCCGTAGACTCGGTGCTCACTGCCGAACCGCTTCCCGTTGACCCGTGGTCACTCGGACCCGATGTATTTGCGATAGCAGACAGCTCGCTTGCGGCGGAAAAGCGGTTAACAGGTGAGATGATTGACGACGAGAATGAGCCGGTCGAGCTGCCGGAGCCCAAGTCGGTTGAAACAGCTGTCATTCAATCGTCAGAAGTCAGACGCGAGCCGCTCATTGCAACGGTCCAGCCGCGCGCGTTGCCAACAACTGCTGCAGCACCCGCCGAAACCGAACCGCTGACATCCTATTACACGATTCAGGTTGGCACGTTTATCGATCGCGCTAAGGCACAGGACCTCGCTTCTCGCGCCTCAAACGCTTTGGGCTTAGCCGGCTACATCCAATTTGATTCGCCGTTCTATCGATTGCGTTTTGGTGAGCTGGGTTCGCGGGAGCAGGCTGACTCATTGCATCGCGTGGCGATGTCACGGGGCTTCTATGACGCCCGAGTGATCAAGATCGACCAGCCATAGCATTTTTCGGGTTCCTCAAGTCAGCTTGACATTCCCTCGGATATTCCTTATTTTTTTACATTTCGCGCCAAATGGGGGCAGATGCCGCCTCGCCCGCTCGTAAGTGTTATTATTCTAAATTACAACGGCTTGGAGTTCATGCCAAAGTGCTTGACATCCTTGTCGAAGACGGAGTATCAGCCCACCGAGATCATCGTCGCAGATAATGGCTCCACAGATGGGAGCCTTGACTACATCCGCGAGCATTTTCCAGCCGTCCAAATTATAGAGTTCGCCAATAACTGGGGCTACAGCGGTGCCTACAATCGCGTCATCCCGGACGTGAGTGGTAAGTATTGTGTTCTTTTGAACTTCGACGTCGAGGTGGAGCCGAATTGGCTTTCGCAGCCCGTCGAGATTATGGAGTCTGACCCTCAGGTTGCCGCTTGCCAGCCTAAGTTGAAAGCCTATCAGGATCATTCGAGATTCGAGTACTCAGGCGGATCAGGCGGTTTCATCGACGCATTCGGCTACCCCTTTGTTCGAGGTCGTTTGTTCCATACAACGGAAGTTGATTCAGGACAATATGATGACGTCATCGATGTGTTCTGGGCCACCGGCGCAGCGCTCGTAGTCCGCAAAGAGGCCTTCATCGCCTCGGGCGGTCTGGACGAGGACTTCTTCATGCACATGGAGGAGCTTGACCTCTGTTGGCGGCTCTTGCTTACGGGCAATCGAATCAAGATTGCGCCTGCGGGCGCCGTCTACCATTGGGCCGGCGCCGCGCTCGCGGCCGACCGCATCCGCAAGATGTACCTGAATCATCGCAACAGCGTCGCGATGCTTATAAAGAACTATGAACTCACCCGACTGCTGCGCCGCCTGCCCGTACGCATCTTTCTGGACTGGGTGGCTGTAATAGCTTCGCCGCTTCAAGGCGAAGCCAAGCGTTCATTGGCGATTCTGTGGGCTCATTTTTATGTGCTCTTGAATCTGCCGCACATCTGGTCGAAACGCCGCCGTGTACAACAGCAGCGCACCGTCCCGGATCACGCACTGGACCATGTAGTGACGCCGTTCAGCGTGGTCTACCGTTATTTTATCAAGAAGCAAACGACATTTAGCCAACTATTCCCTCGCCTGTGAGATTTGACACAAAGTGGTGGTGCGCCGCCGCTGTATTCCTGCTTTCGCTGTTTGTCTATGGTGCGACGATGGCGGACTCCGTTTCGTTCTGGGATTGTGGCGAATTTGCCGCGTGCTCGTACACACTCTCAGTACCTCATCCGCCGGGCTCACCGCTCTTCCTGACTTTGGGGCGCGTCTTCTCGATGTTCCCGCTGTCATCTGATATTGCAGTGCGTGTAACGTGGATGTCCGTGTTAGCGAGCGCGTTTGCCAACTTGCTGCTCTTTCTGATCATCGTGCGCCTGATCCGGCATTTGCGCGGCATTGAGCAGTCGGCGCTTGACCGGATCATTGTCTATGGTTCGGCGTTGGTCGGATCGCTGTCGCTTGGCTTCTCGTATTCGATGTGGTTCAACGCTGTCGAGTCGGAAGTCTACGCCATGAGCCAGCTATTCACCCATCTTGTTGTCTGGCTGATATTGGTTTGGCATGAAAAGGCGGATGAACCCGGGAATGAGCGTTGGCTGCTGATGATTGCATATGTCATCGGCCTGTCGACCGGCGTGCACTTACTGATGATTCTCGGCATCCCCGCGCTCGCATTGGTCATCTATTTCCGCCGCCGCAGCTATGAGTTAAAGTCCTTCATTGGCATGATCGCGATTACGGGCGTTCTCTTCATTCTGGTTTATCCGGGTGTTGTGAAGTGGCTGCCCGCGCTGGCGAGCAAGTTGAACAGTCTGGCTGCTCCTTTTGTCGTCGTAGCCGTGTTGGGTGGCATTTTCTGGTGGGCGTTGCGCAACCGTCACGGTATCATCGGCACCGCCATGGCTGGTTTACTCTTGGTGATCATCGGCTATTCGAGTTACACGATGATCTACATTCGCTCCGGGCTGAATCCACCGATCGATGAAAACGACCCCGAGACGCCGGCGGCGTTCCTGAGCTATTTGAATCGTGAGCAGTATGGCGACCGCGCCATGTTCCCCCGAATGTGGAAGGGCAACCCCGCCTATTCCAGTGAATGGGACTACTTCTGGGACTATCAGATCAACAAGATGTTCAACCGTTACCTCTTGTGGCAGTTTGTGGGCCGGGAAGGCGCACCGAAGCAAGAGTTCCAGGACGCTGGTGTTGATCCGACCTATTCGGTTCTTGGCATTTTGTCTGGTGAGTCTTCGGGGATATTCCGCTGGTTAGCGATCCTGACGTGCGCGCCGCTATTGCTGGGTTTTGTGGGTTTCTTTCACCAATACGGGCGTGATAAGAGCGGTTGGCTGGTCGTTGCAACGCTCTTCTTCATGACAGGCTACGCGGTTATTCTCTATTTGAATCAGGACGACCCGCAGCCGCGTGAGCGTGACTATTCTTACGTGGGTGCTTTCTTTGCCTTTGCGATCTGGATCGGGCTGGGTACCATGGCAGTGCTGGATTTGATTGCCCGCAAGATGAAGGAGTCGCGACAGGTCGTATTGGCGGCCGTGGCACTGCTGTTGATTCTTGCTCCCGGCATTCTGTTGGCCCGCAACTACGCGATGAATGACCGCACCGAAAATCATGTCGCGTGGGACTATAGCTATAACATGCTGATGTCGTGCGGCCCGAATGGGATTATCTTTACCAACGGCGACAACGACACATTCCCCGTGTGGTACCTGCAAGAGGTCGAGGGTGTACGAAAGGACGTTCGAGTTGTAAACCTGAGCCTGCTGAACACGGGTTGGTACATCAAGCAGCTCCGTGACCGCGAACCGAAAGTTCCGATTTCGTTTAGCGACGTTTACATTGATCGCAATATTGACGGCACAGATGCGCAGGCGATTTTGTCTCGCTATTGGCCGACCGAGAAACGCCGAGTTGAACTGAATTCGCCTGAAGGCAAGATGAGTTGGGACGTTCCCGGCGCGATGTATATTCCCTATAAGCAAGGCGAATCCCGCGATCCCAACTTCTTGCGCGTGCAGGATCAGATGATCCTCGACATCTTGCGGACGAATTACGATCCGTCGAAGACACCCACGCCGAAGCCCGTGTACTTTGCGGTCACCGTGGCCAATTCAAATATGGTCGGCTTGCGCGAATTCCTGACCATGGAGGGGTTGGTTTTCCGTGTCACGCCACGTGGCGCTGGCGGTCGCGGTATAGATGCAGAGCGCCTCAAAACGAACTTCTTGTCGACCTTCAAGGGCCACTTCCGCGGAATCAACAACCCGACGGTTCACTTTGACGACAACGTGTCCAAGCTGCTCCAGAACTACCGTTCGGCGTTTTTGCAGCTCGCTTATTACTATCGGACACTGCCCGATCAAGGCGAACCAAGCGGTAGAGCAAATGGCTCTGTCGAAGACATGATCACAAATTTCGATTTGCTTTCAAACCGCGAAAAGTCCCTGGCGTCAATGCGTTATATGGACGAGTTGATACCTGAGGATATTCGGCCGATCGGAAATGTGGATTTGTCGCTTCAAATTGGACGGATGTTCGCCGACGTAGGCGACGACGAAGGACTGCGCAAACGACTTGATTGGGCGGAAGCGCGTTCGGACTTGAGTTTCGAGTCGCGTATGCGGATCGCCGGCACCTACGCGGGTACCTTGAAGAACCCCGACCGCGCAGGACAGATTGCACGTGATGCACTTGGCGAGAACCCGACGATCGAACAGCTTTATACGGCTGGTACGACCATGTATGCATCAGACGCGCCTCAGATGGCGTCGGAGTTCTTTGAACGGATAATGGCGCTTGATCCGCGCAACGGACAGGCAATCGGCGGTCTGTTGCAAGCGTATGAGAAGCTCGGCAAGATGAATGAATCAATTACCTTGTTGGAGCAGTGGCTGACAGTAACGCCGAATGACGCGGGAGCGCGTCGCAGATTGGATGACCTTCGCGGCAGGTTAGCCGCCCGAGATACGAGCGCCGCGAAGCCGGCGACATCGCCAAATTAACGCAACCTTTGGAAATTCGGAGGTAGAGAATGTACCGACTCTTGGGATCCCTGTGCATTGCGAGCTTGCTGACATTGTCGGTAACGGCGACCAGTTTTGCCTATGACAGCCCGCGCAAATACGGCATTCAGCTGGGCGGCGGCATGGGCCTGTATGACATGGGCGACGTCAACCTTGGCGTTGACTATTTGACGGACTTGAACGCCGGCAATACGGCAACAACGTCGGACATGGGACCGATGGGGAGCTTTACGCTCTTGTACCGTCCCGCCCGGCACCAGCTTTGGGAAATCGGCTATAACGCGATTCTTGACGTTGAAAACACGGTCGAGAGCGCGCGAGGTGACACAAGTGGGCAGATATTGATGCATGCCAATGAATTCTATGTCAAAGCCGTAATCGTGACCTATCCGAAAGAGGCTTTGAATCTGAATTTCGGTGTTGGCGCCGCCTACTACAATGCGGAACTTCAGATTCAGGACGATTTCACCCGCGCGTTCTACTATGACGCGGTAGGTCGCGCCTTTGGCTTGATTGGCTCAGTCGGCCTCGAGCTCGGCCTGTCCGAACAAGTTGGCCTTTATTTGGGCGGTGGCGGCCGTCTCGTCAATACAAATAACTTCACGTACGAATCGTCACCGGGCGTTCGCAGCAGCGTCAAGATTCTTGGCGGCAGCCGTCCGATCGAGCTGAACATGACAGGTGGCTACGCGCAGCTTGGTCTGCGGCTCTATTTCGACAAAGTGACCAAGCCGATTGATTTCAGCCGGTAATATCGACAAGTTTCGGGGAATTTCTGACCATCCTGGCCAGCTTGGCAGGGTGGTCTTTTCCTAAATAGACCTTTGAGAGGATTGGAATTGGCCGCAACGGACATTCTCATCTTGCTGGGCTCAGATAGTGACCGTGATCAGTTCGATGACACGAGCAAATATGCCGAATATTTTGGCCTTTCGTGGTCGCTCGAAGTGATATCCGCGCATCGGAATCCGGACCAGTTACGTCGTCGCATCGAGCAGGCGGAACTTGAGGGCACGGAAGTACTTGTGGCCTGCGCAGGTATGGCCGCGCATTTGGCGGGCGCCTGCGCTGCCCATTCAGTGCTTCCGGTGATTGGTGTCCCCGGTGCAGGGTCGACATTGGGCGGACTCGACGCGCTTCTCTCTACAGTGCAAATGCCTGCTGGTGTACCAGTAGCGACAGTCGCAATTGGCAAGGCCGGAGCCCGCAACTCGGTTATTCTTGCAGCGCAGATTCTGGCCGTGAAGCGCCCGGAAATCCGGGCGAAGCTTCGCGCCTTTAAGGCCAGTGGTTCGCGCCTATGAAATCTCTTGTCATCATACCCACCTACAACGAAACGGAAGGAATCGAGGCGATCGTTCGCGCCGTGCTTGATCAGAAGCTCGGAGTTGACGTGCTCGTCGTCGATGACAATTCGCCTGACGGCACGGCGGCTCTCGTAACATCGATGCAAGCGGCGGAACCCGGCTTGCACTTATTGAAGAGATCGGGCAAGCTTGGCTTGGGTACCGCGTATGTCGAGGGCTTCAAATATGCGATCGAGCACGGCTACGATGCCGTTTTCGAGATGGACGCAGACTTCTCACACGATCCGCTGGTACTGCCGCAGTTTCTTGAGAAAATACAAGACAATGACTTCGTCCTTGGCTCGCGCTATGTCAACGGCATTTCCGTGGTCAATTGGCCGCTCTCGCGGTTGATGCTAAGCTATTTCGCATCCTACTACACGCGGATAATCACTGGCATGCCTATAAAGGACCCTACCGGCGGTTTTAAGTGTTTCCGCACGACGGTATTGAAAGACATCAATCTTGACAAAGTGAAATCCAACGGCTACAGCTTCCAAATCGAGATGAACTTCAAGGCTTGGAAAAAGGGCTACAAATATGTCGAGATTCCGATTATCTTCGTCGATCGCCGCTATGGAAAATCGAAGATGTCGAAGGCGATCATCCGCGAAGCCGTGTGGATGGTGTGGAAACTGCGGTTCAAGTCCATCGTCGGCACATTGTAAATGGCGCCGCCGCGCTGTGTCACAGTGGTAGTGGTGACTTACAACTCGGGAGATACGATTGACGGGTGTCTGCAAGCATTGACAGCCAGCGCGGGCGACCTCCTTGATTCCGTGATTCTGGTTGACAATGCGTCTACAGACGATTCGGTTTTCTGCGCGAATCGACACAGCGGTTTGCGTGTCATCAGCAACGATACTAACCTCGGTTTCAGCCGTGCCTGCAATATTGGCGCACGTGAAGCCGCCACGGACTACCTGCTCTTTCTGAATCCGGATGCGCAAATTGAACCGGACTCTCTAATGGAGCTCGTTGCGTTCATGTCAGCACGTCCACAGGCAGCGTGCTGCGGCCCGCTGATCACCGACGAGCGCGGCGTTCCCGATCCGGCTTGCCGACGCGGTTTTCCGACGCCTGTCAACGCGCTTGGCCGACTGTTCTTTCTGGAAAAATTGTTTCCGTCGAGCAGGAAATTCTCGAGCTATACATTGCCATGGCTGGGCTTCGACACGGAGGCCACGGTTGATTGCGTATCTGGCGCGTGCTTGATGATTCGGCGCGCGGAGTTTGAACAACTCGGCGGTTTTGATGAGCGCTTTTTCCTGTTCGGCGAGGACATTGATCTTTGCAAGCGGGTGTCGGAACGTGGGCGCGAAACATGGTTTGTTCCGGCGGCGCGAATCGCGCACATAGGCGGTCATAGTATGCGGCAAGCCAATGACCGCGCGCAAGTGGAATTCTATCGCGCGATGCGGCTGTACATGGCAAAGCACTGGACCATCCTGCCGCGATGGCTTTATGCGATGATCAGTATTGGTATTAATTTCAGGGGTTGGTTGGAGAAATATATTGGACATTAGCACAGGTCTGATCATGCACTTCTGGTACGCAGGAGGCGACGAATGAGCAGCGCTACGTTACAGGACAAGTCGCGGAGCACATCAAGTGTTTCCGCCAACGGCACGTCAAGCCCGGCCAAAGGCTTCGCAAGCGGTTTCGTTCTGGAATTCGAGAAACCGATCGTCGAACTCGAGAACAAGATTGCGGAAATGCGAGCGCTGGCCGACAGTTCCGGCATGAAAAACATGTCTGTTGAGATTGACCGCATGCAGAAGAAGGCAGTCCGCCTGCGCGAAGAGGTGTTTTCAAAGCTCACGCGATGGCAGAAGGTGCAGCTTGCCCGGCACCCCCGCCGCCCGTATACATTAGACTATATCGAGCGTCTGTGTTCGAATTTCATTGAGCTGCACGGGGATCGGGCTTTTGCTGACGACCGCGCTCTGGTATCAGGAATTGGCGAATTCGACGGACAGAGTGTGCTGATCATCGGCAATCAGAAGGGCCGCGGCACGAAGGAGAATATCCAGCGCAATTTCGGCATGGCCAATCCGGAAGGCTATCGTAAGGCAGTTCGCCATCTCCTGCTCGCGCAGAAATTCAAACTTCCGGTCATAACATTTATCGACACTCCCGGAGCATATCCGGGTTTGGGCGCGGAAGAGCGCGGACAGGCCGAGGCAATTGCACGCAGTCTCTACGAGATGGCGCGCCTCGAAGTTCCGATCATCACGTTCGTAATCGGCGAAGGCGGATCGGGCGGTGCTCTGGCGATTTCGGTCGCAGATCGCATCTTCATGCTGGAGTATTCCATCTACTCTGTGATATCCCCTGAAGGATGCGCGTCGATTCTGTACCGCGATGCCGGGCAGGCTCCGCAAGCGGCAGAAGCGCTGAAGCTTACAGCAGACGACCTGCTCGAACTCGGCATCATCGACGGCATCATCCCCGAACCCGCCGGTGGAGCGCACGAGAATGTTGATGAGATCGCAATGCGCGTCAAAGAGAAGATTGCTAACACGCTCCCTGAGCTTCTGGCTGAACCGAGCCAGAAGTTGCTTGAGGCACGGCATAAGAAATATGAGCGCATCGGGTTCTTCCTCGAATCCTGAGGTGCGAGTCTTGACGGCGGTTGCACGCGTGCGCGTTCGTTACGCTGAGACCGATGCAATGGGATGGGTCTATTACGCCTGCTACTACCACTATTTTGAAGTTGCGCGCTCGGAGATGATTCGCGGACTGTGGAAGTCCTATCGCAGGATTGAAGACGAAGACGGATTGCGCCTCCCGGTGATTGAATCCGGTTGCAAATACGTTAGCGGCGCGAGATACGAAGACGAACTGGATATTGAAACCGAACTGCATTTGCAGGGGGCACGGCTTCGCTTTCAGTATACGGTGCGGCAGGCACTAACTTCCGAATTAGTGTCAACAGGATTCACAGTGCATTGCTTCGCGAGTCACGACGGTCGGCCGAAACGTGCTCCATCCGCCTTCCTGATGCTCTTTGCCGAATGAACCGTGTCGCCCTGGTTACCGGAGCGACGGGCTTTGTAGGTAGTCATGTCGCCGAACGATTGCGGTCGCATGGCTTCACGACACGGCTGCTCATTCGGGATATCCGCCGTTTGAAGTGGCTGAATCGAAATGAATTCGAGATCGTATTGGGCGACATGGGCGACGTTAATGCGGTGGCCGCCTCAATGCACGGCGTGGACTGCGTTGTCCACTGCGCTGGGTTGACAAAGGCCTTAAGAGAAGCGGACTACATGCGCGAATGCGGACTCAACAGCTATTCTAGCTCGCGCTGCTGAATCTGCCGGCGTTCGCCGATTTGTCTATTGCTCGTCGCTCGCCGGTTGCGGCCCTTCAAGGCTCGGAATCCCGCTCACTGAGTCTGATCTGCCGCATCCGATCACGCCTTACGGCAGAAGCAAGCGTGCTGGCGAGCTGGCGGTGCAGGCAGCGCTGCGGAACACGGAGTGGATCATTCTAAGACCGCCCGCCGTAATGGGGCCGCGCGATGAGCAGTTCGTGCCGCTCTTCAAGTTGATGTCAAGGTGGCGCGTCATCACAGAAGTTGGCTTCAGGCCACGCGAATACAGCCTAATTGGTGTAGATGACTTGGTCGCGATGCTCGCCCATGCAGCTGTAGCGGAGCAGGGGAGTGGCGAGACGCTTTTTGCTACGATGCCCGAGCCCTATGCATGGCGCGCCGTCGCAGAGGCATTTCGACGAGTCAGCGGCAAATCGTCACTGCGGTTAGTAGTACCGGAATTCGTGTCGCGCGGAATCGGATTGTTTGGCGACTTTCGAGCGCGCGTGACCAATCAACCTGTACTCTTGGGCTCGGACAAGGTCACGGAGATACTGGGCGAGAGTTGGGCGTGCAGCTCCAACAAGATGAAGCGATTGTGGGGCGTTGAATGTGGCGACGACCTGGACACTGTGGTTGGCAAGACATATCGATTCTATTTGCAACAAAAGTGGATATAGGTAGAGCATGTGCGCGACGAAAAAGAAGCCCCAGGTGAAGAAGCGCATCCCTCTTCCGATCAAACCGCCGAAGGTCGAACCGAAACCGAACGCCTACAAGCGCACGCCGAAACATCGTACGGAGTGGCAGGGGAGGGCGATGCGCCTGAATCGTCTGGCCGCAGCGATTGAACATGATTCTCTGCTGCGCGGAACCCTGATCTATCGAGAAGAGCTTGCATCGGAACCGGCTGCCTTTCGTGAACCATCGCTGCCGCTGCGTGATCCGATCCGCCTCGCGCTAAAGAAGTATGGCGTTTCATCCCTCTATTCTCATCAGGCCGAGGCCATCGATTTGGTTCAGGCTGGAAGAGACATTGTCGTCGTTACGCCGACGGCAAGTGGCAAGTCCCTCACGTACATACTGCCGTTGTTGAATGCCGTTAGTGAGCGACCAGACTCCGCAGCGCTGCTGCTCTTTCCACTAAAAGCTCTTGAACAGGATCAGGCCGCCAAACTGCGCCAATTGCAGCAGGAACTGCGTGGCGAGTTGGACTTTTCACTGGCGATCTTTGACGGCGATACACCGTCGTCTGAGCGGCAGAAAATCAAAAAGACCCCTCCCAATTTTCTGATAACAAATCCGGATATGCTGCATCAAGGGATGCTTGCGTATCATCAGAGCTGGGAGAAATTCTTTCGGCGCTTACGCTTCATCGTGATCGACGAGTTGCATGCGTATCGTGGCGTGTTCGGCTCGCATATTCTGCAGGTCTTCAGGCGTCTGAAACGGCTGTTATACTACTATGGAGCGCAACCGCAGTTCATTTGCCTCTCGGCAACGATTGCCAATCCGGACGAACTTGCGTCGCAACTCACAGGATGCGAACCCGTAGTCATTCGCGACCTGGTGCTCCAAAGCCCGAACGCGAATTCTGGCTGATCAATGCGCCAGCCGCATCGATGACCGGGTCCGTAACCAAAGTTCTCGCGCACTCGCTGGATCAGGGCCTGAAGACAATTGTTTTCACCAAGTCGCGAGTCGCGACGGAGATCATCTTTCGCCCGCTTGGTGAGTCAAGGCCGGATCTCGCAAAATGTGTCAGCTCATATCGGGCTGGTTTCCTACCTGAAGAGCGGCGCGACATAGAACGGCAATTGGCAAGCGGTAAGCTCAACGCCGTTGTGTCAACGAGTGCCCTTGAACTCGGAATTGACATCGGTGGTCTTGACGTTTGCATTCTCGCGGGATTTCCCGGCAGCATGATGTCGCTTTGGCAGCGAGCCGGAAGGGTAGGCCGAAGAGAGGACCGTGCAGCGGTAGTCCTGGTCGCAGGCACGGATCAACTCGATCAGTACTTTGTGCGTGAAGCAGCGGAGCTGCTCGCCCGTCCGCTTGAGCGGGCGCTGCTGAATCGCGAGAATGAGCACATTCTGCGGCAACATCTTCCCGCCGCGGCCGCTGAGATCCCCCTCATGGAGAGCGATCCCTTCATTCGGGTGACGGAGCACTCTGAAGTGCTCCAAGCCCTTGAGGCTGAGCGCGCGTTATTGAGAAGCGCTTCAGGCAAACAATGGTTTCCCGGGCGCCCACGACCTCATGCCGCAGTGGATTTGCGCAATATCGGCGGTACTTTTGACATTCTGGATGCTTCGCGTACTGAGGCGACGCCGATTGGCACGATCTCCGGCAACGCCGTCTACCGAGAGTGCCACGATGGCGCAGTCTACCTTCATCGCGGCGAACCGTACCGTGTGGAAGAACTCGATCTGAGACGCAAAGTCGTACGCGTCGTCCCGCATCGGAGCCAGACATATACGATGGTGCGCACGCAGAAGGAAACGGAAATTCTCGACGTGCGCAGGACGCGTCCCGTGCAGTCGTTTGTCGCACGGCTTGGTTTGCTCAGGGTAACCGAACACTTCGTTGCGTACGAGCGTCGGCGTGTCTACACCCAGGAGTTGCTTTCGGTTGAACCGCTGGCGCTCCCGCCGCAAAGCTATACGACGGTTGGCTGTTGGATTGAGATGCCTCTATCACTGGGAGGTAACCTCGCTGCGAATGATCGACATTACATGGGTTCGATCCACGCGTTGGAGCATGCAGCGATTTCGCTGACACCAATGCTTGCACTTTGTGACCGAAATGACCTAGGCGGAATCAGTTTTACGAAGCACCCGCAGCTTGAACACGGCGCCGTGTTCTTCTACGATGGCTATCCGGGCGGAGTCGGAATCGCTGAGTGTATGTATAACGCATTTGAAGATTTGTTGGACCGCACGGCATCACTGATCGAAAATTGTCCATGCGAAGAGGGTTGCCCGTCGTGCATCCAATCGCCCAAATGCGGATCAGGCAATAGACCTTTGGACAAAGTTGGCGCAGCCGAGGCGATACGTCTGCTTCTTCGAGATTCGGAGTTTGAACCTCGCGGAAGTGATATCAGGACCAGGGCGACGCAGCAATCTCTACGCGACACGGCCGCGACATGGGCGCCGCAGGAGATTCCAGTTGACAAGCGGGTTCTTGTTTTCGATTTGGAAACGCAGTTGTCCGCTGATGACGTGGGCGGCTGGCGAGAAGCGCGGCAGATGCGCGTGGCTGTTGCAGCGGTCTGGGACAGCCGAAGTACGGAAATCACGCTATATGAGGAAGGAACGATTGACGATCTGCTCTCACATTTGAAGAGCGCGGATCTAGTGTGTGGATTCAATATTCGAAGCTTTGACTACGAAGTGCTGCGTGGATATACATTCGAGGATTTGCAGAGGTTGCCGACTCTGGATTTACTTGAAGTCGTAAAAGCGCAGCAGGGCGGTCGGTTGAAACTCGACACGATCGCGAAAGCAACTCTCGGCGTCGGCAAAACGGCCGATGGACTGCAATCTTTGGAGTGGTTCAAGAATGGCGAACTCGACTTGGTTCGCGAATACTGCCGGAAGGACGTCGAAGTTACGCGCGACGTGCTCCTGTATGCGTTGCAAAACGGCCACATCCTGTACGAAGACAAGAGCGGGACAGCGGTAAGATTGCCGATGACGATATCATTAGAAGAGCATTTTCTTACGAGCAACACGAGTCCGATATGAAATCAGTTTTGATAGCGAACCGTGGCGAAATAGCCGTTCGTGTGGCGCGTACGTGCCGCGAAATGGGAATTCGCACGGTCGCAGTGTATTCAGACGTCGACAAGAATAGTCTGCACGTTCTGGAAGCGGATCAGACGGTAGCACTTGGTGGTTCAACTCCCGCCGAAAGTTACCTCGATCAGGCGAAGATCATTGATGCCGCGAAGCGCACCGGCGCTGATGCAATTCACCCCGGTTACGGTTTCTTGTCCGAGAACGCGGGCTTTGCCGAAAGGGTCGAGAAATCCGGATTAATTTGGATTGGCCCGCCGGCCTCGGCTATCACAAAGATGGGTTCGAAGACCGAAGCGCGTGCACTGATGATCGATGCCAAGGTGCCGGTTGTTCCAGGTACGAGGGGCGCGGTCTCAAACGCGCAAGAGGCCATTGAGTTTGCCAAGAAAGCCGGCTTCCCGGTGCTTCTGAAGGCCGCAGCAGGCGGTGGCGGCAAAGGAATGCGAGTTGTCCGCAACGAAGCCGATCTCGAAGCAGCGCTCGGCGCCGCGCAACGCGAGGCCAAGTCCGCGTTCGGTGATGACGCCGTATATGTGGAGAAGTACCTTGAAGAGCCGAAGCACATCGAAGTGCAGATTTTCGCGGACAAACATGGCAATGCGATCTATCTCGGCGAGCGCGAGTGTTCAATGCAGCGCCGTCATCAGAAGATAATTGAGGAAGCGCCATCCGCGGCAGTCTCGCCAGAATTGCGCAAGAGCATGGGCGAAACGGCAGTAATGGCGGCGAAAGCGTGCGGCTACGCAAATGCAGGCACGTGCGAGTTTCTCCTCGACAAGACCGGCGCCTATTATTTCCTTGAGATGAATACGCGCCTGCAAGTCGAACATCCGGTGACGGAACTTGTCACGGGTCTCGATCTCGTTCGCCTTCAAATCGAGGTTGCGCGCGGGAACAAACTTCCCATTAAACAGGAAGACGTGAAGTTGCGCGGGCATGCCGTGGAAGTGCGCGTCTATGCCGAAGACGTTCTCGGCGGCTTCCTTCCGTCGACGGGCAAACTTAGCCTGTGGCGTCCGCCGTCAGGTCCGGGCTTGCGCGAAGATACCGGGATGTATGAAGGTTCCGAGATCAGCCGGTTCTATGACCCGATGATTTCAAAACTCATTGCCTTCGGCGAGAACCGAGAAGCGGCAATCGACCGCATGCTCCGGGCGTTGAGTGAGTATTTTATAGCCGGCGTGATGACGAACATTGGCTTTTGCAAGTTCGTACTTGAACGCGACGAATTCCGCTCGGGCAACTTCGACACCGGCACGATCGAGCGGATTTTGCTGCCGGCTTACCGTGAATATGTGGAGAA
Source organism: bacterium (assembly GCA_016703065.1). Classification (GTDB taxonomy): domain Bacteria; phylum Electryoneota; class RPQS01; order RPQS01; family RPQS01; genus JABWCQ01. Next base: position 194,845 of record JADJCU010000007.1, read on the forward strand.
CTGTGAGGTCCAGCCCGATTGGCTCGCGGCGGCAATTGCGCTCGCCAACCGCCAATACTACACGGACGTCACGTTCTTCAAGCGCTCAATGGCAGACGTGCAAAGCGGCTGGAAAACCGCAGGCCGCGCCGCCGCACTAAACAATCACGGGTGATTCACTATGTTTGATCGTTCAAATATCAAAATCGGGAAACACGAGTACGAAGTTCTGCACTCGGAGTCCCAACTCAAAGTAAATGGCAAAGATGTTCCCGAGAAGGACTTCGTGCTAATCAAACGGATGGCTCGAATCAATCTTGGTGACCGATACAAGTCTTTTGTGGTCAATCGCAATGGCGACGACCTTTGGCTCTTGATGAACGGCCGCGAGTATCCGCTGGTCATCGAGACCGACCGGGACCGGCTCTTAAAGGTCGCATCGCAAAACACCGAAGGCGGCAGCTCCGGCGCCACGATCCGCGCCGCGATGCCGGGCCTCGTCGTACGTATTGCCGTTAAGGTCGGGCAGACTGTAAAACGCAGCGATCCCGTGCTCATCCTCGAAGCTATGAAGATGGAAAATGAGGTCCGTTCGCCAGCGGATGGTGTCGTCAAAGAGATCAAAGTCAACGAGCGCGATTCGGTCGATAAGGGCTCGGTGATGGTGGTTCTGGAGTAGGACGACATCATGGCAAGCGATTCAGGCAATCAACGCGAGCAATGGCTTGCGGGTCTTGCCAGACTCACGTCAAAGCACGCTGAGCGCCGCAAGACTTTTCAGACGGACAGTGGAATTGAAATCAGCACGCTCTATGATGCTGTCGATGGTGTAAATTCCGAAGAGAAACTCGGCTATCCTGGTCAATATCCGTTCACTCGGGGCGTTCAAGCGAACATGTACCGCGGGAAATTCTGGACGATGCGCCAGTACGCGGGATTTGGCACAGCCGAGGAATCGAATTTGCGTTACCGGTACCTGCTCGGTCAAGGTACAACGGGTCTCTCCGTTGCCTTCGATCTGCCTACGCAAATCGGATACGACAGCGATGCGCCCGAAGCGGCCGGAGAGGTCGGAAAAGTAGGTGTAGCCGTGAGCAGTATCGACGATATGCAGGTACTCTTTGACCAGATTCCGCTGGACAAAGTGAGTACGTCGATGACGATTAACGCAACGGCTTCAACACTTCTTGCGTTGTATATTGCCGTGGCCAAGTCGCGCAATATCGCTGTCGAGCAGCTTGAAGGAACCGTGCAAAACGACATCCTGAAGGAGTTTGTCGCTCGCGGTACGTATATCTATCCGCCCAATCAGTCGTTGCGGCTGGTGACTGATGTTATCGAATACTGTCGGGACAATCTTCCCAAGTGGAACACGATTTCGATCTCGGGTTATCACATTCGTGAAGCAGGTTCGACGGCGATTCAGGAACTTGCCTTCACATTTGCGAATGCAATGACCTATGTCGAAGCTGCGCAGTCTCGTGGCTTGGATATCGACGAGTTTGCCCCGCGTTTGGCCTTCTTCTGGGGATGTCACAACAACTTCTTTGAAGAAGTAGCCAAGTTCAGGGCGTCGCGTCGCATTTGGTCGCGTATCATGCGGGAGAAGTTCTGGGCAAAGAGCGAGCGCTCGTGGATGCTACGTTTTCACACGCAAACAGCAGGCTGTACGTTGACAGCCCAGCAGCCTGACAACAACGCTGTACGCGTTACCATGCAGGCCCTGGCGGCCGTCTGCGGCGGCACACAGAGTCTGCATACGAACGCACTCGATGAAGCCCTCGGGCTTCCGACTGAACGCACGGCGCAGCTCGCCATTCGTACGCAGCAGATTATCGCCTATGAATCGGGTGCGGCGGACACCGTTGATCCATTAGGTGGCAGCTTTTATGTAGAGGCACTCACAGATGCACTTGAACAGGAAGTGTGGAAAGAGCTCGAACACATAGAGAAGCTCGGCGGATCAGTGAAGGCCATCGAGTCACACTACTTTCAAGAGGCAATTGCAAAAGAGGCCTACCGGTACCAGCGGGAGATTGAAGCAAACGAACGGGTTATTGTGGGCGTGAACAAGTTCCACGTCGACGAAAAGGGCGAACCTCCTGTCCTCCGTGTCGATCCATCTCTCGAAGTGAAACAGCGCGCGAGGCTTGCCGAGTTGCGGCGCGCGCGCGACAACGTCAAAGTCTCAAATACTCTTGACAACCTTGCGAAGCGCGCGGCCGAATCGACGAATCTGATGCCGCTTCTGATCGAGGCGGTTGAGCATAAGGCGACGCTGGGCGAGATATCCAACAGGTTGCGCGAGGCTTGGGGTGTCTATCAAGACACATGATGTCCTGGGACGAGAAACAACTCCATTGGCACCTGACGACCCGCCGATTTGGTCGTCAGTGTCGTTATTTCGCTGAGATTGATTCCACGAATCACTGGTTGCTCGCCAATTCTGCCGAGTTCACTCTGAGTGGCGCGGTGGTGGTGGCGGGCCACCAGAGCCGTGGGAGGGGCCGATACGACCGCAAGTGGGAAGACGAGAGCGGACAGGCTCTGCTTTGTTCGCTGTTGTTGCAGATGAGCCGCCTTCCCAAGGCTTCGGGATGGATCCCGATGCTGCCTGCAATTTCTTTGGCGCGGGCGATTCGGCGGCACGATCGCTCAGCGATCGTCGCCCTGAAGTGGCCTAACGACGTGTTGATTGAGAATTGCAAAGTCGCAGGCGTGCTCGCCGAAACCGTAACAGGTGGGCATTCGCACGATGTAGTGGTCGGGTCGGCATCAACATCAATGGATTCCCGTCAGGGTTGGAAGACCGCGCACTTGTACCGCCGACAAGCATCTTCGCGGCAACGACATGGCGCCCAAACCGGGAGATACTTCTGGCAAATCTCCTGAACGAATGGGAGCCGTTGTTCGATGTCTTTCTTGATGAAGAATGGGATGCGCTGCGATCTGCATGGGAAGAATTTGGCCCAAAGCCAGGCACACGATTGCGTCGCACCGAGGCTTCGGAATCCATGGTGGGCAAGTTCATGGGCCTGGGTGAAGGTGGACAGTTACTCTTGATGCTTGAAGACGGTAGCCGTCGTGAGCTGTACAGTGGAGACATAGCATTCGCATGAAGCGTTTCGTCGCCCTCGACATCGGAAACACTCATATCACCGTTGGCTGGTGGGAAGGCGGCTTGTGGCGCTACGAGTGGCGGTTCTCTTCTAAGGCGCGCCGCACAGCTGACGAATGGACAATACTGTTTGATGGAGCGTTACGCCGCGCGGAATTCCCGGACCGCAAAGTCGACACATGCGGCATTGCGTCCGTAGTTCCGGCATTGACTCGCGAAGTCGCCAAGGCCCTGGGCACATTATGCCTATCTCCTGTACAAGTCGTTCACGAACATCTGAAAAGCGTACAGATTACGTACGATCCTCCTTCCGCCGTTGGCCCTGACCGAATCTGCGGCGTGGCGACGGCGGTCAAGACATACGGAGCGCCGGTGATTGTCGTAGATCTCGGTACGGCAACAGTGGTCGACGTGGTCGACGCCGATCGCGTCTATCGCGGCGGTATCATCGCGCCCGGTGTTGCAACTGCCGCAGAGAGCCTGAATCAACTCGCGGCGCTTCTACCGCGCGTCGATCTGGCTTTTCCACCCAGTGTGATCGGTACAAATACGGTGAACGCGATTCAGAGCGGAGTTCTGCACGGTGCACTCGCAATGATTGACGGCTTAGTCGATCGCATTCATGGGGAAATCGGTTCTGCGCCCGTAGTTGCGACAGGCGGTTTCGCCGGCATGATTCAATCACGTAGCAAGACGATTACGTGCGTCGATCAGCATCTGGTGCTTGAAGGAATCCGGCTTCTCGTAAGTGGCGAATGGTCCTGATCCTGCTAATCACAAGCCTCAGTTCCTTCGTGGCGAGTCGCGCCGCGGAGATCCGGTTGATTTATCCTCGTCTCGAACCGGGTCAGGAGCAGTTCTCTTACCCACAAGAGCTGGATTCATCCTTCGTCCTTGGGCAAATGGTTGGTGCGACGCCCTCCGACCGCGCATTTTGCAACGGCCATTCGCTCGAACTTGCTTCGGATGGCGCGTTTCTCGCCTTCTTGCCGCTTGGCAATACCCCTGAAACATCCGTGTGGAGCTTCACTCTAATCATAGGGGGAGCGGACACTTCCCGGCTAAATTTCTCGTATTGCCGCACGACCGATACCCCGGAGCCGGTATGGAGTGAGGTCTCGCCGCCTGTCTGGTACCAAGTATGTGAACCCTACGCGCACACACGGACTTGCGTTGGTGGAAGTTACCATCTTTTCCCGGAGTCGGGAACACCGCTAAAGGTTGTCGCAGTTTCAGAGAAGTGGGTGCGTTTCGCGCTCGGCGGTGGCGTAGAAGGGGTGATCGAGCGACGATTTGTCAACACGTCATCACCGGCCCATGTAACCGGCGCGGGACCAGTCAGGCTTGGCAATGGGTTGGTGACCGAGACTGACCACGCAGTAACAGTCGTTTTTCAGACGACTCGTACTGCCTTGTGGGAAGTGTCCACGGAGAGCGATGCCGATGAGTTTCAAGTGTTAGTCTATGGCGGCGTCGCTACTGTCGATCGCATACATTTTGCTGGTCGGTCACGCGACTTCGTGAACGACATCCGCTGGGGGCAGTTGCCACAGGGCGTCTCCTTACTGATCGAGTCTGCCGAGGATCAGCGCTGGAACGGCTATCGCGCAAGCGCCACTGACACAACTTTCACCTTCACTCTTTGGAAACTCCGCGAGTCGAAACCTGGGTTGAAAGGCAAACATGTCGTGTTGGATCCCGGTCACGGTGGTAGCGCTGATGGAGCAATTGGTCCACGCGGTTCCAAGGAAAAGGACATCGTCTTACGGTGGTCGCAGTTGCTTGCAGAAGAGCTGAAGTCGGCCGGCGCAGCAGTGACTCTAACGCGCGTTTCAGATACAGGGCTCTCGCTGCCAGAACGTGTAGAGGTCGGCCACAATTCAGGGTGCGATGCGTTTCTCAGTCTACACGCGAATGCGTTGCCCGATGGCCAAAATCCCTTTGCGCGGCGAGGTTGCGGTGTCTACTACTACCAGACGACGAGCCGTCGCTTGGCGGAAGCGGTGCAGGACGAGATTCTCTCCGCAACGAAGCTCGCGGATGACGGCTTGTATGATGCGAATTTTGCGGTTGTTCGTCCGACGGATTTCCCCGCGATCCTGATTGAGGCCGCGTATTTGATGCGCCCGGATGAAGAGCAGTTGCTGATGGATGAGTCTTTCTTGAAGCGCTTGTCCCGGGGGGTTGTGAAAGGTCTTCAAGAATATTACAGCGAGTGACGCACGAGGTAAGGATTGGAGAAACAGTACATATCTAAGGCCGGCATGGTGAAGTTGCAGGCCGATCTTAACGATTGGAAGTATACCAAGCGCCCGGCGATGGTGAAACAGCTTCAAATTGCCCGCGAGCACGGTGATCTGTCGGAGAATGCCGAGTACTCTGCGGCCAAAGAGGAACTTGCACGCATTGACTCGAAGATTCACCAGCTCGAAGCGCTGATGCATTCGGCCGTTATGATTGATTCGAGCACAATTGTCGCCGACAAAGTTCGCCTTCTAACTCGTGTGCGTGTACGCGACGAGAAGAAGAAATCGGAACGCGAGTTTACGATTGTATCCGCTGCTGAGGCCAATCCCGCAGAGGGTCGCATTAGTCATCAATCGCCAATTGGACAAGGCCTGATGGGCCGCAAGATTGGCGATAAAGTTGAAATCACAATTCCAGCCGGTGTCGTGGAATGGACGGTCCTGAATATCTTTCCGCTTGAATGACGGAAGAAAGGCAGCCTGCCATGGAATCTACAACGATCAAACGCCTGACTAGATCTAATCGCGAGAAGATTTTCGCGGGTCTGTGCGGCGGTGCGGCCGAGTATCTTGGGATTGATCCGGCTCTCGCGCGCATCATGTTTGTCGCGGTCACGCTCATCACCGGCGTCGGCCCGGGCACTATTGTCTACCTTGCCGGGTGGATTATCGTGCCGCAATCCGACCCTTCACGTGAAACTTCGCGACATCAGCCATCCGGGAGCAGACGAGTCGTCGCGATGATGCTGCTTGCAATCGCGTTGCTCGGTCTCGGCATCGCGGCAGTGATCGACCATGACGATTCCTTCTCTGTAACGTACGTCGGCCCCGTGCTGGTCCTTATGCTGGCCATCTTCCTACTTGTCAAGAGGCAGGATGCCACAAGCAATAGTGATACATACGCTCATCCAGGAGAAGACATGAGGCTCAACTCATACCAAACCGCGCAGGCTGCGTAGGTCGAGTCAGGAAAAGAAGATCGCCGGCGTTTGCGGCGGCTTTGGCGAATATTTTAGCGTTGATCCCACGCTTGTTCGTGTGTTGTGGATTCTTGCCGTCCTTCTTGGCGGAACTGGTCTATTGCTTTACTTAATCCTCTGGATTGTTATGCCACTTGATGGCGATCCAGACCTCGCACCACCTCGCACCTAATCCGGGAGATTCATGCGGCCTGACGTTCGGAACTTTTGCATCATTGCTCACATAGATCACGGCAAGTCTACTCTCGCGGACAGATTGCTTGAGGAGACTCACACGCTCGATCAGCGAAAGATGACAACGCAGGTGCTCGACAACATGGATCTCGAGAAAGAGCGCGGGATCACGATAAAGATGCACCCGATTACGATGCAATATCCGCATCGTGACGGGAAGACTTATACGCTAAACTTGATTGACACGCCGGGTCACGTGGATTTCACTTATGAAGTCTCACGCAGTTTGAAGGCATGTGAAGGCGCAATTCTTGTTGTGGACGCCAGTCAGGGAATGGAGGCGCAAACGCTTTCAAATCTCTATCTTGCTCTCGACGCGAATCTCGAGATTCTGCCGGTTTTGAACAAAGTTGACCTGCCCGTTGCGCGACCGGACGAAATCGCCCATCAGGTTTCGGACTTGCTCGGCGTCGACGCTGACTCAATCTTGCGCGTAAGCGGCAAGACGGAGTGGGCGTACCGGCCTTGCTTGAAGCGATTGTGGATCGGATTCCGCCACCAAGAGGCGAACAGGATGATCCGCTTCGCGCCCTGATCTTTGACTCGCAGTACGACATGTACCGCGGCGCAATCGCTCACATTCGCGTTGTCGACGGTTCGCTGAAGCCCGGGCAAAGAATTATGTTTGCCGCGTCGCAGAAGCAATTCGACGTACAGGAAGTCGGCATCCTTCGCATGGAACAAATCCGTCGCGATGAGTTGATTGCCGGCGATGTCGGTTACGTAGTATGCGGCTGCCGTGAAGTGCGCGACATCGCAGTTGGCGACACGATCTTCGATGCGACGAACACGGCAGTCGAGCCTCTTGCCGGCTACCGCGAAGTGAAACCTATGGTCTTCGCCGGCATTTATCCATCGGACACCGGAGACTATGAACTCGTCCGCGATTCACTGGCGAAACTTGCTCTTAACGACTCGGCTTTGATTTATGAACCGGAAACGTCCGTCGCCCTTGGTTTCGGTTTTCGCGTCGGGTTTCTTGGACTTCTGCATTTTGAGGTTGTCCAGGAGCGGCTTGAGCGCGAATACAATCTCGACTTGGTTTGCACAGTGCCCTCTGTCGAATACAAGGCAGTCATGACGGACCATACGGTCGTGTTGGTTGATAATCCGGTCAAGTTGCCCGGCGCTGGCGAACTCGAACGTATGGAGGAACCCTTTGTACGCGCGTCGATTATTACGCCCGAGGAGTACATTGGGGCGATCATGCAGCTCTGCATCGAAGCCCGAGGCACGTACATCAATACAGAGTATTTGGACACGACACGTGTCAATCTGCATTACGAGTTGCCGCTTGCTGAGATCATCTTTGATTTCTATGACCGCTTGAAGAGCATTTCGCGCGGTTATGCGTCGTTCGACTACGAAATTATGGACTATCGTCCGAGTTCATTGACACGGCTCGACATAATGGTGAACGGCGAGGTGGTCGACGCGCTCTCGGTGATTGTTCACAATGACAAGGCCTATACATGGGGCCGGCGCGTATGTGACAAGCTTGTCGATTTGATCCCACGGCAAATGTTTGAAGTCGCAATTCAGGCCGCAGTCGGATCAAAGATCATCGCTCGTTCGACGGTGCGCGCCATGCGCAAGAATGTCCTCGCGAAGTGTTATGGCGGTGACATCACGCGTAAGCGCAAGCTCCTTGAGAAACAGAAAGCCGGCAAGAAGCGCATGAAGGCCGTCGGCAATGTCGAAATTCCGCAAGAGGCGTTCCTTGCGATTTTGAAGACGGATTGAGGAAACAATTCGTGGATGCCGTCGCTTACTAACTTTGCAAGTTCAGTTCAGGAAGAATAAATGTCACTGCTAATGGACGGCGCTTCGGCGGCGAATACGGTTACAGCTCGAACGACTCGCGGCAAGAGCACAGTTCGCGAATGGACGGAGTTCTTTGTCACACTTGTTATCATGGTCTTCTTCATTCGTGTTACGACAGTAGAGGCCTTTCGCATTCCGACGGGATCAATGGAGAATACGCTGCTCGTCGGCGATTTTCTGCTCGTGAACAAGTTCATCTACGGCATTCGGACACCGGATTGGATCGGAATTCCATTCACGGATATCGGTTTTAGTGTCCCATCGACTCGTTTGCCCGCGCCTTCGCAAGTGAAGCCCGGCGATATTGTCGTTTTCAAATACCCGCTTGATCGCACGCTAAACTATATCAAGCGGTGCGTGGCCATTCCGGGACAAGTTGTCGAAATCCGCAATCGCCAACTGTATGTTGATGGAGCGGTTTTCGAGAATCCGCCGGACTCCAAGTTTACGGGACCAAGACCGATTCAGCCAGGTCTCGCTGAGCGCGGCATCTTTAGTCCGCTCGGTGACGCATGGAATCATGACAACTTCGGACCGATCACAGTCCCCGCGGGCAACTACTTCATGATGGGCGACAATCGCGACAATTCCGCAGATTCGCGTTACTGGGGTTTTCTTCCGGAGGAAGACATTGTCGGCAAGGCCTTGATTATCTACTTCAGCTGGGACAAGAACCGTTCTATTGCGGAATTCTACAAGTCAGTTCGCTTCAGTAGGATCGGAGACTGGATCTATTGAGTTGTCACGGGCTTGGAAAAATGAAAAGGCCGGTTCACGATGTGAACCGGCCTTTTTTGTTTTCTCAGTCGTCTGTCACGCCACCTTTAACCACTCGACAAACAGAAAATAGAAGCGGTCAAAAAGGAGTGCAATTCGCGTCATGACGGTGTATCCATACCCTGCGCCGAAGCCGATCATCAAGAGCGTCGTTCCGGAAAGCGCGATGTGCTTAAGTCCGCCCTTGTGCTCAACCGAGAAGAAGAAATAGAAAAGCACGCTGATCAGTCCCAGCGTGAACAACGGGTTAGTAAAAATATTCAGGAAACCAGTTACGCTAGGTTCGCTGGCAAACGTCTTGACAGTTGCCGGTTCAAATACCGGAATCAGACTTGCCTGTACTTGCAGAATGAGGTCGCCGGACGCGAACCCAATTACCGCGAGGCCAGCATATGTGCCGATAATCACAGCAAGTGGCCAGCGCGAAATCCAACCATACGATTGTGAAAATCGCGAAAACAGCGCCAGGCCAACGCCAAGGGTATCAGCAACCAAAGGTCGCCGTTCTGCGTCAGTGGATCCCAGAGATTCGACGAAACACGTTGTAATACTCGGTGCACACGACGTACCCGGCGGCGATGCCGACGAAGAAGTGTTCGGCCGTTTTGTACAATGGGTTGTCATTATACAGAAAGCTCAAGACTGCAATCGTGCACAGGCCAGCGACAGAGAGCCAGAAGAAGTCCATAGTCGTTAGCTCCTTACCTTGCGGCGGCGGTTCAAGAAGAAGACGACGTTTCCGAACACAATGAAGGCAATGATCACGAAATGCCCCATCGTCTGTCCGTCCATCGAGGTGAGAGCAAGTCCTGGCGCATGAAGTAAATCCTCGTATTCCGCGGCACCCGTTATTCCAGTTAACAGCCCCTTCAATTGGCCGCTCTGATAGTACGCCGAGTACTCCGGAACGGAAACCGCCGACGACCCACTTAGCAGCGGAATGTCGAACCTGGTCGTCACGTACTGAACGTATTCCTTTGTGCCCGGATATCCAGCAGATACGTTCACCAGGCACTCAAAGCTGCTGTAGTTTTCAACTCCAGCCATGAGAGGAAGTTTGTCTACCGGTGTACCGTAGAAGTCGAGTGGAAAAGTAGAGCGAATCGATTTTCCCATCGCTACCATTACCGCTTCGCGTCCCTCCTTCAACCCAAGATAGACATAGTCGGTGCCATACTGCTTTCCGAATTCGTCTCGGCAGATATCGTTGATATTGGACTCCATCAACGCGGGCGCGGTCGACCACAGAGTGATAACTACTGGCCGGTGACCGTTGCGCAAGAGGTGGCGCAATACGGACACGCACATGGGGTTTAGCTCTGCCTTGGAACCCGGATCAAAGTCAAATGAGCAAAGCACCTTTGACCCCAGAGGCAACGATTCCACGTAATCGTAGAAAGCCCTGACCGGCGGAGTCGTCATTGGCGCAAGACCGAGTTTAAAGAAAAGCGGAGCCGCGACAGCCACGGCCATTGCAAGGAACACCCAGCGGCGATCCAGCTTTTCAAGTTTTTGCAGCGTTGTCATTGCCATTGCGATCGCCCTACTCCCGCCCAAGATAGCTTCGTTCAATACCGAGGATCACTTTCAACCCGGTTGCAATTGCGCCAAGCGCCGCCCCAATCAGAATTCCGCGCTGTGCCACGGCGTTCGGCACGTTCATTATCCAGTCGACGAGCGGCGGTAATCGTCCCAGATCACGGGTTTACGGGAATCCGACCAAGCATCACTACCAAGGCGGTAACCGCGAGCACAGATGCTTGCCACGTCCTTACTTCGAAACGCGCGGAACGCCGCGGAGGCAATGTAGAAAGCGAGCGACGCGTACATGGTGGAGGCCAATGGCACGTAAGTATACGTAAACAAATAATCGTTGGTCCAAGTCCCTTCCGCGATGCCGAAAAACATTCCGGGTATCACCATCAGGAAAAACGCGATCACAAGCACCAGCTTGTACAACCACCCGGGTCCGCGCCTGTAAACCAGCTCGCCGTTGATGCGGAGGATATTTGCCGAACCGAGCACATAGGAAAAGGATATCACAATGATCGCCCAATTCTGCAGCCGGTTTGCGATCTCATTGACCACGGGATGCGGAATGAAGAACTGGACGATCATGAAGACGCCGAAGACCAGCGTTATGAGAATCGGTATTTCACGCTTCATATCTGAAGTTCCCCCTTAGATGACTTGAAACCATGAACGGAGGAACTGAATTCCAAATAGTTCGAGCACCATTGACGCAGCAATACACACGATGATGAACGCCTTCATGTAGTCCGTTGCCTTTAACGTGCCCATCATTTCAACATCCGCGTGACCAGCGCACTCGTCGCAAAGTACTCGCCGATCAGCGTATAGTCGCAGGCCACGACAAAGAATGGAAGCCGATGCGTGTTTGCTGTACCCGCGATCTGAATTGCCCCGGTCACAAATCCTGTCTCCGAGAGAATCAAGGACTCGGCATAGAACGCCCCAAGATAGGAATGCGCAGCGGTTTTCTCGCGCATCATGATTCCCGTAACGCCGCTCGTAAATGCGAACTGCTCATCCGAGAGATAGCGAATATTGTCCCGCATGTAGGCATCAGGTCGACCGGCGTTCAAAAAACCCTGCTTAACCGCTTCTTCCCCAACGGACACCATGAACGCTCGGTTCAGCGGAACAATGATCGGGATATCGTACGTCGCAGCCTTGCTCGCGACGGAGGTCAGGAGCTGAATCGATGCGATGGTTTGAATATTTTCGATATTCTGCGTTCCCGGCACATAGAGCACGGGTTTCCCCAGTTCCGTCGCCCGGCCGATCGCCTCATCAATGGCATCAATGCCGGCGATGCGTCTGAAGCGGAGCGGCGCACCTGCTTTGGTCCGCCGTACCATGTACATCACAGTCGCATAGAAAAGCAGCACGAGGAGCAGAATATTCAGCCGGTTCCAATTAAACCACGATGCCTCAGCAATGACAGGACCGGAAACCAGCGATTCGCTCTTGCGAAGCCGTTTTTCGAAACGCACACCGAGTGAATCTCCGCTCAGGGAGTCCGGCACCGCGAGCGTCGTTGAATCTACGGCTACAACTTTGACAAAATAGGCTCCTGCAACGACCTTGCCGCCGCCGGTGGACGTTATCGTCGCTTCGTTGGCGCGGATTCAGTTCGGCCATGACTTCAAAGCTACCATCAGCTTGCTGCGAGAGCAGCACCTCATAACGGAGCAGATCAAATCCAATCTGTGTCGTCGGCGTCCATGTGACCTTCAACGCCTCTCCACCATCATTCGGAACGTCCTCCAAAACCACGCTGGACGGAGCAGCGCCGTGACCGATTATGGTGATCGTTGAATCAAACGGGGCGCCTTGCGACACAGCTATCCAGATTAGTAGCGCGGTGGATAGGGGCAAGAACTTTTGCAGCACATGCCTCAGTTGGTGAGAGATTAGCCATCAATGCCGGGACACAGCGGGGCGAGGCGAAAAAAGGGGGCCAAGCTCGAAAAAGGTAGCAATATTACTTCTCTGTGTCAAGCGTCCTTAGGTATGTTTTCCAAATACTTAGAAACTGACAAAGTCACGCAACATTGAACCCGGCAGTTTTCTTAAATAAAAATTTATTAAGACTTTACGGAGAAAACTGACCTAACTCGGGGCGCCCGCCTTGTCGTGCTCGGGACCGTTCTTGATCCGAGATCCCAGACTTGCCAAGCCCTGGCACATAACTCTCAAGTTCAACGGTGAATGACCCGAAGGAGACCTTTGAACTCATCACGACAGGAATGCGCCGCTCATCCGCGGTTACCCAGACGTAAACGTGCGCTTTTCTCCTCCTTTTTGGAACAGGCCGCCGCTTTTCAAAACGGGTTCGCAGACGAAACAGGCGAACTCTCCCGCAAGGGTTCGTACTGTGTCACGAGCCAACACCATCACCAGCAAGTCGTAGGTCTTGTTGACGTCATGTGTTCGAATCGCCAAGGTGTCTCCCACCTTCAGGTCCAGCGCACGGGTGCGGTAACCGGCCGAGAGCACGTCCTGAACGTACGGATCGATCTTACGTGTTCCTTTTTCCTTTCCTTCATCCCACCAGCGGACAAGGCTGTCGCCGGGCATAAACCGGACGAGCTTCTCGTCGCTGTAGAATCCTTCCATCAACCGCTTGTGGAAACGGTGGCTGTATATTGAATCTGTGTCAATCCACGTGGTAATCGTGTCGCGGACCTTGAAAACCCAGTCAAATCCTTTCGCTGAGCGGGCGCTGGATTGCACACGCCAGCACCATTGGTCGTTGATCACTGTAGTATCGATCACCTGCAGTTCGGCCTTTCCAGCCGGCACAGCACCGAAAGAAACGTGATAGGTCATCTTCTCACCGATCGAGAAGGGGAGAGGTACCGGCGGCGGACCAACAGGGTCCATGCGCACGTCAAAGGTTCGCGCGCTATCGGCAGTCTCTTCAGTTTCACCGAATGCGCCAGTAGGTAACAACGTGCTCTGCCGGACCACTGTAAGCAATGCAAGTGTGATACTCACGTTACGGATTTACTCCTATCCCTTCTTCCAAATCAAATCAATATCGTTTTCTGTGACCGCACCTTCGCGCAGGACATGCGGTGTCTTGCCCCGGACGTCCACGACCGTCGATGCTCTGCCACTCAGCAGCGCCTTCGTCTTGACGACGAGATCGCACAACTCCATGACTTTGTCGTCGAGTTCAGCGAAGAGCCTCGGTGCGGGTTTGGCTGGAAGATTTGCGCTCGTGGCCCACAACGGCCGCTCTGTTTGGCGCATGACCTCTAATATTAACTCCGCATTCGGGATTCTGTATCCCAAAGAGCGGTCATTTCCGTGATATTCCGCCGGCACAGCGGTTGACACATGCCATACCAGTGTCAAAGGGCCCGGCCAGTACGTTTCCGCGAGGTGGACCAGCTTTTGGCTCGGCACCTCGCCGCCAAACTGACTCAGCCGGATCAAGTTATCAATCAGAATCGCAGTCGGCTTAGCGTTGCGATCCGGCTTCACCGTTAGGAGCTTATCGAGTACCTTGCGGCTGAACGCAGCGCCTCCCAGGCCGTACACGGTGTCCGTCGGAAATGCGACTAATTCGCCGTCTGCAATTGCCCTGCACATGCGATCCACGCAGTGGTCAAAAGTCGAGTCGTTGAGTTCAATCAGCTCCATTACCAGCTGCCCACGATTTTGTTAATCAAATCTGTAACAAGTTTCTCAGTCGCAGCTGTCACCGCTGAATCCCGGTTTGACAGGTCTCCGCCATATGTGTAGATCATGAAAACCGGAAAGTTCTGCGTCCATTTGGATTCTCCCGTCTCACGGTCAATAAGCTCCATTCGGCATGTCATCGAAAATCGGTATTCGTCTACGGTGATGCCACCGTCGCTTCGTGCCGTGTACGGCTCGTCCCGCACGTCAACCAGAGAGCCCGTAAGCGTCGCGTCCGCCTGTCCCTCTGGGACCACTTTAAGAGTCCCATCACGCTGAAACGCTCTAATTAACGCATCTGTGACCGTTTCCGCGAGACCGAACTCCGTGGACTCGTTCGACAAAGACGGGATTGCAATGCTCTTGGTGTCACCTGCGACTTGACCGCGAAAGGAATAACAGCTGAACAACACCGCGAGCGGGATGCAGAGGACAAGCCTAATCAAGATTATGCTCCTTCAACTTACGGTACAAGGTTCGCTCCCCAATGCCCAACTCTTTGGCTGTTTTGCGTCGATTCCCTGCGTTTCGCTCGAGTATCTTCTGAATTTGTTCCCGTTCAAGATCAGTCAGACGATTGGACGGCAGTGGTTCTTGAACGGTTGTTTGCGAGGCAGCTAGCGCCGCCTCAAGAACACTTCGCATTTCGCGAACTTCCCGGCGCACTTCAAGCATCGTTGCCAGCAACATCCTTGTCCGATTTGGCTGTGCTGCTCGCGCGAAGCAAGGACCGGCAGGAAGGCTCGCGATGTGCTGAGATGCGGGTGAAAATGCTCGGCGGTAAGCACTTGCGCGCGGCGATTGAGCGTTAACACTGTCTCAACTGTGTTCTTCAGCTCGCGCACGTTGCCCGGCCAATACTGTTTTGCCAGCAGTGTAAGTGCGTCCTCCGAGATTCGCGGTGCGGCAAAACGGTTACGATCTGCAAATTCGCTCGCAAACTGCACCGCTAACAGCGGAATGTCGTCGGACCGCTCGCGGAGTGGCGGAATCACCAAAGTCACCGCCTTGAGCCTGAAGTAAAGGTCGTGTCGGAATTCACCTCTCGCGACAGCGTTCGCAAGATCGACGTTCGTTGCTGCAACGACGCGCACGTCCAGCGGAAGTGTCTTGCTGGACCCCACGCGCATGAGCTCGCGTGATTCCAGGATGCGGAGCAACTTAGCCTGGGATTCAAGTGGCATCTCGCCGATCTCGTCAAGGACGAGCGTGCCTCCCTGCGACTGCTCAAAGTAGCCTGTGCGTTTGCGATCCGCGCCCGTGAAACTGCCGCGCTCATGGCCGAACACTTCGCTCTCGAAAATCCCTTGCGGAATCGCGCCGCAATTGACAAACAGCAGCGGCCCGCTGCGGCGTGCCGAGTTCTCGTGAATAGACCGTGCTACAAGCTCCTTGCCTGTCCCGCTCTCACCGATTATCAAGATCGAAATGTCCGTCGGCGCTGCTTGGAGCAACAGCGACTTGACGACTCGGAGCGAGTCGCTTCTACCGATCAACTGATCAAGCGCGCTCATTCAACCTCCGAAATGGCAATGTCGCCTCTTATCCGAAGCCCCGGAACACACGCGCGGTGCGCAAGCTCGTACGCATGGTGACGCGCCTCGGAAACCGTGACACCAAGGCCCACTGCGTTAAGCACACGTCCTCCATTAGACACCCACTTTCCGTCGCGGTTGGTTGTTCCCGCGGAAAACAGCAGTTGCTGGCCGTCGCAATGCGGCGAAACGAGCGGAATCCCCTTATCATAGTGGTCAGGGTAACCGTTTGCGCAAAGTACTACGCAGACTGCGGCGCCGCTTGCAGCGTGACTGAATCGGCTCGGATCAAGCGCTCCGTCAACACACGCAATCATCGCGTCGATCGGATCATAGGCCAAACACGGAAGCATCACCTGCGTTTCAGGATCACCGAAACGGCAATTGTATTCGATAACCTGCGGTCCGTCGTCGGTCAACATCACGCCGACATAAAGCAGGCCGCGGTACGGCATCCCGTTCACCGCCATTGCGCCAAGCGTCGGCGCGACAATACGGCGCTCAATTTCGAGGAGCAGCTCGTCATTGACATGCCTGGCTGGACAAAACGTTCCCATTCCACCAGTATTCGGTCCCTGATCTGCATCGAAGGCGCGCTTGTAATCTTGCGCTGTAGGCAGTGCAACAAATCGTTCTCCATCGCAGAAGAAATGGAGCGATGCTTCGCGACCCACTAACTTCTCTTCTACGATGACACGTGCTCCCGCCAACCCAAGAGCGTGATCGACCAGCAGCCGGTGCGCAATTTCGAGCACCAGGTCATCGCCATCGCACACGAACGCTCCTTTGCCCGAAGCCAGACCATCCGCCTTGATGACTCGCCCTGTTTCGCGCGGGTGATTCTGTACGAATTCCGAAAGCGCATAGAAATCTGAAAACACCTCGAACTCGGCGGTCGGAATCGCATTCGCGCGCATCAGTTCCTTGGCAAACACTTTCGACGATTCCAGCATAGCTGCGTCCGCGCTCGGACCAAAGCAGCGAATCCCTCTGCGCTCGATGTGTTCGCTCAGACCATTCGCCAACGGCTGTTCCGGTCCCACGACCACCAGGTCAGGTCCCAATTCAAGCACTTTGTCAAGCATCATCTGTACCGAGCCGTCGACCGGTACCAATTTGCAAATCGGTTCCATACCCACGTTACCGGGCATCGCAAAAAGAGTCGGTGAATAACCACTTCGGCTGAACTTCCATAGGAGAGCGTGCTCGCGGCCTCCACTGCCGATGACGACGATTCGCATTTAGAAATCCCTGCTCAAAGTGTAAGTTCCGTTATCGTTGAAGTCCGTACCCCAAATTGTCCACTGGCCGTTTATTGTGTTTGGCGCAGTAAATTCACCGTCGAAGCGAAAGGCGTACCCGTCCTCCAAGCCGGTTGACACTCCGCCAAAATAGAACGCATCATTTTGCAGCGCTCCTCTATCAATATCGCCGGTAAAATGCCAGAATATGTAATCGGATTCAATGTCTCCGCTGAAGATTGAACCAGCTTGATTGATGTAGGCCGTAGGATAGGTTACAGTATCATAGTAGTCGCTTCGCATCGAACCGCTCCATTTCCCGGAGAGATTTCGCTCGTCGTGCGCATAGTAGAGCAGATACGTCGGTTGTCCACTCGGTTCAAGTACGTACAGTTGAATTGCAACGCTGCTTGCAACACACACCAGTCTGTAAGGAGTCGTTCCCCGGATGTACTGAAAACGGACGCTGTCCTCGTCTTCGCTTACTTCAGTCACGACGACGCCGGTGATTAGTCCTCCATACGTAATCTGCCCTGACCAGTTGCCTGAATCCGCTTGGGCAAAAACCAATTCGACATTTTGTCCCGTTCCTTCCGGTCGTCCCCATCCGACAAACGCCCCGTCCAACTCGGGGGACGCTGCCGTTGAATCAATAGGTGTCTTCTTGCATCCTGCCACTGCCAGCAAACACAGGACAGCAATCACTGAGATGTGTCGCAGTTTCATCCGCGCACCTGCTCCTTGAGCCGTGCGATCTCGTCCCGCAGCTCAGCGGCCTTCTCATAATTCTGTTCGCGTGCGAAGCGCTTCATTTCCTTCTCCAGTCTGGCAATCAAGTCTTCCAATTCAAATGTGGACAGATACTCCGTTTGCGCATCCTGCACAATCTCGCGAATCTTTGCATCTGCTACGGTCGTCGAAAGCAGGACTTCTTCAATGGACTTTACGATCGATGCCGGCGTGATGCCGTTCGCGCGGTTGTACTCCATTTGAATTGTGCGCCGCCGCTCTGTCTCATCGATGACGCGTTTCATTGAGTCTGTGATCTTGTCCGCGTAGAAGATGACCCGTCCGTTTACGTTACGCGCCGCGCGACCGGCAATCTGCAATAGACTTCGTTCACTGCGCAAGAATCCTTCCTTGTCGGCGTCCAAAATAGCCACCAGCGAAACTTCCGGAAGGTCCAACCCTTCACGGAGTAGGTTGATACCTACCAGTACGTCGAACTTCTTAAGTCGCAAGTCACGCAGAATCTCAACTCGTTCAAGCGATTCAATCTCGCTGTGCAAATATTTGACACGCAGCGACATCTGTTCGAGATACTCGGAAAGGTGCTCAGACATCCGTTTGGTGAGCGTGAGCACCAACACCCGCTCACCTCGGGCCACGGTCTCACGGATGTCGCCCAGCAGATCGTCAATCTGACCTTTGGATGACCTCACTACAATCTCGGGATCGAGCAGACCTGTCGGGCGAATGATCTGCTCAACTAGTATTCCCTTGCTCTTTTCGACTTCATAGTCGGCCGGTGTTGCGCTGACGAAGACGCACTGATGAATCGCCGCCTCCCACTCCTCGAAATACATCGGTCTATTGTCGAACGCGGATGGCAAACGAAAGCCAAAATCAACGAGGTTCACCTTGCGGGCGCGGTCACCGCGAAACATCCCGCCGATTTGCGGGACAGAGACGTGCGACTCATCGACGATAAGAAGAAAATCTTTCGGGAAATAGTCGAAGAGCGTATCAGGCCGCTCACCGGGTTTCCGCCCGGACATATGCCGCGAGTAATTCTCGACACCACTGCAAAATCCCACTTCACGCAGCATCTCCAGATCGTAGCGCGTTCGCTGCTCGATCCGTTGCGCCTCGATCAGTTTGTTCATGCCGCGCAATTCCTGAATTCGATCTTCGAGTTCCGCTTGAATACTCACCATCGCCCGCTTCAAGTTCGGCGCAGTAGTGACGAAGTGTTTCGCAGGGTAAATCGCAAGTCCGTCGCGCTTGTCGAGTGTCTCACCTGTCAATATCTTGAAATGCGTAATAGATTCCAGAGTATCACCGAAGAAATCGAGCCGGAACGCCGTTTCTTCATAGGCCGGGTGAATCTCGATCACGTCCCCTTTCACACGAAATGTTCCGCGCGGAAACTCGACGTCGTTGCGTGTATAGTGCATCTCGACCAACCGCCCGAGCACGTCACGTCGTTCGTAATCCTTGCCGACTTCGAGCAGCACAAGCATATCTTTATACTCTTTGGGCGAACCCAATCCATAAATGCACGAAACCGACGCGACAATAATCACGTCACGTCGTTCGAGCAGGGAGGAGGTGGCCCGCAGCCGCAACCGGTCAATTTCTTCGTTGACCTGCGTGTCTTTTTCAATGTACGTGTCCGAGCTCGGTATGTAGGCCTCGGGCTGATAATAGTCGTAGTAGGAGATGAAGAACTCAACAGCGTTGTTTGGGAAGAATGTCTTGAACTCACCAAACAGTTGTGCCGCGAGTGTCTTATTGTGGCTCATGATCAGCGTTGGCTTCTGCACCGCTTGCATTACATTAGCCATGGTAAATGTCTTGCCGGAACCTGTCACTCCAAGCAGGGTCTGAAACCGATCACCCCGCTTCAGCCCGGCCGTGAGCTGTCGAATAGCCTCGGCTTGGTCGCCGCGAGGGGTGAGGTCGGACATAATCTCAAAGGGTCGCATGACCCATAATATAGGAGAATCTGCCAAATCTGCAACCTCCTTGGCAGAACTCATCAAACCGTAAAGCTATTATTTATATTAGCTTAATTGTACATACCTCTTTATAGGGTTCAATGGGCGCGCCTACCCGCACGCTTGCGATTAAACGCAGAGCTTCGTATATTTAGGTTTCTAAAAACCAACATGATGAAACGTTAGGGCGAATCAATGCTTCAGTCGATGCGGGAAAACATGCCCCTGGTGATGTGGACACTCGTTGTGGCCTTTGTCGCGACAATCATTTTTAGCTGGGGTATGGGCGGATTTCAGGGCAGTAGTGGTGGCCTCGATGGCGTTGTCGGCAAGGTCGGCAACAGCGAGATACTGTACGACCGTTACAATCGAATCGTACAGGATCGCTTGGCGCAGCAGCGTCAGGAGAAGCCCGACATGGAAATAACCGACCAACAGATTAAGCAGGTCCGGCAGCAGGTTTGGGACGATCTGGTCCGTGTAGAGCTGATGAAGCTCTACCAGAAGAAGTGGGGTATTGTCACCTCTGACGATGAAGTCGCCTACTCCGTACGCAATAATCCGCCCGAGTATGTGCGCACGAATGCAAACTTCCAAACGGATGGCAAATTCGACCCTGCGCTGTACCGGCAGTTTCTCGCAGACCCGAATCAGACTCAGACCCTGATCGCCATTGAGCAGGACTATCGTGAGAGCATGGGCAATCAGAAGGTCATCGACAAGGTGATTTCACCGGTATTTGTTGCTCCGCAGGAAGCCTGGGACGAATACGTCGCCACTAATGCCAAGTTCAAAGGTATCGTCGCCTCGTTCCCAAGTACGGCGTTCACCGTGGACTCGATGAGTATCAGCGCCGGCGAAATAGAAAAATACTACAGCGACCACATCGAGGACTTCAAGGTTCAGGAACGGCGCAAACTCTCGTACGTGACGATTCCGCTTGTCATGACAGCGCAAGATACTGAACGCGTTAGTGAAACGATCGCAGATCTGCAGTCAATGCTGCGGCAGGGCGACTCCTTCGAGCAAGTTGCCGAAGAATACTCTGAAGATGTCGGATCGGCCAAGCAACAGGGAAGCCTCGGCTGGTTCGGTCGCGGACGCATGGTCGCCGAGTTTGATTCAACCGTTTTTGTCGCTGAAATCGGGAAAGTAGTTGGACCCGTGATGACGCGCTTTGGTGCGCACCTGATCCGCGTCGAAGAGCGCGACATGAACGGCACTGCGGACTCTGTGAAAGCGAGCCATATTCTGGTCAAGTACGGAATTGGTCCGGACACCGAAGCAAGGGTGGCACAAAAGGCGAAAGACTTCGCCGACGCTGCGACGGCTGATGGATTTGAAGCAGCGGCGGCTCAGTTTTCGCTTAAGATCGAAAACACTGCCCTATTCCCTTACGCCGAGTCGGGATCCGTACCGACCATTGGCAGCTCGAAGCCCATCATGGATTTTGCTTTCAAAGCTACAGCTGGGAAAGTGAGTTATTCTCAGAAGACCAAGATCAAGGGCCAGGATGGCTACTCGGTCTTCACCGTGGCAGAGATTGCCCCGGCCGGTACAACGCCGCAAAGCGAAGCAGAGTCGACGATTAGAACTCTGTTAGTGCGCAAGAAGCAGCAGGAGATGGCCCTACAGGCTGCCCAGCAGTTCCGCAGCAGAATCGGCAGTGCGGACCAGCTCGTCCCGGCCGCACAGGCGGGTAATGTTAAGATCGACTCAACCGGCCTCCATGGCCAGCGCGAGTTCATCCGCGGTATTGGCCAGGATGAAGAAATCGGCAAGAGCTTGTTGACGCTTTCGCCCGGTCAAGTGTCTGAAGCTCTCGGCAATAGCCGCGGTGGCTATGTCGTGACGATTCTCGAAAAGGTTCCTGCGGACACGACCCAATTTGTCGCGCAAAAGGACCAGCTACTCCAGAATCTTGAACGCACAAAGCAAAATCGGGTATTCACCGATTGGCTTAAGCTCGCCAAAGAAGAGCTTGTGGTCGTGGACAATCGCTATCTCTATTACACGGACTTTTAGTCTCTTGAACGGCATAGACTCAAACAAGGAGCATAGCACCGTTGGATAAAGAGTCCCGAGCCACTCTAAATATCTTAGATGTTTTTGCCTTTCTGATCGAGTGGAGGCGAATCTGGATTCCCGCGACGCTGGTTTGCGCGATTTCGATGGGTGTTTACGCCTTCCTCGCAACGCCGGTGTTTCGATCTGTGGCGACGGTGAAGGGCGTGGACTCGGAGTCGGGAAGTCTAGGAAGTTTGCTTGCCTCAAAGTTTGGCGGCCTGGGCAGTCTTGGTGGTTTTGGGGGCGCGTTGTCGCAGACTCGGGGTGACTACTATCTGCTGATTTTGCGCGGCCGCCACATGTCCGAAAAGGTGATTGCAGAGTTCAGACTTCGGAATGAGTGGAATGTACCGGACGCTCCGATTGAAGACCTAATCGTGCGTCTGGCAGGGCAGACCTATTTCAAATACGATGCTGCTACCAATACGGTCTTGATCCAAGTGGACCATAAAGACCCCGCGACTGCCCGAGCGATCTGCGAGTATTACATTAAGGAACTCGACGCGCGGAACCAGGAGGTTGAATTGGCCAAGTCGAGGCAAGAAGTGAAGTTTGCCGCGACCAGATTAGAGGAAGCCCGGGCAAAGTTGTGGGCACTGGAAGACAGTATGTCTATGTTTCAACGGGCTACCGGCATTTTCAATCTTGAAGAGCAGGCCAAAGCCACGTTTCAGACGGTGGCTGCAGTCCAAGCCCAACGGCTACTCGCGCTATCGATGTACGAAACGAAGAGGAAGTTTTTCAGCGCGGACAACCCGGAGGTTGAAATGGCTCGTGTTACGCTCGCAGGAATTGATGCAGCGATAGCCAGGCTGTCAGGACCTGTCGAAGAGGCCGAGCGCGATTTTCTCCTTCATCTAGATTCTGCAAGCGAAGACGGCAAGACCTACCTTCGGCTTTTCCGCGACATCGAAATCAGCCAATTGCTCATGGCTCTGTTGACACAGCAATTCGAACAGGCTAAGCTAAATGAAGCTCGCGACACTCCGACGATGGTCGTCATTGAGCCAACGTCATTAGGGTCCAAACGAGTCGCACCTAAGCGCGCGCTCCTTGTCGGTTTGGGCGGTATTGTCGGACTGGTATTAAGCTTGTTGTACACTGGTCTGATCTCTACTATTCGCGCTCATCGAAACACCGGTCATCCGGGTCACGAAAGCTACGTTCGACTATTGCGCAGCTGGGAAAAGTAGCTAAGTGATTTCGGCCTTGGCCAAATACGAAAGGTCTTTGCAATGGGCGCTGGGACTGGCGCTCGGAGCGACCGCGTTTGGCTTGCTCTATTTGTGGACAAATTGGGGACGGGCCTTCCAAGTTGCGATGGGCATTGCTGCGTTGTCAGTTTTGCTATCATTGTTCCGCTATCCCGCGTGTCTGACTTTTGTTTACGGATTTCTCATGCTTGCCGGAGTTACGGTCTTCATTCCCGGCCTAACGTCGGCGTTCTTTGTGCTGGCCTTGCTAATATTGATCCTTCGAAAACTCCTCTCGCACGAGCTCACTTGGCGACTCCCGGTGTTTCTGCTTGCGGCAGCGCTATTCGCAGCGTGGTTTCAGGTTTCCGGGTTATGGGTCGATCAATTTAACAACTACAATTGGATATTAGTTTACCGTGTCCTTCTCGCTCTGCTCGTTCTTTATGAACTGGTGAAGACTAAGGCGGACGTCGAGGTTTTTGCGCTTGGCGCCGCCAGCGGTATGATCGTTACGAGCGTCTCCGCACTTTTCAGCGCCTACCGGTTCTACGCGTCGGGCGCCGCCGCGCAAATTGCCGGCGCAGTAACGAATATTAAGGGCGCTCGCTTCTACGGCCACTGGGGAGATCCGAACATAATGGGCATCACAATCGTTGCCTTTCTGGGAGTGACTATTGCCTTGTGGCGGGGCAGCGGCCAGCGATATGTCAGGTGGTATATGGCGGTAGCCTCATTGCTTGCGGTCGTGACGGCATTTGTGTCCTTGTCCCGCGGTGCGATGCTGGGCTGTTTTATCGTTATTGTCATGATGCTCGCGGTAGAGAGACATCGCATGTCGTTGTTCGCCGCGTTCGCGGCGGTTGTCTGGCTGGTGGTATCTACTGTTCCAATCGATTTCATCGGTCGCCTCGCGTCGCTTGCCACCGGCGACAACTCAATGTCGGAACGAACGTCACTTGTCAAAGCCGGGTTCCAGCTGTTCTGCGAGTCTCCGTTCTTTGGTGGCGGTATGGGGAGTTTCGAACACAACGTCCTATACCTGATCAAATACCTTCCACACGCTTTTTTTGCCCACAATACGTACGTCGACATTCTGGTTGACGGGGGGATAGTTGGTCTTGGGCTCTTCGGAATGTGCATCTACTTGGTCGTTCGAGGATTGAATTGGCGCGACTGGAGTGCGAGACGACGTGATTCGGTAGACGAATTGAACGCTGGCTGGCGCGCAAGCGTTGCTGCGACTCTCTTCATGCTGTTGACAATGTCCATGATCGCCTACGTTTCAACGTGGGTCTTGCTCGCGCTTGCCGCATCGCACAGACTTATCTTAGCAGAGGAGCAGGGGCCCGCTCGAATCGGCCATGTGCCGTTATCTACTTTGCGTGTTGGCTGAATCCTCAATCGTTGCACGTTAGGTCCATCTCATGCATCGCTTTGGGTTAAGGTCGCTGCAGTTCATCTTTGATTTTGCGCTCCTTGAGGCCGCGTTCTTTGTTCTCTTTTGGTGGCGGTTTCAAACCGGATTGTTTGAAAACCCGGTCATTTTCAAGCCCGACGATGCGCTATTGCCCAGCCTGATTGTCACGGCTTTCTGGCACCTGCACTTCTCGATCTTCGGGATGTACCGCATGGACCCGCTCCAGTCGCGCGCAGACGTACTCGCCCGCTGTATACAGGCCTCCATATACGGCTGCCTACTGATCTTTATCCTCACCTTTGAACCGGGGAACCCGCTTCCCGGTTCGCGCATCGTCCTTCTCACCTACGGAGTCGGGATAATGCTCGGTACAGTAGCGACACGTTTAATCATCTTGACGATCCTGCAGGAGTTTCGCGTCCGGGAATCGGCAGGCTGCGCACATTGCTCGTTGGTTCGGGCGATCCCTTGAAGTCCGCAATTCGCTTCCTTGAGGTGCAAAAGAATATCGGTGCGCACGTTGTTGGTATCATCGGTGATGCGCCGACACGTGTAGCGAACATCGCGTATCTTGGGGGCTACTCCCGCTTGCGTGATGAATTGGCGCGTCGACCGTACGAGCTGGTGTATATCGCTGTGGCGGAGCGCGACGAGCGCTTATTGCGACGACTGGTGCTCCTTTTATCGGAATTCTCCGTTCGGCAGTTCATTCCGGCAAACCAATACCAACTGCTGCTCGGGTCAGTGAAACCCCTGAGCAAACCTGGGCAACCGATGATCGAGATTCGGTCAGAGCTGTTGACTCCGATTGAACGCGCCCTGAAGCGCGCCTTTGACATCGGACTCTCCCTACTCATTCTAGTCGTCACGTCACCGCTTTGGCTCGTTGCGGCGCTGCTGATTGCCGTTTCAAGTGGCCGACCGATCTTCTATTCACAAAGGCGTGTTGGCCGTAACGGTCGGACGTTTCGCATTTTCAAGTTCCGCACGATGATTCCGGATGCCGAGGCGGCGACAGGGCCGGTGCTCGCGAAGACACGAGATCCGCGAATTACGTCGATTGGCCGCTTTTTGCGCGCGACGCGCATTGACGAACTGCCTCAATTGCTGAACGTGCTTTTAGGTCAAATGAGTCTGGTTGGGCCGCGTCCAGAACGTCCCGAATTTGTTTCCGAATTCGAGCGCCGGACGCCCCTTTACGTTCGGCGTCTCAATGTTAAACCCGGATTGACGGGCTGGGCGCAGGTTCAATTGCGCTATGACGCCACACGCGTCGCCCCCGATTTGAAATTACAAATGGACATGTACTATATTGAGAACATGTCACTCCCCCTCGACCTGAAGATTCTCTTCTTGACACTGTTTGTTGTTCTGCGCGGCGAAGGATAATCTGACGAAATCATGCTCGACATTAGATTCATACGGGAAAATGAGACCGAGGCGCGTCGACTACTCGACATGCGTGGTCAGGCGCTGCTTCTGGGCGGCCTGCTTAGCCTCGACAAGCGTCGGCGCGCGTTGATTGAGGCTACGGACGCGCAGAAGGCTCGCCGCAATGAGCTTAGCCGCGAGATTTCCGAAGCTGCAAAGCGTGGCGGGGAGATATCAGATCTAAAAGAAGAGAGCCGCAGAATTGGTGATTCGATCACCGCAGGTGATGCAGAGTTAAAGGCGATCGAGAACGACCTCGAGTCTCGCCTGCTGCAGATTCCCAATTTTCCGCACGCCTCTGTCCCTCCTGGAAGGACAGCGGAGGACAACTTAGTCGTGCGCGAGTGGGGAATCAAGCCGGTTCTTGATTTCACCCCGAAGGATCACCTTGCGCTCGGCAAAGAGCTGCGGATCTTTGATTTTGAACGCGGCACCAAGATTACGGGAAGCGGGTTTCCTGTATACCACTCAGCGGGTGCAGTTCTCGAACGCTCGCTGGTCAACTTCTTCCTCGATTTTCACCGTGAACGCGGCACGTACACCGAGGTTACCGTGCCCTTCGTGGTGAACCGAAAGAGTCTGATCGGTACCGGCCAACTTCCTAAGTTTGAGGAAGACCTGTATCTGAGCAATACGGATGACTTGTTCCTGATACCGACCGCCGAAGTCCCGATTACAAATTTGCATCGGGACGAGCTTCTCAATGAGTCCGAATTGCCAATCTGCTACTGCGGCTACACTCCTTGCTTCCGTCGCGAAGCCGGCTCCTATGGCAAGGACACGCGGGGCTTTTTGCGAGTGCATCAATTCGATAAGGTCGAAATGGTGAAATTTACCAGGCCCGAGGACTCGTACGCTGAGCACGAGAAGATGACCAAGGACGCCACAGCTATCCTTGAAAGCCTTGGGCTTCACTATCGCGTTGTTCTATTGTGCGCAGGCGACATGGGCTTCGGCGCGGCGAAATGCTACGACATTGAAATCTGGTCTCCGGCCGAACAGAAATGGCTTGAAATATCATCGTGTTCCAATTTTGAGGCCTACCAGGCACGTCGCGCAAACATTCGGTATCGCCGGTCAGATACTGGGAAACCCGAGTTTGTACATACGCTTAACGGTTCCGGGCTGGCTACTCCGCGCCTCTTGGTCTGTCTCTTAGAGACGTATCAGAATGACGATGGAACCGTCAGCGTCCCCGACGTGTTGAAGAAGTACACAGGCTTTGGGCTGATTACGTCTAGCGGGGTACGTTAAGACTTGATTGAAGCGGCGAAACAGGAGCTCATTCGGGCCGCGCAAGTGCTCGCTGCAGCAGGGTGTCTCCCGGCGACTGATGGCAATTTCTCGATTCGGCTGGACAACAACCGTGCACTAATAACCAAGCGCGGCGTAGAAAAGCGCAACCTTCGCGTCGACGACTTCACAGTCGCCCACTTGACTGATGAGCAACCGCGCGAAGCCTCGACAGAATGGCAGCTGCATCGCTGTCTGTACGTCGCGCGCTCCGAAGTAAACGCGATTATGCACGTACACGCACCGCACCTCGGTGCGTTCGCGGCCCTGGGCAAGTTGCCTGACATAAACCTCTTGATTGAAGCAGAAATGATGCTCGGCGGGATGGCGCTTGTGCCCTATGTTGAACCGGGGACTTCGGCCTTGGGCGAGGCTGCGGTCACTCACGGCGCTGCGTCAGGCGTGTTGGTTCTTGCGCGGCACGGCATCGTTTCCGTCGGCTCATCGGTCCGCGAAGCTGTGCACCGTATGGAACGCGCCGAGTTTCTGGCCCGGGTCGAGCTTGGAGCCCGGCTACTCGCACGCTGATGCGCATCCTGGCAATTGAATCAAGCTGTGACGAGAACTCTGCCGCCGTTCTTGCAGATGGTGCTGTTTGTTCGCTCGTGACTGTAACTCAAAAAGTGCATCAGGCGTGGGGAGGAGTAGTGCCCGAGCTGGCCGGCCGTTCACACCTTGAGCTGCAAGACAACGTCGTCGCTCAAGCCCTTTCAAGAGCTGGCATTGGGCTCGACGGTATTCAGCTG
The DNA here is from genome assembly GCA_016703065.1 of bacterium. Lineage (GTDB taxonomy): Bacteria > Electryoneota > RPQS01 > RPQS01 > RPQS01 > JABWCQ01. Next base: position 222,863 of record JADJCU010000007.1, read on the forward strand.
ATTGCCGCGACATGCGGCCCCGGATTGGTTGGATCGCTGCTCGTCGGTTATTACTTCGGCGCTGCTGTGGCCGCCGCCCGCAATCTGCCCTTTGTTCCGGTGCACCACATGGAAGCGCATCTCTGGTCACCGGAGTTGGATCGAACCGAACCGCTGCCCTTGCCGATGCTCGTCTTGCTGGTCAGTGGCGGGCACACACAGCTTGTGCATGTCCGCGCTTTTCGAGATTACGGTATCCTTGGGAGTACGCGAGATGATGCGCTTGGCGAAGCATATGATAAAGTTGGCAAGCTGGTCGGATTGGAGTTTCCCGCAGGAGCGCAGATCGACAAGTTGGCCGCGACCGGAAACCCGAACGCCGTCGCTTTTCCGGTCGCCATGAGGGATGCCTCGCTTGATTTCAGCTACTCCGGATTAAAGACTGCGGTGGCCAACAAAGTCCGGCTAGAACCCGACTGGGTGTCCCCAGATCGATTGCCCGGTTTGCTTGCATCGTTTCAATCAGCCGCTATTCAGTCCGCACTCGAGAAGGTTGCACTCGCTCTGCAGCGCAACCCTGTGAAGTCACTGGCTGCGGCCGGTGGAGTTGCCGCAAATTCGCTCTTGCGGACAGGATTATCTCACATTGCGGCAGAGCACAGGATTCCGCTGGCGGTTCCCGCGCTGAAATACTGCGCTGACAACGCCGCGATGGTTGGCTATGTTGCGCATAAGCACAGCGCTCTTCAGTCCTCTGTCGAATCGTATTCAGTCAGGCCGCGCTGGCCTCTATCGGAATTGGGACCCGCGTCATCGAGCCGTCATTGATATTCTCATCTAATCTGTTGGTAATTCAGGCCTTGACGTTTGCGGCACCGCTTCTGGTCATTGTAGGCGTAGCACTCATTCTGGTCGGTCTTGCCTTCGTCGTCTACCGGCAGACCTTACCGCCCGTTTCGACTTTGCGGCGCAGGCTGCTCGCTGTCTTGCGTGCAGTCTCGCTCGTGACCATTCTCTTTCTACTCTTTGAACCTGTTCTAAGCTGGCTTGACCGCAGCGACGAGCGGGCGAAGTTGCTTTTGTTGGTTGACCGATCGGCTTCGATGTCTCTCGCTGATCAGGGCACGGTGCGTGATTCGCTTGTAAGACAATTTCTCTCGCGCGCTGAGTTCAAACAACTCACCGAGTCAGATCAACTCCGCCCTTTCTCGTTTGGCGACACCGCCTATTCCGGTTCGCTCGATTCGGTCATCAACATGGCCCCGACGATGGTCGGCTCAGACCCCGCCGGAGCCTGGCAAGCGGCTCTGGCCGCGCGCAGCAGCGAAGATGTCGGTGCAATAGTAGTCGTGACTGACGGCGCACACAATGCTGGTCCGACTCCGGATCGCGTTGCAGCTACGTCGCGGATCCTGATCTTCACGGTTGGGGTAGGAGATACGTCGCTTCGCCGTGATGCGCTAATCGCCGATCTCTTCACAAATGACATCGCCTATCAAGGGTCAGAAGTCCCTGTGAAGGTGAGTCCGGGCATCGGCATCGCTGGTCAAACATCGCGACTTCGCATCAGCGATTCACAGGGCCGTACGCTCGTCGACGAGCTCGTGGAGTTTCGCGGTACGCTCTTCGAGAAAACCATTGACGCGAAATTCCTCGCCGACAACTCCGGTGACTTTCGCATCACCGCCGCTCTCGATTCAATAACTGAGGGGATAACTCAGGATAACAACCGCCGCTCGCGAATAATTCGCGTGCTCAACTCGAAGTTTCAGGTTGTCCTGCTGGCCGGCTCTCCGGCGGCGGACGTCACCTTTCTTCGACAGGCCCTGAGCCGCGACACTACACTTGAAGTGACCGCACTTGTAGAGACGCGCGCAGGCATCGTAAGTGGTGGTCGTAACTCGGCCGAGGCGATAGAGCGAGCTGAGCTCTTTGTCTTTGTAAACTACCCTTCGTCGTCTTCGAACGCCGCGCTCTGGCAATCAGTTGCCGAACGGATCGAGCAGGTTGGTGTGCCGCTGCTCTATCAGCATGGACCAAACGTATCGTTGACGATGCTGAATCGCATCGCCGATCGCTTGCCCGTCGCGTTTGAACCGCAGCCGTCCCCCACTCGCGTACCCTTGCGCGACGCACGATCGCACCCTGCTCTCAGTTCACGTGAGCAACTTCCCGCTCCCTCGGCCGACCTGCCACCGACTATGGGCGCAGTCGGCAAAGTGACCGCGAAAACATCAGGCGTGATTGTCTCAAATTATGTACCCGAGGATAACGCCTGGGCTTCCCGGCGGTCCAGCGGTCGTATTGGCGGACATGAATCGCCGCCGCACCGCCGTGCTGACCGTATACGGACGTTTAGATGGGAACTCGGCCTTGCCAAGAGTGCTAACGGCGCGGATTTCTATGTCGACCTCATCGGACGTCTGAGTTCCTGGCTGCTCGCCCCCGCCGACGAGAAGCGAGTCAAGATAACAACAGATCGGAAAGTCTATAGTGAAGGCGAGTCCGTGCATTTTCAAGGACAGGTCTATGGCGCAGACCTTGCTCCCGCTGATGATGCTACTGTGCTCGTAGAGATTTCTATTGCCGATAGAAGAGAGCGAATCTCGCTGGTCAGCCGCGGCAACGGCTTGTACGATGGAGATTTCACTCCATGGAGTTCGGGAGATTACAGCTTCGCGGGTTTCGCCGTTGTCCGCGGAGACACGTTAGGAAAAGACAACGGCTCGCTGGTAGTTGAAGCCTTTAATCTGGAATGGATAGATTCGCGCGCGCGTTTTGACCTGTTACAAGCCGTGTCGGCGAATTCCGGAGGGAAATTTGTTTCGGTGGACCGTCCTGACTCTCTGTTTGCAAATCTGAATTTGCAAACGAAGAACGTAGAGAGTGCCCGCGAAATTCCCCTCTGGAATCGCCCTCTGATCCTGTGGTTCCTGATCGGCTTCCTGGCGATTGAATGGCTGCTTCGAAAACGAAGTGGCATGCTCTAAAGATACATATGAAGAACAACACGGAAGAACTCAAGAAATTTCGCAAGCTTGCCAAGCTCGGCGGCGGCGAAAAGCGCATCGAGGCGCAGCACAAAAAAGGCAAGATGACCGCGCGTGAGCGCCTCGACATCCTGCTCGATCCAGGTTCATTTACCGAAGTCGACGCGCTGGTCGTGCACCGGTCGTCAATGTTCGGTCTCGATCAGCAAAAGGTCCATGGCGACGGAGTCGTTACTGGACACGGCCGCATCGACGGCCGTACGGTCTTCGTTTTCGCGCAGGATTTCACGGTGCTCGGCGGATCGCTCGCCGAAGGGCACGGTAAGAAGATTTGCAAGATCATGGACCTTGCAATGAAAGTCGGTGCCCCTGTTATTGGACTGAATGACTCTGGCGGCGCGCGTGTGCAGGAAGGCGTGGTCTCGCTTGGAGCTTATGCAGACATCTTTTTGCGCAATACACTCGCGTCGGGCGTGGTTCCGCAGATATCTGCCATCATGGGCCCGTGCGCCGGCGGCGCGGTTTATAGTCCGGCTATCACCGACTTCACGCTGATGGTCGAGGGTACGAGCAACATGTTTGTCACTGGTCCCAAAGTTGTGAAGACCGTAACTCACGAAGACATCTCCAGCGAAGATCTCGGTGGCGCGTTGACGCACGCGACGAAGTCCGGTGTCGCGCACTTCACTCACCCGAATGAAGCGCACTGCATTCTGACGATTCGCAAACTGCTGAGCTACATGCCGCAGAACAACCGCGAGGACCCGCCGCGTCAGGCTCCGCCACAGCAGCCGATGACGGACGATTCGCTGAATTCGATCATTCCGCCTGAAGCTCTGAAGCCCTATGACATCAAGGAAGTCATTCGCCGCGTCGTCGACACGGACACCTTCCTCGAGGTACATTCTAATTTCGCAGAAAACATCGTAGTTGGTTTCGCAAACTTCGCCGGTCGTCCGGTTGGTATTGTCGCGAATCAGCCTGCGGTCTTGGCGGGCGTGCTCGACATCAATTCGTCGCGTAAGGGTGCCCGATTCGTGCGCTTCTGTGATGCGTTTAACATCCCGATCGTTACTTTTGTCGACGTGCCCGGCTTCCTTCCCGGCACCGAGCAGGAGTGGAACGGCATCATCACCAATGGCGCGAAGCTACTCTACGCCTATTGCGAAGCGACCGTGCCGAAGATCACCGTCATCACCCGCAAGGCTTACGGCGGCGCCTATGACGTTATGAGCTCGAAGCACATTCGCGGCGATTTGAACTTTGCGTGGCCGACATCGGAAATCGCCGTCATGGGCGCGCAAGGCGCGGTCGAGATCATTTTCTCGAAGGAGATTCAGGCGGCATCGGATCCGGATAGCGCCAAGAAGAAATTCGTGGACGAATACACCGACCTGTTTGCCAATCCGTTTGAAGCCGCCTCGTTCGGCTACATCGATGAGGTCATTGACCCGAGCGAAACACGTGCCCGCGTCATCAGCGGTCTCGAGCTACTCGAAAACAAGGTCGACACGAATCCGCGTAAGAAGCACGGCAACATACCGCTGTAAGTCGAGACGCCGGTCGATTGTTTGGCTTGATCCGTGTTTCATTTCTACTCACATTTATCCTCTATGGCCCGAATTCTCGTCATCGACGACGACCGCGACTACCGTGTGATCCTGCGTGAATTCATCGAAGCGCGGGTCACACGGTGCTCGAGGCCGAGTCCGCCCGCGAGGGCACGGACATCTTCTTGAAAGAGAAGATTGACCTCGTCGTCTCGGATTTCATGATGCCGGAGAAATCGGGAATGGAGTTACTCTTGGAGCTAAAGGCAATTCATCCGAAAGTGCTGTTCATCATGGTGACGGGTTTCGCCACCCTGGAGACGGCAAAAGAGGCGATTCGCCTTGGTGCTTACGATATTTTGCAGAAGCCGGTCGAAATGCCGCAGTTGACCGCAGTCATGCAGCGCGCGCTATCGACGATCGAGTTGCAGTCACATTTGTCGACCGTTCGCGGCATGAACTACGCACTATTGCTTTCGATACCGGCTTGGTTGGGCATTGGCTATCTTCTGTTTCGCTTCCTTGGACGGTGAACTTTGACAGCAGGAGGGATGATGAACACACGCAGGACATTCGCACTTGCTCCGCTCTGCCTACTCGGCCTACTCCTCCTATTTGCCGCTTGCAAGGACAAGAAGATCGTCGGCCCGGACGATCCGCCTGCGGGCACATACAGATTGACCATGGCCGCCAACGACACGTTTCACTATTTCGTCGACAATCAGAACCTCGTTACGATTCGCGTAACGCAGGGCAACACGATGCCTACCGGCGTACGCATCCTCTACCGCACCGACTCTAATGTCGGCTATATTGACGACAACGGTCAGACGATGTTTGCACAGTCGGACACGATTGCTTTTCCGTGTGGCTCCAATCCGTGCATGGACTATCACTGCGACGATACGTTGGTTTTCAAGGACACGATATTTGGGTATGCGGTGGTGGCCGAAGAGACTGTGGCAACGGCCAGCGTCGGCTTCTTTGTGAAGCCATAGCAGCGCCACCTCGATACGTTTCAGAGGCCGCCCAGCTTTGGCGGCCTCTGCTGTTTTGTCCAAGACTTCCAAGGCAATAGTGGAGCCGCAGGCTATAGCGACGGCGCGCCCTCCGTGGTGTGCCCATCCCGCGTGGATTCGGCCACCGTCGGAATGTCGAAGAAGTGTTTGGCCCCTTTCACTTCCAGCCGCAATTCACTATACTTAGGGGAATGTCGTCATCCATCGTCTAACTCACAGAACATGCCCCCGATCGTTCGTTTAGCCGGCTACAACGTAGACGCCGAACTCCTCTCCGAGACGCTTGATATTCTAAGAGAACTTGACCAGCTCTCTAAGTCGATGGGCGTCAACCCGTCCGCATCGGACCTTCGGGCGGCTGTCGAGCGCCTTGGTGACGAACTGCGTGCACGGATTGATTTTGAAGCGTTTACGCCTGAGACGATTTCAGCCGCATACGCCCGGATATCGCGAGATCCGTCGCACGTGACCGAGCTGAGACGGTCCGCGCGGTTCAGCGTGGCTCGCGCGCGCAAGTCAAACGAGAATATCATCTTCGGCCTCGGTCACGCGTCCGTCGCCGAGCACGCGACGTTTAACTTCGATGTCTCGCACCTGTCCCGCCTCGCGACAGAGGAGCTGCAGTATCACAGGCTTCAGAGTTTCACCGAGAAGTCTCAGCGATACATTACGTTTGGCGAAGAGTATATTGTCCCACCGGAGCTCGTAGGCACCGACGTTGAGTCGAAGTTTCGAGATGTCGTGCGCAAACTGTTTGCGACATACACCACGATTCTCGAGACTCTGACTGAATCGAGTCTGCCGGATGATCCTGGCGCACTCTCGAAGGCCGAGCTGCGTGATCTCGAGAATCGGGCGAAGGAAGACGCGCGCTATCTGCTGCCACTGGCCTGTTCTACGCAGATGGGCATGACGCTCAACGCGCGGAATCTCGAACATTTGCTCTGGGAGCTGTCGGATCATCCATTAACAGAAGTACGTGAGCTTGGCCAAGCGATTCATGCTGCTGTAGGCAAGATGGCACCGTCGCTGGTCAAATACACATCGCGCCGTGAATACCCCCGTGCCAATCGACTCGCATTGCGGGCGCAGTTTGCCGGCAAGCCTGCTCCGGAGAGTGCGCTGAGCTTTCGCAATGCGCCGCGCGCTGAACTTCTCGATTTTGATCGTGATGCCGAGCACCGGGTTTTAGAGGCCTTTTCCTTTTCGTCTAACGGCACAATGACGAAAGCCGACGAAGCCAAACTTTGGCGGCTGATCTTTACGAATCTCGGCCCGCATGATCCCGTGTATCGAGAGTTCGAGGTCGCTCGCGCTACATTAGCGCTTGAGATGAGTGCGACTTGCTACGCGCAGTTCAAGCGGCACCGTCTGATGACACAGCTCGTGCAATCATACGCCCCCCAGTTCGCGGCAATTGTTCCGCCTGCAATTGAGGACATCGGACAAGCTGACGTTTTCCGCGCTGCGGTCCGCGATGCTGCCGAGGCAGCCCAAGAGATCGCCAAATCGAGTCCTGGACTTGAGGCCTACGTCTTGACGAATGCGCATGTTAAACGGGTGATGGTGAGTCTTAATGCACGTGAACTATATCATTTGTGCAGATTGCGTTGTGACGCGCATGCTCAGTGGGAGATTCAACTTCTTGCTGGGAAGATGCTTGAACTCCTTCAATCTAAATGGCCGAACCTGCTTGCGTTAGCTTGCGGAAAAGACAAGTACGACGAGGTCGCAGCTCAGTTTTTCGTCTGATATGCATGGATTACAGAATGTGAAACGCCCAGCCTAAGATAGGCCGGGCGTTCTATTTAACTGAGCGTCAGTTAGGTGTCAGCCACGATCTTGGTGGGTCCCGGGGTATTATACGTAGACCTCCACCGCCCCTGACGCTCTTTTCATGCATCTGCTGCAATCTGCTCTGCATATTCTGAGATTTGTTATATGCATATCTCGCGCCAAGATCAAAGATGAAGCCGAACAGCCCACTTGACTTATGTATAGTATTGTTTATAATTTAGTTAATCTACACTTGAATCATGATATTCAGGCCGATGGCCATAGCCTCTCAAACATAGCACGCAGAATCGTCACTATATACGCAACAATTGCGTATTGCTTGAACTGTTTTTGCATTCTTTTTTGCACATGGTGCAGTTTCTTGTAGTTTACTTTAGCACGACGAGTTTTGGGGTGAGATATTTGCGTCCGTTGGTGGCGTGGAGAAAATAGAGGCCTGTGGCGAGCGGCGAGACGTCGTAGAAGTGCGAACGCGAGGTCCAAGGCAGGGACAGCCTGTCCACTTCGCGGCCCTGAACCGAGTAGATACTGATTTCAACGGGCTGACTTGAGGAGAGCGGTTGCACGTCTATCGTCACAAATCCATTTGCCGGATTAGGGTAGATAGAAAGCGAAAAGTCATCGACAATCGGCTGGTGCTCTTCCGCAGGCAGGATCATCGTGGTGTCGCCTGAGAAGATCACCACACGGCCCCGGCGGTTAAAGCCATTCTGACAACCGACGGTAAGGTCTTCAATCCCGTCGCCGTTGATGTCGCCAACACCCGTAGCGCAACATATTCCTACCATCAATCCGTTGACTGTGCCGTCTTCTTCCCAAACCGGTGTCGTGCGGAGATATGAACCGCCGACAAATAGAGCCAGTCGGCCAAAGCCTCCGTTGCATGCCGAATTGATTATGATCACATCCTCATAGCGGTCACGATTGAAGTCACCAGCGCTATGTAGCTCGTGACCAACGTTCGGACATGCACCATATTCCAAGTTGCCCGTTGCTACTTCTGATGGTGTTTCCGCGCCCATGTGTACTTCCACGATGGACTCGCCCCGATGAACAAGAAGATCATCGTACTGATCGTCGTTCAGATCTGCTTCAAGCATTGCGTTGATCGAGAAATTCCCAGACCAGGCTAGGTCTGGAATGGTGTCAGGCTCTGCACTCCCAAAGTAGAACTTTGTGACCCCAGCGTCCTGAGTTGGAAAGTCATCAAAGCCGTCGCCATTGAAATCCCCATAGATATCGTTGGGCCTGCTTTCGCCGCTGAAGATGGGTTCGCCTTGAGTCACATACGACACTTGAAAGTCCCAGGTCGGGCTGCCCAGATAGACGGTGGTCAAATCCGACGGGCGGCTGTCATAATAGTAAAAATCATCGTATCCGTCCCCGTTATGATCCCCGATCAGCCCAATCTCGCCTGTTGTGGCGTTCGGGTTAAAGAACCCTGCCATGGTCCACACCACTTCTGGCACGGCGTCCGCATCTACGCCACCCGAATAGAATTTCACGTAACCTGTATCCGACAGATAGGGCCAGAATGAAATCATCCAATCCGTAAATCCGTCCCCGTTGAAGTCGCAGAATTTGAACAGAAGGATGCGACGATACGGGTCTCCTTGCTCTCCTGTGATCCGCAAGTAAGGTGTCTGGCTAGGGTTTGGTCCTCCGTAGAAGAAGGAAAGTCCCGTGGAATCACCACCATGTTCATCGCTGTTCCAAACCGCCCAATCCGCATACCCGTCATCATTCTGATCGCCAAGCGGATAGATTCCGGCGCCGAAATGCGACGTTACTAAATCCCCGTCACGCTGCCATAAGACCTCTTGCGCAGCGGCGAAGCTGGCAAACAGTAGTATGCAGATAATAATGTAGCGCATGGGATATCTCATGGGGTTATTGTTTGTGATTGGTTGGGAACAGCGGTGCCTGAAAAACAAAAAGACGAACCTCATTGCCGTTTCGATTAGCAATTTGGGTTCGTCTCGTTCGTCTGTGGCCTCCCCGGTGTCGTGTGCAATGTGCTCCCGGCCTCGCTGCAATATCGTGACTTATGAGGGGATTGTCAAAGGCCGGCGTGCCGCCGGTGCGGTTGCGCCGGCGCTTGGGATTCCGAGCGGGCGGAGGGGTTCTTCAGCCGTGGCGGCTGCACAATGACGGTACGATTTTCAGTTGGTGGATGGGAATGGCCCGAGCTCCGCACAGAGGTCCACCCGAGGGGAGGAGGAAAAGGAGTTGCGTTTTTGGGGGTAAGTCTTTATATTCCAGTTCACCTTGTTTTCGCTATCCACCAGCATTTGCGTGACCGCTATAATAGTTGGCCCCCCACGATTATTAAGCTCCGCTCGCTGGTGGTATTTTTTCCTGCCGGGGTGGCGGAACTGGTAGACGCAGCAGACTCAAAATCTGCCGGGGATTACTCCCCGTGCCGGTTCGATTCCGGCCCTCGGCACTGGGCCCGTTGATGACGGGCCTTGTTGTTTATTAGGAGATTAGGAGACGTAATTGGGTTCAACTTACGCCACATCGGGAGTGCATCTCGACCGTGCCGCAGAGGCCAAGCGGTTAATTGCGCAGGCAGCAAAGTCCACGCACACGGCGAATGTCGTACGAGGAATAGGGCTTTTCGGTGGGTTCTTTGCGCTTGACGATGCTACCGACGGCCAGGTACTTGTGGCCTCGACGGACGGCGTGGGGACGAAAGTCCTCCTCGCTGCCCAGTTAGGAAATATCTCAGGGCTGGGTGAGGACTTGGTTCATCACTCCATCAATGATATATTGGTGTGTGGAGCCAAACCGATCTTCTTTCTCGATTATCTTGCGTTTGGCAAGCTCGATCCAGCCATCGCCGGGACACTGGCCGAGAGCCTGGCGCGCGGATGCAAGGCGCACGGCGTCGCACTAATCGGAGGCGAGACGGCCGAGATGCCGGGTCTTTACGCGGAAGGACATTTTGACCTGGCAGGTACCATCGTTGGAAAAGTTAAGCGGGACCGGATTATCGACGGCTCCCGCGTGGAGAAGGGCGACATTCTCCTCGGCGTTTCATCAAATGGACCTCATACAAACGGGTACTCACTGATCCGGAAAGTGCTTGAACCTATGGTAGCGTCCGGAGAGTTGGACTCGATCATGCTCGCCGACGGCAGGCGCTTCTCCAAAGCCGTGCTTGCGCCGCATCGCTGCTATTGGAATGAGATGTCGCCGCTGTTGACAAACTCGACTCTTCATGCGATGTCGCATATCACGGGCGGCGGACTCGTGGAGAATACGGAGCGAGTTTTGCGCGAGGGGATGCATCTCGACGTAGACTGGGGCGCATGGGAGTTGCCTGAACTCTTCAAGATGATTCAGCAATGGGGGAGTGTGCCGGATGACGAGATGCGGCGGGTATTCAATTGCGGCATCGGCCTCGTGCTGATCGTCGCGGAAAACTCGGTCCCGGAGTTTGAGGCACACTTTGCAATGCTGAATGAACGCATTTTCACAATAGGGCGCGTGGCTTGAGCACGTACCTTGCGGCCCTGATGGGGTACGTTATCGGCGGAATTCCGACCGGCATCTGGATATCAAAAGTAGTTGCGGGGAAGGACCCGCGCGCGGCGGGATCAGGTAGCTCGGGAGCGACAAACGTGTCACGCGTGCTTGGGAAGAAGTGGGGCGTGGTGGTCCTGCTGCTGGATGCGCTGAAAGGATTTGCGCCCGTGTATTGGCTCGTGCCGCTCGTGTTTGCGGAGAATATTGTGCAGATGCAGATCATCACGGCTTGCGCGGCTGTCATGGGGCACGTGTTCACGCCGTTTGCAAAGTTCAAAGGTGGGAAGGGAGTCGCGACGGCGGCCGGGGCGATGGCGGCGATTGACGCGATAGCGCTGTTGTACAGCCTGGCCGTTTGGCTGGTAGTGTTCTTGATCTCGCGCAGAGTATCGCTGGCCTCACTATTGGCCGCAGCGGCGTTCCCGGGCATGTTACTGTTATCGAAACCAAGGCACCCAACAATTGTGTTTGCCGGCGGCGTGGTGATTGCATTGTTCTTGATCTATACGCACCGTGCGAATCTCGCGCGGTTAGTAACCGGAAATGAGCCGAGGTTCTTCTGATGAAAGTCGCGATACTCGGGGCGGGAAGTTGGGGAACTGCGCTGGCAATACATGCCGGAAAACACGATCATGACGTGAAGTTGTGGGCGCGGGACCGGGATCATGCGCGCGAGCTCGACGAGAAACGGGTGAACGAGCACTATTTACCGGGAATCGTGATCCCGGAGCGTGTGTACGCGACAGCGGAATTCGCGGCCGCAATCGACGGATGCGAAGTTGTGTTCTTTGCCGTGCCGACGCAGGAGCTGCGGAGTTTTTTGGCGACCTATGGTGCGCGAGTTCCGCGCGCGATTTGGGTGGGAACCGCAAAGGGAATTGAAACGAGCACGAAGCTGTTCGAGCACGAACTGTTAGCCGAGTGCGCACAGAATTTTGACACACAGCGTTACGCAGCGCTATCCGGCCCTACGCTCGCGGCAGAACTTGCCTTGGGAATGCCGAGCTCAGCAGTGATCGCAAGCGCGAAAGACGAGACATCAAGAACATTGCAACGCGAGCTTTCCTCGGAACGGCTCAGGTTGTATCGGTCGATAGACGTAATCGGTGTCGAATTCGCGGGAGCGATGAAAAACGTGATCGCACTCGCTGCCGGAATGGTCGATGGAATTGGATACGGCGCCAACACAAAGGGCGCATTGATTACGCGCGGCCTTACGGAGTTGTCGCGGTTGGGCGAAGCGGTTGGAGGTGAGCGCAAGACGTTCATGGGGTTATCGGGACTTGGGGATCTCTCTACGACGTGCATGTCTCCCCGTAGCCGCAACCGGACAGTGGGAGAGTACATCGGAAAAGGGGAGACCCTTGAAGCGGCGCTACGGAAGACAGGGCAGGTTGCAGAAGGTGTCTACACGGCGCGCGCGGCATTTGAGTTGGGTATTCGACATAGAGTAGCAGTACCGATTACGTCGGGAGTGTGCGCAGTATTGGAAGGAAAGTTGTCGGCGCGCGACGCAGTGCGCGGCTTGATGGAACGGGAACTTAAAGAAGAAGATTAATCAGCGAGGTAAAGATGGTGACGCCGACCGCGCCACACGTTTATTTGCAGGACATCGCCGGCTGGGACGGCAAGGATGTTACGCTCAAGGGGTGGCTCTACAACAAACGATCATCAGGCAAAATCCGGTTTGTGATCGTGCGCGACGGTACCGGACTGATTCAGTGTGTCGGGTCGATTAATGATATCGGCGACGAAGGGCTTGCCGCAGTTGATTCGCTGACGCAGGAGTCCTCGGTGATAGTCGAGGGCACGGTGAAGGCCGAACCGCGCGCGCCAGGGGGGTTCGAGTTAGTCCTAAAAAAAGTCGTTCCGGTGCATGTTGCGCTGGGCGAGTTTCCGATTTCCCCTAAAGAGCACGGAACCGCGTTTCTGATGGACAATCGCCATTTGTGGCTGCGGAGCAAGCGGCAAGTAGCGATCATGCGGATTCGGCACAGCATCGTGAAGGCGATTCGTGACTTTTTTGACGAGCGCGGGTTCACGCTGTTTGATCCACCAATTTTCACGAACGCGGCCTGTGAAGGCACATCGACGCTGTTCGAGACGGACTACTTTGGCGAGCCAGCATACTTAAGTCAGTCTGGACAGCTCTACGGGGAGTGCGGCGCAATGGCGCTGGGCAAGATATACACATTTGGTCCGACGTTTCGCGCGGAGAAATCCAAGACGAGACGGCATCTGACGGAATTCTGGATGATCGAACCGGAAGTAGCGTATGCAGAGATGTGGGACGCCGCCGCGCTCGCGGAAGACATGATTTGTTTTGTCGTGCGACGAGTTCTGGATACGCGGCGAGAAGAGTTAACGGCGATCGAACGCGACCCTGCGATACTTGAGAAGATTCAGAAACCATTTCCGCGAATCTGTTACACAGACGCAATCGAAGTACTGAAGAAGAGTGGCCACGAAATCAACTGGGGCGACGACATCGGTGGAGACGAAGAAACGACGATTTCTAATCAATATGATCGGCCCGTATTCCTGCATCATTTCCCGGCGGATCTGAAGGCCTTTTACATGAAGCGCGATCCAAACGACCCGAAGTTGGCGCTCGGGTTTGACCTGCTCGCACCGGAAGGGAAGGGTGAAGTAATTGGCGGTGGTCAGCGCGAAGATGACTACGACACTCTGGTTGCGAGAATTCAAGAGCATGGACTTAAGGTTGAGGACTTTGAGTGGTTCCTTGATTTGCGCAAGTACGGAACCGTGCCGCACGCAGGATTTGGATTAGGGCTGGAACGCACTGTGGCCTGGTTGTGTGGTCTGCCGCACGTACGGGAAACTATTCCGTTTCCAAGAATGATTTCGCGATTGAAGCCATAAGACGTTTGAATTTCGAGCATGCGGAGGTTGAAGATGAGATGTGTAGGATGGGTTTTTCTGGCGGTCGTCGTCAGTGCATCAACTCTGTTTGGCCAGCCGACGATAGACGCGGCAAACTGGCCGTATGGTGCGGACCAGATCGGTAACTTCTGGGATTACTATAACACGGCATCGAACGTTGCTGTGAATATGGCGACAATCAATCCGACACAGCAGGGCGGGGTGTGGGACTTCACAACAGGTCCAACTAACTCCACAGCGTCGTCGGAGTTGCGGGCTTCTGCCGATGCGCCCGCGCCGCTTCCTGCAAACACCAGTTACGTGGAGTATCAAACGCAGGGCGGCTCGACGCAGTGGCTCTACAGCGATGAAACCGCAGCGGGAACTTGGGCCCGGGGCTTCGCGCAAGGCGGAACCGTCTATGCCTATGATGCGCCGCAGTGGAATATCTATCACTATCCGATGACGTTTGGCACGACTTGGACATCGGCTTGGACGTGGGGAGAAGCTGAGCTCGGCACTCCAATTCAAGAAACGCGCAACGTCGAGATGGTAGGCTGGGGAACGGTGACCACTCCGTTCGGCGGTCCAATGCCCTGTCTGGTAATGCGCACGTTGCAGACGAGCTACGCGGAGTTCATGGGAATCCCGCTCGTTGATGATTTGTACCGAACATACGAGTGGCTCGTGCCAGGAATAGGAAGCGTCGTGGCTATTCTCTCTGTTGAGGGGGAAAGCAACTGGCTGTTCAACACGGCATCCGGCTACTTTCGTATGACCGACACCAATCTCGGCGGAGACCTGCTTCCGCCTGCAATCGTAGGTGTCACCGATCTGCCTGACAGTCCGAGCCCGGGCCCGTACTTAGTTTCAGCGAATATCACGGATGCAAGCGGAGTTTCGTCGGCGCTGCTTTATCACGCCACGAATGGCGGAGCATACACAAGTGTTGCGCCAACAGATGTGAGCGGTGATGTCTACACGTTTTCGATTCCTGCGCGAACGGGGTCTCCGGTGCAGGAAGTGCGCTACTACGTTTCGGCGCTGGACGATGCGCCGAACCACAACAGCACTACGAACCCTTCAAATGCGCCGACCAGCTTCTATTCGTTTAATTGGATAGACGACAACGCACCGCCCGATTTTTCAAATGTTACGGTGTGGCCGTCGCCCACAAATTTCAATGGTCCGTATCCGGTGAGCGCGGCGATTACCGACGACAATGGAGTTCTGTTTGCGTCGTTGCACTACCGCTTTGGCGGTGGCGCCTGGCAGGAAATTGCATCAGACTGCAATGTCGGAGATGTTTACACCTTCACGATTCCGGCGATTTCGTCAACGACGATTGTGCGCTATTACCTTGAAGCGGTCGACAATTCAGGTTTTTTCAACACCGGATTCTACCCAACAGCAGGTCAATCCGGTCCGGTTGTCTTTCAAGCGGTGTTTACAACGCCGGCGAATCCGCAGGCAGTGGATGACTTGACGATTCTACCGAGCGGAGATGGTGTTGTGCTTCGTTGGAGTGCAGTCACACATGATGTGAATAACAATGCGACGGTTATAAATCACTACGACGTATATCGCGGCGCGGCGGGTGACGGGAGTGACTTTGTGTTGCTCGGGAACACGGCCGATACTCAGTATACTGATTCCGGCGTGCTGACAACGGATGCCGTGCATCAATACATGGTTCGCGCGGTGCGTTAGCGATGGCGGGCGAGTTGCGCAGAGTGCGTGTGACGGTGAATGGACTGGTGCAGGGTGTCGGCTTTCGCTACTTTGTGTTTGAACGCGCCCAGTCCCTCGGCGTGACAGGATGGGTGCGGAATCTACGGGACGGCCGCGTTGAAGCGGAAGTCGAAGGGAAGGACGATCAGGTGAATATGTTGCTTGACATCATGCGCGAGGGCCCAACGTTCGCACATGTTGAGTCGTGCAATGTATTCCCGTTGAGCGGCGGACAGCAGTACCAAGATTTCCGGATTGCACCGAATGGGCAGTGAAAACTCAGGAAGAGTGCTGAGCGATCTGGGTGCGGCATTTGCGCCGGGCGATGTGCTATTGCCTGGCGATCTGAATTTTGAGAACTATTGTCATGAC
>JADJCU010000008.1 GCA_016703065.1 bacterium
GATGGTACCGTCGAGATTCTGCGTCCAGATCAGCGCGGGCATCCGTTCAGTGAGCACTCGCAGCCGGGCTTCGCGTTCGCGCAGCTCGGCATTGGCGCGTTGCCTTTCGATAGTTCTGCCCAAGGAGCCCGCAACGATGGAGAGCAGTTCGACGTCGCGTTCGGTGAATAGCGTCGGATTGTCGTAGGATTGGAAAACAACTACACCGCACACTTCGTCACGGACGCGGAGAGGAATCCCGAGCCAGCATTCGGCCCGCGTACCGAGCGGCTTGATAGATTCGATTTCGACGAGTTCTTTGCGGTTCTGGTCGGTCAGGAGCAGCGGTTTGCCGCTCTTCCTGACGTAGTCGGTGAGACCGCCACGCAGGTCAACCTGTTCCCCGGGGGCGCGCTCCTGGCCGTTGATATCGCGTTCAACGGGTTTTGTATATGAATCGGTGTCGGGATTGTAGAGCGCAACGAAGCAGTTTCTCGTATCGACGACCCGTCCCAGTTGTTCGATGACCACTTCCATCAGCTCTTCAAGGAGTCGACACGGCCCGCGGCGATGCTGATTCTGCTCAGGACTGTTCGGGTGAGTTCCTTGCGGTGTGTACCTGAGACGTCGCGAGCAAGCAGAGGAAAGCTGCGGCAAGGGGCGCATCAGTAACAGGTGAAAGGCGGATTTCCCAGAAGGAATCGGTCTGGTCCGCCTTTCGGACTTTGGAAGGTTGCAACGGAGCAGGCCAGCGCGTGGGAGTCCACATCGCTTAGCGCCTTTTCCCAACGCGGGCGGTCGATTTCATCGAACAAGAGCGAAACAGGCATTCCAGCCGGTGACTCCGGTCCGTTGAAGGACCTGTTCATGTAGACGATGTTACCGGACTTGTCGAGCAGAATCAGGACCTCTCTGGTGCTATCCGCAAGGGTCTTCCAAATTGCGAGCTCATTGACGGGCGAGTTTCTGCGCGATGAGCGAATCAGATATAGACAGACGGCCGCGATAGCGGCGGCGGCCATGAGACCCACTGCCGCCGGCCAATAGGCCTCGAGCCAATGTTGTGCGGGCAATTCGGCGCGGGCGGCAACCGTAATCGTCATCACGCCTGCGGCGACCGGAGTCAGCCCGGCAACATTGGGCGACAGCTCAGGACCGGGCTGTTTGCGTTTGGGCTTTGTTAAGCCGATATGATTACAAGTCATTGCGGAGTGATTCGCTATGCGATATGCCAAGGCAAGGTGTTCTGCCCCCGGCTAAATATCCGGGGTCGTAAGCGGGATTTTGCAGATTTCGTGCCTTTGCGCAACGACAAGGGGCCCGCTAATGCAGGCCCCTTGAACAGAGACGGTTTAGAACGTGCGGTTATTTTAGCAGTACGATCTTCTGCACGCCGGTGAAGTTGCCAGACGTCATCTTGACAAGGTACATTCCGGACGGCAAGCCGTCGGCTGCATAGTTGATCGAATGACGGCCAGCGGACATCACTTGATCAACCGGGCGGGCGATTTCCTGTCCTTGCACGTTAAAGACAACCAATTCAACGCGGCTTTCCTGCGGCACATCGAAGCTAAGCACGGTGGTGGCGTTGAACGGGTTCGGGTAATTCGCATTCAGCGCGAACTCGGTTGGCAACTCGTGACTGTCGTCAGCGTTCGATACCACGTTGATCGTCACAGGAATCGCGAGTGGGCTGTTGAGATCGTTGTGCGCAACAGAAATGGTGGCCGTGAAGTCACCCGGGTTGAAATTCGCTGTCGCACCGGTCACGTTGATGATAACCGAGCCATTGGACGGGACTTCGCCCGTCGCCGGGTTGACCGTCAGCCAAGTTTGATTGGTTGTGATGGTGTATTCCAGTTCACAAGTCGCACCGGGATTCGTTATCTCGAATTGCGACGTCGCATTTTGACCGGTGACGGCGAGAATATTCAGGGATGTTACGTCGAACTGGGCGTTCGGCTGGCGCAAGCTGAAATTCTGGGTGACTGTACCGTCATCGACGACAACGATATTCGTTATCTGCTGGTCACAATATCCCTGTTTGTGGATATTGATGGTGTAGGTACCGGGTTCGACTTCGAGCAGATAGACGCCAGTCACATCTGAAGTCGTGAAGAACTCGGGATGTTGAGCGACGGTGATCATGGCATCGGCTACCGGCGCGTTGCTGCCAAACTCGCGCACGATTCCGGTGACTGCGCCGGACGGACCAGACCAGAAGGCAACGGCGGTTTCGCTCGCGGGCGCGAATTCACCGACTCCCATGTAGTAGAGCGGGATTCCCGACGTACTCGTCGCATCTTCGACGCCGATGGTACATTCTGCGTTACCCGGCCAATCGACCGGGATATCCATGTAGTTCATGATCAAGGAGCCGTCGTCGCCGAGAATAAGCTGGAAGGAATAAAGGACCCCTGTGTTGAACAGATGGGGGACATTCAGCCAACTGATTACAAAGCGATCTTCGGCCTGATCCTGAAAGTAAAGCACCTGCGCGCCCATAGTAGGCTCGGGGTAGAGTTCATCCCAGAATGGGTAGATTGCGGCATGCGGTTCGGCGCCATTCGGGATATTCACATTGCTGAAGAAGCCGTTGAATAGTTCAATGAACGACACCCAGCCCATGCCTGACAGCCACAGTTGTGAATACTCGTCGCCGAGGAACGGGAAGTTGAATCCGAGATCAAGGGGACCGTCGATATCGCCCCACCAGTCGAGCTGAATCGGGGTTCCAACCTGGCTGATGTCAACCCACTCGTAGTCGATCTGCTCCCAGGGGCTGACGACAGCACCGGTGAACGGTTCGGACGGATCGGAGATGTTGGGCACTTCATCACGGGCCGTAACAGTCCAAGCATAGTAGCCGTCATTCTGCGACGGCGTGTCGACATACTGGGTCGTTCCGGCGGCCACTGTACCGACCAGATTTCCACTGCGATAGATGTTGTAGCTCGCCAAGTCTGTGATCGGAGAACCGTCGTCATTAGTGGTAGGAGCCGACCAATTCAGGCGCATTTGCGTATTGCCAACGGGCACACCTGTAAGATTCGTCGGTGCCGCGGGAGCCATATTACACATGGCAGTTCGAGTCGGTGACGGCGGCGATTCCTGCAGGTTGTCGTAGTAGGCCGTAACGTGGTAGGAGTAGTTTGTGTTTTCGGTGCGGCCCAAATCCATGTACGTTGTGGCCGTCGGCTCGGCAAAGGACCGCCGAGCCAGACTCGCATGATGCAGTCGGACCAAGTGACGAGATTGAAGAAGGGCGGTTCCCAAGCGTAATAGGTTCGACTGTCCGGCTGGCTGTCATCGGTGCCGCAGGTGGTCTGGTTTTCAGTGACGCCCGGTGGGATTTGCATCACGACGTAGAAATCAGCAGGCTCTTCGAGAATGACCGAGCCTTCGGTTTCGGCCATGACCCAACCCGGGGTACTATCGGCTGTTAATCCTTCCCAATCGATATATGGGTTATCCAAGTCCGGTCCGTCCGCGCCGTCCTGCGGCGGGCAGATACCGATCCAGGGAATCGCCTCTTCGTTCTGAACGAATAGCGTGGCACTATAAACCAACAGCGGGAAAATTGCGTCGTCCGGGGTCGAGAAACGCACGGCCAGATAGTCCGCCGGGCCAGAAGGCCAATTGATCGTGAAGTAGAACTCGGCGGTGCCGTCATCATATCCCAGTTCGGTACCGTCGAGCGTGCCGGGCGATAGCCACGAGAGTCGGATGCGGTCATCAAAATCGCCATTGGCACCCAGTTGCGGCACCGGCAGTTCACCATAGAGCACGGTTACCATCAGTGACGGCGGGGACTCAACGGGGGTCGTGACATTTATGTCGACGGCAGTGACTCGATACTGATAGATCCCGTCGACGGTCAGTGTTTCATTGAAGGGCGACGTTGGATCCGTTCCGACAAGAACGAAGTTCTCGTCACCGGCCAAGCGGCGATAGATGCGATAGGTGTCGACGAGAATATCCGTAGAATTCGTCCACTCAATCGTGACCATTCCATTGGCGCTATTCACGGAACCGGTGACGTTTGTCGGTGCGGGGGGCGCACTGCGCACGAGCGTGATGTTGGCGTCGGTAACTCCGCCATCGACCACGTCAACCGTGATTTGCTCCGTGTCGTATGCTGCCAAGGTAGCGGTGATCCGACGCTCGCCGACAATCACGTTGCTTAGGGTGTAATCACCGTTGCCAGCAGGGGACGTGAACGGCGCGCCATAGCCATTTGCACGCACGACAACACTCTGCACGTTGCCGGTGCCGCCGTCCAGGAAGACGTTACCCGAAACGGTCGTGAAAACGGGTTCGGTCAGGCCCCAGATGAGCATGTCATCGATGTAAGCGCCAGCGTAACCCGAGACGACTTCGTCTGACGCCGCTTGGATGCGGAAGATTGGCGCTTCGCCATTGTACGGACCGAGCGGAATGACGACGTGCTCCCATGCTTGGGATTGCCCTGACCAGCACGGTTCGCCGGTCATTACGTTTTGCGACTGGTTGAGCTGGGAGCACGGATACGGAGTTTCAGGTTCAACGATTTCCCATGTGCCTCCGCCATCCAACGAGACTTTGATATTGCAGCCGTCCCAGAAGAACTCCAGATCGTAGTAAATCCAGAACTCCATGTAGGCATCTTCAGAACCTACGGCCAGGCCGAGGTCCAGATACAGGTTATAGTCGGCCAAGTCGGGGTACGGCGCGTCCATATTCGAGCCCCAGCAGAAGGGCTCTGAATGCTCGTTAGGTCCAATAACATTCGTGATTTCGCCCCACGTCCAGCCGTCCGCAGATTCCCACTGGCCGTCGTTGGTGTTGAAGTCATTGGCATAGCTTGGCGAACCCACCAGGACCTGCACGGCAGCGGCAGAGCCGAAATACGGATCGGCCGTTGCGCGGACATAGAATTGGCGCATCCCGTCTGCTACGTCGAGGAGCGTAACCGTTTCAACACCCGGAAGGACGGTTGCTTGGAGATCGCCGTCTCCCGGAGGCCCCATGAAGACTTCAATATTCGTCAGCGTAACGGGGTTTCCGTTGGTATCATGGGTCGGATCGGTCCAGGACAGCGTGACGTCGTGGTCATTGACCGTACCGACAAGACCGGTTACAGGGTTGGGAATACCGTCCGGCAGGACGATCAGCACAGAAGACTCAGAAACGGGCGGCTCCCCGGCACCGTTGTCCCAGATTTGGAGCCCTTCGGTGCTGGTCTCATTCTCGACTCCAGAGGTGCAGCTGGAATTGCCGATACCGCCTTCCGAGATCGAGTTGTAATTGATCTGGATAGTGCCGCTGGAATTGATAATGATCTGAAACGTGTAGAGCTCGGTGTTATCCGAGATATGCGGCACATCGATCCAGCTCAGGATGAAGCGGTCGTTGGCGGTGTCCTGGTAATAGTAATACTCGCCGCCCATCGGGGGGTAGAGGTCGTCCCAGAAGGCATAGATTACCGCATGAGGGTCAAAGGTATCGGGAATAGGCCCGTTCCAATAGGCCGCCGAATTGCCGACGAAATTCGCCCAGCCGTTCGAGCACATGTAGACAGAGTTGTAGCTGATATCGTAGAAGTTGACGGAGAAGCCGAGGTCGAAAGGCCCGACGAGCTGATCGTCAGAGGTTATTCCGGAAGCCTGACCGACGTCGGTGATATCCACCCATTCGTATGGGATTAAACTATACTCGTATTCGTCGAGGGTGCCCCCGGGTTGGCGCGGTCGGTCATTCGACAGCGGCGCCGAGATCATGCTACCAAACTCGCGTTTGGCATCCGCAACGAGCTGCCGCTCGGATGGAGATAACATCTCACCCGCGGCCACCTTATGTTTCAGCCGCACAACATCGGCTTGAGTGACTGCCCAGGCAGGCTGCGAAGTCCAGATCAGCAGGCCGACGAGAGCGATCGTGTTAAACCAAAACTTCCCGTTGAACATCTTGAATCTCCTTCTATGAAACGGCGGGAACCCAAATTTTTATAAGGTCGGAAGTTCGGTGTTGATAAGCAATAGGTGGAAGAAAGTCTGCGCAATATTTGCCGGACGCAGGCTGATGCCGGGGTGCCTCGCAACAAGCTCTCCTGAACGGTGTCTCAAGGAGCAGACTACGTACAACAGCATAAAAAGAAATGACTTACGGGAGTGACCCGAAGATGCCACAGCGCATTCGGGATAGAGGAATAGCTTGCATTCAGCGTGATTCGGTTGCAAATTGTAGGGATGGATGAAAATGGACTGGTGAGGATTTATCGGGGTAGGTCAAGGGAAACGGCTTGAACATGGATATCATTAGAATTTGCTTGGGCCGCTTGTTGGCGGTGTTGGGTGTGCTATTCTGGCCCTACGCAGGGGTGTTGGCCGATACGACATTTGTGGCAGGTGACAATGTGGAGGGTACGTGGACAGCAACCGGTAGCCCCTATGTAGTCACGGGAAACTTGACCGTCCTTGCGGGGGACAGTCTGGAGATCGGCAGCGGGACCCGGGTCTATTTCGCGGGGGCCTTCGGGATGTCTGTGCAGGGCTATTTGGGCGCGGATGGAACGGAGGGCGATTCGGTGGTGTTTACGACAGATACTCTGCTGAATCCGGGCAAATGGCGTGGGCTGAGTTTTCCCAACGCGCATGACTCGAGCTTCATCCGGTACGCGCTTTTTGAGAATGCGTATTCGATAGGTCCCTTGAACGCCGACAGTTTGGGCGGTGCAATCTACTGCAGCGCGGGGACCGTTCTTCGAATCGAGCATTCGTCGTTTCGATACAACTACAGCGGATTAGCGGGCGGCGCGGTGTACTACACGAGTGCAACGTGCTGGATGGATTCGTGCAACTTCTACCGGAACTCGACGGGCAGGGACGGCGGCGGACTGTTCCTGAACAATACGTTTGGCAGCGTAGTGACCAACGTCCATTTACGCGCGAATTCGGCGCTGAACAACGGCGGCGGCATCTATACCCGGGGCACCACTCCGGTGATTTCGCGTTGCGTGTTGGACAGCAACTTCGCGCAGATAAATGGCGGCGGGATTTCATTTAAGAATTCGTTCGCACACTTAGACAGCTCCACGCTGATTGCCAACTCGGGCGGCTCGCACGGAGGCGGAATGTCCTTTGAGCAGTCGTATGTGGAGGTATTCGACTGTGTAATCCAGGCGAACTATACGTTGAATTTTGACGGGGGCGGCGCCTACATTTGGGAATCATCGCCGCATTTTCTACGCTGTCAGGTGTTATACAATGTCTCGGCGGACGACGGTGGCGGAATCCACACGTACCGCTCGACCTCTGACGGACTATTTGAGCAGTGCGAAGTGCGGGGCAACGCGGCGGCGGGGGAGGGCGCAGGGATTTGGGTGACACTGGACGGTTCGCCGGTGTTTTCGGAATGCATCGTGCGACAGAACAACGCCGGGACTTATGGCGGCGGTGTTTTTGTGCGATACGGCGCGCTGCCGACATTTATTGATTGCGAGATTGACAGCAATATGGCGGGGCTGCAGGGAGGCGGATTGTCGATTCTGCAATCGATTCCGACGATCGTCGACTGCAAGATACGCCATAACACAGCGACCGCCGAGGGCGGCGGTTTGAATCTGTGGGAAGCGGCCGATGCGACGCTTGAACGCTGTGAGATCACGGGCAACAGCGCGGGTCTTTCAGGTGGTGGTGTTTCCGTGAATCAGAGCGATTTGCGGGCCGAGAATTGCTTGATCACAGGCAATTCCTCAGCAACAGCAGGCGGCGGTGTCGCAACAACAAACGCCGGTGGAATTGACTTTGAGCATTGCACCATCGCGGGGAATGCGGGCGGTGAACTGCGCATAGAGTCATCATCCGTCGATGTTGAGAATTGCATATTGGGAGCGGTCGCCGGTGGTGATGCACTGTATTTAGGCGCGGTTCCGACCGCCCGGATAACATATTCAACGCTTCACGGGACCATTGCATTCGAGGGGAATGATCCGGCGAGCGGTCCGCCGTGGATCGGAGTGCTGACGGCAGTGAATGGTAACGGCGATTCATGCGATACGTATTTCAATGTGCTGAGTGATCCGCAATTTGTCGATACGGCATCCGGCGACTGGACCCTGTTTGCCGGGAGCAGCTCGATCGGCGCGGGGAATTGGAACGAACTTCCCACGGATATCTCAGGCAACTCGCGGCCACAACCGGCCGGCACGCTGCCCGATATGGGGGCGTATGAGTCGGCAAGCGGGCTTGCGCCGACCGGACTGTTCGGCTTGCTTGGGGGAGCACTCGGACCGGGCGAGATAAAGGTGGTTGCGGATGTGCGCATCGACACGACGGCAACGCTGACCGTAGCACCGGGAACTACCGTGCTGTTTTGCGGGCCGAGCAGTTTGCAGTTGCGAGGGAACTTGCAGGCAGTCGGCGTAGTCACGGACTCGATTCGATTTGTTACGGACACCTTGACGAATCCTGGTCGCTGGCGCGGGATTGAGGGCGAGTGCCAGCGCGTCGCAGAGTGAATTCTCGTATTTTGAGTTGGCCGATGCCCGAGGGCTCTCGGGCAATCGTGTCGATGGAGGCGGAATGAACTTGCAGGCGGTGTCGCCGCAGTTATCTCATTCGACGTTCAAGCGGCTTCAAGCCGTTCGAGGCGGCGCGATCTACGCGCAGGGGGCAGCAACGCCGCAGTTTACGAATTGTGAGTTCATTTCATGCAGCGCAGATTCGGGCGGCATCATTTATGTTCGGAGGGGCGGCCCCGACCCTCGAGAGTTGCCTGCTGATCGGCAGCACGGCGCGCGCCGGCGGCGCTTGGGCCAGCGACGGCGCGTCGGGGTCAGTGCAGACCTCGCGCATTGAAGGCAATAGTGCGATTTCGGTGGGCGCGGGTTTCTTCCTGGATTCCTCGCCTATTCTGCTGCAGAATAATTTGATTATGAATAACGTGTCGCTCGACGACGGCGGCGGCGTTTGGATTGACGGGTCGTCGCCGCAGCTCACGTTCAATACGATCAGCGGCAATTCGGGCGTTGACGGAGCAGGCGTGTTTATGCGCTTTGGCGCGCCGCGATTGACCAACAATATCATCGCGGAAAATATCGGCGACGGTATCTATTTTCAGATTGTGCCATCTTCTGTGATTCGATACAACTGTGTAGCAGACAATGACAGCGGGAACTTTGTGATGTTCGCGAATAACCCATCGCAAGGTCCGGCGGGGATCGGTGTGCTGGACAGTGTGAATGCCAACGGCGATCCGTGCGACCGCTATCGCAACATCGTGTTGAGTCCATTGTGGGTGACCGGTACGGGGTCGAACTACTATCTGTCGAATACGTCCGCGGGAAATCCGGTCAATTCGCCGTGTATCAATGCGGGTGATTCACTGGTCGCGGCACCGATCGGAACGACCCGTGTGGACTTCGTGGGAGACTCCGGAATTCCTGATCAGGGCTACCACGCACCGCAGCTTGCGCCGCCGCCACCGCCAGTTACGAATTTGGTGATTCAGGCGGACACGGACAGTGTCAAGCTAAATTGGAGCTATGATGGGCTTGGACTGTTCCGCGTGAAGGCCGATTCCTCCTCAACGGGTAGTTTCCTTTCGACCGTCGCGGTGACGACAGACACGACGGTAACGCTGCCGTATACCGCTCCGATTCATCCGACGAAAGGGTTCTTTGAAGTAACTGTGGAGCCATTGCCATAGTGAAGAGTATCGTCTCGACGGAATGGCTGGCGGAGCATTTGCACAATGAGGACATCGTTGTCGCGGATGTGCGATGGGTCCATTTGAACTCAGATGCGGCGCACCGGAGTTACTTGTCGGGACACATTCCCGGCGCAGTATTCGTGGACGTGGACGCCGTGCTCTCGGAGATTGGCGATCCGCTCCGGGGACGGCATCCTTTGCCTGATCCGCAAGCGATGGTCGAGCGGCTTGCGGCGTTGGGCATCGGTAAGAGTCGACGAGTGATTGCAACCGAGGAAGAGAGCGGCAAGGTCGCGGCGCGGTTGTGGTGGCTGTTAAAGTGGATCGGAGTGGATGATGTGGCCGTACTGGATGGCGGACTGGCCAAGTGGCGCGCCGAAAGTCGGGCTATTGAAACGACGGAATCGCACAAGTCGCCGGCGCCTCCGTACGACGTTCGGCTGCATGACTCACTGATGCTGGATGCGGCTACGGTAGCAAGGCATGTTGCACATGGCGGCAAGTTATTTGACGCCCGGGCGCCGGAGCGTTTTCGGGGTGACGTGGAAGGACTCGATAAACGGGCGGGGCACATCGACGGCGCGGGGAATATTCCGTTGGCGCGGTTGTATATTGGCGATCCGCCGCAGCTTAGAACAGTGGAGGAATTGCGCGAGTTGTTCTCCGAGAGCGGAGTTGGCGCGGGTGATGCGGTGGCGGCGTATTGCGGCTCGGGGGTAACGGCGTGTCAGCTTTTGTGGGCGATGGAGTATGCCGGACTTCAACAATTGTATTTGTATCCCGGTTCGTGGAGCGAGTGGATTGAACTTCATCCCGAGGCCGGGCGCACGATAACATAGGACACACATAAGATGAAACAGTGTAACGGGTTCTTGGGCTGGGCGCTTTTATTTGCGCTGGTATTTACGACGATAGCAATGGGGAAACCGACGAAGAAGAATATGCTGCGCTCCCGGCTGGCGGAGATTGAATTGCGATCACCGCTGGACGTGAAGGCGATTGAAGACGCGGGCGGTATCTTTGACGAATACAAAGGTCCGTTACCGCATGTATATCTGCTGCCTGAGGATTTTGATTTGTTACGTGCAAGAGGGTTTACTGTGCAGTGGCTTCCGGAAGTGCGCGAAGAGTATCCGTCGCTGGACGAGTATCATGAGAATGCGCAGATCGAGGCGGAGTTCATCGCTTGGGCGGCAGCCTATCCGACGTTGTTTACCTACCAGAGCATCGGGAACTCGGTGCAAGGCCGTCCGATGTGGGTCGGCAAGGTTTCAGACAATGCGACCTCGGACGAACCTGAAATCGAGGTGAAGTATATTTCAAGTATGCACGGGGACGAGTTAACAGGGCTTGAGAATTGCATCAAGTTCATTGATACTCTGTTGACCGGCTACGGGACCGATCCGGTGTTGACAGGACTCGTCAATGACTATGAGATTTGGATCATGCCGTTGATGAATCCTGACGGGCGGGATGTGGGCACGTTGGGTCAGCGCTTCAATGCGAACGGCGCGGACTTAAACCGGGACTTCCCCGACCGGTGCTGGGATTCGACGAA
The DNA here is from genome assembly GCA_016703065.1 of bacterium. Lineage (GTDB taxonomy): Bacteria > Electryoneota > RPQS01 > RPQS01 > RPQS01 > JABWCQ01. The sequence continues at coordinate 11,228 of JADJCU010000008.1, forward strand.
TACTGCCGCCGGGCGCGAAATTGAAACGGCAAATGTGATGGCGTTCACAGCGGCGCACAATTTTGTGCTGTCGGCGAACTTCCATGGCGGCGAGATCGTCGAGAACTATCCGTGGGACAGTAATTATAACGGGTCGAGCGTCTATTCTCCGTCGCCGGAGCAGGCGCTGTTTGAGCATCTTGCGCTGACGTATTCAATGGCAAATCCGACGATGTACAACAGCGTGGATTTTGAAGACGGCATTACCAACGGCGCGGAGTGGTACCACGTTTCGGGCGGCATGCAGGACTGGAACTACGTTTGGATGGGGTGCAAGGAGACGACGATAGAGATCTCGCATACGAAGTCGGGACCGGAGTCGGCGCTGGATAGTCTGTGGAATGAGAACCGACAGAGTATGATAGACTATTTGCTTGAGGCGCGCGAAGGCGTGCGGGGGATTGTTACGGATGCAGAGTCCGGGCTTCCGGTGCGCGCGAGGATCATGCTGAGCGCGATTACGTACGTAACTTATAGCACGGCTTTGCACGGCGACTATTTTCGCATCCTGCGGCCCGGAACGTACACTCTGACATTTTCGGCGCCGGGCTATGTCAGCGAAACGGTCAACAACATCGCGGTTGTTGATGGTACGCCGACGCTATTGGACATTCAACTTAATCCGGCGCCGCGCGCAGAGATTGTGCTCGTGCCGAACAGCGTCGCTGAAGGCATGGAAACCTGCGACACGATGAGCGTAAACGTGTTGGTGCAGAATCCGGGTGATTTGGCGTTGACGTGGAGTGCGCAAGAAAAGGAATTCAACAACGTGAATTACGGCGCAGGCGCCGGTGGTCCGCGTTGGATCGACAGCCGCGCGGCAGGCGGGCCGGTGTATGCGTGGAAGGATATTTCGACGATCGGCACAGCGGTAAGCTTTACAACCGACGATCAGAATCTCGGTCCGTACGCGCTCGGGTTCACGTTCCCGTTCTACGGCACGAATTTCACGCAGGTCCGCGTTTGCGGCAACGGCTGGCTGTCGTTTACATCGACGGTCACATCGTACTCAAATTCAGGTCTGCCAAATTCGACTTCACCGGAGAATTTATTGGCGTGCTGGTGGGACGATTTGAGTCCTCACCGAGCGGGCACGGTGGTGCGGCGCTGGACGAATAATCTGGATAGTTTCGTCGTGTCCTTCCAGAACGTGCAGAGCTATCAGAACAACGGCCTGTACAATTTTGAGGTCATCCTGACTTCCGACGGCGGCATCACGTACCAGTACGGAAGCATGGGCGTGAATCGTTTGACGTCAGCGACCATCGGGCTGCAAAACAGTGACCGCACGAAGGGCTTGGCGGTGATTTACAATGGGGCATACATCGCGGACAACATTGCTATTCGTTTCTGTCCCTCGGCGGCCGTGAAGTCAACTCCCGCTTCGGGCGCAGTGGCGGCGGGCGGAGAGCAGAATCTTACGCTGTCGTTGTCTTCGTGCTGTCTGCCTGACGGTCCGTCACTTTCGCACTTGACATTCACCTCGAACGCGCCGACGTCACCGCAGTATGATCTACCGATAACGATTGACGCAGGTGTAGCGCCCGATCCGACCGAGGTGTCCGACTTGACGATCATATTTGTGGCTGGCGGCGCGCAACTCACGTGGACGGCAGCCGCGAACACGGACTTCTACTCGATTTGGAGCGGCACGGTCTGGCCGCCAAACATGAGTAACGCAACGCAGATTGGCACGACGGCCGCAACGACGTATCTCGTCGACACTGACCTGTCAGGCACTGAGTATTTCTTTGTAGTATCAGAAAGGTAACCATCCAGAGAATGAGGACGAGACATTCGAAACTACGATACGTGGTGGTCATTTTCTCGTCCTGAGTTGCGGTCTGTCCCGCGCGGCGGAGGTGTCGCCGGCGTTTGAGCATAAGTTGCGACATGCGGGCGCGGAGGAGTATGTCTCCGGGATTGTCCTCCTTGAGACTGCTATAGACATCTTCGCGCTCGACCAGGCTTTGCATTCGAAACGGGCAACTCCTGCAGAGCGATATGGTGAGGTCTACGCGGCGCTTCGTTACAATGCGGAGCAAGCGCAGCCGCGTTTTCGCGGCGAGTTGGACGCAGGGGTCGGCAGCGGCCTCGTGCGAGGATATCAGGCCTATTGGATCGAGAATTTATTCGTCGTTTCCGCCAAGGCGACTTTCTTCGAGGCGCTGCGAAAACGCGGCGATATTCGCTCGCTGTCGGAGAATTTTCGCGCGAAGCTGATAGCACCCGAACGCGGCGACGCGACGAACGGTCGTGACCACGTGCCTCGTGAGTCGGGCTACGACGGATTGGACGAAGAGAGCACCGAACCGGGCCAGGATGCGATAGGCGCGACGCGGTGAATCGGGTCCTGGGCATCACGGGTCAAGGCGTCCTTATAGGTATTTTAGACACTGGAGTTGATGGCAGTCATCCCGCGCTGGCGGCACGCTGGCGCGGGAATTTTGCTCTCGCGAGCGAGTGTTGGCTGGATGTTGTCGGCACCAACCCGGACTTTCCGGTTGATTCGAACTCGCACGGCACCCATGTAATGGGGACAATGTGCGGGAGAGAAATTGATGGGAATGGCGATACCATTACGGTGGGCAGCGCGCCTGATGCGCAGTGGATCGCGTGTAACGCGATCGATCAGAGCACAAGCGGCGACCTGAACAATGATATCATCGACGCATTTCAGTGGTTTGCCAATCCGGATGGCAATTCGGCGACGCTCGACGACGTACCCGACGTAGTGCAAAACAGTTGGGGAGTCAACGAAGACCTTGCGGGCTACACCGAGTGCTGGGATCTGTGGAATACGGTGATTGTGAATCTCGAAGCGTTGGGCGTTGTAGTGACGTTCAGTGCGGGCAACGAGGCGAGTGAGGGGCTGCGCAGTCCGGCCATCCATGAGCTCTCAGAAGTGCAGATGTTTGCTGTGGGCGCGGTGGATGCACAAGCGAATGCTGAGCCGCCCTATGCGATTGCGCGTTTCTCAAGTCTTGGACCAAGTCCGTGTGACGGAACGCATATCAAGCCGGAGCTCGTCGCGCCCGGTGTGAATATCAACTCAAGCGTGCCGGGCGGCGGCTACAGCGGTTCGTTCAGCGGCACATCCATGGCGGGACCACACGTTGCGGGCATCGTCGCGCTCATGCGGCAGGCATGCCCCCATTGTGATCCGATTACGATCAAGCAGGCATTGCTGAACACGGCGATCGACGATGGCTATGGTCCACTTGGAAACGACAACACGTTTGGTTACGGTTTCATCGATGGTTTCGCGGCGGTACAGGCTGTATCGACTCTGGGATATCTGACAGGCACCGTGACGTGTGACGGCGCGCCGCTCCCGGACGTTGCAGTCACCCTGCTCGATACTGACAACGATGATGTGACCGCCGCTGACGGCGGATTCAGTCTGCCCGTCCTCGGTGGAACATACACACTTCGCTTCCGGAGGTTCGGCTACACAACTTTGTCCGTAAACGGAATTGTTATCACCGGCGGTGACACAACCTTTGTTGAGCAGTCGCTTGAACTCGCGCCGTTGGTGAACATCACCGGGCACATTTGCGACAGCAATGGTCAGCCGGTGTCGGATGCTGCGGTCGAAGTCTTGAATGCGCCGGTCGCTTCGGTCAACGGTGATGGTGAGGGTGTGTTCGACCTCGAGGTGCCAGCAGGCGAGACGTACGTGTTGCAAGCGCTCGGCGCGCAGGGCGCCGCGCGAAGAACATTGTTTGCGTCGAGTGATGCGACGGCCGATTTCTTCCTTCCGACGCAACTCATGTGCTTCGATTTTGAGGCCAGCGAACAGGCTTGGACACGCGACTCAACGCTCAATACAGCACAGCGGGGCAACTGGAACCGGATGGATCCGCAAGAAACGGTCAGTCTGAGTGGTACCGTGGTCCAGCCAGCGGACGACCACACCCTCGCGCCGGGGATCAACTGTTTTGTCACAGACGGGAGGGCTGGCACGGGTGTCGGGGATTATGACGTAGACAACGGCCGCACAGTTTTGCTATCGCCGATTTGGAGCTTGTCGGCGGAGTACAACGTCGTGCTTGAGTTTTACACGTGGTTCTCGAACGACAACGGAGTGAATCCTGGCGAGGATTTTTTCGATATCGAATTGACTGGAGACGGTGTGACATGGGTGCCGGTGGTGCACGAATCGGACGACTGGGAATTATGGCGGCGGCACACGATTTTCGTTGAAGACTACGTTGGTTTGTCGAACAGCGTACGCATGCGGGTGACCGCGAGTGATTTGGGGAACGGGTCGTTGGTCGAGGCGGCGCTCGACGATGTATGTTTGTATGCAACGAGTGTGAATGCACCGCAGGAATTGACCGCGCAGATAGTGGAGGCGGGGATTCAACTGCACTGGAAAAGCGTGCCGGGGGCAATTAGCTACACGGTGCGGCGGGGGATGCAGTATCCGCCGACGCTTGAGAATTGCGGGATCATCAGCACCATATCGGGGACGGAGTATCTTGACACAACGTCGCTCGATTCAATTGGATATTACATAGTCACTGCGAACCATCAGTAGTTCGCGCACAGAGGAGAACAGGACGGGCATGGCTACGACAGAAAATCGCGTCGCGGAGTTGACGCGTCCTTCGATCGAGTATCCGCGGCGCTTTTTGGCAGCGGGCTTGTCACTTGCAAACTGGACGGATGTTGCCGGATACTATGCAGACCTCGAGGGCCGCAGCCTTAATTCAACGGCTGACGTGGAGAACTGGCTTGCGGACGCGAGCGAGTTAGGGGCGTTCTTATCTGAGGACTCATCGCGCCGGTATATCGCGATGACCTGTGCGACAGAAGACGAAGCTGCGGAGCGAGCGTATATGCAATTCGTCGAGGAGATATCACCGCGCATGAAGGAGGCTCAGGACCGGCTGAACCGGAAGTTGGTCGCGTGTCCTTGGGCATCGGGGCTGTCGGCGAAGTATGAAGTGTATTTACGGTCATGCCGCAACTCAGTGGAGCTATTCCGCGAAGAAAACGTCGCGATAGAAATCGAGCTGGACCGGTTATCGCAGCAGTATCAGAAGTTATTCGGGGCGATGACGGTACAATGGCAGGGCACGGAGATCACAATTCCTCGGGCGATGGCATTATTGGAAGAGCCGGACCGGGCGGTGCGAGAGCAAGTATATACTTTGGTGGCGGAGCGTCGACTGAAGGATTGCGACGCGCTTGAAGACATTTTTGACGAGATGGTGCGGAAGCGTCATCAGATCGCACAGAATGCCGGGTTTGAGAACTTCCGCGACTACATGTTCCGGGTTTATGAGCGCTTTGATTATACACCTGAGGATTGCGCGGCCTACCATACGGCAGTGGCCACGCTCGTCGTGCCGGTGTTGCGGGAAGCGGCGCAATATCGCAAACGCGCACTGGGCGTCGACACGCTGCGGCCCTGGGATATGGAGTGCGATCCGTTTGGCCGCGCACCGCTTCATCCGTTCAGCGGCGCGGAGGACTTGGTTGCGAGCTCGTCACGGATATTTCACCGGGTTGACGCGGAATTGGGCGAGCAGTTTGACCGGATGCGCGATTTGGGACTGCTCGATCTCTCAAGCCGCAAGGGGAAAGCGCCGGGCGGCTATCAGAGTGATTTGGCAGAGTTGCGGCTGCCGTTTATCTTTATGAATGCAGTGGGCACGAATGACGACGTCTTCACGCTTCTGCACGAGGGCGGACACGCGTTTCACGCCTTTGCCGTGCGCGACGAAGCGCTGCACGCGTATCGCCACGCGCCGATGGAGTTCAGCGAAGTGGCGTCAATGAGTATGGAGCTCTTGGCGATGCCGATGCTGGACGAGTTTTTCGGCAGTGAAGATCAGGCGCGGACGATTCGCACGGAGCTGGAGGGGAAGATCGCGTTGTTGGCCTGGATTGCGACGATTGACGCGTTTCAACATTGGATCTACACTCATCCCGAGCATTCACGCGAACAACGCAAGGAACATTGGCGCGGCTTAGTGACGAAGTTTGGCGCGGGAGCGGATCACAGCGGGTTTGAAGGTGCCCGCGACTATCGCTGGCACGCGCAGCTGCACATTTTTGAAGTGCCGTTCTATTATATTGAGTACGGCATCGCGCAGCTCGGAGCGCTGCAGATATGGAGTCACTCGCGGAAGAACCAGGGCGAAGCGCTGCGCAACTACAAGCACGGGTTGTCGCTGGGCGGTTCGCGGCCTTTGCCGAAGCTCTATTCGGCGGCGGGCATCAGCCTCGATTTCTCGGCGGGGATGATTGCGCCCTTGATGCAGGAAGTGCGGGACGAGATGACGCGTCAGGCGGCTCTGGAACGACGGTAGATTAGATTTCACTCTATGGAGCGAGAACAGCCCGCAAACGTGCGGGCTGTCTTATTTTCGATTCGGTCGAGACTATGCTGCCTTCAGTCCGCTCCACCATGCCGCGAACCCTCGCAGCCCATCATTCAGCGCCACTTGAGGTGCAACACCGAGTGCGGATAGCTTGGTGATATCGGCGAATTCGTTGCGTGGCTGGGAGTAGGGTATCGTTTCGGCAAACTGCGGCAGTGGCAACCCGAGCAGGGAGCACAGTTGCGACGCGAGCTCAGCCATTGTGATACTCTTGCCGGAAGCGACGTTAAAGGTACCCTCTTCCCCGCTCTTCACGATGCTCAGAATCGACTGCACGACATCTCCCACATGGATGAGATCGCTCGTGGCTTGCGACTCACTCTGCAGCATACGCGATTGATGCTCGGGTCCGAGCAAAGTGAAGAGCATGTCGTAGACCGGATTTGCGCGGAGCCCCGGGCCGTAAGCTGAGAAGATACGCAAGACTGTAAGCGACAGATTATGCTGTTTCTGAAAATCCCAGGCAATATCTTCAGCGAAGCGCCGGCAGCGACCCTCGACTGAAGTCGGATTCAGCGGTGACGTTTCGCTGACGGGAGCGCTGCACTCTCCATATACTGACGACGATGGAGCAGTACGAGCCGGCTGCGCGGGGCCGCGCGGCGCACAGCTTCACAGAGCGCGACGGTCTTGTCGACGATGCGATTGAATGCGGCATAGGGCGCATGTGCGGCAGCGGTTGCTGCCGCTTCGGCGTTCGCGTGGATCACGATTTGTGGTTCAATGTCGCGAAGCGCTTCGGCAAAGCGCAAATCAGAAACAGCGTGCTCGACAACTGTGAAGTTCCGTTTCAGGTTATGCTGCACCTCAGGCGCTGCGGCCTGCACGGAGACTTCGAGCCCGGCGTCCTGCAGGCCTGCGGCCAGCAGGCGCGCGAGTGGATTGTCGGCACCTGCGATCAGCACGCGCTGCAGAGCCGCAGGTGTTTTGTCGAGCGGCTGCGCGGCGGTTTGCAGCGAAGGCCGTTTGAATGTGATCACGAATTCCTCACGATTGTGCAGAGTGCCATAGTGCGCCGGGCTTGGCGGTTTCGGCGGCCGCTTCTTCCGGCATATTTAACCAAACGGCGAGCGCTTCCTGCCAGCGGAATTGCCGATCACCGAGTTTTTCGTAGATTCTTCGTACGCGATCGAGATCAGGCAGCGACGCGACTTGCCACGGGACATGTGAGCAGTCCTTCGGAAAGCTTTCAGTCACTGCGACGAAGAGGTCGGGCCGGCGCATGAAGAAGGAATCTATGTGCTGCCGGGAACCGGGGTGAGTGTCCTCCATCCACGCCTTGCGGAGCGCCTCGATTCGTATGACATCTACTTCAAGTCCGATCGGATAGGTTGGGCTTGGCAGACGGTTGGTTGCCCAGTCGGCGTCGGGCGCCTGCAACAGACGATCGATCATGAGATCGATGAGTTCGCCGTCGACCAGCGGACAGTTGGCCCGCAGGGGAACGACGATATCGGCTCCATAGGCGATGGCCGTACGAAAGACGCGATCCAAGAGGTCCATTTCTGAACCGCGAAAGCAGAAATAGCCGTGCGCGGAACAGAGGGATTCGATGGTGTCGTCTTGCTTACTATCGGGTAATGCGACGACAAGTTCGTGCAGGCACTTTGAGCGCGCTGCTCGGGCAAGAACCTGCAACAGCATGGGTTCTCCGGCCAGTTCGCGGAGGACTTTGCCGGGGAGACGTTCGGAGCCTCGGCGGGCTACCACAATTCCTAAGATTTTCATAACTTATCACTATCTGATCATGCAGTTTCTTTCACCATAATTGTGAGGCACATGGACAACTCCCGGAGCAAACGTGCAGTAGCGGGGCAAGAATCGCTCCAGCCCGACTCGAAGTCCGGGTCTGGGCGGGTCGTAGGGGACGTCACGGCCCTGTCTTCAGACGGCCGGGGGATTGTACGGCTTAGGGAGCAGGTCTTCTTTGGAGAAGGGATTGTCCCCGGTGACCGGGTGACCTTTCAGCCAGACACTACGACGAAACCGGCAACGGCATACGATGTGAAAGTCTTGCGGCCTTCACCTGACCGCTGCGAGCACACGTGCAAGCATGCCGCAAAGTGTCCGGCCTCTCCGTGGGGAATTGTGAACTACGACGTTCAACTCAGGGAGAAGCGTGAGCTGGTGCGGCGCGTGCTGCGCGGGGTCGTCGAACCGGAACTTGTCCGGGAGATGTGGCCGAGCCCGTCCCAATGGGGCTATCGGAGCCGGATCACGCTGCGGATTCAGGCGCATCCGCGCGGCGGGTTTGAGCTGGGTTATGCCTCTGGAGCACGGGAGGCCGGGATCGTCCCGATCCAGCAGTGCATGCTTGCCAGCCGGATAATCGGGCGGGAGTTGAAGCGGCTGGCCGCAGAGTTTCGGGATGCACGGACGATCGCAGCGGAGAAGTTTCCGTCCCGGCTTTCTCTGTTCAGCACAGCCGACGGCGTTGCGGCGCTGGCGATTTTTCAGGGTCGACGTCAGGAGACAGATGTTCAAGAATTCATTGAGTTTGCGGAACGGCTAGAACTGGATGGCGGATTTTGGGCAGCGCACGGCAATTCGGCGGGCTTAGTGGGAGAGCGAGGCATGTTTTGGAGAGTAAAGGAGAGCCAACTCATGCAAACCGGTTGGCTTGGGCACCAATTGGAGGTTCATCCCGCCGGTTTCACGCAGGTGAATGACGGAGCCTTTGATCGGGTGCTAAGGTATCTCGCGGAACAACGGACCCGATTCTCCGCTCCAACTACATGGGATTTGTATGGCGGCTACGGCGCGCTTGGCTTTGCGGTCGCAAGTGCCGGATCGCAGCTTGTTGTTGTTGAGCAGAACGGGCTGTCGAGGAGCACCTTTGAGCAACTTGCCGCAGCAAGGCCGGAGGTGCAAGCGACGTTCGACGAAACCGAAGTGAATCGTTACCTGCCGCGCATCAAAGGGAGGATCGGTCGCGATGATTTGATCATCCTCGATCCACCGCGGAGCGGCTGTCATCCGGAAGCGCTTGACCTGATTGGCAAGTCTCGGGTTCGTCGCCTCCTCTGTATGTCATGTAATCCTGCCCGTCTGGCGCGCGATGTCAAGCTCATTGCGCCAGCCGGATTTGTGGTGCGGGAAGTTCAGCCAGTGGACTTTTTCCCGCAAACTCCCGAAATTGAGGTGCTTGCATTGCTGGAACGATGATGATATGTTGAAAAAAAGATGAAAATTGACTATTCTGCGTAATCGGAAAGTCTAAACGGAGAGGAACTGAACATGAAGATTCGCACATTGGGATTGGTGCTAATAATTTGCGCCGCACACGCCGCGACTGCCGCTACGAATATTGGCTTAAAGGGGATCGGTCCGCGCGCCGGACTGGTCTGGCCGGAGGCGGGCGACGGGACATTCACGATTGGGCTCACAGCCGACATGGGAACATGGACGGATAATTTGCCGTGGGAAATGGCGCTGACGTATTGGGGAAATGGCGAAGAAGGCAGATATGCGGGCACCACTTATGACTGGAGTTATACAAACATCGCCTACCGGAATACGGTGGCGTACCTGTTTGAGATCCAGAAGAACATGTACGTGTATCCCGGCGCAGGCTTGAGTGTCAACTTCTTCAATGTGAGTTGGGATGGGCCGTATGAGGCGGACCACTCGGACACGGAACTGACACTGACCGTGCTGGGCGGGTTTCAGTTTCCGATAGCGGAGAAGTGGCATGGGCAGGCTGAGATGCAGTTTGATATCGGCGACCCGGACCAGACGGCACTGCAAGTGGATTTCATTTACGAATTGGGCAAATAGGAGGAGCATTGCTCACCTTAGCGGAGAAGATAGCACATGCAAGGAATCCGGGGGAGGGAGCGCAAGCTCTCTCCCCTCTTCCTTATCGGAACATTGGCGAGCTGTTGACGGCGCAGGCCAAGGCGCGGCCGGATCAAGAGTTTCTGATCTTCTATACAGATCATGACGAGCGCAGCAGTTGGACTTACCGCGAGTTCTCGAAATTGGTCTGGAAGACAATTAAGATTCTGCAGAGCTTCGGGATCACCCGTGGGGACCGCGTCGCGACGGTTTCGCACAATCATGCGGAGACAGTCGTACACTATTTCGCGGCGTGGACTCTGGGCGCGGTCGTCGTGCCGATTAATCTCGGGGAGAGCGACGAACGAGTCGAGTACATTCTCGGGAATTCGGAGACGAAGCTGGCGTTCGTGCGCGCGCCGTATTTGGCGCGGTTGGCGCATTTACGGGAGAAATTGCCTCACTTCAAGACGATTGTTCAAACGGGAGACGCACTTCAGGCTTCGTATCCGCACTATGCGAACCTGCTTGACAAGTTTTCTGGCGACGCTTCCTCCCTGCCGCAGGTCGGCTTGGAAGATGAGGTATTGATTGTTTACACGTCCGGCACGACAGGCAATCCGAAGGGGGTCGTGCTCGTGCAGCAGAACTTGCTGCGGGATGCCCAGGGGATTTCGTCCTGGCACGCTCTAACAGCGGGACAGATCATGATGTGCGTCCTGCCGCTCCATCACGTGAACGGCACGATTGTGACGCTGATGACGCCGATGTTTTACGGCGGATCGGTGGTGTTAAATCAGAAGTTCTCGACGCATCATTTTTTTGAGCGGCTGCTGAGCGAACAGGTGCAGGTGGTGAGCGTGGTGCCGACGCTGCTGCAGTTTCTACTGCACGAGCAGAGTCTCGAAGGGAAACAGCTAACGCTTCCGCAATTCCGCCATATTATTTGCGGCGCCGGGCCGTTGACCGTCGAACTGGCGAGCGCATTCGAAGACCGGTTCGGCCTGCGCATCGTGCACGGCTATGGCCTGTCCGAGACGACGTGCTACTCGTGTTTCCTGCCGATTAAACTGACCGGCTCAGAACACAGGCGGTGGATGCGCGAGTACGGTTTTCCATCGATAGGTGTGCCGATACCGCAGAACGACATGGAGATACACGACGATCGCGGTCAATCGCTGGCGCCCGAGCAGAAGGGGGAGATCGTGATTCGCGGCGTCAATGTAATGAAGCACTATTTCGCCGCGCCTGAGATTAACGAAAAGACGTTTGAGTTCGGCTGGTTTCGCTCGGGTGACGAGGGCTTTTATAAGATCGACGAACGGGGCCGGAAGTTCTTTTTCATTACGGGGCGCTTAAAGGAGCTCATTATTCGCGGCGGCGTGAACATCTCACCGTTTGAGATTGATGAGATACTGGCGCGCATTCCGGGGATTGACAAAGCAATGGCAGTGGGCTTTGAGAATGACTGGTATGGCGAAGAAGTAGGGGCGTATGTGTGCCTGAAGGCTGGCGCAATGGTTGGCGAGCAGCAGATTATCGAGTTTTGTCTTGCGGAGTTGCCGATGAGCAAGTGTCCGAAGGTTGTCGTCTTCGGGCATGAATTCCCCGTGACGTCGACGGGGAAGTATCAGCGCAACCGCTGCAAGCATTTGTTCGCAGAGTATAAATCGATTCAGTTTCCAAAGAAGAACTCATAGATTGAGGACCCAGTTATGTTGAGACACATTGGATTGGCAATAGTGTTGTGCGCGGCAACGGTGATGGCCGAGCCGCCAGCGAGCATGCTCTCGGAAGGTCAATACGTGCCGGACATCGGGACGTTTTTGCAGATCGGCAATTGGAGCCCCGCAGGGAATAGCTGGGACGGCAAAGATGTATATGTGATTTCCTCGGCATCTGGCGCTCCGCAAGTATACCGCATCACAGAGGATGGCTGGCCATATCAATTGACGACGTTCGAAGATGGCGTGGAAGGATTCACGCTTTCCAAGTACGGTCACGCCGCGATAGTGACGGCATCCGTTGGCGGTGACGAGAATTCGCAGATGTACCTGATGGATACACATTCAGGGCGGCTTCTGAAGCTGACGAATAATCCCGAAGTCCAGTATGGATCGGTTGTCTGGACACCGGATGATGCGAAAATCTATTTTACGTCGAACGAAGAGAACGGTACAGACTTCTTCATCTACGAGATGAATATTACGTCGAGCGAGTCCAAAAAGATCTTCGACGGAGTGAAGGGCTCAAACTACATTGCTGAGCTGTCGCAGGATGGTCAGCACATGATCGTCGGGACATACACATCGAATGTGAATAATGACCTGCATCACGTCGAACTCGCCACGGGCAAGTGGAGCACGATCACCCGCGACAAGGGTGACGTGATCTACGGTTCGATAACTTTGATGCCGGACAACAAGACGATTTGGCTGGATTGCAACGACAACAAGGACGGCATGTCGCGACTGGCGAAGATGACGCTCGGCTCGCCGAAAGTGACATTTGTCAATGACGGTTGGCTTGACACCAAGTGGGAATGCGAAGGCGTGGGTTTCTCACGCGACTACAAGTATATGGCCGCATCAACGAACGAAGACGGCTGGGGCCGCGCAAAGGTGCGTGAAGTAGAGACGGGCAGTGCTGTGAAGCTGCCGAAGCTCGACGGGCAGTTGAGCGTGGCCGGTTTCACAAAGGAAGGCGAGCTGATTCTCTCCTTCTCGAGTCCAACGAAAGCGCCGGACGTATATCGGTGGAATCCACAGACGGAGACCCTGACACAGCTCACGCAGTCGATGTACGCGGGAATTGATCCGATGCTCTTCCGCGATCCGGTGCTCGTGCGATTGCCGAGTTTTGACGGTTTGGAAATCTCGGGCTATCTCTACTTGCCGCCCGCATATCAGGAAGGCTCGCCGGTTCCATTTATCATTGAAGCACATGGCGGCCCGGAGTCGCAGTTCAGGCCAGCGTTCATTCGCAACTACCAATACATGATGCTGAACGGCTATGGCATCTTCAGTTTGAATCCACGCGGTTCATCCGGTTATGGCCGCGAGTTTCTTGCGCTCGACAACTATAAGAAGCGCAAGGATTCGCTGAAGGACTACAAGGCGGCGACGGATTGGCTGATTGCGCAGGGCTACACCAAGCAGGGCATGATCGGCATTCGCGGCGGCAGCTACGGCGGGTATGTGACAATGGGGATGATCACTGAATATCCGGATTTGTATAATGCCGCAATTAACATTGTCGGCATCGTGAACTTCAAGTCGTTCCTCGAAAAGACCGCAGACTATCGCCGGGCGCTGCGGGAAGCGGAATACGGCCCGCTGTCTGATCCGAAGTTCTTGGAAGAAGTTTCGCCGATCAACAAAGCGCACTTAATCAAGACGCCGTTGCTGGTTGTGCACGGAGAGAACGATCCGCGCGTTCCGGTGAATGAAGCGCGGCAGATAATCGCAAAGCTCACTGAGATTGGAACGCCGGTCGATTCACTGATCTTCCCGGATGAGGGTCACGGCGCGAGCAAGCGACCGAATATCATCGCGGAATACCGCAAGCACGTCGAGTTTTTTGACAAGCATTTGAAAGGTATTCGCAAGCCGGAAAAGGACGAATAGGATTGTTCTATTTTCAGATATGAAGAAGCCCGACTCATGTGAGTCGGGCTTCGTTTATTTTGGAAGTTCGCTGTGCCACCAGCGGAGAATATCGGGCAATCGTCGCCGCCACGACGTTTCGTTGTGTTCTCCGACGGGGTCAACATGCGCTTTGACGCGGACGCCGTTATCGCGCAGGACGCGCGCGCATTCGAGCACGGCATCGATCATTTGATTGGAGAGTTCTCGATTGCCGCCGAATTCCCGCGCACCATAGTCGAGCCAGAAGCGCGTACCGCCGGAGTAGCTTTGTGCAAGTTTGAGCGCCCGGCCCGCGGCCACATTCATGGTTGGGCTGAGGCACAGTGCGGCGCTAAAGACGTCAGGCCTCGTGAGCCCGGCGTACAGTGAAATCAAACCGCCGAGCGATGAGCCACAGACCGCAGTAGACTCCGCTGCGGTCTTTGTGCGAAATTGTTTGTCGATCAGCGGTTTGACGGTTTGCGTGAGGAAGCGCACGTAGCGTTCGCCGAATCCTCGCGACCGACGAAAGTCATCCTCCCACGGCGAATATTCATGCAAGCGGCCAACGCCGACGTTAGGAATGCCAACGACTATGTGCCGCAAATTCTCAAGGCGGGCGAGATCGAGCGAGACCTCATCGACGCCCCACTCTTTGTCGAAAGCCATGACGTCATCGAAGAGATTCTGTCCATCGTGCATGTAGAGGACCGGGTATCGCTCGTCGGTTCGGTTATCATACTCAGGCGGAACAAGCACAAACAGGTCGCGCATGTTTCCGAGCTGCGGCGCGAAGACGTCATTGACCATGCGCACGTCGCCGTTGTTGGTATGACGCGGGCGCCAGTCGAGCGTCTCGGGATGCAGGTCGCACCAGCCGTCGACGCTCAGCCGTGCACCACTGTTCCCGGCCTCGCGCTTCCACACGCGATTGTCGATGGGCCTGCCGTCGCGGGTGCATTCGACGCTGTCCCATGAGCCGCGCGTGATTTTGAACTCGGCCCGTTCGACATCGGTCGGCAGCGTGAAACGAAAGGCTCCGTCTTCGCGCGCCGTCACCCGAGCAAGCGGATGCGCCGGGCTCCAGCCATTGAAGTCTCCGGCCAGATAGATAGACGCGCCCGCCGGAGTGTCGGCGGGCACGTGAATTTCCAAAACGCGGGAAGTATCTTGCATGTTACAGTGCCGCGATGCGATCCTGTTCTGTTTTAACCCAGTAGGCGATCAGGCCGCGATAGTGCGCAATAAACTGGTCGTGTTCGTGCTCGGGGAAGGAACGACGGCAGCGCTCGACCAGGATTTCGTCCCATTCGGGGCTGGCGAAGAAGTCGAGCGTAAGTTGATCCAATGGAGCAAGGTGCGTGGCGCAGAATACTTCAAAGCGTTCGGCTTCGAAGTAGCGCTGCGCGAGTTCGTGATAGTGGTCGAGCTTTTCACTGAATGGCATGTCGCAATCAGCAATCGCAAAATACTCGCGGGACTGTAAGTCGATGCGGGTTTTGCGTTCCGTCACCGCGCAATAGAGCGACCAACTGACGAGCGCCTTGATTGCCCAGGGGAAATAGTAGTGCAGCGACACCAATGACGTGTCCGGCACTGCGTTGGCGAAGTCAATGGGATAAATACTCTCGCCGCGCAGCAACGACTCGCAGGAGTTATACTCCCAGCCGAAGAAAGCGTTAATGATGCGCGTGAGTTTGACCAGATAGTCGCCTTGATGCGGGTTCAGAAAACCGTGTTCGATGCGGTAGCGATTGTGAAGCGGCTGCTCGGGGTCGTAACGCATCGGGAGGATCTGCGGACCGCAGCCCAGGCAACGGCAAAATACGTCGTAATCGACGATGCCTTTCTGAATGTGCATGGTCTGTTCGCCGGACTCGTCGTACGCGCGCAATAGGTCATCGCGATTTTTGATGTGCGAGACGCCGCGCCAACCGCCGCCGTCGTAGGGTTTCATGAAGACGGGGAAGCCGCCGACTTTTCCACGACTTCTTCGAGATTGAAGAGCTTATGGTAGTTCTCAGCGGTCACGCGAGCGCGCTCGTCGGCGGGATCCCACTTTTTTGCGGAACAAGCCACGTTTCGGGAATATCAAATCCGAGGCGAATCATCACGCAATACGCGGAGTGTTTCTCCATCGATTGAAAGGTGAACGGGTTGTTAACCGTGTGGGAATCATTGATGAGTGCGGACTTCTTGAGCCATTCGCGGACCGTCATGTGCCAATAGCCGAGGCGGTCAATGATAACATGCTGGGCGACGTGTTGACGCAGGTCGAACGGTTCGATGGACAGCCGTTCAATTTCAAAGTCAAAGCGGCGGCCCTGATAGTTCAGATGGGAGCCGAGCTTTTTAATCAGCGCTTCAAAGGCGAGGGGCCAGGCGTACTCGTTGCCGAGCAGCAGGCCGATGCGGCGTTCGGTTTGCGGAAGGTCTTCCTGATAGAACATCGTTAGGTGTATTAGTCGAGTTGAGAAATGTAGACGGAAATCATGCGGCGCCAGGATGGCCAGTCATGCGGAGTGTCGTTCCCCCAAAGATCGAGATGATGACCAATTCCTTTATCGTCCAGAATGGACGATATCCGTTTGGTCTGTTCGATGCAATTCCCTTCCCATGCGCCCTGTCCAACGACGAGCGCGATCTTAATGCGGCGAATGGCTTCCAGGGTGTCATTGTCCGCGAGGTTGGGCAAGTAGTCCATCGGATTCTGGAAGTAGAAGCTATCGTCGTAGAAACCCTCGAGCCGTTCACGGATGTCGTAATTCCCGGAGAAGCACAGGACATGACTGAAGTTCCATGGGTACTTCAGTGCAAAATTCAACGTGTGGTACGCACCGAAACTCGAACCAGTAGCGGCGATGCGGACATTTTGTGAGCCGCAGTTGTGATTGAGGAATGGGAAGACTTCGTGCGTGATGTATTGCTCATAGAACTCGTGCGCGCGCACACGCAGTCGGGGTTCGAGACCTTTGTTGAACCAACTCTCGGAGTCGACACCATCCACGCAATAGACCTTAACCTGTCCTCCTTCAATTGCGTGGCGGATGGTTTCAATCATGTGATTGGATTCGTAGTCAAAGAAGCGGCCTTGTGCCGAAGGGAAGACGAGCAGCGGTCTGCCATAGTGACCAAAGACGAGCAGTTCCATTTCACGGCTAAGGGCCGGGCTGTACCATTTGTGATATTCGCGCTGCATTGAGTGAAGAAAATAGGATGAAAGATGATGCGAAACTTAAGATGGGGCGGGTTGACGAGCGAGCGCAATGAAGCCGATGCAAGCAAATGCTCCGAAGAAGGCTGCGACGTAGAAGGGCGCAGCAGGCGAGACGGCGTCCCAGAGCCAACCCGCGAGCAGACTGGCACAAAGTGCGACGACGCCGGTAATCATACTGAACAGTCCGATGGCTGTTGCGCGGACGGACTTATCCACGACGTTGGCAATCAGCGCGCGGAAGACCCCGTCGGTCAACGCCGCAAACAAACCATACACAATAAAGAGTGGAAAGGCCAGCCACTTATTGGTAATGAGAGCAAAACCGAGGTAGACCAGCGTATAGAGCGCGAGTCCGGCGGCAAGCAAAGACTCTTTGCGAATCTTGTCGGCGCGCGCTCCGATCGGATAGGCGGTAAGCGTGTAACACAGATTGTAGCAGAGATAGGCAAGCAGGACTTGCATGGTCGAGAGTCCGGCGTGGCTGCTCTTGAGAATCAGAAATGCGTCACTCGAAAAGCCAAGATGTCCGATGGCCGCGACGACGACGATTGCCCAATAGCGATTCCCCAGTGCGTCGCGCGTAGTCTGGTGGCGAAAGCTCGATGCAAGCTCGCGCACGGGTTCACGGACGAGTAAGATCAGAAGCACACCGACGAGCGCAGGGATGAACGCGATCCAATAGAGATTGCGCAGCGCCTGCTGATCTTTGTCACCAAACGTCTGTAACAAGATGATCGACAGCGCGACTCCGGTCAAGGCTCCTGCGGTGTCAAGTGCGCGATGCAACCCAAACGCACGGCCGCGCAGTTCCACGGGAGTGAGATCCGCGATCAGCGCGTCTCGCGCGGATCCGCGTACGCCTTTCCCAAAACGATCCAGCAGGCGGGCCACGAGGACGAGCGGCCACGCCGCAGCGAGTGCGATAAGTGGCTTCGCAAGCGCAGAGAGTCCGTAGCCGAGGAGAATGAAGCGCTTGCGGTTTTGAATGCGGTCGGAATACCAGCCGCTCACGCCTTTGAGCAGACTCGCGGTGCCTTCGGCGAGACCTTCAATGACTCCGACGACACTCGCCGAAGCGCCGAGAACCATCGTGAGAAAGAGCGGAGTGATGGCGTAGAGCATCTCGCTCGACACATCGGTGAAGAAGCTGATGAGGCCGAGTCTTTTGACGTCGGGGGAGAGCGGCTTGTCGGACACGAGGTCGGCGCGAAGGAAACGCTAAGCGCGCTTCACGGAGTCCCGATATTCGCCGACGACGGCTTCAGTGACGGCCTCAAACCGCTGTGACTTGCGATAGACCGCGCGTTGGCGGTCATAGCTTCCGCCGCGGTCGATAACGGTAAGCACATGCTGCAGTTCATGCAGGCAATTCTGCTGCACGGCGAAGGGAGTCAGAATGCGGACCAGCGTTTCCAGCTCTTCGCGCATACCTCGCGTCGTACCGTCATCGGCGTGCACGATATCGGCATCGAGCCCCCAACGGGTGGCGCGCCATTTGTTTTCACGGATGAACCAGTATTTATGGATGGGCAGCTCCTCACCGGCATCGTAAAGGTCTTCAAGATAGCAGATGAGACATTGACACATGGCGACCAGCGCGAGAACGTCGTCGAGATCCGGTGTGCCGTCACAGATACGGATTTCGATGGTTCCGAACTTAGGATGCGGCCGTACGTCCCACCAGATTTCCTGAATCGACTGAATCGCGCCGGCGTGAATCAGCGTTTTCATGAACCGCTGGAACTCCGCCCAGTTTAACATGCGCTGGGGAAGCCCGGCGGTGGGCATTGCCTCAAAGACCTTGATTCGAGAGGAAGCGAGTCCTGTCTCTTCGCCCATGAAGTAGGGCGATGCCGCAGAGACGGCAAGCAGATGCGGGAGAAAGGTCGTCAACGCGTTAAAGATGGCGATGGCCTTTTCCGCAGTCTTTACACCGACATGCACATGGAGTCCCATGATCATCGCGCGGCGGGCGGGCCACTGCATCTTGTTCACGAGCGTCAGATAGCGCTGATTCTCAGTGATGACCATGTCTTTCCAGAGCGCAGTCGGATGTGTCGCAACAAAGCAAGTGGTCAAACCGAGCTGATTTGCGGCGGCTTCGGCAGCGTTGAACTTTTGCACGAGTTCTTTTTTCACGTCACCGACGGTGCGGCATGGCGTCGTAATAATCTCGACGATACACTGGAGCAGCTCCGGCTTGGCCCATGGGACATCGCCGATGAGTGCGAGGAGTTCAGGGACGCGGTTTACAACTTGCCAGGTCTTGGGATCGATGAGCAGGAGTTCGCACTCAACACCCAGTGTCGGCTCGGGCGAACCGTTGAAAATCAAGGCCATAGGGAGGTAAGCGGGTAGGAGATGTGAGGAATTTCGACAGACCGAAGATACGCAAACAGGGCACGGTATTCAACGGTTCAGCGGCAGAATTCTCAGGTGAGTGGATAGGCGGGGGCGCCGGCTTTCAACTCGCGCCGGGAAATAGTATATTTCAGGTTATTCACAACGTCATCTGATATCCGTAATGCCGCAGTTCAGCCTGAAAAGCCTCTTCCCTGCTCCCGCCCACGAGGTGTATTCGTGGCACATGCGGATCGGCGCGCTCGAACGACTGACGCCACCGTGGTCAGCCATCCAGGTCACGTGGGGAGACGAGCAGGTGCGCGAAGGCAGCCGTCGGGAGCTGTTGGTGCCTGCCGGTCCGATTCGTCTCAAGTGGCTGGCGAAGCACCACAGCATTATCGAAGGGCGGCAGTTTGTGGATGAACAGGAGCGCGGTCCATTTCGCACCTGGATTCACCGGCATCTGTTCAGCGACATTGAAGGGGGACGGAGCGAGCTCGAAGATCGTATCGATTACGACTATCCGCTGGGGAGTTTGGGAGAGTTGTTCGGCAGGCGGCAAGTGCACTGGCTGGTTAATACATCTTTCCCATGGCGGCACGAGCGAACGTGGCTTGATCTGACGCGGCACGCCGAGTTTGCGCATCGTCCCCGACTGAAAGTTGCGGTGACAGGCAGCAGCGGACTGGTCGGCCAGCAGTTGTCGCACTTCCTGACCACAGGCGGGCATTCCGTCTGGCCGGTTGTGCGAAAGCGGGGGCAGAGCGGGACGATCTATTGGAATCCCGACCGGGGCGAGATCGATCGGGCGGCGCTCGAGGGACTTGATGCGGTGATTCATCTGGCGGGGCGAAACATCGCGGCAGGACGCTGGACGGAGTCAGGTAAACGCGCGATTCTCGACAGCAGAGTGCGGGGCACAAGGCTGTTGGCAGAAACCCTTGCGCAGCTGAAGACGCCGCCCGGCGTTTTTGTCAGCGCCTCGGCAGTTGGAGTCTACGCGGACACGCATGAAGCACTGGCTGAGGACGGACCGCAAGGCGACGGTTTCCTGGCTGATGTCGTACGGGCGTGGGAAGCGGCAGCGGAACCGGCCCGCCACGCGGGGATTCGCGTGGTCCATCCCCGGATTTCGACGGTCATTTCGGGCTGGGGTGGTGTCCTCGGACGCCTCCTCCCAGTCTTTAAGGCCGGTCTCGGAGGGAAGATCGGTGGCGGTGCCCAAGCGATGAGCTGGGTGCATGTGGACGACTTGATCGCCGCTGTTTACCGGATGCTCTACGATGACCGACTTTTCGGCCCGGTGAACGTGTCATCTGACCGAATTGTTACAAATCAAGAGTTTACAGTTACACTTGGCAAAGTTCTGGGACGGCCTACGTTAGCAACAGTTCCAGAAGCTATTGTAAAATTGGTGTTTGGCCAAATGGGTCGAGAACTCCTGTTGCAGGGAGTCCGCGCCCGGCCGGGCCGCTTAAACGAGGTTGGGTTTGTGCCGTGGTTCGGCGACCTCGAATCAGCCTTGAGATTTGAGACAGGTAAGCCATTTTCGCACCAGCCTCCCTTCCACCCCACTCCTCTGCCACAAAGCGGGCAGAATGGGTATCTAATCAGTTAGCAAGCACGTGAAGCGGGGCAGGTGCAGACACCGGCCGCCGCTCGTCATCCGAGACGACTTACCAAATTCCTTTTTCGATAACCC
This sequence comes from bacterium, assembly GCA_016703065.1. Lineage (GTDB taxonomy): Bacteria > Electryoneota > RPQS01 > RPQS01 > RPQS01 > JABWCQ01. The sequence continues at coordinate 32,327 of JADJCU010000008.1, forward strand.
GCACGGAGAAAAGCATGAAACGCACGTTGGTGTTCCTGGCGGTCGTGGGCCTGATGGCCTCGGTCGCCCTGGCAGACAAGATCAAGATCGAGAAGCTCGACGACTTGCCGCGCTACACATACAAGATTGATCAGAAGATTGTGGACTTTCTGAAGGATGACGCGGCGATCAAGATGCTGGCGTCGGAAGTAAAGCGCGACATTCTGTCGGATCTCGAGAAGTATGAGATTTCGGACAAGTCGACGCTGCAGGGGATGTACGCGAATCTCGGGACGATTGCGATGATTGAAGGGGATTGGCAGCGCTATTTGGAGCTTGTGAATCTGCGCATTGAACTTGAAGACAAGGAAGCGGCGCGACACACGACGGCCATGATTGGACGCGCGATTGCCAAGACACAGTTGAAGGGCCAGGAGAATTACGACAAGAATCTCGACGCGGAAGTTCGCGCGATGCTGGCCAATATGCCGTATGACGTCGTTGAAGCGAACGTCAAGGGGCAAAAGGGCGGCGCGGAGATGGCCTCGGAAGCCGTGATGATCGGCGGACTTGAAGCCAGTCTGCAGCCGACACTTGACAAGTCAAATGGTGAAATGAGTCAGGACAACGCGACATCGCTGCTGTCGCCGTTTTTTGCGCTGCGCTATTACATTCCAAAGAAGGAGATCTTCATTGCGGCGCTGACGGATTACATCAATGCGAATCAGGTCGTGAAGGAAGACATCTGGGCCGAGCGCAACGTCGATCTCGAACCGGGCGAGAAGTACAAGCCGGCGGTTTTGGCGGTCTGGGATTCTGGCGTGGACTGGAATATCTTTGCGCCGAAGAAGCAGATGTGGACGAACACGAAGGAGAAGCCTGACAACGGCATCGACGACGACAAGAACGGTTTCGTGGATGACGTTCACGGCATCGCGTGGGACCTGCATTCGAACAAGGAAACCTCGCTGCTCTATCCGATTGAAGGCGCGAAGTTGGGTGACGAAGCGCAGATGCGCCGCTGGATGAAGGGAATGGGCGACGTAGGTTCGGCGATTGAAAGCGACGAGGCGACCGAAGTGAAGAAGCACATCGCGAGCCTGAAGCAGGAAGACGTTCAGCCATTTATTGAGATGATCGGGCTGTACGGCAACTACTGTCATGGGACGCACGTCGCGGGCATCGCTGCGGCGGGCAATCCCTTCGCCCGAATAGTTGGCGCGCGTATTACGTTCGACTACCATCTGATTCCCGAGCTGCCGACGATTGAGCAGGCCACGAAGGATGCCAACGCGCTGGTCGAGACGATTGACTATTTCAAGAAGAACGGCGTACGCGCAGTCAACATGAGTTGGGGCGGTTCGCTGCGTTCGATTGAAGACGCACTCGAGGCCAACAATGCGGGCGGCACGCCGGAAGAGCGCAAGGCTCTGGCGCGCACGATCTACACGATCGGCGACACAGCGTTTAAGAGCGCGATTGAGAATGCGCCGGGGATTCTGTTTATCACGAGCGCGGGAAATTCGAACCTCGACAACGCCTTTGCGGAGTTCTATCCGTCGAGCTATGATCTGCCGAACATCATTTCGATCGGAGCGGTGGATCAGGCGGGCGAAGAGACGAGCTTCACGAGCTTCGGCAAGGTGGACATCTATGGCAACGGCTTTGAGGTGTTGAGCTATGTTCCCGGGGGCACGGAGATGAAGCTGAACGGCACGTCGATGAGTTCTCCGCAGGTATTGAATTTGGCGGGCAAGCTCCTGGCGATGAAGCCTGACCTGACGACGAAGCAACTGCGCGACTTGATCATCAACGGCGCGGAAGAGCGCAAGGCGGGAGACCGCACGGTGAAGTTGATGAATCCCAAGAAGTCGATTGAGCTGTTGCAGAAGAGCTAACGCAGCGGTGCGAATACGTGCGAAAGGGCTGGTCAATTGACCGGCCCTTTGCTTTTTGTCGGAATCGCGCCTGCACTCAGTTCAGCATCCACTCCACGGCGGCGGTGACGTGGATGTCTGTCGTGTCGTAGGCGGGTATGGGGCACTCAGAGGGATTGACGAGCATGGGGATTTCCGTGCAGCCGAGCACGACCCCCTGCGCGCCCCGCGATTTCAATTCCGCCATGATGCGCAGGTACTCCTGGCGCGTTTCGTCTTTGAAGATACCTTTGCCGAACTCGTCGACGACGGTCGAGTGAATCCAATCGCGCACAGGTTTCTCCGGGACGAGGATGTCGATCCCATGTTGAGCAAGAATATCACGATAGAACGGCTGCTCCATTGTGAACACGGTGCCAAGCAGACCCACGCGTGTCTGTTGCCGCTTGGCGATTTCGCGTGCGGTGGCCTCGACAATGTGAATCAGCGGGATACCAATGGCATCCCGCACGGCAGGGGCAACCATGTGGGGTGTGTTGGCGCAGAGGATCAGGCCCTCGGCTCCGGCCGCTTCAAGGCGTTGGGCGATGGCACTGAGATAACGGCCCGTGCTTTCCCAGCCGTTGGTCTGATTATCCGTGAAGAACTCGTGGAAGTTCATCGAATGGAGGATCAGGCGCGCCGAATGCAGACCGCCCAGCCGTTGGCTGACCCTCTGGTTGATTAGTCTGTAGTAGTCGACCGTGGAATGCCACGTTGTGCCGCCGATGAGACCGAGTGTTTTCATTAGTGGAAATCCGTATATTTCCTGTCACTCAATCTAAGGATTAGAGACAGGAAAGACAAACGGCGGGAGAGGGCAAGTGAGAAAGTTACTATTTGGCGGCGAGGACCTGAAATCGGACGCCGCAAATTTCGGTTTGTTAGTGATGCGGTTGGTTGCGGGGCTGGGGCTGGCCTTCGGTCATGGTGTTCACAAGCTGCCGCCTTCGGAGAAGTTCATCGAGGGTGTGGCCAAGCTGGGCTTCCCCTACCCCGATGGCTTCGCGTGGGCCGCAGCGATCAGCGAATTTGGCGGCGGGATCTGCATCGCTCTGGGTTTGGGGACGCGGATTTGGGGGTTCTTTGTCGCGTTCACGATGGGCACGGCGCTCTTCAGACACATGGGGCAGGAGTTCGGCGAGTGGGAACTCGCGGCGATGTACTTCGCGTGCACCCTCTTCCTGATGTTCATAGGAGGCGGGAAATACGCGGCGGATCGCCGGTTCGCATAGCGAATCGCAATCATTTAAATGAAAGCAGGCGGGCCATAAGCCCGCCTGTTTCTTCTCTTGGCCCCCGAACTCTCACTTACTGACAGGTGTGCACGACCACATAGACGGCATACGCATCGAATTGATCGGTCAGGTAGATGTCGACAACACTGGACACGGCCGCCGTGTAATCGATTAGCGAAGTCCAGCCTGCGGCGGGGGGCTGTCCGACCTGATTAGGATCGGTGGTCTTGTAGACCGTGTAAATGCCGGGCTGCGGCGCGACGAATTGCAGCTGGAACGCATTTGGTACGCCAGTGACCGGCGCAACGACGAGGTTCTGCGCAGGCAGGCAGGGCACCGGTGTGCACTCAACGAAGACCTCGTAGTCATAGAGCACGCTATCCTGCAATTGCGTTATGTCCACGGGAGTCACGCGTAGATAGAAATTGCCCAACGAAGTATCCGTAACACAGAGCTGTTGACTTGCGCCGTAGTGGCCGTAATTCGTGATGATCGTGTTGCCTGTACACGGCCCAAAGGGGAACTCGTAGAGCGTCAAATGCAGATCAACATCGCCGATGGTGCAAATCTGGTACTGGTTGAATCCGGCAAGGGGGATGTTCCACCAGTCGGTGTCGGCAAAGGTGACTCCGTTGATATCCGTGAGCCTGAAGAGTCCGCCGCAGTGTGTGCCGCCGCAGAACGCCGGCGAGAATGTGGCGGGGTAACCCTGGAATGCGAGGTCGCATCCGCCGTTCGGATCGCCGCCATTGAAATGGGACATGTCGATAACCTCAACCGCCTCATAATATGAGCAGTTTCCCGGGGAGGTGCCACAGGGCCCGCGCTCAGTTGGTAAGGCGTTCCCGGCGGGCCTTCAATGATTAAATAGTAGTCGCCGGGCTGGAGATAGACACAAATCGAAGGCAGGGCACCGCAATAGTCGTCATTGAAGGCGAGCTGATTTCCGCCGCAGCAGTTGTCCATCAGATACAGACGGAGGTCATAGTTGTATTGCGTGCGGCACAGGTTGAAGCTCCAGTCGCCTGCATAGGGGACCGTGACGCGCGCGATGTGATCCGGCAGCGGCGAGAGTGCGCAGTCGTCGTTGAAGTCGAGCGAATTGAGGTGGTGAATTGTCTGGCCTGCCAACAACAGGTCGTAGTCACGCGTGCAACCGGGGTTGATGTTTGCGGTCATAAGGGGCACGGCCCACGCAGCGAGACCGTCGATGGGATTCTCGAGCGGACCGTTCAAGACGGGCAGCGGCGGCGCTCCGTCGAGAATCGACCAGTAGATCATCGCTGGGTTGAGAAAACCGGATTCGTTGTCGGGAGTGCCGGGATCATCTTCGTCCACGGTGAAGAATAGCGCCAATGTCGTGAAGGCATTGGGGGGGAGGAAGTCATCCATCCAGGCGAATTCGAAGTCCTGGACATCGGTACCCGGTGGCAGGCCGAGGTGAAGTTGCGGATCCACGATGAGCACCGGCCCGGCATTGTCGGCGCGATAGATTGCGCCGGGGTTTAGTCCTGCCACACAGCCTCCGGCCTCATGATCGACCGGGAAGTACCATTCAGAACAGGTATTGTCACGAATGTCGATGGCATCCACGTCATCATCGTTTCCTTCGGGTCCGGGATCGGGCGCGAGATTGACATGCAGTTGTGACTCGCTGACGTAATTCCAAATCAGCGCGGGAGATTTGGGATAGGTTCCGAGTCCCCACATCGCCAGCCCGAATAGCTCAGTCGAGTAGGTCTGCGGCATATAGAGCGGCTGGCTATTCACGGGCACAGAGGGAGTCAGCGAATCCGTGAACAGATTCGGCGAATCGTCTTCGTAGGAAATGTAGATATACTCTGCGCGGGTAATGCAGGTAGAGAGAAAGTAGCCAATGCCGGGGAAGCCGGGACCGTATTGAAACTGTTCGAGCTGCACATCGAGATTATCGAGGCCGTCCATGTCCCCGAACGAGGAGCGAACCGAATCAATGGGATAGCCCGATCCAACCGGAGCGCGAGTTAATGCCGGGATTGAGCAATCGGGGGCATTCGGGAAGCAATCGAACGCTTGATAGAACTGGTCATCACGCGAGCCATCAGCTCCACACAGGGGCAGGGGAACTTGTGTCGAGATATAGGCGTCGCCGGGATCAAAGACTTCGTCTCCATCGGCCTGCGGGTCGCTCTTTTCTGCGTCGGAACCAATGTCGACCGAGAATTCGAGGTATTGGGCACCGGCGATGAGAGAGTCCGGTTCTGAGAGCACCGGTTGGGCGCCAATTCTCAGAACGACTTCTCCTGTTTGGATGAAATCGGCAAAGTCTTCATTTGCGCACGGGTGACCGGGATTGGGATTTGCCGTTGTGGAATTGCCTATGGCGGTGACAGAAATCGACAGCGTGTCGCCGTTAAAGACCGTGACACCGGGAAGGTCCGCACGCTGGCGATTGAAGCCGGGGATGATACTCGAGTCGAAGTTGAAGCGGTTCGTCAGCACTTCGCCCCACGGCCCAATGTTGAGTTGCGCCGTCGTCAGGGCGGCATCGCCGGCATCGATTCCTCGGATTCCGCCGAAATGCCGCCACGCCCCATAGAGGTCCAGCGGAAATCCGGGGGGCGCGCCTTGGACAATCACCGTAATCGAGAACGTGAGGTTGCCGTTGGCCGTCAAGAAGTAGCCGTTCGGGCTATCCTTGCCATTGCCCGAGCCGTGCATGAAGTACCTGATGCGGACCTCTTGGGATTGGAAGCCGTTGCCGTAGACGGAGCCGCCGGCTTGTGCGTGTCCGCGGCAGATCGCGTCACCGAAAAATGCCGTGGGCCAGCAACAGTCATCGACGGAGCAGCGCGCGTCGGCAAAGGTCCAGACACCGATTTGGTTGCCAAACAGATTAGTCGTAAACGCATTAGCCTGCTGCATCTCCGTGTCAAAGCATGACAGGGCAACGGTTGCATCGTTTGTGAAGTTGACGTTGTCCAGCGCGAGATCAAGGGTTTGGCCACGCACGACGGAAGCTCCCATGGTCAGGAGAATCGGTATGACGAACCTATTCGCGACGTTTCGCAGGACTGGCTTAAGGCAGATTTCCATGGCATTCCCCCTCAGGGCGGTGTGTTGCAATAAGGAATCACTGAAGACACGAATAGTCAAGGGGAATCGGAAATGTTTGTGAAATTGTGGCTGTCTTTGTGCAGGACACAAGAATTTGTTTATAATAAAATTAGATATTGAATGTGGGGCTCGTGAATTAACAGGATATAATATTCCTCTAATTAATAGACAGAGCTCAGTCAATTGTCAGATAGAAAGGTCCGCAAAAAAAAGGAGGCGAATAGACCGCCTCCTCTCCTATTTCGTATTTTAACGAAATGACTTGCGACTGGCCTATTGATTGCCTAAGATAATGGGGAGTCCGTCCTTGCCGGAGCCGACAACCACGACTTTGGCGTTAGGTGATCCCGCGAGCTTCTCTGTGGCTTCTATGCCTTTCCAGCGCAAGAATTGGTCGCTTAGTCCTAAAGAAACAATTTTTTGGAAGTCCGCGATACCCTGCGCCTCGATCCGCTTGCGCTCAGCCTCTTGGGACTCTTTGGTCAGAATGAACTCCATGCGCTGAGATTCCTGTTCGGATTGCAGCTTCTGCTCGATTGATCCGGTCAGGTTTGGCGGCAGCACAACCTGCCGGAGGGGGGTAGCTTCAATGCTGATACCGCGCGGTTCGACCGTTTTGGCCAGTTCATCCCGGATCTGATGGGCCAACACCTCTCGTTCAGACGTATAGAGTGCGCGGGCCTCGTAGCCGGCAGTCACGCCTCGGGCTATGGAGCGGAAGTTCGGTTCAAGGATAATTCCTTTGTAGTCGGGACCAATCGTCTTGTACACTTCGGCGGCGGTTTCCGGGTTTAAGTGGTAGAGCACTGAAACCTCAAGCTGAACGGATAGCCCCTCTTTGGAAGGAACAACCATGACTTCTTTCACTTCCTGGGTCTTAACCGAAAACTTGTGAATAGAAGCCAGTGGATTGCGGACATTGACACCCGGTTTCAAGGTTGCACTGGACACATCACCGAAGAAATCCACGACACCAACGTGTCCGGCCGGGATAACCGTGAAGCAGCGGAAGAGCAGGAAGATCCCGATAATCCCGCCGAGGATCCAGAGGGTTTGGCTTGGTTTGGGCGCGGTCGAATAGGTCTGCATGAGCGGCACTCCTTATGAAAAGTGTTGAAAAATCGTTAGGTGGGCGCTCTCAAGATGGGGAAATCAAGGGGGAAAGGCAAGCCACGGCGGGAAGGCGGCCATAGCGCGTTCAAACGACTCCTGACTTGAGAATGGACAGGAATATCCGTAAATTCTAAATTCTGGATATATTGGTAATTTGAAGGCATAGCAGGTGTGAATGCACCGTTGCCGAATTGCACAACACACGTAACGACATGGCAGACCTTTCTTTCTTGGTGAATGCAGATCCGGGCGTGATAGACGACATCTATGAGAAGTATCGTCAGCAGCCTGATGCGCTGGATGCCGGTTGGCGGCGTTTTTTCGAGGGCTTTGAGTTCGCGCAGTCATTGAACGGCGCGCTACCACAGCAGACTCCCGAGGAGTTTGAGAAGGAGTTCAAAGTTATCAAGCTGATCGAAGCGTATCGGCAGCGCGGTCACCTGTTCACGAAGACGAATCCGGTGCGCAAGCGGCGTGATTACGGCGGCAAGTTAACGTTGGAGAATTTTGATCTCTCCGAGAAAGACCTCGATCAGGTCTTTCAAGCGGGGTCGCGTGTTGGTATTGGTCCCGCGACGCTGCGCGAGATTATTCAATTGCTCGACGAAACGTATTGCCACTCGGTAGGGGTCGAGTGGATATTCATGCGCGACCCCAAGGTGTTGGAGTGGATGCAAGAGCGCATGGAGAGCAGCCGCAACCGCCGGCATTTCACGTACGAGGCGAAACGCCACACACTGACCAAGCTGACGCAGGCCGTTATTCTGGAGAAGTTCCTGCATCAGCGGTTTGTGGGGCAGAAGCGGTTCTCTCTTGAAGGGTTGGAGACGTTTGTGCCGGCGATGGACGCACTTGTCGAGCACGGCGCGCAATTGGGGATTCGCGACTTCGTGATCGGCATGGCGCACCGCGGCAGGTTAAATATCCTGACCAACGTGCTGGACAAGGATTATCGACACATCTTCAACGAGTTTGAGGGCAAGCAATACAACGATGCGCCGTTTTCCGGCGACGTGAAATACCACCTCGGACATTCGGTGGATAAACAGACCCGCGCCGGGCTGCCGGTGCATCTGACCGTCATGCCGAACCCGTCACATCTCGAAGCGATCAATCCGATCGTTGCGGGAGTCTGCCGCGCGAAAGGTGATACCCGGCACCACCGTGATTACCGCAAGGTGCTGCCGATTCTGGTGCACGGCGATTCGGCAATTGCGGGACAGGGAATCGTCTACGAACTCTTACAGATGTCGCAGGTCGATGCCTACAAGACGGGCGGGAGCGTGCACATCGTGCTGAACAATCAGGTCGGCTTCACAACGAATTACATTGAGGCGCGTTCGAGCACGTATTGCACGGACGTCGCGAAGACCACGTTGTCACCGGTCTTCCATGTTAATGGCGACGACGTTGAAGCCGTAATCTACACGATAGAATTGGCGCTCGAATTCCGGCAGGAGTTCCAGCGGGACGTGTTTATTGACATTCTGGGCTACCGCAAGCACGGCCACAACGAAGGCGACGAACCGCGGTTCACGCAGCCGGTGCTGTATAAAGCGATTGCGCTGCACGCCGACCCGATGCAGATTTACGCGCAGAAGCTCGCCGATGAAGGCAGCTTCCCGGCGGACGAATCGAAGGAAATAGAGAAGGCATTCCGTGCGCGTTTGGAAGCGGACTTCAAGTCGGCTAAAGAAGTGTCTGAGACAATGGCACCGAGCTCGATGAAAGACCGCTGGGAAGGGCTGCGCTTTTCCGCCGTGGATGACTTCCTGAAGTCGCCCGTTACGGGAGTTGAACTGAAAGACTTGAAGCGCATCGCGCAGGCGATCACGAGATTGCCCGAAGACAAGAAGTTCATCAACAAAGTCGAGCGCATTTTCGCGGATCGCCGCAAGATGATCACGGATGGCCGTTTCGACTGGGCGATGGGCGAACAGCTTGCTTACGCGACGCTGGCGGAAGAAGGATACGTTGTGCGGCTCTCCGGACAGGACTCCAAGCGCGGGACGTTCTCGCACCGTCATGCGATGGTGCGCGTGGAGGATTCCGACGAAGAGTATTATCCGCTGCAGAATATCAGCAAGAAACAGGCGCCGGTCGAAATATACAACTCGATACTCTCCGAGTACGGCGTGATGGGCTATGAGTACGGCTATGCGATGTCGACTCCGCGCGCGCTGGTGCTGTGGGAAGGTCAGTTTGGTGACTTCTACAATGGCGCGCAGATCATCGTTGATCAATTTCTTGCGGGTGCGGAGCAGAAGTGGCGCCGCGCGAACGGTCTTGTGTTGCTGCTGCCGCATGGTTCGGAGGGACAGGGGCCTGAGCACACGTCGTGCCGCGTGGAGCGTTTTCTCGAATTATGCGCGGCGGGGAATATGCAGGTCGTCGCAGGGACATCACCGGCGAATTTCTTCCACGTCTTGCGTCGCCAGTTGCATCGCCCCTTCCGTACACCGCTTGTGGTGCTCACGCCGAAAAGTCCGCTCCGCCATCCGCTATGCGTGAGTCCGATTGAGGAATTCGGTCCGGAGAAGAGCTATCAGGAAGTGCTGGATGACGCCTGGACTACTCCAAAGCAGGTCAGGCGCGTGGTGTTGTGTATGGGCAAATTCTACTATGATCTCGTGAAGAAGCAACGCGATGCCGACCGCAAGGACGTGGCCCTCATCCGGCTTGAGCAGATCTATCCGCTGCCGACGCCGCAGCTTGAAGCGGCGCTGGCGCGCTATCCGAAAGCCGAACTCGTATGGGCACAGGAAGAGCCGGAGAATCAGGGTTGTTGGCCGTTTCTGAATCGCAAGTTTGACCTTGCGACCCTTCGCGTCATTTCGCGGCCCGAGTTCTGCACACCGTCAGTCGGCTTCCCGGCACTGCACGATCAGGAGCTGATGAATCTGGTGAATAAGGTTTTTGAATTCTAATCATATCCCGGACGAGCGCTTAGGTTCGCCGGGAGTAACTGGGCGATTGATACATGCTTGAAGTGAAGGTCCCGAGTCCGGGCGAATCGGTTAGTGAAGTCACAATTTCAAATTGGCTGCGTGCTGATGGCGACTTTGTGAACATGAATGACGAGTTGTTTGAGATCGAGTCGGAGAAGGCGACACTTTCCGTATCTGCGGAAAGCAGCGGCGTGCTCAAGATTCTGATTCCTGCGGGAACGACGGTGAAGGTCGGCGCCTTGGCGTGCACAATTGACACGGCAGCATCCGCCGGGACGGTCCCACCGGCGAAAGTTGAACCCTCGCCGGCGAAAGCCGAGCAAAAGGGCGCGGCATCAGCGGTGGTCACGGCGACGGCGCAGAAGATAGCGTCGCCTGCTGCGGACAAGATATTGCGCGAAGCTGGCCGCTCAACGTCCGACGTCGCGAAAGGCAGTGGTAAAGGCGGGCGCGTGACCAAGGAAGGTGCGCTCAAGGCCGCGAACACGCCGCAAGTTGCTGCAATTGCTCCTGCGCCTGTTCCGGCAGCGGCTCTCGCAAACGGTCCGGTCGCTCAGATCAAGGCCGCTCCCGCGCACATGCCGCCGCAAGTCGCTAAGGTTGCCTACACGGGCGAGCGCATCGAGCGGCGCGAAAAGATGTCGCCGCTACGGTTGAAGGTTGCCGAGCGGTTGGTTTCGGTGCGGCAGACCACTGCGATGCTCACGACGTTCAACGAGATTGACATGTCGAACCTGATGCAGGTTCGCAAAGAGTACAAGGACAAGTTCGAGCAGCAGCACAGCGTTCGTTTGGGCTTCATGTCGTTCTTCACGAAGGCCGTCACGGAATCGCTGAAATATTTCCCGGCGGTCAACGCGTCGATTGAAGGTGACGAGGTGGTCTACCACGACTACGTCGACATGGGTATCGCAGTGCAGGCTCCGAAGGGGCTGGTTGTTCCGGTTTTGCGCAACGCGGAAAGCATGACGCTTGCTCAAGTTGAAATGGAAATCGAGCGGCTGGCCGCTCGCGCCCGCAACAATCAATTGACGATTGACGAAATGACGGGCGGCACATACACGATTTCGAACGGCGGCGTATTCGGCTCGCTGATGTCGACGCCGATATTGAACCCGCCGCAGAGCGCGATCCTGGGCATGCACAAGATCGAGGAGCGGCCCATCGCGGTCAACGGCCAGGTCGTAATTCGGCCCATGATGTACGTGGCCATGAGCTATGATCATCGCATCATCGACGGACGCGAGTCAGTCGGATTTCTGGTGCGGGTGAAAGAATATCTGGAAAATCCGGTGCGTCTGCTTTTGCAGGTTTAGACGCCCACACATAGTAACGTAACAATGAAATACGATCTTGCGGTCATCGGGTCAGGACCCGGCGGCTATGTTGCTGCGATTCGCGCGGCACAGCTCAAAATGAAAGTTGCGATTATCGAGCGCTATCCGACGCTCGGCGGCACGTGTCTGAATGTCGGCTGTATTCCGTCAAAGGCGTTGCTGGACTCATCAGAACATTATCTGCAAGCGGCGAAGCACTTCGGCGAACACGGCATCGGTACCGGCGCGCTGAAGCTTGATTGGGAGATTATGCGCGGCCGGAAGGACAAGGTTGTCGACGATAACGTCAAGGGCATCGCGTTCCTGATGAAGAAGAACAAGATTGACGTGCACGCGGGCCACGCGACCCTGCTTGGATCGGAGGCGATTCGAATCGTAGGGGCGGACGGCAAGAGCACAGAGATAACCTCAACGAGCGTGATTATCGCGACCGGTTCCAAGCCCGCCGACCTGCCGTTTGCGAAAATCGACAAAGTGAAGTTAATCAGTTCGACGGAAGCGCTGGCGTTGAAAAGCGTGCCGAAAGAGCTCGTGATCATTGGCGCGGGGGTAATCGGCTGTGAACTCGGTTCGGTCTATGCGCGGCTCGGTACAAAGGTGCGGATCGTCGAGTATTTGAATTCCGCGATTCCGACGATGGACGCGACAATGGGCAAAGAGCTTGGCAAGTCGCTCAAGGCGCTGGGCATAGAACTGTATCTCGGGCACAAGGTCAAGGCCGTTGACACGAAGGGCAAGAAGGTCAAAGTCGTGGCGACTGCTCCGGGCGGCGAGGACGTCGAACTGTCCGGCGACTACTGCATGATGGCGGTGGGACGCAGGCCATATACGGACAACCTTGGGCTTGAGAATGTCAAGGTCTCGACCGACCCGCGCGGCTTCATCAAGGTCAATGAGCATTTGGAAACTGCGCATCCGGGCATTTACGCAATTGGCGACGTCATCGGCGGCGCGATGCTTGCTCACAAGGCGGAAGAAGAAGGCGTGTTCGTTGTAGAGCGTTTGGCCGGACAGAAGCCACACATCAACTACCGCGCAATTCCGTGGGTAGTCTACACGTGGCCTGAGGTCGCGGGTGTGGGTTACACTGAAGAAGAGCTGAAGCAATCGAACCGTGCCTACAAAGTCGGAAGTTTTCCCTATCGCGCCCTGGGCCGGGCCCGTGCCGCAAACGAGAGTGAAGGCGTAGTGAAGGTGTTAGCGGACAAGGACACGGATGAGATCCTGGGCGTGCACATGTTTGGCGCGCGGGCGGCGGACATGATCGCGGAGGCGGTCGTCGCGCTGGAGTATCGCGCCAGTGCGGAGGACATTGCGCGGATCTCGCATGCTCATCCCACGTTTACAGAAGCGCTGAAAGAGGCGTGTTTGGCGGCGACCGAGAATCGCGCTCTGCATCTATGATCCTGATACGATTCGGCAGCGTCCGGCGACGCGGCCCGGTAGAATTTTGACGGCGAACATCAACTCATAGCACCTCATGGGATTTGTCCGGTTAGATGAATTTCGGGAGCGCCCCGAACGCGAAATCAAGAAGGTTGTGTGCGTCATGCCCGCGTACAACGCGGAGCTCACGATTGAGCGAACGCTGAATTCAATACCGGCGGGCACGGTGCATGAGTTCATTCTGGTCGACGACTGTTCAAAAGATCGCACCGTCGAAGTTGCCAAATCGCTTGGGATCACTGTCATCGCTCACGAGAAGAACAAAGGTTACGGCGGCAATCAGAAGACGTGCTATGACGCGGCGCTGAAGTCGGGCGCGGACGTAGTCGTGATGATTCATCCGGATTATCAATATGACGGTCGAATCACTCCGGCGGTGGTGAGCCTGCTGCGGACGGGCACGGTGGATGTGATTCTTGGCTCGCGCATTCGTTCGCGCCGGGAAACGCTCGAGGGCGGCATGCCGATTTACAAGTACATCTCAAATCGCGCGTTGACGGTCTTCGAGAATGTGATGCTTGGCCAAAACGCGGGCGATCTGCACACCGGCTTCCGGGCGTACGCGCGGGAAGTGATCGAGACAATTAACTATCATGCAAACTCGGACGACTTCGTGTTTGACTCGGAGTTCCTTGCGCAATCCGTCTATCACGGTTTCCGGATCGGCGACGTGCCGATTCCGACGCGCTATTTTGACGAAGCGTCGTCGATCAATTTCCGGCGCAGCACGAAGTATGGTCTGCAGACGCTGCAAGTGATGCTGAAGTACAAACTCGCGCAGTGGGGGCTTTCGCGGTCGCCGCTGTTTGCGAAGTCACCTCGCGCAATGGAGGCGGGTCGTCAGTCGGCCGCGACGGCCTAACCATACGTGATGCGAGCCGCGCTCTGGCTGCGTGCGTTGTTCGGCGCGGCGATGCTGATCGCCGTGGGATATATGATTGTTCCGCCGTGGGGCGAACAGGCGGATATTTGGGAGACCGCGGCCGCGATTCAAGCCATTTCGGACTCGCCGCTCGATCCGCGCAACCCGCTGCTTGATCTTCCCGGTGACACGTCACCGCGCTTCACACCGTATACGATCGTCGCCGGAGTAGTGGACCGACTTTTCGCTCTTGAGCTATTCACGACGGTTGGGATGGCGGGCGTTTTTAGTTTGATGCTCTTCGTGACCGGGATCGCGCGCGTGATTCGCACGCTGACACCGGGCCCTCGCGCCGTGCTCTGGTGTATTCCGGTCATGCTGCTCGGCTGGGGACACGGTTACGGCGAGGCGAATAGCTACCATTTCGAGTTCTTTTTTGCAACATTGCCGTATGTGGGTGCGCTCACATACGGCATTTGTTTTCATGGGCTGGCGGAGCTCGACCGCTATCTGACCCAGGGTTCGCGCGGCGGTTTGATCGCCTACGCTGCGCTTGCCGTGCTTGCGTTTCTGACGCATCCAATCACCGCGCTGCTCCTGTTTGTCGCGGCTTTCGCGTGGGCGGTCGTCCGCGCGAGTTGGCGAACGGCCATTGCCCTGCAGCTTGTGCCCCTGTTGTCGCTCGGCGCGGCCTTTCTGTGGCCTTACTTTGACTATCCCACACTCTTGTTTCGCGGTTCGACGGAGGCGTGGTACAAAGTGCGGCTGTTTGACGATCAGTTAACTAAAGTCGGACCGGCTTTACTGGGAATTCCGGTTGCCGCGTATTTCGCGCTGCGGAAACGTTATCCGGAACTGGTCGTCGCGCTGGGCTGTTCAATCTTCGTCTACGCAGCGAGCTGGACGCTCGACATTCAAATCGGCAGCCGGTTTATTTTCTATGGTTCACTCTTTTCACATCTCTGCCTTGGTTTGTTCTTCTTCGAGAGCGGTGTCTTTCGCCGGGGGGTCTGGAATCGTCCCTTGCTCCAAACGGGTGTAGTTGTCTTTTTGATTCTGGCGGTATTGGGCGTGGGCGGCTACTATCGCGCGCGAAAACTCGTCATACAGTGGACTCCGGCGGTCGAGCATTATCGTGAAACCAAAGGCGATCTGCTCGAACCGTGGGAAGACATTCGTTTCACACGTGATTACCTTGATGAACACTCGGTGGTGATGGTGGAAGACACGGTGGGCTGGCGCATCCCGGCTGTGTCGAAAGCGCGGCTGGTTGCGCAAGCGAAGGGCGATCCGCTGATCGCCGAAGAAGTTGTCATCAGGCGAGCGGACGCTAATCGCTTCTTCTATGGACCGTTGGAATCCGTCGAACGGTGGGAACTCTTGCAGAAGTATCATTGCACGCACATCTTGCTTGATGAACGCCACGCCCTCCGGTTTGAGCACTCTCTTCGGAGTGACCTCGATGTCATGGCGAGTCTTGCGTATGCT
Organism: bacterium; assembly: GCA_016703065.1. GTDB lineage: Bacteria > Electryoneota > RPQS01 > RPQS01 > RPQS01 > JABWCQ01. The sequence continues at coordinate 47,750 of JADJCU010000008.1, forward strand.
CGGCCTCCCTATCGATTGTACCGCGTCAAGCCGACGGAGTAAGGAGATGCTGCTCCGAATGGCGCTGCGGGACTTGCTGCGCATGAAGAAGCGTTCGCTGGCCGTGATTTCGGTGGTCGCGGTTTCCGTGCTGCTTCTGCAATTCGGAGCGAGCTACGTAGACGGTTTTCGCGACAAGATTCAGAAGCAAACTGTGCGCGAATCCGGTCATCTGCGCATCGCGGCCCGCGGTTATGATGCCAAGATTGATCTGCTCCCGCTGGAACCGAATCTGCGGTGGAATGCCGCGCTTGCCGATTCGCTGGCGCGGCTGCCGTTTGTGCGTTCGGTTCGCCCAATGCTGCGCTTCGGCGCGCTGGTGAATTCGCCGGAGCGTACACTCGAAATGCAGCTTGCGGGCACGACTCCGGACGCGGCGCGCGCGATTTGGGGCCGTCTTGAACGGTCGGTCGTTGATGGCGCGTTTCTGGACGGCCCGAATCAGGTGATGCTGGGCAACAATGCGGCAGAACTCTTGAATATTCGCGCCGGAGAGAAAATCATACTGCTGACGAGTGACGTCTATGGCGGAATGTCGGCGGTTGAACCAGTTGTTCGCGGCGTCTTCAGGAGTCTCAATGAAGACGAAGACGCAACACTGCTGTTGGCCGAGCTCGGCACATTGCAGAAGCCTCGCGCTCGAGGGGCGTGTGACTTCGGCGACACTCGAACTTACTGCCCATGACAAGCTGGAAGAGGTGCTTCCGATTGCGCGCGCGATTTGGCGGCGAGTATCAGGTCACGTCGTGGAAGGAAGATCAAGCGGCACTGATTCAGATTCTCGATGTTGCCGAGATCGGGATATGGGTTATCACGATCATTATTCTGACCGTCGCGGCTCTCGGGATGATCAACACGTTTCTGATCAGCATTCTGGAGCGGCTGCGCGAGTTCGGAACACTGCGCGCGATTGGTTTGCTGCCGCGTCAGCTTATTCGCATCGTTCTGTTTCAGGGGTTCGTGCTGGGCCTCATTGGAACAATCGCGGGCCTCGTGTTGTCCTTGCCGATCACATTCTATTTTCAGGCCAATCCCGTGGACTTGGGCGAAGCGATGCAGGGTCTTGAGGGGATTGACAGTTTGGTGTGGCTGAAGTACGTTCCGGCAACGACACTCAAGATCGCACTACTGGGGATGTTGATCTCTGTGTTCTCATCGCTCTATCCGGCGTTTTGGGCATCGCGCAAACAGCCTGTGGATATTCTCCGGGAGCTCGGATGAACCTGCTGTGGTTTAGAATCGGCCTCCGGAACGTCTTCAAACAGCGGAGACGCACGCTGCTAAACGTGCTCGCGCTCGGTGTGAACACGGGGATGTTGATTCTCCTGATCGGCGTGCTGCGCGGCTTTTATCTGATCACGATCGAGAAGACGGTCGATTTGCGGACGGGCCACGTGCAGATACATGCGCCCGGCTACAGCGAAGAGAAACGGCGTTTTCCGCTCGACATTCCAATCCAGCATGCGGACAACCTCCGCAAGGCCGTCGATGATGTTGAGGGTGTCGTCGCGGCCAGTCCACGAATCTTGAGTGCGGCGACGCTTTCGAATGGTCGTGAACGCGCGCCGGTCGTGCTCTATGGAGTCCAGCCGTCCGCCGAAGAGCGCGTAGGGATCGTGCTCAAGGGCGTGAAGTACGGCAGCATGTTGACGGATACGACGCGCGGCGTTTTGATTGGCGATAAGCTCGCAGAGCTGCTCGACGCAGAGGTCGGCGCCTCGCTGCTGCTCTTTGCCCAGACCAAGGAACGCGCCAACAATCTCGTCGATGCGGAAGTCGTCGGAATCTTCGACACCGGGTTTGGGCTCGCAGATCGTGGAGCGGGTTTACGCGCCGCTGCCGTTTGTGTCGGAATTGCTGGACATGCAGGACGAAGTGACCGAGATTGTGATCCGTACGGACAATCTGCGCGTAGTGCCGCGCGTGCGAGATGACATCGTCGCGGCGATTGCGCCGATAACGACGGAAAAGCTCGTCGTCGAAACGTGGTACGAAGTGGCGCGGGATATCGTCGCGGCGGTGAAGGCAGACGTTGTGTCGTACGGTGTCATCGGGATGATTCTTGTGACATTGGCGATTTTCGGCGTATCGAATACGATGACGATGACGGTCTTTGAGCGCACGGGGGAGATCGGCGCCTTGCGCGCGCTGGGAATGGAGAAGCGGCAAGTGCGCACGATGTTCCTGGCCGAAGGAGTCACGCTCGGAGTATTGGGTACAGCGTTCGGATCGGTGATTGGCGCGCTGGCTGCCTGGTATATGAACGTGCACGGCATCGCGCTGCCCAAGGACGCGATTGAAGCGATCGCGATGCCGCTGGCAGATCACTATTACGCGCAATCACGCGGCATCGATTGGCTGATCGGCGCGGGCCTTTCGATTGCGAGCGCATGGGCTGGTTCCGTCCTGCCGAGCAGACGGGCGGCTCGCGTGCCGGTCACGACGGCCTTGGCAAAAGGAGTGAGATAGATGCAGAGAACTCTGTTAATGTTGTTCGTCGTGTGCATGGCATCCACGGTATTTGCACAGGAGGCTGCGGACTCGGTTGCGCAGGCGCTCTTGCAGCGACTGGACGACGCGCGGTTTCCGGGGGCATATGAGATGTCGCTTAAGATGTCGACGGTACGGCCCGGGCGAGATGCGCTCGACTACTCGTACACGATTCTGGGCGTGGGAGAAGACAAATCGTTAATGACGGTCACCGATCCGGCGCGCGAACGGGACAAACAGGTTTTGCTAAATGGCGATAACTTATGGTTCTTCGTGCCGGATGTTTCCCGGCCCGTCAAACTCACGCGCAAGGCGAGTTTCATGGGCAGCGTATTCTCGAATGAAGACGTGATGAACTCGACGCTTGCCGACGACTATCTGGCGCGGGTGCTGACGCGCACCGAACGTAACGGCCGAGTGCATTTTCATGTCGAACTGACAGCCAAGACGCGGAGCGTGGCGTATGCCAAAATGGAATGCGGAATCGACAGCGCGTCGGCGATTCCTGACACGATAATCTTCTTCGGCTTGACGGGCAAAGCGCTGAAGCAGGAAGTCGTCGACGAGACCGGCTTCTTTGCGGGCCGGGAACGGCCCTCGAAAATGACGATGTACGATTTCCTTGAGGCGGGAGCATACACGAAAGTAGAGATTCTATCACTGAACGAGCGCGACGCAATCCCGGAGTCTACCTTTGATCCGACTCGCATCGGCAAGTAGTTTGCTCGTCTGCGCAGTTGTGATTGCGCAGCCGCGCACGACATTCCGGCTTGAGAACGGCATAATGTTCACGCGAATCGCTCGCGAGGGCCTGTACCCCGCGCCGAATTTCGACGAAGAGTGGCACGAGAGCTACCAACATGAGCTGCGAGTATTCGTGAAGGGAGCGCACGAGAGCCGCGCGGGGTATCGCGTCGAGCCTCGATTTAGGTTTACGCATCAGACGGACTCGGCCGAGCAGTTCGATTGGGTGTTAGACCAGGCGTACGGCTACGTGAATCCTTCTTCACGAGTGACATTCTTGATGGGCAAGCAGCGGGCGCGCTGGGGAACGGGCATGACCTATACTCCAACGGATAATTTGCAAAGCGCAGCGAATCCGCTCGATCCGACGCGCTATCTAGAAGGCGTATATTTGGCACGGGTGGACGCGACCCTGCCGTGGTGTTCGGTAAGCGCATTTTATTCACCGGATCGCGGCGAAGATAGTCTCCTTCTCGATCCCCGGCATTACTCACGTAGAATGGCCGGACTGCGCTTGTTCAAGCTCGTTGGCACGGTGGACTTATACGCCAGTGTAATGCAAAGTTTGGACAGCGAAACGAACATCGGCGGCGCATTCTCCTGGGATTCAGGCCCGCTGGTCGTGTACGGCGAGGCTGCATATTACATACCCGAAACTCAGACGCTGCGGCATTACCTCGCCTACAGCCATTTCATGAACGGCCAACCACGCGCGGTGCTTGGCGCGAGCAAACTGCTTGGGAATTCAAGTTTTTATACTGAAGTCTACTACACGGGCTGGGGTCTCAATCGCAGCGAATATTCCGAGTACCTGCTACGCTTTAGACGCGGCGCAGATGCGATTCACAATCAGGCATTTGATCCGTTGGCGATCATTGACTATGCGTCGTTCCTTGTGCTGTCTCGCCCTGCGCAATCGTTACACCAGTGGTATATTTCGGCAAGCGGAGTTTACAATTGGCGCGACCTGTGGACGTTGGGCGGGAATGTGGTTCTCGAACCTGTCGACCAAACGCTTTACGCCTACCCGTTGATCAGCTATATCGGCTATCAGAATGTGGACATCGCGGCCGGCTTCTCAGTGGCTGCGGGGTCGCCGTCGAGCGAACTTCCGGTACTGCCCGCCTATCAAGCCGGTGACGTGCGGTTCGTGATTCACTTCTAACTTGCTCATGTCAGACATTATTCTCACCGACAAGATTTGTAAGGACTATTCGCTGGGCACGCACACGGTCCATGCGCTGGTAGATGTGACGCTGCGGGTAAGCAAGAGCGAGTTTCTTTGTATCGTCGGTCCGTCTGGCAGCGGCAAAACGACGCTCCTCAACATGATCGGGTGTCTCGATGTGCCGACTTCGGGCAAGGTCACGATGTTTGGCGGATATGACACGTCGCAGCTTGACGACCGACAGACGACACTTTTGCGGCGCGATAGGATTGGTTTCATTTTTCAGAGCTTCAATCTGCTGCCGGTGCTGAATGTGTTGGAGAATGTCGGGCTGCCGCTCGAACTGCAGCGCGTGCCGCGTCCTGAAATCGAAGCTCGGGTGGCAGCGCTGGTGGAAGAAGTCGGATTGATCGAATTTGCGAGGCATCGGCCCGACGAGCTTTCAGGCGGTCAACGGCAGCGTGTGGCAGTGGCGCGGGCGTTGATCACCAATCCGCAGCTCGTGCTCGCGGATGAGCCGACGGCGAACCTGGATCACGACACGGGGATGGCCGTGCTTGAGCTGATGCTTGAGATGAACCGCGCACACGGGACGACATTTATTTTTTCGACGCATGACCCCAAAGTCATGGGCATAGCCAAACGGATCGTCACGGTTGAAGACGGCCGGATTAAGGAGGATCGGAATGTGGCTTAGACTGCTGATTTGTGTAGCAATGATCACAGGCACGGCCTTCGCCGATGGCACGCTTGTGGAACGTGCGGCGGCAGTGCGGATGTTTGTGAAGCCTGACGGTTCTGCTCCGCAGACAAGGGGCCTGTTCGCCGAGTATTTGAAGGCGTTGAATGAGTATCAGTTTGACGCATTCTCGGCAGGACTTGCCGGAGCTTCAACGTGCAGCATGCGGCGATGTCGAGGCCTACGGAGCTTGCTGCGCTGGTATCTGCTCACTGAAGACCTTGGGTCCCTGAAGGCATGGGGCGACACAGCTTCGCAGCGGGAGATTCCGCAGGCGGAGTTGGCATTGGCCCTCCTCGATTTCGCGCGGGCAGATTCGCTCTTTCGGGCAGCGCGTGAGACTGCCGATCCGATGATCCAGCGACGGGCAAAGATTGGGCTGACGAAGGTCTTGCACAAGCAGCAGAAGTACACTGAGGCCGCACAGCTTCTCGAAAGCGCATGGACTCAGGATCAACTGTCTGACGATGTGATTTTCCAGATGGCACTGACCAAGATCGAGTTGGGCGAGATAAGCGAAGCGACAGACCTGTTGAAAGAGGCGCTGCGTTGGAATCCGCTGCATGACATGGCACATTACTTCCTCGGTAACGGGTATTCCCGCAAGAACTACAGCGAACTGGAAGGGGCGTCTCCGTATTTGAAGTGCGACGGCAGCGGCCAATGCGCCCGCGACTGTGTTGTGGACGGCTCTCGGGAGTGGATGCGCGGTGAGTTTGAAAGCGCAACCACTCATTTCAGCGAGGCGCTGAAACTGGTTCCCGATTACGGACGCGCCCACAACGGCATCGCAAAATGTTTGGAACAGCTGCGGCTGCGGGAAAACGTCTATCGCGCGTCAGATGCGAAGGCGTTTGATGCCAAGCCGACTCCGCAGGTGCCGCAGATTGAGCAGTATATCCTGAACTGGGAGTCGCTCTCAGAAACGCACAAGAAGCAGGTAGCGATTTCCGTTGAGCCGTGGAAGGCCTATGTTCCGGTGCTCGTGGCGACGGGAAGCCATCACTACATCAAGCCGCTGCACGAGAAGTTGTCAGAAGTTCCGGGGCTTGAGACCATCGCCGATCAGCGGATCAGTTACGACTCGCGGCTCTGGGACGACGTGCGCGGCTGCGGAGGCTACACAACGGTAACGGGCGTCGAGGACGTTCAGCGTTCGATTTACAACAAGTACAACACGGTTCTGCATGAACTGACCCATCAGGTCCACGGCGTTTTTCCGCCGGAAGATCAGCAGAAGATTAACGACCTTTATCGCGAAGCAAGCGCTCGGGATGCGCAAGGCGAGGAGATCTTCGTCAGCCGTTATCAGGGTTCGAGCGTCTGGGAGTATTTCGCGGAGGGGATGAACTCGTACTTTTTCGCCGCGGCGGAACGAGTTCGACACGCGGGAGATTACCAAGGAACGGTTGTTCGCCCTTGATCCGACGCTGGTTGAATTGCTCAAATACTACATGGCTGCACCTAACCTCGAGGCCTGTTACCCCGTTGGGTTCGTGAACGCGGCCAACAATGAAGTCGAGCTGGGCAATCTTGCGGGTGCATTGGACTATGCGCGGCAGGGCGAGGCGCGGGATCCCCACTCCGAAAGCGTGCTGGCGTGCCTCTCGCAGGTATCGTCCCTTGCGGACGAGGACAGTCTGGCAGTTGGCTACGCCCGAGACCTGACGGCGCGCTACCCCGCCAAGGCGGGGTCGTACAGCCAACTGGCGAGTGCGCAACTGTTTACAGATGGAGACTTTGCATCGGCCCGGGAGGTGCTGTCGGCGGGCCTTTCGGCGACCAGCGGCAGTGAACGGACGGACTTGCAACGGGAGTTATCAGGAATGCAGGTCTCCAGTGGCAAGTTTGCTGAAGCCGTTGTAAATTACAGGGATGTCCTGTCCGAACAGGGCACGGATGACGGCGCTCTGCAGGGTTACGCCGAGGCGCTGTTTTGGTCGGGCGATACGACCGGCGCAGATTCGATGTACCGGGTGGCATTGTTGCGACGGAGCGGGATGGCCGGACTTCGCCTTGAATACGCCCGGCTGTTGCTCTTGACGGGCCGATGGGCAGACGCCGCCGCGCAATTGGCTGAGGCGGAGTTGCTGAAACCGGGCGACGGCCGCGTGGCCGTGCACCGGGCCTGGCTGGCCGCAGCGCAGGGCGATTCGAGTGATCAGCGGGAGTTAGTTGAGCTGGCCCTGCGCACGTATCGCGATGACGCGCTGGTGCAGGCGATTGCCGCGAATCTGGTGGCGCCGCAGTCCAAGCAGGCCCTGGTCAAGCGGGCCCAGCGGGAGACGCCGCGTTGGGTTTACAATGAAATGGAATCGACATTCGAAGCACGGAGCTACTGGGATGCGCCTACGCTTCGGCTGTTACAGGACGGATTGAAACTACCCTCCAAATAGAATTCAGGGCAGAATACTCTGACGAGCAACGGAACAGGAGAAAAGCAATGAAACGAGCAATGTGGTTAGTGCCTCTGCTGCTTTGCCTATTGGTCGCAGGACCGGCTCAGTCCGGCGAATTGGCGACAGATATTGCGGAGAAATGGAACAGCGTTCCCGCGACGGAAGACGTGAACGGCGTTTTCTACTTGTGGGACAGAGTTGATCTACGCGAACTGGACAACACATTGCGGGCGATGCAGGCGACACGCCAGTATCGACACAAAGTTGTGGTCGAAGAGCTTCAGCGTGTGGCCCGCGAGACGCAAGGTCCGTTTCTCGCAGAGCTTGCGTCTCTGACAAAGAGCGGTGCGGTGGTTGGGTTCACGCCCTATTGGATCACGAACTGCGTGGTCGTGAAGGGCGAACGGGGTGTTTTGGAACAGCTTGCCAAACATGAATCCATTTCGCGCGTGGAAGAAATTCCCGTGCTTGAACTGATTGAACCGGTTCGGAGCGAGTCGCGTCAGGAACGTCAGTCGCTTGACGATCGCACGACAGGTGTGAATGCGATTCGCGCTCCTGAAGTATGGTACGACCTGGGCTTCACGGGCGAAGGCACGCTGATAGGTGGCATGGATACCGGCGTTGATGGCAATCATCAAGCTCTTGCCTCCCGCTATCGCGGCCTGACTTCACCTGCGTCGGAATGCTGGCTGGACATGCTGGGCGGCGGGACGACGTTCCCGACGGACAATCACGGACACGGCACTCATACGATGGGCACGATGTGCGGGACCGGCAGCGCCAACTCTGCATATGACACGGTGGGTGTCGCTCCGGGCGCTCAGTGGATCGCAGGAAACGCGATCGGAGGGTTCGGCGGCGACTTTGACAGCGACGTGTTGACAAGTTATCAGTGGTTCGCGGACCCTGACGACAATCCCAACACGGTTGATGACGTGCCGGACGTTATTCAGAACTCCTGGGGCGTGTTCAGCGGCTTGGGCTACGCCGATTGCTATGAATTCTGGAATGAATCCATTATCGCGTGCGAAACAGCGGGCACAGTTGTTACTTTCTCCGCAGGAAACGAAGGTCCTGCACCGTCATCGCACCGCAGTCCGGCGAATATCGCAATCGATACGGTGACGTTCTTCTCCGTGGGTGCCGTAGATGCGAACAGTTTCCCGAACACGCCTTACCCGGTCGTCGACTTTTCGAGTCGCGGCCCGAGTGATTGCGACAATGTGACGATCAAGCCCGAAGTTGTGGCTCCGGGCAACAATGTCTATTCCTGTATGCCGGGCAATTCGTTACGGTGAGATGAGCGGCACGTCGATGGCCGGTCCGCATGTAGCGGGCGTGGTTGCGTTGATGCGCGAAGCGAATCCGAATGCCGACGTGCGCGAGATCAAGAGCGTGCTGATGCAGACGGCGATTGACTACAACTCGGCTGGCGACGACAACACGTCGGGTCACGGTTTCATCGACGCTTATGAAGCGGTACTGCTGATTTCGGCGGATCGCGGTTGGCTATTCGGTCAGATTACAAATGCGGCGAACGGTCAGCCGATTTCAGGCGCGCGGGTTCAGGCGGGTGACAATTACATTCGCTTCTCGGACTCGCAGGGCAACTATCGCATCTCGCTGCCCGCGGATTCGCTGCTTCCGCTCGAAATTACGGCATTCGGCTATGCGGCGTTCGATACGATGGTGTCGGTGGCGGATTCGGACACGGTCTATGTTGACTTTGATCTGACGGCCGTAGCGTCCGGGACGATCAACGGCGTTGTCGTGATCGGAAGTGATATTCCGGTCGAGGGCGCGGTGATTACGCCGCTGGAGATTCCGGTGGGTCCGATGGAGACCAATGAGGCCGGCGAGTTCAGCTATACGCTTCCCGGCAATAACACATACGACTTCACGCTTGAGTTTCAGGACATCACGCTCGACACGTCGTTTACAATCGCGGTTGGGCAGGTTCTGAACGCCGTGATTCATTTGGAATCGCCGCACTCGGATGTCACGGGACCGGACAATTACGGTTATCGCGCGTACGAGCGGTATGACGATGGTCTGGCGGCGCAGTATGACTGGGACCCGATGGTTGGAGCGACGGATGTGAACATGCCGGACATTCAGAATGTCTCGGCGTTCGTTGAAATGCCCTTCCCCTTTGTCTTCTATGGGCACAGCTACGACTCGATCACGATCAATGAGAACGGCTGGGTTGCGCCGGGCGAAGACCCGGACCGCCGGAGTGGCAACACGTTTATCCCGAATATCGCCGGTCCGTCGGGCATGCTTGCGGTGTACTGGGACGACCTTGACCTCTTGGTCTCGCCGTTCTCAACGCACATCTGGACAAAGTACGATCAGACTGCGGGCAAGTTCATAATTGAATATGACAACGTTCCGTTTGCGCTGGACCCGGATGCGCGGTTAAGTGCGCAGATTCACATTTTCGATCAGGAAGTGTGGCCGACACCGACCGGCGATTGTGAAATCATGTTTGTCTACTCCGACGTGGGCTACATCGACGCGGCGACGGTCGGTATCGAAAAGTGGAACGAGAGCGACGGTTTGCAGCTGCGTTTCAACGGCGTGTACGAAGAGACCATGTTTGACATTCGTGAAGGCGAGGCGGTGATGTTCACGACCCGCACCGGCCCGCGGACAACAGGCAACTTGACGGGCACGATCACGACGCATCCGGCGTTGAGTGGGCCGATGACAAACGGCGTTAAGCTGGGCAACGTATTGGCAAACGTGCAGGCGAACGGCACGTTCTCGATGTCGAACGTGTTTGCCGGACCGCGGACGCTGCGCGTGCAGATGGCGGGTTATGAGCGCGCGATGGCCAGCGTGACCATCCAGACGAACCAGACCGCGAACGTGAATGCCGAGGTCTGGCGACTTGATCCGCCGTCAAACCTCCACTTTGACCGGACGACGGACTCCGTCTTCCTGTACTGGAATCCTCCTGTGAGCTTGACCGGTCTTGACGACCTCAATGAATACTCAGTGCATCTTGATTCGTTTGTGCTTGCGACGACGACCAACCAGCACTTCCATACGCGTATTCCGAGCGGCGAAGACGGCCATTTCTTCTGGCTGACAGCGATCTATGACGGCGGCGAGAGCGTCTCGACCGACACGATTCATGTGACGCTGTTGGGCGCTGACGAGATGGGTGCCCTGCCGCGCGAGTTCGCGTTGTCGCCGGCCTATCCGAATCCGTTTAACCCGACAACATCACTTGAGGTGGCGCTGCCGCAGAGTGCGGCACTGACGCTGCGGGTGTTTGACATCGCGGGACGGGAAGTAAGCGTGCTTGCCTCCGGTCAATTCAACGCCGGTGTGCATCGCTTCACTTTCGACGCAGCCGGACTGGCGACAGGCGTGTATTTCGCGCGTGCCGAGTCGTCGTTGGGAACGCAGGTTCAGAAGCTGCTATTGCTAAAATAGTCGCGTTGGTATATTGCTGACCGCAAAAGGCCGAAGGAGTTCCTTCGGTCTTTTGTTTCGGCTTGACTCCCCGGATAGAAGTTGTTACAATGGAGCTGTGAAGTCACAGAATATTGCGAGGAAATCATGAGCATGAAACGTGTAATCGCCTCATTGCTTCCGGTGTTGTGGGTTGGATTGGCGGCTGGCCAAAGTGCACCTCCGCTGACGGTCGTGATGGTCATTGACCAGTTTCCGCTGGACTTGGTGGAGCGTTACGGCGACCTTTTCGGTGAGGATGGATTCAAACGATTGGAACGCGACGGCGCACTGTTCACGGAGTGTCGTTACAGCCACGCCGTGCTCGAAACGGGACCCGGGCACGTGACAATTGGTACCGGCTGCAATCCGCGCACTCATGGCATTGTCGCGAACGGATGGCAAAAACCAAGCGGGAGCGAGGTCTATTGTGTCGAATGCACGTCAGCCCGACCGGTCAATGACAACGGTCGTCAGGACTCACTGAAATCGTCCTGTCCGGAGAACGTCCGGTGCGACGGATTGAGTGACGCATGGCGCGGTGCGTTTGGCGACCAAGCCAGGATATGGAGTCTCTCGCTAAAGGATCGGGCGGCTATCGGTATGGGCATGCATGAAGCGGACGGCGCCTTATGGATGGATCGGAGCAGCGGGAAGTTTGAAACGAGTAGCTATTACTTGGATCATCTTCCGCAGTGGTGTATCAACTACAATCGGAACGCGGGGCGCTTCTTCGACGGGACGTGGGAGCGCGCAGTTCGCCCTGACGGCTATTATCGGTGTGACACCGATGCCGCGTGGTTTGAAGACGGCACGAAGGCGGGCCTCCTGAACACTTTGCCCAAGCAGATAACGGGTGGCGATTCGTTAGCCGGCAAGGGGTACGTTCGCGCGCTCTATGCCACTCCGTTCGGCAACGATCTGCTTTACGGTCTTGCCAAAGAGTGCGTGCGCGCGGAGCAATTGGGCAAAGACAAGACGCCCGATCTGTTGTGGGTGAGTTTTTCGAGCAATGACGTCTGCGGTCACTTCTTTGGTCCGAACAGCCATGAGATCTGTGACATGACGGTGCGGACGGACCGTGTGCTGGCTGATTTCCTGAAGCACCTTGACGCGCAAGTAGGTAAAGGGAACTATTGGTTTGTTCTGACCGCAGATCACGGTGTGTGTCCGCCGCACGAGTCCGCGCTGATGCCGTCGGGTATGGGCGGACGATTCGACACGGAGAGAATGAAGAGTGAACTCGAAGACCACCTTGCGCAGACATTCATGAACGGCCTTCTGCCTAAGGGCGGGGTCATTTCGGCCTTTGAGATTCCCACGATATCCTTCAAACTGACAGCCGTCGAGACTGAGTCGCTTGATCTGCGTTCACTGGCCACAGCGGCCGCCAATTGGCTGGCCGCGCAACCGGGCGTTTCGCAGACTGCGATTACGCTAAGTATGGAAGATGTTGCGGCGATTAGCGACTCGCGCCTCCGATCGCACATCGAGCAGAGCTATGACAGCGAGAGGTTCTCGCACGTCTATCTGCACCCACAGCCCTATTGGCAAAGCAACGGTGTATGCTCGAACCACGGCACGATCCACGGCTACGACACACACGTTCCGCTGTATTTCATGGGCAAGGCCTTTACGCGTGGGCGCATGTCGACGGCGGCAGACCCTGTGGACTTGGCTCCAACGTTGGCGGCGGCGGCGGGTGTCACATGGACAGCGCCACGCGACGGGCGGGTCCTGGGGGATGCACTGATAAAATAGCATTGCCTCCATTTTGCGTGAGAACGGGCCTGAGTCGTCGATTCAGGCCCGTTCTACATAAAACAGGCTCATAGAAACAGTGACTTACGCACACAACGCGACGATCACTAAATCGAATAACCTGTTAAGGAGCGTTGCTGTGCGCGCCGATGTAGGCTAAATTATAGGCTGGGCATATTTGTTTCTCGACATTTCTTCACTGGATTGCTGACCCTCCCACATCAATATACAAGTTACCATGAAGACATTCGTGTTGCTTCTCACGGTCTGGGCGAGCTCTTTGTTTGCCGTACCGCAGCTCATCAACTTCCAAGGCCAATTGACGTCACCGACAGGCACGCCACTCGACACAACAGTGGCAATGACATTTACGCTCTACCCGGGTGACACGGATGTTAACGTGTTGTGGAGCGAGTTTAATGCAGCGGTTACGATTACTGACGGCTTGTTCAATGTTGTGCTCGGCTCGACGGATCCGATTAACAATCCGATTCCTGACCTGTTCGGAAACCCGGTGTGGCTGGGTGTTCAGATTGGCGGAGACACGGAGATGACGCCGCGCTCGCAGATAGTCAGCGTCGGCCACGCCTATCGTGTTTATACTGTGGATGGAGCGACGGGTGGAACAGTTACGAACAACCTCGCTGTGACTGGCAAGGGGACGTTCGGTCCCGGGCAGACTAACTCGGGGAGCAACTCGTTTGTGGCAGGATCAAACAACACAGCCTCGGGATCAAACTCGATTGCGCTCGGTGGAACGAACAGCGCGACGGCAAACCGTGCGGCGGTTCTCAGCGGCTCGGACAACTTGGCCAGCGGACAGAACACGGTGGTGGCCGGAGGAAACGACAACGGAGCCGTTGGACTCAACTCCAGCATTGGTGGTGGTCGCAACAATCGCACAAACGGGCAATATGCAACTGTTGGCGGCGGCGGCGGAGCCACTGCCATTGACTCGAATAGTGCGCGCGGCAACTACTCCACTGTGGGCGGCGGCGGCGGCAACTACGCGCAGGGTCCATACTCCGGCATTCAGTCTGGATACGCCAATCGTGCGACGAATTGGATTTCTTCGGTTGGCGGTGGACAGGACAATGACGCCACCGGCTACGGCGCGCGCATTGGTGGTGGACAGAACAACACAGCGTCGGACAGCTTTGCGGTTGTGGCGGGCGGCAGAAACAACGGAGCGTCGGGAAAGTACTCGTTTTTGGGTGGCGGGTTTCAAGATACGGTTGCCGGACACTACGCGACAGTAGTCGGAGGAAAATCCAATAGTGCGGCCGGTTATTTTGCAACTGTTGGCGGTGGAGATCGCAACATTGTGTACACTGATTTCGCCACAATTGGGGGTGGATCGCTAAATAGTGCGTCTGGTAACGCTGCCACGATCGGAGGCGGCAACTTCAATATTGCTTCTGGTGACGCTGCAACGGTCGATGGAGGATACTCTAACGGTGCGTCTGGTTCGTCGGCGGCGATTGGCGGTGGCTTCTCAAATCTTGCAACAGGAGAAAGTGCAACAATTGCCGGTGGACACGACAATACAGCATCAGGTCATAACTCAGCAGTCGCCGGCGGAAGTTACAATACTGCTGCGGGTGCGAGATCTATCGTCGCTGGCGGACAGAGAAACACTTCGGCCGGAGACAATTCGGTTGTTTGCGGCGGCGACTCAAACTCGGCCGGAGGCGCATTCTCTTTCATTGGAGGTGGCGTCGCCGACACGGTCACAGGATCACAATCTTTCATTGGTGCAGGGGAAGAAAACGAGATAGCCCAGGGAGCCATTCATTCGGCGATTGTGTGCGGATATTCGAATGAAGTATTGCCGGACCAGTTTGACACTGTGTGGGGTGCTTTCGTCGGCGGAGGGAGCAACAACCGGGTGAGCAATTCTTACGCCTCTGTGGTCGGAGGAGATCAAAACAGTGTCGCAGGCGGATCGTCCGCGATTGGCGGTGGAGCAAACAACGACATCGAACTGGGGGGATCCTATTCTTTCATCGGAGCCGGATGGTTCAATCAAGTACAATCACCGTACGGCGCTATAGTTGCCGGACTCACCAATTCGTCCACGAGTGAATTCGCTTTCATCGGTAATGGCAATGATCAACTTGCCTCAGGTTCAAACAGCGCCATCGTTGGCGGTTCGGCCAATCTCTCCTCAGGCACACATGCTTTCGTTGGCGGCGGCAATGCGAACATCGCTTCGGGGCAATATGCCACGGTGCCGGGTGGGCAAAGCAATCAGGCACTCGGAGACTACTCTGTTGCAATGGGCCATCAAGCGCAGGCGAACAATTCCGGAAGTTTTGTCTATGCAGACAACAGCGGATCGAGCTTCTCGTCGTCTATCTCGAATCAGTTCAATGTGCGCGCCGCGGGCGGAATACGGCTGTACACCAATTCCGGATTGTCATCAGGCGTGACGATGGCGGCAGGCTCGGGCTCGTGGGTGTCGGTCTCGGACTCTACCAAGAAGCGCGACATTCACCCGACGGACACCAAGTCCGTGCTGGACAAAGTCGCCGCACTTCCCATCAAGAACTGGGAATACAAGTCGGAAGACGCAGGCATCGAGCACATCGGTCCGATGGCGCAGGATTTCTGGAGCGCATTTCATCTCGGCAGCGATTCTCTCGGGATCGAGACGATTGACGCGGACCGCGTGCTGTTCGCGGCAGTGCAGGAGTTGGCGAAGCTGAATGCACGGCAGTCGGAGGAGATTGCCGAGCTAAAGCTGCTCATCTCACAACTCGTTGACTTAGGAAGCAAGTAAACACAATTTGAAATAGGTGACAAGATCATGACGTACAGAGTGCTTCTTCTCCTCCTGCTGGCAGGCAACGCGTTTGCCATTCCGCAGGTGATTAACTATCAAGGCGAGCTGACAACATCCGGCGGCGCGCCGCTCGACACGACCGTGAATATGACGTTCACGATCTACGACTCGGCTGCAGGCGGCAGCGCGGTTTGGACGGAGCTCCATCTCGGAGTTCAGGTAAATGACGGGTTGTTCCATGCGCGTCTGGGCTCGGCGACGCTGTTACCGGACATCTTCAGCGTGCAGCGGTGGCTGGGAGTTCAAGTTGGAAGCGATGCGGAAATGTCACCGCGTGAGGCGCTCGCCGCGTCACCGTATGCGTTTCGCGTGTCAACGGTAGATGAAGCGTTAGGCGGACATATCTGGAGCAATGTTGCCATCGGCAATGGAGCAACGGCAACCGGCGTAAGTGCGTTTGCGGCTGGCGACAATGTTTCAGCCGGGGGACCCTTTTCAAACGTCGGCGGCGGTCGGCAAAACGAAGCAAGCGCGTCGGGCGCAACGGTGGGCGGCGGTGTCCACAATCACGCGGCGGGAATCTACTCGACTATTTCAGGCGGCGGCGGGCCATCACCCGTTGATTCAAACTTCGCGGGCAGTCAAGGCAGCACGGTCGGCGGCGGCACGAGCAACAACGCCTCCGCGTTTTTTGCAACGGTGGCAGGCGGTTGCGGCAACGCGGCAACGGATGAATTCTCAACGGTTGCCGGCGGGCTCACAAATGAAGCCACGAGCGACCATGCCACAGTTTCCGGCGGCTACAACAACAACGCCTTTGGCGATAAATCGACCGTTTCCGGCGGCACAGAGAACACGGCACAAGGTGCCTTCACCGTGATCGCGGGCGGTCGCGACAACATCGCATCAGGAATAAACTCGAGCGTCGGAGGCGGACAGCGCAACTACGCGCGGGGTATCTACTCCACGATTGGCGGCGGTGGCGGCTCGGCTGCAGTAGATTCAAATCACGCGGGCAGCCAGGGCAGCACGGTCGGCGGCGGCACGAGCAACAACGCATCCGCGTTCTTTGCAACGGTCGCGGGCGGCTGCGGCAACAGCGCGACGGATCAATTTGCGACGGTGGCAGGCGGGTTAACCAATGAAGCCACAAGTGATCATGCCACGGTCGGCGGCGGCTACAACAACAATGCGTTTGGCGACAAATCGACCGTTTCCGGCGGCACAGAGAACACGGCACAAGGTGCATTCACCGTGATCGCGGGCGGTCGCGACAACATCGCATCAGGTATCAATTCGACCGTCGGAGGCGGGCAGCGCAACTATGCTCGCGGCATCTACTCGACAGTCGCGGGTGGCGGCGGCTCGGCGGCCGTGGATTCAAATCACGCGGGCAGCCAGGGCAGCACGGTCGGCGGCGGCACGAGCAACATCGCATCAGGATTCTTTGGCACGGTCGCGGGCGGCTGCGGCAACACGGCGACAAATCAGTTTGCAAGTGTCGGGGGCGGCTTGACAAATGAGGCGACACACGTACACGCAACGGTTGCAGGCGGCTACAATAACAACGCCACAGGCGAGAAATCGGCAGTAGGCGGCGGCTCGGAGAATACGGCAAGCGGCTTGCATTCCGCGATACCGGGCGGAAGCGGAAATCTGGCGAGTAACGACTACGCCTTCGCAGCGGGACGGAATGCGCTTGCGGCGAGTGCGGGCGCGTTTGTGTGGGGCAGCTCGTCCAGCGGCGCGCAGACCGCCGCATTCAACTCATACACGGTGACCTTCCGCTGTCAGAACGGCGCGCGCTTCTACACGGATTCGAGCAACACCGTGACCGGAGTGTCACTCGAGCAGGGCGCGGGAGCCTGGAGCTCGCTCTGCGACGTCAATCAGAAAAACATTCACGGGGCTGTGGACTCGCGCACGGTTTTGAACAAGCTCTCGTCGCTTCCACTCTATCGTTGGAGCTACAAGTCGCAGGACGAAAGTGTTCAGCACATTGGTCCGACTGCACAGGATTTCCGCGCGGCCTTTGGACTTGGTGACAACAGTACGACGATCAGCACGCTCGATCCCGACGGCGTTGCATTGGCGGCCATTCAGGCGCTCAACGCGCGTTGTGATGAACTTCAGAGACAGAATGACGAACTGCGGAGCATCGTCGAACACTTTATGAATAAGGGCCAGTAAACACGATTCACGGGCAAGAGGGAGAACACCATGCGGGCACTACTAATCCTGTTGGTCGTCGCGGCCATCGCGAATGCCATTCCGCAGCAAATCAACTACCAGGGGCACCTGACCAATCCGGGCGGCGCGTCGCTTGACACTACAGTCTCGATGCAGTTTCGACTCTTTGAGGACTCACTCGGCGGTGTCCAACTGTGGAGTGAATCCTGGCCCGCAGTCACGTCGGTCCACGGATTGTTCAATGTTCGCTTGGGGCAGCTCAATCCGCTTACAGACCCTCCGCTCTTGAACGCAACCGAGCTGTGGCTTGGTGTTACGGTCGGCAATAATTCACAGATGACTCCGTTGACGCGCGTTGTCTCCGTTCCGTTTTCGTTGCGCACGCGCACGGTACAAGGCGCGCTGGGCGGAACGATTACGTCCGATCTTACGGTCACAGGGTTCGGTCAATTCGGCACGAACAACAGCGTCGACGACGCCACATGCTTCGCGGCGGGTGAACACAACAATGTATTTGCGCGGCACTCAGCAATTGTGAGCGGCCGTGACAACAGCGCCAACGATTCGCTCTCCTTCATCGGTGGTGGTTATTCAAACACGACATTCGCCCGCAATGGCGTAATCGGCGGTGGTGGAAACAACCGCGTCCGCGGCGCATTCTCCGTGATCGCAGGGGGCGGCGGCGCAACGGCGGCAGATTCCAACAGCGCAGTAGGCGCCGCGAGCGCCATTGGCGGCGGCTCGCGTAACGTGATCACACAGGCCAATTCTACGATCGGCGGCGGCTTCGGCAATTCGGTTTCCGGAATCGACGGCACAGTCGGAGGCGGTGCGTTAAACGCCGCTGCGGGAGTTGGCAGTGTCGTGAGCGGCGGCATCTACGGCAAGGCGCGCGGTGATTTCAGTTTTGTCGGCGGTGGTGGCGGCTTTCTTCCGGTCGATTCCAATTTCGCGCGCGGATCTTATAGCGTGCTCGCGGGTGGACGAAGCAATACCGCAGGCACATCCTCAACGGACAGCGGCGCAGTGGTCTGCGGCGGATACGCGAATGCCGTCTACGAGCGCTTCGGCGTGATCAGCGGCGGCGCGATCAATCTTGTCGAAGGCGAATTCGGAACAATCGGCGGCGGCACTGCCAATGTCGTACACAGCAGACATGGCGTGGTCACGGGCGGGGAATCCAACGAGAACTATGGACAATACGGCGTGATTGGCGGCGGCTTCAATCACCTGCTCTCCGATTCCGCAACCTACTCGTTCATTGGCGGCGGCGAAGACAATCAGAGTGGCGACGACCACTCGGCCGTCGTTGGCGGCGAACTAAACGTGATTGGACTCACAGCCCATCACAGCTCGATTGGCGGCGGATTTGAGAACAGTATTGACGGACTCTATTCCACCATCCCGGGCGGCGCCAACAACACTTGCGAAGGCGACTACGCTTTTGCTGCGGGTTTGAACGGCAACGCAGATCACAATGGCAGTTTCGTCTGGTCCGACGCAACGGGTTTACCCGCTGTAACAAGTTCGGCGAACAACCAGTTTACGGCACGCGCGAGCGGCGGAGTCCGTATGTTCACCAACAATGCCATGACCTCAGGACTGTCGATCAGCGGCGGCGGGAACGCATGGGTGGTCGTCTCGGATTCAACGAAGAAGCGTGACATTCACATGACCAACACAGCCGCGATTCTTGAGAAGGTCGCGGCCCTACCGATCAAGGCTTTGGAGTATGACTCTGAAGCGCAAGGAACCGAACACATCGGTCCGATGGCGCAGGATTTCTGGAATGCGTTCCAGCTCGGCAGCGACTCGCTTGGAATAGAGACCATAGACGCCGACGGCGTGCTGTTCGCGGCGGTGCAGGAGTTGGCGCTTCAGAACATTCAGAAGGGTCTCAGAATTGCCGAATTGGACACGCGCATAAAGAGACTTGAAGCCATTATCTTGCAGATAGGCAATGCGAACAGGGAGAATCATCAGTGATCAGAAATGCGCTATTTGCGCTGGTGCTCTGCTCCGGCGTTTTTGCTTTCCCGATGGAGTTTAATCATCAGGGCTTTCTCGCAGATACGTCGGGAGCGCCGAGCAACGGCACGCACTTGATGGCTTTTCGCTTGTATGACGGCCCGGGTCCGCTCGATTCACTGCTCTGGAGCGAGACACACGCTAGCGTTACTGTTACCGCCGGCCTGTATGCCGTTACTCTCGGTGCATCGACGTCGATTACCAACTCGATCATCGAACGCCCGGCGTTATGGTTGGGAGTTCCCGTTGGCGGCGACGGCGAAATGCAGCCTCGCATTCGTGTGGTAGCCGTACCGTACGCGATCTGCGCATGGAAAGCGGATACGGTCACCACAGAAAATGTCAAGGACTTGATTCAACTTTGGGCGACAGTAGCAGACGCGGACCTCGACGGATTTGCGAAGGCCGAACTAAGCGGCGATGACTGTGACGATTGGAATCCGTTTGTTCATCCCGGCGCAGTAGAGGTGTGCGACAACATCGACAACAACTGCAATGGACTCGTTGACGAGGAGTTTAACAAAACGTGGTGGCGCGATATCGACAACGATGGCTGGGGCGATCCGGAGCTGCCAACACTCTACTCCTGCGTTCAACCTTCAGGGTATGCACTGCTGGCTGGGGATTGTGACGAAAATGATGCAGCGATTAACCCCGGAGTTGCTGATTCGATCTGCAATGGAATAGATAACAACTGTAACGGCTTGATTGATGACTGGCCCAATCCTGTGGGCTGCACAGTCTATTACTATGACGAAGATTTTGACGGCTTTGGAGACATCCTCGAAATCAGCCAATGTCTTTGTACTCCAGATGTGTATTACTCAGCGGTTGTTGCTGGCGATTGCAATGACTCAAACCCCTCGGTTTTCCCGGGCGCAAACGAGGTTTGCAACGGCATGGATGATAACTGCGACGGTATAACAGATCCGCCGGGATCTACTGGCGGAACAAACCACTACCGCGATGTTGACGATGATGGGTACGGCGACGACTACTCCGCGCCGGCAGTTTACTGCCTCGGATATGCGCCGCCGGGTTGGATCACGATGAGCGGCGACTGTGACGACACAAATCCCAACAACTACAGCGGCGCACCGGAGGTCTGTGACGGACAAGACAACGACTGCAATGGCATGGTTGATCAACCCCTATAGTCAAGGGTGCACAGTGTATTACTACGACGGCGACACGGACGGATATGGTGTATTATACGACGCGATGTGCTTGTGTGCGCCGACCGGACCTTACACCGCAATGGATCCAAATGACTGCGACGATTCGGAACCACAGACAAACCCCGGCGCCCCTGAGATTTGCGGCAACGGCATTGATGACGATTGCGACGGTGCAATAGATTCCCTCGACCCAGATTGCCTGTAATCCTTAATTAAACACAGATGGAGTACACATTGAAACCGATTCTTCTAACGCTGCTCCTCCCCGCTCTGATCTGGGCGCAATCGTCGAGCGAGAATTTCACTCTGACAAAGTCGGTGATTGACGCAGGCGGCGGGGCATCCAGTTCGGCGAGCTTCAATCTCGTTTCGGCGTTTGGACAGCCGACGCCCATTGGTGCGCAAACCAGCCCGAATTTCACGCTCTATGCCGGCTTCCTGTCACCAGCACTTGGCGTTTCGCCCCTGTCACCGATTCAGGAGCTTGTGATCGCACCGAACGGAAACGACGCAAGACTCTGGTGGGAAGTCCGCGCAGGCGCGGGCAGCTATGCGATCCATCGTTCAACACTGTACGAATTTGCGCCGACTCCCGGCAATCTGATCGCGACTGTAACGGACACGACGTACACGGATGTCGGCGTACTCGCCACACCAACGACACAACAGTACTATATCGTCGTCATCAACACTCCGTAGACTTCGCCGCGCTGACAGAAAGAAAAACCCCCGACCAATCAGCCGGGGGTTTTCGTTACGAAGAAGGAATGAACTACATTGCGTCAAATGCGGGTTTGAGCGCATTCATCGCAAAGACCTCCAATCGACCCGGTGTCGTGGATTCCGCGTCCCGGTGGTAGTCGAGCAGGCCGTTGTTGAAGCCGGCGTACAGCTCGCAATAGAGGTCCGCGAAATGCTCGGGCACTCCTCCGTCCACCATGCCGTGTTTCATCTCCTGCAAACTGAACTGCACATAAGGCAGCTGCGCAAGTCCGAACGTCTTGGCGAGAATCGCAGCCGTCTCCTGGCCGGTTACGTCGCGCGGCCCGAGCAAATACTGGACGTTCTTGCCATTGAAATTGAGCGCAGTCAAGCGTTGCGCGGCAAAATGGCCGATGTCGTGCGTGGCAATCAGCGGCCAGGGCGCGCTCGCCGCAGTCGCCGTACCGTAAATGCCCATTTTCTTGATCAAGGCCAGCGACCCGAAGATATTTTCCATAAAGAAACCGGCGCGCAGATGCAGCGTGCTCATGTCCGGAATACCGTCAAGCTGCTTTTCAAGATAATTCAAACCGGAGATCGGTCCGACTCCGCTTTCGCGGTTCGCGCCGACACTGCTGAGCGAAACAACGTGTTTTACTCCCGAGGTCGCGAGCGCATCTGCCAAACTGTCCGTGACACTATCCTGATACGTGCGGAAGTTCGACACCCCGAAATTAGGCGGAATCATTACGTAAGCGGCCTCGGCGCCTGCAAAGGCGCGCTTCATGGCCTCCGTATCCTGCAGCTCTCCGACGAACGGCTCAGCGCCGAGCGTCGCAAGCGGAGCAAGTTTGTCGGCCGAGCGCGCAATTACACGCACCTGCGCGTCGGTCTTGAGCAATTCCTGTGCGACAATACTGCCGGTGTTTCCCGTCGCGCCTGCAATGACATATATCATTGTGTTCCCCTCTTAGCTGAGTGTGAGTCCAAATGGATTGATCGGCTTGCCCGTGACGCCACTCAGAACGGTTTTAGTTTCAAGATACGTGTCGAGCGTCTCCATGGCCATTTCGCGGCCGACTCCCGATTGCTTATAACCTCCGAACGGCAGGCCAGGCAATGCGGTGGCCGGAGTGTTGACCGTCACGATTCCCGAATGCAGGCCGCGAATGAACTTCTGTGCGCGCGGCATCGACTCTGTGTACAGCGTGGCGCAAAGACCATACTTTACTCCGTTAGCCTTGGCCAACGCCTCGTCGTCATTCGCGAACTTGCCGATGACCACGATCGGTCCAAAAATTTCTTCCTGCACGCATAAGTTGTCTTCCGGCAAATCCACGATCACCGTCGGCGCGAAGAAAGTGCCTTTGTCATAGAGTCCGCCTTTGAGCTGTTCGCCGCCGCAGAGAATTTTGCCTCCGCCCTGTTTTGCCGCTTCGACAAACTTCAACATTACGGGCAAGCGCGACGCGTGGGCCAATGAGCCGATGTGCGTATTCTTGTCCAGCGGATCGCCGACGACCAATGTCTTCGTCGCGGCCACAAATTTCTCGACAAACGCGTCGTAAAGTTTCTCATGCACATAAACGCGGGAACGCGCGTCACAACTCTGTCCCGCACCGTAGAAGATCGTGAACACACTCGACAACACCGCGTCGTTGAGGTTTGCGTCTTCGCAAACGATCGCGGGCGACTTGCCTCCCAGTTCCAGCATCACGCGCTTCATGTCGTTGGCGCACTCCTTCATGATCACGCGCCCGGTGTCGGTGCCGCCCGTGAAGGAAATCTTGTTAACCCCGCGATGCTTCACCAAAGCGGCACCTGCACTTTCACCTAAACCATGCACGAGATTTACGGTGCCCTCAGGGCATCCGGCATCGTGAAGGATTTCGACCAAGATGTTTGCGCTGCACGGCGCGATCTCGGAGGGCTTTAGCACAAGCGAGCAGCCAGCGGCCAGGGCGGGCGCGACCTTCCACGACTCGAGCATGATCGGATAGTTCCACGGCGTGATCGCGCCAACGACACCCACAGGCTCTTTTAGCGTGTAGCCGAAAAACACAGGATGCACAGGCGGCACGCGACCTTCGATTTTGCTTGCTGCCCCGGCAAAATACTCGAAATCTTCGACGGCCTGTTTCACTTCACCCATGACGTGCATCATCGGTTTTCCCATGTTGCGCGCTTCAAGCTCGGCGATTTCCTTGGCCCGCGCATTGATGAGTTCAGCGGCTTTGAACAGAATCTTGGTGCGCTGACTTGCGGTCATGCGCCCCCATTTGCCATTCAGCGCGGCGCGCGCCGCCGTCACTGCCTTGTCGATATCTTCTGCGCTTGAAAGTGGAATTGCGCCCAGCGCATCTCCCGTCGCAGGGTTGGTCAGCGCCAGCGTCTTGCCGGATGCGGCGGGCAGGTACTCGCCGTTAATGATGTTGGGATAGAGTTTGTCGGACATATTTCTCGATATTAATTTGGGCAGTTCAGTGCTTCCGCGTCAGCGCAACGGGTTCAGCATCACGCTAGTTATCTTCCCTTGAATTGTGGCTTGCGCTTTTCATTAAATGCCGCGACGCCTTCACGATAATCATCGGTCTTGCCGAGAATCTCCTGCAAGTAGGCCTCGTAGTCGAGCGCCTCTTCAAGCGACACTCCCGAAGCTTTGTTCATCGCGCGCTTGATTGCGCCGATAGCCTTCGTTGGCGCGCCGGCATACTTCATAGCCAGCTCGGTCGCGAAGCCGTCGAGCTTATCGTGCTCGACGATTTCGTCAATCAAATTGAGCCTGAGTGCTTCGTCCGCCTTGATCGGTCGGCCCGTCGAGCAGACCTCGAAGGCTTTGTGATACCCCAGGAGCCGCGGCAGCACCCATGTCGAGCCCGTATCCGGCACGAGCCCGACATTGACGAATGCCTGCACCATCGTCATTTGGTCAGAGGCGATGCGCAAGTCGCATGCGAGCGCGAGCGACATGCCTGCTCCGGCCGCGACGCCGTTAATGGCACAGATGACGGGCTTCTCGAGATTGCGAATGCGCAGGATATTCGGATTGTAGTTATCGCGCAGCCGATCAGCGAGACTCGTGTTCGGATTGTCTTTGACTTCCTTCAAGTCCTGGCCGCTGCAAAACGCCTTGCCCGCTCCGGTGAGAATGACGCTGCGCACTTCGTCGTCCTTGGCGGCATTCTTGAAAGCGTCGCCAAGTTCCTTATGCATCTGCACATTAAACGCGTTGAAGCGGTCGGGCCTGTTTAGCGTAATCTTCAGTACGGCGTCCGTGCGCTCATAGAGGATGGTTTCGTATTTCATGCTATTTCCCCCTGAACTTCGCGGGGCGTTTTTCGATGAAGGCCTTCATGCCTTCTTTTTGGTCTTCGGTGTTGAACAGCAGATAGAAGTTCTTGCGTTCGAATTCGAGGCCTTCGGCTAAGTGCGCGTCGTAGACCTTGAGGACGGATTCCTTCGCCAAGCGCACGGCGATGGGCGACATCTGCGCGATCTCGCGCGCGAGTTTCTGTGCTTCATTCAGATAGGATTCAATGGGCACGACGCGATTGACCATGCCCCACGCTTCGGCCTGTTTCGCACTGATAAACTTGCCGGTCAGGACCAGTTCCATTGCGTGCTGTTTGCCCACGGTGCGCGTAAGCCGCTGCGTTCCGCCCGCACCGGGAATCACGCCGAGCTTGATTTCGGGCTGGCCGAACTGCGCCGTTTCGCTTGCTATGACCATATCGCAATGCATGACCAATTCGCAGCCGCCACCGAGCGCAAAGCCCGACACAGCGGCAATCAGCGGCTTAGAGAATTTGCGAATCCGCTCCCATTTGGCGAACTGATTGCGGCGCAGCATTTCGGTCGAATCGGCATCGGCCATATCCGTGATGTCGGCGCCCGCCGCGAACGCGCGTTCATCGCCGGTGAGCACGACGGAGCGGATTTCGTCGTCGCTTTCGAGCGCGTCGAGTACCGACACGAGTTCGGACATCAGTTCGAGATTCAGCGCATTGAGCTGTTTCGGTCGATGCAGAAATACCGTAGCGACGTGTCCATCGCGTTCAAGTTTAAGGTGTTTGAGCGAGGTCATGACTTACTTCTTATACAACCGTTCGCGCACCATTTTGTAGTCCGGTTTGCGCTTCTCGCTGAAGGCCGTTACGGCTTCGCGGACTTCTGGTGAACTGGAATGCACGCCGAGCCAATCGCGGGCATGCTGAATGGTCTGTGCCCACGAGGCGTCGCGCCAATAGTTAAGCTGGGTCTTCAGATAGCGCATGCACTCGGGAAGTTTGTTCTCGAGCTTCGTGGCCATCTCGTCGACGGCCTTGTCAAGCTCTGCTCGCGGTACGACCTGATTCACAAGGCCCCACTCGAGCGCTTTCTGCGCCGGAATCTCTTCGCACAGGAGCAGAATCTCGCGCGCGTCGATCCCCGACGATGATGGGCAGAAACTGTGAAGCGCCGGCCGCCGCGACCGAGCCGTGGGCAGCGCCGACTTGCCGAATGTAAATGTCGTCCGCCGCGATCGCCAGATCGCAGCTGATATTGAACTCGTTGCCGCCGCCAACCACAATGCCGTTCAGGCGCGCAATCGTCGGTTTGCCCAATGCGCGGAGCTTTTCGTGCGCATCAATGAAGGCGCCCATCCACTTCCAGTAGTCCTGCGGACGGTCGAGAAACTGCAGCTGCTCCTGCAAATCCGCTCCCGTGCAGAAGGCGCGATCACCCGACCCTGTGAGAATGAGCACGGCGATCCGATCGTCGAAGGCCACATCGTCAAACGCCTCGCATAGCTCTTTCAGCATCGGATAGTGCACGCAGTTGAGCTTCTCGGGGCGGTTAAACGTTACGTAGGCGCGCGCGCCTCTCTTTTCATATCTGATATACTCGAACTGAAAGCTCTCCGCGCTGCGCGATGCGAAATCTCTGCTCATGCGCCGGTCACCGTTTCCGCTGTTTGAAATTCGACGAACCCCTTGGCGAAGGACATCAGATTCGCACCGGCCTCGGCCATCTCCGGAGATTTCATGCCCGCTTTGAAGGACTCTTTATCGGCAAACGACAACACGGCCATCATGTAATACGGCGCGGGGGCGTCTTTGCCCGGCCAGAACTTGTTCGCGGTGACGCTAACGAGACCCGGGACCTTCTTGATCAGCGGGATGTGCGTCTCCCAATATGCCTTATCAAACGCTTCCGCGTTCTCGGGATGCTTGTAAAAAGCGATGAAGTTGATCATGTTCGACTCTGCTTCCTGTTCCTATGTCAAATTGCTTATTTCTTAAGTTCCCACAGATGATCTTCAATCCCCCACCCTCCTCCGCCGTGTCCCCAATCGGAGTAGGCGCGGCGATGCAATTCGCGCAGCTTGTCACTTGAGAGCACGACCTGATGCACTTCGCCTTCTCCGATGAGCCGTTCTCCGTGATAGGCCTTTACTTCGCAGAAGAGATAGTTGCCGTGCATTTTCGTGCATTCTGCAGTGAATACAAGCTCCTGTCCGATCCCGGCCGGATTGTGATGACGCACAAAGACACCGGTTCCGATGCCGTCTTCGCCATAGTCGAGATGCGGTTCGAGGACGAGACGGCTCACATATTCGGAATGATAGGTGAGCCAATAGGTCGAGTAGAAGGGGTGGAGGGGGCGTCCCTCGAAGTAGACGGTCATGCGTGATTCGACGGCAAACCGGAATTCAGCGCGGGACCCGATGGTAAGAGTTGGTTTCAACGGAGCTTACGGAATGTAAGGCAGGATTTTTCAAGTTGTTAAGTATAGGGTTTTTCGGCCAAATTTGCAACTCGGAATCGTTTTCGAGATGCTTGCGGTGTGCGGCGGAAAGTGCTATCTTGCGACAACTTAACACGGAGAATAGAAATGAGAGTACTATTACTTTGGGTCCTGCTGTCGCTGGGCACGGTCCACGCACAGTGTATGGACTCGCTGTGGCGCCAAGCACCGGGGACAGCGGGCGGTGATTGGCTGCAAGCGGTCACCGGAACAGACGATGGCAATGCAATTGGCGCTGGATATGTAGACTATGCGACTGCGCCGTGGTTTGCCCGCGGTCACATTCGCAAGTTTGATCCTGTGACAGGCGGGGAGATATGGTCACGCAGTTTCCTAAATCTCGGCTCGCAGGACATCTATCAAGACATTCAGCGCACCTCAGACGGTGGCTACATTTGCGCAGGAACATCCAGAACACCGGTCGCATTAACGCAAAACTTCTGGTTGATGAGAGTCAACAGTAACGGCGACAGCATTTGGTCCAGGACCTTTTCCATCGGCCATGGAATGCCGGGCCGCTGCGTTGCGCAAGCGGCGGACGGCGGCTTTGGTATCGCGGGGAAAGTAGTTCAACTACCGTGGGGATTCGGCCTTGATGATTGGCTGCTGATTAAGACCAACGCGAATGGCGACAGCTTGTGGTCTGTGTTGATCGGTGATTCCAGCGACGAAACCGTGACGGACATGGTCACGACGGCATCGGGCGACTTTCTGCTTGCGGGCTATGCCGTTACCGATACCTCCCACGACGGGCGCGCGGCGTTAGTCAATCAGTCCGGCCAGGTCATCTGGAATCGACACTACAATTTTGACGTTGGCACGGAAGTATGGGCGGCCACGGCACGACCTGACGGGAGTGTTTGGCTTACCGGCAGCCATAGACCGACAAATGGCTCCAACCGGGTGTTTGTTGCCGAACTCGACGCGAATGGCGAGGCGACGTGGTTTCACAGTTTGGATCTGTTAGTGGACCGCAACGACGTGGCGTTCGCCATTCAACCCGACGATGATGGCGGGGCTTACCTGTTCGGCACGGGCTATCCGCAGTCGAATCAAAATGCGGACGCGTTTGTCGCGCACGTGTCATCGTGCGGAGAGCTGATCAGCGCGACGTGGCTCGGCGATGGCTATAACGAGAATATTCGCAGCGGCGGGCTGTTTGGCGGCCATCTCGTTATGTGCGGCGGCGTGACGCTTGAGAATGCGCAGCAGGATATGTTGATCTACGGGCTCTCGGCAGATACTTGCAATGGCGCGCCGTGTTCGTTCAGCCGCACGGCGCCGGTTGACAGCAATCTGATCAACTGGAGTCACCCGACGCGATTCACATGGAGTCCTTCGGAAGACCCTGACGGCAGTCCGATTTCCTACGTCTTCCATCTCGACCACAACTATGTTCCCGGCGCGGTCTCGCCTGAAGACACGGTGATTACGGAGTCGTTCGTCGACGTGCAAATCGACATTCCGGTTGTGCCGCTTGACGCGGTCTACGAATTCCATTGGCGGGTTTGGGCCACGGACGGGCAGGATACCGTTGAAGCGATGAACGGCGAAGGCTGGTTCCAAATGGACATTCCGGAAGAGGCGCGTGACGTGAGTTTGACTCCCAACACATTTGCACTCGCCGCTTATCCGAATCCGTTCAATCCGACAACCGTGTTGACGATGTCGCTTCCGCATTCGGGACAGGCGACGCTTGCGCTGTATGACCTTCAGGGGCGTCTTGTGCGCACGGTGATGAACGGCGCACTCACGGCAGGAACGCACGAGCTTTCCGTTGACGCAAGCGATTTGGCAACGGGTCTCTACTTCGCGACGCTGCGCGCCGGAACATACTCCAGCACGGTTAAGCTCGTTCTAATGAAGTAACTCGATCAGTGTCGGCGGACTCTGCCGCCCCGCGTAGACGCATAGAAGGCGCACTCAAATTCGGGTGCGCCTTTTCTGTTCAGGTCTCCCTCCAAAGTCGTCTGAAACTTTAGGGGGCTAACAGGGGGTATCTTAGCAGTAAACCACCGTTAGCAACTCTACTATCCTCTCGAACTCTTTCTTGAACACTCGCTCGAACGACTCCCCCGCCGGGGCGAAACCCGCTTCGCCGAGCGACGTGACAAACTCGCGGTGCGTGCGGCCTGCGCGATAGTCTGGCTCGCGCGGCGGCTGCAAGAGGTAGCGCGAAATCACGTCAACGTCCCCGGCGACATTCAGCACGGCGTGATAGAACACGAGGTCGCGGTTGCGGTAGAGGGCCGTGCCTGCGATTTTCTTTTCGCCGAGCGCGATGTCCGAAATTCCGCGATGCGACAAGCCCCGCACACCGCCTCGCGCAAACGCATCGCAAACGGCCTTGTTGAACAGGACAAAGTAGTCTTTCGACTGAATCTGTTTACGGCCATACAGCGCGCACGACAAACACCACATCTCCGGCGACAGCACGACCGCGCAGCCGCCTGTGCGCCGCTTGTAGACGGGGACGTTGTGAACGTCTATTTCCGTCGCGTTGAGTTCCAAGTCGCTCTTGGAGCCGTTGCCGATGACCACGCACGTTTCCTGCGGCACCCACAGCAGGAAACGCCCGGCGGAGTCGTCGGGCGTCAGCAGGTCACTATCGGATAGATTGTAATCGAGAATTTGCATCAACTATTTCAACAACACCAACTTCTGCGTCCGCACCAATTCACCCGCGTTCAGCCGCGCAAAGTAAATTCCGCTGGGCAAGCTCGCACCGTCGAAACCGAGTTCATGATGTCCGGCGCTCATCTGTTCATTGACCAAGGTCTTCACCACTCTGCCGTTCAGGTCGTAAACAGCAAGCGTCGCGTGTCTCGCCTTCGGCAAATCGAACGCAATCATCGTCGTCGGATTGAACGGGTTGGGATAGGCCATAAGTGTCAGTTCATTCGGCAACTCAGGCCGTGCGTCTTCGGCATCCGTGTAAATAGGCTCGCCGAAGCGGTAGATGCGCAGCTCGCTGCCGTAACGGACGACAAGGCGGCGATACTCTTGATCGTATCGGCTTACGACTTTGATCTCATCGTACCCGGTTCCGAAACTTGACGTTTGGCCCCAGAATGAGAAGTCTCTCGCATTGCGAATACGGAGCAGCTCGAACTGCGGCTCGGCAATCAACAGTTCTTCTCCCGGTCTATCCGGCACAGCATCGGCAAAAGGTGTTGCACCAATGTTTAGCCCGCGGCGCCATGTCGCAGACTGAGTACTATCGGTCCATGCTCTTAAGGAATCCGGAGTACGAATTACCACAAATGGAGCATCGAGTTGCTCGCCCCACGAACAAAGCAATTCTAGACCACTGGCAAAGTCATCATTAGAAATCTGCCAAGTGGAGATTTCGTCCAAATTGCCTTCTGAGATTACATAGCAGCGAATACGCGGGCAATAATACGTTTGACAAGAGTCTAAACCGTCGTCAACAACCACGAAGCAAGTTTGTCCAGCCCACTCCGAAATTGCGCCGAGTGACACGTTAGCATCCAAGTCATATAAGGACCCGTTCCCGAATAGGTCGGAAACAATGTGGTTACGTGATTGGTCACCGTTCTCTGAATCATAGTAACCGAGAATCCCTTGAAACCATTGCGATTGCTCGGGGTAAGAGGGAAACGCGTTCGCCGTGCTGGCATAGTGGCGACACAGGCATATCGCACCGGGCATCCAAGCTGGCTGGTCACAGTAGCTGAAACGATTGAAACTGGCAACAAATCGTCGCGACCCAAAATTGTAGCGAGAAATCGTAATTTGGTTGGTAAATATGTTACAGGAAGTGTTGTAATTCGCCATGACAAGGCACTGAAGCGAATCGTCCCAACCTCTGTAGATTTCAATATATTGTGGCCAACCAAGTCCGGGCAAGGTATGCGTGGGGACGCGAAAAGTGTCTTGGAGTCCCGATTGCGACGTCCCCCAGTAAAACGTAGAGGCCGAATCACCATGCGAAGCATCCATCCGGCCCTCAGCAACCACCTACGTATACTCACCGTCGCCAGTTTTCGCCACATCCCAGCACTCAGGCACCACCGGCAACTGAATCGTCTCATCCAGAATCAGCGGCACTTCATTTCCAAAGAGCGGCGCGGCATAGGCCGCGCAAAGCATCCCGAGAAACGCAAACGTCCCTTTCACGATGCACCTCCGGAGTAGATTAAGTTACAAATTATGTGCGCGTGCGTCAGCACATTGTGCCCCGCTTTCAAGCGGGTTAGAGCATTAGCATATTCGTCGGGTCGGCCAGCATGGTCACAAGATCGTTGATGAAGCGCGCGCTGTCGCCGCCGTCCACGATTCGATGGTCGAACGACAGACTGAGCGGCTGTACCCAACCCTTGACAATCTGGTCATTCACAATCACCGGCTTCTGCATAATGCGGCCCGTGCCCAGAATTGCGACTTCGGGATAGTTGATTACAGGAACTCCGAAGTTGCCGTTCAAACTGCCGTAGTTCGTGATCGTGAACGTGCCGTCGCGGATTTCGTCGAGCGCGAGCTTGCGTTCGCGCGCGCGATTGGACAAGTCCTCGATTTCAAGCGCGAGCTGCAAGACGCCCTTCTGGTCCGCGTTCTTGATGACCGGCACGACCAAGCCGTCCGGCGTATCCACAGCCAGACCGATGTTGTAATACTTCTTGAATACAACCCGATTGCGGTCGAGGTCAAGCGTCGCATTAAGCTTCTTGTGTTTGCGTAATGCGACGCATACCGCTTTGATGATGAACGGCAAGTATGAAAGCTTGACGCCTTCCTTTTCAAGCTCCTTGTTCTTCAGCGCGCGCAGCGCAACGAGCTTCGAGACTTCAACCTCGTCCAGCGACGTGGCGTGCGGAGCGGTGAACTTCGACTGCGACATGCGATGGGCAATCGTGCGGCGGAGTTGTGACAGGTCTTCAATCTCGACTACGCCGGGGAATTCGCCGGGCACTTGCGCGGCCGGCACGACTTTCGGGGCCGCACTGACGCTCGGAGCGCTCGGAGCTGTAAACGTCTTCACCTGCGCCGCCATCGGCGCTGCACCCACTCCACCGGCCGCACTCTCGATATCGATCTTCATCACGCGTCCGCCCGGACCCGTACCACGCACGCGCGTGATGTCCACACCAAGCTCGCGCGCCATCGCCCGCGCAACAGGCGTCGCAACAACTTTCCCACTCTCAACCGCGCCGTTGGTCACCGCGTCCGTGCGCCCTTCGTTTGTCGACGGCAGCACTTCGTTGCCTACGGGAATCTGCCCGACGACGCCGTAGAGCCCGTCTTCGTCGGCGGACTCCGTTTTCTCTTTGGCTAACGTTGGAGACACATGTTCCGTGGCGAAGTTCTCACGTGCCGGAACAGTCGGCGGCGGAGTCGTGAAGGAAATCTCTTCATTCTTGCCGACGATGACCGCGATCACCTGACCGACGTGCACGATTTCATCCACCTTGCCGCTTGTCTGCGCGAGCTTGCCCGTCTGCGGCACGGGAATATCGGTGACGACCTTGTCGGTCTCGACTTTGAGGAGCGGATCACCCTCCTTGACGTCGTCTCCGGTCTTGTGATACCATTCGAGAATCTTACCTTCGTGAATGCCTTCCCCGATGTCGGGAAATTGGAAATTAAACGGCATCTATTATGTTCTCCCAGTTAAATCTGATAATCCGCGAGCTTGCGGCAGTAGTAGTGCACACGCTCGGGGGTCGGGCAATAGAGATCTTCCGAACGGGGGAGCGGCGGGATGGTGTCGTTGCCGCACAGGCGCATCGGCGGTGCTTCGAGATACTCGAAACACTTTTCGTTGATCAGCGCAATCAACTCAGCGGCGACGCCGAAGCTCTTGGGACCTTCCTGCACGATCAGCACGCGGCCGGTCTTTTTCACGGAGCCGACAATCGTATCCCAATCGAGCGGATAGATCGTGCGCAGGTCGACGAGTTCGACGCTGATATGATCTTTCTCGATGGATTCGAGCGCCTTGCGGCAGACGTGCATCATCGCGCCCCACGAGATCACGGTCATGTCGCGGCCTTCGCGCTCGACTTTCGCCTTGCCGATGGGGATGCGATAGAGTCCGTCGGGCACCTCCTGCTTCATGGCGCGATAGAGTCGCTTCGGTTCTTGAAAAATCACAGGGTCGTTGTCTTCAATGGCCGCGATCATCAACCCCTTCGCGTCATACGGCGTCGAGGGAATCACAACTTTCAGTCCCGGAATATGCGCGTACATCGCTTCCATCGCTTCCGAGTGGAGTTCGAGCGCCTTCACGCCGCCGCCGTAGGGAAAGCGGATGACGCACGGCACATTGCGCTGTCCGCGTGTGCGGTAGCGGTAGCGCGCAACGTGCGTGATGATTTGATTCATCGCGGGATAGACAAAGCCGTCGAATTGCATTTCGGCGACGGGCCGGAGCCCCATCACGGACATGCCGATGCATGCGCCGACAATTGAGGATTCGGCGAGCGGCGTGTCAAACACCCGCTTGACGCCGTGTTTTTTCTGCAAATGTTCGGTCACGCGAAAGACGCCGCCTTCGACGCCGACGTCTTCGCCAAAACACAGAACGGACGGATCATCCGCGAGCTTAACATCGAGCGCATTCTGCAGCGCCTGCACCATGGTCATTACGGGCATGTGGGATCCTATTGGGAATTTTGTTTATTGTCTATCGATTGACCGCGCATCAGCGCGGTTCGGTTTGATTCCCCCTCGCTTTAGCGGGGGGGGGTAGGGGGGGTCTCCGCGATCGCAGCTTGTATTCGCTCAAGAACCCCACTAATATTCTGCAATACGTCCAAGTTGCTGAATCTTAGCATGTGATAGCCGCGCTCCTGAAACCACGCGGTCCGGCGTGCATCATGTTCAATCTGTTCGTCTGTCGCGTGAGTAGGGCCGTCCACTTCAAGAATAAGCCGATGGTCCGGCAGCACGAAGTCTGCAATGAACGGCCCTATCGTCATTTGACGTCTGGCGCGAGTACCAAGCTTCCCGGAACGAAGATGCAGCCACAATTTCTTTTCAGCAGCCGTTGGCTCCTTGCGCATTTCGCGCGAGCGTTGGAAATTCTCTAAAGGTATCTTTTGCCATATGGGCATTTTTGCTCCTTCTCACTCACCCCCCTAGCCCCCCCCCCGCTGAAGCGAGGGGGAATCAGAGCTACCCTCTCCGGCTCTGCCACGCCAGAAACGCTTCCAGATCCGCTTTTTGTTCTTCGAGGGAGTTGGTGAGGTGCTCGAACTGATTCTCGAACAGTTCGGGGATCGGATTGGAGCCGAGGCCGACGACGTGTGACACCACTTCGTCCACCTTGGCCGCGCACTCTACTTCAAACGCCGTCTCTTGGGCGTCGCTCCAGAGATTTTTGTCACTCAGGTAGCGCTTGACGCGAATCAGCGGATCGCGCGGTTCCCAGATTTTTTCTTCTTCACTCGTGCGGTACTTGGTCGGATCATCGGAGGTCGTATGCGCGCCCATGCGGTAGGTGACAGCTTCGATTAACACCGGGCCGTTGCCGGCGCGCGCGAAATCGACCGCTTCGTTCGTGGCGCGATAGACGGCGAACAGGTCATTGCCGTCGACTTGAATCCCCGGCAGACCAAAGCCCACGGCCTTTTGCGCAATCGTCGCGGCCTTCGTCTGTAACTCACGCGGGACGCTGATGGCGTAGCCGTTGTTGTTGCAGAAGAACACGCACGGACACGAGAACACGGCGGCCCAGTTGATGCCTTCGGAGAAGTCGCCCTCCGACGTGCCGCCGTCACCGAAGTAGCACAGGACGACCTGATCCAGCCCGCGATAGTTGATCGCGTGGCCGATGCCTGCGGCGTGCGGGACCTGCGACGAAATGGGCACGGAGGTCGGCAAGCTGTTGACGCCGTCCGGCATGACCGCGCCGCTTTCCAGACCGAGGTACCACTTGTAGATCGTTTCGACCGGCCAGCCGTGCCACATGTACGCGCCGATTTCGCGGAAGGCGGGCACGAGCCAGTCGTCCTTCCGTAAGGCCATCGCAGAGCCGACCGCGGCGGCTTCCTGTCCGCGATTGACCGGCAGCGTGTAGAGCTTCCCTTGGCGCTGCAGGTTGACGGCCTTGAGGTCCACGATGCGCGCGTACTTCATCATCTTGTACCCTTCGACCAGCAGGTCGTCGTCGAGTTCGGGCATCCATTCGGGGTGGATGACCTTGCCGGTCTGGTCGACGATTTCGAGCTTTTTGCCCGAGGTCGCGTCGTAGGCCTCGAACAGGGAGGATGCGGCCTTGCCGTTTACCTGTCCATTGGTCTTTTCAGTCTTCTTCGTCTTGGTGTCGAGCGCCATGACAAATCCCTTTATTTGGAATAATTTATCCTAAATCACGTCGGAGCGGCAAACCGTAATCTGCCAATATGAGTCAATATAAGGTTTTTGCTCAAGATAGCAAGACGCAAGTCATATATTTTGATGTTAAATAGTTTAGTAATTATGTAATTCGGGTCGCCATGCAGAATGAAGCGCGGCGAAATGAGGGCTTGTCCTGAATGAACGAAGGAATCCTTCTGAAAAGCACGGGATTAAGCCGTTCTCAAGAGGGATCCTTCACTACGTTCAGGATGACGACGTTTATGAGTGACAGATTCCGGCGGGAATTCCTTCGAGGCAGGCCGCTTCGTTAAAACCCCTTTGGCGAACGAGCCTGTTTCTATTTCTTTTCAATTTCCTCTGGCTTCCCTGCGCAAGCGGTCCAGCTCATTCCCCTGCGGCACCCGCTGCGGGTGCCCGGAACCCCCTGCTCATTTCCCCTTTGTCCACTTCGTTGCGTCCTGCTTAAGTCTCTCTAACTCCCCCCAGTGCTTCTCAATAGCCGCGCGGCCCTCTGACGTCAGGCTTACCAACGTGTTGGGCTTTTTGCCGATGAACTGTTTGGTGATGCCAAGCAATCCGCCCGCTTCGAGTTTGGACAGATGGCTCGACAGATTGCCCTTGGAGAGTCCGGTCAGACGGGCCAGATAGAGAAAATCCGCCGACTCGCAAGCCGCGAGCGCCGTGAGAATCGCCAGCCGCGACGAATCGTGCACGAGCCGGTCGAGTTCGGCAATCTGCTTAAACGGTTCCGACATCTTGGGCCGCCTTTCCGCAAAGCGTGCGCGCAATCAGCGCGTCATCGAGCCACCCTCCCGCAATCATCGCCAGCCCCGCGAGCATCCACGGAACAAACGTGCGATTCAGCAGCGGCGAACCCTCGGGCCACGCACTCAGCCCAATCAACAGATTGGCCAGACCGATGAGCAGCGCGATCACCAAATAGTGCGCGCGCCACTTTCTGCCCACCATCCAGAACTGCACAAGAAACCACAGCGCGAACATAAACGGCATCACCAACGGCCGCGCACCGAGATACTTGTCGATCAGCATGCCGCCGATCAGCGCGGGAATCGCCAGAAGACTCCACGCATACGGCCCGTAGCCGCGCTTAGCCCCAACAACCGTGCCGTAGCGGCGCATGTACCACGCCGTGACTCCGATAAACCCAGCCATTCCCAGCGGCAGCACGGCGAGCAGCAGCGCAGCTTTGGGAATGACTCCGATGTCTTCCAGCGCAATCGCGATGCAGACGAAGCCCCAGATGACCCAGCGCAACCCTTGGAGTTCGTAGTATTGTTCGGTGACGAACCTGACCTGTTCGAGGTTTGCCATGTCGGCCTCCTTTGTGGTTTGCATTGCAAACTTGTTTGCAATATAGTCTCAAATACGAGAATAAGCAAATCGGCGTGGATCATATTTTTCAATAGCTTGCGACAGGAACACACAAAAAGAGAGGCCGTTTCCGGCCTCTCGTGAACTCCAAGCTGTTTGCGAGCAGGTTCTAAAGCGAGCCGTTGATGATCGGGAAGACGGGGAACCAACCGCCCGACTTGATGATGTTGATCAAGCCGAGTTGCAGGCCGTTAGTGGATTGCGCAAAGTTCACCAGACCAAGCTGCAAGCCGACCATTTGATTCGTCTCGTTATAGATGCCGTACTGGAAACCCGTGAATGTGCCGCCCTTGTCGACGTTCACCCAACCCCATTGAAGACCTGCGCCACCGTCGCCCGCGAGATTGACGAAGCCGTATTGAATTCCTTGCATTTTGCCGGTCACATGATTCCCAAGGCCGAAGTCCAGTCCTGTCACGTCAGCGTTTTTGCCGTAAATAAGATTCAAACGCAGACCGGTGATGGACTCATCACTCGTGAAGAGCTGAATAGGATCAACAAGCGAGAGCTGCACAGGCTTTTCCGCAGCGAACAGCTGCGAGCTGCACATGCAGACGAAAAATGCGAGTAGAGTGACAACGGTGCGTTTCATGGAGTCTCCTTGAGTGTTTTTTCGTTGGTCAGGCCAAACCACGGCGCAATATACTTCAAGTTTGTGTTTCGGTCAAGTTCCTCATTCCGCAACTGCGCGAAAATAGCCGAACGGCTCCGCTCCGAGCTCAAAGGAAAACTCGGACGCTGTTGTCGAGCCGATGAACGTCCCTTCACCCGGCGGCGTGAACTCAAACGAAGCTGAGCGATAGATAAGGTAGTTCACTGCGCCGGGAATCGCGCTCCAGCGCAGCGTCGCCGTGCCGCTGTCAACCGCGAGTGTGAGATCATTGATGGCGGGCAACGCATCGGCAAATGGCGACTCAATCGACCACAATGGTCCGGCTGGCGTGCCGCCGAAATAGCGGATGCCGTGATTGGGGCCTTGCGGATGATTGGACGAGTCGTGCAGCGTATCGCCTGCGCCTTCGGTGAAGTGATAGAGCCCGAGCGTCCGCGCATCGCTTGTGAAGCGCGCAGCCGGAGTCGGGTAATTGTTCACGTAACGTAACGTGTCGCTGATGCGCAGCTCCGTCAGGTTGCCCGTGAAGCCGGGATAATTCGCGGGATCGGCATCATGCTTCTCGACGCCGAGCACGATGAATGGATCGCTGTAGTCGCACGGACCATTGCAATAGTTCCCCGGAATGCCATCATCGGGATAGCTGATGTCACCGTCGGGACCATTCGCGCTCGATTCGAGATTCCCATCTACGAGCAGATACATGAAGCCGTCACTGCGACGGCGGCCGATGGCGATGTGATGCCATACGTTGTCGGTAACATCGGTGACACCGCAAATCGTGCGGTCGCCCGTGCCGTCGCCGGACACGCCGAAGATCAGTTTGTCGCCCGCGATGGACAAGCCGAACTTGCGATCCTGATTGTAGCGGTCGCGGTCGAGCATGATGTTACCGTAAATCCAATTGATGTTCGCGCCGCACGCCACCGCAGGCTGATCGTTATCGGGCGAAGCCTTCATCCAGAACTCAATCGTGAAATCCATCGCACCAACGTCGACCACCGGGCCGGGCAGCGAATTGGTTTCATCGTCGACACGAATCTTCACGCGGTCCACGTCCGGACCGGTGTAGTCGAAGAACTCGAGGGATTGAGCGGAGCAAGCAGCGGCAATTAGCAGCAGAAACAGCAGGTGCCTCATTGTGCCCTCACAAAATAGGCGCGCATCGGACTTGCGCCGACGGGCAGAGTGACGGCTGTGGTTGGAGTGGTGAGCTCCAATGTGAAGGCCCAGGGCGGCGCGAGTGGATCAGCGCTCGACCAGAGCGTGTAGCTCGCTGCGCCGTTGACGCCCTGCCACCTGAACGAGAGTGAGTCGCCGATGCGCGCAACGGTGAGCGCTTGCGGCGCGGGCATGTCGGGCGCATTCGTGAAGGTGTCGTAGACCGTTTCAAGCAGCACGCCGTCACGGTCGGCGGCAAGCTCCCAGAACATCGCGCCGCCGAAATTTTCACTTAGAACATAGTCGCACTTCTCACGAATCGAGACGGTGTCATCATAGGTGATGAAGACGTGCGTTGCAGGGTTGAAGAGATACGACACTCGCGAAATGGCGTTGTAGTAGCGCGTGAAGCCATTCTGATCCTCGTAGTTTTCGATCACGTCCCAATAGTCATAGAAGCCGTTCTCCCACGTGCCGTGCGGCGAAACGCCGCTGAACGATTGATAGAGACCGTTGTTTGCGGTGTTAACATTGGCGAACCCCTTGCCATAAAACGGTATGCCGAGCACCAGCTTGTCGCGGGGAACGCCTTCCTGCAGGAACGCTTGCATGGCGTTGTCGGAATTGAACGTCGAGTGCACAGGCTCGGCGAACGGATTGGCCGCGTCCATGTAGAGCGGCGCATTGAAATAGGTGTATTCGGCCCACGCTCCGCTGAAGTCGTAACACATGACGTTTACAAAATCGAGCGCGTTCATCAGCCCGCTCCAATCGAGATTCTGAATGTGCTCTTCAGTCGCAGAAGCGGCCATGGTCAGCAGGAACTCGCGGTTGTAGACCGATTCCAGGGAATCGAGCTTGACGCGCAGCAAGTCGCAGAGCAAAACATAGTTCGCGGCATCTTCGGGCCGTTCGATATTTCCGGGTTCGCCGCCCCCGTCGGGGTACTCCCAGTCGATGTCGACGCCGTCGAAGCCATACTCGACCATGAACACTACGCACGAACTCGCAAACGTCTCACGCGACTGAGCGGTCAAACAGACATCTGAGAAGTAATCACTGTAGCTCCATCCGCCAACGGAAATGAGCGTCTGCAGATGCGGGTGCTGCTGCTTCAGAATCTCCAGTTGATGGAAGTTGCCGCGCTCGCAGCCCGGGTCCCAACAGTCACCGGGATAGAAGCGGTCGATGTCCGCGTACCAATCGCTCAACGCGATCACGCCGTTTGAGATCGTCGCGAACGCATAGTTGATATGCGTGAGATGCTGCGCCGGAATATCCGTGACGAGATAGTTGCGCGCGTAGATCGCCCAATTGGGATAGTAGCCGACAATGCGCTCGGCGTAGAGATTTGTCACGCAGAGCAGAGTAAGCAGACTACTCAGCCGTAACCACATAGATACGCTCCGGGTTTGGCGGAAGCGGCAGCATCGAGGATGTTGCCGAAGTGCTAAGTTCAAGTTCGTAACTTGCGAACGGCGCGACCGGATTGTTGGTCGACCACAGTTTGTATTGCGTCGCACCGACGACCACGTTCCACCGGAAGGAGAGCGAATCGCCGAGCGAAACAACCGTGAATCCCGCAGGCGCGGACAGATCACCGGTCGTGCCCTTTTTCATACCGTTGCCGAAGCTCGCGACCCAAACATCGTGGCTGTTGTACGGATTGAAGAAGACGCGCTGCGGATGCGCGAATGGATATTCTTCAAGAGCAAGCCATGTCGGCGTTACACTTGACAGGTTGTCGGTATAGAGCAACCCGGCGGTTTCGGTCGTGACATAGGCAACATCGGGATCATCGGGATGCACGGTGATGGATTCGCTGTAGAGTTCGTCGCAAATTCTCGACCAGTTCACGCCGCGATTGGTTGTGCGAAAGACGCCGCCGCGATCATTGGGTGCACCGCCCCAGCCGCGATGGACGGCGACGTACCACGTATTCTGAGCAGCGTCATGCGGATCGATGACGACATCTTTGGTCCAATAGACCATCATCGAGTCGGAGCGGTCGCTCCAGCTCGCGCCTTGATTGGTCGAGACGAATGTACCCGAGCTGTAGGTGAATTGCGTGGTGCGGCGGCCCGAGTAGGTGCAAACGACGGTACCATCGTTCAAGACTTCCACGACGTAGGGATGCCCCTCAGTGCGCGGCGGAACGGCAAGGCGCGTCCACGTTGAGCCGCTCCCTGCGGAGAGATTGTTGGTGACGAAGATGCCGCCTTGCGTCGAGTGCACGACGCTCGCATACATTCGTTCGCCACTGGTCGGGTCGAGCGCGAGCCAGATTACGGGATGATTGAAGTCGTGCATCATCGACCACGTCTCGCCGCTGTCACTCGAATGCCAAATCTGTCCGTCACCGCCGTCGATGCGCGCATCGGTGAGATAGGTACTCTGATAAAGATCATGCACAGTACTTCCCGCGCCGTAGAGCAGGCCGTTCGCGTGCTGTACGACGTGATAGACGGTATTCACGGAGTGCGCGTTGTTATTGTCAATGTCGGGCCGCGCCCACGTCTCGCCGCCGTCGTTTGAATACCCGGCGGTGATATCAGTCCAACTCGCAAACAGGCGTTCGGGACTCGACCAATGAACATGCCAGACACTCGTCGGTTCGAGGCCGTTTGAGGTATAGAAAAGTCCGCGCGGAGTTGCCGCACCGCTCGGGTTGCGGTCAGCGGGGCTCACGTAGACGGCCTGAAAAGTCTGTCCGCCATCGATGGTCAGATGCACAAACCCATAATCCGTGATGATACACTGCCACGGATTCGTCGGAGCGACCGCAAAGCCCAGGGCCTGCCCGGCCCAACCCCAACCTTCGTCGCCACCTTGTCCGCACCAACCCGTTTGCACGTTGACGTTGTTCACAGTTTGCATCATGCTCGTCCAATTCGCGCCGCCGTTTGTCGAACGCAAGACATGCGGATGATAGAACGGCGGATTTCCTCCGGCGGCCCAGAGCGTGTCGACTTCAGCATGCGACATGCCGACCCAGAACGGAATCGAACCGACGGGCAGACTTGCGAAGCGATTCGTCCAGCTCGCATCGCCCAAAGTATAGGTGTAGAGTCCTTGCGTGATCTCGAAATCACCGCCGCCGATGCCGGGATAGACATCGGCACCGGAAGCGGTCGTGCAGAGGAAGCGCGTCGTATTTCCGGACGCACTTGCGGCGAACGAGATCATCGATTGTCCGGCGGCGATACCGGGAGTCGAGAGGATAGTGAAGCTGCTGCCGCCATTCAGGGAGCGCAAGAGTCCGGCGCTCGTGCCAACATAGATTGAATCACCGTCGAAGAACGCTCCGGCAAGATGCAGGCCGCCTGCATTGGTGTAGCGCTGCGCAAAGGTAGCGCCGCCGTCGGAGGAGAAGTAGAGTGACGTGTACGAGCTGACGACGACACGATCGGGGTCGCTGAAATCGGCGCACAGGTTCCACGCGTCTTCGCCGGTGGGATCGGTGATAACGTCCCACGTTGCGCCGCCGTCGGTGGTTTTGACCGGGCGCGCGCCGTATTCGACATCGAGTGCGTAGCGAATCGACGGATCGTTGGTGAAACGGATCACCGTGTAATTGTTCGACGAGACTTGCCGGAAGTCGACGGTTTCGAAGCTTGCGCCGCCGTCGGTCGTGTGAAACCACTCGCCCATATCACAGCCGATGTAGAATTCGGCTGAGTTTTGCGGCGAAATGGCGGGATTGAATTGTCCTCCTCCGCCGCCGCGACCGCGCGCGAACCACTCGGTGGGCTGAGCAAAGAGCGGCAGAGCCAGACAGAGAGTAAAGAGGAGTCGCATGTTGTCATTCCCCTCTACGGACAGACCGTGACGACTTTGTAGAATCCGGGATTTGGCTCGGCATCAAACGGCGAGATCGAATAGGTGACCTGGTTCGCAACATCGGGCAGGAGGTTTTGCGCGACGACGGTCCATCCCGCCGGAAACGACGCATCATTGTCCGGCGCAGAATAGAGCGTGTAGCGCGCGCTATCACCGCCGAGATTTGTCCAACGGAAGTTCAAGTGATTTGCATCGTGCACAATCGCGAGATCGGAGACTTCAATGTGGAAGCAGTTGTCGCATTCATCGGGCAGGCCGTCCCGATCAACGTCGACGGATGTGCCTGATTCGATGTCGCAGGGATCGGCGATGTTGTTGCCGTTGCAATCAACGAGCGAGTCAGGGATTACTTTGAAGACTTCGCCGCCGCCGAGGTCACAGATGTAGAGTTCGCCGTAGGCATCTTCGCCGAAGCTCGAAACACCCGCGATGGATCCGATGGCCGGATCGAAAGCGGCGGTCCATTCGGTGGAATCGGTGGTGCCGTTAGCGCCGTCCCAGCGGAAGCTCCAGATTTGCGCGGAGCAGTAGTCGGCATAGAAGTACGATCCGTACAGGCTGGGAATCGCGCAGCCGCGATAGACATACCCGCCGGTGATGGAGCAGCCGATACCGTGCGAATAGGCGGTGACGGGCAAAGTCAAGTCGGGTGAGTTGCAAATGCAGCCGGTGAGTCCGGTGCAATTGAACCCTTCCATGCAGCGCCAGCCATAGTTGCGCCCGCCCGTGTCGCTTGCGGCCTCGACATCTACCTCTTCCCACGCGTCCTGGCCGACATCTCCGACGTACATGTCGCCGGTCAACCGGTCAAAGCTCCAACGCCACGGATTGCGCAAGCCGAGCGTCCAGATTTCGGGGCGATAGCCCGGCACACCGACAAACGGATTGTTGGCAGGGATTCCGTAATTGTTGGGCGGTTGCGGCGTGTTGACGTCGATGCGCAGCATTTTACCGAGCAGCGAGTTGG
This sequence comes from bacterium, assembly GCA_016703065.1. Lineage (GTDB taxonomy): Bacteria > Electryoneota > RPQS01 > RPQS01 > RPQS01 > JABWCQ01. The sequence goes on from JADJCU010000008.1 coordinate 91,520, forward strand.
TGTTTTGCGCATTGTTCTGCGGATCGTTGCCGCTGCCTCCGTCGCCGAGTCCGATATAGAGATAGCCGTCGGGACCGAAGTGGATGCAGCCGCCGTTGTGGTTTTCGTAGGGCTGCGTCTGCGTCAAGATATTGAAGCGGCTGGTGGCAACTGCACTATCGGGATCAGCGGAGACCGTGTAGCGGGCAATCACGCTGGTACCGCTGTTGTCATTATAGCTGACGAAGAAGTAGCCGTTGTTTTGGTAATCGGGATGAAAGGCGAGGCCGAGCAGACCGCGTTCATTACCGGAGCTGACGACGATGGAATCAATATCGAGGAACGGCACGGGGTCGAGCGTGTTCGTGTCCAGGTGAAAGACACGAATGCGCGCCTCATGCTGTTCGGCAATGAAGATGCGGGAGAAGTCGGCGGGGGCGTGTGTGACAAATAGGGGTCTGGCGAGGCCGGTGGCGATGCGCACGGTGGTCTGGGCGAGCGCGAGCACGGGCAGGAGGAGGGCAAGCAGGGGGAGCAGAGTTTTCAACATGTTCATACGTCCTTTCAGGTGTAGTCATCCGAATGCATAAAGTAAACTCAATTGCCAGACTCTTGCAAGGTCTCGGCGGGTGATTCAGGATTCTCTGATGTTGCGTCTTCGCCACGCCGGATGGCTTCCTCTGCCGCTTGCTGTTCCGCGAGAAACTCCTCGATCAACCCGCGCAGAGCGGCCGGACTGAAGCCGGGGCGGCACTCTTTCAGCCGCTTGCGCTCCTTGAATTCAATGAACTCGACGCTTTCGAACACTCCGGGGTATTCGGCATGGAGGGCGCGGACATCGGCCATCCATTCGGGCTCGCGATAGCTGTTGGGAGCGGGGTTCTCAGAACTCTTCGTACTCTTCTTCTCTTCGGAAGACTCTTGGGAAGACTCTCTCGAAGAAGAGGAGTTTACTAAGATATTCTTAGAAGCGTCGGGAATGGGTTCAAAAAGGGTAATTCGATATCCGGCTTGCATTTCCTCGAGTTTGGCAATGCCGAGGTCACGCAGAACTTCCAGAAAGTCCTTGACTTGCCGTCCCTGCCAGCCCCATTCGTCGGCGAGCTTACGGCACGAGACAAAAAGCTGACCGGACTTGAGATCGACATGTCCGGAGGGAAGCGGAAGCGACGTGTTGTGAAAGGCTTGGCGTTGCAGGAGGTCGAAGTAAGCCTCGATGTTCGTCCGGCGGCGGCCGTCGGTCCAGAGTGGGCACAAGAAGAACGAGCGGGGTAGTTTGACGAAGCCACGTGTCATGGGTGGGTCTCCAATGGTGGGATGATGAGGGGGAAAGCGAGGGGATGTCGAACGGGGAGGGACAATATACAACACAAATTTCAATTTGTCAATTCATGTTGCTTTTTTAATATATTGGTTGAACATACGGACATAATGGGGGGGGGCGGGAAACTCCCGGAGCGATACCGAGTTCAATACGTGTAGGGCTTGACAACCGACCCCCGGGTTTCCTATATTTAGACCATGCAAAAGCGCCAATTCTATCGGATCATTGCGGTTTCTATGCTGACGGCCTTTGTGCTGACGGCAACGGTGCCGTATTTTTGTTCGACGGGATGGTGCTGCGGTCAACACAAGAGTCAGGCACTGACGACCCCGGTTATGTTCGGTCCTGACGAGGCGGCTCCGGAGTCGGATTGCTGCGGCGGTGGCGGCCCTCAAGCTCCGGCGACTGATGAGACCGATTGTTGCGGCGGCGGTATCTCGATGAAAGCGAACGCGCCTGAAACCGATTGCTGCGGCGGCGGACCTCAGCCGCTTCGCGAAACAGCGGACAACTCGTGCGGCGGAAGCTGTGCGACGGGCTGCTGCAAGATCGCAGCTGCGTCGTATGTGCGGGCCGCAGATTGCGACGGCGTGATTCTGGATCATTTGGCGACGATAGACCCAGCCGATGCTTTGAATACGGGGATCGAACTGACCGACTACGTTCCTCAACCTCCGAGTCTCTTCTGCGCATAGTATAGCAGGAGAACTCCGACCGGCGCTCTCCTGCGCGTGCATGGAGAGAACGGCAACCCAAGAACCACAAGGCCGCTGTTCCGACAGCGGCTTTTTTTGTTGAGGAAAGTCATGGAACGAAACAGAAAGACAAGGCGATACGCGGCGCCGCTCTTCGCGGCACTCGCGATCTGGATTCCGCTGCGGGTTAACGCAGGAACGCTGCGGGGGATGATTCACGATCAGGACACTGGCGACGTGCTGGTGGGCGCATCGGCCGTGCTCGACGGCACGCAGCGCGGCGCGGCGACAAATCCAAAGGGAATATTCACGATCAGTCAGCTTGCGGCGGGCCGTTACGTGCTGAAGATCTCGATGCTCGGCTATGAGTCATTGGAGACTGAAGCAGTGATTGGCGAAACGGACACCGTGATGATGCATTTGGCGCTCGCTCCGTCCGCGATCGAAGGGGACGAAGTGACCATCGAAGCGGAACGCGCGAAGTCGGGGCTGGACAACACATCGACGGTGCGCAAAGAGGTGATCACGGGCGCGGATTTGCAGACAAAGAGCAAGGACGGCGGCCTGTTGTCTGCGCTGCAGAATAAGACCGGCCTGAGGACAAAACCGTGCGCGCTGTGCGGCGCGGCGGGGATCGGCATGCAGGGACTCGATCCGTCGTATACGGAAATCAACGTCGACGGACTTCCCGTGTTGTCGGGACTCGGCACTCTTTACGGACTCGACGGATTGTCGGTGAGCGACGTAAAAGAAGTTCAGGTGACGAAAGGCTCGGGATCGAGTCTGTTTGGCAGCGGGGCGATTGCGGGCGCGGTGAATCTGGTGAGCTCGCGTCCGGCGTTGAAGCCGACGCTGTTGACGAATATTTCGCTGGACAACAACGGGAAGAGCACGATTTCGGCAAGCGCATCGGGATTGACGGGGCGTTTGCCGATGCGGCTGTCGCTGATGAACTCGGCTGAACCACAGTATGTCGATACGGACGACGACGGATTAACGGACACGCCGAAGTATCGTCGCTTCAATCTCAACTATGCGATGGATCCGCGCTTGAAATCCGGCATATTGAAACTCGGCGCGCGCCTGTTTACCGAGCATCGTTACGCGGGCGAAACGAATTGGCATACGGGACGGCGCGGCGGGACGGCTGTCTATGGCCGTGACATCCTGACGGATCGTGGCGAGGTTTCGGGCAAGTATGAGTTTCCGCTGGCCGGAAAATTCAAGGGCGGGTTGGAAAGCGCGCTCGTGCGGCACGAACAGGAGTCATGGTACGGTGCGACGAGCTACAACGCGACTCAGGAGCTCTATCTTGCGAAGGCTTCGGCGCGCGGGGAGTGGAACAAGAATCATGCGTCGGTGTTTGAGCTGCTGTTCAATCATCAGGATTACCGCGACAATCTGATCCTCCCTGTCGAGACGGATTTGCTCTACAACACGCCCGGCGCGACCGTCGAGCACACAGTGCATCTTGACGATGCGGACCGCTTAACAGTTCAGGGCGGAACAAAGATTGAATACTGGGAGGCCTATGGAGTCGAGGTTATTCCGCGAGGTTCGCTGCTCTTTAAGCCGAATGTCGCGACGGGCTTCCGGCTTTCCGGTGGCGCGGGATTTCGTCCGGTGTCGATCTTCAGTTTGGAGGAGGCCGCTCACGCGGGCTTCGAGAAGGTGATTGTGCCGGCCTCGCTCGCTCCGGAGCGGAGCACGGCGGGATCGTTTGCGGTGAACCGGCAGTGGATGAAATCGAGGTTTGCCGTTAACGCGGATGTGTCGCTGTTCTACACGCACTTTGACGATAAGGTCGTGCTGCGCTACGGATCACATCACGGGGAAACGGTGTATGCAAATTCGCCGGAGGCGTATAGTGTGGGCAGTGAGGTGCAGACCGGGCTTTCACTGACGAGCGGCTGGAGCGTCGATCTTGGCGGACGCGTCTCGAAGGTCCGTTATGACGACGGTGCGGGGACGTTTCGCAATGCGGAGTTTCAGAGCGTCTACTCGGGGAATGCGGGAGTATCTAAGCAGTTCCGGAGCACGGGAGTTACCGCAGAGTTGAATGTCGGGCTGTTTGGGCCGCAATATTTGCCCGAAGGACGGGGCCGCGACAAATCACCTGCATTTGCAATTTGGAGCGGCGGGCTGACGAAGTCGTGGAAGAATTTGTCGTTGTCGGCCTCGGTAAACAACCTGTTTGACTGGACACAACCGGACGATCCGTACTTGCGCGACGAGACCGGCAGGCTTCTGCTCGACTCGTCGTTGATTTATGGTCCGCAGTTAGGCCGCACGGTCGCGGTCGCGTTGACGTGGCGGCACACGTCGTAACATGAGTCTTCAATCCACACAAAGGAATCGAGATATGACACGCTTGTTGTTATCCGCATTGCTGCTCACGATCCTGAGCGCGCGGGGTTTTGCAGAAGAGTTGTCCGCATCGACGGCAGATATGACCGCCGCCGCAGGGAAGTATCCGCTCGCGGTGTGTCCGATTAGCGGCGAGGAGTTGGGCGAGATGGGCGACCCAGTGACGAATGTTTATGGGGGCCGCGAGGTCACGTTTTGCTGTAAGAACTGTGTCGGCACATTTGAGAAGGACCTCGCGGCATCGATGAAGGCGCTTGATAAGCAGATCATTGAGACTCTGTCGGTAACGTATCCGACGGATGTCTGTCTGGGCTGCGGGGATCCGATTAGCGCGATGGGCAAGCCGTACGCTCATCTATACAAGAATCAGTTGATCATGCTCTGCTGCAAGGAGTGTGTTGCGAGTTTTGAAGGCAATACGGCCGTCGCTTTGGGCGCGCTCGAAGAGGCTCGCCGGATGGCGAAGGAACCAGCGCATGAGTAGACTGCTTCAGCCGATCCTTGTGTGGCTGTTCGTCGTCGGGTGCGCCTACCCCCAGAAACCGCTGCTCTTTCAGCCGTGCCTGATGTGCGATATTCTGGACGATGACTCGTCGGCGAAGGTGCTTTCCTACTTCGCAGACTATGCGGGAACGGAGTACGCCTTCGACAGTGAAGCGCATCGGGCGGAATTCCTGAAGCGTCCCGACATCTGGCTGAGTTGGAGTGACGAACCTGAACCGGATGGACACGCGACGCTGGTGCCGTCTTGAACGGGTTGACCCGGCGAGGGAGTGCTGCTCGGTTCGAGCAGTTTAAAGAGATTTTCATTCAGTGGCCGCTATGTAGATATCGCACTCGACCGCCCACGGTGGCGGTTCACGGCCGACTATCTGTTTCATCGGCGAGTGAATGCGGGTGTGGAGATCAATCCGGCTGCGGATGAGCTTACGGTGCGGGGGAATATCCGGGTACTTGCGGAGACGCGGAACGTGCCCAACGTGTCGCTGGGCACATCGAGCGACCGCATCGGGTCGCCAGCTGGAACGCAGTGCTATTACATCACTGCGGCCAAGACCATTCGCCGGCTGCCGATCGCTCCGTACGCATCGGTGAACTACAGTGAATGGGAAGACGGGTTGACGTTTCCCTTTGGCGCGACCGTTAAACTTGGCCGGGGATTTTCGACGCTGCTGATGAACGACGGCCGTAAGGCGCATGGCATGTTATCGTTCGACTCGGGCGGGGGCTGGGGTGCATCAGCCTTATGGGTTTGGTTTGAGCGGGCGGGTTTGGCCGTCACGTTTGGCATTTGATGGGTTGTGATTAAACCAGCGGGCGGGCGAGTGTGTCAAACTTCCGAAAGCCTGAGGAGAAGCGATGAAGACACACCAAGGGAAAGGACCCGCCATGAGTGCTAACAACCGTCTTCTCATGAAATTAGCTTTATCTTTCGCGCTGGCACTTTTGCTGTTCGGATGCGAGGACGAGGCCAATTATCACGACGATTATGACTCCAATATGACCGACACTGAGGCGCTCGAGGAGCTGTTCCTTGAGGACCTTGATCTGGAAGAGCCGGACGTGTGGCAGGACGGGACCGAGGGGATCAATGCCGCAGAGCTGCGCGCTTTGGATGAGCCGATTGAACCGTTGGCATGGTGGAGAATCGGACACCGCGCGGGGACGCGGGTGACGGTGGAGTTTCGCGACGACGATCACGCCACGATAACACGCGTGCGCCGATTCGACGGCAACTTCCGGCTGTTAGTCGAGCTCTCGGACGATGAGATGGAGACAATTGACAAGCCGATGTACAACAATTTGGTGCGCAAGGCTCATGCAGTGCGCATAGCGGATTCGCCCTATCCGCGGCGGAATTGGCGGATTGTCGAGATCACTCCCGAGGTCATGAGGAGCGTCGATCCGAATCCGAACACGGTCCAAATTCAGAATATGCAGGTCGTCGGCGCGAACGGCGAACTCGTGATCGACATGGACGATCCGCTGTCGAGCTACATGGGCCGCGACGAGCTGCCCGAGATATATGCCGGTGAAGAAGTCACAGTATATGTAACGGTGGAGGGACCGCTTCCCGCGCCCGTTGGAATGCTGCGGCCGCATGTCTATCGCAATGACCGCCTGCCACGTCTTCCGCTGAAGGATGACGGCGTGCTTCCGGATGAGCTTGCCGGGGACGGTGTATTCGGGGAATTACCGTGCCGGTCAGCGCGTTGGCGTGCATCATGTCGGCGTGGACTTCATCGACTACAACACGATTTATGACGATGAAGCGCCGTATGACGCGAACGGATGGGGACTCCCGTACCTGGTTGTCAGGCCGTAATGAATCAGGGCGCAAGCCCGGTCCCGCATAGACGAGGACGAAAGAAAAGCCCCGCGAGTAATCGTGGGGCTTCAGACTACTGACAAACCCCGTGATTTTGGTTGCGGGGTTTGTTGTTTGCTTTGGGTGTTAGCGGAGGGAGATTAGTGTTTCGAGTTTGAGAGGAGCGGTTCGGGGTATTGGGATGAGCAGTGCGAGGCGGAGGAGCAGTTTTTCGAGCAGGTTTTGAACGATTTTGAGCGGGTTCTTCGCCGCGATCAGGGCGATCTTCTTGATATTTTGCGCGGCGGCGCAGAGCAGGCACTGTTCGGCGACACGCAACAGTCCTCGCATCTTTGCGTAGCGATGTCCGTGCAGTTGTTTGGCGTCGGCGAAGCTGCGCTCGACGGTCTCCTTGCGTTTGGCGTAGATCTGCCGCCCCTTTTCCATCAGCCGATGTTTTCCGATCCGTTCCTTGCTGCGCTGCCAGACGTGGCGCGTGATGATTTTGGTCTGCGTGGCGCTTTGCGTGCAGAGATCAAGCAACAGACAGTCCTTGCACTTCTCCGGGTTAGACTGATAGAGACGATAGCCCAAACGATCCGTGGTGACGTAGGTCAGCGTTTCTCCTGCGGGGCAGACATAGTGATCGCGCAGCTTGTGGTAACGATAGTCGCGCTTCAATAAATAACCCTGGCGATGCACCGGACGACTGTAGCCGATCACTCCGTAAACCCCGCGCTGTTCCAACCCCTTGCAGATCGCCGCCGTATTGTAGCCCGCGTCCAGTCCCACCGCTTCCACCTCGAACCCGAACTGTGCGCGCTGACGATCCAATCTCGACAAGTACGGTATGCTGTCATGCACGGCGGCAGAGGTCACAAACGTGTCCGTGATAATGCTGTGCAGTCCGTCCACCGTGCGATGATCGAGATAGAAAAATCCCTTTGGTTTGCCGTCCCGCACCATATAGCCGCTCTCAGGATCTGTCGTCGAGATCTTTGTCTCTTTCACCGGTGGTTCGCAGACTTTTGGCTTCATCGGCGTCTTGCCGTGCTCCAAGCGGTCTTCGTCAATCGCCAGTTCCAACGCCTCGAGATAGTCCCGCGACGACTTGACGACCGTCTCACGCTTGAACTTCTGTTTGTTGGCGTTGGCCTTCAGGTGTGTCGAGTCCGTATATAAGGTCTTGCCGTCCACCAGATGACGCTTCATCGCAACCAATACAATCTCATCAAAAATCTCCTGATAGATCGTGCTCTCCCGGAAGCGCCGACGACGGTTCTGCGACAAGGTCGAGGCATCGGGGACCTTGTCCTTTAACGACAATCCCAGAAACCAGCGGTAGGCCACGTTCACCTCAATCTCGCGCACCAACTGCCGCTCGCTCCGAATCCCGAACAGATAGCCCAGAAACAGCATCTTGAACAGCACCACCGGATCTATCGCCGGACGACCGTTGTCCGCGCAGTACAGATGCGCCACCTTCTCCCGAATGAAGCTGAAGTCCACCGCCCGCGCGACCTTCCGAACCAGATGATCCTCAGGAACCAACTGGTCAATCGTTACAAACTCCAACTCCTCCGTCCGACCAACATCCTGCTTCAACATCCGCAAATCCTCCCAAACTAAACTCCCCAAAACATAACAAAAACCCCCGCAACTTGCGAGGGCTTTGTCAGCAGTCTGAAGCCCCGCGAGTAATCGTGGGGCTTTTGAACTCTGAGAGTGGACGCGGTTTTACGGCTTGTCTTTGATGCCGGATTGACTGAATTCGATTCGCTCGGCGACCACGCGGTAGACGGCAAGGTCGTAAGTTGGCATAATAAAAACGGGCGGCCCGGGGACAATGTCCGCAATGATCTCGTCTTGAAAGTCGCCTGTCAATGACCGCATGATGAGATAGCGTGTCGCACAGGGCACGGGCTGCCAGAAGAGGTGAACTCCGACGCTGTCTACCGAGACAGCGGCATTCAGAGGCGGGGGCAGCTCCGGCACGCCATGACAAGGATCGGTCAGACTGCGAATCAGCGCGATGATCTCGTCGCGGTTGGTCTCGTCAAAAAAGTCGAAGTTGGCGTAATACTGAATCACTCCCTGCTGGTCGATCACCACGTGGCCACGGCCCTCGTTGTCCGTCGGCGATGGGGCTGGTTCGTTCTCCATATCGTAGGCATAGCCCGTTGCGCGGGCGTGATGCAGCAGTGGATAGGTAATCCCCGTGATCGTGCGGAAGGAGCCGTTCAGGTAGAAGACCGGGGCATCCCAGACATCAAGGCCAAGGACGTTAACATTGGGGTCGGTGGCAAAGGTGTCGTAGATTTGCTCCGAGAGCCAGCCGTCGGACTGGCAGATGGGGCAGGTCGCGCCGAAGAAATTGATGTAGACGACTTCGCCAAGCAGGTCATAGAGCCGAATGCTGTCGGGTCCCGTCGTGCTTTGGTCAAGGATGAAATCGGGCGCGACCATGCCGGGTGAAGGCCATGCGCGCACCGACCCTGCGAGGGCCGCAAGGCAGATCAGAAACACAGCAATTTTCTGATTCATCACCATTCCGAGCATGTCACGACCTGCGAAGGAAAATACACATAATGCGTAAGATAATCGCGGACTGTGCGGAACGCAATAGAACCGCTGGTCTGGTGAAAATATTCAAGCCCGCCTGACCCGGCGCTATAGCAAGTGAATCTATGGCTTTACCCCCGGTTCAAGGTGTGGTGTTGTTTGCACACCGGGAAATCAGAGGCATAGGTCAAGAGGTAGCGACCCAACAACCTTTATAACGGTTTGGTTTTTGTTTATTTATGCTCACACAAAGAAACGGCGGCTCCGCTCGGAGACCGCCGTTTTCGCATTGCATTTAGGCGCAGTTAGAACAGGTAGATCGTGAAGAAGAGGAAGATCCAGATCACGTCTACGAAGTGCCAGTACCACGATGCGGCGGCAAAGCTGAAGTGCCGCTCGGGGGTGTAATGTCCAAGCCGGAGCCGGAGACCGACAATCATCAGCATGATCAGGCCCGTGGCGACGTGCGCACCGTGAAAGCCGGTCATGGCAAAGAAGTGGGAACCAAACATACCGCTGGCGAGCGTGAACTTGTCGTAGGCCATAAGGACGCCGTACTCGTGTCCTTGAAAACCGAGGAAGATGACACCGAGGATAATCGTCAGGAGGGTCCAGAGTCGCGCGCGGGCCCGATCACCATGCTTCAGGGCGTGGTGGCCGAGCTCCATGGTTACTGAGGAACTCATCAGGATGAGTGTCGCAATCGCGGGCAGCGTCGTGTCGAGATGCGGCGCGCCAACCGGGGGCCACTGCGGGAGATCGAACCGGCTGTAGTAGTGATGAGCGAAGAACGCGCCGAAGATCGCAGCCTCAGAGACCAGAAAGAGCTTGAGGCCCATCTTCATCCAGCGGTCATCTTCGAGAATGTCGGGCAGCTCTTCGTTTTCTTTGATGAGCGCCTGTGACCAACCCATGAGTCCGGTGATCGCGAGAAACGCTCCGAACACGATCAGCGTGACGCCCATCGAGGCTTCCCATAGCCAGAGCAGGACTCCGGTTAGAAGCAGTCCGGCTGCGAGCGCGGTGAAAATCGGCCAGTAGCTGGGCGGCGGCAGATGAACGTGATCGTGCGGGGCGGCGTGCCCTGCAGCAGTGGTGGTGTGGTTGCTCATGAATCTTCGGGGGAAAATTCCTATTTACGAGTGAGGATTTACAACAGGAAGCAAGTCAAGGCGCGCGGACTCAGACGGACTACGGGCTGTGCTGCGTTCGGAATGACGATGGAATTGAAAGCGAGCGCCAACGCAAACAGTCCGGCGGCACACTGATCAGTGGAAGCCGTGACGTTGGAAGTTGACGCCGTACTTGACAAGGTAGATCAGGCTCAAGATCGTGAACATGCCGACAACACTGACGAGCCACATCACGACGCGCTTGTTGCGGCTCTTAATTTCAGGCGGAATGGGCTGCGAGTGCATCAGTTGCCTCCTGAGGATTGTGCGACGTTGGGAATCTTGCGATTCTGTTCCATATCTTCGGCGTTCTTCTCGAAGAGCGTGTAGTGGAGGGTCACCTGTTCGACTTCGCTGGCCATGTCTGCGCTCAGCACGGAGACGACTTTGAAAGTCTTCTCTTCACCGGGTGCCATAGTCTGGTCGTCAAAGCAGAAGCACTTGGTCATCGTGAATTTCGTCGCCGCCTTTTCGGGCAGGATGGAATGCACGGGGCGGAAGTGTACGGTGTCCTTGGACATATTGACGAAGCGGTATTCGTTTTCGAACGGCTTGCCGACTTCAACTTCCTGCACGGACTGTTTGGGTTTGAAGTAGACGGGCAGCGTTCCTGCAGTGACTCCGGTATAGAGCACGCGGCACATGCGGCCCGTGTCGGCATACTGCACGTCGTTCAACGGCGAGATGGAGAAGCCGATCTTCTGACAGAACATGCGGAACAGCGGCACCTGCACATATGTGAAACCGAACATGATGACAACCACCGGGATCAGCAGCATCCATGCGAGGCGCTTGTTCTTGCGCTTCTGCTCGGGGGTTTTGAGTTCTTCCTGGTCTTGCATAACCTTCTTTTGATTCCGGCCGGGCAGCGCTTCGCGAACTCGACTCGCGGGCGACAGGCTTACTTCGTGATAGCCGCGTCGGCCATGATGACCACAAACAGTGCGGTCAGATAGACAATCGAGTATTTGAAGAGACCCCAAGCATAATTCTGCTCTTCGCCCTTCAAGAGTTTCCAGGCCTTGTAGACAAACACACCGCCGAGCAGGATCGCCCCGGTGAGATACAACAGGCCGACATGCAGGAGCAGGGAGATTGCCACAAGCACGAACGTATAGAGCAGAATCTGGCGGCGCGTTTCATGATCACCCTTAATGACGGGCAGCATGGGTATCTTCACGCGCGCATAGTCCTTCTTGACGCACAGCGCGAGCGCCCAGAAGTGCGGCGGGGTCCAGAAGAAGACGATCAGGAAGAGCAGCCACGGCGTAAGGGCGAGCGTCCCCGTGACGGCAATCCAGGCGATGATTGGCGCCATCGCGCCCGCAGCACCGCCGATAACGATGTTGAGGTGCGTGCGCGGCTTCAGCCAGAGCGTGTAGTAGAAGCTGTAGAAGACGATAGTGCCAAAGGACGCGGCCGCCGCAAGCCAGTTAAAGAACACTCCGAACAGCAGCACCGCCATGCACACCGCAGGCGACGACGAAGTAGAGCGCGGCTTTGGGTTTCATCGCGCCAATCGCGAGCGGGCGGCGGTTCTTCGTGCGCCCCATCTGTTTGTCAATTTCGCGCTCGAAATATTGATTGAGGCCGTTAGCGCAGCCGCCGGTGAGCATGAGTCCGAACAGCACGGCCCAGAACTGCCAATTGCCCGCGCCGTATGTACCTTCGAGCATGAGCGCGGCGGCACCTGTAAGGAGCACGAGCAGCATGATCGAGGGCTTCATGAGGTTAGGGAAGTCGCGGATGCGGCCATAGGACGATTGGGGTTTGTTGACGGGGCATCAGAAGCCCCCTTTGTTCCCGCCAAATCCGCAGACGAATTTAGGGGGAGACCGGAACTCGGAGTTTGCTATGCCGACTCGTAGGCGAGTTCGTGCGTGACGATAATCAGGATCATGTAGAGCAGAAAGGCGACAGCGAGATGAAGGACGGCCATATAGGGCGGGACTTTCATCAAGAGATTGCCGATGCCGAGCAGGATTTGCAGCACGAGCACGGTTGCTGTGGCGCGCAATGCGAGTCTGCCGCGCGGCGAGAGTTTCATTTTCATTGCGCGGATAATCAGATGAATCACAGCACCCGCGACAACGAAGGCCCACCAGCGGTGAAAGAACTGAATCAGAATCTGATTTTGCCAGAAGTTCGCAATTGCGGGAGTATACCAATCGCCCCAGAGCACGGACAGCGGCGGAACCCAGTGGTCACCGACTTTGGGCCACGTGTTCATGACCAGACCGGCTCCGGTTCCGGCGACGAGTCCACCGGACACAACTTGTATGAGTGTCGCAGCAACGGCCTCTTTACCCATGCGCTGCGCTTTTTCATATCCGGTTCGCAGGGGATCGCCCCAGCGCGAAAGCCGCAGCGCCTGCCAGAAGAGAATGGCAAAGATGATGTAGGCTGTGCCGAGATGAACGGACAGGACGGCGGGCGCGAGATCAAGTTTCACGACGATGCCGCCGAGAATAGCCTGCGTGAGAATCAGTATGCCGGCAATGGTCAGGGGTTTCTTGACAGCCGGCCAGACTTCGGGCGACTTGCGAGCGCGGATGAAGATCGCGAGATAGACGATTCCCACGAGCGCGGCAAGGAAGCGGTGAAAATACTCAATGGCGAACTGCGTCTCGAACGTGCTGAGCGACATGCCTTCCGTCAAGTTTGGATAGGCATGTTTGTAGTCATCGAAGACCGCTTGCCACCCGGTTTCCGAGAACGGCGGCAGTAAGCTTCCGTTGATCAGCGGCCAATCGGGAATCGAGAGGCCAGAGCCCGAGATGCGAACGAAACCTCCCCAGAGCATCAGCACGGTGATGAGCATGGAGAGCAGCAGAAGCCACGAGGCCAATCTGCGCGCAGGCGATATGTCAGTCATTGCAGAGATGAAGGATGAAATATGAAGGATGAAGTCAGAAACGTGAACCGCAGTTGTCGCGATTCATATTTCCGATTTCAGATCTCATATTTTCACGAGACGACGGGAATCGTCTTGAAGTTTTCTTTCGGGGGCGGCGAGCTGGTTTTCCACTCGAGGCCTTCCTGAATATCGTTGATACTCCAGGGGTCGTCCTGTAACTGGACGGTTGCGGGCTGGCGAATGGCCTTATAGAGACTCCAGCAGAAGAGAATACCGCCGATGAGCATGAACACATAGCCGAAGGACATGAACTGATTCAGTCCTTCAAACTGCGGACGATAGATGTAGGTGCGTCGCGCCATGCCCTGCATACCTGCCCAGTGCATCATGAAGAAGGTCATGGACATTCCGACGTACATGAGCCAGAAGACGATGTTGCCGATTTTTTCGTCGAGGAACTTGCCGGTCATCTTGGGGAACCAGAAGTAGGCCGCCGCGAGCAGCGACATGACGGAACCGCCAAAGAGCACATAGTGGAGGTGACCGACGACGAAATAGGAGTCATGGAGCTGAATATCTACAGGCACATTGCCCAGCCAGACGCCGCCGATACCGCCTACGACGAAGAGCGAAATCATGCCGAGCGAGAATTTCATGGGAACCGTGAACTTGAGCGTGCCGCCCCACATCGTCGCGAGCCAACTGAAGATTTTGACGCCTGTCGGCACCGCGATGAGCATCGTCATGAAGGCGAAGAAGGCGCGCACCCACGGCGACAGGCCGGTGGTGAACATGTGATGCGCCCAGACCATGAAGCCCAGGATGCCGATGCTGGCAATGGCGTAGACCATTCCCGGATACCCGAAGACACGCTTGCGGGAGAATGCCGCGACAATATGACTGATCGCGCCGAAGCCGGGTACAATCATGATGTAGACGGCGGGATGCGAATAAAACCAGAAGAGATGCTGATAGAGCACGGGGTCACCGCCTTCCGACGGGCGGAAGAATCCGGTTCCGAAGTGGCGGTCAAAGAGCACCATCGTTACGGCGCCGGCGAGCACCGGAGTTCCGACCAGAATCATGAAGGCATTCGTGAGCCAGGCCCAGACATAAAGCGGCATCTTCATCATGCTCATGCCGGGGGCGCGCATGTTGAAGATGGTGACGATGAAGTTGATGGCGCCCAAGATGGATGATGCGCCTGTCAAGTGGACGACGATGATCCACATATCGACGCCGGGCGTTCCGCTATACTGGCGTGACGTGAGCGGCTGATAGCTTGTCCAACCGCCACCGGCGGCGCCTCCTTCGACGAAGAAGCTAGCGATAGCGATCAACGCTGCCGGAATCAAGAGCCAGAAGGAGAAGGCGTTAAGTTTCGGGAAGGCCATGTCACGCGCGCCGATCATGATGGGCACGAGATAGTTGCCGAAACCCGCCATCGCCGGGATGACGACGAAGAAGATCATGATCGTGGCGTGCATTGTCACGATCTGATTGTATAATTCGGGAGACACAACGCCGCCCGAGCTTTCCCAGAGCTGCATCCTGATCATACCCGCAAGGAATCCGCCGACGACGCCCATGACGAGGGCAAAGACGAGATACATGATCCCGATCTCTTTGTGGTCGGTCGAGGACATGTAGCGGAGCAGGAGCGATTGCTTCTTTTCAGCCATGGATCACCTCGCTCTCGCTGACAGGCAGCAGCGCTGCGCTGTGAGTTCCGTCGGGTGCGGGCGCGGCTTCGCCGGTACCGCTGAGCTTATCCTGGAGCCACTCATTGAATTCGGTTTCGCTAACAACGTTCACATCTATCCACATCTCTCCATGCAGCGGGCCGCAGAGCTCGGCACACTGACCTTTGTATGTTCCTTCCGGCGCCCGAAACCACGCGTGGGTGATGCGGCCGGGATTGGCGTCTTGCTTCACGCCGAAACTGGGGACCCACCATGAGTGAATCACGTCCACGCTGGTGAGGTTGAGGGTAACAATCTTATCGGCGGGAACGACCAGCGCTTCGTTGGCGAAGCCGATTTCATATTTGGGCAATCTGTACTCCCAGAAGAACTGATGGCCGATCACCCTCAACGACGAGGTCGGATTTGGGCGGCACTTCGATTTTCTTCAAGGTGCTGTAAGCGGGAATTGAAATCGCGACCAGCACGAGCGCGGGGATAATGGTCCACACGATTTCGAGCGGGAGGTTTTCGTGGAAGGTCGCGGGCTTGTGGCCGCGTTTTTCGTTGAACTTCCAGATCGCGTAGACGAGCAGGACCTGCGGGAGAAGCAGAAACGGCACAGTCAAACCGAGCATGATCTTGAAGGTGTCGCGGACATCCTGGGCGACGGGCGTCACCGGATCAAACAGCCACGACGTGACCGGATCGGAGGCGAAGGCCGCGACGGGAAGCAGGGCAAGCGCGAGCCAAGCGGGTATTTTCTTGGTCATAGGGAGAAGGTTGGCCCTATTGTGGAGTAAATTTGTCAACTTTTGAGACATAACACGTCCTCGAACCAGCGGCGACGGAGGCTTCCGTGCTACGCTTATAGTCGATATTTTTATCGACTTTCACAATATACAGCGCCAGCGTACTCATCGGCAACTGCACCGATTGCGCTCTATTGCGGACAAAATTAGTCAACTATAGAGGCATACTTCCGAGAAGCGTGCTGACGAGCGGCTATGGTCGGGGGGGCCGGGTCGACCATCGACCCGGAATCACCAGCAGTCTTTAGTTTCTGGCCAGCGACTGGACGAAACCGAAGAGTTCATCAAGTTGCGAGCGCGTGAGGGTTCCTGACCCCGGATGAATGTGACCGGGACGACCCTTGACCACGATGTCATCAAAAACTGCGCGGTCGGTAAGCCATGGCGCGTTTGAAGCGTACAGCGGCGCGGTATGCGCGTAACGATACGGAGCAACGCCGATGACAGCATTGCTCATGCCTTCGCCGTGCTGGCCGTGGCATTTGGCGCAACGATTCAAATAGAGTTGGGCAGCCGGCGACGCGGCGTCATACGTGCGCAGCCCCTTGTCAATCGCAAAATAACCGGCGTCCCGAACCTGCTGCATGGCAAGCGTAATCGGAATACGATGGCGGGCGACCGTGTCGGTTGCCAACTCGATTGTTCCGGCGCCACCGGGCGTTGGCGCTTCCGGGAGCTTGGCCAGGATCGCGTCGTCTGTGGGAGTCGGATTCGGAACCAGCGTGCGGACAAAGTGTGCCATCGCCCAGACATCTCGCTGCGGGAGCAAAGCGAACGAGGGCATTGAGCTGCCGGGCGAGCCCTGCAAAATCGTATTGCGAACCGAGACGATATCGTTGCCGAATTTGAAGGCTTCAGTCTTGTAGTTACGCGGCGGCGGATTCAAGCCGACAGAACGCGGGCCGTTGCCTTGGCCGTCGGGCCCGTGACAAGAAGCGCAGTTAATGGTATAAAGCATCTTCCCATCAGCGGCAAGCGACGTCTCATTGGCGAGCGCGCGGTGGTTAATCATCTGCTCGGCCGGAACGTCTTTCGCAGGGGGCGGCAAGGACGCACCGAAGTCGAAGCCGCCTTTGAACTGCCAGTTGAAGACAAAGGCGATGAGGATGATGCCGAGGATCACCAACGGCACATAGAACAAGACGCTGCTGTTCTTGGGGCTGTATTTGCTCATTATTCCCAGAACCTCCAATTGGCGCTGACCAATGCCTTGGGATCGCCGACCGGGATCAGCGGGTGCCTGGTCATCCAGCGTGAGACAAAGAAACCAAACAGGCCCGTGAACATCGCGAGCGTGCCGATTTCAATCCAGCTAACCATAACGAGCTCGGCATGGTTGGCCGGCATGGACATCCAGAAGATATCGAGGAATTGACCGGCCAGTACGCCCCAGCAGACGGCCATCAGCCACGTTTCGTGCTTTTTCTGTCCCTGACCGAGCAGGCCGAAGAACGGCAAGACGAATTTCAAGGTCCAAACGACGTAGGAGAGAATCACCCAGCCACCGTCGATACGCTTCAGATAGTAGAAGGTCTCTTCGGGCAGGTTCGCGTACCAGATCAGCATGAACTGCGAGAAGCCGACATAGCACATGAAGATCGTAAAGGCAAACAGCAGACCCGAAATGTCCTTGACGTGCGACGTGGTGGCGACCTGCTTCAACTGTTTGTTCTTCAGCTTAATGAACACGATGACCATCAGGGCCATAGTGCTCTGGAAGATACCGGCGAACGTATAGACAGTGAACATGGTCGAGAACCACTTGTGTTCGAGGCTCATGATCAGGTCGTAGGAGAAGAAAGCAAAGGAAGGTGCGAAGAAGAGCATCGCGACGATCGCAAAGCGGTTGGCTTTCCCGGAAAGGTCGGCATTTTGTCCGCCGTCCTGCGCGAGCGAGTAGTTAATGAGCTTTCGCGCGACGAGGATCCAAATCAGGAAGAAGATGACATTGCGAACAGCAAAGGGACCGAAGCTCAGCCATTTAGTTTTCGTCGGGCTGAGAATGCCGGTATCATGGCCCATCCACTTGTAGATGTGGTCGCCTTCCATGACCACGCCAGCCAGCATGATGAGGAAGAGCACGAAGGCCACAGGCAGGAAGCTCGTGAAGGCCTCTGCGAGTCGGCGGGGGATGACAGCCCAGTGGGAATTCACGGCGCGGTTGATGGCAACGAACATGTAACCGCCGAGGGCGAAGCCGGTGAACATGAACACGTTCTGAATGTAGTTTTGCCATGCGCGGGTGGAATCGACGGCGATACCGCCGACGAACGCCAACGCACCGATGACGATCAGGCCCATGAAGAGGTTGCTGAGCGACTTCGGCAGGACCAGCGGTCCCGGATTCTCGATATGTGTTACGCTTGCATGCATATTTTGGACGTGATCCTCCTCCTTTGCAGAGGGACAGAATCGGAATTTTCTAAATCAGAACGACCCTGAAACTCCAGCGGTTACCACCGGGCTTTCGTCCTGTGTGCCGTTCAGGCCGTTAAATACGGGAATCGCGGTAAACAGCGAGGCCCTAAAATGAAACAAAGCTTCAAGCAGCGCGGCAGCAAACCTTGCGGCCAGACAAAGGGCAAACAGTCTCAGTCGGTCCTAT
The DNA here is from genome assembly GCA_016703065.1 of bacterium. Taxonomy (GTDB): domain Bacteria; phylum Electryoneota; class RPQS01; order RPQS01; family RPQS01; genus JABWCQ01. Next base: position 109,883 of record JADJCU010000008.1, read on the forward strand.
CGCTTAGGCCAGAGCACGGGCTTGGCCGTGTCGGGTTCGTCGTCGAGGAAGCTGAAGTGCCCTTGTTTCATGGCCAGACTGTCTTCGGGAAGCGGCAGTGCGGCGCGCTGCAACGCCCGGACATAGTGAATGATCGCCCAGCGTTTGTCCGCAGGTACCTGCTGCCGGTAGTTGGGCATCAGGCCCTGGCCCATCGAGACCGTGTGGTAGATACGGCCGTCCGGCCACGCAAGCAGCTTTTCGCTCAATAGCGACGGTGGCATCGTGAATTTGGGGACGATATAACCTCTGCCATCACCATTGACACCGTGACAGACCACGCAGAACGTATTGTAGTATTTCCGGCCCGCTTCAAGTACGTCACCGGTAGCGGTCAGCGGATTCTGCAGCGCATTCGCGGCGACGGTATCGAGCAGCGCAATCGTATACGGTTCGTAGTTGACGGGAACAGTTCCAACGGGCGGGTTTTCATCCCGACGCCGTTCACGCCGTGAGCATCCCATTCTTGCGCCTTCATCGAGATTTGGCGATACATGTCGGGCATGTATTCAAGTGTGGGCATACTTTTTGACCGCAGGAGACGAAGAGGAACGCAGCGACCAGCAGGAGCGTGAGCTTAGACATGCTTGACCTCCTCGGCGCCGTGAGCTTTCAGGTAGGTTTCCACGTCAGCGGCATTTACGCCATCGAGCGGAATCACGAGACCAAATTTGTCGTCGGTGAAGCGTTCATCGTGAATCACGGGCTTCGACGTCGGGAGTTTGCAGGCGGCCCACATGGCGACGAAAGTTGAAATACCGCCGACCAGAACTCCGCTTTCGAACATGACGGGAAGAAAGCGGGCCACGAGTTCAGCGGCTTGCCGCCGATGTTCATGGGCCACTCGATGACGTGCACCCAGTATTCGAGCGTGAACCCGAGGACGGCACCGAGAGACCCATGACGAGGGTCACCCACGGCACCCACGATGCGCCGATTCCCAAAGCTTTGTCGAGGCCGTGAATAGGATACGGAGTGAGGGCGTCGAGATTTTTCCAACCTTTTTGGCGGGCACCGTCGGCAGCTTCGACGAGAATATCGGGATCGGAATAGACTCCGATGATTGCGGCGTGTTTAGCCATGGTAACCTACCTTCGACGTGTCTGCCGGTTTAGGTAAGGTGTGCTTGATTTCCGCGATAGAGACAGTCGGGAAGATGCGGACGAACAGCAGGAAGAGCGTCAGGAAGAGCCCGAACGCGCCGATGGTCCAGCCGAAGTCGTAAATTGTGGGGACGAAGTTATCCCAGTTGGACGGCAGGAAGTCGCGGTGCAGGGATGAGACGATAATATTGAAGCGCTCGAACCACATTCCGACATTCACCAGTATTGAGATGACGAACATGACGGGGATCGAGGTGCGCATCTTCTTGAACCAGAAGACTTGCGGGACGGCGACATTACAGAAGAACATAATGTAGAACGCCCACGAGAACGGCCCGGTGAGGCGGTTGACGAAGACGTATCGCTCGAACGGGTTTTCGCTGTACCAGGCGATGAAGAACTCGGTCAGGTAGGCGTAGCCGACGAGCATACCGGTGAGGAGGATGATTTTGTTCATCAGCTCCATGTGCCGGATGGTAATGTAATGTTCCAGATGAAAGGCCGTGCGCATGAACACCAGCAAGGTGACCACCATTGCGAAGCCGGAGAAGATCGCGCCGGCAACGAAGTAAGGCGGGAAGATGGTGGTATGCCAGCCGGGGACGATCGAGGTTGCAAAGTCGTAGGAGACTACGGTGTGCACGGACAGCACCAGCGCGGTGGACATACCGGCGAAGAGCAGGTAGGCCTTTTCATAGTGATTCCAGTCGCGCATCGATCCTTTCCAGCCGAGCGACAGAGCGCCGTAGAATTTCTTGCGAAAGAAGTTCTTGGCCTTATCGCGCATGGTGGCGAAGTCGGGGACGAGACCGGTGTACCAGAAGAGCAGCGAGATGGTGAAGTAGGTCGAAACGGCAAATACGTCCCAGAGCAACGGTGAGCGGAAGTTCACCCACAACAACCGGTCATTCGGCAGCGGCACGAGCCAGTAGGCGACCCACTGCCGGCCAGTGTGCAGGAGGGGGAAGATACCGGCGGTCATGACGGCGAAAATAGTCATGGCTTCGGCGGAACGGTTGATGGCCGTTCTCCAGCGCTGCCTAAGCAGGAAGAGAATGGCTGAGATTAGCGTTCCGGCGTGACCGATACCGATCCAGAAGACGAAATTGGTGATGTCGAAAGCCCAGCCGTAGGGATGGCTGATACCGAAGATACCTTGACCGCGAACGAGCAGGATGAAGACGACCAGCACGCCGACTCCGAGGAGTCCGGCAGAGGCCAGAAAGGCCAGCCACCATGCGTTCGAGGGCATGCGCTCGGTTGGAGCGATGATGTCCTTGGTGACTTGACCTAAGCGGATATCCCGCGAGAGGAATTCTTCCATGGCCGGTGCGCTCACGAGTGGTGACCTCCTTCATTCGCACCGCCGCCGTGACCATCGAGATGGCGGTCCGTCTCGCGGCGCGGGCGATTGCGCAGTTTGGTGAAATAGGTCACCGCGGGCTTTGTGTTGATCTCGGCGATCACAGTATAGGCGCGCGGGTCTTTGTTCATGTGTGAAACCTGGCTGTCCGGGTTGTTGGTATTACCGAAGCTAATCGCACCTGTTGGGCAGGTCTGCTGACACGCGGTCATGAAGTCCTTATCCTCGATGGGACGGTTGAACTCTTTGGCGTGCTCCTTGCCTTCGCGGATACGCTGCTGGCAGAAAGTGCATTTTTCCATAACGCCCTTTTCGCGGACAGTGACTTCCGGATTGAGCGCGAGTTGGAGCGGATGCGGTTCGTACGCGGCGAAAGTGTATTCGTGCCAGTTGAAGCGGCGTACCTTATAGGGGCAGTTGTTCGAGCAGTATCTCGTGCCGACACAGCGGTTGTAGATCTGCATATTGAGGCCCTCGGAACTGTGCACGGTCGCAACGACCGGGCAGACGGTCTCGCAGGGCGCATTGTCGCAATGCTGGCAGAGCATCGGCTGGAAGGTGACTTCAGGATCGTGCTCGTCGCCGCTGTAGTAGCGGTCGATGCGAATCCAGTGCAACTCACGTCCAAGTCGAATCTGACCGGCGCCGACGACGGGGATGTTATTCTCTACCGAGCAGGCGGCGATACAGGCATTACAGCCGATACACGCGGTCTGGTCGATGACCATTCCCCACTTACTCCCCGTGTACTCATGCTCGGGCCAGAGCGAAACGAGTTCGTGTTCATGCCACTTGCCGGCTTCGGGGTTCTTCAGATACTCCTCGAACGCAGCCTCGGCGACAATGGGCCGGCCTTCGGTGTAATTGTGACCTTGCACGTCCGGCAGCTCTTCCCAGTGGCCCGTCGACTCGACCGCCACGGCGTGCGTTGTGCGCAGGACGCCATTTTCCACCGCGCAGAGGGCGAAGGCATTGCCGCCGACACCGTTACCAGCGCGACCGACGCGGCTTCTTCCCCACCCTGTCTCAATGGTCAGAACATCTTCTACATCGCCGGGCTGCACGTGGACGGGAAGTTCAATCGTGGAGCCGTTCGCCGTCACCTTTACATAGTCACCATCCCGGAGCGTCAATCGGCTCGCAGTCTTCGGAGCGATATTCAGGCAGTTCGTCCAGCTGATACGGGCGACGGGATGCGGGAGTTCGAGCAGCCACGCGTTGTTGCCTGTGCCATCGTCGGACAGGTGCGGTGAGGGCAGCACGACCAGCTGCAGTGCGTCGCCCTGTTGCGGAATCAGAATGTTGTTGAGACCGATACCGGAATATGTGCGCGGCGCAGGGGCTTTGCGAAGATCGACAAAACCGTCGCGGAGAGCGCCATTCCAGAAGGTGACAAAGTCTGCCGGGAACAGGTCGGCGGAGTAGACCGTTGTGCGCCACGTATTCTGAATGTAGTCATACCAGCTGCCGACGGCTTCACCGAGTCCGGGAGCTGCGGCGGCTTGAGCGAACTTTAACAGGGATTCTTCGGCAGCGCGGCAATCATGCAGCGGCATGACGGTCGGCTGAACGATGGAATAGAGACCAACTTGCGGTTCAGCATCGCCCCACGTCTCGAGCCAGTGTAAGCCCGGGAGTATATAGGTGGCCAGGCCACCGGTTTCATCAGCGCGATCACCGAGCAGAATGACCGTCTGAGCTTTGCCGATTGCAGCGGCGACTCCAGCCGATTCGGGCAGGCCATAGACCGGATTCGAGCCGAAAGTAATCAGGACATCGATCATGCCGCCGTTTAGCTTGGCGAGCAGCGTTTGCAGTTCGACCAGCGAGCCGAGCGCTTGCAGCGAGGGCGCACCGTTGCCATCGACCGTGATGCCTTCATTGCCGAGCATCGCGTTCAACAGGCAGGCCACCAACTGGTGACCCAATTCATCGCCGCCCATAACAATGCTCTTGCCGCGCGCATTCCAGAGTTCGTTGGCAATGCGCTCAATCGAGCCGTTCTTCAGGCCGTATTGGTTTTCGACCTGCGTTGCATTGAAGCGCGCGACGGTCGAGCTGGCCGATGCATCGAGCGGAATAGCCGTACGTCCCGCGGTTGCCAGAGCGTTGGCGATCGCGAGGCCAACGGCGGGGCTGAGACCGGGTTTTACGCGGAAGCGCTCGTCCGCATTTGATGCCGTAACCGTCGTGGCACAGTCAACGCTGACGAGCTTATTCAGCTTGCCTTCTTTGACGTGGCGATTGGCACCGAAACCGGCTTGCCATTCGAGCGTCGAGTAGCCGGTTCCGAGCGGATCGGCTTCGAGACAGAGCACGTACTCGGCCTGATCAAAGCGATAGGCCGGGAGTACCGCGGCGCCGTACGACAGCTCGTTGGCCTTGCGCGCGGCTTCGTGCGTCCACGAGTCGTAGCTGTAGTGCTCAGCACCGAATGCCAGGCAGAAGTCGGCAATGATCTTACTGCGGGCCGGGCCGTTGACGGTTCCGGTGAGCAGCGCAATACGGCCGCGCGCGGCTTTCAGCTTTTCAGCGATTTCCGTATCGGCGGCATTCCACGAAATTACCGTCGGCGAACCGCCAACCATTTTGAGTGGTCCGGTCAGACGATCGGGATCGTAGAGATTGAAGATATCATATTGTCCGCGCGCATCGAGTTTGCCTTTGGAAAGCGGATGCTGCGGATTGCCTTCGAGCTTGATCGGTCGGCCTTCGCGCGTTTTGATCAGGACACCGTTGCCGCTGGCCCCTGCTGACGCGTAGTAGTTTGGCACGCCGAGCATGATCTCTTCCGGCTGATTGATATACGGAATGATCTTTTGCGCGGGACGGAGGCCGCAGCCGGCGGTGGCAAAGACCATCGCGGCCCCGGAGATCTTCAGGAAGTCGCGGCGCGACATGCCGTTGGATTCACCGTTTTGCTTGACTTTCAACTCGACAAACCCGGCGGCTTCGGAAATCAGACTGGCGTCACCCGTAAGGGAGAACTTTTTGTCCTGTTCCTGTTCGAAGAACGCTTCGGGTTTGGAATAGAATTCGGAGTGCTTCACCGCGAGTGCCGCCTGCTCGCCGTAGCGTTCGCCGAGCGTCGTCCAGTGGCGCGGTTTGGCCTCGGAGGGATTAGCCGATGTTTTCATATTGATATCTCGGCTCATTGGTGGCAGGAGTTACAGTCTGTGGGGCCGTCGTTGTCGCGGTGACATTGGAGACAATCGCCCATGTTCAGTTTGCGATATTGATAGACCTTGTCCATCGTCTCCACGGGGCCGTGACAGTCTGCGCACTGGAATCCCTTGCGAATGTGCCACTGATGGGAGAAGAAGGCGTGGTCCGGCACGGCATGCACGCGCTGCCACTCGATTGGCTTACCCGAATTGTACGCCTCGGTCAGTTTGATGATGTTTGGCTTGTCCACGGCGACGACGCTGTGGCAATTCATGCAGACGTTCATCGCGGGCACCGTAGCGTGCCGGGAGTTTTCCACCGAGCTGTGGCAGTACATGCAAGGGATATGATTATCGCCTGCGTGGATTTTGTGGCTGAAGGGGATGGGCTGATTAGGCGCGAATCCCTGATTGCTCCAGGACCACATAAACAGATTGTAGCCCAACACCAGGGCAGCCATGGTGTAGAGCAGGCCGAGGACCTTTCGGCTCACAGGACGTCCTCAGGGTTGGTGAAAAATTTCGCAAACCTCACCCTTCCACAACACCGGGGGGAGGGTCTGCGGGACAAGCTTAGAAATGTCATGAATTTAGAGGCCCAGAGAAATGGGGAATGGGGCCAATTGGGAGGGGAATCGTGAAAATATCGCGAAGTTGCGATAATATAACAACTCTCTCTATTGCTCGCAACGGATTTCTGACTCAATTGTATAGAACTAAGCGGCTGTAAAACTTGAAGAGGTTGCTTACTTCTTTCACAGGATTCACCGTCCTACTCGCGGTCCGGGCAAGTAGAAATCGCGATGTTGTTTAGTTTTCTTGCAGAATAGTGGACTTTTAGCGGTTATTCCTGAAGCAAGAAACCCGGCCAAAACAAGCCGGGTCGAACGCAGTCAAAAATATGACTAAAATAGGAATGTTTACTTGGTGGCTTCCACGCCTCCAGCTTTGGTCGGCGGCGAGTTCCGGGCTTTCGAGTCTCGTGGACCGTGCGGCAGTTCGACCAGCGGGGGTGCGGTAGTCACCAGCCGGGAGACAACGTGATAGAAGAGCCGATCTTCCTGCGCATAGCCCAATCCATAAGAGGTAGTCCCGCGGGGCACGATATCGAGGAGGCGGTACGAGCTGTCGGGGTCTGTACTGGAATAGATGTCGTAGAAGGCAGGGAAAACCGGGACGCCCTGCACAATGAAGACGGGTTCGGACCAATACAGCGTCAAGTCACCTTCATCGACGCCGAGACGGAGATCGGTGATGAGCCCCTGCGGTACATTAGTCAGCGAACCGATCTCGACATAGTCGCCATTGAGATAGTAAGCTTCCGGCACACCATTCAGCCACACGGACACAGTGTTGGGAGCATAGATGATCGCCCACTCGCCAACCGTGCCATCGATCCGCAAGGTATCGTTGCTGAGCGTCCATTCAACATCGACCGGATCGGGGCTTTCAAACAGGCGAATCGTGGGCGTACCCCAATCGAGGAAGGAGCCTTGCCTAACGACTCCGGTCTTGAGGGCGGATGAGGAATCATGCTGGATCACAACCGCAAGCGACGCGTCGGTGTGCAGTGAGTCGACGTCGATATCCGCAGTCTGCCCGTGACTGATGGCGCAGGTCGCTTCAAAATTCCCGCCGTTGCGGACGCGCAGGACGGTGAGACCGGCATCACTGTGGAGCAGTTCAGCGATCGCTTGCGCCGGGCGGCGCGGCATGAATGCATTCACGAACCGCACGGCTGTGTCCGGAGCCGCATTTGAGACGTACATTCCCCAACCGCCCCACGTGGCATTGTAGTAGTTCGTGAACATATACTGATGCGACCGATTGGCAGGCGCGAGCATGAACATGTCGGCGTCGGTCGAGGTGCCGTCGATGAAAATCGAGCTGGGGCTATATGAGAAAATGTTTTGACGGTTGCGCAGCAGGAAGGTGAAGGTGCTGGGCACGGCGGCCTTCATATCATCTACGATCACGAGCAAGTCGGGCCGAACATAGAGAAAATGCCGTTGATAGCGCGTTAGGCCCAGCGTCGACGGATAGCTGGTGGTCGCATCTCCAACTACATAGTCAACCGTCTCGAGCATGAAGGTATCGGCGAGATGCGGGTTCATCGACAGCCGGTTTATGGGCAGTGGCCATTCATTCTTCAAGCTATCGCCGATTTGCCCTTTGCCGTTCACGAGCATGGTCGTCGAGTTGTAGGTGCGGTGAACCGGCGATTGCAGGCCTGCTGGTTGAATCAGGTAATCACGGCCATAGGCGAGCGAGAAGCAATTCTGCTCGGGCAGGAAGTGCGAAGGTTCCCAGTCGCCGACCGGAGAGCCGCCCCAGAAGGTCTCGTAGGCGTTACGGCCACAGACCAATCCGCACTTCAGCGCAACAAACGTGGCGGTCGTGTCATTCCACACGCTGCGGCCGAAGTAGGTATCCTGATCGGTGGCGATCCACGACTTATCGGAGGGGACGGATTCAATAACGGTCGGGTCATAGAAGAAGAAGCCGAGCGGACCGTCCAGACTATATCCCTGGCGGCTGACAAGCTGATTACTCAGCCACTGGGCCTCACCGTTGTTGTATTCGCGGGCAAAAAGCATCAGCTGGTCATCCGGTCCGTACCACTCATCGTTTTGTGACTCGTTGAGCATGACCATGCTGGCCGGATTCGGCATCGAGCCATAGATGCGGTACTTGGCCATGCTTTGAATCCACGGTGTGTCGAAGTAGTCGATGCCGCGCTGTTCCCGCATGAGCCACACGTGCGGCATCATGGTCCACGTAATGAAACCCCAGTAATTCATGGCCTCATACCACGAGCCGTCGGTGACCGGCGCATAGAGGGCGAGGACATTGTCGAGATTCGTCATTGCGAGGTCTTCCCAGTACACGGCCTCGGGCTCCTCTTCATAGAGCGCGTAGCAGGCCGCACCGAGATAGCTCATGCAGTTGATGTTGTGATTGTGAGTGTAGGCATCGGACCACCAGATCCACTTGGGCCCTGCAGCGGCCAGGCGCTGCATTTGGGTGCGCAGTTTGGTATGGATGGTATCGCGTTCGGCCTTGGTGAAATAGGGGTAGCACCAATCGTAAGCCAATGCGAGGGCCTGGCAGGTGCGGCTCGAATAGATATCCATGTCAATGTTGCCGGTTTCCCAGTGGGGATAGCGACAGAGCGTCAGCGCTTTGTACTTGACGTTATCAATGTACGGTTGAGTCGGCGTCAAGACGGCCTTCAATGCTGCGTTTGCGAGCATACTGGAAATATAGGAGTAGTTCACAGACTCCCATGCCTCCGGTGCGGGCGCAACGTAGGACATGTTCACATTGACCGTATTCGTCAGTTGCAACGCGAAATTTGCATGCGTGGTCGAGGCGAGCGTCTGGAGCGTGGGAATTTCAGCGGCAGTGAAGAACAGTTTAGGATGAACCGCCTGATCAAACGTCGTGACGAGCAGTCCGGCGCTGTTATTCGTCGGGTAGAGGTCTGTGCCAGTCGTGGTGATCGCGGCGCGCAAGAAGTAGCGTGATTCAAACGCGGGGGTCCACTCAAACCAGAAATTCTCGTCGTCATCACCGGCGTGTGAGTAGTTCGCGCTATCGACGGCGACCCAGTTGCTCGAATCGGTGGACGCGTAGAGCACGACTTTCCCTGACTCCGCACCGCTGTAGTTCTTGAGTCTGACATGCACCGGGCAAATCTGGCCAATATCGGTGCCGAGTTCGTAGTCGAGCTCGGTGATACCGGAATCATCGGGGTCTTGAAGAACCCAGTTGACGAGATTCACGATTAACGTATTGCGAACAAGCCCGGTATTTGTGACGCGCTTCAGCGATCCGGCCACGTACGCTTGACGGGGACTGCACAAACGGCAACGCTTCCGGGTACGTTTTGATATTGGATGACGAGCGTGGCTCCGTGAGCCGGTACCGCAAGGTCGGGATAGGACCCTCCGGGATAACCGCTCGCGGCAAAGGTCGCAGGAAGTCCTGCGGCAATCGGGTGCGTCGGCTGCACGACCTGGTTAGTGTAGACGGTCTGTTTGTTCTGCCTCCAGTCGGCATGGATCGCGTGTTTTTCGAATTCGGGATAGGCGCCACCATAGCTCGCGAGATTGGACCCTTCCATAATCAAGCGTCCACCCAGTTTAGCGAATTCGGTCAGAACTGAGTCGTAGCTGCCAGTCGCACGACGCTCGGATCCGTGAAAGAAAACAGCGTCCCACGTCCACAGCGTATCAATAGACGGCCAACCCTGCGTGTTGGTATGCCAGACGGTGACGTTATGCCCGGCCGCGCTGATCGGGGGCTGGATATCGCTCACGTAGGGTCCGTAACCTTTGTGGTGATGCGACGCCAGCAGCAGAATATCGGCCCCGTTGGCTTAGGCAGTGCAAATCAGGAGAATTCCGACCAGAATCGCAGGTAATCGGTGCATGATCATCCGGGGTTTACTTGGGACAGCAATCTCTTCCATAAAGTTCTGAATGGCGCAAGAACCAAACCAATGGAGTCATTGGGCCAGTCTCCGACATTACCCTACAATTTAACCTCACCGTTGCCGCACTGCAACCTTTCTGATACGTTATTATCAGTCATATCAGTTGGCATAAGAGCAATAAAAACAGCAAAGCAAGCGGTATTTTGCCGCCTGCTTCGGTGTTGAAAACGTGTCGAGGAGGATTGTGCCATCCCTGCCCAACCCGTGGGTCTGGCGCAAGGTCAGCTGGCCGGCCTACGCGGCCGCATCACAACCCTGCCGCCGCAACCACGTAATGTGAGTCTATTGTTCGGGTTTTTCGGGCAAAGTTACGGTCTCGCCGATGACATATTTCTTTAACCACGCGATATCCCATTCGAGCTTGGCGAGGCGGAACGATCGCTTGGTCAGGCCGTGCCCTTGATTAGGATAGACGACGAGTTCCGTGGGGACGTGGAGGTATTCTTTTAAGGCACGATGCAGCATACGGGCGTGTGCGGCCGGGACGCGTTCATCGCCTTCCCCGACATGAATCAAAGTGGGGGTAGTGATCTTGTTGAGATTCCACGACGGCGACGCCTCAAGCCACTCCGCTTTGGTTTCCCACGGTTGACCTTCCATGAAGTTCACGACGTGGCCGGGTGTATCTTCGACTCCCCATTGCGTCATCATGTCGAGCACTCCTGCTCCGGTGGACGCAGCCCTGAAGCGGGTCGTGTGTGTGATCACGGCATTGGTCAGAAAGCCACCATTGCTCCAGCCGCCGACGGCAAGTTTTGACGAATCGGCAATTCCGGCAGCAACAAGCGCATCGACACCCGAGAGGATGTCGTTTACTTCGACGTCGTTTTCGTGGCCAATCAGGTCCGTCATAAACTTGTCGCCGAAGCCTGTGGAGCCTCGGTAGTTGGGACAGAAGCATGCCCAACCCATTGAGGGCCACAACACACGGCCATAGATCCAGAATTCAAAGCGGAACATCTCCATGGAAGTCGGTCCGCCATGCAGGCTGACGTAGACCGGCAGCGGTCCAGAGCCCTTGACGTAATCGGGCGGCAACTCGAGGATGCCTTCAACAGGCGTCCCGTCAGGTGCGGTCCAAGTGAAGATCTCGGTCTGCGGGAGCTTCCATTCGGCCATCTGCGGGTTGATATTCGTGACGGCTCTTAGTCCCGCTCCTTCACTCGAACCGACGTAGAGTTCACCGGGCGAACTCGGCGTGTCCCATTCGACGGCGAGGGTTTTTCCATCCGCGCTAAACGTGTAGCTATCCACCACGACGTCGCCGGGCGTGAGCACTTTGTAGCCGCCGTGTCCGCTGCGGGCAATGTTGGCGATGCGAATTAGGCGCTGGCGGCCGTGATCCTCGGCGACATAACAGAGACCTCCACCCTGCCACGTAAGTTTTGTCTCATCGGCCGGCGTCCACTCATGCGGGCGAGTGAGTTTTGTAATCAGCGTGTCCTTGCCGAAGTGCGCGACGTAAATCTCGGAGGGATAGCCGTCCCATGTGCAGCGAAAGGCGAGCTGATTTCCGTCGGCGCTCCATGCGGGAGCCTCGAGCCAACCGTAGGGCGATTCCACGCCTTTGCGCCAAAGGGCGTCGTCAAGGGCCACAACGGCGCCGGATTCACGATCCAGAAGGCGAATATCGGACATACCTTCGTCATGGATTTGCAGGTCGGTGGGGGCGGTCTTGAGGGCGAGGGTGCGTTCGTCGGGGCTGACGGCAAAGACCTCGCAGTGGCGGGGTTCACTGTAGATCATTTCACTGCGCCACGATGTCAAATCGAGTCGATGGAGTTCGCTCTTACTGAATTTTCCGTGACCGTACTCGACGCCATCGTGTTCCTTGCGCAGATAGGTCCAGTCGTCCTGTTCGTATTCATCGGCGGAAACCGTGTAGTAGAGGGCGCGGCCATTGGCGCTTAGTTCGTAGGAACTGACGCCATCCTTGACACGCGTGACGGGCGTTGGCTCGCCGCCCGAAGGAGCGATCCGCCAGACTTGGGTATCACCGTTGTAGGGGATTTCGGCCTCTTTCCCGCGCTCGTAGTCGGCGGTGAAATAGAGGTACTTACCGTCGGCGCTCCATTGGGGATCGGCCTCGGTGGCCCGGTCAAAGGTCAGACGCTCAGCGCGTTTGCTGGCAATCTCGACCACCCAGAGGTCGTGGTTGCGGGTCTCCTCATCCTTCTCCCAGCGCATTTCGGTGTAGGCCACGAACTTGCCATCAGGTGAAATGGCCGACGATGCGATGTAGGCCTGGGTGAAGTAGTCATCGAGGGTGATGGCCCGCTGCTCTGTCGCGACCACTGTGCCCGATGCCAATAATAGTCCAGCGAGACCCCAAACCAGCCAGCGACTCATGTCTAACTCCTGTTTCCGTTCAAATTGTTCTAACACCTAATACAAGGTACCGAATCGCGGCGAAATCTGCCAGCCTCCCCTCTTCTCTGGTGGTGTCCGGCACGGATTTCATATTTTCGTCGGATTTACTTCCACCTTCGACCCAAAAGCACTATATTTCGGGGGAAAATTCTAAATTCTTATGATCAGGGTGACACACGATGAAACTAATGCGACTTTTCTTGTTGATTCTGTTGACCGGGTCCGTTTGGGCGACTCCGGTGAAGTTCTGGTGGACGGGCGACCGGAGCCAGGACGGCCAGCAGACGATGTATAATCCGAGCGCTGAAGATGGCGACACGGGGATTCCGGTGTACTCGGCGGATATTGATGGCGACGGTAGAATGGACGCTATTCTGTCCGCGATCACAGGCGATGGCCGACTCAACAATCGCAGTTCGTGCGGCGAGCTTCATGTGCTATTCGGCACGGACTCGATTCGCGGCGAGGTGGATTTTCAATACTACGACGGCGTGTACGAGAATTTGTTCACGATTTGGGGCAGGGCCGCAAAGGACTACCTTGGCTCGAAGCACTGCGCAGCGGACCTTGACGAAGACGGCATCAATGACCTCGTGCTGGGCGCGGCGTGGAGCGATACTCCGGGGCGCGTGGACGGCGGCGAGGTCTGTTTGAGCTGGGGCGGACCGCACCTCCGAAACCGCTTCGCTGATGTGGCCTCGGTGACCGACATGCAGAGTCTGCAGACGACGTTTATCATAGGAGCTTCCGCAGACGATAAGTTAGGGATTTGGGTGGCAACAGGCGACGCCGACGGCGATTCGCATCAGGACATCTTGATCGGCGCACCGCGAGCGAATGGCTATGCGAACGATACCGCACATGATCAGACGGGAGAGTGCTACCTGCTGTTCGGGCCATTTTCGCGGTCGGACACGATTGACCTGGCTAATCCGGGCGCGCAGCGCATGTCGGTGATATTCGGAGTCGATCCGAACGATCAGATGGGCAACACGTGTGAAATGGGGTATCTGAACGGCGATGTCTATTGCGACTTGGTGCTTGGGGCGGGCGCGCAGGTCGTCGCGAGATTGGGTGATCCCGACGTGGACTATCCGTTTGAAACGGGCGGCGCAGGTGATGGACCGGACAACACTCGCATGGCGGCGGGCGAAGCGTATGTTTTGTTCGGCCAGGCCGTCTGGCCCGACACAATCAATCTCGCGGCGGGCATGCCCGCGAACTCATCGGTATTCTACGGCGCGCACGGAATTGAGACCGTAGGTGAAGTTGGCGGCGATTGCCTCGGCGAAGAGCTGACGATTGCGGACATTAACGGTGACGGTCTTCAGGATTTGATGATCGGAGCATTTCGCACAGATGGTCGATACAACGATATCTTCTGGGCGGGTGGCAACTACTTGATGTACGGCCAATACGACTGGCCTGCCGTGGTCGACTTTCTCTACGACACACCGGACTCATGCACGAAGATGTACGGCGGAGGAATTGATTGGTTGTTAGGGGATTCGACGCCGCTGGGAGACGTGAACGGAGACGGATTTTTTGACATCATGTGCGGCTGTGTGCATGATGCGGGGCCGTATGGCATATACAAAGCGGGCACGGTGCGCATCATCCTCGGACGCGCAGAGCTGCTTCCGCCGATCATTGACTTTGCGGATCCCGCCGACACGATGTTGGCGCACTTGATTCAGGGGTCTGATGTTTCAGACCTTTTGGCCTATTGGGCAACGACGGGAGACTTCAACGGGGACGGCTATTGGGATGTGATTCCGAACGTGATGCACGGCGACGGTCCACTGAACGACCGCAACAACGCCGGCGACTTTTACATCATCAGCGGCGAATGGCTGACGAATCATCCCGGTCAGCCGCGCTTTCTTGTGGCAAGTCCCGATACGGCGCGGGTGGTCTTGAACTGGCATGACAATCAAGAGACTGGAATCGACTGGCACATCATTTATCGGCGCGACTATCCGGCGGGCGCATTCGATTCGGTAGGAATCGCGCCCTGGCCGGAGTTGACCTTTATCGATTCGAATGTGGTTTCGGGGCAGACTTACGAATACGAACTCGTTGCCAAAAATCCCGCAGGGTTACGCTCGAATCCGTCGTACCCTGAGATTGCCCGGGTGGGCACGCCGGTTAATGCGAACGGACTGCCGTTGATTGTGAATGGCTGCCACTGGTCGACGTATGGTCAGGAGTTGATTGATCTCTACGAGGACGAAGTGCTTCTGGGGCCGGCCGAGCCGTTTGAGTTTTGGGATCTCTACTCGACGGCAAGTTATCCAAACAACGTCACGCCAATCGGATTTGGTATTGACAGCCTTGATGAAGAGATTTTTGAGCATCCGATCGTGTTGTGGATGCACAATGCGTTTGATCCGGCGAATCCGGGCAATCACGACGGGCACAAGCTGCTGGCATTTGGTCCGACGTTAGTACAGTATTTGCAATCGGGCGGTAAATTGGTGATCATGGGCAAGGAGCTTGGCGATTGGACAAGCGATCAGCTCGATGCGGGATATCTGCATACCGTCCATTGGGGATTTCAGGTGCAGGTGACGAATACGGCAGAACTCACTCCGCTGTATGGCGGGTTAGGGAACATCGGGAAGCGAGCCTCGGGAGCGAACATGCAAAATCTCGAACCGTTCTCGATAGACGACTCGGGATGCCCGCTATTGCTCTACACGTACAACAACTCCGACTATCAGTGGATGGGCGCGCTCTCGCGGCCTGCGCTGGGTGATTGGTACAACACGTGCTGTTTGAGCCTGCGGCCCTATCGCGCCGACGCCACGGAGCTGCGCAGTTTCATGGCCTTCGCGCTGGATAATTTTCTCGACCACTATCCGAAAGTCGAGACTGTCGCAGCGGTGCCGGACAATCCGGGGACGATTGCGGTCAGTTGGTCGGCGTCCTATGCGGACAATGTGGCCACGTACACGCTGCTTCGGCAACCCGTTGGCGGCGGGACGCCGGACACGGTGGCAGTGCTGCTGGACGGGATGTACGAGTATGTTGACACGGTGCCGAATGCACTGCTTAGTTACAACTACTGGGTGGTGAGTCAGCATGCTGATGGTCGTGAATCGCTGCCATCTGATTCCGCGGTCGGATTCTCGCCGCCGGTAGTCACACCGGGGACCATGCTGATCGTGAACGGACTTGATTGGAGCGTCTACGGGACGCAGGCCTACAACCTTTATGACCAGCACGTGCTGCAAGGGGCGCGGCCATTTCTGTTCTGGGATTTGTTTACGACTGCGAATTACCCGGCGGGGTATACTCCGATTGGAACGGGCGTAAATGGTTTGATTGAGAACATGTGGATAGCGGGGACTGTGATTTGGGTGTTCAACGGATTTAACGGCGACGCTGCGGTATTTCAGGCCGTTCAACCGGCGCTGGAAACGTATTTGGAGTCGGGCGGGAAGCTGGTGCTGATGGGCAAGGAGTTGAACACATACCTGACACCGAGCATGCGTGCGCGGTTGGGTGTCGAGAGTTTCGGCGCGTCGCCGGATTGGCTCGATACGGATTCGCTGTGGGCCGAGCATCCGTCGCAAGCAACGATTGGAAAACAGACCGGGCAATCGATGTCGCTTGTGCCGTCGTTCACGCCGCGAACCGCGCCGGAGGTTTTTCCGCTCTACAGAATGGCTGCCAACGCGGATGCCTACTATGGAGTACTGGCGGCAGAAACGGACGGCGAGCCATTCAATTCGGCGTTTCTGTCGATGCGTCCCTACCGCGCGAACTTCACGACTCTTGCGGCGGCGATGGACACTTTGCTGAGCGATTTCCTTGGACAATCGCTGGCGCCAGCCATCACGGACTTGACCGTTGCGTTTGACATCGCCTCGCAAGACAACATATTGCGTTGGAGCGCCGTACCCGGAGCGACAGGCTACCGCATCGTGCGGAGAATTGGTCAGAATATTCCGCCGCACGCCGGGACGGTCTATGACTACACCTCGACCACGCAATATGCGGACATGTCCACGCTGCCGGCCAACAATCTTGTTACGTACACGGTATATCCGATTTGGTGACACAGGGCTTAAGGTGACCGATGTGCAAAAGGCCCGGCGACTTGCCGGGCCTTTTGCGGTCATGATATCAGGGCATATCCTGCGTTGTTATCGGAGCAGAACCATCTTACGCGCGGCGGTGTATTCGCCGGATTTGATCGTATAGAGATAGATACCGGACGCCACGTCACTGGCATCAAACGATACGGTGTGATAGCCTTCGCCGATGTAGCTATCCACCAGCACTTTCACCAACTGACCTTGCGCATTGTAGACGTTGATTCGCACATGTCCACCCGTCGGCAGCGCATAGCGAATCTCGGTGCTTGCGTTGAACGGGTTCGGGAAATTCTGCTCCAAGGCAAAGTTTGCAGGCAAGGCGTGCAGAGACGGTGTTGCCTCCGTTTCGGCGAGCCTGTCGACTGCGCCGAACGCATCAACGGAACTTAGGCGATAGATGTAGGTCACATTGTTGGCGAGCGGTTCGTCGCGGAAGGAGTAGCGGTCGCCGCTTGCATCGCTGCCACGACAGGCAATGCGGGCAATTTCGGTGATCGGACCATCGACAAGCGAGCGCGTTAGACTGAAGTGATCAACGTCAGTTTCGCTGGCCGTTACCCATTCGAGAGTGACGAAGCAATTTCCGGGCACGGCATGGAACGATTCCAGCTCGACGGCGAGCTGCATTTCAGTGCTATCATAGTCCTCAACTTCGCCCAAAATCCAATCGATGTCATAGGTGCCGAGCCCGTTGGAATTGCCGCCGCCCCAATATCCGCCATATCCGTAGCGGCCGACGGGTTGGCTGGTCAGGCGGAAGCGGACAATCAGATCATAAGCCGGGCCTTGGCCGAGCATGATCAATCCCGGGTCGCAAATGGTGAAGGGATTCCAGCCGGGGACAACCGGCGCATCTTGAATCATCCATTCATCACAGAAAATATCGGCGGTCGTAGCATCGTCATCAAAGTCGCCGTCGATGTTTCCATCTTTCCAAGCATTCAAATAGAGCGCCTCACCGGCATAGTGCGCACCGGTTGTGACCAGCACGCGGACTGACTCACTGTCGCCCGGCGTCCATGGCAAATTGACGAGATCGACACCGTCATCACAGCCGTCGAGGTCATAAATGCTCGGCTGGATTTCAGCATTGATGCAGTCGCCGAGCCAGGCCTTGTCAGAGAGCGGATGGGCCGGACCGCACGACATGATATCGATCGTCGGATAGTCTTGCCCGAGGTCTCCATAGTCGAAATTGGGACAGATCACAATGATGGCCTCGAGCTCCGTATGCACGGGCTGACTTGGGGAATAGGTTCCCATGTACTGTCCGAGGTGATCTGGCGTGTTCTGTCCGATGAAGTTCTCGAAGAACTCGGGTCCGTATGAGATGCCGTACTCGACGGGCGATATTACTCCGCCGGGAGAATTGGAGCTTGTTAGAGACCAATAGTCATGCGAGACGTTGCCGGCGTCGTTGTGAACATTGGCGGCGTGCGGCGGCGGAAAGAGATGGGGGATTAGCCAGCCGTTCCAAACGATTCCGGGGCGGCCCGTCTCTGCGCCGTCATTGTACGGATCGCTGAACGATATCGTCTGCTGTGCGTTCTGAGAATCTACTCCGGCAACAGTCATGTAGTGGCCGCCGAAGCGCATCCATTGGCCGCTCGTCAGCTCTTGCCAGAAGCCCACCAGTACGATCACATCCTGACTGACTTCAACTTCCTGATAGATCTGCATGAAGGTAGGCATCCAAATGATGCGCACGGTGTAGTGGCCGTGGAGATCGACCTGCGGCAAAGCGAGGTAGTTCTCAATCATCTGTTTCATCTGTGGCGGCGTGATGCCGGCGTTGCTAATTCCGCCGGGAACTTGACCGCCGAGCAAGGTGATGAAGGGGATCACATTTACCGGGTCGTGGTCATCGAATCCGGTCATGAGTGTGTGGACCAGCGAGTAGTGATCGCTGATCGCGGGCGGCCCCTGGAGCGACCCGAGCGGCAGCGAGATGCACTTGATGGTTTCGAATTTGGAATCGAACCACCAGAGACAGTTGCCGACGGCAGTTGGACCGCACCAATTCCATTGACCGAAGGTATTCATCCAACCATCCTGTTTCTGATCAAAATCGGGCATACCATCCGTGCGTGCCGGTACGGGCGGCGCGCCGGCGGCGTGCGTGGCGTAGTCGTCCCAACCGTCTTTGGTGACCCAATGTGCCCAAGCGCTCAAGGCGAGGGACAAGGAGAGCAGGACAAACATCGAAAACACGTTTCGTCGAATCATGAGACCTCCTTTCGACGGGTTGCCCCGTCGAATAAGTTCCCCCGCTGTCGAAGCGAACAAATTCCCCGAAAAAAGGACCACCAGTCTCCTCACAGGAAGACTGGTGGCAAGTTGCGTCTTTCGACTCGAGATAAGTAGGGTTCAGCAGGCGGATCCCGGCAATCACCGAGTCAGCCCGCAGCCGCCACATGAATGAGAATCAAGTGATGCCATAATGTGGCATGTCATTTCAGGAAAGGCAAGTGCTAATTGTGAGAGAAAGGCCATGATTGCAGGGGTCATCGGGACCGGATGTACCTATAGTGTGGAATAGTCTGCAACCGGATGGCACTCCACGGCATTTCAGGGAGGCAGTTCGGTCCGCTAACGGATAGCACTGTAACTCAGTCACTTTGACCCCGTTGCCGTTTCCGAGATTGGTGGATCAGGGCAGTCTGGAAATCTGTCGACTTGCCCTTAGGCGGCGAAATCAGTATATTCGTGATTATTGGATTTGATAAGTTAAGACAAAGAGGAATAAAAGGTTATGATTCGCGTCGAGTCCACGCCCGAGTTTGTAGCGCAGGCCTATCACAAGATGAGCGAGCGAATCGCCGTCATTCGGAAGCGGCTGGGTCGCCCCCTCACCCTTGCGGAGAAACACATCTTTGGCCACCTCGACGATCCGCACACGGATGACCTTGTTCCCGGCAAGTCCTACTTGCAGCTTCGGCCCGACCGCGTGGCGATGCAGGACGCGACTGCGCAAATGGCGCTGCTGCAATTCATGTCTGCGGGGCTGAAGAGCGTGGCCGTACCGACGACGGTGCACTGCGACCACTTGATACAGGCGCGACTTGGCGCAAGTGAGGACTTGCAGAACGCTGTGGTGACCAACAAGGAAGTGTATGACTTCCTGCGCAGCGTTTCGCAAAAGTATAATATTGGTTTTTGGAAGCCGGGCGCGGGAATTATTCATCAAGTCGTGCTCGAGCAATATGCGTTTCCGGGCGGGATGATGATTGGAACGGACTCGCACACACCGAACGCGGGTGGTCTGGCCATGTTTGCATCGGGCGTGGGCGGCGCGGATGCGGTGGACGTTATGGCGGGGCTGCCGTGGGAGGTCCTGTACCCCCAGCGCATCGGAGTTCATTTGAAGGGGAAGATGAACGGCTGGGCCTCGGCAAAGGATATCATTCTCGTCACGCTTGGAATTCTGACTGTGAAGGGCGGAACGAACGCCGTGGTAGAATATTTCGGCGACGGAGCGGAGACGATTTCTGCGACGGGCAAGGGGACGATTTGCAACATGGGAGCGGAGCTTGGTGCGACGACTTCGGTGTTCCCCTACGACATGGCGATGGAGCGCTACCTGCGGGCGACGGATCGCGGCACGCTGGCCGACTTGGCGAACAAGCACAGAGAGTTGATCACGCTTGATCCGGAGATCAACAAGGCGCCGGAGAAGTACTTTGACCGCGTCATTGAGATTGATTTGAACACGCTGGAGCCGTATGTCGTCGGACCGCATTCGCCGGATGCGGCGCGGCCCATTTCGGATTTGAAGAAGGCGGCCAAAGAAAATGGTTGGCCGCTGTCGCTGACGAATACGCTGATTGGTTCGTGCACGAATTCATCCTATGAAGATATTTCCCGGGCGGCGGTGGTCGCGGATCAGGCGGCAACGCTGGGCAAGAAGGCGGCGATACCGCTGTATGTGACTCCGGGCAGCGAGCAGGTCTATCAGACGATCAAACGCGATGGACAGATGCAGCGGCTGGAGAAGATTGGCGCGACCGTTTTGGCGAACGCGTGCGGGCCATGCATCGGGCAGTGGAAGCGAGACGACATCACGGACGAGACTGTAAACTCGATCATGTCGTCCTACAACCGCAACTTCCCGGGCCGCAACGACGGCTCACCGCATACGCTGTCGTTCCTGACGAGTCCGGAGATCACAGTCGCGTACTCGCTGGCGGGAACGCTGGACTTCAATCCGATGAGTGACGTCGTGCCCGGCCTGGGTGTGAAGTTGACTCCCCCGACTCCACAGCCGGATTTACCACCGAAGGGCTATATTCGCGATACGGAAGGCTATCTGGCTCCCGCGACGGGCGACGTTCAAGTGATCGTGGATCCGAAGTCGGATAGACTACAGGTGCTGACGCCGTTCGCGGCATGGGACGGCAAAGATTTTGTCGATCTTCCACTGTTGCTCAAGGCAAAAGGCAAGTGCACAACGGATCATATCTCGCCCGCCGGCAAATGGCTGAAATTCCGTGGACATCTCGACAACATCTCGAACAACATGTTCAGCGGCGCAATCAACGCATTCGACGGCGAACGCGGATTGGTTACGAACCCAGTGTCGGGCGAGAAGAGGGTGGATATCTCCAAGGTCGCGCGGGAAATCAAGGCCGCAGGCTCGAAGTGGATCGTGGTGGGCGATGAGAATTACGGTGAAGGCTCGTCGCGCGAACACGCGGCGATGTCGCCGCGGCTGTTGGGCTGCGCAGCGGTGATCACGCGGAGCTTTGCGCGCATTCATCAGTCGAATCTTAAGAAGCAGGGTATTCTGCCGCTGACGTTCCAGACTCCGGCGGACTACGAGAATATTCAGGATGGAGATAAGTTGTCGCTGCTTGATCTGGATCAGCTCGCGCCCGGCAAGGCGGTGAAGCTGGTGGTCAAGCACGCAACAGGCGGCAGCGACGAGATGTTGCTGGATCATACGTTGAATTCCGAGCAGCTTGCATGGTTCCGCGCGGGAAGCGCGTTGAACCTGCTGCGGGACAAGTCGAATAAGTAGTTTCCCCGCTGCCGGAGGACTACGCGAGTGGCTCCGTGATATGCAAACGCCCTGTCTTTTCGGACAGGGCGTATTACTCGGCGAAGACTTTGTCGCCCTATTTGTGGAAGATCAGCGCGGCGCCGGCCAGGATGAGCCCGAAGCCGGTGAGCACCTTGAGTGTAACCGGCTCTTTGAGATAGTAGATAGAGAAGACGCAGAATACGGACAGCGTAATTACTTCCTGAATCGTCTTTAGCTGGGCACCGCTGAAGTGGTGATAGCCCCAGCGATTGGCGGGGACTTGCAGGCAGTATTCGAAGAAGGCGATGCCCCAGCTCGCGAGTACGACGATCCAAAGTGGATACTCGCGGAATCTCAGATGGCCGTACCACGCGAAGGTCATAAAGACATTCGAAGCGACGAGCAGTCCGATGGTAATCAGCGTCGTTTGCAGCATGTCAGTTCCCGTTAAGGCGGCGGCGCTCGAGGGCGTTCATGCGGGCAAGCGTCTTGTTGTGGATTTTCATTTCGCTCGAGCGGAGAATATCGGTATTGTCGTCGTGGCGGCGATAGCGATAACAGACTTGGTGGACGCGCCCGACTTCGTATTTCTCACCGCACTTTAACACGAGATCATAATCTTCGCCGTAGTGACCGAGTTCGGCCTCATCAAAGCCGCCGAATTCGAGGATCACACTGCGGTGCCAACAGCGCAACGCTCCCGCGCCGTCGCGGCGAAGAATATTGTTGCGGTTGTATTGCTCGTGTTTAATGACGCCGAAGTCGGGGAGAACATTGCCGTCGACGTCCATTAGTTCATAATAGCTGATGGCCAAACCCCACGTCGGATTAGCGTCGAGGTGATCGGCCATGGTACGGAGAGTGTGCGGCAGATGTTCATCGTCGCTGTCGAGCTGAGCGATGTATTTGCCCCGCGCGGCGCGCACGCCGAGATTGAGTGACACGGAGATGATATTGCGATCGTTCTCAATCAGCTGAATACGCGCATCCTGTTCCATATATCGGCGGACCACGTCGCGGGTCTCATCTGTTGAGCCGTTGTCAACGATGATATACTCCCAATTGGAGATGTCGGCGGCCTGCACGGACTCGATGGCCTTGCCGATGAACTTGGCGCGGTTGTAGACGGGAGTTACGACGGACACGCGGACATCGGATTGTTCGGTGGGCGGAGCCGGAATACTGGTGCGTTCGCCGTCGAGCCACCCGTCAATGCGGTGCAGGAAGTTGTAAAAGACCTCTTCCGTGTGGCGTTCGGTTTCCGTGTCCATGAAGAGATAGGAGAAGCCGCCGAGCGCTCCGCGTCCGGGATAGAAAAGTTTGGATTTCTTGGCCTGTTCAGCGGCATTGGACTTGGGCGCGGGCACAATCGCGAGCGGTCCGCCGACGTGTACGCGAGTGTCGATTCCAAAAGCCTTGAGCAGGAGATCGTAGAAGGCGGCCTTGTGATGTGTTTCGTCGAGGCCTCCGATTTCGAGGAGCCATTCGACGCGCACCGCCCATACAGGTCCCCAGTCCTCCCGCTCAGTAATATCGCCGAGATCATGGCGGACGGATTGGAATTTGTCTCCGGTTTCGTCGCGCCAAAGGTAGTCACCATAGAAGAACCTGCCGCCTCGTCGGTTAATCGAAGCCTGATGAAGGCGCAGCTCCCAATCGCGCGGTAATTCTATCAGATCGCCGGGTAGATAGAGCAAGAGGCCGTGATCTGCGCGGCGGGCGGCTTCATTCAGGCAAGCCGCGAAGTTGGTAGAATCGGATTCGAGGACCGCGCCGCGCACGCATCGGGTGCGTGTGCCGGCAATAAAGATCTCAAGATCAGCAGTTTCGTCAAACGGGAAATTCGGATTGACTCCAAGTTCTCCCGCCTGTGTCCAAGCAGAAATTTTCATGCGACTGTTTCGCCGGTTTTGTACCGTGCTATTACTCTTGTTAGTTG
The DNA here is from genome assembly GCA_016703065.1 of bacterium. GTDB lineage: Bacteria > Electryoneota > RPQS01 > RPQS01 > RPQS01 > JABWCQ01. The sequence continues at coordinate 133,482 of JADJCU010000008.1, forward strand.
GTTCGACGGTTCACGCGGAGCCTGCGGGTTTTGCGTTGGCGCTGTCGGGCGGCGGTGCGCGCGGGTTTGCTCACATCGGCGTGCTGCAGGCTCTGGAGGAAGAGGGATTGATTCCCGATATGATTGTCGGGACATCGATCGGAGCCATTGTCGGCGGACTTTACTGTGCGGGCTACACGCCGGATGATCTGCGGCAGCGTGCCGTATCGACAGATTGGGGAGAGCTGTTTTTCGGGAAGCCGCAACGGCGCAATCTGGTGCTTGCACAGAAGGAGAATTCAGGCAAGGCTCTTGTGACGCTCAGGTTTCGGGACTGGACGCCTGAAGTTCCATTGGCGGTCAGCACGGGACAGGACCTGTACAATTTCCTATTCGAACTTGAACAGCTCGCACCATATCGGGCGTGGAATAGTTTTGATGATCTGCCGGTGCGCTTTCGGACTTTGGCCACCGACCTTGTCTATGGAAAGCCCGTGGTTTTTCGGGATGGCAGTTTGGCTGAAGCAATGCGCGCGACATCGTCGTATCCGCTCTTCTACACTCCGTATCCGTTGGGCGACCGCAGACTGGTAGACGGCGGCGTGGCGGAGAATATCCCAGTCGATCTCGCGAACAACGAAGGAGGAGTAGTGGTTGTCGCGGTAGACTTGAGCTCGGGGGTGAATCCACGCGAGCCAATCGATCAGCCGTGGGAGATTGCGGACCGTGTGACGACCATACTGCAATCGGAGCGCAATATCGAATCGCGGTACGCAGCAGACGCGGTAATCATTCCAAATGTCGGCAAGCGGTCGGCGTCGGATTTTTCGCGAATCGACAGTGTCATTGCGGCGGGATACGCGGCAACGAAGGCCAAGATTCCTGAGCTTCGGTCGCTGCTGGCGGCACGCGGCATCACGCCACGCGCACGATTTGCCCCGACGCGCGCGGGTCTATCAGTGAGCAAGGAAACGCTGGCGGCATTTCAGGAGCAATATCCGAATCGGGCAACGAGCCCGGCTCGAGTGATTCATGAAGGGATCACGGTCTTTCCGGATTCGGTCGTGCGGGATATTCCTCCGGCGGAAGTTGGGCGGATGTATCGCGAGCGAGGATACACGCTGGCCCGTCCGATTGAGCTTGAGCAGAGTACGGACAATGTGCTCTATTGCAGGTGGAAGGAGGGGGTCATCGAGGAGATCAGGGTCGACGGCGCCGCTGAGGTCAATCCGTTTCCAATCGAGCGCGACTTCCCGCTGCGGGTGGGCGAGATTTTTCAGTCCAAACGAGCGCGGCGTGGCATCTCTGAGCTGCAGGGCAGTGAGCGCTTCGATTTGGTCACGCTGGCTCCTGAGGCGACGGACAGATCAACAAAGTTAACGATTCGCGTAGTCGAGCGTCCAACTCCGCAATTGCGAATCGGCGCAGGCTATTCGAGCGATCGCAAGGGGCGGGGATTTCTCGAGTTTGTTCACGACCGCTTGGAACCTGTGGGCGGACGCGTGACGCTCTATGGCAAATACGGCGAGATGGATGAAGAGCTGCGCATCACGCGGCGGCTTGACGCCATTATGCGGACGCCCTTTACGGCGGAGGTCAATGCACACTGGGATCGTGAAGAACACCGGGCCTACGATGCGGATCATAAACCGCAGTCGTTCTTCTTTTTTGAACGCGTAGGTGTTGACGCCTGGGCCGGGTCGGCATTTCGCCGCTGGGGCGAGCTCAGCGGAGGGCTCGGTTACACGGATTTCCGAACCGGCGGAGTTCAGACGGATACGCGGGCGGATGTTTCGTGGGCCGGGCTGCGAACCCACGTAGATACGCAGGATCGCTATCCGTTTCCGACGCGCGGCGTAATGCTGCGCAGCGAGTATTTATTTTCGATGCGTACGCGGGGCGACACGCAATTCAATCGTTTGACCGCAAAGTTGGCCGGATACTATCCAGTCAAGGAGCGCGTGACGCTTGGGCTGCGCGGCTGTTACGGCTGGAACGATTTCCAGCTGCCGTTGTGGGGACAATTGGCATTCGGCGGCGAGCATCAGGTACCGGGCCTGCACTATGGCGAGCGCTTCGGTAATACGATGCTCGCGATTCAGACGGAAGGGCGGTACGATCTGCTCTCGCGGCTGCTGGCGGATGCGTACGTGTCGGTCCTCTACTCAATCGGCGGCGTTTCGAAGCTGTCGGAACCGTTCCCGGCGGCGCCGGACTACCGACAGAGCGTTGCGCTGCGGTTTTCGCTGTCGACATTTTTCGGACCGATGTCGATCACGGTTGCCGATCTGTTCAAGAGCGAAGTTGAAAAGGAGTGCGGTCACGTCTATCTCAGCCTCGGACACGAATTCTAATTCAAGTCGTCGAGCTTGAGCCACTCGATACTTTGAACAACGGGCAGCTGCAGTGCGCGTTCACGGTCGAGATCAAGATCGCTGACGTGGACACCTTGCGGAGATTGCACCCATTTGTAAACAGACGCGACGAATAGGCGGGCGAATTTCTTCACCCATTCTTTCAACCGACCCGGCTCATAGGCCGGGTCGAGTTGTTTAAGCTCGTGGTCGGTGAAACGGCGGCGCAGTTCGGCGAGCGTTTCGGGCAGTGAGAGCTTCTGCCCGGCGAAGAGCTCGAAACAGGCATCGAGCACGGGATAAGGCATCAGATCGCGTTCGTCTTCCTGATTATCCGCGAGCTCGGCAGAAGGTCTAAGCCCTGAGCAGATCTGCAAGCGCCTTTGATCCAAGCTTAGTCTGATAGTGCGCAATCATGGCTGTCACAACCGTTTTGGGGACGTTTGAAATCGGCGCATAGCCGCCTGAGAGGTCACCGCCAATGGTTGTATAACCAACAGCTTTCTCGGACATGTTACCGGTTTGCAGCCAGAGACCGCGCATTTGATTAGACCAGTTCCACATCCGGAGTGCGCGGATTCTGGCCTGAATATTTTGCAGAGTGAGCGGCGTCAGCTCCGCGGCACCGGTGATGCGTTGAGCGGCTTCGCGCTCACGCACAAAGGCATCTTCAATAGGTTCTTCAATAAAGGTGACGCCAAGTTCATGGGCAAGGTCGCGCGCGACGGAGCGCGTGGCAGTGCTGTTGAAATGTGTGGGCATCGCAACAGCATGGACGAAGTCATGGGGTTTTTGCCGAGCTGTTTGGCCACTTCGCAGGCGAGCACGAGGACAAGTGCGGAGTCCTTGCCGCCGGAGAGCGCAATCCCGAGGCGCGAGAAGGCGCCAGTTTTCGAGAAGTAGTCGCGAGTGCCCATTGTTAGCGCGGCGGCAAGATCGGCAAAAAACTCGCTGGCTCTTGACCCGGTACACGACGCGTTCGGCGAGAGGTCAAAGACTGTGTTAGCCTCGCTCCAGCGTTCACTTTCGAGGAGTATCGCGCCATTTTGCGCAATGAGACTTGATCCGTCGAAGACGAGACTGTCATTGCCTCCGACCTGATTCACATAGATCAGGGGAATTCCGGCGGCTTTGGATCGTTCGATCAACAATTCGCGGCGGGCTTGAACAACTCCAAGCCGCCACGGCGAAGCAGACAAGTTGATTGACAGCTGGGCACCGCGTTCGACCCGCGACATGAGTGGACCGGAGTCCACCCATAAGTCCTCGCACACTTCGAGAGCGAGTCTGCCGTGCGATGTGTCGAAGAGTATGTCGCCGAACGGCACACCTCTGTACTCGCCACTATCGCCACGTTGTCCGGCGGCAAAGACGCGAGCTTCGTAGAAGATGTTGTAGGTCGGCAGTTCCTGTTTAGGAACGACTCCGAGGATTTTGCCTGACCGAATGAGCGCCGCGCAGTTGAAGATTCTCTCGTCATGCGCTACGGCCAGGCCGACCGCAAGGTACATTTGCGATGATTTCAACTCGAACGCGATACGTTCCAGCGCCTGCCACTGCTGTTCGACGAAATCGGGCCACAGCACAAGGTCTTCGGTCGGATAGCCGGCGATGACCATTTCGCTGAAGACAGCGATATCACAACCGCGATCCGCAAGTTCACGCGCGGCGGCAATGACCATATCGGTATTGGAGCGAATAGCTCCTACCGTGGGGTTGATATTGGCAAGGCCGAGGATCATTGAATGACAGGCAACCCTGCGGGACCGGCGAGACCGCGCGCGCGAAGGTCTTTCGCCCATTGCTCTATGACTGGGACATTCCCTTCGAGTGGCTTCAGGTAGTTGTCGCAGAGCCAACCCGGCAGGTTGCCATCGGGATCAAGGCGTGACAAGGGGATGCGTTCGAGTGCGGCTGAAACCGTGGTGTGAGCGATGCGCAGCGCGGATTGCGCTCGTTTGAATTCAGGATTGGACTTGACAGGCAGCGCGGCGAGTTCCGGTTCGAGTCCCTGATAGAGTCTATCCAACGCGCGAATGATCGACTCGGCCCGCACGGCAAGAATTGAGAATAACTCGCATACAGAGTGTGCACCCTCAGTGATGGGCTGGTGCAACTGAACTTCGGGCAGCTCGTGCACGGCCATCATCAGGCGTTCAAGATAGGCGTTGGTGGCGGCGAGGAATTCTTCGCGGTTCATGACCGTAGGGCTTGGCAGACTACTAAAAACGGCAAGGCTCGTCTGTCGACGAGCCTTGCGCGGACCGTGGCGTGCTAAACAGCACACCTCATAGGCCTAGATAACACTGGACCACCTCCTCTCGGCTTGTGAAACCGATTGGCCGTCCCGACATCGAACGGCTGGCCCTAAGATAATATCGGCAGACCCGAAACGCAAGAGCCCATAGCGACAAACTGAAAAAAGTGGCCCGAAACTTCGAGCGGCACTAGAACTCTATGGTAAATCCAACGCGGTGGCCCTCTCCCAACTCCTCTTTGTAGGGCAGGAAGGCGTAGTCAAGGGCAAGGCGTTTGTAGAAGAAACCGGCACCGAAGGATAGCCCCTGCGTGTCCAAGCCAGCAATGTAACCGGCCCGTAAGGCGAGGAATTGTGGAGCCTTATACTCGACTCCGGCGCTGTAGTGCGGCGTCTGATCCCGGACACTCGCACCTTCGGCAGTCACGAGCCCGCTGCCGGCAGAACCAAACGTCTGCTCCCACGCCGCACCGAGCCTGAGCGTCGTTGGCAAAGCTACATCTTCGGTCGCGTACTGATTGACGGCGCCAAAATGATTGACTGCAAGGCCCAACGAGAGAGGTTGAACGGACGAACGATAGAGCACTCCGGCATCGGACGACCAACCCTCGGCGCTCTCGAAGTTGATCTTGGAATGGAGGTAGCGCAAGGCCACGCCGGCGCTCAGCCCGTTGGTGAGCTTCCATCCTGAGGCGACTCCAACAGCGGAGTAGGTTGCATCAAATTCGCTGATGGGTGTTTGGGACGGCGCAGTGCGATATTCGAGATCGGGCACCCGTGTTCCCCAGAAATGCGGAGCGAGTGCAAGACGTTTGGTGCGAATATTGAGCGAGAAGAAGCTCGCGCGCGTATCGCCGAAGTGACGCGTGGTCAGGACAGAGAAGCTCGTGTGTCGGAGCGGCGCCAGCGCGGCGGGATTGTGCGCGGCAGAGGTCGGTCCCGTGACCAGCGCAACGCCTGCTCCTCCGAGGGCGCTTTCACGCGCACCTACGGGAATTTCGAGGAACGTGAAGCCGGTTTGCGCGTACGAGGCGGCGGTGAGGATCAGCACCGCAACGAGTGCCTTCAATTCGAATTTCATATTTCTTAAAACTCCACTCCCCAACTGACGGCGACCGCGTCATCCGGTGCGACGCTCTCTAATGTATAGGTGAAGTCCACCTTGGAGAGGACTTTCCAGATTTCGAAGCCGAGTCCGACTCCGAAGTTCAGATTCTCGTGATCAAGACCAAGACGGCCCGCCACCCACTGACGGTCCGTAACCCACGTCATGCCTTCAGCGCCGATGTGAATCTTGGTTTCGCCCTCTTCGCTGCCTTCAAGATCAAGCGCGCCGGTGATGCCGCTCCGCTCGTACGCCGCGCCGATGCGGTATTGGAGGGGCCACTCATCCGTCTTAGAGGTTCCTTGGCTCCAGTAGTTGGACGTGCTCCAGGTGGTCTTGGAGTTCAGGTCTTTCAACTGCGCACCCACGGTTAGGTGGTCAATGGGCTTGCCGAAGACTCCGGCGTCGAGGCCGAAGCCGTCGCCGTTCACGGGCGTGTCGTCGTCAGCAATCTTGCCAAAGGTCTCGTAGGCAACCTTGGCGGCGATACCCGCGCCGATTTTCGGGGAAAACTGCACACCGAACCCAAATTGGAAAACATTGGAAGACATGTCAATGCTCTCGAGCGGGCGTCCGTCGAAATCGCGCGAGTCGATGTCGCTCACAGCACCATGCAGCCAGCCGACCGCGACGCCTGCATTGACAATTTTGCCTTCTGCGGCTTTGGGATGAAGCGGTGTGGAAAAGGCCAGGTAGTCAACGCGGCGATCAAGCGCGAGGCTGCGGCTTGACGCGTTGAACTCGGAATGCTCTTGAAAGGATAGCGCACCGGGATTGAAATAAAGGGCCGACGGGCCTTGAGCAACGCCAGTATATGCATTTCCCATTGCCTGCGCCCGCACACCGGCACCCGTTCGCGTGAACGCGCCGCCCATGCCGCCGTTGGTTCCGGCGAGAGCAGAGGTCAGGATGAACAAGCTGAGGAAACAGTATCTCATGGGTAGAACCTTCGATTAATCGAGTACGATCAGCTTGCCCCAGACGTCACCGCCGGGTTTTTCAACTTTGTAGAAGTAGGTGCCGTTGGCGACGACCACGCCGTCTTTCTTGCCGTCCCACGTCAGATAGTCTTCGCCGGGAGTCAGGGTTTGCGCGGGCAGCGAGACCACTTCGCTCATGGCAAAATCATAAACGGAAAGCGTCGCCGCGCCACCGGTTGATTCGACGCGAATGCGCACTACGGCAAAGCGGTTCGGCGAATACGGATTAGGATAGGCGTAGGTGTCGGCAGTGCGCGCGCTGATCTTCAAGGGCTCTGCCGTCTGCAAAATATGCCAGCGCGCTCCGTTTGATGCGCTCGCCGCCAGACCATCCAGACCGCCTATCCAGAGATAGTCGCCGGGATTCTCGGCGTAGGCAGCATAAATAGCGTCTTCTTCCAAGCGATGCCCGGTGCGCTCAGAGTCTGCAACCTGCGGGAAAAGCTCCCACGTTGTCCCGCCGTTGCTGGTCTTCCAGAGTCCGACATCGTCGCAGGCATAGACGGCGTTATCGTCAAAGGCGAAAGAGTGAATACGCGGCGTTTCACGGCGGCCAATGGCTTGTTCGATTTGGTCTTCCGTGAGTGTGACCTCCCAGCTTACACCACCGTTTGAGGTCTTGGACACGGCATAGAATTCATCATTGCCTTGTGCGCGCCACGTGGCGGCCCAGACCGTATTGGTGGACACTTGATAGTCGAGCGCCGTCACGAAGTTGCCGCTGATGTCGGAGTTACTCTTGTTGAAGAGCTGCCAATTCGTACCTTCATCGGAACTCTTGAAGATGCCTGCGGCGGTGCCTACCCAGAGGTTTGCGCCGTCAAATGCGACACTAAACGAGCGGTCGGACAGTTCGAGGCCGGTATTGAAGGGCGTGCCGTCGGGCGAAACAACTTTCCACCCGAGTGTGTCTTGAAAATCGGTGTAGTCGCTGTCGTAGGCGTGTCGGCGCAGACCGCCGCCTTTGGAGACAATCCATACGAAGTTCTGCGACATAGCAAGGGCGGACGTGATGTTGTGGACGTTAGTCGCCGTCGGCCAATAGCCGAGGACGGTGTCTTCGCCGGTCTGACGATTGAGTCCGAGAATGGGGTCACGCGGTTGGGGCAGCCACGTCCACGCATCGCCGTAGGTACGGCTGTAGGCCAATCCGCCGCCTGCGCCGCTGATGCCGACGGTGGTATCGAAGGCGAAGCTGGCCCAGATGATTGAATCGGTGACCAGCAAGCCTGAGACGCCGCCTTTACCGAGCCCTTGCTCGTCGCTATAGTTCAGGAATCGGTAGCGCGCGGCTTCTTCTGTGGCCTCGCGATCAAACTCAAGTCGAGTCACGCCGTTGCCTGTGCCAAGCCAGAGCAGCGGAGTCGTGTCCTGCGGAAGGATGTCAATGATGACATTCGATCCCAATTGCGGCTCCGGTTCTGCGTCCAGCGCACGCCCGCGACCGTCCAACGACACTTCGAGGGAGTGCGGCGCGAATTGAGCGAAGACGCTTGTGGCCAGAATCAGTATGATGAGCAAAGGCATGAAGCCTCCCGATAGAAGCAAAGTTTACTTTGGCGCGAAAAAGCCGAGGTCGTTTCCGGCACCACGCGCGAGCACCGGCGCCGCTGACTGAATGATGCGAGTCGAGTCGAGCAGAAAATTCGAGGTGTCACCGCCTGCGCAGTCGACCACATAGTAATGGAAGTAATAGAGATCATCGACGCGGCCGTTGTTGATGACTTTCAAGAACGACGATGCCGTGCCGTCACCGGCTGTGACGTCTGGTGCAATGCCGTCGTCTCGCAGAAAGAAGTCGGCAAAGTGATCCCAGGCGGGCGCATCCTGCCGACGCACGTCAAAAAGCGCCGCATGAAAGATAGACCAACCTTCGACCTCGCAGTCGCTGAAGTCAATGAACATCTCATAGATGTTGCTGTCGCTCGAGGACACGGGGCGGTACATTGTGTCGGGAAGTACGGAACTCTGGACATCGGGCAATCCATTCACAAACGAGATGCCCTCAAGGTCCGCAACGCAGCTCAGACCGAAACGGTCGTAGGCTTCATAACGCAAGGTGTAGCCTGCGCCGGTCGGCGTGCAGCCAAAGATCGATGGAGAAAGCGTAAATGCCCAATTTGTCTCGTTCTCACGCGACAGAAACTCGTGCCAGAGCACGGTATCACCTGATTGAAGCAGGGCCACAACCGTGTCAATCAGCACCTGCGGATCGTCGGCAACACCGATACTGATGGAAACCGGCGAGAAACACTCGTCAAAATGACTTGGCAGAGTATTGCTCACGATCACGCACGCTTGCGGAGCGCGCACTTCCACGTCAAAGGCCGCCGTCACGAGTCGCTCTGTGCCACGGACCGCTTCAAATTGGAACGTGAACTCGCCCTCTTCCCCGTCGCACAGCAGATTGCTCCAGACGCCGCGCGTATACGTGCCATTGTTCGCGACGATGTCGCCGGAATGTGAGCTCGCGTAAATTGGAGACGAGAGTTCGGTGGAATTTGCATCGTCGTACAGGCGAAACGGCGCTTCGTCGCTTGCGTCGGGACGCGTAACGCTGCAGATGACAGAATCGAGATCCGACAGATTCTCGATGCGCACACTGAAGGTATAGAGCGTCTCTTCGTCACAGAGCAGGAACTCAGGTGCCTGCACTGCGAAGATCCCGGGCACAGGCGCCGGGGGTTGCGGTTCGTCCTCATCACATGCAGCAACGACAAAGGCAAGAAAGGCGACGAACATTACAAGTCGCGGCCACATGATCAGACCTCCTGACGACCAAAGTGAGCGAGCCATAATCCGTGTCTCAGACCGCGTTCGGACACATCAGCAGATTGAATTTGCAGCGCTTCAAACATCTCACGCAGCAGCAAAGAACCGGCGAGAATGAACTTTCCTCTGCCCGGTGGCATGCCGGGCAATGCTTGCAGCTCCTCGGGATGCCTGCCCGCGAATCGTCCGATCATGGTGTCGAGATCGGTAACCGTGAGGGGTGTGCCCGCGACCTTGTCCGGAGCATAGCGCTTCAGACCGAGTTTCAGAATGGCGAGCGTCACAGGAGTGCCTCCGACCAGAATCCATGGCACGCCGGGACGCAGTGCATCAGGTGCGAAGAGGTTTCCTTGCACGGCACGGACATCGGCACGCAAGCGAGTAATCTGTTCCGGCGTCGGAACATCCGTTACGGAAAGAAAGCGCATCGTGAGTCGAACGGCACCGGCTTCAAGGCTAAAGCTTTGCAGCGTGCGGCTGCCTTGGCCGCAGATAACTTCGGTGGAGCCTCCACCGAGGTCAATCACATTGACGAATTCATTCGGCAGCAACTCCAACGCGGACGTTGCCCCGGAATAGGTTAGCGTCGCCTCCTGCGATCCGGACAGAATGCGCAGGTCGATCCCGACAACATCGCGGACGGCCCGCTGAAACTCCTCGCGGTTCTTTGCCGTACGCATGACGGCGGTGGCACATGCGACGACTTCCTGTGCGCCAAGCCTGCGGAATTCGAGCACGAGTTCATGCAGAAGATCAACGTTGAGTGCAATGATGTCGGCCGGGAGCGTGCCGTCTTCACGCAGAGATTCGCCGAGTCGATTCTGCGTCAGCGAGTCTTTAAGCGTACGCAGCGAGTCTCCGTCGCCTTCAGCCAGGAGCGCAAGCGTCGTATTGGTTCCAATGTCAATTGCGCCGGCGCGAATCATCAGAATTTCTCCGAGTGAAGCACATCCAGAATAGTTCGACCGACTTCACCCATGCTGTAGGGCGAACATTCGTCGGGCGTATCCTCGATCGTGTGCCAGTATTTGTAGTCGAAGTCGATCAGATCGATCACGGGAATTCCCTTTTCGAGGAACGGGATGTGATCATCCATGACGGCTTGCCCGGGTTCACGGACGAAAGACATGGCTTTCACGCGTTCGGCTGCGGCGAAGACCTTCTCGACGACGTGCCGCGCGTTCATGTATGAGTTCAGTTCGTACTGAATCTTGAGGTCTTTTTCGGCCACAAGATCGAGCAGGATGCCGTAGCGCGGTTTGGGAATCGGCTGTGTCGACGCGAAGTGCTTTGAGCCCAGCAGGTAGTCGTCGATCACACTTTCGCGTCCGAAGTCTTCGCCGTCAAAGAAGACAAAATCAACACCGAAGGAAACGGGTTTGACGTGCAATTGACGCGCGATCTCCAAGAGAATCGCGATTTGACCTGCCCCGTCGTTCGCGGCCGGCAACGGCTTCATCTGATTGTTCGGATCGGGATCTCGATCACAGAAGGGGCGCGAGTCCCAGTGTCCGCAGAGCATCACGCGATCCGCGGCTTTGGGATTGAATTGCCCGACGATATTATAGAGCTTAAGCGTCTGTCCTTGATCAGTACTTGTGTAGGAAAACGGCTGTACCCAGGCGGTGTCACACCAGAAGGAGAGCTCGCGGTGCAGGAAGTCGCGGCAGGCGGCTGCTTCAGGACTATTGGGGACACGCGGACCGAAGGCTACTTGCGCGGTCAGGAGCATCATAGCGCGATCTTGATCGAATGCGAGTGCATTTCCAGCCATGATTAGTGCCAAGCCGGCCAACGCCGCGAGTTTCTTCATGGACTATCCGCGAATGGCGATTTGGACATTGATACCAAACTCAAACAACTTCGAGCCGCGATCCGAGACCTTGTCTTTGGTCTGCTGATACTGAAGCTGCGCGCCACCGTTCACGGTATTCGAGAAGCTGTAGTTCAGGCGCGGCGAGACGGACCATTGCACGTCTTCGCGCTGCACGGAGTAGCTCTCTCCTTGGTCTGATAGTCAACATTCAGCGACAGCGTCGTCTGATTCTGGAGGCGCATGGCGCCGAGCCAGAGAATGGGAAGCCGGAAACCGGTGCGCATGGTGTAGCTGACGGTCGCGTTGGCCCCGCGCGTGGCGCTGCGCTGTGTGTTACCCTGACTTGCGGACTGCGTAAGAGAATTTGCGGCGTTGATGCGCACCTGAGTATCGAGATCATTCAGCCACGTGACATTTACGCCGATCAGCGGGCTCCATTGGCGCGTGTAGTTACGGAGGGTGACGTTGCCGGCTTCATTTTGCCAGTCTTCCTTGAACTTGCTCGACAGGCCGGACGTGAGCGACACGGCGCGGGCAACTTTGGAGAAGACGCTGATCCGTTCGAGACCGGACCAATCGACGGTGAGGTCGGCGAACGGGAAGACGGCGCTAGCGCCGGAGTCATTGGGCAGCCAGAAGTATGATTGCTCGACGCTGCCGGTCTTGATGTTTGAGTTGTTGGTCTGTTCGCGGCGACTCCACGAAGCGGTCGTACGAATATCGCGCGAGACGCGCAGGCCCGAGCGGGCCATGTAGTCGCGCGATTCGTTATTTTGCTCGACACTCTGCAGGACTGCGGATCTCGGCGCCCCGCTCGACTGTGTCATACCAAGCCTATAGGGAAGATCAGCTCCTCCCTTCAGGCCGTTTTGATTGTGGCGGAGGGAATTGTCATAGCTGACTTGAATAGGATCAACCGTAAGCAACGCGGTCTTCAACGGCCAGAATGCCTTGCCGAGAAGTTTTAGCGGTGAGAAGCCCGGACCCTTCTCAACGCGAGCCATGTTACCGGTAGAATCCGAATCAGTCGAGTCGGACGGAGTGGAACCGGGCTCGACTTCCGGTTCGCGTTTGGGCTGTTCGCGGCCCGGCCGTCTGCCGCCACCCGCTCCGAATATCTGTTTGAAATCAAGCGAGACATCGCCGCCGACGGTGCGGCTGTTTTGCACCGTCTGGTTTTCCGAGCCGGTACGATTTCCACTGTTCCATGTGTAGGTACTGCCGTAGTTAAACGTCGGGGAGAACCAGTTGCCAAGTTGCGGCGAATACGTGTTGGTCCAGTTCCAGCCTTCCTGATTCAGATCACGACGACTCAGGTTGACGAGATCCTTCCACGTTTTCGCGGAGGCGATAATCGTATCAACGCGAGCATCATTGTCGTAATCGACTGAGTCAATCTGCACTTGTGTCCAGCCGAACGACTGCGAGAGTCCGGTAGAGATCGTTTCGGTGATGTCCCAGCCGATACTTGCGGAGCCTGCGGCTCCGAAGTTAGGCGCGTCGGTGCGTCTGCCGAGGCGGGTTTCACTGCGTGTCGCGCTGCGCTGCGCACTAAACGTCCCGGCGAGCGACTTGGGTTTAATGTAGAAATGCGGATTGCCGAGTTCGGACAGGAGCGGCATGTGTTTCAGGAACCAGATTGGCGCGACGCCCCTGCCGCGCGCAGTCGGGAAAGCGTAGTCGGCTCGCGCACCGGTCTGCGTCTGCTCTTGGCGAAGATACTGATAGTCCTTGCTCTTGACCGTGGAATGATCCCAACTCAGGCGCAGCCTTTCAAGCGACCAGCGAACGAGCGGATTCGGCGAGTTGCCGGTTTTGGAGTAGCTCGCGGTGTAGTTCATGCGCGTTTCTTTGCGCACGACCGTGGAATCGGGGTTGGATTGGTCAACGCGAACGTCTGTATTCGGAATATATTTCGGCACAGATTCGGATTCACTGCGGGTTATTGTGACCGGCAGCGAGAAGCCGAGTTGGTCGACCCCAATCTTTGCGGCGTTGAAGCTCATTGAATTGAGCAGTGTCTTGGAGCTATTTTGCCGCCCCGTTCGCTCATTGACGTTGTGGAAATCGGCGTCTTGCTGATTGTATGATCCGGCTACGGTCAGCAGATCGGCGATCTTGAGGGTTGCGGAGACTTCACCCGCGAGCCCGGGATCTTTGTAGATATCCGAAACGCGCAGTTCGTCGACCCAGATTTCGTCGTCGCGGTTGATGTCATGTTTCATTGCCCGCACGCCGAGCGCGATAAAGCCGACGTTTTGCAAACTCGGCGTGCCGTTGATCACGAGGCTGTCGTTGGCGAGCGCGGGGTTCAGCGAGTCAAGCAACACAGCGAAGCGGCGGGTTGCCAATTGTCCTGTGGAATCACCGGTCGCGTCTTCGCGCAGTTTGCGCAGGATGGACAGGTCGTTCATGGCAACGTCAATAACGTTGCGCGGATCCCAGCCTCTGTAGACGGTCTTGACGATTTCGTAGTAGTTCGTGCGCGTGTTTGTGTACGAGGAACCGAGACGAAGGATGACCTGATATTGTCCGTCTTCATACGCGGTATCGTCGATACCGCCGCCGTGGATGAACATCTTCATCCGCTTGTACTCAATCAGGTTGATCTGCTGATAGAGGTTTTTGGCGAGGAAGAACTCGCGGGGGGCGCTCGATCCACCCAACTCGACAATCTTGAGCGCGAGGCTTTGTTCGCGCTGTCGGAGATTAGTGATGGGGTCCAGTTCACCTTGCACACCGGGCGGGCTGAGGTAACCGGGGTTTTCATGGTTGTTGATGACCGCGGCGGATATAAACTCAGTGGAGTCGACGTCGACGTACTCCGGCAGCCACTCATTCGAGACGATGTCGTTCTGGACGATTTGCAGGACGGTGCGCTTGGTCATGCCGGTCACATACATACGAGCCCAACGAACGTTGGTCAGACTCGGCGCTCCCACATCGCGGCGAATCGTCTCATCATCCAAAGGAATTCGGAACAGACGCCAATTCTTGTCGTTCCCCTGACCGCCGACGATATACGGGCTGTCATAGGAGAGCTCGATGTCATAGCTGAAGTAGTCGTTGGCCTTATCGAGGTTCTGGTTGCCGTTCAGGTCTTCGCTGTCAGGGATGTTGCCCGCTTCGTCGTTGCGGCTGTTTTCAGTACCGTTGACCTGATCGTAATCATCCGTCCCGACAGAGTATTGCCAATCGTCATACGACGGAATGGCCGGCCTCGTCGGGCCATTCCAGAATGCGATGTCGTCCGGATCTTGCGCTCCCCATCCGTCAAGGCCGGTATCTTCATCCGGGCTCAAGACGCCGTTACCGTATTCGCGCTGCGGAGAATTGACAATTTCGTCGGGCAACGGTTTGTCTTCGGAGTCCATCGAGTCGTTGGGCAGCGCGTCTTCAGAGATTGTACCGAAGTCGACGACGAGCCGCCCTTCAGGGTCGCCGGGCAGTTGAATCCAGAATTCAAGGTATTGCGAGCGCGACTGGTCTTCGTAACCGGAGCCGAGATAGCGCATCACGCCGCCCCAGCTATCGTCGGGCTGGCCGGTCGAGCTGTCGGGATAGAATTCGAGGACCAACGACTGCAAGCGATCTGCGACCTGACTGTTTGTCTCCCGTTCAGGGAAAACGTCTTTGACATGAACTTGAAAGTCGCCCACCGGATTCCACCAGCGGAACCTTCCACGGAGTGAGTCGATCCCCGGATCGCCGCTCGGCCCAACGACCGGGATCGACGAGACTGTCCAATTCTTGCGCAGGATGCCGAGCGGAGTTGAGCGGCGTGAAGCCTCGAAGTCATCAAGGAAGGCGACGCCGTTCCTGTCACCAGTAGCATCACTCGATAGTGAGTTAGGATTGGGGAAGACCTTCGCGACTTCACCGTCGATAGTCAGCTCGGACGGAACATTCGTCTTGATCAGGGGCAGACGGTCGACGATTGTGGTCAGGAAGTTCGGCTTGAACTTGAGCTGGGAGTTAATGTCATAGAGCGTATTGCTGATCGGCTCGTTGCCGATGCGGACGCGGCGGTCGAGGGATTTTTCATCGAGCTTAAGAACCATGCCGCCGACGTACGAGTTCTCCCAGAGTTCGTATTCGGCGCGCGCACCAAGCAAGGTCTTACGGTCGAGCTGGAAGACCTGTCCAGATTCGTAGGTAATAACAAGGTTGGCGTTGGGAGCCTTGGCGGCTTCGTTCAGAATCTTTAGTTGACCGGACAGATAGTCAATCGTGTAGTCTGAGCCGCGGGCCAGTCGCACACCGTTTAGGGTCACCTCTTCCGAACCTTCAAGGACCAGCGGGCCGAGATCATACTGTGACGTTGAGCCTTGCGACTTGGTCTGGAACTTCCATGCCGCGCCGCCGGATGCGATTTGGGAAGGCGGACGAGTGTAGAGCGTGCTGTCGAGAACCGTCGTGGAGTCACTCGCGGCACGCTTGGCCTCTTGGAGCGCATAAAGGTCGGCCATGACGAGCTCGCCGCGCAAATCATCATAGTAACCGGACGGAAAGAACGGCGTGAGATCAAGGAAATGCATTTCGCCGTTGGTCCAGTCCATGATCGCGCCATAGTTATCTACGAAATCATCGGCCCCGGCGGAACCATTAGGTCCTTCGGTATCAAAGCCAAAGAACTCAAGGTAGCTGGTTTCGCTGTCAGGTCCGGTTTCCGGCTGCGAGCCGCCTGCTGCTTCGCGGATGATGGTCACTTCGAAGTTTTGCGGGCTGACATTCGTCGATTGCACCGAGTAGACGTGGCGGAACATGAGGTTCCATGTCAGGTCTGTCGAAGGATTTGGGCTATTGCTGCGCAGAAGCACCAACCGCAGGCTGTCGACAGGAGCATTGACGCGGCCGATTTCGTCGCCGTTATCAAGTCGGAACGCACAGGCGAGATACTTATCCGTTCCAAGCGGCCGCTTAAGCCGAATGTAGCCGAGGCGAGGCTCGAACGTGTAGTCCGTCTCCGCCGTAAGTTTGCGGAACATACCGCCGCGCGAGTTCGGGCGGTCGGTGGTGATGGTTTCGGGGTGGTTGAGCTGTTCAATGCTATCGAGCGCGACGGCCACACCGTAGCTGGTCGTGACGCCCTGCTGACTGCCGTTTTCTGTAGTGCTTTCCCAGACTTCGATAGCCGTGACCTGCACTGGAGCGGCGCGGTGTTCGCGGGCGTAGATATGGCGATAGTTCTCGCGATAGCCGACGATATCGAGTGTGTTGTCCGAGCTCTCACCCCAAGCCGCATCGAATGCGATGGACGTATCTCGGTCGGTCAGCCAGAAATAGACGTTTTGCAAGAAGTCGTTTTCCGTCCATGTCGCGCGGCGAGCGTCTTTGTTGGGCTCCTGCCGATTCTTCTGACCACGTTCGAGCGAGGCGATACCGGTGACCTTGAGCGCGCCGACCTTCGCTTCGGTCTTGATCCCGAACAGGCCCTTGTTCTGTCCGGAGAACGTTGCGAGTCGAGTGCCGAGGCTCAGGTTGACATTTCCGGCCTCGACCTTTTGCACGATTTCGTCCTTGTCGCCCGTATAGGTCAACTTGAGCGAGTTTTCGAAATCGAAGAGACGTTCGGAATCTTGATTGACATCAACTTGCACCTTCTCGCCAATTTTTCCGGCGATGGTGAAGCGCTGCGTCATATCGATATTGAAATTGGTATTGGTGTCGCGCTGGTTGGCGGACATGATTTCGTCGAACTTCTGCCGCCGCAGCTTGCCGTCGATGGTGATATTCCCCTGGACGCGCAGACCGATATTGTCTCCGCCGAAGATGCGGCGGAAGGCCTTCGATTTGATCTTGAAGGGGACGTCAATCGCAATGCCCTCGCTGGACCGCTGTTGCGCTACCTGCTTGAATCCCTTGTGCGCCTCTTCCGCGAAGGCGTTGCGGACGTCCCAACGCATCTGGAGATCGCGATAAGACGCATAGTCCAAGGGCAACGGTTGAACAAGATTGGTCTCTTTAACGCGCAATTCGACACTAACCCGCGTGAACAGGGAGTCAAAGACAACAATCTCCTGGCGGTGTGCGGCACTTATCGGAAGCACGGGCTGCTCACCGAAGGAGGTGATCCCAAGCCGGGGCTGGTTGGCGAGGCGGTGGGCCGAGTACTCCGTCGGTAGAGAAAACGAAAAGCCTACCTCGGCACGTGCGGTAAGTCCGCATGCGCAGAGGCAGGCCAGAAATAGAAACAGGACTCCTCTCGGGGTCTTCAAGCTCCGTCCGTTGGGTGAATCTTCAGGGAGATCCGGGCGAATTGTGGAAGGACATGGACTTCCTTGCCGGCCCATAGCCGGCCCCGGGATAATCTGCACAATGGCAGTCTAAATTATTCCGAACAAGCGCCTCGCGGACACCTCCACAGCTAATAGAAGACCCAAAGAATACTCAACTTATCAAAATCGCGGCAGACTTGCAATAGCAAAGGTCCTGCCGATCGACGCCAAGGTGGCGATTGCTTGCGGTAGCAGGGCGGTCAAGGACGCTCTCGGGAGTACGGAATGTCATACGGTGCGCTTTCCTGACTTGACAAACTGAACACCGTTTATTATCATAACGACAGACAGTTTCAATTGATACACCCAAAACAAGTCGCAATGTTCCCAACTCCCGTCCAATATACCCGTGTTGTAACAGTGACGTCGTTCGCGAAGAACGTAACGGACCTGTTGCCGGTATCCCGCGATGGGAGATTACGCCTGACTTGACGGTAGTTTAAGTTTAGCATAATCAAGCCCATCGCGAAGTTAGAAGCGATGGGCTTTTCTATTTTTGCCATGTTTTCCGTATTTGACACGAAAATTAGCCGACCTCTTCGAAAGCTGACCTCCGGTCAGGGTCCGTCGCTCGAGTATCGCACCGCTCCACAAGGCTTGGAGAAGCTCATGCTCCGTCGAGGTGTTGGACATGGGCCTGCCGTCGATGGCGAGCTTCCTCCTGTTGAACCTCTATGAGGCGGTGAACATCTATTGGTTGGCGAAAATCGGACCGGAACCGGTTGCCGCGGTAACAGTGTTTGGTGCGTTTGCGTGGGTCATGACGTTTCCGAACGGTATAATCGGGTCGGGCAGTGTCGCAATGATCAGCCGCAGGTTTGGCCAAGGGGGAGGCGAACCGACGGCCCAAGCGATCCGTGCGACGTTCTTTCTCAAGTTCTTCGTTGGCGCAGCGATCGGCCTGATATCACTGCTTGTCCTCCCCTTCGCGCTGAAGTTATACGGGACGGCGCCCGATGTCGCTGACCTTGCCTACCGCTACGGGATATTGAACAGCATCTGTTTTGGTTTCTTGATGGTGAGCTTCTCGGTCTACACGGCATTCCGGGGAGTCGGGCGACCGCAAGCCGGGATGTGGATCTCGGTGATCGGCGTCGCGGTGAACATGATCCTCGATCCGCTGTTGATTTTCGGGATGGGACCCTTTCCGGAGCTGGGAATCGTCGGCGCCTCGATTGCGAACTCCATCGGTTTCGCGACGGTGGCGATGGTCGGAGCATGGGAGCTGTCGCGTCCGACCTCCCCTGTTGTAGTGAAGTGGCGTGTACGTCCCCTGCCCTGGCCGGAGATGAAACAGGTCATACGGATTGGCTTCCCAAGCGGCTTCAGCGCCTTGAGTTTCTCTTTGATGAACAGCGTGATTGTGAGCCTATTCGCGCATTACGGCACACTGGTCGTAGCCTTGTTCGGGATGGCCCAGCGGGTCTTACGCTTTGGACACATGGTCAACGTAGGTTTAGGTCTCGGCATGGGCGCATTGGTTGGACAATCGCTGGGTGCGCGGGAAAAAGAGAACGCGTGGCACACTGCGCGGGTGGCCATCAAACTCGCGATGTTCTGTATGGGTGTGTTTATTCTGTTGATTTGGCTGTTCAGCGAGCCGCTTGTCAAGCTCTTCTTTTCCGACCCTGAGACGGTGGCGCATGGCAAGTGGTACCTGCGAATTCTGGTGCTTGCACTACCGTTCCGAGCGGCGCTTGAAATGATGACGAATGCGTACAACGGCGCAGGCCTTAACCTGCCGCCGACGCTGTTTGGAATCGTGATGGATTGGGGATTGGTTCTGCTGTCGATGCTGCTCCTCGGCCGCTGGTTGGACTGGGGACCGTACGGGATGCTCGCGGGGTATGCCGTTGGACATCTTGTAGGCAGCGCGGTCTTCTACCTCATCTTTCGTCGCGGGAACTGGCTGGTGGATTTCTGGCTGGCCAAAGTCGGCACGGAACCGGTAGCCGCCGTCACGGTCTTAATGACGATCTATTGGACGATGATGACCTTCAACATTATTACCGGTGTCGGCTCTAATGCGATCATTGCTCGGCGCTTCGGCGAGGGCGTGATGCAGGGGTCTGCGATCGCTATTCGTGCCGCGTTCCTGATGAAACTCGTGATGGGGACGCTGATCGGCCTCGTCGCGTGGCTGCTGATGCCGGTAATTCTTCCGCTCATGGAAGTTGAGCCGGCGGTCGAAGCGATGGCTCTGCAATACGGGCACTGGATGTTCCCGGCGGCAGGCGTCGTAGGCTGTTCATACTCGGTCTATTCGGCGTTCCGGTGCATTGGCATGCCGCGCATGGCGTGGTGGATGCAGCTAATAGGCGCGGGAACAAACATGATCCTCGACCCATTGTTGATATTCGGCATCGGGCCATTTCCCGTGCTTGGAATTGTCGGGGCGGCAATCGGCGCGGTAACCTCGTATATCTTGGTCATGGTTATCGGCATGTATGTGCTGACGACGCATCGGTCGCCAATTTGCATTCGGTGGTTTCATAAGCCGTGGCCGAGCATGGACGAATTCAAGCAGATTTGGAACATCGGTTGGCCGGTGGGCCTGAATATCTTGAGCTTCTCGATGGCGATGACATTCAGCGTGCGGCTGGTCACTCATTATGGAACGGATGTAGTGGCCATTTTCGGCGCGGCGCAGCGAGTGATGCAC
This sequence comes from bacterium, assembly GCA_016703065.1. Taxonomy (GTDB): domain Bacteria; phylum Electryoneota; class RPQS01; order RPQS01; family RPQS01; genus JABWCQ01. Next base: position 153,685 of record JADJCU010000008.1, read on the forward strand.
TTCGGGATTATGTCAATGGTCGGGTTCACGCTCGGGACATCGGCGCTGGTTGCGCAGTTTCTCGGTGCGAAGGAGCTCGTGCGTTCCTGGATCGCGGGCGTGCACTCGATTCGTGTGGCGGGTTACGTCATGCTCGCCTACGGCGCGGTGCTGTTTCTGTTTGCCGAACAGATCGTGCGGGCATTTTTCGGAATTGAATCGAGTGTACAGTTAGGCGCGACGCTGCTTCGCATCATGGCGATTTCCCTGCCATTCGCCGGAATCCATATCGGGGCCGAAACCGTCTTTGAAGGCGCGGGACATAACCGTCCGATGATGCTCTTGAGCATTGCGCATGCGTGGTTGCTGATGGTGCCATTCATGTATGTTTTCGGGATTACTTTCGAATGGGGTCCGGTCGGGATGATCTGGGGTGCGACGATTGCGCACTCGTTGGGCGGGCTGATCGCGGTGTGGCTGTTCTACCGGGGCAGCTGGCTTCGAGTGACAGTGTGATTGCGTGAAGTGTGAACAGGGGCGGGCCGGTCGGGCAACATGGATGGCCCGCCTCGCCATTTTTCGCTTGCTTCTCTCCTCTACTCTTTGTATTCTGGCAGGATATGACAAAAGGAAATCGAACATTGACCCTGGTCGCTCTCTTTGCCATACTTTTTCTGGCGATCGGGATCGGAACGCGACTTTCCATCAAGGCCATGTCACCGGTCCCAGCGAAGCTCGGCGTGTTCTACGGTCGTCTGAAGCCCTGTCTGGAGACTTCCAATTGTGTGTCTTCGCAGGCGACCAGCGAGGCCCATCGCATCGAGCCCATCTTGTTTGTGGGAGTCGACCGGCCAACAGCCTATTCACTCTTGAGCGAAGTTGTGGAGGAGATGCCGCGGGCAAACATACTGGTGAGCCGCGTGGATTACATTCATGTGGAATACTCGTCGTTGGTGTTCGGATTCCGGGATGACACGGAGCTGTGGCTGGATGACAACAAGGGCGGATCGAGGTGCGGTCGGCGTCGCGGTTGGGTAAGGGTGATATGGGAGTGAATCGCAGGCGCGTGGAGGAGATTCGCGCGCTTTCAGAACAGGCTTGACAAGTTGCAAAAAGGGTAACGGGATCATGCGCACAATTATAGCGATTATGTTATTCGGTTCGTTGGCACTGGCGCAAACGGGCACGAAGCTGACGGTGAAAATCAGCGGGCTGGACACGGATAAGGGGCAGTTCATCGTGTCGATCTGGCCCGGCGAGACGGCTTGGACTGACAAACAGCCAGTAGGCCGGTTTCCGGTGCCGATCACGAGTGGCGGGGCCGAGTATGTGCACGAGAATCTTCCTGCCGGCGACTACGCGGTGACGGTCTATCACGACAAGAATTCGAACGCAAAGATGGACCGCCACTGGTATGGCCCGCCAAAGGAAAAGGGCGCAGCCTCGAATGGGGCAAAAGCTCAGACGTTTGGTCCGCCGAAGTGGGAAGACATGAAGTTCCCCCTGAGCGGCGCGGAGCAGACGATAGAAATTAGGTTCGAGTGAAGTTCATATTGGACAGCGGCCGGGCTGCGCTGCGGTTGACTCGACTCGGGGAGTAGGCCAGGCGGTGGGCATCTGGCGCGACAGGCTTTGGCCGTCGCTCTGTCACAAGGCGATGCAGGCGGCGCGGCATGAGCGTCATCGCGCGAGTTCTGTCGTGCGTGCGCAGGGCCGTGTGTTGGAGATTGGTTTCGGCACGGGATTGAATCTCGCGCACTATCCGGCCTCGGTGACGCATGTCACCGGAATCGAACCGAACCCGGGATTACGGAAACTCGCAGTTCGGACGATGCACGAGTATGAGTTTCCGGTCACGTTGCTCGACATGAATGCCGAGCGGCTGCTGTTTGATGAAGGGGAGTTCGACACAGTGGTCTCGACATGGACGCTATGCAGTATCCGGGACCTCGACCGGGCGCTTGCTGAGACCCGGCGCGTGTTGAAACCCGGCGGGGAATTCATCTTTTTTGAGCACGGCCTTGCGCCCGATCCGGATTTGCAGAAGTGGCAGCGCCGCATCAGCCGGGTTACTAAACACATCTTCGACGGCTGTACGATTGACCGGCAGATTGCGGACCGGGTCGCTGCGGCGGGGCTTGAGATAGTCACATTGAACAACTTCTTTGCCGAAGGCGTACCGCGCAGCGAAGGATATATCTACGCCGGAGCCGCGCGGAAACGAATATGAGCATACTGATCACTCAGAATCTATCAAAGACCTATGCGCTCGGCCACAACTCCGTGCCCGTGCTGCACGACGTCAACGTAATAGTCAACGCCGGTGAGCAGATCGCTCTAATTGGACCGAGCGGCGTGGGCAAAAGCACGCTGCTTCATCTGCTCGGCGCGCTTGATCGCGCCACATCCGGTGAGATCACGTGCGATGGACAGGCCTACTCGAAGCTAACCAGCGATGAACTGGCCCAACTTCGGGGCCGCAAGATCGGGTTCGTGTTTCAATCGCATCACTTGCTGCCGGAGTTCACAGCACTTGAGAATGTATTGATGCCTGCGATGCTGGGCGGCGGCGCAAACGGGAATGCGGAGCAGCGGGCGCGTGATCTCTTGAGCCGCGTAGGCCTGGGGCATCGGCTCAGCCATCGGCCCGGGGAGCTTTCGGGAGGCGAATGTCAGCGGGTTGCGGTCGCCCGATCGCTGGTCAATTCTCCGTCGCTGTTAATTGCCGATGAACCGACCGGAAACCTGGATGGCGAGGCGGCCAAAGCCGTTCAGGAGCTGATGCTTGGGTTGACTCGGGAGCAGGGAACGACGCTGATTGTGGCCACACATAATCTGGAACTTGCAGGGGCAATGCAACGTATTTTGCGGGTCCATGACGGCACGGTCAGTGATGACTCAAGCCGTTGATAACCCTTGATTTTGCGGAGAAAATGTTATAGATTATTCGTGTTTGGCATGGGTCTTGTCAACATCAGAATCTCTAAGTAGTTGTTTATAATATACAAACCAAATTAGGAGTTGAACATGAAGCGTGGATGGATTAACCTGCTTCTCGTGAGTGCAGTCACCCTGTTTTTGATCGGGTGCTCGTCGCCGATGAAAGAAGCGCAAAAGATGATGGATGCTGGCCAGTATGAGCAAGTGATTCAGAAGTTTGGGAGCAATCCTGAGCTGGCGTCGATCGTGTCGATGGCTAAGGACAAGATTGTTGAGAAACTGTTCGCCGACGGCAAGTACGACGACATCATTGCCAAGTACGGCGATCACCGGATGGTGAAAGATGCCAAGAACAAGCTGGCCGAAGCGCTTCTGGCCAGCGGCAAATTGGATGAATTGCTTGCGAAGTACCCGGAATCCCCGGCGGCGATGCAGGCCAAGCTGAAACAGCAGCAGATGATCAACGATTCGCTGGCGATGCTTGCGGATTCGACGGGCAAGAAGCTGACGGATGCGGAGAAGAAGGTCGCGGACACGAAGAAGCAGGTTGAGAAGGCGAAGGACAACGCCGCCGACATGGCCGAGACGGCCGCAACGAGCGAATTGAAGCGCATTATGAACCTGAAGAATCCGGCGCTTAAGAAGAAGGCGCTCCAGGAGTTCGTCGCGAAGCCGGAGTTCAAGAACACGGCCGCCGCGAAGGATGCCGCCGCCGAATTGGCGAAGATGTAACACGTGCAGATAGAGCACATTAACACAGCAAACCTGTCAGGAGAACAATAGATGAACAAGAAGCTTCAACGCATTCTGCTTGCCCTTGGACTGTCCGTAGTCGTGGCCTTCGCAGTCGGCTGCTCGGAAGATGACGAAGAGGATCCGCCTGCTGGGCCGACGTACGCGGAGCGTTTGGTTGGACAGTGGTGGGCGATTGACTCGGGTACGCAACTCGGATCGGATAGCGCCGAGTTCACGTTCCGCGCGGACGGCAGTTTCCACTATATCGAGTATTTCACACTGCTTGACGCCTACATCACCAAAGACGGCGACTATTCAGCGACCGAAGGCGGCGATATTACGTTCGAGCTGACGCTGGATGACAGTGTGGCCGTTGATTCGAGCTTCACGTGGGGTTCGGAATTCCACAGCACTTCGGACGACACATTGCACATTGACTACTATTTTGGCGAAGGCACTCCGACGACCGTGACATTTATCAACGTGACCCCGCCGGCGAATTAGTTTTTCGCGGATAGAAAACAGAAAGGCGACTCGTGCGAGTCGCCTTTTATGTTTTGTCGACAAATCCGCCGGGCTCAAAAAGGGCGGTGCGTCGGGAGGGCTTCCGACGCACCTGGGCAAGTGGACCACTCCGGGCAGGAAGCGGTCCGGGCATTAGTTGTCGGAATTACTTCAGCAACTGCACGCGGCGAACATCGGAGAAGTCAGTGGACGTCATGCGCACGAAATACATTCCGCTCGAAACACTTGCGGCATCCCACCCGACGCGCAGGAAGCCTGCTGGCCGCTGCTCGTTGACCAGTTTGGCTACTTCGCGTCCGAGGATGTCGAATACGCTAATCTGAACATGCGCGGGTTGCGGGAGGTCGAACGGTACGGTCAGCGTCGCATTAAACGGATTCGGGTACGGCAGCCCCATGGCCAACTCTTGCGGCACCGCTCCGGTGCGGGGATCGGCGGCGGTCCCACCGTGAATGACGAACGGCACATCACTGAGGTCATGGATGCTTGAGTCGTTCTCGGCCGTGATGATCACGTAACAAGAATCGGCAGCCGGACCGGTGATCGTCCAGAACTCCTCGCCGTCATTCTCCGTTGCGACATAAAGCGTGTCGAGTCGATTGACGGGCGCTCCGCGCCACAGACCGATGCTCACTCCGCTGGGCAGGCCTTCGCTCTGCCAGCGAATACGAATTTCGGTGTCAACGTCATAGCTTCCGCCGTTGTTCGGTTCGGTCACGGTCACGCTCGGCAGATGAATCGCGATAGGCACATCGGTTGTGTCAAAGACAGCGCTCTCGCCAGCAAGCCGAACGCGCAGCGCGGCAAATTCAGTAGCCGGTCCGGCAACGGTCCAGAGGAACGAGTCGAGCTCGGTAGTCGTGACATTTGACCAGTTCCCTTCAGCACGATCACCGTAGGACACCTCCAGCGCGACTTCACCCGGGGCAAGCTCACGCGACCAGCGAACCCAGCGCTGTTGACCGACATACCATGTATCATCGTCACCGGCGTCGATGACCAGCATCCTCGCTACGAGCGTCCGCGTAGGCGACACGGCGGAGATGTTGGGATGGTCGACAGACGTCACACGGAATTGCAGTGCTTCACCGCTCCGGTAAGGCAGGGAATAGAGGTACGAGTCATCGACTAACGACGACGCGATCATCTCCCAGCCCAGGCCGTCAAAGGTTACTTCGAGTAGAACCGGCGACGCACCGTCCAGCGCTTCCCAGCTCAGGTTTAGCTCTTGACCGGAGGTATCCGTCGCGCTTTCATTCGGAGACAGCCACGTGAGTTGCGGGACACGAACGGTGAACGGTTCGCACGTGTCGGACCACTGCGGGTCGTTCATGACGCGCACAATGAGCCGCGTTTCGCCACGCGGAGGAGTGACGTTCCAAAGCCAAGAATCATCCGCGAGGTCCTGCGCAAGAATCGACTCGCCGCTTTCGTCGAGGCGCGCGATTTCGACCGGACTTTCGATTCCCAGACTTGTCCAGGCTAATGTCATGGCGTCACCGGAATAGACGTCGCCGCCGGGCACGCTGCTCCAGCCGAAGACCGGCGCGCGCAGGACAAAGGCGTTCGTCGCGCTATTCAACTCCTGATCACCGGCGATGAAGGCGCGGAAGCGCACGTGATCGTGCGGATTTCCGGACAGCTCGTAGTCAATGACGCCGGGGACGTCGGTTTCGTCGATAGACTGATAGACGCCGTCACGATCAACAACGACAATGACCTGCTCGCCGATATGCTCTGAGATGTGCGTGCCTGTCACGTGAAGCTGCACGGTTTGGCCAAGATAGAGCGTGTCGAGTTCGGGGGTCATTGATATGTACAGCGTCGGCTGGAAGATTTCGATTGCCTGCAACAGTGTGTCGCCGAACTGCGCTTCCACTGCGCTGCGGATGCGCAAACGTCCATTTTGGGTCTCGGGCAGTTCCGGAATCCAGTCGAACGTTGTGGCCGTTCCGCGATAGAGCTCTTCCCACGGGCCGACATGACCGTCGCGCGAGAGTTCGACAATCGCATCGCCGATGATTTCGTGTGAAGTCCACGAAATTGGTCGTGGACTCGGCACGGAAGCTCGGACTTGCCAGGGTATTCAGCGCGAGACTTGGCGCAACCAGTTGGAAGGCATCGCTGGTGTCGGTGACATCGGGACGGAACTCAGAGCGAATGAGCACGCGCGCGTTCTGACTCTCGTCAGTTTGCGGCGTGAAGGAGAAACTATCGCTCGCAGAGTTCCGGAGCACGAACTCCTGACCGCTGTTTAGATAGACCAGCACACCAGTCGGCAGATGCTGGTGCGTCCAGCGAATGGTATGCGTTTCGCCAATGATACAGCGTTCGTTCGCCTCGGGCGCCGTTACAGTCAACTGCGGTTGATACGGACCGTAAACGATCACGCTGTCCGCATAGCCGGGATACTGCAGCGAGCGCAGGACGAGCCATGAGCTGTCCGCGGCAGCGCCTCCTGCCGTCCAGCTCAAGGTGTCGGCAGTCGTGGACGCGCTGATGACCGTCGACGGGCCGCCGACGCGATTCAAAGTCAATGAAACCGGTCCGCTCCATCCCGTGCGATGCCACGACATCCACACCGGCGAACCGATAATCAGCTCGGAGTGCGAAGCGGGAATCTGAAGGTCAAGATTTGCTTGCAGCAACGTGAAGTTGCCATCACCGACATCACTCCATGAGCTGTTCACGGTGGAGGCGACGCGGATACGAGCCACGGCAGTTTCGGAGCCCGTCGGTGTCCAAACAAGGGAGTCTGCGGCGAGGGACGATGCCAAAATCTCCCACGCCCCAGACGGGTAGTCACGATTGAGTTCGACGTTCACCGTACCCGGATGATCGGCGCTTGTCCAGCGCAGCGTGGCCGGGAAGCCGAGCGTGAGCGATTCACTTGTTTGCGGATAGGTCACCGCAAACGCGGGTTGTGCCAGTACGAAAGACGTGCTGCTCACCGCGACCTGCGGCAGCAGATCGCTCTGGACCTTTACGCTCGCCTGTGCCGCAGCCACTCCGGACGGAGTCCACGTGTACGAAGTTCCACTCAGGCCTCCAGCGATCAATTCGGGGTACGTAGCGCCGTTGTCGCGCGAAAGATAGAGGCTTACGGAACCGGTGAGATTGGTCGTTTGCCAATTGATACTGCGAGCAAAACCAAGCGGGATGCGCGCAGGCCACGCGGCCTGATAAGCGACCGTCGGTAGAATGATGGAATGCGGGTTGTCGGACAGGTCGTTAAGATCGGCATGCGTAGTCGACGTAATTCGCACGCGCACGTTTGCAGTGCTTGCCGAGCCGGAAACGGTCCAATCGAACGAGTTGCCTGCGACGCTTGCGGCCAACACTTCCCAGCTTCCGGTCGGGTAGCTGCGGTTAAGTTCCACGCGAACTGGATCACTCACGGCGGCGCGCGACCACGTGATGGTTACGGGTTGACCCACGATCCAATTTTCGCCTCCATGCGGCGTCAGAATCGGAGCATGGGATCGGCAACCACGAAACTTGTGTCGCCATCCTCTTCAACGAAGATACCCGATACCGTGCGGAGAATGAACCGCGAATTGGGCGTCAACGGTGGAGTTACGATCCAATGGATTGAGTCGCCCGTAACGTTTTCGCGGAGGATTTCGGCATCGCTGGTCGGAGTCCCGCGATCGAACCAGACATCAACCGGATCGTCAACATAGGCGCGATTCCATGCCACGGTAATCTCGCGGCCAACCACAAGTGTATCGCCTGGGGCAGGCGACGTGAAGTCGAGCTCCGGCAAGACGATAGAACTATTGAAGCCAACACCGCCTTGTACCCAAGGCTTGCTCACAAGCGACACGCGGAAACGTGCATTGGTCGTCACTGGTGCGGTCACGTTCCACGCAATGCTATTGGCGGTGGTTTGACCGATTTCGGTCCACGGTCCGCTCACGCCATCGCGGGAGATTTCGACACGGGCGAGGCCATTGGCGAACGTTCGCGACCAAGAGATGGTCTGGGTGCCTCCGACGATCATCGTATCAGAGCTTGCAGGCTGCGTGACCGTCATGACCGGTGTGCCGAGCGGACAAGGCCCTTCAATATCGACCATTTGCGCATTCCACGAGGAGAGCACGCGGAAATGCGCATTGGCGGCGGGATCGCCCGAGGCAATCCACAAGAATGTGTCGACGGATACGGCGTTGGCCAGGACGGACCACTGCCCCGACGGATAGTTGCGTTTGAGGTAAACGGACACGCCCGGAGCAAGACCGATGCGGCGCCAACGGAAGATGACGGTATCACCGATGGCAATCGAGTCTCCCGCATGAGGCGAAAGCATAACGATTGATTCCGGCAAGATCGCGAGGTTTTCATCGCTGATATCATAGACCTGGCTATCAAAGACGAGTTGGACGCGCATGCGAGCGGTTTCGGTAACGTCCCCTGACACCGTCCACACGAAGCTGTCGGCTGAAGTCTGGGACAGCAAACTCTCCCACGTGCCATTCGGCCAGCCGCGATTCAGTTGCACGCGGACGGGGCCGCTCGCGCCGTTGCGTGACCAGCGAATGACCTTCTGTTGGCCGATGACGAGTGTATCTCCGCCGTTCGGCGTGGTGAGTTGCAGCGCAGGCAGGAAGGTGCCAAAGTCCGCGTCGTTCACATCGAAGACATCGCTGCGGTTGCTGGCCGAGACACGGATACGGCCGTGCGCGAATCCAGGGTTTGTAACGGTCCAGTTATGGCTGTTCGTCGCGAGGTTCGTTGCGAGTGATTCCCACGCGCCGCCGGGATAGTCGCGATTGAGCTCAACATTGACATTGCCTTGCACGGCGGTCTTTGTCCACGAGATAACCACTTGGTCGCCGGTCTCAAACAGCTCCGACGTATTCTGGGACTGCACCACAATCAACGGCGTTGTCAAGGTCAGATTGTTGTCACAAATATCAAGCGTTCCGTACTCTTCGGAGCGCGCGCGGAGGCGCATCGTGGTCGTCGTATTGCCGGCAACGAGCCAGTCGTAGCTGCCGCCGTTCACTCCGGTCGCTATGGTCTGCCAGGAGCCATTCGGATAGTCGAAATTGACATCGAGCGCGACCGGGCCAGTGAAATCGATGCGGGAGAAGGTGATGGTTTCAGTGTTTCCGATACCAAGCACGCCGCTGTTCGGCGCGGTCAGCGCAACCGCCGGCACAAGAATCGTCTGATCAAGGGTTGTGTCGCCGAGCGCCGAGTTGCGCGTGGACAAAACCTTGAAGCGTGCGTTCGAGGATCGCGGGCCGGTCACTGTCCAATTGTAGGTGTCCGCCGAGATGTTACCTGCAATTAGCTCCCATGAGCCAGCGGGATACGTGCGGTTCACGTAAATGTTTGCGCCATTGCCGACGCGGCTGCGAGTCCAAGCAAGCGGGAACGTGTCTCCAACTTCGTAGCTCGCCGAACCGGTAGGCTGAGTGAGCGCGAGCGACGCGTAGTCGAGCGGGAGACTGAAGTTAAGCGTGTCGCCGACATTTGCAATATCAAGGTGAATCAATCTCAAGCGCACGTTCTGCGACGGCGGATTGGCCGGAGTCCAGACGTACTCATTGGTCGTTGTGGAGCCAAGCTGCTGCCATGCACCGCTCGGATAGTTAAGATTCGCATCAATCCGGACGTTTCCGCCGGCTGCGGAGTTGCGTGAAATCGCAATCGTGTTCGGAATGCCAATGGCCAGCGTATCGCCCGGAACAGGTGCTACAAACGCCAGAGTAGGCTGAAGAATCGAGAAGTTAGTGGTGGACACGTCAGACTGCGCCGCATTCGAAGTATTTTGCACCTTCACACGGCAGATCGACGACGCGGGTCCCGTAGCAGTCCAGGTCAACGAATCGGCTTGCACGTTGGCCGCAAGGAGGTCCCACGTTCCAGACGGATAATTGCGATTCAGATAAACATCAACACCCGTCACTTGCACGCGCTGGAAGCGAACAACTTCGGCGCGGCCGATGGCCAGAGTATTGCCGCCGTCAGGCGAGAGCAGTGTAACGCCGGCATTCAGAATTGAGAAATTGGCTGCGCACGTATCGCCGACAGTCGAGTAGACCGAGCTCTCGACACGCAGGCGCGCCGTCGTGGTCGGCGAACCCGCCGCAGTCCAGTTATGGCTGTTGCCCGTAACGTTAGTCGCGATGGTCTCCCACGCGCCCGTCGGATAGGTGCGGTTCAGCTTGATGGTCACAGCCTGCGCATGGTCGACGCGCGCGAAATTGATCGAATAGCTGTTGCCCGTAACCCAGAGTTCTCCGCCAACCGGACTGGTCAGCACAAGTTCTGGACGGATAATCGTAAAATTCGCGTTCGACGTATCGCCGTAGCTGGGAACTTGTTCAAACACGACGCGAATACGGGCGGATGTAGTCGGTTCCTGATTGACGAGCCACGAGTAGCTCGTTCCAGTTTGGCCGCTGGCGAGCGTCATCCAGTTTCCACTTGGATAGTTCGGATTGAAATCGATCCGCACACCGCCCGTCAGGTTGTTGCGGGCCCAAGAGATCGTCGAGTTCATGCCGTGTCTAACCTGTTCGGAGCCGTTTGGCGCATTGACTGTGAGCGATGGCAGGAAGATCGTCTCGTTGCCGGTCGTGTCACCAATCGATGTCTGATTTGTCAAGAAGACTCGATAGCGCGCGCTGGTTGAAGCCGGAGCGGTCGCAGTCAAACAAGTGAATCAGCGTTAGATGTGCCAAGCGTTTCCCACGCACCACCGGATAGGGCGATTAAGCTGAACAGTGACGTTACCGGAGGCGAGATATCGACTCCAAGTGATCGTCAGCGGGAAACCGATATTGTGTGTCGCGTTATCCGCAGGGGCTGTGATGGTCAGCATGGGCTGTACGATCTGCACAACCTCAGAGGTATCGCCGAGCGAACCGTTCGCGGTTGCGACGACACGCACTCGGGAGGTGCTGCTCGCAGGACCGGTCACGGTCCAAGTAAAGAGTGTATCCGTCTCCGACGCGGAGAGTGTTTCCCACGCGCCATTCGGGTACGCCCGATTGAACTCAACCTGCACGGTCGACGTGGTGCCGTTCTTGGACCACGCGATATTCTGCTGTGATCCGATGGCCCAGATTGCACCGCTTGCCGGAGCGATCAGCGAGAGCGAGGCGTTTTCGATAGCACAGTTTGCGCCGGACGTATCTGCTGCCCAGCTATAGGTCGAGTGTGCAAGTCGGACGCGGGCCGCGC
>JADJCU010000009.1 GCA_016703065.1 bacterium
GAAATCCGGTGCCGATCCGACCAGATGTAGCCCAATCGCCCGGCCGCATACGGCCCGGCGATGATTTCCATTCCAAGTCGTGACGCGGTGTGGCGGTACTTCGCACCCGAGAGCAAATCGCCGTCCCACTGATAAGCAAGCGCAAACCGCTGATTGTCCGACTTCAAAGCGACACCCCCATTGCGCAGTTTTCGGTACGACGGATGTGCCACCAAACGCATGTTCGACCCTTGCGCCAAAATTGAGATTCTTTCCGGGTGTTAAGACGCCCATGTCAATCGAATTGCTCCACTTGGAATCGAGCGAATCAGCACGCGGAATCTCTTGAATCAGCCGAACTGTCGCGCCAACCGCCAACCGACTCATAGGCTGCCACGTCAACGCCGTCCAGGGCACATAGTATTTCCAATCTGCGGGCCGCAACTGGCCGTCTACATATACACCCGAGCCAAAACGCGATCCTTCATCAGTAGCTGGAGCAGCATATGCAATCAGGAGATGGTCATGGCGGCAAGACCGGCCGGATTGAAGAAGACGCCTGCCGGATCGGTCGGCAAGGCGACAATGGCTCCGGCCATTGCTGTAGTCCTCGGAGTAATGGCAGGTGCGAGCGATCGGGCCAGGGCAGTGGATGCCAATAGTATTGTCAGTAGTATTCGAATCATGGATAGGAATGTACGATAGTTTGAGCGGACTGGCAACGAAAAAAAACAGCAGTTAAGAGGTCCTGCGACGACGTCAATGCCTCCGGGGTCATTAGTGAACGCCTCTCTAACAAATCGCTAATAATAATATTATTATGTATTTAATGAAAAAATGCTGGAAAGAGAGAAAACTGAGCCTTGACAGGAAAGGTCGAGGTGGTTATATTAGGGCCTGCTTCAAATTACGGTAAGTCATCGACGCCGGGTGTTGCCCGGCGTTCTGCACCCCGTAAGGGCTACAAGAAGCGCAAATTGATCTTTGGCAATGGGAAATGTGCGATTCTGACAGGTTCCGCCCAGAACTATGTCGGAAAGGCCTGAACAATTTTTCGGAACAAATTCTATTGTAATAAATTTTCAACGGAGAGTTTGATCCTGGCTCAGGACGAACGCTGGCGGCGTGCTTAACACATGCAAGTCGAACGAAGTAGCAATACTTAGTGGCGAACGGGTGCGTAACACGTGACTACTTGCCCCTGGATGGGGAATAACCCAGGAAACTTCTGCTAATACCGCATGTTGACTTGGTGGCATCCCGGGGGTTAAAGATTTATCGGCCGAGGATAGGGTCGCGCTGATTAGGTAGTTGAGTGAGGTAACGGCTCACCAAGGCGACGATGGGTAGCTGGTCTGGAGAGGATGATCAGCCACACTGGGACTGAGATACGGCCCACTCCTACGGGCAGCAGTGAGGAATATTGGACAATGGGGGAAACCCTGATCCAGCAACGCCGCGTGAATGATGACGCTGTTACGCAGTGTAAAGTTCTGTAAGGAGGGACGAATACCTGGGTATTGCCCAGGGGGGACGGTACCTCTTAAGTAAGCACCGGCTAACTCCGTGCCAGCAGCCGCGGTAATACGGGGGGTGCAAGCGTTGTCCGGATTTATTGGGCGTAAAGGGCTCGTAGGCGGGACTTTAAGTCCGGCGTGAAATCTCATGGCTCAACCATGAAACTGCGTTGGAAACTGGAGTTCTTGAATTGCGAAGAGGAAGACGGAATTCCTGGTGTAGCGGTGGAATGCGTAGATATCAGGAAGAACACCGATGGCGAAGGCAGTCTTCTGGTCGCGGATTGACGCTGAGGAGCGAAAGCGTGGGGAGCAAACAGGCTTAGATACCCTGGTAGTCCACGCCGTAAACGATGGATACTTGGTGCTGGATTTGATTTGGTCGGTTCAGTGCCGGAGCTAACGTGTTAAGTATCCCGCCTGGGGAGTACGGTCGCAAGGCTGAAACTCAAAGAATTGACGGGGGCCCGCACAAGCGGTGGAGCATGGTTTAATTCGATGCAACGCGAGAAGAACCTTACCTGGGCTTGAGGTGAAGGACCGCCGAAAGTGGGTTTCCCTTCGGGGTCTCGTCTCCGGTGCTGCATGGCTGTCGTCAGCTCGTGTCGTGAGATGTTGGGTTAAGTCCCGCAACGGCGCAACCCTTGTCCTTATTGCCATCAGGTAAAGCTGAGAACTATAAGGAGACTGCCCGGGTTAACCGGGAGGAAGGTGGGGACGACGTCAAGTCATCATGGCCCTTACGCCTAGGGCTACACACGTGCTACAATGGTCGGTACAATGGGTTGCGATACCGCGAGGTGGAGCCAATCCCAAAAAACCGGCCTCAGTTCGGATCGTAGTCTGCAACTCGACTGCGTGAAGCCGGAATCGCTAGTAATCGTGGATCAGAATGCCACGGTGAATACGTTCCCGGGCCTTGTACACACCGCCCGTCACACCATGGGAGTCGGGAGCGCCCGAAGTCGCTGAGCCAACCGCAAGGGGGCAGGCGCCGAAGGTGATACTGATGACTAGGGTGAAGTCGTAACAAGGTAGCCGTACCGGAAGGTGCGGCTGGATCACCCTCCTTCCTAAGGAGAATCCTTCCACGGAAGGGGCACAGACCGTCATGTGTCAGCATGCTGTCGAAGGCCTTTCAGACTCTGTGGCGGAACCTCTCAGATCGCACATTTCCCAATGCATTAGAAGACGGAACGACAGTTTCAGTAAAAGCTGTCCCTTGATTGGTCATAACGGCCAATCAAGGTCGTTCTCCGTCGCAACTATTATTAGTCGTTGTTCGGGCCTGTAGCTCAGTTGACTTAGAGCGCACGGCCTGATAACCGTGGTCACAAGTTCAACTCTCTTGTCAGGCCCACTATGCGCGGGCTTGACGGTCGGACTTGGGGCGTTAGCTCAGCTGGGAGAGCGCCGGCTTTGCAAGCCGGAGGTCATCGGTTCGATCCCGATACGCTCCACGAGGGTGGAGCGATTTCTATCTGTTCTATCTAAGTTTTTTGCGGGTGAAAGTCTTCGTCGCGCATAAACTCCTGCCGAGTAACATCGCCGTTAGACGAGGAGCCGGAATGATCTTCCGGTCCACATCCGCCTGCGTTATGCGTGGGCGAGCACCTACCCTGCGTAAGGGTAGTCATAGATCTTTGACAATTGGAAGGAAAGTAATTGAAGAAGCAACTTCGTTGAGAAGTTCGTTTTCTCGAGCATAATTAATACCGAGGATAGCAATTCAAAGATCAGGAAGTTTTGGGATGCGGTTGGTTTTCAACGGCAATTACAAGCTTTAAAAGGATTTTGATTAAGTTACTAAGGGCGTACGGTGGATGCCTTGGCAGAGACAGGCGATGAAGGACGTGGTAAGCTGCGATAAGCCTCGGGAGGTGCAAACAAGCTTAGACCCGGGGATTTCCGAATGGGGTAACCCGATCAGGGTCATGCCTGATCACTCATCATGAGCAAACGCAGGGAACTGAAACATCTAAGTACCTGCAGGAAAAGAAATCAACCGAGATATTCACCAAGTAGCGGCGAGCGAAATGGATAGAGCCTAAACCCGCGTTGTGTGCAAGCGTTGGGGCGTTGCAGCGTGGGAGTCGCGGAGGCTGACTGGATTGTGCAACCAATCCAAGGAGTTACAAGCAATAGATAGTCGAAGCGTCTGGAAGGCGGACCGCAGAGGGTGAAAGGCCCGTAGGCGAAATCTATTACCCTCTTGTCATGGTTCCCGAGTACCACGGGGCACGTGGAAACCCTGCTTGAATTTGGCTGGACCACCTCCAAGGCTAAATACTCGTCTGTGACCGATAGTGAACCAGTACCGTGAGGGAAAGGTGAAAAGCACCCGGGAGGGGAGTGAAATAGACCCTGAAACCGTGCGCTTACAAGCTGTGGGAGCTCCGCGGGAGTGACTGCGTGCCTTTGCATAATGGGCCGGCGAGTTACTCGTCACTGGCAAGGTTAAGGTGTTTCAGACACGAAGCCGCAGCGAAAGCGAGTCTTAATAGGGCGATGAGTCTGTGGCGGTAGACGCGAAGCCGAGTGAGCTACCATGGCCAGGATGAAGTTTCAGTAACATGAAATGGAGGTCCGAACTATTTGGGGTTGAAAACCCATTGGATGAGCTGTGCGTAGGGGTGAAAGGCCAAACAAACCCGGAGATAGCTCGTACTCCCTGAAATATATTGAGGTATAGCCTCGATGGGCGTAACTACTGGAGGTAGAGCACTGGAAGGTTAGGCCGTCACCACGGTACCATCCCTAACAAACTCCGAATGCCAGCAAGTCGGACCCTGGGAGTCAGCCTACGTGGGATAAGCTGTCGTGGACGAGAGGGGAAGAACCCAGACCGCCAATTAAGGCCCCCAAGTGATACCTAAGTGATTAAAGAGGTGGGTCCGCAAACAACCAGGATGTTGGCTTAGAGGCGCCACCATTTAAAGAGCGTAATAGCTCACTGGTCGAGTAGATCTGCGCTGAAAATCCACGGGACTAAAGGTATCCGCCGAAATTGCGGGATCAATTTATTGATCGGTAGGGGAGCATTCCAATTGCCGACGAAGCGGTAGCGTGAGTAGCCGTGGAGGTTTTGGAAGAGATTATGCCAGAATGAGTAGTGAGAAAACAGGTGAGAAACCTGTCCACCGTAAGTCCAAGGGTTCCTGGGTAAAGATAATCTTCCCAGGGTTAGCCGGTCCCTAAGTTGAAGCCGATAGGCGTAGACGATGGAAACCATGTTAATATTCATGGGCCGCCAAAAGTTCGTTTGTACGATGGAGTGACGCAGAAGTGAAAGGACAGCCGGGTGTTGGATATCCGGTCCAAGGTCGTAGGGTGTAGTAGGCAAATCCGCTGGTTAAGGCCGAAAGCGCGAATACGGGGGCTCAGCCCACAAAGTGCCCTAATCATGCTGCCAGGAAAAACTTCTAGGAGAATTGAGGCGACCGTACCCGAAACCGACTCAGGTAGGCGAGGAGAGTATCCTCAGGTGCTCGAGAACCAAGGTAAAGGAACTCGGCCAACTAACCCGAACTTCCGGAAGAAGGAGTGCCCGCGTCAAGCGGGTCGCAGTGAAGAGGCCCAGGCGACTGTTTACAAAACACAGGGCTCTGCGAAGTCGTAAGACGACGTATAGGGCCTGACACCTGCCCGGTGCTGGAAGGTTAAGGGGATCAGTCATGACGCAAGTCGGCAGCTTTGAACCGAAGCCCCAGTAAACGGCGGCCGTAACTATAACGGTCCTAAGGTAGCGAAATTCCTTGTCGGGTAAGTTCCGACCTGCACGAATGGTGTAACGATCTGGGCGCTGTCTCGACCACGGAATCGGTGAAATTGCAATGTCGGTGAAGATGCCGGCTACCCGCGACAGGACGGAAAGACCCCATGGACCTTTACTATAACCTGACACTGACATTTAGCTTCTGATGTGTAGGATAGGTGGGAGGCGTTGAAGCTGGCACGCCAGCGTCGGTGGAGTCAACGTTGAAATACCACCCTTTAGCTGGTGGAATGTCTAACCCATGATTACCACATTCGGGACAGTGTCAGGCGGGTAGTTTGACTGGGGCGGTCGCCTCCTAAACAGTAACGGAGGCTCGCAAAGGTTCCCTCAGCACGGTCGGCAATCGTGCGAAGAGTGTAAAGGCATCAGGAGCTTGACTGCAAGACATACAAGTCAAGCAGGTAGGAAACTAGGGCTTAGTGATCCGGCGGTAGTGAATGGAAATGCCGTCGCTCAAAGGACAAAAGGTACCCCGGGGATAACAGGCTTATCGCCGCCAAGAGTTCACATCGACAGGCGGTTTGGCACCTCGATGTCGGCTCGTCACATCCTGGGGCTGGAGAAGGTCCCAAGGGTTTGGCTGTTCGCCAATTAAAGTGGCACGCGAGCTGGGTTCAGAACGTCGTGAGACAGTTCGGTCCCTATCCGCCGTGGGCGTAAGAATCTTGAGGAGTGTGTGCTTAGTACGAGAGGACCGGCATGGACGAACCTCTGGTGTACCAGTTGTGGCGCCAGCGGCACCGCTGGGTAGCTAGGTTCGGATCGGATAAACGCTGAAAGCATCTAAGTGTGAAACCGACTCCAAGATTAGATTCCTGAAGATCCTTGAAGATGACAAGGTTGATAGGCTACAGGTGTAAAAGTGCAGTAATGCATTCAGCCGAGTAGTACTAATAGATCGTTCGGCTTAATCAATATTTTTTGCCTTCGGAAGCCAACCGCTTCCCGAGGCTTCCACTGAGAATTGCTTCCTCGGGGCTCGAGAGAATCGAAGCTCGCGAAGTTGCGCTTTCCTTCCAATTGTCAACAGAATTTTTTCCGCTGGTCATAGAGAAAGGGCCACACCTCTTCCCATTCCGAACAGAGCAGTTAAGCCTCTCTTCGCCGATGGTACTTGCCGGGCAACTGGCTGGGAGAGTAGGGCGTCAGCGGGAATATTTTTTCAAAGCCCCTTGACTTTTCAGTCAAGGGGCTTTTTCTTTTCGTGATATGTCGACTGTCTTCAAATCCCTTGGTTCGTCGTTAGTCTTCTGGTCAGCGGTGACCGCAGCCCTGTTCGCCCTGTACTGGCCGTGCCTCAGCTTGCCACCAGCGGGTGATGACTGGTTGCTGATCCATCCCGCTCAAACGCTCGCCCGTAAACACGGCATAGTCGGAGCAATCTTTGGTGCCTTCGCGGAACCGGTTTTTGCGTTCTACCGTCCATTGCCGTTGGTTCCGTCGGTGCTCGTGAAACAGGACTTTGTGCTCTTTCAGGTTCTGAAGATTTTGTTGACGGTGTGGCTCGGATACACCGTATACCGTACGGCAAAGGGACTCGATCTTTCAGAGCATTGGAGTCGCCTTCTAGCCTCTGTGGTCATTCTGCATCAAGTATTCGCGTCAGTGATCACCGAGGTGGACTTGTAGGGCAATCTTCTGGCCGCAGTATCTGTGATAACGCTGTTTGATTTGGCCCGAGCGTTCGCCGCAGGGGCGATTCGGCCTGTGCGATTTCACTCTCTTGGGTTGCTCTGGACCGCAGTGTCGTTGGCGTCAAAAGAGGCGGGCATTGCATGTTTCACGGTCCCTCTTCTCTTTGCGTGGCTGGCACCAGGGGCGGCCCGGAGAAACAGCCGGGGCCACTTTCTCCTCCACTCAGTGTTGCTGTTTGGGCTTACCGTGGGCTATTTGTACGTCCGCAAGTTTCTCAGTTTGCCAAATACTGGCGACAACGCATACTACACGATTGGCGTCGGCTGGCATGTCGCGGCGAACATCGGGTTGGCACTGGCCGCATTGTTCTCACCAGTCAATACGATACTCGTGGCACTTGGGTCCCAATTGTGGAAGGTTTTGGCCGGCTCATTCGTTATGGGCTTCTTAGTCTTTTTCTCACTGGGTGCCCGGGAAGCAGTGCGCACTGATCGTTGGCGCATGATCCTGCTGTTGGTAATGCTGACTGGAATAGTGCAAGGACCGGTGTTTCTCATGCCGCATCTCACGGAAGCAAATTTTACGCGCTCGCTTGCGTTTGGTTGGTTGGCTTTTGGCCTTTGTGCAAGCATGGTTTCTCAGGCGTATCCGGGAACTGCCTTGCGCCGGGCATTCTTCGTCTTAATGGTGCTGTGGTTTCTTCTTGACCTTCCGGCCGCCTACACAAAATGCCGCGAAATTGCGATAGACCAGGCTCGACTTGATCGGTTCAGAACTGAACTTGCAGCATACTATGAGTCAACGAACGACTCAAACTTGACAATTGCAGTAGTTGACACAGTCGTGCCGGGATACAGCGTGTTTCGGCAGCCAATTCGTCAGGAGTTGCAGTTTGGCGAAATACCGTTAGGAGTGGCCGAGGTATTTCATCCTCGGTCGATGCAGTCGCACTTGCTGACAGTCGGTTCGGCGGACGGGGCACGCGCTGAAGGCGCCGATTGTCTTGTCCATGAAGATGGCCGCGTAGAGGTCCTCAAACAGGGCTGGCCGAATCCTCCAGGCCCTTGACAAAAGCCATAGAAATCAGCATACTGGCATGGTTGGGAACAGAACCACGGTTGATTCGATTCAAATACTATCAATAGCAAACATCCATAAACAAGGATAATCCATGAAGAAACTCTTGGCTCTACTATTCATGCTGGCGTTGGCATCGTGCCCGGTCATGGCCGACGAGCAGCCTGTGATTCAACCGTCACCGGGCGATGTGCAACTGGGCACACTACATGCCCTTAACAACGTCACGGCGATCGCTGAGGGGCATACTTTGGCGTTGTGCGGATGCGGAATGGAATTCGAGGTTACAGATGCATCTCCAAAGTTGGAGATGAACGGCACGACCTTCTACTGCTGCAGCCAGGCCTGCCACGACCATGCCAGCAAGGCTTCGGCCGAGGAGTCGGCCACGAGCATGGCAGAGTGGCAGAAGGTCTTTTCCGGCAAGGGGACGTTGACAAATGCGGCGATGGTGGACGGCAAGAACATGGCCACCTGTGCCTGTGGCCAGACGTTTGAGGTGACCAGCAAGTCGCCGTGCGTTGCGGAAAATGGCATGAAAATGAGCGCCTGCTGTGATGGCTGCGCCAACCACGTCATCAAGACCACGCCCGAGGAGCGCAGTGCGATGATGAAGAAGGTCATGAAGACCGCGGCGATGACCAAATAGCGGGAAACCGGAAGTTTTTGTGGGCCGCCCGGATGGGCGGCCCTTTTTCGTTGCAAACTATTGAAAAAGGGCGGGGGAATGGGTAGATTCCAAGCATGAGACTCCTCTTGCGCCTGATGTTGCTCATCTTTGTGGCCGGAAATACGTTGGCCAACGATTTGATTGTGCTGCGAGACGACCCCGTGGACAGTACGCTGCTTGGTCCGAATTCCTACTCGTGGATCAACCCCGACTTCGAAGACTATCTTGAGCGGGTTGAAACCGGGACTTGGGAGCCGCTAAGGTCGCTAATTCGACCCACACTTCAGCATGAGCATTATGTGCGCCTGCGGCCCTATCTGGACGACTCGCATCCTGAACGGTTCTTTCTGTCTGAACCCGGCAGGTATCGTTCCGAGTTCATCGTGCGCACGAAGCTCTTGAACGCCACTCTGAGGCGCAGTCATGTTGTGGAACAGGATACGAGCGGCAGACATCGTTGGCCCAAACTTCTCGGTGAGCTGTTCTGGGACGGCCAGAACCTCTACTCCTACTGCCGTCGCTACCCGGATACGCTGGCGTTCTCAGTCCAGCCCGTTTACGGTTTCGAACGCATTGGAACTGACGACGAACGAGGAGCGCTATCAAGATTTACGGGTGGCTTCCGCGTTGAAGCAGGCTATGACCGCAAGTTGTATGGCATGGTCGACTTCCGCGATCACACCGAATCCGGGAATGGACCGTACTTCACGCGCGCAGCACTTTACGAGGACCGCTGGGCATCGATTGATCTGAAGGGCAACGGCAGCACGTCGTACGACGTTTCCGAGTCGGTTATTCGCTACTATGGGAAGCACCTTTCAGCCTCCGCTGGTCGCGGCCGCCACAAGTGGGGACCAGGTTACTTCGGCAGTCTCCTCCTCAACAATTACGCGCCGCCATTCGACTACGCGCGATTTGATGCGCAGTTTGGTACAATCGGCTACGTATTTCTTCACGGATTCCTGAAGTCGCTTGAGATCTCCGACAGCCTGTACATCAATCCGGACGGCAGACCCCGTACGCTCGATGCGCAGAAGTATCTTTCGGCGCAGCGCATTGAGCTTGCACCGCGAAACAACGTTCGCATGGCGTTCTCGCAGGCCGTGATATACGGAGATCGCGGCCTGCAGTTAGGCTACTTGACTCCGCTGAACTTCCTCTACAGCGTGCAGCATTCGAACGACGACAAAGACAATCTGCTCCTGTCATTGGACGGCAAGTGGCGGCCCACGCCAGGCCTAAAATTCTACGGCGAGCTACTGCTGGATGATGTATTGGTAAGCGATCTATTCACGGGCTCCGGAAGCACCAAGAACGCATATACGCTCGGCGCGCATGGCAAGTATCCGCACGGAGTTTTGGGCCCGTTTGACGCGCGCATTGAATACACGAAGATTCGTCCGTTTGTCTACTCGCATTTCTTCTCGGTGAATACGTACTCGCATTGGACGTCGCCGCTCGGCTACACTCGCAGAGCCGAATAGCGAGTTCATAAACTTTAGAGTGGGTGCTACATATTACCCACTGTACATCGCCCTGAACTACCAGCGTCAGAATCATGGCGCGAACACGGATACAAGAAAACGTTGGCGGATCGATTGAAGCGCCGAATTACGAAGGCAATGACGAGGAGTTTCCTTTTCTTGCGGGCCGCTTTGAACAAACTGACCGTCTTACCCTGTCCGTTCGCTACGAACTCCTGCCGAATCTAAATATACTTGCCGAACTATCCGCGATTTCCAAGAGCCGAGTGCCGGATCGCAACGAGTGGAGGGCCGGATTCGGATGGAATCAGTAGCGCAGTTGCGGCCCGCCACGTTAATCGTTGGTCCATCAGGAGACTTGTTGGACGTGGCCCGTATTCTGGGACGCCGGGGTGAAGTGATTGGACTGCTCTCGCGTGACGCCGCGCGGTTGCAGACGTTCAAGGATCGTCTGCTCGGTTGGGGTGTCGACGCAGATCTGTTTTTGGCGGATGTGACCGATTCGTCCCAAGTCCTCGATGCATTCATGCGCTTCTCGGGTTGGTCGAAGCGGCTTGACCGCATGATCTACAACGTAGGCGTGTTGTCGAACGAGCCGGCCTCAGAAGTTACGCAGACCGAGCTTTCGCGAGCGATGGCGGCGAATTTCTTTGGATTCGTGAATTGTTTTCAACTGGCTTTGCCGATGTTCCAGAGATTGAATCGAGGGCACGTTGTATCGATCTCGGGCGCGCCCGCACTTGAACTCGACTCCTCCCCGGTCGCCTATGCGACAAGCAAGGCATCGCTCAAGATTTATCTACAAGCGTTGCGGCGCGAGCTGAGCGACAACGGAATTCGCTTCAGCGAGCTCTATCTCGGACAGATGCAAGATGGCTATGACGTGCGGGAATTGCGTTGCGAGGAAGTTGTGTCCGGTGTGCTCCAAGTCCTCGTGTCGCAAGCCGACCGTATGCTCGTTGGAAACACACGAACAACTTAACCGGGAGCAAGAAACTGGAGGAACGTCGATGAAATGGTCAATTGAGTTTTGTGTCGTTTGAAGTTACGAACCGAAAGCGGCCAGTCTGGCTGAATTCATTAAGAAAAAAGGACTTCCAGAGCCGGAGCTGATTCCGTCCGGCGGAGGTGTTTTCGAAGTTCGACGCGATGGTGTCCTCCTGTTCTCGAAGGTTCGGGAACATCGCTTTCCGAGCCATCAGGAAGTACTTGATTTGCTTAAAGCTAAATAGGCGCGACATTCAGGCCACACGCGAAATATGTGGCGATAACGATTGACAAACGATGAACCGTGCAATATATTATAACTGGTGCCGTGCAATCGGTTCACCAAAATCGCCATTGCATCGTCACCTCAGAACTTGTAGATCACTTAGGAACAGAAGGTTAATCCCTTAAGTTAGGAAGAACTCGGTAACCAAAGGTTGGGAAAAACCATGGGATACGGCTTCACTAAATGGGCATTGCTTTTTGTGGCCATGGCGTCTTACGCTTGGGCCGGGGTTATCGTTGTGCCCTCCGGTCCGGTTTGTGGAAAGTGGTCCACGGGCGATTCAGTGGTCGTGCAGAACGGTGCGTTCGTACCTGAGGGGCAAGATCTGGAGGTCGAGCCAGGCGTTCGTATCGTCTTTCAAGGTATCGGACGGTTCGAGGTCCTTGGCCAACTGTCAATGGTCGGCACCGCGCAAGCCCGAATTGACGTATATTGCCCGGCCAATTGGCGCGGTTTCCGTCTACAGAACGCGCTATCTTGGCACCGCTTTGAGTATGTGAATATTCGCTCCGACTTAGGCTATGCGCGGCAGGCGATTGAGGTCAATGGTGCGGGACTTACGGTGACGCACTGTACGATCGAGGCTTATTCGGGTTGTCTGCGGGCGACAGGAGGCCGTTTAGTTGCAAGGTCGAACAACTTTCTTGCCATAGGCTTATATGCGCGGGCGGTTGAGCTGAGCGGGTTGGCTGGATTCTCTTCGCCGGATTGCGATGAAGCGCCGGGGAACACATTCCGTGACAACTTCAGCGAAAGTCAATGTACCGGGTATCCAGCCTGGCGACGGATCGATCCATTTGCGATGACAGTAGGTTTGCGGGTCGACTACTCGACAAACATCTGTTTGACCCGGAACGAAATTGTGGTTAGCGCTCCGCTGGTAGTAGTTGGGGCGTGGTTTGTGGAATTCGCCGACATCAGGTGACCAAATTTGGGAACTTGATCATACAACCATTACAGCGAGAGCATTTCCCGCTCCGCGATGGGGTGTTGAATGAAGTTGATGGCGATCTTGAAGTTTCCCGCAGTACTGTGACCGTTGCCGGTATTGGCGGCTTCATCTCGACGTGTTTCTATGCGTCGCGGACGGCATACATTCTCGTGAATTCCAGTACCACGATCTTGGGCGGGCCGCAAGACGTATTCTTCAACACGAGCGGCGTTGGTCAGATTGACGCTGATTATGTCGTCAAGTGGTCGATAGATGGCTCTACTCTTGACGCGGGTGTGATTGGAGATCCGGGGTCGCAGTACGAGCAATGGGAAATCCAGGATGAGTCGACGATCAATGAGGGCGACTCAATTTGGACGACAAACCCATTGTTCACGGAAGGCAGTGAGTGGGGGAGTTGGACGACGCGGGACGAGGTGCGCAGCTTCTTTCGCTTGACAAGTTTGTCCCCCGTGCATTGATCGTGGTGACCCGCTGGGCGGGTTTGATCCGGACAATACACGATGGGATATCGGAGCAGATTATTTTGATCAGAGTACTGCGCCGGTTGAGCCGGGTCCCGGGGTTATTCGGGACAATCGCATGCACGCGGCCTACCCGAATCCGTTTAATCCGGAGACGGTGATGCCCATCGAAGTTTCAGGGCCGGGCCTCTTGCGCGTGGTGGTTTGGGATGTGCTGGGGCGAGAAGTTCTGTCTCGAGCCGTACCGGTGTATCATTCGGGGTTGCAAAACGTGCACTTCGACGGGCAAAACTTATCCTCGGGTATGTATGTCGCGCAAGCAGTTTTTGAAGGCCAAATCCTTGGTTCGCAGCGTCTTCTCTTGCTGAAGTAATTAATAGGTAAAAAGTTAAGCGGGTCGTCGGATCATCCGATGACCCGCTTTTTTTTGGCCAAAGGAGTATGCACTCGAAGTGCACAGCTTATTGACTTGCACGCATCATGTTCGTACCTTGATGCATGATGAAGTCCCTCATTATTCTCGGTATTATGGCAGGATGGGTCGGCTGTTCTTGGACGCCCGACCGACTGAATCCGTACGATCCTGAGTCTGAGAGCTATGTCAAACCTGCACAAACAAACAGGCCGCCGGAAATCGACACGCTGATTGTGAACACCGAGTGCATCAATCTTCCAATCAACGATGATTGCAGTATCATCATCAAGGCTGCAATTTCCGACCTGGACAGCAACGTAAGGTTGAATGAAGTCTTGGCAACGATTAACGGGATTGGCTTTGGTCAATTGTCGTATGACTCTCCGAATCGGATTTGGACGCTGCGGCGCCAGGAGACCGAGCTTGATTCCGCTGCTGAGCGGTACGTTGGCAGCGTTGTGCAAGTGACTGCGGTAGACGATTCCGGCGCGATAGGACAGCGTTCGCTTCTGTTTCCCCGCTGTTTATCGACTATCCGAGCATCTATTGGCCGCATGACTTCGACTGCGTCTGCCCTGACTATCCAAATTTCTCCTGGTACCGCTGGAACGGCCAGGGCCATCCGCGCGACTACGAAATACGCTATTACTTCGCCAATTCGGTCTTCGTTCCCTATTTGACAATAAGCCACATAGCGATTACCGACACATTCATCACGGGACCGACGAGTTTTGAACCCTCGGACGGCAATGACCTCGTGTTTTACGGGTGGCGAATCTTCATTTACGATGAGTTGGGGAATAGCGCGGGTTCAGAACCGAAGACGTTTAAGTACTATTTAGCTTGCAACGACACCTGTCAGGGACCATAGGCCCCAACTATCCCATTACATCCAGTTTCATGGAAAGCTCTGCCCGACTACCCGGACCTGCGGGATTGACCACTCAGCCCGCGCTGCAGCGTGAACAGCTTCAAGCGCTCTATGACATCTCGCAGGTTTTGAATGCGATCTGGGAAATCGATTCGCTGCTCGAGCGAATCATGGACATCGCGATTCAGACGGTAAGCGCGGAGCGGGGATTCCTCGTTTTGCGCGAAGAGGGGAATGACTCCACGCTCTCGGTGCGGACTGCTCGCAACATATCACCGGAGGCGGCGCTTTCTGTGTCCGAGATTAGCCGGTCGATCGTGATGGGCGCTATCGAGTCGCAGCAGGGAGTGCTGACGATAGACGCGCAGACAGACCCTCGTTTCGCGGGCGCCGAATCGGTGATCTTCAATCAGATTCGTGCGGTGATGGCCGTGCCGTTTCTGCTGCGCGGCAAGATTGTCGGCGCGATCTATCTGGACAGCCGCAAGAACCGCGAAGGTTTCACGGAAGAGCTGCTGGCGTTTCTCAAGGCTTTTCCAACTTGTGTGCGATTGCGATTGAAAACGCGCGGCTTATGGGCAGCCTGCGGGACGAGAGAACTACCAGTTGCGCACCGAAGTCCAGCGCCGCTATCAGTTCAAGGAGATCATCGGCAACAGCCCGCGGATGCAGGACATCTTTGAGTTGCTGAACAAGATCATTCACGCCGATATTTCGGTCCTGCTTGAAGGTGAATCGGGAACGGGCAAGGAGCTGGTTGCTCGCGCCTTGCACTACAACGGTCCGCGCCGCGATAAGGCATTTATCGCTCAGTTCTGCGGCAATCTGTCCGAGACGTTGCTCGAAAGCGAGCTATTTGGTCACAAACGCGGAGCATTTACGGGAGCGGTTGCAGACAAGAAAGGCCTGCTCGAGATCGCCGATGGCGGGACATTTTTCCTTGACGAAGTTTCAGACATCCCTCCGTCGATTCAAGCGAAGTTATTGCGCGTGCTTCAGGACGGCGAGTTCCGCCGCGTTGGCGATACGGAGACGCGGCGCGTCGACGTGAGAGTGATTTCGGCAACGAACAAGCCGCTGCACAAGGAAGTGGAGAAGGGTGGCTTTCGCGAGGACCTTTTTTATCGGCTGAATGTGATTACGATCAATATGCCGCCGATGCGGGACCGCGACGGCGATCTCCCGCTCTTGGCACGACATTTTTTGAATAAGTACGCGACGAAGACCGCGACGCCCGAGAAGCGAATCACCCCGGATGCCATGCGCATGTTGTCGGGCTACCATTGGCCGGGAAACGTCCGGGAATTGGAAAACGCAATTGAGCGCGCCATCGTCCTGGCTGGCGATCGCGATATTACGCCGGACGAGTTGATCATTCCGCGCGTAGCCAAAGCCCCCGGCGGCTCACGATCGCTGCGCGAGCATGAGCGGGACTATGTGATGCGTACTCTCGACGAAATGGGCGGCAACAAGACGAAGACGGCCGCCGCGTTGGGCGTGTCGCTGCGCTGGTTGCATTACAAACTTGCGGAGTGGAAAGACGCAGGCCACTGAGATATTAGGAAGCCTAAGCCAGCCAGCGAGCAATGTCTGATGACCGCCTGAAACTCGTGCGCGAAATTTCGCGTAGCGGAGTCGCAACGGTTTGGGAGGGATGGGACAGTAGCCTCGACCGAAAGGTACTGGTTAAGGCCATTCATCCGCAGTACGCGCGTGACGCGGACCTGCGGATTCGTTTTGAACGGGAAGCCCGCGCTATTGCCCGCCTATCGCATCCGAATGTCGTGCAGATTTACGACATTCAATCCGGTGCAGATTCACTTTCGCTGTTTCTGGAGTTTGTCGAGGGCGAGACCCTCGGCAGCCTGCTCAAGCGGCGCGGCGCGCTGCCTGTTGATATCTCGCTGCGCATCACGATTGACGTTTTGTCAGGTTTGGAGCAGGCGCACAGCGGCGGCATCGTTCACCGGGACTTAAAGCCGGATAACATCTTAATCGCAAGCAACGGCGCGATCAAGATCACGGACTTCGGTCTGGCGAGTTTGCGTGACCTTCCCGGAGTCACGATGGATGGAATGGTCGTTGGCACGCCATCCTACATGGCCCCTGAGCAGGCGTTGGGCAGCGAAACCAGCGCTCAGACCGATCTTTTCACCTGCGGCGCAATGCTATTTGAAATGCTCACAGGCTCCCGTCTGATTGCAGGCGAGAGCCTCGGCGAGGCATTTCAGAATGTCATAAAATATCGTCCGCCGGATCTGAAGCACTTCGAGAAGCTGATTCCGGAGTCGGTTCTTCCGGTATTGGAGATGCTTCTGGAGCGGGATCCTTCGCGTCGACCGGAGAGCGCCGCCTCCGTGAAGCACTTTCTGCTGACGAGAACAGAATTCCATCCTGCGGACATCTTTGCTCTTGCAGACTTCGTGTCCGGTACCGAGCGCGTGCAGCCCGCCACGGACATTCTACTCAAAGCGCGCAGGCACTCGAAGTACTGGGCGATTGCCGGCAGCGTGTTTCTCGTGATACTGCTGATCGGCCTATGGTCACTGGTGAGGGACGATAAACAAACAGTCGTCACGAAGCCTACGATTCCGACTCCAAGTGACTCATCGTCGACGGTTCCGGCTATTCCCCTGGACACCTCGACGACGAAGCCGCCAACGGACACGACGGGCGATACGGTGAGCGCGACCAGACCGAGACCCACGCCCCGTGATACGTCGACGGCGAGGACTCCACTCACTCCTCCGATTGAGGTTGGCCCGGCTTACGCTACGTTTACAAGCACGCCGTGGGCCCGTGTCTTCTACAACGACTCGTTACTGGGCACAACTCCCATTTTGCAACCGGTCAAGCTCCCTTCCGGGCGGGGAACACTGCTCCTGCTGAATGATGAAATCAAGTTGCCCGTGTCGCGCCAGCTTGAGCTCAAGGCGAACGACACGACGGAGATAGCTGTAAGTCTTCAGGACTTTGTTGCGCGCCTCAAGATCGCGTCAGTAAGGCCGTGGGCAGATGTTTATGTGGATGGAGTATTGAAATTCCGCACCCCCTCTACACAGGTTATCTACCTTCCCGTCGGGAGGCATACCCTCGAACTTCGGCATCCGGAGCTGCCTACATACACAAAGGACTTGGACTTTCAACCCCGAGACCCGATATTCGAAGTGCGAGTTGACCTCACCAAACAATGACGAGGCGCAAATCCCGTCGCGAGTGTTTTTGTAAAGTATTATAAATAATAGATTTCAGATTGTGGCAATGCGGGAACTTGCCGCTTTCTGTTTGCGTATATTTTGGCGTACATGCTATTCCCCCCACCTCACAGCAACTGATTTTCCGCTTCATGATCGAACTAAATGACTTGACCAAGGCCTATGCGGGCGCGAAAGCCGTAGACGGCGTCTCTATGAAGGTTCAGAAAGGCCAGATTTTGGGTTTTCTGGGTCCGAACGGCGCGGGCAAGACCACGACAATGCGCATGATCACGGGATTCATGCCGCCCACGTCCGGGACAATTGTCGTCGACGGCCAATCCATGGACGACCATTCGCTCGCGATTCGCGAGAAGATTGGCTATCTGCCTGAAATGGCGCCCGTGTATCAGGACACGAATGTTGCTGGACTATCTCGACTACGTTAGTGCGCTGCGGCGCATTGCGCCAGATCGGCAACGCACGCGTATTAAGAAGTCGTAGACCGCTGCGGTCTGGGCAGCGTACTTGGCAAAGACGTTGTCCAACTGTCCAAAGGTTATCGTCAACGAGTTGGCCTGGCGCAGGCGATCATTCATGATCCCCAATATCTGATTCTCGACGAACCCACTGCGGGCCTCGATCCAAATCAGATCGTTGAGATTCGCGCACTAATCAAAGAACTGGGCCGCGAGAAGACAATCATTCTCTCCACCCACATTCTTTCCGAAGTGCAGGCAACTTGCACGCGCGTCATAATTATCAGTAGCGGCAAACTGGTCGCTGACAATACTCCCGACGGCCTGCAGGCCAGTTTGTCTGGTAGGAATGTGCTTCTGTTGAGCTTAAAGGGAGGACAAGACGGTGCGGCGGGCAAACTGAAAGCCCTGTCGGTCATCGAAGACGTTCGCCCGATTCCTTCTATGAAATCAGGAGAAACGAAGTTGCGAGTGGAAAGCGTGCCCGGCACGGATATTCGCGAAGAGGTATTCAGACTCGCCGTGAGCGAGCACTGGACGGTCCTCGAGATGATTCCAGAGACCCAGAGCCTGGAAGAGGTCTTCCACAAACTGACGGCAGCCTAACCGCACATTGATCATGCAAAACATTCTGGTCATCGCCCGCAGAGAGTTCAAGTCGTATTTCGACTCGCCGGTCGCATATATTGTCTTGACCTTCTTTCTAATTATCACGGGCTATTTCTTCACGTCGAATCTCTTTCTGGCCAATCAGGCCGATTTGCGTACGTTGTGGGGCGTCGTGCCGCTTCTGTTCGTCTTCTTCATTCCGGCGATCTCGATGAAGCTCTTGGCCGAGGAGAAGAAGTCCGGTACCATAGAGCTGCTCTACACGTATCCGATCCGTGATTCCGAAATCGTCGTTGGCAAGTATCTGGCCGCACTCGGATTGCTCGGCGTGCTGCTGCTTGTGACGCTGGTCTACGCGTTTACGGTTGGTTCGTTAGGCAACATGGACACAGGACAGGCGGTTGCGGGCTATGTTGGCCTACTGCTGATGGCGGCGGCGTATCTGGCAGTCGGAGTATTTGCCTCCTCGGTAACTGACAATCAGATCATTGCGTTCATCTTTGCCCTGTTCATATCGTTCGTGTTGTTCATTGCGGACAAGATACTCTTCTTCCTGCCCTCCGGGGTCGCCGGAATTTTCGAGTATATCGGCATCGAATATCATTTTCAAAACGTGGCGCGCGGAGTCATCGACACGCGTAATCTGCTCTACTTCGGTTCGGTCATCTTCTTCGGCCTGCTTCTGGCCAGTCATTCCCTCTCACGCCGTCGCGGCGACTAATTCAAAAACAGTGCAACTGTTCAATCGTAACCCGCAAGCTGCCGGACCTACGTTGAAATGAAAAAAACCTGGTCAATATCCAATATCTCAACGCTGCTCATCGTGGCCGCGATTCTTGTCGTGGTCAATCTGATCGGCATGAAGCTCTTCGCTCGCGCCGATCTGACAGAGCAGTCGATCTACACTCTAAGCGATGCGTCGCGCCGCGTAGTCGGTGATTTGACGGATCGCCTGACGGTGAAGGCGTACTTCACCAAGGATCTGCCGGCGCCGTATAACGCCAATTCGCGCTACGTCCGCGATATCCTCGAAGACTACCGCGCCTACGGCAACGGGAACTTCTACTACGAATTTGTTGATCCGTCGGATGAAGAGCAGCTCGAGAAGGAGGCGCAGCAGTACCGCGTCCAGCCCGCTCAGGTGAATGTCATGGAGAAAGACGCGCTTCAGTTGAAGCGTGTCTACATGGGATTGGTCCTGATTTACGGCGCGAAGCACGAGACGATTCCGCTCATTCAGTCCGTCGAGAATTTCGAGTATGAAATGACGTCGACGATCAAGCGGCTCGTCGCGGAGAAGCTGCCCAAGGTCGGCTTCCTCACGGGATACGGTTCGCCCGATCTCCAGCAGGATTTGCGCACGGTAGCCGGCGGTTTGGCGAAGCACTTTCAGGTCGTGCCGATCAGCACGTCCTCGGGAGCTGAGCTGATTCCCGACGATGTCAACGTGCTCTGTATCGTGCAGCCCGAAGAGCCGTTTGACGACTGGACCAAGTTTGTTGTTGATCAATTCATTATGCGCGGCGGCAGCGTGGGCTGGTTCGTCAATAAGACCCAGGGCGACGCCTCAAGTTCGCAAGCCACAGCTATGCAGCTTGATCTCGATGACTGGACACGGCGGTACGGGTTCACCGTCGCAAATAACCTCGTGCTCGATGCGAATGGCGCCATGATCAACATCCAGCGGCAGCAGGGTATGTTCCTCATGACGAACCTCGTGCGTTACCCGGCATTCCCGGAGATCGCCAATTACAACGACAAGAGCCCGATCTCGAAGGGGCTAAGCGGCGGAACGCTGTTCTTCCCCAGTTCGATTGACACGGTAACTCCATTCGAAGGATCAGTGGAAATCACTCCGCTTATGAATTCGACGGAATACACGATTGTGCAAGTCGGGCAGTTTGATATCGCTCCCGACACGCGCCGCGACCGCACCCAATTTACAGGCGGACAGAAGATGTTTGCGGCGTCGCTGCAAGGTCGCTTTCCATCCTATTTTAAGGGTAAGAGCGTGCCCGTTCCGGTTGACAGCATGGCCATGACGCCGACGATGAATATTCTCACGGAGAGCGCTGCGTCCCGCATGGTCGTTGTCGGAGACGGCAATTTCCTTCAAGGTCAATACATGCAGCAGGGCGGACCTAATCTGGTGTTCCTGCTCAATGCAATCGACTGGCTTTCGCAGGATACCGACCTGCTGGCGATTCGTTCGCGCGACGCCGCAGTTCGTCCGCTCGATCCGAATATATCTGATGATACCAAGCAGCGCGTGAAACTCGCAAACCTCATTGGTCCGCCTGTGCTGGTCCTGCTGGTCGGGTTTGTTCGTTGGAATCGTCGCCGCAATCGTAAGGAAGGTGACGCTATGAACCGCAGCGCGCTTCTGATCGGAGTTCTGCTTGCATTGGTGGCCGTCTATTGGTTCGTTAACAAGAGTGAACCAGTTGCTCAGACCAATGTTCCATTGATCATCGCGGATAGTGCTTCGGTTTCCTATGTGAAGATCGCGACCGTCGCTGACACGATAGAACTGCGCAAAGAGGGAGACGGTTGGAAAGTCGGTGGCTTGAAGCCGTATCCGGCGAACACACAGAATATCGGCCGCGCCTTGCAAAAGCTCGAAGAGATGACCCGCAAGGCAATCGTGACTGACAAGGCGGAGCGCTATTCTGATTTTGAAGTGGATGACGCGAAGGGTGTGCTGGTCGTTGTGGCGTCGGGCGGCAAAGAGCAGTCCGTCGTGCTGGGCAAGCCGAGCCCTTCGATGCAAACAAGTTACGCCCGCATCGCCGATGAAGATGAGGTGTGGGAAGTCGGCGGCAACCCGGCATCCGCATTTCGCAGGCCAAAGGCCGACTGGCGCGACAAGACATTGACGTCGCTGCCGATGGATAGTATTCAAAAGGTCACTCTCACTTTTCCGGATGAGCAGATTGTCTTGACAAAAATGGATACCTCGTGGAGCGGCGCATCAAATGGCAAGCCGTTTCCTGCCGCCAAGTCGCAGATTGAGCGGGTGACGCGAATGCTTTCCAAGATTAACACGATTGAATTTGCGGATACGTTGACCGATGCGACGTTTGCCAATCCCGTTTGCACGGTACTGGCGCAAATGTCCGACGGCTCGAGTACCGAACTGAAGCTTGTTAAACGAGATGA
Source organism: bacterium (assembly GCA_016703065.1). Taxonomy (GTDB): domain Bacteria; phylum Electryoneota; class RPQS01; order RPQS01; family RPQS01; genus JABWCQ01. The sequence continues at coordinate 21,557 of JADJCU010000009.1, forward strand.
CAAGCAGTACTTTGTGCGCAAGTCCGGCGCGCTGTCAGATTTTGTGATCTACAATAGCACCGCTGATGTGCTGATGAAGAGGCCGGGAGACCTTGTCGATAAGCCCAAACCGGCCGGCTAATCGACTCGGGCCGCGCCATTCGAGCTTGGAATGCGAAGCCTCCGGTTTGCGCCGGAGGCTTTGTCTTGCCAATCACAAAGGTTGTTTTCATCCATGAATTCGCTTAGACACCTGATTCCATACTTGAAGCCCTACACGAACTCGATCGTGTGGGGCTGCATTGCCGCTGTATTCTCGACGGCATTGTATGCGTTGGCGCCATGGGTGTTGAAACTCGCGATAGACGATCTTAAGACCGGCGTCACGGCACGGCGCTTGGCCGAGTATGCGGCGATACTCATTGGATTGTCCCTAATAGGCGGCGTGTTCAGGTACTACATGCGGATGTTGCTCATCGGGATGTCCCGACGCGTTGAGCAGGATTTGCGTGACCGTGTATTCTCCCATCTTCAGCGCCAGCCGATTCAGTATTACACGCGGCATCGCACGGGCGACCTGATGGCACGGATGACGAACGATCTTGACAGCGTGCGAAACGTCTTAGGGCCCGGATTTATGTATCCGATTGACACAGGCCTGACAGCGATTTTTTCACTTGCATTGATGATCATGATTTCGCCCAAGTTGACGCTGATGACACTGGCAATCACTCCATTGGTCAGCTATTCGGTTTACAAACTGGGCAAAGTCACACACAAGTTAACGACGGAGATTCAGGAACAGTATTCCGCTCTTTCCGATCAGGCGCAGGAGAATCTATCGGGCGCGCGTGTTGTGCGATCGTTTTCGCAGGAAGATCAGGAGCGGCGCAAGTTCGACGAGTTGAATCGCGAGTACGTCAAGCGCAATTTGGCGATGACGCGCGTGCAGGCGCTGTTCTTTCCGTTGATGGGCTTCTTTTTTGAGGTGGGTGCGGCGCTAATTCTCCTGATTGGCGGTTACGGAATCATCCGGAACGAAATGTCCCTCGGCGATTTCGTCGCGTTTGTCGGCTACCTTGGTATGTTGGCATGGCCGATGATTGCAATTGGGTGGGTTGCGAATCTGCTCCAGCGCGGCGCGGCATCGTTGAAACGGATACAAGAGCTGCTTGATACGGAGCCCGAAATCCGCAATCCGGACTTCCCTCGTCTTCCGGAGCAGCGGCGCGGTGAAATCAGGTTCGACAACGTGAGTTACGCCTACGGTGCCGGCGAGGCCGCGCTCGAGAATATCGCGCTGACTATTTCAGCCGGGCAAACCGTTGCGTTTGTCGGCGCGACCGGCTGCGGTAAGACGACCCTCGTGCAGATGATCCCGCGTTTGCTTGATCCTTCATCAGGCAGAGTGCTGATCGACGGGATTCCTACGCCCGAATGGGATCTCAAGTCATTGCGCGAATGTGTCGCGATGGTTCCGCAAGACGGGTTTCTGTTCTCGGACACAATCTACAGAAACCTCGTCTTTGGCAGGCCGTGCGCGACACACGACGAAGCCATGGCGGCGGCTGAAGTGTCGCGCATCGACAAGGACGTGGCAGAGTTTTCACATGGCTATGACACTGTAGTTGGCGAGCGTGGAGTGACACTTTCAGGCGGACAAAAGGGCCGGCTTGCTCTTGCGCGAGCGCTCGTGCGCGACCCTCAGGTCCTAATCCTTGATGATGCGCTTTCCGCAGTCGATACGCACACCGAAGAAGAAATCCTGCAGGGCCTGAGGAAGTTCATGCGCAGCCGGACGTCGATACTCATCTCGCATCGGATTTCGACCGTGCGCGATGCGGATTGCATCTATGTGCTTGGAGGCGGGCGCATCGTTGAACGAGGGACGCACGAGGAATTGGTGAAGTCGGGCGGCTACTACGCGGATATGGAACGCCGCCAGCGGTTGGAAGAAGAGTTGGAGCAAGAGCTGTGAGCGCCAAGAGTAGCACTCCGGGCGATGAGCGCGAAGTCATGGGCAAAGCCTATGACGCTGTTCTCGTGCGCCGTCTCTGGAGTTATGTTGGTGACCAGAAGCTCAAGCTGTTCCTGGCCGTTGGCCTGCTTCTATTTGGCGCTGCGACGGAACTCGCAGGGCCTTGGCTATCGAAAATCGCGATTGACAAGTACATCGCAACGGGCGATATCGAAGGGCTGTTTTGGATTGTGTTGCTCTTCATCGTCGTTGCGGGAATATCCGGTGCATTGCGATGGAGTCAGGTCTATCTGACCGGTGAAGCGGGACAGATGATCATGTACCGGCTCCGGCGCGACGTTTACAACAAACTGCAAGAGCTCTCGATCCCGTTCTTTGATCGCAATCCGGTCGGCCGCCTGATGACGCGTGTCACATCGGATGTTCAGGCGCTCTACGAGTTGTTTGGTTCGGGCATGGTGGCGATTTTGGCGACGTTTTCACGCTCATTGGTATTACGGTTGTGATGTTCGCCATTAACTGGAAGCTCGCGCTGCTTACCCTCACGGTAGTTCCGATCCTGCTGCTCGTGACGTTTGCGTTTCGCAAAGTCGTGCGCGATCTCTACCGGAAGACGCGTGCACAAATCTCCGCACTAAACAGTTACCTGCAGGAAAACATCACCGGGATGCGGGTTGTGCAGCTTTTTGGTCGTGAACAGCACAATTTTGAACTCTTTCAGCAGCAGAATATCGCCCTGAAAGAAACGTATCTGAAGACGATCTTCTTCTATGCGCTGTTCTTTCCGGGTGTAGAGTTGATCTCCGCACTCGCAGTTGGCGTTATCGTCTGGGGCGGCGGGACAATGATGGTTGCGGGCACGGTAACGCTCGGAACTCTTGTCGCGTTTTTGCAATACGTAGAGCGCTTTTATCGTCCCGTCCGCGACTTAGCCGAGAAGTACAACATTCTCCAAGCTGCAATGGCGGCTTCCGAGCGCGTGTTTCAGCTATTGGATGAGAAGATCGAGGTCGCGGACCGCACGCAAGCGGATTCCGTTCCCGCGGCCGAAATCAGCGTGCCGTTCATCGAGTTCCGCAATGTCTGGTTTGCCTACAAAGGGGAAGAGTGGATTCTGCACGACTTGAGCTTCTTCGTTCACGAAGGCGAGTCCATCGCGGTTGTCGGCGCGACCGGCGCGGGGAAGACAACGATTATTTCGCTCTTGCAGCGGTTTTACGACGTTCAGAAAGGCGAGATTCTCATTCGCGGGCGGAAGATTGAGGACTATTCACTTGCCGAGTTGCGCGGTCTGCTCGGAATTGTCCTGCAAGACGTGTTCATCTTCGCCGGCAACATCAAGGATAACATTCGCTATGGCCGACCTGATGCAACGGACGAAGAAGTGGCGCAAGCGGCAAAGTTGGTCTTTGCGAACCGCTTCATCGACAAGCTCCCCTCGACCTACGACGAACCGGTCGTTGAACGGGGAGCGACCTTGTCAACTGGTCAGCGACAGTTGCTTGCCTTCGCACGCGCGCTCCTCAGGACGCCGGACTTGTTGATTCTCGACGAGGCTACTGCTTCCATCGACACGGAGACTGAACAGCTGATCCAGCAGGCGATTGGCAGGGTATTGGAAGGCAGAACGTCGATGATCATCGCCCATAGGCTGTCGACGATACAGCGCTGTGACAGGATCTTCGTCCTCCACCACGGCCGCCTTCGCGAGCAGGGGACCCATGACCAATTATTGAATTTAGGCGGTATCTATCACCGCCTGTACAGACTTCAATTTGGCCTTTCGGATCCAGCAGTCGCATAGTATGAGTTCCCTTGACTTTTGGGGGATTTTCTTATACCTTGACAGAATATGGGTGGTCTTTCGACCATATTGTTTTTACTAAACTAAGGCAGATCGTGTCAGTTTCTAAGTCCGACATTCAGCATCTTGCGAAGCTCGCCCGTCTGCGTCTGTCCGATGGCGAGATAGCTGGGCTTGAGCAGGACTTGAACGCGATCTTGGCTTATTTTGACCAGCTTCGTGAAGTGGACACGACAGGAGTCGAGCCGATGGACCATGCGGGGTCGGGCGGGCATCTGACGGAGCCTGACCAACCGCACGATTGTCTTCCCCGCGAAATCGGGCTGCGAAACGCGCCGGATCGCACGCCGGAGTTCTTCCGGCTCCCCCGAGTTCTGGGCGGATGACTCGCGTTTTGGCGGTCATACCAGCGCGCTATAGCGCAACTCGTTTTCCCGGTAAGCCGCTTGAACTCCTGTGGGGCAAGCCGATGGTCCAGCATGTCTGGGAACGCTGCGCACGGGCGAAAGCGGTGGACCACGTCATTGTGGCAACAGACGACGACCGAATTGCGGCAGCTTGCAGGTCGTTCGGCGCAGAGGCCGTCATGACCGATCCCGCGTTGCCCTCCGGCACAGACCGCGTTGCCCGGGCAAGTCTGGCACACCCGGTTTTTGACGTAGTGCTGAACGTACAGGGCGATGAACCGGCCATCGAGCCCGAGGTCATTGGCGCGGTTGCATCCCTCTTGCGGAAGGCAAATGTTCAAATCGGGACTGCCGTCGTCCCGCAAGTCATCGACACGGATTTCGAGCGTCCGCATGTGGTCAAGGCGGTTGTGGCCCAAGACGGCCGGGCACTCTACTTTAGCCGCTCTGTTATTCCTTTTCTGCGCAATCTACCCGAGGTTGGTACGACCCACTTTCGCCATCTCGGAATCTACGGTTTTCAGCGTGACGTGTTGCACCAATTAGTCACGTTGCCGCCTTCGCCCTCTGAAAAGGTGGAGAGCCTCGAGCAACTTCGCTGGCTCGAAGCCGGGTATTTGATACACACGGTTTCAGTGCAAAGCCGTTCCGTCGGTATAGACACTCCCGAAGACCTCGCCACTCTCTCACTCAGAAACCCCTGAGCAATCATGTCGCCCCAAAAAGTCTCGCGCAAGAAGAGTCACACGAAGTACGTGTTTATCACCGGCGGTGTGGTGTCTTCGTTGGGCAAGGGAATCGCTTCGGCGTCCATCGGGCGACTCCTGAAGGCGCGTGGTCTGAAGGTGTCCATGATGAAACTTGATCCATACATCAATGTGGATCCGGGCACCATGAATCCGTTTCAACACGGCGAAGTCTATGTGACCGACGATGGCGCCGAGACCGATCTCGATCTCGGGCATTACGAGCGCTTCATCGATGAAGAAATGTCACGCGCAAACAACGCGACGACCGGCCAGATCTATCACACGGTGATTTCGAAAGAGCGTAAGGGCGACTACCTCGGCGCAACAGTGCAGGTTATTCCGCATATTACGGGCGAGATTATTGAACGCATGTTGGCGGTTACCCGCGGTTCAAAGCCCTACGACGTGGTGCTTGTTGAAGTAGGCGGCACGGTTGGTGACATAGAAAGCTTGCCTTACATCGAAGCGATTCGCCAGTTTGGTCTTGAGCTCGGGCCAAAGAACTGCGTGTATATACATCTGACACTTGTGCCCTTCATCAACACGGCTCAGGAAGTGAAGACAAAGCCCACGCAGCACTCGGTCAAAGAGCTGCGTGAAATTGGAGTTCAGCCCGATTTTTTGCTCTGTCGCACCGATCGTCCGCTCGACCGCAAGGTCAAGGAGAAGATTGCACTCTTCTGCAACGTCGGCAAGGAAGACGTCTTCGACGTACCGGACGTGGATACGGTGTACGAATTGCCGTTGTTGCTGGAGCGCGAGGGACTGGGCAAGCGATTGCTTGACGAACTCGGTCTGCGTGCCAAAGAACCGGACTTCACGCAATGGCAGGCAGTCGTGCGCAAGATCAAACACCCGACACGGACCGTGAAGATTGCGATTGCCGGAAAATATGTGGAGGTCCGCGACTCGTATAAGTCGATCATCGAGTCTTTCGTGCACGCCGGAGCGTTTCACGGCGCGAAGGTCGAGTTGCAGTGGATTGAAGCCGAGCAGTTTGAATGCGGCAATGCGCGGGACTTGATGGCCGATTGCACAGGGCTGCTCGTTCCCGGTGGTTTTGGTGAGCGCGGAATTGAGGGCAAGATTCTCTCGATTCAATATGCGCGCGCGAACAAAATTCCATTCTTCGGGATTTGTTTGGGCATGCAGGCCGCAGTGATCGAGTTTGCGCGCAACGTATGCGGAATGCGCAAGGCTCATTCAACCGAATTTGCGCCGACGACTAAGTATCCGGTGATTGACCTGCTTCCGGAGCAGCGCGGCCTGAAGCAGAAGGGCGCTACGATGCGCTTGGGGAGTTACCCCTGTTTCCTGGCGCGGGGCACGTTAGCGCACGCCGCATTTGGAACGGACGCGATCACCGAGCGGCATCGTCATCGCTTTGAAGTGAACAACCAGTTCCGCGAGCAGCTCGAACAGGGCGGACTAAGATGCACTGGAACGTGGCCCGGCGGCGATCTTGTGGAAGTCATCGAACTTCCGGATCATCCGTGGTTTCTGGCTGTGCAATTTCACCCCGAATTGAAGAGTCGACCGACAAACCCGCACCCGCTTTTCCGCGACTTTGTTGGCGCATGCTTGCACCAGAACGAACCGCGCGCACGAGAACATGCGACGGGCAAGAAACTCGAACCAGTAACAGAGGAGTAGTAGTGCAGCGCACGCACAAGGCGACGCTTATCCCCGGAGACGGTATTGGTCCGTCAATCTCAGAAGCCGCGGTTGCGATCATGGAAGCGACCGGCGTGGTGATCCAATGGGAAGTCTGTCATGCAGGACTTGCGGCAATCGCTGCGGGCAAAGACCCGTTGCCGAAAGAAACGACAGACTCCATCGACCGCACCGGTGTCGTACTGAAAGGTCCGATCACGACCCGTTGGCGGCGGTTATCGGAGCGTCAACGTTGCGCTGCGGCAACTCTACAATCTGTACGCAAATGTGCGGCCGTGTGTCTCGTTCGAAGGTATTCACGGCTTTCCCGAATACCGACATCGTAGTGATCCGCGAGAACACCGAAGGCCTCTACACGGGTCAGGAGATGTACGTCGATCCGGACAAGCGCGCAGCAATCGTCGTAGCGTGCAACACTCGAGCCGCAATGGATCGCGTTTGCCGCTACTCTTTTACCTATGCGCGGAAGCACGGCCGTAAGAAAGTCACCTGCGTGCACAAGGCGAACATCCTGAAGATCTTCTCAGGCATTTTCCTTGAGGCATTTCGTGAAGTCGCCGCCGACTATCCCGAGGTCAAAGCCGAAGAGAAGATAATCGACGCAGCGTGCATGGAGCTGGTGCGAAAGCCGCACAGCTACGATGTGTTAGTGACTACCAATCTGTTCGGCGACATCGTGTCCGACCTGACGGCCGGACTGGTTGGCGGCCTTGGGCTTGCGCCGGGGGCAAATTATGGCGACAACGTGTCCGTGTTCGAGGCAATTCATGGAAGCGCACCGGACATAGCAGGAAAGGGGATCGCTAACCCCGTCTCGCTCGTACTTGCGGGCGCGATGATGATGGACTACATTGGCGAGCCTGAAGCGGCACAACGAATCAACAATGCCGTGCGTGCCGTACTCAGAGAGGGCAAGTACCTCACGCCGGATCTTGTGGCGGGATCGTCACACGGAACAGCAGACATTACAAAGGCAATCATTGACCAACTCGGTTGAAATCGGTAGCGAGTTTTATCCACTTGCAATCATCGCCGGACCGTGCGTAATCGAGTCGGAAGACCTTTGTCTTTTTCTGGCGGAGGAGCTTGCGGGGATCGCCGCGCGAACGGGCATTCTCCCGGTCTTTAAAGCCAGCTTTGACAAGGCCAATCGCAGCTCGGTCACGAGCTTTCGTGGACCCGGTCTGGAAGAGGGATTGCGAATTCTGGAGAATGTCCGTGGCGCATCCGGTTTGCCGATTACGACAGATATTCATTTGCCCGAGCAGGCCGCCGCGGTCGGCGAGGTGGTCGACATTATTCAGATACCTGCGTTTCTTTGCCGTCAAACGGACCTCCTGGTAGCGGCGGGCAAGACAAGCAAGGCAGTGAATGTCAAGAAGGGCCAATTTGTGCATCCGCATGATATGCGTTTTGTCGCCGATAAAGTTGCGTCGACCGGAAACACGAAAATCCTGCTGACCGAGCGCGGCGCAAGTTTCGGATATCGGGATTTGGTTGTTGACATGCGATCGCTTGTGCAGCTTGCCGAAATTGGCTTCCCGGTCGTATTCGATGCCACGCACAGTGTGCAGCGTATGGGCGGCGAGGCCGGAGTATCGGGCGGTTCGCCGATGTTCATTCCGGCATTGGCTCGTGCGGCCGTCGCGACAGGCGCGGTATCAGCAGTCTTTATTGAGACACATCCGGACCCTTCGCACGCGCTGTCGGATGGCGCCAACAGCCTTCCGCTGCCTGAGCTTGAGCCTTTGGTCAAGAGCCTGGTACGCATAGTCAGATCTCTCAGAGCGGACAACTGATGCACACCCCATTACGTGACCGGATTCGCCTTCACGGCATTCAGATTTATGCCCATCACGGCGCGCTTGAGGAAGAGCGTACGCTCGGGCAGCTATTCGAGCTTGATTGCGAAGTCGCCGGTGATTTTGGGCGCGGCGGCAGCGGCGACGATCTGTATTGGACGGTTGACTACACGTTGCTCTTCCGCGAACTGGAGCGGGCGTTCCTGGCCGACAGCTATCGGTTGTTGGAAACTTGCGCGACAGAATTGGCAAAAGCGGTGCTGACGAAATTCGCTTCAGTCGACGAGGTGATTATTCGTGTTCGCAAGCCGCACGTACCTATGGGAGGCGTCATCCGCACGGTGGAGGTGGAAGTCGTGCGTAGTCGCGAGCATGATTAATTGTGTCTATGTCGCGTTTGGCACAAACGTCGGCGACCGAGTAAAGAACTTTGGCGACGTTATGAAAGAGTTTGGCGTGCGCGGTATTCACATGAAGCGTATCGCCGGCCTGTATGCGTCTTCGCCGATGGACGGAGTGCAGGGATTGATGTTTCTGAACACGGTAATCGAATGCAACACGGATTTGACGCCGCGCAAGTTTCTGGAACAACTGCAGCGTATTGAGAATGCGTTGGGCAGCCCCACCGTCAAGAATGGCGCCGAACGCACCTGTGATCTGGACATTGTCCTGTTCAAACAGCAGACGATTTCGCTGCCAGACTTGGAGATTCCGCATCCCCGGCTTATTGAGCGCGACTTTGTTCTGAAGCCGCTTTGTGACCTGATTCCTGACGAGTACCTTCCCGGAACTACATTGACCTTCGCCGAACTGCTTGAGCGCTGTGAATTGAACTCCATCGTCCACACAGTAGTGAGAAAAGCCAAGTGACCTCGCGGCATCGCTACATTGCCATTGAAGGTGTAATCGGCGTCGGCAAGACGTCTTTGGCGCGCATTCTTTCCGAGAAATTGAATGCACGATTGGTGCTCGAGAATCACGAGGAGAATCCGTTCTTAACTCAGTTCTACAAGGACCCGCGTCACTACGCTTTTCAGACTCAGATGTTCTTCCTGCTGTCGCGCTTCAAGCAGCAGCAGGAACTGCCGGAACCGGATTTCTTTCACTCGGCGCTTGTCTCTGACTATATTTTTCCGAAGGACCGCATTTTCGCCTATATCAATCTAAGCGAGAACGAAATTGCGCTTTACGAGAAAGTGATGGGGCTGCTGGAAGTACGGGTGCAGAAGCCGGACATTGTCCTGTATCTGCAAAGCTCGACGGAGCGGCTAATGCGCAACATCCGGACGCGTTCGCGGCCATACGAGCGTGATATTGCGGAAGAGTACTTGCGCACGCTGAACGAGGCGTACAATCACTACTTCTTCAGCTATGATGAAACGCCGTTGCTGATCATCAATACCACGCAGCTTGATTTTGTGAATAATCCGGCGCATCTTGCGGCAATAACAGCGGAAATCGAACGTGAACAGGACGGCACACGCTACTTCAACCCGGTGGATCTCTAAGATGTTGAGAATGCTCTTAGTAGTCGTCGCGGCTGTGTTGGCGGTCCGGATTTTGCTAAGCCTGTTAAGGCCGCGCAAGCGGAGCGAAACGAACGTGAAAGGGCGCGCGCAGCGCCCCGGCGGTACCCGCCGTACCGATGAAATTGAAGACGCCGATTTTCGAGAAATCAAGGAATGAAACGCGAAATAGTCTCAACCGACGCGGCTCCGGCGGCGATCGGTCCGTATAGTCAAGCGGTCAAGGCGACGGGCGCTTTGTTATTTACAGCAGGTCAGATTCCACTCGATCCCAAGACGATGAAAGTCGTCGGCGAGACCGCCGCTGAGCAGTGCGCGCAGGTGATGAATAACCTCGGCGCAATTCTATTCGCAGCAGGCACGAGTTTTGACAGCGTAATCAAGACTACTATTTTTCTGAAGTCAATGAACGATTTTGCTGCTGTTAACGAAGTCTACGCAAAGTCTTTTTCCGGTTCGCCTCCGGCCCGCAGTACAGTAGCGGTCGGGGGCCTGCCCAAAGACGTGTTAGTCGAGATTGAATGCGTCGCACTCTTGCCATCTGTTTGATCACTGGTTTGGCGCTGCTCGCGGGTAGTCTGTGCGCAGCCGAGCGCGCGCACGCCGACAGACCAAAGAAGAGTACGACCGGTGCCGTCTTTAGGTCGTTGGCAGTCCCCGGGTGGGGGCAGTTCTACACAGAATCCTACGCTAAGGCCGTCGGCTTTTTTGCCGCAGAGGCGTTTGTCGGCGTCGCGATTTCTCGCTATCATGATCAGATGATGGCGTCAAAGAAAGCGGACGTTTTTGAAAACGAGCGCTTCTATCGCAGCAGCCGTAACAAGATGATCTGGTGGGCAGCCGCGATCAAGCTCCTCTCGATGGGTGATGCGTATGTAAACGCTCAGCTATACAAGATCGATATTTCTCCATCGCTGACACCGGAGAATGAGCCCGGAGTCATGTTCAGCGCTACGGTTCGCTTCTAATTACACCTCAGATGTCGCTACTGGACCGTTTTGTCGTCGCCAGCTTGCCTGCAATTCCGAAGGGCCTGATTCGTGTGGTTGCTTCGAAATACATTGCGGGCGAGAAACTGGACGACGCCGTTCGAGTCGTCAAAGGCCTGAATGCGCGTGGCATGAAAGCCACTATCGATGTGCTGGGCGAGTTTGTCTCCGACCCGGCGCAGGCCGCTCACGATATTGAAGCATACATTAAGCTGTTCGATGCAATTGTCGAGCACAAAATTGAAACCGGTGTATCGGTAAAACTGACCGCCGTTGGGCTCTCGATTGATCCGCAATTGGCGCGGAAAAATCTGACACGCCTGCTGGGCGGCCACAGAGTACAACGTGTTCGTGCGGATTGACATGGAAGATTCGCCGTACACGACTGAAACTTTGGCGATCTACGAGGAGTTTCGAACGCGGCACAAGCTCGGCATAGTAGTGCAGGCGTATCTGAAGCGCACGAGCGACGATGTCAAGCGTCTAATGGATAACGGCAAGACGAATTTCCGCCTGTGCAAAGGGATTTACGTTGAACCAGAATCCATCGCTTTCAAAGAGCGCCGCGAGATTCAGGAAAACTATTTGAGGTTGCTTGATCAGATGCTGTCAGGCGGGGCGCAAGTCGGCATCGCGACTCACGACCGCTATTTGGTCGAGGAATCGGAGAAGATGCTGAAGGCCAGAAACACATCGCCGAAAGAATATGAGTTTCAAATGCTGTTGGGTGTGTTGCCGGGCTTGCGGGATGAAATCGTCGCGCGCGGTCACCGTATGCGCATCTACGTGCCGTACGGTGAGGCATGGTACGGCTACTCTACGCGGCGCCTAAAGGAGAACCCGCAGATTGCGGGATACGTTTTCAAGGGCATGTTGGGAATCAGGTAACGGGATATTTCGTTCACACAACGAGGCAGAAGTCGGGTCACCGCGGGTTTTCGTGTGGTGACCCTCTCTCTGAGCGGACATGAGCATTCGTGAAGACTGGCTGAACACGATAACTTGCGGAGACTGTTTTGAGCTGATGCGCGAGCTTCCAGACGAGTCTGTCGATCTCGTGTTGACGGATCCTCCTTATGGAATCGACTACCAATCTAATCGCCGCACAGCGCGTCAGAAGCTGCCCAAGTTCGCCAATGACGTATCGCTTGACTGGGTGCCCGATTGGGTGGATGAGATTCACCGCGTACTCAAGAACGATTCGCACTTTTATTGTTTCACGCGTTACGATACGTATCCCGTGTTCTACACGGAAATTGCGCGCCGTTTTGATGTCAAGAACTGCCTGATCTGGGTGAAGAACAACCACGGCAGCGGCGACTTGAACGGTTCTTATGCTCCGCAATACGAGATGATCGTCTTCGGCGCCAAAGGCAAACGGCATTTGAATGGCAAGCGTGATTCGGATGTCCTGCCGTATGACAACGTACCCTCTGCGCAGCGTTTCCACGCGACGCAAAAGCCGGTCGAACTCCTGCGCGTGATCGTGGAGAAAAGCACTGCGCCCGCGAACATCGTGCTTGACCCGTTTGCCGGCACTGGCAGCGCAGGGCTTGCGTGCAAAGCCGCGAGTCACCACGATGGCGATGGCGGCGAGCGCAACTATGTGTTGTTTGAGCTAAATCCAGAGTTTGTGCTCAAAGCCCGCGAAGGCGGCCTCGGCCGTCAAGGAGAGCTGCTGCACGTTCCACGCAATTACTCACTACTTGCCAAACCCAAAGACCGCCCGGCCTTGCGCGCCCGGCGCTATTTGGCGCGCAAAGACCAGACACTCTGGCTCGCGCTCGATTAGCTTACCCGCCGCGGCAACAATAGCAAAGCCCGTCAGACATGACGGGCTTTGCTATTGGTCGGGTCTTGCAGCTGGCTACTTCGTCACGCCGAGCGACTTGCCGACTTTCTTGAACGCGGCAATTGCCGTGTCGAGATGGTCGCCGTCGTGGGCGGCCGAGATTTGCACGCGAATACGCGCCTGACCCTTAGGCACAACGGGGAAGAAGAAGCCGATGACATAGACGCCCTCTTCAAGCATCGCCGCCGCCATGTCCTGTGCCTTGTGCGCATCATAGAGCATGATGGGCACAATGGGATGCTCGCCCGGCTTAATGTCGAATCCTGCTTCGGTCATCGCCTTGCGGAAGTAGCGAGTGTTATTGTGCAGCTTGTCGCGCAGCGCGGTGGTCTCGGTGAGCATGTCAATAGCGGCCGACGCAACGGCAATGATAGGTGGCGGAACGGTATTCGAGAAGAGGTACGGACGGGATCTTTGCCGCAGCAAGTCGACGATTTCCTGCCGCGCGGCCGTGAATCCTCCCGAAGCGCCTCCTAGCGCCTTACCGAGCGTCGACGTGAGTACGTCGATTCGGCCCATCACACCATGATGTTCATGCGTGCCACGACCGTGCGGGCCCATGAAGCCCGTTGCGTGTGAATCGTCGACCATGACCATCGCGTCGTACTTCTCGGCGAGGTCACAGATCTGCGGTAACGGAGCAATCGATCCATCCATTGGAGAAGACCCGTCCGTGCCGATCAGCCGGAAACGCGCATCCTGGCTCTCTTTCAGCCTCTCTTCAAGGTCCTGCATGTCGCAGTTCTTGTAGATGTACCGCTTGGCCTTCGACAACCTGATTCCGTCGATGATCGAGGCATGGTTCAGCGCGTCGGTGATAATTACGTCTTCTTCCTTTAATAGCGTCTCAAACAGACCGCCATTGGCGTCAAAACAGGAAGGAAGAGAATCGCGTCGTCCATGCCAACGAACTTCGCCAAGTTTGTTCTCGAGCTTCTTGTGAATATCCTGGTGCCGCAATGAAGCGCACCGACGACAGTCCATAGCCGCGCTCATCGAGCGCGGCCTTGCCGCTTCAATCAGCTTGGGATGATCCCCAAGCCCGAGGTAGTTGTTGGCGCAGAAATTCAAGACGTCGCGATTGCGCACTCTTATCTCCGCTCCTTGCGGCGAATCGATGATGCGCTCGGACTTGAAAAGGCCGGACTCCCGGATTCCGGTTAACTCGCCGGAGAGAAAATCTTTGAAACCGTTATACATGTAAAAACCTGTTCTATTGCAATCTAACGGGGAGGACGACGAATTGCAGGCCGTGGAACATCAATCTGCGCTGCAGCGTCATCGGAGTTTCGTTGTGAAGGATTCGCGTCAGGAAAGTGTCTTTCCAGAACAGGAGGCGCGCAGCGAAGAACACGCTGTTCGGGAACTCCTCGTGGATATTCAGACACAGGCGCTCAATTTCCGAAACGTAGTCAAGCTCGCAGCTCGTGCGCGCCTCGGCTCGCAATCCGTAAGAGCGCGCCAGAGTGACGTACTTCTGAGCTTCGGTTTCAATCTGATCTTGCAATGCTTCGAGTTCTTCCGCTCCCTTGAAATGCCCTGAATCGATTGCGCCGACCGACACGAAAATAAATTGCTTGAATCGCCCTCCGAAAAGACGCTGGGTGGAGAGAAGCAGGTGAATACCTTGACCGCTGAAGCGCTGGACGAGAAGCACGGCGGTCGGTTCACCCTGCTTCAGAGGCTCCACCTTGACCTGCGATTCCCCTAAAGAGAGATTGCCGAGAATGTCGTCCAATTCGCGGACTTTTGCTTCCACTCTTCGATAGTGTGCGCGGATGTAAAGGCAAAGCGCAACCAGTCCTGCCGTCACGAGAAGCGTGAGCCAGCCTCCGTCTGTCATCTTAACGTCAATCATGACGATCAGCATCGTGAAACAAATAATGAATCCCGTGCCGTTTATCGCGAAGTGGCCGAGCCAACCCTTAAGCTCGCGGCGCTTGTTCCACCACAATTTGGTCATGCCCAATTGCGACAGGCTGAAGGTGATGAACACGTTGATGGCGTACAGGGCGACCAGTATCGTCGTGCTGCCGTGCGCATAAATCATCATCAGCCCTGCGGCAATCCCCATGAGGATGATGCCATTGGATGCAACCAGTCTTTCAGACAAATGACTCAATCGATGCGGCAGCCAGGAGTCTACGGCCATGTTGCCCAGCACTCTGGGACCGTCGATAAATCCTGTTTGCGCGGCAACGAGCAAGAGCAGTGAGGCCGATCCGATGGTGAACCAGATTAGCGCTTGACCGACATGCCAACCGCCGATCATCCAGTCGCCCATAATGCGTGAGAACAGGACAGTATTCAACGTCTGTCCTTCCACGCGCTCGATGCCGAATAGGAAGTAGTTCAGCAGCAAGAGCGCGGCCAACACGGCAAGCGTAACGGCCATGTAGGCCATGGTCCGCATCCCGGTCTTGACTCGCGGCTCTCGAAGCGCCAATAAGCCGTTGGAAACCGCCTCGATTCCGGTGAAGGTACCCGCGCCTTTGCTGAAAGCCGATACGAACACGCTGAGCACAGCGCCCCAGCCGAGCAGGTTCACGGCCTGTCGACCCTCTTCAGCGGCCTGCACCGTCCGCACCGGGAGGTCTCCGATGTGCGTGGCAAAACCATACACAACCAGCCCGAGATGCGTGATGATGAAGATCATGAAAATTGGAGTCAGGATCACAACGGACTCCCGCACGCCGCGAAGATTCATGATGGTCATCAAGAGCAGAACGAGCAGGCCGACGTACAGCTTCCACGGGATTAAATGCCCGGGCGGGAACTGCTGGATGACCTGAATATAGCTGGCCGAGATGAGCAGCACCACGGCTGCAATAACGAGCGCGAGAATCGGAGTCAGGAACGCGAAGCCTTGCAGCGCGTGGAACGCCTCTTCGGGGCCGTAGTTGGCCGAAGAAATTCCGTCCGCGCCCATTCCGACCCATGCAAAGAACGCGATCAGCGGACGTGTTTGAAGACGTGCGGATCAAATGGATTTCGCCTTTCGCCCAGAATTGCGCGGCGAATCTTCGCCACCAAGGTCTTAAGGCGGTTCGGGAAACTCGTCCGGTGTGTTGGCCGGTGATGCGTGTTTGACCACTCTTTATTGCGCGTCCGGCAATCCGCCGGGATAGAAGACTACTTTGAGTCCCTCACCGGCAAGTTTCGTTTGGAATCCCTTTTCACAGTCCTTAAGCGCGTAATGATGCGTAACGATGTTCATCGCTGTCTTGAGGAACTCGCCTTGCAGCAATGCAAGCATATCAGCCCACGTATTGAAGATGCGCCGACCGAAGATGCCATGAATGGTCAGACCTTTCATAACAACGTCAGCGGAGAAGTTGACGGGCATGTCACCCGAGGGCAGGCCGAGTAGCGAGAAGTCGCCGCCCATGCGCAGCACCTTGAAGGCGTCCGAATAAGCTGACGGTGCGCCTGACATTTCGAGCACGGCGTCCAACCCGCGTTTCGCGGGATCGGCGACAACCATCTTCAGGAACTCCTGATGCTGTTTCTCGTCTTTGACGTTGAAGACATAATCCGCGCCTTCATCTTTAGCGACTTTCAAAACGTAGTCGGAGATGTCGGTCACGTAGATTCTCTTTGCGCCCATCAGACGCACCAACGCGACGGCGAGAATGCCCAAAGGGCCTGCGCCCAGCACGGCGACGTCTTTACCGACAACGTCAACGCTACGGGCTGTATAGACCGAATTCCCGATCGCGTCCAAATAGGCTGCAACCTGCACCGGCAAGTCAACCGGCAGCGGAACGATTGCCGACGCAGGCAGCTTGACATAATCGGCAAATGCGCCTGGCTGGTCGATTCCGCCAACGGTCTGCGACAGGCACCAGTGTCCGTTACCCGTCCGGCAGTTGTAGCACTGTCCACAGGTCCAGTGCATTTCCGCCGACACGAACTGACCAACTTCAAGTCCCTCAACGCCCTTCCCGAACGATTCAATTGTTCCGCAGAACTCGTGGCCAATCGTCAACGAGAGCTTCGGTCCCATGCGGTTCATCAGCGAGGCCTTTGAGGAGTAGATGTGAACGTCTGTGCCACAGATTCCCGCCGCTTTAACCTTCACAATTACGTCGTGCGGTGTTGTTGGCTCGGGGGCTGGGTGGTTGGAGAGGTATGTGAGACCTGGTTGCGTAGAACTTTTTTGAATGGCTTGCATGATAGGTGACGCCAAAGTAGATAATAGGGTGGGGCAAACCTGTAAGCAACGAAAATACCGAAACGCACCGAATAATGCAATCGGCGTGTGACACCGTCACTTTGGCATATGTTATTTGAAAATATAAACTTACTGTGGAAAGTGGGGCATTTGCCCCAGAAATTATCTTTGCCGGTAAATTCAAGACTCGCCTGAACATTGCCGATACTCCAGACGGTAATAAGCAGTCCACGAACCGGGTGAGTCAGACATGAACCTGGACCACTTCTCCTGTCAGAACCCAACTTGCCCCGACTTTGACAAGACGGGCAAAGGGAATATCAATTTGTACACACGCTACGGTCGCAAGCAAGTACGCCTGCTGATCTGCAAGTCGTGCGGTCGCACCTTCAGCGAGCTCAAGGGGACACCGTTCTGGGACAGCCGCCTGGATTGGGATACGATCGAGAAGATCTATCGCAGCCTCTTGACGGGTGCCTGGATTCGCGGCACGGCCGGGAGTTTAATCTCTCGAAGAACACGGTCAAGCGCTATCTCCGGCTTGCGAACAAGGACTATCAAACCGTACTTGGCTTCTTGACCGAGCGCGGCGTAGTATCGAATGGTGATTCGCAACTGCGCGAGCTGTTGGCGCAATTCTCCAGTCGTCGGCAGACATCGGATCGAGCGTCGATGGTCATGCAGTAACAGAATGGGCATCAGTGAAAAGGGCAGAGCGACCCGCTTCTTGGAGAGCGGGTCGTTGCTTTTGGGAAGTGCAGGAACCCCACGTGATTTGCTTCTCAGTCTACATCTGCTAAATTGAGGGTTCCCAAGTAAACGGGGCGTAGCGCAGTCCGGTAGCGCATCTGCTTTGGGAGCAGAGGGTCGCTGGTTCGAATCCAGTCGCCCCGACTTGATAAAACAGGCACTTACGTGCCTGTTTTTGTTTCTCCTGATGCCTCCTAAGTTCAATATTTAGCAAAAAAGAGCGACATTTCTTCTACGGTAGAAAACAGAACAGCCGCCCAACGAGGCGGCTGAATTATTCGGGAGGATCAAGGTCGGGCCAATCAGGTGGCCGGGGCAGTCTCATGATCTCGTCCGGCAGGAGAAGCGGAATGCTCATGTGAGGCCCAAGGGGGTGGCGGAGGCTCCTTCTCGGGTTTGGGTTGACCCGGAGGAAGCACCTGAACCCGAAGGTCCATCATGATACTGCCTGCGTAATCGCCAGAAGAGTCCAGCGGGACGACATGCAGGTGCGAACCACGGGCATCTGCGGCTTATCCCCGCCATGAACGCCCAATCGCCTGTGTCCTTTCCGGAACGTAAACAAGGCACCAACTTCAGTCAATTCGATCTTCGTGGGCCAGCACGGGTTCTCGATGCAGCATTCGAAGACGTTGGGCGAAGTCTCAGCCAGTTACGGTGGCGCCGGAATTCTCTGAAGGTCGCGGGTGACGGGCTGATCATGCATGATCACAAGATACTACCCGGAAGTCCACCTGTCAGAAACCGGGTCAGTAGCACCTCCGTGGAAACGGTAGAAAACGAACCGCCGGGTGTGTGCCGGGCGATTTCGAGTTGACTGTGCGTCGGCTCAGGCAGCGAATTTGACGAAGCCGTCGGCTTCTCCGGCAAGTCCGCCAGACCCGCTTCGGTGAACTCCTGCTGCGCCTCAGCGAGAATGCCGCCCACGCCGCGTCGTCCAGAACTCTTTTGCGTCTTCTGGACCCAGGCTTGGCCTTCGGAGCCCAGAGACAATCTGGACGTACAGCCACCGCTTCGGCGCCTCGGGAATCGCTCCGTCGGCGTATTCTGCGATCAAGGGCAGAATCAGCGGCAGCAGGGAGTCAAGGATGTTCTTTGCCATGCGATCTTCTCCTACTTCTGTGATTGGGCCTTGACAACCTTGTGCCCGGCCCCAATCACGCCGAGCGACAAGAGTATGGGAATGATGACTTCGTCCCAAGGCAGATACGGATACTTGGCTCGCGCGACACCCACGCCGTAACCGATGGCGATTGAGACCGCTGTCCACAGCTTCTTGCCGTCGCATACCTGCCAAAGCTTCTTGAGCATGGATCACCTCTTTTCAGTTGAGTTGACCAGTTTGTCAATGCGCGGCATGCAGAGTTTTGAGGCTGTCACGGGCTTCGGTCAGGCCTGCCGCTGGATTCGGCATTGGTTTCCACTCGCACCAGGCGCTGCAGAACGTCGCCGGTTGTTCATTGATGCTCTCCAGCTGACGCATGACGTGCGCGCCCACGCGGTGGCAAGCAGCACGGTGATTGACCAGAGCACGGTAATGACCGCGCCAAAGATAACCAGTTCGGTTCCGAATGCTCGTTCCATGTGCGACCTCCTACGTGCCGACGTCAACCCACGTCTCGCTGATGCGATTCGTGCCGGGGTCAATCGTCTGTTCGGTGAGTTTGAAGTGAACGATACCGCGAATTCCGGTCGGCAGATCGCTCACGTTGATCTTCCAGTTGTCGAGAATTTCATCGGCAAGCCGCTCGAACGATGTCTCAAACTTCACTGTCCACGGGCGACGCGAAAGTCGTGCGATCATGAATTTCAAGAAGGCCTCGGCAGTCGCATCTTCTCGGATCCACTTTGCCTCGTACACCCACCGCCGGACGGTGTTGATCTCGGTGAAGCAGTTGCGGCACTTCTGCCAGTAGGTGTCTCCCTCGGTGGATAGGTTGCTGCAGCGGTCGGAGTACTACCCGGCCATCGGGTTGATCACGTAGCGTACGCCGTCGAATTCGCCGCCGATGTTGCGGTACTTCAAGACGAATTCGTTGAACACGTCTTGTTGCTTGGCTCGGCCAATGGACAGCGTGGACTTCTTTCCGCTGCGATCCATGAGGATATCGCTTTGTGACAATCGTTCCCATTGACGTGGTCGGCTCGATTCGGGCAAGGCCTTCCAGTCCATCCGAGCGAGTCATGTAAGCGAATCCGGCTTCGTAGCAAATGTCCTTAATGATGTCGCGGCTGTTGCGAAACTCAGCGACCGTTCCCGCGAAGTTCCAGCCGCTTCGCGCCGATGCACATGAGTCGAAGCTGGATTCATGCACGTTCTGCGGTGAGTTGACCTTCCAGTGACCCAACTTGCTCCGCTGGCCGGAGACAGACCAAGCGCAACCCAGATTCCGACCAGTCACGGATGTCGCGGCCTTGTCCTTCATCGAAATGGAACAGCAGGATCAGATCTGCCTCCGGCTGCCCGAACACGCCGCTGTTGCTGTTGTAGTCGTTGGCGATATCCGTGCCATTCTTGGAAGTGCCCCAGACCTTCAGCTCGTCCATGCGGCAATTCGCGTACACGGATCCGTTGAATCCGATCCAGAAATCACAAGCCACCATCGGCAACCAGTTGTGAAACGGACAGCGATCCGTTCAGGCTGCCGTTCAGATAGTGATAAACTGTCGCGCCATCGAACACGACTGCAATGTGAGTCCAAGTCGCAAGTGGGATGGCGTTTGTTGCCGTGAATAGCTCGTCTGCGAGCTTCCGTTGCCAGATAGAGGCAAACGGCCTTCGGTCCGAACCAATCGCCCATTGGTACGGCCCAGCGATAGTCCCAAGCGTCTTTCGGATCAGGGGCACACTGACGCCGGTGCGGACCGAGGCAGATCACCCAGCAGGCGAACGTGAACTTCCCGGTCGCCATCGCGAGCAGATCGTCGTGATAGCAGAACAGTCCTGCTGCGCTATTGAAGTTTATCGCGCGAGACAGGTTCGCCGGTGTCAGGTGACACTCGTCAACAGAAGTGATTCGACGATGTAAGCCGGGTTCTGAATTAAATCACCGGCGTTGAGGCTATTCGAGTGATTCGGAGCGTCAATCCATGCGTTGAACTTGCGGCCCTTCACACACGCGAAACCTTCTCCGGATTCCGCGCGTCGTCCGTCTTGACTGCCCGTCGCATACCGCTGGTTGTTTAGTGCGATGTGATGCACGTGGATGTTACCGAACGCGCCGCCTACTTGCGTTCCCCAGAGCTTCACAACCACATCCGCACCGAGCACATTCGGATCACTACCAGCAGGGTCGTTATTCCACGAACTCATGTTGACGAAGTGATAATTGCTCGATCCCCACGAGGACACAGATCCGGTGATGGTTGTCTTGCCGGTCATGCTGATTTCGTAGTTCAGCATGTCATCTCCGTCACGCGTGCTGTGATCAATATGTTCACCCACTGCACCGCCCATACCGCTTTTCTCGCGGAAAACAGAGCTTCAGGCAATTTGTGCTGGACCCAGCCTGCGTGAACGTTGCATAGTTGGTGATGTCTTCGTCGGTGCAGTTCGTCGGATTCTGAACTGAACTGTGCGCTGAGTCAACCTCCGGTACATGTCGGAGATTATCTACGTGGAACAGTCTATTGATCGATTGGCCGTGATAGCCGTTTTCACCATGAAAGTAGTCAGTTGATATGCTGGTCTTTGCTCGTGTTTCCACGACGCCATTGACGACAGGCTCGTTCTTAAAGAAGAGAATGGTTGCCTCGTCACCGATGATTTCCGAATAGCCCAGGTGTGGCGTGTGCAATTCGTGATCAGCGTAGAAGTTCCTTATTGGAGACCAGCGCAAACTTGCAAACGTCCCGCAGCCCGGTGTAGTTGTACAGCGTATCCGGATAGTAGGCCATGCCGTCCCGGTTGATCCGCCTGTAGTCGAAGCTACCATAGACGAGCTGCTTCGGAATGCCCTGCTTTCCTTTGATGAGTTCAATGGAGCTGATTCCGGCAAGCAGTTCCTTTGGAATCTCGCGATGCACGGCGTGCCAACTGCCAACGCACTTGAAACTGATCTTCGTCGGCGTGACGTCAATGTCTTCCGTATAGCCAGTGAATATCTTCGCCGCGTTCGCCCATGAGACGCCCGCTACTCCCCGGTAGATGAGACGGAGTTCCACCGGCCTGTTCTCGAACTGATAGCCGACGAGCGTGTTGTACCAGTAAGCATCGCCGTTGAGCAGGTCGAAACCCCACGGATCCACGTCGGCAATATTGCCACCGTAGGTCACGTCGCAGCGGAACTTGATCGGTCTCAGTCCGCCTTCGGCGATACGGCCGGTCGTGAACTCGCAGATTCCGCTGTCCGCCGACGTGCACCACTTGAAGTCAACGGTGGTGCCGTCGCTCTTCTTCCGTGCCGTGACTTTGATTAGCCAGATCGGAACATCGCCGCCCTGGATTCCGGTCGAGACGTTCGATGAAAGTGACCGCGCCACTTATGGCCCTCCCGGCGGCACAAGGCCACGCAGAACAAAAGCCACTTCCCAAATGCCGTACGCAATCGGAACCTCTGCATACGTGTCCTGCCACAGTCGCACATAGAGCGGCTGGTTCGCTCCATTGCCGAGATCAATGCCGATGTCGGGTGTCACTTGAAATTCGAGGGCAGACCAGTAAACAGTGCTCATGAAGAACGGGCGCAATGCGGAACGCTGACTGATTCTTGAGATGCAGTCTGACATTGACGAAGGTCTCTGCGAACGCGCCCGCATAGGTCACAACTTGGCCATCTGAAGCGGTCAGCGTATCCACCTGATGCTTGAAGCCCGGATATTGGTTGTTGAACTTGTTCGCGGGCAGTGTGACCGTTGTTGCGCTGTAGGTGAAGATCATGCGAATGCAAACCTCTTGCGGAATGCGCCTCGATCAATGGCTGCTTCAACTGCTTCCACAACCCATGTGTCCATGAGGTGCTTGACGCGTGACACGTCGCGTTCGTCGGCGTCTCGGTCAAGATGAACGGTCATGTTGACGTTGTTTTGCTCGACAGGTGAGAGTGCACCGCCGCCTGACGCGAAAGCCTGAGCAACCTGAGCTTCCGTTCGTGCCACGCGGTTCGCATACGCATACTCAGCGGGTGTCGTTGCCACGTTCCGCCGGACGATTCCACCAGCGGCGAGCTTTGCGCAATCAACCAACTGCCTTTCTGACCGGAATTGATCTGCTCAAGGCGTGCGATACTTCTCAGTAGCTCCGCGATTGACCACGAATTCGCCGGGCTCAAGCATTGCAGGCACATGGTCACCTCTGCCTGATCCGGCACGACACCGCCCGTCTGAAACTTGATCGCGCGAACGGCCCCGAGAATTGCCGCGATGGTCGCGGCGGCGAGCGGAATTCCGAACGGGCCGAAACCTGCATAGAAGCTGTACACCTTTGCCGCGATCAGCCCCACAGTCTTGCCGATGGTCGCGATGATAGCTGTGATCTCCGCTGCCGAACCGGAAGCTGCCGAAGACTTCTGCACCAGACCTGTCGCAATCATGGCCGCCCGTTTCGCCATTTCGCCCCAAAGGTGTTTGGCGACCACGTCAGTTATCTGCCGAATTGCAGTCTGCTTGAAGCTAGTCCAAATGGCTTCGCGCCGCTCCTTGCCGGTCATTTCCGTGTCAGTGATACTCTCCATCCCCGTCGCGAAGGCGGTCTGCATTCCGGCGGTCACCGACATAAAGAATCGTATTCCGTTGGAATTCCGCATACCGCTCTTGCGCCTGTTCACGCGACGATGATGTCTTGGCGATCTCAGCGGCGACGTGCGCATCCACCCCTTGCCGTATCAGTGACCGTTCCCAGTCTGATTGCAGTGCCGCCGCATGTCTCCTTGCGTTGGCCGCATCTTCTTCTTCCGAGCGTTCGCGCCTGCCTCGTGGCCTCCCTGCGAGTTCCCTTTCGGGCTTGATGCCTTCAGCGACCCGGCCAAGTTCGCTTATCTGATTGTTGTTCTCCGTCAGCTGCTCAAGTCCAAAGGCGCGAACCGCGATGTCTGTGCTCTTCACGAACTCAGTAGCGACCTGCGCCTTGCGTTCGAGCTCCACAAGCGTGACAACCTGATCTTGCATCGCCTTGCGAATATCGCCCAGTGAGCCTGCAACAGGACCCGGATTCTGAAGCTCCTGCCGCTCGCATTCCCCGTCAAGTTCGCGCTGCAGGTTTGCTCGCGTGACTACGTCAGTGGTCTCTCTTAAAGCTGCATTGATATCGGCAATGGCATTCTTGTAGTACTCTGCGCCACGAGTTTCTCCGGAAATCTGCTCAATGGTGCGGTGCGTCAGGTTCACGTTGTCAATCGTGTCCCCAACGGTCTGCGCGGCTGCGGCTGAAATGCGTTCCCATTGTCCAGTGGTCACATTGAAGATCGCGACCATACCGTCGCCGAGTTGACGCTGATATTCCCGAAGCCGGAGTTGCGTCTGGTCTAAACCGCCTTGCAGCTTCGACAGATCGTCATAGAATTTGAGCGTTGCAGTACTCGTTTTCTCCAGCGACTGCTGCAGTTCCTTGTGCCGTTGCGCAGCTTCTTGCGCACGCTGACTGACCTTCGACAGGAATGAGGACCGAACCGTGAAGGCGGCGGTCACCGCGATCATCACAGGCCCGCCTGCTGCCATTGCCGCGAACACAGAGTTAATCCCAGTGGTCAGTGGCCCCAAAGTTGATCCTGCTTGCGCCGGGGCGGATCCGATTGCTTGAAACGCAATTCGACCCTTTGCACTGACATTCTGGAGCGACTCTTGGACAGCGGCACCTGAACGCGCAAAGGCCGCCGTGTTCTGGAGGCGGCAGCGGCATTTCGCACTTTGTGCGACACGCGCCATCTGCTGGCGCGTTTCATCAACTGCCTTCTGAACGTCAGCCGTAGCTTTAAGTACGATACCGAGGGTCTTGTCGCTCACGATTCAGTCTGTCGCTTGGAAATGAAGGTCTTGACGGATCACGCTTGCGATGTACCGCACCGTTTCGATGAGTTGATAGGAGCGGTCTTCGCCAAGCATTTCGCGCAACATGCGATGATTGATCACCCAATCCAGTTTGTCCAGTCCGGGAGCTTCAGAGTGTCCGGTCCCGAATAGCTGATCACGTCCTGAAACACATCCCCGCAGGCCGCTCGCTTTCAGGAAGAAAAAACGGCGGCTCCAGCGTGTATTTGCAGAGCCCGTCGGAGTTCGCCATACACGGTGGCAGCCGCCCGTCTTCGCGGTAGCTATCGTAACAGTTTGGGCAGTAGTTCCACTGAAACGCGCACTGAAGCTCAACGAACTGCTGAAGCCGCCCGCCGCGCTTTATGCTTTCGGCGCGCTCTCCGTTATCGCTAAAGGGTCAGCGGCGTCCTCGCCTGGTCAGTTCCTGCGCGTACTGCTTGGCCTCGTCAGCGTTGGTCGGCAAGTGCTCAATTGCCTTGCCGAAGATCGCGCCCATGATCTGCACCGGCAGCATCAGGCTTGTTCTCGTCGCTGCACTCGGCGGGGGTCGTGCCGTCCTCGTCAAAGACGTTTTCCCAGCGACTGATCGCGTACAGCGCGCCTTTCTCAGCGACCTTGCTGCCAGTCGGTCTTGCCCGTGCGGTCGTCAATCAGATTCGTGCGCACGAGGTTCCACGAAGATAGGCAGCGGAATCTGACGGTAGAAGATGCGCGCGCCGTTGTCAAGTTCGTAGCAGTGTTCCTTCTTGCCCTGAACGAGCGTTAGTCCGTTATGCATGTCACTCCTGACATTGATTCATAAAAAGCGTTGTAAGGATTCTGGTTCACGGTTTGGATGATGATCTCGCCGTTTTCCATACCCGTGCTGGGTGTCGGCATGTTGAAGCTGTTGCCCGCCGTCGGCTGTAAGCACTGAAAGGTGTACTTCTGCGAGAGCGGAGCGGGGCCACTGACGGGCGTGTCCTGCTTGGTCAGTTTCAGACGGCGTAGAAAGAGTCGTAGTTCGTGGTTGACCGTGCCGCCGGAGTCCACGAGGTTCAGTCCTCCCGTCGCCTTCAGCGCGCCCATGAGGTCGTTCTGGTAACGACAGTAGTCTTCGAGATACTGATCCTTGTAGCGAGGCAGTGCGATCGAACCAGTGATCTTGCGGAAACCCCCGCGAACAGGTTCGATCGCGGACGATGTTGCCCACGGTGATCGTATCGGTTTCAAGCGAAGTTGTCAATGGCGATCTCAAAAGCTGAGATCGGGAACTTGGTTTCTGGCCACGCCGACGTGCTAAATGGGTCAAGGCTGAAAGAGAAGTCACCGAACAGCGCCCGCTCCTTGACGAAGGCAGGTATCGGGCAGAATCCCCACAGCGTGTGGTTCTGTCCGTCCTCGTTGCCGTTGTTGAAAGCGCGAGAAGCGAATTCCGCCGCGACTTTCAGAGCATTGGCGTCGAGCTTCAACGTCAAGGTTTTGATCATCACCGGCAGGAACGTCCAGTAGGCGATGTTCTTCCAAATGGAGAGCGTCGCCTCCCGGGCAATCCAACGGTTGGCCGTGTTTTCGGCGTTCGCCCAGTTGCTGGCGCCGATTCCAAGATCGGTGAACGGCTCGGCGTGAAGATTCCGCGAGACTTCGAACGTGTGCGTGAACACTCGCGCCACGCGGAAACTGATTCCCGCACCGGGCACCGCGCCGAAGCTGTACCACCCGGCACCGCCGCCCGTATCCAAAGCAGGGGCGACGTCAACCGTTGTGCCGCTCACATAGTTGGTAATGCGGCGGACTTGATCGAGCGTATTGCAGGAGGCGCTCGTCGTTCTCAAGGCGGATGTAGCTGCCAACGTCACCCGCAGCAAAGACCGAAGTGCTCGCGATGATGCGGGTTGCCGTGCAACCGGTGGTCGTCGTGCCGGTCTTAACAGTGTTGTTGAAGGCTTTGTCAAACGACGGCGATTCGTAAGCGGCGTCGGTGCGGATCCGTTCATAGCCCAACGCCATGGCGAGCAACTGGTCAAGACCGCAGAAGAAACCGTTCACATTGAGGCTTCCGCCTGACAGCATGGACACCAAATCGAGCGTGTCGAAACCCGCCTTACCGGTCAGCGATTCGTCGGCAAGGTGCTTCAGTTCCTCCGCGATACTCTCGCTTTCAAGCCAAGCTGATGATGCTTGCCCAGAATCCAGAACGGTTCGGCATTGGCGTTCCAAACGTCGTCATTCTTGTTGATGCGACTGCGAATCCGGAGAGCCGCCTTGGAATTGTATCCTAGCGCGACGCCTGGCATAGTTACTCCTTAGAAGATCGCGGCATTGCGACCGTACTCTGCCGACGTGTTGTTGCTGTTCTTGAATTCCAACTGGAACTCCTCGGCAATCGAGGAACCCGCCGCGTCAGTGACCACCGTGTTTCGTCCCGCGCCACGAAGCAATGAGGCTTTCACCTTCATCGAAGCCGGTGCAGGGCCACCAATAGCGGCGTCTATCGAGGTGATGAGGAGATACGGACACATCGCCTTGACGATTCGCGTGCTGTCTCCGCTCGGCTGAATGATTCCGACGAGCTGCAGCGGAAAGGTCTGCGCGTCCTTCCACGCCAGTAGTTGCGAGCCCCACAGATACGCACCGCCGCTGAGGTCTTGATAACGAGGCAATGTGAATTCCAATTCGGCTTTGCGGAAGCCGCCTCGTACCGGCTGAATGGTCAGGCTCGCGTCGCTGTGGCTTCCTGCGGCGTCAGGAGTACTGAATTCCGGGTCGGTGAGGCCGCTGTCGTAGTTCAGGCTGAACTCGCCGAGACCGACCCGATGCGTTGTTCATCCATGGCCGTGTTGTGCCCGTAGGAGCAAGCTGAAACGTGCTGTCACCGAAAAGCGCGCGCTTGCCTGCCGTGATATTCAGCGCGTCGAATTGCGCCTGCTTGTTCTGCTGGCCGCCACTGGACGGATCGCCGCGCGTCACTTTGTAAGCCACAGCATCGAACGAGGTCTTCCAGATTTCACCCGCCTTGCCACTGAACTTGAAGCCCTTGAAGAAGCACGACACGAATTCCCAGATCGCGATCTTCTTGTGAATGGCAATAGTGCCAAACTTGTCCTGATCGTCGTTCAGCTTGAGGATGTTCGTGCTGGACCCGGCGTGCCACGTGCATGCGCCCATCGCGAGCGCAACGAGCAAGTCGTTTCCGAAGAAGATCGTGCGACCGCTGTTCGCCGTTGTGAAGCGCACTTCGGTGTCTACGGAACCAGTGACAGATATCGGGCCAGCATCGAGGATGTCCCGGCCCGGATAGCCCATCAGCGTCTCCTGCTCGATCATCTTGATCGTATCGCTGATGCTTTCCGAGATAACCGGGATCCGCGTGTTGATATTGACAGGGGTGCGGAAGGTAGATTCCTTCACCGCACCCATGATTCCGAGTATCCGGTGGCTGTTCCTACGGCCATTGGTTCCTCGTCAGTTCTGGTAGAATTCCTGCACTTGCAACACGAGCTCAGCGGAGTGGCAGAGGATGCCGGAGTCGGGCTTGCCGAGCATGCTGTAGCCGATGGTGCGCGCCTGTACCGGCTGAATCAGTTCAACGGTATCGCCCAAGTCGTCTTGCGGTCTGAATGCCTCGCAGATGTTGTCAATCACTTGCTGAAACAGCACCTCGGTTGCTTGCGAATCCTCGACACTCATGTAGCCGCGCAGAACCCACGTGGAGAATCGGGTGTTCTCGATGTTGCTGGACTGCGTGTCAGTGAACGATCTCGGGAACATGTCAAGCGGCGATTCGACCGAGGTTGTGATCAAAGAACTCCGCCTTGACGGTTTCGAGCGCGTTGAGGTTGCGCTGATAGTGATGCACGCGACCGACGTTCGGCACCGCAGCAAGGCGAGAAGTGATCTGATTGGCGAGGTCGAGATAGGCTGCGGGCATCAGGAGCCACTCTTCCAGCGCTTTTCGATCTTGTCTCCAAGCTAGTCTCAAAGATCTCGATTGACATATTCGAGAGCAGCTTCAAATCCATCTTGGAACATCCGGTGTGCTTTCGTGCCGCGCTTGGCAATAGCCTTCTGCGCAATGAACGCAATCCGATAGTCCCCGTGTTTTCGTTGCGCCCAAAGCATCAGGGGCCCAATGGGTGCCCAATGCGGTTTGCTGCCGTATTCTACCGGCACTGCATACGGAAGTGCTGTTGATACCATAGCCGGTGATCGAAGAACCTCTCGACCAGCGTATCCGGCAGGATCGAGGCGCGCAGAATACCGAACGCATGCGGCGTTCGCTTCACAACTTCGCCGTGCACAACTGTGACGATTTCAGATGGCTATTTCCAGTTGGCGGCCCGCATAGTCCTGAAGGTCCACCGGCACCACAGAGTCAATCGGTGGCCGGATGATGATGTCAATCCTGAGCGGCTGTTGAGCCACGACTACCTCAGTGCGTCAAGTAGGGGAGACCTTCGTTCGTCGTGACGGTCACGCGGTTGAACACAAAGCCCGGAATCAATTTGAGTCCGGATTTCTCTTCGTAGAGGTCCGCCAGACTCTTGTATTGGCTGGAGCGGGACTGATAGCTAACGGTATCCGCACCGAGTAGGGAGTCACCGACGCCAATTGCTTTCGCGGCCATGAGGCGCAAGCACTCCGCCGCCGCCCAGTGGATCACGGCATCCTCGTCGTCGGCTGTCCGGATTGTGCTGCTCAGATCGTCAACTGCATGGTGCGCGGTGAATACAACACGCACTTTCTTGCTGTTCGCCGGTACGAAGTCGAGTCGCAGCTTAAATGTCCCGTCGCCGACGTCAACCACCGACAACCGCGCAAGTTCGATGTCTTCGGGCAGATCAACTGCACTTGCATCGAACGGGTACAACACTTTCACGACATCGCTGAATCCGGTCTCAAAGGTATTCGGCAAGCGTGAAAACTTTCGTGCTGCCGTTGCCGGTGAAGTCACTGATAATTCGGCGTGGTCGAGCTTCGGCAAGTCTCGCGATCCCACGGCGAACCGACGCCGCAAGTTCGTCTTCCGAGACGTAGCCGTCGCTGTCTTTGATGAGACCACGAACCTCGTTTGACAGGGCTTCGAACAAGCGGCTCACGTCTTCGCCTCAGCCCATGCGGAGAGTACTGTAAACGCAAAGTCACTCACCGTATTGACGATGCGAACACGCGCGAACTTCATGATCGGCGAATAGACAACTTGAAACGAGTTGTCCACCGGAACCGGGTTCTGAATCATGTCCACGTTCGCCCGCTTCGCCTCAAACCAAGTCTGTCCCGTCCGCAGACTGCTCGATGACGATCATCGCGCGATCAGGGCTAATGGTCTGGTCGGAAGTAAAACCGGCCGTCAAGGAATTGAAGCGGGACGTATCGAGGACATCGGAGACTGCCTGCTCTTCTTTGTCCAAGAAGACTTGCAACGAAGTCAAGTGAAACTGCTTGCTCGAGCGAGCGCTCACCTCGGGATCCCCTCAAGTGCCAAGGCGTCAATCGTCAACTTGCCTGTGCCGCTGTACTGAGTTACGACGCGCACGGTCTGACCGCAGTTCTGCGCAACTGTTCTGCCGTTCAACGTAGTGGTGTTGATCGTAATATCAGATCCGGGCTGTACCACTTCACACCGTCCGGACTGGTTTGGAGGTCAATTTCAGAATCGCGGCCCGGATTCACAGGAACTCGCGTTGGTATATAGCACGACGGTCGTCACATCGAGTTTCAACGATTCACCGACATCGTCGCCACTCTTCGAAATTCCTTCAGAAAGGGTTTCGCGACCTCGTCAAAGGCACGGGAGGAATGGCGTGTGACTCATCAAACTTCCTCCATCCATACCGCCCAGACGTCAACGGTGATTGCCGTTCCCGCACCCGATGCACGCGAAAGCACTGCCTGTTGCCATGGTGTCACGGTCGGCGTGGCCGAGGTAGTAAAAGCTCTTCAACTGCCTTGCGCTGACTGCCGCGCCTGTAGCGGAGAACAGTGTGCTGTCAACGATGAAGCGTCGTGTACTGTCCGCGAGATCGGCTTCCTCAACGCACCGTTCAACGTGCCACTGAATGTACCAGATGGACAGCATTAGAGCCAATGGCGTAGTACATCGGACTGTTGCCAACAGCAATACCGCTCAGATTGACCGGGCGGCAATTGTAGCTGGTCTGGCCGTCATTCGGCACGACGCCTCATGCGATCTTCTCGACCTTGAGAATGGTCGGCATGGTGGGTTACGCCGGGTTGACTTCGACGTGCACGAGCATTCCGGCACGAGCACGGGCTGGCGGCCTTCTCATGCTGGATCGTAACAACATCTCCTTCGGCAAGCGCAACGCCCGACACATACGTTGCGTTGAGTGGTAGGTTCGTTGAGTCGAATGCCGTGAGGTTTGTCCCGGTGGCGAGATCGAGATTGCCGACCTCGGTTGTGCCGGAACCGGACGCGCCTTTGTTCAGAATGTTGAGGTTCGTGCGGTTGGTGTTATCACCAGTGACGGCGGCTTGCGGCACGATGTCGAGCTTCTTCAGTGTGCATGCGAAAGGCGCACGGAAAACCGGCCATTCCTCCGTCGCGGTTGCCGCCGCATGTAAGCGCGGGAACGTGCGATGAACGGAATCGGGCCGGGAATGTCGCTATATCGAGTCTTTCCCATTGTGGTTGTTCCTTCTTGTTGTAGATTGGTTTCGGCTGCGGGGGCGGGCTCGCTTCAAGAACCCGGCCCCCGCGAAAACCGAAGACTGTTAGCCGATGTAACCGTACACGCCGCGATGATCCACGGGTTTCGATTGCCGGAACGTACGACGGATCGGCAAGCGTCCACCAGTAGGCGGCATTGGGAACACGCGGACAAAGAATGTAGTCCATCGTATTCTGATGGAGATTCGGAACCGTGTTGGCCGCCAGGTACTGATTCACCGCATAGCCGCCCGCCGCTTGTGCGAGCTGTACCGCTGCGACCGACTTCGTCAGCGCAAGCGCGATCTGCTCATTGTCCGGGTGGACGATCAGCCAACGTGGCGTGTTGGCTTCTCCAAGGTATTCGGGCTCGGTGGCATCGGAAAGAGCGGCCTTCTGCATAAACATCTTCGAGCGGGCGGCATTCAGCGCAGGTGCTGACAATGTGTCCGAGCCACCTGCGCGATTGGCGTGGTTGGCGTGAAGAAGAGCGGTGCTGTCGTATCCGCACACGGTGTTGTTGATCAGCGCACCGAACACACCGCGATAGATGCGCATCTTCAAGGCGCGACCCGCGCGCACCGGCAATAGCCGAATGGCGCGCATGTCGTCGTTCACGACCATCTTGCGAGTGATCGAGAAGATTCCGCCCTTGGTGGTCACATTCAACGCGACCTGCTCATCGGCAAGATCGGGCAGATCCGGGAACGTGCCGCCGTCCGGATCAACATCAGGCAGTTCGCCCCAATATCCGAGTCGCACGAAGTTGTGATCGCGGAAGTCAGTGATGTCGTCCACGATTTCCACGATGTTCTGCCAGTCGTTCCACAGGGGAAGCTGGTATTCCTTCATCAGTTTCCGATGAAGTGCGTCGCCGAAGACCTGATCGAACGTCGTCGTAGTCATACTCTCGGCCAAACGCACGGAAGACGCATACGAATTGCGGCAGAGCATTCCCAGTAGCCGGTCGGCGTTCTGTGCCACGTCGTGTGAAACGCCGAAGCCGCGAATAGCCGCTTCACGGATGCTACGGAACCGGCGAACGACGCGCCCCTTGTCGTCTTTCAGGTCGGCGTTGTCGAAGAACCCGTCCACAGCGAGAATGACATCCTCGCGCCCGGCCTCACGAAACTGCACGTTCTGCGGATTGCCGACACCGAGCCGTTCGAGATATTTCTGTTCGGCTTGAATTGCTTCGCGCACGCGCTGACTCGTCAAGTTGCGATTCCGCACGCTTTCCTTCAGGTGCTCTTTCGAGGCGTCCGGAAGGTTGCTCGCTTCAATCAGCTTGACGGACTTGTCCTGATCAAGCTCAGTCTTCAGCGTTTCGACTTCTTCCTTCAGCTTCAACATCTGGTCAGGCGTTCCGGTGCTGCCGCCGTTCGCGCCTGCCGGTTCCTTCGGCATGTCCGAAGCCTGTGCTGCAGGCACGTTCGCCTGTTGCTGTTGCCCTTTCGGTTCGTTCTGTGGCGATGTCTCCGGCTGCAAGTCAAGCAACTTCTGCAAAGCGGCGAGCGCACTGTCCGCATTGCCCGATTGCAGCGCGGAAATGGCTTCTTTGGCAAGCAGCACAGCTCTCTCCATGCCGGACTGCCCCTGCATGGCGTCGGCTTCCTTCTTGAGTTCCTCTACGGCGACGGTGAGGGCGCTTGCGTCGTCCGCTTCGAGGATCCGATTCGAGCGCTCCTTCTCGGCCTTCCGCGCCTCCAGAAGGCGGAAGATCGCGGCTCGCACTTTTGCGTTCATCGTTCTTTTGTCCTCGTGTGGATTGTGGGATTGTGCGGCAACTAAGCGTATGTTTTTGCCTCCCGCCGCTGGAGAGGTCACAATGTCAACTGAATCA